>NZ_JBEPOB010000001.1:1055000-3455000 GCF_040546595.1 Bosea sp. OAE506 | reverse complement strand
CGAGCGGGAAGGGGCCTTCGGC
Organism: Bosea sp. OAE506; assembly: GCF_040546595.1. Lineage (NCBI taxonomy): Bacteria > Pseudomonadati > Pseudomonadota > Alphaproteobacteria > Hyphomicrobiales > Alloboseaceae > Allobosea > Allobosea sp. OAE506. The sequence continues at coordinate 3,454,978 of NZ_JBEPOB010000001.1, read as the reverse complement.
GCCCGCTTCCCCGAGGCGCAGCGGGAGAACTAGGCCGGCCCCGACAGGGAGGTGGCGATGATCACGCGTGAACTGCGCTGGACCTGGGGTGGTGAGACCATCTCGCTCGGCCTCGACGAGATGGGCGAAGGGCCGAGCGTGCTGCTCCTGCCCGCGCTGAGCTCGATCTCGACCCGCGGCGAGATGCACCCGCTGATGGAGCGGCTTGCGCCCGGCCACCGCGTCATCGCGGTCGACTGGCCCGGTTTCGGCGACCGGCCGCGTCCGAACCTCGACTACACACCTGCCATGCTCCAGGCTTTCCTCGACTGGCTGCTGACGGAGATCGTGCCGCGGCCCACGCTGCTCGTCGCGGCGGGCCATGCCGCTGCCTATGCACTGGATCATCTTGCCCGCCATCCCGGCGCGGTCGACCGGCTGGTGCTGGTGGGGCCGACCTGGCGCGGCCCGTTCCCGACGATGATGGGTGGGACGCGGCCATGGTTCGCGCGGGTGAGGGCTGCCGTCGACGCGCCGGTTCTGGGGCCCGCGCTCTATGCCCTCAACCTCAGCGGCCCCGTGATCCGCAAGATGGTCGTCGGCCACGTCTACAGCGATCCGGACTGGCTGACGCCGGAGCGCATGGCGGCCAAGCGCGCCGTCACCAGCGCGGCCGGCGCCCGCCATGCCTCGGTGCGCTTCGTCACCGGCGGGCGCGACTGCGTTGCCAGCCGCGAGGCCTTCCTGGCGCTGGCGCGGGAGGCCGCTGTCCCGACGCTTGTCGTCTACGGCGCCGAGACGCCGCCGAAGTCGCGCGCCGAAATGGAAGCTCTTTCGGACAGGCCTGGCATCGAATCGGTGCGTCTCCCGCAGGGCAAGCTCAGCTTGCACGAGGAGTTTCCGGACGCCGTCGCGGCGGCGATCGCGCGTTTCACGCCGGGCTGACGGCATGCACCAGAGGGTACGTTCGGCGCGCTTGTTCATCGCGTCTTAACGCTGGGCCGATACCCCTTGGAGCCTGTCTTCTACGCCAGCCTCCGCGGTTTCTCATGCGTCATTCCGGCCTTCACACCTCCACGCAAGAGATTGCTGCGGAAGCGTTTTCCGACGACCCGGGCGAGCTGCCGGCCGATCGCGGCGGGCCTGTCTATGTCAGGGCGCGCGCCAATCCGCTGGCGCTGGTGAAGCCGGGCGAGGTTCCCGCCGCGCCGCCGCCGCCCGAGCCGCCGCAGGTCCGGTTCTGGCGCACGCCGGATCGCCTGATCGGGAGCGTCTGGGCCCGCGGTGCCGGGGTCGAAGCAGCGCTGCGCGACTATGAATTCGATGCCGATGCGATGGAGTCCGACGACCTCGTCGAGATGTCCGGCCATGCCGCTGTCGACGAGGTCGTCGTTGATGAGGCCTTGGCGGATGGGGCGCATGAACCGGCGCCGCTGACGCCCTTCGACCTGATTTCGGATCACGCCTTCTGGGAGGTCGTCGCCGCCGAGGTCGCAGAGGACGAGCCGGGTCGCCCGGCCGCCGCGCACCGCCACGCCGAGGTTCCCGCCGTCATTCCCCAGCAGACAGCCATGCCGGCTGCGCCTGTCGTCGCGAAGCCGCCGGCCCGCAGTGCGAGCCGCAGGGCCGAGGCGCCGCATGCCCGGACGGTCGCGATGCGCCCGGCTGCTCAGGTGGCGGTCGCGCCTGTCGCGCCGGCTCCGCTTCCCGTGCCGGCCCCCGTCACCGAGCTGGTTTCCGCCGGGCCGGCGCGCGGCGTTGTCGTGACGCGCCGGGCGCGGGCCGAAATGGCGGTGCCGGAGGCCGTCGCTGCCCCGGCGCCTGCACCGGTGCCGGAGCGTGCGGAGGTCCGCGTCGCGCAGCCGGCGCACTTCGAGCTGCCCGACATCGACATTCTCGGCGAGCCGCCGGCGGTCGAGACCGCCATCCCGACCGAGGTCCTGCAGCAGAATGCCGGCTTCCTCGAAGGCGTGCTCGAGGATTTCAACGTCAGGGGCGAGATCGTCCAGGCCTGCCCCGGTCCGGTCGTGACGCTCTACGAACTGGAGCCCGCTCCGGGCACGAAGTCCTCCCGCGTGATTTCGCTGGCCGACGACATCGCCCGCTCGATGAGCGCGATCTCGGCGCGCGTGGCGGTGATTCCCGGCAAGAACGCGATCGGCATCGAGCTGCCCAACGCCAAGCGCGAGACGGTCTATCTGCGCGAGCTTCTGGCGAGCCAGGATTTCGAGAGCTCCAAGCACAAGCTCGCTCTGGGGCTCGGCAAGACCATCGGCGGCGAGCCGGTGATCGTCGATCTCGCCAAGATGCCCCATCTCCTGGTCGCCGGCACCACCGGCTCGGGCAAGTCGGTGGCGATCAACACGATGATCCTGTCGCTGCTCTACCGGCTCAAGCCCGAGCAGTGCCGGCTGATCATGGTCGATCCCAAGATGCTGGAGCTGTCGGTCTATGACGGCATCCCGCATCTGCTCACCCCCGTCGTCACCGACCCGAAGAAGGCGGTCGTCGCCCTGAAATGGGCGGTGCGCGAGATGGAGGAGCGCTACAAGAAGATGTCGAAGCTCTCGGTGCGCAACATCGACGGCTTCAACGCCCGCGTCGTCGAGGCGCAGGCCGCCGGCGAGGTCATCACCCGCACGGTCCAGACCGGCTTCGACCGTCATTCCGGCGAGGCGATCTACGAGGAGGAGGTCATGGACCTCGCGCCTCTGCCCTATATCGTCGTGATCGTCGACGAGATGGCCGACCTGATGATGGTCGCCGGCAAGGAGATCGAGGGCACGATCCAGCGCCTCGCCCAGATGGCGCGCGCGGCCGGCATCCATGTCGTGCTGGCGACGCAGCGGCCGTCGGTGGACGTCATCACCGGCACGATCAAGGCGAACTTCCCGACGCGCATCTCCTTCCAGGTGACGAGCAAGATCGACAGCCGCACCATCCTGGGCGAGATGGGCGCCGAGCAACTGCTGGGCCAGGGCGACATGCTCTACATGGCCGGCGGCGGGCGCATCACCCGCGTCCACGGCCCCTTCGTCTCGGATGCCGAGGTCGAGAAGGTCGTCGCCCATCTCAAGACGCAAGGCCGGCCGCAATATCTCGACGCGGTCACCTCGGAAGAGGAAGAGCCCGGCACTGAGGGCGAGGACGGCGCGGTCTTCGACAAGACCGGCATGGGCCAGTCCGAGAGCGAGGATCCTTACGACCAGGCGGTGGCGGTGGTCCTGCGCGACAAGAAGGCCTCGACCTCCTACATCCAGCGCAGGCTGCAGATCGGCTACAACCGCGCCGCCTCGATCATGGAGCGGATGGAGAACGAAGGCATCGTCGGCCCCGCCAACCACGCCGGCAAACGCGAAATCCTCGTCGAGACCGGCAGGGCACGCGAAGACGAAGACTAGCGGCGGTACAGCCGCCGGCCTGCGCCGGGGGCTGAACCGGTTGTGGGAGCCGGGCGTACTCATCGCAACGAGAGGAGCGCTGCGATGAGGCCTACGGGATATGAGACCGACCGCCGGTGCCGGCCGAGAGCCGCGCGGTGAAGACCGTCGTCCTGATCCTCGGCGACCAGCTCAGCCGCGACCTCTCCGCGCTCGATGGCTTCGATCCGAAGCGAGACATCGTGCTGATGCTCGAGGTCGCTGATGAGACGACCTATGTCCCCCATCACAAGCAGAAGATCGCCTTCATTCTCTCGGCGATGCGCCATTTCGCTCGAGAGCTCAGCGACGAGGGGCTGAGCGTCGATTACGTTGCGCTCGATGACCCCGCCAACACCGGCTCCTTCTCGGGCGAGCTGGCGCGCGCGGTCGCCCGCCACCGGCCCGATCGCGTCGTCGTCACCGAGCCCGGCGAATGGCGCGTGCGCCGGATGATGGACGACTGGGCGCAGGATCTCGGGCTTCCTGTCGAGATCCGCGACGACGACCGCTTCCTGTGCTCGCGTGCCGATTTCGCCGCCTGGGCCGACGGGCGCAAATCCTATCGCATGGAGTTCTTCTACCGCGAGATGCGCCGTCGCACGGGGCTGCTGATGGAGGATGACGGGCCCGTCGGCGGACAGTGGAATTTCGACGCGGAGAACCGCAAGCGCCTGCCGGCGTCACTGTCGCTGCCGCCCCGCGGGCGCACGGCCCCGGACGCGGTCACGCGCGAGGTCATCACGCTGGTCGCGGCCCGCTTTCCGGGTCATTTCGGCGATCTCGACGGATTCGGCTGGGCCGTGACGCGGACGGATGCGCTGGCTGCGCTCGACCATTTCATCGCGGACGCCCTGCCGTCCTTCGGCGATTACCAGGATGCGATGGCTGAAGGTGAACCCTTCCTTTTCCACGCCTTGCTGTCGCCCTATCTCAACATCGGCCTGCTGCTGCCGCGCGAGGTCTGTGTCGCCGCCGAGACCGCCTACAGAGCCGGCAAGGCGCCGCTCAACGCCGTCGAGGGCTTCATCCGCCAGATCCTCGGCTGGCGCGAATATGTCCGCGGCATCTACTGGCTGGAGATGCCCGCCTATGCGCAGACCAATGCGCTCGAAGCCGACCGCCCGCTGCCCTGGTTCTACTGGTCGGGCGAGACGGACATGAATTGCCTGGCGAACGCCATCGCCGACACCCGCCGCAACGCCTACGCCCATCACATCCAGCGGCTGATGGTGACCGGCAATTTCGCGCTGCTCGCCGGCATCCGCCCGGCCGAGATCGAGGCCTGGTACCTCGCCGTCTATGCCGATGCGTTCGAATGGGTCGAGCTGCCCAACACTCACGGCATGGCGATCTTCGCCGATGGCGGGCTGCTGGGCTCGAAGCCCTATGCGGCCTCGGGCGCCTATATCGACCGGATGTCGGATTATTGCGGGTCTTGCGCCTATGATCCCAAGATCAAGACCGGAAAGGGGGCCTGCCCCTTTAACCCGCTCTACTGGGACTTCCTGATCCGCAACCGCGACCGGCTCGGCAACAACCCGCGCATGGCGATGCCCTACAAGAACCTGGCCCGGATGACGCCCGCCCATATCGAGACGATCCGGCGCGAGGCCGCCGCCATCCTCGACGGGCTCGACGCTCCGCCGCAGGCGCCCCCGGCCGGGCAGCCGGACCTTTTCGGCTGATCGCGGAGCGCCATTTCCTTCGCGCCCGTTCTCGACGATGCTGCGCGCCGGCCCGAAAGTGGCCTCAACGGATTCGCTGTCCGCTCTCCGTCCCAAGGCGCAATGTTCCGTTTTCTCCACTCCTCCGACCTGCATATCGGCAAGCGCTTCGGCACCATGCCCGACGAGCTGCGCGGCCGGCTGCGCGAGGCGCGCCACACGGTGCTCGACCGGCTTGCGGCGCAGGCGCGGGCGGGCGGCGCGCAGACCGTGCTGTTGGCGGGCGACAGTTTCGATACCGAGACGCCAAGCCCCGCCATGCTGCGCCAGGCGCTCGCCGCCATGGCCGGCCATGCGCCGCTGCGCTGGATTATCCTGCCCGGCAACCATGACTCGCTGCTCGCCGACGAGCTCTGGGCTGCAACACGCGCCGCCCTGCCGGCCAATGTCGTGCTGGCGACGGAAGCCGCGCCGCTCGCGCTCGCGCCCGACGTCGTGATCCTGCCCGCGCCCTGCACCACGCGGCGCCCGGGCCGCGACCTGACCGAATGGATGGACGGTGCCACGACGCTAGAGGGCGCGCTGCGCATTGGCCTCGCCCATGGCGCGATCCAGAGCTTTTCCGAGGATGGCGGCGGTCTCGACATTATCGCGCCCGACCGGGCGAGCCGCGCCGGGCTGGACTATCTCGCGCTGGGGGACTGGCACGGCCAGATGCCGATCGGTCCGCGCAGCTGGTATTCCGGTGCGCCGGAGCCCGACCGCTTCAAGCATGACCAGCCGGGCCGGGCGCTGCTGGTGTCGCTCGCCGGCCCCGGCGCCGTGCCCGATGTCGCGCCCGTCGAGACCGGCAGCTTCGACTGGCGCAGCCTGCCGCTCGACCTGCTCTCCGGCGATGATGGCGCGGCTTCTCTGAGCGAGCGTCTGCCGGCCGGCCCCGTCCGCCGCCAGACCCTGCTGCGTGTCGTCGCCACGGGGCGCCTGCGGCCCCAGGCGCGTGCGGGGCTCGAGGCCGCGATCGCGGCGGTCGCGCCGGAGTTCGCCTTCCTGCAACTGGATACGGAGTCCCTGGCGACGGATTGCGAGAGCGACGATCTTGACGCGATCGACCGGGCCGGGGCGCTGCGCCAGGCTGCGGACGCGCTGCTCACGGAGAGCCTCGACGAGGCCCGTTCCGCAGCCGAGCGCCAGGCGGCGCGCGACGCGCTGGCGCGGCTGTTCTCCTATTGCGCGGCGATTCCGGCATGAAGCTGACGGCGCTGCGCCTCCACAATGTCCGCCGCTTCGCCGGTCGAGGCGTCGCCGTCGAGGGCATCGGCGACGGCGTCAATGTGCTCTGCGCCGTCAACGAGTTCGGCAAATCGACCTGTTTCGATGCGCTCCACGCTCTGTTCTTCCAGCCCCATACCGGCACGCCCGGCGCCGTGCAGGGCCTGCGGCCCTATAGCGGCGGCAACCCGCTGGTCGAGGCCGACATCACGACCGCGAATGGCGCCTTCCGGCTGACAAAACAGTTCTATGGCGGCAAGCGCGCCATGGTGCGCGAGCTCGCGTCCGGCCGGCTTGTCGCCCAGGCCGACGAGGCCGAGCGCTTCATCACCAACCTCGTCCAGGGCGGCACGGCGGGGCCGGCCGGTCTGCTCTGGGTGCGCCAGGGCGTCACCGGGATCGAGCGCCGGGCCAAGAGCGACGAGGAGGGCGAGAAGCGCGCCCGCGAATCCGTCCTGACCTCGGTCCAGGGCGAGGTCGAATCCCTCACCGGAGGCCGCCGCATGGCGCAGGCGCTCGCCGCCTGCGAGGTGGAGCTGGCGCCTCTCGTCACGGCGACGGGACGGCCCAAGGCCGGCGGTCCCTATGCCCAGGCGCTCGAGGAGCGCGACGCGCTGGCCCAGCTGGAACAGAAGCTTGCGGGCGAATTGCGCGAACTGCGCGACGCGCTCGATCGGCGCCGCAGCCTGCGGGCCCGGCTCGCCGAGCTGGACGACGCCGAGCGCCATGCCAGCCTCCTGCGCGAGGTCGCGCAGGCCGATGCTGCACTGGCAACTGCCCGCGCCCATGGCGAGGCGCTGCGCACGGCCGAGGTCGAGGCCGCGCTCGCCCGCAACGCCCGCGACGCGGCCCGCGAGGCGCTCGACACGCTGCGCCGCGACCTCGCGCGGCTGGCGCTGCTGCGCGAACGCGAGGCGGAGAGCCGCGGCCGTCGCGACGAGGCGCTGGCGCGCCAGCGCGCCGCCAACGAGGCCGGGGTGGCTGCCGCGACCGCGGTCGAGCGGGCTGAAGCCGGGGAGCGCGAGGCGCGCGACCTGCTCGCCCGGCTGGACAAGGCGATGCGCGCCCGCGAGGCCGGCGAAAAGCTGGCTCGCCTGCGGCAGGAGCATGAGCGCGCCGCCGAGGGGCGTGGCGAGATCGAGACGATCGAGGCCGAGCTGAAGGCGCTGCGGCTGCCGGCGGGGGCGCTGGCGCGGCTGGAAGCGCTGGAAAGCGAGCTCGTCGGCTTGCGGGCGACGGCGGCGGCGCGTCGCCCGCTGCTGCGCGTCGCCTATGATCCCGGCGTCGCCGCCGCCATCCAGCTCGACGGCAGGACGCTGGAAGACGGCGAGGAACGCACCCTGTCCGGAGCCGCGACCCTGACCATCGAGGGCATTGGCCAGCTCACCATCGCCCTGCCTCAGGGTGGCGATGGCGAGGCGGATCTCGCCTGGGCCGAGGCGAGGCGGACCACGCTGCTGGCCGATCTCGCGGTTGCCGATCTTGCCGAGGCGCGACGCCGCGAAAGCGCGGCCCGCGAGCTGAACGGCCGGCTCGATCTGGCAAGGCAGCGACTGCGCCTGCTGGCGCCGGACGGTCTGCCCGCGCTGCAGGAGCAGATCGCGCGGCTGGAGGCACAGGGCGCCGGCGCCGAAGAAGCTGAAGGCGATCCGGAAACCGTGCGCGCGAGCCTGGTCGAGACCGAGGCGCGTGTCGTCGCCGCGCGCCGGGCGCAGCGGGAGGCGCAGGCCGCGCGCGATGCCGCGAATGCGGCCGTCGTCGAGACCGAGCGGGCCCTGGCCGGCGTCGCCTCCGAGCAGGCGGGGTTGGCGGCGGCGCTCGGCCCCGAGCAGGAGCGCGCCGGGCTGGAGGCGCAGCGAACGGCTGTGCTGGCGCAGGCCGAACAGGGCTGGTTGGTGGCGCAGGCGCAGCGCGATGCACTCCTGGCCGGCGCGGTCGACATCGCCGGCGCCGAGGCCAAACTGCGCCGCATGCGCTCGGTCCTCGACGGCGCCTCGGCCGAAATCGCATCACTCCGGGAGGAGGCGGCCGAGTTGAACGGCCGCATCCGCGCCCGCGCCGACGCGGCCGTCGAGGAGGCCTGGCAGGAGGCGGCGGAGAAGCTCGGCGCGGCCCAACGCCGCGTGGCGGCGCTGGAGCGCGAGGTGGCGCTGCTGAGTCGCCTGCGGACGGCGCTGGAGGCGGCCCGCACCGAGGCGCGCGACCATTATTTTGCGCCGGTGATGACGGAGCTGCGGCCGCTGCTCGGGCTCTTGTTCGAGGATGCGACGGTGACCTTCGACGAGGAGACGCTGCTGCCCCGCACTGTCAGCCGCAACGGGCTGGAGGAGCCGGTCGGCGTGCTCAGCGGCGGCATGCGCGAACAACTCGCCGTGCTGACGCGGCTCGCCTTCGCGCGGCTTCTGGCGAAGGACGGCCAGCCGGCCCCGGTCATCCTCGACGATGCGCTGGTCTATTCCGACGACGACCGCATCGAGCGGATGTTCGATGCGCTGCACCGGCAGGCCAGCGGCCAGCAGATCATCGTCTTCTCCTGCCGCCAACGCGCCTTCGCCCAACTCGGCGGCACGATTCTGCGGATGGTGCCGTGGGTGCCGGAGGGCTGAGCCGACTGCCTTGCCTCCGAACCACTCCGTCATCCCGGGCTAGTCCCGGGATCCATCGGAGGGCTCCGGAACCCTACAATGGATCCCGGAGCTGCGCCGCTTCGCGGCTTGTCCGGGATGACGCGGTGTTTCCGAGTAAAGCGATCGACTCTCACAAAATCGTCGCGCCGAAATTCCGCTCCGGGTCCATCTCAAGCACGAGCTTGCCCGTCGGCTCGGCGGCCGGGCCGCCCGTGCGTGACAGCCAGCGGCCGGAGCCGGCCTTGGCGTGGAGCGTGCCATCGCTGACGACGACCTCGCCGCGGCGGATCACCGTCTCCGGCCAGCCGGTCACTTGATAGCCGGCAAAGGGCGTGAAGCCCGTCAGGTCATGCATCGCCTCATCCGTGATCGTGACCTCTCGTGTGGGGTCCCAGATCGCGATGTCGGCGTCGTAGCCCGGCTGGATCGCGCCCTTGCCTGGCAGGTTGTAGATCTTCGCCGGCGCGGTCGCGGTCAGGTCGACAAAGGCCTCGAGCCCGCGCCCGGCGAATTCGGGCCGGCCCTTCGAGACCAGCGCGTCGAACATCAGGGGAAGGCGGGTTTCGAGCCCTGGCAGGCCATTGGCGATCTGCTTGAAGTTGGGGTTGGGCCCGGCCGAGAGCTTGCCGCTCTCGTCGAAGCGATAGGGCGCGTGGTCGGAGGAGACCGTCTGAAGATCCCCGAGCGCCAGCGCCTGCCAGAGCGCGTCCTGGTCGGCGGTCTCGCGCGGCGGCGGCGAGCACATCCATTTCGCGCCCTCGAGGCCGGGCTTGTCGAGATCGGCCTTGGTCATGAACAGATATTGCGGGCAGGTCTCGGCGAAGACCTTGAGGCCCTGGCCGCGCGCCTGCCGGATCACGGCGGCGCCCTCGGCGGTCGATACATGGAAGATCATGATCGGCTGGTCGATCAGCGCGGCCTGGGTGATCAGCCGGGTGAAGGCCTCCGATTCCGAGCCGCGCGGATGGCTGATCGAATGGAATTTCGGCGCGGTATAGCCGCGCTCGACCAGCTTCTTGCCCATCCACGAGATCATGCCGTGGTTCTCGGCATGGACGCAGATCAAAGCGCGGTGCTGGCGCGCCGTCAGCATCAGGTCGAGCAGGGGCTCGTCGTCGACCTTGATCAGGTCGTAGGTCATGAAGATCTTGATCGAGGCGTGTCCTTCCTTGATCAGCGCCGGGAGGTCCTCCTTGATCGTCTTCTCGTCGGGGTTCGCGACGATCATGTGGAAGGCGTAGTCGATCAGCGCGCCGCGCTTCGCCAGCGCCGCATAGTCGTCGACGACCTTGCGCAGGTCGAGCCCACGATGCTGGGCGGCGAAGGAGACCAGCGTGGTGTTGCCGCCGAAGGCCGCCGAGGTCGTGGCGCTCTCGAAGGTGTCGGCATTCATCAGCCCGCCGGCCGAGACCTGCTCGACATGGGCATGGGTGTCTATGCCGCCGGGCAGCACGAATTGGCCGGTTGCGTCGATCTCGCGCGCGCCCTTGCCGAGCCCGGTGCCGATCGCCGCGATCTTGCCGTCCTTCACGGCGACATCGGCGACGAAGCGCGCGGTCGATGTGCCGACGGTGCCGCCGCGAATGACCAGGTCGAAGGGTTGCGTCGTCATGCTGTTCTCCCGGCAGGCTGGGCGGCGTGGAGTCGGGCCGCTCTGCCGCGACCATAGCAAAGCCGCGGCCAGCCGCGAGCGCTTGCCGACGCAGGGCTATGATGTCTTCGCCGCCGCTATTCGTCGCGCTTATAGGGCTGCCGAGACGACGGCGCTTGCCAGCCGGCCCGAAGCCCGCTCTACCGGCAGGATGAGGATCGCCCGTCTCAGGACCGCCCGCCGATGACCGCGCCCGAGCCCGCCGCCTGGACGCTTGCCGCGCTCGGCTGGAACGCCTTCTTCGCCAAGCAGTGCGGCCCGGAAGACGAGGGGCTGCTGCCCGCCCGCATCGCCACGGTCCATCGCTCCAGGATGAGCGCGATGGCGGAAGAGGGCCCGATCCGGCTTTCTCTCCCGGTCCATACCGACACCGGCGCCTATACGGTCGGCGACTGGGTGCTGGTCGAGCCGGGGGCCCATGCGATCGGGCGCCTGCTCGAGCGACGTACCGTGCTGGCGCGCCGCGTCGAAGGCAGCAAGACGCCCCAACTCGCCGGCGCCAACATCGACACGCTCTTCATCGTCACCTCCTGCAATGCCGATTTCAACGTCGCGCGGCTGGAGCGCTATCTGGCGCTGGCCAATGAGAGCGGCGCCGAGCCGGTCATCATCCTGACCAAGGCCGATCTCACCGACGCGGCCGAAACCTATCGCGCCCAAGCGGCGGCGCTGCAGCGCGAGCTGGCCGTCGTCGTCGTCAACCCGAAGGAACCCGGCGCCACGGCGGTGCTGGCGCCCTGGTGCGGGGAGGGGCGGACCGTCGCCCTCGTCGGCTCGTCGGGCGTCGGCAAGTCGACCCTGGTCAACACGCTGGCGGGGCTCGCCTCCGAGGAGGCTCAGGAGACCGGCGGCATCCGCGCCCGCGACGACAAGGGCCGCCACACCACCACCTCGCGCTCGCTCCATGCCATCGAAGGCGGCGGCTGGGTCATCGACACGCCGGGCATGCGCACGCTCCATGTCAGCGATGCCGCCTCCGGGCTGGAGACGCTCTTCGCCGAAATCACCGAACTCACCCATCTCTGTCGCTTCCGCGACTGCACCCATGAGCACGAGCCGGGCTGCGCGGTGCAGGCGGCGGTGGCGAGCGGCGCGGTCGATCCCGACCGCCTCGCCCGCTGGCGTAAGCTCGACGCCGAGAACAGAGCGAAGACGCCTGAGGCGAGGGGTCCTAAAGGTCGGCGGCGCTAATTGATAGCGGCCTGACGACATAGGCAGTGTTCTTCCTTCCGGATACTGACAAGTGATAGTAAGCCGCCGACGCCAAGCGGCGTATCGCCGTATCCGTGTAAAATTAGAAAAAGCGGAAAACAGCAAAATTTGCCTGCAACCCCGCATCCCGGTAGGCGATTTCATTCGCAATATCGCTTGAGATCAGTCGTTGTTTGTATCCCCTTGCAATGACAGCAACCTGGGCTAATTTAGTGGCGTTTGACTAAAACTGTTTGGGGGGTGCAATGCATCGTGAGATCACACTGAAAATGTCTTATGTTGGCAAATCGCTCGCTATTTTTGCGATGGTTGCGTTTCCGATAGAGTGGGCCTCGGCCCAAGCTCGAGCAGATAACAACTTCGATCTCAGCTCTTATCGGGGGACGGATGCAGACGCCCGAGGCGCCAGAGGGTTCTGCTGGGAGAAGGTAGGCGTTCCGAAGGAAAGCCGCGCGCGGAGTTCCGAAGAATATGTCGCTTTGAAATCTTGCATCGACAAGGTTCACTCGTCTTTCGTTCCTGCCAAGTCAGGCCCGGCAGCACAATCGCCTCGTGGCAACTGCATTCGAGATCTTCCCGGCTCTCGCTATAATCGCGAAACGAAGCGGTTCACGAATCGGGATGTGGAGCTTGTGAGCTCGAAGTGCGGTGCTGCGTGATTTGAGCGCCTAGCCTTTCCCGCGCGACCGCCGCGAGCTACAGGTCCAGCTCGCAGCAAAGCCAATAGCGGCCGCTCGCTTAGTGGCCGCCAGGGTGCCTCAGGCTCGGCAGCTCGGGCGAGCAGACGTTGGTCCGGTCGCGTGATCGTGTCAAACACGGCCTGCATGGCGGTCGTGGATTCTCTTTCGTGAGCGGCAGGCCGCCGCGGTGCAGGCGGCGGTGGCGAGCGGCGCGGTCGATCCCGCCCGGCTCGCCCGCTGGCGCAAGCTCAACGCGGAGAACAAGGCGAAGACGCCCGAGGCGCGCGGGCCGAAGGGGCGGCGGCGCTAGCCGCTGCCCCGACCGCCGCCTAGCGGTGGAAGGTCCAGAGCAGGCTTTCGCTGAGCTCCCGCAGCGCCTCCGCGGAATCCGGCCGCTCGCGCGCCACGGCTGCGATCAGCGCGTCGGCCAGCGCGAAGATCGCGGTCGGCGAATTCGGCAGGAGATGGCTCCGCGAGGGCGCGAAGAGCGTGACATCCGCGATGGCCGCCAGCGGCGAGGTCGCCCCGTCGGTGAGGGCCAGCACGGAGGCGCCGCGCTTCTTGGCAAAGCCGGCGAGGTCGAGTGTCGCGCGCGAATAGCGCTGCATCGAGATCGCCACGACGAGGTCGTCCGGTCGCGCTGAGAGCATGTGTCGGATCGCCCGTTCGGGCCCCGTCCGCGAGGAGGCGAAGTTGACGTCGGCATCGAGATAGAGCGCCAACCCGTCCTCGAGGAACCCTGCGATGTGGTGGCTGGCGCCGGAGGCCGCAATGAAGACGCGCGGCGCTTTGGTCAGCAGGGCGACCGCACGCGTCACCGCCGCTTCGTCGAGCCCGTCGCGCGCTGCCTGGAGATTGGCGGACTGGTCGGCCAGGGCGTTGGCGAAGGTGGCGAAGGTCGAGCCCGGCTCCGCCCGCGCCCCGGCGAAGCTGTCCACAGGATCACGCGCAAATTTCAGCGCCGCCGAAAGCGCGGCCCTGAACTCGCCATAGCCGCCATAGCCCAGCGCCCTCACGAAGCGGGTAACGGTGGCGTTCGAGGTGCCGCTGCCCTCGGCCAGCCCCTCGATCGTCATCGTCGCGACGTCGAGCGGATTTTGAAGGACGAAGTCCGCCGCGCGGCGGTGGCCATTGCTGAGCGAGGGGTAGATCTGCGCGATCCGGTTGGAGAGATCCGTCGATGGCTTCAGGCCTTGGGACATGCGCTCGCGCCCGGTTGACGTAAAAAAGTTTTCATGTTTGCTACTGGACGAAAATAAACCTGTCAAAACGGTTTCAGCCGGGAGCAACCGTCATCATGCGCACATTCCTGCTTTCCGCCACCGTCGCCGTCTCCTGCCTGGCCGCATCGGCGGCTAGCGCGCAGACGCTGCGCATCGCGCTCGCCTCCGAGCCCACCGCGGTCGATCCGCACTACCATGACCTGACGCCGAACAACGCGCTGGCCCAGCACATGTTCGAATCGCTGGTCAGCCAGGACGAGCAGCAGAAGCTGCTTCCGGGCCTCGCCGCCTCCTGGGAGAACGACGGCAAGAACCGCTGGACCTTCAAGCTGCGCGACGGCGTCACCTTCTCGAACGGCAAGCCGTTCACGGCCGAAGATGTCGTCTTCACCTTCTGCCGCACGCTGAAGAACGAGACCAAGGTCTCCGATTCCTTCGCCGACGTGACCGGCAATTTCGCCTCCGTCGAGACGCCGGATGCCAGGACGCTGGTGATCAACACCAAGGAGCCGGAGCCGCTGCTGCCGAACCTGCTTTCGGCGCTCGGCATCCTCTCGGCCTCGATCGTCGAACATGGCCCCATCAGCTACGACGTCGCCAAGAATTGCGGTGTCACCGGCCCCTGGCCGACGGTGACCGGCTTCAACGACGGCAGCCTCGCCATCGGCACCGGCCCCTACAAGCTGAAGTCCTATGTCCGCGGTTCCGCCATCGAGCTCGAGCGCAACCCGACCTATTGGGGCAAGGCCGAGCCCTGGGCCACCGTGCGCCTGCTGCCGGTGACCAATGCCGGCCCGCGCCTGGCCGGCCTGCTCGCGGGCGACTACGACGTGATCGAGAACCCTGCCGCGCGCGACCTCGGCCGCATCAAGGGCGACAAGCGCTTTGATCACGTCATCACGCCCTCGACCCGCGTGATCTATTTCCAGCTCGACGTCGCCCGCGACCAGAGCCCCTTCGTCAAGGCCGAGGACGGCAAGAACCCGCTGAAGGACGTCCGCGTCCGCAAGGCGATGTCGCTCGCCATCGACCGCGACGCCATCGTCAAGCGCCTCATGGATGGCGCGGCGGAGCCTGCCTATCAGTACCTGCCGACCGGCATGTTCGGCACCCAGGCCAATCCCGAGAAGCTGGCCTATGACCCCGCGCAGGCGAAGAAGCTGCTGGCCGAGGCCGGTTATCCCAACGGCTTCCAGGTCACGCTCTCGACGACCAATGACCGCTACATCAACGACAGCCAGATCACGCAGGCCGTGGCGCAATATCTGACGCAGGTCGGCATCAAGGCCGAGGTCGATGCGATGACCCGCGCGATCTACTTCCCGCGCCGGGCCAAGAAGGAGTTTTCGGTCGCGATCGGCGGCTGGGGCTCGGGCACCGGCGAGGCGGCCTCCTTCCTGCGCCAGTGGCCGCCGACCCCCAACGAGACCAAGACGCTCGGCGGCTCGAACTATGGCGGCTACAAGAACGACAAGTTCGACACCGTCATCCGCGAGGCCGTGACGACGCTGGACGACGCCAAGCGGGCAGACCTGCTGCAGGAGGCCGGCAAGCTGGTGCTGGCCGACCACGCCTTCATCCCGCTGCACTTCGAGAGCGGCGTCTGGGCCTTCAAGTCCGACCTCGACCTCAAGGGCCGCGCCGACCAGCTCATGCTGGCGATGTCGGTGAAGCCGAAGGCGAAGTGACCGCCACAGACGCGACAGGCCGGGCCGCACCGTTGCGGCCCGTGCCGACAAGCGGAGCCGCTCGCGCGCCATGACCGCCTATGTCCTCCAGCGGCTGATCCAGAGCATCTTCGTGCTGCTCGCGGTCTCGGTCGTCGTCTTCTTCGCCGTCTACGGCATCGGAGATCCGATCGAGCTGCTTGTGTCGCCTTCCGCCAGCGCGGCCGAACGCGAGTCGCTGATCCGGCGGCTCGGCCTCGATCTCCCAGTCTGGCAGCAATATTTCGTCTTCATCGGCAATGCGCTGAAGGGCGATCTCGGCCGCTCCTTCGTCCATGGCGTCCCGGCGATCGAACTCATCCTGGCGCGGCTGCCCGCAACATTCGAGCTCGTGCTGCTCGCGATGACGCTGGCGATCGCCTTGGGCGTTCCGCTCGGCCTCTATGCAGGGCTCGACCGGGACAGCCGCGGCGCGCGCATCATCATGGGCGGCACGGTGCTGGGCTATTCGCTGCCGAGCTTCTGGAAAGGCATGATGCTGATCCTGCTCTTTGCCGTGGTGCTGGGCTGGCTCCCGACCGCCGGGCGTGGCGAGACCGTGACCGTGCTCGGCATCCGCACCAGCCTGCTGACCTGGGACGGGCTGAGCCATCTGGCGCTGCCGGCGGTCAACCTCGCCATCCCCAACATGGCGCTGATGATCCGCCTCGTTGCCGCTGGCACGAGCGAGGCGATGACGCAGGATTACGTGAAATACGCCCGCGCCAAGGGCGTTAAGCCGCGCCGGATCGTCGGCCGGCATGTCCTGCGCAACATCCTGATCCCGATCGTTACCGTCGTCGGCATCGAGTTCGGCAGCCTCGTCGCCTTCTCGACCATCACCGAGACCGTCTTCGCCTGGCCGGGCATGGGCAAGCTGCTGATCGACTCGGTCTATCAGCTCGATCGCCCGGTGGTCGTCGCCTATGTGCTGCTGGCGACGCTGCTCTTCGTCACCGTGAACTTCCTCGTCGACATCCTCTACGCCGCGCTCGACCCGCGGGTGAAGCTGACGGGAGAGGCGGCATGAGCGCGACGACCAGAGCGCCAGCCGTCCCGCCCGAGGCCGACACGACGCTGCGCGCGACCGTGCTGCGCCGCATCCGCAGCCGTCCGACGACGCGCGGCGCCGCCATCCTGCTCGCGATCATGGTCGGGCTGGCGCTGCTCGGCCCGATGATCGCGCCGCAGAACCCGCACGACCTCGCCGCGCTGAGCGTGATGGACAACCGTCTGCCGCCCGGCGAGGCCGGCATGAACGGCATGACCTATTGGCTCGGCACCGATTCCCAGGGCCGCGACATGCTGAGCGCCATCCTCTACGGCCTGCGCACCAGCCTGATGGTCGGGCTCACAGCCACGCTAGGCGCGCTCGTCATCGGCATCTCTGCCGGGCTCCTGGCGGCGCAGTTCGGCGGCTTTGTCGATGCGCTGATCATGCGCATCGTCGACTTCATGCTCGGCTTTCCCTCGATCCTGATCGCGCTTGTGTTGCTGGCCTCAATCGGACGCGGCGTGGACAAGGTCATCCTCGCCATCGTGCTGGTGCAATGGGCGCAATATGCCCGGCTGATGCGCGCCTCCGCGCTGGTCGAGCGGCGCAAGGAATACATCGAGGCGGCGCTGAATTTCGGCCTGCCGACGCGCCACATCATGCTCGCGCATCTGCTGCCGAACTCCGTCGGCTCGGTTTTGGTCGTCGCCTCGATCAGCATCGCAAGCGCGATCACGCTGGAAGCGACGCTCTCCTTCCTCGGCGTCGGCGTGCCGGTGACGCAGCCCTCGCTCGGCCTGCTCATCGCAAACGGCTTCGAGTTCCTGCTCTCGGGCGAATACTGGATCGCGGTGTTCCCCGGCATCGCGCTGGTGCTGCTGATCGTCTCGCTGAACCTCGTCGGTGACCGCATGCGCCGCAGCTTCAACGTGCGCTCATGACCGAACCCCTGCTCGAGGTCCGCGGCCTGCGGACGGTGTTCCACGCGCTCGATGGCGCCTGGCCGGCGGTCGACGGGGTCGATCTCGCCATCGCGCGCGGCGAGGTGCTGGGCCTGGTCGGCGAATCCGGTTCCGGCAAGTCGGTGACCGGCTTCTCGCTGGTGCGGCTGATCGATCCACCGGGGGAGATCGTCGCCGGCACGATCCGCTTCGCGGGGGAGGATATCAGGGCGGCATCCGAGGAGCGCCTGCGCGCGCTGCGCGGCGACCGCATCGCGATGATCTTCCAGGACCCGCTGATGACGCTGAATCCCGTACTCAGCATCGGCGAGCAGATGAGCGAGGCGATCCTCGAGCATCGCGATATCGGCCGGCGCGCGGCGCTCGACGAGGCGGCCGCGGCGCTGGGCCGCGTCGGCATCTCCTCGCCGCAGGCGCGGCTGAAGCAGTTCCCGCACGAGTTCTCCGGCGGAATGCGCCAGCGCGTCGCGATTGCGACCGCATTGCTCAACGCGCCCGACCTGATCATCGCCGACGAGCCGACGACGGCGCTCGACGTCACCATCCAGAGCCAGATCCTGTTCGAGGTGCAGAAGCTCGCCCGCGAGGCCGGCACCGCCGTGCTCTGGATCACCCATGACCTTGCCGTCGTGGCTGAACTCGCCGACCGTGTGGCGGTGATGTATGCCGGCCGCATCGTCGAAATCGGGCCGGTCGATGCGGTTCTCGACGCGCCGCGGCACCCCTATACACTCGGGCTCTTGAACTCGTCTGCGACGCTGGTCGCGCCCGGCGGGCGCCTCAACCAGATCGACGGCGTGGCGCCGCGCATCGACGACCGGCCGAGCGGCTGCCCCTTCCGCCCGCGCTGCCCGAACGCTCTGCCGCTCTGTGCCGAGCGCGATCCCGGCCCGACGGAGGAGGGGGCGCAGACCTATCGCTGCCACAACCCCATGCCGAAGGGAGACGCCGCATGAGCGCGCCAATCCTCGAGCAGCCGATCCTTGAGCTGAAGGGCATCACCCGGCATTTCCGCCGCAGCCCGACGCTGGCCGAACGCATCCTGATGGCGACCGGGCGGGGCAAGCCGCCGCCGGTGCTGCGCGCCGTCGACGGGGTCGACCTCACCGTCGCACGCGGCGAGGTGCTCGGCCTCGTCGGCGAGTCCGGCTGCGGCAAGTCCACGCTCGCCCGCGTCGTCACCGGCATCCTGCCGCCGACCTCCGGCGAGGTCGTCTATGATCAGCGCAAGGTGGCGGGGCTGAAGGGCAGGGACCGTCTGGACTACCTGCTCAAGGTCCAGATGATCTTCCAGGACCCTTATGCCTCGCTCGATCCGCGCATGAAGGTCTCCCGCATCGTCGGCGAGGCGCTGAGCCTGCACAAGCTGGTGCCGAAGGGCCAGATCGACGAAGCCGTTGACCGCGCCCTGACCGAGGTCGGGCTCGATACCGCCTATCGCGAGCGCTACCCGCACCAGTTCTCGGGCGGCCAGCGCCAGCGCATCGGTATCGCCCGGGCGCTCGCGGTGAAGCCCGACTTCCTCGTCTGCGACGAGCCGGTCTCGGCGCTGGACGTCTCGATCCAGGCCCAGGTCATCAACCTGTTCATGGATGTGCGCGCCCGCCACGGCCTGACCTATCTCTTCGTCAGCCACGATCTCGGCCTCGTCCGCCATATCAGCGACCGCGTCGCCATCATGTATCTCGGCCGCATCGTCGAGATCGGCCCTGCGGCCGAGGTCTTCGCGTCGCCGGCACACCCCTACAGTGCGGCCCTGATCGCGGCGATCCCCTCCGCCGCGCGGCGCAAGCAGGCCTTCAAGCCGCTGGGGGGCGAGTTGCCGTCGCCGCTGGCGCCGCCGCCCGGCTGCCCTTTCCATCCCCGCTGCCCGCAGGCGATGGCGGTCTGCCGCGAGATCAGGCCGCCTCTGGCCGAGATCGCGCCCGGCCGCAGCGCCGCCTGTCATCTGCACACGGCTCCGGAGGCCGCATGACCACCGCCACGCTGAACCCACCCCTCGGCCGCTGCGCGCTGCCCTTCGTCGATGCCTGCCATCCGGACCGGCCGCTCGCGGTCAATCTCTACCGGCCTGAGCGTTACCGGCCCAACGATCCCGTCGTCGTCGTCCAGCATGGCATGATGCGCAATGGCGACGACTACCGCGATTTCTGGATCGATGCGGCCGAGAAGCACAACCTCCTGATCGTCGCGCCGACCTTTCCCGACGCTGCATTCCCCAAGGCCGAGGGCTATAACAACGGGCTCGTGGTCGCGCCCGACGGCGCGGTCGCGCCGCGTGAGGACTGGCTCTATGCCGTGCCCCTGCGCGTGCTCGACGCTCTGCGCGCCGGCGGCGTCATCGACACGCCCGTCATCCGGATCTTCGGCCACTCGGCCGGCGGCCAGTTCGTCCATCGCATGCTGGCGACGCAGGGCCTTGGTCCCTTCGAGGCGGCTATTGCCGCCAACTCCGGCTGGTACACGCTGCCGGCGCTCGACGCGCCCTTCCCGGAAGGACTGGGCGGACTCGGGCTCGACGAGGCAGCGCTGCTGCGCTGGCTTGCCTCGCCGATGATCATCCTGGCCGGCGGCCGCGACATCGCCACCGACGATTCCAACCTCCCGTCCCAGCCCGAGGCACTGGCCCAGGGGCCGCACCGTTTCGCCCGGTCGCATCGCATGATCGCGCTCGGGCGGGCCGAAGCCCAGCGCCGCGGCGCCCCCTGCAACTGGGTCCATATCGAGGTGCCCGGCATCGGCCACGACGGCGAGGCGATGTCCCACGCCGCCGCGGCCTACTGGTTCGAGGGCCGCATTCCCACGGCGGCCGCGGCAGGCGCGAGCGGCAAGGTCGTCGCCTGAGGCCCGCATGCCATCGGCGCTGTGCCGGCTCACGATGAGCGGGCGGTGGCGGGACCAGCGCGCGTTGCCGATCGGGGCGGTGGGCAACCTGCGCGACGGCTTGTGCGCGGCTTCGATTTCGCGCCATATCGGCCCGACGACAGCGCAGCCCCTGTGCCGGCAAAGCTTGGCATGGGTTGCAGGCCGGATGACGCATGGTTTCTGTTGAGCTGAAAGCGGTTTCGAAGAGCTGGGGCGGCGCCGCGGCGGTCGATGAGGTCAGCTTCACCGTAGCGGGCGGCCAGCTCGTCGCGTTGCTCGGGCCCTCCGGCTGCGGCAAGTCGACGACGCTGCGGCTGGTCGCCGGGCTGGAGGAAACCAGCAGCGGCACGATCCTGATCGGCGGGCGCGACGTCACACGGGCACCGCCCTCCGGGCGCGGCATCGCGATGGTGTTCCAGAACTACGCGCTGTTCCCGCATCTTTCGGTGGCGCAGAACATCACCTTCGGGCTCGACGTTCGCAAGGTCGCCCGCGCCGAGCGCGACCGCCGGCTGGCGCGGGCCGCCGAGATCCTTGGCCTGGGCTCGTTGCTCGACCGCAAGCCCTCCCAGTTGTCGGGCGGCCAGCAGCAGCGCGTGGCGCTGGGCCGGGCCATCGTGGCCGAGGCGCCGGTCTGCCTGATGGACGAGCCGCTCTCGAATCTCGATGCCCAGCTGCGCGTCGAGATGCGCCGCGAGATCCGCGAGCTGCAGCAGCGGCTCGGCATCACCATGGTCTACGTCACCCACGACCAGGTCGAGGCGATGACCATGGCCGACCAGGTCGTGCTGATGCGCAATGGCCGCATCGAGCAGGACGCCCCGCCCGACGAGATCTACGAGAACCCGGCGAGCGTCTTCGTCGCCCGCTTCGTCGGAACGCCGCCGATGAATGTCGTGCCGCTGCCGGCCATCCTCGCCGCCGGCGGGGCAGGGCTCCTGACCCCGCCGCCGGGCCACGATCCCGCCGGCCTGGCGGTCGGCATCCGCCCGGAGATGACCGATCTGGGCGAGGCCGGCATCGCCGCCGATGTCGTGGCGGTCGAGTATCTCGGCGCCGACACGCTGGTCGAAACCCGCATTGGCGGGCACGGTTTCATCGTTCGGCGCGCCGGCAAGGTACGGACGAAGCCCGGCGAAAAGGTCCACATCACACTGTCGCAATCGGGGCTGCACTGGTTCGACCAGGCGTCCGGGCGCAGAGCGGTTCCAGGGTAAGACCCGTTCACAAGGGTCGGGCGTGCCAGCCACATCGAGAGGGAGAAACAGATGGACAGGCGTGACGTATTGAGCGGCGCTGCGGCGCTCGCGGGATCCTTGGTCCTGCCGGGCCTTGCCCGGGCGCAGGCGGCGACCGAGGTCTCCTTCTTCTATCCGGTCGCCGTCGGCGGGCCGATCACGAAGCTGATCGACACCTACGCCGCGGATTTCGAGAAAGAGAACCCGGCGATCAAGCTGAAGCCGATCTATGCCGGCACCTATCAGGAAACGATCGTCAAGGCGCTGACCGCCCATAAGAGCGGCACGCCGCCGGTGACCTCGGTTCTGCTGTCCACCGACATGTTCACGCTGATCGACGAGGACGCGATCGTGCCCTTCGACAGCTTCATCAAGACTGAGGACGACAAGAAGTGGCTCGCCTCCTTCTTTCCGGCCTTCATGGAAAACAGCCAGACCGGCGGCAAGACCTGGGGCATTCCCTTCCAGCGCTCGACCGTGGTGCTCTACTGGAACAAGGAGCTCTTCAAGGAGGCCGGGCTCGACCCCGAGAAACCGCCGGCGAGCTGGGCCGAGCAGCTCGAATTCGCCCAGAAGCTGACCAAGAAGGACGCTGCCGGCAACGTCACCCAGTGGGGCATCCAGATCCCGTCCTCCGGCTTCCCCTACTGGCTGTTCCAGGGTCTGTCCACGCAGGCTGGCGCGATCCTCGCCAATGCAACGGGCAATGCCACCAACTACGCTGACCCGGGTGTGGTCGAGGCGCTGCAGTACTGGGTCGACCTGGCGCAGAAGCACAAGGTCCATCCCCCCGGCATCGTCGAATGGGGCACCACGCCGAAGGACTTCTTCGAGAAGAAGGTCGCGATGATGTGGACCACCACGGGCAACCTCACCAATGTCCGCGGCAACGCCAAGTTCCCCTTCGGCGTCGCCATGCTGCCCGCCGGCAAGCGCCGTGGCAGCCCCACCGGCGGTGGTAATTTCTACCTCTCGAAGAAGGCGACGCCCGCCCAGCAGGAAGCCGCCTTCAAGTTCATCCGCTGGATCACGACGCCCGAGCGCGCCGCGCAGTGGGGCATCGACACCGGCTATGTCGCGATCTCGCCGGCGGCCTATGAGACGGCGGCGATGAAAGCCTATGCCGCCGACTTCCCGCCTGCGCTCGTGGCGCGCGACCAGCTTCCGCATGCGGTGGCCGAGCTCTCGACCCATGAGAACCAGCGCGTCACCAAGGCGCTCAATGACGGGCTGCAGGCCGCGCTGACCGGGACGAAGCCGCCCCAGAAGGCGATGGAGGACGCGCAGGCCGAGGCCGAGCGCATCCTGAAGCCCTATCGCTGAGAGACGGGATCCGCCTTGCGATGAATGCGCGCGCGACCGCCACGGTCCATGGCTGGCTGCTTCTGCTGCCGGCCATGGCCTGTCTGGCTCTGTTCACGCACTGGCCGGCGGTCGCGAGCCTCATCGAGAGCTTCTACTCGACACCAAAAGCGCGCCGCCCGGCGCGCTTCGTCGGGCTCGACAATTACGAGCAACTCCTCGCCGATCCGATCTTCTGGAAGGCGATGTCGAACAATCTCTGGTTCGCGCTTGGCACCATCCCGACCTCGATCGCACTCGCCTTGCTGATGGCGGTCTGGGTCAACGACAAGATCGTGGGGCGGACCTGGGTGCGGATGGCGTTCTTCACGCCGACGATCCTGCCGATGATCGCGGTCGCCAACATCTGGCTGTTCTTCTTCACGCCGCAATACGGGCTGCTGGAGCAGGTCGTCGGCGCCTTCGGCGGGCGCAGCACCAATTGGCTGGGCTCGCAGGATACGGCGCTCACCGCGATCACGATCGTCGCGATCTGGAAGGAAGCCGGCTTCTTCATGATCTTCTATCTGGCGGCGCTGCAGGCCCTGCCGCCCAGCCTCAGTGAGGCGGCGGCGATCGAAGGCGCCTCGCGCTGGACCTACTTCCGGCGCATCCAGTTTCCGCTGCTGATGCCGACGACGCTCTTCGTGCTGATCAATGCGGTGATCAACGCCTTCCGCATGGTCGACCACATCTTCGTCATGACCCGCGGCGGACCGGACAACGCGACGACGCTGCTGCTGTTCTACATTTACCAGGTCGGCTTCAGCTTCTGGGATACGGCCTATGCGGCGACGCTGACCTGCGTGCTGCTGGCGCTGCTCGCGCTGGTCGCCTTCGTCCAGTACGGCTTCCTCGAGCGCAGGACGCATTATCGATGAGCGCGCCTGCCCCCCAGCCGGTCGTCACCGCGGCGCGCTCGGACCCCTACGCCCCCAAGGGCCTGGCGCTGACGCTGGAATCGACAGGGGCGATCCTGCTCGCGCTGCTCTGGGTGCTGCCGCTGGCCTATGCCGTCTGGGCGGCGATCCATCCCGCCGAGTACACCACCCGCTTCGTGCTGACCGCGCCGCTGACGCTCGACAACTTCACCCGCGCCTGGGCGGCGGCGCCCTTCGCGCGCTATTTCCTCAACACCTTCATCCTGGTGACGATGATCCTCGCCTTCCAGCTCGTGCTGGGGACGTTGGCGGCCTATGCGCTGGCGCGGCAGGATTTCTGGGGCCGCGACATCGCCTTCGCGCTGATCCTGGCGCAGCTGATGATCATGCCCGATGCGCTGATCGTCGAGAACTACCGCACACTCGCCCGCTTCGAGCTGATCGATACCATCCCCGCCATCGCGCTGCCCTACATCGCCTCGGCTTTCGGCATCTTCCTGCTGCGCCAGACCTTCAAGACCGTGCCCAAGGAACTGGACGACGCCGCCCGCGTCGAGGGCGCGAGCCCGCTTCAGGTGCTGATGAAGGTCTATGTCCCGCTCGCGAAGCCGACCTACATCGCTTATGGGCTTGTCTCGGTCAGCTACCACTGGAACAACTTCCTCTGGCCGCTGCTGGTGACAAACTCGGTCGAGTCGCGCCCGCTGACGGTGGGCCTGCAGGTGTTCTCGTCGAGCGACCAGGGCATCGACTGGGCGGTGATCTGTGCCGCGACCCTGATGACCTCGGCGCCGCTGCTCGTCGGCTTCCTGCTTTTCCAGCGCCAGTTCGTGCAGAGCTTCATGCGCGCCGGCATCAAGTGACGAAGGCCCCGCCACGATGAAGCTGATCGGATGAGGCTGATTACCTGGAACATCCAGTGGGCGCGCGGGACGGACGATCGCGTCGATCCCCGCCGCATCATCGAGCACGCGCGGGCCATGGCCGATTTCGACGTGCTCTGCCTGCAGGAGGTCGCGGCGAACTTCCCCGATCTCGACGGCAATGACGACACTGACCAGTTCGCGCTGTTTGCGCAGATGCTGCCGGGCTTCACCGCGATCGAGGGAATCGGCGTCGATGTCGACGACGGGCAGGGTGGGCGCAAGCGCTTCGGCAACCTGATCCTGAGCCGCTACAGGGTGGCGCAGGCGCTGCGCCACCTCCTGCCCTGGGAGGCCGCAGAGACGCGCAACATGCCGCGCGTGCTGGTCGAGGCGGTGGCGCAGACGCCACTAGGGCCGGTCCGGCTGATGACGACGCATCTGGAATACTCGTCTCCAGTCCTGCGCGCGGCCCAGGTCGAAGGCATCCGTGAGGCGCATCGCATGGCCGCGTCCCGCGCCCGCACGCCACGCGCTCCGGGCCCGCACACCTATGCACCGACGCCCAACACGTCGAGCGCGATCCTGACCGGCGATTTCAACATGCGGCAGGACGATCCCGCCTTGGCGCGGCTGATGGCGCCCTTCGACGACGGCACGCCACCGCTGCGCGATCTCTGGACCGCCGTGATGGGGGATGCGCCACCGCCCCCGACCGCCTTCATCGTCGACCAGACCTATGGCCCGCCGGGCTGCCTCGACTATGTGCTGGCGACCCCCGATCTTGCAGCCCGTGCCCGCCGGATCGTCTGCGATGTCGACACGCGTGCCTCCGACCACCAGCCGATCCTGGTCGAGTTCGATGTCGGCTGACGGTCGGCCCGGGACAGCGCGATGATGTTTTCGCGGCGCGATCTCGAACGCCTTAACGGCATCCTCGCCTCGGCGGCACGCCGCGAGATCATGCCACGCTTTCGCAAGCTCGCCGCCGGTGACGTGCGCGAGAAGGCGGCGCCGGGCGATCTCGTGACGGAGGCTGACGAGGCGGCCGAGCGTTTCATTTTCGCCGAGCTCGAGCGGGCCTTCCCCGGCGCGCTGCTCGTCGGCGAGGAGGCCGCGACGCGCGACCCGGCCGTGCTGGGGCGTCTCGCGGAGGCGGAGCTCGCCTTCGTGATCGATCCGGTCGACGGCACGCTGAATTACGCTTCCGACCTGCCGCTCTTCGCGGTCATGGCCGCCGCCATCGTCAGGGGCGAGACCGCGGGAGCGGTGATCCACGACCCCGTCCTGAACGACAGCGCGCTCGCGTTGCGGGGTGAGGGGGCGTGGCTGGAGGGCTTAGCGGGCACGTCCCGCGATCTGCGCGTCGGCAGGCCGGTGGCCGTGGCGGCGATGAACGGCATGGCGAGCTGGCAGTATTTTCCCGAGCCGCTGCGCAGCGCGCTGCCGGCCCGCTTCCCTGCCTTCGCCGGCGTGGCGTCGCTGCGCTGCTGCGGCCAGGAATACCGCCTCGCTGCCTCCGGCCGCTGCGACTTCCTGCTCTATGGCGGCCTGAACCCCTGGGACCACGCGCCCGGCGTGCTGCTGTTCAGCGAGGCCGGCGGCCATGCCCGCATGCTCGACGGCGGGCTGTACCGGCCCGGCAAGCCTTCGACAGGGCTGCTCTGCGCGCCCGACGCCGAGAGCTGGCGGTTGATCCGGGAGAGGCTTGTCGGCTGACCGCTGCGTGTTAGCCACCGACGGCCGGCCAATTCAAAAGCTCACCCTGATCTGGCCCATACCGCTGTATTGCCCGCCCCGGGCGGAGACTTCCCTGTCGCCGCGCAGGCCGATCGCGATGCGCTCGGAGAGCCGCATGCCGACCCGGCCCGAGTCCTCGGTGCGAGCCGCCCCGCCCGACGCTGCCCCCCCACAGCGCAAGGCGAGGTGCTTCGAGACGGGAGGTGCCCGCCGGCTCCGCGATTACGGTGGTGGAGCCTGCGGCGTATCCCGCCAAGCCCGGACCCGTGATGCCCGACCGGAGGCGCGAGGCCGAGCCCCCCCTCCAGCATCGTCCCGAGGAACCGCCCGGCAGAACGCAGGCCAACCGCCGAGGCAGCGGTATGGATTCTCGGGCCGCTTCATTGACCGGGATCGACGGTCAGCTGACCAGTCCAAAGCTTGCACCGATCTCGGTCTCATCCGGAGACCGCGTCGCGGGTTGTTTCAGGGCCGAGGTGGTAAGAGGCACGCGACGTGCCCGGTCCGGGTCACCTGGCCCGGTTCAGCGCCCTAAGCCGAGCGGTCGGCGGGGCGCCGGGTTCGCCGGATCAGTGTCAAGGCGCGCAGGTCGTGGATGACCTTGGCCGTCGCCACCAGCACCAGCAGGCAGAATACCGCCTTCGACAGCGGCTCCATCGTCCCATCGACCA
Organism: Bosea sp. OAE506; assembly: GCF_040546595.1. Lineage (NCBI taxonomy): Bacteria > Pseudomonadati > Pseudomonadota > Alphaproteobacteria > Hyphomicrobiales > Alloboseaceae > Allobosea > Allobosea sp. OAE506. Next base: position 3,427,990 of record NZ_JBEPOB010000001.1, on the reverse strand, counting down.
GCCAGGCGTGAAGGACGCTGCCGAGGACGATCACGACCGCGAGAACGGTGTGGGCGAGGCGCCATGTCCTCGGGGCCAGGCGAAAGCGCGCCCGCCACGCCGCGAGCGCAGCCGAGGCGAAGACCGCCCACATCGCGACCACGCCCCAGACCGAGAAGGGCGTCGGCGAGGCGAAGAGCAGCGCGTCGATGACATCCGGCGGGCTGGTGAGCCACAGCCCCGCGACATGGAGAAGGATCAACGCGACCAAAACAGCGCCCAGCCAGGCGTGGACAGGGCGGCCGCGCCGGGCCGGCAGAGCGGGCAAGTAGCCGCCCGCCAGCAAGGGCTGAACCAGCAGCAGTGCGAGCGCAAGAATCCCCGCGAAGCCGGACGCGATATAGACGGCGTCGCGCCAGGCGAGCAGAGGGCTTGCAGCCGCAAGCGCGATCGGCACCGCCACGACAAGGGCGAGCATGCCCCAGATCAGAGGCCCCCGAAGCGCGGGCAAGCCGCTCAAGCCGGCTGCAGCACGAAATGCGCGCTGAGGCTGGTGTCGCGCGCGCGGGCCATCACCGGCCGCAGGAAGACCGTCTTGAAGCCGTCCCCCTCATAGGCGAGATGGCCATGCGCCTGTCCGAAGGCCGGGATGATCTGGGGCATTTCCAGCCGGAAGGTTCCGTCGGCACCGGTGAGCGTGGCGCCGTGGCTGCGCGCGTCGTTCTCGCGCCCCTCGGTGGTATGGGCCCAGACCTGGATCCGCACGCCGGGCAGGGGCGCGCCGTCGCCGGCACGACGCACCGTCCCCGTCATCCAGAAGCCGCCGCCGCCGATGCGGCTGACGACCGGCGCGCCGGGGATGTAGTTGTTGGCGCCGCCCGGCATCGTCGGCGTGGCGGCGAGGCCCTGCGCCTGGGCAGGCAGCAGCAGGCCGGGCGCTCCCGTCAGAAGCGCCGCACCGGCGAGGGCGGAACCGCTGGTGAGAAAGGCGCGGCGGGTCGATCGATCATGGCTCAACGCAGCGTCTCCTTGATGGCTCGGCCATCGATGCTGGGGCGGTCAACGGGCGCGGGGCGACGCATTGGCTTGCCGGCGCACCGGGCTCAACTGCTGACCCATAAAGGGCGCCATCGGCGGGCAGGCAAGAGCGCAGGCGCTCGCAGGACGAGGGCTACCACCTGAAGCCGGCGCATCAAGAAAATGATTTATGTGATAGATTTCAGAGATTTGAGACGTTCTTCTCACAAGTCACATCTGGGATCGCGGCTCTTCACGAATTCGCGCCTGCCTGTCCCGCGCCGTGCCGCAGCGCGTCCACGATCACCTTGAAGGCGGGCAGGCTCTGCCTGCGGCTGGGATAGTAGATGTAGTAGCCCGGAAAGGGCGGCGACCACGTCTCGAGCACGGGAATCAGCGCGCCGGCGGCGATCAGCCCGGCGACGAGATCCTCCGGCACATAGGCGATGCCATAGCCGCTCAAGGCCGCATCGATCATCGCCACCGAGGTGTTGAAGGTGAGCTGCCCGTCGACCCGCACGCGGACCTCCTGCCCGTCCTTCTCGAATTCCCAGGCATAGAGCCCGCCGGCCCGCGACTGGCGCATGTTGATGCAGTTATGCGCGACGAGTTCGTTGGGATGCTGCGGCGGCGGGTTGGCGGCCAGATAGGCCGGCGATGCGACGGCCAGAAGCCGCCAGTCCGGCCCGATCCGGACGGCGATCATGTCCTTCTCCACGCTCTCGCCGAGGCGGATGCCGGCATCGAACTGGTCCTCGACGATGTTGCGAAGCCCGTTGTCGATGCTGAACTCCACCTTGATGTCCGGATAGGCGGCCAGCACCGGCTTCAGCTTCGGCCAGACGAGGCCGCTCAGGGCATGATCGGACAGGGTGAGCCGGACGGTGCCGGCAGGCCTGTCGCGGTAGCTCATCAGCGCCGCGATCTCGGCGTCGATCTCGGCAATGCGCGGCGCCAGCGACTGGCGCAGCGTCTCGCCCGCCTCGGTCGTCGCGACCGAGCGCGTGGTGCGCGCCAGCAGGCGAATGCCCATGCGCGTCTCGAGTTTCTTGATCGTGTGGCTCAGCGTCGACTGGGTGATGCCGAGCTTGGCGGCCGCGCGCGTGAAGCTGCGCTCCTCGGCCACGGCAAGGAACCAGAGCAGGTCGTTGAAATCCTGGCGGGCCATGCGCGTCGTCTCCGGCTCGGGCCATTCATGGGCTGGGTCGATATATGTATGCGGATTTCCGCCAGTAACGGGTCGCGCCGCTAACTCCTATTTTGGAAGCCATCCAATCGAGAGGGGGACCATGCGGAGCATGCCGCGTCCTCCCGCAGGAGATGGCCATGGAACTGACGATCAACGGATCGAAACAGCGCGTCGATGTCGAGCCCGACACCCCGCTGCTCTGGGTGCTGCGCGACGAGCTCGGCCTTACCGGAACGAAATATGGCTGCGGCGCAGCGCAATGCGGTGCCTGTACGGTCCTCGTCGATGGTCAGGCGACGCGCTCCTGCGTCACGCCTGTCGAGAGCGTGGCAGGGTCGGCGATCACCACGATCGAATCCGTCGAGGCCGATCCGGTGGGCCGCCGCGTCGTCGAGGCCTGGGTGGCGCATCAGGTGCCGCAATGCGGCTATTGCCAGTCGGGCCAGGTCATGGCCGCAACCGCGCTGCTGAAGCAGACCCCGCAGCCCAGCGAGGCCGACATCGCGGGTGCCATGATCAATCTCTGCCGCTGCGGCACCTACAACGCCATCGCCGCGGCCGTCCGCGACGCGGCACGCGGTTGAGGGAGAGGGTCATGAACGCTCCATTCGCCACGCCTGTCCTCCCCTTCAAGCCCTCGCGCCGTGGCCTGCTCGGGGGGATGGGCGCGCTCGTCCTCGGCATCGCGCTGCCGACCGGCGGCTCCCGGGCCCAGAACGCCGCCGCCGGCATCAAGCCCGGCACGCGCGTCAGCGCCTTCCTCGAAATCCGTCCCGACAGCACCGTGTTGTTCCGCAGCCCCTTCATCGAGGGCGGGCAGGGCGTCTTCACCGCCATGGCGCAGATCGTCGGCGAGGAGCTGGACGTCGAGCCGACGCGCTTCGTCATCGAGGGCGCCCCTCCCGGTCCGGACTATCTGCTGATCGACGGCGCCCGCTTCACCGGCGGCAGCATGTCGGTGCGCAAGAGCTATGAGACGATGCGCCGGCTCGGGGCCTCAGCCCGCGCCATGCTGATCCAGGCAGCGGCGGCGCAGTGGAAGGTGCCCGTCGCCTCGCTCTCGACCGAGCGCGGCCGCGTCGTCCACAAGGCCAGCGCCCGCAGCCTCGCCTATGGCGATCTCGCGAAGGCTGCGGCGGCGCTGCCCGTGCCGGCGCAGGTCTCGCTGCGCCGCGAGGCGGATTTCCGCTGGATCGGCAAGCCGGTGCCGCGCCTCGATGTGCGCGACAAGTCCACCGGCAAGGCGCGCTACGCCATCGATCTGAAGGTCGAGGGCATGGTCCATGCGGCGGTTCAGCATGCCAGCCGCCTCGGGCTCGACCCGGCCGCAATCGCCAACGAGGCCGACGTCCGGGCGATGCCGGGCGTACAGTCGATCCACCGTCTGCCAGGTGCGGTCGCCGTCGTCGCCAGCAGCTGGTGGCGCGCGCGCCGCGCCGTCGAGACGCTCCAGGTCACCTGGGCGGACACCAACACGGCCAAGGCCCGCCTGATGCCGGCGAGCTTCTCCTCGGAAGGCCATCGCGCGACGCTGATGGCTGCGGCCGGCGAGGGGATCGCCTTCGAGACGGCAAGTGACGCGACTGCATCGCTCGCCCGCGCGAAAACCGTCGTCGAGGCGACCTTCGACGCGCCCTATCTCGCCCATGCCCAGCTCGAGCCGCCCTCGGCCATCGCGCGCTTCAGGCCGGACGGCTCTCTCGAACTCTGGCTGCCCAACCAGGCGCCCGAGATGTTCCAGGCCGACGCCGCAAGGGTCGCCGGGCTGACGCCGGACAAGGTGACGATCCATTCCCCGGTGCTCGGCGGCTTCTTCGGCCGGCATTTCCTCTACCAGGCGGCGGGGCCCTACGCGCAGGCGATCCTGCTGGCCAAGGCGGTCGGCAAGCCGGTCAAGCTGATCTGGAGCCGCGAGGAGGAGTTCCTGCGCGATGCGGTCCGGCCGATGAGCGTGGCCCGCTTCAAGGCCGGGCTCGACGAAAACGGGCTGCCGGTGGCGCTGCAGGCCGTGGCGATCGGGGAGGGGCCGGTCAGCCGCTGGTTCGGCGGCGAGCCCGGCAAGGCCGACCCCTCGGCCGTCGAGGGCATCGCCGGCAAGCCCTATGCGATCGCGAACCGGCGCGTCGGCCAGATCCATGTCGACGATCCCGCGATCATCGGCTTCTGGCGTTCGGTCGGCCATTCGATGAACGACTTCTTCTATGAGACGTTCTTCGACGAACTCGCCGATGCGGGCAAGCACGACCCCTACGCGCTCCGGCTGCGCCTGCTCGCGAACAGCCCGCGGCACAAGGCGCTGCTGGAGGCGGTCGGTGACCTGTCGGGCGGCTGGAAGCGCGGCCCCTTCGCGGCCGCCGATGGCAGCCGGCGCGCGCGCGGCGTCGCCATGGCTTCCCCGTTCGGCAGCGAGGTCGCGACGATCGCCGAGGTCTCGCTGAACGGGTCGGACATCGTCGTCCACGATGTCTGGGTTGCGGTCGACCCCGGCAGCATCGTCAACCCGGCGGTGATCGAGGCGCAGGTCCAGTCGGCCGTGGCGCTCGGCCTCTCCTCGGCGCTGCTCGAGGAGGTCGTCTACGAGAACGGTGTGCCCCGCGCGCGCAACTATGACGGCTACCCGATTCTGCCGCCGGACCGCATGCCAAAGGTCCATGTCCGCATCATCGCGAGCGGTGCGCCGATGGGCGGCATCGGCGAGCCCGGTCTCCCCGGTGTCCCGCCGGCGGTCGCCAACGCCGTCGCGGCCCTGACCGGCAAGCGCATCCGCAGCCTGCCGATGTCCAAGTCCGATCTAAAGGCGACGGCCGGGTGAGACTCGGCCGTGGCTAACGCAACGCTCGCCGCGGCCCGGCTTCGGCCGGGTCGCGGGGGCTCGTCGGGTCTCGTGGTGAACAAACGTCCGGAGCGCGCCTGATGACCCATGCGCCCACCCATACGACCCGGCGCGCGATGCTGGTTGCGGCTCTCGCCGGGCTCGCATCCGGGGGCCCCGCCGCGGCGAAACCCGAGGTGAAAACCCTGATGAGGATCCGCTTCGCCTTCGCGGACCAGCTTTTCACGGCGACGTTGGACGACACGCCCTCAGCGCGCGACTTCGCCTCGATGCTGCCGCTCAACCTCTCGATCGAGGATTACGCGACCAACGAGAAGATCGCCCATCTGCCGCGCAAGCTGACGACGCAGGGCAGCGGACCGTTCGGCAACGAGGCGCCGGGGGACCTCGGCTACTACGCCCCTTGTGGCAATCTGGCGATGTATCATGGAGCCTATCGCTACTCCGCCGGCCTGATCCGCCTCGGGCGCTTCGACGATGGCATCGCCCCCCTTCTCAAGCGCGGCACATACCCGCTGCGGATCGAACGTCTGGGTTGACCCTGAGGGGACGCGGTCCAGGCTGTGCCCCGACCGCCACCAGCGAGGTCAGGCCGGGTCCGCCGACGACAGCCGCGCCGCTGCCCGCCCGGCGATGTCACCGAGCGTGATCGCGGTGAGCAGCCCGTTGCCCGAGAGATAGCCCGAGGCGCGCCGGCCCGACACACCGACCGCCGCACCGCCGCAGGCGAAGAGATTGGCAAAGGCCGAGCCGTCGGGCCGCAGCACCCGTGCTTCCGGGTTGATGCGAAGTCCGCCCTGGGTGTGGAAGAGGGCGCCGGTGACGGCAACAGCGCAGAACGGTGCGACGAGCGGGGCCGCGCCGCGGAAGTCGCGGCCGAAGCGATCGGCGCCGTCGCCCTGCTTCAGAGCTTCAACCTCGGCCGCCGTCGCCGCGAGCGCATCCGGCGGCAGGCCGAGCATCGCCGCCAGTTCCGAGAGGTCCTGCGCCTGCAGGATCGCGCCCTGGGCTTCGGCGTTGCGAAAGTCCTCGAACTGCCGGGCGATGCCGGCGATGCGACCGTCGAAGATCGTCCAGGCCTTGCCGTCGGGCTGGGCGAGGACGGTCGCAGCCTGCTCGGAATAGCCATGGCTCTCGTCGGAGAAGCGCTTGCCCCGGGCGTTCACCTGGAAGCCGCCCTCCATGATCGTCGCCCAGGTGATCAGGATGCCGTGCGGCTGCGCCACGGAGCCATGCCCCTGATGGCCGGACATGTCGACGAGATCGGCGCCGAGCGCCTCGCCCCAGAGCACGGCGTCCCCCTCATTGCCGGAATGGCCGAACCAGAGCGCATCCGCCATCTCGGGGATGTATGTCGCAACGAGGTCGCGATGGCCGCCATAGCCGTTGCAGGCCAGCACCAGGGCCTTGCAGCCGATCGTTTCTTCGCGCCCGTCAGGCCTCGTCCCGGCGACACCGACGATGCACGAGGCTTCGTCCGCGAAGAGCGTCGTGACGCGGCAATGGGTCAGGATCGGGATGTCGCGTGCCTCGGCCGCCTCGCGCAGCCGGTCGACGAGCTCCGAGCCGGTGCGCTTGGGCAAGCCGTGCATCCGGCGGGCGGAATGGCCCGGATAGGAGAAGTTCGTCACCACGTCGAAGGGCAGCCCATGACGGTCGGCGAGCCATTCGAGCACCCCGCCGACATGCGCCGCTAGCCGCGCGACGATGGCTGCATCCGGCTCGTTTTCGGCCTTGGCCATAATGTCGGCCGCGAAGAGCTCGGCGCTGTCGGCGATGCCCGCCGCGCGCTGGAAGCGGGTGTCCGCAGCGGGGATCAGCCCGGCCGACAACGCAGTCGAGCCACTCGGTACGGCGTCGCGTTCGAGGACGACGACCTCTGCGCCCGCCTCGCTGGCGGCGAGCGCCGCGACCAGCCCGGCGGCGCCGGCGCCGATGATCAGGACATCGGCCTGCGCCTCGAAGGAGCGGCCCGAGGCCGGAAGAACGGCGTTCACGGCGCTGCCATCTCCGCCAGCACCCCGGCGATCGTGGCGATCCGCGCCACCGGCTTCAGCGCCGCGATCGCCTCCGCATGCATGGTCGGCGTGGGGGCGGCACAACCGTCCTCGAGCACGGTGACATCGAGATCGCGCACATGGGCGTCGCGCACGGTCGAGGCGACGCCACCATTGGTGACGATGCCGGCGAAGACGAGATGCGCGATGCCGAGCTTGCGCAGAACCCATTCCAGCCGGGTCTGGTAGAAGGCGGAATAGGCGATCTTCTCGACGCAGACGTCGATCGGCTGCAGCGCATCGACGACGCGGTGCCCCCAGCCGCCGGGCAGGAAGTCGCCGCGCTTCAGGAACGGGCGCATCTGCTTGAGATGCGGCGAGATCAGCGGCTCGCCGCCGCGCCCCGGCACCAGCGTGAACTGCGTCGCCGCCACCAGCCCACCCTGCGCCCGAAAGCGCTCGACCAGCGGCAGCAAGCGGCCGGGCAGCGCCTGTGCTTCGGGCGAGGCTGCGCCGCCCTTGGCATAGGCGCCGTCGGGATGGATGAAGTCGTTCTGCAGATCGACGATCAGCAGTGCGGTCGCGGCGATGTCGGTGATCGGACCGGCCATGGTCAGCTCCTCAGGATGACGAGGTTGCCCAGCGCGTCGACCTCGGCGGTGAGGCCGGGGTCGAGCAGGACGGTGGCATCGGGCTGCTCGAAGATCGCAGGCCCCTCGACGCGGGCGCTGACCGGCAGATCGAGCCGCGACCAGATCGCGGTCTCCCGCCAGGCGCCGTCGAGATAGACCTGCCGCGTGCCGCGGCGTGCCAGTTCCAGGCTGGCCTCGGCTGCGGGAGCGAGCGCGGTCAGGTCGAAGGCCGGGCGGCGGCCAATGGCGGCTGTGCGCAGCGTGACGATGCGCAGCGGAATCCCCGGCAGGAGACGGCTGAAGGCCGCACCATAGGCGGCCTCGAAGGCCTCGCGGATGAGATCGCCGGTGATGCCGGTGCCGTCCTCTCCGAGCGTGACCGGGAGTGGCACCGAAACGGTGTGCGTCTGCCCGAGATAGTGCATGTCGAGCTCGTAGATCACATCGATCCGCTCGACCGACAGGCCGGCTTCGGCAACGACGCGGTGCGCCTCGCGGCCGGCCTCGACCATGCGCGCGTCGAGGGCCGCGGCGTCGAGCCCCTCCAGCATCAGGTTCACCGTCTGCACGCCGTCATGGCGGATATCGGCGATGACGCAGCCCAACGCCGAGGTCACGCCCGGGAAGCGCGGCACCAGCGCGCCCTTCAGCCCGACTTCGTGGATCAGGGCACCCGCATGGAGCGCGCCGCCGCCCCCGAACGGCATCGCCATGAACTTCGCCGGGTCGTGGCCGCGCTCGATCGAGACGAGCCGGATCGCGCCGGCCATGCGGGCATTTGCGATCTTCACGATGGCCTCGGCCGCGGCCATCACGTCGAGGCCGAGCGGCTCGGCGATCTCCCTGGCGATCGCCGCTCTGGCGGCCTCGACATCGAGCCGCTGCAGCGTGCCGAGCGGCTTCTCGCCGTCGATGCGGCCCAGCACCAGATTGGCGTCTGTCAGCGTCGGGCGGGTGTTGCCCTGGCCGTAGCAGACCGGGCCAGGGCGGGAGCCCGCGCTTTCCGGGCCGACCTCGAGCAGCCCGCCGGCATCGACGCGGGCGATCGAGCCGCCGCCGGCGCCGATCGTGGTGATCTCGATCATCGGGGTCCGGATGACCATGCCGAAATCGATGGTCGTCTGGGCGGCCAGCGCAGCCTGGCCGCCGGCGATCAGCGAGACGTCGAAGGAGGTGCCGCCGAGATCGCCCGTGATGATGTCGGGATGGCCCGCCGCACGCGCGATCACCGCGGCGGCGATGACGCCGGCCGCCGGCCCCGACAGCGCGGTCCGGACCGGCAGGCGGCGGGCCGTGGCGGTCGACATCACGCCGCCATTGCTCTGCACGATATGGAAGCGCCCGGTGAAGCCGTCGGCCGCCAGCGCATCCTCCAGCCGGCCGAGATAGGAGCCAACGACGGGCTGGAGCGTGGCGTTGAGCGCCGTCGTCGAGGAGCGCTCGAACTCGCGGATCTCGGGCAGGATCGCCGAGGAGCAGGCGATGTTCTCGTTCGGCCAGACGGCGCGGGCGGCCTCCAGCGCGTCGCGCTCGTTCTGCGGGTTGGCGTAGGCGTTGATGAAGATGATCGCGAGCGCCTCGCAGCCCTTCTCGTGCAGGGCACGGGCGGCCTCGCGCACCGCCTCGCGATCGACCGCGAGGCGGATCGTGCCGTCGGCCAGCGTGCGCTCGGGCACCTCGACGCGGCAATCACGCGCCGCGACAGGGACGAAATCGCCCCACAGCCCCCAGGTCTGTCGGCGGTCGCGGCGGCGCATCTCCAGCGCGTCGCGGAAGCCCGGCGTGGTGATGATGCCGACCTTGGCGCCCTTGCGCTCCAGCAGCGCATTCGTGCCGACTGTGGTGCCGTGCACGATGGAGGCGAGCTCCGAGACAGGTCCGAAGCTCGTCAGGCCAGCAATGAAGCCCTTGGCCTCGTCGCCACGCTGGGAAGGAACCTTGGCGGTGCGGAAGCGCTTGGCTGCCTCGTCGAACCAGAACAGATCCGTGAACGTGCCGCCGACATCGACGCCGACGATGGCCCGGGGGGAAGAGGTGGTCATCAGCCGATCTCGCTGTCGAAGCCGTAGACATCCCGGGCCGCGCCGGGGCTGACATAGCCGTTGGCCACGTCGCGACGCAGAGCCTCGCGGTCGCGCTTGTGCGGGTCGCCATAACCGCCGCCGCCCGGGCTTTCGAGGCGCACGCGCTGGCCCTTCGCGATGTGGATGTCGGCGATCTTGGTGACGAGCGGCGGGGATTTCGGCCCGTTCTCCGTGTCGTAGACGAAGCGGTTCATGGCGGCGGGCTTGCCGCCGGCGACGCCGAAGGGCGGGAACTTGCCGCGCTCGCCGAGCAGGAAGACGTCGGCGCCGCCCTGCGCCAGCACCTCGATCTCGTAGATCGCGCCGCAGCCACCGCGATGGCGGCCCGCCCCGCCCGAATCCGGCCGCAGCGCCCATTGCGTGAACATCACGGGGTAAGCCGCCTCGAGGATCTCGGCCGGCGGGATCGTCGCCGTCGAGATCGGGTTGTTGCCGTGGTTCAGCCCATCGCCTTCCGGGTTGCCGCCGAGCCCGCCGCCGAAGAAGGAGAACATCACGAAGCGCGAGCCGTCGTCGCGATGGCCGGCCAGCGAGAGCGCGTTGATCGTCGCATAGGGCGAGCCGTTCGCCCGCTCCGGCGCCATCTGCGCGAAGGCGCCGAAGACCGTGTCGATGACGCGCAAGATGGTCTCGGTATAGCCGCCGACCGGCTTGGGCGCAGAGACGCCCAGCAGCGTGGTGCCCGGGATGACGAAGGTGATCGGCTTCAGCACGCCGGCATTGGCCGGGACATGCGGGAAGATGTGCTTGAGCGCGACATAGCAGCAGGCGACCGCGGTCGAATAGGCGATGTTGAGCGGCCCGCGGCAGGGCGGCGCCGAGCGCGAGAAGTCGAGCGTCATCGCATCGCCCGCGATGGTGAGGTCGAGCGCGATGCGCAGCGGCTCGTCGCTGATGCCGTCATTGTCGAGAAAGTCGTCGAAGCTGTAGCGGCCATCCGGCAGGGCGGCGATCTCGGCGCGCATCAGGGCTTCGGCCCGCGCGCTGAAGGCGTCGAGCGCGGCCTCGACCGTCGGCGTGCCGTAATCGTCGAGCAGGGCCGACAGGCGCCGCTCGCCGAGGTCGAGCGCGTTGAGCTGGCCGTTCAGATCGCCCCAGTTCGACTGGGGCAGGCGCGAATTGGCGCTGAGGATCTCGACGATGTCGCCCTGGAACTCGCCCTTGCGCACGAGCTTGACCGGCGGGATGCGGAAGCCCTCCTGGAAGCTCTCGGTCGCCTTGGCGTTGAAATTGCCCGGGACGTTGCCGCCGACATCGAGCCAGTGACCGACCGATGCGAGCCAGCAGAACAGTTTTCCGTCCCGGAAGATCGGCCGCACCAGGCGCATGTCGTTGAGATGGGTGCCGCCCTCATAGGGGTCGTTGAACAGCCAGGTGTCGCCGGGCTCGTTCGACGCACCGGCCTCGACGCGCGCGATCACCGCCCGCACCGCGAAGGCCATCGCGCCGACGAAGATCGGCAGGCCCGACGTGCCCTGGACCAGGGTGTCGCCGGTGGTCGCATGGTAGAGGCCGTGGCAGGCGTCATGCGCCTCGGCGATGATCGGGTTGAAGGCCGAGCGATAGAGCGTCGCGTCCATCTCGTTGGCGATCTGCTCGAGCCGGCCCTTCAGAACGGCCAGCGTGACGGGATCGAGCGTCGCGGTCACAGGGTGCCCTCATAGGCCTTGCCGGCGGCGATCATCGCGGGCGTGCCGATCACAGCATTGAGCTGGTCGAAATCGAACATCCGGTCACGGAACGGGTCGGTCGTGCCATTGGCCTTGAGGCTGGCGTAGAAATCCTGCGCGGCCCGCGCGAGCGCCCGCACGATCCCGCCCGGGAAGATCACCAGCGAGAAGCCGAGTTCCTCGAGCGCGCTCGTCGAGCGGATCGGCGTGCGGCCGCCCTCGACCATATTGGCCATCAGCGGGAGCGTCCCCTTCAGCTCGCTGACGACGCGGGCCAGTTCCTCGGTCGAGCCGGGCGCCTCGACGAACAGCATGTCGGCGCCGGCCGCCGCGTAGAGATGGGCCCGCTCCAGCGCGCGCTCGAACCCCTCGACCGCGATGGCGTCGGTCCGCGCGATCACCAGCGTCTCGTCGGAGGCCCGGGCATCCGTCGCCGCCTTGATCTTGCCGACCATTTCGGCGGCCGGGATCACGCCCTTGTCGGCGAGATGGCCACAGCGCTTGGGGAAGCTCTGGTCCTCGATCTGCAGGGCGTTGGCGCCCGCCCGCTCGAACAGGCGCATCGTGCGCTGCATGTTGAGCGCATTGCCGTAGCCGGTGTCGGCATCGACGATGAGCGGTGTCGCGACGCGGTCGCGGATCATCGTGATGGTCTCGGCGACCTCGGCCATCGAGACGAGCCCGATATCGGGCCCGCCGAGGCGGGTATAGGCGATCGAGGCGCCGGAGACGTAGAGCGCCTCGAAGCCGGCATCGGTGGCGAGCGAGGCGGTCAGTGCATCGTACACGCCGGGTGCGAGCACGATCTGCGGCTGGCGGAAGCGAGCCTTGAGGGAGAGGGTCATCGGTCAGGTCCTGGTGACGGGCGCTGCGGCCAGCAAGGCATCGAGCGCTGCGATATCGGCCGCGCCCGGCAGGGCATCGACGGCCGCGATGATCGCCTCGGCCCGGGACTGGCCCCAGACCGGAACGGCGAGATCGAAGAATTTCTGGCGGACTTCGGCCGGCGTATAGGGATCTTCCGTATCGCCGCGATTGGTCAGCGCCTGCGCCTCGAGCCGGCGGCCGTCCTTCAGCGTCACGCTCACCTTGGCCGGGCGCTGCGCCGGCAGTTTCGCGGTCGACGCCGCATCCTCGCGGACGAAGACGCGCCGGGCCAGCTCGCGGATCGTTTCGTCGGTCCGTGCCGGCTCGCGGAAGGCGGCGACGGTCGCTGCGCCATGGACGATCGTGGTGGCGATCGAGAAAGGCAGCGAGAACTTCGCCGCCAGCATGTTGTGCGGCTCCTGGCCGGCGAGCTGCGCGGCCCAGACATAAGTCGCGACATCGATGCGCGCGATCGCGTCCGGCGTCAGCCGCCCGCCTTCCGTGGCGACGATCTCCGCCAGCGCGTCGAGCGCGCCGTGGTTGTAGCGGCAGCAGGCATGGCGCTTGAAATAGTTGCGCGCGATCTCCCAGCGCCCGCCGAGTTCCGCGACCATCTCGTCCGGGCGCCAGTCATCGGCGATGACGCTGCCATAGACGGTGCCAAGCCCGTCGGCCTCGCCGGTGAAGCCGGCGGCGACGAGGTCGCACACCATCAGGCCGATCTGGTTGGAGAAGCCGGCGAAGCTGTTGCGGACCGTGCCGCCCTCCAGCATCGTCCGCCGGCTGGTCGAGAGCCCCAGCGAGGAGGCGACGTTGATCGTCTCAATCATGCCGGCGGCATCGCGCCGTGCGAGCCAGGCGATGGCGACCGCCGCGCCGACCGTACCCCAGGTACCGTGCGGGTGCATGGTGACGCGCAGCTTCGAGGCGATGCCGATGCGCGCGCCGATCTCGTAACCGAGTGCAACGGCCGTGATGACATCGCGCCCGCTCGCGCCGCTTCGCAGCGCCGCCGCGAGCACGGCGGGCACGACATGGATGCCGGGATGGCCGCGGCAGAACTGGTTGCCCTCGTCGAGCTCGAGCATCGTGCCGGCCGTGCCGTTCAGGAAAGCGGCGAGGGGAGGCGCGCCGCGCCGCCCTGCGCCCATCACCGCCGCACCGGTGTCACCGTCGGCGCCCAGCATCCGCTCGGCCAGCGCAATCGTCTCGGGCTCCTGAGCGCCGGCGGCGATGGCGGCAATGCAGTCGCCGATCACCTGCAGCGTGCGGGCGACGACGGGTTCCGGCAGGTCCTCGAAGCGCAGCCCGGCACAGAACCGCGCGAGCCCGGTCAGCCAGGCCGGCGTGTCGGGCCGGCGCATCACCGGTTCGGCTTTGACGTGTACGGTCATCGGCGTCTCACAATCCGAGATAGGCGTGCTTGAGGGCCGGGTTGGCGGCGATCTCGGCGGCCGATCCCGCGACGACGATGCGGCCGTTTTCCATCACATAGGCGCGGCTTGCGAGTTCGAGCGACTGCACGACGTTCTGCTCGACGAGCATCACCGCCAGCCCCTCCGCCGCGATGCGGGCGATCAGCCCGAACATCTCCTCGACCAGTAAAGGCGAGAGGCCGAGCGAGGGCTCGTCGAGGATGATCAGCTTGGGGTTGCCCATCAGGCCGCGGCCGATGGCCAGCATCTGCTGCTCGCCGCCGGAGAGGGTCCCGGCGCATTGGGACATGCGCTCCCGCAGCCGCGGGAAGAGGGCGAAGATGCGCTCGAGATTGCCGGGCCGGTCGGCCTTACCGCGCCGGTAGCTGCCGAGCACCAGATTGTCGCGGACGCTCATGTTCGGGAAGATGCGGCGGCCTTCCGGGACATGGATCAGCCCGGCGGAGACGATCTCGGGCGGCCTGCGCCCGGTGATCGCCTCGCCGAGGAAGCGGATGGAGCCGGCCCTGGGCGAAATCAGGCCCGACAGCGCCCGGTTCAGCGTCGTCTTGCCCACGCCATTGGCGCCGAGCACCGCGACGATCTCGCCGGGAGCGACATCGAGATCGATCCCCCGCAGCACTTCGGTTGCGCCATAGCCGGCGACGAGCCCGCGCACCTCAAGCATGGGGGCCTCCATCCGGATCGCCCTGCAGGCGCTTGGCGGCGCCATGGCCGAGATAGGCCTCGATCACGGCCGGGTGGGCGGCGATCTCGGCCGGCTTGCCCTGCGCGATCATCTTGCCCTGGGCCAGCACGTGGATGTGCTCGCACAGGCTCATCACCGCCTGCATGACGTGCTCGACCATCAGGATGGTGACGCCCTGGTCGCGGATCTGGCGGATCACCGGCAGCATGTCGCGGATCTCGGAGGGGTTGAGGCCGGCCAGGACCTCGTCGAGCAGGAGCAGCCGCGGCTCCGTCGCCAGGGCACGCGCGAGTTCGAGCCGCTTGCGCCCGGCCACGGTGAGGTCGGCGGCCGGCTGATCCAGCATGCCGCTCAGCCCGAGCAGATCGGCAACCGCGCGTGCCTTGGCATGGGCCTCGCTGCAGCGCGGGTGGCGCAGATGCGCGCCGACGGCGATATTCTCGACCACCGAGAGGCCGGCGAAGGGCTGGACGATCTGGAAGGTCCGGGCGATGCCGCGCTCGGCCCGCTTGTGCGCGGCCAGGCCGGTCACATCCGTGCCGTCGAAGCGGATCGTTCCGCTGCTCGGTTGCTCGAAGCCCGCGATCAGCGTGAACAGCGTCGTCTTGCCGGCGCCGTTGGGGCCAATCAGGCCGGTGATCGAGCCCGGCGCGACCTCGAGGCTGGCACCGTCGACCGCGACGAGCCCGCCAAAACGCTTGGTGACGGAGGCAACGGAGAGCATCAGCGCGCCTCCTGCTTGCCGGAGCGGCGCGGCCGCCGCAGCAGGCCCATGATGCCACCCGGTGCGAAGGCGATCACCGCGACCAGCAGCAGCCCGTAAAGCACGAGGTCGATGCCGGGGATGCCGCCGGCCACGAGCTTGGCGACCTCGCCAAGGATATGCAGCGCGACTGCACCCAGGATGGGCCCGAAGGCCGTCCCGATGCCGCCCACGATCGGCGCGATCAGCGCCTCGACCGAGATCCAGGCGCCGAAGGCGATGCCGGCGTCGAGATAGAGGAAATACTGCACATAGAGCGCGCCCGCCGCGCCCGTGATCGCGGCCGAGAGCGTGATCGCCTTGAGTTTGACCGCCAGCGTGTCGACGCCGAGCGCCCGCGCCGCGTCCTCGTTCTCGCGCACCGCCGTCAGCCAGGCGCCGAAGCGCGAGCGCGTGATGGCGATGGTCAGCAGCAGCACGAATCCCACCAGGGCGACCGCGATCCAGACGAAGGCGGCGCGGCTGGCGAACTGGAAATTCTCCGGCCGGACATCGAGCTTCACCAGCGTGCCCGCCGCGCCACCGGTGAAAGCGGAGGCGTTGGCGAGAATGCGCATGACCTCGGCGAAGGCCAGCGTCACCAGCGCGAAATAGGAGCCACGCAGGCCGGAGCGGAAGCTGAGGAAGCCGATCACCCAGCCGATGACCCCCGCCAGCGCGATGCCGCAGGCGAACGCCGCCCAGGGGTTCACGCCGTAGCGGGTCTGCAGGAGCGCGGCGGCATAGGCGCCGGTGCCGAAGAAGGCGGCATGACCGAAGGAGAACTGGCCGGCGAGGCCACCGAGCAGGTTCCAGCCCTGGGCCGCGAGCGCGATGATCAGCGCGAAGACGACGAAGTTCAGCACCGTATTGGCTGAGACGACCACCGGCAACAGTGCGGCGAGCGCGATCAGGATCAGCGCGGGAGCGTAGGCGCGGATCATGCGCGGGCTCCGAACAGGCCAGTCGGCCGCACCAGCAGGACCAGGATGAAGATCAGGAAGATGCCGATCTGGCCGAGGCTCTCGCCGAAGAACAGGCCGCACAGGCTCTCGACCACACCGATGAAGAGGGCACCCAGCAGCGCGCCGGGGATCGAGCCCATCCCGCCCAGAACGACGATGGTGAAGGCGACGAGCACGAAGGCGTTGCCCGCGCGCGGGGTGACGTAGAAGGTCGGCATCAGCAGGCAGGCGGCGATGGCGACGCAGGCCGCGCCGAGCCCGAAGGTGACCGCATAGATATGCGCGACATCGATGCCGGCCAGCGCCGCGCCGGTCTTCTCGCGGGCGACGGCGCGGATCGCCCGCCCGGTATCGGTCGCCGTCAGGAGCAGACCGAGCAGCAGCGCGACGAGCAGGGCAACGCCGAAGGCAGCGACCCGCGGCAGCGCCAGGAAGGTGAAGCCGAGATCGATCGACTCGAAGGCGTAGGGCACGTCGATCGACCGCGTGTCGGAGCGGAAGATCGAGAGCATCGCGTTCTCGATGACGATCGAGAGGCCGAGCGTCACCAGCAGGATGTTGCGGTCCTCGCCATGGCTCGCCGGCCCGATCAGGAAGCGCTGCACCCCGTATCCGAGCGCGAAAAACAGCAGCGTGATCGGGACCAGCGCAACGTATGGGTCGATGCCGAGCATGGTCTGCGCGACATAGACCGCAAACATCGCCGCGGTCAGCATCGCGCCATGGGCGAAGTTGATGATGTGCAGCACGCCGTAGACCAGCGTCAGCCCGAGCGCGATCAGCGCATAGACCGAGCCGGTCATCAGGCCGTTGAGCACGGCGGCGAGAATGATGTCGGGTGCGAACATGCAGGCTTTTCGTTGGACGGCGCCGCCGTCGGCTCGGCGTCATGCCCGGCGTTGTGCCGAGCATCCGCGCCTCGAACACGCCCCGCGACCACGGGAGGCGTGGCTGGTCGGGACAAGCCCGACCATGACGAATGGGTGGCTCCTTACGCTGGGCGCGGGAAGACCGGCTTGGCGTCGGCGAAGTCGGACGGGAAAATTACCTTGATGTCGTTGCCCTGGACCTGGGTGTTGACCGGCGCGCCGCCCTCGTTCTGGCCGTTCGTGAACTTGGTCGGGCCATAGGGCATGATGTGGCCGGCATAGGTCGAAGCGGCCAGCGCCTCCGTGACCTTTGCCTTGTCGGACGAGCCCGCGCGCTCGATCGCGTCCGCCAGCAGGCCGACGCAGGAGTAGTTGAGCGGGATGTTGTAGGTCCAGAACTTGCCCGACGCCTCGACCTGCTTGCGCAGCGCCTCGGCCACGGGCTTGCGCGGGTCGTGCCAGTGGTTGCAGTCCATCACGAACTGGGCAGCCTCGTTGAATTCCTTGACGAAGCGGTAGTTCGAGGCGGCGCCGTTGAGCACGGCGTAGATGCCCTTCGGCCGGATGCGCTGCTGCTGCATCGTGCGCGCCAGCAGGGCGAACTCGCCGTAATAGCTCGAGGGGATGACGAGGTCGGGGTTCTTCGCGCGGATCTGCAGCGCGACGTTCGACATGTCGCGGGTCGGCGTCGGATGAGCGATGGTGTCGAGAATCTCGAAGCCGAGCTTGGGCAGTTCCGCCTGCATCAGCTTGGCGAGGCCCGAGCCGAAGAGCCCGTCCTCATGCACCAGCACGACGGTCTTCGCCGGCTTGCCCGCATCCTCGTTCAGCTTCGCCAGATTGGCGAGCGCGGTCTTCGTCACCATGCCGAAGCCGGGGCCGAAGCGGAACGTGTTCTTCAACCCGCGTGTGACGATCGAATCGGCGACGCCGACATCGACGATATAGGGCAGGTCGTAGCGCGCGGCCGCCTGGCTCGCGGCCAGGCAGATCGGCGAGGCGAAGCCGCCGACGATGCCGACGACGCCCTGCTCCTGCATGCGCTCGACCTCCGCCGTGCCACCCTCCGGCGTCGACCGGGCATCGCCGAAGACCATCTGCAGCTTGGCGCCGCCCATGGACTTGATGCCGCCGGCATCGTTGATCGCCTTGATCGCGGCCTCGGCGCCGATCTGGCCCTGCTGCCCGTCATAAGCGAGCGCGCCGGTCACCGGCTGGAGGATGCCGATCTTCACCACGGGCGCCTGGGCGCGCAGGACGCCCGGCATGGCGATGGCGGCACTGCCGGCGGCGGAGCCGGCCAGCACGGTGCGGCGGGAGAGCCCGGCGCGGCTTGCGGTCTTGATCTCGCTCTGGTCGGTCATCGTCGTTCTCCTCTGTGATGAGCCCGGTCTGGCGCCGGGCTGGTCGTGCGGTCAGTCGGCCTTCAACCCGCGCTCGCGGATGAGGCCGCCCCATTTCCTGCGTTCTTCATGGATGAAATCGTCGAGCTGCTTCGGCGTCATCGGCACGAACTCGACCCCCAACGCGGCGAGCTTCGGCTTCACCTCCGGCGTCTGGAAGGAGGCGGTGACGATCGCGTTGATCTTCTCGACAATCGCCGTCGGCGTGCGAAGCGGCGCCATCAGCGCCAGGAAGCTGAGCGCCTCGTAGCCCTTCACCGTCTCGGCGATCGCGGGGACCCGCGGCAGGTTCGGCGCGCGCTCCGCACTGGTGATGCCGAGAACCTTGACCCGGCCGGCCTCGACCTGCGGCAGCGCCGTCTGCAGGTTGTCGAACATCAGCTCGACCTGGCCGCCGATCAGATCGCTCATCGCGGGCCCGGCGCCGCGATAGGGCACATGGGCGATGTCGATGCCGGCCATCGTCTTGAACAGCTCAGGCGCGAGATGGCTCGTCGCGCCGACACCGGAACTGGCATAGTTCAGCTTGCCCGGCTTCTGCTGTGCCAGCGCGATCAGCTCGGCGACGCTGTTGGCGGGAAAGGCGGGCGTCGCGATCAGCAGCAGCGGGCTGCGCGAGAGCAGCACGACGGGCTCGAAGCGATCGGGGTCGTAGGGCAGCTTATCGCGCAGATACTGGTTCGTGACATGGGTCGCCGGCGTCGCGACGAGCAGCGTGTAGCCATCGGCCGCGGCCCGCTCGACCTCGGCGGAGCCGATCGCGCCCGAGGCTCCGCCCTTGTTCTCGACGATGAAGCGCTGGCCCGAGGCCTGGTTCAGCGCCTCCGCAGCGAAGCGGCCCATCACATCGGTGGCCCCGCCCGCCGGATAGGGCACGATGATCCGCCCCGACCGGCTGGGCCAGGGCTCCTGCGCGGTGGCGCGGGTCGCGGCGAGCCCGGCGGCGAGCCCGAGCAGGCCGAAGCGGCGGCGGTCGATCGTCATCGGTCCCGGCATGACCTCAACTCCTCGCCGCGGCAGAGGGCGGCCAGGAGTCCGCCTCGCCATCCTGATTGAGACCGGGGCTCGGTACCGGCGACCAGCGCCTGTCGCCGGCGGCACCGGCGCGGTGGAGCTCCATCTGGAAGGAGTAGCGGTCCGGCCGGTAGAGCGCGTGCAGATGCTCGACGCCGCGCCCATCTGTCCCCAGCACGACACGGGTCAGGGAGAGGAGGGGCGAGCCGATCTCGAGACCCAGCGCATCGGCAACGTCGGGGCTCGCCAGGGTCGCGCTGATCGTCTGGCTGGCGCGCTCGACGGCGGCGCCGGCTCGCTCCAGCAGGGCTAGCAGCGGCACGCTGGCGAGGTCGCTCTCGGAATAGGTCAGGCCGATGCGCTCGGGCACATGGGTGGTGAGATAGGAAAAGGGCTGCCCGTCGATGAGGCGCACGCGCACCGAGCGCTGCGTGCGCTCGCCAGCGGCGAGGCTGAGCGCCCGGGCCACGGGCTCTGGCGGCGGCCCATAGCCGAAGGAGACCAGCCTGACTCCGGTCCGGCGACCCATTTCCACCAGATGGGTCAGCATGTTCGCGAAATCGGCGACGATGGGCTTGGGCGCCTCGGCCTCTCGCACGAAGGTGCCGGCGCCGACGCGGCGGTCGATGAGGCCCTCGGCGGCCAGGCTGTCGAGCGCGCGACGCACGGTGACGCGCGAAACCCCATGCTCCAGCGCAAGCGCCGGCTCGCTCGCCAGGCGTGAGCCAGGGGCGATCTCGCCGCTGGCGATGCGCTCGCGCAATTGCAGCGCCAGCCGTCTCGCCTTCAACGGTTCGAGCGATGGATCCACCGTGCGCCGTCCTGTGCATCAGACAATTGACTGTCTCAGCGGACAGCTAGTTGTCTAGCGTATAGAACAAATGACTTGCGTCAAGCCGGCGAACGGCTATGTTTTTCGCCGAGGAGATCGCGATGACGGGTTCGGCAGGCAGGGGAGAGACGGTCGGGCGACCGCGCTCCCTGTTCGACAAGCTCTGGAGCAGCCATGTCGTGGTCGAGCGGCCGTCCGGGGACGCGCTGCTCTGGATCGACCGGCATTTCGTCCATGAGGGCTCGTTCCACGCCTTCAACCAGCTTCAGGCCCGCAGCGGCACGGTCGCCGAGCCCGGGCTGACCTTCGGCGTCGCCGACCATTATGTTCCGACGCGCAACCGCGATCGGGCCGAGCAGCCGGAGATCGCCCGGATGATCGACGACCTCGGCAGCAACACCGCCCGCCACGGCATCGAGCTGTTTGGAATGCACGATGCGCGCCAGGGCATCGTCCATGTTGTCGGGCCCGAACAGGGCCTGACGCTGCCGGGGCTGACGATGGTCTGCGGCGACAGCCACACCTCGACCCATGGCGCCTTCGGGGCCTATGCCTTCGGGATCGGCGCCTCCGAGGTCGCGCATGTGCTGATGACGCAGACGCTGTGGCAGAAGAAGCCGAAGACGATGCGCATCCGCATCGACGGCACGCCGATCGCCGGGGTCGGCGCCAAGGACTTCATCCTCTCGATCATCGCCCGCATCGGGGCCGACGGCGCGCGCGGCCATGCGGTGGAATATGCCGGCGCAGCCGTGCAGGCGCTGCCGATGGCTGGCCGCATGACCATGTGCAACATGTCGATCGAGGCCGGCGCGCGCTGCGGGCTGATCGCGCCCGACGAGACCACCTTTCGCTGGATCGAGGGCCGGCCCTTTGTGCCCAAGGGCGACGTCTTCGCCAGGGCGGTCGAGGACTGGCGCCGGCTGCCGAGCGACGAGGACGCCGCCTTCGATCGCGAGATCAGCCTCGACGCCGCCCGGATCGCGCCGGTGGTAACCTGGGGCACGAGTCCCGAGGACGCCCTGCCGATCGACGGACACGTGCCCGATCCGGCGCGCGAGACCGACGAGGGGCGGGCGGCGACGCTGCGCGATGCGCTCGACTATATGGGGCTGCGCGCCGGCCAGAAGCTGTCGGACATCGCGATCGACCGGGTCTTCATCGGCTCCTGCACCAATGCCCGCATCGAGGATCTGCGCGCCGCCGCAAGCGTGCTGTCGGGGCGCAAGGCGAAGGTGCCGGGTCTGGTCTCGCCGGGCTCGTCGCTGGTGAAGCGCCAGGCGGAGGAGGAGGGGCTCGACCGCATCTTCACCGAAGCCGGGCTCGACTGGGTCGAGGCGGGCTGCTCGATGTGCGTCGGCATGAATGGCGACACGGTGCCCGCCGGAGAGCGCTGCGCCTCGACCACGAACCGCAATTTCCGCGGGCGACAGGGGCCGGGTGCCCGCACCCATCTGATGTCGCCGGCGATGGTCGCGGCCGCCGCGGTCGCCGGCCGGCTCGCCGATGTGCGCCCGATGCTGGAGGGGCGCTCATGAAGCCGCTTACCCGGATTGCCGGACAGGCCTGCCCTCTAGGGCTGGCCAATGTCGACACCGACCAGCTGATCCCGGCCCGCTTCATGAAGCGGCCGCGTTCGGAGGGCTATGGCTCCTTCCTGATGCACGACCTGCGGCGCGACGAGGCCGGCGCGGAGCGGCCGGAGTTTCCGCTCAACCGCGAGCCCTGGCGCAGCGCCCCGATCCTGGTCGCGCGGCGCAATTTCGGCTCGGGCTCTTCGCGCGAGGCGGCGGTCTACGCCCTGGCCGATCATGGCTTCGACGTGGTGATCGCGCCCACCTTCGGCGACATCTTCGCCTCCAATGCGGTCAAGAACGGCGTGCTGCCGGCGGTCCTCGGCGAAGACGAGGTCGAGGATCTGCTGGCGGCACTCGCGGGCACCCCCGATCTCGCCGTCACCGTCGATCTCGGGGCCCAGACCGTGTCCTGGGGCAATCGCTGCGTCGCCTTTGCGATCGATCCGGTCTGGCGCGAGCAGTTGCTGAACGGCTGGGATGACATCGACGTCACGCGCTCCTTCGCTGGCGAGATCCTCCGCTACCGGACGGCGACGGAAACTGAACGCCCCTGGATGAGGCCGGCCGGCCCCAGTCCCGACCGCTGAGGCGCGGTTCGTGGGCGACCCGAGCAGGCGAAGGCCCGAGGGATCGCATTTCCCGGCGGCCGTGGTAGCAGATGGCATGCGCGCGGACGTTCTCGGTCTCCAGGCCTTTATCAGCATCGCCGAGCGCGGCAGCTTCCGGGCCGCCGCATCCCATCTCAACCTGTCGCAGACCGCGCTCAGCCACCGCATCCGCAAGCTGGAGGAAGCGCTGGGCACGCCGCTTCTGCAGCGGACGACGCGGCAGGTCTCGCTGACCGCGGCGGGGACCCTGCTATTGCCCCGGGCCCGACGGATATTCGAGGATCTCGGCGCCGCCATCGACGAGGTCAGGGTCGAAGTCCGGGAAGGCGACGCCGAGGTCTCCGTCGGTTGTCTGCCGACGGTCGCGGCCCATTGTATGCCGGCGGTGATCGCAGCTTTCGCGAAGCGCTTCCCGGGCGTCGGCGTCCGGGTCCACGACAACTCCGCATCGGAGATCGCCGACAAGGTGCAGTCCGGCGAGGCCGAATTCGGCGTGACGATCGTCGCCGCCAATCGCTGGGACCTCGAGCTCAAGCCGGTGGTGAAGGAGCCCTTCGTGCTCGTCAGCCATCGTGACATGCCGCTCGCCCAGGCGACATCGCTGACCTGGGCCCAGCTCCAGGGGGAGCCGCTGGTCCGCATCAGCGCGGAGACGGGCAACCGCATCCTGATCGACGACGCGCTGGGTTCTCGCCGCGAAACCCTGACCTGGCGCTACGAGGTCCAGCGCGTCGTCACCGCCGTCAGCCTCGTCCGCTCGGGCATCGGCTACGCCATCGTCCCGCAGCTTGCCCTCGACGTGGTCGATGCCGGCGGACTCGTCGCGATCCCGTTGCGGGCGCCCGCCATCTCCCGGACCCTGGGCATCGTCACGCGCAAGACGGTGCCGCTGCGCCCGGCGGCGCGCGAGCTCCTGTCCCTACTCAGCGCGGCCCTCAAGCGCAGCGTCGCACGCCCGCATTCATGAGCTCGATTGCTCAATCGCTGCATTCTTATCATTTGCTGCGCCAATGAACCTGTCCCACCCTTGTCGCGGGAAGAAGCGCATGGGGAGTGATGGCGATGGCTGGTTCAGAACCGGCGACAATCGCGTTCATCGGTTTCGGGGAGGTCGGCCAGACCTTCTCCCGCGGCCTGATGACGAACGGCGCGGCCGGCATCAACGCCTATGACCTCCTGTTCGGCAGCGAGGCCGGCCGTCGGCTGGAGAGCGCCGCGCATGAGATCGGCGTCGCCTGCGGTGCGTCGCCGGCGGAGGCCGGCGCGCACGCGCGGTTCGTCTTCTCGGCTGTGACGGCGGACCGGGCCGAGGCGGTCGCCCTCGAAGCGGCTTCCTGGCTGAGGCCGGGGCAGATCTTCGTCGACGTCAACTCCGCCGCGCCCTCGACCAAGCAGCGCGCGGCCAAGGCGGTCGAGGCCAGCGGCGCCGACTATGTCGAGGCGGCAGTGATGGCGCCGGTCCTCAAGCCCGGCCTGAAGGTCGCGATCCTCGCCGGCGGCCCCAGGGCCGAGGCCGCCGCTGCCGTCCTCAACGGTTTCGGCATGAATCTGAAGCCGGTCTCGGAGATGTTCGGCCGCGCCTCCGCGATGAAGCTCTGCCGCAGCATCGTCATCAAGGGGCTGGAGGCGCTGATGGTGGACTGTGCCGCCGCCTGCGAGACCTGGGACGTCAAGGACGCGGTCTTCGCCAGCCTGCACGCGACCTTCCCCTCGATCGATTTCCATGCCCTAGCCGCCGACATGCGCGAACGCGTCGCGACCCATGGCGTCCGGCGTGCGGCCGAAATGCGCGAGGCGGCGGAGATGCTCGCGGCGGGAGGCCTCGCCCCCGGGCTGGCCAGCGCCGTCGCGGACGCCCAGGAACGCGGTGCGCGCCGCAAGGGAGCAGTCTGATGCGGCCCCACCGCCGCCACGTGCTCGCCGGGCTCGGTGCGGCCGGCTTCTCGGGCCTCGCTCCAGCCCGGGCACAGACCTGGCCGAGCCAGATCATCCGCCTCGTCGTGCCGTTCACGCCGGGCGGCAGCACCGACGTGCTGGCGAGGCTGATCGCTGCAAAGCTGGAGCAGGTCATTCCCGGTCGAGGCTTCGTCATCGAGAACCGGCCCGGCGCGGGTGGCATGACCGCGGCCGGACAGGTCGCGAAGGCCGATCCCGACGGCCATATGCTGATGATGGGGCATATCGGCACGCTCGCCTTCGCGCCGTCCCTCTATCCGAACGTCCCCTACGACCCGGTCAGGGATTTCCAGCCGGTCGCGCTCGTCGCGATGGTGCCCAACATTCTGGCCATCAACCCGCAGCTGCCGGCCAAGACCCTCGGGGAGTTCATCGCCCATGCCAGGGCCCATCCCGGCAAACTGAACTATTCGTCCGGCGGCCAGGGCAGTGCCGCCCATATTGCTACCGCCTATCTGGCCCATCGGGCCGGCATCGAGGCCGTGCATGTGCCTTATCGTGGCACGGCGCCGTCGGTGAACGATCTCGTCGCCGGCAATGTCCAGTTCACGCTGACCGGCGGGCCGGCCGTGCTCCCTCTGGCCGAGGGCGGGCAGTTGCGCGTGCTGGGCGTGGCGAACCGGGAACGGGTCGGCTTCGCCCCGAACCTGCCGACCCTCGCCGAGAGCGGGCTGCCGGGTTTCGAGGCCGTGCAGTGGTATGGCGTGGTCGCGCCCGCCAGGACCCCGCGTCCGATCGTCGACCGGCTCAACCGCGCGATCAACGATCTGCTGCGCCAGCCCGACTTTGCCGCAGCGCTCGCCCGCGATGGCGCCATTGCGCGCCCGGAGACGCCGGACGGCTTTGGCGCACTGATCGCCTCGGAACTGACGCTTTGGCGCGACGTCATCACCCGCGCCGGCATCAAGGCGGCGGAGTAAGGCGATGGGGCAGATCGCGATACCCTGCATGCTGATCCGCGGCGGCACCTCGAAGGGGGCCTATTTCCTGCGCGACGATCTGCCGGCGGATGACGCGGCACGCGACGCCGTCCTGCTCACCCTGATGGGGTCGCCCGACAAGCGGCAGGTCGACGGGCTCGGCGGCGCGCATCCACTGACCAGCAAGGTCGCGATCGTTTCGCCTTCGACCGAGCCGGGCTGCGACATCGATTTCCTTTTCGCACAGGTCGGCATCGAGACGGCCCATGTCGACACCACGCCCAACTGCGGCAACATCCTAGCCGGCATCGGACCCTTCGCCCTGGCGCGCGGACTGGTGAAGGCGAGGGGCGCGCGCACGTCCCTTCGCGTGCGTACGCTCAACACGGGCACCATCGCGGATCTGACGATGGACACGCCGGACGGCCAGGCGAGCGCGGAGGGCGAGGCCCGCATCGACGGCGTGCCTGGCACCTCGGCGCCAATCGAGATCGGCTTCCTCGATGCGGAAGGCTCGGTCTGTGGGGCCTTGCTGCCGACCGGCAACGTCGTCGACGTGATCGACGGCGTGCCCTGCACGCTGATCGACAACGGCATGCCGGTGATCGTGATGCGGGCGGCCGATCTTGATCGCACCGGTTATGAATCGCGCGAGCAACTCGGCGAGGACACGGAACTGAAGGCGCAAATCGAACGCATCCGCCTCGCCGCCGGGCCCCTGATGAAACTCGGCGACGTCGCCCGAAAGGTCGTCCCCAAGATCGCACTGGTTGCCCCGCCGGCGGCCGGCGGCGCGATCTGCACGCGCAGCTTCATTCCGCATGAATGCCATGCGTCGATCGGCGTCTTCGCCGCCGTGACGGTCGCCACGGCCGCCGCTCTGCCGGGGTCGCCGGCCGCCTCGGTCGCGGCGATGCCGCAGGGACGCGAGCGCGCGCTGTCGGTCGAGCACCCGACCGGCGAATTCACGGTGACGCTGACCGTCGGCGGAACCGCCGCGCAGCCCGTGATCGAGCGAGCCGGGCTGCTGCGGACCGCCCGCATCCTGATGGACGGCCGCGCCTTCGTGCCGGCCCGCGTGATGGCGGCGCATGCGGGTGAAGCCCGCTCTGCCGTCGAGTGAGACGAGAGGACGCAACGCCGATGGCCGAGCCGCAGAAGACAGGTCTGGTGATCACCGCCCATCCCGGCGATTTTGTCTGGCGGGCCGGCGGCGCGATCGCGCTGCATGCGCGCCGGGGCTTTCGCGTCCGGATCCTGTGCCTGTCCTATGGCGAACGCGGCGAGAGCCAGTTCGCCTGGAAGAAGGCCGGCGTCCGGATGGAGGACGTCAAGGCCCAGCGGCGCGAGGAAGCGGAGCAGGCGGCCGAGACGCTCGGCGCCGAGATCGAGTTCCTCGACGCGGGCGACTATCCGCTGCGCACCACGCCCGCGATGCTCGACCGCGCCATCGACCTCTTCCACGAGCTCAACCCGCGCTTCGTCCTGACGCATGCGCTGGAAGACCCCTATAATGTCGACCACCCCGAGGCGACGCGCTTCGCCCAGGAGGCCCGCATCATCGCCCAGGCCGCCGGCCACAAGCCCGATCCGGAGCGGGCTTATGCGGCGCCGCCGCTGTTCCTGTTCGAGCCGCACCAGCCCGAGCAGTGCAACTTCAAGCCCAATGTCATCCTGAACATCGACGAGGTCTGGGAGGTGAAGCGCAAGGCCTTCGAAATCCTCGCCGCCCAGAAGCATCTCTGGGAATACTACACCCGGGTGGCGCTGAACCGCGGCATGCAAGGCGGTCGCAACTCCGGCAAGGCGATGACCTATGGCGAGGCCTATCAGCGCCTGTTTCCGGAAGCGCTGGAGGCGCTGGCATGACCCCCGTCGTCATCCGCACCAGGGCCCGCGCGCCGGCCGCCGCTATGGCCGATCTGGGCGCGCTCGGCGTCTCGACCACCCATGAGGCCATGGGCCGGACCGGCCTGATGAAACCCTATCTGCGGCCGATCTATGCCGGCGCCCAGATCGCGGGCGGGGCGGTGACGGTGCTGGCGCAGCCCGGCGACAACTGGATGATCCATGTCGCGATCGAGCAGATCCAGCCGGGCGACGTGCTGGTCGTCGCCTGCACCGCCGACAACACCGACGGCATGTTCGGCGACCTGCTGGCGACCTCGCTGAAGGCCCGCGGCGGCGTCGGGCTGGTGATCGATGCCGGCGTGCGCGACGTGCGCACCCTCACGGAAATGGGCTTCCCGGTCTGGTCGCGGGCGATCTCGGCCAAGGGCACGGTCAAGGCGACGCTCGGCTCGGTCAACATCCCGGTGGTCTGCGCCGGCGCGCTGGTCCATCCCGGCGACGTCGTCGTGGCCGACGACGACGGGGTCGTCGTGGTGCCGCGGCTCGAGGCGGAATCCGTGGCCGCCGCCGGCCGCAAGCGCGAGGCCAATGAAGACGAAAAGCGTAGACGCCTGGCCTCTGGCGAACTGGGACTGGACATGTACGGTATGCGCGAAGGCCTCGCCAAGGCGGGACTCGTCTATCGCGACGGCGATTGAAATCAGGCTTCGCAGAAAGCCGCATCAGGGGAAGGAATCATCATGACGCTTCGCAGGACCATTCTGTCCGGCATGCTCGGCCTCGCGCTGGCCGGGTCGACGAGCACCCTGGCGCTGGCGCAGGAAGCGCTGAAGATCGGGCTGATCCTGCCGATGACGGGGCCCTTCGCCTCCACCGGCCGCCAGATCGACGCTGCGGTGAAGCTCTTCCTCGCCCAGCAGGGTGCCGTGCATGGCGGGCGCAAGCTCGAGGTCGTCCTCAAGGACGACACGGGCAACGCCGATCAGACGCGACGCCTCGCCCAGGAACTGGTCGTTAACGACAAGGTGGCGGTGCTCGCCGGCTTCGGCCTGACGCCGCTCGCCATGGCGACCGCGCAGATCGCGACGCAGGCCAAGGTGCCGCAGGTCGTCATGGCGGCGGCGACCGCGACCATCACCGAGGCCTCGCCCTTTATCGTGCGGACCTCCTTCACCCTGCCGCAGGCCTCCGAGCCGATGGCGGACTGGGCCGCGGCCAACGGCATCAAGAAGGTCTTCACCGTCGTCACCGATTACGGCCCCGGCATCGACGCAGAGACCTCCTTCGCCAACAAGTTCAAGGGCGCGGGCGGCACCGTCGAGAGCGTGCGCGTGCCGCTCCGCAACCCCGATTTCGCGCCCTTCCTGCAGCGGGTCTCCGAGGCGAAGCCGGACGCGCTCTTCGTCTTCGTGCCGTCCGGCGTCGGCGCGCAGTTCATGAAGCAGTTCGTCGAGCGCGGACTGGACAAGGCCGGCGTCCGCCTGATCGGGCCGGGCGACGTCGTCGACGACGATATCCTCGAGGGCATGGGCGAGGTCGCGCTCGGCACCATCACGACGCATCATTATTCGGCGGCCCACGACAGCCCCGCCAACAAGGCCTTCGTCCAGGCCTTCCAGAAGGCCAATCCCGGCATGCGCCCGAACTTCATGGCCGTCGGCGGCTATGATGGCATGGTCCTGATCGCCAAGGCGCTGGAGGCGACGAAGGGCGACGCCGCCGGCGACAAGCTGATCGCGGCCATGAAGGGCGCCTCCTGGGAGAGCGTGCGCGGCCCGGTGACGATCGACCCCGACACCCGCGACATCATCCAGAACATCTATGTCCGCAAGACCGAGAAGGTCGGCTCGGAGCTGTTCAACGTGGAGTTCGCGACGATCACGGCCGTCAAGGACCCGGTGAAGGCACGCAAGTGAGGCAAGCGCAGCGGCCGTAGCGGATACCCGCCGATGTTGACCATCCTCTTCGACGGCATCGCCTATGGGATGGTGCTCTTCGTCCTCGGCTGCGGGCTCTCCGTGACGATGGGGTTGATGAACTTCGTCAACCTCGCCCATGGCGCCTTCGCCATGCTCGGCGGCTACGTCACCGTGCTCGCGATGCAGCGGCTCGGGCTGCCCTTCCTCGCCAGCTTGCCGCTGGCCTTCCTGGCGGCGGCACTGGTGGGGCTGGTGCTGGAACGGCTGCTCTACCGGCCGATGTACGCCAAGAGCCATCTCGACCAGGTGATGTTCTCCATCGGGCTCGTCTTCATGGCGGTCGCCGGCACCGACTGGCTGATGGGGTCGAGCCAGCAGTTCATCCGCCTGCCCGCCTGGCTGCAGGGGCGGTTCGAGATCGCGGGCATCGGCATCGGCCGCTATCGGCTTTTCGTCATCGCCGTCTGCGGGCTGCTCGCCGTCGGGCTGCACTGGGGCTTCACCCGCACCCGCTTCGGCAGTCGGCTGCGGGCGGCGGTGGACGATGCGCGGGTGGCGCGCGGCCTCGGCATCCCGGTCAACCGGCTCTTCGCCCTGACCTTCGCGATCGGCAGCGGCCTCGCCGGGCTGGGCGGTGCGCTCGGCGTCGAGTTGATGGGGCTCGACCCGACCTTCCCACTGAAATTCATGATCTACTTCCTGATCGTGGTCACCGTCGGCGGCACCTCGAGCATCACGGGACCCTTCTTCGCCGCCATGCTGCTCGGCGTGGCCGACGTCGTCGGGAAGTATCTCGTGCCCGAGATCGGCGCCTTCATCATCTACGCGCTGATGGTGGTGCTGCTGCTAACCCGCCCCAATGGCCTTTTCGCGAGGGCGAGGGCATGAGCGGCGCGACGCTCCATCAGCGCGTCCGCGAGGCGCTCTATCGCAGCCGGCGCTGGCATCCGGCCGAGATCGCCTTCTGGCTGATTGCCTTTGCCGCCTTCCTGCTCTTCCCGCGTCATCTGCTGCTCCTCAACGAGATCGCGATCCTCGCCTTGTTCGCGCTCTCGCTCGACCTGATCCTGGGCTATGCCGGCATCGTCTCGCTCGGACATGCGGCCTTTCTCGGCATGGGCGCCTATGCCGCGGGTCTCTTCGCCAAGCATGTCGGGGGCGACCCGCTGGCGGGGCTCGCCTGCGGCATGGCGGCATCCGGCCTGCTTGGCCTCATCACCAGTCCGCTCGTCCTGCGCGGCAGCGACCTCACACGCCTGATGGTGACGCTTGGCGTGGCCCTGATCCTCTACGAACTCGCCAATTCGCTGGCCTGGCTGACGGGCGGAGCCGACGGCCTCCAGGGTGTCGTCATGGGACCCGTGTTGGGCCTGTTCGATTTCGACATCTTCGGCCGCACGGCCTATCTCTACAGTCTCGGCGTCCTCTTCGTCCTGTTCCTGGTCGCCAGACGGGTCGCGAACTCGCCCTTCGGCCTGTCGCTGCGCGCCATCCGCGACAACCCGTTGCGCGCAGCGGCCTCGGGCGTCCCCAATGGCCGGCGACTGGCTGGGGCCTATACGCTTGCCGCCGCCTATGCCGGGGCGGCGGGGGCGCTGCTCGCCCAGACAACGCAGTTCGTCTCGCTCGACGTGCTCGATTTCCACCGCTCGGCCGATCTCATGCTCGTGCTGATCATCGGCGGCGCCGGCTATCTCTATGGCGGGCTCATTGGCGCCATCGTCTTCAAGCTGCTGCAGGACGCGATCTCCAGCTTCACCCCGCAGTACTGGATGTTCTGGATCGGGCTCTTCCTCGTGCTCTTCGTGCTCGGCGGTCGCGAGATCATCCATGGCGGAGTGCGCGCCGTCGCCAGCCGCTTCGCCCGCCTCGGCCGGGGAGGCACCCCGTGAGCGCGGCGCTGCAGACCTTCGCGCTGTCCAAGCGCTTCGGCGGCATCACGGCGACCGACGCCGTCAACTTCACGTTGGAGCGCGGCGCGCGCCACGCCCTGATCGGCCCCAACGGCGCCGGCAAGACGACCTTCGTGAATCAGCTGACAGGCGTGCTCAGGCCCAGTTCCGGCCGCATTGCGCTCATGGGGGACGACATCACGACGCTCGCGCGCGAGGCCCGGGTCCGGCGCGGTCTCGCCCGCACGTTCCAGATCAACCAGCTCTTCGGCTCGATGACGCCGCTCGAGATGATCGCCCTCGTCACCTCGGAGCGTCTGGGCCAGGGCGCCCGGCCCTTTGCGAGGCTCGACCGCGCATCCGAACTCGTCGACCAGACGGCCGAACTCCTGTCCCGCTTCCGGCTCGACGACATCATGGACCGACGCATCGCGACGCTGCCCTATGGCAAGCAGCGTCAGGTCGAGATCGCCGCCGCCTTCGCGGCGCGCCCCTCCGTTTTGCTGCTCGACGAGCCGGCGGCCGGTGTTCCCGAGGCCGAGCGCCGCGAGCTGATGCAGACGGTCGCGGCGCTGCCGGAGGACGTCTCCGTGCTGCTGATCGAGCATGACATGGACCTGGTCTTCCGCTTCGCCACGCGCATCACTGTGCTGGTCAACGGCCGCATCCTGGCCGAGGGCACGCCCGACGAGATGGCGCGCGACCCGGCCGTGCGGGCGGCCTATCTCGGGGAGGGCGCCCATGGCTGACGCGACGGATCCGCCGCTTCTGCGCGTCGAAAATCTCAGCGCCGGCTATGGCGAGGCGCAGGTCCTGTTCGACATCGACCTCACCCTGCGCGAAGGCCAGGCGCTGGCGCTGCTCGGCCGCAACGGCGTCGGCAAGACGACGCTGGTCGACAGCATCATCGGCGTCACGCGCCGCCGCGGCGGGCGGATCCTGCTGGCGGGGCGGGACATCACGGCGGCTCCGCCGGAGCAGCGCGCGGCGGCCGGCATCGGCTGGGTCCCGCAGGAGCGCAACATCTTCAAGTCGCTGACGGTGGTGGAGAACCTGACGGCGGTGGCCCGCCCGGGAGCCTGGGACGTGCCCCGCGTCCTGCGGCTGTTTCCGCGCCTGGCCGAGCGCAAAGGCAATCTCGGCCACCAGCTTTCCGGCGGCGAGCAGCAGATGCTGGCTGTCGGCCGCGCGCTGATGCTGAATCCGAAACTTCTGCTGCTCGACGAGCCGACGGAGGGGTTGGCACCGATCATCGTCGAGGAACTGCTCAGGTCCCTCAAGACCCTGTTTCGCGACGAAGGCCTCGCCGCCATCGTCATCGAACAGCACGCCCGCAAGATCCTGGAACTGACGGACGACGCCATCGTGCTCGAACGCGGCCGGATCGTGCTCGCGGAGCGCAGCGCGACGCTGATCGCCGAGCCCGCACGGCTGGAACATCATCTCGGGCTCGCAGCCGCGGCCTGACACAACGAGGGAGGACCATCATGAGCCAGAGAACCAAGCCGCCCTTCCGCGGCGACATGGTCGGCAGCCTGCTGCGCAGCGCACCGGTCAAGGACGCCCGCGCCAAACGCGCCTCCGGCGAGATCGGAGCAGCTGAGCTCGAGCGGATCGAGGACGAGGAGATCCGCAAGCTCGTCCGCAAGCAGGAGGAGATCGGGCTCCAGGCGGTGACCGATGGCGAATTCCGCCGCGCCTTCTGGCATTTCGACTTTCTCGATGGCCTGACCGGGGTCACGACCTACGAGACCGATGCCGGCATCCAGTTCAAGGGGGTCGCCACCAAGGGGCATGGCATCCGCGTCACCGGCAAGCTCGACTTCCCGGACGACCATCCGCATCTCGCCCATTTCAAGTTCCTCGCCTCCTGCACCAGCCGCGTGCCGAAGATGACGATCCCGAGCCCGTCGATGCTGCATTATCGCGGTGGGCGGAAGGCGATCGATCCGAGCGCCTATCTCAAGATGGAGGACTACTACGCCGATCTCGGCAAGGCCTACGCCAAGGCGATCAAGGCCTTCTACGACGCCGGCTGCCGCTATCTGCAGCTCGACGACACCAGCCTGTCCTATTTCTGCGATCCGGAGCAGCGCAAGATGCTGGCCGAGCGCGGCGACGATCCCGACGCGCTGATCTTCGTCTATCGCGACGTGCTGAACGCGGCGCTGAAGGCGAAGCCCGCCGACATGCGGATCACCACCCACACCTGCCGCGGCAACTTCAAATCGACCTTCATCGCCTCGGGCGGCTATGAGCCGGTCGCCGACCTCGTCTTCAACCAGATCGACGTCGACGGCTATTTCATGGAGTGGGACGACGACCGCTCCGGCGGCTTCGAGCCGCTGCGCTTCCTGCCAAAGGGCGACAAGCAGGTCGTGCTCGGCCTCGTCACCTCGAAGTTCGGCACGGTGGAGAGCAAGGACAATCTCAAGCGCCGGATCGAGGAGGCTGCGCGCTACGCCCCGCTCGACCAGCTCTGCCTCTCGCCGCAATGCGGCTTCGCCTCGACCGAGGAAGGCAATGTGCTGGCCGAGGACGAGCAATGGGCGAAGCTCAGCCGCATCCTCGAGGTCGCAAAGGAAGTCTGGGGATGACCGGCGAACCCTGTTTCGACATTGCCCATCTCGGCCATGTCGAGCTCTTCACCGACAAGCCCGAGGCCAGCCTCGACTTCTTCGTGAACATCTTCGGGCTGACCGAAAGCGGCCGGGAGGGCGACTCCGTCTATCTGCGCGCCTGGGACGATTACGAGTTCCACACGCTCAAGCTGACGGCGTCGCACACCACCGGAGTCGGCCACATCGGCTATCGCGCCACGAGCGAGGCTGCCCTCCTGCGCCGCGTCGCCGCGATCGAGGCGATGGGGGCAGGGCTCGGCTGGAGCGAGGGCGATCTCGGCCATGGCCGCGCCTATCGCTTCCGCGACCCCGATGGGCATGTCTTCGAGATCTACTTCGACACCACCAAATACGTCGCCCCAGCGGCCGAGCGGCCCGCGCTGAAGAACCAGGCCCAGCGCAACCATGGCCGCGGCTGCGCGGTCCGCCGGCTCGACCATGTCAATCTGCTGGCGCAGGACGTCGCGGTGATCCGCGACTTCATGCCGAAGGCACTGGGCAGCCGCGTCACCGAGCAGATCGTGCTCGATTCAGGCGAGGTCGGCGGCTGCTGGTTCACTGTCAACAACAAGAGCTACGACATTGCCTACACCCGCGACCACACGAAGGCGCAGGGGCGGTTTCACCACGTCACCTACGCAGTCGACCAGCGCGAGCACATCCTAGAGGCGGCGGATCTCTTTCTGGAGAACGGTGTCTTCATCGAGACCGGGCCGCACAAGCACGCCGTGCAGCAGACCTTCTTCCTCTATGTCTACGAGCCCGCCGGCAACCGCGTCGAGATTGCCAACGCCGGAGCGCGACTGATCCTCGATCCGGACTGGCAGCCCGTGACCTGGACCGAGACCGAGCGCAAGAAGGGCCAGGCCTGGGGGCTCAAGACGATCGACAGCTTCCACACCCACGGCACGCCGCCGGCAACCTGACTGCGGAAAGCGGACGCTCGTCGGCCAGCCCGTAGAGGGTCGGGCTCTGGTCGCTCCGATGACACGGCCAGTGCCCTTTGCCCCTAGCGCAACTGGCTGTCCTTGCTGCCGCGGCGGTTATAGGCCGACGCCATGGCCGGGCGGTCATGTCCCGACTGGCAGTCCACGCATAGCCGCGCGCCGGGCATCGCGGCGCGCCGCGCCGGCGGGATCTCCTCGCCGCATTGCTGGCAATGAATCTCGCCCGGCCCCGTCGGCAGGCGCGAACGGGCAAGTTTGACAGCGTCGGAGACGGAGTCGTCGATCTGATCCTGAACAGCTCCGTCCGGAGCCCACCCGCTGGCCATGGCAATCCTCCTGTGGCAGCGAAACGGAGATCGCGGCTCTCGGTTCCGGTGTGCCCGTGCTCCCCGGAGTGATCGATGTCCGGTGACGCGTGGGGCGCGGTGCGTCTTGAGCGGACTGCGGGCCATTTGAGCCGGCTGTCACCGCAAATCCAGCCAAGCCGCGACGCTAATCTGCAATCCCCGGCGAGCGGCGAGCCTTACCTCTTCCGCGCGAGGTGATCGCGGACACCACCGGACGCGTTCTCCCGCAGGCAATCGCGCCAGCCCCCCTCCCGATACAAGGATGCAGCAGATGAGCAGCAGGTTCGTGAAGACCAAGGACGGCGTCGACATCTTCTACAAGGACTGGGGCCCCAAGAGCGCCCAGCCCATCATGTTCCATCATGGCTGGCCGCTGAGCAGCGACGACTGGGACGGCCAGATGCTGTTCTTCCTCAGCCATGGCTTCCGCGTCGTCGCGCATGACCGGCGTGGCCATGGCCGCTCCTCGCAGGTCGATACCGGCAACGACATGGACCATTACGCCGCCGACGCCTCGGCCGTCGCCGAGCATCTCGACCTTCGCAACTCCGTGCATATCGGCCACTCGACCGGCGGCGGCGAGGTCGCCCGCTATGTCGCGCAATTCGGCCAGCCGCAGGGCCGCGTCGCCAAGGCCGTTCTGGTTTCCGCCGTGCCGCCGATCATGCTCAAGACCGAGCGTTATCCCGGCGGCCTGCCGATGTCGGTCTTCGACGGGCTGCGCAAGGCGCTCGCCGACAACCGCGCGCAGTTCTTCCACGATCTGCCGGCCGGCCCCTTCTACGGCTTCAACCGGGACGGCGCGAAGGCCGATCAGGGCGTGATCCTCAACTGGTGGCGCCAGGGCATGAATGGCGGCGCCAAGGCCCACTACGACGGCATCAAGGCCTTCTCCGAGACCGACCAGACCGAGGACCTGACCTCGATCACCGTGCCGACGCTGGTGATGCATGGCGACGACGACCAGATCGTCCCGATCGCGGCCAGCGCCGAGATTTCGGTCAAGCTGCTCAAGAACGGCACGTTGAAGGTCTACAAGGGCTTTTCCCATGGGATGCTGACGGTCAATGCCGACGTCATCAATCCCGACCTGCTGGCTTTCGTGAAGGGCTGAGACAGCCTGCGCCACAGAAACCGGGCGCGGCGACGGCAGGGCGGGTCCGCCTCTCCCTCGCTGCGTCCGCTCACGGCGACCGGCGGCCCGGGCTCAGGCCAGCGGCGGCAGAAGGCGCAGCAGTTCATCGCGGCGGCCCTCCAGCCCCGGCGGCAGGACGAGCCGCTCACCGAGGTTGTCGCGGGCCTCGTCGATCAGCAACCCCGGTCCGTCGGTTGCCATCTCGATCAGGATACCGTCGGGACCACGGAAATAAATCGAGCGGAAATAGAAGCGGTCCTTGACCGGGCTGGCCTCGATGCCGACCCGGCTCTTGAGCAGAGCGGCCATCCGCGCCTGAGTCTCGTCGTCAGAGGTGCGAAAGGCGACGTGGTGGATGGACCCCGCTCCAAGCCGCGCCCGCCGGTCGTCGCCCCGGCGATGGAGCAGAAACTCTCCTCCCGCCTGATCATGCGCCGAAAACGCGGTCCAGTCTCCGCAGCGCCCGGTTTCCGCGTAGCCCAGAACCTCCGTCAGGATGACGGCCATGAGATCGGTGTCGTGGAGGCTCAGCGCCACCGCCCGGAGTCCATGGATGGCAAAGGCCCCGGGGATGCCGGCGCCCTCCCGCCCTCCTCGGCCCGCCAAGCCGCCGACCAGCGCCAGAGCGGTGCCGTCGGGGTCCTGCAGGGTGATCGCAGGCGCTCCGGAGGGCATTGCCTCGCGATGGCAGGCAACCTTCATCCGGTCCAGGCGCTCTTCCCACCAGTCGAGCGCCGCGGCATCCACGGCAAAGGATAGGAACTCGACATCATCTGGCTGTCGGGGGGCTGGCGCCGCGCTGCGCCAGGAGAAGAAGGTTAGATGACCGCCGGGCCGGCCGTCGTTCTGACCGTACATCAGGTGGTAGGCGCCGGGGTCCTCATGCGTGACGGTGCGCTTTTCCAGGCGCAGTCCCAGCACGTGCCGGTAGAAATCCAGATTCCGGCCCGGGTCGGTGGCGACGACGGTGACGTGATGCAAACCACGACCGCTCACTGGCGACATCTGCTGCTCCCCGACGTGTTCGCATTCGACCCGGCGCTTTGACGAGAACTGAGCCTCGGCGCTTCTGGGCGATAGGAAACGTCGGTTTCCGCTTCACGTCTTGGACGAAGCCTTCACCTTTTGCCGGCCCCGCCCCAAGCCCCGATGCAGGAGACCGGCGAGGACGTCACCCGCCAGGCGCCAAACCGGGCACGCCCAAACCGAGGCGTCGACGCATTCCGACAAAGCGCCGCGGATCCGGACAAGACGCGCCAAGGGGGCATCGTCACCTTGACGGGCAGCGTAGGGCGCCGATGCGCGTCGCTGCTGGCAGGGCCACAGACGATGAAAATCTATCTCATGTCGCTCGGCGCCGGCCTGCTGGTCGGTATCATCTACAGCCTGATCCAGGTCCGCTCGCCGGCCCCTCCTGTGGTCGCGCTCGTCGGCCTGCTCGGGATCCTCGTCGGCGAGCAGCTACCACCCCTGCTCAAGGGCCTGTGGAGCCGTGAGCCCACGGCGCAATCCTGGCATCGTCAGGTCAAGCCGCATGTCTTCGGCCATCTGCCGGCGGGAGATCGGCGCCCTGGCCCGAGCGGCGAGAGGGAGAGGACATGACCGCCGAGCTGATCCTGCGCAACGCCCGCATCACGACGCTGGACCGCAGCAACCCGGTCGCCAGCGCCGCCGCGATCCGGGACGGCCGCTTCGTCGCGGTCGGCGACGAGGCCGAGGTGATGGCGCAGGCCGGACCGCAGACGCGCATCCTCGACCTCAAGGGCAAGCGCGTCCTGCCAGGGCTGATCGACAACCATCTCCACATCATCCGCGGCGGCCTGAACTTCAATCTGGAGCTGCGCTGGGACGGGGTGCGCTCGCTCGCCGACGCGATGGACATGCTCAGGCGCCAGGTCGCCGTGACGCCTCCGCCGCAATGGGTCCGCGTCGTCGGCGGCTTCACCGAGCACCAGTTCGCCGAGAAGCGCCTGCCGACGATCGAGGAGATCAACGCTGTGGCGCCCGACACGCCGGTCTTCCTGCTGCATCTCTACGACCGCGCGCTGCTCAACGGCGCCGCGCTGCGGGCTGTCGGCTACACGAAGGAGACCCCGAACCCGCCGGGCGGCGAGATCACGCGCGACGCTGCCGGCAACCCGACCGGGCTTTTGCTGGCGAAGCCCAATGCCGGCATCCTCTATGCGACGCTGGCCAAGGGCCCCAAGCTGCCCTTCGACTATCAGGTCAACTCGACGCGGCACTTCATGCGCGAGCTCAACCGCCTCGGCGTCACCGGGGCGATCGATGCCGGTGGCGGCTTCCAGAATTATCCGGACGACTACGCGGTCATCCAGCAGCTCGCCGACGAGAACCAGCTCACCATCCGGCTCGCCTACAACCTGTTCACGCAGAAGGCCGGGCAGGAGAAGGAGGACTTCCTCAACTGGACGAAGACCTCCACCTACAAGCAGGGCGACGACTATTTCCGCCACAACGGTGCCGGCGAGATGTTGGTGTTCTCGGCCGCCGATTTCGAGGATTTCCGCCAGCCGCGGCCGGACATGCCGCCGCAGATGGAGGACGACCTCGAAGGCGTGGTGCGCATCCTCGCCGAGAACCGCTGGCCCTGGCGGATGCACGCCACCTATGACGAGACGATCTCGCGCGCACTCGACGTCTTCGAGAAGGTGAACCAGGAGATTCCGCTCGCAGGGCTGAACTGGTTCTTCGACCATGCCGAGACGATCTCGGAGCGCTCGATCGACCGTGTCGCGGCGCTCGGCGGCGGCGTCGCCGTACAGCATCGCATGGCCTTCCAGGGCGAGGACTTCGTCGCGCGTTATGGGATGCGCGCCGCCGAGGCCACGCCGCCCGTCGCGCGCATGCTGGAGAAGGGCGTCAGGACCTCGGCCGGTACGGATGCCACCCGCGTCGCCTCCTACAACCCCTGGGTTTCGCTGGCCTGGCTGATCACCGGCCGCACGCTCGGGGGCCTGCGCCTCACGCCGGAGCGCAACTGTCTCGACCGCGAAACCGCGCTGCGCATGTGGACGGAGAACGTCACCTGGTTCTCTAACGAGGAGGGCAAGAAGGGCCGTATCGCGGTTGGCCAGCTCGCCGATCTGATCGTACCGGACCGCGACTTCTTCGTCTGCCCGGAGGACGAGATCTCCTACATATCGGCCGAGCTGACCATCGTCGGCGGCAGGATCGTCTATGGCGCGGGCGCGTTCACCACGCTCGACGACAGCGCGCCACCACCGGCGATGCCGGACTGGTCGCCGGTGCGGACCTTCCGGGGCTATGGCGCCTGGGGCGAGCCGGACGGCGCGGGCAAGAACTCGCTGCGTCGGACCGCGATGACCGCCTGCGGCTGCGCCAGTTCCTGCGGTGTCCATGGGCATGACCATGCCGGCGCCTGGGGGAGTGGGCTGCCGGTCTCCGACCTCCGGAGCTTCTGGGGTGCGCTCGGCTGCGCCTGCTGGGCGGTGTAAGGTGACGGAGACACCGCCTAAGGCCACAACCGCTTCGGCCTTCGCGCCGCTGCGCGGGCGCGTCTTCGCCGTGCTCTGGGCGGCAACGATCATCGGCAATGTCGGCTCCTTCATGCGCGACGTCGCCAGCGCCTGGCTGGTCACCGACCTGTCGGGGGCGCCGGCGGCGGTCGCACTCGTCCAAGCGGCCGCGACGCTACCGATTTTCCTGCTGGCGATCCCGGCCGGCGTGCTCTCCGACATTCTCGACCGCCGCAAATTCCTGATCGCGATCCAGATTCTGCTCGGGTTCGTCAGCCTGTCGCTGATGCTGTTGTCGACGGCCGGTCTGCTGAGCGTGAGTTCGCTGGTGGGCCTGACCTTCCTCGGCGGCATCGGGGCCGCCCTGATGGCGCCGACCTGGCAGGCGATCGTGCCCGAACTGGTCGAGAAGCCCGATCTGAAGAGCGCGGTCGCGCTCAATTCGCTGGGCATCAACATTGCCCGCGCCATCGGCCCGGCGCTGGGCGGTCTGATCCTGGCGACGCTCGGCGCCGGCTTCACCTATGGCGCCGACGTGCTGAGCTACGTCGTCGTCATCGCCGCCCTGGTCTGGTGGCGGCGCGCGCCCCATGCAGACGATGCCTTGTCCGAGCGCTTCACCGGCGCCTTCATCGCCGGGCTGCGCTATGCGCGGGCGAGCCGCGAATTGCATGTCGTGCTGCTGCGCGCCGCGGTGTTCTTCGCCTGCGCCAGCGCGGTCTGGGCGCTACTGCCGCTGGTCGCGCGCAATCTGCTGGGCGGCGGAGCCGGCTTCTACGGCATTCTGCTCGGTGCAGTCGGGGCCGGCGCCATCATCGGGGCGCTGCTCCTGCCGCGCTTGCGGGCGTGGCTCGATGCCGACGGCCTACTGCTGCTGGCAGGCATCGTCACCGCGACGGTGATGGTCACGCTGGCGCTTGCCCCTCCGAAATGGATGGCCGTGACGATCCTGCTGCTGCTCGGCGCGGCCTGGATCGTCGCGCTGACAACGCTCAACGGCGTGGCGCAGTCGATCCTGCCGAACTGGGTGCGCGGGCGGGCGCTGGCGGTCTATCTGACTGTCTTCAATGGCGCGATGACGGCCGGCAGTCTCGGCTGGGGCACGGTGGCCGAGGCCGCTGGCCTGCAGGGAACACTTGTGATCGCGGCGGGCGGCCTGCTCGTCGCCGCGGTCGTCATGCACCGGGTCAAGCTCCCGCCGGGCGAGGCTGATCTGGCGCCCTCCAATCATTGGCCCGAGCCGCTGGTGGCCGCCGCCGTCGCGCATGACCGCGGTCCTGTCCTGATCCTGATCGAATACCGGGTCAAAGCGACGGATCGCGATGCCTTCGTCGCGGCGATTCATGGGCTCGCCGCCGCACGCCGGCGCGACGGCGCCCATGATTGGGGCATCACTGAAGATACTGCCGACCCGGAGAAGCTGGTCGAGTGGTTCGTCGTCTCGTCCTGGGCCGAGCATCTGCGCCAGCACAAGCGGGTTTCCAAAGCCGATGCCGAGCTGCAGCAGCAGGTCAGTTGCTTCCATGTCGGCGATGCCCCGCCGGTCGTTCGCCATTTCCTCGATCTGCGCCCGACACCTGCGTGACGGGGCGATCCCCTGCATCAGCCTTCCATCCCAGCCAAGGAGACGACCATGTCCGGCTATCTCGAAGTCCTCACCCCCCAGAACAGCCAGATGATCTTCATCGATCAGCAGCCGCAGATGGCCTTCGGCGTGCAGTCGATCGACCGTCAGGTCCTCAAGAACAACGTCGTCGGCCTCGCCAAGGCCGCGAAGGTCTTCGGCATTCCGACCACCATCACCACAGTCGAGACCACGAGCTTCTCGGGGCACACCTATCCCGAGCTTCTCGCCGTCTTCCCCGAGAACAGGATCCTCGAGCGGACCTCGATGAACTCCTGGGACGACCAGAACGTCCGCGACGCGCTGGCCGCCAGCGGCCGCAAGAAGGTCGTCGTCTCCGGACTCTGGACCGAGGTCTGCAACACCACCTTCGCGCTCTGCGCCATGCTGGAAGGCGGCTACGAGATCTACATGGTCGCCGACGCCTCCGGCGGCACCTCGGCCGACGGCCACAAATACGCGATGGACCGCATGGTTCAGGCGGGCGTCGTGCCGGTGACCTGGCAGCAGGTACTGCTGGAATGGCAGCGCGACTGGGCGCGTCGGGACACCTATGACGCCGTCGTCGCGATCGCCAAGGAGCATTCCGGCGCCTATGGCATGGGCATCGACTACGCCTACACCATGGTCCATGGCGCGCCCGAGCGTGTCGCCCATGGCGAGCGCATCGGCCCCAACCCGGCCTAGGTCGGCTGAATCGCACCCGGGACGGGCGGCTGGCGTGGAGGCGCTGGCCGCCGTGGCTCAGGCCGACAGGCGGGCCCTGTCGGCGCCCGGCTCCAGCCGCCGGCGCCAGGCACCGGGCGGCATCCCGACCAGCTGCTTGAAGACGCGGGTCAGGTGGCTCTGGTCGCCGAAGCCACAGATCAGGGCGATGTCGGAGAGCGGCAGATGCGCCGTCGCGAGATGCCGCTTCGCCTCGTCGACCCGCAGCTGCATCAGGTAGCGCTGCGGCGCGACGCCCGTGCTGCGCCGGAAGGCGCGGGCGAAGTGGCTGGCGGTAAGGCGGCATTCGCTCGCCAACTGCGAGATGGTCAGCTCGGAAGCCAGCCGCGCCGCCATGATCTCCTTGGCCCGGCGCTCCTGCCAGGGCGCGAGCCGCCCGCTCGGGCGTTCATCGGCGCGGCCGGGCCCGCCGTAAACCTCCGCGACATGGGTCAGGAGGCAGATCGCGAGTTGGTCGATCAGCAGCGTGTTGGACCCGGTCGACTGCGCGGCGCGCATCAGCGTGTCGCACAGGCCGGCGAGGATCGGGTCCGGCCGCCCGGCATCGCAGCGCAGGCTGCCGACCGCGGCCTGGGAGCGCCGCTCGCCCACCGCTGCAAGCGCCCTGACGGGAATGTAGATCTGCAGCGCATCGACCCGCCCGCAAAGTTGCCATTGCGGCTTGTCGCGCAGATCGGTCAGGCTGACCGAGCCCGCCGGCAGCGGCCCGTGGTGTTGCGGCTCACCGGCGACCCAGCAGCTGTGACCGTCGAGCCGATCGATCGGGCACAGCAGCGAGAAGGCGGCGTCCGGCGGCGCCGGCTGCGTCCGCTCGCGCAGCCTGTCGCCGCAGGTCAGCCGCGTCGCCACCAGGGACAGTTCGCCCTCCAGCCGCAGCGCGCTGACCTCCTGGCCGTGCACGCCGAAATGCCGGGCGGCGCGCTGCCCGAAGAAGCCGTCGCTCGACAGCGGGACAGGCGATCCCATGGTCGGTCTCCCCGTTCGCGATAGTGGTGTCAGGCTCGGGCCCATGCTGCAGCACGGGGAGGGGCCCGGCAATCATCTGCTTGGATGAGGCTATGCGATGGCATTATGAGGCCGTCCGCGAGCGGCCGACCCTGAGTTGGGCCGGGATCAGCGCGATTCCATCAGGCAGTCGATGAAGTCGCGCACCAGCTGCGACTTGGGCCGCTCCGGCGGGCGGATCAGCAGGGTGCGGCTGTTGACGGCGGGCTCGAACGGCCGCAGCACGACACGGCTTTGGTCGAACCCCGTGATCGCATAGCTCGTGAGCAGGCCGGCGCCGATGCCGTCCGCCACCAGCGCGTAGACGGTGGAGGCATAGAGCGTCTCCACGACGATCCGCGGCATCGGCACCCCGGCCTCGGCGAAGATCATCTCGAAGCGCCGGCGCACCCGGTCCTCCGGCACATAGGCGATGAAATCGACGCCGGAGAGGTCCTGCGGCCGGATCACCTCGCGTTCCGCCAGGG
Organism: Bosea sp. OAE506; assembly: GCF_040546595.1. Taxonomy (NCBI): domain Bacteria; kingdom Pseudomonadati; phylum Pseudomonadota; class Alphaproteobacteria; order Hyphomicrobiales; family Alloboseaceae; genus Allobosea; species Allobosea sp. OAE506. The sequence continues at coordinate 3,384,681 of NZ_JBEPOB010000001.1, read as the reverse complement.
GATGTCCGGGCGGCAGGGCGCAAAGCTCGCGCGGCTGGACGAAGATCTGGTGCTCGATGCCGGTGAGGTCGATCTCGTCTGCCGCCAGCCCGATATCGTAGGCGCCGCTGGCGACCCCGTCGCGCACGTCGCGGGAGGACTGGACCATCAGCGTCACCGTCGCGTCGGGCCAGCGGTTGCGGAACTTCACGATCGCCTTGGGGACGATCGAGCCGCTGAGCGAGGACAGGCTGGCGATCCGGATCTCGCCCGCACCACTGTCGCGGATGCGCGCCGCGGTCGAGCGCAGCCGGTCCATGCCCCGGAAGCTGGCCTCGACATCCTCATAGAAAATGCGGCCCTCCGGGGTCGGAACGACGCGACTGCGGACACGGCTGAACAGGCCAAAGCCCAGCGAAGCCTCAAGATCGGCGATGAGCCGGCTCACTGCGGGCTGGCTGACGCCGAGGATCTCCGCCGCCCGCGACACCGTTCCCGCCCTCATCACGGCCGCGAAGGCCTCGATCTGGCGCATGTTCATCGAGCGCTCTCCCGCGGATCCACGGCCATGCCGATGCAATTTGGATGCTGGCGGTGAAGAGCCGCAGGTGCCGGAGAGCCTGTGCTTCTGACCGAGCGACGTCTGTGGATGGTGCTCCGCAAAGTGCCGTTGCGCATCGATCGAGATACCCCGCCTGAACCAGCCAGGGCGGTAGCAGGATTCTCGTGAGCTGATGAGCACACGGCGCTGCAAGCGCATGCTCATTCGCCAGGCGAGACGTGACCGGATTTGACCGAGTACGGAGAGGGCGGGCCGCTAGCGATCGAACAGCCCATCGAAGATGCGGCGCAGGTCCTGTGACGGATCCGTCTGCAGCTTCGCGCCGCCTGAGTCGAACACCTGCGTTGCGCGGCTCGCGGCATCGTATTTGGGCCAGGGAACGGCTCCGGTCCGGACGAAGGCGATGACGGCGTCGTGCATGCTGCAGTCGCCGAGGGCGGCGGGTTGGCCATACGGCCCCGGCTGGTTCCAGATCAGCCCCAGATCGGCGACATGAGGCGCGAGACCGGCGAAGGGGCCGGCGGTAAGCGGGCGGTCGTTGCGATAGACCCAGACCGGCCCTTCCGCTGCGGCATGAGCTTCGGCCAGCCGGATCGAGGGCAGTTCGTATTCTTCCGCCGTCAGCAGCCACAGGCGACGGGTGCTTGCAGGCAAGCCAGGCCAGAGGCGCAAGGCACGCGCTTCGGCTTCCGCCATGAGGCTGGGTGCCAGATGCATCAGCTGTCGAGCGTCCCAGGCCTCCGGCGGAGTCCCGCTCCCGTGCTGCGGCCCGCCGAAGAAAGCCGCAACCTCGTCGCGCGCGGTGCCGATCAGCAGCGGGACCGGCTGCCGGGGCAGCAGTCGTCGCGGCGTCTGCGGCAGGAATGCGCCGTCCAGCACGGCCCGGAACGGCTGCCGCCGCACCTCTTCGCCGCCCAGCTGCGTCTGCAGGGCGATGAGGTCTGCGATGGGCATCGTCAGGAGACGTTGCCAATCCCCGCCTGCGAGCGCCAAAGCGCGCGCAGCAATGGCGTCCGCCTCATCCACGCCATGGATCGTGTCGCCGCCGCCGGAGCTCGAAAACGCCGCATGGAAGAGGCCTGTCGCGGAAGGTGCGGCCAGAAGCGCGGCGACGTTCTTGGCCCCGGCCGACTCGCCGCCGATCGTAACCCGACCGGGATCGCCGCCAAAGGTGACGATGGCCTGCCGAACCCAGCCGAGCGCCGACACGATGTCCCGCAAGGCGTTGTTGCCGCTGCCGCGGAAATGCTCGCCGAAGAGGCGCCCGCCTTCGAGAAACCCGAGCAGTCCAAGCCGATGGCCGACCGTGACGCAGGTGATGCCGGCACGCGCGAAGGCTGCGCCGTCATAGACCGGGCGGCTGGTGCCACCGACGGTCTGGCTGCCGCCATGCAGCCAGACGAGGACCGGGTGGGGCCCGGCCGCCGCCGGCGTCCAGATGTTGAGGTAAAGGCAGTCCTCACTCGCCGGCATCGGCGGCATGGCGTCGGGATCACCGGGATAGAACCCAGGATCGGGTGGTTGCGGCGCCACCGGCGCAAAGCCCAGCGCCTCGCGCGTTCCGGCCCATGGCGGAATTGGCTGTGGCGGCCGGAATCGCAGCGGGCCGACCGGCGCGGCGGCGTAGGGAACGCCCTTGAAGCACAGGATTTCGCCCGAGCGCCCGCCACACAGCCGTCCAAACGGCGTGTCGACGATGACGCGCTCATCGGGCGCCGCTTCGCGGGACGCATGGTGCAGCATCAGGCACGGTCTCGAGGATGGCGGGTCCGGCTCTGGCCGGAGCGCCCGCGATCGCTTGGGCGACCGCGGGCAGAGGCGGGGAGCGGCGGCACGGGCGGCCGCGGCGCCCTCACTGGCGGGTGATGTTCCAGTAGACGGGCGCCGGGGGGGTGAGCAGGCCAGTCAGGTTCGTCCGATAGGCGCGGATCTGGTACTGCACGCCGATCGGCACATAAGGCACCGTCTCCGCGGCACGAGCCTGGATCTTCGCCGCGAGAGCCTGGCGCTGCGCCTTGTCCGACAGGTCGGCGAAGGCCCCGCGCATCGTCTCGATCTCGGCATCGCAGGGCCAGCCGAACCAGGCCTTCTCGCAATTCGAGCGCAGGCCGAGATGGCTGACCGGCTCCATCATGTCGAGGCCCCCCGGACCCGAGATGAAGATGGACCACCCGCCCTTGCCGACCGGCTCCTTGCTGGCGCGACGGGCGACGACCGTCGCCCAGTCCATCGCCTGCAGATCGGTCTTGAAGCCGATGCTCTTCAGCAGTTCGTTGGCGACGGTCGTGAAGGCATGGATGTTGGGGTTCTCGGCGGCGTCGAGCAGCACCACCGGCGTTCCGTCATAGCCGGCTTCCTTGACGAGCGCCCTGGCCTTGGCGAGGTCGAACTTGGGGAATCCGGCCTCGGTGAAGTAGGGCGACGAGCAGACATAGAAGGAACGGCACGGTCTGCCGAGGTCCGGATCGTCGATGACAGCGGCGAGGAAATCCGCACCGTCGACGGCGTGGAGAAGGGCCTGTCGCAGCTTCGGATTGTCGAACGGCGGCTGGAGCGAATTGATCCGGATCTGCTGGGCCACGCCGATCTCGTCCTGGCGCGCAAGCGCGATCTCCTTCGATTTCTTGGCGAGCGGGATGAGGTCGCCGGACAATTCCTCGCTGATGTCGATCTCGCCCTTCAGCAGGGCGTTGAGCGCCGTCTGCTGGTCTGGAATGATCAGCCATTCGACACGGTCGACCTTGGCCACCTTTCCGCCCGAGAAACCGGCGGGCGCCTCCGCGCGCGGGGCGTAGCTCGGGTTCTTGATGAAGACTAGGCGGGCGCCCGCCATCCATTCGTCCTTCTTGAAGACGAAGGGTCCTGAGCCCGTGTGGTCGGTGACGGGCTGGTTGGGGGGCGTTGCCGAGGCGATGCGGGCGGGCATGATGAAGGGCACCGGAGCGCCGGGCTTGCCGAGCGCATCGAGCACCATTCCCCAGGGCGAGGTCAGCGTCAGGCGGAATGTCTTCGCATCCACCGCCTGCCAGGCTGCGCCGCGCTGGTTGAGCTGCTGCCCGAGGCTGTCATTGACGCTCCAGCGCTTCAGCGAGGCGATCACGTCGTCCGCCGTCACGGGCTGGCCGTCGCTGAACGTCAGCCCGCCGCGGAGGACGAAGGTCCAGACCTTGCCGTCCGACGACGTCTCCCAACTCTCGACCATCTGGGGCTTGATCGCCAGCTTGTCGTCGACCGCAAACAGCGTGTCGTAGATCATGTAGCCAAAATTGCGCGCCATGGAATCCGAGCCGAGCATCGGATCCAGGATCTTGACGTCTCCGGATGGCTTGACCTTGAGCACGCTCTGGGCCGGCGCCGGTCCGGCGGCGACGAGCATGACACCGCCCAGAAGCGCTGCCGCCAATGCTTTGAAAATCATGATTCCTCCGTTTTTTATCGTTGGCCTGGATGGTTTGTGACGATGTCGGCGGCCAGTTCCTCCGCCCGCATCGCGCCCCGTTGCAGGTAGGCGTAGGTGGCGAGCGCCAGGCCGGCGGCCGGTTCCCGCCCCAGCTCGGCATTCGAGAAGGCGAGGGTCACCGTCGACGCCCCGCCGAACAGGCTGGCGTCGATCCCGCCGAGAACCGCTTCCTGCACCTGATCGCAGAGCTCTGCCGGCCAGCCCGCCACGACGACGCGCCGGACCGGTGTGAGGTTCAGCGCATTGCCCAGCGCATGCCCCAATCTGATGAGGCGTGTCGCAAGGTCGCCACGGCTGCGCGCCGACAGCTTGAGCCGGCCCGCCTGCCATGCGCCGATGGTCAGCAGATCCTGCTCGCGGATGCCGAGGGCCGGCGCGACGGCCGCCGTCGAGACATAGGCCTCGAGGCAGCCGGCATGGCCGCAGCGGCAGCGCGGCCCGCGCGGATCGAGCACCATATGGCCGATCTCGCAGGGCGCGACATCGCCGCTCGCGGCAAAATCATCGATCAGCGCCGCACCCACGCCATGCCCGACGAAGACGTAGAGATAGGGACCGGCGGCAACGCCGACGCCCTGCTTCAGCTGGTGGGCGACGGCGCGCGTCATGATCGAATTGGCAGTGAGAAGCGCAACGCCGGGCTGCGCGGCCTGGATGTCTGCGAGGATGTTCGCCGGATCGATCGCGATGATCGGGTTGACCCGGAGATCTTCGTGATAGCCAGGGATCGAAACCGCGATCTGGCGCAGCTGGATACCGGTCCGATCAACATGGTCGGTGAGTTGGTGGAGCGCGCGGCGATAGGTCGCCCGGACGGTTTCGAGGTCGGCCCCGTCGGGCAGGTCCAGCCATTCCGAGAACCGGATCTCGCCCGTCAGCGATCCGACGCCGACATGCACCCGGCCGCTGGAAAACTCGACCGCGCCGACATGGCGATCTTTGCTCAGTGTCAGAAATGCGCTCGGCCCGCCTTGATAGGGCGCCGTGAGCCGCGTCTCGTCGACCAGATTCTCCGTCTTCAGCTCGGCGACGATGCGCGAGATGCTGGCATCGGTGAGGCCGGTCGTCTCGGACAAGGCCGGCCGAAAGCAGCCACCGGAGCACCAAAGAGAGCGCAGAACCGCAGACCGCGTCGCACGCCGGCTTCTTGGTGCCCTCACGTCCCACCCTTTGATTTTTACTTTATGTAATAATCCTGATCCAGGGCAAGATGCCTGTCAACACGCCCTTACTGGCGCGCCATCGCGGCGTCATTCAGCGCCGTCGCAAAGGGCCTGGCGGGGGAGGCGGGTGGGAGATGGCGAGAGCCGCTGACTATATGGCCAGCGACCGTCGAGCACCGCGATGCGTCCTATTCCGCGAGTTCGCGCATCACCTTGATCAGGTCGCTTTTGCCCTCGAAGCCGATTCCCGGTAGCTCGGGCATGACGATATGGCCGTCGTCGACCGTGACGCCGTCGGGGAACCCGCCATAGGGCTGGAACAGGTCGGGATAGCTCTCGTTGCCGCCGAGTCCGAGGCCGGCCGCGATGTTGAGCGACATCTGGTGGCCGCCATGCGGGATGCACCGCGCGGGCGACCAGCCGAACTGGGCGAGCACATCGAGCGTGCGCAGATATTCGACGAGCCCGTAGGACAGCGCACAGTCGAACTGGAGATAGTCGCGGTCGGGCCGCATGCCCCCGTAGCGGAGCAGGTTCCGGGCGTCCTGATGCGAGAACAGGTTTTCACCCGTTGCCATCGGGGCCGGGTAGAACTCCGACAGCGCCGCCTGGAGCGCATAGTCCAGCGGATCGCCGACCTCCTCGTACCAGAACAGCGGATACTGCCGCAGCATCTCGGCATAGGCGATGCCGGTCTTCAGATCGAAGCGGCCATTGGCATCGACCGCGAGCCTCGCCTGGGAGCCGATCTCGGCGAGAACCGCTTCGATCCGACGCTGGTCCTCGCCGATCGACGCACCGCCGATCTTCATCTTCACCACGGTGTAGCCGCGGTTGAGATAGCTGCGCATCTCGGCCCGCAGCTGGGCATCGTCCTTGCCGGGATAGTAATAGCCGCCGGCGGCATAGACGAAGACTCGCGGGTCGGCCTCGCGGCCCTTCTGCTGCGCCAGCATCCGGAACAGCGGCTCGCCGGCGATCTTCGCCGTCGCGTCCCAGATCGCCATGTCCAGCGTTCCGACCGCCACGGAGCGCTCGCCATGACCGCCCGGCTTCTCGTTGACCATCATCGCCGCCCAGAGCTTGTGAGGGCAGAGATTGTCGCCGGCCTCGTTGAGGACGCTCTTCGGCTCCGCCTGGAGCAACCGGTCGCGGAAGCGCTCGCGGATCAGGCCGCCCTGTCCGTAGCGGCCATTGGAGTTGAAGCCGTAGCCGACGACCCGTCGGCCGTCCCTGACGACATCGGTGACGACGGCGACGAGGCTCGCCGTCATCCTTGAGAAGTCGATATAGGCGTTGCGGATAGGCGAGGCGATCGGCTTGGTGACCTCGCAGACATCGACGATACGCATCGCTTTCCTCCCTGGTGTCGGCATGCCGTTTCGGCATTGAGCTTGCGCCTGTTCTGAGGGGTTGGGCTCGCCGCAGGCCCTGCTTAAGGCTGGACGCGCTGCCAGGGCCAATGCCAAGTTCGGTTTTGACTATGCGCGAACGGCATCGAGATGCATTACGATTGGCTGTCTGATTTCCGGGCTTTGGCGGAGCACCGAAGTTTCTCGCGGGCCGCCGACGCGCGCAACATCACGCAACCGGCCTTCGGTCGCAGGATCCGCGCGCTGGAGGAATGGATCGGCGCCGCGCTGTTCGAGCGGGGCCATCAAGGCGCGCGCCTGACGGCGGCGGGCGAGCACTTTCAGCCTCACGTGCGGGACCTTCTGGGCATTCTCGACCGGGCGAGGCGCGAGACGCGCGCGGTCGGCGAACGCAAGACCACCGCACTCACCATCGCGGCGACGCATGCCCTGTCCTTCACCTTCTTCCCAGGCTGGATCCGGCGGGTCATGCAGTCGCGGGCGCTCGGGACGATCAACCTGATCTCGGACAGCATGGCGGCCTGCGAGCAGATGATGTTTTCGGGCGAGGTTCAGTTCCTGCTCTGCCACGTCCACGAGGCTGCCGCCCCGCCATTTGCGGCGGACCGCTTCGCCAGCATGCGCGTCGGCGACGACGCGCTCGTCCCACTCTGCGCGCCCGATGAGAAGGGGGAACCGAGATGGCCCCTGCATGGCACCGCAGCGGAGCCGGCCCCCTTTCTCGCATACAGCCAGGCCTCGGGGCTGGGACGGATCATCGCGGCGTGCGGCGGGCTCGACACCGGGGCGTCAGCGGCCGGCCTGACATCCCATCTCGCCGCAACACTGGCGACGCTCGCCCGTGACGGGCATGGCGTCGCCTGGTTGCCGCTGACGCTCGCGGCCGAGGATCTGGACCGCGGCCGCCTCGTTCGTGCGGGGTCGAAACACCTTGATATCCCGGTCGAGATCCGGCTGTTCCGATCGCCGGGGAGGCTGAGCGAAGCCGCAGAGGACCTCTGGAAGGCAGCGTGTCCTCGTCAACCAGACGGAATGTGAGCCGACAGGCCGCGGTTCCCCGACCCAGTTTGGCCTCCATCGCTCTTTAGCCGGCCCGCTAGACCTCCAGGCGATCGGCCGAGACATCGCGGGCCGGCTTCTCGTTGATGTTCCGCATCAGCCACTCGACGAAGGCCTGGATCTCGGGATTGTCCCGCTCCTCGCGGCGATAGATCAGGCGGTGAGCGACGACCCCGATTCCGGTCGGACCCAGCGGCATGACGAGCCGGCCAGCGGCGAGAAGGTCGCGCGCCTGCAATGTTGATTCGAGCGCGAGGCCCAGGCCGTCCTCCGCGGCGGCCAAAGCGAGATGGGCGCGGTCGAACTGAAGCCCGCGTGCGCTCAGGGGCACAAAGGGGGCATGGCGCGCCGTCCACTGGTCCCAAGGCACCACGCAGCGCAGCGAGTGGATCAGCGGCACGCGGGCGATGTCGCTCGGCGCCTCCAGACCATGCGCAGCCACGAAGGCGGGGCTCGCGAGCGGGACGATGAGTTCCTCCCCGAGCGCCACCGCCTCGCAATCCTCGGGAACCGGCCGCGCATACTGGATGTCGATGAGGATGCCGTCCTTGCCGAGGCGGGCAGGCTCATGGCTGGCGAACAGCGCGACATCGATGCTGGGGTGCTCGCGCAGGAACCGGCCGAGCCGCGGCATCAGCCAGAGCGTGGCGAGGCTCGGCGAGGCATGGATCGGCAGTCGCCGCACGCCAGCCCCCGACGCGACCCGCATCGTCGCCGTCATCAAGCGCGCGAAGCTCTCGCCGATCGAGGCGGAATAGGTCAGGGCCTCCTCCGTCGGCACGACGCTGCGCCGCACGCGCAGGAACAGGGGCCGCCCCAGCATCCCCTCCAGCGCCCGCATCTGATGGCTAATCGCCGAGGGCGTCAGGTTCATCAGCTTGGCCGCCCCGGAAAAGCTTCCGGCCTCCATCACGGCGCGGAAGGTCTGCAGCCATTGCACCGGTGGCATGCCCCCAATCATCAGTGAGCCTCATTTGTCGATCATGCCAAAATTGTTCGTTTTTCGCCCGAACGGACCCCATGCTACGCCTATCACTTGAGGAATGCAGCTCATCAAAAGAAGCTGTGGCCCGCAGGGAGGAGAATGCGCCAGCAACCGGCGCCAGGTGACGCGCAGCCCGCGTTGGCCACCCTTTTCCTTTGCGTCGCTTCCTCGATGACGAGACGTCCGACCCCGTGGTCGGCCTGGTGAGGAAAGAACCGGCGCATGAACCTGCACAGACTGCTTCTCGAACGGAAGGCCACCGGCAAGCCGGTCACCGTCGCCATCATCGGCGCCGGCAAGTTCGGCACCATGTTCCTTTCCCAGGCCCGCAGCACGGACGGGATGCACATCGTCGGCGTCGCCGATCTCAACACCGCCCGTGCCCGCTCGCAGCTGAAGCTGGCCTGCTGGCCGGAAGAACAGTACGCGGCCGCCTCGATCGACGATGCGCTGAAGAACGGCGCGACACTCGTCACCGAGGACGGCGACGCGCTGATCGACCATCCCGGCGTCGAGGTCATCATCGAGGCGACGGGCGATCCGGGCGCCGGCATCCGCTTCGCGATGCGCGCCATCGCCCACGGCAAGCATATCGTCATGGTCAATGTCGAGGCCGATGCCTGCGCCGGCCCGTTGCTGGCGCGCAAGGCACGCGAGGCCGGCGTCGTCTATTCGCTGGCCTGGGGCGACCAGCCGGCCCTGATCGCCGACCATGTCGACTGGGCCCGCGCCTCGGGCTTTCGCGTCGTCAGTGCCGGCAAGGGCACGCGCTACCACCCGACCTATCACCAGTCCACGCCCGACACGGTCTGGGACATTCTCGACAAGTACATGAAGATCAAGGATCGCAATTCGATCAATCCGAAGATGTTCAACTCCTTCGTCGACGGCACGAAGTCGGGCATCGAGATGACGGCCGTCTGCAACGCCACGGGACTGGAATCGCAGACGGAAGGCCTGTCCTTCCCGCCGGCGACGCGGTTCGAGCATGCCGAGATCTGCAAGCCCAAGGCCGACGGCGGCGTGCTTGAGCGGGCCGGCGTCACCGAAGTGACCTCGTCGGTCTATCGCGATGGAACGGACGTGCCTCACAGCCTGGTCATGGGCACCTATGTCGTCTTCGAATCCGACAGTGCCTACAGCGAGGAGTGCTTCCGCGAGTATTCGATGCTGCCCGACAAGAGCGGCCGCTACTCCTGCCTCTACCGTCCGATCCACATGATCGGCCTGGAGCTCGGCATCTCCGTGGCCTCCGCCGCGCTGCGCCATGAGCCGACGGGCGCGCCGATCTGCTTCAATTCGGATGTCGTCGCCACCGCCAAGCGCAATCTCAAGGCCGGCGAAATGCTGGACGGCGAGGGCGGCTTCTGCGTCTGGGGCAAGCAGACGCCCGCGACGGCCTCGCTCGACGAGGGCTATCTGCCACTCGGCCTCGCCCACAACGTCAAGCTGAAGATCGACGTGGCGGAGGGCCAGCGCCTGAAATGGAGCGATGTCGCCTATGATCCGGACAATACCGCCGTGAAGGTCCGGCGCGAGATGGAGGCGGCCTTCGCCCGCCCCAATACCAAGGCTGCCTGAGCAAGACATGCCGGCGCGCCTGTGCGTGCCGGCATGGGATTCGAGCCCGAAAACGGGCCGTTCATAACCGAGGAGGAAACACCCATGACGACCAAGGGACGAAGCTTTCCGACCCGCCGCGCGGCACTCGCCGGCCTCGCAACCGGTGCGGCGATGGTCGCCATGCCGGGCGTGCTGCGGGCGCAGCAACTGAAATGGATTGGCGCCTCGGCGACGCCGCAGACCGACTTCATCGCCCAGAGCCTTGATGTCTTCGCCACCCGCGTGAAGGAGCTGACCAAGGGCCAGATCGATATCGCCTCTCACCATGCCGGCGCGCTCGGCGGCGAGCGCGAGAATGTCGAGGGGCTGCTGCAGGGCTCGATCCATGTCGCCACGCCGGGCGCCGCGCTGCTGGCCGGCTGGTACAAGCCGGCCGAGGTCTTTACCTATCCCTATCTGTTCAAGAACGTCGCCCACAAGGACACGGTCATGACCGCAATCATGGCCGAGTACGGCAATGACGTCGCGGCGCAGGCCAAGCTGCGCCCGCTAGGCGCCATCCCGCGCATGCCGCGCCAACTCTCGTCCAGCCGCCTCGTCAAGACGCCGGCCGATCTCAAGGGCTTCAAGATCCGCGTGCCGGAAACCACCATGTGGCGCCGGACCTTCGAGCGCTTCGGCGCCTCGCCGACGCCGCTGGCTTGGCCCGAGGTGTTCCAGGCGCTGAAGTCGGGCGTGATCGAGGGCCAGGAAAACCCGATGGCGCTGACCTTCAACGGCGGCATCTTCGACGTGAACAAGAATCTCGCGCTGACCGAGCACATGATGCAGGACAATATGATCGTGATCTCGGAAGCGAGCTTCCGCGCGGTCAACGAGGACCAGCGCAAGGCCCTCGTCCAGGCCGCCCGCGACATGGAGGACACGCTGCGTCCGAAGGTCATTGCAGACGACGAACGCATCCTCGCTTTGGTCAAGGCCAAGAACATCGCGATCAACGATGTCGACAAGGATGCCTTCCGCAAGACGCTCGAAGGCATGGAGACCGAGTTCGCCCATGTGAAGAAATGGGTCGATCGGATCAAGACGATCGCCTGATCGCCGCCACAGCAGCCGGGCCCTTGCGGGCCCGGCAACCCTTCCTCGCGTGACAGGATTGCCATGCAGCCTCTGACCGGCCTGCCAGCGCTTTGGCGCAGGCTCTGCGACCTGTGTGAATGGACGGCGCGCGCCATCGTCGGCGGCTCGATCGCAGCCATCGTGCTGATCACGATCGCGGCCGTCTGGTATCGCTACGGGCTTGATAGACCGCTGTCGTGGACCGAGCAGGTCTGCCGGATCCTGTTCGTCTGGTCGGTCTTCGCGGGCGCAGCGGTGCTCTACCGCAACATGCTGCACATCGCGATCGACATGTTCGTGCTGATGCTGCCGCAGCGGCTGCAGGCGCTGCTGCTCTGGCTCAACCAGGGCCTTGTCCTGTTGCTCGCCGTTTTGATGCTCTGGTTCGGACTGCAGATCTCGATCGGCACGCTCGGCCAGACCTTTGGGGCGCTCGAGATCAGCCCCGCCTCCTTCTATTTCGCCGCGCCGTTCTGCGCCGCGCTGATGATCGTGTTCTGGATCGAAAAGCTGTTCGACCCGGCCCGGCGCGATCCGCTCGGCGACGTGCACCTCTAGGAGACGATCCGATGGCCGGCGTGCTGATGCTCTCCTTCGGCGTGATGATGATGCTGGGCCTGCCCATCGCCTTCGCGATGGCGCTCGCTGCCGTCATGACGATCGCCAACCACCCGACGCTGCCGTTCTCGGTCTTCGTGCAGCGGGCGCTGATCGGCGCGGATTCCTATTCGCTGCTGGCGATCCCCTTCTTCATCCTGGCCGGCAACATCATGAATGTCGGCGGCATCACCGCCCGCATCATCAGCTTCGCCAATGCCTGCGTCGGCCGCTTCAGTGGCGGGCTGGGCCTTACCACCGTGATGTCCTGCATGGTCTTCTCCGGCGTCTCAGGCTCGGCGGTCGCCGATGCGACCGCGTTGGGCAAGGTGCTGATTCCCGGCATGAAGCGCTCGGGCTACGACCCGGGCTATGCCGCCGCCATCACGGCCTCTGCCTCGGTGATGGGGCCGATCATCCCGCCCTCGATCCCGCTGGTGATCTATGCCCTGTCAGTCGGCAAGGGCGTCTCGGTCGCCGCCCTGTTCCTCGGCGGCGTCATTCCCGGCCTTCTGCTCGGCGGCGGGCTTGCTGTCGCCGTCTACATGATCTCGCGCGCCCGCAAATACCCGGTCCACGAAGCCGTGCCGATGCGCGAGGTGCTGCGCTCCGGCAGCAAGGCGATCTGGGCACTGATGATGCCCTTCGTCATCCTGTTCGGCGTCACCGGCGGCGTGGTCACCGTGACCGAAAGCGCCGCCGTGGCCGTGCTCTATGCGCTCTTCGTCGCGATGGTGATCCATCGCGAGCTCTCCTGGCGCCAGCTCTGGAGCATCTGCGTCCAGAGCGGGCTCGATTCCGCCGTCGTCATGATCATCATCGCCTTTGCTGCCGGCTTCGGCTGGCTGATGGCGGTAAGCGGCCTGCCGCGCGAGATCGCCGCGTGGATCGGTGCCTTCTCGAACAATCCCTGGGTCATCCTGATCCTGATCAACGTGCTGCTGCTGATCGTCGGCTGCTTTATGGAAGCAATCGCGGCCATGATCATCCTGATCCCGGTGCTGATCCCGATCGTCGAGGCGGTCGGCATCGACCTCGTGCATTTCGGGCTGGTCATCGTCTTCAACCTGATGCTCGGCCTGCTGACGCCGCCGGTCGGCATTCTCCTCTACATCTGCGGCAACTTCGCCCAGGTGAAGATCGAGCGGGTTGTGCGCGAAGTGCTGCCCTTCCTCGGCGTCGGCTTCGGCGTGCTGGTGATCATCACCTTCATCCCCGAGGTTGTGCTTTGGCTGCCCCGGCTCGTGTTGAATTGACTCGACGCTCCGGGCCGACCGAATTTCTGACAAGACGGGCATGCTGCCGAGCCAGCCCTGCACAAACCGATGTCGGCGGCACCACCACCAGCATGCCGCCACGGCCCTTGCGCAGGCATATCGCGTAAGCCCGCCTGATCGGCTGACCGACCAGCGCTGGCACGTTACTGCGCTGATCGGGCCGACGGCCGACCTCGCAGGTCGGCGATCCCATCGTCTTCTTGGACGAGTTTCGGCACCGTGCCGGCGCCCCCTAGGGCACCGTCCCCAGGCCGTGAGGCGCCTTCGGATAGCCGGCTAGATAAATTGGAAAAAGTCCGCCTCTTTCACGGATTTTGCTGGGCGCTGTCATCCGGGCGTCACCGCCGGAGGGCTTAGTCCCCGCCGAGGCAGCAACGACTGCCTGCAGGGACCTGGCCAAGGCCCCGATCCGATTTCCCGTCTTTCCGGACCGTCCCCATGTCTTCGCACAAATCCCTGCCCGTCCTCGGCGTCGCGCTCCCGCTCGCCGGCCTCCGCCTGCACCGCGACTGGATCCTCGACAGGCAGCGCGATGTCGAGGTGCAGGATTTCTTTCTCGCCGACGTCCTGAACGGCGACTGGAAGCCGCTGGCCGACGATGTCCTGAAGACGCTCGACGGCCATACCGGTCGCCTCGGAATCCACGGCCCGTTCTGGGGCTTCAACATCGCCTCGAAAGACCCCGATGTGCGCGCCATCGTCGGCAAGCGCATGCATCAGGGCCTGGATGTCTGCGCCCATCTCGGCGCGACGCAGATGGTGATCCATTCGCCCTACACGACGTGGGACTACAACAATCTCGACGATCATCAGGATGCGCGCCAGCTGACCGTTGAGCTGACGCATGCGTCCATCGGTGACGCCGTCCGTCGTGCGGCCGATATGGGTGTCGTCCTCGTCATCGAGAACATCGAGGATAAGGACGCCCATATCCGCGTCGATCTCGCCCGCTCCTTCGACAGCGAGTTCGTCCGCGTCTCGATCGATACCGGCCACGCCAATTATGCCCATGGCTCGACCGGGGCCCCGCCGGTCGACTATTTCGTCCATGCCGCGGGCGACATGCTCCACCACGTCCATCTTCAGGACACCGACGGCTATGCCGACCGCCATTGGAATCCGGGCGAAGGCAATATCCGCTGGCAGGCCGTATTCCGCGCGCTCGAGCGGCTGAGCAGCAACCCGCGCCTGATCCTCGAGGTCCGCAACAAGGAAACCGTCAGGGCAGGCGCGGATCACCTGATCGCGCTGGGCCTGGCGCAGTAACGGCACCGCATCCCACCGCCCTGTCATCCAGCTGTTGCTCTGGCTGACTAGCGTTCGAAGCCATGGCGCCGCGGACCCAGGCTTGGGTCCCGGCGGACCCGACGGCGTTCGCAATCGCCCATTCAATCAACGGAGAGACTGTCATGGCCGCTTTCACGCGACGCAAGGCCCTTCAGTTCGGTGCGGCGACGCTGGGTGCATCCGCGCTGCCGCAATTCGCCATCGGCCAGTCGGACAACCGCCCCTCGATCACCATCGCGGTGCAGAAGATCGTCAACTCCAACACGCTCGACGTGCTGCGCGAGCAGTCCAATGTCGGCGAGCGCGTGTTCTTCACCTCGCTCTGGGAGCCGCTGATCGGCAAGGACTGGCTCGGCAACCTCCTGCCGCGCCCCGGCCTCGCCACCGAGTGGAAGCGCATCGACGACCAGACGATCGAGCTCAAGCTGCGGCAGGGCGTGAAATTCCACAACGGCGCCGAACTGACCGCCGAAGATGTCGTCTTCACCTTCTCCCGTGAGCGCATGTTCGGGAACACCGAGGCCAAGAACCGCTCGACCATCAAGGCCTTCGAGACGATCCCGACGCCGCGTCCCGGCAAGGAACTGCCGGTCGACATCCCGGCCGTGGCGCGCCGGGCCTGGCCCGACCTGCTGCGCGTCGACGCCATCGATAAGTACACCGTCCGCTTCTACAACGCGACGCCGGACGTGACGCTGGAAGGCCGCCTGGCGCGCTACGGCTCGGACATCATGAGCCGCAAGGGCTGGGAAGACGCCGCCAGCTATCTCGACTGGGCCCGCAAACCGATCACGACCGGCCCCTACAAGGTGGTGGAGTTCCGGCCGGACAATTCGCTCACGCTCGAGGCCCATGACGACTACTGGGGCGGCCGGCCGCCGCTGAAGCGGATCCGCTTCGTCGAGGTTCCCGAGGTGCCGAGCCGCATCGCCGGCCTGCTCTCGGGCCAGTACCAGTTCGCCTGCGACATCCCGCCCGACCAGATCAGCGATATCGAGAAGAACGCCGGCTTCGAGGTGCAGGGCGGCACCATCCTCAATCACCGCCTGACGGTGTTCGACAAGAACCATGCCCAGTTGCAGAACCCGCTGGTGCGCCGCGCCTTCACTCACGCCATCGACCGGCAGGCCATCGTCGACTCGCTCTGGGCGGGCCGGACCAAGGTGCCGGCCGGGCTGCAGTGGGAATATTACGGCGACATGTTCCACGCCGACTGGACGGTGCCCGAGTACAACCCGAAGCTCGCGGCCGACCTCCTCAAGCAAGCCGGCTACAAGGGCGACCCGATCCCCTACCGCCTGCTGAACAACTACTACACCAACCAGAACGCCACCGCGCAGATCCTCACGGAGATGTGGCGCTCGGTCGGCCTCAACGTGCAGATCAACACGGTCGAGAACTGGTCGCAGATCATGCAGCGCAACGACAGCCGTGCGGTGCGCGACTGGTCGAACTCCGCCCCCTTCAGCGATCCGGTGTCGTCCATCGTCAACCAGCACGGGCCCAACGGCCAGCAGCAGCAGATCGGCGAGTGGACCAACACGGAAATGAACCAGCTCTGCGAGGTGCTGGAGACCTCAACCGACCGGGCCCGCCGCCGCACCGCCTTCCGCCGCATGCTGGAAATCTGCGAGCGCGAGGACCCCGCCTATACGGTGCTGCACCAGAACGCGACCTTCACCGCCAAGCCCAAGGCCTTGCAGTGGAAGGCGTCGCCGGCCTTCGCCATGGACTTCCGGCCCGGCAACTATGTTTGAGGCGCGGGCGGGCAGATGGCCTCCACGCGTCTCACCCTGTCTGGCCTGACGGTTCGCTTCGATGGCGTGACCGTCCTGCACGGCATCGATCTGTCGATCGGCAAGGGCGAGGCGCTCGGCCTCGTCGGCGAGTCGGGATCGGGCAAGTCCGTGACCTGGCTCGCGGCGCTCGGCCTGTTGCCCGGCAAGGCACAGGTCTCCGGCAGCGCCAGGCTCGATGGTCTCGAACTGGTGGGCGCGAGCCCCGCTGCGCTCGACAAGGTGCGCGGCGGCCGCGTCGCGATGATCTTCCAGGACCCGACGAGTGCGCTCAACCCGGTGCTCAAGGTCGGCACGCAGATCGGCGAGGCCTTGTCGCTGCACCGCGGGCTGTCCGGCCGGGCGATCAGGGCCGAGGCCAAGCGGCTGTTCGATCTCGTCGGGATTCCTGACGCGGAACGGCGGCTCTCGGCCTATCCGCACGAATTCTCCGGCGGGCAGAACCAGCGCGTCATGATTGCGATGGCGCTGGCCGGCGCGCCCGACATCCTGGTGGCCGACGAGCCGACCACGGCACTCGACGTGACCATCCAGGCGCAGATCCTAGACCTGATCAACACGGTGCGGCGCGAGATGGGCATGGCGCTGGTGCTGATCAGCCACGACCTCGGCGTCATCGCCGAGACCTGCGACAGGGTCGCGGTGATGTATGCGGGCCGCATCGTCGAGGAAGCGCCGGCCGCCGAGCTGTTCGACGCGCCCCGGCATCCCTACGCACAGGGTCTGCTGAATTCCCTGCCTCCGCTCGGGGGGCCGCGCCGCAAGCTGGTCTCCATTCCGGGCGTAGTGCCCGATCCCCGCGCGCTGCCCAAGGGCTGCGCGTTCGCGCCGCGCTGCACGCAGGCGGCCGAGATCTGCCGGGAGGCGGTGCCCGCCTTGCGCAACCCCGAGACCGGCAGGCGCGTGGCCTGCGTATTCGAACCGGAGGTTCCGGCATCCGTCGTCGAGCGCGAGCTCGAGCTGGCATGAGCGAAGCCCTTCTCACCGCCACGGACCTGTCGCGGACCTATGGTTCGCGGCGTGGCCTGTTCGGCGCGATCACCCAGGTTCGCGCGGTCAACCGCGTCAGCTTCAGCATCGCCGCCGGCGAGACGCTGGGCATCGTCGGCGAGTCCGGCTCCGGCAAGTCCACCATGGGCCGCATGGCGCTCGGGCTCGAGGCCCCGGACGAAGGGGAGGTGCGCTTTGCCGGCCAGCCGATGCTGACCTCGGGCTCACCCGCATGGCGGGCGCAGCGCGCGCGCATGCAGATGATCTATCAGGACCCGCTCGGCGCGCTCGATCGCCGCCTGCCGGTCGTCGTCCAGGTGCAGGAGCCGCTCGACATCCACCGCATCGGCGAACAGGCCCAGCGCCTTCGGCTGGCGCAGGAAATGCTTGCCCGCGTCGGGCTGTCGTCCGAGCAGATGACCCGCTATCCGCACGAACTGTCCGGCGGCCAGCGCCAGCGCGTCGTCCTGGCGCGCGCCCTGATGACGAGGCCCGACTTTCTGGTCTGCGACGAGCCCGTCTCGGCGCTCGACGTGTCGATCCAGGCCCAGGTGGTCAATCTGCTGGTCGATCTGCAGGCCGAGTTCGGCCTCGCCATGCTGTTCATAAGTCATGATCTGCGCGTGGTGCGGCAGGTCTCCAACCGCGTGGCGGTGATGTATCTCGGCGATTTCGTCGAGGAAGGTGACGCGGATGATCTCTTCGCCGCGCCGTTGCACCCCTATACGCGCGCCCTGGTTTCGGCGGCACCGGTGACCAAGCGCAACAGCGGCCAGGCGCGGATCGTGCTGACGGGCGAGCCACCAAACCCTGCCGATCGACCGGGCGGCTGCAGCTTCCATCCGCGCTGTCCGCTGGCCATCGACCGCTGCAAGCGGGAGGCCCCCGTGCTGCGATCCGTCGAACAGGGCTTTGGCCGCCGTGTCGCCTGCCATCTGGTCGAACCGTCCAGCACGATGATGGGCAAGGCCGCCTGATGCTGCGCTATTTCGCCATCCGCTTCGGACGCGCCCTGATCACCATCGCGCTGGTGGTGACCTTCGCCTTCGTCGTCCTGCGCCTGTCGGGCGATCCCGCCCAGATCATCCTCGGGCCCGAAGCGCCGCCGGAGGCGATCGCGGCCTTCCGGGCGGCCTGGGGCCTCGATGATCCGCTCTGGCTGCAGTATTTCCACTATTTCGGCGCGATCGCCCAGGGCGAGCTCGGCCGCTCCATGCGCGACGGCCGCGCCGCGATCGAACTGGTGGCGGAGCGCATTCCCGTGACGCTGGCGCTGACATTGCCGGCGCTCGCCATCAAGCTGTGCATCGGCGTTCCCGCCGGCATCTATGCCGCCCTGCATCGCGGCAGCCTGGCCGACCGCGTGGTGATGATGCTCTCGGTGGCGGGCTTCACCATCCCCAGTTTCGTGCTCGGCCTGACGCTGGTCCTGGTCTTCGCCGTCAAGCTCGGCTGGCTGCCGTCGGGCGGGCAGGATAGCTGGCGCCACGCGATCCTGCCCGTGCTGACGCTCGGCATCGGAGGCGGCGCGGTGCTCGCGCGCTTCACCCGCAGCGCCATGCTCGAAGTGCTCGGCCAGTCCTTCATCCGCACGGCCAGCGCCAAGGGCGTGCCCTGGCGCGACGTCATCATCGGCCATGCCCTGCCCAACGCCGCGATCCCGACCGTGACGATCATCGGCTTCATGATCGGCACGCTGATCGCCGGCGCGGTGGTGGTGGAGAGCGTGTTCTCCTGGCCCGGCGTCGGCCGGCTGCTGGTCGTGGCGGTGGCGAACCGTGACCTGGCCGTCGTCCAGTGCATCCTGCTTCTGGTCGCGGCCACGATGGTGACGTCCAACCTCATCGTCGACTTTCTCTATGGGTTCCTCGATCCGCGCCTGCGGCAGACGGTTGGAAAAGCGGCATGAATGAACAGGCACTCTCCCATGCGGCGGCGCGGCAGCCGGCTCGCGGCCGTCGCTGGCCGGGCCAGGACATGCCGCTGCTGGCCAAGGTTGCGCTTCTCTGGCTCATCGCGATGATCGTCGTGGCCATCGTCGCGCCGATGATCAGCCCGTTCGTCTACACTGCGCCGAACCTGCGCAACTGGCTCGTGCCGCCAGGCACGTTGCCCCACATCCTGGGGACCGACGAACTGGGCAGGGACGTGCTCTCGCGGTTGCTGATCTCGATCCGCATCTCGCTTCTGATCGCGTTTGGAGCCTCGATCATCTCGGCCGTGCTGGGCACGACGCTCGGCTTTCTCGCGGCTTATTTCCGGGGCCTTGTCGAGCAGATCGTGCTGATGCTGGCCGACTTCCAGGCCTCGATGCCCTTCCTGATCCTCGCGCTATCGGTGCTGGCCTTCTTCGGCAACTCGCTGCCGCTGCTGATCGGCCTGATGGGCCTGTTCGGCTGGGAGCGCTATGCCCGCATCTCGCGCGGACTGGCCATTTCCGCCAGCGCACAGGGCTACGCCTCCGCCTGCCGGCAGCTCGGCGCCTCGCCGATGCGGGTCTATCTGCGCCACATCCTGCCCAATATCGCCTCGACGCTGATCGTCTCGATGACGCTGGTCTTCCCCGAGGTGATCCTGCTCGAAAGCGGCCTGTCCTTCCTCGGGCTCGGCGTGCAGCCTCCGATGACTAGCCTTGGCAACATGGTCGGCTATGGCCGAGAATACATCACGCGCGCGCCCTGGATCATGCTCGCGCCGGCGCTCACCATCGTGTTCACGACACTGGCCGTCTCGGTGCTCGGCGACTGGCTGCGCGACAAGCTCGATCCAACCTTGAGATAGCACCATGCAAAAAGCATCACGCGTCGTCGTCGTCGTGTTCGACGGGCTGAGGCCCGACATGGTGACGCCAGAGCGCATGCCGAATCTGGCGGCATTCGCGGGCGAAGGTACCTGGTTCCGGGAGGCGCGCTCGGTGTTCCCGTCGATGACGCGGGTGGCGACGTCCTCGATCTCGACCGGCGCGCCGCCGGCGCTGCATGGCATCGTCGGCAACAGCTTCTATTTCCCCGAGGTGACCCGCGAATTCGTCCTCGACACCTCGCTGGCAGCAGACCTCGCTTTGGCCGAAGAACGGCTCAAGGGGCCGTTGATCGCCGCGGAAACGCTCGGCGACCGGCTCGCCGCAGAAGGCAAGAGCTTCGCCGTGGTCCATTCCGGCTCGGCCGGTTCGACCTATGCGATCAATCCGCGGGCGGCCGCCCATGGCCACTGGACCTTCTCGGTGATGGGCGGCGAGGCCACGCGGACGCCGCACGCCGTCGACGAGGTGGTGGAGCGCTTCGGGCCGCTGCCGCCACGCACCCTGCCGCGCTTCGAGGAGACGGACTACGTCACCCGCGTCTTCACCGAGCACGTGCTGGGGGAGATGGATCCAGATGTCGCGCTGATCTGGTTCAACGAACCCGACACCTCGTTCCACTACAAATTCCTGGCCTCCGACGAGACGGACGCCATCGTCACGGCGGTGGATGCTGCGTTCGGGCGAATCCGCGCGGCGATTGAAGTCCGGTCGGACGCGCAGGACAGCGCCATCATCGTGGCCTCCGATCACGGTCAGATCTCCAGCTCGGCCGTGGCCGACATCGCCGGCCTCCTCGGCGAGGCCGGCCACAAGGCGGCCCGCGCCTCGGCCCGTGTGATCGACGGCGCCGCCGTCACCGTGACCGGCGGCAATATGGGTGAAATCCGGATGGTCGATGGCGACATGGACCGGCGCGACCAGATCGCGCGCTGGCTCATGCAGCGCGACGAGATCGGCATGGTGTTCACGCCATCGGACGACCCCGTGCAGGGCGCGGTCGATGGCACCTTCTCCACCACGCTGGTCGGCCTCGACCATGCCCGGCAGCCGGAGCTCGTCTATGTGCTGCGCTCAGACACCAGCCTCGACCCTCATGGCCTGCCGGGCCTGGGCCTGATCACCGGCGGCGTGCCGGTGGGCGGCGGCATGCATGGCGGCCTTAACCGGCACGAGCTCAACACCGTGCTGATCCTGGGTGGCGCAGCGCATGGTGGCGCCCCCGGCCAGACGGAAGCTCCCGCCGGCATCGTCGATATCGCGCCGACGATCCTCGATCTGCTTGGGCTCGCAGCGCCGGCCAGCATGCGCGGCGCCAGCCTGATGAGCGGCGATATCCGACACCATAAGGCCGAGATCGAAACCTTCGAGACGGGGTCGGGTGCCTTTCGGCAGAAGTTCGCCATCGCCCGTCGTGGCAACCATGCCTTTCCGGTCCACGGGGGGAGGGCCCGCTAGTCGCAAGAGGTCGGGGCCATTTGCGGATGCGATGTGCCTTCCTCGACCGGCTCGGATCGCTGGCCGCTACTTTTCAGATCAGCGCCAGGCTCAGCCAGGGAAATGCCGCGATGGCGATGAGCGCGGCCAGCATGACCAGAATGAAGGGCATCGCCCCGGCGAACACCTGCTCGACCGAGATCGTCGGATCGGCCAATGTCGCCTTCACGGTGAAGACGGATATCCCGAAGGGTGGCGTGAGAAGGCCCACCTCGACGGCGATCACTGTGACCACGCCGAAATGGATCAGATCGAACCCGAAATTCTGCGCGATCGGCACCGCGATCGGCGTCATGATCAAGAGGATCGAGCTGGAATCCAGGAACATTCCCAAAAACAAAATGATCAGCACGTAGATCAGCAGAAACCCATAGGCCCCCAGCCCGGTGGACTGGACGAGATCGCCGATCGCCGTCGGGACCCCCGCCATGGACAGCATGCGGCTGTAGAAGCCTGCCGCGATCAGCAGGATCAGGATGCTGACGGAGACCGCGCCAGTCTCGGTCAGGACTCGCCACATCTTGCCGCCGCCGAGCGAGCGACGGGCGAGGGCGATCAACAGCGCGCCGAAGGCGCCGATGCCGCCGGCCTCCGTCGGCGTGAAGAAGCCGGTGTAGAGTCCGCCGAGTACAAGCGCGACAAGCAGCGCGATCGGCACGAGTTTGGTCAGAATTTCCGACAGCGGCATGGCGGGTCGGGAGTCGGTGGCACCCGCCAGCGGCGCCCGGCCTTCCTGGTAGACATAACCCGGCGCGAAGCTGGCGAGGCCCATGATCACGGCCACAAAACCGCATGCGATCAGCACGCCAGGCAGGACGCCCGCGACGAACATCTTTCCGATCGAGACCTCGGCCAGCACGCCGTAGATGATCATCAGCAGGCTGGGCGGTATCAGCATCCCCAGGATCGACGATCCCGCGACGGTGCCAGCGGCGAAGGCCTTGCGGTAGCCATGCCTCGTCATTTCCGGCACGGCGACTTTGGTGAAGACCGCGGCAGAGGCGATGGACACCCCCGTGACGGCGGCGAAAACCGCGTTAGCCGCGACGGTTGCGACCCCGAGCCCACCGCGCAGTCGTCGCAGCAGCGCCTCGGCCACCTCGAAGGTATCCTTGCCGACATTCGAGATCGAGACGAGCAGCCCCATCAGCACGAAGAGCGGAATGGTCGCAAACAGATAGTCCGCAATGCCGTTATAGGCAGAGACCGACAGAAGCCGCATGGCCAGAGCGGGATTGTCGCGGATGATCCAGACGCCGGCGAAGGCGACGCCAAACAGCGCCACGGCGATGTGAACGCCGAGCAGGACGAGGATGACGAGAGCGCCGATCAGCGCCAGACCGAAGCCGAGATCCATGGGGGTCAGGCTCCGGCTGGGGGGCGGCTGCTCAGGCGAGCCGTCATGGCGACGAGATAGGCCAGCCCCGCAGCAGCAGCCCCGATCACCGTGATGGCCCAGAACGGCCAGGTCGGGATCGTGAATAGCCCCTGCACCCCGAAGAAGTCATTGCTGCGCCAGCTGCTGGATAGGTCATGCCAGGACGCCGCGGCAATGAGCCCGAACACGACCGCTCCGGCCAGTGCGAACACCGCCTCGAGCCCATCGGCCGCACGCGGGCTGCGAGCTTCGATCATGTTGATCAGGAAATCGGCCCGGGTCATTCGCCCGCCTGCGACAGCCGCGGCGATCTGCAGGAAAACGATGCCGACGACGGAGCGCCCGGCGATCTCAGCAACGCCGGTGATCGGCGCGTTGAAGACATTGCGACCGAGCACATCGGCCACGATCATGAACATCGTCAGGAAAATCCAGACGGTGCCGATGGCAGCCATCACGGACAGCGCGGCGTCGAAGGCGCCGCGCGGCGCGTCAGGGCGCGCGTCGAGGTTGGTTTCGGTGGCATCGGCCAAGGTGACGGCCTTTCACGACATGGTGCCAGCGAAAGCAGCAGGCATCCCCAGGGAGCGGCGCCCGTCAGGAGCGCCGCGGCAGGCCGGGCTCGTCAGAGCCCCTCATCCCAGTTGCGCAGCGGCGTAACCCCTCGCGCCCGGAGTTCGGCGAAGTAGGCCTTCAGGACCTTGCGTGCCGGATCGCCATTGGCCTTGAGCCAGGGCTCGACGATATTCGGCAGGTTCTTGACCCAGCGCGCCTTCTCGGTCTCCGGCAGATCGGCAACCTTGAGCCCGGCGGCCTTCATCTCGGTGAGCGCGGCCGTGGCCCTCTGCGTGACGTACTCGCCGTGCTTCTTCGAGGTGACCTTGCCGGCCGCCCGGATCGCATCCTGTACCTCCTTCGGCAGCTTGCCGAAGAAGGCCTTGTTGGCCGCGATGCCGCCGAAATACATGGCGCCGATGCCGACGCGGGTCAGGTTCGGGGCGACCTCGTAGACACGCGTCGGCTGGATCCCGGAGGCGAAGGACAGCGCACCTTGGGTCACGCCGGTCTGGATATTGGTGTAATAGGTCGTCAGCGCGCCATCGACGGGGGTCGAGCCTGTGCCTTGGAGCCAGTTGGCCGAGGTGCCCGGCGCGTTGATGCGACGGTTCTGGAGATCCTCGAGCTTCGCTACGGGGAAGTTCGCGTAGATGTCGTAGCTGTCGGTGATCAGCGACGAGAGGTAGACCATGTTCTGGCTGTCCCAGCTCTTCTGCAGCTCGGGCACCTCAGCGGTGAGCTTGTCGAATATCTCGATCAGCATCTCGTGGTTGTCGGTGGCGAAGGGGGCGAAGTAGGTCACGTTCTGCAGCGGCATCGCCGCGCCTTCCCAGACCGTGCCGACCATGCCGATATCGGCGATGCCGTCGGCGACCGCCGCCCGCGTGTCCGTGAATTTGTAGAGCGTGCCGCCATAGGCCTCGCGCCAGTTCACCGTAAACTTGCCGCCACCCTCTTTGAGGATCCGGTCGACCTCGGTCTGCAGGGCGTTCTTCATCGCCCAGACCCAGATGTTTGCCGTGGGATGGCTGGAGGCGATGTTGATGGTGATCCGCTGCTGCGCCTCGGCGGCACCCGTCAGCGCGGCGAGCGACAGCCCGGCAAAAGCGCCGATCAGGCCTCGTTTGGTCATCTTCATGGCCTTGCTCTCCCTTGTTGCGGTCTGTCGCCGCTTGGTCTGTCAGAGGCGTCGCGCCGGCACGGTGCCCAGCGCGGCGAGGATGCGTTCAGGCGTGAAAGGCATGGCGGCGACACGCGTCGAGAACGGCTTCAGCGCATCGTTGATCGCATTCATGATGGCGGCGGGCGCGCCGGCTGTGCCGGCCTCGCCGGCGCCTTTGGCGCCCAACAGGGATTCCCGCGTCGGCGTCTCGACATGTCCGATCACCATATCCGGCATCTCCGCGGCCATGGGCACGAGGTAGTCGGCCATGTTGGCCGTCATCAGCTGGCCATCCTCGCTGTACAGGCAATGCTCGTAGAGCGCCCCGCCGATCCCCTGGACGATGCCGCCCCGGATCTGCTCATCGACGAGCTGCGGATTGATGATGCGCCCGCAATCCTCGACGCACCAATGCTTCAGCAGCCGGACGAACCCGGTCTCGACATCCACCTCGACAAGAGAGGCCTGGGCCCCGTTGGTGAAGGCAAAGGGGTAGTCGCTGGTGATGAAGTGCCGGGTCGCAACGAGTTCGCGCGGCAGCCCCTTGGGCAGGGTATCGCCACGGAAGTAGACGATGCGCCCGAGCTCGGCGAGCGGCATGCGCGCCTGCCCGGTTGCCTTGTCGACGATCTCGCCCGCGACGACATCGAGGCTGCCGGCCTCGGCCTGCAACATCGCGGCAGCGATCGTCAGGATGCTCTCGCGCAGCGCCAGACCAGCCTGCAGCGCCGCCTCACCGCCGATCCCGGCCCCGCGGGAGGCCCAGGTGCCGCCACCATAAGGCGTGACCTGGGTATCGCCGGTGATGACCCTGACGCGGTCGATCGGAACGCCGACGCCCTCGGCCACGACCTGGGCGAGAATGGTATCGGTCCCCTGGCCCTGCTCGGTCACGCCGGAAAGGGCCACGACCGAACCGTCCGGGTCCATCCGCACGGTGCAGCCATCCTGCGCGGAGATCCGCGCTCCGCCGATGCCATACATGAAGGGGCTGGGGTTGGTCAGCTCGATGAAGCTGGCAAGCCCGATGCCGCGATGAATGCCCTGTTTGCGCAGCGTAGCCTGCTCGGCGCGCAAGGCATCGTAATCCATGAGCTTCAATAGCTTCTCGAGGCTCGCGTGATGCGACAACCCCTCGAAGCGCATATTGGCGGCCGAGGTGTAGGGATAGGCGTCGTCGGCCACGAGATTGCGGCGGCGGATCTCGGCCGGGTCGAGGCCAGCCGCCTCGGCAGCCAGATCGACGAGGCCCTCGGTGACGGCCGTCGCGATGGGATGGCCAACCGCGCGGTACTGGCAGGTCGGCGTCTTGTTCTGCAGCACCACCGTGGTCTGGGCGCGGTAGGTCTGGAAGTCGTAAGGCCCGCCGCAAAGATTGACGACCTGGTTGCCCTCGATGGCGCTCGTGCGCGGATAGACCGAGTACGGCCCGATGCCGGTGAGATCGTCGATCTCGAGAGCGACGATGCGCCCCTCGCCATCCACGCCCATGCGGCCCTTGATGCGATGATCGCGCGCATGGATGTCGCTGGCGAAGGATTCCAGCCGGTCGGCAACAAACTTCACCGGCCTCGCCATCGCCTTGGCGATGGCCGCCACGGCCATCTCGTCGGGATAGACATGCACCTTGATGCCGTACGAGCCCCCGACATCGCCGCAGATCACCCGGACATTGCCCTCCGGCAAGTCGAGGTGCTTGGCGAAGATCGTTTGCATCATATGCGGCGCCTGGGTGGAGTGATGCACCGTCAGCTGGTTTTCCGGCCGGCTGTAGCTGGCGAGGATCGAGCGCGGCTCCATGCAGACGCCGGTATGGCGGCCGGTGTGGAACGTCGCTTCCACCACATGCGCGGCGCTGGCGAAGGCGGCATCGACCTCGCCCTTCTCGTGCAGCCGGTGGAAGACCAGATTGTCGCCGAGCTCGGGATGGATCAGCGGCGTCTCGGGCGCCAGCGCGGTTTCCATGTCGGCGACAACGGGCAGCGGCTCGAATCTCACCGACAGCGCTGCGACCCCGTCCTCGGCCGCCGCGCGGGTTTGCGCCACGACGGCGACAACCGGCTCGCCGACCCAAGTGGCCCGCTCGACGGCGATGGCATGCTGCGGTGCCGATTTCAGCCCCTTCAGATGAGCAAGCACAGCGACCCACGGTGTGCAGATCGCGGCGACATCCGCTCCGGTGAAGATGCGCAGCACGCCCGGCACCTTCGCAGCCGCTTCGGTCTCGATCGCTCCGATGCGGGCATGCGCATAGGGGCTGCGATAGAATGCGACATGCACCATCCTCGGCAGCACGATGTCGTCGACATACTGGCCACGGCCCTCCACCAGCCGTGCCGCATTGGGGCGCGGCACGGTGCGGCCGATATAGGAATTGGGACGATCGAGGTCGGAGAGGTTCAGGGTCATTCCGCAGCCCTCGGGGACGCACCGCGCCGGGCCGCAACCTGCTCGACCGCGTCGACGATCGCCTCATAGCCCGTGCAGCGGCAGTAGTTTCCGGAGATGTGCTCGCGGATCACCGCGCGGCTCGGCGCCGGGTCATGCGCCAGCAGATCGGCGCAGGCCGCCAGCATGCCGGGCGTACAGAAGCCGCATTGCAGGGCGTTGCGGGCAATGAACGCATCCTGCAGATCCCGGATCGCGCCGGTGTCCGACTGTCCCTCGATCGTCCAGACATCGCAGCCATCGGCCTGAACCGCCAGCATCAAGCAACCGCGGACGATCAGCCCGTCGACCTGGACCGTGCAGGCCCCGCAGACGCCGTGCTCGCAGCCGGCATGAGCGCCGGTCAGCCCGAGATCCAGCCGCAGGAAATCGATCAGATGCCGCCTTGCCTCGACCCGTGCCGAGACCGGCTCGCCATTGACGCGCAAGGCGATCCCGACCGACTCAGAAAATGCCGTGGTCATGCTCTGCTCCTCAGGCTGTCGACATGACGGGCGACAGCGCGGCCACGACCCGACGCAGCAGCACCTTGGCCAGGTGCCGCTTCATCGTTGCGCTCGCCTGGAGATCGTCCGCCGGGTCGAGATCGTCGTCGAGCGCCGCGCAGGCGTCTTCGAGGTCGCCGCC
This sequence comes from Bosea sp. OAE506, assembly GCF_040546595.1. Classification (NCBI taxonomy): domain Bacteria; kingdom Pseudomonadati; phylum Pseudomonadota; class Alphaproteobacteria; order Hyphomicrobiales; family Alloboseaceae; genus Allobosea; species Allobosea sp. OAE506. The sequence goes on along the minus strand of NZ_JBEPOB010000001.1, from coordinate 3,357,001 downwards.
CTGATCGAGGATCCGCATCGCGCCCGCGGCAAGGATCGCCGTCGAACCGAGGCCGAAATAGGCGAGCGTCACGTCACGAAGCCCGCCATCCGAAGGCGTCCCCGCCGCGGCCAGGCCGGCCATCGCATAATCCCCGCTGCGACGCGCCAGTTCGCGGATCGCCTGTCGCCTGCCGGCGGCGATGACGGGTATCTCGACGGCCACGAGAATCTCGAAGGGCTGCAGCGCCGTTTCGAACAGGCCGAGAAAGAAGTCCGCGGCCGGGATACGGCGCTCGCCCGTCTCGGATTGGACCACGATCACGGCATCGAGCGCCAGCATGCAGGCCGGCCACTCCGCAGCCGGATCGGCATAGGCAAGCGAGCCGCCGAGCGTGCCGCGGGTGCGGATCGCGGGGTGGGCGATCAGCGGTGCGGCCTCCGTCAGCAGCGGCGCGTGCCGCGCCACAGGCTCGGACCGCCCGATTTCCGCATGGGTCGTCAGCGCACCGATGCGCAGCGTGCCGCCCTCGCAGCCAAGACCGCACAGCGATTCGATGCGGCTGATGTCGATCAACGCAGGGACGTCGGCCAGACGCAGATTGAGGCCGGCGACAAGGCTCTGTCCGCCAGCGATCAGCCGGGCATCCGGGCCGGCCTCGCGCCAAAGCGCCAGCGCATGGCCGAGATCCGACGCGCGCGCATAGGCGAGCGGGGCGGGCTTCATAGCGTCTCCTCCACGATCGCCCTTGCTCGGACGCTCTCTTATTGATCAAATGATCTCCAAGAACGATTGGCTTGGCAACTGGAATTTTTCGTGGTCGAGACTTCGGCGATGCCTGGCCCTGAACTGCGTCCTCCCCAACCCAAGCGCCGGCTGAAGCCAGCCGAGCGCCGCTCGCAGATCGTCGATGCGGCCGTCGCGTTTTTCGCCGAGGTCGGGCTCGAAGGCCGCACGCGCGATCTGTCGGCACGGCTCGGGATCGGTCAGTCGCTGCTGTACAAGTATTTCGAGAGCAAGGAGGCGCTGATCGAGGCGGTGTTCGAGCGCGTCTATCTCGACCGCCTGCGTCCGGAATGGCGCGATTGGCTATGCGACCGCACGGTGCCTCTTCGCACGCGGATGCTGCGCTTCTACACGGCCTATACGGAAGCGATCTTCACCTATGAATGGATGCGGATCTTCATGTTCTCCGGGCTCGCGAAGGCGAAGCTGAATGCGCGCTACCTCGCGCATCTCCATGCCGCCTTCCTCGAACCGATGCGGCTGGAGATTGCGGCGGCATCCGACGCGCATGCGGCCGTGGAGATGGAGGATATCTGGAACCTCCATGGCGGCATCGTCTATATCGGAATTCGTCGCTTCGTTTATCAGACACCCACCCCGCCCGATGTCGGGCCGGCGATCGAACGCGCCATCGACCGCTTTCTGTCCGATGTCGTCAGCGTGACCGGTCCAAGTCACCCCCGATGACGATCGCGGGTGTAGCGCCCATGCGCGTGACCGATGAGGGGACAGGGCCTGCTCGGCGCCGGCGTCGCCCCTTCAGAATCGGGCGGCGGTGTCGGCTGGACGCGCGCCCGTCGCGCGCCTAAAGCCTCCTGCTGATCGCCTCATGCCAACCGGGCGGATGGTCCCCGGAGACGAGATGGGCAAGGTCCTCAACCTGACGATCCTGTGCCTCTCGGTGGTCGCCTCCCTGTCGGTCTGGTTTGCGGCGACGGCTGCCGTCGCCGATCTGATCAGCCATGGACTGATGACGAGTGCGCAGGGAGGCCTCCTCACATCTGCGGTCCAGGCGGGATTTGTCGTCGGCACGCTCGCCAGCGCCACTTTGGGCCTGGCCGACCGAATCCAACCCAAGCGTCTGTTTGCGACGGGATGCGGCATCGCAGGCGCCGCCACTCTGCTCCTGCCGCTCGTCGAGCCGACGGGCTGGGCCGCGCTTGGTCTGCGCGCCGTGGCGGGCGCCGCCATGGCGGCGGTCTATCCCGTCGGGATGAAGATGGCGGCCACCTGGGCCAAGGGCGATCTGGGCGTCCTCATCGGGATCCTTGTGGGCAGCCTGTCCCTCGGCTCTGCCTCACCGCATCTCGTGAACGGGCTGATCGGCACCTTGCCCTGGACGACCGTCTATCTCGTCGCCGGCAGTCTGGCCTTGGCGGCAGGGGCTCTCATCCTGGCCTTCCGCGAGGGGGAGATGCGGTTCGCGCCAACCCAGTTTCGGTTCGCCGATATCGGCGAGGCCTGGCGGTCGCCCCAGCTGCGCCTCGCCAATCTCGGCTATCTCGGCCATATGTGGGAACTCTACGCCATGTGGGCCTGGATCGGAGCGTTTCTCCAGCACGGCCCCATCAATCTCCAGGGTGCCAAGGCCAGCATGCTGGTCTTCCTGATCATCGCGGCAGGGCTCCCCGGCGCTGTGCTCGCAGGCCTTGCGGCGGATCGCTTTGGCCGTTGCGCGACCGCTGCCGCCGCTATGGTCGTCAGCGGCCTGTGCGCTCTCGCGATCGGCCCGCTGGCGAGCGTCGCACCGGCTCTGGCCATCGCGATCACCCTCGTCTGGGGCTTTGCCGTCGTCGCCGATTCCGCGCAGTTCTCGGCGCTCGCCATCGAGATCGCCCCGCGTCGACTGACGGGAACGATGTTGACGATCCAGACCTGCGTCGGCTTCCTGATCACGATCGCCGCTATTCAGACCTTGCCGTGGCTCCTGCCCTTTACCGGGTGGAACCACGCCTTTGCCCTGCTCGCAATCGGACCGTTTCTGGGTGTTCTCGCCATGTTGAAACTGCGAGCCCTCCGACAATCATGTAGCGTTTCCTGATAGTCAGAGGCGCTCCTGTTCCGCAGCGAGTGTTACCGTGCAGGATGTCCATTTTCAGGACATGGATCCGCTGTGCCTCAGGTGGTTTTAGGCGCGCCGACAGCGCCCAGGCTGCTCCGGACGAGGTGCGCCAGTTGCTGACATCTGACCGGCGCCGCACAGCAGGCATGTCGAGACCTGATCGGTGGCCATCGGCTTTCGATCCATTCCCGAGCGCAATGCATCGACTGCTGACGCATAATCTTACTTCGGAACGATCACTCTGCCGCCGAAGCGCAAGCTAGCTGCGGGCGATCGCTTGGTTGGCGTGAGCGGGTCGCTCGATCGCCATGTCGCCGTGGCGATCAAACTCCTTGAGGAACTTTTCGCTGACCGCCGCGGGCGTGCGGAATCTTGCAATCGAGAACGGGTCCAGCGGGGTCGGCGTCGCGCCGTCGACGATCAATTCGCTGAGGCACAGGCCGACGCCGGGGCCGATCTGGAAGCCATGGCCGCAGAAGCCGAAGGCGTGGAACAGGCCTGGCGTGGTGTCGCTCCTCCCGATCACCGGGATCATGTCGGGCAGATAGCCCTCGATGCCGGACCAGACGCGGATCACATGCGCCTGCGCGAGGGACGGCACGAGTCCCGCGAGCGCACGCATGGCTGCCAGCGTCTTGGCTGGCGGCACCGGCGCGCGGTTTCCCGCGGCATCGGCCGCCGTGCGTGGATAGCCTGCGAGGATGACATTGCCGCGCTCGGTCTGGCGGGCGATGACGGAGCCGTCGATCGTCTGGAGCGAGGGCGTGAACAGCGGGGGCAGGGGCTCGGTCACGAATTGCGGCGGCCCTGCCGCGAAGACCGGCGCGGTCTCTCCGAAGCATTCCGCACTCTGGACGGCCCAGGCGCCGGCCGCATTCACGAGCGCCGCGCAACTCAGCTCGCGCCCGTCTGCCGTGGTGATCCTGAAGCCATCGCCTTGCCGGTTGACGGCTGTGACGTGAGCGTTCTCGCGGATCTCCACGCCCTGCCGCTGCGCCGCACGCGCCACGGCCGGCGTGGCCAGCCGCGGGTTGGCGGTCGCGTCGCGCGCGCAGAAGGTCGCGGCGATCGCCCGGCCGCTTAGCCAGGGGAAGCGCCGGCGCAGATCGGGCGGGACGAGCCGCTCGATCGCCAGGCCGTGCGATTCGGAAACCTGCGCGTAGGCTTCGAGCCGCGCGGCCTCGTCGGCGTCGAAGGCACAATAGAGATGTCCGGTCTGCGCGAATTCGCAGTCCTCGCCGATCAATGCCTCGAAATCCTCCCACAGCGCATGCGAGCGCAACGACAGGGGATACTGGCCGAGAAAGCGGCCCTGCAGCCGCAGATTACCGAAATTCGTGCCGCTGGACTGAGCGCCGACCACGCCCTTTTCGAACAGCGTCACGCTCTGGCCGCGTCGCGCCAGGAAAAAGGCCGTCCAGACACCGATCAGACCGCCGCCGATGATCGCGACGTCGGCGCTCGCGCGGCTCATGGCGTCGACTCCCCGGCTGCGGAGAGGGCGATCGGCTTGACCGGCGCCTGACCGCGCAGGCGGCCGGCGCCAGCCCCATCCTGGCCGGACGCTCCGGCGACGATTTCCTGGAGGGCCGGCCCGCAGACGCGGCCCTGGCAGCGTCCCATGCCGCAGCGCGTCATCGCCTTGACGCGGTTGACCTCGACCGGGCCGAGCGCCTGCGCCATGGCGGCGCGCACCGCGCCGATGGTGACGGATTCGCAGCGACACAGCACCGTGTCGTCGGGCAGGGCCCGGATCTGTGAAACCGGCCAAGCAAAGGCCCGCGCCAAGCTGCGCTGGAAGCCGCGCAGCCTGGCCAGCTTGCGCGACAGCGTCCGGATCGCCGCCGCAGCGGGTGGCCCACCGAGATCGGCCAGGATCGCATGGGCGGCGAGGGCGCCGCTGGCCTCGGCCGCGTCGGCCCCGCCGATGCTGGCGCCGTCCCCGGCGAGATAGAGGCCGGGGCGCGCCCGGCCGAAGGCATCGGTCTCCGGCAGGAAGAGCCGGAACGCCTCGTCATAGGCGAAGCGGGCTCCCGCCAGATCGGCGAGCTGGGTTTCGGGCTTGAGGCCGTATCCCAGCGCGACGGCGTCGCAGGTGAAACGGCGTTCGCGGCCCGCCGAATCGCGCAGCCGCAGGGACTGGACATGGCCGTCGCCTTCGATCGCGATCGGGGTGACGCCATGGAGGAGCGGCGTGCCGGCGCGCAGCGCGCCAGCCATGCCGCCGAGCCCGCGCAGCAGCGTGCGCGGCGAGGCGAGAAGTCCGGGCAGCGCCCGCGCCTTGGCGACGAGGCCCGTCGTGTCGGCGACGACGGCGACCGTGCCGCCCATCTGCCGATACTGCTTGGCTGCAAGCAGGAGCAGGGGAGAGGAGCCGAGGAAGGCGACGCGTCGACCGATCAGGCAGCCCTGATCCTTGAGCGCGACCTGGGCCCCGCCCAGGGTGAAGACGCCCGGCAGGGTCCATCCGGGCAATGGTGCCACCCGGTCCATGGCTCCTGTCGCCAGCAGCAGCCTATCGGCCTCGATCGTCTCCGCCTGCCCGTCATGCAGGAGATGGAGCGTGCGCCCCTCGATCGCCCAGACCAGCGTGCGCGGGCGGTAGTCGATGTGCTCCGCCAGGGCGGCGAAGCGGCGGTGCAGCGCCTCGTAGCGGCCCGCCTCGCTGCCCATCAGAGCGTGCATGTCGAGCGCGAGATCGGGTGAGGGGCGGCGATAGCCCTGGCCGCCTGAGCGCTCACCCTCGTCGATCACGACGGGCCGGTGTCCGTGGCTGCAGAGCAGCTCGGCCGCCGCGATACCGGCCGGCCCGGCCCCGACGATGACGATGCTACTCATGGCGAGCGGCCGGCGGCTGGCTGGCGAGGATCATGCCGTCGGCGACCGGCGTCGTGCAGGCGCGCAAGCGTCCGCCATGGCTGCTCCAGACCCAGCAATCCTGGCAGGCGCCCATCAGGCAGAAGCCCGCCCGCGGCTCGCTCCCGAACTCGTGGCGGCGCAGGATCAGGCCGTGGGTCAGCAGGACGGCCAGGATGCTGTCACCCTCCGTTGCGGCCAGGGGCAGGCCGTCAAATTCCAGAGCGATCGCGGCCCCGCGACGCGTGGCGACGCGCATAAACTGGGCGCCGTCAGAGCTCATGAAGAAACCAAAATATCGCGATGCGATAAGCTCATGCGTATATTGGTAAGGTGGTCGGCGTCTCTGTCAAGCGATGCCGGCATGCCGGATCCTGCGCGTCGAGACGATCAGACCCGCGAGATCGCGTGGGCGGCGGCGATGATCAGCGATGAGAAGCGGGCGACGACCTCCTCGCGGCTGTAGCGCGAGCAGGAGGCCGCAACATTGACCGCCCCTTCGGGACGGCCGCGATGGTCGAGGATTGGCGCCGCGATCGAGGCGTCCCCGAGATAGACCTCCTCGAAGGCGGTGGCGAACCCCTGCGCGGCCGCCTGACGAATCTTTTCGCGGAGCGCATCGCTCTGCCAGGTCGTGGACGGCGTGTAGGCCTTGAGGTCGGAGGCGTCGATCACCGCCATCGCCTCGTCCTCCGACAGGCGCGACAGCATCGCGATGCCGGGCGCGGTGCAATAGGCCGGCATGCGCGTGCCGATGATGACGTCGGTGTTGAGGACGTGCCGGCTGAGGAAACGCGAGACGAAGATTATCTCCGTGCCCTCCCGCATCGTCAGATTGACGGTTTCCTCGGTCTCCTTGCTGAGATGCATCAAATAGGGCATCGCCCGGTCGACCAGGCGGCTGCTGCGGATGAAATGATAGCCGAGATCGAGCGTCTTGGCCGTGAGCTCGAATCGCCGGGTCTCGGCGTCCTTGTGGAGGTAGCCGAGCTGCGTCAGCGTATGGGTGAAACGCTGGGCAGCGCTGAGATCCATCCCTGTTTCCGCGGCGACCTGGGAGAGATTGAGCGTCTGATGCTGGCGGCCGAAGGCCGAGAGCACGCGGAAAGCCTTCTCCACCGAGTTGACCATCAACGCGCTGGATCGGCCGCCCTGGTCGCCTTTGCCGCGCACCAGCCGTTCGCTTTTGAGGCTGGCGCCGCTGCGCTCGCTCATCTCGGACATCGATGGTTCTCCTGCGGGATCAATGGCTGCGGCCTGCGGCCTTGACAAGATCGGGCGTTCGCGCCGATCATTCAATAGAACTTATTGTATATCGATAACAATGCATCGGAGAGTGCCATGAAGGACTTCATCCTCAGCGAGGTGCGCGGGCCTGTCGGCATTCTGACCCTGAACCGCCCCGACAAGCTGAACGCATGGAACGCGCCGATGCGGGCCCGCCTCGTGGAGGCGCTGGACGAGCTGGAGGCGGACTCTGCCGTGCGCGCCATCATCCTCACCGGTGCAGGCGACCGCGCCTTCGGCGCCGGGCAGGATCTCAACGAGACCAAGACCTTCGACCCCGACCGGGCCGAGCTGTGGATCGGCGAGTGGGAGCGCATGTATGACCGGATCCGCTCGCTCTCGAAGCCAATCGTGGCCGCGCTCAACGGCGTCGCGGCCGGGTCGGCTTTCCAGGTGTCGCTGCTGTGCGACCTGCGCGTCGGCCATCCCGGCGTCACCATGGGCCAGCCCGAGATCAACTCCGGCATCGCCTCGACCACCGGCCCCTGGATCATGCGCGAGCTGATCGGGCTCGGCCGCACCATCGACCTGACGCTGACCGGACGGATGATGGATGCCGAGGAATGCTTCCGTATCGGCGTGATCAACCGGCTCGTGCCGCAGGAGCAGGTGATGGCGGCTGCGCTGGAACTCGCCACCGAGCTCGCCGGCAAGCCGCCTGTTGCGATGCGCCTCAACCGCGCGCGCTTCCGGGAGGTCACCGAGGCCGGCTTCCGCGATTGTCTGGCGGCCGGCATCCGCAACCAGCGCGAGGCCTACGCCACTGGCGAGCCGGCGCGGATGATGGAGGAATTCCTCGCCAAGCGCGCCGCCAAGAAGAGCGCCTGACACGAGAAGACCAGACGACCACGGGGAAATGCGGAAAACCGCTGAACGGGAGAGAACGATGACCAGCAGCATCATGAACAGGCCTAACCGGCGCCACCTCCTGCAATTGGCCGGTGGCGTCGCCGCCGGCGCGGTGGTCGGGCCGGCCCTGATCGGACAGGCCCGCGCCGCGACGCAGATCATCGTGGCCGATCCCGGTGGGCCCTTCGGTCCGGCCTTCCGCAAGGCCTTCTACGACCCCTTCGAGAAGGCGACCGGCAACAAGGTCGTCAACGTCGCCCGCGAGGCCGAGCCGACCGCCCAGTTCAAGGCGATGGTCGAGACGAAGTCCTATACCTGGGATGTCTGCACGCTGACGCTCTCGGCGCGCGACATTCTGGCCGGCCAGGGTCTGCTCGATCCAATCGGCTTCACCCATGCCGACGTGCCCAAGCTGATGCCGGAGGCGATCTCGCCGCTCTACATGGGCACGGACGTCTATTCGAGCGTCTTCGCCTACCGCACCGACCGGGTGAAGACCGCGCCGGCGAGCTGGGCCGACTTCTTCAATGTCGAGAAGTTCCCGGGCCGCCGCGCGCTGCGCAAGAACCCGATCGACACGCTCGAGCAGGCGCTGCTCGCCGACGGCGTGCCGCTCGACAAGCTCTATCCGCTCGATGTCGATCGTGCCTTCAAGGTCCTCGACAAGATCAAGCCGCATGTCGCGGTCTGGTGGACCGGCGGCGCCCAGTCGACGCAGCTGCTGCAGAGCGGTGAGGTCGACATGCTGCCGGGCTGGAATGCCCGCCTGCAGGCGGCGATCGATGGCGGCACGCCGGCCAAGATCGTCTGGAATCAGGGCCTCTACTCGATCGAGGGCTGGGGCCTGCCCAAGGGCGGCCCGAAGGCCGACGTCGCGCGCCAGTTCGTGCGCTTCTGCTCGGATCCGAAGGCCCAGGCGCTGTTCACCGAGATCCTGGCCTATGGCCCGACCAATCTCGACGCCTACCAGACGATTCCCGCCGAGCGCGCCAAGGTTCTGCCGACCTCTCCGGAAAACCTGAAGCAGATGGCCATCGCGGACGAAGCGTGGTGGAGCGCCAATCGCGCCAAGGTCTCGGAGCGCTTCAACTCCTGGCTCCTGACCTGATCGCAATGATGACGGGGACCGACATCGCCGGCTCGGCGGCAGCGAATGGCAAACTCGTCATCGAAGGCCTTGGCAAGCGCGTACGGCGCGACCACGGCCCTCGAGCCGAGCTCGCTCAGCGTCGCCGAGGGCGAGTTCCTCACCTTGCTGGGGCCTTCGGGCTCCGGCAAGACGACGCTGCTGCAGCTGATCTGCGGCCTCGTCGAGGCGAGCGAGGGCAGGGTGGTGATCGACGGGCGCGACCAGTCGCACATGCCCGTCCACCAGCGCGATATCGGCCTCGTCTTCCAGCACTATGCGCTGTTCCCGCATCTGACCGTCGCCGAGAACATCGCCTTTCCCCTGAAGATGCGCGGGCGCCCTTCCGCCGAGATCGGCCAGCGCGTCGAGGCGGCCCTGGCGATGGTCCATCTCGGCCATCTGGCGAAGCGCTTCCCGCGCGAACTCTCCGGCGGCCAGCAGCAGCGCGTCGCGCTGGCCCGCTGCTTCGTCTACCAGCCCTCGATCATCCTGATGGACGAACCGCTCGGTGCGCTCGACAAGAAGCTGCGCGAGCATATGCAGATCGAGATCAAGCGGCTGCATCGCGAAAGCGGCGCCACGATCGTCTATGTCACGCATGATCAGGAGGAGGCACTGGCGCTCTCCGACCGGATCTGCCTGATGAACCACGCGAAGATCGAACAGCTCGGCACGCCGCGGGAGATCTACGAGCGGCCCCGGACCGCGTTTGCGGCCGACTTCATCGGCATCTCCAACATTTTCCGCGGCCGCTGGGACGGCAATGGCTCGCTCGAGACGGCGCATGGCCGCTTCGCGCTGCCCCGGAACGCCGCGAGCCCGGGGGCCGAGCCCGCGCTCGTGATCCGCCCCGAACATCTGAAGATCGGCGCGCCCGACGGCAACGCCGTGACCGGCCGCGTCAGCGAGATCGTCTATGCCGGCTCCGAGACGCGGGTGATCGCAACGCTGGGCGATGGCGGCCAGCTCGTGCTACGGCTCGGGCCCGACGACGCCGTGCCGACGATCGATGATCAGATCGTCGCCGGCTGGGCTCGCGAGCGGGCGGTGCTCGTCGCATGAGCGCGGTCGCGGCTCCTTCCGAGGCGCGGGAGACGCGTGCCTTTCGCTTCGGTGCGCTCTGGCTCGCCGTGCCCGGCCTGCTGTTCCTGGCCGTCTTCTTCGTCTGGCCGGTGGCGCAGCTTTTGGGCCTGAGCCTGTTCGATCCCGACAGCGGGAAGCCCTCGATCGCCACCTATCAGCGGATCGCCGCGACCGACGTCTATCTGCGCGTGCTCGGCATCACCTTCCGGATCGCCGGCTACACCGCCCTGTATTCGCTGCTGATCGGCTATCCACTGGCCTATTGGCTGTCGCGCCTGCCCGACATGTATCGCGGCCGGATGCTGCTCTTCGTCATGGTGCCGTTCTGGACGAGCTACCTCGTCAAGACCTTTGCCTGGATGATCGTGCTCGGTCGCAGCGGCATCATCAATTCGCTGGCGATGGGTTCTGGAGTCGTCGATCAGCCGCTGCCGCTGCTGCACAACGAGTTTGGCGTCATGGTCGGCATGGTCCACGCCATGGTCCCGCTGGCGGCGATGACGATGCTGCCGGTCATGGCCGGCATCGACCGACGGCTCGTGCAAGCCGCGCAGACGCTGGGCGCCTCGCCGGCGCATGCCTTCTGGCTGGTCTATTTCAAGCTGTCCCTGCCCGGCGTCGCGGCGGCGGGGCTGCTGGTCTTCATCTCCTCGCTCGGCTTCTTCATCGTGCCCGCCTTCCTCGGTGGGCGCCGCGAGACGATGCTGGCGCAGCTGATCATCACCCAGGTTCAGGAATTGCTGAACTGGCCCTTCGCCGGGGCTCTCGCGGCGATGATGCTGGCGGCGGCGCTGGTTTCCTGCTGGGTCTATGACAGGGTCTTCGGCATCTCGACCATCGCCGGGGGCGCGGCGCAGGTCGGCACGGGGCGCATCCGCGATCTCGGCCTGGCTATTCTCGCAGGCGTTGCCCGGCTGGCGGGAGCGGTCGCCGCGGCGACGCAGACGCTGCTCGGACGGAAAGGAGCAGGGCTTCTGCTTCCGGCCTTCGCCTGGCTCGTCATCGGCTTCCTCGTCCTGCCGACGCTGCTGGTCATTCCGCTGGCCTTCACCTCCTCGCAATTCCTCGAATTCCCGCCGCCGGGTTACGGCCTGACGTGGTTCCGGACCTATTTCGACTCTCCGCTCTGGATTCAGGCGACGATCCGCTCCTTCCTGGTCGCCTTCGCGACGGCCATCGCTGCCACTGCCATCGGCGGCTTCACGGCGCTGGCGCTGGCCAACAGCCGCACGCGCTGGAGCGGGCTGATCTTCGCCTTCTTCCTCGCGCCGATGATCGTCCCGCGCATCGTCATCGCCGTGGGGCTGTTCTACCTCTTCGCCCGCATCGGGCTGGTCGCGACCGATCTTGGGCTGATCATCGGCCATACCGTACTGGCCATCCCCTTCGCGCTGGTCACCATGGCGGCCGTGCTCAAGAGCTACGATCAGCGCCTCGACCAGGCTGCGGCGACGCTCGGCGCCAACCGGCTGAAGACGCTGACCGGCGTGACGATCCCGCTGGTCAAGGGTGGCCTCGTCGCCGCCTTCCTGTTCTCCTTCATCACCTCCTTCGACGAGCTCACCATCGCGATCTTCGTCAGTGGCGGGGTCAAGACCACTTTGCCCAAGCAGATGTGGGACGACATGATCCTCCAGCTCAACCCGACGCTCGCGGCCGTCTCCGTGGTCGTCTTCGTCGTGGTGACGGTGATGCTGCTGGTGGCCGAGCGCTTCCGCTCCTCGTCCTCTTCCACTTCCTGAATCTCGTGCGAACCGAACGACCGACCATGACTTCCAGCGACGATGCCGGCTTTGTCGACCTCCTGACGCGCCGTGCCGCCCAGGATCCCGACCGCGTCTACGCGCGCTATTGCGGCGAGCCGTTGACCTATCGCGCCGTCGAGCGCAGCTCCGCCGCCTTCGCCGCCCATCTGCGGGCGCGCGGACTGCAGCCGGGAGACCGGGTCGCGGTGATGATGCGCAATTCCGTCGCGGCCATCGCCATCGTGTTCGGCCTGGCTCGGGCGGGACTCGCCTGGGTCCCGGTGAACGCGCAGCAGCGCGGGGAGGGGCTGCGCTATCTGCTGACCCATTCGCAGCCCAAGCTCGTCGTGGCGGACGAAGATCTGGCCGAGCTCGTCACGGAAGCGCTGGCGGGAGCCGATGCGCCGCCCCTTCTGCGCCGGGGCCCCGAGCTCGACCGCATTCTGGCCGAGCCGGCTGCTTTTGCCGAGCCTGCGCCCGCCCCCGACGACGTCTTCGCGATCATGTACACCTCCGGCACGACGGGACGGCCCAAGGGCGTCGTCGTCTCGCACCGCATGTTGCGGCTGGCCGCAGAGGGTGTCGGCCGCGTATCGGCCGCGAAGCCCGGCGAGGTCTTCTTCGTCTGGGAGCCGCTCTACCATATCGGCGGGGCGCAGCTCTTGCCGCTGCCGATGATCCGCGACGTGACGCTCACCATGGTCGACCGCTTCAGCGCCAGCCGCTTCTGGAGCCAGGTCAAGGCCGAGGGCGCGACCCATATCCATCATCTCGGGGGCATCCTGCAGATCCTGCTGAAGCAGCCCGAAAGCCCGCTCGACCGGACGCATGGCGTCCGGATCTCCTGGGGCGGCGGCTGCCCGGCCGACATCTGGCCGCTGTTCCGCGACCGCTTCGGCATCGAGATCCGCGAATGCTACGGCATGACGGAGGCCTCCAGCATCACCACCTGCAACGACAACGGCGTCGTGGGCTCCGTGGGCAAGCCCATGCCCTGGTTCACGGTCAGGCTGCTGCGGGCGGACGGCACGCCGGTCGCGGTCGGCGAACGCGGCGAGATCGTCGTCGAGACCGATATCCCCGGCGCGATCTTCCCGGGCTATCTCGACAATCCCGAGGCGACCGCCAAGGCGCTCCGCGCCGGCGCGCTCCACACCGGCGATCTCGGTTCATGGGACGCCGAGGGCAACCTCTTCTTCCATGGCCGCATGACCGACAGCGTGCGCTGCAGGGGCGAGAACGTCTCGGCCTGGGAGGTCGAGCATGTCGCGGCCGAGCACGAGGACATCGAGGACTGCGCGATGATCGGCGTCGCGTCGGATGTCGGCGAGCAGGACATCAAGCTCTTCGTCAAGCCGCGCGCGGGCGCCGCGATCGACGAGGCCGCGCTCTCGGACTGGCTGGCGGCCCGCCTCGCGCCCTACCAGAACCCGCGCTACATCGCCTTCGTCGACGAGTTCGAGCGCACGGCGAGCCAGCGCATCATGAAGCACAAGCTCTCGCCCCGGCTCGACGACGCCTGGGACCGCGCCGCGCCGGTGATGGTCCGCTGACATGAGCACCTGCGACATCCTGATTGCGGGCACCGGCTCCTTCGCCGCGCGCATCGCCTTCGACATCGCCGCGGTGGCGGCCGAGCCGGTCGAGGTCGTCATCGCCGGGCGCAACCGCAGCCGGCTGAACTGGCTGCGGACGGCCGCAAATGCACGGGCCGCGATGTTCGGCAGCCAGGCGCGGTTCACCGCCCATGCGGTGGATCTGCTGGCACCGGACGCGTCCGACCTGCTGCTGGCAGCGACGAACCCGCGCATCCTCGTGCAGGCGGCGTCGATCCAGACCTCGCAGATCATCGCCCAGACGGGAAACGCCTGGACCCGGCTGGTGGCGGAGGGGGGCCTCAGTGCCACCGCGGTCTTCCAGGCGTTGATCAGCTCCCGCGTCGCAGCCGCGATCGCGCGGCGCAGCCAGCCTGTGACACTGATCAACTGCAGCTTTCCCGATGTCGTCAACGGTCTGATCTCGGCGCAGGGACATCAGGTCGCCTGCGGCATGGGCAATGTCGCGATCCTGTCGAATGTCTTCGCCGGCTCGGCCAGCGTGCCGCGCGGCGCCGCCATCAAGGTGCTCGCGCATTACCAGAATCTGGCCGCCTGGCGTCAGCCGCCGGAGCTGCGATCCGGCCGGGCACCACGCGTCTGGATCGACGGGACCGAGGTCGACGATGTCTTCACCCGTTTCGGCGATATCCAGCTGACGCCCGAGCCGGTCATCGAGATATCCGGCGCGAGCGGCGTGCCGATGCTGCTCGCCATGGCGGGCGGCCGGGACTGGTCGGGCCATGTTCCGGGGCCCAATGGCCTGCCCGGCGGGTACCCGGTGCGGCTTTCGCAGGGCCGGCTTGCGCTCGATTTGCCCCCTGGGCTCAGCGAGGCCGAGGCCATCGCGTGGAACGCGTCGTTCGAGACGCAAAGCGGCATGATCATTGGCCAGGACGGCCGGGTGCGCTTTACCGGGATCCTGCGCGACCGTCTCGTTGCCCAGCATCCGGCGCTCGAGAGCGGTTTTGCCGTCCGCGATCTAGAGGCGGTTTGCTACGACCTGCTCCAGTTGCGAGACCGGTTGATCGCGACGCCCTGATCGACGGGCGGCGTGTTGGCGGCGCGCGTCGCGCGACGGTCAAACAGCCGGGCGCGAACCGGAGCGGTGGTCGCCACAAGCAAAGACCGACACGTCTCGGCATGTCTCGGTCCCGTCGCGCCCGCGCCCAACGACCGATAACTCGGGCGGTACGAGCGCGAGCCACATCAAGCTGGTGAGAACGACTGGAACTCGATCTTGCGTCGATATCTCCCGTTGCCACGAAGGGAGGATCCGGCGAGCGTTCTGGGTGCTTATTCCGGCCAGTTGAGGCTGAGCACCACGAGCCATGACGCGAGCGCGCCCAGCCACAAGATGGCGAGATAGGCCAGCCAGCGCGTTCTGTTCGATGCGCGAGCCGCACGAAGCCGCAGATCGACGACGCCGGCGATCAGAAAACTGAAGGACCAGAGGATCGCAACGCCGACCAGAACTGGCCACACCCAGGGGCCTCGCCACGTCGACAGTGGGGGATAGACCTGGGTGAGCACCGGCGAGACCACGCCGTACAGAGCGAGGCTGATATAGCCCAGGCTCAAGAAACTCAGCGCGAAGGCTGCGACGAAACCGAATAGCGAAGCCTTCATCGCCCAGAGACCGGCGAGAAACGCTCTCAAGCCAGGGCTCCGAGACGCGCGAGAATGGCGCTAATCAAGGTTCGGAATCGCGTCGCAGACGGCTGCGATACACTCGCCAGTGACACGAAGGCCACTCATCACGACGCCCCCGAGTTCAACGATCTGGCCCAGACTATCGAGCTGGGTGGCGGTGTCGCCGATCGTTTCGATGGTGGAGGGCTGGGCTGCGGCGTCCTTGGCGCGCTCGACCTCTTCGGCATTCGATCGCGCGATGATGTCTGTCAGATCAGGCTCCATGACATATCCGTCCCGTCGCTGAGTCAGGCAGCAGAGCGGAGCCGGTCGGCGTGGTCATTTTGTGACCTTGCAAAGGCGGCTCGATGGGACGCCCGGCCTCGACCTGTCTGATCGAGCCGTTTCGACATCGCGCCACAAGCTGACCCGCGGCGGTCGCCCCGGCCATCGTGCCGTCAGGACAGGTCGGACCCAATCGCTGACGAATGCGTTGCCTCGGATGAACGCTGTTCAGTCTGACGGCTGCTCCGCGGTTGCGCCCAGCCAGAAGGACATGCCGGTGACCTTGCACTTCGTTCGTCATGGCGAAGGCCCCCGCCTCCTTCTGGTCCATGGCCTGGGTGGAACATGGCGGTCCTGGAGAACGATCCTCCCCGCGCTGTCGAAGGTGCGCGAGGTAACCGCGATCGATCTGCCCGGGCATGGCCAAACGCCGGCGGCGGCTGACAGCGGCAGCTTCGCTGGCCTTGCCGACAGCGTGGAGCAATTCATCCGCGAGCAGGGGCTGGACGGCATCGACATCGTCGGCAGTTCGCTTGGAGCGCGGATCGTCCTGGAGATGGCGCGCCGCGGCAAGGTCGGAGCGACTGTCGCTCTGGACCCTGGCGGTTTCTGGCGAGGCTGGGAGCGCACCTACTTCCAAACGACGCTCGCGGCGTCGATCCGTCTTCTCCGAGGACTGCGTCCGGCACTGCCTTGGCTATCGCGGTCGGCCGTGATGCGCAGCGCGCTTCTGGCGCAGCTCTCGGCAAGACCATGGCGCCTCGACGGGGAGGTCGTTGCGGCTGAACTGCAAGATTTCGCCAGTACGAAAACCTTCGATGCTCTCGTGCGCGATCTTGCGACAGGCCCCGAGCAAACAGGTCCCGCGGCCGATCCCACCCGTCCTCTCGTCATCGGCTGGGGCCGCCAGGACCGGCTGTGCCTGCCGCGACAGGCCGCTCGCGCTCAAGCGGCCTTCCCATCCGCCACGCTGCACTGGTTCTCCCAGTGCGGCCACTTCCCGATGTGGGACCGCACGGACGAGACGGTGCAACTCATCATCGACACGACGGGCGCTGGCTCGCTGCAGGGCTCGTCGACAAAGAGATCAGCTCTTTCATAAGACCGGAAGGCGCTTTCGGCCGAAGTCTGCGGCGACGCGGCGCCACATGCGGTCATCGGCTTGCTACCGCAAACGGACCTTCAGCCATCCGATCTCCATGGCGCCTGAGCCGTCACTCTCAGTCTCTTGCACGCCTCAGGTCTTCAATTCGCAGGGAAAGCTCGTGACGGGATGCGAGAGCCGGCTGCCGGGGATCGCGGGGCAGGGCTGCCCAATGTCGCCAGCCAGTCATGTGCATCCGCTATCCGGATCCGCTGCAGGCGGTGCAGCACGTCATGGTCGAAGTGCTCGGCGCGACAGCGGGAGCGTGCGTCGGCGCAGATGCGATCGAACAGATGGACCGTGACAAACGTATCGGCGCTCGCCCTGTGAAGGCGACCCGGTGACGCAATGCCCATCTCGGATATCAGACCACCCAGTCGATAGCTTCTCCGGCCCGGAAACATGCGGCGAGCCAGGAGCAGGGTGCATAAGGCGCGAACAGGCTGCCCCTGGAGAAACTCGCTCGCCTCGTGTTCGTAAAACCGCCGATCGAAGCCTGCGTTGTGACAGACGATCGGCGATGACCCGATGAACGATGACAGCTGACGCATCGCGACCGCCGATGTCGGTGCACCGTTGAGCATGGCGGTCGTGATGCCGGTGATCTGGGTGATCTCTGCCGGGACGCGGATGCCTGGATCGACGAAGGTCAGCAGTTCATGGCCCGCGCGGCCATCCACCACTTCGCGGGCTGACACCTCAATCACCCGCGCGCCCATCGCGGGGCTGAGCCCCGTCGTCTCGAAATCGAGCACGACAAAGCGACCGCTGGGGATGCTGTTCAAGGTCGCATGTTCCTGCCGAGCTCATCGATTCGACGCCAAGATATCATCCAGCGAGGGCAGGCAGCGCTGAATTCTCCTTCGCGCTGTCGCCTCAGATCAGAACGCGTTCATGGCGCCGGCTCCCGTCATGCGCTTGCCGGCCTGGCTAAGGCTTGAGCTGCGAGGCGTTCCTTGAAGGCGGCCGCACTGATCGGTCTGCCGAACATCCAGCCTTGGGCGTAGCCGGCTCCCGAACCACGGAACCAGTCGGCCTGCTCGACCTCCTCGACACCTTCAACGATGACTTCGAGCCCCAGAGTGCGCGCGATGTCCAGGATCTGAGGAACGACAGTGATCCGTGTCGTATCGCCCCCTACCGTCTGCGTGAAGCTGCGATCGATCTTGAGGGCGTCGACCTGCAACTCGTTGAGATAGCTCAGACTGGAGTATCCGGTTCCGAAGTCGTCAATGTGGATCCGGTGCCCCCTGCGACGGAGCCGTCGGATACCGTCGGTGACGACGTCGCGCGCTTCCGTAGAATGCTCGGTCAGCTCGAGTGATATCTGCTTGGTGTCGAGGCTCCAGCGTTCGATCTCCTTTGCGAGCGTCTCGAAGAACGCATCATCGGCGAGATCCTGAACCGAGATGTTGAGGCTGATGCCGAGCAGGCTTTTGTCCTTCAAGCAGGATGCAAAGTCGGCGAACGCCTGGGCGATGACGAAATCCGTGATCGCGCGGATTTCCCCGATCCGTTCGGCGACGGGAATGAACACGGCGGGGGGGATCGCACGGCCCGTCTGGTCGCGCCACCGGATCAGCGCTTCGGCGCCGACGATACGCCCATCGGCCAAGGCGACGATCGGCTGATACTCGAGCATCAAGGCGCGCCGCGACACCGCATCCCGGAGCCTTGCATCGATCGAGTTTCGACGTGCCCACATCACCAGCGTCAGTGCACTTCCGGCAATGCCGGCCAGGAGGCCAAGAAGACCGCATACGCCGAGCAGGAGCGCATGCTGATGGAACAGATCGGGTTTGCGCAGCGCAGTGGTGACACATAATGCGCGGTCTCGCGCGCAAAGCCGGTAGTAGAGCGTGCCATCCCGGGCAAACGGTCCTTGCATGACTGTGTCGTCTTCGACAGGCAGGATCGCCCGGCCGTAGAGCCTGACATAGCGGCCGGTCTCCGAAAGATATCCGGCCGAATAGTCCATCCCGATAAGGGGTTCGTCGATGAACGTAGCCGGATCGAGAACGACGTTTGTCGCACCCTTCTCGAGGATGGGTGCTCGGCTTTCTCGGGCGACCAGCACAGGCTCGGCAGGAGACACCCCAAGGCCATCCTTTGTGCGTGCCTGAGGCACGGGGACGAGCGGTGGCGCCGCGATCATTTGGAGGCTGCCCGTGCAGACCAGGCGTCGCTCCTTCAGGCGGCCGACATCCTTGATGTAGCGGGTGCGATAGACAGCCTCGCGCAGGTGGTCGAGTTCTTCGGCCGAGCAGAACCGTTCGGGCTGGCGATTGAAGGTGTCGAGTGTGCTCTGGACTTCCCGGTCGAGAGCTTCGAACCGGGTCAAGATCAGCCCGGCCACGGAGCCCAACCGATCCTGCGCCAGCACTTGGATCGTCATCCAGGCAGCAAGGACTGCCGCAGCAGCGCATGCCGCGCTCAGCACCGCGGCGACGGCCAGGCCCAGTACCCGTTGCCGCGGCGAATCGGGAGAGGTCTGACCGATCATGACGAGCCAGCGCCGGTCAGGGCATGACGATCGACCGGCCTGTCAGGCATGGCGCGGCGTCGATGCGATACGTCCGAGCGCAGCGGATGGTCGGCTCCCGATGGCCGGGGCTCAGCTCCAGCGAACGCTAAGCGGAGGGCGTCATCGGACCTGCGAGGCGAGGAAGAGGCCTCCGCATCGACGAGAGGCGCGTCTGAAATGGTGCAGGGAAGGCAGACAGTCATCGGCGCAGCGGATCACAAGCGGCAGTGCTCAACGCTGCTGGTTTCGGGGCCGGGCGACGCAACCGTTCAAAGGCCGATCCCACGCGGTGAACTGTGCGAACGATGACCTCATAGGGGGCGGCGATGTTCAACACGGCTGGCGCGACTCAGACAACATTCGCCGCGACTTTACCGCCAAGTTGAAGCGGATCGGCGGCCTCGTTCCGCTTGGTCATCGTCGGCCCTCAAGAGGCAGACACGATCCTGACGTTAGTGGAGGACTTGGTCAATTGCATGGGCTCGCCTACGGGCCACAATCATCGCCGCGGGTGCCAACTCGGCTATTCCTGCGCGGGACGAAGTCCATTCGGTTGGCATTGGGCTCTATCTACACCGCCTCCGGCACCCGACGATCGTTACCGATGAGTTTCTCCAAGGCACCTGCTAGCGCCTCGAAGCTGTACGGCTTCTTCAGTATCAGGGAATTGCGATAGGGCTCCAACATCCCGTCTGCGCTGTATCCGGTCGAAAACATGAATGGCACGGCCTGTTCGGCGAGGGCGTCCGCGACTGGATAGCTCCTGTCGCCATTGAGGTTCAGATCCAGCATGGCCAGATCGAACGTCTCGGTTTCGATCAGGAGAAGGGCCTGCTTGACGGTCGCAGCAACGCTGATGGATTGGCAGCCAATCTCCTCCAGCATGCTCTCGATCATCATCAGCAACATCATCTCGTCCTCGACAACGAGCATCCGCAAGCCGGTTAAAATGCGATCTGTCATGGCGTAGCCGTGGTCCTCCATCCGACCGCCGTACCGCAGATGGAGGTGCTGACGGCGACGCTACTCGCGGGGCTTGTCTGCGCTGGAATGTTCACGATGGCGAGCATGCCATCAGCCGCGCTCGTTTTTTCCGGACTTATCCTCGGCGCCCGTATCGTCCATATCCTGCTCTCACCGACCGATTACATCCTTGAAAACCTCGTTTTCCAAGGGATCTATGGCACGGTCATGCTGGTTTCGTTGCGCAATATGGCTCAGCTTTTCGTTGATCGCGTCTGTGCCGTCATCAGCGCGCAGGAACTCAGCCTCAATGCTGGCACGCATGCGCTGAACGAAGAGGCGCGGAGAGAGGATGTCGAGCGGCAAGCCGAGGCCTTTCGACATGAGATCGGAGCGATACTTCAGCCCGTCTTCCAGTCCGTTGGTCATATGAATGCGGCTGCTGAACAATTGGCGGCGCCTCCATCGAGATCAAGACGGTGGGACGGCTCATCGGTAATGCCGTGCCCGTCGAGCTGGCACGCGCGATCGCCCGGCGCGTTCGTTCTCACCTCGACGAGTTCTCGGCATGAAGGTGGTGAGAAGGCTCAGGTCCGCGAAATGAGCTCGACGACCACCAAAGAGCCGAAGGCCGCCATCGGCGAGTTCGACGAAGAGCTGAGTGCGGCTGAGAACGAGATCGCCGCGTTCAAGGCGGATTCCGCCCTTCTGCGCGAGCTCGGGGAGCGGCTCGTCGGCAAGCCGTACATCGCGCTGGCGGAGCTAATCAAGAACTCCTACGACGCCGACGCGACCCGTTGCGTCATCGAGATCACGGATGACCGGATCGTCGTTTCCGACGACGGCCATGGCATGAGCCGGAACGAGTTCCTCGGCTACTGGATGACCGTCGGCACGCGGCATAAGCAGAGCGCGGAGCGGAGCCGCAAGCTGGGCCGCCGCGTCACGGGCTCGAAGGGAGTCGGCCGTCTGGCGGCCCAGTTCCTCGCCGAGAAGATGCAGTTGGTCACCACGGCCGACGGCTCTGACAATCGTCTGCACGCCTTCGTCAATTGGGAAAGCGCGATTGAGCAGGGCAGCCTGACCGAAGCGACGGCGGACTACCGGGTCGAGCCGTCCGATCGATTGATCTATCCGAGGGTATCGAAGCACGGGACGATCGTCATCCTTGAAGGCCTCAAACAGGTTTGGGACGAAGACGAGATCAAGGAACTTGGGCGCCAGATCTGGATGCTGAATTCACCGTTTTACCTTTTTGGCGTCAATCGGCGCCGTAGGGGTGACGCGAACGATTTCCACGTTCAGTTCAAGACCGACCTGCCCGGCATCGACGAGGCGTTCGAACAGCAACTCACGCAGGCATTGGACAACTACCAAGCGGTGATCCGCGGCCGTATCGAGCGAGACGGCGCTTCTGTATCGTCGCACGTCACGGTCGAGTTCGACGGCGGCGATACGTACTCCGAGATCTTTCCCGTCACCGGCGAGCTCCGAGAGGCCAATTGGGAAATCCGCGTGTTCAATCTGGCGGGGAGACAGGCCGGAGGCGTCTCCGTACAGGACATGCGTCATTACTTCGAGAAGTACGGCGGCGTCACAGTCTACGACAAGGGGTTTCGTCTTCCCTATTACGGCGCAGAGAACGACTGGCTGGGTCTTGAGTACGACCACTCGCACCGTAAGAACCGGTCAAAGCTACTTCCCGATCATCTCCACGTCACGCGAGCGCTGAACGATCTGCCGACCCAAGGGCGGATATTCGGCGTCGTCAACGTGAACACATCACGCGAGGGACGCCTCGCGGCCGGCGATCGCAAGAGTTCCGGCAATTACCTGAAAATCCAGGTCTCGCGGGATCGGCTCGTCGCCAACAACGCGTTCGAGACGCTTCAACGGAGCGTCCGCCAATCCTTGGATTACTACGCCGCCTTGAAGCGGCGACTCACGGCGGAGGCGATCGACGTCGTCCGGCCGTCGGAGCGCCCGGAATCCAAGCTGCGTCGTTTGCGCCGTTTAGTCGATGACGCGATCGCGGCGCACCCTGAAGACGAGACGATCGAGGTCATTGGCTCCGAACTCGACGACGTCGAGGATAGCCTTGAACGGGTTCGGGAAAGCGACGAGGCGTCGCGCGCGTTCCTCGGCCCCCTCGCTTCCGCCGGCATGGCGGCGTTGGCCATTGAGCACGAGACGCGCAAGGACGTCCGAGATGCGCGAGCGAAACTCCAAAAGCTGGCGGCGATCGCGAATGCACATTCCATCCCGGAACTGAAGGAGACGTCGGACGCCCTGGTGGCTTGGTTGAACCGCTTCGAGGCGACGAGGAATCTGTTCCTGCCGCTCATTGAGGCCGACGACCGAGACAGCATTGAGCCGATGGAATGCGAGGCCGTGGCTCGCTCCGCGGTCTCCAACCTGAAGCCGCTGTTGGGCAAGGTCGTCGTCGAGTTCGCCATGCGACGGGGCTTGCAGTTTCCCCCGGCTGCCTTCGCTGAGTGGAATGCGATCTTCCAAAACGTGCTGCTGAACGCGGCCAACGCGACGCTGGACGAGGAAGCGCCTCGGATACGGATTTCCTCCGGCATTCGAAATCGACATGGCTTCGTTTGCGTATCCGATAACGGCGTAGGTATCGGCGAGGGCGCCGACGAGATGTTCAAGCCCTTCGTTCGCCGATCGTCGATCTCGGACGAGCGCCGCGAACTCGGCATGGGCGGGACCGGCCTCGGTCTTACGATCGTCGAGATGATCGCGTCGAACCGGAATTGCGAAGTCGCCTTCGTGCCGCCGGAGGGGAGGGAGTGGAGCACGACCTTCGAGTTGAGTTGGCGAGCGGAGCAATAGGATGAAGATCAGGGTTTGCGACGACTCCGAGGACCTGTCGGCGATCTGCGTCGAGAAAATCCGCGCCGTGGTTCCCGGCGCCGACGTGAAGCGCATGGACAACGCGATCGCGGAGGTGTCGAAGTTGCTCAAGCGGAAGGCCGCCGCCGAACTCGACCAGGATCCTCCCGCGGGGAGCACCGAGTTCGACCAAGTCGACGTCCTGGTCATCGACTTCGACCTGTTGCACCTGGACCACGACGGCAGCCGTACCACCGGCGAGGGCGTCGCGCGATTGGCTCGGGGCTACTCGGACTGCGGCGTCGTCGTGGTCATGAACCAGTTCAAGGTGGCCGATTTTGATCTTGGCATGCGAGGGCATCTCGAAAGCCACGCCGATCTGAATATCTCCGCCGATCGGGTGGGTGAACGAGCCCTGTGGGAAGAACTGCAACCCCAGGAGGGGACATTCGATCCGACAACCTGGACCCCGGTGCCGACTTTGCTGGCGGCGGCGAAGAGGCTCGCCGCCAATTTCCGCGACGGTACGATGGCTGCGCACATCATGCCTCTTCTCGGTCTCACGGCCGAAGCCTTGGGAGAGATATCCGACACCGCTTTCGGCTTTCTCAGTCAGAACGCCGAGACGGTCGAGGATCTCACGGCACTGACCGTAGAGGACTTCCTGAAGGAGAAGTTCGACGAAAAGGCCTTGGCCAATCTCGAACGTCACTCCCCGCACTACCTGTTCCGGTTCGCGGCCTTTCGGCTCATCAAGTGGATGGAGCGTGCGGTGCTGCGTCCGATGAACGTGCTTATCGACACGTCTCATCTGATCGATAGGATGCCTTTCATCATCGCCGACGAGCGGGCGATGGGCGACGCCGTGCATTGGGTCGCCGCAGCGGCCGATCCCCAGCGCCTGCTGCGTTGGGAGCTACTCGAAAAGTACCACAACGCCGTCGCGAGCGAGGTCATCGGTCGAGACGTCTTCGACTGGCATCGCATGATCGGCGACGAGACGTTCGACACCCTCCAGGACGAATTCATCGAGAAGGGAGCTGAGCGCTTCTATCTCGCGGAGGACACCTCCAGGTTCGTCGCCGCCAACCGCCTCGTTCGCTTCCGAGCCGATTTCCACAATTTCGGCGACCGCCGCGCGATCGAGAATCTGGAGCACCTCGTGTCTTACGGCCCGAAGCGGCGCCTCCAGTTCGGCTGACGCCAATGCCCATGTCCAACGAGCAGAAGCTGCACTTCGATGCGGTGCACCTGATCCTAACGGGCCTCTTCACCGAGGCACGTGAGGCCTACCGCAACGAACTCCGGGCCGACAGGCAGTTGCTCCAGAACCGGGCCGCGGCGGGTTTCGCCGTCGTGGAGGAGCACGACCTGATCAAGATCAAGCGGAAGGCATCGGGCAAGCTTCCGGATAGGAAGTTTCTATACGTCAGCTCGCCCAAGCATACGCTCGATCCAATAACCGGCATCTGGCTCAGGTGGGACTTTGAGCAGACGCCGTACGAGTTCAGGTTATTCCTCGGCCACTGGTCGAAGGTGGAACAGGACCGAAGTTTCGTCGCGTTCAGGTTCGATGCGCCGGAGGTGGGAGAGGATCACAACTTCTTCCATTGCCAACCCTGCCGCAATTTCGGCGACCGCGATCCGATGCCCAAGGCCGCTCTCGTTTCCGAGCATTTTCCGACGGTGCCCCTGCGCGCTTCCGACATCGTCGAGATGACGATCTGCGCAGTGAAGGCCCTCAAGGGGCAGAAGAACGCCAAGTCCTTCCTTAGCGGCCTGATCCGAGATTCGGGTTCGGCGAGCAATCGAGCGCTCGGCGACGCGTATGTGCGGCACTTTAACATCAAGCCGGCCGTAGTGTTCGCCGCCGAGCATAAAGAGTAGCTATTCATCCGCCTCGCGATCAGCAGCGAAGCCCCTCCTATGGGCAAAGCTCACTCGGGATTGCGCGGCCGGCGTCGACGGAGGGGCTCGGTGATGTTGCGTCGAGCGACGCTGGCGATCTGCTTCGCCGGGCCACTAGTCTAAAGCGAACCCGAGGTCATCCGGCATGGTCACGAACCGGACGCCGCGCCTCAACTCAGCGCGTGTGTAGGCGATCGTGCTTGTGTGAGGCGGCGTCAAGCGCCTCAGGAGCCGACATTTCACTACAGAACGGCTAGCGCCCGCTTTCGGCAGGTTGCCAAGGTCGGCTTGTGGCGCTGCGTTGGCAGGCTCGGCATAGAAACCAAGGCTTGCTTGCCATGCGGATCATACCATTGTGGCAATGCGCCTGGCAGGACGACACTCCGCCTCACGCACTCCTCGTCGACCAGCACGGATCATACTCTGAAATCCAAAGCCCGGCCCTCAAGAGCACAACTCGCGGCGAGGCGTCTGAGTGCCTCGCCGCCAGATCTCGGCCGCTACCTTTTGCGGTCCAGTCCGATCGCCTCGACTAGGCATCAGAGACAGACCGAACTGGTCGATATCAGCGCAGGGAAACTCGCTAACTTGTTGTTTCCTACGCGATATCAACGAAGTCATCAGTTGCGCGCTGACAATCCATTAGGGGTTCCGCATCAACAAGAAGAGGCCCGTGAGCCTCAGGAGCATCCGGTCGTCGAGCCACACGTGTTGCACTTCAGGCAGGTTCCGTTGCGGACCAGCGTGAAGTTGCCACATTCGCCGCAGCTGTCGCCGACATAGCCCTTCATGATCGCCTCGGCCCGGCGCTCTGACGCCGAGGGCTGAGCGGCCGGTGCGGAGAAGCCGAGCTTGGCCATCTCGGCCTCGCCGAAGCTCTCCGGCTCCTCCTTCAGCGCGGTCGCGCCCGCCGTGGCGAAGGCCGTGACGTTCGAGCCGCTCCGCGCCACCGTGTCGGTTCCGGTCGCGAGACCGGCGCCGCCCGGGATGCTGTGGAAGTTGATCGGCTTGCCACGGCGGAAGCCGGTGGAGGCGAGGGGGCTCGAGGTGATCGGCGTCGTCGTCTGCGGTGCCTTGTCCTGGCCGACGCCGCCGCCGATCACGTCATGACCGATCTCGCTGGGGTCGATATGGGCGAGGTCGTGCCGGCCGAGATAGGAGATCGCCAGCTCGCGGAAGACGTAGTCGAGGATCGAGGTCGCGTTCTTGATCGACTGGTTGCCCTGCACGAAGCCCGACGGCTCGAAGCGCGTGAAGGTGAAGGCCTCGACATACTCCTCCAGCGGCACGCCGTATTGCAGGCCGAGCGAGACCGCGATGGCGAAGTTGTTCATCATCGCGCGGAAGGCGGCGCCTTCCTTGTGCATGTCGATGAAGATCTCGCCGAGGCGCCCATCGGCATATTCGCCGGTGTGGACATAGACCTTGTGGCCGCCGACGACCGCCTTCTGGATGTAGCCGGTGCGGCGGGCGGGCATCTTCTCACGCTCGCGCACCACCTTCTCGACGATGCGCTCGACGATCTTCTCCGCGACCTGGGTGGCGCGGGCCGTCATCGGCTGCTGGTAATGCGCCTCGACCGCGTCGTCCTCGTCCTCCTCGTCGCTGATCAGCGCCGAGTTCAGCGGCTGCGAGAGCTTGGAGCCGTCGCGGTAGAGGGCGTTGGCCTTCAGCGCCAGCTTCCAGGACAGCATGTAGGCGCTCTTGCAGTCCTCGACGGTGGCGTCGTTGGGCATGTTGATCGTCTTGGAGATCGCACCCGAGATGAAGGGCTGGGCGGCCGCCATCATGCGGATATGGCTCTCGACCGAAAGATAGCGCTTGCCGATGCGCCCGCAGGGGTTGGCGCAATCGAAGACGTTGTAATGCTCGGTCTTGAGATGCGGCGCGCCTTCCAGCGTCATCGCCCCGCAGACATGGACATTGGCGGCCTCGATCTCGGCCTTGGAGAACCCAAGAAACGGCAGCACCTCGAAAGCGGGATCATTGAGCTTCTCGGCCGGGACCTTGAGCGTGCCGGTGAGGAAATCCTCGCCCAGCGTCCACTTGTTGAAGACGAACTTGATGTCGAAGGCGGCCTTCAGGTCCTTCTCGATCGCGTCGATCTTGTCCTGGGTGAAGCCCTTGGCCCGCAGCGAGCCGTGGTTCACGCCCGGCGCCTGCGCCAGCGAGCCATGGCCGACCGCATAGGCCTCGATCTCGGCGATCTCGCTCTCGCGATAGCCCAGCGCCCGCAGCGCATCGGGCGCCGCCGCGTTGATGATCTTGAAATAGCCGCCGCCGGCCAGCTTCTTGAACTTCACCAGGGCGAAATCGGGCTCGATGCCGGTGGTGTCGCAGTCCATCACGAGGCCGATCGTGCCGGTCGGCGCGATCACGGTCGCCTGGGCGTTGCGGTAGCCATGCTTCTCGCCGAGCGCCAGGGCGTTGTCCCAGGCGATGCGGGCGCGCTCCGACATCAGCGTCGAGGAGCCGCCGAGGCGGGCCAGCGTGCCGTGGTCGAGCGGAACCGGCGTGACCTCGAGGCCCTCATAGCCGCTCGCCATGCCGTGGGCCGCGGTGCGGTGGTTGCGGATGACGCGCAGCATGTGCTGGGCGTTCTTCTTGTAGCCCGGGAAGGGACCGAGCTCGCGCGCCATCTCAGCCGAGGTCGCATAGGAGACGCCGGTCATGATCGCGGTCAGCGCGCCGGCCAGCGCACGGCCCTCGTCGCTGTCGTAGCCGAGGCCCATGGTCATCAGCAGGCCGCCGATATTGGCGTAGCCGAGGCCGAGCGTGCGGTACTCGTAGGAGAGCTCCGCGATCTCCTTCGACGGGAACTGCGCCATCGTCACCGAGATCTCGAGCACGACGGTCCAGAGCCGGCAGAGATGCTCATAGGCCGCGACGTCGAACTCCTTGCTCTGCCGATCGTAGAACTGCAGCAGATTGGCCGAGGCGAGATTGCAGGCGGTGTCGTCGAGGAACATGTACTCCGAGCAGGGATTGGACGCGCGGATGCGGCCCGATGCCTTGCAGGTGTGCCAGTCGTTCATCGTCGTGTTGAAGTGCAGGCCGGGATCGGCGCTGGCCCAGGCGGCGTAGCCGATCTTCTCCCACAGATCGCGGGCCTTGAGCGTCTTGGTCACCTTGCCGGTGGTGCGCCCCGTCAGGTTCCAGTCGCCGTCGTTCTCGACCGCGCGCAGGAAGTCGTCGGTCAGCGAGACCGAGTTGTTCGAGTTCTGGCCGGAGACGGTGAGATAGGCCTCCGAATCCCAGTCCGTGTCGTAGATATCGAACTGGATGTCCTTGTAGCCCTGCTTGGCGAACTGGATGACGCGCTTGATGTAGTTGTCCGGCACCAGCGCCTTGCGGGCGAGCTTGATCTCGCGCTTCAGCGCGGGGTTCTTCTCGGCGTCGAAGCAGGAATCGCCTTCGCCCTCGCAGTTCACGCAGGCCTTGAGCACGGCCTTCATGTGCTTCTGGACGGTCTTGGAGCCGGTGACGAGGGCGGCGACCTTCTGCTCCTCCTTCACCTTCCAGTCGATATAGGTCTCGATGTCGGGATGGTCGACATCGACCACGACCATCTTGGCGGCGCGGCGCGTCGTGCCGCCCGACTTGATCGCACCCGCCGCGCGGTCGCCGATCTTGAGGAAGGACATCAGGCCCGAGGAGCGGCCGCCGCCGGCGAGCTTCTCGCCTTCGCCGCGCAGCATCGAGAAGTTCGAGCCGGTGCCCGAGCCGTATTTGAACAGACGCGCCTCACGGACCCAGAGGTCCATGATGCCGCCCTCGTTGACGAGGTCGTCCTGCACGCCCTGGATAAAGCAGGCATGCGGCTGGGGATGCTCGTAGCTCGACTTCGACTTGGTCAGCTTGCCGGTCTTGTAGTCGACGTAGAAATGGCCCTGGCTCGGCCCGTCGATGCCATAGGCCCAGTGCAGGCCGGTGTTGAACCATTGCGGCGAGTTCGGCGCGACGCGCTGCGTCGCGAGCATGAAGCGCAACTCGTCATGGAAGGCGGCGGCATCCTCCTCCGAGGTAAAATAGCCGCCCTTCCAGCCCCAATAGGTCCAGCAGCCGGCGAGCCGGTCGAACACCTGCTTGGAGGAGATCTCCGAGCCGTTGCGCTCGCCTTCGGGCAGGGCGGCCAGCGCCGCCTCGTCGGCGACCGAGCGCCAGAGGAAGGAGGGGACGTCGTTCTCCTCGACCTTCTTCAGCCGCGCCGGCACGCCGGCCTTGCGGAAATACTTCTGCGCGAGCACGTCGCTGGCGACCTGCGACCAGGCCTCGGGCACCTCGATGCCTTCGAGACGGAACACGATCGAGCCGTCGGGGTTGCGGATCTCGCTGACGGCGGATCGGAACGGAATGGCGGCGTAAGGCGACTGTCCGGCGGAGGTGTAGCGGCGCTCGATGCGCATGATCCGTCATTCCCTGATGCTTGCCGCGGGCGGGTCACGCCTCGCGCGGCCGGTTGATCACCGGCTCCTGATGTCAGCCCAACTCGGTTTTGATGCCCCGTGGACGTCGTGGCGTTGTGTCCCGCCTCGCTCGTCCGGTTGCGGCCAGACAGGCCGCGCGCGCCCTCGGCGCCACCGTCGCCGGTGTGCCGCGAAAACCGCCTCGACCCCTCTGGAAACTCATGGCGCGGGTATCGAAAGGCGTCTCCGCCGGCCGTCACGCGACTGTCAAAACCTAGTCCCGGATGGACCGTTCCGTCAAGGATTAGTGCCGCGCAATCCCTGTGGGCACGACATGTGGTGGGCGGATGTGGGTTGTGGGGATAAGTTTCAAGGCGTCCGCTAAGCCCAAGGAATCGCGAGGGGATTTCGTCAGTGCTGCGAGATTGCCACAATCTCCAGCCGAATAAATCCGTCAAATGCCACCGATCGTGATTAACCAATGGTTGCCGGGCGCAGCTTTCGACCCAGGCCGAAGGCGCCGTCTGCACAGCAGCGATCAAGTGCTTGAAACCATGCGGAGTTGGATCGACCGGAGGCGGTACAGGGACGTCTTCGAAACGGGACCGAATCGTGCCGATTTGGTTTCGATGATCGGTCCAATATACGCTCTGGCACCAATACTAGTTTAGCGAGTGCCTGCCATGATAGCGAGCCTATCAGCCTTTGGGTGCCCGGATGTTTCGGATTGTCTATGTCGCATTGCCCCTGGTTCTCTCGGGTTGTCTCCCGGGGGAGCCTTTGTCCCCCGACTATGCGGGGACGTGGGTCACCATTTGGGACAGCTGCCAGAAAGGCGGCAAGATCGAGCTGTCGACTCATAGAATCACTGTCAGCGGCGGCGAGCTTCCTATCGCGCTCACTCTTTTTTCGATTCAAAAGGCCGACGTTTCCGGGCCTGTAGCGCATTTGACGATGCAGCTTGAGCCGTCACCTGATGGGGCACACCCTGCAGCGTGGGGGCGTCAAGCGCCGAGCGCGTCGGCTCCCAAGAAAGAAATTCGTGTGACGTTGACCGCTAAGAATGGGCGGATAGCGCCGTCTAACGTGAGAGTCCGTGATCTCGGCACCGGACAAGTCGTCAGTCTGAGCAAAG
Organism: Bosea sp. OAE506; assembly: GCF_040546595.1. Classification (NCBI taxonomy): domain Bacteria; kingdom Pseudomonadati; phylum Pseudomonadota; class Alphaproteobacteria; order Hyphomicrobiales; family Alloboseaceae; genus Allobosea; species Allobosea sp. OAE506. Next base: position 3,326,789 of record NZ_JBEPOB010000001.1, on the reverse strand, counting down.
AGGAAGAACTCGCCACCACGCTTCTCAAGCTTCAGCGCTGCTCAGGATAACGCGGCATGGCAGGCACCATGCCACCCGGCAAGGCGCGGCAGAGACGCGTGAAGGGTGCCTTCCGCAGACCTGTTCTATTGGCTCTCTGCGCCTCCATCGGCGCTTGTTCACCCGATGGCCAGCCGCCATCACCAGAGCTTGCCGGGTGGTGGCGTCCGGAACACACGGCGCGATCCTGTACGCGCTCCGCGATCCGCTTCGACAGGACGGGTGTGCAGGTTCGCCAGGACGGACGCCTCATCAAGGTACTCGATTTTGTCGCGGTGACAGTCGGGACCGGATTCGTGCGAGTGCAGATGCGTGCAACCGATGAAAGCGCAATCAGAACGGCTCTATTCGACGGAAACGCATGGCTGGCTGCCGAGTTTGTCAACCGAACGATCTCGCTGGCTCTGACACGCTCTGGTGAGCGTCTGGTACCGGTCGATCCGTTGATCCACCAAGATGGAGTGCCCGGGCTGCGCGCACCCCGCGCCGGGGAGGGTCGGTCGATTACCCGCATCTTCACCATGAACCCTTGCGAGGAATGAGGCTGGCTCCTTCGGAGGCCGACAGGTCGGCAGGGGGCTTCTGACTGGACAGCGTGGCATGGCGGCGCCATAAGTCGCGCGAGCTCGCCCGACGCGGATGACAGCTATGAAGCAGACCTTGCTGCAGATTTTCACCTGGTGGAACGGCCAGACCATCGGCACGCGCTTCCACACTTGGCGCTTCGGCGAGCGCGTCGGCGAGGACGAGTTCGGCAATGTCTATTACCGCACCAAGGGCGGCGTGAAGGACAAGGCGCTGGGCTATCAGCGCCGCTGGGTGGTCTATAGCGGCGAGGCCGAGGCCTCGAAGGTTCCTCCGGGCTGGAAGGGCTGGCTGCAGCACACGGTCGACGTCGCCCCGTCCGAGGAGCGCTACGAGCCGCGCGAGTGGCAGCAGCCGCACCAGCAGAACTGGACCGGCACCGCGCTGGCCTATCGTCCCAAGGGCTCGATCCTCGGCGAAGGCGAGCGCCCGGCCGCGACCGGCGACTACGAGCCCTGGACCCCGGGGCGCTGACGCGCGAGACGGCCCGGCCGCCCGCCCTTTTTCCGCTGCGATCGGCGTGTTACTGCGCCCCGACGCGGCCCGCCCGCGCCGCCGCGGAGATTCGCCAAACCGCCATGCCGTCGTCCTCCCGCCTTCCGGCCCTGGCTGGCCTGGTTTCGACCGCGCTGCTGTCGCTCGCCCTGACCGGCCCGGCCGCGGCCGACCGCATCCGCAACCCGACCGCCGTCTTCGCCGGGCTCGACAAGATCACCGGCCGCATCATTTCCTTCGAGGTCGCCGTCGATGAGACCGTGCAGTTCGGCGCGCTGCAGCTGACGCCGCGTATCTGCTGGACGCGCCCCCCGACCGAAGCCCCGCAGACGACCAGCTTCACCGAGGTCGACGAAGTCACCTTCAACAACGAGTACCGGCGCATCTTCACGGGCTGGATGTATGCCGCAAGCCCGGGCCTGCACGGCGTCGAGCACGCGATCTACGACGTCTGGCTGACCGACTGCAAAGGCGGCACCGAGCTCGTGGTCGATCCCAAGGAGCCGGAGGCGCCCGTTCCCGACGAGCCGCGCCGGCCGCGCAACCCCGCGCGCGACGTCAACCAGCAGCCCGGCCTGCCGCCACCGCCCGCGCCGGGTCAGCGCATCGACGTCGCACCGCCGCAGGGCGTGCCGGTGGCGCCCCGCCAGGCACCGAGCCAGCGCTTCTTCCCGACCAATCCCGTGCCCGGCCGCGACCCTTCCGGCAGCAACTGATGCTAGGTCAGACTGGCGACAGGCTGGCGACAGCCTGCTCACCTCTCACAATGTAGGCGGGCGACCAGACCGCAGCGTCCCCCGGGGCCGCCAGCGCCCGCTCGAGCAGCAGCCGATAGGCCGCCCGAGGCACCTCCTGCGTACCGAACTGGGCGAGATGCGCCGTCTGGAACTGGGCGTCGAGCAGGCGATAGCCGCCGAGCCGCAGCCGCGCGACGAGATGCACCAGCGCGACCTTGGACGCATCGGTCTCGCGATGGAACATGCTTTCCCCGAAAAAGGCGCCGCCCAGCGCGAGGCCGTAGAGCCCGCCGACGAGCCGACCATCGCGCCAGCACTCCACTGTGTGGACATGCCCGATCCGGTAGAGCACCCCGAAGATGTCGCGGATGCGCCGGTTGATCCAGGTGTCCGGCCGGTCCGGCCTCGCCTCGGCGCAGGCGGCGATCACGGCGTCGAAATCGCCGTCGACCCGGATCTCGAAACGCTCCGATCGCACCGTCCGCGCCAGCCGCGACGACAGGTGGAAGCTGTCGAGCGGAATGACCCCGCGCAATTCCGGCTCGACCCAGAACAGGTTCGGATCATCAGCCGTCTCCGCCATCGGGAAGATGCCGGCCGCATAGGCGCGCAGCATGATCTCCGGCGTGATCTCGGGCGTGCGCACGGGAATGGAGCGGGCCTTCATCGGGGCAGGGGAGCGCGGAGGCGGCGCGGAGTCAAACGAAGATCAAGCCCGTCATGGTCGGGGCTGCCCCGACCATCTGAGCTGGGACCATGCGCGCGTGTCGCGAAAGGGTCGGGGGCGAGCCCGACCCGGCTTCCAGGGCGTCAGACGCCCTCGTCCATGCCGCCGGCAGCGAGGAATTTCTCAAGCCAGTGGATGTTGTACTCGCCGTTCAGGATGTCGGGGTTGCGCACCAGCGTGCGGAACAGCGGCAGGGTCGTGTCGACGCCGTCGACGACGAACTCGTCCAGCGAACGGCGCAGCCGCATCAGGCATTCGGCCCGGTTGCGGCCATGCACGATCAGTTTGCCGACCAGCGAGTCGTAATGCGGCGGGATGACGTAGCCCTGATAGGCCGCCGAATCGACACGGACGCCGAGACCGCCCGGCGTGTGGAAGGAGACGATCTTGCCCGGCGAAGGCCGGAACGTGGCGTGATGCTCGGCATTCACGCGGCACTCGATGGCATGGCCCTCGATCACCACGTCCTTCTGCTGGATCGAGAGCGGCATGCCCGCCGCGATCCGGATCTGCTCGTTGACGAGGTCGATCCCGGTGATCATCTCGGTGACCGGATGCTCGACCTGGATGCGCGTGTTCATTTCGATGAAATAGAACTCGCCGTCCTCGTAGAGGAACTCGATGGTCCCAGCGCCGCGGTACTGCAGCTTGGACATCGCGGCCGCGCAGATCGCGCCGATCCGGTCGCGCTCGCCGGCGTTGAGGGCCGGCGAGGGGCCTTCCTCCCAGACCTTCTGGTGGCGGCGCTGCAGCGAGCAGTCGCGCTCGCCCAGATGGATCGCATGGCCCTTGCCGTCGCCCAGCACCTGGATCTCGATATGGCGCGGCTTCTCGAGGTACTTCTCGATATAGACCGCGTCGTCGCCGAAATTGGCCTTGGCCTCGGTGCGAGCGGTCGAGAGCGCGACGGACATCTCGTCCTCGCTGCGCACGACCTTCATGCCCTTGCCGCCGCCGCCTGACGCCGCTTTGATGATGATCGGGAACCCGATCTCGGCCGCGATCTTCAGCGCCTCGCCGTCGTCGGTGACGCCGCCCTCCGAGCCCGGCACGCAGGGGATACCGAGCGCCTTGGCCGTGCGCTTGGCCTCGATCTTGTCGCCCATCGAGCGGATATGCTCGGCCTTCGGGCCGATGAAGGTGATGTTGTGCCGCTCCAGAATCTCGGCGAAGCGCGCATTCTCGGAGAGAAAGCCGTAGCCGGGATGCACGGCGTCCGCGCCGGTGATCTCGCAGGCTGCGATCAGCGCGGGAATGTTGAGATAGCTCTCGCGGGCGCTCGGCGGGCCGATGCAGACGCTCTCATCGGCAAGGCGCACATGCATGGCATTGGCGTCGGCCGTCGAATGGACGGCGACCGTGGCGATGCCGAGTTCCTTCGCCGCGCGCAGCACGCGCAGTGCGATTTCTCCGCGGTTGGCGATCAGGATCTTGTCGAACATCTTGCGTTCGCCGTTCGCCGGGCCGCTCACTCGATCACCAGAAGCGGCTCGCCATATTCGACGGGCTGCCCATCCTCGACCATGATCGCGACGACCGTTCCGGCGCGGGGCGCGACGATGTCGTTGAAGGTCTTCATCGCCTCGACCAGCAGCACGCGCTCGCCCGCCTTCACGACCGAGCCGATCTCGACGAAGGGCTTGGCGTCGGGCGAGGGCCGGCGATAGGCGGTGCCGACCATCGGCGAGGGCACGGCACCGGGATGCGCAGCGGCGGCCTTGGCCTCGGAGGGAGCAGCGGCAACGGCAGCAACGGCCGGGGCTGCGGCAACCAGCGGCGCGGCCGCTGGCACCTGGACGGTGGCAGTGATCGTGCGTGCGACGCGCACCCGCAGATCGCCCTTTTCGACCTCGATCTCGCTGAGATCGGTCTCGTTCAGCAGTTGCGCGAGTTCGCGGACCAGTTCGGGGTCGATCGGGCTCTTGGTCGCCATGGCGGTTTCACCGTCTTCGTGGTCTTGGATCGGGCGCGGACGCCCGCAGGGATGGGATTGCGGTCAGGCCGCCGGCTTGGAGGCGCGCTTCTGCAGAAGCGGCACGATCGCGTCGAAAGCAAGATCGTAGCTCGCGACGCCGAAGCCGCAGATCACGCCGACGCAGACCGGCGCCATATAGGAATGGTGCCGGAACTCCTCGCGGGCGTGGACATTCGAAACGTGAACCTCGATCGCCAGCGCATCCGTACCCTTGATCGCGTCGCGCAGCGCGACCGAGGTATGGGTGTAGGCGCCGGCATTGATGACGACGCCCGCACCCGCCAGCCCGGCCTGCTGGATGAAGGTGACGAGTTCGCCTTCGTAATTGGTCTGCCTGAACACGAGCTCGACGCCGGCCGCCTCCGCCTTGGCCCTCAGCCGTTCCTCGACGCCGGCCAGCGTCACCGCGCCATAGGTGGCGGGTTCGCGGGTGCCGAGGAGGTTGAGATTGGGACCGTTGAGAACGTGGACGGCGACCATGGCGCGGGTGTTTCCGGCGCCGCCCGAGGGCAGCGGACGCCGCCCTCATAGACGCTGCGGGCCGGCAGGGGAAGCCTGCCGGAGCGTCAGGCGCACAGGCCGTTCAGCCGCTGCAGCTCGTCTTGCCGCATTTGCGGACGGCTTCGATCTTCTGCTTGAGGGCCGGCGCGCCGACGGCACCGAAGACGACCTCGTCGCCGAGAATGAAGGCCGGGGTGCCGGTAAGCCCGAGGCGGTCGCCCAGAGCCACCGTATCCTCGATCACACCCTTGGTCTGCGCGGACTCCATGTCCTTCTTCAGCCGCTCGACATCGGCTCCGGCTTCCTTGGCAACCTCGAGCGCCTTGGCAGCGTTGATCCGCCCCTTGCTGGCCATCAGCTTGTTGTGGAAATCGAAGTACTTCTGCCCCTGGAGCTGAGCCATCGCCGCCACCGCGACGCGGCTCGCCTCGACCGAATCGGGCCCCAGGATCGGGAAGTCCTTGATCACGACCTTCAGCTTCGGATCCTCCTTGACGAGGGCCCGGACGTCCTCGACCGCCCTTTTGCAGAAGCCGCAGTTGTAATCCATAAACTCGACGATGGTGACGTCGCCCTGCGGGTTGCCGACGATCGCCGAGGTCGCGGGATCGAGCAGCCGCGCCTTCTCGGCTGTCACGGCGCTGCGCTGCGCATCGGCCTGCGCGACGGCATTGCGCCGCTCCAATTCGATCATCGCCTCCTGGATGATCTCCGGATTCTGCAGCAGCGTGTCGCGAATCAGGCCGACGATCGCCTTGCGCTGTTCGGCGGTGAGACCGGACGAGGGCGTGGCGGTCTGCGCAAGGGCCGGCACCGAGGCTGCCAGGCCGAAGCCGAGGGCGAGTGCCGGCAGAAGGCCGGCGAGACGCCGGAGCGGGGTGGGGAGGGCCATCGGATCGTCCTTCTCGGTTCCGGTGCGGGACCGGCTCTGATGTCGAACCGCTTCTCCGCTCTCGCGACGCAGGCGTCAATTCACAGCTTTGCCACCGGTTGCGGGGCGCGGACGGCTCGGCTACGCCCGCTCGCAGGCCAACCCGCCCGGGACGAGACGATGCCAGACACCGCCACGCCATCCGCCTCCGCCCCGCAGGAGACGCTGCAGCCGGCGGCCCGCGCCGCGCGCGTCCAGCCCTTCATCGTCATGGACGTGATGAACCAGGCGGCGGCGATCGAGCGCGGCGGCGGCTCGGTCGTCCATATGGAGGTCGGCCAGCCCTCCGCGCCGACGCCGGCCTCGATCCGCGCCGCCGCGGCGCGTGCGCTCGATGATGGCCGCATCGGGTACACCCAGGCGCTGGGCACGGATTCACTGAGGGCCCGCATCGCCCGACATTACGCCGATGCCTATGGCGTCGATGTGGCGGCCGAGCGCGTCGTGGTCACGACGGGATCCTCGGGCGGCTTCATCCTGGCCTTTCTCGCCTGCTTCCAGCCGGGCGCGCGCGTCGCCATCACGGCGCCGGGCTATCCGGCCTATCGTAACATCCTGATCGCGCTCGGTCTCGAGCCGGTGGCGATCGAGGTCGGGCCCGAGACCCGCTTCGCCCTGACGCCGGAGCTGATCGCCCGCGCCCATCGCGAGAAGCCGCTCGCCGGCGTGCTGACGATGAGCCCGGCCAATCCGACCGGCGTCGTGATGACGCCCGACGCCATCGCCGCCGTGGCCGCGGAATGCCGCCGGCTCGGCCTCTGGTACATTTCGGACGAGATCTATCACGGGCTGACCTACGAACAGCCGGCGACGACGGCGCTCGCCGCCGATCCCGACGCGATCATCGTCAACTCGTTTTCGAAGTATTACTGCATGACGGGGTGGCGCGTCGGCTGGCTGGTCGTACCGCAGCGGCTCGTGCGCACGATCGAACGGCTGCAGCAGAACCTGTCGATCTCGGTGCCCTATCTGAGCCAGGTCGCGGGCGAAGCCGCTTTCGAGGCCACCGCCGAATGCGAGGCGATCAAGGCCGGCTATGCGCAAAACCGCGCCTATCTGCTCGAGGCGCTGCCCCGGATCGGGCTCGGCGACTTCCTGCCCGTGGACGGCGCCTTCTACATCTATTGCGACATCGGCCGATATTCGAACGATTCCATGAGCTTCTGCCGCGACGTTCTGAACGGCGCCGGGGTCGCGATCACGCCGGGGCTGGATTTCGACGAGGCTCGTGGCGCCCGCACGGTGCGGCTGTCCTTCGCCGGCTCGCTGGCCGAATGCCAGGAGGCCGTTGCACGGCTGGGCGACTGGATCGCGCGCCGCGCCTAGCCGGCGCTTGCCAAAGCCTCCACCGCGGCGCCAAATCGAGGGTGACGCTGGGGAGTGTGGCTTCATGGGTTCGGGATTCGTCTGCGGCCGGCTGATCGCGGCCTTGGGAGCGCTGGGCCTCGTCTTGGCGACGACGCCGTCGAGCCGGGCGCAGTCCCCCGCACAGCCGCCCGTGATCCTGACCCTGTCCGGCGAGGAAACACCCGAAACGGTCAGCCGCATGGTCGAGGCCCTGTCGCGCGAGGGGCGCCAGGTCGAGATCCGCATCGGTGGCGTTCCGGCCGCGGCGAAGCCAACGCCGACGGCGGCCAAACCGGCCCCGCAGCCCAAGGCCGACGCCTCCGCCAGCGCAGCGATCCCGGCCTCAACGGCCCAGGTCGAAGCCTTCGTCGATCATCTGGTCGAGGGGTTCGATTACGGCGCGGCGTCCGTCCCCCGCATCGGAGATCTGGCGCAGGACTGGGAGCGCGCCTGGCAGGACCGGCGCAACGGCCGGGACGGGCTTTCCGCCGGGCTGCGCATGGGCCTCATCTTGCTTCTGGCGCTTGCCGCGGCGGGGGTCTTCCGCATCGCCAGTGCCGGCTTCTTCGCGTCTCGGATGAGGCCGAAGGGTCCCGAATTCACGCCCCGCCTGATCGCCTCTTCCTGGGGCCTGCTGCAGGACCTCGCGACGATCGTGCTCGCCTTGCTGGTGGCGCGAATGGCGCGGAACGCCTGGCTGCCGGAGCCCGATATCGTCGCGGCCACCCTGACGACGACCGCCAACGGCGCTGCGATCGGCGCCGTCTATGTCGCCGTCGGCCGCTTCCTGCTCTCGCCCGGCGCCCCCGGGCGGCGGATCATGCCTCTGCCCCGTGCCGAGCGGCATTTCGGATTGCTGCTGTTCTATTCCGCCGTGACGCCCGCCATCATCGTCGCCCTGCTGCTGGCGGGGCGCATCGGCTCGGGGCCACAGCCATTGGCGGGCCTGCTGATGGTGACCGGCCTGGTGGCGCTGCTGTTCAAGCTCTGGTGGTTCCACGACATGCGCCGGGATCTCGCGGCTCTGATCCTGAAGGGCTCGCCCGAGCCCGGGCCCTGGCGACGCCTGATCGCGCTGTCGGCACCCTGGTTCTACATGGGAACCGCCCTGGCGCTCTGGGCCGTCGGCCGCGCGGCGGCGATGATGTCGGATGGCGGCCGCTGGGCGGAAGCCGCCGCGCTGACCCAGACGGCGATCGTGATCACCCCGATCCTCGCCGTCGGCATCGGCAGCTGGCTCGACTGCCGGGCCGCCCGCCGCGCAGTGGCGGAGGGCGCGACCCCGCTCTCGCAGGCGACTGGCGCTGCGCTGCGGGCGGCGGCAGTGGGCATTCTCTGGGCGGCGGGCTTCTTCGTCCTGGCGCGGCTCTGGGCCGGGCTTCTGGTCGGCATGAGCACGACGCAGTTCACCGGCGTGTCGCGGCAGGCAGCGGGCGTCGCCATCTTCGCCTTCGTCGGCTGGGTCGCGCTGGTCTTCCTGCGCGTCTTCTTCGACGCCTGCGCGCCGAAGCCCCGTGCCTCGGGACCGGTTGAGGAGGAGGATGGGCATGGCGACAGTGTCCCGTCCCGCCTTGCCACCGTGCTGCCGGTGTTGCGCGGCGTCGTGCTGGGCGCAGTGCTCGGTCTCACCATCCTGATCGTGCTGTCGCGCATGGGGGTCGACATCGGGCCGTTGCTGGCCGGCTTCGGCATCCTGGGCCTGGCCCTCTCCTTTGGCTCGCAGGCGCTCGTCCGCGACATCGTCTCCGGCGTCTTCTTCATGCTGGAGGACGCCTTCCGTGTCGGCGAATATGTCGACACCGGCCGGTTGAAGGGAACGGTCGAGAAGATCTCGCTGCGCTCGATGCAGCTGCGCCACCAGAGCGGGCAGATCCACACCATCCCCTTCGGCCAGATCCAGCAGCTGACCAATGCCAGCCGCGACTGGGCGACGATCAAGTTCAACGTCAGGCTCGATCACTCCGCCGACATCGAGCAGGCGCGCAAAACGATCAAGAAGGTCGGGCTGGCCCTGCTCGAGGACCCCGAATTCGGTCCCCACTTCATCGCCCAGCTGAAGATGCAGGGCGTCGCCGACATCACCGACAGCGCCGTCGTGATCCGGCTCAAATTCACGGCCAAGCCCGCCCAGGCCTCGACGCTTCAGCGTGAGGCGCTGAAGCGCGTCTACCGCGCCCTGAACGAAGCCAGGGTGCCCTTCGCCTCCAACCTGGTGACAGTGCGCGGCGGGGAGGGCGGGTCGACCTCGGGGGCCGCCGCGATCGCGGCGGTGCCACCGCCAAGCCCGCTGGCGCCGGCGGGTTAGCGAACTCTTCGTGTCAGCGGCTCCTTGGACAGCGCGGTCGATCGGAGGGCGCGCTACCAGTGCTTGCCCTTCTGGAAAAGCGAGATGGAGATATCGGCCAGAACCCAGAATAGGTCGGGGAGACTGCCCTGACCGAAACCGGAGAAAAGCAAAGCGAAGCCGCTGGTCGTGAGAATCGCACCTGCGATGGCAAAGAGCCGTGCTGTCGAGACGACTGACGCGATCTCAGTGCGGCGACGCGCACGTTCCGCCTGCGGCTGGCTGGATTCCGTGCGAAAATGCTGGGCGTAGGCCTCCGGTGTCGATTGCGTGCCGACGGGCCGATCGCCTTCCAGTTCCACCCTGATGGCGACGAACAGCACCAGAAGGCCGAGAAGCGCGACGCCAAGGCCTCCCAGCAATAGCCAGCCCAGCCAGGCAAGGCCGATGAGCGTTGCTGCGCCGAGAACGATCAGAACTTGTTTTTCGCGGTCGCGTGGCGGTGGCATCGGAAGCCCCACATGAGCAACACACTTCGCAAGAAAAGGGCCGCTGCGGTGTTCCGCAGCGGCCCTTGTTTCGTCAGCCTCGTCCGGCCAGCTTGTTCCACCAGCCGCCGCGCTTGGGGCGATCCGGATCGGGCGGCGTCAGCACCACCGCGACCGGCTCCTCGATCACGCGCGGCGCGGGGGCCGGGGCAGGCTCCGGCTCCGCGACGGGAGCCGCCTCTGCGGGCGCCGGGGCGGGGGCTTCGGGAGCGGCGGGCGCGGCGACCGCTTCGGTGGTTTCGCCACCTTCGGTGATCGGCACGACCTTCTTGCGCGAGCGACTGCGCTTGGGCTTCTCGGCCTCGACGGGCGCGGCCTCGACCTCTGCCGCAGGAGCCTCGGCGGTGACCGTCTCCGCGACGGCCTCGAGCGGCTGCTCCGCCTCGCCCTTGGGCTTGCGGCCGCGGCGGGCGCGCTTGGGCTTCTCTTCGGCAACGGGCCCGACCGGCTCGGCCACAGGCTCGGCAGCGGCCGCAGCAGGCTCGGCCGCGGTCTCGCGATCCTCGGCCTCGCCCTCGGCGGACGACTCGTCGCCGTCCTCGTCGCCGTCGTCGTCGCCGCCATCCGCATCGTCGCTGCCGCCGTCGAGACGCACGCCATTGGCGTCACGCTCGCCGCCACGCCGCCGACGACGGCGACGCCGGCGCTTGCGCCCGCCTTCGCCACGCTCGCCCTCGGGACGCTCTTCGCGGCTGGCCGTCGCGACGGCCTCGGTCGGGCCGACATCGTTCTCGGCATCCTGCGCCTCGGCCTCGGCGGCTGCGTCGAGCGCATCCTCGTCGGCATCCGACAGCACGGCTTCCGCCTTGATCGTCGAGGGAACGATGCGCCCCTCATTGCCGACGAACTCGCCGCGCTCGACCTCGAAATAGCGGGTACCAAGCAGCGTCGCATCGGTGTTGATCGTCACCGCGATGTTGAAGCGCGCCTCCAGATCGGCGAGATGCGCGCGCTTTTGGTTGAGGACGTAAAGCGCGACCTCGGGCCGCGTCCGGACGTTGAGGTTGTGCGAGGCGCTCTTGATCAGCGTCTCCTCCAGGGCGCGCAGGATCTGCAGCGACACCGAGGAGGCCGAGCGCATCATGCCGGCGCCGGCGCAATGCGGGCAGGGCACGGAGGAGCTCTCCAGCACGCCGGTGCGGATGCGCTGGCGCGACATCTCGAGCAGGCCGAAGGCCGAGATCCGGCCGACCTGGATCCGGGCGCGATCGTCCTTGAGGCACTCCTTCAGCTTCTTCTCGACCGCGCGGTTGTTGCGGTTCTCCTCCATGTCGATGAAATCGATCACGATGAGACCGGCGAGGTCGCGCAGGCGCAGCTGGCGGGAGATTTCCTCCGCCGCTTCGAGATTGGTCTTGAGGGCGGTGTCCTCGATGTTGTGCTCGCGGGTCGAGCGCCCGGAGTTGATGTCGATCGCGACCAGCGCTTCCGTCTGGTTGATGACGATGTAGCCACCGGACTTCAGGGTCACGGTGTTGGAGAACATCGCGTCGAGCTGGCTCTCGATCCCGAAGGAGGCGAAGAGCGGCGTCTGCTCGCGATAGGCCTTCACGCTCTTGGCATGGCTCGGCATGAGCATGCGCATGAAGTCCTTGGCCTCGCGATAGGCCTCGTCGCCGGCGACGTGAACCTCGTCGATGTCCTTGTTGTAGAGGTCGCGGATCGAGCGCTTGACGAGGTTGCCCTCCTCATAGACCAGCGCCGGCGCGACAGAGGCCAGCGTCAGCTCGCGCACGCTCTCCCACATCCGCATCAGGTACTCGTAGTCGCGCTTGATCTCGACCTTGGTGCGCGAGGCGCCCGCCGTGCGCAGGATCAGCCCCATCCCCTCGGGAACCTCGAGCTCCTGGGCGATCTCCTTCAGGCGCTTGCGGTCCTCGGCATTGGTGATCTTGCGCGAGATGCCGCCGCCCTTGCCGGTGTTCGGCATCAGCACCGAATAGCGGCCGGCGAGCGAGAGATAGGTGGTCAGCGCCGCACCCTTGTTGCCGCGCTCTTCCTTGACGACCTGCACCAGGATGATCTGGCGGCGCTTGATCACCTCCTGGATCTTGTACTGGCGGCGCGAGCTGCGCTGCGGGCGCTCCGGCATGTCGTCGAGAGCGTCGCCGCCGCCGAGCTGCTCGGGCTCTTCCTGGTCGCCGTCCTCGGAGCCGTGGTCGTCGCCCGAATCGTCGTCGTCGGAGGGACGACGCGCCTCGGAAGGCTCGCCCTCCACCTCGCCGTTCGGCTCCTCGCTGGTCTCGTAGGTCAGCGGCGCAGCGTTCTCGGCCGCATCCTCGCTGGTCGATTCGGCAATGGCCGGAGCGAACTCCTCGCCAAAGGCAGGCGCGCCCTCGTTGACCATCGCGGCTTCCTTGCCGTCGGTCTCGACGGCGTCGGCGCTCACGGTCTCGTCGGAAGTCGCCTTCTTGGCGCGTCCATCACGGTCGCCGCGGCGGCCGCGGTCGCGGCGCCCGCGCTTCTCACGCTTCTCCTCGTCGCGCTCGTCCTCGCGGTCGGCACGGGCCTCGTCGGCCAGCAGCGCCTGCCGGTCGGCGACGGGGATCTGGTAATAGTCGGGATGGATTTCCGAAAAGGCGAGGAAGCCATGGCGGTTGCCGCCATATTCAACGAAGGCGGCCTGGAGCGAGGGCTCCACACGGGTGACCTTGGCGAGATAGATGTTTCCGCGCAGCGGCTTGCGGCTGGCGGCCTCGAAGTCAAATTCCTCGATACGCGATCCGCGGACCACCACGACCCGGGTCTCTTCCGGGTGGGTGGCGTCGATGAGCATCTTGTTGGCCATATCTAAGTTCCATGGGCGCGGCCGCCGAAACCCGCCGGGCTGCGGACGAAGGTCCGCTGCCGCGGGCAGGGGTGCCGCGCAGAGGCCGGCGAGCGCCGGCATGTTGCAGGAGCAAAGGCCGGCGAATGCCGGCATCTGGGACGGGGAAGTGTTTGGTCGAGACAGAAGAGCGGCTCGGGAAGTCCGGCCGGGCTGAACGCCCCGCACCGTCCCGCAGGTATTGACGAGTCACCGATGATCCAAGCGGCGTCGTATGCCCCGACATCTGTCCTGACCTGCAGCACGCCCGCTCCGAAGAGACCTGGCACGCCGCGTTTGCACGCTCGCGAGACGTCGGCCTGATGCTGCATGACACGGGCACCGGCACCGGCCGTCTGCGGACGATCCGTTGTGGTTGCCGTCTTGCAGCCTGGCCCCGGACGCCGACGGTCCTTGCGGACCGGATGCGCACCATGGGGTGGCCCTGCAAGGCAACCTTCCCCATTACAGACAGGTGACCGTGTTTTGCAAGTCACATCGCATCACGGCATCGACCATGGACGCCCCGGCCGGTTCACCCGGCGCACAGCGCGTGGTAACCGCTTGTTAGGATGTCGCGCCGCTATGGTTAAGCCTTGGTGACGACAGTTCGGACACATGAACCTGACGCCTCCCACGCTCCTTTACCGCATCGCCTCCCGCGCGGCCCGGGCCCTGTGCCCTGCGGCGCTGGCGGGAGTCGTAGCGGTTGCCCTTGGCCTTGGGGGCGTGGCTTTCGCCAACGGGCGCGCCCAAGCCGAGCTTCCCGTCGCGACCGACGCCAGGCTGGAACAGACGGGCGAGACGGTGCGGCTGGTGATGGCGCTGTCGCGCCCGGTCGACGTCACGGCCTCCGTGCTGTCGGGACCCGACCGCGTCGTGATCGACATGCCCTCGACCAATTTCCAGGTCCAGCCCGCCGTGGCGCGCAAGGGAGCGGGTTTCGTCGGCGCCTTCCGATTCGGTCTCTTCACCGCCGACAGGGCCCGGATCGTCATCGACCTGACCCAGCCCGCCATCGTCGTCCGGGCCGAATCGCGCCCGGTGCGCGGCGGCTTCGGTGAACTCGTCGTGGAACTGCGCCGCGCCACACGCGCCGAGTTCCAGGCCGCTGTCGCCCGGACGCCGACGCGCGATTCCGTGCCTGCCGCAGTGGAGCCCCCGGCTGACAAGCCGGCTGGCGAGACCCGGCAGACGGTGGTGATCGACCCCGGTCATGGCGGCATCGACCCCGGCGCTGTCGTCGCCGCGATTTCCGAGAAGAATGTCGTCCTCGCCTTTGGCACCAAGTTGAAGGAACAGCTCGAGGCCAGCGGCCGTTACCGGGTGCTGATGACGCGGGACGACGACCGCTTCGTGCCACTGGCCGAGCGCGTCGCCATCGCCCGGGCGGCCGGCGCCGATCTCTTCATCTCCATTCACGCCGATTCGCTGACGCAAGCCCAGGAGGTTCGCGGCGCCACGGTCTATACTGGCTCTGAGCGCGCCACGGACGTCGAGGCGGCTCGCCTGGCGGCCAAGGAAAACCAGGCCGACGCCGTGGCGGGCCTCGACGCCCGCGAAGATACGCAGGATGTCGCCGGCATCCTCATGGACCTTGCCAAGCGCGAGACGCGCACCTTCTCCTCGGTCTTCGCCCGCAACCTCGTCGAGACGCTGGGCGGGTCGGTGAAGATGCACAAGGTACCGTTGCGCTCTGCCGGTTTCCGCGTCCTGAGCGCCCCTGATGTGCCCTCGGTGCTGATCGAGCTCGGCTACATGTCGAGCCCGAAGGACGCCGAGCTGCTGAATTCACCGGAGTGGCGCGGGCGCGCCGTGTCGGCGGTCGCCGCCGCGGTCGAGGGCTATTTCGTCAATGCCCGCGCGCCGGGTGGCAAGGCGGCCGACAACCGGCGCTGAGCGCGCGGGACGTGGCGCGATGTGGTGACAAGGCCACGGTTTGGCCATGTCCGTCATGTTATAGACGTGATTTGAGAAGGACCGACAAAGCGCTCGCGCTGGCCGGTCGGAGAGCAAGGGCCAGGGCCTGAAATGCGCTTTATCCTGCGACTGTTCGGATGGTTGTTCGCCGCCGGCGCGATCGCTTTCGTGATCGGCGCCGTCGTGGCGGGCGGCTTCCTCTGGCACTACTCCAAGGACCTGCCCGATTCGGCGCAGCTGCGGAACTACGAGCCGCCGGTGATGACGCGCGTCCATGCCGGCGATGGCTCGCTGATCGCCGAGTTTGCCCGCGAGCGCCGCCTCTATCTGCCGATTCAGGCCGTTCCGAAGCTGATCATCGACGCCTACCTCTCGGCCGAGGACAAGAACTTCTACAAGCATGTCGGCGTCGACCCCGAGGGTCTGGTGCGCGCCGCGATCACCAACTTCCGTAACCGGGCCGCCGGCCGGCGTCCGCAGGGCGCCTCGACCATCACCCAGCAGGTGGCGAAGAACTTCCTCGTCGGCTCCGAGCAGAACATCGAGCGCAAGATCCGCGAGGCGCTCGTCGCGCTGCGGATCGAATCGACCTACTCGAAGGACAAGATCCTCGAGCTCTACCTGAACGAGATCTATCTCGGCGCGCCGGCCCCGGGGCAGGGCAGCTATGGCATCGCCGCCGCGGCGCTGAACTATTTCGGCAAGTCGGTCCACGAGCTGAACCTGCACGAGGCCGCCTATCTCGCGGCCCTGCCGAAGGCGCCGACCGACCTGCACCCCTTCCGCAACCGCGAGCGCGCCATCGAGCGCCGCAACTACGTCATCGACCGCATGGTCGAGAACGGCTTCGTCAAGCGCGAGATCGGCGAGACGGCGAAGAAGCAGCCGCTCGGAGTCAATCCGCGCACGGTTTCGCCCAACAACATCGCCGCCGGCTATTTCGCCGAGGAGATCCGCCGCGAGCTGCAGGACCGCTATGGCGAGAAGAAGCTGCTCGAGGGCGGCCTGTCCGTGCGCGCCACCGTCGATCCCAAGATGCAGCTGATGGCCCGCAAGGCGCTGGTCGACGGGTTGGTGCGCTTCGACGAGGCCCGCGGCTGGCGCGGCGCGATCCAGAAGCTCGATCTCTCCGCCCGCGACTGGGGCCTCGCCATCGGCGAGCTGCCCGTGCTGGGCGACGTGGCGCCCTGGCGCCTGGCCGTTGTGCTGGACGTCGCCGGCGACAGCGCCCGCCTCGGCCTGCACCCGCTGCGCGAGACCTCGGGCCATCTCAAGAACGACCGCGAGACCGTCACGCTCGGTGGCGAGGGCATCAAATGGACCCGGCGCGCCCGCGTCGCTCAGGCCGTCTCGGTCGGCGACGTGGTCTATGTCGAGCCGATGGAGAACCGGCCGGGGCAGGTGCGCCTGCGCCAGCTGCCGGAGGTCAACGGCGCGATCACGGTAATGGATCCGTTCTCGGGCCGCGTGCTCGCCATGGTCGGCGGCTTCAGCCACGACCAGTCGGAGTTCAACCGCGCAACGCAGGCGATGCGCCAGCCGGGCTCCTCCTTCAAGCCCTTCGTCTACGCGACGGCGCTCGACAATGGCTACACCCCGTCCTCGATCGTGCTCGATGCTCCGATCGAGATCGACCAGGGCGGTGGCCTCGGCATGTGGCGGCCTGACAATTACGACGGCAAGTCGACCGGCCCGCGCACGCTGCGCTACGGCATCCAGTTCTCGAAGAACCTGATGACCGTGCGCCTCGCCAAGGATGTCGGCATGCCGCTGATCGCGGAATATGCCCGCCGCTTCGGCGTCTATGACGACATGCTGCCGGTGCTCTCGATGTCGCTCGGCGCCGGCGAGACCACGGTCATGCGCATGACCGCCGGCTACGCCATGCTCGTCAACGGCGGCAAGAAGATCCGGCCGACCCTGATCGACCGCATCCAGGACCGCTGGGGCGCGACCATCTTCCGGCACGACCAGCGCGTCTGCGAAGGCTGCAGCGCCGACAAATGGGCCGATCAGCGCGAGCCGCGCCTGATCGACAACCGCGACCAGGTGCTCGACCCGCTGACCGCCTACCAGATGGTCTCGATCATGGAGAGCGTCGTCCAGTCCGGCACGGCGACCGTCGTCAAGTCGGTCGGCAAGCCGCTCGCGGGCAAGACCGGCACCACCAACGACGCCAAGGACGTCTGGTTCGTCGGCTTCTCGCCCGACCTCGCGGTGGGCGTCTATATGGGATTCGACAAGCCGAAGTCGCTGGGTACCTCGGCGACCGCCGGCCAGTATGCCGCGCCGATCTTCCGCGATTTCATGATGGCGGCCCTCAAAGACAAGCCGGCGACGCCGTTCCGCGTCCCGGCCGGCATCAAGCTGATCCGCGTCGATCCCAAGACCGGCATGCGCTCGGGCGGCGAGGGCGGCATCCTCGAGGCCTTCAAGCCCGGCACGGCGCCGCCAGACAGCTATTCGGTGATCGGTGCGGCCGGCGACGGCATGACCCCCTTCAGCGTGGCTCCAGGCGGCGGACGCGCCGTCGGCTCCGGCACCGGCGGGCTGTACTAGATCACGCCCGCGTCATGGTCGGGCTTGTCCCGACCATCCACGTCTTCCTGCGGCGAGGACCGTGTTCAAGACGTGGATGCTCGGCACAAGGCCGAGCATGACGCGTGAGCCTGCCGTGGCCGTTTACAGCGACGTCGTTCGGCCCTATCCCCAGCCTCTCGTTTTTCATCCAAGGCCCTGATCCGCATGCGCCCAGAAATTCAGACGCAACTCGACAACGCCAAGCAGTCGATCGGACTGCTGAGGAGGCATCTTTGACTGGGATCAAGCCCAGCGCCGCCTCGCTGAACTGAACGCCCTTTCCGAGGGCCCCGACTTCTGGAACGACGCCGACGCCGCGCAGAAGCTGATGCGCGAGCGCACCTCGCTGGAAACCCAGATCGAGGGCATCCTCAAGCTCGAGCGCGATCTCGACGACGCCCTGACCTTCATCGAGCTCGGCGAGATGGAGGATGACGCCGCCTCGGTCAGCGAGGGCGAGGTCGGCATCAAGGCCGTCGAGGTCGAAGCCGCACGACTGCAGGTCGAGACCCTGCTCTCGGGCGAGGCCGACATGCTCGACACCTATCTCGAGATCCATCCTGGCGCGGGCGGAACCGAGAGCCAGGACTGGGCCGAGATGCTGCTGCGCATGTATCGGCGCTGGGGCGAGCGGCGGAAATTTAAGGTCGAGACGCTCGAATACCAGGATGGCGACACGGCCGGCATCAAGTCGGCGACGCTCCAGTTCAAGGGCCACAACGCCTATGGCTGGCTCAAGACGGAGAGCGGCGTGCACCGGCTGGTACGCATCTCGCCCTTCGACTCGAACGCACGCCGCCAGACCTCCTTCGCCTCGGTCTGGGTCTATCCCGTCGTCGACGACCGCATCATCATCGACATCAACGAGTCGGATTGCCGGATCGACACCTACCGCGCCCAGGGCGCGGGCGGGCAGCACATCAACACGACCGATTCGGCCGTGCGCATCACGCACATCCCCTCGGGCATCGCGGTGTCCTGCCAGCAGGAGCGCTCCCAGCACAAGAACCGGGCCAAGGCCTGGGACATGCTGCGCGCCCGGCTCTACGAGGTCGAGCTCAAGAAGCGGGAAGAGAAGGCCAATGCCGAGCAGGCCTCCAAGACCGATATCGGCTGGGGCCACCAGATCCGCTCCTATGTGCTCCAGCCCTATCAGCTGGTGAAGGATCTGCGCACCGGGGTCGCCTCGACGGCGCCCTCGGAGGTGCTCGACGGCGCGCTCGATCCGTTCATGGAAGCGTCGCTGGCTCAGCGGGTCTACGGCACCGAGGTCGAGGTCGAGGATATCGACTGAGCGAACGCTTTCCCGTTGCGGCGCCGGCAGCCCGGCACCGCAACGGGAGGCCGTCATTGTCGAAAGGTCTTGGAACCTTGATCCTGCCGATCCATTTGAGGACGGCGACGCCGGCTCCGCGAAAGGCCTGACCATGACACTGCAACGCCAAATCGGGTTCTGGCTGCTCTCGCTCGCCGTTCTCGTTCTCTTCCTGATCGTCTTCCGCGACGTTCTGCTGCCCTTCATCGCGGCACTGGCGCTGGCCTATCTGCTCGACCCGCTCGCCGACCGGATGGAACGCAGCGGCATGAGCCGGCTGGCGGCGACGATCCTGATCCTGTTCTTCTTCCTGCTCATTTTCGTGCTGGCGCTGGTTCTCCTGGCGCCGCTGCTCGGCCAGCAGCTGGCGGGGCTTGTCGCGCGCCTGCCGGCCGATGCGCAGCGCCTGCAGACGCTGGTGCTGGAGCAGGGTGGCCCGTGGCTCGAGCGTTTCGGGGGCACGAAGCTGACGGAGGAAGCCCAGAATTCGCTCGGCAATCTCGTCGGCGAGGCCACCAAATGGGTCGGCAGCGTGCTGCAGTCGCTGTGGACCGGCGGCACCGCCATCGTCGGCGTGTTCTCCCTGCTGGTGCTGACGCCGGTCATCGCCTTCTACCTGCTGGTCGACTGGGATCGCATGTGCGCCACCGTCGACAGCTGGCTGCCGCTCGACCATCGCGAGACCATCCGCGGACTGCTCCGCGAGATGGATGTCGCCATCGCCGGCTTCCTGCGCGGCCAGGCACTGGTCTGCCTGCTGCTGGGCATCTTCTACGCGGTGGGCCTGAGCCTTCTTGGCGTCAATTTCGGCGCGCTGATCGGCATCATCTCCGGCTTCCTCTCCTTCATCCCCTATGTCGGTTCGCTGACCGGGCTGGTGCTCTCCGTCGGCGTCGCCATCGTCCAGTTCTGGCCGGACTGGACCTGGCCGCTGGCGACGCTGGCTGTCTTCGCCGCCGGCCAGTTCCTCGAGGGCAACATCTTCCAGCCGAAATTCGTCGGCGATTCGATTGGCGTGCACCCGGTCTGGCTGATGTTCGCGCTTCTGGCCTTCGGCTCGCTGTTCGGCTTCGTCGGCCTGCTGCTGGCGGTGCCGCTCGCGGCCGTCATCGGCGTGCTCTGCCGGTTTGCGCTGCGGCAATATCTCGCCAGCAATATCTATCACGGCGGCGACGCGACTCGGGCCGCGGCCGTCCAGGCGCGCCTCGACGTCGATGCCTGAACAGCCCGCCCGCCCGCGTCAGCTCGCCTTCGATCTGCCGGTCGACAGTCGGCATGGCGTCGAGGACTTCCTGATCGGCCCGTCCAACGAGGCCGCCTATGGTTTGGTCGAGGCCTGGCCGCACTGGCCCGACGCATGGCTTCGCCTGGTCGGGCCGGAAGGCGCGGGGAAGACGCATCTTGCGGCGATCTGGGCCAAGCGCGCCCATGCCTGGACCGTCTCGGCCGGAGAGGTCGTCGATGCCCAGGTGCCGCATCTGGTCTCGGGCGGCGCGCTGGTGGTCGAGGATTGCGACCGCGGCCTGCAGGATGAGGCGGCGCTGTTTCACCTGATGAACGCGGTGAAGGCCCGGGGTGGCCACCTGCTGCTCACCGCCCGCGCGGCGCCCGACCAATGGGGTCTGCGCGTGCCGGACCTGCTGTCGCGGCTGCGGCTGGCGCCGGAGGCCCGGATCGAGCCGCCCGACGACGCACTTCTGCGCGCCGTCCTGGTCAAGCTCTTCATCGACCGTCAGCTCGTCGTCGACACCGGCATCATTGACATGCTGGCGCTGCGGATGGAGCGCTCCTTCGCCGCGGCGCGCACCCTGGTCGACCTGCTCGACAGGCTCTCGCTCGAACGAGGGCGCCGCGTGACGCGGCCTCTGGCGACAGAGGCGCTGGAGCGCCTCTACGCCGAGGACTGAGCAGTCGCTCAGCCCGCCCGGCGGGGAGGCGCCTCGACGGGAAGCGCCACCAGCCGGGCATGCATCGCTTCGACCAGCAGCTCATGGGCGCGGTTGGCGATGGCATCGAGCGACGGCGTCTTGACGAACATCGCCGCCGCCTTGGCGCTGAGCTGCTCGCGGCTCGGCAGGACGGGTAGCTGCCAGCTCGACGCATCCCACTGCGCCCAGGCTTCGGAGGCCTGATGCTGCAACTCGGCGAAGCGGCCACCGGCCCGCTCCTGAAGATCGGCCAGCGCCGCGCGCAGCTCGGCGAGCGTCAGGCTGGACCAGTGCAGCTCGGGCAGGGAGGGTGTGGCCGCATAGGCCTCGCGGAAGGCGCTGACCACCCGGTCCAGCGGCACCGAAGCCGCAAGCCGCTCGGCCGAGCGCTCGATGACGCGCGGCGGAAGCGCCTGCGAACGCTCGATCACGGCCTGTGGCGGCTGCTTCAGGTCCCAGACCAGGCGAAGCTTCGAGAGCCCGAGGATGATGTAGTAGGTCGGGTCGATCTGCCACCAGCGGAAGCCCTGGCGGACGCTGTACTGATAGGCATGGTGGTTGTTGTGCCAGCCTTCACCCATGGTGATGATGGCGAGCCACCAGTTGTTGCGGCTCTCGTCGCCGGTCACATAGTGTTTGTCGCCATGCACATGGGCGAGCGAGTTGATGCAGAAGGTGGCGTGGTAGACGGCGACCGTCGACCAGAAGAAGCCGACGATGAGCCCGGCCCAGCCGTCGATCAGGAAGCACAGCACCGCCAGCAGCACCGCCGGCGCCAGCTCGAAACGGTGCAGCCAGCGCAGCTCCGGAAACTTCGTGAGGTCCGGAATCGTCGAATCGTCGAAGACATGGTGGTCGCGGCTGAAGATCCAGCCGACATGCGAATAGCCGAACGAGGTCTGCACCGGCGAATGCACGTCATGCTCGGTGTCGGCATAGCGGTGGTGATGCCGGTGCTTCGAGGCCCACCAGAACACGCTCTTTTGCGCGGTCGACTGCGCCAGCACCGCCAGCACGAACTGCCCGACGCGGCTGGTCTTGTAGGTGCGGTGCGAGAAATAGCGGTGGTAGCCGCCGGTCACCGCAAACATCCGCAGCCAGTAGAGGCCGATGGCGAGCCAGACCGAGGTCGCGGTGACGCCGCTCCACAGGGCACCAAAACAGGCCAGATGCGCAAGAACGAAGGGGATGGCGGACGGATAGACGATGTCGCCATCGTCACGGTGGGAAGAACTGCTCAAATCGGCCTCGGTCGAATCAGACGGCTCCGGTTCGGCCGCCCGGGACATGAAAACCCCGCGCCGGCACGAAACAGGAGCGGGCCTTGGGTTGCAAGAGGGCCCGGCGACGCAGGCACTGTCGCCAGCGCGCCGCGCCGGAAATGACATGGTTGTCATCGAACCGTCACGCTACGGTGGCTCAAGACGCGCAGGGAGACGACCGTGGCCAGAGCAGCGACCGGAACGAGTGCCAAGCGCATGAACACGCAACCCAGCGTCATCGAGGTCGCGCATCCCGTGACTGCCGAGGAGCCGACGCCGCTGCGCGATTCGCCGGCCCGGTTCATGAACCGGGAGCTTTCCTGGCTGCAGTTCAACCGCCGCGTGATGGAGGAGGCCTCCAACCGCAATCACCCGCTGCTGGAGCAGCTGCGCTTCCTCTCGATCTCGGCGGCCAATCTCGACGAGTTCTTCATGGTCCGCGTTTCCGGCTTGCGCGAGCAGCTCAAGGCCGGCGTCGTGACGCCGAGCCAGGACGGTCTGACCCCGGCGGCCCAGCTCGCTGCGCTCGGCGAGGCCGTCGCGGCCCTGACGAAGGATCAGCAGGCGCGTTGGGTCGAGCTGCGCGGCGACCTGCACGAGAACCGCATCCAGCAGCTGGCACCGGGCGACATCGGCCCGGCCGAGCGGGTCTGGCTGGAGGATTACTTCCTCAACTACGTCTTCCCGGTGCTGACGCCGCTGGCGATCGACCCGGCGCATCCCTTTCCCTTCATTCCCAATCTCGGCTTCACCGTTGCGCTCGCGCTGGAACGGATCAGCGACGGGCGCCAGCTCGACGCCCTGATCCGCGTGCCCATCAAGATGGACCGCTTCATCGAGCTGCCGGACCTCGCCCGCGAGGAGAAGCGCCGCTTCATCACGCTGGAGGACGTGGTCTCTCTGTTCATCGGCAAGCTCTTCCCCGGCTACGACGTCAAGGGAACGGGCTCGTTCCGGATCATCCGCGACACCGATCTCGACATCGAGGAGGAGGCGGAGGATCTCGTCCGCGTCTTCGAGACCATGCTGAAGCTGCGTCGGCTGGGCGTCGTCATCCGGCTCGAGATCAGCACGGGCATGCCGGCGCATCTGCGCAAGCTCATCGTTCGCGAGCTGAAGGTCGACGAGGACGAGGTCGTCGAGGTCGAGGGCATGATCGGGCTGAGCGAGCTGTCGCAGCTCGTCGGCGTCGACCGGCCGGACCTGAAGTTCAAGCCCTACAATGCCCGCTTCCCGGAGCGCATCCGCGAGCATGGCGGCGACTGCTTCGCGGCGATCCGCCAGAAGGACCTGCTCGTCCACCACCCCTATGAGAGCTTCGACGTCGTCGTGCAGTTCCTGCAGCAGGCGGCGCGCGACCCCAACGTCGTTGCGATCAAGCAGACGCTCTACCGCACCTCGGCCAATTCGCCGATCGTCAAGGCTCTGACCGAAGCGGCCGAGGCCGGCAAGTCGGTGACGGCCCTCGTCGAGCTCAAGGCGCGCTTCGATGAGGAAGCGAACATCCGCTGGGCCAAGGAGATGGAGCGGGCGGGCGTGCAGGTCGTCTACGGCTTCATCGAGCTGAAGACCCACGCCAAGCTGTCTCTCGTCGTGCGGCGCGAGGCCGGGCAGCTCGTCACCTATTGCCACATCGCGACGGGCAACTATCACCCGATCACCGCGCGCATCTATACGGACGTCTCCTTCTTCACCGCCGATCCGGTGATGTCGCAGGACGTCGCGCGTGTCTTCAACTTCATCACCGGCTATGCCGAGCCAGCCGAGCTGGAAAAGATGTCGGTCTCGCCGGTCGGCCTCAAGCAGCGCCTGCTCGACGACATCGCCGAGGAGATCGCCCATGTGAAGGCGGGCCGGAAGGGTGCGATCTGGGGCAAGTGCAACTCGCTGGTCGACCCCGAGATCATCGACGCGCTCTATGACGCCAGCCAGGCCGGCGTCGAGATCGACTTCGTCGTGCGCGGCATCTGCTGCCTGCGGCCGGGCGTGCCGGGCCTGTCGGATAACATCCGCGTCAAGTCGATCATCGGGCGCTTCCTCGAGCACACCCGCGTCTACGCCTTCGGCGCCGGCCACGGTCTGCCTTCGGCCAAGGCCAAGCTCTACATCTCTTCGGCCGACCTGATGCCCCGCAATCTCGACCGCCGCGTCGAGGCGCTGACACCGATTTTGAACCCAACTGTCCACCAGCAGTTGCTGGAACAGATCATGCTGGCAAACTTCCTCGACAACGAACAGAGCTGGACGATCTTGCCCGATGGCGGCTCCCGACGCATTGTCCCGGCGCCGAACGAAGAGTCGTTCAACGCTCACAAGTACTTCATGACGAACCCGAGTCTCTCAGGACGTGGCAAATCACTCTCCAATTCCAGCCCCCGTTCCCTCTCGCGTCGAGGGGGGCGCAAGGCCTGACGTTCTGACCGCGCCCGGCCGCCTCGGTCTGGGTGCCGGCACGCTCGCCATCGTCGACATCGGCTCGAACTCCGTCCGTCTCGTCGTCTATGAAATGGTGGCGCGCGCGCCGGCCCAGGTTTTCAACGAGAAGGAGATGGCGGGTCTCGGCCGCCAGGTCGCGACCACAGGGCGGCTCGCGCCCGAAGCCATCGAGAAGGCGATCGCGGCGCTGGTCCGCTTCCGCATCCTCTGCGAGGCGATGCATGTCGGCGAGATCCGCGTCATCGCCACCGCCGCCGCGCGCTATGCCAGCAACGGCGCCGAGTTCATCGCCAGGGCCGAGCAGGCCATCGGCCAGCCGATCGAGCTGATCTCCGGAGACCGGGAGGCCGTGCTGTCAGGCCTCGGCGTCCTCTCAGGCTTCGACAATCCCGACGGCGTCGTCGGCGATCTCGGCGGCGGCAGCCTCGAACTCATCACCGTGTCGCGCGGCACGGTCGGGGAGGGGGCAAGCGTCCCGCTGGGCGGTCTCGCGCTGCTCGACCGCTCCAAGAATTCGCTGAAGCTCGCCGAGAAGATCGTCAAGGACGAGCTCGACAAGCTGCCGCAGATCGCGGCGATGAAGGGCCGCGACTTCTACGCCGTCGGCGGCACCTGGCGCGCCCTGGCGACGCTCCATCAGCACCAGGTCCGCTACCCGCTCAACGTCATGCATGGCTACACGCTGCCGGCCAAGGATGTTGCCGACTTTGTCAAGCTGGTCGAGAAGGCGGATCTGACGGGCCTGGACGCGATCGACGCGGTGTCCTCGGCGCGGCGGCCGCTGCTGGCCTATGGCGCGCTGGTGCTCGACGAACTGATCAAGCGTGGCAAGCCGCGCTCCGTCATCATCTCGGCGCAGGGAGTCCGCGAGGGGCTGCTGCACGAGCAGTTGTCCGAGGAGGAACGCGCCGCCGATCCGCTGCTGCGCGCCGCCCGCGACTACAACCATCTGCGCGCCCGCGACCCCCGCCATGCTGCGGAGCTGATCGCCTGGAGCCGCGCCATCCTGGAGACCGCCGGCCTGCCGGGCGACGATCCATCGCCACGGCTGATCGAGTCCGTCTGCCTGCTCTCCGACATCGGCTGGCGCGCCCACCCGGATTATCGCGGCGAGCAGAGCATGAACGTGATCGCGCACGCCTATTTCACTGGCATCGACCATGTCGGGCGCGCCTTCCTGGCACTCGCCATCTTCCATCGCTACGCCGGGCTGAAGTCGGACTCGCCCGCCGCCAACGCCCTGCGCGCGCTGCTGCCCTTGCCGATCCTCGATCGCGCGCTGCTGCTGGCGGCGATCTTCCGTGTCGCCTATCTGCTCTCGGCCGGCATGGCCGGATTGCTGCCGCGCATGCCGGCGACCTGCGTCGATGGGCGCCTCGTGCTGACCCTGCCAGCCGATCTCGCACCGCTGGCGAGCGAGCGCGTCATCGGCCGCCTCAAGCAGCTCGCCAAGCTGCTCGGCCGCGACTGGGAGATCGCCCGGGCCTGAAGCCCGCGCCGCGCCTCAGCCGACGACGACCCGGCCGCGCTCGATGCGCAGACCGAGTTCGCCGCTCTTGAGGGAGAGGGCCTTCTCGCCGAACACGCCGCGGCGCCAGCCCTGCAGCGCGGGCACATCGGCTTCGTCATCCGAGGCGATGGCTTCGAGATCATCGCTCGACGCAATGATCTTGGGCGCGACACGCTCGGCCTCGGCCACGGCCTTGAGCAGCACCTTGAGCAGGTCGAGCACCGCACCGTTGCCGCCGCGGCCGCGTTCGCGCTCCAGCCGGGGCAGGGTCTTGGGATCGAGCGCGAGCCCGCGTTCGATCGCCGCCAGCACCTCGCCACCCGAGCGCGACCGCTCGAAGCCGTTGGGCACGGAGCGCAGCTCGGCCAGCGCCTCGACGGACCGCGGCGCCCGCTGGACGATGTCCATCAGGGCATCGTCCTTGAGCACGCGCTGGCGCGGCACGTCGCGGTGCTGCGCCTCGCGCTCGCGCCAGGCGGCCAGCTCCATGAGCACGGCGAGTTCCTTGGGCTTGCGGATACGGCCCTTCAGGCGCTGCCAGGCGTTCTCGGGCTTCACCTCATATGTCGCAGGCGAATTGAGGACCGCCATCTCCTCGGCGACCCAGCTCTCGCGGCCGGTCTCTTCGAGATCGGCCTTCAGCGCCAGATAGATGTCTCTGAGATGGGTTACGTCGGCCTCGGCATAGACCAGTTGCGCCTCGTTCAGCGGCCGGCGCGACCAGTCGGTGAAGCGCGAGGACTTGTCGATGCGCGCCTTGGCGAGGTCGTTGGCGAGCTGCTCGTAGCCGACCGAGTCGCCATAGCCGCAGACCATGGCTGCGACCTGCGTGTCGAACAGCGGCGTCGGGAGCACCCGGCCGAGCATCCAGACGATCTCGAGATCCTGGCGCGCCGCGTGGAAGACTTTGACCACGGCCTCGTCGACCATCAGCCCGAAGAAGGGGTCGAGGTCGAGCTCGGGCGCCAGCGGGTCGACCAGCACGGCCTCGTCTGGCGAGGCGAGCTGGATCAGGCAGAGCTTGGGGTAATAGGTCGTCTCCCGCAGGAACTCGGTATCGACCGTGACGAAGGGGTGGCTGGCGAGGCGCGCGCAGGCGTCGGCGAGGTCGGCCGTGGTCGTGATCAGCTTCATGCTCCGGGCTTACCGGAGCAGGGGGCGCCGCGTCGAGTCCGCAGCCGGCAGAATCCCACCTGAATCCTTGACAAGCCCCGCGCCCGCGTGTGCTTACGCCGGCAGAATCGACCGCCCGCGGCTCGCCCCAGGGCGACCCCGAAAGAGATCATCCCCGTGACACTGCATCGCTACCGTTCCCACACCTGCGGCGCCCTTCGCGAGAGCGACATCGGCTCCCAGGCCCGCCTCTCCGGCTGGTGCCACCGCATCCGTGACCATGGCGGCGTGCTCTTCATCGACCTGCGCGACCATTACGGCATGACGCAGGTGGTGATCGACCCGGATTCGCCGGCCTTCGCCACGGCCGAGACACTGCGCTCGGAATGGGTCGTGCGCATCGACGGCAAGGTTAAGGCGCGCCTCGCCGGTACCGAGAACGCCAACCTGCCGACGGGCGCCGTAGAGGTCTTTGCGACCGATATCGAGGTTCTGGGCGCTGCCGGCGAACTGCCGCTCCCTGTCTTCGGCGATCTCGAATATCCCGAGGACACCCGGCTGAAGTACCGCTTCCTCGATCTGCGCCGCGAGAAGCTGCACAACAACATCATGCTGCGCACCAAGGTCATCGACTCGATGCGCCGGCGCATGAAGGATTCGGGCTTCTCGGAGTTCCAGACGCCGATCCTGACCGCCTCCTCGCCGGAGGGCGCGCGCGACTTCCTGGTGCCGAGCCGCCTGCATCCCGGCAAGTTCTACGCGCTGCCGCAGGCGCCGCAGCAGTACAAGCAGCTGCTGATGATGGCGGGCTTCGACCGCTACTTCCAGATCGCGCCCTGCTTCCGCGACGAAGACCCGCGCGCCGACCGCCTGCCGGGCGAGTTCTACCAGCTCGACGTCGAGATGAGCTTCGTCGAGCAGGAGGACGTCTTCGCGACGATGGAGCCGGTCATCGGCGGCATCTTCGAGGAGTTCGGCAACGGCAAGTCGGTCACCAAGAACTGGCCGCGCATCCCCTATGCCGAGGCGATCGCAAAGTATGGCTCCGACAAGCCGGACCTGCGCAACCCGCTGGTGATGCAGGACGTCTCGGAGCATTTCCGCGGCTCGGGCTTCAAGGTGTTTTCGCGCATCCTCGAGGACGAGAAGAACCGCGTCTGGGCCATTCCCGGGCCCAAGGGCGGCTCCAGAGCCTTCTGCGACCGGATGAACTCCTGGGCTCAGGGGGAAGGCCAGCCGGGTCTCGGCTACCTGATGATCAAGGATGACGGCGAAGGGCAGGGGCCGATCGCCAACAACATCGGGCCCGAGCGCGTGGCGGCGATCATCGCCCAGATGGGCCTGCAGCCGGGCGATGCCTGCTTCTTCGCCGCCGGCAACCCCGACAAGTTCTACAAATTCGCCGGAGCGGCCCGCAACAAGGTCGGCCAGGAACTCGGGCTGATCGACGAGAACGCGTTTGCCTTCGCTTGGATCGTCGATTTCCCGATGTTTGAGTACAATGAGGACGAGAAGAAGGTCGATTTCTCGCATAACCCCTTCTCGATGCCGCAGGGCGGCCTGGAGGCGCTGAAGAGCGAGGATCCGCTCTCGCTCAAGGCCTTCCAGTACGACATCGCCTGCAACGGTTTCGAGCTCGCCTCCGGCGGCATCCGCAACCACAAGCCCGAAGCGATGGTGAAGGCCTTCGAGATCGCCGGCTATGGCGAGGAGACGGTGATCGAGCGTTTTGGCGGCATGTATCGCGCCTTCCAGTACGGCGCGCCGCCCCATGGCGGCATGGCCGCTGGCGTCGACCGCATCATCATGCTGCTCGCGGGCGCCACCAATCTGCGTGAGGTCGCGCTGTTCCCGATGAACCAGCAGGCGGTCGACCTGCTGATGGGCGCACCGGCCGAGGCCTCACCCAAGCAGCTGCGCGAGGCGCATCTGCGCATCAACGCGCCCGAGAAAAACGGCTGATCGACATGACCGCTTCCGTTCCGGCGCGCGCCCTCGCGCTCGCCTGCCTCGCGGCGCTGCCGCTCTCGGCCTGCGTCTCCGGCCCGGCCAATCCGAGCGCATCCCGCGCCTCGGAACTGGCGAGCGTGGTCTCGCGCTCGGTGGCCTGCCGCGCCGGGGCGCCGAGCCGGTCCACGCTCGAGAGTTTCATCGCGGCCGAGAAGGCTCGCGGCGCCACGCCCGAGCAACTCGCCAGCGCCCGCTCGACCTATGTCACCGTCTCCGAGGGCGAGACCGTCAACCAGATGGTCCGACCGAAGCCCTGTGGCTCCGAGGAGCGCGCGGAGGTCCGCGAGAAGATGATGCGCATCCGCGCAGGCGACTTCAGCGCCCTCTGACATCCCGCGACCGCGCCATGAGGCTTCCACCACGGCTATTCGCCCTGCCGCTGATGCTCGGGCTGTCCGCCTGCACTACGGCCGGGCCTTTGCCCGGCACGCCGGAATTTGCAGCCGCGCAGGTGTCGCGCGCCTATGATTGCGGCCTGCGGGTCGACCGCGGCCGGGTCGTCGGCCGCATGCAGCAGGACGAGCGCCGCCGCTTCGCGCTGGCGAACGCCGCCTTCGCGGTCAAATCCTACAAGGCGCCACGGGCCTGCGATGCCGCCGAGCGCGCCTCGGTCCAGCGCGATGTCGCGGCGCTGACCCGTCGCTGAATTCGCTTGCCTCCGATCGGCCATCACGGCCACAAGGCGCCGATGCCCGCCGGAAGCCAGATCACCGCCATCGTCGTCGCCCATGACAGTGCCGAGGTGCTGCCGGCCTGCCTGTCGGCGCTGGCTGCGGACGGCGTCCCGGCAGTCGTCGTCGACAATGCCAGTAGCGATGCGAGCGTGACGATCGCACGCGAGCGCGGCGCGACCGTCATCGCGAGCCCGCGCAACGAAGGCTATGGCCGCGCCAACAACCGTGGCGTCGCCGCCAGCACCACACCTTTCGTGCTGATCGTCAATCCGGACGTCGAGATGAGGGCAGGCGCGGTTGCAGCCCTGCTCGAAGCCGCGCAGCGCTATCCCGACGCGGCCCTGTTCGCCCCGCGCATCGTCGAGCCCTCGGGCCGGATCTTCCTGCAGCCGCGCTCGCTCCTGTCCCCGCCGCATCTCAACCGCAGCGGCGCAATGGCGATCCCCGAGGGCGACGCCTGCCTGCCGTTCCTGTCGGGCGCCTGCCTGCTCGTCCGCCGCGAGATCTTCGTCGCGCTCGGCGGCTTCGACCCGGCGATCTTCCTCTTCTACGAGGATGACGACCTCTGCCGCCGCCTGCGCGACGCCGGCCACGCCCTCGTCCATGTCCATGCGGCCGAAGCCGGCCATGGGCGAGGGCGTTCGAGCGCTCCCTCGGCGGCACGCCGCTTCAAGGCGCGCTGGCACCTCGCCTGGTCGGAGGGCTATGTCGCCCGCAAGTACCGGTTGCCGCCACCATCCCCCGTCAAAATCCTCGAAAGCCTGGCCAAGGCGGTGGGATATGCCCTGATCCTGCGGCGCGAAAAGATGGCCGCGCATGCCGGCTCCGCCGCCGGCGCGCTCGCCTGGCTGCGTGGCCGCTCCGCGCTCGCCCGCGAAGGACTGGAGGGTTCGCCATGACCAGGCTCTTCGGCGTCAGCGTCACGCAGGCCTTGGCCGGTCCGCACAACAACTTCGGCCTGCTGCGGCTTGCGCTGGCGCTCGCCGTCGTCGTCTCGCACGCCTTTAGCGTCGCGACCGGGCGCGTCGAGGACGAGCCCTGGGCGCAGACGACGGGCTTCACGCTCGGCGAGCATGCGGTCAACGGCTTTTTCGCGATCTCCGGCTTCCTGGTCACGATGAGCTATGACCGCCGCGGCTGGCGCGACTACCTGGTCGCCCGCACGCTGCGGATCGCACCGGGCCTCATTGCTGCGACGCTGGTCGTCGCGCTCGGCCTTGGCGCGGCGATGACCCGCCTCGATCTCGGCGCCTATCTCGCCGATCCGCAGTTGCGCCGCTTCATCACGGGCACGCTGACCACCTTCAAGAGCGCCTCGGCCCTTCCTGGCGTCTTCGATAAAAACCCGCTGCCCTTTCCGATGGGCACGGTCTGGACGCTGAAATACGAGACGCTCTGCTATCTCGGCGTCCTCGTCGGCGGGCTGCTGGGCCTGCTCGCCCGGCCGAAGCTGGCGCTGGCGATGGGCGGCCTGCTGCTGGTCGCGACGCTACTGCGCGAAATCGTCGACCCCGATGGTCCCAAGGGCGTCGAGACCGCGCTGCGCCTGCCGCTGATCTTCCTCGCCGGAGGGTTGATCTACCTGTTCCGGGACCAAGTGCGCCTGTCCCTTCCGGGGCTGGCGCTGGGGCTCGCTACCCTCGTCCTGCTCTCGCCGACGCCGCTCTACAAGACTGCTCTTTATCTGCTCACGGCCTGGGGCGTGCTGGTCCTGGCGCTTGCTCCCGCCTTGACCCGACGAAGCACGGAACCACCCTCCGACCTGTCCTATGGCGTCTATCTCTATGGCTGGCCGATCCAGCAGGCGAGCCATGCCCTGTTCCCCGCTGCCAGCGCGATGACGTTGTTCTGGCCGGGACTGCTCGTCACGCTGGCCGTCGCCTGGCTGTCCTGGCATCTGGTCGAGAAGCCGGCGCTCGGTCTCAAGCGCCGGCTGATCGCCGCTCGCTGACGACGGCTGCGAGATCTGCGACGCGACCCGACATCAAGACGGGCATAAGCTGCAGAATGTCCTCTCGCGGCAGCTCCCACCAGCGGCTCGCCAGCAGCGACGCGATCTCGGCTTCCTCGAAGCGCATCCGCAGGACACGGGCCGGATTGCCGCCGACGATGGCGTAGGGCGGCACGGTCCGCGCCACCACCGCCCGCGCGGCGACGACGGCGCCGGTGCCGATCGTGACGCCGGACAGGATCATGGCCTGCGACCCGAGCCAGACGTCGTGGCCGATGACGACGTCGCCCCGCGTCGTATGGCTGCCCACGATCCCCGCGGCCTCGGGCCAGAGCCCCGGGAGGGCGGGAAACGGATAGGTCGTCACCCAGTCGGTGCGGTGGTTGCCGCCGAGCAAGATCTCGACGCCGTCGGCGATCGAGCCGTAGCGGCCGATCGTCAGACGCGCCCCGCTCTCGGGAAAACGGATCTTCGGCCGCCCATAGGTCCAGGCGCCGACGGCGATTTGGCCGGGTCGCCGCGCGATCACCTTCGCCAGATGAATCCGCGTCTGGTTGTGCGGGTTGACGCGCCCGCGCAGCAGGCCACGAGCGGCCGGCGGCAACCCCGCCCACCACGCCGCCGCGAGAGCCCCCGGCCGCCACTGCAGATCGTCCGGCGACAACCCCTCCGCCGGTTCGAGCGCCTGCGTCACTGCGCGTCGGCCTTAAGCTCGATCTTGTCGAGGATCTCGGTCGGGTCGGTGATGGTGATCACGTCGGCGAGGCCGAGGCCGCTGGCCGACTTCGCCTTGGCGTCGAGCGTCAGCGTGCCGGGTTTGGCGACGAAGCGCGAGACTGCCGCCGTCAGCGTCTTGGCTGCGTCGGAGGGCCCGAGGATCGAGGCCAGCCCCAGGCTCGCGATCATCGCGAATTGCTGGCGCATCTCATCGGGCTTGCGGCCGGCCTTGCGGGCTTCGTTGGCGATCAGCTTCTCCACCAGGCCGAAATTCTCGAGCTTGGCCGTCAGGCCCCGCGCGGTTGCGCCGAGCGCCGCCACCTGGGCGAGCGCCGCGTCGTTCGAGAACAGGTCCTTGGTGACGTTGCCCAGCGTCGCCGAGGCCTCGAGCCGAGCCAGCCCGGCGCCACCGAGCGCGATCTGCCGGATCGCCAGTTCGTTGCGCGCGGCCTCCCAGGCCAGGTCGATCCGGGCCGAGAGGTCGAGCGAGCGGATGCCCATGGCGATCAGGTCCTTGGCCGCCGGATTGCCCGCGCCCTCGGTGATCGGCGCGACGAGCTTGTCGAGGGTCAGCGACAGGCTCGTCGGGATGCCGTTGAGCTGCTCGCCCGCCTTCATCTCGAAGGTGCCGATCCCGACCTTCACCGGAGCCGCGCCCCGCGCCGCAGGCGGGGCATCGACGGTGAGCCCGGCCAAGCGCATCGTGCCGAGGGTCGGAACGTAGCGGCGCCAGTCGCTCATGTCGGGGCCCGAGCCGGGCCGGCCGAGATCCTCCAGCAGCGCCTTCACCACCGGGCCGTAGGAGAAGCCGACATAGCTGATCGAGTCGACCATTCCGCGCGCTCCGCCGCCGGCGAACCGCAGTCCTTCCAGCGCAAAGCCGGATTTGGCCGGCGCATCCTGCCCGTAGGCGATCCGGGCTATGCTGATCTCGACGGGGTCGGGCTTCGCGCCGGGCTTGGCCGCCTTCGGATCGACCACGGTCATCACCATGTCGCGGATCTCGCCGCTGCCGATCTCGACACGATCGTAGAAGCCGAGCAGGGCGATGCCCATGCGCTTCTCCGCCTCCCGCCGGACCGGATCGTCCTTTGACGCGCCACCGGCCGCGGTCTGCTCGGAGAGCGCCATCGCGCGCGTCAGCAGATCGCCCAGCGGCTCGGGGCCGACGCCCGCCGCCATGTCGCGGCTGGTGGCGCGGCCGAAGCTGATCTTGCCGGCCGGGCCCATGTCGATGCTGTAGCCGTCCTGCTCGGCGCGGCGCAGCAGCGGGCGCACCGGCTCGGTCTGGCCGGCCGGGACGCGGTCGACGAGGACCCGCGCGGTCTGCCGCATGTCGAGGCCCTCGAAGCGCATCGCCAGCAACGTGCCGCTGAGCTTGCCCCCGTCGGGGTTCTGGCCGGCGAGCGATCCGCCCGCCGATTCGCCGCGCGCGATCTGGCCGTCGCGGATGTCCGAGAAACGCACGTCGCGATACGTCGTGACCTGCTTCTGCTTGCCCTGTGCAACTTCGACGACGAGTTCCGGCGCGCGAATCTCGGACGCGCTCAGGCGGTCGATGCGGGCGAGCGCCGTCTCGCCACTCTTGATGTCGAGGAGGCTGCGAAAGGCCTCACGCTCCAGGGGGGAGCCCTTCACCTCGAGCTTGGGAGCCGACAGCGTGACGAGGCCGAACTCCATACGGACATTGTCGAGCTGGAAATCGGCCGCGGAGAGCGGCTGCGACATCGCCAGCATGGCGAGAGCGAGGGCGGCACCGAGCGGGCGGCGCTGACGCGGAGCGAACATGACGGTCTCCTGTTTTGTGGCGGCGACCCTGCCGCAACCCGCCCGCGAAGGAAAGCCGCGACGCTCCGGCATGCTGACGAAACACTTGACCCGGCGACCGGCCTGGCCGGTATCTGTCGCAGATTCGCCATCTGCGACGTCATAGGTTCGCAGGACGCGCCAGCCGGAGCCGAGACGACGATGCAGGCCAAGCCCCGTTTCCTTTCCCTCTGCAGCCGGGCTGTCGCGGCGCTGGCGCTGGGTACCGCTCTGGCGCAGCCCGTGCCCGTGACCGCGCAGAGCCTGCGCCTGGCTCAGGGGGCGCCCGCCGCGCAGGCGCCCGCGGCGCTGGAAAGCCTCGCCATCGTCAGCGGCGACAAGCGCCACAGTTTCCAGGTCGAGGTGATGCGCACACCCGAGCAGAGGGCGAGGGGGCTGATGCACCGCCGCTACATGCCCGCCGACCGCGGCATGCTGTTCGATTTCGGCCGAACCGAGCCCGTCGCGATGTGGATGGAGAACACCTACATCCCGCTCGACATGCTGTTCATCCGCGCCGACGGCACGATTGCGCGCATCGCCGAGAACACCGAGCCCCTGTCGCAGCGGACGATTCCCTCCGGCGAGCCGGTCCTGTCGGTGCTGGAAATCAATGGCGGCGTCAGCCGCACGCTCGGTCTGAAGGCCGGCGACCGCGTCGAGCACGCATTGTTCCGGCGCTGAGCGAAGGCCGCGCGCTTGCGGCGCAGGCGCCGGACGTGATAGCCAACCGCCACGCGTGGAATGGCCAGTCGGGGTATAGCGCAGCCCGGTAGCGCATCTGCTTTGGGAGCAGAGGGTCCCAGGTTCGAATCCTGGTGCCCCGACCATTCCGGGCGTCTTGCGACCGGGCCCGCCCGGCGGCAAGCGTGTCAGACGGCCAGTATCCAGGTGAGCGCCGAGCGAGAGCCATGACCGCACGCATCTATCGCCCCGCCCGCACGGCCATGCAGTCGGGCACCGCCAAGACCGAGCGCTGGCTGCTCGAATATGAGCCGGAGCAGCCGCGCCAGATCGAGCCGCTGATGGGCTGGACCTCGTCGGGCGACATGAACAGCCAGGTCAAGCTCTGGTTCGACAGCGAGGCCGAGGCCGTCGCCTATGCCACCCGCAACGGCATTCCCTTCCGCGTCGAGCAGCCCCATGAGCCGCTCCGCCGGACGGTGGCCTACTCCGACAATTTCAAGTTCTCGCGCCGCGGACAGTGGACGCATTGACTGTTTGAGGGGCAGGGCGCTCGCCTTCGCCCCTGATGAGACCGACGAAGGCCACGGCCTTCGTCTTCGGGCCCGTAGCTCAGATGGATAGAGCAGCAGCCTTCTAAGCTGCTGGTCGCTGGTTCGAATCCAGCCGGGCTCGCCATTCTTCCACCGACTCCCGCCCGGTCCCGTGCCGGTCACCATCCGGCTGGACGGGCTTCAATCCTCCCGCCCCCAGTTGCGCAGGCGCCTGATCGCGTCGGCCGGGCGACGTTGCCAGAGGCCGTGCGCCAATCCACCCAGGAAGAACAGGCCGAAGCTCGGCAGCGCGACCGTGACAGGGACCGTGACGAGGCCCATGGCACAGCCGCCGGAATCGCCGGGGCCGCATGCCGGGTCGAGGATCATCGCCCCGAAGACGATCAGTACGGCGGCGAGCGGCCCGATCAGCAGGCCCCAGAGGCCGGACCGCAGCGCCTTCAGCAACAGCTGGCCCATGATCGGCGCCTCCTCCATGTCGGCAGGCTAGCGCCGGGGCGCGAGGCTGTCATGGCCACTCTAATCCCACCGAAGCTTGCCGCGGCGCAGCATGCGGCGTAAACCGCGCCGGCCGCTCCTGGCGGCCTCCGCCTTGATCATGCCCGAAAGACCGGTCATCGCCGCGCCGCCCCGCGGGTGAGGCCGCCCGGCCTTTCCGGCCCAGAGCCAGTTGCGATCGCTGCGGTCGCGAGGATGTCCATGCCGTCGCTCACCACCGCGCTCGACCGTCTCGCGACGCTGGCCTCCGCCAGCCACGCCCGCGCCTGCGCATTCCTGGTGCTGCTGTCGCTGGCCGCCTTCCTCCCCGGCTTCCAGACGCTGCAGCCGCTCGACCGGGACGAACCCCGCTTCGCCCAGGCCAGCAAGCAGATGCTGGAGACGCGCGATTTCGTCGACATCCGCTTCCAGGACGAGGCGCGCCACAAGAAGCCGGTCGGAATCTACTGGCTGCAGAGCGCGACCGTGGCCGCCGGAGAGGCGCTGGGTGTGCCCCAGGCGCGCACGCAGATCTGGCTCTACCGCATCCCCTCGCTGGTCGGTGCCGTCGCCACCGTGCTGCTGACCTATTGGGCGCTGCTCGCTTTTGTGGGCGCGCGCATGGCGCTGCTCGGCGCTTCGCTGATGGCGGCCTGCGTCCTGCTCGGCGTCGAGGCCCGCATCGCCAAGACCGACGCGCTGCTCGCCGCCTGCGCGGTCGCCACCATGGGCGCGCTGGCGCGGACATGGCTGGACTGGACGCGTTCGCTCGCCTTCGTCCCCAGTTCGCGCAACTGGCTGGTGTTCTGGAGTGCGACGGCGCTGGGCCTCCTGCTCAAGGGCCCGATCGTGCCCATGGTCTGGGGGCTCGCCATCCTGGTCCTCAGCATCCGTGAGCGCAGCTTCCGCTGGCTCAAGCCGCTGCGCTTCGACCGGGGCCTGCTGCTGTGCCTCGTCGTCGTCCTGCCCTGGTTCCTGGCGATCGCCTGGAAGACCGGCGGCGCCTTCTTCGCCGAGAGCGTCGGGCAGGACATGCTCGGCAAGGTCGCCGAGGGCCAGGAGAAGCACTGGGGGCCACCCGGGCTCTATCTGCTGATCTTTTTCGGCACCTACTGGCCGGCCGCCGCCTTTGCCGCCATGGCCGTGCCCTTCGCCTGGGTCCGCCGGCGCGAGCCGCAGGTTCTGTTCCTCCTGGCCTGGATCGTGCCGTCCTGGATCGTCTTCGAGGCCGTGCCGACCAAATTGCCCCATTACGTGCTGCCGCTCTATCCGGCGGTGACGGCGCTGCTGCTGCTCGCGCTCCTGAATGACGGGATCGACCGGTTCCGGCGCGGCTCCGTCGCCACCGCGCTGCTCGTGGTCATCGTGCCGCTGGCCCTGACGGGAATCATCGTCGCCGCCAATTGGTCGCTGGACGGCAGCATTCCCTATCTCGCATTGCCGTTCCTGCTGCTGGCGCTCCTCGTGGCCGCCACGGTCGTCGCCGCTTTCCGCTGCGGCGATCTCGAAGGCGCGCTCCGGCTCGGGGTGGTCGCGAGCCTGCTGCTGGGGCTGGGCGTGTACGGCTTCGCCGTCGAGAGCCTGCGGTCCTTCAAGCTTTCGCCGCGCTTGGCAGAGGCGGTCCGGACCGTTGGCTGCACCGATCCGGCCGTGATCACGGTCGGCTATCGCGAGCCCAGCCTCGTCTTCCTCGTCGGGACCGATCTCGCCATGGGGCCGGACGGCGCCGCTGCAGCGGCCTTCCTCGCCCAGCCGGGCTGCCGCGTCGCGCTGGTCGAGGCGCGCCATGCTGCCGCCTTCCAGGCCGCGCTGCCCGCTACGGGGATCACGCCCCGACTGGTGACGACGCTGCGCGGCTTCAATCTCAACGGAGGCCGCCGCCTCGAGATCGCGGTGCTGACCCGGCCCTGAACCCATCATGGCAGGGTCCTTCGGCGAACGGACATCCTGCAAAGCTCCTTGCCCTGTCGGCCGCCCTGACGCAGGTTGCGGGCCGTTTTTCCGGATGATCGTCTGTTGACCGACCCCACGCCATCTCCCGAAGCCGCTTCGACCGCGCCGCTGCTCAGCGTCGTCGTGCCCGTACGCAACGAAGTCGGCAATGTCGGGCCGCTGATCGCCGACATCGAGACGGCCTGCCGATCGATCGGTGCCTTCGAGGTCATCTACGTCAATGACGGCTCGAGCGACGGCACGGCGGCGGCGCTGGCCTCCCTGGCCGCCGAGCGGAGCTGGCTGCGGATCGTCACCCACGCCCAGTCCTGCGGCCAGAGCGCAGCGGTGAGGAGTGGCGTGCGCCACGCCCGCGCGCCCATCGTCGCGACGCTCGATGGCGACGGGCAGAACGACCCGTCCTTCCTGCCGGCGATGCTGTCGGCGCTGCAGCAAGCCGGTCTCCAGGCCGGCCTCGTCCAGGGCCAGCGCGTCGGCCGCAAGGACACCGGCTTCAAGAAACTGCAGTCGCGCATCGCCAACGGCGTCCGCGGACGCCTGCTCAAGGACGGCACGCGCGATGCCGGCTGCGGGCTGAAATGCTTCCGGCGCGAGGCCTATCTGGCGTTGCCCTATTTCGACGCGCTGCACCGCTTCATGCCGGCTCTGATGGTGCGCGAGGGCTATACGGTCGTGCATCTCGACGTCCGCGACCGCCCGCGACTCACCGGCGTCTCGAACTATGGCTTCTTCGACCGACTCTGGGTCGGCATCCTGGACCTTGTCGGTGTCTGGTGGCTGATCCGCCGCCGCCGGCGCGTGCCGCAGATCGTCACGGAGCCGCAGCCATGATCATCTCCATCGGCCACGCGGTCTCCGACTATCTCTACGACGTCTTTGTGCTGAAGTTCGACTTCTGGCTCGCCTTCGGCATCGTCGCGCAGCTGCTCTTCACCGCGCGCTTCCTGGTCCAGTGGCTGGCGAGCGAGCGGGAGGGCAACTCGGTGATGCCGCTCTCCTTCTGGTATTTCTCGCTGGCGGGCGGCCTGATGACGCTGGTCTACGGCATCGTCCGGCGCGAGCCGATCATCATCATGGGCCAGGCTCTCGCAATGGTGATCTATACCCGCAACCTCATCCTGATCTTCCGCAACCGCCGTCGCCGGCAGGGCTGACGGGGTCGGCGCGCCCGCGAGCGGCAGCGCTTTAGGCAGGCTCGAACGGGCAGCATCGATTGCGAAAGAGCGCGGCATGGCTGGTTGCCGCGCAGTTCTGGCGCCGAATCGGGCAGGGCTGCGCCGCAGCGTCAGGACCCTCGTCATCGCCCAAACCGAGCCGCCTCAGGCTTGACCGCCCCCACAAACTCGCATGTGATGTATGCAGTGGACAAGGGACGGCGTCGAAAGACGCCTCCGCTTGACGCTCATGCGGGGCTCTGGCAATCGACGAACGGACGGTATGGCGCATAATTTCTGTGCATCCAGCGGCCGTAGCGCCGCGAGCGACCAGACCGACGGCGTCTGCCGGCCGAGATCGGGCAGGAGCATTTCAATGGGAGAGAGTTACATGAAGAAGTTCATGACGGCCGCCGTCGCGGGGCTCGGCCTGGCGTTGGCGGCGACCGCCGCCTCGGCGCAGGCGCCCTCGACGCTGGCTCAGGTCAAGCAGCGCAACATCCTCAACTGCGGCTCCAACACCGGCCTCGCCGGCTTCGGCGTGCCGGATGCCCAGGGCAACTGGGGCGGCCTCGACGTCGAGTTCTGCCGCGCGGTCGCTGCGGCGATCTTCAACGATCCGGCGAAGGTCAAGTTCATCCCGCTCTCGGCCAAGGATCGCTTCACGGCGCTCCAGTCGGGCGAGGTCGACCTGCTCGTCCGCAACTCGACCTGGACGATGACCCGCGACGCCTCGCTCGGCATCGTCTTCACGGGCGTGAACTACTATGACGGCCAGGGCTTCATGGTCCGCAAGAAGCTCGGCGTCACCTCGGCGCTGCAGCTCTCCGGCGCTTCGGTCTGCACCCAGCAGGGCACCACGACCGAGCTCAACCTCGCCGACTACTTCCGGGCCAATAACCTGAAGTACGAGGTCGTCGCCTTCGCCTCCTCGGACGAGACGGTCAAGGCCTATGACGCCGGCCGCTGCGACGCCTTCACCACCGACGCCTCGGGCCTCTATGCCGAGCGCCTGAAGCTGACCGCCCCAGACGAGCACATCGTTCTCCCCGAGATCATCTCGAAGGAGCCGCTCGGCCCGTCCGTCCGCAACAACGATCCGCAGTGGTTCGCCCTGGTGAAGTGGGTCCACTTCGCCATGCTGAACGCCGAGGAGCTGGGCGTCACCAAGGCCAATGTCGACGAGATGCTGAAGTCGCCGAACCCGGAGATCAAGCGTCTGCTCGGGACCGAAGGCAAGTTCGGCGAGACCATCGGCCTGACCAATGACTGGGTCTACCGCATCGTCAAGCAGGTCGGGAACTACGGGGAGTCGTTCGACAAGAACGTCGGCGCCGGTTCGCTGCTGAAGATCGCGCGTGGCCAGAACGCACTCTGGACCAAGGGCGGCCTGCAATACGCCCCGCCTGTCCGCTAAGGACGACGAGCGGGCGCCGGATCCGTCCGGCGCCCGCTTTTTTGTCGCGGAACGCAACGGGCGAGGGGCCCAGAGGAGAGGGAAGACGGACCGCGCTGGTCCGGGACTTGCTACTTCACCGAGAACGGGAGGAACCCGTTCCGACAACAGGGGAAATCACATGAAAACCGTCATCGCTGCAGCGTTCGCCGCTGCCGCTGCAACCATTTGCGTCACCGGCGCCCAGGCTCAGACCGGGCTGCTCGGACAGATCAAGACCAAGGGCGTCGTGACCTGCGGCGTCGGCCCGGGCCTCGCGGGCTTCGGCATTCCCGACGCCCAGGGCACCTGGAGCGGCCTCGACGTCGATCTCTGCAAGGCCCTCTCGGCCGCGATCTTCAACGATCCGAACAAGGTCAAGTACATCCCGCTTTCGTCGAAGGACCGCTTCACCGCGCTCCAGTCGGGCGAGGTCGACCTGCTCTCGCGCAACACGACCTGGACGATGTCGCGCGACACCTCGCTGGGACTGAACTTCGCCGGCGTGAACTACTATGACGGCCAGGGCTTCATGGTCCGCAAGAAGCTCGGCATCGACTCCGCGCTGAAGCTCGCCGGCGCCTCGGTCTGCACCCAGCAGGGCACCACGACCGAACTCAACCTCGCCGACTACTTCCGCGCCAACAAGATGAAGTACGAGGTCGTCGCCTTCGCGACGTCGGACGAAACCATCAAGGCCTACGAGTCCGGCCGCTGCGATGCCTTCACCACCGACGCCTCCGGCCTCTATGCCGAGCGCCTGAAGCTCCAGGTCCCGGCCGACCACATCGTCCTGCCGGAGATCATCTCGAAGGAGCCGCTCGGCCCGGTCGTCCGCCATGGCGACGACAACTGGCTCGATGTGGTGAAATGGACCCACTACGCCATGCTGAACGCCGAGGAACTGGGTGTCAGCAAGGCCAATGTCGACGAGATGCTGAAGTCCGACAATCCGGAGATCAAGCGTCTGGTGGGCACGGAAGGCAAGTTCGGCGAGGCCGTCGGCCTGACCAACGACTGGGCCTACCGGATCATCAAGCATGTCGGCAATTACGGCGAGTCCTTCGAGCGCAATGTCGGCGCGGGCTCGCTGCTGAAGATCGCCCGCGGCCAGAACGCCCTCTGGACCAAGGGCGGCCTGCAATACGCCCCGCCGATCCGCTGATCCCCTGCGTACCGGACAGCATGGCTCTGCGATGCCCGGCCGGATTCCCTGCCAAACCCCGCCGCGAGACGCGGCGGGGGCTTGGTCTGGGACTTGCTAAGCGTTTTGGACGCGGGTTCGCCCGCGTCCAAAACAGGGGAACAGCATGAACAACATCGTCACGACGGTTCTCGCGGCCGCAGCGCTCGTCGCCTCTGCAGGCGCCACCAGCGCTCAGACCAATACGCTCGCCCAGATCAAGGCGCGCGGCGTGCTCAACTGCGGCACCAGCCCGGGCCTTGCCGGCTTCGCCATGCCCGACGCCCAGGGCAATTATAAGGGGCTCGACGTCGATCTCTGCCGCGGCATCGCTGCCGCGATCTTCAACGACCCGCTGAAGGTCAAGTTCGTCCCGCTCTCGTCGAAGGACCGCTTCACTGCGCTCCAGGCGGGCGAGGTCGATCTGCTCTCTCGCACGACGACCTGGACGATGTCCCGCGACACCTCGCTGGGACTGAACTTCGCCGGCGTGAACTACTATGACGGCCAGGGTTTCATGGTCCGCAAGAAGCTCGGCGTCGACTCCGCGCTGAAGCTCGCCGGCGCCTCGGTCTGCGTGGCGCAGGGCACGACGACGGAGCTCAACCTCGCCGACTATTTCCGCTCCAACAAGATGAAGTACGAGGTCGTGGCCTTCGCCGGCGGCGACGAGACCATCAAGGCCTACGAGTCCGGCCGTTGCGACGTCTTCACCACGGATTCCTCGGGCCTCTATGCCGAGCGCCTGAAGCTCCAGGTGCCGGCCGACCATATCGTGCTGCCCGAGATCATCTCCAAGGAGCCGCTCGGCCCGGTGGTCCGCCATGGCGACGACAACTGGTTCGACGTGGTCAAATGGACCCACAACGCCATGCTGAACGCCGAGGAACTCGGGGTCACCCAGGCGAATGTCGAACAGATGCTGAAATCCGACAATCCGGAGATCAAGCGCCTCGTCGGGACGGAGGGCAAGTTCGGCGAGGCGATCGGCCTGACCAACGATTGGGCCTATCGCATCGTCAAGCATGTGGGGAACTATGGAGACGTGTTCGACCGGAACGTCGGCGAAGGCTCGCTGCTGAAGATCGCCCGCGGCCAGAACGCGCTCTGGACCAAGGGCGGGCTGCAATACGCCCCGCCGATCCGCTGATCACGCTGCAACAACCGACACCGGCGGTGGCGACGCCGCCGGTGGACAAGGCGTCAACCAAAACGAAAAAAGGGCGTAACAGGTGACGAGCATACCCACCGAGACCGCGCAGCCGGGCAAGGCCTCGCTGTTCTACGATCCCAAGATCAGGGGCTATGTCTACCAGCTCGCCCTGCTGGGGCTCGTCGCCTTCCTCGTCTGGTCCGCCGCATCGAACGCGATCGAGAACCTGCGTGCGCAGAAGATCGCCTCCGGCTTCGGCTTCTGGCACAACGCCGCCGGCTTCGACGTCAACCAGAAGCTGATCCCGTTCAGCGCCTCGGGCTCGACCTATGGCCAGGCGTTCTGGGTCGGCCTTTTGAACACGCTGCTGGTCGCCTCGATCGGCATCGTGCTGTCGACGTTCCTCGGCTTCTTCGTCGGCGTCGCGCGCCTCTCCAGCAACTGGGTGCTGGCGAAGCTGGCAATGATCTATGTAGAGGTCATCCGTAACCTGCCGCTGCTGCTGCAGCTGTTCTTCTGGTACAATGCGGTGCTCAAGCCGCTGCCCGATGCGCGCAATTCGATCGCGCTGCCGGGCTCGATCTTCCTGAACAACCGCGGCCTGATCCTCCCCAATCCGCAGTTCGGCCCAGCCTTCCAGGCCGTGGTGATCGCCTTCTTCATCGCCGTCGTGGTGGCGATCGTCTTCTACCGCTGGTCGAAGAAGCAGCAGGCCCGGACCGGCACGCAATACCCCAACGGCCTCATCACCCTCGCGCTGATCTTCGGCGTGCCGCTGCTGGTATTCTTCCTCGCCGGCAGCCCGCTCAGCTTCGAGCTGCCGCAGCAGGGGCGCTTCAACCTCACCGGCGGTCTGCAGATCTTCCCGGAATTCGTCGCACTGCTGATCGGCCTGACCACCTACACGGCGGGCTTCATCGCCGAGGTCGTGCGAGCCGGCATCCTCGCCGTCTCCAAGGGCCAGACCGAAGCCGCCAACGCGCTCGGTCTGCGCGCCGGGCCGACGCTCAAGCTCGTTGTCATCCCCCAGGCGATGCGGGTCATTATTCCCCCGCTGACCTCGAACTATCTCAACCTGACCAAGAACTCCTCGCTGGCGGTGGCGATCGGCTATCCCGACCTCGTCCAGGTCTTCACCGGCACGGTTCTCAACCAGACCGGTCAGGCCGTCGAGGTGGTGGCCATCACCATGGCGGTCTATCTGACGATTTCGCTCGTGACCTCGCTGTTCATGAACATCTACAACAAGCGCATGGCGCTGGTGGAACGGTGAGGGCGCCACGATGACCGACGCGACACTCGAAAACGCCCCGCACGCCTTCGTGCGCCGGGAGACACTGGAACAGCAGGCGCCGCCTCTCTCCGTGGCGGGGCCTGTGGCCTGGATCCGCAACAACCTGTTCTCCGGTCCGGTGAACAGCTTCATGACGCTGATCTGCATCTACGTCGTCGCCACCAGTCTGCCGGACCTGGTCCGCTTCTATTTCCTCGATGCGGTCTGGAGCGGAACCAATCGCGACGCCTGCCTCGCCGACAAGGTCGGCCGGCCGGTGGGCGCGTGCTGGGCCTATATCGGCGACCGCTTCCAGTACTTCATCT
Source organism: Bosea sp. OAE506 (assembly GCF_040546595.1). Lineage (NCBI taxonomy): Bacteria > Pseudomonadati > Pseudomonadota > Alphaproteobacteria > Hyphomicrobiales > Alloboseaceae > Allobosea > Allobosea sp. OAE506. Next base: position 3,282,400 of record NZ_JBEPOB010000001.1, on the reverse strand, counting down.
ACGGCTCCTATCCCGTCACCCAGCGCTGGCGCGTCAACATCGTCTTCGTGATGTTTGCGCTCGGCGTGGTCTGGATGCTCTGGGACCGCGCGCCCCTGAAGAAGGTCGGCGCCTTCTTCTTCTTCGTGCTGCTGCCGCTCGGCGCCTATGTGCTGCTGCTCGGCGGCGCCAATGCCGAGGGCTTCCTGCGCTGGGCGATCCTGCTCACCCTGGCGCTGGCGGCCCTCTATCTCGTGCTCTCCTTCGCGCCCGGCCTCGCCCGCTTCTGGACGCCGGCCTCGCTGCTGGAGGTCGAACTCGCTGCCGCGCCGATGCAGCGCTTCTACCGCCCCAAGCGGCTGATCCTGCTGGCGCTCGTCGTGTTCGGGCTGATCGCGATCGTCGCCGATCGCGCCGGCCTGCCGCGGGTCGATACCGGCCTCTGGGGCGGCATGATGGTGACCTTCCTGATCGCGGCGGTCGGCATCGTCTTCTCGCTGCCGCTCGGGGTGGTCCTGGCGCTGGGGCGCCGCTCGCGGCTGCCGATCATCCAGCTGCTCTCGGTAATCTTCATCGAGTTCGTGCGCGGCGTGCCGCTGATCACCGTGCTGTTCATGGCCAACACCATGCTGCCGCTCTTCGTGCCGCAGGAGTACTCGCCCGACCGGCTGCTGCGGCCGCTGATCGGCGTCGCGCTCTTCGCCGCCGCCTATATGGCGGAGGTCATCCGCGGCGGCCTGCAGGCGATCCCGAAGGGCCAGTACGAGGGCGCGATGTCGCTCGGGCTGGGCTACTGGCAGATGATGCGGCTGATCATCCTGCCGCAGGCCCTGCGCATCGTCATCCCGGGCATCGTCAACACCTTCATCGGGCTGTTCAAGGATACGACGCTGGTCACCATCGTCGGCATCTTCGACTTCCTGCGCACGATCGAGGCGACGCTGGTCGATCCGACTTGGGCGACGCCGACCACCCGCGCGACGGGCTATGCCTTCGCCGCGATTTTCTATTTCCTGTGCTGCTGGGGCATGTCCCGTTACTCGATCGCGGTCGAGAAGCGGCTCGCCGCCGGCCAGAGACGCTGAGAGGAACCACGATCATGGCAATGGCAGACATCAAGGCGGCCGAGTCCCGTCCCGCGGCCCTCAAGCCGACCTCGCTGAACACCCCGACCGCCGTGGAGATGGTCGGCGTCAACAAGTGGTACGGCGAGTTCCACGTGCTGCGCGACATCAACCTCAAGGTCGAGCGCGGCGAGAAGCTCGTCATCTGCGGGCCGTCCGGCTCCGGCAAATCGACGATGATCCGCTGCATCAACCGGCTGGAAGAGCACCAGAAGGGCCAGATCATCGTCGATGGCACCGAGCTGACCAACGACCTGAAGAAGATCGACGAGATCCGCCGCGACGTCGGCATGGTCTTCCAGCACTTCAACCTGTTCCCGCACCTGACCATCCTCGAGAACCTGACGCTCGCGCCGATCTGGGTGAAGAAGCTGCCCAAGAAAGACGCCGAGGAGATCGCGATGCACTATCTCAAGCGCGTCAAGATCCCCGAGCAGGCGCTGAAATATCCGGGCCAGCTCTCCGGCGGTCAGCAGCAGCGCGTCGCCATCGCCCGCTCGCTCTGCATGAGCCCGAAGATCATGCTCTTCGACGAGCCGACCTCGGCGCTCGACCCCGAGATGGTCAAGGAGGTGCTCGACACCATGGTTTCGCTAGCCGACGAGGGCATGACCATGCTCTGCGTCACCCACGAGATGGGCTTCGCCCGTCAGGTCGCCGACCGCGTCATCTTCATGGATGCCGGCCAGATCGTCGAGATGAACAAGCCCGACGCCTTCTTCAAGAACCCCCAGCACGAGCGCACCAAGCTCTTCCTCAGCCAGATCCTGCACTGAGGAAGATGGGCTCGCGATCGCTGCCGCACCCGTCGCGGCAGCGACGCAGGGGAACAATGGTTCCCCGAACAGGTTGTCCTCCCAAATCGGAGGACAACCATGAAACGCTTCATTCCTGTTCTGCTGGCGGCGCTGGTCACCACGGGCGGAGCCTATGCCCAGTCGATCAATATCGGCCCCGGCGGTGTCGAGGTCGATCCGCGTTCGCCGCGCGACCGCGCCATCGAGCGCGATATGCGGCGCGACGAGAGGGCCCGCGAGCGGGCGCGCTACGAGCGGGTCCGTGAGCGCGAGAATTGCCGGACCGTCACGACGGTCCGTGAGACGCGCCGCGGCGAGGTCCGCAGCACCGAGCGCGTCTGCGACTGACCCCGCAGACCATTGAATCGAAAAGGCCCGCCGAACATTGCGTTCGGCGGGCCTTTTTCATGGACTCCGTCGGTCGACAGGCCGCGCCAGCCTGAGGATAGGCGAGCGCAGCGCGCAGCAGCGACGCCTCAGCGGCGGCCGCTCTCGAGCGTGGTCTTGGCGTCGAGCCGCTTCGCGGGCGGCGGCGTCAGGTCCGAGGCCGGCTGCGTGGCGCAGGCCGCGAGCGACAGGGCGAGGAAAGAGGCGAGGATGATCTGGCCGGCGCGCTGCATGGATCGTGACCTTTTGTTGCGAGGGCTGTTGCCTCGTCTTTCCGCCTGTGGAAGGAGCGCGTCAAGCGGATCTCGTCCGGCGCGCCATGACTGTGCGTCATGATGGAATTGGTCCAGTCTCGATCTGCGCCGGCGCTTCGCCGTCCTTGTTGTCCGGAAACGCCCACGCCATGACGCCCGCCGCCCGCATCAGCGCCGCCATCGAGGTGCTCGAGGATCTCATTCAGCGCCGCCGGCCGGCCGCCGATGCGCTCAAGGATTGGGGCCTGTCGCGCCGCTTCGCCGGCTCGAAGGATCGCGCGGCCATCGCCTCCCTGGTTTATGACGCGCTGCGCCGGAAGGCCTCCAGCGCTCATGTCATGGGCTCGGACACGCCCCGCGCGCTGATGCTCGGCATGCTGGCGCGCCAGCGCGGGCTCGATCTCGAACAGATCGCGGCACTCTTCACCGGCGAGCACCACGCGCCCGCGCCCCTGGAAAGCGAGGAGGTCGACCGGCTGGTCGTGCTCTCGCTCACCGACGCGCCCGACTGGGTGCGAGCCGACGTGCCCGAATGGCTCTGGCCGGGTTTCTCCGCAGCCTTCGGAGGCGACGCGATCGCCGAGGGCGAGGCCCTCGCAGGGCGCGCGCCCATCGATATCCGCGCAAACCGCCTGAAGATGACGCGCGAGGCGCTGGCGGGCGAGCTCGCCCACGCAAGCCCCGAGACCGGCGCCTGGTCGCCCGACGCGCTGCGCTTCCAGCCCGGCGTGGACGGGCGAGGGCCCTCGCTCCAGGCGGAGCCGTCCTTCTTCGCCGGTGGCTTCGAGATCCAGGACGAGGGCTCGCAGCTCGTCACCCTGCTGGCAGGAGCAAAGCCCGGCCAGACGGCGGTTGATCTCTGCGCCGGCGCCGGCGGCAAGACGCTGGCTCTGGCCGCCCTGATGGCCAATAGCGGCCGCTTGTTCGCGACCGATCTCGATGCGCGCCGGCTCGCCCCGCTGCATGAGCGCCTTGCCCGCTCCGGCGCCTCCAGCGTCGAGATCCGCATCCCGCGCTCGCGCGGCCACGAGCCGCTGGCCGAGATCGAGGGCCAGGCCGACCTCGTCCTGGTCGACGCCCCCTGCACCGGCTCGGGCACCTGGCGGCGCAATCCGGATGCGAAGTGGCGGGTGCGGCCGGGTGCGTTGGCCGAGCGCGTCAGGGACCAGGCCGAGGTGCTGGCGCGGGCCGCGAGGCTGGTGAAGCCGGGCGGGCGCATCGCTTACATCACCTGCTCGGTCCTGCCTGAGGAGAACGATGCGGCGATCGAAGCCTTCCTCGCCCGCAACCCGGGCTTCGCCGCCCTGGCGCCCGCCGAGATGCTGGTCTCGGAGCACGGCGATTTCAGCCTGCTCGCCCGTTTCGCGACGCGCCGTGGCCTGCAGCTCTCGCCCCGCCGCACCGGCACCGACGGCTTCTATCTGGCCTGCGTCCGGCGAGGGGACTGACGGCGCGCGACAGCCGTTGCGTGGCATCGCGCGATGGCTTAACCGGGCGCGATGACGAGCGCTCAGCCCCATCACGACTCCATCCTCATCATCGATTTCGGCTCGCAGGTGACGCAGCTGATCGCGCGGCGCATCCGCGAGATCGGCGTCTACTGCGAGATCGCGCCGTTCCAGTCGGCCTCGGAGGCGTTCCAGCGCCTGAAGCCCAAGGGCGTGATCTTCTCTGGCGGTCCGGCTTCGGTCCCTGAGGAGGGCTCGCCGCGCGCCCCGCAGGAAGTGTTCTCGACCGGGCTGCCCGTGCTCGGTATCTGCTACGGCCAGCAGACCATGGCGCATCAGCTCGGCGGCAAGGTCGAGAGCGGCCATGCCGCCGAATTCGGCCGTGCCGATGTCGAGATCGTCACGCCGTCGGCGCTGTTCGAGGGCATCTGGGAGGAGGGCGGTCGCTACCCCGTCTGGATGAGCCATGGCGACCGCGTCACGCAGCTGCCCGCCGGCTTCACCGTCAAGGCGACCTCCGAGAACGCGCCCTATGCGGTGGCGAGCGACGAGGCCCGGCGCTTCTACTCGACCATGTTCCACCCCGAGGTCGTGCACACGCCCGATGGCGGCAAGCTGCTGCGCAACTTCGTCGTCACCATCTGCGGCTGCACGCCGGACTGGAGCATGTCGGCCTATCGCGCCGAGATGCAGAAGAAGATCCGCGAACAGGTCGGCTCGGGCCGCGTCATCTGCGGGCTCTCCGGCGGCGTCGACTCCGCCGTCGCCGCGGTCCTGATCCATGAGGCGATCGGCGACCAGCTCACCTGCGTCTTCGTCGATCACGGGCTGATGCGGATGAACGAGGCGGAGGAGGTCGTCCGCCTGTTCCGCGACCACTACAACATCCCGCTCGTCCACGTCGAAGCCGAGGAGCTCTTCCTGTCGGAGCTCGCCAAATGCGGCGCCGATCCGGAAGCCAAGCGCAAGACCATCGGCCGGCTCTTCATCGACGTCTTCGATGCGGAAGCGGCCAAGATCGGCGGCGCCGATTTCCTCGCCCAGGGCACGCTCTATCCCGACGTGATCGAGAGCGTCTCCTTCTCGGGCGGCCCGTCGGTGACGATCAAGAGCCACCACAATGTCGGCGGCCTGCCCGAGCGGATGAAGATGAAGCTCGTCGAGCCGCTGCGCGAGCTGTTCAAGGACGAGGTGAGGGTGCTCGGCCGCGAACTCGGCCTGCCCGAGGCTTTTGTCGGCCGCCATCCCTTCCCGGGACCGGGTCTGGCGATCCGCTGCCCCGGCGAGATCACCCGCGAGAAGCTCGACATCCTGCGCAAGGCCGATGCGATCTATCTCGACGAGATCCGCAAGGCCGGCCTCTATGACGTGATCTGGCAGGCTTTTGCTGTGCTGCTGCCGGTGCGCACCGTCGGCGTGATGGGCGACCACCGCACCTATGACCATGTCTGCGCGCTGCGCGCCGTGACCTCGGTCGACGGCATGACCGCGGACTTCTACCCCTACGACATGGCCTTCCTCGGCCGCACGGCGACGCGCATCATCAACGAGGTCAAGGGCATCAACCGCGTCGTCTACGACATCACCAGCAAGCCGCCCGGCACGATCGAGTGGGAGTGATCTCGCGCGCTCACCGGGCCGCCGGAACCAGCCGGCCGGGAACAGCGCCATGATGAGCCTTCCCTTCTTCGGCCTGCTGGCCGGGTTCGGTTTCGTGATGGCGGGTCGGCGCAGCGCCGCGCTGCTGCTCTGGGCGGTCTCGATGGTCGTGATGCTGGTGCTGTTCCGGCTGCACGTCACCGATGCGCTGACGATCGTGCTGTGAGGCCGTGCTGATGAGCCCTTCACTGGCCCGTACGCTGAGCGCCTTCGGCCTGCTCGCGGTGAGCCTCGTGCTGATCGCCGCCTTCCTCGACCAGTTCGTGATGGGCGAACTGCCATGCCCGCTCTGCCTGCTGCAGCGCGTCGGCTTCATGGGGGCGGCGCTCGGGCTGGCGCTGAACGTCAAGTTCGGACCGCGCCCCGCGCATTACGCCGTGACCATCCTCTCCGCCTGCTTCGGTGGTATGGTCTCGATCCGCCAGATCCTCGGCCACATCGTGCCGGGCACCGGCACCTATGGCAGCGCCATCCTCGGCCTGCACTTCTACAGCTGGGCGCTGCTGGTCTTCGGCGCCATCGTGCTGGGCTGCACGGCGCTGCTGTTCTTCGAGCGCCAGTTCGAGCGTGCCGACCCAGTCCCCTTGCGCGCCACGATGGTCGGAAGCGCCATGGTCGCTCTCGCGGCGGCGCTGGCTTTGGCGAACGGCGTCTCGACCGTGCTGGAATGCGGCGCCGGCCTCTGCCCCGATAACCCGGTGGCTTACGAATGGCTGCAGGGTTTGAAGCGCCCCTGATCGATCCCGCTTGCCAAACGGCGCGCCCGGCGGCAATGACTGCGGCAGGGAAGGGTGGCCGAGTGGTTTAAGGCAGCGGTCTTGAAAACCGCCGTGGGTGCAAGCCCACCGTGGGTTCGAATCCCACCCCTTCCGCCAAGCCAGTCCCCAGCTCGCACTGGCCGTTGTTCATCATATCGGTGGTTTCTCGACCGGCTCAGCTGAAGCGGACTGGGCTGTTCTCGGCCGTGTCCTCAGGACCACGCCGGCCATCAAAGATGGCCGCGCTGTGGAACGGGTTGACAGATGCCGCATTTCCGACACCTTTGTGCCCGCTCAAGGGCGGACGGAGAGACCCCGTCGATGCCGGCGCGACTCGTTGCCCGGTGTTAACGGCCCCTTAACGTGATTGACCGAAAACTTCGGCTTCGCCGCTGTTGCGGCTTGGCCGGCCTGCTGGTTTTCGGCGCAGAAAGCGGAACGACTTCATGACGCGAAGCGCGCGCTCCTCGGCCCCGGACATGAACTCCGCCGCAGCCGATCAGGGCTCCGCTCCGTCCCAGGTCCCGCTTACGGGCCGCGCGCTGCGCCTCGGCTGCGTTGCGCTCGCCGGCCTCTTCCTCGCCAACTGCGCCAACGATCAGGTTGCCCGTCGCGGCAAGTCCAAGGAAATCGGCGCCTTCCCGCAATCGAAATACGGCCCGGCCAGCCCGCGTGTCGTCGCCGACGGCGAAGACGTGCCGAAGGGCGGCGGACGCCAGATGATCGGCAAGACCTATTCCGTCGCCGGCAAGCGCTACACCCCCTACGACAAGCCCGTCGGCTACACCGCAGTCGGTACCGCCTCCTGGTATGGCGAGGCCTTCCACGGCCGCCGCACCGCCAATGGCGAGGTCTATGACCGCCACGGCATCAGCGCCGCCCATCCGACGATGCCGCTGCCGGCCTATGCCCGTGTTACCAATACGCTCAACAACCGCTCGATCATCGTGCGCGTGAACGATCGTGGCCCCTATCACGGCGGCCGCCTGATGGACGTGTCGCAGAAGACGGCCGAGGCACTCGCCTTCCGCCATCTCGGCACGGCGCGGATCAAGCTCGAATATCTCGGCCAGGCTTCGCTGGCCGGCTCTGACGACAAGCTGCTGCTGGCCACGCTGCGCACGGACGGCCAGCCGGCCGCAATCCCGGGCACCAGCGCCCGCACCATGGTCGCGAGCGCGACGCCGGTCGCCAGTGCCCGCTCGCAGAGCGCCGATCTCGAGGACGGCCAGCCCGAGCCGGCACCGGCTCCCGCTCCGGTGGCGCGCGCCTATGCGCCGGCCGCGCCGGTTTCGCAGGGCTTCTCGACCGCCTCCGAGCCCTCGCGTCCTGTGCCCCAGACGGTCTCGACCGTCAGCACGGAGCCCGTGGGCGGCGTGCCGGTGCGTGGCGTCAAGCTGCCGCCCAGCCGTCCCTTCGATCTCGACACCATCGCCAATGCCGCCACGCCCGTGACGGTGCCTGCCGCAATCCGCACGACGCTCCCGCCCAGCCGCTCCACGGTGGCGAGCCTGTTCGCGGCCCCCGACCGCGCGCCGACCGAGCGCTTCGCCGCGTCGCATCCGCTGAACCGCGCCCTCGTCCCGCAGAATCTGCAGCCGCTCTCCAGCCGCTGAGCGGGCCTTGACCGGGCGCCCCCGGCTCTGCTTCAGATCGGGCATGACGATGTCCGGCAGCAGCAGGGAAGGGGCTTCGGCCCATAGGCAGACCCGCACGGCCCCCGCACGGTGGCTTCGGCTCGCCGCTGGCGCCTTCTTGAGCCTCGCCGCGACGCTTCCGGCCGCCTGGGCACAGTCATTCCAGTCCGCCGCGCCCTATGCGGTGCTGCTCGATTCAGCCAGCGGCACCGTTCTCTACGAGAAGGCCGCCGACGAGCTGATGGCGCCGGCCAGCATCGCCAAGATCGCGACCGCCCTCGTCGCCTTCCAGGAGATCGCCCAGGGACGGCTGACGCTGGACAGCGAGATCGCCATCTCCGAGAACGCCTGGCGCAAGGGCGGCGGCGTGTCCGGCGGCTCGACCATGTTCGCCCAGCTCAACAGCCGGGTGAAACTCTCCGACATTCTCCACGGCATCATCGTCCAGTCCGGCAACGATGCCTCGATCGCGCTCGCAGAGGCGGTGGCCGGCGATGAGGCGACCTTCGCGCGCATCATGACGGAACGGATGCGCGGGCTCGGCTTCACCCGCTCGGTCTTCCGCAACGCCACCGGCATGGGCGACCCGCAGCAGAAGGTCACGGCCCGCGAGATGGCCCTGCTCGCCGACCACATCGTCAAGACCTATCCCGATCACTACCGCATCTTCGGCCAGCGCGAATTCACCTGGAACAAGATCAAGCAGCAGAACCGCAACCCGCTGCTGACGATGGATATCGGCGCGGACGGGCTGAAGACCGGCAATATCGACGAATCCGGCTACGGCCTCGTCGGCTCCGCCGTTCAGAACGGCCAGCGGCTGATCGTCGTGGTCAACGGGCTCAAGACCGGACGCGACCGCGCCAGCGAAGCGCGCAAGCTGCTGGAGTGGGGTTTCCGTGCCTTCGAGGCGCGTCGCATCTTCGAGGCCGGCGAGATCGTCGGTGAGGCGAGCGTCTTCGGAGGCGAGAAGGGCCGCGTCGCCCTCAAGGCCAAGGGGCCGGTCAGCCTGCTGCTTCCGCGCGGCAGCAGCGAGCGGCTGACCGCGCGCATCGTCTATCGCGGGCCGCTGACGGTCCCCGTGCAGGAGGGCGCCGAGGTCGCACGGCTGCTCGTGACCCGCGGCGAGGTCAAGACGCTCGACATCCCGCTCTACGCCGCCGAGAGCATCCAGCCCGGCACACTGCAAAGCCGGGCGCTCGACGCGCTGATGGAGGCAGCCACCGGCTGGGTCCGCAAGGCGATGGGCCGCAGTTGAAGCCCGGTCCGGCAGCGGGGCGCTTCATCACGCTGGAAGGCGGGGAGGGCGCCGGCAAATCGACGCTGGCGCGCGCGCTCAAGGAGCGCGTCGAGGCGCTGGGACTGCGGGTCACGCTGACGCGCGAACCGGGAGGCTCGCCAAAGGCGGAGGCGATCCGCGAGGTCATCCTCTCGGGCGGCGTCCGCCAGCACGGCCCCTTCGTCGAGGCGCTGATGTTCTCGGCCGCGCGCATCGACCATATCGACCGCCTGATCCGGCCATCGCTCGCCAAGGGCGACTGGGTCATCTGCGACCGTTTCATCGATTCGACGCGGGCCTATCAGGGCACGCTGGGAAAGGTCGACGCCGCCTTGCTGGCGGAGCTTGAGGCGGTCACCATCGACGGGCTGGTTCCCGACCTGACCCTGATCCTCGACCTCGATCCCGCGATCGGGCTGGCCCGCGCCGCACGCCGCCGCGCGCCCGACGAGGCCGTCGACCGCTTCGAGGGCGAGGCGCTGGCCTTTCACCGCACCCTGCGGCAGGCCTATCTCAACATCGCAGCCGCCGAGCCGCAGCGCTGCGTCGTGCTCGACGGGGCGCTGCCGCCGGCCGCCCTGGCGCAGTCCGCCTGGACGGCGATCCGCGAGCGACTGCCGGCCCCGCAGCCCGCCTGAGCGGACCCGCTTGCCCTGCCGCGCGCGGCGGACCACAAGGCAGGGCGCCTGCGACCGAGGACCGACCATGCTGCCCACCACCGACGAACCGGACCGGCTCCCCAGCGCCCCGCATCCGCGCGAGACGCTGGCGCTGATCGGTCACGAGGCGCAGGAGCGGGCCTTCCTCGCGGCGCTGGCCTCGGGGCGCATGCATCACGGCTGGCTGCTCGGCGGGCCGGAGGGCATCGGCAAGGCGAGCTTCGCCTATCGCGCCGCCCGCTTCGTCCTGGCCGCGGGTGACCCGGCCGGCCGCGCCGCCGGCGCGACCTCGCTCGCCATGCCCGAGAACGACCCGGCCACGCGCCGGATCATGGCGCAGTCCCATCCCGACCTGCATCTGCTGCGCCGCATCCCGAAGCCGGACGGCAAGAGCTACACCAGCAACATTCCCGTCGACGCCGTCCGCCGCGTGCTCGACCGTTTCGGCGCCAGCGCGGCCGAGGGCGGCTGGCGCGTCTGCATCGTCGACTCGGCCGAGGAGATGGACCGCTCGGCCGCCAACGCCCTTCTGAAGCTGCTCGAGGAGCCACCGCCGCGCGCGTTGTTCCTGATCGTCGCCCATGCGCCAGGACGGATGCTGCCGACGATCCGCTCGCGCTGCCGGCTGATGACCTTCGCCGCGCTGGAGGAGGCGCAGGTGGCGCAGGCCGGCGAGACGGCGCTGGAGCGGATGGGCGGGCCCTTCGACCCGTCTGCCGTCCGTCGCGCCGCCCATCTCGCGGACGGCTCGGTGCGACGCGCCCTGACCTATGTCGACCCCGAGACGCTGGCGCTGGTCGAGGCGGTGCGGGCGCGGCTCGACGCGCTGCCGCGGCTCGACCTGCCGGCGTTGATGGCGCTGGCCGAGGACGTCGCAGGCAAGGCCGGCGAGGGCGACTTCGCCGTAATGGTCGAGACCGTGCAGAGTTGGCTCTCGGACCATCTCCACGCGCATGCTGCAGCGCAACCGGCGCGTCTTGCACCGCTGGCAGAGGTATGGGACAAGCTGGGGGCAGCGGCCCGCGACGTCGAAACCTACAATCTCGACCGCCGCCCGCTGGTGATGACCCTGTTTCATGATCTGTCGGATGCGGTTGCCCGCTCGCGCGCAGCGTGAAGCGAACCTCCGGATCGACGATGGCGACCGCCCCGAAATTCTACCTGACGACCGCGATCCACTACACCAACGGGCCGCCGCATATCGGCCACGCCTATGAGATGGTGGCGTCCGACGCGATCGCGCGCTTCAAGCGCCTCGACGGCTACGACGTCTTCGCCATGACCGGCACCGACGAGCACGGCCAGAAGGTCCAGCGCACCGCCTCCCAGAACGGCCAGTCGCCGAAGGACTTCGTCGACGGCATCGCCGGCCGTTTCCAGCAGATGGAAGAGCGGCTGGGCTGTTCCTTCGACCGTTTCATCCGCACCACCGACGCCGATCACCTGCCCTCGACGCAGGAGCTGTGGCGCCGGATGGAGGCCAATGGCGACATCTACCTGTCGAAATATGCCGGCTGGTACTCGATCCGCGACGAGGCCTTCTATGCCGAGGAGGAGACGACGCTCCTCGCTGACGGCACGCGGCTGGGCGGGCAGGGGACGCCGGTCGAATGGGTCGAGGAGGAGAGCTATTTCTTCCGGCTCAAGGCCTATCAGGAGCGTCTGCTGAAGCTCTACGAGGAGGTGCCGGACTTCGTCTCGCCGCCCACCCGCCGCAACGAGATCGTGTCCTTCGTCAAGGCCGGGCTCGAGGATCTCTCGATCAGCCGCACGACCTTCGACTGGGGGCTGCCGGTCCCGGGCGACCCGAAGCATGTGATGTATGTCTGGGTCGATGCGCTCAACAACTACGTCACCGGCACGGGCTTTCCCGATCCGCAGAACCCGCGCGCACATTACTGGCCGGCCGATGTCCACATCATCGGCAAGGACATCGTCCGCTTCCACACGGTCTATTGGCCCGCCTTTCTGATGTCGGCCGGGCTGCCCTTGCCCAAGCGCGTCTTCGGCCATGGCTTCCTGCTCTCCAAGGGCGAGAAGATGTCGAAGTCGCTCGGCAATGTCGTCGACCCCTTTGGGCTCGCGGATGCCTATGGCGTCGATCAGCTGCGCTATTTCTTCCTGCGCGAGGTCTCCTTCGGCCAGGACGGCAACTACAGCCATGACGCCATCGTCGGGCGGATCAATGCCGATCTCGCCAATGACCTCGGCAATCTGGCGCAGCGCTCGCTGTCGATGATCGCCAAGAACTGCGAGGGCAGGGTGCCGTCCTGCGGCGCGCTGACGGAGGCCGACCAGGCCATGCTGGCGCTGGCCGACGGCGCGCTGACCAAGGCGCGCGAGGCGATGACGGACTTTGCGCTGCATGTCGTGCTGTCGGAGATCTGGGCGGTGGTGGCGGAGGCCAACCGCTATTTCGCCTCCAACGAACCCTGGCGCCTGTCCAAGACCGAACCCGAGCGGCGTGACACGGTGCTCTATGTCACCGCCGAGGTGATCCGGCAGGTCGCGATCCTGGTCCAGCCAGTGATGCCGTCGTCGATGGCCAAGCTGCTCGACCTGCTGGGCGTCCCGGCCGGGAAGCGCGATTTCGCGGCGCTGGGCGAGGGCGGCCGCCTGGCCTCCGGCACGGCCCTGCCGGCACCGAGCGGCATCTTTCCGCGTTATGTCGAGCCCGAAGGCGGCGAGGCTGCCTGATGCTGATCGACACGCACTGCCATCTCGACTTCCCGGATTTCGCCGAGGAACTCGACGCCTACGTCGCCCGCGCCGAAGCGGCCGGCGTCGGCCGCATGGTGACGATCTCGACGCGGGTGGTGCGGTTTCCCGCCTATGCGGCGATCGCCGAGCGCTTTGCCTCCGTCTGGTGCAGCGTCGGCACGCATCCCCATGGTGCGCATGAGGAATTGGACGTCACGGCCGAGCAGCTCGTGGCGCTCTCGGCCCATCCGCGCTGCGTCGCCATCGGCGAAGCGGGGCTCGACTATCACTACAACAAGAGCCCGCGCGAGGCACAGGCCCAGGGGTTGCGCGTCCACATCGCCGCCGCCCGCATCACCCAGCTGCCGCTCGTCATCCATGCCCGCCAGGCCGATGACGACATGATCGCGATCCTGCGCGAGGAGATGGGGAAGGGCGCCTTCCCCGCGATCCTGCACTGCTTCACCGCCGGCGAAGCGCTGGCGATGACCGGGGTCGAGCTCGGCCTCTATGTCTCCTTCTCGGGCATCCTGACCTTCAAGACCTCCGAGGAGCTGCGCCGCATCGCCCGGCTGGTCCCGCGCGAGCGCCTGCTCGTCGAGACCGACGCGCCCTATCTCGCCCCCGTCCCGTTCAGGGGCAAGCGGAACGAGCCGGCTTATGTCGTTGAGACAGCAAAGGTTCTCGGCGATACGCTCGGGCTCTCGTTAGCCGAGGTCGCGGCCCTGACAACGGCCAATGCCCGACGCTGCTATTGGAAGATGGACCACGCAGCGCCGCTCGCGCAGGTCGCCTGAGGACGCCGCGATGAGCCAGACAGTCACGATCCTCGGCTGCGGCTCATCCGGTGGCGTGCCGCGTCCGGCTCTCGGCTGGGGCGACTGCGACCCGACAGAGCCGAAGAACCGCCGGCGCCGCTGTTCGATCCTGGTCGAACGCGACGGCCCGACTGGAACGACCCGGCTGCTCGTCGACACCTCGCCGGATCTGCGCGAGCAGTTGCTGGACGCCGGCGTCGCCCATCTCGACGCTGTGCTGTTCAGCCACGACCATGCCGACCACACCCACGGCATCGACGACCTGCGCGCACTCGTCCTGCACAACCGCAAGCGCATCACCGTCCATGCCGATGCCCGGACGCAGACCTCGCTGACGCGCCGCTTCGGCTATCTGTTCGAGACGCCGCCCGGCAGCGCCTATCCGGCGATCCTGGACCTGCAAACGCTTCGGGCCGGCACCACGCTGGCGGTCGTCGGCGCCGGCGGCGCCATCGAGGCGCTGCCCATGGCCGTCGAACACGGGCCGAACTACGAGGCGCTGGGCTTCCGCTTTGACGGTCTCGGCTATGTGCCCGATGTCAGCCTGCTGCCACCGACGGCCAAGGCGGCGCTGGCCGGGCTCGATCTGCTGATCCTGGATTGCCTTCGCGAGACACCGCATCCGAGCCATTTCAGCCTCAGCGATGCGCTGACGACGATTGCGGAGCTGAAGCCGCGACGCACCGTCCTGACCAATCTCCATGCCGATCTCGATTACAACCGTCTTCGCAACAGGTTGGAGCCCGGCATTGATGTGGCTTTCGATGGCATGAGGATCAGCGTCTAGCGCACGCTTCGACGAACTGAGCCCACTCCGGCATCGGTTTTAGTTCCATAATATGCCTTATGCGAATCGGAAATGGAAGCTAGCGAGTGCGTCCCCGGACCGCTCCCTCTTCCGACGACCGCTGGTCTACTCGCACCGTCGATAGGCGAAGTAGCGCCCTTCCGGAACGCCCTCGGGCAACGCCAGCGCATCCAGCAGCGGATGCTCGATCGGCCAGCCGCTGACGACCAGAGCACCGGGCGCCGCCAGCTCGACGACATGCGCCGGCAGCCAGGCGAACAGCACGCGGTCCCGCTCGGGCACGCCCGTCGTCACATCGACATGGATCAGCGCGGCGCAGCGGCCATGGCGCGTGGCGAAGGCCGGCAGCGTCTGCGCCATGTCGCCCGCGACGAGCCTGTCGGCCGGCGGCATCGAGGCTGGGTTTGGATGGACGTCGCGCTCGAAGACATGGATCTCGCGCTCCGGCAGCCGCTCGCGCAGATGGTCGTAGGTCCGGCCATTGCCGAGGCCGAGTTCCAGGACGAGCCCCTCCCGCCCGGCGATGGCAGCCGCCGCCCAGTCCAGCATGCGGCGCTGCGCCTCGAGGCGGCGGATGAAGCTGTCGAGGCGGCTCATGCGAGGCTCCGGTCCGGACGGCCTGCGCGCCTGCCCGCCATCCCACATAGCAGCGTCGCGGCGCAGGCCGATAGCCCGGCCATCGACGGGCTTGTCAGCGCCCGCGCCCGATGGCCTTATCGGGAACGATCCAATCGTCCGCCCGCATGCGCGGGCGTGCAGCGGCCACCAAGAGCCGTTTTCATATCTCCAGGGAGGTTTCCGTCTACATGATCCCATCACGTGCTTTCGTCACGCTCACCGCCGCGGCCGGGCTCTGCCTCATCGCCGCTGCAACCGCCCAGGCCCAGGCCTGGCCGCAGCGGCCGATCACCTTCATCGTGCCGTTCCCGGCGGGTGGCGGCACCGACGCCTTCGCCAGGCCCCTCGCCGCCCAGCTCGACCAGCAGCTCGGCCAGCGCATCATCATCGAGAATCGCGGCGGTGCCGGTGGCACGGTCGGCGCCTCGGCGGCTTCGAAGATGGCGCCGGACGGCTACGGCTTCTTCGTCGGCGCGGCCCATCATGCCATCGCGCCCGCGCTCTATCCGAAGCTCGACTACAACATCCAGACCGACTTCATCCCGATCGCGGTGATCGCCCAGCCGCCGCAGGTCATCGTTGTGCATCCCAAAGTGCAGGCCAAGACGGTGGCCGAGCTGATCGCCTTCGCCAAGGCGAACCCCGACAAGCTGAACTACGCCTCGGCCGGCAATGGCACGACGCATCATCTCGCCGGCGAGCTGTTCAAGCTCCAGACCAAGACGAACCTCACCCATGTGCCCTATCGCGGCGCCGGCCCGGCGCTGCAGGACATCGTCGCCGGGCAGGTCGATGTGCTGTTCGACGGCCTCGGCTCGTCGGCGCCGCAGATCCAGAGCGGGCGCCTGCGCGGCCTCGCCGTCGCCGCAGCGACCCGGTCGGACGCCATCCCGGACGTCCCGACGGCCAAGGAAGCCGGTCTGGAAGGCTACGAGGTCGCGACCTGGTATGCACTCTGGGCGCCCAAGGGCACGCCGCCCGAGATCGTCACCCGCATGCGCGCGGAGATCGCCAAGGCGCTCGCTGCTCCCGCCATCGCCGATGCCTGGAAGAAAAACGGTTCGCCGATCCCCACGCTCGCGGGCGACGAGTTCGGCAAGTTCCTGACCGCCGAGATCGCGCGCTGGGGCAAGGTCGTGACGGAGGCTCAGGTCAAGCTGGAGTGACGTTTGCGGGTACCCTGCCCTCAGGCTTCGGACATATCCTCATCGCCCGCGCCGTCGATCACGGCGCGGGCGATCGTCATCGGAAAGCCCGCGCGCGCCAGCGCCGCCAGGTCCTTCTGGCGGCTTGCCGCGCGGTCGCCGCGGCTCCAGGGCCCGAGCCGCTTGCGCCTGGCCGCTTTGCGCGCGGCTGCCAGCTCGTCCTCCTCGCTGGCAGCGCTCGCCGCCTGCGCCAGCTCACGGTCGACGCCCTTCGCCGACAGGCTCGCCGCCACGGCTCGTACCGAGCGCCCCTTGCGCTTCAGCGTCGCCGCGCGCGCCTGGGCGAAGCGCTCGTCGTCGACCAGACCGGCGGACACGCAGCGCGCCACCACCTCGTCCAGCATCGCCTCGAAGGCCGTGGGATCTTGCTCGTGATGCCTGCAGCTCACGGCGACCTTGCGCGCCAGCACGCGCCGCAGCTGTGCGGCCGGCGCCGCATATCGCTCCAGGTAGTGCATCGCCGCGCGCTGGAGATAATCGGGCGTGATCTTGCGTGGCGCGCGTCGTTCAGGCCGCCCCCCGTCGGAGCGCCCTCCTCCGAAGCCCATCAGTCCGTGCCGGGCCTGGAGCGCCCGGCCTTCACCGCCGAGCGCTTGTCCTTGGAGACCAGCCTGCGCTCCTTGGAGGCCTTGGTCGGCTTGGTCGGCCGGCGCGTCTGCGGGCGCACGGCCGCCTCGCGGATCATCTCCAGCAGGCGCTCCAGCGCCTCCTCGCGGTTGCGCTTCTGGCTGCGCTGGGCCTGCGCCACGATGACGATGACGCCGTCCTGCGTCAGCCGGCTGCCGGCGAGCTTCATCAGCCGGATGGCGACGTCGTTGGGCAGAGAGGACGAGCAACGCGCGTCGAAGCGCAGCTGCACCGCGCTCGACACCTTGTTGACGTTTTGCCCGCCGGGACCGGAGGCGCGCACGAAGCTTTCCTCGATCTCGCTCTCGTCGATCGCAATGGACGGGGTGACTTGAATCATGGGAGGAACCCTAGAGGATTTCAGCGCGAGTTTCAGCCTTTGCAGCCCTCTCCCTACATCGCCCGCCTGATCGAGATCATGGCGGCCCTGCGCACGCCGGGCACCGGCTGCCCCTGGGATCTCGAGCAGGACTTTGCCTCGATCGCGCCCTACACGGTCGAGGAAGCCTATGAGGTCGCCGATGCGATCGCCCGCGGCGACAAGCTCGACCTGAAGGACGAGCTGGGCGATCTGCTGCTCCAGGTCGTGTTCCATGCCCGCATGGCGGAAGAGGAAGGTGCCTTCGCCTTTCCCGACGTCGTCGAAGCGATCACCGCCAAGCTGATCCGGCGTCATCCACATGTCTTCGGCGAGGCGCGCGATCTTGCACCCGAGCAGGTCAAGGCGCTCTGGCACCGCATCAAGGCACAGGAGAAGCTTGATAAGGCCGAGGCCCGCCGGGCCGCGGGTTTGCCGGACAAGCCCGAGGACAAGGGTTTGCTCGCCGGCGTCACCCAGGGTCTGCCTGCCCTCACCCGGGCCTGGAAACTGCAGGCGCGCGCCTCCACAGTCGGCTTCGACTGGCACGATGCGAGGCTCGTGCTCGACAAGATCCGCGAAGAGACGGCCGAGATCGACGAGGCGCTGGCGTCGGGCGACAAGGCCGCGATCGCGGAGGAGATCGGCGATCTGCTCTTCGTCGTCGCCAATCTCGCCCGCCATGTCGATGCCGACCCGGAGGGCTGCCTGCAGGCTGCCAATGTGAAATTCGAGCGCCGTTTCAAAGGCATCGAGCAGAAACTGGAAGCGCAGGGCCGCTCGGCCGCGCAGGCCGATCTCACCGAACTCGAGGCCCTCTGGCAGGAGGTCAAGCGGGACGAAAAGGCGGCAGGCTGACCGCGCGCCGTGGCGTGCTGGTTCGGTCCTTGCTTCGAGGTGTGGCGTCCTTCCGCGACCAACGAACGGCGTGACAGGACGGTGATGATGCGCCAGATACGGATGCGATGAGACAGAGACGTCCCGAGGCTGCCGGAGGCCGCCGCATCGAACCGCTCGCGACCCTGCCGCTGTTCCACAAGCTGGCCGGTCGCATGGTCGTGCTCGTCGGTGACAGCGAAGGCGCCCTCTGGAAGGCCGAGCTGCTGGCGGCGGCCGGGGCCGAGGTGGCGGTCTTTGCGCGCGAAGGTGCCGAGCTGTTCGCCGCCCTCGCCGCGCCCCCCCCGGCGGGCAAGGTCGTCGTTCATGCGCGCGGCTGGGAGGCGGACGACCTCGCGGGCGCGGCGCTCGCCATTGGCGATATCGAGGACGCCGACGAGATCGAGGCCTTCGTCGCCGCAGCCCGCCAGGCCGGTGCACCCGTCAACATCGTCGACAAGCCCGATTTCTGCGACTTCTCCTTCGGCACGCTGGTCAACCGCTCGCCGCTGATCGTGGCGATCTCGACCGACGGCGCCGCGCCGGTTTTCGGCCAGGCGATCCGCACCCGCATCGAGACGCTGTTGCCGGCGACGCTGAAGGCCTGGGCCCAGGCGGCCAAGGACTGGCGCCCCGCCGTTCAGGCGCGCGAACTGCCCTTCGCCATGCGCCGCGCCTTCTGGGAGCTGTTCACCGCCAGGGCGATGGGCGAAGCCGGCCGGCCTCCCGCGGATGCCGACCGCACGGAACTCTTCGCGGCGCTGGAGCGCATCGAGGCGGCGCCGGGTCGCGGCCGGGTCTCGCTGGTCGGCGCTGGCCCCGGCGACCCGGAACTCCTGACGCTGAAGGCGATCCGCGCCCTGCAGAGCGCCGACATCATCCTCTACGACGATCTCGTCTCGCCAGGCGTGCTCGAACTGGCGCGGCGCGAGGCCAAGCGGATGATGGTCGGCAAGACCGGCTATGGCCCCTCGGTCAAGCAGAGCGACATCAACGCGCTGATCGTCTCGCTTGCCAGCCAGGGCAAGCATGTCGTGCGGCTGAAGGGCGGCGACCCCGGCATCTTCGGCCGCGCCGGCGAGGAGATCGAGGCCTGCCAGGCCGCGGGCCTGCCGGTAACGATCGTGCCGGGCATCTCGGCCGCGCAGGGTGCGGCGGCGACGCTTGGCGTGTCGCTGACCCATCGCGACCATGCGCGCCGGCTGCAATTCGTCACCGGTCATTCCCGCAGCGGCGAACTGCCGGATGATCTCGACTGGCGGGCGATGGCGGACCCTGCCGCCACGACCGTGATCTACATGGCGCGCGCCACGCTGGCCGGATTCCGCGACCGGGCCATCGCCGCAGGGCTCGACCCTGCGACCCCCGCCGTCGCCGTGCAGTCGGCCACGAGGCCGGACGAGCAGCATCTGCGCGCGACCATCGCCACCTTGCCCGAGCGGATCGCGGAGCTGCCGAAGGGCGGGCCCGTGCTGGTCCTCGTCGGCCATGCGCTCGGCCAGGCGCTCGCCGCAGCCTCCGACGAGGCGCAGCTGCGCCGCGCCTGACGCCCCTGCACGCGACGGTCTCGCCTCATTCTGACCGGGCGGCTATGCCACCCTGAATAGTGAGATCTCGAGGAGACACGAATCATGAAGGCGCGCGCGCGTTGGGTCGAAGGCATGGCCTTCATGGGCGAATCCGGCAGCGGCCATGCCGTCGTCATGGACGGCGCGCCTGAACATGGCGGCCGCAATCTCGGCATCCGGCCGATGGAGATGCTGCTGATCGGTCTCGCCGGCTGCACCGGCTTCGACGTCGTGCAGATCCTGAAGAAGGGCCGCGAGCCGATCACCGGCTGCGAGGTCGAGGTCGAGGCGCAGCGCGCGACGGAGGACCCCAAGGTCTTCACCCAGATCCACCTCGCCTATCGCATCAGCGGCCGCGGCCTGTCGCGCGCCAAGGCGGAGCGCGCCGTCACCTTGTCGAAGGAAAAATACTGTTCGGCTTCGATCATGCTCGGCGCAACCGCGAGCTTCACCTACGCGATCGACATCGTCGACGAGCTCGAAGAGGCCACCGCATGAGCGAGACCACATTTGCCGGGCTGATCGCGCCTGAAGACCTGCTCGCGCGGCTGGGCCATCCGAGGCTGATCGTGCTCGACATCCGCTCGTCGATCGACGGCGGCGGCAAGGCCGCCTATGAGGCCGGCCATATCCCCGGCGCCGTCCATACCGACTATGTCGCCGATGGCTGGCGCGCCAAGATCGGCCAGGCCCCCGGCCTGCTGCCGCCGCTCGATCACCTCGCCGCGCTCGTCGGCCGGCTCGGAATCGAGCCGCATGACGACGTCGTCATCGTGCCCGCGGGCGTCAGCGCCACCGATTTTGCCGCAGCGGCGCGCATCTACTGGACACTGAAGACGATCGGCCATGGCCAGCAGGCCATTCTCGACGGCGGCTTCCGCGGCTGGACGGCCGATCCGGCGCGCCCGGTCGAGACCGGCCCCTCGCCAGACCAGGCGGCGGCGCCCTACCCGGTCGTGATGCAGCAGCGCCTGCGCAGCATGGCCGACGCCACGCTGGTGGCCTCCCGCAGCAAACTCGCCACGCTCGTCGACGCCCGCTCGACCAGCTATTTCGAAGGCCACGAGAAGGCGCCGGAGGCGGCCCGCGCCGGCCATATCCCCGGTGCCGTCTCGCGCGATTATACGCAGGCCTTCGACGGCGCGACTGGTCGGCTGAAGTCGCAGGACGAGTTAGCGGCACTGTTCGCCGGTCTGCCGAAGGGCCCGGCGATCTCCTACTGCAACACCGGCCACACCGCCGCGCTCAACTGGTTCGTCATGTCGGAGCTGCTCGGCCGCGAGGAGGTCGCGCTCTACGACGGCTCGATGACCGACTGGACGCAGGATCCCGAGCGACCCGTCGCGACCGGCGCCGAATGAACCAGAACGGCCGGCCGGCATTTGCCAAACAGGCTGAAACCGTTCAAAGGAAGCGCGCGCGAGCCTCGGGCCGCGCCGCCTCCCGCCAGAGCTGTCGAGTTTGCCGCCGATGAACGCCGTCGCGCCGAAGATTTCTTTCGTTTCGCTGGGTTGCCCCAAGGCGCTGGTGGATTCCGAGCGGATCATCACCTCGCTACGCTCGGAAGGCTATGAGCTTTCCAAGAGCCATGCGGGCTCCGACCTCGTCATCGTCAACACCTGCGGCTTCCTCGACTCGGCCAAGGCGGAATCGCTCGAGGCGATCGGCACCGCCATGGCGGAGAACGGCAAGGTCATCGTCACCGGCTGCATGGGCGCCGAGCCCGAGCAGATCCGCGACCGCTTCCCCAACCTGCTCGCGATCACCGGTCCGCAGGCCTATGAGAGCGTCGTCTCGGCCGTCCACCAGGCGCTGCCGCCGCGTCACGACCCCTTCGTCGATCTCGTGCCCGACCAGGGCATCAAGCTGACGCCGCGCCACTACGCCTATCTGAAGATTTCCGAGGGCTGCAACAACCGCTGCAGCTTCTGCATCATCCCGAAGCTGCGCGGCGATCTCGTCTCTCGGCCGATCGGCGAGGTGCTGCGCGAGGCCGAGAAGCTGGTGAAGGCCGGCGTCAAGGAACTGCTGGTGATCTCGCAGGACACCAGCGCCTACGGCCTCGACATCAAGTACCAGCCCTCGATGTGGCAGGACCGCGAGGTCCGCACCCGCTTCTTCGAGCTCGCCCGCGAACTCGGCCAGATGGGGGTCTGGGTGCGGATGCACTATGTCTATCCCTACCCGCATGTCGACGAGGTCATCCCGCTGATGCAGGAAGGGCTGATCCTGCCCTATCTCGACATCCCCTTCCAGCACGCCTCTCCCAATGTTCTCAAGGCGATGAAGCGTCCGGCTCACCAAGACAAGACGCTCGACCGCCTGCGGAAATGGCGCGAGATCTGCCCCGACCTCGCCATCCGCTCGACCTTCATCGTCGGCTTCCCCGGCGAGACGGAGGACGACGTCCAGTTCCTGCTCGACTGGCTGAAGGAGGCCAAGCTCGAGCGCGTCGGCGCCTTCAAATACGAGCCGGTCAAGGGCGCGCCCGCCAACGACCTCGGCCTCACCCTCGTCCCCGAGGAGGAGAAGGAGGCGCGCTGGCACCGCTTCATGAAGGCGCAGGCCGAGATCTCGACGCGCATCGTCAGGAACCGCGTCGGCAAGCGCATCCAGGTGATCATCGATGAGGCCGGCCCCACCGTGGCCAAGGGCCGCTCGAAATGGGATGCGCCGGAGATCGACGGCAACGTCTATGTCTCAAGCCGCCGCCCGCTGCGCCCGGGCGACATCGTCTCGGTCAAGATCGAGCGCGCCGACGCCTACGACCTGCACGGCGTCGCGGTCTGAGGCTTAGGACGACCGGCAGATCCGGCGGATGACGCGGCCATTGCGGTCCAGGGCCGCCGGCGCCACCCCGCAGCCATCCACCGACGTCGCTCCGGCATCGGCGGCGCCACCCGTCTTCGGCGGCGTGTCGCAGCTCTCGCTCGGGCAGTCCGTTCGCGCCCACCGCGGCTCGGAAGGGCGCGTTAGCCTCGCCTTGTCCTCGGCGGCGATCGCCAGCGTCAGGCCGGGCGACCCGGCTGGCAGCGTGACGCGGCCCTGACGGCCGTTCTGCTGCGCGAGCGCAACCGTCGCGATGGTGAGCGAGGCGAGGAAGAAACCGCAGAGGCGAAGGGCGCGGGACATGGGCGTCACCCGAATGAGCGTCAGCGTTCTGCTGACCCTTCTTCGTCGCGGCGGCACGGCAGCAGGTTCACATGGCCGGTGACACCGCCGCGCGCCTCGGCATCACCCTTCGTCCCAGCCACCAGCCGAAACGCTGCGCCAGCATGGCGAGCGCGATCGCGTAACCGATCAGCGCGAGCATCCAGCCGACTGCGCTGAGGCTGAGCGCCCCGAGCACCAGCGCCCCGCGCCCCAGCACCTTGAGGATCGCCCGCGTCGTCGTGCCCTTGGCCGCGCCGAGCTTCGCCGCCTTGCCGATATCGCCTGCATCTTCCGTGACGGCGAGCACCTGCCGCAGTCCTCGCGAACCGGTACGCGTATAGACCGCGCCGGCATCCTGACCGAGCGCGGCGAAGCGCGCCATCGCCGCCGGCTTGACGATGCCGCCGGCCGCGACGCGCGCCGCCGCGAGGTCTAGCCGGGACGCCGCCGTCAGGCTCGCATTCAGGGCCGGGCGGTCGATCGCATCGACCGCCGTGCGCGTCAGGTTGGCGGTCAGAGCGGGCGAGAGGATCTTCGCCTTGCTCGCCGCCTTGACCGCGCTCAGGCCGTTGCGGGCCGGCAGCGAACCACCGAGGCTGACCCAGGTCGCGGCGCTAATGGCGAGCCCCGCCGCGGCGATGGCGAGCACGGCGCCGTCAGCCCCCTCCCCGCCGAGCCATTTGCGGCCCTCGACGGCGAGGTCGCGCAGATCGCCATAGCCGGTGACGTCGCCGACGAGCGCGCCCGCGAAGGCCGCGCCGCTCTCGCGGTCGCCCGCGAGGAAGCCCTGGCCGAAATCGCTGACGGCCCGGATGATGGCGCCGTCCTTCAGCGCCTGCAGCTTTTGCCGACGCTCGGCCGAGACCGGCAGACCGCGCTCGGCGGCCAGAGCGACGAAGCTCTCGGCCAGTTCCGTGTCGCGCGCCGCCAGCGCCGCATCGATCTCGGCATCGAGCCGGGCAGCGGGCAGCGCGCCCGCGAGGCGCAGGTCGGCCAGCGCAGCGGGATCCTCCGCGGCCGCGACCTCGCGCCAGTGCTGCATGCCCTGCGGCAGCGCGAGCGACCCGGCCGCCGCCAGCGACAGCCCGCGTCCGAAGCCGAGCACAACCCGTTTCATTCCGCCTGCGACCT
This sequence comes from Bosea sp. OAE506, assembly GCF_040546595.1. Lineage (NCBI taxonomy): Bacteria > Pseudomonadati > Pseudomonadota > Alphaproteobacteria > Hyphomicrobiales > Alloboseaceae > Allobosea > Allobosea sp. OAE506. The sequence goes on along the minus strand of NZ_JBEPOB010000001.1, from coordinate 3,258,557 downwards.
TTGCCCGAACCGTCCCGCACCCGCGGGACGGTTCGGCGATACCAGTCGATTGGGGCGAGATTTCAGGGCACCGCGCGTCGTATCAGGGAATCAGCACCGTCGACCCCGTCGTGCCGCGGCTCTCCAGGGCGCGGTGCGCTTTGGCCGCGTCGGCGAGCGCGAAGCGGGCGTTGACCGGCACCACGACCTTGCCCGACGCCACCGCGCCAAAGAGGTTCGCCGCCATCTCGACCATGGTCGCGCGCTTGGCGATATGGGTGAACAGCGTCGGCCGCGTCACATAGAGCGAGCCCTTGGGCCCGAGCAGGCCGAGATTGAAGGGCTCGACCGTGCCGGACGCATTGCCGAAGCTCGCCAGCACGCCGAAGGGCTGCAGGGTGTCGAGCGAGGGCAGGAAGGTGTCCTTGCCGACGCCGTCATAGACCACGGCGCAGAGCTTGCCGCCGGTGATCTCCTTCACCCGCGCCACGAAATCCTCCTCGCGATAGAGGATGACATGGTCGGCGCCATGCGCCTTGGCGAGTTCGCCCTTCTCCTTCGAGCCGACGGTGCCGATCACGGCAGCGCCCAGCGCCTTGCCCCATTGGCAGAGGATGAGCCCGGTACCGCCGGCCGCGGCATGGACGAGGATCGTGTCGCCCGGCTTTACCTTGTAGGTCCGGTGCAGCAGATACTCCGCCGTCATGCCCTTCAGCATCATGCTGGCGGCAGCCTCGAAGGAGACCGCCTCGGGCAGCGCCACCGTCGAGTTGACCGCGACGATGCGCTCCTCGGCATAGGATCCGAGCGTCGCGACATAGGCCACCCGGTCGCCCGGCTTGAACTCGGTGACGCCCGGGCCGACGGACACGACCTCGCCGGCCGCCTCGTTGCCCGGAACGAAGGGCAGATGCGGCGCGGGATAGAGCCCGGTGCGGAAATAGGTGTCGATGAAGTTGAGACCGATCGCCCGGTTGCGCACCAGAAGCTCGCCCGGACCCGGCGCCGGCAGCGTGATGTCCTCGAGCTGCAGCACCTCGGGCCCGCCGGTCTTGTGGATGCGGATCGCCTTGACCATGTCGTCATCTCCCTGAACGTTGGGACAGGACCATAAGGCCTTGGCGCGGCTGCGCAACGGGGCCGCGGTGCGGCCGGCGCATCACGTCCCTGCGATCCTGCGACGCCCCGCCCCGTGGCCAATCCCGCCCGTCTGGCGTAACCAGAACGACATGACGACACCGCGCATGGACCAGGTCGATATCGCCATCGTCGGGGCCGGCGCCGTCGGGCTCGCGGCCGCGCTCGCGCTGGCCGAGGGCGGGCGCCGCATTGCCCTGCTCGGCCCCATTCCGACCCATCGTGATGGCCGCACCGTCGCCCTGCTCGACGGCTCCTGGCGGCTGCTCGGCGAGCTCGGCCTGCACGACGCGCTGGCCGACAAGGCCGCACCGCTGGCCGTGATGCGCCTCGTCGACGACACCGGCAGCCTGTTCCGCCAGCCCCCGGTCGAGTTCCGCGCCTCCGAGGTCGGGCTGCCCGCCTTCGGCTGGAATGTCGAGAATGCCGAGCTGGTCGCGGCGCTGGCGGCCAGGCTCGCCACCACCGCCGAGGTCCGCCGCGAGCCCGGCCTAGTCTCCGGGATCACCCCCGACGAGGACGGCGTCATGCTGTCGGGCGAGGGCTTTTCGCTGCGGGCCAGTCTCGTCATCGGCGCCGATGGGCGCCGCTCGCGAGTGCGGGAGGCGGCCGGCATCACAGCCCGCGACTGGGATTATCCGCAGAGCGCGTTGACCGCGATTTTCGCCCATGCCCGCGACCATCGCGACGTCTCGACCGAATTTCACACCCGCAAGGGCCCCTTCACCCTGGTCCCCCTGCCCAGCCGCCGCTCCTCGCTGGTCTGGCTGCTCGATCCCGCCGAGGCCGACGATGTCGCCGCGCTGGACGACGCTGCCTTTGCCCGCCGCGTCGAGCGGCAGGCGCATTCCCTGCTGGGCGCGATGCGGCTCGACGGGCCGCGCGGCCGCGTGCCGATGGGCGGGCTCTCGGTCGAGCGTTTCGGCGCCGACCGCATGGTCCTGGTCGGCGAAGCCGCCCATGTCTTCCCGCCAATCGGCGCGCAGGGCCTCAATCTCGGCCTGCGCGACGTGATGGCGCTGCGCGATGCGGTGGACGAAACCTCCGATCCCGGCGCGCCGGCGGCGGTCGCGGCCTATGACCGGGCCCGGCAGGCCGATGTGCGCCTGCGCACCGGCGCGGTCGACACGCTCAACCGCACGCTGCTGACCGATCTGATGCCGGCCGATCTGCTGCGCGGCGCCGGCCTTCTGGCGCTGTCGCGCATCGGCCCGCTGCGGCGGCTGGTGATGCGGCAGGGGCTCGCGGGCGGGATGGCGCGGTAGCGCCCCGCCTTACCCCAGCAGCCGCTCGGTATCCGCGCCGCTGGCCGCGACCTCGCGCAGGCCCGCCGCCTGCTCGCGGAAAACCGGCGCCAGTGGCAGCGGCGTCGAGACCAGCCGGCGCCCGCCGGGCTCCTGGGCCTGCGTGTCGAACAGACCGCGCGCCGTCAGATGCGGGTCGGCCACCGCCTCCTCCAGCGTACGCACCACCGTGCAGCAGCAGTCGCGCGGCTCCAGCGTCTCGCGCCATTGAGCGGCGGGCCGGCCGGCGATGATCGCCGCGATCGCGGCACGCGTGGCCTGGGGATCGGTGCGGTCGTCGCGCAGGGCGGGCGCGAGCCCGATCGCCTCGCTGAAGGTGTCCCAGAATTTCGGCTCCAGCGCCCCCACCGCCAGGAACCAGCCGTCCTGCGTCGCATAGAGGCCGTAGCGCGGGCTTGCCCCCGTCAGCAGCCCTTCACCGCCTTCCGGGTAGCGGCCGCTCGCCTGGCCCTGCGCCAGCCCGTACCAGGCGAAGGCCGGCATCGCATCAGTCATGGCGATGTCGAGATGGCAGCCCTGCCCGCTGCGCTCGCGCTGGCGCAACGCCAGCAGGATGTTGAGCACGGCTGGCATCGTCCCGCCGGCGATGTCGGCGACCAGCGGCGGCGGCAGGGGAGCCGCCGCGCCGGCCCGCAGCGACTGGCCGAGCAGCCCGCCGACCGCCTGGTAGTTGATGTCGTGCCCGGCCTCCTGCGCGCGCGGGCCGAACTGGCCGTAACCGCTGATCGAACAGTAGATCAGCCGGGGATTGATCGCCGCAAGCGCCGCAGGACCAAACCCGAGCCGCTCCATCACGCCCGGCCGGAACTGCTCGATCAGAATGTCGGCGGCCTCGATCAGCGGCGTCAGCCGCGCCAGCGCGTCCGGCGCCTTCAGATCGATCTCGATGCTCGCCTTGCCGCGATTGAGCACGGCATAGGGGGCCGAGGTCTCGCCGAAGCGCGGCGGAAAGCGGCGCATCTCCTCCCCGCCTGGCCGCTCGATGCGGATGACGCGCGCGCCCGCCTCGGCCAGGAACAGGCTCGCCATCGGCCCCGGCAGCAGGGTTGAGAAGTCCAGGACCGTGAGGTCGTCCAGCGGCAGCATCGGCGTCCCGGTCGTGAGCCGGCACACCGGCGATCAGGGGAAAAGGTCGGCCGCCATCCTGCCCGTCTTCACCAGCCACAGGAAGCCCGTCAGCGACACCATCGAGACGACGGTGCCGATCAGGATGCAGGCCGAGGCGCGGTCGATGCCGATGCGGTACTGCGTCGAGATCATGAAAATGTTCAGCGCCGGCGGCAGCGCCGCCATGATCACCCCGGTGAAGATCCAGATGTCCGGGAAATTGCCGATCGCCGAGAGCAGCACCCAGATCAGCAAGGGGTGCAGCACGAGCTTGATCGCGACCAGCACCGGCACCTCGGCCGGCAGTGTCTTCATCGGCCGCAGCGCCACGGTGACGCCGAGCAGGAAGAGTGCGCAGGGCGCGGCCGCCTGCGACAGCCAAAGCGTCATCTTGTCGAGCACCGAGGGCAGCTCGAAATGGGTCGCGCTCGCGAGGATGCCGAGCAGCGTCGCGACGTTGAAAGGATGCGTCGCGACCTGCCAGGCGACCTGTCGGGCGGTGTCGAGCGGGCTCTTCTTCTCGACGCCCGCCAGCGCCATCAGAAAGGGAATGATCGAGAACAGCAGCAGGCTGTCGAAGACGAAAATCAGCACCAGCGGCGCGCTCGCAGCCGGCCCCAGCGCCGCCAGTAGCAGGGGCGGACCCATATAGCCGATGTTGGAATAGGAGCCGGCGACGCCCTGCATCACCGCCTGCGGCAGGTCGCCCCGTGTCGCCCGCAGGCCGACCGCCAGCGACAGCATGAAGACGAGGAAGGTTGAAAGCGTCGTCGCCAGGATGAAGCGGCCATTGGCGAGCTCCGTCACCGGCTTGTCGGCGATCAGCCGGTAGAACAGCGGCGGCAGCGCGACATAGATCAGGAAGAACTGCAGCCAGACCAGCCCCGCCTCTGGCAGGCGCTTCCACCGGCCGATGACGAAGCCGAGCAGGATCAGCCCGAAGAAGGGCGCGACGAGATTGGCGATGGTGGCGAGATCGGCCATGCGGTCGACAGTCCCAGCGGAGGCGCCGACCGCGAGAGGGATCGACCTGCCCGGCGCTGTTTAGCCGGTGCCGGCCGGCACGCAAGACGCAAGGACGCCGGGGCGGCCAGCGGAGGATGCGGGCAAGACTGAATGCCTAGGAATAAATGGACGGATTATCGTCCTAGGCATTCTGTCATAGCGCCCGATAACGCATCAATACGCAATCCGTGCAAGTGCCTCGCCTATCGGCCGGCTGGCAAAGCCTCAATCGCGGAAGCCGCAAAGCGGCCCGCGTCGTGCGCAAGCGACGCGCCAAACGTCAGATTCGCGTGGACAACCGGGGCGAGAGCAGTGCGAGGCACGCTCGTGGACTCCACCTCTCGTTCTGGCCGTGTTCCGCTCTTAGGCGGCGAATCGAGAAAGGCCGGGCGCTCACGACGCCCGGCCCGTATCGAGGGCACGTAGCTGAACTGGAAGCCTCACGAGGGCGCACAGCACCGGATTGGTAATCCGGAGAATGTTGGTTCGAGTCCAACCGTGCCCGCCGCCATCCTCACTACGAGGTTGGAAGCGCGTCAATCCTTCTTTGCGTTGGATTGGGTCTTATTGTCCTTGACGGATTTCTAGGCCCGCTTGGAATCGCCCCGCAGCCTCAACGGCGTCGCCATCATTTGCGTTAGCACCTGATCGCGCCTCTGATCTTCGGAGTTGTCAGCCTCATGCGAAACCCGCTCGTTGTCGCGCTGCCGCAGGCGCACCAGGATTTTCTCACGGACCTCGCCTATGTTCTCGTCCGCTGGAACAACTACGAGGCCATGCTGTCGTTGATCCTATATAGCATCATCGGGGGCGGCCCCAAGGCTGACGTGTTGATCTCCGAGATGGGATCAACCGCGATGATCAACGCGATAAACACCTACGCGGCTGACTTTACAGACCCACCCCTATCGGACCACCTTTTACATTCGACAAAATACTTCGAACGAATGCGAGAGTACAGAAATTATTACATACACGGAATTAAACATATTGGTGGGAATGGCTCACTCGAAGCTGGCGGACATATTCAAACCAACAGCGCCAAATCGCGCTTTGTGATGCACGAACAACTCGTAGCGCCGGCAGAAATTGTCGGCTTTGCCGAAAAGATTGAGATTGGTCGCGCGCACGCTGACCAAATCATTTCGCATCTTTGGGGGCTTCAGCCAGGCGAGGCCGGGGTTAAGCCTTTAGGTTCGCTAGAAAAGCCTTCTCTGCCAAAAAGGCTTGAGAAGCCTCGCCAATTTCTCGAGCGCTCCGCGCCCCCACCTGAACCTGCGGAGGAGTGATCCCAGTTTCAGGTAGCTGGGTGCCGACCAAGTCAGATCTAAAGCTGCCTCGCCATGGCCGCTTTGCCACGACCATCATCGTCCATACTACCTCCCACCCACCTCTCCCGCCCAAGGGAGGATGGACGCGCCCTCCCCGCTCCGCCACATTCGCTGCACCGCAGCAGGGAGTGCCCGATGACCACCAAGACGCCGCGCCAGTTCTTCCGGCCTCTCGCGATCGGCGCGCCCGAGCCCTTTCGGGAGCTGCCTCTGCGGCTCGAGCGGATGATCCATTTCGTGCCGCCGCATCTGGAGAAGGTTCGCGCCAAGGTCGGCGACCTCGCGCCTACCGTCGACATCGTGCTCGGCAATCTCGAGGACGCCATCCCCGTCGAGGCCAAGCAGGCGGCCCGCGACGGCTTCATCGCCATGGGCCAGGCGGTGGATTTCGGCAAGACCGGGCTGTGGACGCGGGTGAACGCGCTGAACTCGCCCTGGTTTCTCGACGACATCACCGCGATCATGGCGCAGATCGGCGGCAAGCTCGACGTCGTGATGGTGCCCAAGGTCGAGGGCCCGTGGGACATCCATTATGTCGACCAGTTGCTCGCCCAGTTCGAGGCGAAGCATTGTCTGCCCAAGCCGATCCTGATCCACGCCATCCTGGAGACGGCAGAGGGCGTCAAGAACGTCGAGACCATCGCCACCGCCTCGCCGCGCATGCACGGCATGAGCCTGGGCCCGGCCGATCTCGCCGCGTCGCGGGCGATGAAGACGACCCGCGTCGGCGGCGGTCATCCCGAATACAAGGTGATCGCCGATCCCACGCCCGATGGCGCCTCGCGCGCGGTCGCGCAGCAGGATCTCTGGCACTACACGCTGGCGAAGATGGTCGATGCCTGCGCGGCGACCGGCATCAAGCCCTTCTACGGCCCCTTCGGCGATTTTGCGGACGAGGCGGCCTGCGAGGCCCAGTTCCGCAACGCCTTCCTGCTCGGCTGCGCGGGAGCCTGGACGCTGCACCCCTCGCAGATCGCCATCGCCAAGCGCGTCTTCAGCCCCGACCCGGCCGAGGTCGCCTTCGCGAAGCGCATCATCGAGGCCATGCCGGACGGCTCGGGCGCGGTGATGATCGACGGCAAGATGCAGGACGACGCCACCTGGAAACAGGCCAAGGTCATCGTCGATCTCGCCCGGCAGGTCGCCGCGCGCGATCCGCAGCTCGCCGCGCATTACGGGATGTGATGGAGCGCAGCGCGGAAACCGGTTGATTTTGACCTATTTGCGACGCAATTCTCACGCAAGCGCAGGGGTCCACCCTCGCTCTTCCGTACCGATGGATCGCTCACCAATGGAAGCACGTTCCGCCAAGTTCAGGATCGGCCAGGTCGTCAAGCACCGGGTCTACCCGTTCCGGGGCGTGATCTTCGACGTCGACCCGGTGTTCTCAAACACCGAGGAGTGGTGGCTCGCAATCCCCGAGCATCTGCGCCCGTCCAAGGACCAGCCCTTCTACCACCTCTTCGCCGAGAACGACGAGACGGAATACGTCGCCTATGTCTCGGAGCAGAACCTCGTCATCGACGAGACCGGCCGCCCCGTGCGCCATCCGCAGGCGAAGGAATTCTTCCGCCGCGACCGCAAGGGCCGCTACCAAATCGACCGCGCCGGGCTGAACTGACGCGCATATCGCGGTTTGCCGGCACCGGAAACGAAACAGGCCGCCGTATCGGGCGGCCTGTTTGCTTTTGGGCGTGAAGCTTCGCTCAGGGCTTCGGCGGGGTCGCCGGAGCGGCACCCGGAGTGGGAGCGGCGCCTGGCGCCGCATTGGCCCCGCCGCCGCCGAGCCGCTGGCGCAGCTCCTCCTGGCGCTTGGCCAGCTCGTCCTGAAGCTGCTTCTGCTGGTCTTCCAGAACCTTCGGATCGATCGCGGGGCCGTCGAAGCCCTTGGCGAAGTCCGTCAGCGGGATCGAGAAGGAGACCTCGCGGGCGCCCTGGTTCTGCACGCTGACGCTGAGGTTGGAGCCCTTCTTCATCGAGTTGATGAAGTCGTCCTTCACCTGCGCCTCGGCGAAGCAGCCGTTCGGGAAGCAGATGGCGTAGCGTCCGGGGGTCGGCTGGGCGGTGTCGACGCCGAAGCGGATGCCCGGCTGCAGCAGCAGGCCCAGCGGCATCAGGAAGCGCACGATCTTGTTAGGGTCGCCCTTCACGTCGTAGATCGCGACGGCGAGCACCGGCTGCCCCTGATCCGAGACGAAGTCGCGGGTGGTGTAGCAGATTTCCTTGTTGGCGGCCTCGTCCTTGCCGCAGACCTTGGTCCAGCTCGTCTGGGAAGGCTCGGGCTTGACCTGCACGACGGTCGGACCGGCGCCACCCTGGACGGGCTGGGCCGGTGCGGGTTGGGCCGGACGCGGAGCGGCGGGACGCGGCTGCGCCTGCTGCGCGAAGGAGGCCATCGGAGCAAGGCCGATCGCCGTGCTGAGAGCAAAGCTCAGGGCGCGAGCGGACCGGCGAAACGAAGCGGACATGGCACTTTCCTTAAATCAGGCGAATTCGGGATCACGACTTCGCAAGCCGCGCGCGTCACCACCGACAGCCCCATCGCATATCCGCGCCGGCTATCGCAAGCCGTGCACTTCAGGGGCGAATGCGGCGTGAGCATGACGTATCGGCTCGGCTTTAGCGAGTTCCGCTGGGGGATTCCAGCCCGAATAGCTGCCCGGCGCACGCCCCGCCATGTTATCATCGGCCCGAGAATCAGGTTGGACGATGCTTTTGCTTCACGCGGCCAGGGCGGCCTCACGCGCCGCGGCCCAAACCTTGACGGTCCTGTCGGCGCTCATCCTGGGGATGGCGGCGGTGGCGCATGCCGAATCGGCCACGCCGGGAGCGCCCGTGGCGGTCGACCATGCAATCGCCATGCATGGCGAGCCCGCCTTGCCGCGTGGCTTCGCGCATCTGCCCTATGCCGATCCGAAGGCACCCAAGGGTGGGCGCATCGTCTTCGGCCAGCAGGGCACCTTCGACAGCCTCAACCCGCTGGTCGTTCTCGGGGTCGCTCCGGATGCCGTGCCGCGCTATGTCCAGCAGAGCCTGCTGTTCCGTTCGGCCGACGAGCCCTTCACCGCCTATGGGCTGCTGGCCTCGCGGGTCGAGCTGAACGAGGCCCGCACCCGCCTCGCCTTCGAGATCGACGAGCGCGCTCGCTTCTCGGACGGCACGCCGGTGACGGCGCAGGACGTGGTCTTCACCTTCGAGATGCTGAAGAGCAAGGGAAAGCCCTTCCACCGCTCGAGCCTCGGCCGCGTCACCCGCGTCGAGACCCCCTCGCCGCGCCGCGTCGAGTTCGAGCTCGGAGACGGCAGCAACCGCGAATTGCCGCTGGTCATCGGCGCCATGCCGATCTTCGCCAAGCACGCGACCAATGCCGAGACCTTCGGCGAGACGAGCTTCAAGCCGGCGCTGGGCTCGGGACCCTATGTCGTCTCCGATCTGGTGCCCGGCGCCACCATCACGCTGAAGCGGCGCAGCGACTTCTGGGCCGAGGATCATCCCCTGACCCGCGGACTCTTCAACGCCGACGAGATCCGCTACGATTTCTACCGCGATGCCAACGCCCTGTTCGAGGCCTTCAAGGCCGGACTCTACGACGTCCGCATCGAGCCGGATCCGACCCGCTGGATGACCGGCTACGACCTTCCGGCCGTCCGCGACGGGCGCATCCTGCGCCAGACCCTGCATTTCGAGGCGCCCAAGGGCATGACCGGCCTCGTCTTCAACACGCGCCGCCCGCCTTTCGCCGACATCCGCGTGCGCGAGGCGCTGGCGATGATGTTCGATTTCGAATGGGTCAACCGCAACCTCTTCCACGGCGTCTATCGCCGCGCCGGCAGCTTCTTCTCCGATTCGGAGCTCTCGGCGCTCGGACAGCCGGTCGGCCCGCGCGAGCAGGCCCTGCTTGCTGCCTTCCCCGGCGCGGTCAGGCCCGACATCCTGACGGGCAGCTGGCTGCCCTCGGCCACCGACGGATCGGGCCGCGACCGCGAGCAGGCCCGCCGCGCGCTCGACCTGCTCAACAAGGCCGGCTACGGCATGGTCGACGGCGTGCTGCGGAGCACGAAGGGGGGCGATGCGCTCGCCTTCGAGATCACCGTCACCAACCGTCCACAGGAGCGGCTGGCACTGAACTATGCCCAGTCGCTTGGGCGCCTTGGCATCCGCGTCGATGTCCGGCTGATCGACGATGTGCAGTACTGGCGCCGGCTCTCAGCCTTCGACTTCGACATGATCCAGTGGACCTGGCCGGTCTCCGCCTCACCCGGCAACGAGCAGATCGGCCGCTGGGGCTCGGCCAATGCCGGCCGCAAGGGCTCGCTGAACTATGCGGGCGTGGCCTCTCCGGCCATCGACGCGACGCTACAGGCGCTGCTCGCGGCCCGCGAGCGCGAGGATTTCGTTGCCGCTGCGCGAAGCCTCGACCGGCTCCTGCTGTCGGGCTTCTATGTCGTGCCGCTCTACTACCTGCCCGACATGTGGGTGGCGCACGGGCGCGACATCGTCCTGCCCGCCCGCAAGCCCGCCTTCTTCCTGTCCACCGAAGTCCTGGCGCGCCTCCCGGCGACGCCGGCCCCGGCCAACTGAGAGACCGCGCGATGCGGGCAGAACCGGACGAAGCCGCCGCCCTGCTCGACGGCCTCCACTTCGACACGCTGCTCCAGGCGCTCGCGGCGGGACGTGGCTACGAGCCGGCCCTGCGCGACCCGCCGGGCCGCCAGGGCTGGAGCGACGTCGTGCCCGGCTCGCTGAGTTTCGCGCAGCTCCATGCCGCGACCGACCGGCTGGCGCGTCTGCTCGCGATCAACCGCGCCCAGCCCGGCGCGCGCGTCGCAATCCTCGCTCCGCTCGGCCCCGAGGCGGTGCTCTCGGTCCTGGCGTGCCTGCGCGCCGGGCTGTCGCCCATGCTGATGCCGATGCATGGCAACGAGCTGGAACTGCTGCGGTTGATCGAGGCTGCCGATGCGGTGATGGCGCTCGGCGTCGCCCGCGTTGGCCCGCTGCGCCCGCTGCTGATGCTGCGGGAACTGGCCGTGCGCGCCTTCGGTACGCGTTTCGTCGGCGGCTTCGGAGCGGAGGTGCCCGACGGTATCGCCCCGCTCGACAAGCTGATGGACAGCGCGACGCTGCATCCGCTGCCGGAGGTCGAGCGGCGCTCCGGCCTCCAGGTCGTCGACGCGATGACGATGGCCGGCCCCGTCGAGATCAGCGAGCGCGACGTCCTCGGCAAGGCGCTGGAGATCTCGCGCCTGCTCAAGCCGATGGAATCCTCCCGCATCGTCACGACCCTGGTCGGCGGCGACCTCGCGGCCCTCGCGAGCGGCCCGGCCATGGCGATGCTGACCGGCGTCGAATTGCTGCCGCTCGGCCTGTTCAGCCTCGGCGATCTGCAGGCCTGCATCGAGGGCGGCCGCAACGTGCATCTGGTGCTTCCGGGCACGATGGAGCCGGCTCTCGCCCATTCGCGGCTTTCGGCCCATCCGGCACTGGCGAGCCTCGTCTTCGTCCAGCGCCCGGCGGGCGGCAGAGCCCTCCCCGCCATCGACCGTCCGGACATCGCAATCGTCGACATCGACGTCGCCGGCGCCGCCGAGATCACCGTCAGCCGGCGCTGAGGGTCTCGCGTCTCACGCCGCCTTCTTGCGCTCCGCGATCCGCGCCAGATCGGTGAGCAGGCGCCGCGTGCCCTTCAGCCGCGCTTCGGCCGTCTCGAAATCGTCGATGAAGACGACGCGCATGTCGGGGCGCACCTTCGCCAGCGTGCCGATCTTCGCGACATAGGAGACAAGCCCCTCCGGGTTGGCGAACTCGTTGTCGCGGAAGGCGACGATGATGCCCTTGGGCCCCGCCTCGACCTTCTCGACATTGGCGCGCTTGCACAGCGCCTTGATCGCGACAATCTCGAGCAGCTGCTGGACCTCTTCCGGCAGCGGCCCGAACCGGTCGACCAGCTCCGCGCCGAAGGACTGCAGGTCGCCATCGTCGTCCAGCGTCGAGAGCCGCTTGTAGAGGGTCAGCCTGAGCGTCAGGTCGGTGACGTAGTGCTCGGGGATCATCACGGGCGCGCCGATCTGGATCATCGGCGACCACTGCGCCTCGCTCTCGAACTCGACGCCCGATTTCAGCGCCGCCACCGCCTCCTCCAGCATCTGCTGGTAGAGCTCGTAGCCGACCTCCTTGATATGCCCCGACTGCTCGTCGCCGAGCAGGTTGCCGGCGCCGCGGATGTCGAGATCGTGGCTGGCAAGCTGGAAGCCGGCGCCGAGCGTGTCGAGCGACTGCAGCACCTTGAGCCGCTTCTCGGCCTGGTCGGTCAGCTTGCGCGTCGCCGGCACCGTGAACAGCGCATAGGCGCGCACCTTGGAGCGGCCGACGCGGCCGCGCAGCTGGTAGAGCTGGGCCAGGCCGAACATGTCGGCACGGTGGATGATCAGCGTATTGGCGGTCGGGATGTCGAGCCCGGATTCGACGATCGTGGTCGAGAGCAGCACATCATACTGGCCCTCGTAGAACGCCGTCATCACGTCCTCGAGCTGGCCCGCCGCCATCTGGCCATGCGCGATGCCGACCTTGGCCTCCGGCACCTGCTTGTCGAGGAAGTCCTTGACCTCGGCGATGTCCTCGATACGCGGGACGACATAAAAGGAGCGCCCGCCGCGATAGCGCTCGCGCAGCAGCGCCTCGCGCACGATCAGCGGGTCGAACGGCGTCACGAAGGTGCGCACGGCGAGGCGGTCGACCGGCGGCGTCGCGATGATCGAGAGCTCGCGAACCCCGGTCATGGCGAGCTGAAGCGTGCGCGGGATCGGCGTCGCGGTCAGCGTCAGCATATGGACCTCGGCACGGAACTCCTTCAGCCGCTCCTTGTGGTTGACGCCGAAATGCTGCTCCTCGTCGACGATGACGAGGCCGAGATCCTTGAACTCGATGCCTTTGCCGAGCAGCGCATGGGTGCCGACGACGATGTCCATCGTGCCGTCCTTGATGCCGGCCTTCACCGCCTTGAGGTCCTGCGCCGAGACGAAGCGCGAGGCCTGGCCGACATTCACCGGCAGGCCTTTGAAGCGCTCGGCGAAGTTGCGGTAGTGCTGCCGCGCCAGCAGCGTAGTGGGCACGACCACCGCGACCTGCTTGCCCGCGAGCGCACAGGCGAAGGCGGCGCGCAGCGCCACCTCGGTCTTGCCGAAGCCGACATCGCCGCAGACGAGCCGGTCCATCGGGCGGCCCGCCGCCATGTCATCGAGCACCGCGTCGATGGTGTTCTGCTGGTCCTCGGTCTCCTCATAGGGAAAGCGGGCGCAGAATTCGTCGTAGATCCCTTCCTGCGGGATCAGGCGCGGTGCCTCCTTGAGAGCACGCGCCGCGGCGATGGCGATGAGCTTGCCCGCCATCTCGCGGATGCGCTGCTTCAGCTTGGCCTTGCGCGCCTGCCAGCCACCGCCGCCGAGCCGGTCGAGCGCGACCTCGGTGTCCTCCGAGCCATAGCGTGAGAGCAGCTCGATGTTCTCGACCGGCAAAAACAGCTTCGAATCCGCGGCGTAGTGGATCTCGAGGCAGTCATGCGGCGCGCCGACCGCCGTGATCGAGCGCAGCCCGATGAAGCGGCCGATGCCGTGATCGACATGGACGACGAGATCGCCTGGCGCGAGCGAGGACAGCTCCGCGATGAAGTCCTGCGGCCGGCGCGTCTTCTTGCGCGGGCGCACCAGCCGGTCGCCGAGGATATCCTGCTCGCCGATGACGGCGAGCTTGCCGGCCTCGAAGCCGGTTTCGAAGCCCCAGACGGCGAGCGCGGTGGTGCCGGGCTTCAGGTCGAAGGCGGCGCGCAGAGAGCCGGTCATCTGCACGGTCTTGAGGCCGTGATCGGCGAGCACATGCGCCAGCCGCTCGCGCGAGCCCTCCGACCAGGCCGAGAGAATGACGCGCCGGCCGTCCTTCTCCAGCGCCTTCACATGCGCCACCGCGGCATCGAAGACGCTGCCGGCATTGTCGGCGCGCTCGGCGGCGAAGCTGCGACCCTGGCGCGCGCTGAGATCGACGATCAGCTTGCCGTCGCTGTCGGGCAGCTGGAACGGCGTCAGCGTGGCCACGCCCGACTGGTCGACGATGCCGCGCCAGTCGGCCGGCGAGAGATAGAGCGCGTCGGGCTTCAGCGGCTTGTAGGGCACGCCGCCGGCGCTCGGCTGGTCCATCGCCGCCTTGCGGGCGTCGTAATAGTCCTTGATCAGGCTGATGCGCTCGCCGACCGCATCCTCGGCCTGATGGTCGAGGATCAAAGGCACGTCCGGCAGATAGGTGAAGAGCGTGTCGAGCCGCTCGGCCAGCAGCGGCAGCCAATGCTCCAGCCCGGCCGGACGGCGGCCCTCGCTGACCGCCTCATAGAGAGTGTCGTCGCGACCCGGCGTGCCGAAGGTGGTGATGTAGCTCTGGCGGAAGCGCCGGATGCTCTCGCTGGTCATCTGCGCTTCGGACATCGGCACGAGGTCGAGCCCGCGCATCTGCCCGGTGGTGCGCTGCGTCTCGGGATCGAAGGTGCGGATCGATTCCAGCGTGTCGCCGAAGAAGTCGAGCCGGATCGGCGCTGGCATCCCCGGCGGGAAGAGATCGACGATGCCGCCGCGCACCGCGAATTCGCCGGTCTCGCGCACGGTCGAGGTGCGCAGATAGCCGTTCATGTCGAGCCAGCGCGCGAGCTGCTCGGTATCGACCATGTTGCCTGGCGCGGCCGAAAAGCTCTCGGAGGCCACCTTGGAGAAGGCGGGCACGCGCTGCAGCGCGGCGTTGACCGTCGTCAGCAGCAGGCGCGGCTTGTCGCCGGACTTGGTCTTGGCGAGCCGCGACAGCGTCGTCATCCGATGCGCGACAATGGAGGGCGCCGGCGAGACGCGGTCATAGGGCTGGCAGTCCCAGGCCGGGAAGGACATCACCTCGAGATCGGGCGCGACGAACTGCAGCGCCGTCTCCAGCACTTGCAGGCGCTGGCCGTCGCGGGCGACGAAGACGAGCATCGCCGCGCCCTCTGCCTTCTTCGCGCGGGCCCGCGTCAGGTCGGCCAGGACGACGGCGTCGAACCCGTCCGGCACACTGGCCAACGTCGGCTTGTCGCCACGATGGAGCGCATCGAGGATGCGGTCGCTCTGCAGCTTGGCGATCTGGGCGGGAGGCGGAATGCTCATGGGAAATGCGTCATTCTCGGGCTGGACCCGAGAATCTCGGGACAAGAGGGCAATGGATTCAGAGAGGGTCGGGTCAAGCCCGACCATGACGCTTGCGCCGGGTTGCGCCCCGTCACGTCAGACGTGGATCGGCCGCTCATGGTGGTGGAACGTCTTCAGCCGGCGGAACACGGCGGTGTCGTAATTCTCCGGCACTTCGGCCTCGCCGGTGATCCAGCTCAGAAGATCGCGGTCGAGCACCTCGATCAACCGCTCGAACTCGTCCAGCTCGGCCTCGGAGAGCTCGCCGATATGGGCGTCCGCGAAGCCGCCCATGATCAGGTCGTTCTCGCGCATGCCGCGATGCCAGGAGCGGAACAGGATCTTGCGGCGGCGGGGATCGAGGTCGGCGCTGGTGCGGGTCGAGCCACTCATGGGAGCCTCGGTTGGATGGGAAACCACGGGATGGTGCAATGCGGATCGGGCCGGCCCCGTCGCGGAGCCTGCCGATGCGGGCTATATAGCCCCCGCATCCCGCGAAGTCAGCGGCCGAAGGGCGGCAAATCTTCGCACTCCTGACACAAGCCGAGTTGCCGCGTGCGCCCCTCCCTGCTCGATCCGCTGTTTGCCCCGGTGACGACGCTGCCCGGCGTCGGCCCCAAGACGGCGAAGGCGCTCGACAAGCTCATGGGCGACGAGACCCGCGGCGCCCGCGTCGTCGATCTCCTGTTCCACCTGCCGGTGGGCGGGGTCGACCGTCGCCCGAGCCCGACCATCGTCGATGCCCCGATCGGCGGCATCGCCACCTTCTCGGCGCGCGTCACCGAGCACCGCCCTCCGCCGCCCGGCAAGGGCAAGGCGCCCTACCGCATCCTCGTCGAGGACGAGACAGGGGACGTCACGCTCGTCTTCTTCCATGCCGATGTCCGCCATCTGCTGCAGACCCTGCCGATCGGCGCCTACCGCATCGTCTCCGGCAAGCTCGAACTGTGGGAGGGCATGCGCCAGATGGTGCATCCCGACCGACTGCTCGACCCCGTGCATGCGGCGACGCTGCCCGCGATCGAACCGGTCTACGGCCTGACCGAAGGCGTCGGGCCGCGCGTGATGGCCCGCATCGCCGCGGCCGCGGCCGAGAAATGCCCGGCTCTGGCGGAGTGGCAGGACCCCGCCTTCCTCGCCCGCAGCAGCTTTTCGCCCTTCCTCGAATCCATGCAGGCGCTGCATCATCCGGTCGACCTCAAGGCTCTCGAGGGCGACACGATCGCCCGCCGCCGCGTCGCCTATGACGAATTGCTGGCGAGCCAGGTCGCGCTCGCGCTGGTGCGCCGCCAGCAGAAGAAGAGCGCCGGCCGCGCGACGGCGGGCGACGGTCGCCTGCGCCATGCCATTGCCAGCGCCCTGCCCTTCACGCTCACCGACGGCCAGCGCCAGGCGCTCGCCGACATCCATGCCGACATGGAAAAGCCCGAGCGCATGCTACGGCTGCTGCAGGGCGATGTCGGCTCCGGCAAGACCGTGGTGGCGCTGATGGCAATGGCCGCCGCCGCCGAGGCGGGCCGCCAATCCGTGCTAATGGCGCCGACCGAGATCCTGGCGCGCCAGCATGCCGAGAGATTGGCCCCGCTCGCCCAGAAGGCCGGGCTGAAGCTCGCTCTGCTCACGGGCCGTGAAAAGGGGCCGGGCCGGGCGCGCGTGCTGGAAGGCCTGGCGACCGGCGAGATCGACATCGCCGTCGGCACCCATGCGCTGTTCCAGGAGGGCGTCGCCTTCCGCGACCTCGCGCTCGCCATCGTCGACGAGCAGCACCGCTTCGGCGTGCATCAGCGCCTGCTGCTCGGCTCCAAGGGCGAGGCGGTCGATATCCTCGTTATGACGGCGACCCCGATCCCGCGCACGCTCTCGCTGACGTGGTTCGGCGACATGGACATCTCGATCCTCGCGGAAAAACCCGCCGGCCGGCAGCCGATCGTCACCAAGGCGATCTCCTCGGAACGTCATGACGAGGTCGTCGGTGCCGTCGGCCGCGCGGTCGACAAGGGCGCGCAGGTCTACTGGGTCTGCCCGCTGGTACAGGAATCCGACACGCTCGACGTCGCCGCGGCGCAGGAACGCTACGACGCCCTGCGCGAGATCTTCGGCGACAACGTGGGGCTGCTCCATGGCCAGATGCCCGGCCGCGACAAGGATGCCGCGATGGCCGCCTTCGTCGCCGGCGAAACCCGCATCCTGGTCTCGACCACGGTCATCGAGGTCGGCGTCGACGTGCCCAATGCCAGCGTCATGGTGATCGAGCATGCCGAGCGCTTCGGGCTGGCCCAGCTCCACCAGCTGCGCGGGCGCATCGGCCGTGGCTCGGCCGCCTCGACCTGCCTGCTGCTCTACAAGGGCCCGCTCGGCCCCGTCGCCGAGGCGCGGCTGACGATCATGCGCGAGACCGAGGACGGTTTCCGCATCGCCGAGGAAGACCTGCGCCTGCGCGGCGAGGGCGAGGTGCTCGGCACCAAGCAGTCCGGCTCGCCGGACTGGCGCATCGCCCGCCCCGAGATCGACGGCGACCTGCTGGCGGCGGCGCGCGACGATGCCCGCCTCCTGATCGAGCGCGACCCGCAGCTCGACAGCGAGCGCGGCCAGGCGGTGCGCAGCCTGCTCTATCTGTTCGAGCGTGATGTCGCGATCAGGCTGCTGCGGGCGGGGTAGCCGGCGGGCGCAATGGACCCTTGGGGGCGACGGCGCCGGGCTGGATCAGTCCGGCCGACATGATCAGCTTGGCCCCATCCTCCACCGAGATCGAGAGCTCCACCACCTCGCGGCGAGGCAGGTAGAAGAAGAAGCCTGTCGTCGGATTGGGCGTGCAGGGCAGGAAGACGCCAATCTGCTCGTCGCCGTCCGGCAGGCGCCCGGCGATCTCTGGGGCCGCCTCCTGCGCGATGAAGACGATCGACCACATGCCGGGCTGCGGAAACTGCACCATGCCGACCTTGCGGAACGAGGTGCCCGACTGCGAGAAAATGGTCTCGAAGACCTGCTTCACGCCCTTGTAGAGGCCGCGGATCACCGGCATCCGGTTGAGGATCGCCTCGCCCGCATCGATCAGCGTGCGACCGACGAGATTAGCGGTCATGAAGCCGAGCAGCGTGAGGCCGATCAGCCCGATGATGAGCCCGAAGCCGGGAATCGGATAGGGCAGATGCGTGTCGGGCCAGTAGGCCGCCGGAATCAGCGGCTTCACAAGCCCGTCGACGAAGTTGACGAACCACCACGTCACCGAGGCGGTGATGGCCAGCGGCGCGGCGATGACGAGCCCGGTCAGGAAATAGCGCCGCAGCCGCGTCCCGAAGCTGGGGTTGAGCAGGTCGGCCTGCGCGACGAGGCGGGGATCCGGCGGGGTCGGCGTCATGCGGTCGGTCCGATCAGTCTGGCGGGCGCGAGGCTGAACGCGCGATGCGACAGACGTGCCAGCGGCACCCGCCGATTTCAAGGAGCGGCCCGGACTTCTCCCTCGCCGGCCTTGCGAGCCCGCCCCGGAGGATGCTTTCGTGCAGTTCGACGAGGCGAATCGGCGGAGCCATCGCAGCCATGACGCGCCGCTTCCACCGCTACCGGCGCCCCGTTCTTTTCGCCGCGGGCTGGCTCTTCACGGCGATGGGCGTCGTCGGCTTGGTCCTGCCGCTGATGCCCGGGACGGTGTTCCTGATCATGGCGGCCTGGTGCTTCTCGCGCTCGTCGCCGCGTTTCGAAGCCTGGCTCCTCGGTCATCCGCGTCTCGGCCCGCAGGTGCGGCGCTGGCGCGAAGCGGGCACGATCGCGCGCCCGGTCAAGCTCGTCGCCTGCGCCTCGATGCTGCTGAGCTTCGTGATTTTGACCCGCACCGATGCGCCGCCGATCGCCCTCTGGACGACCGGCGCCTGCTTGCTGGCGGCGGGCGTCTATGTCGCCAGCCGCCCGGAACCGTAAACCGGCCCGGCCGTCACTCCACGGTGACGGATTTGGCCAGATTGCGCGGCTGGTCGACGTCCTTGCCCATGAAAACCGCCGTCTGATAGGCGATCATCTGGATCGGCAGGGCATAGACAATGGCCGCGAAGGTCGGGTCCATGTCGGGCATGATGATCGTCGCTTCGGGCTCGATGCCGCATTCGGCGGCGCCCTTCGCATCGGTGATCAGGATGATGCGCCCGCCGCGTGCGGCGACCTCCTGCATGTTGGAGGCGGTCTTCTCGAACAGCGCGTCATGCGGCGCCACGACGATCACCGGCATATCCTCGTCGATCAGCGCGATCGGCCCGTGCTTGAGTTCGCCTGCCGGATAGCCTTCCGCGTGGATGTAGCTGATTTCCTTCAGCTTCAGTGCGCCTTCGAGCGCCAGCGGAAAGCTCGTGCCGCGGCCGAGATAGAGCACGTCGCGGGCCTTGGAGAGCTCGCGGGCGAGCTTCTCGATCTCCGGTTCCAGTTCCAGCGCCTTCGCCATCAGCCCCGGCAACGCGATCAGGCTCTGGACGTGGCGCGCCTCTTCTTCTGCCGACAACGTCCCGCGCCCCCGCGCGGCGGCGAGCGCCAGGCAGGCGAGCGCGGTGAGCTGGCAGGTATAGGCCTTGGTCGAAGCGACGCCGATCTCCGGCCCTGCCATGGTCGGCGCGACCGCATCGCTTTCGCGCGCGATCGTCGAGGTTGGCACATTGACGACGGAGAGAACCGTCTGCTGCTCCTGCCGGGCGTAGCGCAGGCAGGCCAGCGTGTCGGCCGTCTCTCCCGATTGCGAGACGAAGAGCGCCAGCCCCTTATCCGGCAACGGCGCCTCGCGATAACGGAACTCCGAGGCGACGTCGATCTCGACAGGCAGGCGGGCCAGCCTCTCGAACCAGTATTTCGCTGTCAGTCCGGCGTAATAGGCCGTGCCGCAGGCCGAGATGGAGAGCCGCGACAGCGACTCCCAGTCGACCTGTCCCTCGAAGGGCAGGCGCACCCGGCCGGCCGCCATGTCGAGATACTGCGTCAGCGTATGGCCGACGACCTCGGGCTGCTCATAGATTTCCTTCGCCATGAAGTGGCGATGATTGCCCTTCTCGACGAGGAAGGCCCCCGCCGCGACGCGCTGGGCGCGGCGCTGCACGGGCTGGTTGGCCTTGTCGTAAAAGGTCGCGCCCTTTCGATTGAGCACGACCCAGTCGCCCTCTTCGAGATAGGCGATGAGGTTGGTGAAGGGGGCGAGAGCCAGCGCGTCGGAGCCAAGATACATCTCGCCGTCACCGATGCCGACGGCGAGCGGCGAACCCTTGCGGGCGCCGATCAGGAGATCTTCCTCGCCTTCGAACAGGAAGGCGAGCGCGAAGGCGCCGCGCAGTCGCGGCAGGCTCGCCGCCACGGCCTCGACCGGGCTCAGGCCGCGGTCTAGTTCGCGCGTCACCAGAAACGCGACGATCTCGGTGTCGGTTTCGGTCGCAAAAACATAGCCGTCGGTTTGGAGTTCGCTGCGCAGCTCGCGGAAATTCTCGATGATGCCGTTATGGACGACGGCGAGCTTGGCGGTGGCGTGCGGATGGGCATTGGTCTCGTTGGGCTTGCCATGCGTCGCCCAGCGGGTGTGGCCGATGCCGATCAGCCCCTCGAGCGGTTCGCTGGACAGGCGGACTTCGAGATTCTTGAGCTTGCCCTCGGCGCGGCGGCGGGTGAGCTGGCCATGCTCCAGCGTGGCGACGCCAGCCGAGTCATATCCGCGATATTCGAGCCGCCTCAGCGCCTCGACCACCTGGGTCGCGACTGCTTCCTTGCCCAGAATCCCGACGATGCCGCACATGCGTGAACCTCTTCAGCCGTTGCCGTTCGCCCTCCGCATAGCGGCTTCGCGTCAACCGGCAAAATCACTCTAAATGTCGAACTATGAATGGCGACTTGCGCAGATCGCCGCCTTTCAGGGCTTACTGACGGCGGCCTTGCGGGCCTGCGCGGCCTCGCGGAAGCTCTTCGCCCAACCGTCCTTGACGACCTGTCGCCCGCGGCCGAGCGCCAGCGCGTCGGCGGCAACGTCTTCGGTCACGACGGAACCCGAGCCGACAATTGCGCCCGCGCCGATCGTGACGGGTGCGACGAGAGAGGAGTTCGAGCCGACGAAGGCGCCTTCCCCGATGATCGTGCGATACTTGAAGAAGCCGTCGTAATTGCACGTGATCGTGCCCGCACCGATATTCGCCTCGGCGCCGACAGTCGCGTCACCGATATAGGTGAGGTGGCTGACCTTGGCGCCGGCGCCGATCTCAGCCGCCTTGATCTCCACAAAATTGCCGACCTTGGCCTTGTCGGCGAGCCGGGCCCCGGGCCGCAGCCGGGCATAGGGCCCGACGCTCGCCTGCGGCCCGACCTCGGCGCCCTCGAGATGCGAGAAGGCGTGGATCACGGCCCCGTCCGCTACGCTGACCCCCGGCCCAAAAACGACATGCGGCTCGATCAGCACATCGCGCCCGATCGCGGTGTCGTGGCTGAAGAACACCGTCTCGGGCGCCGTCAGCGTCGCGCCTGCCGCCATCACTTCGCGGCGTTTGCGGCGCTGGAACTCGGCCTCCGCCGTGGCGAGCTGGATCCGGTCGTTGACGCCCTGGACCTCGCTCTCCGGCGCCGCGATCGCACGCGCCTCGAGGCCACGCCCCCGCGCCAGCGCGACCGCGTCGGGCAGATAGAATTCCGACTGTGCATTGTCGTTGCCGATCGCCTCGAGCAGGCTCAGAGCGTTTTTCCCGTCGAGCGCCATCAGCCCCGCATTGCAGAAGCGGACGGCGCGCTGATCGGGCGTTGCGTCCTTGTGCTCGACGATGGCCTCCAGCGCGCCATCACGCAGCAGCAGACGGCCATAGCCGGTCGGGTCCTGCGCCTCGAAGCCTAGCGCCACGACGCATGCGCCGCGCGCCAGTTCCGCCCGCAGCGCGCCAAAGGTGTCCGGCCGGATCAGCGGCGTGTCGGCGAAGGCGACGATCACGTCGTCGAAGCCCGCGGCGAGTGCTTCACGAGCGGCGAGCGCGGCATGGGCTGTGCCGCGTCGCTCGGCCTGCACGGCGATCGTCAACTCCGGCAGCAGGCGGCGCGCCGCCTCGGCCACATCCTCCCGCCCGGGCCCGACGACGACCACCACCCTGTCGGCTCCCGCAGTCGCCAGCGCCGTCAGCGCATGGCCCAGCAGCGAACGCCCACCGATCTCGTGGAGCACCTTGGGACGCTGCGAGCGCATCCGCGTGCCTTCGCCGGCGGCCAGGAGAATCGCGAGGCAGGACCGGGCGGGCTGCATTTCCGTCATGATTATCGGTTCCTTTGCCGCCGCGACGGCCCTTGGGCGGTCGAGCCGGCGCATGGTGGTGTTGCAACGGCCGTGGATAGCCGATCCCACTATCATTTGCCAAAGTCGGGCGCCCCGTTGTGGGCTACCTCTGCTGCCGCCACCCGAGGAGACACGTCATCGGCCATCTTTCGCCGGCCCTGCCGCTTTTCATGTCACCCGGAAATGCTCTAGAAGCGCGCGAGGACGAGGGCGTCGTCCGCGCATGTTGGGTCTGATGTCGAAACCTTTGAATCGTCGGCAGTTTCTCGAAGGTTCCGGCGGAGCCGCGGCGGCCTCGCTTCTCGCGACGGGCGCGGCTCGCGCCCAGTCGCAGACGCCGCTGGCCGCGATCAACCAGTCCTTCCTGTTCGAGGGAAAGACCTTCGATCCCTCGCTCGTCGTCGAGGCCGCGCGCATCCTGGCGCAGCGCCCGGTCGTGCCGCTCGTCGCGACCGATCTGCCCGATGGCTACGCCTCCCTGCCCTTCGACCAGTATGCCGGCATCCGCGCCCAGCCGGGCGCCTTGATCTGGGCCGGCGAGAATCGCGGCTTCACCATCGAGCCGCTGCACCGCGGCTACGTCTTCTCCAATCCGGTGAGTCTGTTCACGATCGAGGACGACACGGTCCGCCGTATCACCTTCGATCGCGCCAAATTCGATTACGGCCGCGTTACGCCGCCGCCGACCAATGTCGATCTGCAGTTCTCCGGGATGCGGATCGCGACTGGGCTCGAGCGGCCCTTCGAGGTCGCGATGTTCCAGGGCGCGACCTTCTTCCGCTCGCTGGCACGCGGCCAGAACTTCGGCGCGCTCGCACGCGCCTTGATTTTGCGTCCGGGCGAAACGCGCGGCGAGGAGATTCCGTTCTTCCGCGCCTTCTGGATCGAGCGCCCGAGCCCGGCCTCGGGCCTGCTCGTCATCCATGCCCTGCTCGATTCCGAGAGCCTGACAGGCGCGCTGCGGATGACGCTGCGCCCCGGCGACGTGACCCTCATCGATGTCGAGATGACCCTCTTCGCCCGCCAGGCGCTCGACCATATCGGCTTCGGCTGCACGATGGGCACCTTCCTCTCGGGGCCACAGAGCCGCCGCAGCTTTGATGATGCGCGCCCGGCGGTGCACGAGATCTCCGGCGTCCAGATGCGCTCCGGCACGGGTGAATGGATCTACCGCCCGGTCAGCAACCCGGCGACGCTCCAGGTTTCGTCCTTCATGGACAGCAACCCCAAGGGCTTCGGGCTGGTCCAGCGCGAGCGCGACCCCGCCGCCTTCATGGACGACGATCAGCGCTTCGAGCTGCGGCCGAGCGTCTGGATGGAGCCGCTCGGCGAATGGGGGGCCGGTTCGGTCCAGCTCATCGAGATACCCAGCGAATCCGACATCAACGACAACGTCATCATGTACTGGCGCCCGCGCCAGCCCCTGGCAGCCGGCAGCGAGACCTCGATCGCCTACCGCCAGGCCTGGTGCTGGCAGCCGCCCGAGCGGCCGGGTCTGGCTCTGGCGACGCGGATGCGCCAGGGCCGTGGTTCGCAGGGCCGCCGCCGGCGTTTCCTGGTCGACTTCACGGGTGACCGGCTGGCGGATGCCGGCACCGTCGCCTCGACCCGCGCCAATATCAGCACGACGCCCGGCCAGATTCACAATGTCCGGCTCTGGCCCTTTCCCGAGCGCAAGCTCATGCGCGTCGGCTTCGAAGTGGATCCCGGCACCGATTCCCTCTGCGAGCTACGGCTCGTCCTGCAGTCCGGAGGGCAGCCCGTGTCCGAGACCTGGTTGAATCGATGGACGTGGTGACGGCGACCCGATCCGGCGCGGTCGCGGCGCCGGATCACGCGGCTGCGGCACGCCCGCTTCCCGCGACCCCGCCCGAGAACCGCCTGATCATGCCGGTGCAGTCGTTCCGCAGCTGGAAGGACGAGGATGGCCGCAGGCCGGTCGCGCCGCGCGATTGGAAGACGCCCTGGCTGAAGCGCCTCTTCGTCTTCGGCGGCGGCCTCGTGCTCACCGCCTATGGCGCCTGGGAAATGTACAATGTCGTGTCGGTCAGCCGCACGACCTCGCTGCAGTACGTCCTGCTCGTCCTGTTCACGGTCAACTTCTCCTGGATTGCGCTGGCCTTCACCAGCGCCGTCCTGGGCTTCTTCGGGCTGCTCTTCGACCGCTCGCGCCCGGTCCATGTCGACACCCTGCAGCATCGCACCGTCGTGGTGATGCCGATCTACAATGAATCGACCGCCCGCACCTTCGCCGCCCTAGCGGCGATCCGGGAATCGGTCGAGGCGACCGGGCTCGGCAGCCATTTCGACTATTTCATCGTCTCCGACACGACCAATCCGGACGTCTGGATTGCCGAGGAGCGCGCCTTCCTGGCGCTGCGCGAGCGGCTCGGCCCCGAGGCGCGGGTCTATTACCGGCATCGCCCGAAGAACCATCACCGCAAGGCCGGCAACATCGCCGATTTCGTCACGCGCTGGGGTGGCCATTACGAGCACATGGTCGTGCTCGACGCCGACAGCCTGATGACCGGCACCTGCATCGTGCGCCTCGCGGCCGCGATGGAGGCCGACCCCGATGCCGGCATCATCCAGTCGCTGCCGCTGATCATCAACCGCAACACCTTCTTCGCGCGGCTTCAGCAGTTCGCCGCGCGGGTCTATGGCCCCGTCATCGCCACTGGCCTCGCCATGTGGTCGGGCCGCGACGGGAATTACTGGGGCCACAACGCGATCATCCGCACCCAGGCCTTCGCCGACCATTGCGGCCTGCCCGATCTCAAGGGCAAGCCGCCGTTCGGCGGGCATGTGCTGAGCCACGACTTCGTCGAGGCCGCCCTGATCCGCCGCGCCGGCTGGTCGGTCTATATGCTGCCGGACCTGACGGGCTCCTATGAGGAGAGCCCGCCCTCGCTGATCGACGTCTCGGTGCGTGACCGGCGCTGGTGCCAGGGCAATCTGCAGCATTCGCGCATCATCGGTGCCAAGGGCTTCGTCGCACCGACACGCCAGCATTTCGCCACTGGCATCATGGGCTATCTCGCCTCGCCACTCTGGCTGATGCAGCTCGTGGTCGGCATCCTGATCGTGCTTCAGGTCAGCTATGCGCGGCCGGAGTACTTCACCCAGGAGTTCACCCTCTTCCCGGTCTGGCCGCGCTTCGACCCCGAGCGCGCGCTGAACCTCTTCGCCCTGACCATGGCGATCCTGCTGGCACCGAAGCTGTTCGGGCTGCTGCTGACGCTGTTCAACAGCAAGCTCAGGCGAGCCGGCGGCGGCGCGATCCGCCTCATCATCTCGGCGCTGATCGAGGTCCTGTTCTCGGCCTTCTTCGCGCCGATCATGATGCTGATCCAGTCCGGCTCGGTCTTCCAGATCCTGCTCGGCCGCGACACCGGCTGGAATCCGCAGCGCCGCGACGATGGCTCGATCCCGCTCAAGGACATCGTCCGCCGCCACCGCATGCACACGGTGATGGGGCTCGTCACCGGTATCTCGGCCTTCCTGATCGCGACCTCGCTGTTCGCCTGGATGTCGCCGACGATCGTCGGCCTCGTGCTGGCGATCCCGCTCTCCTGGGCCTCGGGCCAGCTCGCCATCGGGCTTTGGCTGAAGCGGCGCAAGCTGCTCTACACGCCCGAGGAAGGCGATCCCCCGGCCGTGGCGCTGAGGGCCAATGCGCTGCAGGCCGAGTTCGCGGCGGCGGGCTATGACGACGCCGACGGGCTTCGCGCGCTCCATGCCGAGCCGGCGCTGCGCGAGGCCCATGAGGCCATGCTGCCCGAGCCGCCGCCGCGTCGCCGCGGCGAGATCGAAGCCGACCGCGCCGTGGCGCAGGCCAAGCTCGTCGATGCCGAGACGATCGACGACGCGGCGATCTGGCTGAAGCCGAAGGAGCGCATGGTCGTGCTGCACGACCGGGCGCTGGTGGCGCTGCTGGCCTCTCTGCCGGCCGAGCGCCCGGCTACCTGAACTTCTGCCCGCGGTCGCCTTAGAAGCTCATTGCGGCCGCGTTGATGACGCCAGCCGCGAGCGAGGCGGCACCGAGGAACAGGGCCGCGGCGAGTTCGCCCGCCGCGATCCGGGCCGAGAGGTTCGGCAGCACGATTCGCACCAGCACATAGACGATCAGCTGCACGATGATCGCGACCACGCCCCAGACCAGCAGGTCGGCGATGGTCGTCGAATGCACGACGGCGCTCGACAGCGGCAGCGCGAACCCGGTCAGGCTGAGGCCCAGCGAGAGCGCCGCGGCGATGTTGTTCTGCCGGATCAGCCCGAACTCGTTATGCGAGGTCGCGACCGTGTAGATCAGCAGGTAGACGCCGACCAGCGCCAGCGACACCGAGAAGAACAGGGCAAAATCGGGAAGCTTCAGCAGCGCCTGGGCGATCATGTCGGTCCGAATCCATCAGAGGGAGCGGACCGATCCTGACGCTCATCCCCGCTCGAAGGCAATCACGCAGCCCATCGCCGCCTCGGCCGGAACCACGATCCGGTCCTCGCCTTGTCCGAAGGCGATGTCAGCTGCCTCAAGCTTCGCCGCGACGGCGTCGAGATCCGGCACGGTGACGCAGAAGCCGAGGAAACGCGCCGGCGTCGTGTCCGGCTCGACATGGTAGATCGCCTGCGCGGCCTCCGGGTCGAGCACGTCGAGCCGCCCGCGCGGCAGGCCGAGCACATATTCGGCATTGCCCTCCAGCACCTCGGGGAACCCGGCGAAGGCGGAGAGGAAGACGCGATGGGCCGCAGGGTCTTCCGTCACCAGCACCGCGGCGGAGAGCGCACTGGCGCCGTTGGCATGCTGCTGGAAGGCCGGATTCCAGAAATTCTGCGGCTCGTGCTGCTGGCAGACGAAGAAACCGCATTCCGGCGCCCGCGGATCGGCGGCGAAGGCCAGCGAAAAGGCAACACGTACGATGCTGCCATCGGGCCGCTTGGCCTGCCGTTCGAAGAAGAAGGGTTCGAAATCGCCGATGCCCGCTGTCTTGAACGCCTGCGCATCCGCCTTGGCATCGGTGCTTTCGAGCACGAGCATCGAGAGCCCCTCGCCCCGTACCAGTGCGTCGCTGACAAACTGGCCGAAGGAGAACTGGCGCGGCGCCGGCGGCACGATCGCGCTCGCATCGCCGATCGTGATCAGCTCCAGGAACGAGCCCGGGAACTGCACGATCCGGTTTTCCGTCCCCCAGGGATGGCGGTTTCTGGCGCCGACGGTGAAGCCGAGGCGCTCATAGAAGGCGCCGGCCGCGTCGAGGTCGCGCACCCCGATCACCAGATGGTCGAGGCCGCGCGGCGCCGCCGTGAGGGTCGTGGCAGGCTGGGTCGTCTCAGGCATGGACTGGCTCGCTTGCAGCAGGCTCGGGAAGCATCACTAGCAGATCGCCCGGCTGCGGTCATGCGCGCTGGCCCGCCGGCCCGCCCCGCTCACCCGTCGATGTAATGCGGCACGAAACTCGAGGTGTTGCGCGTGATGGGTGTGACATCCTCGCGAAGGCAGAGCCCGCAGGCTTGCGAGGCGACGAGCCATGAACCGAGCACGGCGTAGTGCCCGTCGGACCGGAACAGGTTGGGCGCAGCATCCTGCAGGATGAAACCCTCCGCGCCATAGGGCCCGTCGTCGCTGTCGAGGACCCTTCCGCGCTCCGTCAGGGTGACATTGGCGCCCTCGCGCGAATAGAGCGGCTTGCGCACCAGCCGTGCCGAGAGCCCGGCGCAGCGCGGATCGTCCTCGAAGAAGGCGGGCAGGAGATTGGGGTGACCCGGCTCCATCTCCCACAGGCAGGCCAGCAACCCCTTGTTCGAGAGCAGAGCCCTCCAGGGCGGTTCGACGAACTGGCAGCGGGACGAGGCCAGGCTTGCCGCATAGCCCTCGCGGAAGAGCCACTCCCAGGGGTAGAGCTTGAACAGCGTCTCGATCGGCTGGTTGGCACCGTCGCAGAAGCGCCCGTCAGAGAGCAGGCCGATCTCCTCGACAAAGGTGAAGCGCGCATCGAGCCCGGCCTGGACAGCGCACTCCATCAGATAGTCCACCGTGCCGCGGTCCTCCGCGCTGTTCTGGACGCAGGCCAGATGCAGCCGGTAGGGCGAGGGCTGTCGGAGTTGGCCGAAGGCCGCGATCAGCCGCTCATGCAGAGAGTTGAACTGATCGCAGCCGGGCCGCAGCACGCCACGCGCCATCGCCTGCTCCAGCCAGTCCCACTGCACGACGGCCGATTCGAACAGAGCCGTCGGCGTATCGGCGTTGTATTCCAGCAGCTTGGCGGGCCCCTTGCCGTCATAGGCGAGGTCGAGCCGGCCATAGAGGTTGCGGTCGCCGCGCTTCCAGCTGTCGCGGATCAGCTCCCACTGCGCGGACGGAATCGCCAGTCGCGTCAGCATGGCATCGTCGTCGATGGCCTTCTCGATGAAGGCGAAGCAGAGCTGCTCGATCGCCTCTGTCGGCGCCTCGATATCCCGCTCGATCTGCTCCAGCGTGAAGGCATAGGCGACGCTCTCGTCCCAATAGGTCGCGCCGTCGAGCGTGTGGAAGGCGAAGCCCAGCCGCTCGACCTGGGTCTGCCAGTCCGGGCGCGGTGCCAGGGGAACCCGACGCATCTCAGGAGGATGAGGACGAGGAGTAGGAGCGCGCCGTCGAGCCGAAGCCGCCGCGCGAGGTCGTGCTCGTGGTCGTCGCGACGCCGGGCGAGCTGCCGCTG
This sequence comes from Bosea sp. OAE506, assembly GCF_040546595.1. Taxonomy (NCBI): domain Bacteria; kingdom Pseudomonadati; phylum Pseudomonadota; class Alphaproteobacteria; order Hyphomicrobiales; family Alloboseaceae; genus Allobosea; species Allobosea sp. OAE506. The sequence continues at coordinate 3,229,544 of NZ_JBEPOB010000001.1, read as the reverse complement.
CGCGCCACCAGAGCCGCGCCCGAGGTCGTCGAATAGGCGCGAGACGAGGAGGAGCCGCGGCCGCCATAGCTGCCACCGCCGCTGCTGCCGCCGGAAGAGGACGAGCGCGCCTGCTGGCATTCGGGCGCCGTGCTCCCCGTCGGGCAGGCCTCCCGCGTCGGCGGCAGAAGCGGCTGCGCGGCCCCGCCCCCCTGGGCGAAGCTGCGGGCCAGCATGATCCCCGCCAGCGCCGGCACCACGACCGAGGCGCCGTTCCAGACAGCCGAACGGCAGGAACCCGCACCATATTCCGCCTCGCAGGCGCTGGTGCTGGAAAACTTCTTCGCGTCGCGCAGATGGTTGGCAGTCGCCTCGTTGAAGCGCTGCTCGCATTGCGTCGAGGTGAGTTGGCCGCCGGCGCGGCAATCGGCGAGGCTGTTGTAGACGAGGCTCTCCTCCGTCACCTCCTCGCGCCCGCTGCCCCAGATCGTCGCGACGAGCACGACGCCGGCCGCCGCGAGACCGATCTGGGTCGAGCGCTTCATCGACGCCTCCCGCTCAGACGGTCATGCTGGCGGCCGCCAGCGTGCCCGAGATCACCGCGATGACGGCCAACATCGCCGCCGAGGGCAGCCGGTCCTCCTCGATCTTGCGCGACAGCTCGGGAATCAGGAGGCGCGCCAGCCCATAGGCGCCGAACTGGATGATCATGGCCGCCAGCGCCCAGAGCACCAGATCGGGAATGCTGCTGGCCTGGGCGATGGCCTTCTCGAGCGGGATCGAGAACCCCGTCACATTGCCGCCCAGCGCCACTGCCGCCGAGAGATTGCCGCCGCGGATCAGCGCCAGCTCGTCATGGGCCGTCAACCGGAGATAGACCGCCGTAAAGCAGCCGATCAACGCAGCGCCGACGACGAAATAGAGGAGGAAGGCGGGTAGCCCCGCCATCGAGATCGCCATGCCGTCGCCCCCGGCGTCATTGACTGTCCATCGATCAGACCATTCGCATCTCGACAGGTCAACGCATCAGCCAAATGGATGAGGACGGTGAACAACGGGCCCGGCCCGTATGGCGCGACAAGGTCGACCACACGGGAGCGAGGCGGAGACGGCTCGGAGGCCCGCTGCCTCATGGCCAAACGGGTAGCCCATCCAGACCCGCCGTCTCCGGCAGGCCGCAGATCAGGTTGGCGTTCTGCACCGCCTGCCCGGCCGCGCCCTTGCCTAGATTGTCGACCACGCCCATCGCGATCACGAGGTTACGCTCGGGGTCGGCCGCATAGCTGACGAAGGCGAGGTTCGAACCGGTCGCCCATTTGGTCTGTGGCGGCTTCTCGGTCACGCGGACGAATGGACGCCCGGCATAGAAGCGCCGGGCCGCCTCGAGGCAATGCCCCGTGGTCGCGCTGCCGCGACAATAGATCGTGGCGAGGATACCGCGCGTCATCGGCACCAGATGCGGCAACACCAGCCCAGCCGCGCTGCCACCGCTCAGCTGCTCGATCGTCCGGGCGATCTCGGGCATATGGACATGCTTGAGCAGACCATAGGGCACCAGATTCTCGTTGCTCTCGGCATAGCCGAATGTGCTGTCGCCACCCCGACCGGCACCGGAGATGCCCGTCTTGACGCCGATCACGATATTGCCGGGCTCGATCAGCTTCTCTGCCAGCAGCGGCGCCAGCGCCGTCAGCGTCGCGGCGGGGAAGCAGCCGGGATTGGCGACGCGGCACTGACCTTCGATCCGGTTTGGCCAGATATCGGCCAGGCCATAGGCCCAGCCCGCGACATAGCGATGGTCGCCGCCGATATCGACGATCTTCACCGCCTCGGGAACGCGCGACAAAGCTTCGGCCGAGGCGCCCGTGGGCAGCGACGCAAACAGCACGTCGAGCGGCGGCAGGGTCTCGGGGTCCCACTTCGCGATCACCAGTTCGGCCAGCCTGGCTGGCACGCCGGGGAAGCGATCCACCAGGCGGCTGCCCGCGCTGCTCTCGCCCGCGGCGTAAACCAGCTCGAATGTCGGGTGGCTCGCGATCAGGCGCAGCGCTTCGCCGCCACCGAAACCGCTAATCCCGACAATGCCGACGCGAATGCTCATGGTGATGTCCTTCTGGTTTTGGGCAAAAGAAAACCCCCGAAGCCGAGGGCTGCGGAGGTTCACGAATGCGGGCCGAAGGCCGCCTTGGCGCATGAGCTTATGGAGAGGCCGTCATCACGCGAAAGCTTTCTGATCGACGCGCAGCTCGACGAGCCGCCGCGTAGGTGCGGCAGCGTCGGCGTCGATCGCAGAAGATCGGGTGGCTCGGCATGGTCTGAGACGGGTGCCGCAAGCGACATCCATCGTCAAGCGGAATGTCCGCCTCCCGCGGGCTCCTTGGACCGGCGCCGCATCGGGCGGCCCCGGCCTGCGCAAACGCCTCAGACGAGGCGGCTCTGCACCATCGCGGCCTGGACGAAGCTCGCAAACAGCGGATGCGGCTCGAAGGGGCGCGATTTCAGCTCGGGGTGGTACTGCACGCCGATGAACCAGGGATGGTCGGGATATTCGATCGTCTCGGGCAGCAGCCCGTCCGGCGAAAGGCCGCAGAAGCTCATGCCCTGCGCCTCGAGCTGGTCGCGATAGCCCATATTGACCTCGTAGCGGTGGCGGTGCCGCTCGGAGATTTCGGTCGTGCCGTAGATCTGCGCGATCTTCGAGCCGGCCTGCAGCGTCGAGGCATAGGCCCCGAGCCGCATCGTCCCGCCGAGATTGCCGTCAGCAGCGCGCTGTTCGATCTCGTTGCCGCGCATCCACTCCGTCATCAGACCGACGACGGGCTCATTGGTAGGGCCGAACTCGGTCGAGTTGGCGTCCTTGATGCCGGCCAGCGAGCGAGCGCCCTCGATCACCGCCATCTGCATGCCGAAGCAGATGCCGAAATAGGGCACCTTGCGCTGCCTTGCGAAGGTCGCCGCCCGGATCTTGCCCTCGGCGCCGCGATGGCCGAAGCCGCCCGGCACCAGGATGCCGTGGACATGCTCGAGGAAGGGCGCCGGGTCCTCCTTCTCGAAGACCTCGGACTCGATCCAGTCGAGATTGACCTTGACGCGGTTGGCGATGCCGCCATGCATCAGCGCCTCGATCAGCGATTTATAGGCGTCCTTCATCCCCGTATATTTGCCGACGATAGCGATGGTGACCTCGCCCTCGGGGTTCTTCACGCGCTCGGAGATGCGGCGCCAGTTCGAGACGTCGGGCTCGTGGCTGGAATCCATGCCGAAGGCCGCCAGCACCTCGTTGTCGAGCCCCTCCGCGTGGTAGGAGAGCGGCACGTCGTAGATCGAGGCGACGTCGCGGGCCTCGATCACCGCCGTCTCGCGGACATTGCAGAACAGCGCCAGCTTGCGGCGCTCCTCGCGCGGGATCTCGCGATCGGTGCGGCAGAGCAGGATGTCGGGCTGGATGCCGATCGAGCGCAGCTCGGCGACCGAATGCTGCGTCGGCTTGGTCTTCAGCTCGCCGGCGGTCGGAATATAGGGTAGCAGCGTCAGGTGGATGAAGATGCACTGCCCGCGCGGCAGCTGCTGGTTCACCTGCCGGATCGCCTCGAGGAAGGGCAGGCTCTCGATGTCGCCGACCGTGCCGCCGATCTCCACCAGCGTGAAGTCGTAGCCTTCGTTGCCGTCGAGGATGAATTCCTTGATGGCGTTGGTGACATGCGGGACGACCTGGATCGTCGCGCCGAGATAGTCGCCGCGACGCTCCTTGGTCAGGATGTCCATGTAGATGCGGCCGGTGGTGATGTTGTCGCCCTTGTTGCAGGGCCGGCCGGTGAAGCGCTCGTAATGGCCGAGATCGAGGTCGGTCTCCGCCCCGTCATCGGTGACGAAGACCTCGCCATGCTGATACGGGCTCATCGTGCCCGGATCGACGTTGAGATAGGGGTCGAGCTTGCGCAGGCGGACCGTGTGGCCGCGCGCCTGCAGGAGGGCCGCCAGTGCCGCCGCCGCCAGGCCCTTGCCCAGCGAAGACACCACGCCGCCGGTGATGAAAACATACCGCGTCATGGGTGGACACCTCTAAAGCGACGGGCGCGATTCGCTAAGTCCAGGCGTGCAGCCCCGTCTTGCCCTGCACGCTTGTCCACAGGCGCGCTCGGCCAGCCGGCCGGCGCACCCCATACAAAAGAGAAGGGCCGGTTGCCCGGCCCCTGCCAAGACTTGCTTGGCCAAGTCCTTGTCGCAAAAGTGGAGACCACTTTTGCGGGACGTGCCTGCCTCACTGCTGCGGCGCCGGAGGCGCCGGCGTGGGCGGCTGCGGCCCGCCGCTCGGCGCCTGCATCTGCCGGAGCTGGTCCAGCACGCCGCCGGCGTTGGGAGCGCTCGGCCCGGTCGGCGTGGCCGGCGCGCTCTGAGTCGGCGCGCCGTCGATGATCGAGCGCTGGACGCGGCCGCGCGTCGCCATCACGGCCAGGATGATCGAGGTCAGGAAGAAAGCTCCGGCCAGGATCGCGGTCGCCCGCGTCAGGGCGTTGGCCTGGCCGCGGCCGGTCATGAAGCCGCCAGCCCCGCCGCCACCCGAGCCCATGCCAAGCCCGCCGCCTTCGGAGCGCTGCAGCAGGACCACGCCGACGAGCGCGACCACGATGATCAGGTGGATGACGATGATGACGTTCTGCATGTTCTCGACAGACTGAGCCAGGCTCACGAAATGGGTCTGGTGCGGGCCGCCGCCAAGGGCCACCCGCACCTCATGCCGCTACCGGCCGGAACCGGCAGGCAGGGTCGGCGCGGCCCATAGCATGCAAGCGACGGCCGCACCACCCCGGCGATAGCCGCCGGGCGCGGTTTTGCGTCGTTGGGCTCAGGCGCAGGCCCGGGCGATCGCCAGGAAATCCTCGGCCTTGAGGCTCGCCCCGCCGACGAGCGCGCCGTCGACATGGGCGACATTCATCAATTCGGCGGCGTTGGAGGGCTTCACCGAGCCGCCATAGAGCAGGCGAACACCGGCCGCGGCCGCCTTGCCGAGCATCCGCCCGAGCTCGGCCCGGATCGCCTCGTGCATCTCCGCGACATCGGCTGCGGTCGGGGTCAGCCCGGTACCGATTGCCCAGACCGGCTCATAGGCCACGACCAGCGTCGCCGCCGTGGCGCCGTCGGGAATGGAGCCGCGCAGCTGCTTGCGGACGACCGCGACCGCCTTGCCGGCCTCGCGCTCCGCCTTCGTTTCGCCGACGCAGACGATCGGCACCAGCAGCGCCTTCTGCGCGGCGTGCGCCTTGGCCTTCACGGTCGCGTTGGTCTCGCCATGAAGCGTGCGGCGCTCGGAATGGCCGACGATGGCGAAGGCCGCCCCGGCATCGGCCAGCATCGCAGCGGAGACTTCGCCGGTGAAAGCCCCGGCCTCCTGCATGCTGCAATCCTGGCCGCCGGTCGCGATCCGCGTTCCCACCAGTGCGGCGCTCGCCAGATAGAGCAGGCTGGCGGGCGGGCAGATCGCGAGATCCACGGCGCTCTTCAGGCCGATGTCATAGGCCTTGGCCACCTCGGTCGCGATGGCGAGATCCGCCTTCAGCCCGTTCATCTTCCAGGTTGCCGGCCACCAGGGGCCTGATGCTGCGCGTCACCTGCGTCCTCCTATGGGTTGGCCCGGCTCTAGCAACCGCCGCCCCGCGCTGCAATCGGGCGACCGGTCCACCGCGGCTTCGCGACACGAATCCGCGCGGGCGATTGCGGCATCGCCCCGCGGTTCCTATAAGCGGCACCGACGAAAACCGGCAGGGCCGCTCTGAGCGCCCCGCCAGGCCAGGGAAAGATCGATCTCCATGATGATGACGGGCATCCGCAAGGCGGGCCAGAGCTTCTTCGGCAAGCTCGTGATCTTCGTCCTGTTCGGCTTCCTGATCTTCTCCTTCGCGATCTGGGGCATCGGCGACATCTTCCAGGGCTATGGCCGCAACTCCGTCGCCCGCGTCGGCAAGGCGGAGATCGGGCTGGAGCAGGTGCGCACCGCCTTCCAGAACGACGTCCAGCAGCTGACCCGCCAGCAGCGCCGGCAGATCACCCCCGAAATGGCGCGAGCGCTCGGCCTCGACCGGCAGGTCCTCTCCCGCCTCATCACGGAATCGGTGCTCGACCAGACCGGGCGCGCGATGCGCCTCGCCGTCTCCGACGACACCATCCGCAACCTGATCTTCGAGGATCCGGCCTTCCGCGACGCCTCGGGCAATTTCTCCGGCGCCCGCTTCAACGAGCTGCTGCGCGCCAACGGCTTCACCGAGCAGGCCTATGTCCGCGAGCAGCGCGCTACGATCCTGCGCCAGCAGATCGGCGAGATGGTCGTCGGCGCCGTCGCGTCCCCGGTCGCATTGCAGGAGCTCGGCCACCGCCTGCGCAACGAGCGCCGCGACGTCACGCTGGTTCGCCTCGCGCCCTCCTTCGCCGGCGAGATCCCGGCGCCGACGGAGGCTCAGCTCAAGACCTTCTATGACGAGCGCAAGAGCGCCTTCCGGGCGCCCGAGCGGCGCACCGCCGATCTGCTCGCCCTCACGGCCGAGAGCCTGGCCGATACCGGCGCCGTCAGCGAAGCCGATGCCCGTGCCCGCTATGAGGAGGTCAAGGCGCAGCGCTTCACCACAGCCGAGACGCGCACCATCCAGCAGATCGCCTTCCCGACGGCCGAGGAGGCGCAGGCCGCCCGCGCCCGCATCGAGGCCGGCGAAACCTTCGACGCGGTCGCGGCCGCCCGCAATGTCGCCGCAGCCGATCTGACGCTGGGCACCTTCACCCGCACCCAGGTTTTCGACCCGGCCGTGCGCGAGGCCGCCTTCGCCCTGCAGGAGGGCGCTGTCAGCGCGCCCGTCACCAGCGCATTCGGCCCCGTGCTCCTGCGCGTCACCGCCCTCGTGCCGGAGGCGGTGCGGCCCTTCGAGGCCGTCGCCGCCGAGATGCGCGGCGAGGTCGCGACCCGCCGGGCCGCGAGCCGCATCACCGAGATCCATGACCGCATCGAGGATCAGCGCGCCGCCGCCAAGCCGCTGGCCGAGATCGCCAAGGAGTTCAACCTGCCGTTGCGCAGCGTCGGCCCGGTCGATGCCGGCCTGCGCCGCACCGATGGCGGCACCGAGCCGGCCCTGCCCGGAGGTGACGCGACCATCCAGGGCATTTTCCGCTCGGAGCCCGGGGTCGACAACGAGGCGATCCGCCTGCCGCGCGACGCCGGCTATGTCTGGTACGATGTGCGCAAGATCGACGCCTCGCGCGAGCAGGGCTTCGACGAGGTCAAGGCGCAGGTCGAGACGCAGTGGCGCACCGACGAGGTCGCAACCCGCCTCTCCGCCAAGGCGCGCGAACTGGTCGAGCGGCTCGACAAAGGCGAGGCCTTCGATGCGGTCGCGGCCTCGGCCGGCCTCACCATCGAGCAGGCCAACGGTCTTGGCCGCCAGGACCAGCTCCCGGACCTGCCGAGCAACGTCGTCAGCCTGATCTTCGGCACGCCGGCCGGCAAGAGTGCCTCGGCTTCCGTCGCCGATGGCGGGCGCATCCTGTTCAAGGTCGATGCCGCCACGGTGCCGAGCTATGCCCGCACCACCCAGGAGGCGGAGAACTTCTCGCGCACCCTCGCCGCCAGCGTCAGCGAGGATGTCCTGGCCCAGTATGTCACGCAGCGCCAGGCGGAACTCGGCGTCGCGATCAACGAGACCGCGTTCCGCAACGCCACCGGCGGAAACCAGAACTGACCATGGCGGAGGCGCAGGACAGCGAGGCCTTCGCCGCCGCCTATGAGGCCGGCACCCCGCAACTGCTGCGGCAGGTGCTGGTCGGCGATTGCGAGACGCCGGTCGCCGCCTTCCTGAAGCTGCGCCACGCCACGACCGGGCCTGCCTTCCTGCTCGAATCGGTCGAGGGCGGCGCGGTCCGCGGTCGCTATTCGATGATCGGCCTCGAGCCCGACCTGATCTGGCGCTGCCATCACGGCGAGGCCGCCCTCTGCCGCCCGGCGCTCGGCGACGGCTTCCTTCCCGATCCCCGCCCCGCCTTCGAGAGCCTGCGCGCGCTCCTCGAGGAAAGCGCCATTCCCGAGGACGACGCGCCAGGCGCCGGCGAGCTGCCGCCGATGGCGGCGGGCGTCTTCGGCTATCTCGGCTACGACATGGTGCGCCTGATGGAGCGCCTGCCGGAGCCCAAGGACACCGGCACCGGCGTGCCCGATGCGATCCTGAGCCGGCCGACGCTGATGGTCGTGTTCGATTCGGTGCGCGACGAGATCCATGTGGTGACGCCGGTGCGTCGCCAGCCGGGTGTCCCCGCCCGTGCCGCCCATGAGCGGGCGCTCGAACGGCTGGATGCGGTGGTGCGCGCGCTGGAGGGCCCCCTGCCCCCGGATGCGGCGATCGACATCGCCGCCCTGCCCGAGCCGACGGTCATGTCCAACACCAGCGAGGAGCGCTTCCAGGAGATGGTGGCGGCCGCGCAGGACTACATCCGCGCCGGCGACATCTTCCAGGTGGTCCTGTCGCAGCGCTTCGAGGCACCGTTCCAGCTTCCGCCTTTTGCGCTCTACAGGGCGCTGCGCCGCGTCAACCCGGCGCCGTTCCTGTGCTATCTCGACTTCGCCGACTTCCAGATCGTCTGCTCGAGTCCGGAGATCCTGGTCCGGCTGCGCGACGACACGGTCACCATCCGCCCGATCGCCGGCACGCGCCGCCGCGGCGCCACCCCGGCCGAGGACGAGGCCCTGGCCCAGGAGCTGCTGGCCGATCCCAAGGAGCGCGCCGAGCACCTGATGCTGCTTGATCTCGGCCGCAACGATGTCGGCCGCGTCGCTCAGATTGGATCGGTGAGGGTCACCGATTCCTTCTTCATCGAGCGCTACAGCCAGGTCATGCACATCGTCTCCAATGTCGAGGGGACGATCGACCCGCGCCATGACGCGCTCGCGGCGCTGTCGGCGGGCTTCCCCGCCGGAACCGTCTCGGGCGCGCCGAAGGTGCGCGCCATGGAGATCATCGACGAGCTCGAACAGGATGCACGCGGCGCCTATGGCGGCTGCATCGGCTATTTCGGCGCCAATGGTGAGATGGACACCTGCATCGTGCTGCGGACGGCGGTGGTCAAGGACGGCCGCATGCATGTCCAGGCCGGCGCCGGGATCGTCTATGATTCGAACCCCGCCTCCGAGCAGGCCGAATGCGTGAACAAGGCCAAGGCCCTGTTCCGCGCCGCCGAAGAGGCCATCCGCTTCGCCTCGCGGGCCGGCCGCGGGCAGTAGCCCGCGCGGGCTGTTGCGGACCCGTCAGTGCCCCTTGCCGGACGCCGGCACCGTCATCCGGTCGACCCAGGCGATGCCAATGGCGGAGATGATGAAGACCGTGTGGATTACCGTCTGCAGGATGATTCCGGTCTCGGTGTAGTCCGTGGTGCGGTTGGCGCTGCCTATATTGCCGGCCTCGATGAAGGTCCGCAGCAGGTGGATCGACGAGATGCCAATGATCGCCATCGCGAGCTTGATCTTGAGCACGCTCGCATTGACGTGGCTCAGCCATTCCGGCTGGTCGGGATGGCCCTGCAGATTGAGCCGCGACACGAAGGTCTCGTAGCCACCGACGATGACCATCACCAGCAGGTTCGAGATCATCACCACGTCGATCAGGCCCAGCACGACCAGCATGATCTGCTGCTCGCTGAAATCCGTCGCGTGCTGGACGAGATGCACCAGCTCCTTCAGGAATTTGAACACGTAGACGCACTGCGCCACGATCAGTCCGAGATAAAGCGGCAGCTGCAGCCAGCGCGAGCCGAAGATGATCCGTGACATCAGGCTGAGCTGCGAGGGCGCCAGCGCAGTCTTCTGAGGAGGGGTTTCGCCGGCGTTCGCCATGATCGGCCTCTTAATCCTTGCAACGGATGATGCAGTGCAAAATCAGCCGCCGCGATATGGAATGCAATGGCGGCGCGCGCAAGCTCTTCCGCCGCGTCACGGCCGCCGCTCTACACGAGCAAGGACGACGAAATTTTGACGCGATCCCGTGTCACCCTTCCGAGATACAGGCGTCCGCATTACGCTTTGTGACCCTTCGGAGGACGCGCAAGCTTCCTCTCGCTTCAGAAGAGAGGATCTGTCCATGATCAAGACCTTCAGCCTCGCAGCCGCCCTGATCGGCACGGCCCTGATCGCCGCCCCGGCCTCCGCCGCACCGATCGCGGCGATGGCAACCCCTGCGCTGGCGACAGCCGGCGCAGCCGGCGATCTCGTCGAGACCGTCCAGTATCGCCGTTACGGCTACGGGCCGCGCTATGGCTATCGTGGCGGCTATTACCGTGGCGGCCGCGGTGCGGCGGTCGGCGCCGGCATCGCAGCCGGCGTGATCGGTGGCGCGCTGGCCGCCGGTGCCCTTGCCGGCCCGCGCTATGTCGAGCCCGCCCCCGTCTATGTCGCGCCAGCCCCGGTCTATGGCGCTCCCGTGCGCGCCTATGGCTACAGCGAGGCCGATGTCGATGCGGTGGCCTATTGCTCGCGCCGCTTCCGCACCTACGATCCCGAGACGGGCACCTACATCGCCGCGGGCGGCGTGGTCCGCGCCTGCCCCTGACATGTCGCGACCTGTCGGTCGTCCACACCTCCCCGCAGCGATGCGGGGAGGTTTTTTTGTCGATGGCGCTGCGGGGCGATAGGCTGGGTCAACACCGGAGCATTCCGCATGATCCTCGCCCTCACCCTTCTGCTCGCCTGCCAGCTCGCCGGCGAGGCCCTGGCGCGGCTCTTCGCGCTGCCAGTGCCGGGACCGGTCATCGGGCTCGCCCTGCTCTTCCTCGGCCTGCGCTGGCGTCCCTCGGCCGCTCTGGAGGGCGCGCCGCTGGCGACGGTGGCGGGCGTGCTGCTCGCCCATCTCTCGCTGCTATTCGTGCCGGCCGGCACCGGCATCGTCCGCCATGCCGGATCGCTGCTCGCCCATGGACCGGGCCTCATCGCCGCGCTCCTCGTCTCGACGGCGCTGACGCTCGCCGTCACCGCGTTTGTCTTCGTCAAGGTCGCCGCCCTCGTCGACAGCCGCCCGGACCCCAACCCGTGACGGCGCCCGATCTGACGCGGGTCGAGACGCTCTGGGTCTATCTCGCCGCCGACCCGCTGCTCTGGCTGACCGTGACGCTGGCGGCCTATGTCGTCGCCGATCGCATCTCCGCGCGCTTCGACCGGCATCCGCTCGCCAATCCCGTCCTGATCGCCGTTGCCATTCTCGCCGCGATCCTGACGGCGACGCGCACTCCGTTCGAGACCTATTTCCAGGGCGCGCAGTTCGTCCATTTCCTGCTCGGCCCGGCCACCGTCGCGCTCGCCCTGCCGCTGCACCGGCACTGGCCGCTGGTGCGCAAGGCCGTGCTGCCGATCCTCGCGGCGCTCTTCGCCGGAGCCTTCACTGCTGTCGTCAGCGCCGTCGGCATCGCGGCGGCCTTCGGCATTCCGCAGCCGATCCTGGCCTCGCTCGCGCCGAAATCGGTGACGGCAGCGATCGCCATGGGCATCGCCCGTGAGATCGGCGGCGAGCCCTCGCTGACGGCGACGCTGGTGATCGCCACGGGCATTCTGGGCGCCGTGATCGTGACACCGCTGATGATCGCACTCGGCTTCACGGACTGGCGCGCCCGTGGCTTCGCGGCCGGCCTTGCGGCGCACGGCATCGGCACCGCGCGCGCCTTCCAGGTCCACCCCGTGGCCGGCGCCTTTGCCGCCATCGCGATGGGGCTGAACGGGCTTGTCACGGCGGCGCTCGTGCCGCTTATCCTGCGTCTCTTCTGATCCGGAGCCTTCCCCTTGTTCATCGCCACCTGGAACGTGAACTCGGTCCGCCAGCGGCTCGGCCACCTGCTGGATTTCCTGAAGGAGGCGCAGCCCGACGCGCTCTGCCTGCAGGAGATCAAATGCGTCGATGCCGATTTCCCGCGCCGCGAGATCGAGGAGGCCGGCTGGCAGGTCGAGACCCATGGCCAGAAGACCTTCAACGGCGTCGCGATTCTCTCCCGGGCGAAGCTTGAGGATGTCCGCCGCGGCCTGCCTGGTGACGAATCCGACGAACAGGCGCGCTATCTCGAAGGCGTGCTCCCGCTGGGCTCAGGCGTCGTGCGGCTGGCTTCGATCTACCTGCCGAACGGTAACCCGCCGAACACCGAGAAATACCCCTACAAGCTCGGCTGGATGAAGCGCCTCACGGCCCATGCCCGGATGCTGCTCGACCATGAGGAGCCGCTGGTGCTGGCGGGCGACTACAATGTTATCGCCGAGCCGCGCGACGCGCGCGACCCGGCCGCGTGGGTCTCGGATGCGCTCTTCCTGCCGCAGACCCGGACAGCGTTCCGCGACCTCATCAACCTCGGCCTCACCGAGGCCCTGCGTGCCACCACCGACGAGGCCGGCCTCTACACCTTCTGGGACTATCAGGCAGGCGCCTGGCAGCGGAACAACGGCATACGCATCGACCATCTGCTGCTCTCGCCCCAGGCCGCCGACCGGCTGGAAGGCGTGCAGATCGCCAAGCATGTCCGCGGCTGGGAGAAGCCGTCAGACCATGTGCCGGTGATGGTGGAATTGAGAGCGGCCTGACGGTCCCTTCACCGGGGTCCACTCACTCCGCCGAGCCGCGCTTCACGCCGCCCTTGAGGAAGACCTTGAACGGCGTGGTGCCGGTCGCATCGCTGTCGAGCGAGCGCCATTTGCCGTTGGTGCAGAGAACGCCGCCCTGCGTCTCGACCGCATCGAACACGATCGCATTGCGATAGACCGTGCCGTTGGTCTCGATCGCGCGGAAGTTCGTGCTGCATTTTCCGTCGGCGACGACGGGATCGTAGTCGTGGATCATGATGCCGCCGCCGCCCGTGCTCGGGAACGGATCGGTCAGGACCGGCCAGCTTTCATAGGAAACCTGCGCTCGGCTGGGCATGGACGGCAGGATGAGGACCGCGGCGAGGACGGCGGCAGTGGCGGCGATGCGCATGGTACGGAGCCCCGGTTGACGCAGCCGTTACGCGGATTTGGCCCGACCGGATGCGATCGACGTCGAAAAGGCGCGGGGCCTCAGCGCTGCGCCGCGCGCGCCCCGGCGACCTGCTGGCGCTCGATCAGGGCGAGCGCCGCCGTGCGGTCGCTGGCGGAGGCGGTCGAGAACGCGGTGTCGTGGCGCTCGATGATCCAGGTGTCGCGATCGGGATCGGCGCTTTCGCGCGCCAGCGACAGCCACATCAGCCCGAGCACCGGCTGGCGCGGTACGCCTTCGGCGCCGCGCAGCAGCATGTCGCCGAACACAGCGCGAGCCGGCGCATAGCCCTTCTCGGCCGACAGCTTCATCCAGCGCGCCGCCTGGCGGGCGTCGCGGCGTGTGCCCTGCCCGTTCATGTAGAGCCGGCCTAGATTGTACTGGCCTTCCGGGTCGCCGAAATAGGAGGCGGCATAGTGGAACATGTCGAAGGCGCGGTCGAGATTCGGGCGGACATAGCTGCCCTTGATCCCGTCCATGAAATAGCCGCCGAGCGCGACGAAGGCGCTGCCGACAATGCGGCCATTGGCGGTGCCGGGCGTGGCGTCGGCATTCTCGTCCGCAATCTTCGAGAAATACTCGAAAGCCTTGAGGTCGCTGGCAGGCACGCCCTCGCCGCCGGCATACATCCGGCCCAGCTTGAACTGCGCCGTGAGATGGCCCTGAGCGGCGGCGTATTCGAGCGCGCGCACGGCGCCCGCCTGGTTGCCGGCGGTGGAGTCCCGCATCCAGGCGCGGATCGCGTCACGCGCGTTGCTGAAGGGGACAAGCGGCAACGCCGTATGGGCGGCGGGCGCGTCGGGAGAAGGAGCGATGGTCGCCGCGCCCGTGGAGGGCGCGTCGAGGGCGCCGGGCTCGGGGAGCGCGACGCCGGGAATCGGCCGGGGCGGAACCGGACCGCGAGCGCCCATGGCGTCCTGCGCCCAGGCGGCCTGCTGGCCGCCCAGGACGAGGAGCAATGCTGCGATCGTGGTCTCAGATATCCGCATAACAATGGGTCTCGGCGGCGCCGCCTGGATGGGTCACGGCCCCTCCCTTGGCGGAGCCGACGGTCTGCGCGTATTTCCAGAGGGCGCCGGAGTTGTAGTCGGTCTTGCGCGGCACCCAGTTCTTACGACGCTCCTCAAGTTCGGCGTCAGAAAGGCGGACTGCGAGCTTTCCTGTGATGGCGTCGAGCTCGATGATGTCGCCATCGCGGATCAGGCCGATCGGACCGCCGACGGCAGCCTCCGGCCCGACATGGCCGACACAGAAGCCGCGCGTGGCGCCCGAAAAGCGACCGTCCGTGATCAGTGCGACCTTGTCGCCCATGCCCTGCCCGTAGAGGGCGGCCGTGGTCGACAGCATCTCGCGCATGCCCGGACCGCCCTTGGGACCCTCGTAGCGGATCACCAGCACGTCGCCGACCTTGTATTCGCGCTTGCTGACGCAGGCGAAGGCGTCCTCCTCGCAGTCGAAGCAGCGCGCCGGCCCCGTGAAGGTCAGCTGCTCGGTGGTCATGCCGGCGATCTTCACGATCGCGCCCTCAGGGGCGAGGTTGCCCTGCAGGCCGACGACGCCGCCATTGTCGGAGAGCGGGCGGTTGGCGGGACGGATCACGTCCTGCTCGTCGTTCCACTTCACCTTGGCGAGGTTCTCCGCGATCGTGCGGCCAGTGACGGTCATGCAGTCGCCATGCAGGAAGCCATGGTCGAGCAGCGTCTTCATCAGCAGCGGGATGCCGCCGACCTCGAACATGTCCTTGGCGACGTATTTCCCGCCCGGCTTGAGATCGGCGATGTAGGGGGTCTTCTTGAAGATCTCGGCGACGGCAAACAGATCGAAGTCGATGCCGCACTCATGTGCGATCGCCGGCAGGTGCAGCGCGCCGTTGGTCGAACCGCCCGACGCCGCCACGACCATCGCCGCGTTCTCGAGCGCCTTGCGGGTGACGATGTCGCGCGGGCGGATGTTGCGCGCGATCAGCTCCATCACCATCTCGCCGGCGGTGTAGCAGAAGGTGTCGCGCACATCGTAGGGCGCCGGCGCGCCGCAGCTATAAGGCAGCGCCAGGCCGATCGCCTCGGCGACCGTGGCCATGGTGTTGGCTGTGAACTGCGCGCCGCAGGAGCCGGCCGACGGGCAGGCCGCCTCCTCGAGCTCCTGCAGATCCTCGTCGGACATGGCGCCGACCGAGTGCTTGCCGACGGCCTCGAACACGTCCTGAACCGTGACCGGCTTGCCCTTGAAGGTGCCGGGCAGGATCGAGCCGCCATAGATGAAGATCGAGGGCACGTTCAGGCGCACCATGGCCATCATCATGCCTGGCAGTGACTTGTCGCAGCCGGCGAGGCCGACGAGCGCGTCATAGCAATGCCCGCGCATGGTCAGCTCGACCGAGTCGGCGATGCATTCGCGCGAGGCGAGCGACGACTTCATGCCCTGGTGCCCCATGGCGATGCCGTCCGTGACGGTGATGGTGCAGAACTCGCGCGGCGTACCACTCGCCGAGGCGACGCCCTTCTTCACCGCCTGCGCCTGGCGCATCAGCGAGATGTTGCAGGGCGCGGCCTCGTTCCAGCAGGAGGCGACACCGACGAAGGGCTGGGAGATCTGCCGGGCGGTCATGCCCATGGCGTAATAGTAGGAGCGGTGCGGGGCGCGGGCCGGTCCCACGCTCACATGCCGGCTGGGAAGCCGGGACTTGTCGAAAACACGCGCATCCATCGTCTTTTTCCTCGTTCCACCCTGCGCTGTGACGCGCGCGGCAGATGTGCCACGCAGTCCAAGCCGGGCGCAACGCTCCCCCACCCTCTCCGGCCGCCCGCAGATCAGCTCCCGCAGCGCCGGAGACAGACTTTAATTCGTCTATATCTCAGAGACTTATCGCGCCTTCTAGCTGAGGCTGCTTTGTGGCGGGATCGCGGCGGTTCCATCGCCGCCCGGTGCCACCGGTGCAATCCGTCGAACTGTTGCGCCGATGTCACAAACGGACACCGGGAGCGGTGCGGCAAGCGCTCCTCAAAGCACCATCGGCAGCACGAAGAAACCGCCGACAATGACCACGACCAGCGCGAGCGCCGTCATCGGCAGATGCTTCTCGATGAAGATGCGGATGTTGTCGCCATAGTAGCGCAGCGCGATCGCGATCATCGCAAAGAAGGTGACGCGCGAGATCACCATCCCGATCGTGAACTTCCACAGGTCGAAGTGCAGGAAGCCCGACATGATCGTCACGATCTTGAAGGGGATCGGCGTCAGGCCCTTGGTGACGAGCACCCAGAACCAGAAATCCTGCGAGGTCGCGATCAGCTCGGCCGCCTTGTCCTGCAGGCCGTAGATGCTGATCAGCCAGGAGCCCAGCGAGTCGTAGAGCAGCGCGCCGATGGCGTAGCCGAGATAGCCGCCGAGCACCGCGCCGAGCGAACAGACGCCGGCATAGAACCAGGCGCGGTCCGGCCGGGCGATGCACATCGGGATCAGGAGCGGAATCGGCGGCAGCGGACTGACCGAACTCTCGACGAAGGTCAGGAAGAACAGCAGCCAGGGGGCGGCCGGATGCGAGGAATAGGCAACCAGCCCGTCATAGGCGCGCTTCAACATGGCGGAAGAACAACCGGTCCTGGGTTATCGGCGTCGAGATGCATGGCGGGCTTGCGCCCCACGCGCATCTAACCGTGTCGCGGGAAGAATGCCAGTGATGTCTTGCTGTAACGTCAATTTGACGACGGCTGCGCGGCCGAAAGCGGGCGCGGGCCTCAGGCGGGGCGCAGGCCCGGTCGCCCTGCCTCGACGACGAAGCTTGCCGCGGTCGTGACGCCGGCACCTTTTTCGCTGACGCGGTCGAGCAAGCGATAGTCGGCCTGCCAGCGCTCCCGGCCGACCAGATGGCGCAGATAGCCGCGCTGGTTGTTGAAATAGCGGATATGCGGGTTCTTCTGCAGGACGACCCGGCCGGCGCGGGTCATCGGCGCCCCGTCGCCGCCGGAGCTGATCGACGTCGCGACGAACTCGACCCCGACCGTGGCCGAACCCGCATCGTCGAAATCGGCCTTCAGCTCGCCCGCCCAGTTCTGGTGGATGTCCCCGGTCAGGACCACGGTGTTGGCCACCCCCGCCTCGCCGAGCGCGTCGAACAGGCGCCGTCGCGCCGCGACGGCGCCATCCCACTTGTCCATGTGGTAGCGGGTCGTGCCGGCCTCGGGCGCGCTGTCCAGCCGCATCATCATCACCTGCTGCGCCAGCACGGTCCAGCGCGGCGGCGGCAGGCGCAAGCCTTCGCGCAGCCAGGCCTCCTGCGCGGCGCCGAGCATGGTGCGCTCCGGGGCCAGCGCCTCGGCGCACCCCGTCTGCCAGCCATCGCCGCAGGGCTGGTCGCTGCGGAACTGCCGCGTGTCGAGCACTTCGATCCGGGCGAGATCGCCATAGCGGAACCGCCGATAGGCCTGAATCGACGGCCCATTCGGCAGGGCGCTGCGCCGCAGCGGCATGTGCTCGTACCAGGCCTGGAAGCCGGCCGCCCGTCGCAGCGCGAAGATCTCTGGCGGCACGCCCGCCTCTTCGGAGATGGCACTGGCCCAGTTGTTGTCGATCTCGTGGTCGTCGAAGGAAACGAGCCAGGGCGCCGAGGCGTGCGCGGCCTGGAGATCGGGGTCGAGCTTGTAGAGGGCGTAGCGGCGGCGATAGTCGGACAGCGCGTAGATCTCGTCGGGATCGCCCGGCATCACGCGCGCCACCGGGAGCTGGCGGTCTCCCGGCCGGATCGTGCGGTATTCGTAGATGTAGTCGCCGTAATGATAGACGAAGTCGAAGCGCTCCTCCGCCACATGGCGGAAGGCCGTGAAGAAGCCGTCCTCATAGCGCTGGCAGCCGAGCACGCCAAAGCGCATCGCCTCGACCACCGCCCCCGCCATCGGAAAGGTGCGGGCGCGCCCCATGGGGCTGCGGACGCCTCCGCAGGCGAAGCGATAGACATAGAACCGGTCGGGCTGCAGGCCGGCGACCTCGACATGAACCGCATGGCCCAGTTCGGGCCGCGCCAGCGCGGTGCCGCGCTGTACGACGCGCGCAAAGCCCTCGTCCTCGGCGACCTCCCAGGCGACTTCGACGGCCCGCATCGGCATGCCGCCATGCTCGGCAAGGGGTTCGGGCGCGAGCTTCGTCCAGATCACGAACCCATCTTCGGCCGGGTCGCCGGAGGCAATGCCGAGCGAGAACGGGTCGGCGGCGAAGACGGGGTTGGCCCAGAGCCGCTGCGCCCGGACGGGCGCAGCGGCAAGAAGCAGGCCCGAGGCCGCGAGCCCGCCCAGCAGCTGACGGCGCGACGGGGTCCCGATCGCCGTGACGAAATCATCGGGGTCGAAGCGTCCGAAGGCGTCGCGGCGGAACATGCTGACCTCCCCGACGATGCAACCGGCCCGAACCGCGCGGCGCCTTTACGACAGCCGCGCCAGAGCCTCCGCGATCTTGAGCTTGCGGGCTTCCGCCGCCGCCTTGCGCTCGCGGTTCTCCTCGACGATCTCGTCGGGCGCCCGCGCCATGAAATCGGGATTGCCAAGCTTCTTGTCGACGACCGCGATGTCCTGGTCGAGCTTCGCCATCTCTTTGGTCAGGCGGCTCCGCTCGACCTCGAGATCGATGATCCCGGCGAGCGGCAGCGCGGCGACCTCGCCCCGCACGATGATCTGCGCCGACTGTGCCGGCGAGACGCTCTCGAAGGCGATGTCGGACACGCGCGCCAGGCGCTGGATCATCGGGGCCCAGGCCTCGACCGTCGCGCGCGTGGCCGACGAGGCGTTCACCAGCACCAGCGGCGCCTGCGTGCCGGCGGGGACATTGACCTCGGAGCGGACCGAGCGGATGTCAGAAATCAGATCGACGACAAAGCCGATCTCGGCCTCCGCCCCGGCATCCTTAAGCGCGGCGAGATCTGGCCAGCGGGTCAGGCAGACGAGAGACGCATCGCCCGCGGAAAGGACGCGCGCCGCGCCGTCGCCCGCCTTCTGCGCCCAGAGCTCCTCGGTGAGGAAGGGCATGAAGGGGTGCAGCAGCTGGCAGATCAGGTCGATGACATGCGCAACGGTCGCCTGCGTCTCGGCCTTCTCGGCCGGATCGACGCCCTCGCTCTGCAGCACCGGCTTCGCCAGTTCCAGATACCAGTCGCAGAACTGGTTCCAGACGAAGCGATAGGCCGAGCCTGCCGCCTCGTTGAACTTGAAGCTTGGGATGCCCGCCGCGATGCCCTCGGCTGCGGTCGCCGCCTCGCTCAGGATCCAGCGGTTGAGCGGCAGCTTCACCTGCGCCGGGTCGAAGCCGGCGACGCGGGCGCAGCCATTCATCTCGGCGAAGCGCGCCGCGTTCCAGATCTTGGTCGCGAAGTTGCGGTAGCCCTCGACCCGCGAGGTCGCGAGCTTGATGTCGCGCCCCTGGGCGGCCATCGCGGCCAGCGTGAAGCGCAGCGCGTCGGCCCCGTACTGGTCGACCAGCGTGAGCGGGTCGATGACGTTGCCCTTCGACTTCGACATCTTCGCGCCCTTCTCGTCGCGAACGATGGCGTGGATGTAGACGTCCCTGAACGGCACCTCGTCCATGAAGTTGAGGCCCATCATCATCATCCGGGCGACCCAGAAGAAGATGATGTCGAAGGCGGTGACCAGCGTCGCCGTCGGGTAATAGCGCTTCAGCTCGGCCGTATCGTCCGGCCAGCCGAGCGTCGAGAACGGCCACAGCGCCGAGGAGAACCAGGTGTCGAGCACGTCCTCGTCGCGGGTGAGCTGGACCGCCCCGCCATAGTGGCCCATCGCCTTGGCCTGCGCCGCGGCTTCCGATTCCGCGACGAAGCATTCGCCGTCGGGCCCGTACCAGGCCGGAATCTGGTGGCCCCACCAGAGCTGGCGCGAGACGCACCAGGGCTCGATGTTCTCCAGCCAGTCGTAATAAACCTTGGTCCAATTCTCGGGCGTGAACTTCGTGCGTCCGTCCTGCACCGCCTTGAGCGCGCGGTTCGCCAACGGCTTGACGTCGACATACCACTGGTCGGTCAGCCAGGGCTCGATCACGACATCCGAGCGGTCGCCATGCGGCACGGTGTTGGTGTTGGGCTCGATCTTGGCGAGATAGCCGCGCTTGGCCATCAGCGCGACGACCGCCTTGCGCGCAGCGAAACGGTCGAACCCGTGCAGCGCCAGCGTCTCGGCCTCGGGGACGCTGCCGTCGAGGAAGGCCTCGTTCTCCGCCAGCAGGATGCGCGCCTCGCCGTCGAGGATGTTGATGACCGCGAGCTTATGGCGCTTGCCGACCTCGAAATCGTTGAAGTCATGCGCCGGGGTGATCTTGACCGCGCCGGTACCCTTCTCGGGATCGGCATAGTCGTCACCGACGATCGGGATGATGCGGCCGACCAGCGGCAGCATCGCGTTGCGGCCGATCAGGCTGCCGATGCGCTCGTTCTCCGGATGCACCGCGACACCGGTATCGCCCAGCATCGTCTCGGGCCGCGTCGTCGCGACCTGGATATAGGTCGAGGCGTCGTCGGCGTCATAGGAGACGCCTTCGAGCGGGTAGTTGAAGTAGTAGAGATGCCCGCCCGGGTCCTTGCTCAGGACCTTGTCGAGCTTGGCTGAATCGAACTCATCCTCGCCGCCGCGCTGCCATTTGAACGAACCGGTCTTCTCGACCTGGATGACCTCGAGGTCCGAGATCGCGGTCTGGAACTTCGGGTCCCAGTTCACCAGCCGCTTGGCGCGGTAGATCAGCCCCTGCTCGTGCAGTGCGACGAAGACCTTGAGGACGGCCTGGCTCAGCCCCTCGTCCATGGTGAAACGCTCGCGCGACCAGTCGCAGGAGGCCCCCAGACGCTTGAGCTGGTTGACGATCGTCCCGCCGGACTCCTCCTTCCAGGCCCAGACCTCGGCCAGGAAGGCCTCGCGGCCCATCGCGCGGCGATCGGTCTTGTTCTCGGCGGCGAGCCGGCGCTCGACGACCATCTGCGTCGCGATGCCGGCATGGTCGGTACCGGGCTGCCAGAGCACGTCTTTGCCGCGCATGCGCTCGAAGCGGCAGAGCACGTCCTGCAGCGTGTTGTTGAGCGCGTGGCCCATATGCAGCGAGCCGGTGACGTTGGGCGGCGGGATCACGATGCAGTAGGACTCGGCGCCAGGCGCCGCGCCGCGCCCCGCGGAAAAGGCGTTCGCCTCTTCCCAGGCCTTGCTGATCCGCGCCTCGACGGCGGCCGGCTCGAATGTCTTGTCCATCATCGCTTCGCTCGAACGGAAAACGGCCGGGGCTCGGCCCGGCCGGATAAATCTGAGGCCCGAAAGGTCGCCGGACTTAAGAGCGCAACCCGCCCCCCCGCGTCAACCATGCGCGGGATATGCCGCCCCGCGCTGCAAGGAACCAGCACGCCCGCCGCCGGTTGAAGCTGCAAGCAAGCAGGAGCTTCGACATGACCCATCACACCGACCAGACCCAGGTCTGGGACCTGATTGACGACATCAAATTCGCGATGCTCGTGACCCATGACGGCGAGGGCGACGAGCTTCGGGCCCGCCCGATGCACGCCCATGGCGATCGCGAAGAAGACACGATCTTCTTCCTGACCGACCGTCGCCATCACAAGGATGACGAGATCAGCATCAACGACAATGTCTGCGTGACCTTCGCCGACAACAGCAGCATGCGCTACGTCTCGGTGACGGGCACGGCGACCGTGGTCGACGACCGCGCCAAGGTGAAGGAGCTGTGGGACGCCAGCAATCGCGCCTTCTGGGACAGCGAGGAAGACCCGAACATCCGCGTGCTGCGCGTCCGGCCTTCCATGGCCGAGTTCTGGGCGAGCCCCGGCAAGATCGTGACGACCGTGAAGATGGCGGCTGCCGCCCTGACCGGCGCCAAGCCCGATCTCGGCGTCAACCGCAAGGTGGTGCTCTGATGAACCTGCTTGTCCACGCCGTCGGCGCCTGGATCGCGGCGGAAGCCGCGTCGGGCCGCTATCCCCGCCCCGTCGCCGTCGGCCTCTCCATGCTGGTCTCGCGCCTGGGCGCCCCGACCATGGCGATGACGGTGATGGCGCTTGCCTTCAAGCGGCTCAACGAGGCCGGTGCCTTCGAACGGCTGAAGACGCCGGCGGCTGAAAGCCGTCAGCGCATCGGCGAACGCTGAAAACGACGCGCAGCGCTGTCGTTCAGTGACGGCCGCCGCGCGCGACCCGCTCGATCTCGGCCCGGACCAGCCTCTCCACCATGGTGGGGAGGTTGTCGTCGAGCCAGCTCTTCAGCATCGGCTTGAGCATATCCTTGACGAGGTCTTCGAGTGTCCGCGCGTTGTTGGTCAGCACCGTATGTGCGAGCTGACCGAACGCGCTGGTGACGGCGGAGCTGGTCTGGTCGGACAGCAACTGCGCCATGTCGAAGGCCGGCGGCGCAGGCGCGGCGGCGAAGACGGGCGCAGGAGCGGGCTCCGGCGGCGGAGGTGGCGGCGGCGCGACCGCGACGGGCTCCGGCTCCGGCACAGGCTCGAGGAAATCGACATCGCCGTCTGCGGGCGGAGCGGGTTCCGGTTCGGGCGCAGGGATCAGCGCCGCCTCGGCCCCCAGATCGAGAACGTCATCATCGATGGTCGAAGGCGGTGGCTCTTCGGCGATCGGCGCGGGTTCGACCCCCGCCTCGGCCGGCTTCACCTCATCATCGGAGATGATCCGCCTGATGGAGGCGAGGATCTCCTCCATCGAGGGTTCGTTGGCCTTCGGTTGCGCGCTCATCTGGATCCGGACCACTCGACTCCGGGCGCACCGACAGAATCAAAGCCGCCCAGCCATCGAGTATTTCACGCGGGCGATGTCAGGCAAGGCGCCATCCCGTTCCGCCCACAGGGAAACCGAGCCTGTTGCGCGAATGTCGACGCCGCGAGGCGCCCGGGGCAGCCGCCGCCGGGTTCAGCGCCCGTCCGGCGTCTCCGTGCCCCAGAGCAGACCCTTGACCTGCTCGTAGTGCCGGCGCTCGTCATAGACCTCGGTCTTGAGCCGCAGCGTGTTGGCCGAGAGCCGGCCGATCGCGGACAGGACGGAATAGGACGCCACGACCCGGTCGCGCTGGGCGGTGACCAGTGTCGAGCGCGCGCTGACCAGTTCCTGCTGTGCGTTCAGCACGTCCAGCGTCGTGCGCTGGCCGACCTTGGCCTCCTCGCGCACGCCGGCGAGAGCGGTCTCAGCCGCCTGAACCTGCGCCTGCGCCGCAACGATCTGCGCCTTGGCGGCCTCGAGGCCGCCCCAGGCCGAAACGACCGCCGCACGCACTGTGTCGCGCTGGGTGTCGACCTCGATGCGCCGCTGGCCGGCGGTTTCCTTGGCCTGACGCGTGCGGGAATAGACCTGCCCGCCCTCGTAGATCGGGATCGTCAGCGTTCCGACGACACTGGCCGAGGCCCGGTTGTCGCCGAATGCGGTGGAATCATAGCGCTGCTGCACGAGGCCGCGGACGCCGAGCACGGGATAGAGATCGGCCTCCGTGACCTTGACCTGCAGCTCCGCCGCATCGACGCCATGCAGCGAGGCGACGATCGCGGGATGGCTCGACAGGGCCGAATCGAGCGCGGATGGCAGCGACTTCGGCAGCAGGTGCTCCACCGGCTTGCCGGGCGCCAGCTGCTTCGGCTCCGCGCCGACATTCTGGCGGTAGCGCGCGATCGAGGTCTTCAGATTCGATTCGGCCAGGATCGCCTGCGATTGCGACTGCGACAGGCGCGCTTCGGCCTGGGCGACGTCGGTGCGCGTCACCTCGCCGACCTGGAAGCGGTCGCGGGTCTGGCGCAGCTGCTCCTCGAGCACCTCGACGTTGTTGCGGTTGAGCGTCAGGATCGCGGTGTCCCGCAGCACGTTCATGTAGGAGGTCGCGGCATCGAGCAGGACGTTCTGCTCGGTATTGCGCAGCGTGGCGCGGGCGCCCAGTACCTGCGATTCGGCCTGCCCGACGGAGTTGCGGGTCTTGCCGCCGTCGAAGATGTTCTGGTCGACCTGCACGCCACCGCCGCGCGGAGCAAGACGCGTGGTCGAGGTCCGGCCGCCCGGGACGTTGGCGTCGGTGATGCTCGCGCCGATATCGGCCGAGGCCGTCACCCGTGGGCGGTAGCCCGACAGCGCCTGGGGAACGTTCTCGTTGGTGGCCCGCAGCGAGGCGCGCTGGGCATTGAGCGTGGGGTTGCCGGAATAGGCGCGCGACAGCGCAGCTTCCATGGTCTGGGCCATCGCTCCCGGGGAGACGCCCGAGGCGAGCACGAGGCCCAGAGCGGCGAGCGTCAGCGCGCCGAATGTTCCGTTCTTATTCCGTCGTGTCACCGGACGCCTCATGTGCGGACTCGAGTCGCGCCCAGGCATCGCCCCAGCCTCGGCATACAAAGAAAGCGTTACATAGCCCGGGCCGGCGCAAGCGCCAACGTACACTGAGCGACCGCAGCACGATGAGCGGCCCGGTGCCGCAAAAATGCGACACCGCCCGGCTTTAGAACACGAAGGCCGGTTTCTTGCGGAACTCGGCGAGAGCCGGTGCCGCCGCGTCGAAAACAGGCCGTCCGGAAACGCTGCCACCGTTCTTCTGATACAAATTGACCCGCGCCGCCCGCCCGAGGCCCTCGACGACGATCAGCCGGCCGCCCTCGCGCAGCAGCGGGAACAGATCCTCAGGCGTAACCTCGCAGGCCCCTGCAACCAGGACCGCATCGAACTGGCTGTCCTGCGGGCGGTCCGTCGTCGCCATGACGGCAACGCCCGCTGCCGCAAAGGCGGCCTTCGCGAGCTCGAGAGCCGCAGCATCTGTCTCCCACAGCGTCGCAACGGCGCCCATCTGCGCCATCAATGCTGCGCCGTAGCCGCTGCCGCCGCCATATTCGAGGACGGTTTCGCCTGGCTGCAGGTCCAGCACCTGGATCATCCGCGCGACCACCATCGGGGTCACCAGCGCCCGGCCCGTTCCCGGCAGCGCGACCGTCTGGTCGAGATAGGCCAGATGGGAGAGGCCGGTGGGCAGGAACGCCTCGCGCGGGACGATGTCGGCCGCCGCAAGCACGCTGCGATCAGTGACGTCATAGGTCCGCAACTGGCAATCGACCATCATTCGGCGCAGCGCGACGAAACTCTCCATGGCGCGAAATCTCCGTCCGCCGAAATCCTGAGCCCGGCTGGCGTCGCAAGGGCCTGTCGTGCCCCCGCTAACCGCCATGCCAGCCGTCGCTGCTTTCTGTTCGAGCGCGTCGCAAAAGGCAAGACGCCGGGGGCGCCCCCGGCGGCCGGTTGCGGGACGATCCGGACCGGCGATGCCCGCATAGCGCGAGGACCGACCTCCGTAACAAGTTCACCGCTCTGTCGCGGACGCCGCTCATGACCTAGCGTCATGTCGATTCGCTTGGATGGCCGTCTATGTTCGATACGAAGTCGCTTAGCGTTGCCATTGTCGAGAAATCGGATGTCGCATCGACCCTCTCCACCAGCGGCCTGTACGATGCGCGCTATCTGGCCGCGAACACCGCCTATCTCGCGCTGATCGAGCGGGTCTGGGGCGAGCTCGATGGACAGTCCCTGATCGACAAGGGAACGGCCATAAGCAATGGCGAGCGCGACCGGCGCCTGATGCTTCTGGACCGCCATGGCTTCTATGATTGCGAACCCGCCGTGCTCCGCACCGCATCGGGCCGCAAGGTGGCGGTGGAGATCAGCGCCCAGCGCGTGTGGTGCAGCGGGACCGCCTGCGACCTTGAATTCTTCCGGCCGCTGGCGGCGTCGCCCGAGGAGGACGCAGTCGTCGAGGCCGCGACCGGCCCGCGCGCGGCGTTCCTGCCTGAGCTCCAGGCCAATCTTCGGAAACTGCCCGCTTTCGAGCGGACGATTCTTATGCGGCGGATGCTGGCAGCCGTGGCCGAAGGTGGGATCCTGATCGCTCGCGTCGATCCCAACCCCGCTATCGCCCGCTACTCCGAAGCGCTGCGCACCCGGCTGGCGCCGTTCATCGCACCCGGCAGCGGCGGCATTGCCACCCGGCTCGATTTCTCCGCGCTCGACGAAAGCCTGGCCGAGCGGCATCTGCTCGAAGTGGCGGCCGACATCTGGAGCCTGATCCGCTTCGCGAAGGACCCGGAGACGGCCGGCATGCTGGAGCGACTCGTCGCGCCCTACACCGTGCCGGCCTCGCTCGTCGTCGGGAAACAGGGGGTGTGATCCAGCGCGTTCGGAGGCCGGGCGGCCTGCCACTCCGGCGTCGATCCATCTGCGCTGCTGGGGGAATTTTGGAGGCCTCGCCCGGAATCGAACCGGGGTGCAAGGATTTGCAGACCAACGCCTATTCGTATGAAATGCCCTCAATCAAACCAAAATTTAGCAATTAAAACAATGTGTTGAAACGGATTCAAACACAAAGTCCCCGCTATCTGATAGCTAGGACATAAAATCATCACAGGAGAAAGTACCTGCGGCGCCCTCCCGTGTTGGATACGAAATCAACGCAGAACGTCGGCTAATCGCTTTGCTAAGTCCAAGCCCTTTGCGGTGAGGTGATACTGCTTATCCCTGAGGCTCTCGGGTGAAATTTGAGCCTCCACCAAACCTAAGGGCCCATCCCTGTGACGAGCCTTCTCGCCAATTTCTAACAGCAGCCGCGAAGCAATAGGTTGGATAGTACCCATAGCCTTAGCATAATGCGTAGGGCCATTACCAGGATTGATAGCTACGTTAAGCGCCGCGGATATGTATGATGCCGGTATCTTATGGTCATAGCTACGCAGTATATCTATCGCAGCGTTAAGCTTCATGAGAATTCTAATTTCGTCCTCAGTCAAAACGTCAGTCATCAGTCAGCCTATCGCCTATCAATATATTTCTGTGAGTCCGTTCGAAGCGTCAGCATAGAGCCGAATCTAGTCGGTATTCCGCTACTTAGAGTATGATTCTGACCGAAAGCAATCAAGAGGGAGAGGACTCCAAGTCCTATGACACCCATCTGGTCCCCCACACGTCGCAAATCGTTTGCTGCCGAGTACCATTTGCGAGGCCGCCCTGCCCCATTTGGCCTGATTGCGGTGCATTGGCCGACTCGAAGAGGAGTGGAAGGACAATCCAACCTTTTGGTCCCCCACATGCGAGGGGACTGTAGGGGACTTAGGGGGGTTAAGCGCCCGTTCCAGCTGGATAGCACAACGCTTAGTGGTTGTTTTTATTGAGGAATTTGGAGGCCTCGCCCGGAATCGAACCGGGGTGCAAGGATTTGCAGTCCTCTGCGTAACCACTCCGCCACGAGGCCTTCCGTCGGCGCCGCATGACGACGCCGATGGCCGCAATAACCATAAGCTGCGGCGCGCTGCAACAGCGAAGCGGCGCGACGGCGCGGCTCGTCGTCTTTCCGTCACGGATCGACGGAAAGGGGTTGCGTCCCCGGAAAGGCGTCGCTATACGCCGCCCACCGATCCCGGATAGCTCAGCGGTAGAGCAATCGACTGTTAATCGATTGGTCGCAGGTTCGAATCCTGCTCCGGGAGCCACTGTTTCTGAAAGGCCCGAGCGACACCGCCCGGGCCTTTTTCTTTGCCGGACGGTGACGGTCCGCCGCGGTGATCGGCGGGGAGACGAAGGCTGCCAGGGCGCACGCGAATCCCTCCGCGCCCTGCTTCCTCCTGCCACGGGGCGACGGCTGGCGCGGCACGCGGCCACGCGTTACCTCTCGGCCCATGTCAGCCCCCTCGATCCACTGGTTCCGCGACGATCTCCGTCTCGCCGACAACCCGGCCCTTGCGGCGGCCGTCGCCGCGGGACCGACGCTCGGCCTCTACATCTTCGACGAGAGCCCCACGCGGCGGCCGCTCGGCGGCGCCAGCCGCTGGTGGCTCTCGCGGTCGCTCGCGGCACTCGCCACCGATCTGGAGCGCCGAGGCGGCGCCCTGATGCTGCTGAGGGGCGACCCGGAAACGCTGCTGCCGAAGGTCGCGGACCTCGCCGGAGCCGGGCTCGTCACCTGGAGCCGGCGCTATGACGGTGACTCGGTCGCGCTCGACGCCCGGATCAAAAGCGAACTCCAGAACGCGGGCCGCAAGGTTTCCAGCTTCAATGCCGCGCTCCTGAACGAGCCCTGGCAGGTCACCACCAAGACCGGGGACCCGATGAAGGTGTTCACGCCCTATTGGCGCGCCGCCCGCGCCCGCGGCGAGCCGCCGGCGCCCCTGCCCGCCCCCGCCCGCATCGTGGCAGCCGCCCTGCCGGCCGAGCTGGCGGCAATGGCCGTCACGCGTGAGGATCTCGCGCTGGAGCCCCACGCGCCCGACTGGGCGGGCGGTCTGCGCGACGCCTGGACGCCGGGCGAAGCGGGCGCGGCGGATTCCCTGGCTCGCTTCCTCTCCGGTCCCTTGGCCGGCTATGGCGAGGATCGCAACCGGCCCGATCTGGCATCGACCTCGAGGCTCTCGCCGCACCTGCGCTTCGGTGAGATCGGCCCGCGCCAGATCTGGCATGCGACCCGCAGCGCCATTGAAAGCGGCGAGGCGACAGCCCCCGAATCCGACGCGGACAAGTTCCTCTCCGAGATCGGCTGGCGGGAATTCTCGTATCACCTCCTCTTCCACAATCCCGATCTCGCGACCCGCAACTATAACCAGCGCTTCGATGTCTTCCCCTGGCGCCACGACGAGACCGCGCTGAAGGCCTGGCAGCGCGGGGCCACCGGCTACCCGATCATCGATGCGGGCCTGCGCGAGCTCTGGACCACCGGCTGGATGCACAACCGCGTCCGGATGATCGTCGCCTCCTTCCTGATCAAACATCTGTTGATCGACTGGCGCGCGGGCGAGGCCTGGTTCTGGGACACGCTGGTCGATGCCGACCCGGCCAACAACGCCGCAAGCTGGCAATGGGTCGCCGGCTCGGGCGCCGATGCCGCGCCCTATTACCGGATCTTCAACCCCGTCACGCAGGGGCTGAAATTCGACCCCCGCGGCGCCTATGTCCGCCGCTGGATCCCCGAGATCGCGGCCCTCGGCGATGCCGAGATCCACGAACCCTGGAAGGCGCCTTCGGTCAGCTTGCGTCGTGCGGGCATCGATCTGGGCGTCACCTACCCGAGCCCGATCGTCGATCTCGACGCCGGCCGCCAGCGGGCGCTGGCGGCACTGGCCAGCACCAAGGGCTGACGGTCAGAGCGGCCGGGCGCCGCCGCGACGCGACGCCTGGCGCAGCAGCCAGAAATAGGCCGGATAGGGCATGAGGTTGAGCAGCTTCATTGGCCAGGCCAGGCGGCGCGGGAAGGTGATCTCGAAGCCGCCGGACGCGAACCCCTCGACGATTCGCCGGGCCGCGACATCCGGCGGGATGATGAAGGGCATCGGCACCGTCTTGGGGCGCGTCATCGGCGTCTCCACCCAGCCCGGATTGACCAGCTGGAGGGTGATCCCCGCCCGGTCGCAGTCGAATTTCAGCGTCTCGCAGAGATGGATGACGGCTGCCTTCGACACGCCATAGGCGGAGGCGCCCGGCAGCCCGCCATAGCCGGCGACGGAGGCGTTGACGGCGATCTGACCGCGGCCGCGGGCCACCATGCGGTCCAGCAGCGCCGCCAACCCGCGTGCAACACCGACGAGATTGACCGCGATGATGCGCTCGAAGGCGTCCATGTCGAGGATGCCATCCGAATCGGGCGCGATTCCGGCATTCAGGAAAGCGAGCGCGATCGGCCCCTGCACGCTCTCGATGCCCTCGATGACGGCCTTCATCGAATCGGCGTCGGTAACGTCACCCGCATGGGCGAGCACGCGGCCGGGCAGACCCTCGGCCCGGCGGGCGATGTCCTCCAGAAGCTCGAGGCGTCGGGCGGTGATCGCGACTGTCCAGCCCTGCCGGGCGAGTTCGAGGGCGACCGCCTCGCCGATGCCCGAGCTCGCTCCGGTGATCCAGGCGACGCCGTCGCTGGGCCGCATCCGCGGCAGGGACAGGCGCGTAAGGGACATGGGACCTCGCATGCGGAGAGCATGGCCTATCTAGGCGCAGCCGCGGCGTGACGGAAGTCCCGGCACAGGCGAGGTGGCGTCGCGGCCGCGTCCGGTGCAATCTCCGCAGCCCTGCCCGACCGACCGAATGCCGGTCCCTGCCACGAGTTGCCCGACCATGACGACCGCCCTGCTCTTCCGCGACGACGCCTATCTCGCCGAGACCCCGGCCACCGTGCTGGCGGTGAACGAGCGCGGCGGCATCGAGCTGGACAAGACCGTGTTCTACGCCACCGGCGGAGGCCAGCCCGGCGATGCCGGCCTGCTGCGCCGGGCCGACGGCACCACCATCACGATCGGCAGCGCGATCTATGATCCGCAGGACCGCAGCCGCGTGCTGCATGTGCCGCTGGAGGGCCAGTCCGCGCCCCAGCCCGGCGAAGCGGTCACGGCCGTGCTCGACTGGGAGCGGCGGCTGAAGCGCATGCGCATCCACACCGCCCTGCATCTGCTCAGCGTCGTCCTGCCCTTCCCCGTCACCGGCGGCGCGATCGGCGACGGGGATGGACGGCTGGATTTCGACATTCCCGAGGGCGGACTCGACAAGGTTGAGATCGCCGAGAAGCTGAACGCGCTGATCGCGCGCAACGCTGCCGTGACCGAGCGCTGGATCACCGATGCCGAGCTCGACGCCAATCCCGGCCTCGTCAAGACGATGTCGGTCCAGCCGCCGCGCGGCTCGGGCCGCATCCGGCTCGTCGCGATCGGCGACATCGATCTCCAGCCCTGCGGCGGCACCCATGTCCGCAACACCGCCGAGATCGGCCTTGTCGCGGTCACGGATATCGAGAAGAAGGGCAAGCAGAACCGGCGGATCCGGATCGCGCTCGCCTGAGGGCGCGCTTGCCCGACCGCCGACGGCGACAGAATCCGAGCACAGGGGAAACGCTCACATGCCCAGCGACACCGTTTTCGTCTCGACCGAGTGGCTCGCCGAGCGGCTCGATGCGCCCGACGTCGTCGTGGTCGACGGCTCCTGGTATCTGCCGGTCCATGCCCGCGATCCGCATGCCGAATACGCCGAGCGGCGCATCCCGGGCGCGCTGCGCTTCGACATCGACGCGGTCAAGGACGCGGGCTCCGACCTCCCGCACATGCTGCCGCGCCCGGAGACCTTCGCCGCCGCGGTCGGCGCCATGGGGATCGGCGATGGCATGCGCATCGTCGTCTATGACGGGCTCGGCCTGTTCTCGGCACCGCGCGTGCGCTGGACGTTTCGCACCTTCGGCGCCAAGGACGTCGTGATCCTCGAAGGCGGCTTCCCGAAATGGCAGGCCGAAAACCGCCCGATCGAGCAGGGCCCGCCGCGCACCCGCGCCGCGCGCAGCTTCACCGCCCGTCTCGACCATTCCGCCGTCGCCGATGCCGGGGATATCGCCCGCGCCTTGGCCGAGGGAACCGCGCAGGTGGTCGATGCTCGCCCGGGCGACCGCTTCCGCGGCGAGGCGCCGGAGCCGCGCGCCGGCGTCCGTTCCGGCCATATGCCCGGCTCGCTCAACCTGCCCTTCCCGGCGATCGTCGAGAACGGACAGCTCAAATCGCCGCAGGCGATCGCCGCCGCCTTCGCGGAGGCAGGCGTCGATCTCGACCGGCCGCTGATCACAAGCTGCGGCTCGGGCGTCTCGGCGGCGATCCTCTCGACCGCGCTGGAGACGATCGGCAAGCCGGCGCGCGCCCTCTATGACGGCTCCTGGGCCGAATGGGGCGCCAGCGACCGCCCGCTCGCGACGGGGCCGGCGAAGCGCGGCTAGTCGTGCAGGCGCCCGTTGACCGGCGCGTCATCGGACGATACTCAACCGGACAGATAACCATCCTGGGCGGCAGGCGCACACCTGCTGTCACAGGCCAGTCGTGGTGTCCGGCATAAGGCTCCAAGCCCACACCAACCGAGAGGCGGCTGCGACCGTCGCGGACAGCAGCACGGACAGCGACGATGAAGCCCGCCCCCGACATGACGGCAACCGCGCCTAAGGCGACGCGCCGTGACTGGCTGGGGCTGGCGGTGATCGCCCTGCCCTGCCTGCTCTATTCGATGGACCTCACAGTCCTGAACCTCGCGATCCCGCAGCTCAGCGTCGATCTTAAGCCGAGCGCGGCGCAACTGCTCTGGATCGTCGACATCTACGGCTTCATGGTCGCGGGCTCCCTGATCACCATGGGCACGCTCGGCGACAAGATCGGGCGGCGCAAGCTCCTGCTGATCGGCGCTGCAGCCTTCGGTCTAGCCTCGATTCTCGCCGCCTTCTCGACCAGCGCCGAGATGCTGATCGCGACCCGGGCCCTGCTCGGCATCGCCGGCGCGACGCTGGCGCCCTCGACGCTTTCGCTGATCCGCAACATGTTCCTCGATTCCAAGGAGCGCAGCTTCGCCATCGGCATCTGGATCGCCAGCTTCTCGGCCGGCGGCGCGATCGGCCCGCTCGTCGGCGGGCTCCTGCTAGAGCATTACTGGTGGGGCTCGGTCTTCCTCGTCGGCGTGCCGGTGATGATCCTGCTGCTCGCGCTCGGCCCCATTCTGCTGCCGGAGTTCAAGGACCCGGAGGCCGGCCGGGTCGATCTCGCCAGTGCGGTGCTCTCGCTCGTGGCGGTCCTGGCGGTGATCTACGGCATCAAGCATCTGGCCGAGCATGGGGGCGGCTGGGAGGCCGCCGTTGCTATCCTCGCGGGTCTCACCGTCGGCGGCGTCTTCCTGCGCCGGCAGCGCCGGCTCGCCGATCCCTTCCTCGACCTTCGCCTGTTCCGCAATCCGGTCATCAGCGCCGCGCTGGCGATCAACGTGCTCGGCTTCCTCTTCCTGTTCGGCAGCTTCCTCTTCATCGGCCAGTATCTGCAGCTGGTGAAAGACTTCTCGCCGCTCGAGGCCGGGCTCTGGAGCCTGCCTTCGGCGCTGGCTTTCATCCTGGGCACCCCGATCGCGCCGGTCCTGGCGCATCGCTTCCGCCCGGCACCGATCATGGCTGTGGGGCTGACCCTCGCGGCGCTGGGCTTCGCCCTGCTCTCGCGCGTTACGGTGGACAGCCCCATCGCGATCGTTGTGGTCGCCGGAGTGATCTTCTCGCTCGGCTTCACCCCGGTCGTTGCGCTGACGACGGAGCTCGTCGTCGGCAGCGCCCCACCGGAGCGCGCCGGCTCGGCGGCGGCGATCTCCGAGACCAGCCTCGAGTTCGGCGGCGCGGTCGGTATCGCTGTGCTCGGCAGCATCGTCACGGCCGTCTATCGCGGCCAGATGGCACTGACCCAGCCCGCCGGTCTGCCGCCCGACACCGCCCGCAATGCCGCGGCCACGCTCGGCGGCGCCGTCGCGGAGGCGGCGCGGCTGCCGGCCGATCTCGCCGCGAGCCTGCTGGCGGCCGCGCGGGCCGCCTTTGTCGCGGGCATGCAGCTCTCGGCGCTGGTCGCGACGGTCGGACTCTTCGTCACCGCGCTGACGGCGCTCGTCCTGCTGCGCAAGGCGACCGCCACCGCGCACCCGGCCTGACG
Source organism: Bosea sp. OAE506 (assembly GCF_040546595.1). NCBI lineage: Bacteria > Pseudomonadati > Pseudomonadota > Alphaproteobacteria > Hyphomicrobiales > Alloboseaceae > Allobosea > Allobosea sp. OAE506. The sequence continues at coordinate 3,196,089 of NZ_JBEPOB010000001.1, read as the reverse complement.
GCGAGGTGGTTCCACGCGCAGCGCATCTGCCCTACCCTCGCTGCGGAGGAGCCGACCGATGAGCGATCACGACCACGACCATCCGCACGATCACCCGCACGACCATGAGCATGGCGACGAGCCGCGCTGGAAGCATGATGGCGTGCGCGTCATCACCGGCGACAAGCTCGATCCCAACACCGCCCAGACGCCGGGCATGTTCCGGCAGGCGGCGATCAACCATGCCCGTGTCGGCGCGCAGAAAATCTGGGCGGGCACGGTCTCGATCCAGCCCAATGCCAAGACCGGCGTGCACCATCATGGCGAGCTAGAAAGCGTGATCTACGTGGTCCGCGGCAAGGCGCGGATGCGCTGGGGCGAGCGGCTCGAATTCGTCGCCGAGGCCGGTCCGGGCGATTTCATCTATGTGCCGCCCTTCGTGCCGCATCAGGAGATCAACGCCGACCCCGACAACCCGCTCGAATGCGTCCTGGTCCGCTCGGACAACGAGGCGGTCGTGGTGAACATCACCGATGTCGACCCGGTCGAGGCGCCAGAATCGGTCTACTGGGTCGACCCGATCCACAAGCACCCGCCGGGCTGACGCGGACCAAAACCTCAACCATCGCTATCCCCGACGGACGCGCCTTGACTCGCCGCGCCGCCCTCTGCGACCATCGCTGTATACGGCGAAACACAGCGACGTCACGCGGAGGACCGGCAGATGCTCGAGCGGCGCGCGCTTCTGGGAATGGCCATGGCTGTGGCCATCGGCCTCGCAACAGGCGCCGGCCCGGCTCTCGCGCAACCGCGCGATCTGGTTATCTTCGCGGCCGCCAGCCTGAAGAACGCGCTCGACGATGCGACGACCGCCTGGGTCAGGGAAACCGGCAAGCCGGCGCCGAGAATCTCCTATGCGGCGAGCAGCGCGCTCGCCAAGCAGCTCGAAGCCGGCGCGCCGGCCGATCTGTTCCTCCCGGCCGATCTCGACTGGATGGACTATGCCGCCGGCAAGGGGCTGATCCGGCCCGAAACCCGCGTCACCCTGCTCGCCAACCGCATCGCCCTGATTGCACCCTCCGAGTCGACCGCGACCATTGCCATGGGGCCGGGCCTCGATCTCGCTGCGGCCCTGGGTCCGGGCCGCCTCGCCATGGCCAATGTCGAGTCCGTGCCGGCCGGCAAATATGGCAAGGCAGCACTCGAGAAGCTCGGCGCCTGGGACAAGGTGAAGGACAAGGTCGCCCAGGCCGACAATGTGCGGGCTGCGCTGCTGCTGGTTTCGCGTGGCGAGGCGCCGCTCGGCATCGTCTACACGACCGATGCCGCCGCAGATCCCAAAGTAAAGGTCCTCGCGACCTTCCCGCCGGATTCGCACCCGCCGATTCTCTACCCCGTCGCCGTGACCAGGGATTCGACCCATCCCGATGCGGTCGCATTCCTCACCTATCTGCGCGGCGCAGGTCCGAAGGCCGCGTTCGAGAAGCAGGGCTTCACGGTCCTGAACAAGGCCGCCAACGCCACGTGACCGACTGGCTATCCCCTGAAGAATGGACGGCGGTCCGCCTGAGCCTGCTCGTCGCCGCCACGGCCATGTTCGCGAGCCTGCCCCTCGGGCTCGGCGTCGCCTGGCTGCTGGCCCGCGGGCGCTTCTGGGGGAAGTCGATCCTCGATGCGGCGGTGCATCTGCCGCTGATCCTGCCGCCCGTCGTCACCGGCTATCTGCTGCTGATCTGGTTCGGCCGGCGCGGGCCGGTGGGCCAGTTTCTGGAAGACTGGTTCGGCATCGTCCTGTCATTCCGCTGGACGGGCGCCGTGCTGGCGAGCGCGGTGATGGGCTTCCCATTGATGGTGCGGGCGATCCGGCTCTCGATCGAGGCGGTCGACCGCAAGCTGGAGGACGCCGCCGGCACACTCGGCGCGAGCCCGGTCTGGGTTTTCGTGACCGTGACCCTGCCGCTCTGTCTGCCCGGCATCCTGGCCGGCATGATCCTCTGCTTCGCCAAGGCGATGGGCGAGTTCGGCGCCACCATCACCTTCGTCTCGAACATTCCCGGCGAGACGCAGACCCTGCCCTCGGCGATCTACACCTTCACCCAGGTGCCCGGCGGCGAGGCCGGCGCGATGCGGCTGACGCTGATCTCGATCGCGATCTCGGTTTCGGCGCTCTTTGCCTCCGAAGCCCTGGCGCGGCTGGCCTCGAAGCGGGTGGGCGCCACGTGACCGCCGGCCTCGACATGGTCGTCAGGCACCGGCTCGGGGCCTTCACGCTCGACGCGACCCTGCGCTCACAGGGCGGCCTGACTGCGCTCTACGGTCCCTCCGGCTCCGGCAAGACCTCGCTCGTCAACGTGATCGCGGGGCTCATCCGCCCCGAATCCGGCCATGTCCGGCTCGATGGCGAGGCGCTGTTCGATCGGGCGGGGGGCGTCTTCGTGCCGCCGCATCGCCGCCGGATCGGCTATGTCTTCCAGGAGGCGCGGCTGTTCCCGCATCTCAGCGTGCGCCGCAACCTGCTCTTCGGCCGCTGGTTTGCGCCGCGCGGCGGCGCCGAGCGCATCGATCTCCCGGCGGTTCTGGACCTGCTCGGAATCGGCCATCTGCTGGCGCGCCGCCCGGGCGATCTCTCCGGCGGGGAGAGGCAGCGTGTGGCAATCGGTCGGGCGCTGCTGGCGCGCCCCCGCCTGCTGCTGATGGACGAGCCGCTCGCCTCGCTCGACGAGGCCCGCAAGGCCGAGATCCTCCCTTATATCGAGCGCCTGCGCGATGAGGCGGGCATCCCCATCGTCTATGTCTCGCACGCGCTGGCGGAGGTGGCGCGGCTGGCGACGACGGTCGCGATCGTCGAGGCCGGCATGGTCACGGCTTGCGGGCCGGCCGCGACGACCCTGTCGCGGCTCGATCTCGCGCTCAGGCCGGGATCGGCCGAGCCGGGTTCGCTGATCGAGGGCACAGTCGGCGCGCGCGATCCCGGATTCGGATTGACGCGGATCGAGACGCGGGCCGGCATGCTAGAGGTCGTGCGAACGGGGCTGCCTGCCGGCGAGACGATCCGGATCCGCATCCTCGCCAGCGACGTCATGATCGCTCTCGCGCCGGTCGCTGGTATCAGCGCGCTCAACCAGCTTCACGGCACGGTGGCGGAGATCGGCGCAGCAGGCGGACCCGATGCCAGTACTGTCGACCTGCGGATCGATTGCGGGGGCGAGAGGTTGGCGGCAAGGCTGACCCGCAAATCGCTTGTCACGATGGGTCTCGGCATCGGGAGCCCGGTCGTGGCCATCGTGAAGAGCGTTTCGGTCGAAACGCCCTAGAGGCCTTTGGCCGATGGTCGCCTTGGGCATTCCGCACGCGATGCCTATCATGACAGCATGCCCGAGGACGCCGCCATGCCCGCACCGCCCGAGACCTTGCCCAAGCTCAGGCTCGGCCTGCGGCTCGATTTCATGCCCGGCGGCCGGCTCGGTCCCGGCAAGGCCGATCTGCTCGAGGCGATCGGCCGGACCGGCTCGATCTCCGGTGCGGGGCGGGCGATGACGATGTCCTATCGTCGCGCCTGGCTCCTGGTCGACGATCTCAACCGCATGTTCCGCCAGCCCCTGGTCGAGGCGCAGCCCGGCGGCGCCCAGGGCGGTGGCGCAAGGCTGACGCCGCTCGGGCACGAGGTCCTCGCCCATTACAGGGCGGTCGAGCGCACGGTTCTGGAAGCGGCAGCCGCACCCATCGAGGCACTGCGCGGCGCCATCGATCCGACCCCACGCCCGGCCAAGGCGCAGCCGGCGGAAGCGGAGGCGTGACGCCATGAACATCGGCGAAGCGGCACGGCAGTCGGGCGTCAGCGCCAAGATGATCCGCTACTACGAGAGCATCGGCCTGATCGCGGCCCCGCAGCGGACGCAGGCGCAATACCGCGTCTACGAGGCCGAGGACGTCCACACGCTGCGCTTCATCCGGCGCGCCCGCCATCTCGGCTTCTCGCTGGAGGAAAGCCGCGCGCTATTGGCACTCTGGCGCGACAAGAGCCGCGCCAGTTCCGATGTGAAGCGCCTCGCGATGAGCCATGTCCGCGATCTCGAAGCCAAGGCAGCCGAACTCCAGGCCATGGCCGACACGCTGCGCCATCTCGCCGAGACCTGCCAGGGCGACGGCCGGCCCGACTGCCCGATCCTCAGCGATCTCGCTGCGCCGCCCACCGCCGCCTGCTGCTGACGAAGCAGCCTGCCGGCCATGCATGAAGCTGCCCTGGAATCGTCCCGGCCATGCGTCTGCCGGCTGGACGGGACGTGGCACGATTGCTCATATGCCGGCCTGACCAAGGCAGGACCATCATGGACAACCGAAACGATCTCTGGCGCCACGTCGATGCCAACAAGGAGCGCCTGATCGCGCTGAGCGAGCGGGTCTGGGGCATGCCCGAGGTCTGCTACACTGAGACGCGGTCCAGCGCCGAGCATGAAGCCGAGCTAGTGCATCAGGGCTTCCGCGTCACCAAGGGCATCGCCGACATCCCGACCTCCGTCATCGGCGAGGCCGGCGAAGGCGGACCCGTCATCGCCTTCATGGGCGAATATGACGCCCTGCCAGGCCTGTCGCAGGAGGCCGGCGTCGCCAGCCACTCTCCGGTCGAGACTGGCGGCCACGGCCATGGCTGCGGGCACAACCTTCTGGGCTCAGCAGCGCTTCTCGCCGCCGTGGCGATGAAGAACTGGCTCGCCGAGAACAAGCTGCCCGGCCGCGTGCGCTATTACGGCTGCCCGGCGGAAGAAGGCGGCGCCGCCAAGGCCTTCATGGTCCGCGCCGGCGCCTTCGACGATGCCGACGTCGCGATCTCCTGGCACCCGTCGAGCTGGTGGGAGGTGGCGCCGCCGCTCGCGCTCGCCAACACCCGCGCCGACTTCACCTTCACCGGCCGCACCGCGCATGCCGCCGCCGCGCCTCATCTCGGCCGCAGCGCGCTCGACGCCGTCGAGCTGATGAATGTCGGCGTCAATTACATGCGCGAGCACATGCCAAGCGACGCCCGCGTGCATTACGCCGTGCTCGACACCGGCGGCATCGCCCCCAACGTCGTCCAGGCCCATGCCCGCGTACGCTATTCGATCCGCGCGCGGGATCTCCGCGGCATGCTCGAACTCGTCCAGCGCGTGAAGAAGATCGCCGAAGGCGCCGCGCTGATGACGGAAACCAAGATGGAGATGCGCATTGTCAGCGCCGTCTCCGACCTCCTCGGCAACACCCCGCTGGAGCAGGCAATGCATGGCGTGATGGAGGAGCTCGGCCCGCCGCATTTCGACGACGCCGACCGCGCCTTCGCCCAGGAGATCCGCAAGACCCTGCAGGCGCAGGAGATCGCCTCGATCTGGCGCACCATCGGCATGGATGACACCGGCGCGCCGCTGGCTGATTTCCTCGTGCCGATGGACGCCAAGCGCAACCCGGCGATCGGCTCGACCGATATCGGCGACGTGAGCTGGGCCGTGCCGACGGTCCAGGCCCATGCGCCGACGGTGGCGATCGGCACGCCCTTCCACACTTGGCAGGTCGTCGCCCAGGGCAAGAGCCCGGCTGCCCACAAGGCGATGGTCCATGTCGCCAAGGCGATGGCCGCGACAGGCGCTGCGGTCCTGCTCGATCCCGCCCTGATGGCTGCCGCCAAGGCCGATCACAAGAAGCGCCTGGGCGCGGAAGGCTACACCTCGCCCCTGCCGCCCGAGGTCAAGCCGCCGCTGACGATGTCGCTGGGAGGCTGAGACGAAGGACGGGGGCGGACCTTCGGTCCGCCCTATCGTGTCCCCGTCGCCGCCGTGCGGTGAAAGATCGCCGTCGTGGCATAGAGCGGGATGCGCCGGACGAGATCCTCGATGATCGCGCCGCAACTGCCATAGTCGCCGGCATACTCGCCGAGATTCGGATCGAAGATGTGGATCCGGCATTCGAGGCCATAGGGGCGCGGCTCGATCCGGTTGATCCCGGCGATGGCATGGCCGCCGCCCCCTGAAAAGCGCATCGTCCAGGTTGCGGCGGCGCCGGGCTCGCGCAGGTCGTCGGCGACCTTCCGGCGCATGCCCTCGCGTCCGGCATGCAGCTTCATGTCGACAAAGGTCTGCTCCGCAAAGTCGATGCCGACGCGAGCGCCCATCTGGCGGCGCGCATCGTCGCGGCCGAGGGTATCGCGCAGCCGCCCGTAGCGCCGCTGATGCGCCTCCGCCCGACTGAAATCGACAGCGAGGGCCTGCAGCCGCAGCCGCGGCGCGGCTCCAGGCGCTTCGAACAGTGATTTCAGCCAGAGGTCGCAGAGCGCGACGCAGACCCCGTCGCGCGTCTCGGGGTCGTTGGCGTCGAGAAAACGCCCCTGCTGGAAGTTCGTGAGGGTGAAGGTCATGGCGGAACCTATCCGGCGAAGCGATCCTGCTCCGCCCGGTGGTCGCGCCGACCGGTCCTCCGGTTTCCTCGGCCCTCGAATTATTCTGAATGCGGCGCGCTCAGCGCAGCCCGTCCTCGCCCTTGATCTGGTCCTTGGTCAGCCCGCCGATGCGCGGCAGCGGGCGGCCGGAATCGGTCACCGCGATCGCGACCAGGATTTCGCCTGAGCGCGGGGCATCCGTGACCCGCACCTCGACCGCGTCGAAATGAGAGCGGACATAGGCCGCGTCCTTATGGCCGAGCGGCACGTCGATCGGCGTGCCGAGCCCGCCGCGCTTCTTGGCGGAGGGGATCAGCGCCGGGCCCTTGCCGAGCGCGGCGCGCACCGGCGTGCCCATCTTCGGATGCAGGATCGCCGCCGCATGCTCCAGCTCGCCGCCCTCGCCGACGATCGCCGCCTTGCCGAAGCTCTCGGCCTGGCCGGGCTCGATGCCGAGCGCCGCGAGGCAGCGCTTGGTCAGGAGATCGCCGAGTTCGACGCCGATCTCGGTCAGCTCCCCGAGATCGTCGCGGTAGCCTCCGGCAAACGGGTTGGCGATTACGGCGATCGAGACGGCGCGCCGCGTCGGCGGCGAGACGGATCGGCCCCCTTCGATCAGGGTTTCGTCGACCTGGGTGAGGATCTTGCGGATGGTCGCGGGCATGATGGGCTCCGGCGGAAGGGCGGGTGTCGGGGCGGCGTGCGCGCTTAGCGCTGCCCGTCCCAGACGCTGATCTGGTCGGCGCGCAGACCGCCGACGCGCTCATGGATGCGCGCGCCCGTGGTCATGACGAGGATGAGCACCATCTCGTCGGCCTGGGGCGAGCCCGGCACGCCGACCTCCACCGCGCCGAAATGGCTGCGCACATAGCAGGCGTTGATGTGGGTAACGGGGATGTCGATCCGCGCGCCCGGCCCGGCGACCTTCTTGGTCGAAGGCACGATCGCCTTGGCGTTGCCGAGGATCTCGCGCATCGCGTAGCCGCCCGGCACATGCCAGAGCGCGCCATGCTCCAACTCGCCGGCCGAGCCGACGACGGCGCCCTTGCCGTAGCCCTCGATGGTCGCGGGATCGCCGCCGAGCGCGTTCAGGCAGCGCGTCGCCATCTCCAGCCCCGCGGGCTTGAGCGCCTCCATCATCGGCATGATGTCGGGCACGTAGCGGCCGGCATAGGGGTTGGTCAGCACGGCGCAGACGGAGGCGATGCGCTCGGTGCGGCCGGGCAGCGGGCCGAATTCATGGAAGATCTCCTCGACCGTGGTCTGGATGCGGCGAATCTCGACGAGCACGCTCATGGGACTGCCTTTCAGACCACGGCCGGGGCGCTGTGCGAGGGCGGCGTCGAGCGCGAGCGCCCGGTCCGCACCAGCCCGTCGATCACCACCATGCCGATGCCGGGAATATCGCCGAGCGCGACCGCCTCCAGCAGGCCCTTGCCCGAGGAATGCTGCGGCTTGTCGAGGAAAACAAAATCGGCGGGATAGCCCAGCGCGATCAGCCCGGCATCGAGCGAGCGCCGGCGCGCGACATTGCCGGTGGCGAGACAGAACGCCTGCTCGGCCGGCAGCCCGCCCAGGCTCGACAACAGCGTGATCATCCGCAGCACGCCATTGGGCTGGACGCCCGAGCCCGCGGGCGCATCGGTTCCAATCAGCACATCTGCCAGCCGCCCGGCCTCGCGTGCGGCCTCCAGCGCCACCAGCGCCGATTTCTCGTTGCCGTTATGGACGACCTCGAGCGCGCCCTTCGCCCGCTCGCAGAGAATGCGGATGTCGGCGTGGGCGATCGAGGTCGGCCCGCCATTGATATGGCTGACGACGTCGGGCTGGGCCTCCAGCACATCGTCCTTGTTGACGAAATGCGAGCCGGCAATCGACGGACCGCCGGTGTGCATGATGGATTCGAGCCCGATCTCGCGGCACCAGTCGGCGACCCGCTTGGCGTCGGGCCCCTTGGCGACGGTGCCGAGCCCGATCTCGCCGATATGGCGGATGCCGAGCGCCTTTAGCTCCTCGAAGACCTCGCGGCCGAAGTCGAGCTCGGCCACCGGCGCACCTGCGATCACCTTGGCGCCGGCGGGCCGGAAATTCTGGAAGCAGCGCTGCGCCGTGACGGCCAGCGCCTTGACGCCGATGGCATCCTTCGGCCGGCCCGGCAGATGCACCTCGCCGGCCGAGACCAGCGTAGTGACACCGCCATTCACCCCCATCTCGATTATCCAGCCGAGCTGGTTCTGGCGCGGCGTCCAGTCGCCGAAAACGGGGTGGCAATGGGAATCGATCAGCCCCGGCGACAGGCCCGAGCCCTTCGCGTCGATCACGGTGTCCGCGCCGGAGAGATCCAGATCGGCCGCCTTGCCGATCGCCGCGATGCGCCCGTCGACGACGACAATTGTGTCGGCATCAAGGATCGGCTTGTTCAAATCGCCCGAGAGCAGCAGGCCAATGTTGCGGACCACCAGCTTGCCCTGGGCGGGTCCCGCCGCGACGTCGTGAGCCATCTGGATCTCCGCAGCCCTGCCGCCGGCGCCCCACGGGACAGGCGGCGATTGAATGTGTAATAACAATCATGGAGAGGCCCGCCGCCGCTGGCAAGGGGATGGCAAGAGGCCTGAAGACCTCCCCCGCAAGCCCCGGGGCGCACGCCGCCGGGGAGGCTAGGATACTGCCATGACGCGCATCGAGTCCCCCGTCGCCGAAGCGGAAGGCGAGCCGCCGGCAGACGCCGCCAGGCGGGCTCGAAAGCCGGCCGAAGCCTATGTGCTCGAGGAGCAGGTCGGCTTCCTGATGCGGCGCGCGCAGCAGCGCCACATCGCGATCTTCCAGCGGATCATGGGCGATGACGGCCCGACGCCGACCCAGTTCGCCGCCATGGCCAAGCTCGGCGCGGGTGAGGAAATCTCCCAGAATCAGCTCGGACGCATGACCGCCATGGACCCCGCGACGATCAAGGGTGTCATCGCGCGGCTGGCCGAGCGGGGGCTGGTCGAGCGCCGGCCGGACCCGGATGACCAGCGGCGCGTCCGCGTCCGCCTGACCCCGGCCGGGCTGGACGCGATGCCCGGCCTCACCGAGAAGGCGCGCGCCATCACGGCCGCGACGCTCTCGCCGCTTTCCCGGGAGGAGGCGGAGCGTCTGCTCGCTCTTCTCGCGCGTCTGGATTGAGCAGGGCCTGCCCGCAAAATCCGCTTGCGCCACCTTGTTTGTATACTAACAATAATCGGCAAGGGTTCCGGATCGTCACATTCGAGGGGAGCTGGCCATGGCGCGCTATCTGCGGCCGACCACGCTGGACGAGGCGCTGGCGCTCCGCGCGCAGGCCGACGGCACACCGCTGATGCCTCTGGCCGGCGGCACGGATGTCTACCCCGTCCGTACCCACAAGAGCGCCTGGTTCCAGCCCTTCAGCCGGGATGTGCTCGACCTCGGAGCGGTGCCGGAACTCACCGGAATCGAGCATCACGCGGCCGGAACGCGCATCGGGGCCGGCGCGACCTGGAGCGCCCTTGCCGAGGCCGCGCTGCCGCCCGCCTTCGACGCTCTGAAACAGGCCAGCCGGCAGGTCGGCGGCGTGCAGATCCAGAACCGCGGCACGATCGGCGGCAATCTTTGCAATGCCTCACCGGCCGCCGACGGCGTGCCGCCGCTGCTGGCGCTCGACGCGCAGGTGGAACTGGCGAGCCGGCGCGGCCACCGCCGCCTGCCGCTCGCAGCCTTCGTGCTGGGCAACCGCCGCACCGCGCTGGCGCCCGACGAAATCCTGGCCGCGATCCATGTCCCCGCCCAGCCAGAGGGCGCCAGCTCTACCTTCCTCAAGCTCGGCGCGCGGGCCTATCTCGTCATCTCCATCGCCTCCGTTGCCGCCGTCCTAGCGACCGATGGCTACAGGCAGGTCTCAGCCGCTCGCATCGCCGTCGGCGCCTGCTCAGCTGCGCCGCAGCGTCTGGTCACCTTGGAGGCCCGGCTCATCGGCCAGCCGGCCGGCGATCTCGCCACGCTCGTCCAGCCCGAAGACCTCGCCGCCCTGTCGCCGATCGACGATCTCCGCGCCAGCGCAGCCTACCGCCGCGATGCGGCGCTCGTGCTGGTGCGCCGGGCGCTGACCCAACTCGCCGGCAAGCCGATGGAGGCCGCAGCGTGACCATTCATGACCGCTCGGCCCTCGCCGCCACCGCTCATGCCGCGGACGCTATCGCCTTCCGGCTCAACGGCGCCGATGTCGCGCTGGGCGACGCCCCCGACAGCCGCCTCAGCGAAGTCCTGCGCGCCAGCCTCGGCGCCACCGGCACCAAGGTCGGCTGCGATGCTGGCGATTGCGGCGCCTGCACCGTCCTGATCGACGACGCTCAGGCCTGTGCCTGCCTCGTGCCGGTCGGACAGATCGCCGGCCGCGACGTGCTCACCGTCGAGGGGCTGGCGGAGACGGCGATCGGCGCCGCGCTCCAGCAGGCCTTCCAGCTCCATGGCGCGGCCCAGTGCGGCATCTGCACGCCCGGCATGCTGATGGCGGCCTATGATCTGCTCCGGCGCAACCCGCAGCCCGGCGAGCGCGAGACATTGGACGCGCTCGGCGGGGTGCTCTGCCGCTGCACCGGCTATCTCAAGATCGTCGAGGCGGTGCGCGACGCGCATCGCTTCATCGGCCACGGGACGGCCCCATCCTCTGCTGATGGCCCGGCCATCGGCAGCCGCCTCGCCCGCCTCGACGGCGCCCCCAAGGTCGCCGGCTCCGAGCGCTACGGCGCCGACAGCGCTCCCGACGATGCGCTCTGGCTGCGCGCGATCCGCTGCCCCCATCCGCGCGCGCGCTTCACGCTGGGCGATCTCGACGCCTTCGTGGCGGCGCGGCCGGGGCTGGTGCGGGTCTTCACCGCGCAGGACGTGCCGGGCGAGAACTCCTTCGGCATCTATCCGCATCTCAAGGACCAGCCGGTCTTCTCAGTCGGAGAGACGCGCTATCGCGGCGAATGCGTGCTGGCCGTGGTCGGCGAGAAGGAGGCGGTCGAGGCCCTCAGCATCGACGACATGCCGATCGCCTGGGAGCCCCTGCCGGCGATGATCGGCAGCGCCGCGGCGCTGGCCGAGGATGCCTTCACCCTGCACGACTTCGTGCCCGACAATGTGCTGACGCGCGGCCGCGTCGAGCGCGGCGATGTCGAGGCGGGCTTCGCGCAGGCCGCCCATGTCGCACAGGGCGCCTTCGAGACCGGCTTCGTCGAGCACGCCTATATCGAACCCGAAGCCGGCTATGCAAAGCGCATCGGCAACACCATCGAGATCTTCGCCTGCACGCAGGCGCCCTATATGGACCGCGACGAGGTTGCCCGCGCGCTCGGTCTGCCGCTGGAGAGCGTCCGCATCCTTCCCTCCGCCTGCGGCGGCGGCTTCGGCGGCAAGCTCGACGTCTCGCTGCAGCCGATGCTGGCGGTCGCGGCCTGGGTGCTCGACCGGCCGGTGCGCTGCGTCTTCTCGCGCGTCGAATCGATGATCTCCTCGACCAAGCGCCATCCCTCCTCGATCCAGGCAAAGGCCGCCTGCGATGCGCAAGGCCGGCTCGTTGCCTATGCGATGGAGGGCGATTTCGACACCGGCGCCTATGCCTCCTGGGGGCCGACGGTCGCCGGCCGCGTGCCGGTGCATGCGACGGGGCCCTACAAGGTGCCCCATGTCCGCAATCTCTCGCGGGCGATCTACACCAACGGCCCGCCCTCGGGCGCCTTCCGCGGCTTCGGCGTGCCGCAGGCGGCGCTCGCCCAGGAAAGCCTGTTCGACGACCTCGCCACTGCGGCCGGCCTCGACCGGCTGGAGTTCCGGCTGATCAACGCGATCCGCGCCGGCGACACGACGCCATCAGGCCAGCGTCTCGAAGCCAGCGCCGGCCTCGCCGAATGCCTGGAGGCGCTGAAGCCGCACTGGCAGGGGCTGCTGGCGGACGCGGCGGCCTTCAATGCGAGCGAAGGCCGCACGCGTCGCGGCGTCGGCATCGGCTGCATGTGGTACGGAATCGGCAACACCGGCATGTCGAACCCCTCGACCATGCGGGTGACGCTGTCGCAGGACGGCCGCCTCACCTTCTGGAACGGTGCCGTCGACATCGGGCAGGGCTCGACCACCGTCCTGACGCAGATCGCCGCCGATGCGCTCGGCCTGCCCGTGGAACGCTTCGACCTCGTGCTGGGCGATACCGCTCTGACCTTCGACGCCGGCAAGACCTCCGCCTCGCGCCAGACCTTCGTCTCCGGCCGGGCCGCCGAGGCCGCCGCCGCCGCGCTGCGCGCCGAGATCCTACGCCTGACCAATGCCGGGCCATCGGCGCGGCTGGCGCTGGAGGGGGCGACCATCACCGTCGCGGAGAACGGCGTCGTCGCGCGCATCGACCTCGCCGCCCTGCCCGCCCAGGCCGACGGCACGGTGCTCGAGGGCATCGGCTCCTTTGATCCGCCGACCGTCCCGCTCGACGCGATGGGCCAGGGCGTGCCCTACGCCACCTATGGTTTCGCCGCGCAGATCGCCTCGCTCGATGTCGATCTCGATCTCGGCACGATCAGGCTGAACCGCATCGTCGCCGCCCATGATGTCGGCCGCGCGATCAACCCGATGCTGGTCGAGGGCCAGATTCATGGTGGCATCGCCCAAGGCATCGGGCTGGCGCTGATGGAGGAATACCTTCCCGGCCGCACCGAGAACCTGCATGACTACCTGATCCCCACCGCCGGCGACGTGCCCCCGATCGACATCATCCTGGTCGAGGACCCCGAGCCGCTCGGCCCCTCCGGCGCCAAGGGCATCGGCGAGCCGGCGCTGGTCCCGACCGCGCCCGCGATCCTCGGCGCGATCCGCCATGCCACCGGCGTCACGCCACGCCAGGTGCCCGTGCTGCCGCACCGGCTCTGGGAGTTGCTGCGCGCCAAGGAGGGTCGCTCGTGAACGAGATCAACCCGATGAGCGCACAGGACAGCGTGCTCGCCGAGCGCTCGCGCAAATTCGGCGTCGCCGAGGGCGATGAGGGCATCGTTCGCTGCGACGCCTGCCCGGTGCTGTGCCGGATCCGCCCGGGCCGCGCCGGCGCCTGCTCGCGCTATGCCAACGAGAACGGGCTCTTGATCCGCACCGACCCGGTCGTGCTGCTGGCGGAGGCGGTGGAGGGCGGCCAGCCCCTCGTCGCGTTCGCGGAGAACGCACAGGACTGGGACGGCTCGATCCTGCCCGCCGAGCGCGTCTTCGTCACCGGCATCGGCTCGGGCACGACCTATCCCGACTACAAGCCCGCCCCCTTCATCGTCTCGTCGCAGCATGAGGGCATCGACACGGTGACCGTGGTGACCGAGGGCATCTTCTCCTATTGCGGCCTCAAGGTGAAGATCGACACGGACCGCCATCTCGGCCCGGAGACCGCCGCGATCCGCGTCAATGGCGAGCAGGTCGGCCATGTCACGACTGCCGAATACGGTTCGCAGATGCTCTCCATCGGCGGCGTGCGCCATCTCACCGGCGGCTCCAAGAAGGAGGGCAACACCACCTGCGAGACGATGCTGAAGCTCGGCAATGGAGAGGCGGTCGAACTGACCATTGATGGCGGTCATGGCGTCGTCGTCCAGGCCGGCCAGGCGCCGATCGTCGACGGCAAGCCCGAGACGCGCATGCGCGTCGGCTGCGGCTCGGCCACGATCGGCATCTTCGCCAAGCAGTGGCAGGACCATGTCGACGAGGTCATCGTCGTCGACGACCACATCACCGGCGTGCTGACCGAGCATCAGGCCGGCCGCGTGCTCGACATGAAGCCGGCCGGCATCCGCGTCCGCGGCCGCAAATCGACGCCCGGCCGCTATTTCCAGGTCGCGCAGCCAGGCCTCGGCTGGGGCGGCACAGACATCACCGACCCGCTCTCGATCATCCAGAAGATCGACCCGGCGCTGGCCTGGCCCGGCATGCGGCTGTTGATGACCTCGACCACCGGCGAGGATTCGCTCTACTGCGTCCTCGACGAGAACCTCGTTCCCGTAGAGGCGGAGATGCCCGCCGCCGTGCGCCAGTTCGTCGAGCGCATCGGCGAGAACTGCGAGCCGTCGCTCTGCAGCGTTCTGTTCGTCGCCGGGGCCGGCGGCTCGCTGCGGGCCGGCGTCACCGAGAACCCGATCCTGCTCACCCGCTCCGTGCAATCAGGCACGACGCGCGTCACGATGGGCGGCGCGCCGGTCTATGTCTGGCCCGGCGGCGGCATCACCGTCATGGTCGATGTGCTGCGCATGCCCCGGAACGCCTTCGGCTATGTCCCGACGCCCGCCATCGTCGCGCCGATCGAGTTCACCTTGCCGCGCGATCTCTATCTCGCCTGCGGCGGCCATACAGAGGAGATCGTGCCGGTCGAGGAGGTCCTGCGCGCCCATGGCGGCCAGGCCCGGATCGAGGGCGGCGCGGCGGAGAACCCCTGGCCGCTGCGGCGGGATGTCCGTTAGATCAGACGCGCTCCCGCCGTCATTCCGGGCAAGCGAAGCGCAGACCCGGAATCCATCATAGGGCACTGACGCTGCCTTATGATGGATTCCGGATCGGCGCCGCTCCGCGGCTTGTCCGGAATGACGGGTTGCTTCACGAGAGAGCGATGATATCCCACCGCGTCGCCCGCCTCCCGGGCAACCGTCTGCATCTGCAGGAAGGCCCGAGCGATCTCGTCATCGCGGCCTTCGGCCATCCCGCGGAGATCGAGCGCGCCTATGCCGCCGCCGAGGCTGCGTTCGAGGGGCTCCTGGCCGAACTTGCCGGCGAACTTGCGATCCTGCGCCAGCCGCTCGGGCCGCAGCCGCCGCCACTGGCCGGCGCCACGGCAAGGCGCATGGCCCGTGCCTGCTGGTTCTTTCGCGAGCAGTTCATCACGCCGATGGCCGCCGTCGCCGGGGCCGTCGCCGACACCGTGCTGGGCGCGATGGCGCAGGCCGTCCCCGGCCTCGAGCGCGCCTATGTCAACAATGGCGGCGACATCGCCGTGCTGGTCACGCCGGAGAATCCGCTCGACATCGGCGTGGTGCCCTCGCTCGCCCGCGCCCGGCCGGAGGGCTTCATCCGGCTTCATGCTGCACCTCATGCTGCGCAGCATTTTTGCGGCATCGCGACGAGCGGCTGGCGCGGCCGGTCGTTTTCGCGGGGCATCGCCGATGCTGTCACCGTGCTCGCCCGCAGCGCCGCCGAGGCCGATGCGGCCGCGACCGTCATCGCCAATGCGGTCGATGTCGCCGACCCCGCCATCATCCGCTGCCCTGCCCGCGCCCTCGACCCCGACAGCGATCTGCGCGACCTGCCCGTCACCGTCGATGTCGGGCCACTGTCGCCCGATGCGATGACGGCGGCGCTCGGCTCAGGGATGAGGATGGCGGAGGCGCTGCGGCGCGACGGGTTGATCGAGGGCGCGCTGCTGGCGCTCGCGGACGAGTGGCGCAGTGTCGGGGGGATCGAGGCTCTGCCACGTCATGGTCGGGCTTGACCTGACCATCTCGGAAACCCGTGTCCTCTGGTCCGGAGATTCTCGGGTCTGCGCGGAGTTTATCCTTGGGCCGATCAAGGATCGGACCCGAGGGCTCCGCCCGAGAATGACGGCAAGCCGTCACACCGACAGGTACTGCGCCCGCACCGCCTCATCGGCCTTCAGCTCGTCCATCGTGCCGGTGAAGCGGATGATGCCCTTTTCGATGATCGCGGCGCGGTCGGCGACATTTCCGGCGAAATGAAGGTTCTGCTCCGAGATCAGCACGGTCAGCCCCTCGCTCTTTAGCGCCAGGATGGTCTTGGCCATCTCCTCGACGATGACCGGGGCCAGCCCCTCCGATGGCTCGTCGAGCAGGACGAGCCTGGGATTGCCCATCAGCGTGCGCGCGATCGTCAGCATCTGCTGCTCGCCGCCCGACATCGCCCCGCCCGGCCGGTCGCGCATGCGGCCGAGATTGGGAAACAGCGCAAACAGCCGCTCCGGCGTCCAATGCGGCGCATCCGCCCGCGGCGGGCGCTGTGCCACCGACAGGTTCTCCATCACCGTTAGTTCGGAAAAGACGCGACGGTCTTCGGGCACATAGCCGATGCCCATGCGGGCGATCTCGAAGGGCTCGCGCCCGTCGACGCGCTGGCCCTCGAAGCTGACGCTGCCGCCGGCGGGCGGGACGAGCCCCATCACCGCCTTCATCGTCGTCGACTTGCCGGCGCCGTTGCGGCCCATCAGGGCCAGAACCTCGCCGCGCTGCATCGAAAGGCTCACGCCCTGCAGGATATGGGCGCGGCCATAATAGGCGTCGAGCCCGGTGATCTCGAGCATCGCGCTCATCTCAATGCCCTCCCGAGGTGGCGCCGGAGCCGAGATAGACGGCGCGGACATTGGGGTCCTGACGCACCTCCTGCGCCGTGCCATGGGCGATCAGCCGGCCGCGATCGAGCACGATGACGCTGTCGGAATGGGTGAAGACGACATCCATGTCGTGCTCGGTGAAGAGCACCGCGATGCCCGTGGCCGTGGCGATTCCCGCCGTCAGCGCCATCAGTTCGATGCGCTCGCGCGGGGCCATGCCGGCCGTCGGCTCGTCCATCAGCAGCAGCCGCGGCCGGTTGGCGAGCGCGACCGCGAGCTCGACGCGCTTGAGGTCGCCATAGGCCAGCACGCCGCAGGCGCGCTCGGCCTGCTCGAGCATGCCGACCTGCGCGAGCAGGCCGTCCGCCTCCTCGCGATGGCGGTCGCGGGCGCGGCCGAAGGGGCTCCAGATCCCGCCGGCATGCGAGATCAGCGCCATCTGCACGTTCTCGCGCACGGTCATCGAGGTGAAGGTCGCGGTGATCTGGAAGGTGCGGCCCACCCCCATGCGCCAGACATGCCGCGGCTTCAGGCCGGTGATCGGCCGTCCCGCCAGCAGCACCTCCCCGCCATCGGGCCGCAGCTGGCCGTTGAGCATGTTGAAGCAGGTCGTCTTGCCGGCGCCGTTGGGGCCGATCAGCGCCAGCATCGTGCCCGGCAGCACCGAGAAGGAGACGCCATCGACCGCGCGCACGCCACCGAAGGATTTGGCGAGGTCGCGCACAACGAGGACCGGCTCGCTGGCGGTACCGGCGCTCGCGACGGGGGCGGGAGCGAGAGCGGTCATCGGGCCGCCTCCGCCAGCCGGGTCGCTGGCACCGGCTCGGGCCCGGCTCGGCGCTCCCGCAGGGCTAGGATCGTGCCGACGAGTCCGCGCGGGAAGAGCACGACGAGCAGCACGATCGAGAGCCCCAGCGCGAAGCGCCAGTACATCGTCGCCTTCATCAGTTGCTCGTGCAGCCCGGCATAGGCGAAGGCGCCGATGATCGGCCCGGACACCGTCTGCACGCCGCCGAGCAGAACCATCAGCAGCGCATCGACCGAGCGCGGAATCGCCATGTAGGTCGGAAAGACCGAGCCCTTAAAGAAGGCGAAAAGCGCGCCGGCAATGCCGGCGCAGAAGGCGGCGACCGCGAAGGCGACCCACTGGATGCGCACCACGTCGAGGCCGATCGCTTCCGCCCGCAGCGCGTTGTCGCGCCCCGCCCGCAGGCCGTAGCCGAAGGGCGAGAAGATCGTGAAGCGAAGCGCCAGCACCGCCGCCGCGCAGATCACCAGCGTCAGGTAGTAATAGACCGTCTTGGAAGCCGCCCAGGCCGACGGCCAGACACCGAGGATGCCGTTGTCGCCGCCGGTGAGATCGACCGACTGGAAGGCCGTCGCCCAGGCGATCTGCGCGAAGGCGAGCGTCAGCATGGCCAGATAGACCCCCGATAGCCGCACACAGAACCAGCCGAAGACGATTCCGGCGATGCCCGCCAGGAACGGCGCCAGCAGCAGCGCCGGCTCCATCGGCGCGCCCAGCCATTTCACGGCCAGCGCCGCACCATAGGCGCCGAGCCCGAAATAGGCGGCATGCCCGAAGGAGGCCATGCCGCCGGGCCCCATAATGAAGTGCAGCGAGGCGGCAAACAGTGCGAAGATCACCAGTTCGGTCAGCGTCACCAGCATGTGGTCGGGCGTGACCAGCGGCGCCAGCGCCAGGATCAGCAGGCCGATCAGCCCGGTGAGCTTGGTCGCGCCGTCGGCCGGCCGCAACAAGGGCTCCGCCGGCCCATGGGCTCTCTGATGGCCGACGGGCGCCTTGCCCATCAGCCCATAGGGCTTGACCACCAGCACCACCGCCATGACCAGGAAGACGAGCACCAGCGTGATCTTCGGAAAGATCAGGATGCCGAAGGCATGCAGGATGCCGATCAGCACGGCCGCGAGATAGGCGCCGGTGACGCTGCCGAGCCCGCCGACGACGACCACGACGAAGGCCTCCGAGATCATCGAGAGGTCCATATGCAGCGTCACCGCCTCGCGCGGCAGCTGCAGCGCACCACCCAGGCCGGCCAGCATCGAGCCGAAGGCGAAGACCGAAGTGAAGAGCAGGCGCTGGTTGACGCCGAGCGCGCCGACCATCTCGCGGTCCTGCGTCGCGGCCCGCACCAACGTGCCCCAGCGCGTCTTCTGGAACAGCAGCCACAGGATCAGCAGCACGATGGGACCGACCGCGATCAGGAACAGCTCATAGGTCGGGAAGCGGTTGCCGAAGATCACGACGAAGCTCTTGAAGCCCGGGGCGCGCGGGCCGATCTTGTCCTCCGCCCCCCAGATCGCCAGCGCCACGTCCTGCAGCATCAGCACGACGCCGAAGGTCGCGAGCAGCTGGAACAGCTCCGGCGCCTGGTAGATCCGCCGCAGGATCAGCACCTCGATCACGACGCCGATCAGCCCCGTCAGGGCCGCCGCCGCCAGCACGCCGCCCCAGAAGCCGAGCGCGTCCGCCGGCCCGAAGCGCCCGACCAGCGTCCAGGCCAGATAGGCGCCGAGCATGTAGAGCGAGCCATGGGCGAAGTTCACGATCCGCGTGACGCCGAAAATGATCGACAGCCCCGACGCCACGAGGAACAGCGACGAGGCCGAGGCCAGGCCGTTCAGCGTCTGGGTAAGGATGAGGTCGATCATGCGGGCAATCCTGTCATTCCGGGGCGGCGCGCAGCGTCGAACCCTGAACCCACGACTGGGCGAGTCAGAAGGAACCGCGGCGGCACGGGCTCACCCGGTCGTGGGTTCCGGGTTCGATCCTGCGGATCGCCCCGGAATGACGGAGCTCACCCGGCCGGGCGCAGCGTCTTCACCACATCGTCGCTGGGCAGGTATTTGGCACCGTCGGCGTAGCGCCAGTCGACCATCGTGCCCTTGCCGTCCTTCAGCGCCGTCTTGCCGACATAGGCGCCGAGCGTCGACTGGTGGTCGATGGCGCGGTACTCGGCCGCCCCGAAAGCGGAGGGGAACTTCAGCCCCTTCAGGGCATCGACGAGCTTCTCGGTATCGGTCGAGCCGGCCTTGGTCAAAGCGGCGGCGATCGAGTTCATCGTGTCGAAGCCGACCACCGAGCCGAGCCGCGGATAATCATTGAACTTCTTGACGTAAGCCTCGCGGAACTTGAGGTGTTCCGGCGTCTTGATGTCGGCCTGCGGATAGCCGGTGACGATCCAGCCGACGGGCGCCTCGGCGCCGAGCGGATCGAGATATTCCGGCTCGCCGGTCAGCATCGACACCACGGTGCGGCCCTCGAAGAGCCCGCGGGTGTTACCCTGCCGGACGAAGTTCGTCAGGTCGCCGCCGAAGGTCACGTTGAAGATCGCGTCGGGCTTGGACGCCTCCAGCGCCTGCACGGTGGCGCCCGCATCGATGCGGCCGAGCGCCGGGAACTGCTCGGCGACGAACTCGACATCGGGCTTGGCCTTCTTCAGCAGCTCCTTGAACCACTTCACGGCCGACTGGCCGTATTCGTAGTTCGGCGCCACGATCGCCCATTTCTTGGCGGGCAGCTTCGCAGCCTCCTCGACCAGCATCGCCGCCTGCATGTAGGTCGAGGGCCGCAGCCGGAAGGTATAGCGGTTGCCCTTGGCCCAGACGAGCGCATCGGAGAGCGGCTCGGAGGCGACATAGAGCCGCTTGTTCTGGTTGGCGAAGTCGGCGATGGCGAGACCGACATTGGACAGGAACCCGCCCGAGAGCAGGTCGACCTTCTCGGCATTGATCAAATCGCCGGCATGGCGCACCGCATCCTCGGGCTTGCCGCCATCGTCGCGGAAGATTGTCTCGATCTTGCGGCCGAGCGCGCCGCCCGCGGCATTGACCTGTTCCAGCGCCAGCTCCCAGCCCTGGCGATAGGGCTTCAGGAAGGCGGGCTGGGCGGTGTAGCTGTTGATCTCGCCGACCTTGATCGGTCCAGCTCCCTGCGCCCTGACGAGGGCGGGGGCGGCGAGGATGGCGGCGCCGGCGGAGGCACCGGCCAGAAGACTGCGGCGGTCGATCGTCATGCCTGTTCCCCATGTCTGGCCCGGTGGCGGAAGCCCCAGCGCTCTTCGACAGATGTCGCATGCCGACGAAACCGCGTCAGCCGCGAATTCATTTGTATGCCTACGAATTTGAAGAGGCCCAAACTGGCTGTCAACGGCGAAAAATCGGCATGCGCTGGGCAGGGCGCAGGCAGGCGCAGGGCCCTCTGGAGCGCTGCCCGGCAGCAGCCGGCGGGCCAGCGCCCTCGACCGAAAAGACCGCCCGAACGCGGCCTGCTCAAAAATTAGGACAACGATGCTGCCCTTTTCCTCTTGTGAGATTGGGCGCCGTTTCCTATCTATGACGCACCGCAGCAGCGATGCTGCGTCGCCCTCCTTGGGCGTTTCCTCCCTAGACTTGGGCTGCGCTCACGCGCGGCCCTTTTTTCTGTTTGGGCCATGGCCGGCACGGCCTCATGCAGGGCGCAGGCGGCCCGCCCGCACCCATCCAGCTGTTTTCAGCGCGAGAACTTGACCGGCACCGACAGCGCGATACTGCCGCTGCCCAACCCGTCCGGCGGCGCCGGCACGGGGCTCGCGCGGCGGATCATCGCCACCGCCTCTTCATCCAGAATCGCATCGCCCGAACCGCCGACCAGACGCGCCGACAGCACGCGTCCGGCCCGGTCGATGCTGAAAGCGACCTGGACGGTGCCTGGATTTGCGCCACCAGGAAACCGCTTGAAGCGATTGAGATGGGCGAGCAGCGTGCCGCGCCAGCTCGCCCGCGAGGCCGCAGAGGCACTGGCCGCGCCTTCGGCTGGAGCGGCTGCGTTCGGAGCCGCCTGAGCCTGCGCCCGCGGCGGCGCCGTGGTGCGCTCAGCCGGCGGCTTGTCTGGGTCGATCGGCTTGCGGCGCTCCACCACCTTCTTCGGCGGCGGCTTGCGCTCGACGGTCTTCGGCCGCACTGGAGGAGGCGGCGGAGGCGGCGCCAGCACGGCCGCCGCATCGGGCAGCGGCGGCAGTTCCGGGACCTTAATCTCGGGCTCCGGCTGGACCACGGGCTGGGGCGTGGGTTCGGGCGGCGGTTCCACCGGCGGCGGCTCGACGACCGGCTCGGGCGGCGGCGGTTCGGGCTCCGGCGGCTTCTCGATCACGGGTTCGGGCGGCGGCTCGGGCTGCGCCTCGACCATCTCGGGACCGGGCGCAACCTCCTGCGGCGGCGCCTCGGGTGCAACCGGCAGCGGCGCGAGTTCGATCATCACCGCGGCCGGAGGCGCGCCCATCGCCGCTTCGGCCCGCTGCCAGGTCACCAGCATCCAGCCGGCCATCCCATGCGCACCGACCACGACGGCGATCGCCAGGGTCCATCGCGCCAGCGCAGGCCACAGCCGCGCGCCGAGACCAGCGGAGCGACCCGTGAACGTGCCCTGCCCGCTCATGGCCGCGGCGCTCCCGCGGCTGCGCCTTGCCCGGTATCCTCGAGCCCGACCAGGCCGACCTTGAGATAGCCGGCCTGGCACAGCAGGTTCATCACCTCCATCAGTTCGCGATAGGCCACGCCCCCGTCGGCCCGCAGGAAGACGCGCTGCTCGCGGTCGCTGTTGGTCTGCCGGTCGAGGGTCGCTCCCAGCGCCTCGCGCGCGATCCCGTCATTGCCGAGCGTGAGCGAGAGGTCGCTCTTCACCGTCAGGAAGATCGGCGCCTCGGGCCGCGGCTGCGGCTGCGCGTTCGAGACCGGCAGGTCGACCGCGACATCCACCGTCGAGAGCGGGGCGGCGACCATGAAGATGATCAGCAGCACCAGGATGACGTCGATGAACGGCGTGACGTTGATGTCGCTGACCTCGCCGAGATCGCCGTCCTGCGCGTCTTTGAGGGAAACGCCCATGGCTCACTCCGCCGGAACGCGTGCGAGGGCCGGAGTCGGCTGATGCGCACCGGCCACCGCATGCAGGGCGGTGCGGCCGGCGACCGCCGCCTGCCGGCGCTGCCGCTCCAGATCCCGCGACAGGTGCTGCAGGATCTCGCCCGACGCATCCGACAGAGTGGCGCGATAGCCGGTGATGGCGCGGGCGAAGACGTTGTAGATGATCACGGCGGGGATGGCGGCGACGAGGCCGATGGCGGTCGCCAGCAGCGCCTCGGCGATACCGGGCGCGACCACGGCGAGATTGGTCGTCTTCGCCTGGCTGATGCCGATGAACGAATTCATGATGCCCCAGACCGTGCCGAACAGGCCGACGAAGGGCGCTGTCGAGCCGATCGTCGCGAGCAGGCCGGTGCCGCGCGCCATCGCCCGCCCCGCGCGGGCCTCGATGCGCGCCAGGGCGATCGAGACGCGCTCCTTGATGCCGTCCTCGCCGAGATCGGCCGAACGGCGCGTCTCCTCGATCGCCGCGCCGAGCAGGGTCGCGACGGCGCCGCGCGGGCGCCCCTTCCGGCCCGCCCCACCCTCGGCCGCCTCGGACAGGCTTGCGGCGGTCTCCAGGCGGCGCAGCGCGCGCCCGGCCGCCGCCTTGGCGGTGGCGAGTTCGAGCACCTTGGCGAGCCAGATAGTCCAGGTCACCACCGACGCGAAGGCCAGCCCGACCATCACCGCCTTCACGACGATGTCGGCCGCCATGAACATGCCCCAGGGCGAAAGGTCATGCGGCAGGAGAGCAGCCGGGGCCGGCGCGGCGGCAACCAAGGGCGTCTCGGTCGCCTGCGCGGGCCGTGTCGCGGCTACGGTGGGATGGGCTGCATTCGGCGGCGCGATCCCGAATGACGGAGGCGCCGGCGGCAGCGCCGTCGTCGGCGCGCCAGGCACGGCGCCCGGGGCCGGCGTGGCCGGCACGGTCTGCGCGTCGAGCGACGCGACGCCTCCAGCCATGCCGAGCAGGGCGAGCGCCATCAGGGTCGAACGGACGCGTAGGCCAGAGCGGGCCTTGCGCGGAAGCTGGGAGGACGACACCGCCTTCTCCTTGGAATAATTCAAAAAAGCGTTTGCATTCAATGGGATGCGCATGGAGATACGCCTCTCCCAAGCATCCTTCCCTGTCAAGGCTTGGCCTCGCATCGCTGGCCCGGCGCTCTGTCCGGGTGCACGAGGCGGGACGGCGACGAAGGCCGTCGCTGCTGCGATCCACACCGGGACGATTGACAGCTTGCGCCGTCGTCTTGTCGCGTCCATGTGCCAAAGCCATGCAGGCTCCCGCGGGCGACGACACGAGAAGCGGCGATCATGGAACGCATCACCAGCATCGACGGCGTCGAGGGAACGCCGATCCCGCTGCGCTTCCGGCGCTGGAGAAACCATCCGAAGCCAGGCATCGACTTTCCGGACATCTCGCCGATGGCGACGGACGCAACCGCCCTGCGGCAGGTGACCGATGCGCTCGGGCAGCTTCTGCCGGATGAGACCTCCGTCGTCGCCGGCATCGATATCGGCGGACTGGGGATCGCAGGCGCCCTCGCCTACCGCGGCGGCCTCGGCCTGCTCGACATCCGGAAGGTTGACGCCATCAGGGCGGGAGTCATCCGCACGATCGTGGAGAACTATGAACTCGGCGACGGCGTCGCGGTCTCTCGCGCGCAACGGATTGCCCAAAGCACGGTTGCCATCGTGGATGATTGTCTCATGACCGGGCAGACCGCTCTCGCCGGCATCCGGCTCCTGCGACGCCTTGGTGCCCGCTGCGACACCGCGATCTTCGTCTTCGAGCTCGAGGGGATGCCGGGTCGAGCCCTGCTGGATCACGCAGGCATCGCCGTGCACAGCCTGCTGCGCCTGCCTCAGGCCGATTCCGATGAGGCGCTCGCCAGCAAGACGACCAGCCCGCCGGGCGCCTAGTCGAGCAGCTCGCGGATGCGCAGCGCGAGTTCCATCGCGCTGTAGGGCTTCTTCAGCCAGCTCGCCTCGGCGGCGAGTTCGCGCACGGCGACGCTGGGTTCGGCAAAGCCGGAGGTCATGATGATCTTGAGGCCAGGCCGCAGGCTGCGCGCCTCGCGGGCCAGCTCGTCGCCCGACATGCCGCCGGGCATGACGATGTCGGTGAACAGCAGGGCGATCTCGGGATGTGCGACGAGGACCGCGAGCGCCTGGGCGGCGGTCTCGGCCTGGAGCACGCGGTAGTTCATGTCCTCAAGCCGAGCGACGGCGACACGGCGGACGCGGGCATCGTCCTCCACGACAAGAATCGTTTCGCTGCCACCCGGAAGGCCGGAGGGCTCGAGCGAGCCGTCGGCTGACGCGGCCCCGGGCTGTGGCGCCGCCAGGCTAGCTGCCGGCAGGAACAGCCGGACGCTCGTCCCCTGCCCCACCTCGCTGTAGAGCTGGACATGCCCGCCCGACTGCTTGGTGAAGCCGTAGACCATGCTGAGGCCCAGCCCGGTCCCCGCCCCGACGCCCTTGGTGGTGAAGAAGGGCTCGAAGGCGCGCTGGCGCACCTCCGCCGGCATGCCAGCGCCGGTATCGGTCACCGAGATCAGCACATAGCTGCCGGTGCGAACCTCGGGATACATGCTGGCGTAATCGGCATCGAGCTTCGCCGCCGAGACCTCGACCGTCAGGCGGCCACCGCGCGGCATCGCATCGCGCGCGTTGAGCGCGAGATTGAGCAGCGCGTTCTGCAGCTGCGACGCATCGACCAGAGCCGCGCCCGGCGCGCCCGAGACGATGGTGCGCAGCTCGACGGTCTCCCCCAGTGCCCGGCGCAGCAGGTCCGAGAATCGCGAGACCAGTTGCCCGACATCGGCGAGCTTGGCGTTGAGCGGCTGCTTGCGCCCGAAGGCGAGGAGCTGGGCCGTGAGCTTGGCCCCGTCCTCCGCCGCCCCTTGCGCCTCGCGAAGCAGCGCGCGTGCCCGGTCATCGGTGAGCCGGCGCTCGATCATCTCGAGATTGCCGCTGACCACCGTCAGGAGATTGTTGAAATCGTGCGCGATGCCGCCGGTGAGCTGGCCGACCGCCTCCATCTTGTGGGCCTGCCGCAGCTCCTCCTCGATGCGGTGGCGGCTGGTCAGGTCGCGGATGAAGCCGGTGAAGATGCGCCGTCCGGCGGCGCGCGCCTCGCCGATCGCGAGTTCCATGGGGAAATGCGTGCCGTCCTTCTTCTGCCCCGTGACGACGCGGCCATAGCCGATGATGCGTCGCTCACCGGTCTCGAGATAGCGGTCCATATAGCCGTCATGGGCGCCGCGATCCGGTTCGGGCATCAGCATCTTGACGTTGTGGCCGATGACCTCGCCCGTGGCGAAGCCGAAGAGCCGCTCGGCCGCGGCACTGAAGGAGGTGATGGTCCCGCTCTCGTCGATCACGACCATCGCTTCGGGAACGGTGTCGAGGATCGAGCGCAGATGCGCCTCGCGCGCGACGAGATGCGCCTGCATCGTGCGCAGGTCGCTGACATCGACATTGGTCTCGACGATCGAGCGCTCGGCCCTCGCCTTGGCTCCCGCCACCACCCAGCGGCTGGCGACATAGACCGGCGTGCCGTCCTTGCGGCGCTGTGTCAGCTCGCCTGTCCAGACGCCCTGCGCGTTCAGATGCGCGACGATGTCGGCGAAGGGCTCGGGAAAGGTTGTTTCGAGCAGGTCATGGGCGATGCGCCCCAGCGCCTCGCCACGGCTCCAGCCATAGAGAGCCTCCGACCCGCTGGTCCAGCGGGTCACGACCCCGTCGAAGCCGTGAACGATCAGGTTGGCGCTGTCGAGGACATGGGCGATCTCGTCCAGGGTGGACGGGCTGGTCACGGTCGCCGGCATGCGCTCCCTCGATGGTCCACTCAGTTCGGCCACACCGCCTGCTGGATCGTGCGGCCGCCGGCGGCGTCTTTATCCCCGGCATCGGCCTCGCCCGCAAGCGCAGCGAGCTTGCCGAGCTTGCGCACCACCATCGCATGGCGGCTGCTGGGCGCGATCACCCCGCAATTGGTCAGCCGCGTCATCGTGCGCGAGACGGTCTCGATCGTCAGCCCGAGATAATCGGCCATGTCGAGACGCGTCATCGGGATCTCGATCACCGGCTGCCGATCGTCCCCGCCCAGGCGCCGCGCGATCAGCAGCAGGAAGCTGGCGACCCGCTCCTCGGCGCTCTTGCGGGCGAGCAGTACCATCTGGTCCTGGGCCGCCGCCATCTCGTCGCAGAGGCAGGCAAAAAGCTGCGGCCGTAGCTCCGGCGAGCGGTTGATCTCCTCCTGGAAGCGGCCATGCTCGTAGCGGCGCAGCTTCGTCCGGGTGACCGCCTCGGCGGTGTAGAGATACTGGTCCTTCAGCGAAACGCCGAGAAGGTCGCCGGGATAGAGGAAGCCGGTGATGACGCGGCGGCCATCGCTCAGGATGCGGAAGATGCGCAGGGCGCCTTCCACGACTTCGAAAACGTGACGGGCCTCGTCGCCCTCCCAGAACACGGCGGTACCGGGCTCGAAGGTCTCGACCGGCTGGCCGCCGAAGAGGCTGTTGAGGCTGACGGGGCAGGTCGGAACCGTCGCGAATCGCCTGACAGCTCCGTGCGGCTGTGACATGGTGGCTTGCGAAAGCATCGGCGCGTCATCCTTCTCTGATCGACGAGCCGAATTGAAACGATCCCGGTAACGCCGGAACGCCACGACGGTGACGCTTCGTGCGAAGATGTGACGGTTTGTAACAGCCGCGATCGTGGGAGAATCGAACTGCCTGCCATGCCCGAGTCGCCCGGCCGCAACGAACACATCCTGGTGGTGGATGACGATGTCCGCATCAGGCAGATGCTGACCACCTATTTCGAGGACGAGAGCTACCGCGTGACCGCCGTCGGAGACGGGGCCGCGATGCGCGAGGCGCTGCAGCGCCAGCCCGTCGACATCATCCTGCTCGATCTCGTGCTGCCGGGCGGCGAGGACGGGCTGATGCTGGCGCGCGAGGTCCGGGCCCGCTCCGACACGCCGATCATCATGCTCACCGGGCGCGACGACGTGGTCGACCGCATCGTCGGCCTCGAGGTCGGCGCCGACGACTACATCGCCAAGCCCTTCCATCTGCGCGAGGTCCTGGCGCGGCTGCGCACGGTGCTGCGCCGGCGCCAGCCCGCCGCCCCGGCTCGATCCGAACCGGATGAGACGATCCGCTTCGATGGCTGGCGGCTGGATCTGGCACGTCGCCAGCTCGTCACTGCGGAGGGCGCCGAGATCGTGCTCACCACCGGCGAATTCGACATGCTGGCGGCCCTCGCCCGGGCGCCGGGCCGCGTGCTCTCCCGCGACGTGCTGATGGACCTGACCCATGGCCGCAGCCTCGACGCGTTCGACCGCACGATCGACGCCCAGATCGCCCGGCTGCGCAAGAAGATCGAGCCCAATCCGCGCCAGCCGACCTTGATCAAGTCGGTTCGCGGCGTCGGCTATGTCTTCACGGGCAAGGCGACGCCCTGAGCGAGGGGCCAGGGCGGCTCCCCCATCGGCGACGGATCCAGGATCAGTGCGACCCCGCCCCCGATCCGCCGCGGCGCATCGAGCCGCGAGAAGGAGCGCGACGCGGCGCCGGTGCGGATGCGCACGGCGGCACAGTCGAGGCGGCCTGCGAGCGCGCAGAGATCCTCCACCATGGCGGAAGCGACGCCCGGTTCGTCGGCGGCACTCGCGACCACGAAGACGGGCACGTCGAGGATCGAGCCATGGACCGCGTGGCGGGCCTGCCGGCACAGGCACAGCCCCTTGACGTGGCCGCGCGGATTGGTGGCCACGCGCAGGTCCCGCGGCGCCCCGGTCACCGCACCGGGAGTGCCGCAATAGGCCCGCCAGCTCTCGATGTCCGGCGGTGGGTTCACGGCCTCCACCAGCAGATAGGCGGCATCGACCTGCTCGGGCTTCATCCCGGCGATGGTGTAGGCTCCCTGCATGGCGAGGCTCCTTTCCCCGCTGTCGCGGCTGCCCGGAATCATGCCGCCGCGAGCTCGTCTCCCAGCGCCGCCGCAGCGATCGGCAGCGCGAGGTCGAGAACGATCCGGCCCTCGACCTCGCCACGCCGCAACCGGTCGAAGACCGCGTTGATGTCGCTGAGCGGGACGGTCGCGATCTTCGCCCTGACCTTGCCCTCGACGGCAAACGCGATGGCCTCGTCGAGATCGCGCCGCGTGCCGACGATCGAGCCGCGCAGCGTGATCCGCTTGAGCACGACGTCGAAGATCGGCGTCGGGAACTCGCCCGGCGGCAACCCGACCAGCGCCACCGTGCCCTTTCGCCGGACCATCCGCACCGACTGCGCGAAGGCCGGCGGCGAGACCGCCGTGACGAGCACGCCATGGGCGCCGCCGCCCGTCGCCGCCAGCACCTCCTCGACCGCCGTTGCCGAGCGCGCATCAACCGCGACATCTGCGCCGGTCTGCCGGGCGAGCGCGAGCTTCTCCGGCGCGATGTCGAGCGCCACGACCTTGAGCCCCATCGCCTTGGCGTACTGGATCGCGACCTGCCCCAGCCCGCCGATGCCCGAGATCGCGACCCATTCTCCGGGCCTCGCTTCGGTTTCCTTGAGGCCCTTGTAAGTGGTGACGCCGGCGCAGAGGATCGGCGCCATGGCCGCGAAATCGACGCCCGCCGGCAGGCGCGCCGCGAAGGCCGCCGAGGCGATGGCATATTCGGCAAAACCGCCATTGCAGCTGTAGCCGGTGTTGTGCTGGTGCTCGCAGAGCGTCTCCCAGCCCGTCTCGCAATATTCGCAGCGCAGGCAGGAATCATGCAGCCAGGCGATGCCGACCGCGTCGCCCAGCGCGAAATCGGTGACGCCGGGCCCAAGTGCCGCGACCGTCCCGGCGACCTCGTGGCCGGGGATGAATGGCGGCACCGGCTTGACCGGCCAGTCGCCCTCGGCGGCATGGAGATCGGTGTGGCAGACGCCGCAGGCGTGGACCTTGACCAGCAGTTCGCCCGGCCCAGGCACCGGGATCGGCAGGTCCATGATCTCCAGCGGCCGGCCGAGCGCCCGCACCACCGCAGCCTTCATCGTCGTCGCCATGGCCCGCTCCTCCGCGAAGCCATAATCCTAGCCTGCCCGCAGCAGCGGGCCTTGACGGAGATCAAGCCGCGCCAGGCTGATCGGCGACAGCGAGAACGTCGCACGCCCGGCCACAGACCGTCTCCACATCGGCCTCGACCGAGAGATGCGTCCAGCCACTGACGGCCCCGCCCACCTCGGCTTGCGCGAGTTGGGCGCGCACGACCGCTGCCGTGGCGTCGGACGGGTCGCCGCGGCGCGCTTCCACCCGCGCGATCAGGGTCTCGGGCCGCGCCTCCAGCCAGATCCCGTGAAAGGGCACCTGTGCGGCGTGAGCAGCCTGCGCGATGCGCTCGCGATCCACGGCGCGGTCGAACACCGCATCGGCGACCACGCCATGTCCGCTGCGCAGCATCGCCTCGGCGCGACCAGCCTGTTCCGCATAGACGGCCTCGGAGACGGTCGAAAGATAGGCCTCCGGCGGCAGACGCGTCGCCATTGCGACGCCAAAGCGCTGCTTGCGCAGCCGGTCGCTGGAGAGGACGCGCGCGCCGGGCACCGGCCCGACGCGCCCGGCCACGGCAGCGGCAACGGTCGATTTCCCGGAGCCCGAGCGACCGCCGACGGCCACAAGGCGCGCCGAGCCCGGCGCGAGGCACCGGCGGGCCAGAGCGAGATAGGCCTGCGCCTCGACCATCACCGCCGCGTCGGCTCCGGTCTGGACGACGAGCACATGCGCCCGGACCGCGGCACGCACCGCCATGAAGAAGGGCAGAAGCGGCAGGCCACCCTCGTCGCCCGTCTCGTCGAGATACCGGTTCATCAGCAGGTTCGCCAAAGAGGGCAGTCCGCGATGCCAGAGATCCATCAGGATGAAGGCGAGATCGTAGAGGACGTCGGTGGTCGCGAGATTCGCGTCGAATTCCAGCGCGTCGAACAGCGTCGGCTCACCCGCGACGAGACAGATGTTGCGCAGATGCAGGTCGCCATGACAGCGCCGGATGCGCCCTACCCGCCCTCGTTCATCCAGAAGCCCGCCATGGCGCACAAGGGCATCCTCGCAGGCGGCGCTCAGCGCCGCGACCTCGCCGGCCGGCAGCCGGTCGGTCAGGGCAAAGCCCTTCGCATTGATCGCAAGCACGTCCGCCATCGTCTCGGCCCCGCCGCGACAGCTTTCGATCTCGGCGCTCTCGTGGAAGCTGGCGATCCGCTGCGCGAGCCTCGTCATCAGCGCGGGCGTGAGCCGCCCCTCACAGGCCATGCTGTCGAACAGGTCGTCGTCGCCGAAGCGGCCCATCTCGACGACGGCCTCGACCAGCGCGCCCTCGCCGTCCAGCGCGAGCTGCCCGTCCGCCTCCCGGGTCACGCGCAGCACGCGGCGATAGAGCGTGGGCGCGGTCCGGCGGTTGAGCCTCAGTTCGCGCTCGCAGGCCGCCAGCCGCAGCTCCGGCGTCGAGAAGTCGAGATAGGGCAGCTTGAGCCGCCGCTTCAGCTTGAATGCGCTCTCGCCCGCCAGCAGGATGACGGAGATATGCGTCGTCACGATCCGGGCCTCGCCTCGCCCCTCGCCTGCCGTCTCGGCCAGCAGAGAAAGGATCGGCTCCAGCCCGTCGCATGCCATCGTCATCTCCCGCTCGCCGCCGATCATCGCCGTCTCTCCATCCCGCCGCGTTGCGCTGCATCAAGAGCAACCGGTACCGCATGAGCGGGTTCGACCAGCGCCGCCGCTTCGGCTAAATCTGGACGGCGAGGCCGCCTCGGAAGGCGCCTGCCCCAGCCTGCCATGCGAGAAAGACTCAAGTCATGACGAAAGAATTTGCCGGCAAACATGTTGTCGTCATGGGCGGCAGCCGCGGCATCGGCCGCTCCATCGCGCTGGGCTTCGCCGCCGGCGGCGCCGCGGTCTCGATCTGCGCGCGCACGCCGGGTCCGCTGGAGGCAACGCGGCGCGAGATCGAAGCGCTGGGCGTCACCGCCCATGCCGCCGCGCTCGACCTCGCAGAGGCCGACGCGATCCAGGCCTATCTGCCCCAGGCCGTCGCGGCGCTGGGCGGGCTCGACATTCTCGTCAACAACGCCTCGGGCTTCGGCCATTCCGATGACGAGGCGGGTTGGGAGGCCTCGCTCGGCATCGACATGATGGCCGTCGTCCGCGGCAGCCATGCGGCGATCCCGCATCTGAAGCCCGGCTCCTCGATCGTGAACATCTCGTCGATCTCGGGCCTGCGCGCCAGCGCCCGCTCGGCCCCCTATGGCGCCGTCAAGGCGGCGGTGATGCACTACACCGCGAGCCAGGCAAAGATGCTGGCGCGGCAGGGCATCCGCGTGAACTGCGTCGCGCCGGGCTCGATCGAGTTTCCTGGCGGCACCTGGGAGGACAGGCGGACCTCCAATCCCGATCTCTACAACAGCACGCTCGCGACCATCCCCTTCGGTCGGATGGGCCGGCCCGAAGAGATCGCCCAAGTCGTGCTCTTCCTCGCCTCCGAGCGTGCGAGCTGGGTCACGGGCCAGAGCATCGTCGTCGATGGCGGCCAGCTCGTCGGGCCCTGAGCCGGCAGGCGTCAGGGCGCGGCTCAGCCATGGCCGGCACCGCCGGTCACGGCGGCGGGTCGCAGGCTCGGCTTTGGCCGAAGCCGCGTTTCCAGTCTCTGCAGCACGACGAAGACCGACGGCACGACCACGACGGTCAGCAGCGTCGAGCCGATCATCCCGGTCAGCGTGGCGAAGCCGATCGACTTCTGGGCATTGGCGCCCGCCCCGCTCGCCAGCACCAGAGGCACCAGCCCGAGGATGAAGGCGAGCGAGGTCATCACGATCGGCCGCAGTCGCAGCCGCGCCGCCTCGACCGCCGCCTCCGCCAGCGGCACGGCCTGCTTCAAGTGCAGGTCGCGCGCGAAGCCGACGATCAGGATCGCGTTCTTGGCCGAGAGCGCGATCAGCAGCACGAGGCCGATCTGGGTGTAGAGATTGCTGGAGAGCCCGAGCGCCAGCATCGCGCCCGCCGTCCCCAGAAGCGCCAGCGGCACGGAGAGGATGATGCCGAGCGGCGCGATCCAGCTCTCGTACTGGCCGGCCAGCACCAGATAGACCAGCAGGAGGCTGAGCGCGTAGACGACGAAGACCTGCCCGGCCAATTCCTTCTCCTGATAGGAGAGCGCGGACCACTCGTAGCCCGTGCCGGCCGGCAGCGTCTGGCGCGCGATCTCGGCCAGGATGTCGAGCCCCTCGCCTGAGCTGACATCGCGATTGGGCGCCCCGATCAGCGTCGCCGCCGGGTAGAGGTTGTGGAAGCTGATCAGCGACGGGCCGATGCCGGGGCGGATATCGGCGATGGCGCCGAGCGGCACCATCTCGCCGCTCTTGGCCCGCAGCTTCAGCGTCCGCAGCCCCTCGGCCTCCATGCGTGCCTCGGCCTGGGCCTGCACGAAGACCTGGAAGACGCGGCCGCCCTTGCTGAACTGGCCGACATAGGCCGAGCCGACATAGGCGCCGAGCGCATCGGTGGCGGCGCCGAAGGAGATGCCCAGCGCCTCGGCCTTGGTGCGGTCGATCGCCAGTTCCACCTGCGGCGCCTGGGCGCTGAAGGTGTTACGCGCCGCCTGGAAGCGGTTCTGCGCGCGGGCCCGCTCGGCGATCGCGTCGGCGAGGCGCTGCAGCTTGGCGTAGTCGAAGCTGCCGTCGCGCAGCTCGACCTTCATGGTGAAGCCCGAGGCGTTGCCGATGCCCTGGATCGGTGGGGGCGGCAGCACCAGCGCCGCGCCGTCCTCGAGATCGGCCATCGCCCGGTTGAGCGCGCCGTAGAGGCCGAGCAGATCCTCGCCCTTCCTGCGCGCCTTCCAGTCGGTCAGCATCACATAGGCGACGCCGGCATTGGCGAGGCTGGCATTGTCGTTGAGCGCCGAGAGGCCGGCGATCGCGATGACCTTGTCCACGCCCGGCACGGCGCGCGCCCGCTTGGTGACCTCGTCGAGCGCGGCCGTCGTGCGCGCCAGCGAGGCACCGTCCGGCAGCTGCACCGAGACCAGCATGTAGCCCTGGTCCTCGACCGGCAGGAAGGAGGTCGGGATGCGGCTCAGCGCATAGACGGAAGCCCCGACGAGCAGCAGCGTCACCGTGAAGACCGCCGCGCTCCGGGCGACCAGCCGGCGCACCAGCCCGACATAGGCCCGCTCGCAGGCGCCATAGCCGCGCTCGAACATCCGGTAGATCCAGGCGCGCTGCGTGACGGGCTTGGGCGCCCGCAGCCAGAGCGCGCATTGCGCGGGCTTCAGCGTGACCGCGTTGACGGCGCTGATCAGCGCGGTGGCGGCGATCACCAGGGCGAATTGCTGGTAGATCTCGCCGCTCAGCCCCGGCAGGAAAGCGGCCGGCAGGAACACCGCCATCAAGACGAGCGTGATGCCCATGATCGGGCCGATCAGCTCCTCCATCGCCCGCACCGTCGCGTCATGCGGGCTCAGGCCCCGTTCCATGTGATGGGCGGCGCCCTCGACCACGACGATGGCATCGTCGACGACGATGCCGATGGCCAGCACCACCGCCAGCAGCGTCGAGATGTTGACGGTGAAGCCCGGCGCCGCCATCGCCGCGAAGGCACCGATGATCGTCACCGGCACCGTGGTGGCCGGGACCAGCGTCGCGCGCCAGTCCTGCAGGAAGATCAGGATCACCAGCAGCACCAGCACGGCCGCCTCGACCAGCGTCTTGTAGACCGCGCCCAGCGAGGCATCGACGAAGCGGGTCGTGTCGAAGGGCACGCTCCAGCCCATCCCCTCGGGAAAGCGCGCCGAGAGCGCGGTCATCCGCGTCTGCACGAGCTTCGCCACCTCGAGCGCATTCGCCTCCGGCAGCTGGAAGATGGCGAGCCCGGCCGAGGGCTGGCCGTTGAGGCGGAAATCCTGGCCATAGGCCTGGGCCCCGAGTTCGACCCGGGCGATGTCGCGCAGGCGCGTGATGCGGTTGCCGTCGGCGCGCACGATGATCGCCTCGAAAGCCTCGACCTCGTCGAGCCGGCCGGGTGTCAGCAGCGTCGTCTGGAAGGCCTGGTCGCCGGCGGTAGGCGCCATGCCGAGCTGGCCGGAGGCGACCGAGCGGTTCTGCTGGTTGACCGCATTGACGATGTCGGCCGGGAGCAGCCCGCGCAGCTGCATCTTTTGCGGATCGAGCCAGATTCGCATCGCATATTGCCCGGCACCGAAGACGTTGACGGCACCGATGCCCGGCAGGCGCGCGATCTCGTCGAACAGGTTCAGCGTCGCGAAATTCGACAGGAACAGGCTGTCATGCCCGGCCCGGTCGGAGGTCAGCGCGACGATCTGGAGGATCGCGGTCGAGCGCTTGTTGGTCTGCACGCCTTGCGTCTGGACGACGGAGGGCAGCTGCGGCAGCGCCGCGGCGACGCGGTTCTGCACCAGGATCTGCGCCTTGTCGGCATCCGTGCCGATCGCGAAGGTCACGGTCAGCGTGTAGAGGCCGTCGCTGGTGCTGGTCGAGGACATGTAGATCATGTCCTCGACGCCGTTGACCTTCTGCTCGATCGGCAGCGCGACCTCGCGGGCGATCACGGCGGCACTGGCGCCGGGATAGCGCGCCGTGACCTGCACCGTCGGCGGCACGACATTGGGATATTGCGCGACCGGCAGCCGCAGCAGCGCCACCAGCCCGAGGATGACGATCAGGACCGCGATGACATTGGCCAGGACCGGCCGCTCGATGAAGAACTTGGCCATCAGCGCGTGGCCTTCGCGACATCGGTGACAGGCCGCACCCGGCTGCCGGGGATGGCGTTCTGCATCAGGCCGACGACGACGCGGTCACCAGCCGACAGGCCGGCGCGGATGACGCGCAGGCCGCCCTCGCTCGCCTCGCCGACCTCGACCGCGCGCTGCTCGACGATGTCCTGCCCGTTCACGACCAGCACATAGCGCCCGGTCTGGCTGGCGCCGAGTGCCGCCTCCGGCACCAGCAGGGACGGCACGTCCTTCTGCAGCGGCAGCCGCACGCGGACATAGAGCCCCGGCAGGAGCACACCCTTGGGGTTCGGCACCGAGGCCCGGACCGCCAGCGTGCCGCTGCCCATGTCGAGTTCGGGCGCGACATAGTCGAGCTGGCCGAGATGCGGATAGCCGGCATCGGTGTCGAGCCCGATCTCGACGGGGATGCTGCCGAGGCCGGCGAGCGTCAGGCCGCGCTGGCGCATTGCCTCGCGGATCCGCAGCACGGTCTGCTCGTCGAGCGAGAAGCGCACCTTGATCGGGTCGCTCTGGACGATCGAGGCCAGCAGCGTCGGCCCGCCGACGCCGACCAGCGCTCCGTGATCGACGAGATGGGCCGAGACGATGCCGTCGAAGGGTGCCTTGACCTCCGTATAGGCCAGGTTGAGCTGCGCCTGCGCTACCTGGGCGGCCGCCTGCTCGCGCGCGGCGGCGGTCGAATCGCGCCGGCTGAGCGCACTGTCGAGCGCGGCCTCCGAGGCGGCTTGCCGCTGGGCGAGCTGCTTCTGGCGGGCGAGATCCGCCTCGGCCTGGACCAGCAGCGCCTTCTGCTGCGCCTCGGCGGCTTCCGCGAGCTGCAGGCTGAGCCGGTAATTGTCCGGCTCGATCACGAAGAGCACGTCACCCTGCTTCACGGCGGCGCCGTCGCTGTAGCGGATCTCGCTCAGCGTGCCCGAGACCCGCGCCACGAGATCGACTCGCTTCGCCGCTGCCGTCTGGCCTGTGAGCTCGAGATAGCGCGTCACCGGCCGCGACACTGGCGGCGCCACGCGGACCTCGGCCGGGGGCGGCGCGGAGGCGGCAGGCTTCTCGTTGCAGCCGGCCAGCATGGCGGCGAGGACGAGGAGCACGGGCACGGCCGTCAGCCGGGAGAAGGCGAACGAGGCGATCATCGTGATCCTCCGAGAGGCGGGCCGGGAATGAGGGCGTCGCCCAGCAGCGTCACGGAGCGGCCAAAGGTCTCGATGCGCTCGTTCAGCCCCGATCCGCCTTGGCGCGCCGGCCCGGCGCCGTTGGCGATCGCCCGCCCGATCGCGGCGATGGTCGTGCCGTCCCCGAACGCCTTGTTGTGGTTGCGACCGATGCCGCCGGCGACCTGCGAGAGGTCATGCGCCTCGATGCCGAGCGCGCGGAACTGGCTGAGATCGGTGTTCGCCCCGGCCCGGATCTTGCCGCCGAAGAGGCGCCGCGACAGGTCGAGCGCGTAATCGTCCTGCGAGGCGTAGAGCACGATGCGCGCGGTCAGCGGGCGCAGCCGCGCGATCTGGGTGCGGAACACGTCCATGTCGATGTCGGGCGCCGCCAGCACGATCGTGCCGAGCCGCCCCAGCGTCTTCTGGTCGCCCGCGATCGAGAGCTGCCGCAGCGTCTCCATCGTCAACCAGTTGCCCATCGAATGGGCGAAGACGTCGATGCCCTCGATGCCTGGGTCGCGCGCCAGCCGCGCCAGCAGATCGGCCATCGCGTCCCGGCTGAAATTGGCGGAATCCTTGTCGTAGCCATAGTCCCTGACCTCGCCGCGCGAAGGCCAGCTGAACAGGACCGGCAAGCCGTCATAGCCGGTGTCGTCGACGATCTGGGCGAGGCGCACGACCGCCTCGTCGAATTGCGTGTTGTAGCCATGGGTGAAGACCAGCGCCCTGCGCCGCGTCTTCAGCTCGGTGCGGGCGAGCCCGGCGAACTGGGTCGCGTCGAGCTCGCGCGCTTCGACGAGCGCGATATGCTTGTCGGGGTCGGGACTGTCGGCATCGGTCGGAACCGAACCCGGCGCCCGCCCTTTCGGCAGCGACAAGGTGAGGCTGGCATATCGCGCCGCGTCGCCACGCTCGCCCGAGAAGAGATGGCCCGGCGGCTCGGTGGCCGGGCCTCGCGTCGTCACCGCCAGCACGGTGCGCGTCTTCGCCTCGGCGGGCTGTTTCGCCACCGGCACCAGCAGGCCGCGGCCCGACCCGGCGCAACCACCCGCTGCCAGCGCCAGCAGCGCAGCCCCCAACAGGGCCATCGGGCCCAGCCCGCTTCGCATCGGCAATCCCCCTGCCGTTCTCGTCCGTACGCTGCCGGCTGCGCCGGCGCGGGGCTCAGCCGCCGCGGGCCTCGACCACCTTGCGGCAATCGGCCGAGAGCTTCGCCTTGTTGTCCTTGAGGCAGGCGTTCATCGGCTGCGGCTGGCCGATGAAGGGCGCGCAGAGCTTCTGCGCATCCGAGCGGCAGGCCATCTGTTCGGCCCGCGTCGGGCCCGACTGGGCGCTGGCCAGCCCGGTGCCCGCGAGCAGAAGCGCGCAGGCGAGCAAGGTCGATGTCTTCATGGAAAGGCCCTCTCGTCTGGGAAAGGCCCGGCGATCCGGCGATCTCCGAGCCTGTGCAGCATGGCCCGCCCTCCCGCCGCCGCCCATGCCATGTTCATGGGTGTCCCGGACGGCCGGCACCTCAGGCCGCGGGCGCGGGAGCCGGCGCCACGGCGCTCGACAGGTCGTCCGTCGCGATCTCGATCTCGCGCAGCAGGCCCGCCACGGCCTGTTCGTCGATCGTTTCCTCGATCAGCCGGCGGATCAGCGCCCGCGCCTGTTCGGCCGCGGCAGCGCCAATGCTGAAGGTGAAGACGAGCGAGCCCCGGGGCGTCTCCACCGGGTCCGCACCCGGCGCGGGTGCGTTCAGCTTCACCGCGATGTCGCCCACGATCGCCTGGCGGATCGCGGGCTCGCTGCGCAGCGCCGCGGCCGCCTGGCGGGTGAAGAGCACGATATCATCGCGGTCGGGCGTGCGGTCCAGCGCGACACTGACGCTCATCCGCATCAGCTTGCGGCTGTGATTGGTGACGGCGCCGAGTTCGCCCAAGGGGATCGTGTGCAGCCGCCCGTCATCCTCGCGCAGGCGGACGCTGCGCAGGTTGATCTGCTCCACCGTGCCGCGCCTCGTGCCGACCTCGACGGATTCGCCGATGCGGAAGACGTCGTCCACGATGTGGAAGACGCCGGAGACGACGTCCTTCACCAGCGCCTGCGAGCCGAAGCTGATCGCGAGGCCGACGATGCCCGCGCCCGCCATCAGCGGCGTGATGTCGACACCGAGCGCCGACAGCGCCACCAGCGAGAACACGACGCAGATCACCGTGATCGTGGTGGCGCGCAGGATCGGCAGCACCGTGGAGAGCCGCGCCAGCCGGGCGTCGCGCTCCTGCAGCGTCCCCTCGCCCTCGCCCGGCATCAGCGCGGCTTCGGTCCAGACATGGACGAGCGCCGCGCCCGTCGCGCCCAGCACGAAGACGAGCGAGGCGAAGGTCAGCCGATAGCCGAAGACCTGCCCGCTCTCGGCCGGAAGCCAGCCGAAGGCGCCGACGAGCCAAAATTCGAGGCCGATCCGCAGGATCGTGACCACGGCGAGGCTGTCGATCAGCACGCGCAGCACGAAGAGGCGCCGCATTTCCGCCGGCTGCCGCGAGTCGCGGATGCTGACGGAAACGGCGCGGTCGAGGGCGAGCGCGACCAGCAGCACGACGATGGTGCCGACCGCGCCGTGATAGAGCGCGAAGGCGCCGTCGACCCAGCCCCAGATCCAGAAGAGGAGCGCGAGAAGACTGAGCCCGATCGCCAGGGCCCGCGGGCCCGCACCGGTGCCGTGGCGCCCGAGCGAGGCGAAGAGCTGCACCGCTCCGGCAGTCAGCGCAACGGCGACGAGGCAGGAGATCAGCTTGGCCGACTCGGTGGCGAGGCCCGCCCGCTCCCCCGCGGTCAGGAGGACCATGTGCAGATGCGCGATCGCGAACAGGATGGCGAAGCGGCGCACCGCCTTGCGCGCGCCGGCATCGTCCACCCGCGCCAGCCGGAAGCGTTTCATCGCGGGCTGGAAGAGGATGAGCAGCAGCGTCAGCCCCATCAGCCAGCGCACCAGCGCGATCACCATGTCGCGCGGCAGTGCTTCGCTCCCGGGCAGGATGCCGAGGCCCCGCACCCAGCAGCACCCGCCCCGTGATCGCCGCCGCCAGCAGCGCCAGCGCCTCGAGCCCGGCGAGCCCCGCCATGCCGGCCAGCGCGCTGCGCATGGACCCGGCTCTGCGGCGCGGACCGGTAAGCAGCGCGCGTGTCCCGGCATAGACCAGGACCACGGCGGCGCAGACGGCCAGGGTCTGCGCCAGTACGGCCGGCGCCTCGGGCAGGGCCCGCATCAGGACATTGGCCACGTCGCCGGGCAGGCGCGGCGCCGTCGTCAGCGCTGCGACCATCTCGCGATCGCCGATTTCGACCAGCTGCCGCAACGCGTCGAGCGGGCCGATGCCGCTGCGCGCGGCCTCCGCCGCCGGCGCCATGGCAGCCGGACTGGCTGGTTCTCCCGACATGCGCTCTCCCCCGGCGGCCGCGCGGCTGTTCGCCGCTGCGCCTGCACTCCGATCAGGGGCTCTCGGCGCCCCTGCAGCCATCCCATCTTCATGGGATGTCGCAGCCGGGCGCAACGGGCCAGATTGGAGCGACGTCGTTGAACCGGGCCGGTCGGCCCGGGCGCGGACGCTGGCATGGCGGAGGACGAACCATGGGTCGCATTCGAGGTATCACGCGCGCTGCACTCGGCCTGGCGGCCTTTTCCGCGCTGGTCGCGCTGGAGCCGGCCCCGGCACAGGCGGCCGTCGTCTATTGCAAGACGGTCGGCGTGCCGAAGGGCTGCGTGGCGCGGCCCGGAGCGCCCGTCGTGGTCGGCGCCCCGGTCGCCCGGGGGGCGGTGGCGACCCCCTATCGCGGTGTCGGAGCCGGCGCGCGCGGCGTCGGCGTGCGGCCTGGCACGCCCGCCAATCGCGGCGGCCCGGTCAACCGCGTCGGGCGTCGCTGAGCCGGCTCAGCCGCCCGCCGCTTCAAGATCGGCAAAGCGGGCCGGCAAGTCGAGCGTGACCCGCGTCCCCTCCGGCCCGGAGACGATCTCCAGCAGCGCACCGCAGCGTTCGGCGCGCCGCTTCATATTGGCCAGCCCCCGCCCGGCAGGGGCAGCTTCGCATCCCCCCGGCCCTGCAAAGCCCTGACCGTTATCGCTGACGGTGATGCGCCCATGCGGCCCGCCATCGCCCGGCAAAGTCTCGATGCCGACGGTGATGGTGCCGGCCTGCGCATGCTTGACC
Source organism: Bosea sp. OAE506 (assembly GCF_040546595.1). NCBI lineage: Bacteria > Pseudomonadati > Pseudomonadota > Alphaproteobacteria > Hyphomicrobiales > Alloboseaceae > Allobosea > Allobosea sp. OAE506. The sequence continues at coordinate 3,155,339 of NZ_JBEPOB010000001.1, read as the reverse complement.
GCGTTGGTCACCGCCTCGTCGAGCAGCCGCAGGATCTGGATGACGTGGCCCGGCCGCAACTCCGGATGCACGGGCAGGCCCTGAGGCGTCAGCACCCGCCAGTCGAGCGCGATCCGGTGGGCGCGCAATTGCGAGGCGAGCCGCTCCCGCCACGCCCCCAGCGCCAGCATCAGATCGCCGCCGATGTCGTCCATCGCGTCGATCACGAGCCGCAGATCGCGCAGCGCCGCCCGCGCCGCCTCGCCGATCGGCGGGCCCCCCGTGCGCTGGCGCTCGCTGAGCGCAACGATGCTGACGAGCTGGCCGCCGAGGCCGTCATGGAGATCGCGCATCAGCCGTGTGCGCTCCGCCGCCAGGGCGATGGCCCGCGCCCGCTCCTCGTCGCGCGCCAGCGTCGCGCGCAGCTTGTCCTCGGCCTCGCGGACGAGGCCGATCATCCGCGCGGCGAAGCCGTCGACCTGGTTCAGCGCCCGGGCGAAGCGCCAGCTCAGGCCGATGCCGATCGCGATCACCACGGCCGAATAGGACAGGCGGGAGAAGAAGATGCGGCGGTCCGGCGCGATGTCGAGGATCGAGAGGATGTCGTGCACGCAGAAGAACAGCACGACCGTGACCGCGCTGCCGAGCACGAGGCTGATTGCGTCCCGGCGCTGGAGGAAGGCGAGCACGACCAGCACGGCGATCACGACCAGGCAGAAGGCCACCGTCGCCGGGCCGAGCACCAGATAGGCCGCGCGCACCGGGCCTGGCCCGCCGAACAGGCCCGTCGCTGAGATGATCAGGCCGGGCAGGAAGAGCAGCCAGGCGATCCGCGGCAGCTTCAGCCCGAGGAACAGGACGAAGAACAGCACCCCGAAGGCGCTCTCCAGCGGCGCCGAGGCGATCAGGACCGCATTGAGACCGCCATAGAGCGACTGGCCGCTCGGCGCCGAGATGAAGGTCTGCATCACCCCGATCGCCATCGAGGCGGCGAGCGCCCCGTATACCGGCTCGTGTCGGCGCATCAGCCACATCATACCGAGGATGACCGCGAGGATGCTCTGCCAGGCCGCGAGCACCACCGGCAGCGTCACGAAGAGCAGGACGCGCCGCTCATAGGCCGGGCGCAGCGCATCGTCGGGGCCGACATAGATGCGGTCGAGAAAGCCGGTCAGCGGCCCCCAGACCAGAAGCCGGACAGTGACCTCGTTGGCGCCCTCCCGCAGCAGTGCGCTCGGGATCACCGCGATCTCGGGAGAGCTTCGATCAGGCCGGTTGGCCGCCGGATTGCGGCGGCTGTCGAGGATCTCGACGCCATTGACCGCCAGCGCGACGCCATTGGTAAAGCGGGGCAGCATCACCGACCAGACCGCCCCCCTCCGAGGCCGGCCCAGGCCTCTCGAACGCCAGCCGGAACAGCGGCGGATCGACCATGGTGAAGCGGACGTCGAGATGGTGCGGCAGCGTCACGGCAACGGCGGCGGGCTCCAGCCGCGCCTGTGTCAGCGCATAGCGCGCTGGCGGCTCGGGCGCCGGCAGCGCCGCGAGCATGAGGCAGAGCCCGACGACGAGGGCCTGCAGGGCGAGATACGCCGCCAGCCACAGCGCGAGACGCGGCGTGCCCGCGGCCGCCGTGAGCGCGTCCCGCCCGGCCGCCGCCTCGCTCACAGCCGGATCAGACCCTGCTGCAACGCCTCGAACACCGCCTCGCCCCGCGTGTTCACCTCGAGCTTGCGGTATATGTTCTTGATGTGGCCGGGCACGGTCTGGCGCGACAGGCCGAGATGGCCGGCGATATCGGCATAGCTGAAGCCCTTGGCGATGCCCCAGAGAATGTCGATCTCGCGCGGCGTCAGCCGCGCCGTGTTGAGGGCATGCGGCACAGCCACGGCGGAAGCCTGCGCCTGCGTGCGGCGCACGATGAAGCGCGCAATCGAGGCCGAGATCGGCGAATGGCCGGCGACGAGGTCGCGAACCGTCGCGGCGATGTCGGTGGGGACCGCGTCCTTCAGCAGATAGCCGGTTGCGCCCTGGCGGATCGCGGCGATGACGCTCTCCTCGTCGCCGAGGATCGAAATCACCATGATCTCCGTGTCCGGATGGCGCTGCCGCGTCTCGCGGATCAGGTCGAGACCATGCCCGTCGGGCAGTTGCAGATCGGTCAGGAGCACGCGCGGCGGGTTGGCGGAAAGGCTCTCCCGCGCCTCGGCCAGCGTCGCGGCGGCCGTCACGGTGAACTCCGGCGCGGCACTGAGCGCGTCCTGCAGACGCCAGCGCGTCGGCGCGTCATCCTCGACCAGCAGCACCGCGATCATGCGCCGGCTCGCTCCCCTCACGGGCCGGTCCGCCATCGCCCCCGGCGACGACCACCCCCGCGGCGCACTCTAGCGAGCCCCCGTCCCGCGCGACAGCCCATGTTCATGGGGCGTGGATTGCCGGCGCTTCCCTCCGTCAGCAGCGGCTCACCGTCGCTCCGAACGAGATCGTGAAGGACGCCGCCCTCGAATTGTCGGACAACAGCGACAGATCGCTCAATCAGCCCGGCCGTTTTTTTGAAAGAGGATCGGGCCGGATGCGAGACGTTGCGCGGCAGGGAGGCCAAGCATGAAAAACGCCAGAGCGGGATCAGGGATCGCGATAGGCCTCGCCGCTCCCGGCCTGACGTCGCTGCAATCCCCGTGATGCGCGGCTCCTCTCGCCCCCGCGGCTGGTCGAGAACCGTCGTGTTTGCAGCTGCGCTCGCCTCAGGGCCCGCCTCGGCCTCCGGCGACATCGCGCTCGGGCATCATCTCTCCGCCGAATGCGCGGCCTGCCACCAGACCAGCGGCCGGCAGGTCGGCGGCATTCCGGCCATCGTAGGCCTGCCCGCCGGGCAGTTCGTTGCGCTGATGGAGGCCTATCGCGACAGGCGGCGCGAGAACCCGGTCATGCAGACGATCGCGGGCCGCCTCAACCGCGAGGAGATCGCCGCCCTCGCCGCCTATTACGAGAGCCTGGAACCGGCCCGATGAGACGTGCCTGCGCACCAACTTCCCGCGACGCGATTCCGGCCACGACATCGCTCCCCCGCTCCGAAGCCAGATTCGGGAGACAGACATGACGATCGACCGTCGCGCATTCGCTCTGGCGGGCCTCTCCGGTGCCGCCACGCTCGCGCTCGGCGCGCCGGCCATCCTCGGCCAGGCCAAGCCCCGTGTCGTCGTCATCGGCGGCGGCGCCGGCGGCGCGACGGCCGCGCGCTATCTCGCGAGGGACAGCCAGGGCGCGATCGCGGTCACGCTGGTCGAGGAAAACGAGACGTACCAGACCTGCTTCCACTCCAACCTCTATGTCGGCGGCTTCAAGCGCTATGACGAGATCGTCCATCGCTACGACACGCTGGCGCAGGCTCCCGGCATCGCGATCGCTCGCACCCGCGCCACCCGGATCGACCGGGACGCCAAGGAGGTCCTGCTCTCGACCGGCCAGCGCCTTCCCTATGACAGGCTCGTGGTCTCGCCCGGCATCGACCTGAAATACGATTCCGTCCCGGGCTGGTCGCAGGAGGCCGAGGAGGCGATGCCGCATGGCTGGAAGCCCGGCCGTCAGACGCAACTCGTGAAGGAGCGGCTGGACGCCGTGCCCGATGGCGGGCTGATCGTGATGATCGCACCGCCCAACCCCTATCGCTGCCCGCCCGGACCCTATGAGCGGGCCTCGATGTTCGCCCATGTGCTGAAGACGGCGGGCAAGACCGGGTCCCGGATCATCATCCTCGATCCGAAGGAGAGCTTCTCCAAGCAGGCCGCCTTCCAGGCCGATTGGGAGAAGCGCTATGGCGGAATGATCGAATGGCTCGGGCCGCGGGTCCATGACGGCATCAGATCCGTCGATCCGAAGACCGGCACCGTCGTCACCGGCTTCGAAACCTACAGGGACTGCGCCTTCGTCAACGTCATCCCCGCCCAGATGGCCGGCGAGATCGCCCGCAGCGCCGGCCTCGCCCCGGCCGGCGGCTATTGCACGATCGACCCCGCAACTATGAAATCGGTTGTGGACCCGGCCATCTTCGTGCTCGGGGACGCCTGCACCGCCGGCGACATGCCGAAATCCGCCTTCTCGGCGAACAGCCAGGCCAAGGTCGCGGCGATGGTCATCCGCGGCGAACTGACCGGCGCGCGGACCTTTCCGGCCCGCTACGTCAACACCTGCTGGTCGATGGTCGGCCCCGACGACACGATCAAGGTCGGCGGCCGTTACGAGCCCAGGGACGGCAGGATCACGGCGACCGAAACCTTCGTGTCGCAGCCGAACGAGAGCGAGGCGCTGCGCAGGGATAACCAGGCCGAGAACATCGGCTGGTACGCCGCCATCACGGCGGACATGTTCGGCTGAGGCTCAGGCCGCCTGCCGGTCCCAGGCGGGGAAGGGATCCTCGAGCCCGAGCAGTGCCTGCGTCATGCCGGTCGCCGGACTGCCGGTGAGGCAGGAATCGAGCAGGGCGCGAATGTCCGCCTCGTCCATCGCCTGCGTGCCGATGAAGACCAGCTCCTGGCGCCGGTCGCCCCAGGTTTGCGACCAGTGCTTGCGCATCAGCGAGGCGAACTCCTCCGAGCGCGGCCAGCGTTCCTTGGGCACGGCGGCCCACCAGCTGCCCATGCCCTCGGTGCGGGCGATGCGGCCTGCGAGCGAGTATTCGCCGACCCAGCGCGGCCGCGTCGCCAGCCAGAAATGCCCCTTGGCGCGGATCACGCCGGGCAGGCGTTGCTCCAGCAGATCGTAGAGCTTGCGCGGGTGGAAGGGCCGCCGCGCCCGGTAGACGAAGGAGCGGATGCCATATTCCTCGTTCTCAGGGACATGGTCCTTGAAGCCGAACAGCTCCTTGTGCCAGAGCGGATGCTCCTGCGAGCGCTCCTCGCTGTAGAGCTTGGTGTCGAGCACGGCCGCCAGCGGCACGCGGCCGAAATCGGCCTCAACGATGCGCGCGTCGCCATTCAATCCGCGGACGACCTGGCGAACCTGCTCGCGCTGCTGCGGCGTCGCCTCGCCGATCTTGTTGATCACCACGACGTCGGCAAACTCGATCTGCTCGACCAGGAGATCGACCAGCGTGCGGCCATCGCCCTCGCCGGCCGTCTCGCCACGATCGGCCAGGAAGTCGCGGCTGTCGTAATCGGCGAGCAGGTTGAGTGCGTCGACGACCGTGACCATCGTGTCGAGCCGCGCGACGTCGTCGAGCGACTGGTCGTTCTCGTCGCGGAAGGAGAACGTCGCGGCGATCGGCAGCGGCTCGGCGATGCCGGTGCCCTCGATCAGCAGGTAGTCGAAGCGTTTCTCGGCGGCGAGCCGCCGCACCTCGTTCAAGAGGTCGTCGCGCAGGGTGCAGCAGATGCAGCCATTACTCATCTCGACGAGCCTCTCCTGCGTCTGCGACAGGTCTGCCCCGCCCTCGCGCACGAGGTCGGCGTCGATATTGACCTCGCTCATATCGTTGACGATGACCGCGACGCGCTTGCCCTCGCGGTTGTTGAGGATGTGGTTGAGCAGCGTCGTCTTGCCGGCGCCGAGGAAGCCGGACAGCACAGTCACGGGCAGGCGGCGGTCGATCAGGGTATCGGGTTGCATGCGGGTCCATCCGATGAAAGCTTCGAATGAATGTTACAGTATAACATAACATCGAAGTCAATCGGACGGTTTGCCGACGCGCACGGCTGTCGATCGGACGCGGGCGCAACGGCCCGAATCCCCTCGCTGGGGTCCGCAGACGAGCGACCGCGGCCCCAAGTGCTTCGGCGAAAGCCTCAGCTCTTGGGGCCCCGCCGAACGCCTGCTCAGGCCGCGTCCGGCATGTGCTGCAGCAGCTTGTCGAGCGTGATGGGATAGTCGCGCACGCGCACGCCGGTCGCGTTGTGGATCGCGTTGGCCACGGCCGCGCCGACACCGCAGATGCCGAGCTCGCCCACGCCCTTGGCCTTCATCGGCGAGGACATCGGATCGACCTCGTCGAGGAAGACGACGTCCTGATGCGGGATGTCGGCATGGACGGGCACCTCGTAGCCGGCGAGGTCGTGATTGACGAAGAAGCCGCGGCGCTTGTCGACCGCAAGCTCCTCCATCAGCGCGGCTCCTGCGCCCATCGTCATAGCGCCGATGACCTGGCTGCGGGCCGTCTTGGGATTGAGGATCCGACCCGCCGCACAGACCGCCAGCATCCGCCTGATGCGGGTCTCCGCGGTGTAGGCGTCGACGCCCACCTCGACGAAATGCGCCCCGAAGGTCGATTGCTGATGCGTCTCGTCGAGATCGCCGAACTCGATCGTATCCTCGCCGCTGAGCGGGCCGGACTCGGCCGCGCTCGCCAGCGACAGGCTGCGATTGCCGACCTTCACCATCCCGTCGGCAAAAACCGCCTCGGCCGAGTTGATCCCGAGCTTCTGCGCCACAGCCTCGCGCAGCTTGACGCAGGCCGCATAGACGCCTGCCGTTGAGCTGTTGCCGCCCCACTGGCCACCGGACCCGGCGGAGACGGGAAAGGTCGAGTCGCCGAGCTTGACCACGACCCGGTCGAGACCGACGCCGAGCATCTCGGCCGCGGTCTGGCCGATGATGGTGTAGCTGCCGGTGCCGATATCGGTCATGTCAGTCTCGACAGTCACGATGCCCTGCGCGTCGAGGCGGACGCGCGCGCCGGATTTCATGACGATGTTGTTGCGGAACGCGGCAGCGACGCCCACGCCGATGAGCCAGTTGCCCTCGCGCCTCTGCCCCGGCTGCGCCGAGCGCCGCGACCAGCCGAAGCGCTCGGCCCCGACCCGGAAGCATTCGTCGAGGCGGCGCATCGAGAAGGGCCGCTCGGGCTTCTCGGGATCGACCTGGGTGTCGTTGAGCACCCGGAAGGCGATCGGATCGAGGCCGAGCTTTTCGGCCATCTCGTCCATTGCCATTTCCAGCGCCATCAGCCCCGGGGCCTCGCCGGGAGCGCGCATAGCGTTGCCCTCCGGCAAATCGAGCTCTGCGAGGCGCATCGCGGTCATGCGGTTGGCCCCCGCATAGAGCAGGCGGGTCTGCTGCACCGCGACCTCGGGCCCGCCACCCGGCTGATCGCCGGACCAGCTCTCATGGCCGATCGCGGTGATCTTGCCGTCCCGCGTCGCGCCGATGCGGATGCGCTGGATCGTCGCCGGGCGGTGCGTCGTGTTGTTGATCATCAGCGGGCGCGACAGCGCGACCTTGACCGGCCGCTTCGCCAGGCGCGCGCCGAGCGCCGCCAGCAGCACGTCGGACCGCAGGAAGAGCTTGCCGCCGAACCCGCCGCCGATGAAGGGCGAGACGATGCGGATATGGTCCTCGGGGATGCCGAGGGTGGTCGCCATGTCGGTCACACCCCAGGCGACCATCTGGTTGGAGGTCCAGAGCGTCAGCCGCTCGCCCTCCCAGGCCGCGAGCGTGGCATGCGGCTCCATCATCGCGTGGCTCTCATCGGGCGTCGTATAGGTCTCGTCGAGCTTGACCGGCGCCTGCGCGAACGCGCCCGAGAAATCGCCGACCTGCGTGTCGTCGAGGCTGGGATCATCGCCCTCGGGCTTGGCGGCCCCGTCCTTCGCCGCCTTGAGGTCGAAGGCGCCCTGGGCGGCCTTGTAGTCCACCTTGATCAGAGCACCAGCCGCGCGCGCCAGCTCGAAGCTCTCGGCAACGACGAGCGCCACGGCCTGGTGGTAATGGGCGACCTCGGGCCCGGCGAGCAGCGGCGCGGTGTTGCGCTTGCCCTTCTTCAGCGTGCCGGCCTCCTTGGCCGTCAGCACGGCGATCACGCCCGGCGCCCGGCGCGCGGCCTCCGTGTCGATGGCGGTGATCCGGCCCTTGGCGATGCCGGCGCCGACCACATGGCCATAGGCCTGGTTCGGCACGACATCATGCTGCTCATAGGCATAGCGCGCCGTCCCGGTGACCTTCCGGGTCCCGTCGATGCGGTCATGGGGATGCCCGACGACCTTCAGCCGGTCGATCGGGTTGTCGGTAGCGGGCTTGTCGAATTTCATGGCTTCAGCCCCTCGCCTGGGTCAGCACCGCGGCGAGCGTGCGCTCGACCAGCGGCAGCTTGAATGCATTCTCATGGGTCGGCTTCGCGTCGGCGAGCAGGGCCGCGGTGGCTGCCTTCGCGCCACGCGGCAGTTCGGTCTCCGCCGCCTCCACGCACCAGGGCTTGGGCGCAACGCCGCCGACCGCGACCCGTCCGGTGCCGTCGCGTTGCACGATGGCCGCGACCGAGATCAGCGCGAAGGCATAGGAGGCCCTGTCGCGCACCTTCCGGTAGATCTGCGCGCCGCCGACGGGCTTCGGCAGGGTGACGGCGGTGATCAGTTCGCCCGGCTCCAGCACCGTCTCGACATGCGGCGTGTTGCCCGGCAGGCGATGCAGATCGGCGACCGGAACAAAGCGCGTCGAGCGATCCGGCTTCACCGTCTCGACCTGCGCGTCGAGCACCCGCATGGCGACGGCCATGTCGGAGGGATGCGTCGCGATGCAGGCCTCGCTGGTCCCGACGATGCCGAGCTGGCGCGTGAACCCGCCAATCGCCGAGCAGCCGCTGCCGGGCTCGCGCTTGTTGCAGGGTTGGGCCGTATCGTAGAAATAGGGGCAGCGCGTCCGCTGCAGCAGATTGCCGGCCGTCGTCGCGCGGTTGCGCAATTGGCCCGAGGCACCGGCCAGCAACGCCCGCGACAGCACGCCGTAATCGCGCCTGACCCGCTCATCGGCCGCCAGCGCGGTGTTGCGCACCATCGCGCCGATCCGCAGCCCGCCCTCCGGTGTCGGCTCGATGGTGTCGAGGCCGAGCCCGTTGACGTCGATCAGATGGGCCGGCGTCTCGATCTGAAGCTTCATCAGATCGAGCAGATTGGTGCCGCCGGCGATGAAGCGCGCGTCGGGGTTCCGGGCGGCTGCGGTCGCAGCCTCGGCCGGCGACGTCGCCTTTTCGTAACTGAAGGCCCTCATGCCCGCCTCCCCGCCACTTCGGTCATGGCCTCGATGATGTTGGAATAGGCGCCGCAGCGGCAGATGTTGCCGCTCATGCGCTCGCGAATTTCGGCATCCGTCACCGCAGCGGCCGCATTCAGGTCGGCGGTGACATGGCTCGGCATCCCGGCCTTGATCTCGTCGAGCACGGCAACGCTGGAGCAGATCTGCCCGGGCGTGCAATAGCCGCACTGGAAGCCGTCATGCTTGATGAAGGCGGCCTGCATCGGATGCAGCGCGTCGGCACCGCCGAGCCCCTCGATCGTGGTGACCTCGGCCCCCTGGTTCATGATCGCCAGGGTCAGGCAGGAATTGATCCGCTGCCCGTCGACGATCACCGTGCAGGCACCGCACTGGCCATGGTCGCAGCCCTTCTTTGGTGCCGGTCAGCTTGAGCTGTTCCCGCAGCAGGTCGAGCAGCGTGGTGCGCGTGTCGATGGCGAGCGACCGGCTCTCGCCGTTCACGCGAAGGGACACGGACGCCGTCACCGGCTCTCCCCGGGGCGCAGGTTGGGCCCGCGCCGGTCCCGACACGGTCGGCATGGCAGCGCAGGCACCGGCCACCACCATAAGGTCGCGCCTGTTCAAACTCAGGTCTCCGGGCGTTGGCATATCAGTCTCCAATCTCGGCCGGGTTTCTCGGCAAGCAGCAGCAGTGCCCCGTCCGGGCCTGCCGCGTTGCGAGGGAGAACGGCCGAAGCGGCGGCTGGTTCATTCGGTTCCGGGGACAGCCCGCACACGAGTTCGTCAGACGGGGCTCGACAGCTTCCGGGATTGCGCCGCCGATCCGCGACGCACGGCTGACCCGATTGCCCTGTTCATCTCCGGCTGCGCCATCGCTGACTTCGCTGCCGCGCTCGCGGCGGGCGAGATCGGGCCGGCAAGCTCGACGCACGTCGGGGCGCTTCGCGGGCCGCCTGATGGCGTTCTGGGCTCGACCGCAGGCTCGGCTGGCTCGCCTGAGGGTGATCGACCGGGATGGCCTGCCGATGGCGCGTCCCGGAGAGAGATGTTCCCCAAAGCCAGCAAAGTTCGAAAAGCGGTTTCATTGACCCAAAGACGGGGATTCAGGAGAAGAAGGCAGCCATTCAGGGCCAAAAATCCGCCGTTTTTCCTGAGAACTGGGCTACGCAGACGCGCCCTTCCCATCCCGCAGTCCCAGCCACTCCAGGGCGCCGGTTTGGCCGGCGGATCAGTCGCATGGCCCAGCCGGCCCCCTCGTCTCACCCAGCCGCCGGCCCTGCGCCCGGGAACGAGGCGCAGCGCGTCCTGTCCCGTCTGGCGAGGGCCCGGGCGGAGATCGCCGGACGGCTCGTCTTCACGACCAGCTTCGGTCTCGAGGACCAGCTTCTGACGCATCTCATCGTCGAGGCAGGGCTGGCCCACGAGGTCGCCTTCGCCACGCTGGAGACGGGGCGCCTGTTTCCTGAGGTCCACGAACTCTGGGCCGAGACCGAGCGGCGTTACGGGATCGTCATCCAGGCCTTCCTGCCCGATGCGCAAGCGGTCGAGGAACTGGTCGCCGAACAGGGCATCAACGGATTCCGGGCTTCGCCCGAGGCCCGCAAGCGCTGCTGCCAGTTGCGCAAGCTCGTGCCGCTCGACCGGGCGCTGGCCGGCGCTTCCGGCTGGATCACCGGGCTGCGGGCCGACCAGTCGCAGGCACGCGCCGCGGTCGCGCTGTTCGAGCCCGATCCGCAACGCGGCCTGACCAAGATCAACCCGCTGCACGACTTTGGCCGCGAGGAGGTGCTGGCGGCGGCGCAGGCGCTCGGCGTGCCGCTGAACCCGCTGCATGCCCGCGGCTTCGTCTCGATCGGCTGCGCGCCCTGTACGCGGGCGATCGCGCCGGGCGAGCCGGAGCGGGCCGGCCGCTGGTGGTGGGAGCAGGATGCGGCGAAGGAGTGCGGGCTGCATGTCGGCGCCGACGGCCGGCTGGTGCGCGCCGCCACCGCGGAGGCTCGCTCGTGAACGCGCTCAGCCATCTCCAGAAGCTCGAGGCGGAGGCCATCTTCATCCTGCGCGAGGTCGTGGCGACCTGCGAGAACCCGGTGCTGCTCTATTCGATCGGCAAGGATTCCGCCGTCCTGCTGCATCTGGCGATGAAGGCCTTCCATCCCGGCAAGCCGCCCTTCCCGCTGCTCCATGTCGATACGACCTGGAAGTTCCGCGAGATGATCACCTTTCGCGACGAAACCGCGCGCAGGCTCGGGCTCGAACTGATCGTCCATGTCAACGAGGACGGGCTGAAGGCGGGCATCGACCCGATCAGCTCGGGCTCCCGCATCCACACCGACGTGATGAAGACGCAAGCGCTGAAGCAGGCCCTCGACAGGCACGGCTTCGATGCCGCCTTCGGTGGCGCTCGCCGCGACGAGGAGAAGACCCGCGCCAAGGAGAGGGTCTTCTCGCTGCGCAGTCCCGGCCACCGCTGGGACCCGAAGAACCAGCGCCCGGAGCCCTGGTCGCTGTTCAACACCGCCAAGAAGCCCGGCGAGAGCTTCCGCGTGTTTCCGCTGTCGAACTGGACCGAGAGCGACGTCTGGGACTACGTCGCACTGGAAGCCATCCCGGTCGTCCCGCTCTATTTCGCCGCCCCGCGCCCCGTTCTGCGCCGAGGCGACGCCTGGATCATGCGCGACGACGAGCGCCTCCCGCTGCTGCCCGGAGAAAGCGTCGAGACCCGCATGGCGCGCTTCCGCACCCTGGGCTGCTACCCGCTGACGGGCGCGATCGAGAGCGACGCCACCACCCTGACCGACATCATCGCCGAGATGCGGACGTCGCAGAGCTCCGAGCGCCAGGGCCGGATCATCGACCATGACGGCAGCGGCTCGATGGAGCAGAAGAAGCAGGAAGGGTACTTCTGATGAGCGCCCTCACGGCCCGGCGCGGCCTGTGCGAGACGCCGCCGGGCGACGGTCCGGCCAATGACGACAGCCTGCAGCCGCGTTCGCTCCTGCGCTTCATCACCTGCGGCTCGGTCGACGACGGAAAGTCGACCCTGATCGGGCGCATTCTGTTCGAGACCGGCGCCGTCTTCGAGGACCAACTCGGCGCGCTGCAGCGCGATTCCCGCAAGTTCGGCACGCAGGGCGCCTCGCTCGATCTCGCCCTGCTGGTCGACGGGCTCTCGGCCGAGCGCGAACAGGGCATCACGATCGACGTCGCCTATCGCTATTTCGCGACACCGCGCCGGTCCTTCATCGTTGCCGACACGCCGGGCCACGAGCAGTACACCCGCAACATGGCCACCGGTGCCTCCACGGCCGATCTCGCCATCATTCTCGTCGATGCCAGGCTCGGCCTGCTGCCGCAGACACGGCGCCATTCCTTCATCGTCTCGCTGGTCGGCGTCCGCCACGTCGTGGTGGCCGTGAACAAGATGGATCTGGTCGGCTATGACCGCACCGTCTTCGAGCGCATCGCCGCCGACTACCGAACGATGGCGGCCGGGCTCGGTTTTGCCGACATCACTGTCATCCCGCTGTCGGCCCGCGATGGGGACAATGTCGCCGCGCCCTCGCCAGCCCTCGGCTGGTATGACGGACCGCCGCTGCTCGCGCATCTCGAAAACGTAGCCGTCGAGGCGCCGGCCCGGGAGCATCGCGGTGCGGTTTTGCCCGTGCAATGGGTCAACCGCCCGGATTCCGAGTTCCGCGGCTATTCCGGCAACCTCGCCCATGGCGAACTGACGGCCGGCGATGACGTCACGATCCTCCCCTCCGGACGGCAAACCACCGTCGCGCGGATCCTGACGCCGGCCGGCGAGGCCCGCCATGCGCAGGCGGGGCAGGCGCTGACGGTGACACTCGCCGACGAGGTCGATGTCTCGCGCGGCGACCTGATCGTCCACAGCAACGATCCGCCCCCGCTTTCGCAAACCCTTGCGGCGCGGCTGCTCTGGACCGCCGAGACGCCAATGGCGCCCGGGCGGCGCTACCAGCTCAAGCTCGCCAGCACGCAATGCGGCGCCGTGATCGACCGACTGCACCACCGCATCGATGTCGCGAGCTATGCCGAGGTCCCGGCCGCCACCCTGGCGATGAACGACATCGGCACAGTGACGCTCGATCTCGACCAGCCGATCGGGACCCTGCCCTATGCGGAGAGCCTCGTGCTTGGCGGCTTTATCCTGATCGACCCCATCAGCCGCGAGACGGTGGCCTTCGGCTTCGTCGGCGAGAGTCGGGAGGTGCAAGCCGCCGGCAAGACCGCGAACACGCGCGGGGCGCGGGCAAAACTCCGAGCCCGCCTCGCCGCCTGGGCGGGCGAGCCGGGTACCCTTCGCCGCAGCGAGCGCGCCGGCCTGCTCGCGGGACATCTCGCCGGGACCGTCCTGCTCGCCGGCCTCGTCCTCGCCTGGACCAGAAGCATCGCGGCGGCCGCGCTGGTCGCGGGCGCCGACCTCGTTCTGCGGCCGCTTGCGGTCATCGCGGGCCGCAGCCTCGGCGGGCGGGTCTGGCGGCGCAGGCTGGCGAAGCGCAGCGGGCCCGAGGAGAATCTTCTCGGCGACGGGATCTGACCCCGGCGCCGCAGCAAGGTCCTTCTCCCAGAGCGACCAACTTTAAAACACAGTGCTGCCCGAAACTGTTGTTGCAAGACCGCTGTCAGCATACGCTTTGTTCTGTAAAAAGAACGCCCTCCGGGGCTGTCGAGCAATGACGGAGAGCATGATGACGAGTCCGACCTTCCGCCGTCTGCTTCATGCGGGACTGGCCCTGGGAGCCTTCTCGCTGTGCTTTGGGGTTGTCGCCGGAGCGCGCGCCCAGACCGAGCTTCTGAACGTCTCCTACGACCCGACCCGTGAACTCTATCGCGAAATCAACGCCGCCTTCATCGCGGAGTGGAACGCGAGGAATGCGAAGAAGATCAGCACGATCCGCCAGTCGCATGGCGGCTCGGGCGCGCAGGCCCGCACCGTAATCGACGGCCTCAACGCCGACGTGCTGACGCTGGCGCTGGCAGGCGACATCGACGCGGTGGCGCAGCGCTCGAAGAAACTGCCGGAGAACTGGCAGTCGCGGCTGCCGCAGAATTCCTCGCCCTACACCTCGACGATCGTGTTCCTCGTCCGCAAGGGCAATCCAAAGGGCGTCAGGGACTGGCCCGATCTGGTGAAGCCGGGCGTCCAGGTCATCACCCCTAACCCAAAGACATCCGGCGGGGCGCGCTGGAACTACCTCGCCGCCTGGGCCTATGCCGAGAAGGCCTTCAACAAGGACGAGGCGAAGGTCCGCGAGTATATCGGCAAGCTTCTCGCCAATGTCCCGGTGCTCGACACCGGCGCGCGCGGCGCCACCACGACCTTCACCCAGCGCGGCATCGGCGACGTCTTCCTCTCCTGGGAGAACGAGGCCTTTCTGGCGCTGAAGGAATTCGGCGCGGACAAGTTCGACATCGTCGTGCCCAGCCTGTCGATCCTGGCCGAGCCGCCCGTGGCGGTCGTGGACGCCAATGTCGACGCCAAGGGCACGCGGGCCGAGGCGCAGGCCTATCTCGACTTCCTCTACACGCCGAAGGCCCAGGCGATCATAGCCAAGAACTTCTACCGCCCGCGCAATCCCGAGGCCGCCGATCCGAAGGACATCGCGAACTTCCCGAAGGTCGACCTCGTCACCATCGACGCCGTCTTTGGCGGCTGGGCCAAGGCGCAGCCCACCCATTTCGGCGATGGCGGCACCTTCGACCAGCTCTACAAGCCGGCGCGCTGAGCGATGGCGCGGGGTGTTGCCGCATCGGGCTGGTATAAGCCGAGCGTCCTGCCGGGGCTTGGCATCTCGCTCGGCATCACCCTCGCCAGTCTGTCGCTGATCGTCCTGATCCCGCTCGCTGCCCTGTTCGTGAAGGCAGCGAGTGCGGGACCCGCCGAGATCTGGGCGATCGCAACCTCGCCGCGGACGCTGGCGGCACTGCGGCTCTCCTTCCTCGGCGCACTCTTCGCAGCCTCCATCAACGCCTTTTTCGGCCTGATCCTGGCCTGGGTGCTGGTGCGCTACGATTTTCCCGGCCGCCGGCTGATCGATGCGGCGGTCGATCTGCCCTTCGCCCTTCCGACCGCCGTGGCCGGCATCGCGCTCGCCGCGATCTACGCGCCCAATGGCTGGGTCGGCGCGCTGCTGGCGCCCTACGACATCAGGATCGCCTATACCCCACTCGGCGTGATGGTCGCCCTGATCTTCATCGGCCTACCCTTCGTGGTGCGCACGGTCCAGCCGGTGCTGGAGGAAAGCCAGGGCGACATCGAGGAGGCGGCGGCCCTGCTCGGCGCCAGCCGGTTGAGGACGATCCTGCGGGTGGTGCTGCCGCCGGTCCTGCCGGCCCTGCTGACGGGCTTCGTCCTCGCCTTCGCCCGGGCGGTTGGCGAATACGGCTCGGTGATCTTCATCGCCGGCAACGTCCCGATGGTCTCCGAGATCGCGCCGCTGCTGATCGTGATCAAGCTCGAGCAGTTCGACTATGCGGGTGCCGCCGTTATCGCGACACTGATGCTGCTTCTCTCCTTCGCGCTGATCCTGCTGGTCAATCTGGTGCAGGCGCGGACCCGGCGGATCCTCGGCGATGTTTGACGCGACCCTGCCACGGGCGGCCCTCGCCCCCTCATCCCCCACACCCGCTCCCGCGCAGAACCGGCAGCGCATCGGCGGCGAGAGCCCCTGGGTGCAGTCGCTGCTGATCGGCGTGTCGCTCGCCTTCCTGCTGCTCTTCCTGCTGCTGCCGCTGTTGACCGTCTTCGTCGAGGCCGGCGCGCGGGGCTGGGCGGCCTGGCGGGCGGCGATCTCCGAGCCCGACGCGGTCTCCGCGATCCGCCTCACGCTGCTTGTCGCCGCCATCGCCGTGCCGTTCAACATCGTCGTCGGCCTCGCCGCGGCCTGGGCGATCGCGAAGTTCGAGTTCCGCGGCAAGAGCCTGCTGATCAGCCTGATCGACCTGCCCTTCTCGGTCTCGCCGGTGATCTCGGGGCTGGTCTATGTGCTGCTCTTCGGCGCGCAGGGCTATCTCGGCCCGTTCCTGAAGGCGAACGGCATCGAGATCATCTTCGCCTTGCCGGGGCTCGTGCTGGCGACCGTTTTCGTCACCTTCCCCTTCGTGGCACGCGAACTTATCCCGCACATGCAGGCACTGGGCTCCTCCGACGAGGAGGCCGCGCTGACGCTTGGCGCCTCGCCCTGGCGCGTCTTCTTTTCGATCACACTGCCCAACGTGAAATGGAGCCTGCTTTACGGCGTGCTGCTCTGCAACGCGCGGGCGATGGGCGAATTCGGCGCGGTGGCGGTGGTCTCCGGCAAGATCCGCGGGCTGACCAACACCATGCCGCTGCATGTCGAGATTCTCTACAACGAGTATATGAGCGCCGCCGCCTTTTCGGTCGCCTCGCTGCTGGCGGGCCTGGCCCTGGTCACGCTCGTCCTCAAGACCATTCTGGAATGGCGCTTTGGCGATGCGATCGCCGCCGCGCGCCGGCACTGACCGCGAGCAACGCCCATGACCGTCGCCGTCACCATCGAAGCCATCGACAAGCGCTTTCTCGGGTTCCAGGCCCTGCGAAATGTCTCCCTCGACATCCAGCCGGGGGAGCTCGTCGCCCTGCTCGGCCCCTCCGGCTCCGGCAAGACCACGCTGCTGCGGCTGATCGCCGGGCTCGAACAGGCCGATGGCGGCCGCGTCCTCTTCGGCGAGACCGATACGCGTGACCTCTCGCTGCGGGACCGCCGGATTGGCTTCGTCTTCCAGCACTACGCACTGTTCAAGACCATGACGGTGGCCGAGAACATCGCCTTTGGCCTGCGCTCGCGGCCACGCGCCGAGCGCCCGAGCAATGCCGAGATCACCCGCCGCGTGAAGGATTTGCTCGACCTCGTGCAGCTGCCGGGGCTGGAGAGGCGCTATCCGAGCCAGCTCTCGGGCGGGCAGCGCCAGCGCGTGGCGCTCGCCCGGGCGCTCGCCATCGAGCCGCAGGTGCTTTTGCTGGACGAGCCCTTCGGCGCGCTCGATGCCCGCATCCGCAAGGATCTGCGCGCCTGGCTGCGCGAACTCCATGGCCGCACCGGCCACACCACCCTCTTTGTCACCCATGACCAGGAGGAGGCGCTGGAACTGGCCGATCGCGTCGCAATTCTGCACGAGGGGCGGCTCGAGCAGGTCGGTACGCCCGACGACGTCTACGACCACCCGGCCTCGCCCTTCGTCTGCGAGTTCCTCGGCGAGGCGAACCGCCTCGATGTCCGCATCGTCGGCAGCCAGGCCTTCCTCGACGACAGGCCGGTTCTGGGCGGGCTGTCGCAGAACCAGGGCGGGCCGGCCTCGCTTTATGTGCGCCCTCATCACCTCAAGATCGTCGACGAGGCGCCCCTTTCCATCCCCGGCGTCGTTGAGCAGGTGCGCCGCACCGGCGCGCTGCGGCGGGCCGAGATCGCCGTGGCCGGGCTGGCGAAGCGGCTCGATCTCGACCTCACCAGCCAGGTCGCGCCGGCGATCGGCGAGCGCGTGCGGGTCAAGATCACCCAGGCGAACGCCTTCGCGCGGGCCTGAAGCGCGGCACGACCGGCTGCAGCGCAGAGTTCATTTCACTCCATCTCGCGCGGAATATGAAATAACCGTCCCCTGCACGTGAATTGAAGCGTCAGGGGGCTTCGCCTAGACTCGCGTTCTGAATACAGAACGGATGGCAGCGACGTGAGCCCACCCATCGACATCGCGAACGAAGCTGGCGAACAGGGGCCGGAGGCCCGGTCATGAGCCTTGCCGCCAGGCGCCCGCCCCTCCCGGCCATCCTGCTCGCCAACGACCTGCTCGACGGGGACGTGGTCTTCGCCATGGCGGGCGATAACGACGGTCTGCACTGGACGCGCGACCCGGTACTCGCATTCGTCGCCGGCGACGATGCCGCTGCACTGCGGCTCGAGGCCTTCGCCGAGGCGGAGCTGGCGGGCCAGCGCGTCGTCGACGCCTATCTGGTCGATGTCGATGTGACGGTGGGCCGGCCCGTGCCGCGCCATTTTCGCGAGCGCTTCAAGACGCTCGGCCCCAGCAACCGCCCCGATCTCGGCAAGCAGGCCGGCGAAGGCATCGCCAGCCCGCGGAGCGCCTGAGCGATGTACCGTTACGACGAGTTCGATGCGCGCTTCGTGCGCGACCGCGTGGCCCAGTTCCGCGACCAGGTCTCGCGCCGGCTCGACGGTTCGCTGACCGAGGACGAGTTCAAGCCGCTGCGGCTGAAGAACGGCGTCTATCTCCAGCTCCACGCCTATATGCTGCGGATCGCCATTCCCTATGGCACGCTGTCCTCGCGCCAGATGCGCCAGCTGGCCTATATCGGCGAGCGCTATGACCGCGGCTATGGCCATTTCACCACGCGCCAGAACCTGCAGTTCAACTGGCCGAAGCTGCGCGACGTGCCGGCGATCCTGGATCTGCTGGCCGATGTCGAGATGCATTGCATCCAGACCTCAGGCAACTGCATCCGCAACGTCACGGCCGACCATTTTGCCGGCGTGGCCCAGGACGAGATCGAGGATCCGCGGCCCGTCTGCGAGCTGATCCGGCAATGGTCCACCGCCCATCCCGAGTTCAGCTACCTGCCGCGCAAGTTCAAGATCGCGGTCACCGGCGCGCAGGACGACCGCGCCGTGATCAAGGCGCACGACATCGGCATCCGCATCCTCAGGCATCCCGCGACGGGCGAGACCGGCTACGAGATCAGCGTCGGCGGCGGTCTCGGCCGCACGCCGATGATCGGCAAGGTGGTGCGCGACTTCCTGCCGAAGGCCGATCTGCTCGCCTATCTCGAGGCGGTGATGCGGGTCTACAATCTCGAAGGCCGGCGGGACAACAAGTACAAGGCTCGGGTCAAGATCCTCGTCCACGAGATCGGCACCGAGGAGTTTACGCGCCGCGTCGATGCCGAATTCGCCCGGCTGGACGGCCCCGCGATCAATGCCGATCCCGAGGAGGTGGCGCGGATCGCCGCCTATTTCGCGCCGCCGCCCTATGAGGCCCTCCCGGCCGAGAGCGCGGCCCTCGCCGCCGCAACGGCGCGCGACCCCAACTTTGCGCGCTGGGTCGAGACCAACACGACGCCGCATCGGGCCCCGGGCTATGTCGCGGTCACCGTCTCGCTGAAGCCGATCGGGCTGGCGCCGGGCGATGCGACCTCGCAGCAGATGCGCCTCGTCGCCGATCTCGCCGAGCGCTATTCCTTCGACGAGCTGCGCGTCACCCATGCGCAGAACCTCGTCCTGCCGCATGTCCGCCAGGACGAGCTTTTCGCGATCTGGCAGGCGCTGGGCCCGGCCGGGCTCGCCACCGCCAATCTCGGCCTGATCACCGACATCATCGCCTGCCCGGGCCTCGATTACTGCGCGCTCGCGACGGCACGCTCGATCCCGATCGCCCAGGCGATCCAGCAGCGCTTCGCCGATCAGCAGCGCCAGGCCGCCATCGGCGAGCTCAACATCAAGATCTCGGGCTGCATCAACGCCTGCGGCCATCACCATGTCGGCCATATCGGCATTCTCGGCCTCGAGAAGCGCGGCATCGAATCCTACCAGATCACGCTGGGCGGAGACGCCACCGAGAACGCCGCGATCGGCGAGATCCTCGGCCCCGGCCTGGCCGCCGAGGCCGTGCCCGACGCCATCGAGGCCATCGTCGGCGTCTATGAGCGCGAGCGCCGGGATGGCGAGCGCTTCATCGAGACCGTTCGCCGCATTGGCCTAGCGCCGTTCAAATCCGCCTTCCGGGAGCTGTTCGATGCTGCTGCTTGATCGCGACGGGGCGCGCAGCGACGAATGGACCCGCAGCGCGGATGCCGCAGCAGCTCAAGGCGGGCGAACCCTGGTCGACTTCGCTGCGCTGCCGGAGGCGCTCGCCACGACGCCGGCTGGGCAACCGCTCGGCGTCTTCATCCCCAATACGGTAACGGCGTCCGAGCTGGCGCCGCATCTGGACCGGCTCGCCCTGATCGTCATTGCCTTTCCGAGCTTTTCCGACGGGCGCGGCTACAGCATCGCCAGAGCGCTGCGTCGCGAGGGATTTTCCAGAACGCTCCGCGCCTCCGGCCCGCTCATTCCCGACCAGTTCGCCTATGCGCTCGCCTGCGGCTTCGACGAGATCGAACTGCCCGACACCAGCGCGTCGCGCCAGAGCGTGGCTCAGTGGCTCGGCGCCAAGACGCATCTGCCCTCCACCTATCAGCGCGGCTACCGGCGCGACGGCAACATCCTCGAAGCCCGTCGCCAGGCGAGAGCCGCAGCCGCTCCGGCAGGCAACCGGCCCGCATGAGTACAGGCATGAGCGCCCGAGGATGAACGGCGATGATGGGGAGGCCGGATTGATCGAACGCGCTGCCCGCTGGAGCGAGGACACCTCCCCGCGCGAGATCGCCGACGCGCTGCCGCCGGGCCGGCACGAACGCCGGATCGATGCCGGCTTTGCCGTCCTCGTTGCGCTGCTGCTGCTGGGTTGGCTGATCCTCCCGCCCGCCTGATCGTCGCTTGCTGCGGTCTTGGAGACGGACCGCTACGCCAAAAACTCGCAGGCCGGTTGGTCACAGGCCCAGCGCAGGCGGGGCAGCCCGCGATCGCGGGCCCGCCCTTCCTCAGCGCGCCGGGTTCGAACCCAGGATGGCGCCGGCGAGGCTGTCGCCGCTGTCGAACGCCGCTTCCACACGCGGCCCAATGCACCAGTCGCCGCAGGCGCCGAGACGGGCGGCCGGGTCCCAGAAGAACGGCGCTCCCGCCGGCTGCTCGACCAGCGCATAGCGCCAGCGATGCGCCGCCGCAAAACCCGGCTCGGCCGTTTCACCGGTGAGTTCGCGGAAGCGGGCCAGCAGTGCCGCGGCGGCCTGCTCCGGCGTCTCCTCCAGATGCTCGCGCGACCAGGCCGGCGTGGCATGAACGACGATGGCGTCGCCGCTCGCGTCGCGGCCGGGCTTGGAGCTGTCGCGGGCGATCCAGGCGATCGCCGCATCCCCCGGACGAAGCCGGTCCTGCGAAAGCGTGGTGCGCGCCGGAAAGCCGAGCATCAGCGCCCAGCAGGGTGCGTAGGTCGCACGCGCCGCACCGTCCCAGCTGCAGCCCGCCGACGCCAGCAGCGGCGCGGCTTGCGGTGCCGGCACCGCAACGATGACGCCGGCGAACGTGCCGTTGCCCTCGGTCGCAGCCGGCCCGTCGGCCGTCGAGACGCTCCAGCCATGGGCTCCGCCTGTCAGCGACGAGACGGTGCACTCGCCCACGACCGTCGCTTGCGGGGCCAATACGCGGGCCGGCGCGCTCATGCCGGGCATGCCGACATGGTCCTCGCCCCAGCGCCCGACGAGCCCCTCGGCCGACAGGGTCTCGACGAGCGACAGAAACCGCTCGCCGCGGGCGGTGAAATATTGCGCCCCGTGATCGAACCGGAAGCCTCCGGCCCTCCGGGTCGCCATGCGCCCGCCCAGGCCGCGGCTCTTTTCGAACACCGTCACCGCCAGGCCGGCGGCATTCAGCCGGCGCGCGGCGGCGAGCCCCGCCATTCCGGCGCCGATGACGGCCCAATGTTCGCCCATAGATCACTACTCCAGCTTGGCTCGCTTACGTCGGCGTGGGCAGGCTGGATCAGGCAGCCGGTCGGAGGTACGCGCCGAGGGAACCTCACGCGGCGCTTCGCGTATCCCTTTCAGGTGACCCCACTCCCTGGCCGGGGTCGCACGGTCCGGGGAGGTGGTACGGGTGTCGGTCGGAAGTGTCGTTCCCTATTGCGGGCTGCCGCCCGCTCCCGCCGATCTCGCCGCCACCTGGAATGTCGATCCTCCCCTTCTGATGGTGCTGACGCTGGCCGCCGCGGCTGCACTGAGGCTGCCGGGCCCGCGTCGCCGGGCCGGGCTCGCGGCGGTCGCCGTGCTGGCGGTCGTCTTCGTCTCGCCGCTTTGCGCCCTCGCCTCCGCCCTCTTCGCTGCCCGCGGCCTGCATCATCTCGTGCTGGCCGCGCTGGCCGCGCCGCTCCTGGCCGTCGCGCTCCCGGCGGCTCGGCCGTCCGGCGTCGCGGCACCGCTCGGCCTGTCTAGCCTTGTGCTGTGGCTGTGGCACTGGCCCGCCCTCTATGAGGCGGTCTATCGCGACGCGGGCCTCTACTGGCTGATGCAGGCGCTGCTGCTGGCGAGCTTCGTCTGGTTCTGGCGCAGCGTGACGTCGGCGCGGACTGCACCGGTAACGGCATTGCTGGCGATCGCGGCGGGCGCTGGGCAAATGGGGCTGCTGGGTGCGCTGCTCACGCTCGCGCCGATACCGCTCTACCCGGTCCACGCCGCGGGCGCGCTGCTCTGGGGCCTCAATCCGCTGCAGGACCAGCAACTCGCCGGCCTGCTGATGTGGGTGCCCGCCTTCTTCGTCTATGGCGGCTATGCCCTGTGGGCGACGCGCCGGCTCGACCGGGCAGCCTTCGAATGATCGCCTGGCTCAAATTCCTGCATATCGCCGCGCTGTTGTTCTGGTGTGGCGGCCTGCTGCTGCTGCCGCTGCTGCTGGCGCGCGCAGACAATCCCGTTCGGGCCGGCGAAGCGGCGCGAATGCGGATCTTTGCGCATTTCGCCTACAACTTCTGCGTCAGCCCCGCGGCGGTCGTCGCGACGATCGCCGGCGGCAGCCTGCTCTTCGCCCGCTGGGTGTTCGAGCCCTGGATGTTCGTCAAGCTGGTACAGATCGGCGCGCTCGTCGTCCTGCACACCTATCTCGGCCATTGCGTCGCCCGGCTGGGCGAGGCGGGCTATGTGCGCCCTGCCGTGCCGCCAGCCCTGATGCTGGGCGCTGGCCTCGCGATCATGGGCGCGATTCTCGTGACCGTGCTGGCCAAGCCGCATCTCGACGCCGCCATGATGCCGGACTGGCTCCGGCAGCCCCTCAACCGTCAGCTTTTGCTGCCGCCGGCGCCGAGCCGGTAGTCGAAGACGAGCTTCCCGCCATGCCAGCCCGTCAGCCCGGTGAAACCGGCACACAGAACCGAGAGCAGGACGCCGAATGGCAGCACTGCCTCCTCGTAGCCGCCCAGCCGGTAGCCGAAATTGGCGCCGAGCATGCTGAGCAGCGCGACAGCGATCACGAAATGCGTCCAGCTCGGCGGGCGGGTGCGGATGCCCGGGACCAGCAGCAGCTCGACGGTGCCCGACAGGCCCGCGAGCAGGCCGATCAGGAAGGCGGCGCCGATCGCCCAGAGCGCGACGCGCGTCCAGAAGACGTCCCCGGTCCACCAGTAGAACAGGTCGGCGCCGAGCGTGCACATCGTCAGCGAGATCGGGAAGGCGACCAGCATCGCGTGGATCGGGTGGCCTGCGACGGCGACGCGGGTGTCGGTGTCGCTCAGAACCTTTTCCGCATGGAGCGGATCCAGCGCCTGGTCGGTATCGGGGCGCGGCGGGCTCATCGCGTCACTCCCATCGCGGCAGCCGGTATCGCGGCGGGGGGCTGCACCGGCCCGCTCTCCGTGCTCGATCCCGCCGGCCCGGCGGCGGAGAGCATCCTGACCCTGATGGCCGTTCTGCTCGCGCTCTCGATCCTGTCCTTCGTCGTCATCTTCGGGCTGTTCCTCCTGGCTTGGCGCCGCCGCCGTGTTCGCGCGCCATCGCTGCGCCTGTTCCTCGTCGGCGGCGGACTGGTATTTCCGCTGGTCCTGCTGAGCGTCGCCACGGTCTATGCGGTGGTCCTCGGTGAGCGCATCACCGGCGCCCGCGAGGTGCCGGCCCTGCGCGTCGAGGCGCAGGCCCGGCAGTGGCGCTGGGAGTTTACCCGCCAGGGCGCGGGAGGTTCCGTCACGCGCGCCGACGTGCTCGATATCCCGGCTGGGCGCAGCGTCGAGGTCTTCGTCACCAGCGCGGATGTGATCCACAGCTTCTGGGTGCCGCGGCTCGGCGGCAAGATCGACGCCATCCCCGGCAGCCGCAACCGCATCCTGCTGCATGCGGATGTGCCGGGGCGCTATGGCGGCGTCTGTGCCGAGTTCTGCGGCACCGGCCACAGCGTCATGGGCTTCAGCGTCGTCGCCCATGACGAAGCGGCCTGGGCGAGGCTCGACGGCGGAGCCAGCCCATGAGCGCGCTCAAGCTCCACGGCGAACTCGATGCGATCTGGCGGCGGCAGAGCGGCTGGAAGGGCATGCTCACCAACGTCAATCACAGCGATCTCGGCATCCGCTTCATGGTCGCGGCAGGGATCTATTTCGCCATCGGCGGCATCCTCGGCATGCTGATCCGGGCGCAGCTCGCGACGCCACGCTCGGCCTTCGTCGGGCCGGAGATCTACAACCAGATCTTCACGATGCATGGCAGCCTGATGATGTTCATGTTCGCGATCCCCTTCTTCGAGGGGCTGGCGATGTACATGCTGCCGAAGCTGCTCGGCTCGCGCGACCTGGCCTTCCCGCGCCTCTCGGCCTTCGGCTGGTGGTGCTATCTCTTCGGCGGCTTCATCCTGCTGACCGCGATGGCACTCGGGCTGGCGCCCGACGGCGGCTGGTTCATGTACACGCCGCTGGCGTCGCGGACCTATACGCCCGGCATCAACGCCGATGTCTGGCTGCTGGGCATCACCTTCGTCGAGATCTCGGCGGTCTGCGCCTCGATCGAGATCACGGTCACCGTGCTGAAGCTGCGCGCGCCTGGCATGTCGCTGGGCAGGATGCCCATCTTCGCCTGGTACATTCTGGTCACTGCGCTGATGATGGTGGTGGGCTTCCCGCCCCTGATCCTCGCCTCGACCCTGCTCGAGATCGAACGCGCCTTCGGCTGGCCCTTCTTCGATCCGGCACGGGGCGGCCATCCCCTGCTCTGGCAGCACCTGTTCTGGCTCTTCGGCCATCCGGAAGTCTACATCATCTTCCTGCCCGCGGCCGGGGTGATCTCGACCGTCCTGCCCGTCATGGTCCGCCATCCGCTGGTCGGCTATGGCTGGGTCGTGGGCTCAATCCTGGTGCTCGGCTTCTTCAGCTTCGGGCTCTGGGTCCACCACATGTTCGCGACCGGCATCCCGCATCTGGCGCTGGCGCTGTTCTCGGCGGCCTCGGCGCTGGTGGCGGTGCCCACCGTGGTCCAGCTCTTCGCCTGGTTGGCGACGATGTGGGCCGGGCGGCCGCAGATGCGCCTGCCGATGCTCTACATCGCCGGATTCTTCTTCAATTTCCTGATCGGCGGGCTGACCGGGGTGATGCTGGCCATGGTGCCGCTAAACTGGCAGGTCCACGACACCGCCTTCGTCACGGCCCATCTGCACTACGTCCTGATCGGCGGCTTCGTCTTCCCGATGCTGGCGGGGCTGCATTACTGGCTGCCGCGGCTGATCGCGCGCCGAAGCCACCCGCTGCTCGGACAGCTCGCCTTCTGGCTGATCTTCGCCGGCTTCAACCTGACCTTCCTGGTGATGCATCTGACGGGTCTGCTGGGCATGCCGCGGCGCGTTTCCAGCTACGAACCCGGGCTCGGCTGGGACTGGCCGAACCTGGTCTCGTCGGTCGGCTCCTTCGTCATGGCCTTCGGTGTCGCGGTCGCGATCATCGATTTCGGCCTCGCCGCCGCGTTCGGCTGGCGCTCGGGGCGCAATCCCTGGCGGGCGGGCACGCTCGAATGGGCGCTGCCGATCCCGGCGCCGAGCTACAACCTCGCCAGCCTCCCGCAGGTCGAGAGCCGCGAGCCGCTCGACCGCCGCCATGCGCTGGCACGCAGCCTCGCCCAGGGCGAAGGCTATCTCGGGCGAGACCGCGATGGCCTGCGCGAGACGACCGGCGTCGACATCGTCTCGGGCGCGATCAGCGAGATCGTCATCGTGCCCGGCAATTCCTGGCTGCCGATCGTGACGGCCGCCGTCACGGGGGGCTTCTTCCTCTCGCTGCTGTTCGGCTTCTACCTGGCAGCGCCGGTGGCGCTGGCGGGCCTCGTTCTCCTCGGATGGCGCTGGGCGGCGGGATTGGGGGCACGGTCCGATCTCGGTCCCATTCCGCTCGGCCGTGGCGAGCACGCTGTGCCCCATCATGAATCGCCGGAGGCGCCGGGCTGGTGGGGCAGCGTCTTCGCGCTGGTGACGGACGCCACCTTCTTCGCCTCGCTGCTCTTCGGCTACGCCTTCCTCGCCACCGTCGGGCCGGGATGGCCGCCGCCGGTCCTGGCGCAGCCCTCGCTTCTCGCCGCGAGCCTGGCTGTGGCGGGTGCGCTGGCCGCGCTGATGGCCGAGCACGCCGCCCTCGCTGCGGCGAGGACAGGACAACCGGACCGGGCACGATCCGCCTATGCCGCCGCTGGCGCCGCATTGTCGGTTGGCCTGACAGCGCTCGCCGCCTTCGGCTGGCTGGGCCTGCCCAGCCCGCAGGCGCACGCCTATGGCGCGGTCGTCTGGGTGCTTCTGATCTATGGCGCCGTGCATGGTCTGATCGCACTCGCCATGCTGCTCTTCGTCCGCCGGCGGCTGGCGCAGGGCTATGTCTCGCCGGCCCGCCTGCTCGAACCGCGGGTGGTGCGGCTCTGGCTCCGCTACGGCGTGCTCGCGATGATCGTCTCGCTCGCGGCCATAGCCCTGCCAGCGGGGGCGTCATGGCGGTGGTGATGCGCATCCTCTCGGGCTTGCTGATCTGGGCCGTGGGCTTCAACGCGATCTACGCCGCCCATGGCCTCGGCTGCGGTCTGGGCTGGGGCGAGCCTCTCCTGATCGGTCCCTTCACGCGGCTGAACGCGGTGCTGGTGCCGCTCTGGGTCGCTTTCCTCGCGCTGGGCTTGCTGCCCCTCCACCAGGCGCTGCGCGCCCGAGGCACGGCCGCCGAACCGGCGCTACGGCGCGCCTGGCTGGTCGGCGGCTGGGCCGGCCTCGGCGGGTTGGCGGTCACCGGCGCGCCAGTGCTCCTGCCGGCGCATTGCCTCTGACGCGGCCGCTCCCGGCGGGGCCGGCTTGCGACAGATGATCTCCGCGCGGAACCATCCGCGCCGCCACCGATTGGGTTTCCTGAAAAGCCAGGAGGATTTGGATGGCCCGTCGCGCACGCTACAAGCCCTATCGGCAACCCACCGGTGGATGGGGCTCGGTCAAGTCGCTCGGCCTCCATGTCGTCGGTCAAAATGCCTACCACAGCACGCCGGCGCTGCTCACGGACCACAACAAGGTCGGCGGCTATGCCTGCACGAGTTGCGCCTGGACCAAGCCGCGCGAGGCCCATAGCGCCGAATTCTGCGAGAACGGCGCAAAGGCGACCTTCTGGGACGTGACGACCCGGCGCACGACGCCCGAATTCTTCGCCCGCCACAGCGTGAAAGAACTGCTCGGCTGGTCTGATTACGACCTCGAGAATGCCGGGCGGCTGACGCATCCGATGCGCTACGACCGCACCTCCGACCGTTATGTCGAGGTGTCCTGGGCGGAGGCTTTCGCCGACATCGGCGGGAAGCTCAAAGGCTACGATCCGAAGTCGACCGTGTTCTACGCCTCGGGCCGGGCCTCGCTCGAAACCTCCTACATGTACCAGCTCTTCGCGCGGCTCTACGGGCACAACAACCTGCCCGACAGCTCGAACATGTGCCACGAGACGACCTCGGTGGCGCTGCCGCAAAGCATCGGCACGCCGGTCGGCACCGTGCTGCTCGACGATTTCGCCGCGACCGACTGCATCCTCTCCTTCGGACAGAATGTCGGCACAAACTCGCCGCGGCTGCTGCACACGCTGCAGCAGGTCCGCGAGCGCGACGTGCCGATCATCGTGTTCAACCCTCTGCGCGAGCGCGGCTGGGAAGCGTTCGTCAACCCGCAGCGCCCGGGGCAGATGCTCACCAACGCCCCGACGCAGATCGCGACCCAGTATCATCAGCCGCGCGCCGGCGGCGACATCGCCGCGATGCTGGGGATCGGCAAGGTGCTGCTCGCACTGGACGACGAGGCGAAGGCAGCCGGGCGGACGCGGGTTCTCGACGAGGCCTTCATCGCCGAGCACACCCAGGAATTCCCCGCCTTCGAGGCCAAGCTGCGCGAGACGGGTTGGGAGGAGATCATCGAGGCCTCCGGCCTGCCGCGCGCCGCGATGGAAGCCGCCGCCGCGACCTATGCCAAGGCGACGGCGACCATTGCGATCTACGGCATGGGCCTGACCCAGCACCGGCTCGGCGTCGACAGCGTGCAGATGCTGGTCAACCTGCTGCTGATGCGCGGGCAGATCGGCAAGCCCGGCGCCGGCATCTGCCCCGTGCGCGGCCATTCCAACGTGCAGGGCCAGCGCACCGTCGGCATCGCCGAGAAGGCCGAGTTGGTGCCGCTCGACAGGCTGGCGGAGCAGTACCGCTTCGAGCCGCCGCGCGAGGACGGTCTGGCGACGGTGGAAGCCTGCGAGGCGATCGTGGCCGGCGAGATCCGGGCCTTCGTCGGGCTCGGCGGCAATTTCGTGCGCGCCATCCCCGAGCGCGAACTGATGGAGGCCAAGTGGGGTGGGATCGACCTCTCGGTCCAGATCGCGACCAAGCTCAACCGCGGCCACCTCATCACGGGCCAGACCAGCTATCTGCTGCCAACGATCGTCCGCTCCGAGATCGACGAGCAGGCGGGCGGCCCCCAGATCGTCACCGTCGAGGATTCGATGACCTGCATCCACGCTTCGCGCGGGAAGTGGAAGCCGGCGGCCGCGACGCTCCTGTCCGAGCCGACGATCGTGGCCGAACTGGCGAAGGCGACGCTCCCACCCAATCCCCACGTTCCCTGGGACGCGTGGGTGGCCGATTATGCGAAGGTGCGCGACGCGATCGAGGCGACCTATCCCGACCAGTTCGAACGCTTCAACCAGCGGCTCGACATTCCCGGCGGCTTTCCGCGCCCGGTGGCGGCGCGCGAGCGGCGTTGGGAGACCGACAGCGGCAAGGCCCATTTCAAGGTGCCGAAGGCCCTCTCCGCCAGCTTCGACGACGGTCTTGACCATGGCGTGCTGCGGCTGATCACGCTGCGCTCCAACGACCAGTTCAACACGACCGTCTACGGCTATGATGACCGCCTGCGCGGCATCAGCGGCTCGCGGATGATCGTGATGATGAACCGCGACGACCGCATCCGTTTCGGCATCGCCGAGAAGGGCAAGGCACGGCTGACGACGGCTGTCGACGACGGCATCCTACGCTCGATGGGCGGGTTTGAGGTCATCGACTACGACATCCCAGCCGGGACCTGCGCCGCCTATTTTCCGGAATGCAACGCGCTGCTGCCGCTCTGGCAATATGCCGAGGAGAGCAAGACGCCGGCCGCGAAATCCATTCCGATCCGGGTCACCGCGGAATGAGTGGCACCGCCGACAGCTCTGCATCGCTCCCCACCATGCTGGCGCCGCCGGAGCTGAAGGACCGGGTCTTTGACGCGCTGGCGCAGAAGGCCGAACTGCCCCTGCGGGCGATGCTCGTGCTCGGGCTCCTCGCCGGCGTCTATATCGGCTTCGGCGGCCTCTTCTCGACGATTGCCCTCACCGGCGCGGACGCCCTGCCCTACGGGCTCGGTCAGGTCGTGGCGGGTCTCGTCTTCGCAGCGGGGCTGGGCCTCGTCATGATCGCGGGCGCGGAGCTGTTCACCGGCAACACGATGATGCTCGCAGGCGTCATGGCCGGGCGCATCGCGCTGCCCCGGGCCCTGAAGGCGCTCGCTATCGTCTACATCGCCAATCTCACGGGCTCGCTGATCCTGGCTGCGCTGGTCTACGGCGCTGGCCTGCACGAGACGCAGGGAGGCGCCGTGGGTCGCACTGCGGTCGACATGGCGCTTCGCAAAACGGAGCTGTCCTTCGGGGCGACCGTGGCCAGCGGAATCCTGGCCAACATACTGGTCTGCCTCGCGGTCTGGTGCGCCTATGCCGGCGAGACGGTGACGCAGAAGCTCGCCGGGCTGACGCTGCCGGTGGCGGCCTTCGTGGCAGCGGGCCTCGAACACTCCGTCGCGAACATGTACCTGCTGCCCTATGCCTGGCTGGTGGAGGCCGGCACGACCGACTCCCCGGTCGCATTGTCGCTCGGCGCCCTTCTCGGCAACCTCCTGCCTGCAACGCTCGGCAATCTGCTCGGCGGCACGCTGATCGCCGCAGCCTATCGGTTCGCCTTCGCTCCGGCATCCGCCGAGGCGCGCGAGGCCGAGCCGGCGACCGGAGGGACGTCGCGATGATGCAGCCGGGAGACCATCTCGATCCGGCCTGCCGCCCGGTGGCGAGCACGCGCTGGCGCTACGAGGCGGAAACGCAGACCGCCCGCGATACGGAGATCGCCGTCGAATGGCCGGTCAACATCCGCTACGGCTCGGTGCCCTATGCGGTGATGATGGCGACGCCGCTCGACCTCGAGGACTTCGTCACCGGGTTCAGCCTGACCGAGGGGATCATCGCCGAGGCAAGCGAAATCCGGAGCATCCGCGTCGCC
The DNA here is from genome assembly GCF_040546595.1 of Bosea sp. OAE506. NCBI lineage: Bacteria > Pseudomonadati > Pseudomonadota > Alphaproteobacteria > Hyphomicrobiales > Alloboseaceae > Allobosea > Allobosea sp. OAE506. Next base: position 3,124,990 of record NZ_JBEPOB010000001.1, on the reverse strand, counting down.
GACGAGGCGGAGGCGATCACCCTTGATGTCGACCTCACACCGGGCCGCTTCCGGCAGCATCTCGGCCGGCAGCGCCGGCTGACCGGGCGCACCTCCTGCGGCGTCTGCGGCGTCGAGGATGCGAGCCAGCTGCCGCGGGCGGAGAAAAGCGTCGCAGCCCACGCGCCGATCGCCGCCGAGGCCGTGGCCCGCGCCGTCGGCGATCTGCGCTCCCACCAGCCGCTGCATGCCCGCACCCGCTCCGTCCATGGCGCCGTCTGGTGCGATCACGAGGGCCGCATCCGCCTGGCCCGCGAGGATGTCGGCCGCCACAACGCCCTCGACAAGCTGATCGGAGCGGTGCTGCGCACGGGCGAAGCAGCGGCGGACGGGTTCGTCGTGGTCACGAGCCGGGCTTCCTACGAAATGGTCGAAAAGACCGCGATCCTCGGCGCTGCGGCGCTCGTCTCGGTCTCGGCGCCGACCTCGCTGGCGGTGACCCGAGCAAGAGCCGCCGGGCTGATGCTGGTCTCCGTCGCCCGGGAGGACGGCTGCGAGGTCTTCTCGGGAGAACTCGCCGGCTAAGCCCGCGAAGAAACACGATCTCTGCACCCTGGTCTCCTGCCGAGGCCTGAGAGTTCGCGAACATTTTCTGAGCCAGCGTGCACGATCTTCATGCAGCTCGAATACTCAGTCGCCCACTGCGTTGCGCGCTCGCGACAGTCTCGCGTCGAACTTATCGAATACGGCTGCGTTGAGGCGGTGCGTCACCTCTCCCGCCGATCCGCAACGCCGCATTTTGGCGGCGTCAAACGGAAGTCGATCCGTGCCAGCGAGCCATTCGAACGCGCGCCGATTCTTCACGATGGCCTGCGGGTTTTGGGCGGGTGAGACCGCATTCAGGGCGTGGCTCCTGACCGCGACGGTGGCCGGATGCGTGGCCGCGCAGATCAGCGTCGCCGTCTGGATCAACAACTGGAACCGTCAGTTCTTCGACGCGCTGGAAACGCGGGATCCCCCGGCCATCTGGGCGGTGGTTGCCTTGCTGCCGGCGCTCGTTGCCACGGCTGCGGTGGTCCTGTCGGCCCTTGTCATCAGCCGGATCGCCCTTCAGATCCGGTGGCGCGAGTTCGTCACGACCAGGCTCATCTCGCGCTGGGTCTCTCGCCAGCGCTATTACCACCTGCAGTTCTCGGCACCCGACCTGCCTGCGCCCGAATACAGGATCGCCGAGGATGGCCGATTATCCGTCGAGCCCGTGGTCGAATTCGTCATCGGGCTGATCACGGCCGCGGTCAGCGCACTGACATTCGCGACGATCCTCTGGCGGGTGGCGGGATCGGCCAACTTCACGCTGGGCGGCACCCAGGTGGTGATCCCCAGCTACATGGCCCTATCGGCCATCCTCTATGCGGCCGTCACGTCCTACGCCGCCTATCTCGCGGGTTGGCCGCTGGTGAAGCGGATCGCCGGGAAGAACGAGGCGGAGGCGCGTTTCCGGGCGGAGATGACGCGCCTGCGCGAAAATGCGGAAAGCATCGCATTGATCCGCGGCGACGCCGATGAGCGTCTGTCGCTGATGCGAAACTACGGGCACGTGGTGTCGGTCTGGTTCGCGGTCATGCGTCAGCAGGGCGTTGTCGCGCTGGTCCTGAACGCCAACAGCGCGCTCTTCCCCATCGTGCCGCTCTTGCTGATAGCGCCGAAATTCGTGTCCGGCGAGGTCACGCTCGGGGCGGTCATGCAGATCGTGGCGGCGTTCATGGCGGTGCAGGCCGCCCTGATCTGGTTCGTCGATAACTTCCTGCGCCTGGCCGAATGGTTCGCGTCCGTCGCGCGCGTCGATGAACTGCAGCAGGCGCTGGATGAACGCGACGATGCGGCAGCCACCGTTCCGGAGCCTTGCCTCAGCGTCTCACATGGCGAGGTCGATGCGATCCATCTCGTGGACCTCTCCCTGCGCCATGCCAACGCGGCGCCCGTGCTCTCTCCGACATCCCTGGTGATCGATCGCGGCGAGCGCGTGCTCATCACCGGAGAAAGCGGCGTCGGCAAAAGCACGCTGATCAGAGCGCTGGCCGGCTTATGGCCCTGGGGCAGCGGCCAGATCCTCATGCCGAGGGGCCTTTCGCTGGCCTTCGTGCCACAGAAACCCTATCTGCCGATCGGTACACTTCGTACGGTTCTCCTCTACCCGCATGCCGCGAGCCCGCCATCGGATGATCGTCTCGTCGCGATCATGCAGCGTTGCGGACTTGCCGATATGGCGGCCCGTCTTGACGAGACGGCGCCGTGGGACCGCCTCCTCTCAGGCGGCGAACGCCAACGCATCGCCTTCGCGCGCCTGCTCGTACAGGCACCGGACATCATCATCATGGACGAGGCGACATCGGCGTTGGACGAGGCGAGCCAGTCATCTCTGCTGGCACTCTTCGGCGAGGAACTGAACGAAGCGACCCTGGTGAGTGTCGGCCACCGCCCGAGCCTCGATTCCTTCCATGATCGCAGGATCACGATGCTCAAGTCCGCCGAAGGTGCGGTGATCGTATCCGCGAGGTCTATTCCCGAGCGTCGCGTCACCGAACCCGGGCTGTCCTGATGACAGGCGGCACTGCTCACTACCCCTGCGGAGAGCGGGTGCCATCCAGGCCGTTCGAGTGGAGGGCAAGACAACGATCGACGAGCAATAACAAATGACATTCTTGCTCAAGCTGATCCTTGGTTCAGCCAAAATTTTGCTCGCGACGCTATAGATTCGGCGGGAACTAAAGCCGCTCAAAACTTGTTTCCGTCCCAGTCCGCTCCGGCGGAGGTTTCATATGTCAGGACAAGATCAGAGCGACGCTGCGGCCAGCGGTGAAGCGATGGTGCTTGCCGTCAGCACCGGAGCGAACGTTGCGTATCGGGATCGTTGCTCATCTCAAACATGCCATCCGGGAGCCATTCGCGGGCGGCCTGGAAATGCACACCTCGATGTTACAGAGCGCGCTCCAGCATCGCGGTCATGATGTCACCGTGTTCGCTTCATCGCGATCCGAACCGGAAGCGAGCGTCGAGGCGATCTGCGATGAGACGTCGCTGACCGAGATCGGCTGTGACGAGGCTCCCGATAAAGTCTTCTTCCAGGAGCATCACGCCTATCTGTCGCTCATGAACGGATTGAGGCATCGCGCCTTCGATCTGATCCACAACAACTCGCTGCACTATCTGCCCGTTGCCATGGCTGACGCATTGCCAATGCCGATGGTGACGACGCTTCACACGCCGCCCTTCGCCTGGCTCGAAAGCGGAGTGCGGCTGTGCAAGGCGCCGCATGCGACCTTCGTGGCCGTATCGGAGTCGATCCGGCGAACCTGGAGCCGGGTCGCTCCCATCGACCACGTCATCATGAATGGCATCGACCTGAACCGCTTCTCGTTCAGGGCGCACGCGGCCGTCCCGCCCTACTGGGTCTGGTATGGACGGATTGTTCCGGAAAAGGGCCTCGATCACGCCATCGCAGCGGCCGATCTGGCAGGAGCGACATTGCTGATCGCCGGCCCCATCTCCGATCAGGATTATTTCGATCGGCAGATCGCCCCGAATCTCGATGAACGGGTCAGGTACCTCGGACACCTTCCGCATTCTGAGCTTGCAGGCGTCATCGGTGGCGCACGGACCTTCCTGTGCACGCCGTGCTGGGAAGAGCCCTATGGCCTGGTCGTCGCCGAAGCCCTGGCCTGCGGCGTTCCCGTGGCCGCCTTTGCGCGAGGCGCCATACCTGAACTGCTCGATGCCGCCACCGGCGTCCTCGCAACGCCGGATGATCCGGTCTCCCTGGCGAAGGCAGCCTTGGCTGCCCAGCAACTGGACCGGCAGGCCTGCCGGGAGAGTGCCGCGCGTCGCTGCGACGCCAGCCGGATGATCGACGAATACGAGGCGCTCTATGTCGATTTGATCGAAAGGGCGTCCGCCAGGGATCCCGAAACGAAATTTGCGGCCTGAAAGGCCTGCTGACGCAAGGATCCGCCTCATGACCCGTGACCCGCGCGACGATGTGAAAGCGACCGTTGCCGGCAGCGGCGGCGCGCTTCTGCCTGAGGACACGTTGGTCTCCGAGACGACCCGGCTATTCGACCCCGAGCCTGTCAGCGCGCCCATGGTTCACGCCCGCGGTGTCGCGGCGCTGGGCTTCGCCTGACGATGGCATCGCGCGTCGCTAACGAGGGTTCGACAGATCGGGGCGCTATGCCTGCCCTGCCCTTCTGCGTTTGCGTCCCCGCGCGCAATGAGGAGGAGCGGCTGCCGCGCTTGCTCGAGGCGCTGGCCGCACAGGATGTCGAGGGTCTGATCCAGGTCGCGATCTGCCTCAACAACACCACGGATCAGTCGGCCGACATCATCGCGACCCTGGGCAGCCGGCATCGCGAGCGGCTAGCGATCGATCTCGACGTGGCGACGTTTCCACCCGAACGCGCGCATGCAGGATCAGCCCGAGCGGCCGCCATGGCCGCCGGCTTAGCCAGGCTGCCGTCGCCCAACGGCGTTCTGATCACGACCGATGCCGATGCGCGACCGCCGGCGAACTGGATCGTCACCAATCTAGCAGCCATCGCTCGGGGGGCGGATATCGTCGGCGGCCGTCTGCTCTTCGACGAAGACGAAGACATCCCGTTCGGTGTCGCCGCAGCTCGGGCGCTGTGGGATCGCTATTGGGCCGCAGTCCGTCAGATCGAGGATGAAATCGATCCCTGTGAATGGGATCCGCCACCCCGCCACGGCGATCACACGGGGGGCAGCCTCGCCATCACCACGGAAATGTATCGACGGTCCGGCGGCGTTCCCCCGATCGCCTTAGGCGAGGATCGCGCTCTCGTCGAAGCTGCCGTCATGGCCGGAGGACGCCTCGTCCATCCCCCCGAGGTCTGGACACGCGTGTCGGCCCGCCTCGATGGCCGCGCAGCAGGCGGCATGGCGCAGATGATGAGGCGGATGGCCGATACGGCGTCGCGGGGAGCCGTCGAGATGGCTCCCGCTCTCAGCCATTGGCGCGAGCGCGCGATGTGGCGCCGAGACAGGCGGCAGGCCGTCTGCGCGAAGAGCCGTTTCATCGCGGCCGAGCATGCCTTGCCTCCGATGCCGCACGATGCCGTGCTCGCCGACATCGCGTTTCCGTCAGCCGCCGGCTCCGGCGCAGGCGGTGTCCGATGACGGGACCCATTGGCTACTACGTCCATCATCATGGCGATGGGCACCGCCAACGCGCCCTGGCGATTGCGCAGGCGGCCCCCCATGGACGGTTCACCCTGATGGGAACAGGTCTTGCCGGCCGCACCGAGGGCGTCCCCTGCCTCGACCTTCCGGATGACCGGCTGACCGCACGTCTCGCCTTTGACGGGCACGATGACGCGCATGACCGGCCACAGACCCTGCATTATGCCCCCTCGCATCACGACGGTATCCGCAGCCGCGCCGCCCTGATCACGGACTGGATCGCGCGGGAGCGCCCATCGCTCATCGTGGTGGATGTCTCGGTCGAGATGGCGATGCTCTCGCGGCTGGCCGCGACGCCGACTGTTTATGTCCGTCTCGCCGGCCTGCGTGATGACACAGCCCATCTCGAGGCGTTTCGCGGTGCGAGCGCGATTCTCGCGCCGTTCCACAGCGCGCTGGACGATCCCGCCATGCCCGCATGGGTGCGCTCCAAGACGCATTTCTGCCCCGGTCTGACATCGGCCTCTCGCCCGGTCGAGGCCGGCTGCCGGGACACCATCCTCGTCGTCTACGGCAAGGGGGGCGCGGGCGGGGATGGCGACGCACTCGCGGCGGCGGCTCGCGCCTCGCCGTGTTTCAACTGGCGCGTGATCGGCCCGGTTTCACATCCGCGGTCGAGCCCTGACAACCTCGCCATCCTCGGCTGGACGGACGACGCAGAGGGCGAGATCGCACGCGCCGGCCTTGTGATCGGCGCGGCGGGAGACGGCCTCGTCAACGCCGTGACCGCCATCGGGCGCCGCTTCATCTGCCTTCCCGAACCACGCCCCTTCGACGAGCAGACAGCGAAGGCCCGTCGGCTCGCCGCGCTTGGCGCCGCCATCGTGATCGAGCGCTGGCCGGAAGCGTCGGACTGGCCGGCGCTGCTCGCCGCCGCGCAAGCCTTGGACCCCGGCGTCCTGACCCAGCTGCATGATCGCGACGGTGCGCGCCACGCGGCCGACTTCCTCATCGCAACGGCAAAGGAGGGTAGCCCCCGTGCATCAGAGTGATCGCCTGCGAAGCGGGGATGCGTTGCCACCGTCGCAGCAGGATTTCCGACCCCGCGTTCTGGGTGTGTTCCAGCGCCTGGTCGAATCCGGCGCGCGGTACGATGCGGCACCGCTCTATCCGCTGGAAAGCGTCGAAATCCTGCGCAACATCGGCCTGCATCGCCTGTTCGCACCCCCGGAAAGTGGCGGAGAGAGCTTTGCCGATGAGCGGGCGACGAACACGGCGCTGCTCGGCGTGCTCCGGATCATCGGTCGCGCTGATCTGAGCCTGGGACGGATCTTCGAGGGCCATGTCAACGCGCTGAAGCTGTTCGCCTGGTTCGGCTCCACCGCTCAGAAGGCGACGCTGGCGTCCGCGCTGAGGGATGGCGCCTTCTATGGCGTCTGGGCTACCGAGCCGCCGCCGGGCGTCATCCTCAGTCGCAACGGCGAGAACTGGCTGCTGACCGGCGCCAAGGCCTTCGCGACGGGGGCCGGCGGCCTGGCCGCTGCCATCATCACCGCGCGTGGCCCGGACGACGCGACGCAACTCGTCATGGTGCCGGCGAATATCGCAGCCCGCGCCGACCTCTCGGGCTGGCGCGTGCGCGGCATGCGGGCAACCGGCAGCGGCAGCTATGATCTCACGGGCATGCAGCCGAACCAGGAGCAACTCCTCGGCGCTCCCGGCGATTATACCCGGGAGCCGCGTTTCACCGCCGGGGCGTGGCGCTTTCTCGCGGTCCAGCTGGGCGGCATCGAGGGCCTGCTCGCCGAGACGCGGTCGGCCATGTCGGAGGCCGCGCGCAATGACCCGCTGCAACGGGTCAAGTTCGGCGAGGCTGTCGCGGCCTCCCGGACAGCCTATCTCTGGGTGCGCGAGGCAGCCCAGCGCGCTGCCGACGAATCCGCCGATGCTCCCAACTTGGTGCGCATGACCCGCGGCATCGTCGAGCGGGCAGCCCTCGACGTGATGGAGCTGTCGGCCCGGATCGTCGGCACGCGCAGCGCTTTCGACGGCCAGCGCATCGACAAGATCATCCGGGATCTGAGCCTTTATCTGCGCCAGGCCGGTCCGGATTACGCGCGCGATCAGGCGGCCATCGCCTGGCTCGACCATGATGTCTTCGACGAGGACGACCGGCTGTGGTGACGCCGCCCTTGTCTGCGCGCGCGCTCGCTTCGAGTGCGATGGCCTCCGCACGCTGGCTTGTGCTGGCGCCTCACGCCGACGACGAGACGCTCGGGTGCGGTGCGTTGATTGCCGACGCGGCATCGCGAGGCGCCCTGGTAGCCGTTGTGATCCTCACCGATGGGGTTGGGTCGCACCCGCATGACGGGCCAGGATCCCGCGCGCGCCTTGTCTTGGCCCGTCGCCGGGAGGCTGCCCGCGCGGTCAGGATGCTGGCGGGGCCCGCCCAGCCGATGCCGCTCTTCCTGGACTGGCCCGATGCGCAGCCCTTCGCGGCAGGCGAACACGGCTTCGAGCGGGCAAGGCGCAGGTTGAGCGCCCTCTGCCGCGAGCGTCGCGTCGATGCGCTGGCCGTCACCGCGCGACATGAGCCCCATTGCGATCATATGGCGGCCTATCGGCTGGCCTGCGCCGCTGCTTCCAGCGCCCTGCGTCCAGTCACCGTGTTCGAATACGTCGTGTGGGCGCCCGAGCCGCCGGGCGAAGGCTATCGGGCGCTGCGGACGCCGCCGATGCCGCTCGGCCTGCGCAACGCCGCGCTCGCGGCTCATCGCAGCCAGCTCACGCCGCAATTCGGCGAAGGTTTTCGCGTGCCGTCCGCGATGATGCGCATGCCGGCGTTCGACCTGCTTTACCAAAGGACGGGCCACCATGCGCCCGCCTAGAAGCCTGCCGCCTGCCTATTTCGAGGGGATGTTCAAAGGCACCCCCGATCCCTGGGGCTTCGAGACCAGCCGCTATGAGCAGAACAAGTACGATCACAGCATCGCGGCCCTGAGCGGTCGCCGTTACGGACAGGCCTTCGAGATCGGCTGTGCCAACGGGGTTCTCACCCAACGGCTCGCGCATCACTGCGATGACCTGCTGGCGGTCGATGTCAGCGAGACAGCGCTCGCCAGCGCGCGCGCGCGCTGCGCCGGCCAGCACAATGTCCGCTTCGCCTGCATGAATTTTCCAGGCGACACGCCGACAGGAGCTTCTTTCGATCTCATCATGCTGTCGGAGGTCGCCTATTACTGGGACGATGCCGACCTTGCGCACGCCGCCCGCGAGTTGGTCGCGTTGCTCGCTTTCGGCGGTGATCTGCTGCTCGTCCACTGGACCGGCGCGACGGACTATCCCCAGAGCGGCGACGGCGCCGTCGAGGCTTTGCGCCGCTCAATGGCATCCGCGGTCGAGACGGTCATCGATGAACGCCGGCCTGAATATCGGCTCGATCTCTGGCGTCGGCGGCCGGCGTGATCAGCGTCCTCACCCTGGTCAAGAACCGCGAGGCGCACCTGCAAAACCTCGTGGAGGGCTTGCGCCGCAGCACCATGGCGCCGCATGAACTCGTCATTGTCGATATGAGCGACGTGCCGGTCGCGCAGCCCGTCGCAGACTTTCCCGTCAGGCTCGTACGCCTTGCCACCGATGGCTTGCCCCTGGCAAAGGCACGCAACCTCGCCGCAGCCCACGCCGGTTCGCCATCGCTGCTGTTCCTCGATGTCGACTGCATCCCGGGCTCGGACCTCGTTTCCACGATGGCCGGCGCGATGAGGCAGCGGGACGCTCTGATCTGCGCCGAGATCCTCTATCTGACGGATGCCGACACGGCCCACCAGGATTGGTCGGACGCGTCGCTGAAAGCAGCAGGTGTGCCGCACCCCGCCAGGCGGTTCCCGCCATCCGGACTGGCTTCCGAACCCAATTTCGGGCTGTTCTGGTCCCTTGCGTTCGGAATCTCCGCCAATGCTTTCACCAGCATCGGCGGTTTCGATGAGGCGTTCACCGGCTACGGCGCCGAGGATACCGACTTTGCCTTCCGTGGTCGGGACGCGGGCCATGAGCTGTGCTTCCTCGGCGGCACATACGCCTATCATCAGCATCACGGCGTCTTCGACCCGCCCCTCCAGCATTTCGAAGACATCTGTCGCAACGCTCGAACGTTCTACGGAAAATGGAGAGAGTGGCCCATGGCGGGGTGGCTCGACGCCTTCGAAGATCTCGGCTTGCTGACCCGGGAAAGCGACCGCCTCACGGTCATTCGGCCTCCAACCCGTCGAGAAATCTGCGACGCCCGGCGTCCCGATTGGCAGCCCTATTGACCCAGCCCGGGAGCCTGGGCTGGCCGGAGACAATGTAAGACCAGCCTCTGGCGCGTCGGGACGGGAACCAGCCGGATCGAAACCGGCTTCAGCCGAGATGGACTATCTGCCTCACATGACACGCTACGTATTTCCGCGGGATCTATGAGGAGCAGCGGCATGTCTGATGCCGTCCCGCATGAGACGAGCACGCCGCAAAGCCTCGCGCCGATCGATTCGACCACGTGTCAATCGAAGGTCGCCGCGATTGATGAAAGCCGCAAGCTTCGAGGGGACCCGAACCCGGAACCGCCAGCCGTCGCCGTGGCGCGCGAGGAAAGTGTTGTGCCCACGCATGTGCCCAGCCCTGTGGCAAACTGGACGCCAGCTTCCAACCAACTGCGCTAACTTGCTGATTTTATGGGGAAAGCCACCGGAGTGGCTGGGGGACTAGGATTCGAACCTAGACAACCAGAGTCAGAGTCTGGGGTCCTACCGTTAGACGATCCCCCAATGGCGTGAGGCGCGATCCGCGCTCGCCTTTGGTGTCGCGGGGTCTAATCAAAGCTTCGGCGAATGGCAAGCCCCGAAATGCCGGTTCCCGCTCGGGTCGGCTGTGGGCGCTGCAGCGGCTGTCGCGGCCGCTGCGGGCCGGGGGCTACTCCTCGCCGCGCTTCCGCACTGACCCGGCCTGGCCGGGCCGAATCGCAGTCGCGCCACTATGCGCTCCTTCGCGGACCCGCCTGCCGCTCAGCCCGTGCTCAGCGTGCGCCTGACAGCATCGCGCCAGCCCGCGATCTTGCGGTTGCGCTCGCTGGCCGCCATGCCCGGCGTGAAGCGCCGCTCCAGCCGCCAGAGATCGGCAAAACGGTCGGGCTCTGGCAGCAGGCCGGCATCGAGCCCGGCGAGATAGGCCGCGCCCAGCGCGGTGGTCTCGCGCAGGCTCGGCCGGTCCACGGGCAGGTCGAGCAGATCGGCGAGGCGCTGCATCGTCCAGTCGGACGCCGCCATGCCGCCATCCACCCGCAGCACCGAACGCGTGCCCTGCCCGGCCCCGCCCGCCGCCTTGGCCCAGTCGGCATGCATCGCCTCGATCAGGTCGAGCGTCTGATAGCAGACACTCTCAAGAGCGGCCTTGGCGAATTCGCGCGGGCCGGAATTGCGGGTCAGCCCGTAGATCGCGCCGCGCGCCTCGGCGTCCCAATGCGGCGCGCCCAGCCCGACGAAGGCCGGCACCAGATAAACCTCCTGCGCCGGATCGGCGGCGCGCGCCAGCGGGCCGGTCTCGCTCGCCTCCTTGATCAGGCCGAGCCCGTCGCGCAGCCATTGCACCGCCGCACCCGCGATGAAGATCGAGCCCTCCAGCGCATAGGTCCGCCGGCCCTCCAGCTGATAGGCGACCGTGCTGAGCAGCCGGTGCTGCGAGGCGACCGGCGCGTCCCCGGTGTTGAGCAGCGCGAAACAGCCCGTGCCATAGGTCGACTTCACCATGCCCGGCGCGAAACAGGCCTGGCCGATCGTCGCCGCCTGCTGGTCGCCGGCGATGCCGCGCACGGGGATGGCGGCGCCCAGCAGCGCCGGGTCGGTCTCGCCGAACAGGCAGGCACAATCCTTCACCTCCGGCAGCAGCGAGGCCGGGATGTTAAACAGCGCCAGCAACTCCTCGTCCCAGACGCCGCGATGGATGTCGAAGATCAGGCTGCGCGAGGCGTTTGTGGCGTCCGTCGCGTGCACGGCCCCGCCGGTGAGGCGCCAGAGCAGGAAGCTGTCGACCGTGCCGAAGGCGAGTTCGCCGGCTTCCGCTCGGCGCCGGGCGCCGGGCACATTGTCGAGCAGCCAGGCGATCTTGGTCGCCGAGAAATAGGGATCGATGCGCAGGCCCGTGCGGGCCGCGATCAGCCCCTCATGGCCGGCGGCGACGAGGGCGGCGCAGGCCGGCGCCGTGCGGCGGTCCTGCCAGACGATGGCGCGGTGGATGGCGCGGCCGGTCCGCCGGTCCCAGACCAGCGTCGTCTCGCGCTGATTGGTGATGCCGATCGCGGCGATGTCGGCAGCCGACAGCCCGGCCTGGGCGATCGCCTCGCGGCAGGTCGCCAGCACGCTCTCCCAGATGTCCTCCGGCTCGTGCTCGACCCAACCGGAGGCCGGGAAATGCTGGGCGAATTCGCGCTGCGCGCTGGCGACGAGCCCGAGGCCCGAATCGAAGACGAGGGCGCGCGACGAGGTCGTGCCCTGGTCGATCGCGAGGAGATGGCGTGCGGCGGCCATGGTCGGCCTCCCTTTCTGCGGCTGCGGCCCGTCTGCCGGGCCCGTGGCGGCGGAGACTGGCCGATGCCCGCCCGCCAGGGCAAGGGGCTGGCTCCACTGCCGATCGGGCCGCGACCGAATGTTCCGCTTGGCACTGCGGTCCCGCTGTTGTTACGCTTTGATTCCAAAGGGCCGGGCCATGAGCCGGCCGGCGCGGCGACAGCCGGAGGAACGGGCGGAGTGGAGGTCGAGGACCGGCAGGAACGCAATGTCGCGGCGACGGCGCTGCCGCTTCTGCATGGCGGCCGTCCGCAGCCCGGCGTCGCGCTCCGCGTGCCCTCGCTTGCCTCTCCCGAAACGGCACCGCTCCCGTCCCTGCCGGACGCGGTGATGCCGACCGCGATCCTGCCTGCTGCGGCGCTTGCGGCCGAGGCCGCAGCGCTCGACCAGCGCGCCCTTCCGCGCAGCCCGCCCGCGACCTATGCCGCGCTCGATCTCGGCACCAACAATTGCCGCCTGCTGATCGCCCGGCCGGCCCAGCACGGCTTCCGCGTCGTCGACGCCTTCTCGCGCATCGTGCGGCTGGGCGAAGGGCTCGCCGCCAGCAGCCGGCTCTGTGACGCCGCGATGGACCGCGCCGTCGAGGCGTTGAAGATCTGTCGCGGCAAGATGCTCCACCGCAATGTGACGCGCGCCCGGCTGGTGACGACGGAGGCTTGCCGCGCCGCCGTCAACGGCTCGGATTTCGTCCGCCGCGTCGCCGCCGAGGCTGAGCTCGATCTCGAGATCATCGACCAGCGCACCGAGGCAACGCTCGCCGTCTCCGGCTGCGCCGCCCTGGCCGACCCGGCGGCAGAAGGCGTCATCGTCTTCGACATCGGCGGCGGCTCGACCGAGATCGTCTGGATGGGCGGCCGCAACGAGGCGCGCGACCCCGCCGCCCGCATCCGCGAATGGGCCTCGCTGCCGATCGGCGTCGTCACTGTGGCCGAGCGCTATGGCGGCGTCGATGTCAGCCGCGAACTGTTCGAGACCATGGTCGAGGATTGCGCCCGCGAGCTCGCAGGCTTCGCCACGAAGGCCGCCGCCGCCCGCGGCGCCAAGAATTTCCACCTGCTCGGCACCTCCGGCACGGTGACGACAGTGGCCGGCATCCATCTCGGGCTGGCCCGTTATGATCGTCGCGAGGTCGACGGCTTGTGGATGCGGCAGGACGATATTCTCGCCGTCATCGACCGCCTCGTCGAAATGGACTATGCAGCCCGCGCGGCCAATGCCTGTATCGGCCGCGAGCGTGCCGATCTCGTCCTGGCCGGCTGCGCGATCTTCGAGGCCATCCGCCGCGCTTTTCCCAGCGAGCGGGTGCGGATTGCCGATCGCGGTCTGCGCGAGGGCATCCTGCTCAGGATGATGCATGAGGACCGCGCCTGGTGGCGCCGGAGATGAGATGACCCTGTTCCCCCGCCCTGCCTTCGCGATCCGGACACCGGCATGAGCGGCGGCGGCAAGGCCGGGAGCAAGGGCACGGGCTCCGCGAAAACCGGCGCGACCAAGGCCGGCGGCGCGCGCGTGCCCGGCAAGCAGGCCCCCAAGAGTGTGGCCGGCGGCGGCGGCTCGCGCGACATGCGCGTCAAGGTCAAGAAGGCCGGCAAGCTCAAGCATTCGTCGCAGCTCTGGCTCGAGCGCCAGCTCAACGACCCCTATGTGAAGCGCGCCCGCGAGCTGGGCTATCGCTCCCGCGCCGCCTTCAAGATCGAGGAGATGGACGACAAGTACCATTTCCTGAAGCCGGGCCAGAAGCTGATCGATCTCGGCTGCGCGCCGGGCGGCTGGTGCCAGATCGCGGCGGCGCGCATCGGCCTCGACAAGGGCAAGGGCCGCATCGTCGGCATCGACCTGCTGCCGGTCGACCCCATCCCCGGCGTCGAGCTGGTCGAGATGGACTTCATGGCCGAGGAGGCCCCCGCCCTCCTCACCCAGCGCCTGGGCGGCCGGGCCGACGGTGTGATGTCCGACATGGCCGCCAACACCACCGGCCACAAGAAGACCGACCACATCAAGATCATCGCGCTGGCCGAAGCTGCGCTCGAGTTCGCCCATTCTGTGCTGGCGCCCGGCGGCTTCTTCCTCGCCAAGCTCTTCCAGGGCGGCGACAGCGCGACCCTGCTGGGCGGGCTGAAGCGCGACTTCACCACCGTGCGCAACATCAAGCCGGCCTCAAGCCGCTCGGATTCCTCGGAGCTCTATGTGCTGGCGACGGGGTTCCGGCGGAGGGCGGAAGAGCCGGGCGAGGACGCCGCTTGACCCACAGGGTCGGCAGCGGCGCGGTTGCCGGTCAGTCCCGTTCCGGAAACAGGTCGGTCGGCAGCCTGTCGGGCCTGTAGGTCCCCGGCTTGCTCTTCTCCACCGAGTGCCAGATCCACATCCCGAAGCCGATCAGTCCCAGCATCGGGAACAGCATCTCAGCGACGGGGATGTTGCCACCCGCCGTCTTCAGCAGGATGAAGCCGCCTGCGCCGCCGAAGACGATCAGAAAGAAAACCAGCGTGATCTGCAGGACCCGGTGCCGCCCCTCCGGCACGCCGCGCAGGAAGCGGATGCGCGCGGCGTCCTCCAGCGGAATGCGCCGGTGCAGATCCTCGACGAAGGCGATGAAGACGGGATCGCGATTGGGATCGTCGGCGCCCCAGGGCGTGCCGGACTGAACCTGCAGCGGGTTGCCGCGATCGAAGACGAGTTCGATCATCGCCTCCCAGGGGCTGTTTGTGCCGCCATTCAGGGCCTGGATCCGCACCGAGCGCAATTGCGAGTAGGGACGCAGCCCGGCCCGACCGTCGAGCGCGTAGCTGATACCCTCGTCGCTCAGCGTCAGCCGTGCCTCCGCCAGCTTAAGGCGCATCGAGCCATCGCCGATCGCGAGGTCGTAATCAGCCGGGGCGCGGGGTTCCGCCGGGTCCATGCCTCATCCTGCCCTGCCGCAGCGGCAGATGACAAGACGGGCAGCGACGGCGGCTATTCCAGCGGCTTCTGGTCCGAAATCGCCTGGGCCGTCGCCTTGGGGGCACTCGTCGGCGCACCGCCCAGCAGATGCCCGGAGACTTCCGCCCCGGCGTCGGGTGCGAGCCGCGCCATCATGAACACCGACGAAGCCGAGATCAGCCCGACCAGGATGAAGGCGGGCCAGAAATCGCCCGCGCCGAGCGCCGACCCACCATGGAGCGCGCCTGCCGCCTCCAACGCGAAGGCCCCGATGGTGACGCCCATGCTGAGCGAGAGCTGCTGCGCCACGCTCGACAGGCTGGTCGCGCCCGACATGTCCTTGTTGGAGACGTCGGCATAGCTGAGCGCATTGATGCCGGTGAACTGCAGCGAGCGGAAGCAGCCGCCGATCAGCAGCACCGACAGCATGATCCAGTGCGGCGTCGAGGGGGTGAACAGCCCCGACGCCGCCAGGAAGGCCGCGCCGACCACCGCGTTGAAGGTCAGCACGCGCCGGAAACCGAAGCGCGCGAGGATGGTCTTGGCCGCCGTCTTCATCAGCAGCGCGCCCGCTGCCGAGACGAAGGTGATCAGCCCCGATTGCAACGCGTCCAGCCCGAAGCCGAGCTGCAGCATCAGCGGCAGCAGAAAGGGCACGGCGCCGATCCCGGTGCGGAAGATCGAGCCGCCGATCACGCCGATCCGGTAGGTCGGGATCTTGAGCAGCGACAGGTTCAGCACGGGATGGGCAATGCGTCGCGAATGGAACCAGTAGCCGATGAGGGACGCGATCCCGGCGGCGACGCAGGCATAGGACACCGCTTCGTGCACGAGATGGCGCCCGCCTGTCGCCAACCCGAGCATCAGGCTGGCGAAGCCGAAGGCCGACAGCAGGAAGCCGCGAATGTCGAGCGGGGCGACGTCCTCCTCGCGCACATCCTCGAAGAACAGGGTCGCCAGCACGATGCCGACGATCCCGATCGGGAGGTTGATGAAGAAGATCCAGCGCCAGTCGAAATAGGTCGTGATGAAGCCGCCCAGCGGCGGCCCGACGACGGGGCCGACCAGCGCCGGCACGGTCAGATAGGCCAGCGCGCTGACGAGCTCGGCCTTGCTGACGCTGCGCAGGATGACCAGCCGCCCGACCGGAACCATCATCGCCCCGCCCATGCCTTGGACGAAGCGCGCGCCGACGAAGGCGCCCAGCGAGTTCGACAGCGCGCACAGCACCGAGCCCAGCATGAACACCGCCAGCGCCGCCCGGAAGATCGTGCGCGCGCCATAGCGGTCCGCCATCCAGCCGGAGATCGGGATGAAGACGGCCAGGCTGACGAGATAGGAGGTCAGCGCCAGCTTGAGCGCGATCGGGTCCTCGCCGAGCGATTGCGCGATCACCGGCAGCGAGGTCGCGATCACCGTCGAATCGGTGTTCTCCATGAACAGCGCACAGGCGACGATCAGGGGCAGGAGCTTGGCGCGCTGCAAGACGGGCAATCCTCGCGGAGACAGGGCAGCCATAACGCCCCGAGCCGGGCAAGACGAGGGCAGGATCGGCGCCGGAGCGCCTCCGAACCGGGCGCAACGCGCAAGGCCGCCATGCGTTTCACTCGCGGAGCGGGCGTCACAGCAGCGCAGCCATGCGTTCGCCGCCGTGTCGCGGCCTGCCTGCGCCCCCCATCTGAGCGCTAGAGGGGCGCAACCGCACCATTCCGGAGATCTCCGATGCTTGACCGTCTTGCCATCCCCGCCCTGCGCCGGGCCGTTCGCCTCACCGGGCTTTGCTTTCTCGCCGGGCTGGGCCTGGCCGGCACGGGCGGGCGTGCCGCCCACGCCCAGCCTGCGCAAAATTCCTCGACGAGCTGGGAGATCGGCTGCGCCCAGCCGGTCGTCTCGCCCGGCTCCGGCGACAGCCTGCGCGTGATGAACTGCATGCGCCAGAAGGACTGCCAGGAGATCGCCAACCGCGAAGGCCAGATGGTCTTCCAGGCCGGCTGCTTCGGCGTCGCGCCGAGCACGCCGCGCCTGCCCGCAGGCGCCGTGCGTTCGAATCCGCAGCGTCAGGGATAGGCCCGCGCACCCGTCGCCGGAAGCTTCGCCGCGCCGCAGCAAAATTTGTGGCGCGGTGGTCTAGCGGCAGCGGGGAGCCCGTGCTAACGGGCCTCGTCAACCCGGTCGCGGGCACTTTCCGCAAGACCGCAGCAGAGCCGGCACGTCCGGCGTCGGAGTTGACGATGACCCTATTGCTCGACGGCCTGATTCGCGACGGTCTCACCTTCGACGACGTGCTGCTCGAGCCCGGCCCGTCCGAGGTCATGCCGGCGGATGTCGACATCCGCACCCAGCTCACCAAGACGATCTCGCTGAACCTGCCGATCATCGCCTCCGCCATGGACACGGTGACGGAAGCGAAGATGGCGATCGCCATGGCCCAGAACGGTGGCCTCGGCGTCGTCCATCGCAATCTCGAGGCCGATCAGCAGGCCGCCCAGGTCCGCCTCGTCAAGAAGTTCGAATCGGGCATGGTCGCCAACCCGATCACGATTTTCCCCGACGAGACGCTGGGCGATGCGCTCGCGATCATGCGGCACAATTCGATCTCGGGCATCCCGGTCGTCGAGCGCGGTCCGCAGGGTCACAAGGGCAAGCTCGTCGGCATCCTGACCAATCGCGACGTCCGCTTCGCCGCCAATCCCGAGCAGCCCGTCTCCGAGATTATGACCAAGGACCGGCTGATCACGGTGCGCGAGGGCGTCACACAGGAGGAAGCCCGCCGCCTCCTGCACCAGTTCCGCATCGAGAAGCTGCTCGTCGTCGACGATCATCACCGCTGCATCGGCCTGATCACCGTCAAGGACATGGAGAAGCAGGTCGCCCATCCCAACGCCGCCAAGGACGCCAAGGGCCGGCTGCTGGTGGCGGCAGCGACCACCACGGGCGATCTCGGCTTCGAGCGCTCCGAGATGCTGATCGACGCCGGCGTCGATCTCATCGTCGTCGACACTGCCCATGGCCATTCGGCCAAGGTGCTGGAGGCGGTGACGCGGGTGAAGCGGCTTTCCAACGCCGTGCAGGTCATCGCCGGCAACGTCGCAACCGCCGGCGGGGCCCAGGCGCTGATCGATGCCGGCGCGGATGCGATCAAGGTCGGCATCGGCCCGGGCTCGATCTGCACCACCCGCATCGTCGCCGGCGTCGGCGTGCCCCAGCTCACCGCGGTGATGGACGCCGCCAACGCCGCCAGCAAGCACGGCATCCCGGTCATCGCCGATGGCGGCATCAAGTATTCGGGCGACCTCGCCAAGGCGCTCGCGGCCGGCGCGTCCTGCGCCATGGTCGGCTCGCTGCTCGCCGGCACGGACGAGACCCCGGGCGAGACCTTCCTCTACCAGGGCCGCTCCTACAAATCCTATCGCGGGATGGGCTCGGTCGGCGCCATGGCGCGTGGCTCGGCCGACCGTTATTTCCAGCAGGATATCAAGGATGCGCTGAAGCTGGTGCCCGAGGGCATCGAGGGCCAGGTCGCCTATAAGGGCCCGGTCTCGAGCGTGCTCCACCAGCTCGCCGGCGGCCTGCGTGCCGCCATGGGCTATGTCGGCGGCAAGGATCTGAAGGACTACCAGTCCAAGGCCCGCTTCATCCGCATCACCAGCGCCGGCCTGCGCGAGAGCCATGTCCATGACGTGACGATCGTGCGCGAGAGCCCGAACTACCCGACGCGCTCCTGACGGCGGCTTAAGCCTCTATCCACCGACTTCTGCCGCGCGGCGGCCCTTCGCGGGGCCGCCGCGCTTGCGTTCGGCCCTGCGGATTGCTTGGCTTCGGACGCGCCCGGCCGGCGGGGCCCGGCGCGATGGAGGCGCTCGGAGACGCAGGATGTCGCTCAAGCTGGTCTACCCCGCCCTCGCCCTGATCCTCTGGATGTTCGTCGTCCTCGGCATCCTCTTCCTGCGGCGCAAGGCAGCCTTCGCCGGCAAGCAGGTCCGGATGGCCGATGTCGCGGTCTCGACCGAGGCCTATCCCCAGCCGGCTCGCCTCGCCGCGGCGAACTTCGCCAACCAGTTCGAGACGCCGGTCATCTTCTTTGCCCTGATCATGCTGGCGATGGAGGTCGGCGCGACCAGCTACATCATGGCGGCTCTGGCCTGGCTCTATGTCGCCAGCCGGGTCGTCCACACGGTCATCCATGTCGGCTCGAACGATCTGCGCCTGCGCGCGCCGGCCTTCGCGCTCGGCGTCCTCGTCCTGTTTGGCATGTGGATCGGCGTGGTTCTGGCCGTGCTCTGACGCCAGTTCCGCGCGAGCCTGCAGCGTTAAGCATCCCCGCCTGATTCGTTCTGGCCGCATGGCGGGAGCGTTGAAGCTTAACGAAAAGTAAACTACACCCATCCGGCGGCGGACAGGTCAGCGAGCGTAGAGTGGAGTAAACGCGATGTTGCGCGTCCGTGAAGTGGCGAGCCCGGTTTCCGCAGGTCGGCAGGACAGCCCGGCTCCGGCGAGCGCCAGTGCCGCCACGGCTCCGCGCCGCTCCGCCCGCC
The DNA here is from genome assembly GCF_040546595.1 of Bosea sp. OAE506. Taxonomy (NCBI): domain Bacteria; kingdom Pseudomonadati; phylum Pseudomonadota; class Alphaproteobacteria; order Hyphomicrobiales; family Alloboseaceae; genus Allobosea; species Allobosea sp. OAE506. The sequence goes on along the minus strand of NZ_JBEPOB010000001.1, from coordinate 3,105,768 downwards.
TCGCCGCTCTCGGCGCGCTCGGTCTCGCCCTCGGCGTCGGCGGCACGGTGCTGACGGTCTCGCTGGTCCAGGCCGAGGACGATGCCGGCATCCGCGCCTTTCATCTCCAGGAGGCCGCAAACCGCGAGGCGCGCCGCGCCCAGTCCGCCGGCTATGCGCCGCAGGTAATGACGCGCCCCACCGCCTATGCGCCCGCCCGCTCCAGCTGGCAGATCCCCTTGCTGCAGACGGCGCCCGACGGCCGGCTCGCTCATCCGCCTGTCGATCTCAACCCCTTCCGCCAGCGTGCGGCGACCGACCCCGCCGCTGCCCGCTCCAGGCGCACGCCGGAGGCCCGGCTCACCGCGCTCAACGAAGGCAACCGGACCCTCTGCGTGCGACTCTGCGACGGCTTCCACGCGCCGATCGGGCAGTTGCGCGGGGCCGCCGATATGCCGGCGCATGAGGCGCTCTGCCAGGCGATGAACCCAGGCATCCCGGTCAAGGTCTTCCGCCTGTCCGGCGGTGTCAGCGATGTCGGCGAGGCCCAGTCGGCCGACGGCAAGCGCTATCGTGCCCTGCCGATGGCCTATGCCTTCGAGACGACGCGGGACGCCGCCGCATGCCGCCCGGCCATCGTCCAGGCGGGCGAGCGCCGCGTCTCGCTGCTGCGCGACTTCACGCTGCGGCCCGGCGATAGCGTCGTCCTCGACGGCAAGGTCCGTACCTTCATGGGCGGCTCGCGCTTTCCCTACAGCCCTCGCGATTTCCGTGATTTCCGTTCGGCCGCCGAACTCACCAAGAGCCAGCGCCGCGAGATCGACGAGCGCGTCGGCATCTCCCGCCTCGAGGCGCAGGCACGCTCGGTGCGCCGCCAGATGCTGCTGCGCGAGGCCAGCCTGCACGATGACAACCTCGCCAGCGACGCGGAAAGCCGCTTTGTCCTGCGCGGCACGCTCGACCCCGCCCGTCGCGGCCCGGTGCGGATGATCTCGCTGATCGCCGACTGATCCAGCAGATACCCGTCGGCGCCAGCCTCGCGCCGCGCTGGCGCCATCGGCGCTCGCCCACAACGCGGCCGAGACCTCAGCCCCCGCTGACGTGGCCTCTTTAGAAGAAATCAAAACTCGAAACAGATTAGAACCCCTTTAAGAGACTGATCTCAAAGGGTTTTTCGGTTGACGCCCTGCCAGTCGCCCTCTACCGCTCCCTCGGCAACATCAAGAAACGGGCCTTGAACCCGAAGGAGCCGACCATGACCCACGCGATCCGTCTCTCCACGCTGGCCCTGGCCTCCTGCCTGCTGGCGGTCCCGGCCTTCGCCCAGAGCGTGAACCTCTACACGACGCGCGAGGCCGCCCTGCTCAACCCCGTCATCGACGCCTTCACCAAGGACACCGGCATCAAGGTCAATGCGGTCTTCCTGAAGGACGGTCTGCAGGAGCGCGTTGCGGCCGAGGGCGCCAACAGCCCCGCCGACGTGATGTTGATGGTCGATGTCGGCCAGATCAACGCCCTGGTCGAGGCAGGCATCACCCAGCCGATCAAGTCCGCGCTGGTGGACAAGACGGTACCCGCCGCGCTGCGTGGCCCGGCCGACAACTGGGTCACGCTGACCCAGCGCGCCCGCATCGTCGTGGTCTCGAAGGAGCGCGTGAAGCAGGACGCGATCACCTATGAGGATCTGGCCGACCCCAAATGGAAGGGCAAGGTCTGCATCCGCTCGGGCCAGCACCCCTACAACAACGCCTTCTTCGCCGCCTATCTCGCCCGCAACGGCGCCGAGAAGACGGAAAGCTATCTGAAGGGCCTCAAGGCCAACCTCGCCCGCAAGCCCGGCGGCGGTGACCGCGACGTGGCGCGCGACATCCTGTCGGGCCAGTGCGACATCGCGGTGATGAACACCTACTATATCGGCCTGATGAGCGAGGCGAAGAACGAGCAGAAGAGCTGGTACGAGGCGATCAAGCCGGTCAAGTCGACCTTCGCCAATGGCGGCACCCATGTGAACGTCTCGGCCGCGGCGATCGCCAAGAACGCTCCGAACAGGGACAGCGCCGTCAAGCTGATCGAGTACATGCTCGGCGAGAAGGCGCAGACCCTCTATGCCGACGGCAATTTCGAGTTCCCCGTGAACCCGGATGTGAAGGAGAGCGCGGCGGTCAAGCTGCTCGGCACCATCACCCCGGACACCACCCCTCTCGGTGACGTCGCCAAGAACCGCAAAGCCGCGGCGGATCTCGTCGACAAGGTCGGCTTCGACAATTGAGCCTCGGCGTTTCCCTCTCCGAGACCCGGCGGTCGCCACTCGCGTGGCGGCCGTCGACATTTCTGGTCTTCGCCGCCCTGCTCGGCGCAGGCCTCGCGCTGCTGCCCGTCCTGGCGCTGGCCTACACGGCACTGTCGCCGCAGGCGGCGTCGATCTGGCCGCATCTGGCGGCGAATGTCCTGCCCGCCGCGCTGGCCGACACCAGCCTCCTGCTGCTGGGCGTCGGCGCGCTCTGCGCCGCCATCGGCGTCGGCAGCGCCTGGTTGGTGACGCAGTTCGAATTCCCGGGCCGGCGCGGCCTGGAATGGCTGCTGGTGCTGCCGCTCGCCCTGCCGACCTACATCACGGCCTATGTCTATGTCGAAATCCTCGGCTTCCAGGGGCCGTTCCAGACGGCGCTGCGCGCCCTGACCGGCTGGCGCTCGCTGCGCGACTACTGGTTCCCCGATCCGCGCAACCTGCCGGGCGCGATCTTCATCATGGCGCTCGTGCTCTACCCTTACGTCTATCTGAGCGTGCGGGCGCTCTTCGGCCTGCAGGCGGCGGCGATCGTGGAATCGGCACGCACGCTCGGCGCCTCGCCGAGCCGGCTGTTCTGGCGCGTCGGCCTGCCCATGGCGCGCCCGGCGCTGGCGGCAGGGCTCACTTTGGCTCTGCTCGAGACGCTGAACGACATCGGCGCCAGTGAATATCTCGGCGTCCGCTCCCTGACGCTCTCGATCTACACCACCTGGGTCAACCGCAACTCGCTGGCGGGCGCGGCCCAGATCGCCTGCGTCATGCTGCTGCTCGTCGTCCTGCTGATGGCGGTCGAGGCGCATCTGCGCGGCCAGCGCCGCTTCGCCCTGCCGGTGCGGCAGCCGCGCGCCGTCGGCCGCTCGCCGCTCGCCGGCTGGCGGGCAGTGGCGGCCGTGACGCTCTGCGCCCTGCCCGTCCTCCTCGGCGCCGTGCTGCCGATCGGCTTCCTCGCGGCCGAGGTGCTGCAGCGCGACCTCTGGCAGCAATTCGACGGCGCCATGCTGCGCAGCCTCGCCAATGCGCTCGCCTTCGCGGGGCTCGCAGCCGGGCTCGTCGTGCTGCTCGGCATCGGCATCGCGGCCGCGCGGCGGCAGGGGCGCGAGCCCTGGCTGCCCGCGCTGTCGCGGCTGGCCGGCCTCGGCTATGCGGTGCCCGGCACGGTGCTGGCGCTCGGCCTGCTCGTCCCCCTCGCCGCCTTCGACAATCTCGTCGCCGATGCGGCGCGGCGCTGGCTCGGCGTCAATCCCGGCCTGCTCCTGATCGGCTCCGGCGCGGCGCTGGTGCTGGCCTATCTGGTGCGCTTCCTCGCCATCGCCGTTTCGGGCGTCGAAAGCGGCCTGTCGCGCATCTCGCCGCGCATCGACGACGCCGCACGCACGCTGGGCGCCAGCGCGCCGCAGGTGATGCGCAAGATGCACTGGCCGCTGGCGCGCCCGGCCGTCGCAGCGGCCGCCCTGCTCGTCTTCGTCGATTGCCTCAAGGAACTGCCGGCGACTCTGCTGCTGCGGCCGCTCAATGTCGAGACGCTCGCCACCACCGTCTACGGCCATGCCTCGCGCGGGGCCTTCGAGGACGGGGCGCTCGCCGGGCTGCTGATCGTGCTCGCCGGCCTCTATCCGGCCTACCGCCTCGCCCGCGCCGGCGGCCGGGCCGGCTAGCCGGCTCGACAAGCCCCCGCCATCGGCCTAAACCGAAAGCCGCGCAGGACAGGGCGCGGGATGGGAGCGCAGCCGGCTGCGCACTGCCTGCCGCCCGGTCGCTTCCTGGTTGGGTGGGCGCCGCGTTCAGACCCGGGATGGCGGCGGCGCCACCCTCCCGCGGCGCGCCATGGTCCGGGGGCGTGGCCTTTCGCCCCCGCTGCAGCACGATGTTCCGGCTATCCCGTCCCGAGAGTTCATGACCCGACGCGCCTCGATCCTCGCCTACAGCCTTGTCCTCGTTCTCGGGCTTCTCGGCCTGCAGTCGTGGAACATCGCGGCGGCGCGGGTCGAGCGCCACGTCATCCGCGCGATCGAGGCCCGCACCGGCCTCGCCGTGACGGGGCTGGACAAGGCCGAGATCGCGCTGCTGCCGCTGCCGCGGATCAGCCTCTCGGCGGTCTCCTTCGCGCAGCAGGATGGCAGCCTTTCCGGCCGGGCCCTGCGCCTGCGCGCACAGGCGCGGCTGCTCCCGCTCCTCGTCGGCCGTCTGGACTTCGACCGGGTCGATCTCGTCTCGCCGCAGCTCGATCTCGCCGTCCCCGCCGGCAGCGACCAACTCGGCGACTGGCTGGCCCGCCCGCTCGACGCGCTGCAGAAGCTGAGCGAACAGAGCCGCATCGTCATCAATGGTGGCTCCGTCTTCATCCGCTCGGAGGGCGCGATCCGCAGCATCCTGCGCGACGTCAACCTCGTCCTCGACGAGCGCGAGGCGCAGGCCCCGCTGGCACTGGCGGGCAATCTGCAATGGCGCGGCATGCCCGCCGAGATCAGCCTGGTCTGGCCGATGGCCGGCGGGCGCGGCCGGACCTTGCTCAGCATCGAGGCGCCACTGCTCAAGCTGCAATTCGAGGGCGCGCGCAGCAGCGCACCCGAACCGATCACGACCGGCCAGCTCACGCTGGCGACGCGCTCTCTGCCCGAGCTGCTGAACTGGTTCGGCGAGGCGCCGCGACTGGCCGGCGCGCTCGGGCCGCTTTCGCTCAGCGCGGAGGCCCGCATTCGCCCCCATGACACGGCCCTGACCAATGTCGCGCTGCGGCTGGAGGGCGACCGTCTCGACGGCGCGCTCAACCTGGCGACCGTGGCGGGCCGCACCAGCCTCTCCGGCACGCTGGCCGGCGCGACGCTCGATCTCGGGCGCCTGCTCACCCGGCTCGAACTGCCCGCCGCCAATGGCACGCCCGACTCGGCGCCCCTGCCCTTCGAGACCTGGACGGCCCATGACATCGACCTGCGCGTCTCGGTCGAGGCCGCACGGCTCGACGGCGCGCGGCTCTCCGACGTCGCGACCTATCTCCTGGTCAAGAAGGGGCGCTTCGAAGCCGGGCTGCTGCGGGCGGGCGCCTATGGCGGCAGCGTCAAGGGCCGCCTCCTCGCCATGGCGGCGCCGGGAGGCATCGACGTCAAGCTGGTCGGCGGGGTCGAGAAGCTCAATCTCGGCCGCGCCGGCCTCGATCTGCCGCAGCTTGCCCGCCTCAGCGGCACTGGCGCGCTGCAGCTCAGCCTGGACGGACTCGGCCAGTCGGTCCCCGAAATCCTGGCCTCGCTCAGCGGCAAGGGCACCCTGTCTTTGCGCCAGGGCGAGCTCTCCGGCTTCGCCTTCGCCGATCTGCTGCGCCGCGCCGAGCGCAATCCCGGCCTCGCCTTGCGCGACTGGCGCCAGGGCCGCACCGCCTTCGACAGCGCCGGCTTCACCGCGACGGTCGCCAATGGCGTCCTTACCCTCAGCGACGCGCAGATGGCGGGGACCGGCTACCGCATGACCCTGGTCGGCACGGCCGCGCTGAACGGGCCGACCCTCGACATGGCGGCCCTGCTGCAGCCGGCCAGCGGCACGCTGCGGGTTCCCTTCAGCCTTCGCGGCCCGCTTTCCGCCCCCGCCTTCGACCTCCAGACCGAGGCGCTGCTGCGCCCGGCCGGCGCCGGCGAGGGCGAGACGCTGCCGCTGCGCTGATCGCCGCGCCTTTCCGCTTCCGTCACCGCCGGACTTCCGCTTGGATGGGATCAAGGCCGGATGTCACGGCCGCACGGAACGTCGACGGGAGGAACGGACGATGAAGCACTGGATCGCGGCCACGGCAGGCCTCGTGGGATGGATGGCGATGGATCTGATGAGCGGCGGCGCCCCGGCGGCGGCCCAGGAGCTGTTGACCGAGAAAAAGGTCTTCACCCTCCAGAGCTTCACCACGCAAAGCGGGCGCACCCTCAAGGACGTCAAGGTCGGCTGGGAGAGCTACGGCACGCTCAACGCCGACAAGTCCAATGCCGTGCTGATCTGCCACTTCTTCTCGGGCAACTCGCATGCCGCCGGGAAGTACGATGCCAAGGACGCCGCGCCCGGCTATTGGGACGCGATCATCGGCCCCGGCAAGGCGATCGACACCAACAAGTATTTCGTCCTCTCCTCCGACACGCTGGTGAACCTCAACACCGGCGATCCCAAGACCACCACCACCGGCCCGGCCTCGATCGACCCCGACACCGGCAAGCCCTATGCGCTCGACTTCCCGGTCGTGACGGTCGGCGATTTCGTCAATGTCCAGAAGGCGCTGGTTGAGAGCCTCGGCATCAAGCGGCTGGCCCTGGTCGCCGGTCCCTCCATGGGCTCGCTCCAGACCTTCGAATGGGCGGCGCGCTATCCCGAGATGGTCGCCAAGGCGATGCCGGTGATCGGCGCGGGCGAGGCCGATGCGCAGCTGATCGCCTGGCTCGACGTCTGGGCCGCGCCGATCGTGGTCGATCCCAACTGGAACAAGGGCGACTATTACGGCAAGACGCCGCCCAATGCCGGCCTCGCCAAGGCGCTCGCCGTGGTGACGCTGCAGGCCAACCATCAGGACTGGGCCAACGCCACCTTCGGCCGCCGCGCCGCCAAGGACGGCGAGGACCCGGCCAAGGCGCTGGGCAACCGCTTCCAGGTCCAGAGCATCCTCGACAATGCCGGCGAGGCCCGCGCCAAGGTCTCGGACGCCAACCATTTCCTCTATCTCGTCAAGGCGAACCAGCTCTTCGCCGCAGGCGGCACCTCGCTCACGGATGCGGCGACGAAGATCAAAGCGCCGGTGCTGCTGATCACCCAGCCCAAGGACCTCGTCTTCACCGCCGACGCGGTCGACCGCACCGCCGAGACGCTGAAGAAGGGCGGCGTCGACGTCACCCATGCCCATATCCAGGGCTCGCGCGGCCATCTCGACGGCGTCATTTCGATGAAGCAGGCCGAAGGCGCGATCCGGGCCTTCCTGGAAAAGTAGGCGATTGCGGCGCGGCTCCGCTTTGGCGGGGTCCGCGCCACTCCTTCGCCAAGCCGACAGAGGCGGTGGAGCCGCGCAGCCCGTTGAACGGCTTGACCGTTTGAAAAGACTCGAGACAGTCGAGATCGCTGGCCATGAGCTGCTCGCTCATATGCCCGCAGTTGCTCTGCGACCTGCAGCCTGAAGGCTGACGTAGCATCATCCAGAAGAGGGCGAACGTGGGCAGCGATGCGGCCGAAGTCAGATTTGTCGTTGCGCGGAGTAAAGACCCTACCCCGCCCGGACCACCGCCCTCACCCCGTCGATCACGAACTGCACCGCCAGCGCGGCGAGGATGACGCCGAGCAGGCGGGTCAGGACGATGTTGCCGGTGATGCCGAGCAGGCGGGCGAGCGGCGTCGCCAGCCAGAACACGGCGAGGCAGGAGAGGATCACGAGCCCGCAGATGAGCGCCAGCGCCGCCAGCCGCAGCGGATCGCCCTCCGCCCGCCCGGCGAGGAGGATGATCGCGGTCAGCGCGCCGGGCCCCGCCATCAGCGGGATCGCCAGCGGGAAGGCAGCGACGTTGCGGATGTGATCCTGCGTGATCGCGGTCGTCGCGGTCTGCTGCTTGCGCTCGGTGCGCCGCTCGAACACCATCTCGAAGGCGATCCAGAACAGCAGCAGACCGCCCGCGATGCGGAAGGCCGGCAGCGACACGCCGAGCGCCTTGAGCACGATGTCGCCGGCCACCCCGAAGAAGGCGAGGATACCGAAGGCGATGATGCAGGCGCGGATCGCCACCTGACGGCGCTCGCCCGCCGACATGCCCTGCGTCAGCGACAGGAAGATCGGCGCCAGACCCGGCGGATCGAGCGTAACGAGCAGGGTGACGAGCGCGGAGGTGATGAAGTCGATAGGCATGGCGGCACTAAAGACATGCCGCGCGTCACACTGGAAGAGGCAGCGCCGGCAGGGGAAGCGCCCCCGCACTCAGCCTTCATCCTGAGGAGCTGCACCGCAGCGTCTCGAAGGATGCTCCAGGAGGTTCTGGAACAAGCTGGAGCATCCTTCGAGAAGGTCGCTGAAGCGCCCTCCTCAGGATGAGGGCTGAGCGTGGGGCAAGGCGCCCTCGTATGGGGATGGAGGCCATTTCGAGCCGCGCCGCTCCTCAATCAAGGCGGGAATGTGGAGGGCAACGGCCGACGTCCCTTGGGTATCCTATAAGTCACTGAATTCGTTGATCTTATTTTCCACCGAAAAGCCGCGGTCGCGGCTGGCCTAAAACGGTGGAATCGGCTAGCCAGAAGCTTGAAAAATAACCGGAATCGGGACCCTATCCCTTGAGCGACGACACCGAAGACAAGCGCCCGGACGAGCCGCAGTTCGGCGGCGAAATCAAGCCGATCGCCATCACCGACGAGATGAAGAAGAGCTATCTCGATTACGCCATGAGCGTGATCGTGAGCCGCGCTCTGCCCGACGTCCGCGACGGCCTGAAGCCCGTGCACCGGCGCATCCTGTTCTCGATGCACGAGAACAAGAACCTGCCCGACCGGCCCTACACCAAATGCGCCCGCATCGTCGGCGACACGATGGGTAAATACCATCCGCACGGCAATCTCGCGGTCTATGACGCGCTGGTTCGCATGGCGCAGGATTTCTCGCTGCGCCTGCCACTGATCGACGGCCAGGGCAATTTCGGCTCGATGGACGGCGATTCCGCGGCCGCCGATCGTTATACCGAGGCGCGCCTCGACAAGGCGGCGATGCCGCTGCTCGAGGATCTCGACCTCGACACGGTCAACTTCCAGCCGAACTATGACGGCAAGGAGCAGGAGCCGACCGTCCTGCCGGCGCGCTACCCGAACCTGCTGGTCAACGGCGCCGGCGGCATCGCGGTCGGCATGGCCACCAACATCCCGCCGCACAATCTCGGCGAGGTCATCGACGCCTGCGTCGCGCTGATCGACAATCCCGAAATCACGATCGACGAGCTGATCGAGATCGTGCCCGGCCCCGACTTCCCGACCGGCGCCTCTATCATGGGCCGCAGCGGCATCCACGCCGCCTATCACACCGGCCGCGGCTCGGTGGTGATGCGCTCGAAGACGCATATCGAGGAGCTTCGCAAGGAGCGCGAGGCGATCGTCGTCACCGAGGTCCCCTACCAGGTGAACAAGGCCTCGATGGTCGAGAAGATCGCCGAGATGGTGCGCGAGAAGCGCATCGAGGGCATCTCGGACCTGCGCGACGAATCCAGCCGCGAAGGCGTCCGCGTCGTCATCGAGATCAAGCGCGATGCGCTGGCCGACGTCGTGCTCAACCAGCTCTACCGCTTCACCCAGCTGCAGACCTCCTTCGGCTGCAATTTCGTGGCGCTGAACGGCGGCCGGCCCGAGGTGCTCAACCTGCGCGACTTCATCGTCGCCTTCGTCGAGTTCCGCGAGGAGGTCGTCTCCCGGCGCACGCGCTTCCTGCTCAACAAGGCCCGCGAGCGCGCCCATGTGCTGTGCGGCCTGGCGACGGCCGTGGCCAACATCGACGAGGTCATCCGCCTGATCCGCACCGCGCCGACCCCGGCCGCAGCCCACGCCTCGCTGATGGAGCGCGACTGGCCGGCCGAGGATATCGCGCCGCTGATCGCACTGGTCGACGATCCGCGCCACCCCATCAACGCCGACGGCACCTATCGCCTGTCGGACGCGCAGGCCAAGGCGATCCTCGAGCTGCGCCTCGCCCGCCTGACGGCTCTGGGCCGCGACGAAATCGGCGACGAACTTCAAAAGCTCGCCACCGAGATCGCCGATTACCTCGACATCCTGCGCTCGCGCCTCCGCATCCAGTCGATCATCAAGGACGAGCTGGCCGCGGTGAAGACCGCCTTCGCCACGCCGCGTCGCACCGTGATCCAGGACTGGGGCTCCGACCTCGACGACGAGGATCTGATCGCCCGCGAGGACATGGTCGTAACCGTGTCCCATGCCGGCTACATCAAGCGCGTGCCGCTCTCGACCTATCGGGCCCAGAAGCGTGGCGGCAAGGGCCGCTCCGGCATGGCGACGCGCGACGAGGATTTCGTTACCCGTCTCTTCGTCGCCAACACCCACACGCCGGTGCTGTTCTTCTCCTCCGAGGGGCAGGTCTACAAGGAGAAGGTCTGGCGCCTGCCGCTGGCGGCGCCGAACTCCCGCGGCAAGTTCCTCAACAACATGCTGCCGCTCGAGAAGAACGAGCGCATCACCACGATCATGCCGCTGCCTGAGGACGAGGCGAGCTGGGAGACGCTGGACGTCATGTTCGCGACCGCGTCGGGCAATGTCCGCCGCAACAAGCTCTCCGACTTCGTCAACGTCAACCGCGCCGGCAAGATCGCGATGAAGCTCGACGAGGGCGACCACATCGTCGACGTGCAGATCTGCACCGAGGCCGACGACGTGCTGCTGACTACGGCCAATGGCCAGTGCATCCGATTCGAGGTGCCGGAGGTGCGCGTCTTTAAGGGCCGCGATTCCACCGGCGTGCGCGGCATCAATCTCGGCAAGGGCGACGAGGTGATCTCGCTGGCGATCCTGAAGCATCTCGACGCCACGCCCGAAGAGCGCGCCACCTATCTCAAGGACGCCGCCGCCCAGCGTCGCGCGCTCAATGGCGAGGCCGAGGATGCGGCGGAGGCACCGGCCACCGGCGATGGCGAGGAGACGGCCGGCGAGGTCGAACTCGGCGCCAAGCGGGTCGAGATGCAGCTCGCCGAGCAGTTCATCCTGACGGTGTCGGAGAAGGGCTACGGCAAGCGCAGCTCCTCCTTCGAGTACCGGGTCACCGGCCGCGGCGGCAAGGGCATCGTCGCCATGGTCGTCAACGACCGCAATGGCAAGCTGATCGCCTCCTTCCCGGTCGACGACCGCGACCAGATCATGCTGGTCACCGATGGCGGCCAGGTCATCCGCGTGCCGGTCGATGCCGGCCCGGGCAACCGCATCCGCATCGCCGGCCGCTCGACGCAGGGTGTGACGGTGTTCAACACCGACGCCAGCGAGAAGGTCGTCTCGGTCGAGCGCATCGGCGACGAGGGCGAGAGCGAGGACGGCGAGGCCGAAGCCGGCCCGGCGCCGGAGAGCCCGACCGAAGCGTAAGCGCTTCGCTGCCGGCGAAAACACGAAAGGGGCTGCAGCGATGCAGCCCCTTTTTCGCTGAGGTTTGAGCTGTTCCGGGGCGCGGGTCATCCCGGCCGCAGCGAAGCGGAGCGCCGGGATCCATCGTAGAGCAAAACGAACTAAGGTCTTAGCTCAACAATGGATTCCGGATCAGCGCGGCTTCGCCGCTTGTCCGGAATGACGGCCGACGTGGCGCCCGCGGGACTGCCCGGCTTGCGGCGCCACCGCGCTCACACCGTCTCCAGCAGCCCCTTGATCAGCGCCTGTCGCGGCGCGATCGACGAGATCAGCCCGTATTCGTTCAGCGTATGCGCGCCCTCGCCGTCGATGCCGAGCCCGTCCAGGGTCGGCACGCCGAGCGCGGCGGTGAAGTTGCCGTCCGAACCGCCACCCGTCATCGGGCAGTCCTGCAGGTCGAAGCCGATGCCGGCTGCGATGCGTTTCGCCGTCTCGAACAGCGCCGCGCCTTCGGGGGATTTTTCATAGGGCGGCCGGTTCATGCCCCCGGTCACGGTGATGCGGACATCCGGGTCCTTGGGCGTGAGGCCCAGGATATGGCTCTCCATCGCGGCCCCGTCGGCGGCGCTGGCGACGCGCAGATCGACGCTGAACCAGGCATGCTGGGGAATCACATTGGCCGCCGTGCCGCCGCCCATCAGCGCGACCGTCGTGGTGACGCCGCGGGCGTAATCGGTCAGCCCCTCGATGGCGAGAATCTGGTGGGCGGCTTCGCGGATCGCGCTGCGGCCATCGGCGTGGCGCGCACCGGAATGCGCCGGCCGGCCCTCCAGCTTGACCTCGAAGCGCCCCACCCCCTTTCGCGCCGTGACGATCTTGCCGCCCTCGCGCGCCGGCTCGGTGACGAGCACAGCCGCAGAGGTCCGGCCGATCTCCTCGATCAGCTCACGCGTCGTCGGCGAGCCGATCTCCTCGTCGGGCGTGAACAGGAAGACCAGCGGCCGCTTCGCTCTGCCCGCCAACGCCACCTGCTTGAAGGCCTGCAGCGCCAGGAAGGCACCGCCCTTCATGTCGTAGACGCCGGGCCCATAGAGCCGGTCGCCCTCGACCCGGACGGGCAGGTCGCGCGCGCTGGTGCCCACGGGATGAACCGTATCGAGATGCGACATCACGGCAATGCCAGGCGCGCCGGTGGCCGGACCCGCCCGCAGGATCAGGCTGTTGCCGAGCCCATCGCGGCCGGGGATGCGTTCGACCGCGATCGGCAGGCCTTCGACCTCCGCGGCGACGAGATCCATCATGCCGTTGACGCCGGGGGCGTGTTGGGTGGGGCTCTCCAGCGAAAGCCAAACGGAGAGGGCGGAGACGGGATCGGGCGTGCTCATGATGGCGCGAACCTTGGCCGGCCCATGCCATGCCGGCAAGCGCGGAGCGCAGCAGGGGCGCCCTGCCCTGATGGCATGGCGCCGCACACCATAAGGCGGCTGGCTCAAGGATCGCTCCGGCCTGTCCTGGCAGATCGTCCCGGAGCGCTTCGTCGAACGGGTCACGGGCGGCGACGCAGCCGTCCCCGGCCGCATAATGGACGCGATGACGCAGATGACCAAGTTCGACATCGCCGCACGGGGGCGCGCGGCCGCGGAATGAGCCGTTTCCGCCGCTTCAACGACGCGACAGAGCCCTGATCGCACGGCGCGGGGGCGGAATTCAGCAGCCTGCGAAACAGCCATTCTAAACTCGCCCTTAACCTCAATCAGTCATTTCGTTGGACTGTAGAGGGCGCACGCGGGCTGTACCTGCTGTGGCGCGAGAGTGGCAAAATCCATGCGGCTGATCGTCGGCACAATCATCGTCTTCCTCTGCGTCTTCGGCGGCTACGCGGCGATGGGCGGCAAGCTCCTCGTTCTGTGGCAGCCCTTTGAATTCGTCATCATCCTCGGCGCCGCGATCGGCGCGTTCATCATCGGCAACCCTGGGCCCGTGCTCAAGGGCGTGCCGGGCATGTTCGGCACGCTCGTGAAGGGCCCGAAATACAAGCAGGCTGACTATGTCGAACTGCTGGGGATGCAGTATTCGCTCTACAAGCTCATCAAGCAGAAGGGCATGCTGGCGGTCGAGCAGCACATCGAGAATCCGCACGACTCGACGCTGTTCAACGCCTTCCCGAGCTTCGCGGCGAACCATCACGCGGTCGAATTCGTTTGCGATTACATGCGCATGCTGACCATGGGCGTCAACAACGTCCACGAGATCGACGCGCTCATGGACGAGGAGCTCGAGACGCACCACCAGGAGCAGGAGCGGATCTACGCCGCCATGCAGTCGATCGCCGACGGAACACCGGCGCTCGGCATCGTCGCCGCCGTGCTGGGCGTCATCAAGACGATGGGCTCGATCACCGAGCCGCCGGAGGTGCTGGGCCATCTGATCGGCGGCGCGCTCGTCGGGACCTTCTTCGGCGTTTTCGTCGCCTATGGCTTCTTCGGCCCGATGGCCTCTTCGCTGAAGAGCACCTTCGAGGCGGAATCCAAATACTATCTCTCGCTCAAGGCCGGGCTTCTCGCCCATATCGCCGGCCAGCCGCCGGTGATGGCGGTCGAGTTTGCCCGCAAGGCGCTGATGACCGACGTCCGCCCGACCTTCGCCGAAGTGGAAGCGGCCACCGCCGATCTGCCGGCCTAGACCTGACCCGACCTCCAGCAGGCAGCCGATGGACAAATCCACACAGCCGATCATCATCAAGAAGATCAAGAAGGCCGCCCACGGGCACCATGGCGGGGCCTGGAAGATCGCTTACGCCGACTTCGTGACCGCCATGATGGCGTTCTTCCTGCTGATGTGGCTGATCAGCATGACGACGCAGGAGCAGAAGGTCGGCCTGGCGGAGTATTTTGCGCCGGCCGCCCTCAGCCCCAGCAACAGCGGCGCGGGCGGTCTCATGATGGGCACGGCCCTCGACAAGTCGGGCAGCAAGTCGTCGGCGCCCCGCGACGCAGCGATGGGCACCATCGGCCAGGACGACGGCGCACGCCGGACCGCACTGGGCCGATCCAGCGAACGCGAGTCCAACCACACCGGCGCCGGCCTGCAGTCCCAGCTCAGCGCCGCGGCCAGCATCCGGCAGGCCCTGCAGACCATGCCGGAAGTCGCCGAATTGTCGCGCAACATCGTGATCGAGCCGACCCGGGAGGGGCTGAACGTGTCCCTCCAGGACGAGTACGGCCGCGCCATGTTCGCCGAGGGCGCGATCCAGCCCTATGACCGCACCAAGCAGGTGCTGAAGGCGCTCGCCCCCACACTGCGCCGGCTGCCCAATCGCCTCGCCATCACCGGCCACACGGCCGCCGCGCGTCCGGGCTCGGTCGGCGCCGTCGATCCCTGGAACCTCACGGCCGGGCGCGCCCTCGCGGTGCGCGAGATCCTAACGGGCGCCGGCTTCCCCAGCGACCGCTTCGCCTCCGTGACCGGCCGCGCCGACACCGATCCGGTCTTCCCCGACAATCCCTACAGCCCGCCCAACCGTCGGGTCAGCATCCTGCTGCTCAATGAAGAGCCGCCGATGCCGCCGAGCACCCTGCGCTGACGGCAAGGCACGGCCCGGCGTCGGGGCTTGCCAGAGACCGTCGGACAGAGACCCTGCCGCTCGACAACGAAAAACCCCGAGGCGCTGCACCAGTGCCTCGGGGTTCATGTTTCAGAGGGCCGTCCAGCCGGGGCTAGAACGGGATGTCGTCGTCGAGATGGCTCGAGGAAGAGCGCGGGGCTCCGCCGCCGCCGGCCATCGCCGGCTGGCGCGAACCGCCGCCACCGCCGCCGCCCATCGGGCCCGAGCGGCCGAAGGACGAGCCGGAGGAGCGATCCTCCATCATGCCGCCACCCTCGCCATATTCGTCCGAACCGCCCTGGCCGCGGCTGTCGAGGATGGTCAGTTCGCCGCGATAGCGCTGCAGCACGATTTCGGTGGTGTACTTCTCGACACCAGACTGGTCCTGCCATTTGCGGGTCTGGAGCTGGCCCTCGATATAGATCTTCGAGCCCTTCTTCAGATACTGCTCGGCGACCTTGGCGAGGTTCTCGTTGAAGATCACGACCGAGTGCCACTCGGTGCGCTCCTTCTTCTCGCCGGACTGCTTGTCGCGCCAGGTTTCAGAAGTTGCGATGCGCAGATTGACGACCGGCTCGCCCGAGCCGAGGCGGCGGACTTCGGGATCGCGCCCGAGATTGCCGACCAGAATGACCTTGTTGACGCTGCCAGCCATGAGAGGCTCCATTTCCTGCGCACATCGAAACCGGCCCACGACCGGAGCCGGACCTTACCGGCCGACCGCGCCACTATCAACGATGTTCTCGTTTTGTTCAAGCGCCATTCGAAAGGTTGTCCCCTGATTTCGTCAGGCACGGCGGCGCAGCACCCCCCCTTCATTCCGGGGCTTCGCATTTGCGAAGAGCCCGGAACCCAGAACCGATGTCGCGAAGGAAGGGAAGACGAACCGGCAGCGCCCTAACTGAAGGACTGTCGGTTCTGGGTTCCGGGCTCAGGCCTTCGGCCTGCCCCGGAATGACGGCGCGGTCCGGTGCCGGATCGGCGAGGACTAGCTCCCCTCGCCCCACACCCTCGCCTCGCTCAACCCCAGCGCCGCGAACTCGCCCGCCCGAAGCTCCGCCTCTTCGACCGAGAAGAACTCGTCGAGTTGCGGCGGCGCCACCGACGTGCCGCTGAGCATGGCATGGGCCTGGCCGCGATGATGGGTCTGGTGCTGGAACAGATGCAGCAGCAGCCGGTCGAGCCGCTCGCGCTGAATGCGGGCGCCGCGGTGCACGCTGACGATCCGCTCCAGCCCGCCCATGTCCGTACCTTGGCCCGCCGCCGCTTCGACCATCGCGATCAGCCGCCGGTCCATCGCCTCCTGCGCGGCCTGAAGCTCAGGAAGCGTCGCGCAGGGCTCGCGGTTCGCCCAGGCGGCGGGGCCGAGCGTGCCGCCCTCCATCGCGTCGACATAGAAATGGTCGATGATCAGGATGTGGTTGAGCGTCGCCCGCAGGCTCGGGAAGAACCCGGTGCGCGGCGCCACCCATTCGGCCTGCGAGAGGCCCGCGCAACTGCGCAGCAGCCGGTGATTGGCCCAGAGATTGTTGAAAGCCATCGCGCGATAGGGTCGCAGTTCGTCCATGGTCGGTCCTCCCCGTCGAGGGAGAGACTGACAGGAAGCGTGCGACGCGTCATGGCAGCAGGCGCCGGTGTGCCCGCATCCCGGGTCAGGCCACCGGCTCGACCACCCGCCGGTAGAGATGCCAGGTCGCATGGCCAAGCACGGGCAGCAGCACGACGAGGCCGAGAAAGGCCGGCAGCATCGCCACCAGGCACAGCGCCGCAATCAGCGCCGCGAAGCCCAGCATCGGCAGTGGGTTCGTCGACACCGCCCGCACGCTGGTGATCATGGCGGTGATGAAATCGACCTCGCGGTCGAGCAGCAATGGAAAGGAGATCACCGTCAGCGAGAACAGGATCGTGGCCAGCACGGCGCCGACGAGGTTGCCGACGGCCAGGAACATCAGCCCCTCCGGCGTCGAGGTGAGCACGGTCAGGAAGCCCGAGAAGCTGGAGAAGGACTGGAAGCCGAGGAACAGCGCCAGCAGCAGGCGCACCTGGTAGAGCCACATCATCATCACGAAGAGCGTGACGAAGGCCATCCAGCCCAGCTCCCGCTGGCCCTGCGCGAAGACGACGCCGAGCACCTGCCCCCAACCCAGCGTCTCTCCCGCCTCGCGCCGGCGCGACACCTCGTAGAGCCCGACCGCGACGAAGGGGCCGATCAGAACGAAGCCCGCCGCCAGCGGATAAGCGAGATAGGGCATGCCGAACCGCGTCAGCGACATCAGGATCGAAAGCCCGCCCAGCGCATAGATCCCGCCGAAGAACAGCCCGAAGAGCGGCGCCGCCTGGAAGTCCCTGAGACCCGCGACGAAGGCCTCGACCACGTCATGGATGGCGATGCGCCGGACCACCGGGTCCGGGCGCCGCGGCTCCGCCGCTCCGGTCTCGCTCTGGATATGGTCCATGGCCTCTCCCCTCATCCGCCTCCGCGCTCTCGCCGGGGCGTTGCTTTTGGGGGTCAGCCTAGCGCCGGCACCGCCGCGCGCATTGGGGGAGATCAATCCGGCCGGCGTCAGTGCCCGGGTGCCGGCGCCCCGTCGGAGGCGAGCCGCGGCAGGAACCAGGCGAGCAGGCCGATCGCCGGCAGGAAGGCGCAGAGATGATAGACCGCGTCGATGCCGATGCGGTCGGCCAGTTCGCCGAGCATCGCCGCGGCGATGCCGCCGAGACCGAAGGACAGGCCGTAGAACAGCCCGCCGACGAGGCCGATGCGGCCCGGCATCAGCTCCATCGCGTAGATCAGGATCGCCGCGAAGGCGCTGGACATGATCAGGTTGATCACGATCGTCAGCACGCCGGTCCAGACCAGATCGACATGGGGCAGCATCAGCGTGAAAGGCAGCGCGCCGAGGATCGAGAACCAGATGATCTTGTTGCGGCCGATCCGGTCTCCCAGGATGCCGCCGAAGATCGCGCCCGCGGCCGAGGAGGCCAGGAACAGGAACAGCATGATCTGCGAGGTCTGCACGGCAACCCCGAACTTCCCGATCAGGTAGAAGGTGTAGAACGAGCTGAAGCTCTGCGAATAGGCGTTCTTGGAGAACAGCAGGATCACCAGGATCGTCACCGCGAAGCCTACCGCCGCCGTCGAGCGCACCGGGGCCGTTGCGGCCACCTTCGCCTTGGCTGGCGCCGCCGCCTGCTGACGCTGCAGCTCGGCATAGCGCCCGGCCGTCCAGGTCATCACCATCATCGCCAGCAGGGCGGTGGCCGAGAACCAGGCGAGGCTCGTCTGGCCGCGCGGCACGATGACGAAGGCCGCCAGCAGCGGACCGAGCGCCCCGCCCGTCTGGCCGCCCACCTGGAAGATGCCTTGCGCCAACCCATGCCGCCCGCCCGACGCGTTGCGCGCCATGCGCGTCGCTTCCGGGTGGAAGATCGAGGAGCCGAGCCCGACGCAACCCGCCGAGAGCAGCAGCAGCGGATAGCTGCCGGCATAGGCGAGGCCGACCAGCCCGAACAGGGTGAAACCCATGCCCACGACCATCGAATAGGGCATCGGGTTCTTGTCGGTATAGGCGCCGACCAGAGGCTGGAACAGCGAGGCCGTGATCTGGAAGGTCAGGGTGATTAGGCCGATCTGGCCGAAATCAAGCCCATAGGCGACCTTGATGATCGGGTAGATGGCCGGGATCAGCGACTGCATCATATCGTTGAGCAGATGCGTCGCGCTGAGCGCGATCAGCACCGGCATGGCGGCAGCCTGGGCAATGCGGGCGGGCGGCGTCGTGGCGGTCATGTCCGAGCGGTATCCGGTTCGATCCAGGCCAGAGCTTCAAGCCATTGAACCGGCATGGCCCGCTAAGCCAGCGAAATGAATGCAGAGGCGCCATGCACCGACACACGGATGCCGACATGCCCCTGCGGCGTGCACGGCTCTTGCTTGTGTCCGGGCTCTGTCGCTATGGCGACAGCGTACCCCTTCAGGCACCCGCCTTCACACAGGATTCCCGTCAGATGAGCGTCGCCAACGGCCGGCACATCCTCGCGATGCCGGGACCGACCAACATTCCCGACCGCGTGCTGCAGGCGATGATGCGCCCGGCCGAGGAACTCGCCTCGAAGACGATCGTCAACCTGACCGAATCCGTCCTGGCCGATCTCAAGCGCGTCTTCCGCACCACCGGCGAGACCTTCGTCTACGCCGCCAACGGCCATGGCGGCTGGGAAGCGGCGCTGACCAATGTGCTCTCGCGCAGCGACAAGGTGCTGGTGCTGGCGAGCGGGCGCTTCGCCATCGGCTGGGGCGAGATGGCCGCCTTCATGGGCGCCGATGTCGAGGTGCTGCCGGGCAGCTGGCGCGCCGCGATCGACCCCGCCGCCGTCGAGGCGCGGCTGCGCGCCGATGACGGCCACGCCATCAAGGCCGTGCTGATGGTGCAGATCGACACCGCCTCGGGCGTCGTCAACGACGTCCCGGCCGTGCGCCGCGCCATCGACGCCGCCGGCCACCCGGCCCTGTTCATGGTCGACGGCGTCGCCTCCGTCGGCTGCATGCCCTTCGAGATGGACGCCTGGGGCGTCGATGTCGCCATGTCGGCCTCGCAGAAGGGACTGATGACCTCGCCGGGCCTGGCCTTCGTCGCCGCCAACGAGAAGGCCATCGCTGCCCACAAGACCGCGACGATGAAGACGCTCTATTGGGACTGGTCGTCCCGGATGAACACGCTCGCCTATATGAAGCATTGCGGCACGGCACCGGAGCACCTGCTCTTCGGGCTGCGCGCGGCGCTCGACATGATCTTCGAGGAAGGGCTGGAGGCCGTCTGGGAGCGCCACCGCCTCCTCGCCGGCGCGACCCATGCCGCCGTCTCGCGCTGGGCCGAGGGTCAGGCCGTGACCTTCAACGTCACCGATCCCGTCCAGCGCGCCCCCTCGGTGACGCCGGTGCTGGTCCAGGGCATCGAGACGGCCACCCTCACCGACTTTGCCCGCGACACCGGCGGCGTCTCGCTCGGCCTCGGCATCGGCGAGCTCAGCGGCAAGGCTTTCCGCATCGCCCATATGGGCCATGTCAACGCGCCGACCGTGCTCGGCACGCTCGCCGTCGTCGAGATGACGCTGCAGGCCAAGGGCGTGCCGCACGGTTCCGGCGGCGTCGATGCCGCGGTGGCCTATCTGGGTGCCGCGACGGCCTGAGCGTTCCCCCGTTCTGGTCACCAACTCACAGGACGGGGTCATCCCTGGCGGAGCGAAGCGCAGACCCGGGATCCATTCCGGAGCGTCTGTTGGAGAGGTTCCGGAATGGGTCCCGGGTCTCCCTGCGGTCGCCCGGGACGACCGCGCATCCGGTGAGGAGCCGCTCCCCATCCGCTCCTGCCACCCCCTGTCAGCAGCGCCGGCTGCGACCCCGCGCCGCTGGCGATGTGCGTGATAGACATTGCCGCCGCCTGCCGGCCGGTCTGGCATGGCGCGGCTTTTGCCCTATCTCTACGGCTCACCCCTCTCCGGACGCCCCCATGGCTCGCAAACCCTCCTCCGGCGGCAAGACTTCGTCGGGTCAGACCTCGTCCGGCAACAAGACCTCGCTCGCCGACCAGGCCGCCTCGCTCGAGGCGATGTTCGACGAGGCCCGCAAGACCGACTCGCGCATGATCACCGTGCGCGGCGCCCGCGAGCACAATCTCAAGAACGTCGACCTCGCGATTCCTCGCGACAAGCTCGTCGTCTTCACCGGGCTGTCGGGCTCCGGCAAATCCTCGCTCGCCTTCGACACGATCTATGCGGAAGGCCAGCGCCGCTATGTCGAGTCGCTGTCGGCTTATGCCCGCCAGTTCCTGGAGATGATGAGCAAGCCCGATGTCGACCAGATCGACGGGCTCTCCCCTGCGATCTCGATCGAGCAGAAGACGACCTCGAAGAACCCGCGCTCCACCGTCGGCACCGTCACCGAGATTCACGACTATATGCGCCTGCTCTGGGCGCGCGCCGGCATCCCCTATTCGCCCGCCACCGGCCTGCCGATCGAAAGCCAGACCGTGCAGCAGATGGTCGACCGGCTGGTCGAGCTGCCTGAGAAGACGCGCGGCTACCTGCTCGCCCCCGTGGTGCGCGGCCGCAAGGGCGAGTTCCGCAAGGAGATGGCGGAGTGGCTGAAGCGCGGCTTCCAGCGCGTCAAGATCAATGGCGAGTTCGTCGAGATTCCCGATGCGCCCGCGCTCGACAAGAAGTTCAAGCATGACATCGACGTCGTCGTCGATCGCCTTGTGATCAGGCCCGATCTCGGCGCCCGGCTCGCCGACTCGCTGGAGCAGGCGCTCGACCTCACCGACGGCATCGCCGTCTTCGAATATGCCGATGAGAAGGAGGAGAATGGCGAGCCGCGCCGCATCGTCTTCTCCTCGAAATTCGCCTGCCCGGTCTCCGGCTTCACGATTCCCGAGATCGAGCCGCGCCTGTTCTCCTTCAACAACCCCTTCGGCGCCTGCCCGGCCTGTGACGGTCTCGGCCACGAGATGCGCATCGACCCGGACATGATCGTCCCGGATCCCTCGCTCAGCCTGAAGAAGGGCGCCATCGCCCCCTGGGCCAAGTCGACCTCGCCCTATTACGGCCAGACGCTGGAGGCGCTCGCCCGCCATCTCGGCTTCTCGATGACCAAGCCCTGGGCGGAACTCCCCGACAGCGCCAAGATCTCGATCCTGTTCGGCACCGGCGCCGAGCCGGTCCGCATGGCCTACAACGACGGGCTGCGCGCCTATGAGGTGAGGAAGCCCTTCGAGGGCGTCATCACCAATATGGAGCGGCGCTGGAAGGAGACGGAGTCGGACTGGGCCCGCGAGGAGATCGGCCGCTTCATGTCCGAAACGCCGTGCAAGGCCTGCCAGGGCTTCCGCCTCAAGCCCGAGGCGCTCGCGGTCAAGCTCGATAGGCACCATATCGGCGAAATCTCGCGGCTCTCGGTCAAGGATGCGCTCGACTGGGTCACCCGCCTGCCCTCGCGCCTCAGCCAGAAGCAGAACGAGATCGCCCCGCGCATCCTCAAGGAGATCCGCGACCGGCTGACCTTCCTGCTCGATGTCGGGCTGGAATACCTGACGCTGGCCCGCGCCTCGGGCACGCTTTCGGGCGGCGAAAGCCAGCGCATCCGGCTCGCCAGCCAGATCGGCTCCGGCCTCACCGGCGTGCTCTATGTGCTCGACGAGCCCTCGATCGGCCTGCACCAGCGCGACAATGAGCGGCTGCTCGGCACGCTGCGCCGCCTGCGCGACCTCGGCAACACCGTCATCGTCGTCGAGCATGACGAGGATGCGATCCTCACCGCCGATTACGTCGTCGATGTCGGCCCCGGCGCCGGCATCCATGGCGGGCGCATCGTCGCCCAGGGCACGCCGCAGCAGATCCTCGACAATCCCGACTCGCTCACCGGCAAATACCTCACCGGCGAGATGTCGGTCGCGGTGCCGGTGCGCCGCCGCAAGGCGCAGAAGGGTCGTTCGCTCAAAATCGTCGGCGCCCGAGGCAACAACCTCAAGGATGTCACGGTCGAGATCCCGCTCGGGCTGTTCACCTGCATCACCGGCGTCTCGGGCGGCGGCAAGTCGACGCTGGTCATCGACACGCTCTACAAGGCGGTGGCGCGCAAGCTCAACGGCGCGATCGACCACCCCGCCCCGCATGACCGCATCGAGGGCATCGAGCATCTCGACAAGGTCATCGACATCGACCAGTCGCCGATCGGCCGCACCCCGCGCTCCAACCCGGCGACCTATACGGGCGCCTTCACGCCGATCCGGGACTGGTTCTCCGGCCTGCCCGAGGCCAAGGCGCGCGGCTATCAGCCGGGCCGCTTCTCGTTCAACGTCAAGGGCGGCCGCTGCGAGGCCTGCCAGGGCGACGGCGTCATCAAGATCGAGATGCACTTCCTGCCGGATGTCTACGTCACCTGCGACGTCTGCAAGGGCAAGCGCTACGACCGCGAGACGCTGGAGGTCAAATACCGCGACCACTCCATCGCCGATGTGCTCGACATGTCCGTCGAGGAGGCCAAGGACCTGTTCAAGGCCGTGCCCTCGATCCGCGACAAGATGGAGACGCTCGCCCGCGTCGGGCTCGACTATGTCAAGGTCGGCCAGCAGGCGACGACGCTCTCGGGCGGCGAGGCCCAGCGCGTGAAGCTCTCCAAGGAGCTCTCCAAGCGCGCCACCGGCCGCACCCTCTACATCCTGGACGAGCCGACCACCGGCCTGCATTTCCACGACGTCGCCAAGCTCATGGAGGTGCTGCACGAGCTGGTCGAGCAGGGCAATTCCGTCGTCGTCATCGAGCACAACCTCGAAGTGGTGAAGACGGCCGACTGGGTGATCGACATGGGCCCCGAGGGCGGCGACGGCGGCGGCGTCGTGGTGGCCGAGGGCACGCCCGAGGCCATCGTCAAGGCCGGCAAGGGCCACACCGCGCGCTTCCTCAAGGAGGTGCTGGAGCGCCGGCCGATTGCGAAGGGCAAGGCGGTGGCGCGGGAGGCGGCGGAGTAGCGCTACGAGCTGCCGTTATGTGTTTCATTGAAGGAGACGTTCAGGCGCGCTCACGTTCGCTCCCGCGGAGGGTGCTGGTGAGTGACGTTGCGACGTAAGCACCCAGCATCATTGGATAATGAAGAGCACCAAAAACAAATCTTGGCCAAACTAGAAGGACCAGCCCTTCGCCCTGAGAAAGTCGCCCAGCTTCATGCAAGGCACGCCGAAATGCTGGCAGACAGCGGGAATGTTGGGCTTGTTAGGCTTTGGGCTTTCCTCGCTGACGACCGTGCCGTGAAGCACGGACGCCCGAGCGATCAGGAACGGGTCAGCAACCGGCGTGCCGCGCAGCCGCGATTTCTCGCTAATCAAACCCTGAAAATGCGGGATTGCAAATATCTTTCCGACAAACGCCGTTTCTTGTGCGTCGGGAGTGGCAAAGATCGCCTTGTTGCCATTGCACCAGTCTAGGACATGATGCCGCGGACCGTCCGTCAACTCGCGCAAAACTTCGCGCGTCGAGGTTATCTCCCCGGCTGCCAAGGCTTCTTCAAATCTGGTCCAGAACGTGGGAAAAATATCAGGGAAATAAGGGCTCATCTCAGAAAACGAATTGGCATCGAAGACATAAATCATGCTGCGGCACCCCGCAGTACCATTTCCTCGAATTGCTCAAAATTCTTTGGCTTCACGCCGATTAGTTCAGCAGCCTCAGTTCGAGTCAGCAGCCGCCGCGAATAGCGGGATACCACCTCGCGCAGGAATTGCTCGCTGAGATAAGCCCCCTGCGTCGCATAGTAGTTGCCGCCGGTGCCGCCATCCCGCTGCTGATCGGCCCATTCTCGATCTTTCGCGAGGTATCGATCCACAGCTACCTCGCCGCGTTCGACAAAGCGGCGCAACACGACGCTCCGGCTGACGTGATACCGTGCGGCTAGGGCCGCAAACTGGTCATCGGACGCACGATCGGGATCGATGCCGCGCGCAGCCGCCTCGAAATCAGCCATGGGCACGAGGATTTCGGCAGCTACCGCATTGCAGAACCGCTCAACAGCCCGGTCAGCCGGCGGCAACTCCTCTATCCCCCGACTGTCAAACCGGCTGATGCCGCTTCGGTCACACAACACATGCGCCAACTCGTGGATAAGGCTGAACACCTGCCGCGTCTTGGTCGTGCTGTTGTTGATGAGGATAACGGGGAACTCGGGATGCCACAGGCAGAAACCCGAGAGTTCGCGCTGCTTGAACGTGTCTTTGAAGATATGCACGCCGCCGCGCTCGATGGCCCGCCGCCAAAGCTTCAGGGCTGCATCTGCGTCCGGCCGCTGCCGGATATTCTCCAGGCTGACGCCCAAAACCTCGCGAACACGAGCGGCCTGCTGAACCACACCGGCACGGGGGTTCAAGCGCGCCTGCCGCCATATGGGCGCAGCCGCCGGGCTTCGGTCGCCATGGAGCTCGATCAAGGCTGCTTGAAACGCTCGCGCCTTCCTGATGAGCAGGGTAGTATCACGCGAGAGGTGGCTTAGATCGGCGTCAGGCAGCGACCGGAACTCCGCACGCGGACGCGGCTCATCCGGTGGGGCTGGCATAAAGAACAGCGCGAGCGGGCGCTTGTAGATATCGTAGGCCAGCGTCTCTAGCTGAGGGTAGCTCGGGGCATCGTCGCCGGCCTCCCACGCCTCAATGAGGTCAGTCGTCTTTTTCAACCGCCCGGCCACGTCAGCCGTCGTCATGTTCGCGCTTTCGCGCGCCCATTTCAGGACAGCGGGCGTGAGCCCTACGACTGGCGATGGCCTGGCTATAACTGCTCTCCCCGAGACGATTCGAGACCGCCATTGATGGCATCTTATGCGAGTGGCGGAGCTTTAGAAGCGCGCCGTTGGTTGAGGTTTCAGCCTCAGCGGACATATTGCTGCGGGGGCAGTTTGCGCAAGGGCATGGGCCGCATCACGGAGCCGCGCAGGGGAGCCACACCGGCGTAGCAGACTTATCCCCGCTCTCCCCCCCACGCCCCCTATCCCCCCTCGCCCATCACCCGAACGGGGCTGCCATCCGGAGGTATGCCTGTGGCTGGGTGAGGTGTCGGCCGCTGGACCAGCGGGGCGCAAACCCAACGGCGGCGGCGGTGAGGACACGGCCACGGTGTCAAAGGGCCGACACCTCTCCCTGCCCTCTCCTTACAGGAGAGGGTTCCCCGCGGTGCCTGCGCCTCCTCCGGGAGACGCAAAGAAGCGTCGCGGCGCCCTCGCCTTCCGCCTTGGCCGCATCCCGCCTTTGCGATAGGACGCCGCGGCCCAAAACCTGAAGGAGGGTGCCATGACCAAGAACACGCACAACCTCTTCGACCAGCCGTCCTTTTGAGGTCACGAGCAAGCGTCGGAAGTCCTACCCGTCCGAAACCCGCGTGAAGCGCGGCGTCCGCATCGTCCATGGCGATGTCGAACTGCAGGAAAAGCTCGGCCGCAACGACCTCTGCGTCTGCGGCTCCGGGCGCAGATTTCAAAAAGTGCTGCATGCCGAGCGGCCGTTTCGACGGCTCCGACCGGGATGACTACTTTCAGGGAGTGATGCGTCCCTTCCCAAGCAAGAGCGCGGGGAACCCCTCTCCCGGATGGGAGAGGGGCAGGGGTGAGGGCCCGCAGCCGATCGCTGAAACGAAACGGAGCCGTTGCGCCCTCTTGCTGCAAAGGCAGGCCCTCATCCGGCGCTCCGCGCCACCTTCTCCCATCCGGGAGAAGGAAAGGGGCGTCGCGGTTTCACTTGGAAACTTATCCCCGCCCTCCCAACCGCCCCCATACTCCCCTCGCCCATCACCCAAACGGGGCGGCCATCCGGAGGTGTGCCAGTGGCTGGGTGAAGGGTCGGCGCCTGCGGGTGGAGTCACGATCCACTCCCGGGAGGCTTCGGGGCACCGCCCTGGGGGTACTACGGCCCCTGTGCGAGGAGCTCGCTGGAACGGTCGCATCGCATCACGCCTTCGTCCCATGCCGGACGGCGCGACAACCCGATGAGGGGAACTGGCGCCCGAGGGCTCGCGGCGGAGGATGGCTTTCGACCCGATAAGCGCGGCCCGGAGCCCAAAATCGCCGAAGGCGGAGCGCCGGGGGGCGTGCGGCGGGTGGCTCAATCCCGCCGCGCCGCGACCTGGCTCAACGGTTGCGGACCTCGACCCAAGCGCCCCGCGGCGCTCCGCCAGCCCCGTTCTGACAAACCGACGCTGCAACAGCGGGCGGGGGCCGGCGCTCGCCCCCTCCCCGCAGGGAGACGACGCATGGCCCGCAAAGAACCCTCCGGCTTCTCGCCCGAGCACATCGCCAATTTCCACCGCACCCAGCAGATCCGCCGCGACCTTCTCAGGAAGATGGGCGACATCCTCCAGGTCTGGCGCGACTGCACCGACAAGGCCTGCCAGCGCGGCCGCAGCTGCCGGCGCGACGACGCGGCCTGCCTCCACGGCTTCATGCAGGCCCTGCCCGACCAGGACCGCCGCCTCACCGGCTACATGATCCAGAACGGCGCCGCCGGCCTCGACCCCGACGCTGCATTGGCCAAGGCGCAGGCGCGCGTCGCCGAGGAGACCGCGCAGGATGGCGGCTGAGCGGCGCCGCCCGCCCGGCGCCACGGCGCCGGGATCGCTACCGCCCGAACGCCCGGCGCAGCACCGCCTCGTTCTCCTCCTGCCGCCGCTTGTCCTCGGCGGCGCGCTGCCTGTCCTCCTCCTGCATCCGCTTCTGCGACGTCTGCCGGTCCCGGCGGTCCTCGGCGGCCCGGGCGCGGGCGTCGCGGGCCGCGGCCTGCCCGTCGAGCTGCCAGAGGCCGGCGAGGTTGGCCAGGCAGGCGGCGATGCCGAGCGACAGCACGGCGATCTGGATGGCCTGCCAGGCCGGCAGCGACTTCGGGCTCTCGCCCATGGCGATACCGGCCGGTCGCGGCCGGAGCGCGCCGGACGCCGGTACACTGGCCGCGGCCTTCTGATGGCGGAAGGCCTGCCAGCGGGTCTCGACCGCCCGGCGCAGCTCGTCTCGGGGCACGGAGACGAGTTCGTGGTGCAAGGCGACCCGGACGACCTCGCCATCGGGAATGAAATTGGCCTTCCAGCCGGGGCCGCGCAGAAAGGCTGAACCGACGAAGAGCCTGGACTCATAGAACTGGCGCGACACCACGATCACCGTGACGCCGTAGAAGAAACTGTATTTGTAGAGCTGCGACGGGCCGCTGGTGAACAGCGCCACGGGCGACAGCATCTTGGTGGTGATGTCGATGCTGTCGATCGCCTGGATCTCGCGCCAGGGGATGAGCACCTCCCTGACCCAGCGGTGGGTGATGCCGGCCGGCGACAGGCTGAAGACCGGCTTGCGCGCCCCCGCCCGCGTCCACAGCGACCAGGCCACGACGACCGGGCCCGCCACCAGAGCGAGGACGACGAAGAACCAGGTGTTGCCCCAGCTGCGCGGCTTCTCGCTCGCATCGGAGAGGACGAGGACGACGAGCCCCATCAGGATCAGCAGCAGCCCGGTCGGCAGCAGCCGGACGATGCTGGTGGCGGCACTGTAGTCCAGCGTCCGGTCGAGATCCCCGCCCCTGTCAGTCACGGCCAGGCCCCCGCGTTCGACGATCAGCGCAAACCGCTCCATGCCGGCGGAGCCGTCCCGCCAGAGTGGCCGAGTGCGTCGGGGCCCGCAAGCAGCGCCACTCTCTCTCCGAGGCACGCCCCCGTCCCGCCCGCCATGGTCACGCCTCGTTAACCGCTACCTTCCCACCTTGCCCGCCTCGCATGAAAGGAGACAGGATGACGACATCCGCCACCCGCGCCGCCCTCATTGCGGCCACGCTCGGCCTGAGCCCGCTGCCGGCACTCGCCGCCACCGCCACCCCGCTCGGCCAGTTCGGCAGCTGGACCGCCGCCGCCTTTGGCGAGGGCGAGGCGCGCAGCTGCTATATCCTCGCCACCCCCGCCAGCGCCGCGCCCGAGACCCTGCGCCATGGCGAGGTCTATTTCTTCGTCAAGGAAGGCGAGGCGCCGCAAGCGACGGAGTCCAGCCTGCAGGCCGGCTACGACTTCGCCGATGGCTCCGAGGTCACCGTCACCATCGGCGACGAGACCTTCCGCATGATCACCAAGGGCAGCCATGCCTGGCTGCGCCGGATCGAGCGCGAAGGCGAGCTGCTGGCGGCGATGCGCGCCGGCCGCGTCATGGCGCTGGAGGCCCGCTCCGCCCGCGGCAATGCCACGAACTACGAGTTCTCGCTCGCCGGCGTCACCGCCGCCTCCCGCCATCTCACGAATTGCGAGTGAGAGCCCGCCGGGCGGCCGATTCGCGCCGCCCGGCCGGGTTTCCGTCCTGCCGGGGCCCCGATCGCCGCAAAACAGGGTGAATCAGCGCTTATGTGCGCTGCACCATCGTTAAGGCGCCAACCCTGCCCATCAGGGCGGCAGATTGGCCTGACCGGTGACACGCCGCCGGCCCGATGATCAGGGATTAGGCAGAATTATCGCGAATCTTACCGATCCGTTAATCGCTGGACGCGGGCGAGGCGGCAAAAGTGAAGCAATCGAGAATGGTTCATGCCACAGACGCATAACGGAACTGACGTCATGCCTCTGTTTGGGGCGGGCTGGCTCACTTATATGCACTGCACAACGAATTCGTCGCTGTGGGCACCGACCCGCTCCGGAAACCTAGTAGGACCATCGTTATGTTCGTCACCATGATCGCCGCCAAGATCCGCTCTTACCTGCGCTATCGCGAGACCGTTCGCGAGCTCTCCCGTCTGACCGACCGCGAGCTCGACGATCTCGGCCTGTCGCGCACGGAAATCCCCTTCGTCGCGCGCACCCACGCCGCCGTCTGAAGACGCTTTCGTCCCGCCCAAGCGGGGTGCCGAGTAGTCTCTCCCGGACCAGCGATCCTCCCTCGCGGCGTCCGGTCGCAGAGCGAATGCCCGCCGAAAGGCGGGCATTTTGCGTTTCGGGCACCGCTTCCCTTGACGTCGGCGACGGCTGGCGACACATCCCGGGGATGGAACCCGTTCACATCATCGGCGGCGGTCTCGCCGGCTCCGAGGCCGCCTGGCAGATCGCCCAGGCCGGCGTCCCCGTCATCCTGCACGAGATGCGGCCCGTCCGCGGCACCGACGCCCACAAGACCGAGGGGCTGGCCGAGCTGGTCTGCTCCAACTCCTTCCGCTCGGACGATGCGCTCTCCAATGCGGTCGGCCAGCTGCATTGGGAGATGCGCCGGCTCGGTTCGCTGATCATGGCAAAGGGCGACGCTCATCAGGTCCCGGCCGGCGGCGCACTCGCGGTCGACCGCGACGGCTTTTCTCAAGGAGTCACCGCCGCGCTCGAGGCCCATCCGCTGGTCACGATCGACCGCGCCGAGATCGCCGGCCTCCCGCCCGCGGAGTGGGACAGCGTCATCATCGCCACCGGTCCCCTCACCTCGCCCGCGCTCGCCGCCGGCCTGCAGTCGCTGACCGGCGAGGATGCCCTGGCCTTCTTCGACGCCATCGCCCCGATCGTCCATTTCGACTCGGTCGACATGGACCAGGCCTGGTTCCAGTCGCGCTACGACAAGGCGGGCCCGGGCGGCACCGGCGCCGACTACATCAACTGCCCGCTCGACCGCGACCAGTACGAGGCCTTCATCGACGCGCTGCTGGCCGCCGAGACAACCGAGTTCAAGGAGTGGGAGGGCACGCCCTATTTCGACGGCTGCCTGCCGATCGAGGTCATGGCGCAGCGCGGCCGCGAGACGCTGCGCTGGGGCCCGATGAAGCCGGTCGGCCTGACCAACAAGCACAACCCGACGGTCAAGGCCTATGCGGTGGTGCAGCTGCGCCAGGACAATGCGCTGGGCACGCTGTTCAACATGACGGGCTTCCAGACCAAGCTGAAATATGGCGAGCAGGCCGCGATCTTCCGGATGATTCCGGGCCTCCAGAACGCCGAATTCGCCCGGCTCGGCGGCATCCACCGCAACACCTATCTCAACTCGCCGAAGCTGCTCGATGCCCGCCTGCGGCTGAAGGCCGATCCGCGCCTGCGCTTCGCCGGCCAGATCACCGGCTGCGAGGGCTATGTCGAGAGCGCCGCCATCGGCCTGCTCGCGGGCCGGCTCGCCGCGGCCGAGCGGCTCGGCCGGGAGATCGAGATCCCGCCGGCGACGACCGCGCTGGGCGCGCTGGTCAACCACATCACGGGCGGCCACATCGTCACCATCGACGAGGGGCCGCGCTCCTTCCAGCCGATGAACATCAATTTCGGCCTCTTCCCCCATATCGAGGGCCAGGCGACGCATGGCCCCGACGGCAAGAAGCTCAAAGGCCCGGCCAAGAGCGTCGCCCGCAAGCATGCGCTGACGGCCAGGGCGAAGGTCGAGATGGAAGCCTGGGCGGGCGGCGAGCGGGCTCAGGCCGCGGAGTGACGCGAAGCGTCATGCTCGGGCTCGACCCGAGCATCTCTTGCCGGAGATTCTCGGGTCTGCGCTTCGCTCCGCCCGAGAATGACGCGCTCAGCCAGCCGCCTTTGCGGCCCGCCAGATCGCCCATTGCCGGCGCCAGGCGGGCAGCGTGATGATCGTGCGGTAGGGGTCGTAGCCCGAGCGTTCCATGCGCGCGAGATAGGGCTCGACCAGCGCGACCGGCAGGAAGGCCGGCATCACGGCAGAGGGGATCGTGCTGCGCAACTCGCGCAGCTTCACCAGATGCCCGCGCGCAATGCCGCGCAGCTCCTTCAGCGAATAGAGCACGCCCGGCCCGCCGCGGCCGCGGACGATGTCGTCGCGGGTGACGCCGTTGCGGGCGAGGATGTCGCCGGGCAGATAGACCTGCCCCTCGGCCGCATGCCAGGGGAAAGCGCGCATCAGCCCCGTCAGTGCATAGGCAACGCCGGCATAGCCCGCGGCAGCCGCCCCGCCGGGATCGCGGCCATTGGCGAGGATGATCGAGGCCAGCCGGACCAGCGCGCTCGCGGTCTCGCCGGCATAGCCTTCGAGGTCGCGCAGCGAGGGCATCGGGTCGTCATAGAGATCGAAGATGCGCGCCTCGATCAGCCCCGTCAGCGGCGCGATCGGCAGGCGATAGCGCGCGATCGTGTCGAGCAGCGCTGCGGCGACGGGGTGGCCCTGCGTCTCGCCGCTCGCCTGCCCCTCGAGCAAGTCGCGCCACCACTGCATCCGGACCTCGCCGGGCAGCGGCTCGCTCACCAGCGCGCGGATGCGGGCGATCTCGAGGCTGAAGGCATAAAGCGCGAGCAGCGAGGGGCGCTGCGATTCGGGTGCGTAGAGGCAGGTGATGTAGCGGTCGTGATCCTGCTCGCGCACCATCGCGGCGCAATGCGCGTAAGCATCCGGCAGGGCGGACGGCACGGCGTCGCTACGACGGTCGGTCTCGGTTGCCTGCGGCATCATCTGGCCTCGATCCGGTGCCCGCCCCCTGGCCACGTCGCAGCAGTGTAGGACGAGCCGGCGGTGGATGGCTACGCCCGCGCGACATGAGTGACCCGATTTGCGACGGCGATGAGCCGGTCGCGGCCGCCTCAATCCACCGCGATCAGCGCCGCGGCGACGCGCCGTTCCTCGGCGACGAGGACGTTGTAGGTCCGCGCGGCGGCGCCCGTCGCCATGCCCTCGACCGTTACGCCGCTCGCCCGAAGCAGATCCCGCCAGGCATGCGGAATGAAAGCAATGTCGGCGCCGGTACCGATCAGCAGGAAGTCGATGCCATCGGCCTCGTCCAGCACCGGCTGGAGCAGCTCGGGCGTAACCTCGGCGAAGCGGGCAACCGGCCAGATCCGGATGCCGGATGGCAGCGCCAGCACCGATCCGCGATGGCTCATCCCGGCGAAGCGGAAACCACCGGCGCCGAAGGCGTCGAGCTGGTGGCGTCCGGGGACGAATCCGTCGAAGCGGCTCATGCCGGCTTTACGCCGCTCAGCTCTTGGCCTTGGCCGCGGTGGGCAGCTTCTCCTCGGTGCCCTCGCTGCGGGAAACCCCGGCACGGACATCGAGATAGAGCAGGACCGGCGTCGAGATGAACATCGCCGAATAGGTGCAGACCACCACGCCGAAGAGCATGACGAGCGCGAAGCCCTCGATCGCCGTTCCGCCGAACAGCACGAGCGCGATCAGCGCCAGCACCGTCGTGGTCGAGGTGATTGCGGTGCGCGACAGCGTCGAATTGACCGAGAGGTCCAGCAGGTCGGGGATCGGCATGGTCTTGTAGCGCCGCAGCAATTCGCGCGTGCGGTCGAACACCACGACGGTTTCGTTGAGCGAGTAGCCGACGATGGTCAGGATCGCGGCGATCGAGGTCAGGTTGAACTCCAGCTGCGTGATCAGGAAGAAGCCCATCGTCAGCACGATGTCGTGCAGCGTGCCGAGGATCGCGCCGATCGCGAGCTGCATCTCGAAGCGGAACCAGAGATAAATCAGCACGCCGACGATCGCGAGCACGACGCCGAGCGTGCCGGCCTGGACCAATTCGCCCGAGACGCGGGGACCGACCGTCTCGACGCGACGGAAATCATAGGTCGCGGCGAAAGCCTCGCGCGCCTTGACGACGACCTGCTGCTGGGCCACCTCGCCGCCCGGCTGCAGGGCGAAGCGCATCGAGATTTCGCCGCCGGAGCCGAATTCCTGCACCTCCGCCTCGCCGAAGCCGAGAGCGTTGGCCGTCTGGCGCACCGAGCCGATCTCGGGCTTGCCGGACTTCGCCTGCATTTCGATCAGCGTGCCGCCGCGGAAGTCGATGCCGAAATTGAGGCCCACCGTCAGGAACAGGAACAGCACCAGCAGCGAATAGGCCGCCGAGAACGGGTAGCTGAACCGCCGGAAGCGGACGATCTTGAAACGGGTGCCGTCGGGAACGATGCGAAGCAGACGCATGCGCTGATCTCCTTGAACAGTTGGCTTGCGTCAGAACGGAAGGGTCTTGGGGCGGGCCCAGCGGTACCAGAGCGCGATCAGCATGCGGGTCAGCGTCACCGCGGTGATGACGGTCGTCAGGATGCCGAGGATGAACACCACCGCGAAGCCGCGCACCGGGCCGGAGCCCAGCGCAAACAGCGCCAGCGCGGCGATCAGCATTGTCACGTTGGAGTCGATGATCGTCGCGAAGGCGCGCTGGAAGCCGGCCTCGAGTGCCGAGACGAGCGAGCGGCCCTGATGCGATTCCTCGCGCATGCGCTCATAGAT
Organism: Bosea sp. OAE506; assembly: GCF_040546595.1. Classification (NCBI taxonomy): domain Bacteria; kingdom Pseudomonadati; phylum Pseudomonadota; class Alphaproteobacteria; order Hyphomicrobiales; family Alloboseaceae; genus Allobosea; species Allobosea sp. OAE506. The sequence goes on along the minus strand of NZ_JBEPOB010000001.1, from coordinate 3,072,147 downwards.
CAGCACGTTGGAGTCCACCGCCGTGCCGATCGTCAGCACGATGCCGGCGATGCCCGGCAGCGTCATCGTCGCGCCCAGCACCGACATCAGCCCGAAGATCAGGCAGACATGGACGAGCAGCGCGATCGAGGCGATGAAGCCGAACACACCATAGGTGCCGATCATGTAGAGGATCACCAGCACCGTTGCGATCAGCGTCGCCATCTTGCCGGCCTGGATCGAGTCCTGGCCGAGGCCGGGGCCGACGGTCCGCTCCTCGACAATCGTCATCTTCGCCGGCAGCGCGCCGGCGCGCAGCAAGATGGCGAGGTTGTTGACCGCCTCGACCGTGAAGTTGCCCGAGATCTGGCCCGAGCCGCCGGTGATCGGCGACTGGATGACGGGCGACGAGATCACCTTGTTGTCGAGCACGATCGCAAGCGGACGGCCGAGATTTTCCGTCGTCGCCTGGCCGAAGCGCTGGGCGCCACGGATATTGAAGCGGAAGTTCACGATCGGCTGCGAGGTCCGCGAATCGAAGGCCGGCTGGGCATCGATCAGGTCCTCGCCCTCGACGATGACGCGCCGCTCGACAGGCACCTGCGAACCGCCGGCATCCTGTGACGGCAGCATGTCGACATCGCCGCCTTGGCTGTCGGCCACCATGCGGAACTGCAGCTTGGCGGTCTGGCCGAGAATGTCCTTCAGGCGCTGCGGATCCTGCAGGCCGGGCACCTGGACCAGGATACGATCGAGGCCCTGGCGCTGGATGTTGGGCTCCGTCGTGCCGAGCGCGTCGACGCGGCGCCGCAGCACCTCCATCGCCTGCTCGACGGCGCGGCGGACGCGCTCATTGGCGCCGGCTTCCGTGACGGTGAGCTGGATCAGACCGTCGGGCTGCTCGACAACCTCGATCGACGTGTTGCCGGACGGCCCGAAGGCGCCGAGCGTGCCGATCGGCTGCGCCAGTTCGCGCAGCTTCGGCAGCAGCTTGGCCCGGTCGGCCGCATCCGGAACGCGCAAGCTGACACCGCGCGCGGTCATGCCGATGCCGCCCTGGAAGCTTACCCGCTCGTCGCGCAGGATACGGCGGACGTCGTCGCGCAGCTGCGTCACCTGGCTGCGCACCAGATCGGCCCGGTCGATTTCCAGCAGGACGTGCGAGCCACCCTGCAGGTCGAGCCCGAGCACGACGGCGTGGATCGGCAGCAGGATGCGCGGGATCCAGGACGGCGCGTTCTGCGCGATCGACTGCCGGGTCTCGGGCGAGAACAGGTTCGGCAGCGCAAAGCCGCAGCCGAAGAGCAGCACGAGCAGGACGACGATGACCTTGCGGGTCTGGAAGCGGAGCATCTGCGGGTAACGCCTTGTTGTCGCGCGCCGGCCCCTCGCGGGGCCGCGGCGCGGTTCAGCTCTTGACCGGCTCGCCCTTGGCGCGAACGTCGGTGATCATGCCCCGGACCAGGCGAACCCGGACACCGTCGGCGATCTCCGCCTCGATCTCGGCATCGTCGATCACCTTGGACACCTTGGCGACAATGCCGCCCGAGGTCACGACCGTGTCGCCGCGGCGGACGTTCTTGACCATCTCCTGATGCAGCTTCACCCGCTTCTGCTGCGGCCGGATGATCAGGAACCACATGATCACGAAGATCAGCACGAAGGGAACGAGCGAGATCAGCATGTCGGTGGAACCACCGCCACCGGCGGCTTGGGCAAAAGCGGGGGTGATCACGAAACGGCTCCTTCATCGCGGCGGCGCAGGCGCCCCCGGCCGCGGGGTGCGGCGGATTTCGTCCAGGGCCTCAAAAAATCGGGCCTCAAAAAATCGCGCGGACTATAGCCAGAGGCGCCGTTAAATCAATCGGACGCGCCCGGCCGGCTCGCAGCGCTCATCACCTATGGGCTCGCCGCAGTTCGCGCAATGGCCTTGCGCTTCGAGCCGACAAGCCGTTAACCGTTGCGACCGCCGTACCGCCCGGTACGGCTCCGTGCCGACCCGTCCGAAGGCCCGCCCATGACCGCTGCGACCGAGACCCAGACCGACCCGACGCTGGCCGCCCTGCTGCGCATCGCCGAGGCGCTCGAGCGCATCGCCCCACCCGCGCGCAAGCCCGCCGATTTGACGCTCGCCGACGCCTTCGTCTGGCATCCCGCAGGGTCGGAACTCGCGCCCGTCGCCCGCGTCAACCGCGTCGCGCTCGGGCTGCTGCGCGGCGTCGATCGTGTCCGCGATACGCTGGCCGAGAACACCGAGCGCTTCGCCCGCGGGCTGCCCGCCAACAACGTGCTGCTCTGGGGCGCGCGCGGCATGGGCAAGTCCTCGCTGGTCAAGTCGGTCCATGCCGACACCAACACGCGGCTCGCCGGAGAGGCGCTGCCGCTCAAGCTGATCGAGATTCACCGCGAGGATATCGAGAGCCTGCCCGAACTGATGGGACTGCTGCGCCCGGACGCGCATCGCGCCATCGTCTTCTGCGACGATCTCTCCTTCGACGGCGACGATGCCTCCTACAAATCGCTCAAGGCGGCGCTGGACGGCGGCGTCGAGGGGCGGCCGGGCAATGTCGTGTTCTACGCGACCTCGAACCGCCGCCATCTGATGCCGCGGGACATGATGGACAATGAGCGCGCCACCGCGATCAACCCGGGCGAAGCGATCGAGGAGAAGGTCTCGCTGTCGGACCGTTTCGGCCTCTGGCTCGGCTTCCACAAATGCAGCCAGGACGAATATCTCGCGATGATCGACGGCTATGTCGGCCATTTCGGCCTGGCGATCGACCCCGAGACGCTGCGCCACGAGGCGCTGGAATGGGCGACGACCCGCGGCTCGCGCTCGGGCCGCACCGCCTGGCAATACATCCAGGATCTCGCTGGGCGGCTGGGAACGAAGCTGGAGGGGTGAGCCGCGAGCCCGTCATTCTCGGGCGAAGCGTAGCGAAGACCCGAGAATCTCAGCCCGGAAGAGGCTTAATGACGAAATGGTCGGGCCAAGCCCGACCATTTCGTCCATCGCACAAAAAGATGGCGGGGCGGCCTTTCCTGGGACCGCCCCGCCCTGTTCCGACCGGTGGGGTCTCGCGGAGACCGGTCGAAGGTAAAGCCGTGATCAGTTGTTGAGATAGGGCGTCGGGTCGACCGGCGCCGAGCCCTTGCGCAGCTCGAAATGGAGCTGCGGCGAGGAGACATTGCCGGTCTGGCCGGAGTTGGCGACGACCTGGCCACGCTTGACCGTATCGCCGCGCTTGACCTTCAGCTCGCCATTATGGGCGTAGGCCGAGACATAGCCGTTGGGGTGACGGATCAGGACGAGATTGCCGTAGCCCTTCAACTCGCTGCCGGCATAGGCGACAGTGCCGCCCTCGGCCGCCTTCACCGGCGTGCCTTCCGGCACGGCGATGTTGATGCCCTCGTTGCCGCCGCGGCCGCTGAAGCCGGCGATGACGCGGCCGCGGGCCGGCCAGCGGAAATCGGCTTTCTCGCCGGCCTCTTCGGCCTTCGGCAGGCTGGCCGTGGTGGTGGGCTCCGGCTCGCTCTTGGGAACGGCCGCGGACTTGGGCTCGGGCGCGGCGGGCGCCGTCGCGACGACGACCGGCTTGGCCTTCTCGGCCGCCGGAGCAGCCGCTGCCCGGGCAGGCTGAGCCTCGGGCGCCGGCTTGGCGGCGGGCTTCTCGGCGACGACCTTGGCCGGGGCCGCAGGCTTGGCGGCGGGCACCGCAACCGGGGCCGGAGCGGCAGCGGCCGTCGTGTTGGTGCGGGCGGCAGCCTTGGCCTTGGCCTCGGCGGCGAAGCGGGCCCGCGATTCGCGCATCGCCAGCGCGTCGGCCTCGGCCTTCGCCTTGGCTTCGGCGGCAGCCTGGGCCTTCGCCTCGGCGGCGGACGGAGCCTTGGCGCGCATATCCTGCACCGGAGCGGCGGGACGCGCCGGAGCCAGGGTCGCAGCCGGTGCGGGACCGGTCACGAAACGCGACGCGTCGGAGCGGGTCTCGGCCGGAGCCTGGGCCATCTGCTGACGCGGAGCGGCGGCCGGAGCCGGAGCGCCCGACGCGGCGGCGTTGTAGACGGGGATGGTGATGCGCGTGCCGGGCGCGACATTCGGGCTGGAGAGGCCGTTGGCGGAGATCAGCGCGGCGCGCGGCACGCCATAACGCGAGGAGAGCGTGTCCAGCGTCTCGCCCTGGGCGAGAACGACGGGCGTGCCGCCCTGGGCCGACCAGCCGGAGGAGCTGCCGGCGACCGGCTGCGGCGCGGCGGCGCGCAGGGCGACCGCCGACTGCGGCGGCGGCAGGGGCTGGGAGCGAACGGCCGCTACGGCGGGGGCCGGCGTCGAATAGACCGGCGTGTTCACCGAGCGGCCGATGGAGCCCGTCGTCGCGGGGTCGCGCGCAGGGGCCTGGGCCGTCTTGAACGGACTGTCGAAGGGGGTGTCGGTGAAGCGCATCGCCTCCGATGAGCAGGCGCTGAGACCGAGCGCGAGCAGGCACGCCGTCGAAGCGCGCAGGGCGAGATGGAACTGGACCGATCCGGCAGGACTACGCATGGAACTGGCACTCGCAAACGACGCAACTCGATTGCCAGTATTAAAACCGCGTTCAGGTTACGAAAGCGTTTCGCACCGCGACTCGGCGTTTGCTTTTTGACGGATCGACCGCCGCGATCAGAGAGCCCGCGCCAGCCCGGGCACCAGCGGCGGCAGGCGCACAGCCGGGCCCGGTGCATGGTCGAAGCTGCCATCGGGCAGCCGCGTGACGACGACGCGCCGCGCCGCACCCTCGACGCGCATCGCGCCCACGAGGCGCCCCCCCGGCGCGAGCCGCGCCAGCAGCATCTCGGGGATCACCGGCGTGACGCCGTTGACGAGGATGCGCTCGAAGCGCCCCAGCGTCCGGTCGGGCTGGAGGCCGTCGGCATGGCGCAGCTCGATCGCGCCTGCAAAGCCGCTGCCGCCGACACGCTCCTGCGCGGCGAGCGCCAGCGTCCGGTAGCGTTCGAGCGAGACCACCGCGCCACCCATCGCCGCCAGCAGCGACGTGACATAGCCAGAGCCGGTGCCGATCTCGAGCACGCGCGCCCCGGCCTGGAGGTCGAGTGCCGTCAGCAGCGCCGCGACCGTGTGCGGCGCCGTCATCGTCTGACCGCAGGGCAGCGGCACCGAAACGTCCTGCCGGGCGAGATCGGCGAAGCGGGCGGGCGCAAAGCGCTCCCGCGCGACCTTCTCCATGGCGCGCAGCACGGCGAGGTCGCGCACGCCCTGAGCGCGCAGCGACAGGAGGAAGGCGACGGTGCGCTCGCCCTCGCTCGCCGGCCGCTCCTCGATCATGGCGTCGCCCTCGCCGTCGGTCATGTTAGGATGAGGGCTGAGGATTTCATGCCCCCGCGCTCACGCAAACACCCGCGCGAACCGCGTCAGCGTCGGCTCATGGGTCAGGTCCAGTTCCAGCGGCGTCACCGAGATCTTCTTCTCGGCCAGCGCGCGCAGGTCGGTGCCGTTGGCCGGCTCGCTCTTGCCCCGCGCGAAGGCGATCCAGAAATACGGGTTGCCGCGCCCATCCTGCCGCGGCTGGAGCTGCATCAGCTCCTGGTCGCGCCGGCCCTGCACCGTCACCGCCACACCGGCGACCTCGTCGGGCGCGACATTGGGGAAGTTCAGGTTGAACAGAATCTCCTTCGGGATGCCTTCGTCGAGAATCCGGCGGATGATGCCCGGCGCATGATGCTCGGCGCAGTCCCAGTGGATGTTCTCGCGCCCGCCCGGGCCGTAACCCTGGCTCACCGCGATCGAGGGGATGCCGAGCAGCGTGCCCTCCATCGCCGCGGCGATGGTGCCGGAATAGGTCACGTCCTCGGCGACGTTCTGGCCGCGATTGACGCCCGACAGCACGAGGTCGGGCCGGTTCTCGATCATGATCGAGCGCACCGCCATGATCACGCAATCGGTCGGCGTGCCCGCGACCGCGAAGCGCTTCTCGCCGACCTGCCGCAGCCGCAGCGGGTTCGACAGCGACAGCGAATGCGCCACGCCCGACTGGTCGGTCTCCGGCGCGACGACCCATACATCGTCGGAGAGCTGCGCCGCGATGCGCTCCATGACAGCGAGGCCCTCGGCATGGATGCCGTCGTCATTGGTCACGAGAATGCGCATGGTCAGAGGTCTTTCATCGACGAGGAGGGTTCCCGGCAGGCGGCGTCATTCTCGGGCGAAGCGAAGCGCAGACCCGAGAATCCTGCACGAGATGCTCGGGTCGAGCCCGAGCATGACGCTGGTACGACAGCGCACTCACGCCTTCTCGATCTTCGTCACGCCGCGCATATAGGGCACCAGCACCTCGGGCACCGTGATCGAGCCATCGGCGTTCTGGTAGTTTTCCATCACGGCGATCAGCGCCCGGCCGACCGCCGTGCCCGAGCCGTTCAGCGTGTGGACGAAGCGCGGCGCGCCGCCCTCCTTGGGCCGGTAGCGCGCATCCATCCGGCGGGCCTGGAAATCGCCGCAGACCGAGCAGGACGAGATCTCGCGATAGGTCTTCTGGCCAGGCAGCCAGACCTCGATGTCGTAGGTCTTCTGCGAGGCGAAGCCCATATCGCCGGTGCACAGCGTCATCACGCGATAATGCAGGTCGAGCTTCTTCAGCACGGCCTCGGCACAGGCGAGCATGCGCTCATGCTCCTCGGCCGACTTCTCCGGCGTCGTGATCGAGACCAGCTCGACCTTCTCGAACTGGTGCTGGCGCAACATGCCGCGCGTGTCGCGCCCCGCCGAGCCAGCCTCGGCCCGGAAACAGGGGGTCAGCGCGGTGTAGCGCCGCGGCAGCTCCTCCTCGGAGAGGATCGATTCGCGCACGAGATTGGTCAGCGGAACTTCGGCGGTGGGGATGAGCCAAGTCCGGTATGGATTATGTCGATATTCGAACTCGCCAAGTTCAGCCTTCGCTCCAGCTCTTGATTTGGCGATTCCCATACGCTCGGCCGTGTCGATCGCCAGCGACCAAATTGCCTCGAACTCTGAAAGACCGTGCCGCCGCTGCTCTTCTTCCGTCTCGCATCGGAATTGATCATTGCTGAACTTCGGCAACTGCGCCGTGCCGAACATCGCGTCGTCGCGCACCATCAGCGGCGGCATCACCTCGGTGTAGCCGTGCTCCTCGGTGTGGGTGTCGAGCATGAACTGCCCGATCGCGCGGGACAGCCGCGCGATCTGGCGCTCCAGCACGACGAAGCGCGAGCCCGACAGCTTCGCCGCCCGCTCGAAATCCATCTGGCCAAGCGCCTCGCCGAGCTCGTAATGCTCCTTGGCCTGGTTGATGCCGACGAGCCGCTTGCCGGTCTCCTCGGGCTTCGTGCCATGAACCGACGTCACGACATTGCCGTGCTCGTCGGCGCCGTCCGGCACCTCGTCATGGGGCTTGTTCGGGATCGCCGCGAGCTGCTCATCGAGGGTGGCCTTGGCCGCCTTCTCCTCAGCCTCCAGCTGCGGCTGAAGCTCCTTCAGGCTCGCAACCTCGGCCTTGAGCTGCTCGGCGAGGGCAACATCCTTCGCCCCCATCGCCTTGCCGATCTCCTTGGAGAGGGCATTGCGGCGCTCCTGCGAGGCCTGGGCCTTCGCGATGGCCGAGCGGCGCGCGTCGTCCAGCGCCAGCAGCGAGGTCGAGAGCGGCTCAAGCCCCCGCCGCTTCAGCCCGGTGTCGAACGCCTCAGCGTTCTCGCGAATCCATTTGATGTCGTACATCGTCGTCAGGCCACGCCGTCAGAGGTCGGAAAACAGGCCGATGCTCTAGACCGGACCGGGCGCGGAGGGAACAGGGAAGGTGACGAACCGCCCTCCTCCCCGTCTTGGTCGGGCTTGTCCCGACCATCCACGTCTTCGATTGGCGAAACTTGATTTCAAGACGTGGATGCTCGGCACAAGGCCGAGCATGACGCGCAACGCGATCGAGGGACGCGCTACTCGCTCGCCGCGTCCGCGGCGTCGTCAGCGGCCTGCTTGGCGGCGCGCTTCTTCTCGACATAGCCGACCGAAAAGATCGAGAGCTCGTAGAGCAGCAGCATCGGCACGGCGAGCATGAGCTGCGAGATCACGTCCGGCGGGGTCAGGACGGCGGCGACGACGAAGACGAAGACGATCGCGTAGCGGCGCTTTTCCTTCAAGAACACCGTGTCGATGATTCCCGCCTGGCCGAGCAGGGTCAGGATCACCGGCAGCTGGAAGGAGATGCCGAAGGCAAAGATCAGCGTCATGATCAGCGAGAGATATTCGCTGACCTTGGGCAGGAGCGCGATGCCGGCCTGCCCGTCGGTGGCGGCCTGCTGCATGCCGATGGAGAACTTCATCAGAACCGGCATGGCGAAGAAGAACACCATCGCCGCGCCCGCGACGAAGAAGATCGGCGTCGCCGCCAGATAGGGCGCAAAAGCCTGGCGCTCGTTCTTGTAGAGCCCCGGCGCGACGAATTTATAGACCTGCGTGGCGATCACGGGGAAGGCGAAGAAGCCCGCACCGAAGGCCGCGATCTTGATCTGGGTGAAGAGATATTCGAGCGGCGCCGTGTAGATCAGCTGCACGTTCGCGCCCGGCCCGGCCGCCCAGACATAGGGCTGCACGAGGATGTTGTAGATCTGCGTCGCGAAGGCGAAGCAGATGAAGAACATCACCAGAAAGGCGACCAGCGACTTGATCAGCCGCGCGCGCAGTTCGATCAGATGGTCGATCAGCGGCGCGCGGGAGGCCTCGATCTCGTCCTCGCCATCGCGCGGATTGGCGACGCTCATGCCGCGCTCCCTTCACCAGGCTCGGCGGCCGCGGTCTTGCGCTTGCGCGGCGTCTTCACTGGCGCGGGCACGGCGGATTCTACCGCAGGCTCGGGCGACGCGGCCTGGGCCGCGGGCGCGACATCGGCAGGTGTGATCTCGACCGGCGGCAACGGATCGGGCGGCGGCAGCGCGGAGAGCTTGGCCTCGGCCTCCTTCAGCGCCGCATCGTCGAGCCCGGTCGAGGCCGGCATCTCGATCGGCTTGAAGTCGGGGTTCATCGCGCTCGACACCGAGCCGCCGACATCCTCGACCTGTTTCTTCAGGTCGTGGAGTTCGGCCTCGCGCATCGCATCGTTGAACTGACCCTGGAACTCCGAGGCCATCCGGCGAATCTTGCCGACCGCCTGCCCGACGGTCCGCATCGCCTTGGGCAGGTCCTTGGGGCCGATCACGACGAGCGCGACCGCCCCGATCAGCATAAATTCGCTCCAGGCGATGTCGAACATCGACAGTTCGTCCTCTCAGCCTCCCGCGGACGGGAGGCCAGGCCTCAGGCCTTGGTCTCGGCCTTCGCCGGCGCGGAAGGGGTGGCCTGCGCGTCGATGATCTTGGGATCGACAGGGGTCGCGGCGGTGGGCGGCGGCGGGGGCGTCTCGTCCTCGGCCATGCCCTTCTTGAAGGACTTGATGCCCTTGGCCACGTCGCCCATGAGCTCGGAGACCTTGCCGCGGCCGAACAGCAGCATCACGATGACGCCGACGACGATCCAGTGCCAGATGCTGACGCCACCCATGGCGAACTCCCTCGATTCATACGCTGCGGCGGGATCGGCGACCCCGGTCCGAGCTGTTGTGGCGGAACCTATGTGTCCCCCGCGGGGAACACAAGAACTTCGTCGGTGGGAATGTCGAGCCCGACATCGTCACCCTCGTTGATCGCGCCCGCCAGCGACGCCCGCACCGAAAGCAGCCGGTCGAAGCCGTCGACCGCGATCAGCAGATGGTCGACCTCGCCGAGGAAGCGCCGCGTCACCACCCGGCCCGGCAGGCAGAAGCCCTTCGGCACGATGCGCACGGCATGGGGCCTGATGCAGGCCACCGCCTCTGTGCCTTCGCTGAGGCCGGGTGCCGGAAAGCGGCCGAACGGCGTATCGACCGCCCCGCGCACCACCCTTCCGGCAACCTCGGTAAAGTCGCAGAAGAATCGGGCGGCAAAGAGACTGCCCGGCTTGCGGTAGAGCGCCTCGCCGGTGCCGATCTGCACGATTTCGCCCGCACGCATCAGCACGATCCGGTCGGCGATGCGCATCGCATCCTCGGGATCATGCGTGACGATGATCGAGGTCGCGCCGGTTTCCTGCAGCAGGGCGGCGGTTTCGTCGCGCACGACGTCGCGCAGGCGCCGGTCGAGATTGGAGAAGGGCTCGTCCATGAGGAGGACGCCCGGCCGCGGCGCCACGGCGCGGGCGAGCGCAACACGCTGCTGCTCGCCGCCCGAGAGCATGTGCGGATAGGACTGGGCCAGATCGGCGAGGCCGACGCGGGCGATGGCGCGCAGTGCCGTCGCGTCGGCCGCCGCCCCCTGGACGCGGCCCGACAGCCCGAAGCGGACATTCTCCAGCACGGTGAGATGCGGAAACAGCGCATAATCCTGGAAGACGAGGCCGACGCCGCGCTGCTCGGGCTCGACGAAACGGCCGGGCGAGGAGACGTCCCGCCCCTCCAGCAGCACGCGGCCCGCACTCGGCCGCTCGACGCCGGCGGCCAGCCGCAGCAGGGTCGTCTTGCCGCAGCCGGACTGGCCGAGCAGCGCCACGATCTCGCCCGGCTCGACCGACAGCGACACGCCCCTGAGCGCCGTGACCTCGCCGAAGCGCTGCGTCACGCCGTCGAAGGCCAGCGCCATCGGGATCGCGGCCCCGGCCGTGCCCCGCCGCCCCCAGCTCAGCCAGCGCGATTTCGTCTCGTTGGCGACCAACGGATGCTCCGCCTCGTCTCTTGGAACGCGACGTCGTCCCGGGCGGAGCGAAGCGCAGACCCGGGACCCATGCCGGAACGGTTCAGGAATGGGTCCCGGGTCTTCCTTCGGTCGCCCGGGACGACGCGGCGGATGATGTGACAGCCGCCCTGTGCGGCGCTCAGCCGTTCTCGTCAAGCGGCGTGAACAGGTCGCCGAGCGGGTCCTCGTCGGCGCGCAGGTCGGGATCGTCGTCGGGAACCGGCACGGTGAGGTCGCGCGTGAGCCGCCCCTCGATGAAGCCCGAGCCCTTCAGCTCCTCCAGACCCGGCAAATCGTCGATCCGCTCGAGGCCGAAATGGTCGAGGAAACCGGGCGTCGTGCCGAAGGTGACCGGGCGCCCCGGCGAGCGCCGACGCCCGCGCAGCCGCACCCAGCCGGCCTCGAGCAGGATGTCGAGCGTGCCCTTAGCCGTGGCGACGCCGCGGATCTCCTCGATCTCCGCCCGCGTCACTGGCTGGTGATAGGCGATGATCGCCAGCACCTCGAGCGCCGCCCGCGACAGTTTGCGCGGCGGCTCGGCCTCGGCGGCGAGGAGATAGCCGAGATCGGGCGCGGTGCGGAAAGCGTAGCCACCGGCCACGGAGCGCAGATTGACGCCGCGCGGCGCGTAGAGCGCGGTCAGATGCGCCAGGACCTCTTCGATTGCGACGCCAGCCGGCACCGAGCGCGCCAGTTCCTCGGCCGGCAGCGGCTGGGCGGAGGCGAAGAGCAGCGCCTCGACCACGCGCATCGCCTGCGCGAACGCCTCGGCCGCACCGTCGGCCTCGTCCGGAAGCGGCGCGGCGGCCTCCGTCACAGGCCGTCTCCGCGCGACAGCGGCAGGGCCGGCGGTCGCGCCGAGCGGCGGCGCAGATAAAGCGGCGCGAAGGCCTCGTCCTGCCGCAGGTCGAGAACCCCCTCCTTGACCATCTCCAGCATGGCCGAAAGGGCCGACGCCCGGACCGTCGCCGCCATCTCCCGAGCGGGCAGCCCATGCGACGTCATGTAGCGGGTCAGATAGGGGTCGATCTGCGTCCAGTCTCCGGCCTCGCCGACGAGCCGCTGCAGCGCCTCGCGCGCCTCGACCAGCGACCAGACCACGCGCTGGCCGACCGAGATGTGCCCCTGAACGCGCTTCATCCGCTGCTGGGCATAGGCCGAGAGCAGATCGTAGAGCTCCGCCTCCCAGACGGGCCGGGCTCCGGCGACGACCGCCTCGGGCGCGCCGCGCGCGAACACGTCCTGCCCAAGCCGCTCGCGCGAGGCGAGCTTTCGTGCCGCGGCACGGATCGCCTCCAGCCGGCGCAGGCGCAGCGCCAGCGAGGTCGCGAGGTCGGCTGCGCTGGGCTCCTCGCCCCTGGGCGGTTCGGGCAGCAGCAGGCGGGATTTGAGATAGGCGAGCCAGGCCGCCATCACGAGATAATCGGCCGCCAGTTCCAGCCGCAGGGCCCGCGCCTGCTCGACGAAGACGAGATATTGCTCGGCCAGCGCCAGGATCGAGATCCGGTGGAGATCGACCTTCTGCCGGCGCGCGAGATCGAGCAGCAGATCGAGCGGGCCCTCATAGCCGTCGACATCGACCCGCAGCGCCGGCTCGCCGTCGCGTTCCGGGCCGTCCTCCTCGAATGGCAGTTGCGCCGCCATGGCCGGCCGTCCCCCTCCCGCCCCCGCGAAGGACGCGGCAGCGCCACAGGTTCGACGGTTCAGCCGCCCAAGGCAAGCGCGCTCGCGACTTGGGCGCGGGCGGCCTCGACTTCGAGCGGCTCGGGCTCGTGGCGGATGCGCGCGAGCGCCATCGCGGCGCGGCGGGCGCGGTCGCCCCGCATCTCCGGCACGGCGCCGGCGATGGCGACCATCTCCTCCATGATGCCGTGGCAATGCAGCACGACATCGACGCCCGCGCGGATCGCCGCCCTCGCCTTCTGCGCGAAGCCGCCCGAGAGCGCCTTCATCGAGATGTCGTCGGTCATGATCAGCCCGTCATAACCGAGCTCACCGCGCATGATCTCCTGCACGACCTTGCGCGAGACCGTCGCCGGGTTCTTCGCGTCGAGCGCAGTGAAGACGACATGCGCCGTCATCGCCATCGGCATATCCGCCAGATGCCGGAACGGCCGGAAATCATGCGCCCGCAATTCGTCGAGCGAGGCGTCCACGACCGGCAGATCGTGATGGCTGTCGGCCCGCGCCCGGCCATGACCGGGCATATGCTTGATCACCGGCAGCACGCCTCCCGCCAGCAGCCCCTCGGCCGCAGCCCGGCCGAGCTGCGCGACACGGTCGGGCTCATGCGCATAGGCACGGTCGCCGATGACGTCGTGGCTGCCCGCAACCGGCACGTCGAGCACGGGCAGGCAGTCGACATCGATGCCGACCGCCTTGAGATCATGCGCCATCAGCCGGGCGGAGAGGCGCACCGTCTCGCGCTGCTGCAGCGGGTCGTTGATGCCGAGGAAGGCGCGGGCCGGGGGATATTTCGGCCAGTGCGGCGGGGCCATACGCTGCACCCGCCCGCCCTCCTGGTCGATCAGGATCGGCGCGTGCCAGCCCACGGTCTCGCGGAGTTCGGCGGTGAGCGCCGCGACCTGGGCCGGGTCCTGCGTGTTGCGCCGGAACAGGATGAAGCCCCAGGGCCGGGCGTCGCGGAAGAAGGCCCGCTCGTCCGGGGTCAGGTTCGTGCCGAGGCAGCCGGCGATGAAGGCGCGCGAGGTCATGGCTGAGGGGTAGGAAGCGTCGCAGGCGCGGTCAAGCGCAACCCGTCATTGCGAGGAGCGAAGCGACGAAGCAATCCAGGGCCGCGCCTTGTCGGTCTGGATGGCTTCGCTGCGCTCGCAATGACGGTGAGTGTCAGCGCATCTGCTGCGACATCTGCGCGTTGAAGGCGTCGAAGGGCAGTTCGGCGACGCGGAACCAGAGGTTCTCCTTCTTCCAGTACGGGAGGAAGGAATCGTAGAACGTCTTGAACTCGGCGTTCTTCGAGGCGAGGTCGGCATACATCGCGAAGGCCTCCTTGAAGGCCGCCGCCATCACCTCCTGCGGGAAGGGTCGCAGTTCCGCCCCCGTACCGGCGAGCCGGATCAGCGCGTCGGGATTGCCGTGATCGTATTTGGCGACGCAGAGCGCATTGGCTTCGGCGCAGGCGGCCTCGACGATCGCCTTGTAGGCCGGCGGCAGCGCGTCCCACTTCTCCAGGTTGACGAGGAAGCTAACATTGGCGTTCCCCTCCCAGAAGCCGGGATAGTAGTAGTACTTCGCGACCTTCTGGAAGCCGAGCTTCTCGTCGTCGAGCGGGCCGGAGAACTCGACGGCGTCGAGCGTGCCGCGCTCCAGCGCCGGGTAGATGTCCCCGCCCGCGATCTGCTGCGGCACCACGCCGAGCTTCGACATGATCTGCCCGCCAAGGCCGGCGATGCGCATCTTGAGGCCCTTGAGGTCCTCCAGCGACTTGATCTCCTTGCGGAACCAGCCGCCCATCTGCGCGCCGGTATTGCCCGAGGGGATCGTGTAGAGGCCCTGCTTCTTCATGAAGGCGCGGCAGAGCTCGAGACCGCCGCCGGCATAGAGCCAGGCGTTCTGCTGGCGGGTGTTGAAGCCGAAGGGCAGCGAGGTCTCGAAGGCGTAGGCCGGGTCCTTGCCGATATAGAAGCTCGACAGGGTGTGGCTGCATTCGACGGTACCGTTCTGCACGGCGTCGAGCGCCTGCAGGCCCGGCACGATTTCGCCCGGCGCGAAGACCTGGATCTGGAAATTGCCGTCCGTCGCCTCGGCCACGCGCTTGGAGACCTGCGTCGAGAGGCCGAACAGGGTGTCCAGGCTCTTCGGATAGCTCGAGGTCAGGCGCCAGCTGATCTTGGGCTGCGACTGGGCGATGGCGGGCGCGGCGATCAGCGCGCTGCCCGCTGCGCCGGTGGCGGCGGTCTTGACGAAACGACGGCGGTCCATGGTGTCCTCCGGAAGGCTGTTCTGGTCGTCGGCCGCATCTCCCGCCCGGCGGGCGGGACGCGACTCTGCCGCGGGCCTCTTCGCACGAAAAACCAGACCCGGCCACCGCATGCGGCGCCGCCGCGCCCTGCACTCCGGGCACGAAAAACCGGCGGCGCCTGGGGCGCCGCCGGTTTCAGAGGGGATCGACGATGGCTGGTCGGATCAGTTCTTCGCGATGAAGCACTGGCCACCGGCAGCCTGCAGGGCCGTGCACATGCTGGCAGCATCGTCGCGGCTATAGGGGCCGACGCGCAGGCGGTAGACGGTCTTGCCCCCGGCCAGTTCGGTCTTGCGCACGATCGGCGCCTGGCCGCCGAGCTGGCCCGGATATTTGCGCTGCAGGGCGGCGAAGGTGGCGCGGGCCTCGGCCTCGCTGCCCGGAGCGCCGAGCTGGACGACGAAGTCGCCGGTGCCGGAACGGATCGCCGCCGTCGCCGGGGGCGGTGCGGCCGGAGCCTGCGCCGCGGGAGCGGCATTGGCGATGCGCAGCGGCGCTGCGGGCGTGGTGGCCGGAGCGGCGGCGCGCTCCTGGGCCTTCGGAGCCTCGGCCGGCGGGGTCGTCGCCGGACGCGACGGCGTGACGGGGGCCGCGGCGGCGGCGGGCTGGGCGGTGCCCGAGGCGGGCGAGAGCCCGGCCGGGCGCGCCGGCGGGGCGGAGCCGGTCGCCAGCGGGACGGCGCCGTTGGTGTAGCCGGCCGTGCCGTTGGCGGGCGGCGCAGGCGTGCCATCGGGACGGATCGAGACGGTGCGGACCCGACGCGGCTCGCCCAGGCCCGGCACCGGCGGGACCGGCGTCAGGGCAGGCTCGGACGGCGTGGCGGCCGGAGCGGAGCTGGCGGGAGCCTGCGACAGCGCATTGGCCGGCGGCGTGGCTGTCGCCGAGCCGGGGCCCGGCATCACCACGCGCGTCGGCATCGAGCGCGCCGCCTGCTGGACGTCGACCGGCTGCTCCTCGCGGCTGACGACCTTGGTCGGGCCGGCCTGGGTGTCGCCCGGCCGCTCGTAGATCTGCTTGTTCTGATTCGGGATCTCGGCCCCGCCGGGATTGGTGGGTTCGACCTTGGTCGGGCCGGTGGCCGCAGTGATGGTCGGGGGCAGGCCGTCGGCGGTGCGGGTCGGGCTGCGCAGCGACATCGCGGCCCCGACACCGACCACACCCACGACGATCAGCGCAGCGGCGGCATAAAGCCCCTTGCGCGAGCGGCGGGGCTCGAGGTCGGGCATGTCCTCCTCGGCGGCAGCGGCCTGGACGGGCTGCGGCTCATAGGCAACCGGCTGATCCTGATAGCCATAGCCGTCATTGGGATCGTCGAGGTCGCGCGCCGTCGGCGTCGTGGCCGGGCGCTGATAGGCGTGAGGCTCCGGGCGCTCGAAGCTCTCATCGGCTGCATCGAAACGGGGCTCGGCCCGAACGGACGCAGGAGCGGGAGCGACGGGCGCCGCCGGCCGGGCGCCGTCGGTGCGGCGCAGCAGCGCCTCGAACTCGTCGAGCGCGCCCCGCAGCTCCGCCGGCGGCGGCGACTGCTCGGCCACGGCCTGGAACTGCTGGATCGCATCGAACTGCGGCTCGGCGCGCGGCGCCTCCGGCACGATGCGCGGCTGGGCGGAGACGGCCGCCGGCGCCTGCCAGGACGGCGTCACCCGCTGGGGCGCCGCGGCAGCACCGCGCTGACCGAAGATATCCTTCAGCGGATCGCCCTGATCGACGATGCGCGTCAGCTCCGCCAGCGGATCGGCCGGCTGGCCCGAGCGGGGCGCCTGCCCGGCACTGCGGAGCTGGCGCTCGAGATCCTCGAGATCGAGAGCAAAACGGTTTCTAGCGGGCTCACTCATGGCATGATCCATCCCAGCGCAGGCCGCCAGCAGCCATGGGAAGCCCCATGCGCGACACGGTCAACCTGACCTTGTGGGCGCCGAGGGCCGCAAGCCCGTCAACGCATCTCTTCCGGCGCCGCAACTCCAGCGACAGCCAGACCGGAAGCAAGGACGCTGCGCACCGCATGCACAAACGCCAACCTCGCCAAGGTCGACTCTCGATCAGTTTGATTAACGAACCGTAATTGCGGCGAGTCTTTGCCCTTGTTCCATAGGGAATGGAAAGCGCTGGCGAGCTCATGCACGAAGAAGGCCAGCCGATGTGGCTCATGGGCGGCCGCAGCGCCTTCGACGATGCGTGGATAGGCCGCGATCAACTTGACGATACCAACCTCGGCCTCGTCGGTGAGCCGGGCGAGATCGGCCTGTGCGAGGGCGGCCGGCGACAGATCCAGATCCGGAAAAGCCTCGCGCGCCTGCCGGAAGATCGAGGCGCAGCGGGCATGGGCATACTGGACGTAGAAGACCGGATTGTCCTTCGACTGCTCGACCACCTTGGCGAGATCGAAGTCGAGCGTCGCGTCGTTCTTGCGGAAGATCATCATGAAGCGCACAGCGTCGCGGCCGACCTCGTCGATGACCTCGCGCAGCGTGACGAAATCGCCCGAACGCTTCGACATTTTAACCGGCTCGCCGTTGCGCAGCAGCTTGACGAGCTGGCAGAGCTTGACGTCGAGCGCGCCCTGCCCCGCGGTCACGGCCTTCACCGCCGCCTGCATGCGCTTGACATAGCCGCCATGGTCGGCGCCCCAGACGTCGATCATCTGGGGAAAGCCGCGGGTGAACTTCGAGCGGTGATAGGCGATGTCGTTGGCGAAATAGGTGTAGCTGCCGTCCGACTTCAGCAGCGGCCGGTCGACGTCGTCGCCGAACTGCGTGGCACGGAACAGCGTCTGCTCGCGATCTTCCCAATCCTCGTCCTTCTGGCCCTTGGGCGGCGGCAGCCGGCCCTCATAGACGAGGTCGCGGGCGCGCAGATCGTCGATGGTCGCGCCGACCGCGTCGACGCCACCCTCGTTTTGCAGCGAGCGCTCCGAGAAGAACACCTTGTGGACGACGCCGAGCGCGGCGAGATCGTCGCGGATCATCGCCATCATGCCGTCAATGGCAGCGGCCCGAACCAGCGGCAGCCATTCGGTCTCCGGCTTCGCCAGCAGCGCCTCGCCATGGGCCTTGGCTAGGGTCTCCCCCACCGAGACGAGATAATCACCCGGATAAAGCCCCTCGGGGATCATGATCGTCTCGCCCAATGCCTCGCGGTAGCGCAGGAAAGCGGAGCGGGCGAGCACGTCGACCTGCGCCCCGGCATCGTTGATGTAGTATTCGCGCGTCACGTCATGGCCGGCGAAGGCGAGGATGTTGGCCAGCGCATCGCCGAAGACGGCGCCGCGGCCATGGCCGACATGCATCGGCCCGGTCGGATTGGCCGAGACATATTCGACATTGACGCGCGGCTGCGGCTTGGGCACGCCGCGCCCATAGTCGAGACCGCGCTCGACCGCGTCCTTGAGGATCGCGGTGAAGACGGAAGGCTGCAGCGTCAGATTGATGAAACCCGGCCCCGCGATCTCCGCCTTGACGATCTCGGCGTCCTTGCCGAGTTCCTCGACCAGCAGCGCCGCCAGCGCGCGCGGATTGGTTCCGGCCTCCTTGGCCAACACCATGGCCGCGTTGGTCGCGAGATCGCCATGGGCCGGGTCCTTCGTCGGCTCCACCACGACGCGGCCGAGATCGAGGCCGGCGGGCAGCGCCCCGCGCTCGGCGAGCGCCGCGAGCGCGGCGGCGACACGGGCGGAATAGGTCTCGAACAGGTTCATGGCGGCCGATATCTGCGGTGGGGAGGCGCCCGGCCCTATCGCAGCGTGGGGGTCGCGTCAAACAGGCGCCGATGCTCGTCGAGCGCGTACCAGTCGGTCATCCCGGCGATATAGTCCGCCACCCGCCGCGCGAGGCGGTGCGCGTCGAGGCTCCCGCAGCCGGCGGCCCAGTACAGCGGCATCAGGCCGGGATCGGCCCGGAAGCGGGCGAACAGGTCGCGCACCACCTGCGCCGCATCGCGGCGGATCGGCGCGATGCGGGCATGGCGGTACATGTTGGGATAGAGGAAGGCCTTGATCTCACGATCGGCCGCCTCGATGGCCGCCGGAAAGGCGATCACGGGCCGGCCCGCCCGGCGCACCGCATCGGCATCCGCCGGGGCGAGCGCCGCCAGCCTCGCTTGCGATTCGGCGATGACGCCCTCGACGAAGCGCGTGATCACGCGCCGCACCAGTTCGTTGGTGGCGCGCGCGATCTCCAGCCCCGGATGCAGGGCCTCGATCTCGTCGAGCAGCTCCGCCAGGAAGGGCACCGCGCGCAGTTCGCCATGGCCGAACAGCCCGGCCCGCAGACCATCGTCGATGTCATGGGCGTTGTAGGCGATGTCGTCGGCGAGCGCGGCCGCCTGCGCCTCCGCCGAGGCATAAGTGTCGAGCCAGAGATCCTGCTTTGCCTGATATTCGACGATTGCGGCAGGGATGCCGTCCTGCGCGTAGCGGTCGGTCGGCGATCCGTCGGCCAGCAGCAGCGGGCCGTTGTGCTTGACCAGCCCCTCCAGCGTCTCCCAGGTCAGGTTCAGCCCGTCGAACCCGGCATAGCGGCGCTCCAGCCGCGTCACGATCCGCAGCGTCTGGGCGTTGTGGTCGAAGCCGCCGACATCGGCCATGCACGCGGCCAGCGCATCTTCGCCGGTATGGCCGAAGGGCGTGTGGCCGAGGTCGTGGGCCAGCGCCAGCGCCTCGGCGAGATCCTCGTCGAGCCCCAGCGCCCGCGCCAGAGCGCGCGCGATCTGCGCCACCTCGATCGTATGCGTCAGCCGCGTGCGGAAATGGTCGCCCTCATGCGAGACGAAGACCTGCGTCTTGTGTTTCAGCCGGCGGAAGGCGGTCGAGTGGATGATGCGGTCGCGGTCGCGCTGGAACGGGTTGCGCGTGGGCGAGGCCGGCTCCTCGATCAGCCGGCCCCGGCTCGTCGCCGCCCGGCAGGCATAGGGAGCCCGCCAGCGATCGCCGGGTTCACGCCCGAGAGGCTCGCCGAAGGCGGGGGTCTGTGGATGCGGCATGGCGGGTCCGTCGCCGCCCCCGGCTTGTAGAGGGGCTGGCGCGCAATTACCTTTGCGGGCAACAAAGGTGCAAGGAGCTTCTGCTCCGGGAGATCGCCATGACCACCTCTCTTGAGGCCCCTGTGAGCGTCGCCGTGACCGAAAAGGCGGCCAGCCGCATCCTCGCCGTGATGGCGACGGAGCCGCCGGGCTCGATGCTGCGCGTCAGCGTTGCCGGCGGGGGCTGCTCGGGGTTTCAGTATGTCTTCGACGTCGACCGCGAGAAGGCGCCGGGCGACATTGTCATCGAGCGCGACGGCGCCACCGTGCTGATCGACGAGACCTCGCTCGACCTGCTCGCCGGCAGCACCATCGACTTCGTCGACGACCTGATCGGCCAGTCCTTCAAGATCACCAACCCGAACGCGACGAGTTCGTGCGGGTGCGGGACGTCGTTCGCGCTATAGGACAGGCGTCATGGTCGGGCTTGCCCCGACCATCTCTGGCAGGAAAAACGCTGTTCGCGACGGGAGATGCTCGGGTCAAGCCCGAGCATAACGCGAGGCGGTCAGTGCGAGCTCGGCGCCCCACCCTGCTCCAGCCGGATCTCGGCGGCCATCAGGCCCTTCGGCCCAGGTCCGTAGCGAACCAGCACGACCTGTCCCGGGATCAGCTCGACGAGCCCGTAGCGGCGCATCGTCTCCATGTGGACGAAGACGTCGGGCGCGTTCTCGCCGGCCGAGACGAAGCCGAAGCCGCGCAGCCGGTTGAACCACTTCACCGTCATCCGCTCAAGCCCGCTGGTCGGCGTGACCTGGACGTTGGTGCGCGCCAGCGGCATCTCGGCGGGGTGACGCGCGGCGGTGGTGTCGATCGAGAGGACGCGGATGGCCTGGCGACCGCGCGGCTTCTCCACCGCTTCGAGTACGATGTGAGCGCCTTCAGCGATCGCATTGAAACCATCGCGCTTCAGGATGGTGACATGGACGAGGACGTCGGCCCCGCCATCCTCGGGCACGACGAAGCCGTAGCCCTTGCTCACGTCAAACCACTTCACATAGCCGCTGAGTTCGACGCCGACATCCGCGGCGAGGCCCTCGGGCCCGTCGAGCCGCATCACGCGATTGAGCGACTGGATCGGTCCCACCGGCCGCCGCCCGCCCTCACCGAACTCGTCGGACATTGACTACCCACCCCCGCCCGAAATGGCTTGATTCGCCCGGTCACGATACCATCCCCGGGGAGTCGCGATACAGCCGGCTTCGCGTCATCCACATGCGCGATGGGCGAAAAAGCCCTGCGGCGCGAGGCCGCCCCGTGCGATAGTCGCTTCCCGAGCCGCCACTGCCGCGACGAGGACCCTCATGCCCGATCTCGCCACCCTCGCGCTCTTCACCGCCGCCTGCGCGGTGCTGACGGCCACGCCCGGCCCCGACATGCTGCTGATCGCCTCGCGCAGCATCGGTCAGGGCCGCAGGGCCGGTCTCATGACCTATGCGGGCATCGCCACGGGCAGCTATCTCCAGGCCTTCGCGGCGGCCTTCGGCCTGTCGCAGCTCTTCCTGCTGGTGCCGGCGGCCTATGACGGCCTGCGCTTCCTCGGCGCGGCCTATCTCGCCTGGCTGGCCTGGACGACACTGCGCGCGCCCGCCGCCCTGTTCGCGCCGCGCGCCGACCAGCCCCGGCTCAGGCTACGGGCGATCTTCCTGCAGGGGATGCTGACGAACCTGCTCAACCCGAAGATGGCGCTGTTCATGCTGGCGCTGCTGCCGCAGTTCCTGAAGCCCGAGGCCGGGTCGATCGCCCTGCAGGTGATCCTGCTGGCGACGATCCTCAACCTGATGGGGCTGATCGCCAACGGCGCGGTCATCCTGACGGCGGGCCGGCTCGGCCGCGCGCTCGCCGCGCGCCCGCATCTGGCGGCCTGGCCCCAGCGGCTGATGGGCGCGGTCTTCGGCGCGCTGGCGCTGCGACTCGCGCTGGCTTCGCGCGATTGAGGCTCAGGCCGTCGCAGCCGCCACACCGAGCAGCACCGCCACCGCCGCCGACAGGCCAAGCCGCAGCCGGCCATACCATTCCGGCGCGACCTCGCGGCAGTACAGGCCGTAATCCAGCAGCCCGAGCAGCACGAAGGCCACGCACAGCGTCCACAGCGCAGCCCCCGGCGCCAGCAGCGCCGCCGCCCAGCCGATCAGCGCCGGCACGACCGCGATGATGAAGTCGCGCCGCTGCGCGGCCTCGCTCTCATAACCGATGGCGATGCCCCAGCGCACGCCGCCGAGAAAGGAGAGGATCGCGACCCCATAGACGATCAGCGCCTGGGACAGGCGCGCGCCACTGCCGATGCCCGGCACGGCGAAACCGGCCGCCAGCCCGGCCGTGCAGGCCAGGAACGGGATGACCCCGGCCGCGCCGAGCGCGAGGGCGGCGGAGGGGATGGTCTTCTCGCTGGACATGGATCGCCTTGCGACTGCGGACGGGAGCGTCCCGCTCGCATAGCTGTTTTTGCCGCCGCCTCAAGCCCCGCTGCACGCGCGCGACCGAAAGGTCGCAGGCGCGTCAGCCTGCGAGCGGGCCGAGCGCCGCGCCGATCTCGGCCCGCACCACCAGATCGGCGATGGCGTCGAGCTCCGTCGGCTCGCGGTTGACGATGATCAGCGTCGCCTCCTGGCGCTTGGCGATGACCGGCAGTGTCGCCGCCGGATAGACCACGAGCGAGGATCCGATGACGAGGAAAAGCTCAGCCTCCAGAGCCAGTTGCTGGGCCCGGATCATCTTGTCCTGCGGCATCGCCTGGCCGAAGGAGATCGTCGCGGACTTCACCGGCCCGCCGCAGGCGGCACAATCCGGCGGCTCGCCCGTCGCCTCGAAGGCGGGGCGGATCTCGGCCAGTTCGTGCCGGCGGCCGCAGCCCAGGCAGGTCGCATAGGTGCCGTTGCCATGCAGTTCGATGACCCGGTCGTCGGGCACGCCAGAGGCCTGGTGCAGCCCGTCGATGTTCTGGGTGATGATCGCGGGCGCCCGGCCCTGCCCGACAAGCCGGGCCAGCGCGCGATGCCCGGCATTGGGCGCGGCGCCGGCATAATGGTCGTCCATCGCGAATTTGCGCCGCCAGGCTTCGGCCCGCGCTTCGCGGCTCTTCA
This sequence comes from Bosea sp. OAE506, assembly GCF_040546595.1. NCBI lineage: Bacteria > Pseudomonadati > Pseudomonadota > Alphaproteobacteria > Hyphomicrobiales > Alloboseaceae > Allobosea > Allobosea sp. OAE506. The sequence goes on along the minus strand of NZ_JBEPOB010000001.1, from coordinate 3,049,341 downwards.
CGAAGGCCTCGAACGGGATCGGCTTGTTGACCATCCAAGGCGAGCCGGCGGAGCGGAAATCGGGCACGCCCGATTCGGTCGAGATGCCCGCCCCGGTGAAGGCGACGATGCTGCCGGCGCGGTCCAGCATCACATGCAGCGTCTCGATGGCGTCCTGCGTCCCGTCCGGCATGCGCGCTCCCTGGCTTACCCCGACGATATGGCGTCCCCGACGCCCGCAGCCAAGCGCAGCAGCCCCCGGCGCGGGGGCCGATTGACGCAGGCAGCGTCGAGTCCCAAAGCTGCCGGCCATGGCTGACACGACGCTCCCCGCCCTGAACCCCGACCTTCTCGACACCGCCACGCCGCCGATCCCGCAGGCGCAAGCGTGGGCGCGGGCCTATGACGGGCGCAGCGGGCCACTGGTCGACCTCTCCCAGGCGGTGCCGGGATCACCCCCACCGGCGGCGCTGCTCGAGCGGCTGGCGCAGGCCGCTGCCTCGCCCGACGCCACGCGCTACGGCCCGATCACCGGCGACATGCCCCTGCGCGAGGCCTATGCGGCCGAGATCGCCCGGGTCTACGGCGCCCCCTTCAAGCCCGGCGAGGTCGCCATCACCTCGGGCTGCAACCAGGCCTTCGTCATGACGATGATGGCAGTGGCGCGGGCCGGCCAGAACGTGCTGCTGCCGACGCCCTGGTACTTCAACCACGAGATGACCCTGTGCATGCTCGGCATCGAGGCGCGCCCGCTGCCCTGCGACCCGGCCGCCGGCTTCGTGCCCGAGGTCGCTGCGGCCGAGGCGTTGATCGACGCCGGCACGCGCGCCATCGTGCTGGTGACGCCCAACAATCCGACGGGCGCGATCTATCCGCCCGCGACCATCGCGGCCTTCGCGGAGCTGTGCGCGCGGCGCGGGCTCTGGCTGGTGCTCGACGAAACCTATCGGGATTTCCTGCCCGCAGGCGCTGCCGCCCCGCATGAAGTCTTCGCTACAACGCCTTGGCAGGACTCCGTGATCGGCCTCTACAGCTTCTCGAAAGCCTATGCCGTGCCGGGCTGGCGGCTGGGCGCCATCACGGCCGGCGAAACCGTGATGGCTGAGATCGCCAAGGTGCTCGACTGCGTCCAGATCAGCCCCGTGCGCGCCGGCCAGGCGGCTGTGACCTGGGGCATCGACGGCATCCGCGACTGGCGCGAGGCCAACCGCGCCGAGATCAACACCCGTGCCGCGCTCTTCCGCGAGGCCATGGCTCCGCTCAACGACTGGCGCGTGCTCGCGGCGGGCGCCTATTTCGCCTATGTGGCGCACCCGTTCCCGGGCGTGCCGGCGGCGGATGTGGTGCGCGCTCTGGTGCAGGAGCGCGGCGTGCTCGCCTTGCCCGGTCCCTATTTCGGACCGGGCCAGGAGCGGCACCTGCGCATCGCCATCGCAAATGTCGCCGCCGACCGGATCGGCGCGCTGAGCGAGCGGCTGCGCGGGTTTACCCTGTGACGTGACACGTCATGCTCGGGCTTGACCCGAGCATCTCGGAAACCAGTTCATTCTCGTCCCGAGATTCTCGGGTCTGCGCGGAGTTTATCCTTGGGCCGATCGAAGATCGGACCCGGGGGCTGCGCCCGAGAATGACGCGTGCCCGCTACCGCAGCAGCGCCGCATAGCGATCGCGATAGGCCCAGACCAGCAGCGACCCCAGCACCACCAGAATCCCCGCCACGGGGATGCCCTGCGGGTTGAGCACGAGGTGGAAGAGCACGATCACCGTCATCACCGGCGCGATCAGCGCGAGCCCCAGCGCCGGCGCGATGTTGCCGAGCAGGCTGAGTGCGCCGACGAGGTTGACCGTCTTCAGCAGCGGCCAGAGGAAGCCGGAGGCATGCAGCGCCTCCTCGAAGGCGACACCGCGCGCGCTGGTCGGCGGATGGATCAGATGCGTACCGGTGGCCAGCCACCAGAAGCCGTCGACGGCGGAGACGAGGAAGAGCAGCCCGAGCAGCACGCGCGGGATGGTGACGAGAAGCAGGGTCTTCATGATGGTCCTTGGAATGACAAAAGGCCCGTCGCGGCCGCGGCGGGGTCCCGCCTTGGTCGCGGTGAGGCCCGCTCCGGTTCATCATACGCGACCCCACGCGCTTGTGACATGCGCGCAGCCGAGTTTCATGGCCTGCCATAGCAGGATGGATCTGCTTTCCGAGCCCTGCCGATGACCCCTGCCCTGACCCGCCGCCTTCTCCTGCAACTCGCCGGCTGCGCCTCTCTCTCGGGCGCGCTGGCTGGCGCCGTCCGCGCCGAAGGCGGGCCCGTCGCAGCCCCGCCCGCAGGACCCGGCTTCGCCAATGCCACGCCACTGCGCATCGGCCAGGCGGCACTGCGGGTGCGCGACGTCGAGCGCATGAGCGGCTTCTATCGCGACGTGCTGGGGCTGACGGTGCTGGCGCGCGGCGAGGCCGGCGTCACGCTGGGCACGGCCGAGGGCGGGCTTCTCCTGCTGACGCCGCGCCCGGACGCCGCGCTCGAGCCGCCGACCCAGGCCGGGCTCTTCCACACTGCCTTCCTGATGCCGACGCGCCGCGATCTCGCCCGCTGGCTGGTCCATGTCGCGCGCAACCGCACCCCGCTGACGGGTTTCGCCGACCACAGCGTCAGCGAAGCGGTCTATCTGAACGATCCCGAAGGCAACGGCATCGAGGTCTATGCCGATCGTTCGCCGGAGCGCTGGCGCTGGGAGGGCGGCAGCGTCGTGATGGGCACGCACCGGCTCGACGTCGACGACATTCTCACCCTAACCGACACCCGCGCGAGCGACTACCCGAAGGCCCCCGACGGCCTGCGCATCGGCCATGTCCATCTGCGCGTCGGCGATGTCGCGGCGGGCGACCGCTTCTACCGCGATCTCCTCGGCCTCGAGCCGACGCTCAGGCGCGATGCGGCGAGCTTCCTGTCATCGGGCCGCTACCACCACCATCTCGCGCTCAACAGCTGGAACAGCGCGGGTGCCGGGCCGCGCGACCCCGGCGCGACCGGCCTCGACTGGTTTTCATTGGTCTCCACGCAGGCGGATCTGCTCGCAGGCCCGCATCAGCGCCTGCTCGCGGCGGGCCAGACGGCCTCGCCGGTCTCCGGCGGGTTCGAGAGCACCGATCCCTGGGGCACGCGCGTCAGCCTGCTGCAGGGCTGAACAGCCCTCGCGGGCACTCGCGCCCGGCGGCGGCGCTCACATCGTCGCGCCGATCTGCCAGGGCACGAACTCGGCGTCGCCATAGCCCATCTCTTCCGACTTGGACTTCTCGCCCGAGGCGACCTTCAGCAGATAGTCGAAGATCTCCTGGCCCTTCTCCTCCAGCGTCACGCCGTCGAGGACATCGCCGCAATTGATGTCCATGTCGTCGGTCTGCTTGAGATACATCGGCGTGTTGGTGGCGAGCTTCACCGAGGGCGTGGGCTTGCAGCCATAGGCCGAGCCGCGCCCGGTGGTGAAGGCGAGGATGTTCGCACCGCCCGCGACCTGCCCCGTCGCGGAAACCGGGTCATAGCCGGGCGTATCCATATAGACGAAGCCCTTGGAACGGACCGGCTCGGCATAGTTGTAGACGGCGGCCAGCGTCTTGGTGCCGCCCTTGGCGGCTGCGCCCAGCGACTTCTCCAGGATGGTCGTCAGCCCGCCCGCCTTGTTGCCTGGCGATGGGTTGTTGTTCATGTCCATCCGGGCGCGGGCGGTATAGTCCTCCCACCATTTGATGATGCCGACGAGCTTCTCGCCGACTTCGCGCGTGGCAGCACGGCGCGTCAGCAGATGCTCGGCGCCATAGATCTCCGGCGTTTCCGAGAGAATCGCTGTGCCACCGTTCTCGACGAGGATGTCGGCCGCCTTGCCGAGCGCCGGATTGGCGGTGATGCCGGAATAGCCGTCCGAGCCGCCGCACTGGAGCGCGAGCATCAGCTCCGAGGCGGGAACGGTCTCGCGCCGCGCCCGGTTCGCGATCGGCAGCATCACCTTCAGCGCGTCGATGCCGGCCGCAACCGCCTTCTTGGTACCCCCGGTCTCCTGAATCGTCAGCGTGCGGAAGACGTCGCTCTCCTCGACGCCATAGGCGTCCTTCATCCGCTTGATCTGGAAGCCCTCGCAGCCCAGCCCGACGACGAGAACCGCCGCCATGTTCGGGTTGCAGGCATAGCCCCAGGTCGTGCGCTTCAGCACCTCGAAGCTCTCACCATTATAGTCGATGCCGCAGCCCGTGCCGTGGGTCAGCGCGATCACGCCGTCGACATTCGGATAATCGGCGAGCAGGCCGGAGCGCTTGACCTCCTCGGCCATGAAGCGCGCGGCCGAGGCCGAGCAGTTCACCGAGGTCAGGATGCCAACATAATTGCGCGTGCCGGCCTTGCCACTGGCCCGGCGGAAGCCCTCGAAGGTGGCCTGCTGCTCGACCGGCAGCACGAATTCGGGCTTGGCCTCGGCACAGAAGGCGTAGTCGCGCTCGAAGGCGTGGAAGCCGGTGTTGTGCTCGTGCACCCATTCGCCGGGCGGAATGTCGACGGTGGCGAAGCCGATGATTTGCCCGAACTTCCGGATCGGCTCGCCGATCGCGATCGGGCTGAGCGCCAGCTTGTGGCCGCGCGGAATGCGCTTCAGCGCCGTCACGCCGGCTGCCGTCACACCGATATCGACCGGGTCGACCGCGACCGCGACATTGTCGCTGGCGTTCAGCCTGAGGGTACGCGGCGGGATGGTTTTGTCGAGCATCGGAGGAACCACTGGCTTGCAGGCCGCGGCGCGCGCGGCGACGGGCAAGACATGCGCTTCCTCGCGACAGTTTTCAATCGGTTCAAAACAACCATCGCCACGGCGCGACCCGCCGCGGCGGATGTGCGGCTCGGCTCGGCATCACCGAGACCGGGCTAGGCACCGCTGAGCTTGGCGAAGTAGGTCACACTGTCGAGCCCCTCGAAATGCGCGTCGCAGGTCAAGAGATCGGCGCCGCGGTCCAAGGCCGTTGCGTAGACGATCGCATCAGCGGTCGACAGCCGGTGCCGGGCGCAGAGTTCCGCCGCCAGCAAGGCCAGTCGGGTATCGAGCGCGACGACGACGCACATCTGGCTGAAGGCGATGACTTGATCAGCCTTGTCCTCACCGACCTCGCGGACGAGCCATTTGCCGAGTTCGAGTTGAACGATGGTCGGGACCAGCCAATCCTCGCGCTGCGGCAGCCAGGATTCCAAGGTTTGGCCCGTCGGCGATGCGATCAGCCACTCGATCCAGGCCGACGTGTCGACCAGCCGCATCAGGCCCGATCGCTGCGATCACGAAAATCAGCCGGGTTGGCCCCTTTGGCCAGCCCCTTCAAATCTCCCGGCGACGGCACAGGGACCAGCAGGACGCCCGTGCCCTTCGGCACAAAGGCGAACTCCTGGCCCGCTTTCCAATGGCGCGCCTGTCGGACAGCCTTCGGGATCGAGATCTGGAACGTCGCGGAAAGGGTTGCGGTGTCGGACATGATCGCATTCCCTCATCGATCGATGGGAAGCCAGAGGTAACAGGAAACTCCGTTCGCCGAAACCATGACGCCGCGCGCGCAAGCATCCGCCGACTTGCTCGGCGCCCAAAGACGAAAAAACCCGGCCTCACGGCCGGGCTTAGATTCAGCGGTGAGGCCTGGTGCCGCGAGCGGGCGGCGCCGGTTCAGCTCACTTGGTGGCCGGAACGGCCTTGGCGACGATGCCCTCGAACGGCTTATAGGCGTCCTTGGCGATCGAGGCGTAGAGCTCGCCCATCTTGGTCATCTGGGCGACGGCGCCCTCGAAGGCGGTCTTGACGTAGTCGGTCTGGATCTCGATGGCCTTGTCCAGCGTCTTGACGCCGGCCAGCTTCTCGAGCGTGGCGGTGCCGGTCTCGAAGGACTTCTTGGCGTAGTCGGTGGCCTCGACGGCGAGCGTCTGCACGCCCTTCGAGGTGGCGCCGAAAGCCTTCAGGGCGGCGTCGACGTTCTCTTTGGAGGCCTTCTGGATGGTTTCGAACTGCTGGATCATGTTTCTTCCCTCGGCACGCATGCCGCCTCTTGCTGACGAGCCCTAAGGCCCGGGTCTGTCGCCCCTGGGTCAGATGAAAAAGGGTTCACCACCGGGACCGTCCTCATATTGTGCACCGCAACATGAATGTCAAGATCACGCTGCACCGCGCCAACCGCGACGCCCTGACGCTGACGCCGGCTCCCCGATAGCTGGCATTTTAACGGCTCCGTAACCGCACCGTCCTAACCTCCAAAACTGTGTCCCATATGCCACGTCGAGCTGTGGCGCTGGGACCCAGGCGTGAGTTCTGGTTGAGGCGGGTTGCATGGCTTTCAGTTGCGTTGGGTCCCGACGCGTGCGTTCGCGCGTGTTCGTGGCAATGATCGGCATCGTGGCGGTGGCTCTCGCGGCCGTGGCCTCTCCCGCCGAGGCGGCGCGCAAGAAGAAGCGCCCGGCCGGCGGTGGCTATGCGCCCCCCTATGCGGCCATGGTCGTCGACGCGAAGACCGGCCGCACGCTGCATGCGGTCAACGAGGATGCGCCGCGCATCCCCGCCTCGATCACCAAGGTGATGACGCTCTACGTGCTGTTCGAGCAGCTCGAACGCGGCCGCTTCAACATGAATTCGGAGCTGACGGTCTCGGCCCACGCCGCCCGCCAGGAGCCCTCCAAGATCGGCTTCACGCCCGGCGAGACCATCTCGGTGCGCGACGCCATCCTCGCGCTCATCACCAAGTCGGCCAACGACGTGGCGATGACGGTGGCCGAGAATGTCGGCGGCTCGGAAGACGAATTCGCGAAGATGATGACGGCCCGCGCCCGTTCGCTCGGGATGAGCCGCACAGCCTTCTACAATCCCCACGGCCTGCCCCACAGCCCGCCGAACATCACCACGGCGCGCGACCTCACCATCCTCGCCCGCGCCATCCAGGAGCGCTTCCCGCGCTACTACCCGATGTTCTCGACGCGGGTGTTCAACTATGCCGGCGGCGCCTATCGCAACCACAACAAGCTGCTCGGCCGCATCGAGGGCGTGGACGGCATCAAGACCGGCTACACCCGTCTCTCCGGCTTCAACCTGATGACCTCGGCCAAGGCCGATGGCCGCCATGTCGTCTCCGTCGTGCTCGGCGGCCGCTCCGGCGCCTCCCGCGACAAGATCATGGCCGACCTCGTCGTCGCCAGCCTGCCCAAGGCGGCCACCGGTGGCCGCGCCTCGATCCAGGTCGCGGATGCACCCGAGGCGGAGGAGAAGCCCCAGGAGCGTGTCCAGGAACGCGCCCCGGAGCGTGTTCGCCCCGCCGCCCCGGTCGTGACCGCCGCCTTCGCCGAAACCGCCCCGCTGCCGGTTCCGCGTCCGCGCGTCGAGACCGAAGCGCCCCTGCCGGCGGCAGCCCGCGCCTACGCTCCCGTCCCGACCACGACGCCGATCGCTCCGCCGCGCCCGCTCAGCACCGGTGCCCAGCAGCTCCAGATCTCCGGCATGCGTCCGGTGACCGCCACCACGACGCCGCCGGCGATGCGCTGGTCGATCGGCGCTCCCGCCGCTGACGGCAAGATCCTGCGTCCCCCGGCAAATGTCGACGTCACCTCCTCGATCGCCAAGGTCGCCGAGCCCGGCGAGGCGCCCGTGGCGAAGCCTGCGGCCGCACCGGCTCAGGTCGAGAAGGCTCACGACAGTGGCGTCACCACCCTCGCCAAGGCCGTCGACAAGGCGCCCGAGCCGGCGCGGGCCAGCGAAAGCCGCGCCGCCGTTGCCACCACCGGCAAATGGATCATCCAGCTCGGCGCGACCGACGACGAGGCCAAGGCCAAGGACATCCTGGCCCGCGCCCGCGCCAAGGCCGCCGGCCCGCTCGCCGACGCCACGGCGGTGACCGAGCGCGTCGAGAAGGGCGGCTCAACGCTCTTCCGTGCTCGCTTCGCCGGCTTCGACGACTCGAAGGACGCTCAGAACGCCTGCGCCAGGCTCAAGCGCGACGGCTTCGCCTGCTTCGCGACCCGCGGTTGAAGGACAAGGACAAGGAACGCTGCCATGTCGCACCCGACCTCTTCCCTGTTTCCCGTCGGCGCCTCACTTCAGAAGGACGTCCTTGGCCTGGTTGACGCGAGCGGCAAGACCGCTGGTGCCCCCGGCATCCGGGTGGATGCGCTTCATCAGGGCGCGATGGGCTTCGCGGATCGCCTCCTGGCCCGCCCCCGGCTGAAGCCCCAGGATCTCGTAGGCCTCCTGATGCGACATCGCGCCCGTGCCCGCCGCGCGGCCCTGCCCCGCGTCGTGGTGACGATCAGCGTCTTCACGCCAGCCGGGCGACCGGCGGTCCAGATAAGCCTCTAGCAGTCGCGCCCCGTCGGGGTCGTCGGCGAGGCATTCGCGCATTAGATCGGCGATCTCGGCCAGCGAGAGATCGTCGAGGCTACGCCCGGCGAAACGGCCGCTACTGACCGTCCCGGTCATGCCGCCACTGTCATGGTCGAGCTCCATCGCCAGCAGGCGCGAGGCGACCTGCGAGCGCGCACCGGGTGTCTCGGCGGACGACGTCCCCCAGGGAAAGCGGATGCCGCCGGGCCCGGTCGCGCTCCAGCCGAGCAGCCAGGCGCCGATGCCACCGACGAAGATCGCCATGTCGAGCCGGCCGCGCATCATCAGCAGCGCGGCGACGCCCAGGGACAGCACCCCGCCGCCGCCCTTGACCGCCTTGGCCAGCATCTTCGGATTGGTGCTCGCGAAAAGCTTCGACAGCCACCAGATCAGCAGCACCGCGCCGATCCCGTAAAGCAGCGTCACCGGCGGCCTCCTTCCATCGAGCCCAGCAGCCCGCGCACCACGGGGCTCGCAGCCGCGAGCTTGAGCATCGCCTCCCGCCCGCCGGCCGCATAAGCAGCCGCACCGCGCAGCAGATCGAGCAGCGAATCGGGCGCGGCGGCATCGAAGCGGGCATGGGCCCCGCCTGTCAGCCGCGCCAGGGTGGCGAAGGCCGCGCTCGCGGCGGGATCATGCCCCTCCTGGAACAGGAAGCCACGGATGCCGCGCAGGCCGAGTTCGCCCGCCAGCCCGGCCAGCGCGTCGACCTCCTCCTCCATCGCATCGCCGACGAAGACGAAGGCGCGAATCGGGACGCTGCGCGCCTCGTCACGGACATGCTTGAGGATGCGGGCAATCTGGGTCTGGCCGCCCTGGCAGGCAATGCCCGACATCAAGCCGTTCAGCCGTCGCGGTTCGCCGACCCAGCCCGAGGCCCGGCATTCGGCCAAACCGCGAAAATAGACCAGCTGCACGGCGAGCCCGCCGCTCGTCGCCGCGACTTCGAACATCTTGGCCTGCAGCGAACAGGCGAGGTCCCAGGTCGGCTGGCGGCTCATCGTGGCGTCGAGCGTGAAGACCAGCCGCCCCGCCTGCCCGGTCGCCAGCGGCGCGAGCTGCTTGGCCGCGCCGAGGAAACGGTCGATCTCGCCGGGCGCCGAACGCCCCGCCGCGACCTCTGCGCCGGCCCGCTTCTCCAGTGACTTGTCGCTCTTCTCCGTCATGGCCTTGATATTGGCGGTTCGCGGGACATTTGCTACCCGTCTGCCGCCACCAAAGGCGCGACTTCACAGCCCATCGACGAGAGAGGCGCCATGACCGGGATCGCGATCTTCGAGACTGTCGCCGCCATGCGGCAGGCCGTCGCCGGCTGGCATGCCGCTGGCGAGAAGGTCGGCCTCGTGCCGACGATGGGCGCGCTCCATGAAGGCCATGTCGCTCTGGTGAAGGAGGCGCAGAAGCATGCGCGGCGCGTCATCGTCACGATCTTCGTGAACCCTACGCAGTTCGCGCCGCATGAGGACTTCAAGAAATATCCGCGCACCTTCGACGACGACTGCGCAAAACTGGTCGCCGCTGGCGCCGATGCGGTGTTCTTCCCGCCGGTCGAGGAGATGTACCCGGCCGGCTTCGCCACCCGCGTGCTGCTGCTCGGCCCGGCCGCGGTCGGGCTCGATGATCGCTTCAGGCCGACGCATTTCGAGGGCGTCGCGACAATCTGCTGCAAGCTCTTCACCCAGTCTCGGGCCGATCTCGCCGTCTTCGGCGAGAAGGACTACCAGCAGCTCAAGGTCGTCACCCGCATGGCGGCCGATCTCGACCTCGGCATCGAGATCGTGCCGCTGCCGACCTTCCGCGAGGCAGACGGCCTCGCCATGTCCTCGCGCAACCGCTACCTCTCGCCGGAGGATCGCGCTCTCGCGCCGCTGCTGCACAGGGTGATGCAGGCGCTGGCCGTGCGCATCCGCAACCGCGAGGAGCTCTTCCGCGCCGTCGGGGAGGCCCAGACGGAGATCATCTCGGCCGGCTTCGAGCTCGACTATCTGGAGGCGCGCCACGCCGACACGCTGGCGCCCGTCACTTCGCTGGCCGATGGCCCGATCCGGTTGCTCGTCGCGGCGCGGCTCGGTGCGACGCGGTTGATCGACAATATCGCGGTGTGAGGTTGCTGCCCTAGAGGTGCGTTTCGGCATCCATCCGCTGATGGAGCAGACGGATCACGTCGATGCTGGTTTTGGTCTCTCGGTAGAAGACCAGATGCGCGCCGACGGTGAGCTTGAGGTAGCCCGAGCGGAAGGCGACGGGACGGCCTCGTCGCAGCCCTCGCGCCAAGCCTTCGAGAGCTGCAATGATCCCGTCATGATAGATTTCCGCCTGCGCGGGCGACCAGCGCTCGGCGGTATAGGACCAGATCTCTTCGAGGTCGGCCTCGGCCAGCGGCGAAAGCCGATACGGCAGCGCCTCAGCCATGCCGGGCGCGCATTCGCGCCTTGAAAGCCTGGTTGTCGAAAGGCTTCGGCGCCCCCGAGTCCTCTCCCGCCTTCAAGGCGACCTGAAGCGCACGGATCTTGTCTTCCTGTTCGTCGAGAAGACGCAGACCCGCGCGCACGACATCACTGGCCGAGTTGTACTGACCCGTCCGGATGCGCGCACCGACGAGGCGCACCACTTCTTCATCGAGTTCGATCGACGTGGCTTCGGACATGCGAAAGGCTCCACAGGCTGCATAAACTAGCAGAACGCGGCCGCGGCGGCCACGCCCTACAGCAGGCCCAGCTCTGCCAGCTCCCGCCGCAGCGCCTCGGGCATCGCGCCGAGATCGCCGCTGCGGCCGTCGATGTCGCGCGGTGCGTCCTTCTCGGTGAGGTAGCGCCAGCCCTGGAAGGGCCGGCAGGGTCGCGGCTCCAGCGCCACCACCACCGGCTCGAGCACGAGATGGCAGCGGCCGATGCCCTCGCCATCGGTGAAGGGCCGGACCGCCAGCAGCTTTTGCCGCGCGCTGATCTGGCCCTTGATGACCCAGTAGAGCGAGCCGCCGTCGAGCAGTTCGTCGAGGCGTTTGGGCACCATGCGGGTGGTGTGGATCTGCTCGGCCGTGCGGCCCAGCCGCCGCTCAAGCGTCAGCCGCTCCTCGATCCAGTCTTCCAGATCGCCGATGGAATCGGCACCGACGCAGAGCTTAAGAAGATGGAGCGACATGGCCGGCAAGCTAATGCGGGCCAGGCAACCCGACCAGCACCTGCGGCGTTTCTCCACAGATGCGATAGGCGCGCCGCGTCATTCTCGGGCGAAGCGCAGCGCAGACCCGAGAATCTCGGCAAGGTGAAGCGCTCGCAGGAGATGCTCGGGTCTTCGCCCGAGCATGACGTACCGGTTTGCCCTATCCTGGCGAAATAACGGAGAGGCGATCATGCGCGGACTGACAGGCAAGGCGATCCTCGTCACCGGTTCCTCGAACGGCATTGGTCGCGCCATGGCGGAGCGGCTGGTCGCCGAGGGGGCGAAGGTCGTGGTCCATGGCCGGGATCGCGACGAGGTCGAGGGCGTCTGCCGCGCCCTCGGCGCGCAAGCAGCACCTGCGACTGGCGATCTCGCCGACCTTGCGACCCCGCAGGCGCTGGTCGACGCCACGGTGGCGGCCTTCGGGCGCATCGACGGCCTCGTCAACAATGCCGGAATCTATCCGCGCGGCGAGGTCATCGGAACGACGGCGGAGTTGTTCGACCAGATCTTCGCCATCAATGTCCGCGCCCCGCTGCTGGCCTCCGAAGCCACGGCGCGGGCCTTCCGTGCGCAAGGCTCGGGCGGCGCGATCGTCACCGTCGGCTCGATCAATGCCTGGTGCGGGCTGCCGCGGCTGACGGTCTATTCGATGTCGAAGGGCGCGCTGATGACGATGACGCGCAACCTCGCCGACTCGCTGGGGCCGGAGCGTATCCGCCTCAACCAGCTCAATGTCGGCTGGACCTTCACCGCCAATGAGGACGCGACCCAGCAGAAGGAAGGGCAGAAGCCCGGCTGGGAGAACCATGTCCCCATCCGCCAGGCCCCGAGCGGCCGGATCATGCAGCCCGCCGAGATCGCAGCGCATACGGCCTTCTGGCTTTCGGACGAGAGCGCGCCGGTCTCGGGCCAGATCTACGAGGTCGAGCAGTTCCCGGTGATCGGGCGGATGGGGTAGCGGCGTAACAGCGTCATGCTCGGGCTTGACCCGAGCATCTCTTCGACGAAATTCTCGGGTCTGCGCTTCGCTTCGCCCGAGAATGACGCCGCCCCTCAATCCCCGAGCACCACGACCTTCGCGCCCTCGGCCACCTGCGCGCCCGGCTCCGCACCGATTTCGCTGACGGTGCCATCGCGCGGGGCCGTCAGGACATGCTCCATCTTCATCGCCTCGACGATAGCGAGCCGCTGCCCCTTGGTGACGACCTCGCCAGCCGAGACGAAGACGGCGATCAGCTTGCCATGCATCGGCGCCTTGACGACGCCGCCTGAGCCCGCCGCGGCGTCGAGATCGACGCTGAACGGGTCGAACAGCGACACCGCCGTCTGCCGGCCGCGATGCAGCGCCAGCCATGTCCCGCGCTCCCCTTGCGCCAGCGCGATCTCATGCTCGCCCTCGTCGATGTCGTGGCCGGGAAGGCTGACTCGGGCGCCGGCCTCGTGCCACTCGATCCGCGCCTCGACCCGCTCGCCATCGACCAGCAGCGGCAGGCCGAGCGCGGGCCGCGGCATCAGCGAAAACGCGTCCGCCACGAGCCAGGGCGAGCGCGCCTCGCCATCGGCCCGCTCGGCCGCCTGCATCACGACCGCGGCCTCCCGATCCTCCTCGAGCTGGAGCGCCGCCGCTGCAACCGCCGCGGCATCGAGCGGCTGCGGCTCGGCACCGAGCGCGGAGATGTTGCGCTCGATGAAACCGGTGTCGAAGGGCCCTTCGCGGAAGCCGGGAGCCTCCGTCAGCGCCTTCAGGAAGGCCAGATTGGTCCGCGGCCCGGCAACGACCGTCTCGCCCAGCGCCGCGCCCAGACGGTCCAGCGCCTCAGTCCGCGTCGCGCCATGGGCGATCACCTTGGCGATCATCGGATCGTAGAATGGCGTCACCGTATCGCCGGCCTCGACGCCGGTGTCGATCCGGATGCCTTCGCCCTCGGGGAACTGCAGCGCCCAGAGCTTGCCTGTCGAGGGCAGGAAGCCCTTCTCCGGATCCTCGGCATAAAGCCGCGCCTCGACGGCATGGCCGGTCGCGGTGACGTCGGACTGGCTGAAACCGAGCGGCTCGCCGGCGGCGACCTTCAATTGCAGCTCTACCAGATCGAGCCCGGTGATCGCTTCGGTGACCGGATGCTCGACCTGGAGGCGGGTGTTCATCTCCATGAAGTAGAACCGGTCGGCCTTCAGCCCTTCGCGCCCATCGGCGATGAACTCGACCGTGCCGGCGCCGACATAGCCCACCGCCCTCGCCGCCTCAGTGGCGGCCTTGCCCATGGCGGCGCGGACCTCCTCCGTCATGCCCGGCGCCGGCGCCTCTTCGATGACCTTCTGGTGGCGCCGCTGCAGCGAGCAGTCGCGCTCGAAGAGGTGCACGACATGGCCATGGCTGTCGCCGAAGACCTGGATTTCGACATGGCGCGGCGAAAGCACATATTTCTCGACCAGCACGCGCCCGTCGCCGAAGGCGCTCTGGCCCTCACGCTGCGCACTGGTCAGCGCGTCCGCGAAATCCTCAGGCCGATCGACCTTCTTCATGCCCTTGCCGCCACCGCCGGCGACCGCCTTGATCAGCACGGGATAGCCGATCCGCTGCGCCTCCCCGGCGAGGAAATCGACGCCCTGCTCAGCCCCGTGATAGCCCGGCACCACCGGCACCTGCGCCTTTTCAACCAGCGCCTTGGCGGCATCCTTCAGTCCCATCGCCCGGATGGCGGAGGCCGGCGGACCGACGAAGACGATGCCGGCCTGCGCGCAGGCCTCGGCGAAATCGGCGTTCTCGGAGAGGAAGCCGTAGCCCGGATGGATGCAGGCGGCGCCCGCCTCCTTGGCGACCGCCAGGATCTTGCCCGCGTCGAGATAGCTCTCGCGCGCCGGCGCCGGGCCGATCCGGTAGGCCTCGTCCGCCATCTGCACGAACAGCGCCTCCGCATCGGCATCGGAGTAGACGGCAATGGTGCGCAGGCCCAGCCGCCTGGCCGTGCGGATGACGCGGCAGGCGATCTCGCCGCGATTGGCGATCAGGATGGAGGGCAGCTTCTCGGCAATCGACATCGGCAATGTCCCGGACGGCATGGCGCGGCAGCGTGCCGCCTTTATAGCCCGCCGACCGGGGCTGTCGCCGCCTTGTTCTGCACAGGCGCCTCGGCAGGCTTCGTGCGCAGCGAACGCCAGATCGCCCAGCTGGCCTGGAAGCACAGCCCCGCGACGAAGACATCGAAGAGATATTCCGGCCAGCGCACCGGCGCGACGCGGGCCGCCAGCCCGAGCAGCGCGAAGCCCGTGGTCGAGATCACGTCGTTGCGCGAGGACAGCCAGGTCGCCTTGATGACGGGATTGTCCTCGCCCCGGAAGCGCCAGAGCACGCCGACGATCAGGACCGCGATGACGACCGCACTGCCGGCGGAGAAGCCCAGCGCCCAGACCTCGATCGGCCGCGGCGTGATGATCTTGGCGGCGAGGTCATAGAGCGTATGCAGCCCCGCCACCGCCATCACGGTGCCGATCGCCATCGCCGCCAGCCGCTCGGCCCGCGCATCGCGGCCGAAGACGATGGCGGCGATGCCGTACAGCGCAACGTCATAGACCCAGTCGACGCCGTCCTTGAACAGCTGGGCATTGCCGACGGCGAGTGCCCAGGCGACGACGCCGGTGGCGAAGACGAGGATGCCGAGCGCGATGCCCCAGATCGTCAGGGTGTAGGCGCGGGCAGTCGTCGGCACGACCGGAAGGGGCTCACTCATGTGGGGCTACCAGGCCGTCATTCTCGGGCATAGCGAAGCGTAGACCCGAGAATCTCCTGCTGGAGATGCCCGGGTCAAGCCCGGGCATGACGCTGCACTCACCCGCGACCGACGAAGGGCGCGTTCGTCGCCATCACCGTGACGAACAGCACATTTGCCTCCGGCGGCAGGCTTGCCATGTGCAGCACCGTGGTGGCGACATTGTCGACGTCCATGACGGCCTCGACCTTGATCGAGCCATCCGCCTGCGGCACGCCCGTGGTCATCTTGCGGGCCATCTCGGTCAGCGCATTGCCGATATCGACCTGGCCGACGGCGATGCCGTATTTGCGCCCGTCGAGCGAGGCGGTCTTGGTCAGCCCGGTGATGGCGTGCTTGGTCGCGGTATAGGCGACCGAGTTCGGCCGCGGCGCATGGGCCGAGATCGAGCCGTTGTTGATGATGCGGCCGCCCTGCGGAACCTGGTCGCGCATCGCCTTGAAGGCCTCCTGGGTGCACAGGAACGGGCCGGTCAGGTTGGTGTCGACGACCTTCTGCCAGTCCTCGATCGACAGATCCTCCAGCAGCACGCCGCCCGGCGCGTTGACGCCGGCATTGTTGAACAGCACGTCAACACGGCCAAACGTGGCCGTCGTCTTGGCGAAAAGCGCTTGGACCGAGGCCTTGTCGGTGACGTCGGTCGGGACGGCGAGCGCGCGCCCGGCGGCCGCGCCCGACAGGGCGATCGTCTCCTCCAGCGCATCCGCGCGGCGGCCGGCCAGCACGGTGCGATAGCCATCCTTCAGAAAAGCGAGCGCTACGGCCCGCCCGACGCCCGATCCGGCTCCGGTGATGATGGCAACCTTGTCATGGGCGGGCGTGCTGGCGGCGGGCATGGCGAATCCTCTGGTTTCTTGCCGGTTCAACCGTTTCAAATCCGGTGGGGCGGACCATAGCAGCGTGCTGCATACAGGGAACAGCGTTTCGCGCAGGCGCCCTCGCCGGCCAGTGCCGGGGCGCGGGCCCGATCAGCCCGCCACGGCCGCGTTGGCGCCGAGCCAGGGGCAGTTCACCGCCGTCTGCGGCTGGGCGACCGGGCGGCCAACCAGATAGCCCTGGAAGGAATCGATGCCGAGCGACAGCAGCGCCGTGGCTTGCGCCTCGGTCTCGACGCCCTCGGCGACGATCTGCAGGGCGAAGCGCCGCGCGATCAGCGCCGCGCCCTCGATCACCGAGCGCGAGCGGCCGTCGATGTCGGCGATGAAGGATTTGTCGATCTTGATCTGGCGCATCGGGAAATCGCGCAGGCGCGCCAGCGAGGAATAGCCGGTACCGAAATCGTCGACGGCGAGGCAGATGCCGAGCGCGTCGAGCTGCGTCAGAACCGCAAGGGTCTGCTCGTCATCGGCCGGCATGAATACCGATTCGGTGACCTCGAGATGCAGCCATTGCGCGCCGAGCTGGTGGCGGGCGAGCGCGCCGCGCACGATGTCGACGAATTCCGGCTGCGCGAGCTGCCGCACCGAGCAGTTCACGGCCACCGCCGCGCGCACGCCGCCGCGCTGCCAGCGCGCCGCGGCCGCACAGGCGCGATCCAGCACCCAGGCACCGACCATCGCGATCTGGTTGCTCTCCTCCGCGATCGGGATGAACTCGTCGGGAGCGAGCGTGCCGAGCGTCGGATGCGTCCAGCGCAGCAGCGCCTCGAAGCCGTGGAGATCGCCGGTGGCCGCTGCCACGATCGGCTGGAAGGCGAGCCAGAACTGGTCCTGCTTCAGGCCCGCGGCGATGTCGTCGGCGATGCGCTCGCGCCGCTGCAGGGCGATGGCGAGCGAATGGTCATAGCTCAGCGGCACGGCGGAGTTCTGGCGCTTGGCCTGTGTCGCGGCGAGATCGGCCGCCCAGATCAACTCCTCGAGCCCCTGCCCGTCCTGCGGATAGCACGCGACACCGACGCTCGCGCCGACATCGAGCGTCTGGCCGTAGAAGACGTAGGGCGTGCTGAACAGCTTCTCCAGCACGGTGGCGGAGGCCTCGGCCTGGGCTGAGCCGGGCGTCACCACCACCAGTTCGTCGCCACCCCAACGGGCGATCAGCGCCTGCGCCGGCAGGCGGGTCATGAGCCGCAACGCAATCTCGCGCAGCACATAGTCGCCGGCATCGTGGCCCAGTGTGTCGTTGATGCGCTTGAAGCGGTTGAGGTCGAGGAAATAGACCTCCGCCGTGCCGGCGCGGGCCACGACCTTCTCGAACTGCTCCGACAGGCCACGGCGGTTGAGCAGCCCGGTCAGCAAATCATGCGAGGCCTGGTGCTCCAGCGTCTCGGTGCGCTCGCGAACCTTGTTCTCGAGCGTCTGGTTGGCGTCCAGGATCTCGGCCATCAGCTCGGTGTTGCGCTGGCCCAGCTGGACGGACTGGAGCAGCAGGATGCGGTTGGCCCGGTGGCCGGCAATCATCACGCAGCAGAACACAAGTCCGAGCAGGCCGATCACCGAATCGGGCCCGGAGGTGAGCATCAGCCGGATCGCGCCGGGAACCATCAGGATGGCGATGTAGAGGGGACCGATCACGCCAAAGGGCGAGAGAATACCGATCGCACCCGCCGCCATGCCCGCCAGCACGATGCTGGTGGCGAACTTCACCAGCGGATCGGCCACGCCGAGCAGCAACCAGGCCAGCACGGCCCAGCTCGCCGCGGCGGCGAGCTTGCCGAGGCCCGCGATCAGGATCTCGCGTGCGGGAGAGATCGCGGCGCCGCGCGTCACCGCCGCCACGATGGCCCGCTGGACGGCGATCCGCAGCAGCGAGACCAGCGTGACGAAACCGAACCACCACCAGACCCAGGTTGCGCCGGCGGTGGCGGCGAGCCCGGAGACGGCGGTGGAGGCGACGTAGTTGACGAGAAGCGCGGGAAGATAATTGCGTCGGACGATCGGGAGCAGCGCGGCGGCAACCTGACCCGACTGACGCAAGGGCGCGGTGGGATGCGTGATCAACCGGCTCGTCCAGCTAGAGAGACTCACAAAGTGTGCGTCACTCATACAAGACAATCGGTATCCAAACGTAAACAAAGCAAGCCCGCGCGGGCGCGATGACGGCCGAGAGCTCGTCGCCGCGCCTGCACCTTGGCTTGCCTCTTCTGCGGCACCTCAACCGGCCGCTGACGCCGCCTCTATGGCGGCGCCGGCGCTACTCGGCCGGCTTCCAGTTTACGGTCTTGCAGAGCACGCCGACGATGCAGCCCCGCGTCGAAAGACCGTCCGGCTTCACTGTCAGGGTCATGGCGAAGCGGCGGTTGCGCTTGGGGTCGAAGGCCTCGCCCTTGAGGCTGTCGGCGCCGTTCGGCTGCAACGTCAGAACCAGCCGGTCGCCGACCTCCTCGCCGCCGCTCGTGTCCTTGATCCAGACATTGGTCGCGCAGATGTTGCTGCCGCAGGGCGCAATGCGCACGCGCGCATTGCCGTCGTCGCGCAACCAGACGCCGCTCGGATCGGCGCTGTTGGCCAGCGCCGGCAGCGCCGGGGCGATCGACAGGCCAAGGGCGATCAGCGTGGTTTTCAGCTTCATGGCTTCCTCTCCAGTCGGTTCGGTAACCGGATACGCGGCTGGGTCGCCGCCGGTTTCACGATCACGCGCAATGTGATCCCGCCGGCATCTGGTGGCGTAACCTTCCCACAGCAACCCGGAGAGCCCCCTTTGAAAATCCTCCTGACGGCCTACGGCGCCGCCGCCCTCGCCTTCCTCGCCATCGACGCGGTCTGGCTCTCGACCATGGCGAATCTGATGTACCGCCCGCTGCTGGGCGATCTGCTGGCGCCGAGCTTCCGGCTGGTGCCCGCCATCCTGTTCTACGCGATGTATATCGGCGGCATCGTCTTCTTCGCCATCCGCCCCGCGCTGGCGACCGGCCGCCTCGCCACTGCTGCGCTGCACGGCGCGGCACTCGGCTTCGTCGCCTACGGCACCTACGACCTCACCAACCATGCCACGCTGCGTGACTGGCCGGCGATCATCACCATCGCCGACATGATCTGGGGCACGCTGCTGACCGCGAGCGCCTCAGTCGCGGGTTATGCCGCCGCCCGGCGCGTTGCCTGAGGCGGCGGTCTCCGCCTCCGCCAGCAGGGTCGAGAAGGAGAGCGCGGTGAAGGCGGTCAGCCCTCCCGCGCTCATCATGTTCAGTCGCAGCAGCGCGGCATACTCCGCCTCGCTGTAGAGATGGAACGGTGCGCCGTACGCGCCGTGGAACAGGAAATAGGCGAGGAAGCAGACACCGGCGAGCGGGAACGCAGCGATCCAGCGCTCATGCGGCCGGAAGATCAGCAGCGCGAGCACCGCGCAGGGCACGAGGAAGATCTCGACGCCCGAGGCGACGCCGAAGACCTTGGCCGAGAGCAGCGTGTTGGCGATGCCCGCCACAGGCAGCATCGCCCGCCCGATCAGCGTGTTCCAGCGCGACAGCGCCGGCACGGCGAGGAAGAAGGGCGTCGAGAGGAAGGTCCAGGCCGTGGGGCCGATCTCGGGCCCGACCGTCCAGTAGACATAGAGCGGATAGAAGGGCTGGTTAGAGGCGACGAGCAGCGCGAAGAAGTTCGCGGTGGCGACGCGCGGATCGGGATGATGCGCATAGGCCTTGAGCGCGGCCATGACGTCCTGGAACCGGGCGATGAGGGACATGTCGGGCAGCCTCGTGCGAGGGACGATGCCGCATCTACGCCCCCCGCCGCGGCTTGGGTCACAGTTCGGCGTCCGGCTCACATGCGGAAGACGCCGAATTTCGTCTCCGGCACCGGCGCATTGAGGCACGCCGAGAAGGCCAGCGCCAGCACCCGGCGCGTCTCCGAAGGCAGGATGATGCCGTCGTCCCAGAGCCGCGCCGTCGCGTAATAGGGCGAGCCCTCGGCCTCGATCTTGTCGCGGATCGGCTTCTTGAAGGCCTCCTCCTCCTCGGCGCTCCAGCTCTTGCCATCCGCCTCGATGTTGTCGCGGCGCACCGTCGCCAGCACACTGGAGGCCTGCTCATGGCCCATCACCGAAACGCGGGAGTTCGGCCAGGAGAACAGGAAGCGCGGCGAATAGGCTCGCCCGCACATGCCGTAATTGCCCGCACCGAACGAACCGCCGACCAGCACGGTGATCTTGGGCACCCGCGCCGAGGCGACCGCCGTGACCAGCTTGGCTCCGTCCTTGGCGATGCCGCGGGTCTCGACGTCGCGCCCGACCATGAAGCCCGTGATGTTCTGCAGGAACAGCAGCGGGATGCGCCGCTGGCAGCACAGCTCGATGAAATGCGCGCCCTTCAGCGCGCTTTCCGAGAACAGGATTCCGTTATTGCCGATGATGCCGACAGGAATGCCGTGGATGCGGGCAAAGCCGGTGACCAGGGTCGTGCCGTAGAGCTTCTTGAACTCGTCGAACTCCGAGCCGTCGACGAGCCGGGCGATGACCTCGCGGATGTCGTACTGCTTCTTGAGATCGGTCGGGACCACCGCCTCGAGTTCGGCGGGGTCGTAGAGCGGCTCGACCGGCTCGGCGATGTCGATATCGGGCCGCTTCACGCTGTTGAGATTGCCGGCGATACGCCGCGCGATGGCGAGCGCATGGGTGTCGTCGCCCGCATAATGATCGGCAACGCCCGAAAGCCGCGCATGGACATCGGCGCCGCCAAGATCCTCGGCGCTCACGACCTCACCGGTCGCCGCCTTCACCAGCGGCGGCCCGCCCAGGAAGATCGTGCCCTGCTGCTTGACGATGACCGTCTCGTCCGACATCGCCGGCACATAGGCGCCGCCCGCCGTGCAGGAGCCCATCACCACCGCGATCTGCGGAATTCCTTCCGCCGAGAGCGTCGCCTGGTTGTAGAAGATCCGGCCGAAATGCTCGCGGTCCGGGAAGACCTCGGTCTGGTGCGGAAGGTTCGCCCCGCCCGAATCGACGAGGTAGAGGCAGGGCAGCCGGTTCTCGCGCGCGATCTCCTGCGCCCGCAGATGCTTCTTCACCGTCATCGGGTAGTAGGTGCCGCCCTTGATGGTGGCGTCGTTGCAGACGATGACGCATTCGCGCCCGGCGACGCGGCCGATGCCGGCGATCATGCCGGCGCCATGCACATCGCCCTCATACATGCCGAAAGCCGCGAGCGAGCCGATCTCCAGGAAGGGCGAGCCGGGGTCGAGCAGGCGCAGCACGCGCTCTCGCGGCAGGAGCTTGCCGCGGGCGACATGGCGCTCCCGTGAGCGCTCATTGCCGCCCAGCGCTGCGGTGGCGCGCCGCTCCAGCAATTCGCCGCACAGACCAGACCAGGCCTGCGCATTGGCCTGCGCATCGGCCGAAGCCAGATCGACCTTGCTCTCGATGACCGGCACGGCGCTCTCCCAGGCAATTATCTCGTTGCCGCGTTATGGCCCGGACCGTTGCAAAGGCCAACGGCGGGGATGCTCACAGGGGGAAGGCGAAATCTCCCATGTCCCGCGGCGCCTGTCCCGCACGGCGGCCTTCAGACCGTCGGGCCGAAGATCCGCTCGAACGAAGCGCGCAGCGCGACATCGACATCGTCCATCGTCACCGGCAGGCCGAGATCGACTAGCGAGGTGACGCCGTGCCGGCTGACGCCGCAGGGCACGATCCCGTCGAAATGGCCGAGATCCGGCTCGACATTGAGCGAGATGCCGTGGAACGAGACCCAGCGGCGCACGCGGATGCCGATGGCGGCGATCTTGTCCTCGGCGTCGGGCGCCTTCTCCGGCCGCCGGACCCAGACGCCGACCCGGTCCTCCCGCCGCTCGCCGCGGACATTGAAGGCGTCGAGCGTATCGATCAGCCAGGCTTCGAGTGCCGCGACGAAGCGCCGGAGATCCGGCTCGCGCCGCTTCAGGTCGAGCATGACATAGGCCACGCGCTGGCCAGGACCGTGATAGGTGTACTGCCCGCCGCGGCCGCTGCGATGGACCGGGAATCGCTCCGGCGCGATCAGATCCTCATCCTTCGCCGAGGTGCCGGCGGTGTAGAGCGGCGGATGCTCCACCAGCCAGACCCGCTCGGCTGCAAGACCATCGGCGATCAGCCCGGCGCGATGCTCCATTTCAGCCACGGCCTCGTCATAGCCGACGGGCCGCTCCGCCACGACCCATTCGACCGGCGGCGAGCCAGCGGCGGGCAGGAACAATTCGGAGAGCGCCTCGCGCGTCTTCACTGCGCATTAACCCTGTTGCGACCAACTTCGGAACGAAGCGGCGGCGAGCCTCATGCTCCCGACCGGAGCAACAGGCAAGTTTGGTTGTTCGTATTCTGAAGTAGGGTTCCGGAGGCACGACTTGAAGGCTGATCTCGATCTCGTTCCCGTCGAACTGACGGTCGTGCTGGGTTCCGCGCGGATGCCGATCTACAAGCTGCTGCGCATGGGCCGCGGCGCCATCATTGAGCTCAACGCCAGCGAGACCGACGAGGTCCAGATTCTTGCCAACAACCATCCCTTCGCCAAGGGGATCGTCGTCGTCAGCGGCCAGAAGATCTCCGTCGAGATCACCCAGATGCTGAAGCGGCCGACGGTCTACACCCTGCAGACCGTGGCCGCGGCGGCCTGATCGCGTTTTCCTGCTCAATGCCCTTGTGGCGACGGATTCGATTTGCTAGACCCGCGCCGCTCCGGAGTTCACCGCCACGGCGGGACGCTTCGACGCCGCGGTCATGGCGGAATTGGTAGACGCACTACCTTGAGGTGGTAGCGGGGAGACCCGTGGAGGTTCGAGTCCTCTTGACCGCACCAAATTGAGGGCACCAGCCCGGCGAACGGCGATCCGCAAGGGTCGCCGTTCGCGTTTGGGCCCCCACCGCGCTCGCCCCCCTCGCAGCCTGTTGCATTGCAACCGCGCCGCGGCGCTGACACAAGGGCGGCAGGCGCCGCTCCGAATCCCGGTTGCGCCGAATCTCCTTCTCGCAGCACGGAGCGGCCCATGACGGACACCGAGAACGCTGCGGCTGCCGCGAACGAGCGCCCGATCCGCGACGAAGACGGCGCCATCGACACCGCGCTGGTCGAGCAGGTCTCGCAGGCGCTTCTCCTGTCCGACCTGACGACGCTGCGCTCCGTCGTCGCCGACATGCACGAGGCCGATCTCGGCGCGCTGCTCGAGGCGCTCGACGCCGAGGAGCGCACGCGGCTGATCTCGCAGTTGGGCCGCGACTTCGACTTCACCGCGCTGACCGAGGTCGACGATTCGGTCCGCGAGGAAATCCTCGAGACTCTGTCGCCCGAGACGGTGGCCGAGGGCGTGCGCGATCTCGACACCGACGACGCCGTCTACATCCTCGAGGACCTCGACGAGGCCGACAAGCAGGAGGTGCTCGACCGGCTGACCCCCGCCGAGCGCATCGTCCTGCAGCAGGGCCTCGACTATCCCGAGGGCAGCGCCGGCCGGCGCATGCAGAGCGAGATCCTCGCCGTCCCCGCCTTCTGGACCGTCGGGCAGACGATCGATCATCTGCGCCAGACCGACGATCTGCCGGAGCGCTTCTTCGAAATCCTCGTCGCCGATCCGGCGCATCACTTCGTCGGCTCCGTGCCGCTCGACCGGCTGCTGCGGACGCGGCGCCCCGTCGGCATCGCGACGCTGGTCGAGGAGGACAGCCGCTCGATCAAGGCGACCGACGACATCGAGGACGTGGCGCGTCTGTTCCAGCGCTACAACCTGATTGCCGTCCCCGTCGTCGACGACGCCTCGCGGCTGGTCGGCGTCGTCACCATCGACGACATCGTCGACGTCATCGAGGAAGCCGCCGACGACGACGTCAAGCAGCTCGGCGGCGTCAATGCCGACGAAGAACTCTCGGATCCGGTCCGCGAGATCGCGCGCAGCCGCTTCAGCTGGCTTTTCGTCAACCTCGTCACCTCCTTCCTCGCCGCGGCGGTGATGAGCCTGTTCGAGGCGCAGCTCTCCCAGGTCGTGGCGCTGGCCATCCTCGCCCCCGTCGTGGCGAGCCAGGGCGGCAACGCCGCGACGCAGACCATGACCGTGGCGGTCCGGGCGCTGGCGACTCAGGAGCTCGGCGGCTGGAACCTGCGCCGCTTCTTTACCCGCGAGATGATCGTCGGGTTGATCAATGGCGTCGGCTTCGCGCTGATCACCGGCATCGTCGCGGCGCTCTGGTTCGGCAGCCAGGGGCTCGGCGTGGTCATTGCCATCGCCATGGTGGTCAACCTGTTGGCCGCCGCCATGGCGGGCGTCGTGATCCCGGTCGTGCTCGACCGTTACGCGATCGACCCTGCCGTCGCCTCCGGGACCTTCGTCACCACGGTCACCGACGTCGTCGGCTTCTTTTCCTTCCTCGGCATCGCCGCCATCTGGCTCGCTTACGCCTGATTGGGCCCTCGCCGGTTAGCGTAAACCGCCCGTCAAGCTTTCTCCTCAATCTTGCGCGACATGACCGGTCGTCGCATGAACCCTTTCAAGCCCGCATCCCTCTTCGCTGCCGCCGCGCTGGCCGTGCTCGGCGGCTGCGTCGCCATGGAGGGGCATTATCCCGCCAAGGGCGATGCGCGCCCGCATCCGGGCGTGGCGGAGGCGCTGCGATACCCCATCCAGGGAATCGACATCTCGCGCTGGCAGGGCGACATCGACTGGACCGCCGTGAAGGGCGCCGGCACCCGCTTCGTCTTCATGAAGGCCACCGAAGGCGGCGACCACATCGACCCCGCCTTCCTGCGCAACTGGGAAGGCGCGCGCCGCGCCGGCATCCCGCGCGGCGCCTACCACTTCGTCTACTGGTGCCGGCCGGCCCATGAGCAGGCGCTCTGGTTCAAGCAGCACATCCCCAACGACCCCGACGCGCTGCCGCCCGTGCTCGACGTCGAGTGGAACGGACATTCGAAGAGCTGCCCGAAGAAGATCGACCGCAGTCTCGCGCTGGAAAAGATCCAGCTCATGCTGACCGAGCTCGAGCAGCTCACCGGCAAGAAGCCGATCATCTACACCGACATCACCTTCCACAAGGACGTGCTGGAAGGGCAGTTCGACGACTACCCCTACTGGATCCGCTCGACCGCCGCCCTGCCCCAGGTGCGCTATGCGAACCGCCCCTGGGAGTTCTGGCAGTTCACCACGACCGGCCGTGTGCCCGGCATTAAAGGCGACGTCGACCGCAACGCCTTCTTCGGCAACGAGGGCGAGTTCGTCGGCTGGCGCACCGGCGAGTTCGACATCGGCACGCGCCAGTGGAAGCGCCAGCGTCCGGTTGCGCCGCAGCCGAGCCCGGGCCCCGACCGGCCGGCCGCGCCGACGCCCGCCGTCGCCGCCATTCCCGGCAGCGTCGCGCCCGTCTCCTCCGCCTTCAGCCCCGCCGAGGAGATCGCCGAGAGCGATTGACCGTACAGCACGCCGCCCCGGCCCCGCGGCAGTTAACCAAAGCTGAAATGAAGCCGCCGCATTCGATCCAATTCTAACCGGCTCTTAACCACGGTCTCGCCATCTCGAAGGGTGAGCCAGGAGAAGGAGAAGCCGGTGCGATCGACGATGTGGAAGCGGGTGGCCCTCCCGGCCGTCCTTGCCGGCCTGTTCGCCATTCTCACCGGCCCTGCCGAAGCGCTCTATCCCAAGAAGAGCGACGCGGCCCCGCATCACGGTGTCCGCGACGCCCGCCGCCAGGCCATCCAGGGCATCGACGTCTCGCGCTGGCAGGGCGAGATCGACTGGGAGAAGGTCGCCGATGCCGGCACGCGCTTCGCGTTCATCAAGGCGACCGAGGGCGGCGACCATCTCGACCCGAATTTCCGGCAGAACTGGGCCGGCGCCAAGAAGGCCGGCATCGCGCGCGGCGCCTATCATTTCGTCTGGTGGTGCCGCCCGGCCAAGGAGCAGGTCCGCTGGTTCAAGCGGCACATCCCGCGCGATCCCGACGCCCTGCCGCCCGTGCTCGACGTCGAGTGGCAGAACGGCTCGCAATGCACCCGCAAGGTCTCGCGGGAGGACGCGCTCGAGAAGATGCGGATCATGCTCGCGGCGCTGCACGAGCACACCGGCAAGAAGCCGATCATCTACACCGACATCAACTTCCACGAGGACATCCTCGAAGGCGAGTTCAACGACTATCCCTACTGGCTGCGCTCGACCGCCGCACCGCTGAAGCATCGCTACAACCGCGAGCAGTGGGAGTTCTGGCAGTTCACCACCACCGGCCGCGTTCCCGGCATCACGGGCGATGTCGACCGCAACGCCTTCTTCGGCAGCGAAACGCAGTTCGCTGCCTGGCGCGAGGGCCGCTTCGACATCGGTTCGCGCAAATGGCACGGCGGCGAGCCGCGCGTGGCCGGCACGAAGACGCCTGCGACGGCAGCCGGAACCCGTGCGCCCAAGGCCGCGGGCGGGACGATCCTGCGCATGACGCCGCCCGGCAAGGTGCCCCAGCGCACCGCCAGCAACGACTGAGGCGACGGCCGTCATCGAAGCGTCATGGCGCGGGCGCAGGCCTTGCCCGCCCCCTCCGCTCGCTGCCCGGCCGCCGATGAACGCCCCCACCGCCCTCCCCGATGCGCAGTCGCGCATCGGCATCATCTGGGCCTATCGCTTCGATGCCGAAGGCGTGCCCTCGCTGATCGATCGGGACAGCGTGCCGGACGTCGCGCCGGGGGCCGGCTTCGTCTGGATCCATCTCGATCTCGTCCACAGCCGCGCCAAGGACTGGATCACGCAGCAGCCCTGGCTGCCGGCGGCGGCGGAGGACATGTTCGTCTCCACCGAGACGCATCAGCGGCTGGAACATTCCGCGGGCCTGGTCTGGGGCGTCTCGCATGATCTCGTGCGCGACGTCGCCGCCGATTCCGACCGCGTCGGCCCGCTCTACTGGATCGTCGGCGAGCGCCTGCTGCTGACCGGCCGGCGTGAGGCGCTGCAGTCGATCCGCCTGGCCGCCGATGCGCTGAACCGCGGCGAGACCATCGAGAGCCCGGTGCTGCTCTTCGAATTCATCATTGAGCACATCATCGACGACGTCGCCCGGGCCGTGGTGCGACTGATGGACGAAACCGACGGCGTCGAGGACCAGGTGCTGGCCGACAGCTTCGACGACGCGCCCGCCCGCGTCGGCGCGGTCCGGCGCATGGCGGTCAGGCTGCATCGCCAGCTCGGCGGGCTGCTGCTGCTGTTCCGCCGCTTCGCCGAAACCAGCTCCGGTCGCAAATCGCCCGACGAGGTCAAGGCCGCCGCCACCCGCCTGCTGCAGCGCATCGACGGCCTGCATCATGATGTCCAGTCGGTGCAGGACCGTGCCCGCCTTTTGCAGGACGAGATGTCAGCGCGCACCGCGAGCCAGACCAACCGCCAGCTCTACGTGCTCTCGATCCTGACGGCGCTGTTCATGCCGGCGACCTTCATCACCGGCCTGTTCGGCATCAATGTGAAGGGCCTGCCCTGGATGGAGCACGATCTCGGCGCGCTCTTCGTCGCGCTGACCTGCCTGGGCGCCGCGCTGCTGACCCTGGTGCTGCTGCGCCGTCGCGGGGTGATCGGCGGGTGAGGGGCGGCGTCCCCAGCCCTTCCGCACCGATGCCCAACCCGCTGCGCGCGCCCGCGCGCTGACTTGGGCGCCAGCCGCGCTATAAGTCGGGGAAACGCCGGACGCCACGCCGCGCCGGCCCCTTGGGAGGTCCACCATGCTCGCCAATGCGCCCCGCCCCTTCAATTTCGACCTCGGCGAAACCGCCGACGCCATCCGCGACACGGTCCATGCCTTCGCGCAGGAGAAGATCGCGCCGCGCGCCCAGGAGATCGACCAGACGAACCAGTTCCCGCGCGATCTCTGGCCGCAGATGGGCGCGCTCGGTCTGCACGGCATTACGGTCAAGGAGGAGGATGGCGGCGCGGGCCTGGGCTATCTCGAGCATGTCGTCGCGATCGAGGAGGTCTCCCGCGCCTCGGCCTCGGTCGGCCTCTCCTACGGCGCCCACAGCAATCTCTGCGTCAACCAGATCGCCCGCAACGGCAACGCCGCCCAGAAGGCGAAGTACCTGCCCAAGCTGATCTCGGGCGAGCATGTCGGCGCGCTCGCCATGTCCGAGCCCGGCGCGGGCTCCGACGTCGTCTCGATGAAGACGAAGGCGGTGAAGAAAGGCGACCGCTACGTCCTCACCGGCAACAAGATGTGGATCACCAATGGCCCCATCGCCGAGACGCTGGTCGTGTACGCCAAGACCGATCCCGAGGCCGGCTCGAAGGGCATCACCGCCTTCCTGATCGAGAAGGGCATGAAGGGCTTCTCGACCCATCAGAAGCTCGACAAGCTCGGCATGCGCGGCTCCGACACCTGCGAACTGGTCTTCGAGGAGTGCGAGGTCCCCGAGGAGAACGTGCTGGGCGCGGTCGGGCGCGGCGTCAACGTGCTGATGAGCGGGCTGGACTATGAGCGCGTCGTTCTAGCGGCCGGCCCGCTCGGCATCATGCAGGCGGCGCTCGACGTGGTCATGCCCTATGTCCATGAGCGCAAGCAGTTCGGCCAGGCGATCGGCGAGTTCCAGCTCGTTCAGGGCAAGATCGCCGACATGTATGTGATGATGAACGCCTGCAAGGCCTATGTGTATTCCGTCGCCAAGGCCTGCGACCGCGGCGAGACCACCCGCGAGGACGCCGCCGGCGCCATCCTGATCGCAGCCGAGAAGGCGACCCAGATCGCGCTCGACGCCATCCAGCTGCTCGGCGGCAACGGCTACATCAACGACTACCCGACCGGCCGCCTGCTGCGCGACGCGAAGCTCTACGAGATCGGCGCCGGCACCAGCGAGATCCGGCGCATGCTGATCGGACGGGAGCTGTTCCAGAAGACGAGGTGAGGGCCACACCCGTCATGCCCGGGCTTGACCCGAGCATCTCCGGACGAGAGGACAGCAGGCGCTTCGTTCGGCCTGAGATTCTCGGGTCTGCGCTTCGCTCCGCCCGAGAATGACGCGAGGTTTGGATGCCCCTCTACTTCGCCTACGGCCTCAACATGGACTCAGCCGGCATGGCGCAGCGCTGCCCGCGCTCCAAGCCGCTGGGGCTCGCGCGCCTGCCGCGCCACCGCTTCCTCGTCACCACGGACGGCTACGCGTCCGTCGTCCGCGACCCGCGCGAGGAGGTCCATGGCGTGCTCTGGGACTGTTCGCTCGGCGATATCCGCACGCTCGACAAGTTCGAGGACCTCGCCAGCGGGCTCTACGTGAAGATCAGCCAGCCGGTGATCGTGCCCGGCGGCGCCAAGCGCGCGCTCGTCTATATCGGCCGCTCGGGCGATCCCGGCCGGCCCAAGCCCGGCTATATGGAAACGGTTATCGCCGCAGCCAAACACTGGGCTCTGCCAGAGAGTTACGTCGCCGGCCTGAATCGCTTTCTGAGCAAGCCGACTCTGGATCTGAAGACGATTGCTCAGGATGCGGGCGACCTGCCGCCGGGGCCGGTCGCGGGCGTCCGGCCGCGCGCGCTCGCGCCGAAATAGGGTCTCGCCCTATTTCCAGAGCAGCGCCAGGAGCCGGACCGCGATCACCAGCAGGAAGCCGGCGATGATCGTTCCGACGATGCGGTGACGCTTGGCCCGGTCGGGGAACTGCCGGGCGAAGAGCCGCCCCAGCGGCTTGCGGAAGAGGAAGGCGACGACCAGCAGGATGACGAGGACGTTGACCGGACTCACGCGGTCGCCTTCGCAGCCGGATCGCGGGGCTCGGCCGCATCGAAAGGCGCGCCGGCCTTCTTCCAGGCGCCGAATCCGCCTGCGACATGCGCCACGGGCTTCAGCCCCATTTCCTGCGCGGCCTTCGCCGCCAGCGCCGAGCGCCAGCCCCCGGCGCAGAAGAACACGAAGCGCTTGTCCTGCTGGAAGACCGGCTTGGCATAGGGGCTCTCGGGATCGATCCAGAACTCGAGCATGCCGCGCGGGCAGTGGAACGCCTCGGGCATCCGCCCTTCCCGCTCCAGCTCGCGCGGATCGCGCAGATCGACGAAGACGACGTCGTCGCGGCCCAGCAGCGCCTGCGCCTGTTCGACGCTCAACGTCTCGACGACGGCCTCGGCTTCCGCCAGCAACGCCTTGTAGCCCTTGGTGATGGTCTGCGGCATCGCGGCCTCTCCCTGAAACGGCCGGCACCGTGGCCATTGCCGCAGCCTGCGTCAATCGCGCCTTGCCGCGCCCGCGCCCGCGCCGCACTGTGCGCGCCGGGGATAAGAATGATCGGATTCGGAACGCTCGACATCATCGGCGCCGCCTTCTTCGCGGCGGCCTGGATCGGTTACCATTTCGCCGTCGAGATGGGCCCGCATGCCGGCAAGAGCCTGAACATGCGGATGAATCTGCGCCGCGCCCGCTGGATTCGGGAATCGATGGGGCGCGACAACCGCATCGTCGACACGCAGATCATGAACGGCCTGCAGAACGGCACGGCCTTCTTCGCCTCGACCTCGCTGATCGCCATCGGCGGCACGCTGACGCTGCTGCAATCGACCGATCGGGTCGTGGCGCTGTTCTCGGACCTGCCCTTCGGCACCGTGCCGACACGCGCCGTCTGGGAGCTCAAGGTCATCGGGCTCGCCCTGATCTTCGGCTACGCCTTCTTCAAGTTCGCCTGGAGCTACCGGCTGTTCAACTACTGCGTCATCCTGCTGGGATCGCTGCCGCCGGCCAAGAACCATGATCCTGCGGACGCGCAGCGCGCCGTCCACGAGGCGATCGAGATGAACGTCGCCGGCGGGCGCCACTTCAACCGCGGCCAGCGCGCCTTCTTCTTCGCGCTCGCCTATATGGGCTGGTTCCTGGGTCCGACGACCTTCATTCTCTTCACTGGCGCCGTGCTGATCGCGATGTACCGGCGCCAGTTCGCCTCCGATGCCGCCCGCGTCTTCCGCTATCCCGACACGACGCAGGCCAAGTCCGAGCCCTGAAGAAGTCCGAGCCATGACGAAGCCCGACGACACCGAACTCGAAGCCACGCTGCTGGCGCTGACGGCGCAGCGCGGCGAAGGCAAGACCATCTGCCCGTCGGAAGCGGCGCGCGCGCTCGGCGGCGACCATCCCGACGGCTGGGGCCCGCTGATGCAGCCGATCCGCCGCACGGCTGTCCGGCTGATGAAGGAGGGCAAGCTCGTCATCACCCGCAAGGGCCGCCCGGTCGATCCCGACGATTTCCGTGGCGTCTACAGGCTGCGGCTGCCGGAGGGCGGATAGCCCCTCACGGCCCCGGAAACAGCGCGTCGCTGTAGCCGGTCAGCCGATAGGCGACGAGCCCGACCCATTCCTTGAAGCCGTCATCGGCGATCATCAGCCCGCGCGGTGCCCGCCCGGAGACGCGCACGAATTCGGAGGCCTGCTCCTCCGTCAGGTAGTCGACCGGGAAGGCGTCCACCGCGAAGCCGACCTTGCGGAACACGCCCATGGCGCGCGGCATGTGCCAAGCCGAGGTCACCAGCAGCCAGCGCTCGCCGGGCTTGGGATCGACCAGGCGCTTGGTGAAGAGCGCGTTTTCCCAGGTGTTGCGGGACTGGTCTTCCAGCAGGATCCGCTCGCGCGGCAGGCCGAGCCCCTCGAACAGCACGCTCGCCCCGTCCGATTCGGTCTTGGTCACCGGCGAGATCAAATTGGCGGCGCCGCCGGTGAAGACGATCTTCGCCTGCGGATGCAGTCGCGCGAGCTCGACCGCCTTGGTCATGCGCGCCGCGGCGCTGGTCAGCACCACATCGCCGCGGGCGACGCCGATGGCTCCTCCCAGGATGACGATGCCGGTGACCGGGCCCTTCTCGGCCGGCTGCTGGGGAAAGCGGTTCTCGAGCGGCCACATCACCAGCCGCGGCAGCGGGCTGAAGGCCATCAGCGCGAGGAACGACAGCGCCACGACGCCGAGCCAGCGCGCTGCCCTCGCCAGGCGCGTGAAGGCGAGCAGCGCCGCCAGCAGCGCCAGCAGGATCGCGAGGTTCACCGGCGACAGCAGGAACCAGACCACCTTGGACAGGACGAAGAACATGGGCGGCTTTCGGGCTTCGGGCGACCGGCCGCTTCTAGCCGACGAAAGCTGACGGCGCGTGAACGCCGCTCAGCGGATGATCTGCGGCGGCTGCGACGGGCGGCGCGCCGGCGCCTGCGGCCGGGAGGCTCGATCAAGCTCCAGCACCCGCGCGGCGACCTCGCGCAGTTCGCAGCCGGCCTGCCGGCCCGCCTGGAGGGCTTCACGCTGGGTTGCGGCATAGAAGGCGCATTTCTGCGCGACATAGCCTTCCCAGGACATCTGCAGGGCAACGAGGCGGCTGCGCTGGCCGGCATCGAGAGGCCGCCCGCTCTGCTGCACCGCCTGCACCAGTCGCTCGCGCCAGACCGCCTCCTCGCGCCGCGCGCAGCCCGCCTCGGCGGCGCCGCGGTCCGACCCCGCCGCGACCACGCAGGCCACTGCGATGGAGCCGATGCAGGCGGGTGCCGCCCCGCCGCTGGCCTGGAGGCAGGAAGCAAGCTGGGCCCGATCGGCCGCCAGCGTGGAGTTGGTCTGGGCGAAGGCCGGCGCGGCCGCGCAGAGAAGGAAGCCGAAAGCGAGACGGATCGAATGCATGGCGGCCATCTTGCCAGCCGCCGAGCAGCGATCAAGCCACCCGCCGGTCACCATCATGCGACCGGCAGCGGCAGCGCCGGCGCCGCCGCCGGGCGCGCGACGAGCGTCGCGTACCAGCGCTCGACATGCGGCCGTGCAATCCGCTCGACCGGCATGTTCAGCCAGCGATGCGCCCCGCAGCCGACGACGATGTCGGCCATGCCGAAGCGCTCACCGCCGAGGAAGCTGCGCTCGGACAGATGATGATCGAGGATCGCCATCAGTGCCTCGGCCTTGGCGACGCCGGCCGCGACGATCTCGGGAGCGGTATATTCGGGCACCTTGCGCACCAGCCCCCACAGCACCGGCATCAGCGCTGGCTGCAGCGAGGATTGCATCCAGTCCAGCCAGCGATCGGCATCGGCCCGGCGCGCCGGGTCCTCGTCCCAGATCCAGCCCGCGCCATAGCGGGCGGCGAGATAGCGCACGATGCTGTTGGACTCCCAGATGCAGACATCGCCGTCTTCCAGCACCGGGATCTGGGCATTGGGGTTCTTCGCCAGGAACATCGGCTCGCGCAGCCCGCCGAACGGCCCGCCGCAATCGATGCGCTCGAAGCTCTGGCCGACCTCGCCTGCAGCCCAGACGACCTTCTGGACATTGATGGAGCTGATCCGCCCCCAGATCGTCAGCATGTCAGATGGTCTCCGTCCCAGCCTATGGCCGCAGCTTGCCCACACAGCGTCATTCCGGACAAGCCGCGCCAGCGGCGCCGCTCCGGAATCCATCGGAGGACGTTGTCTCGGACGGTAGCGCTTGACGATGGATTCCGGGTCTTCGCTCCGCTCGCCCGGAATGACGGCGCGAGAGCGGAGGACGGCTGGCTTGTCCGATACGCCTCAGGCGAATTCCATGATCACCGCGTCGACCGCCAGCGAATCGCCCTCCTTCGCCAGGATCTTGGCGACGGTGGCGTCCTTCTCGGCGCGCAGCACGTTTTCCATCTTCATGGCCTCGACCATGCAGAGCGCCTCGCCCGCCTTGACCTCTTGGCCGACGGAAACCGAGATCGCCTTGACCACGCCCGGCATCGGGCAGAGCAGCACCTTGCCGGTGTCGGCCGCGACCTTCTCCGGCATCAGCGCGGCGAGTTCCGCCTCGCGCGGCGTGCGCACCACGGCATCGGCATAGGCGCCGGCATGGCCAAGCGCGAAGCCGTTGGTGATGGGGCGGATTTGTGCAGCGATGGCGACACCGTCGAGCGTGCCGTTCCAGACCGGCTGACCCGGCCGCCACTCGCTCGCAACCGTGACGCTGCGGCTGCCGAAATCGATGACGACCGCCCCGCCCTGCTCGCCGACCTGCCCCTCGAAGCGCTCGGCCCCGAGCAACACGACCCGTGTCCGGTCGAAGGCGACGCGGCGCCAGCCCTCCATCTGCGCGCTGACTGCGCGCTTGCGCTGGTTGAGCTTGTGGTCGCAGGCGATCGCGATCGCTGCCAGGCGCAGCGCGATCTCGCCCTCGGGCACCGGCAGGGAGAAGCCCTCAGGAAACTCCTCGGCGATGAAGCCGGTCGAGAGATTGCCGGCGATCCAGCGCGGATGGTGCATCAGCGCCGAGACGAAGGGGATGTTGTGGCGGATGCCGTCGATCGCGAAGGCATCGAGCGCGCGGCCCTGCGCCTCGATCGCCGCCTCGCGCGTCGGCGCGTGGGTGACGAGCTTGGCGATCATCGGGTCGTAGTAGATCGAGATCTCGCCGCCCTCGAAGACGCCGGTATCGTTGCGCACGATCGCGTCGCCATCGGGCCCCTCGACCGGCGGGCGATAGGTCACGAGCCGCCCCGTCGAGGGCAGGAAGTTGCGCGTCGGATCCTCGGCATAGACGCGGCTTTCCACCGCCCAGCCGTTCAGCTTCACCTCGGCCTGGGTGAGCCGCAGCTTCTCGCCATAGGCGACGCGGATCATCTCCTCGACGAGGTCGATCCCGGTGATCATTTCCGTCACCGGATGCTCGACCTGGAGCCGGGTGTTCATCTCCAGGAAGAAGAAGGACTTGTCCTGGCCGGCGACGAACTCGACCGTTCCGGCGGAATCGTAGTTCACCGCCTTGGCCAGTGCGACCGCCTGCTCGCCCATCTTGCGGCGCGTCGCCTCGTCCAGTAGCGGCGACGGCGCCTCCTCGACGACCTTCTGGTTGCGCCGCTGGATCGAGCATTCGCGCTCGCCGAGATAGATGACGTTGCCGTGCTTGTCGCCCAGCACCTGGATCTCGATATGGCGGGGATCGACGATGAATTTCTCGACGAAGACGCGGTCGTCACCGAAGGAGGACGCGGCCTCCGACTTGGCGCGGGCGAAGCCTTCGGCCACCTCTCCGGCCGAATGGGCGATGCGCATGCCCTTGCCGCCGCCGCCGGCCGATGCCTTGATCATCACGGGATAGCCGATCTCGTCGGCGATGGTGACGGCGTGATCGGGGCTCTCGATGATGCCCAGGAAGCCCGGCACCGTCGAAACATTCGCCGCGGCCGCGGCCTTCTTGGATTCGATCTTGTCGCCCATCGCCGCGATCGCACCGGGATTGGGGCCAATGAAGACGATGCCGTTGTCCTTCAGCGCCTGGGCGAAGGCCTCGCGCTCGGAGAGAAACCCGTAACCCGGATGCACGGCTTGCGCGCCGGTCTGCTTGCAGGCCGCGATGATCTTCTCGATCACGAGATAGGACTGGGCTGCAGCGGGCGGACCGATATGGACCGCCTCGTCGGCCATCTCGACATGAAGCGCGTCGCGATCCGCATCCGAGTAGACCGCGACGGTCTTGATGCCCATGCGCCGCGCCGTCTTGATAACCCGGCAGGCGATCTCGCCGCGGTTCGCGATCAGGATCTTCGAGAACATGCGTGGCGCCTCCCCGGCCGTCGACGAGCGGGGCAGACCGGCCCGAACCGCGCGGCTCGTGCGACCTGCTCCCCACGCCAGTTAGAGCATGTCACGGAAAACCGGCTACCGGTTTTTCGCACAGCCCCAATGGCGAAACCCGAACCGCGACGCCGCCTGGCGCCACGATCCGGGTCCGGGTGTATGGGAGGGCGTCGTCGCCGTCCACCGATGCGAAAGTCGGTGGTCGGCAGGAGAGCCCGCGTCAGCCGGGGCGCTCAGCTCGCCAGCAGCACGCGCTCGGGCCAGGCCGGCATCGTCTTGGCATGGCCCTTGTCGAGGGCGAAGCCAATCAGCGCCTCGTCGCAGCGCTCGGCCTCCCGCACGATCTCGAAGGCGATGCGGCGGGCGGTGGCGGTCGGCCCCTCGCCGGCTGACAGCGTCGTCACCAGCCAATGCGCCTTGTCGCGGTCGATCACACCGGTCGGGCGGTTCTGCCAGACGGCGAAGTCGACGACGACCGCAACGAGATAGTCGCCGAAGGCCTCGCAGCGCTGGGGCACCGCCCGGTCCAGCGCCACGAGGACATCGATGACGTCGCGGGTCAGAACACTGTCCGCCAGGATATCACGCTGAAGAACAGCGACGTCCTCGTCAGTGATCGTCAGACGATCCATCACCTGGTCAACGAATTCGCGAAGCTCATGACCCATCATTGTTCGACCCCTGTCCGGCGTTGTTTTTTGCCGGTCCGTTCCTGTTGTAGGAACACCATGGATCGACACCCGCCAGCAGGTGGTTAACAGCCAAATCTGAACGCGTGTTCAGGTTAAACGGCCCTGAGCGGATGTGGTTGCGAGGATGTTACTGGGGGCAGCTCATGTCGACACCCACCCGCGCACAGGGCCGCCATTCTCGGGCGAAGCGAAGCGCAGACCCGAGAATCTCGCCGCGGAAGGAAGCTGGTTTCCGAGATGCTCGGGTCAAGCCCGAGCATGACGCCAAGGTCACACCGGCTCGGCGACGACCGCCGGACCCAGCCCCAGCACGCCGGGCAGATCGGTCGAGCGCGCGAGCACATGCCGCGCGCCGAGCGCCACCAGTGTCTCTACCGGCTGGAAACCCCAGGAGACCGCGACGGGGACGACGCCGGCAGCCACCGCCATCTCGATGTCGAAGGAGCTGTCGCCGACCA
Organism: Bosea sp. OAE506; assembly: GCF_040546595.1. Classification (NCBI taxonomy): domain Bacteria; kingdom Pseudomonadati; phylum Pseudomonadota; class Alphaproteobacteria; order Hyphomicrobiales; family Alloboseaceae; genus Allobosea; species Allobosea sp. OAE506. The sequence continues at coordinate 3,012,522 of NZ_JBEPOB010000001.1, read as the reverse complement.
TCGCAGTGCGCGCGGGCTGCGCGCCCGTCTCCTGCATCGCCCGCTGGATCATGCCCGGATGCGGCTTCGAGGGCGCGTCGTCGGCGGTCTGGATCGTCGCGAACAGACGCTCCCAGCCATGGCGCTCGACGATGTACTCGGCTCCGCGCCGTGATTTTCCGGTGGCGATGCCGAGCTTGAGACCAGGCCGGGCCGCGAGCGCGGCCAGTGTCTCCGCAACGCCGGGATAGAGCGGCTCGTCCATCGCGGAATCGGCATGGGCCGAAAGCCGCATCGCACCGAAGACCTCCTTGTAGGTAGCCGTCAGCGCCGCATCCGGCGCCGGCAATCCGCCCAGGCGCATCAGCGCGATATCGAGCGTCAGCCCGACGACGCCGAGCCCTGCCTCGCGCCCCGGATGAACCAGGCCGTGACGCTGGAACGTCTCGATCTGAGCGGCGAGCAGGATCGCCTCGGAGTTGATCAGCGTGCCGTCGAGATCGAAGAGGATGAGGTCCATGGCGGCGCTGTAGCGCGGATCGCCAGCGCGATCCACCGGCTCCCGCGCCGCCCTGCCCCGCTAGGATCGCTCAGGAGCGCGCCTCGCGCGCGCAGGCATCCACCGCCTTGCGCAGGTCGTCGCCGTCGAGCCCCTTGCCGCGCGCATCCTTGCGGCATTCGGCGCGCTGGGCGAGGTCCGGGCGCTTCTCGTTGAAGCAGGCGACGAGCGCGGCGGTGCGTGTCGAGCCGGTCAGCCCGCGCGTATCGACATCCGCCTTGCAGGCGGCCCGCGCCGCCACGGCCGTCGGCTTGCCGTCGCGGGTGACGCCGTCGCGGGCGTAAAGCTGCACGCCGGGAAACTTCGCCTGCAGGCAGTCGCGCATCGCCGCGCGCAGATCGTCGCCCGACAGCGCGACATGCTCCGCGAGACAGTCCTGCCGCGCCTTGGCGCGCTCGGCGCGCGGCACCGGCTCATCGGCGGGGGCGGCGGCGGCGCGCGCCGGCGCGGGGCCCGGGCTCTGCGCCAGGGCGGGAACGGAAGCAGTGAGAACGAGGCCAGCCAGCAGGAAAGCGCAACGGATCATCGGAGCACCAGCATCGGAGGGATGGGAACAAAAAGAAAACACAATTCCTTTTGTTCCGCAATCGTTCTCTTCCGTCATTCTCGGGCGAAGCGAAGCGCAGACCCGAAAATCTCCCGCAGGAGATGCTCGGGTCGAGCCCGAGCATGACGAAGCTCACTCGTCCGGCGCGTCCACGATCGGGTCGTAAGGCGCGTCGTCGAAGCCGAGCAGGTTCCAGGACTGGCGCATATGCGGCGGCAGCGGCGCGCTGACGTCGATCGTGCCCTTGCCGCGCGGATGCGGCACGACGATGCGCCGCGCCAGCAGATGCAGCTTGTTCTGGATGCCGCCGGGCAGCTCCCAGTTCTGGATGTTGAAGTATTTCGGATCGCCCACGATCGGGTGGCCGATATGGGCGGCGTGCGCGCGCAACTGGTGGGTGCGCCCCGTCACCGGCTTGAGCGAGAGCCAGCCGAGCTTCTGCGCGGCGGTCTCGACCACGGCGTAATAGGTCACGGCATGCATCGCGCCGTCCTCGCCATGCTTGGCCACCGCCATGCGCTGGTCGCCGTCATAGGCCTCCTCGCGGGCGAGATAGGTCGAGATCCGGCCCTGGCGTACGCGCGGTACGCCCGCCACAAGCGCCCAGTAGACCTTGCGGGCCGAGCGCGAACGGAAGGTCTTGGCCAGCGTCGCCGCCGCGAAGCGCGATTTGGCGATGACGAGGCAGCCCGCCGTGTCCTTGTCGAGCCGGTGGACCAGGCGCGGCTTCTGCCCGCTCTTGTCCGTCAGCACGTCGAGCATCTGGTCGACATGGCGCGTCGTGCCGGAGCCGCCCTGCACGGCCAGCCCCGCCGGCTTGTTGAGGACCATCACGTCCTCGTCCTCGTAGAGCGTGATCGAGCGCAGGAACTCGAGCGTGTCGCCATCGGCCTTGGCCGAGCGCGGCCGGCTCTCCTGCGGCTCGAGCTTGAGCGGCGGGATACGGACCGTCTGCCCCTCCTCCAGCCGGTCCTTGCTGTCGGCGCGCTTACCGTTCACCCGCAACTCGCCCTTCCGGACGATGCGCTGGATATGGCTGAAGGAGAGCTGCGGGAAGCGGCTCTCGAGAAAGCGATCGATCCGCATCTCGTTCTCGTCGGCGGTGACCACGAGCTGTTGCACGCCGGTGGCGAGCACCTGCGCCGTCTCCGCCTTCACCTCGGCGCGGGTCGGCGTGTCGCTCACCGGCGCGCGGCGGGTGGCGGCGGGCTTGCCCGCGGGCCGCGGGGCCGTCTGGGCAGCAGGCTGCCGCGGCCCGGCCGCGCGCGGCGCCGGATGATGCGGCTTGGGGTTGCGCGTCGGCGTGGTGTTGACCTCCGCCTCCTCGCGCTCGGGCCTGGCGCGGGCCGAGGCCTGTGCCGAGCGGCGGGCGTCATGGCTCGGGCGCTTGGCCTTAGCCCCCGGCCCGCGGGGCGCACCCGCGGCCGGCGGCCGGCCAACCCGCGCAGGTCCCGTGCCGGCGCCACGTCCGCCAAAGCCCTTGCCGCCCGTTCCCTTGCCGCCCGTTCCTTTGCCACCGGTTCTCATGACAGGCTCCGGACGAGTGCGAGGCCAGCGACCAGCGCCACCAGCGAGAGGATGACCGAGCCGAGCACATAGGCCGCCGCGAGGCCGGCCTCGCCACGCTCCCAGAGCAGCACGGCGTCGAGCGAGAAGGCCGAGAAGGTGGTGAAGCCGCCGAGGATGCCGGTCGTCAGAAACAGCCGCGCATGCTGCGACCAGCCGGCCTCCGTCTTGAAGGCGAGCCAGCCGGCGATCGCGCCCATCAGGGCCGAGCCGAGGATGTTGATCAGCATCGTCCCGCCGGGAAAGCCGGTGCCGAACCAGCGCGGCGAGACGAGATTGACGCCGTGCCGCAGCACGCCGCCCAGCCCGGCGCCGAGAAAAACCAGAAGAGTGGAGGTCATGGCTCTGCAATAGCCAGCGCATCGCGGCGGCACAAACGAAATCGGGGCCTTGCCCGGGCGCGGTCTGTCTGAGAGGTGTAGAGGCGAGACGACCGGCCGGGGGGCGAAGACGGGTGACGCGGAGACCAACCGCAGGGGCGATGGCGGCAGGCGGCGTGCTCTGCGCGCTGCTGCTGGCGCTCGTGCTTGTCCTCCTCGCCGAGGCCGCGGCCGCCGCGCCGTCCCGCCTCCCCGCCGGCAAGCCGCCAGCTTTTGCCCGCGCCTGCATCATCCGGCCGCCCGACATCGCCCCGCTCTTTCCGGCGCCGGCCGAGGCCGCCGCGGCACCATCCGACGCTGCCGATGATGGTGACGATGGTGACGATGACGACGATGACGAGGAGGAAACGGATGACGAGGACGACGTCCCCGGCCTGATCCTACCCGGCTCCGCCACCTGCCTCGCCATCACCGGCTCGGTGACGGCCGGGCTGCAATATGACAGCTATCGCATCCCACGTGCCGGCGCCTCGCAGCCGCGGCCCAGCTATTCCTGGCCGACCACATCCTCGCTGCGCTTCGAGACGGCGCTGGACCTGCCCTCGGGCCTGCGCGTCGGCTCCGCCTTCGAAATGTCGATGCGGCCCGGCGGCGGCGACCCCGACACCATCCTGGTGGAGGAGGCCGTCGTCACCGTGGGCACGATGACCTTCGGCCTGTCATCCTCGCGCTTCAGCTTCTGGACCGGCGAGGAATTCGCCTTCAGCGCCCGGCTGCCCGGCCGCAATGTCGGTGTCATCGCCTGGGAGCGCGACCTGACCGAGCGCTGGAACCTGGCACTGTCGCTGGAGGACCCGACGCTCGCGACGACCTCCTCGATCCCCGTCACGAACGGCCGCGTGCCCGACGGTGTCGCACGGCTGACCTACACGCAGGGCAGCCTGACGCTGCACATGGGCGGGGCGCTGCGCGACGTGGCAGGGTCGCCGCATCGGCTGGGGCGCGCCGGCATCCTCGGCGCCACCTACGAGCTGCCGATCCTCGGAAGCCCCGGCGAGATCACCGCCCAGATCGCGGGCGCGACCGACGCCGCCGCCTATATCGGCTCCTCGCTCGACGCCACGGTCGTCCGGCAGGTCATCACGCCCGGCGACTCCAGCCGCGGCTTTTCGAGCGTCCTCGCGGCACGGCGCGAATGGACGGACGAGCTCGCCAGCAACCTCTTCGTCAGCCGCTACCAGATCACCGTGCCGCTCACCAATGCCGGCAAGGGCAAGCTGCGCATCGACCGCGCCAGCGCCAATCTGGTCTGGACGCCGGTGGACGGCTTCAAGGCGGGGCTGGAAGGCTCGGTCGCCTGGACGAACGTCGCCTTCTCCAGCCGTGCCCTGCCGACAAGTCTCGGCGGCCGCCAGCTCTCGGCGCAGCTCTTCATCGAGCGCTCGTTCTGAGGGGAAAAATCCGGGCCTTGCAGTGTCCGGGCCTTGCCGTGCCAAGGAGGACGCGAGAGCGGTCTGAGTTCTCATCGGAACCAACACCGTCATCCCGAGCCTGCCCCGGGATCCATCGGAGGGCTCCGGAGCTCTACGATGGATCCAGGAGCAGCGCCGCTGCGCGGCTTGTCCGGGATGACGTCGCGTTTGGGCAGATGTCGATACGCTCTACCCCTTCGGCCCGCGCCGGATCAGCGGATGCACATACAGCTCGAAGGCAATGGTCAGCAGGATGAAGACGAGCCCGATCGCAAACGCCACGACCCAATAGGCGACATTGTCCTCCGACACGAACCAGCCCGCGATGAGCGAGGGGACGATCAGGAGCAGGCGGGCGATGAGCGAGATCATGAGCGAGGCACCGGCACGGCCCGGGGGTGGCCGCTGAAGGTCACTCTAGGGAGCACGGACCACGTCGCCCTTGCGGTCGATCAAAGCGCCGCGCCACCCCTCAGCCCTCCCCGCGCTCCAGCCGCAGCTTCGCCCAATACTCCAGCCTTTTCCGGATTTCGCGCTCGAAGCCGCGTTCGGGCGGGTCGTAGAAGAGCTGGCGGCCGAGCGCGTCGGGCCAGTAGTCCTGACCCGAGAAGGCGTCGGGCGCATCGTGGTCATAAGAATAGTCGGCGCCATAGCCTTCCTGCTTCATCAGCTTGGTCGGCGCGTTCAGGATCGTCTTGGGCGGCATCAGCGAGCCGCGCTCGGACGCAACCCGGCGGGCCGCCTTGTAGGCCTTGTAGGAGGCGTTCGATTTCGGCGCGGTGGCGAGGTAGATCACCGTGTTGGCGAGCGCCAGCTCCCCCTCCGGCGAGCCGAGCTGCTCATAAGTCTCGGTCGCAGCCCGCGCATGAACCAGCGCCTGCGGGTCGGCCAGACCGATATCCTCGACCGCCATGCGCACCAGCCGCCGCGCCAGGAAGCGCGGATCCTCGCCGGCATCGAGCATGCGGGCGAAATAGTAGAGCGCGGCGTCGGGGTCCGAGCCGCGGATCGTCTTGTGCAGGGCCGAGATCAGATTGTAGTGGCCGTCCTGCGCCTTGTCGTAGATCGGTGCGCGGCGCTGGATCACCTCGCTCAAACCCGCCTCGTCGAAGATCTCGCCCGGCTTGGCAGCGCGCCACAGCTCCTCGGCCAGTGTCAGGACCGCACGCCCGTCGCCATCGGCGAAACGCGCGAGCGCAAGCCTCGCCTCCGGCGTCAGCGGCAGCTCGCGGTTCTCCAGCAGTTCAGCCCGGCCGAGCAGGAAGAGTAGCGCGCCCTCGTCCAGCGACTTGAAGGTCAGCACCCGCGCCCGCGAGAGCAACGCGGCATTGAGCGCGAAGGACGGGTTCTCGGTGGTGGCGCCGACCAGCGTGATCGTGCCGTCCTCCATCACGGGGAGGAAGGCGTCGAGCTGGGCGCGGTTGAAACGATGGATCTCGTCGACGAAGAGCAGCGTGCCCTTGCCGCCGAGACGGTGCCCGCGGGCCGATTCGAAGACCTTCTTGAGATCGGCGATACCGGAGAAGATCGCACTGATCTGCTCGAAGCCGAGATCGACCTGCCCTGCCAGCAGCCGCGCCACCGTCGTCTTGCCGGTGCCGGGCGGGCCCCAGAAGATCAGACTGCCGAGCGAGCCGGATTGCACCAGCCGCGTCAGCGCGCCGTCCGGCCCGGTCAAATGGTCCTGGCCCGCGACCTCGCCCAGCGTCGTCGGCCGCATCCGGTCTGCGAGCGGGCGCGGGCCGGACTTGTCGAGGCCCGAGGCGGCGAAAAGGTCGCTCACCCCGGGAAGACCGAGGTCACGCTCTGGCCACCGCGCGAGATCGTCACCTCCCAGGCACGGCGCCGTTCCTTCAGCGCCGCCTCGACCTCGCGGGAACCCGTCATCGCTTCGCCGTTCAGGGCTTGGATGATGTCCCCCTTCTGGAAGCCGATGCGGGCGGCCGTGCTGCCCTCCTCGACCTCGCCGACCACGACGCCCTCGGTGCCCGCGTCGATCGCCAGTTCCTCGGCCAGCGCGGGCGACAGGTTCATCACGGTCAGCCCCGCCAGCGGCGAGCGGCCCGACAGCGTCACCGGCTCGCGCGGGCGCAGTTCGGGAGCAGGAACCAGCTTGACCGGCAGGACGACCCGCTTGCCGCTGCGCAGCACGGTCAGCGAAGCGACCCCGCCAAGCGGGCGCGTCGCGAAGCGGTAGCCGAAGGATTCGGGATCATCGACCGCGATGCCGTCGACCGCCAGGATGACGTCGGAGCGGCGCAGCCCCCCCTCCGCCGCCGGGCCCTTCTCGACCACGCCCGCAACAACCGAGCCGGCCGGCCGGTCGAGCCCGAGCCCGTCGGCGACATCCGGAGTCAGAGCCTGCAGCCGCGCCCCGAACCAGGGTCGCCGGACCGTCTTGGCGCCGGTCTTGGCGCTCTCGACGACGACACGCACCATCGCGGCCGGAATCGCGAAGCCGATGCCATGGCTGCCGCCAGAGCGGGAGAAGATCGCCGTGTTGATGCCGATCACCCGGCCCTGCATGTCGACCAGCGCGCCACCGGAATTGCCGGGGTTGATGGCGGCGTCGGTCTGGATGAAGGACTGCGCGTCGCCGACGCCGATCTGCGTGCGCGCGAGCGCCGAGACGATGCCCTGCGTCACGGTTTGCCCGACGCCGAAGGGGTTGCCGATCGCCAGCACGATGTCGCCGATCTCGACCTTGTCGGAATCGGCGAGCTCGATCGGCACCAGGTCCTTGGCGTTCTTGAGCTTGAGCACGGCGAGATCGGTGCGCGGATCGCGCAGCAGGATCGTCGCCTCGACCTCGCGCTTGTCGGCGAAGGCCACCTTGACCTCGCTCATGCCCTCGATGACGTGGTTGTTGGTGACCACGAGCCCGCTCGCATCGACCACCACGCCCGAGCCGAGCGAGCGCTGCACGCGCTCCTGCGGCACGCCGAAGCCCCGGTCGCCGAAGAAGCGCCGGAAGAAGGGGTCGTCCATGAAGGGGTTGCGCGGCTGCTTCTCGACCCGCGCGCCGTAGACGTTGACGACGGCACCGGCGCTCTTCTTCACCACCCCCGCAAAGGACAGCGAGATCTCCTGGCGCGACTCCGGCACCTGCCGCAGCGGCGTCTGCGCGACCGCGGGCAAAACCGCCACGGGCAGCGCCGTCAGCGCGGCCGCGAGCAGAATCCCGCGGGTGAAGGTGGCCTTGCGCTGCATCTGGCGTCTCCTCTGCGACGGCGCGACTCGCCGCGAGAGATAGGCCTGCGGCGGGGCGATTTCCAGCACGCCACGCCGGGGACCGCGCTGCTGGACCTATTTGTCCTGCAGCAGCACGCGATACTTCTCGATCTCGGCCGGCACGAGCTGCGCCACGAAGGCCGGGGTGATCTCCTCCTGGGAGGGCACGACCGAGGAGAGATCCCTGAAGCGCCCCTGGAGGTTCTGGCTCGCCAGAGCGGTTTTCAGCGCCGCGTTGAGCTTGGCCACGATCGCATCGGGCGTCTTCTTCGGCACGAAGATCGCGTTCCAGCCCTGCGCCTGGAAGGCGGGCAGACCGGCCTCGGCCGAGGTCGGGACGGCGGGCAGGCTCGCCAGCCGGTCCGGCGTCGCCACGACGAGCGCCTTCACCTTCTCGCCCTGGACTGCACCGGAGAGCGAGGTCGCGGCATCGCAGACACCGTCGATCTGGCCGCCCATCAGGTCGTTGAGCGCAGGCCCCGCGCCGCGATAGCTGACCAGGGCGACATCGACCCCGGCAGCCTTGATGAAGGTCCGGCAGATCAGATAGTTCGACGAGCCGACGCCGGCATGGCCGAGGCTGACCTTGCCGGGATTGGCCTTCGCATAGGCGACGAACTCGGTCAGCGTCTTCGCCGGGAAATCGAGCTTCAAGGCGATCATCGGCGAGGTCTTCGCCACGAGGCCGACAGGCGCGAAATCGGCGTTGGTGTATTTCAGGTCCGGATAGATCGAATAGGAGGCGGCATTGGTGCCGCTATTGCCGATGACGATGGTGTAGCCGTCGGGCTCGGCCTTGGCGGCCCGCGAGAGCGCCGTGGCCCCGCCTGCGCCACCCATGTTCTCCATGATGATGCGCTGGCCGAGGACACGCCCCATCTCGTCGCCGACGAGCCGTGCGATCACATCCGACGAGCCACCCGCCGCGAAGGGCACGATCATGGTGATCGCCTTGGCGGGGTAGTCCTGCGCCGTGGCCGATTGGGAGCCGAGAGCGAGCAGCGCCCCCACGAGCAAACCGGCGGTCGTCTTGGTCTTCATGATCACGTCCCCTCCCAACGGCGCGTCACGGCCGTTTCGATTGATTGGCCGCGAGCGTAATCCGCGGCGCACCAGTCGCCAAGGGAGCGCACGGGCGTGGTCCCCTCCGCCGCCTACGAAAAAGGGCGACCCGAAGGCCGCCCTTTTGAAATCGACTGGACCGAGGATAGGCCTCAGGCCGCCTCGTCGTCCGCCGTGAAGACCGGGCCGGAATCCTTGCCCTTGGCCTCGACATCGCGGTCGACGAACTCGATCACGGCGAGCGGGGCGTTGTCGCCGAAGCGGAAGCCCGCCTTCATGATGCGCAGATAGCCGCCGTTGCGCTCCTTGTAGCGCGGGCCGAGGACCGCGAAGAGCTTGCCGACCAGGGCGACGTCCTTGATCTGCGCGATCGCCTGGCGGCGGGCGTGCAGGTCGCCGCGCTTGGCGAGCGTTATCAGCTTCTCGACGACCGGACGCAGGTCCTTGGCCTTCGGCAGCGTGGTGGTGATCTGCTCGTGCTTGATCAGGGCCTGGGACATGTTGGCGAACATCGCCTTGCGGTGCTCGACCGAGCGGTTGAAACGACGACCGCGGAAACCGTGACGCATGGGTGGCTCCTTCGTGATTTACGGCCGCCGTGCCACGGTACGGCCGTTCTTTATGCTCCGGCGCTCATGCACCGGGCGGGGAAACGGCGCGGGAACGAGCCCGCGCCGGTGGGATCAGTAATGCTCCTCGAAGCGCTTCGCGAGCTCTTCGATGTTCTCCGGCGGCCAGCCGGTGACGTCCATGCCGAGGTGGAGGCCCATGGTGGCGAGCACTTCCTTGATCTCGTTCAGCGACTTGCGGCCGAAGTTCGGGGTGCGCAGCATCTCGCCCTCCGACTTCTGGATGAGGTCGCCGATATAGACGATGTTGTCGTTCTTCAGGCAGTTCGCCGAACGCACCGAAAGCTCGAGCTCGTCGACCTTCTTGAGCAGCGCCGGGTTGAAGGGCAGCTGCGGCGCGGTCGAGACGGCCTCTTCCTTGCGCGGCTCCTCAAAGGTGATGAAGACGGCGAGCTGGTCCTGCAGGATGCGGGCGGCGAGCGCCAGCGCGTCCTCGGGCGTCACCGAGCCGTTGGTCTCGATGTTCAGGGTCAGCATGTCGCGGTCGAGGTTCTGTCCCTCGCGGGTGTTCTCGACGCGGTAGGAGACCTTCTTCACCGGCGAGTACAGGCTGTCGACCGGGATCAGGCCGATCGGCGCATCCTCGGGACGGTTCTGCTCGGAGGGGACGTAGCCCTTGCCGGTGTTGACCGTGAACTCCATGCGGATCTCGGAGCCCTCGTCCAGCGTGCACAGCACGAGGTCGGGGTTCAGGATCGACACGTCGCCGACGGTGTTGATGTCGCCAGCCGTGACGGTGCCCGGGCCGGTCTTGCGCAGCGTCATGCGCTTGGGGCCTTCGCCCTGCATCTTGACCGCGATCGCCTTGATGTTGAGGACGATGTCGGTGACGTCCTCACGCACGCCGGGGATCGAGGAGAATTCGTGCAGCACGCCGTCGATCTGGACGGCGGTGACGGCCGCGCCCTGCAGCGAGGAGAGCAGCACGCGACGCAGCGCGTTGCCGAGCGTCATGCCGAAACCGCGCTCCAGCGGACGCGCGATGACGGTGGCCTGACGCTTCGGATCGTCGCCGACCTTGATTTCGAGCTTGTTGGGCTTTGACAGATCCTGCCAGTTCTTGCTGATCACGACCGCACTCCTGGTGCTTGAATTCAATGGCGGCGGCGGGCCGCCCCGGACAGGCGCCCGCCGGTGCGGGCGCCTCGAAGCACGAACGTCAGACGCGACGACGCTTGCGCGGACGGCAGCCGTTATGCGGGATCGGCGTCACGTCGCGGATCGAGGTCACGGTGAAGCCGGCAGCCTGCAGCGCGCGAAGGGCGGACTCACGACCCGAACCCGGACCGGTGACCTCGACCTCAAGAGTGCGCATGCCATGCTCGGCAGCCTTGCGGGCGGCGTCTTCGGCGGCGACCTGCGCGGCGTAGGGGGTCGACTTGCGCGAACCCTTGAAGCCCATCGTGCCGGCCGACGACCACGAGATCGTGTTGCCCTGCGCGTCGGTGATGGTGATCATGGTGTTGTTGAACGAGGCGTTCACATGGGCGACGCCGGAGACGATGTTCTTGCGTTCGCGGCGGCGAACGCGCTGGGCTTCCTTGGCCATAGTCTTTTCTCTTGTCCTTCAGGCGCGCCCGTGATGCCAGGCGCTGGGGATGCCGCCCGCCCCGAGGGGTCAGGCGGCGCAAAGCAGCGGGCCGGTTACCCGGCCCGCCGAAATCACTTCTTCTTGCCGGCGATCGGCTTCGCCTTGCCCTTGCGGGTGCGGGCGTTGGTGTGGGTGCGCTGGCCGCGGACCGGCAGCGAGCGGCGATGGCGCAGGCCGCGATAGCAGCCGAGATCCATCAGGCGCTTGATGTTCATCGAGACCTCGCGACGCAGGTCGCCCTCGACGAGGTAGTCGCGGTCGATGGTCTCGCGGATCTGGAGAACCTCGGCGTCGGTCAGCTGGTTGACGCGACGCTCGGCGACGATACCGACCTTGTCGCAGATCTCCTGGGCCTTGGCCGCGCCAATGCCGTGGATGTACTGCAGGCCGATGACGACGCGCTTGTTGGTCGGAATGTTGACGCCCGCGATACGAGCCATGATCATCTCTCCATGTCGGCCGGATCACGCCCGATGGCGGGCCGGCGGTTTAAAGATGCCCCGCGCCGGTGGAGGCCGGCCCCTGCGGAGCGTTGAACCCATTCCATGCGGGAATGCGACGTCGCCCCTTCTCGCGAAGGTAACGGCATCGCTGTCATGAAACCGGAAGTCGGGTCGTTAGTCGTTCGACCGCGCCGAGTCAACCCGGCGCAGCCAAGATTCATGCCAGTTAGGAGGCGCCGGGGTCAGTGACCGACCAAAGCCTTCTCGATTGCCGCCGTGACGTCGTCGACCGGCTGCATGCCGTCGATCTCGATCACCTGGCCGCGCTTCGCGTAATAGGGCGAGACGACGGCGGTATCGCGGTTATAGGCCTCGAGACGGGTCTTGAAGACCTCCGGGTCATCGTCCTTGCGGACCGGCTGACCGGCGGCCTTCGCCTCCTCGGCGCGCTTCACGATGCGATCGACGAGCTTGCTCTGGTCGACCTTGAGCTCCAGCACGGTGTCGAGTTCCAGATGCTTGGAGGCAAGCATGGCGTCGAGCGCCTCGGCCTGCGCCAGCGTGCGCGGGAAACCGTCGAGGATGAAGCCCTTCTTGCAGTCGGCCTCGTCGATCCGGTCAGCAACGATGCCGATGACGATCTCGTCCGACACCAGCCCGCCGGAATCCATGACCGCCTTGGCCTTGACGCCGACCGGGGTCTGCGCCGCAACCGCGGCGCGCAGCATGTCGCCGGTCGAAAGCTGCGGAATACCATGCTTCGCGACGATGCGCGCAGCCTGAGTGCCCTTCCCCGCCCCCGGCGGCCCCAGGAAGATCAGTCGCATCAGCGTTTCGCTCCTCGCAGCTTCGCCTTCTTGACCAGCCCCTCATACTGATGGGCCAGCAGGTGCCCGTGGACTTGCGCCACGGTATCCATGGTCGTCGTCACCACGATGAGCAGCGACGTGCCGCCCAGAAGGATGATCGGGATCTGGGCATAGGTGATCATGAACTCGGGGATAAGGCAGACGATAGTCAAATAGCCGGCACCGAGCACGGTGATGCGGGTCAGCACGCGGTCGATATGCTCGGCCGTGCGCTCGCCCGGGCGGATGCCGGGCATGAAGCCGCCATGCTTCTTCAGGTTGTCGGCCGTCTCCGTCGGATTGAAGACGATCGCCGTGTAGAAGAAGCAGAAGAAGATGATCAGGGCCGCGTAGAGGATCATGAACAGCGGCCGGCCATGGGCGAGATAGGTCGCGACCGTCGCCAGCGGACCGGTGCCGCCAGAGGCCTGAGAGAAGCTCGCGATCGTCGTCGGCAGCAGCAGCAGCGAGGACGCGAAGATCGGCGGAATCACGCCGGCCGTGTTGAGCTTCAGCGGCAGGAACGAGGTCTGGCCCTCATACATGCGGTTGCCGACCTGGCGCTTGGGATAGTTGATCAGCAGGCGGCGCTGGGCGCGCTCCATGAACACGCAGAAGGCGATGACGCATATCGCCATCACCAGGATCAGCAGCAGCAGCCCGGTCGAGATCGCGCCCTGGCGGCCAAGCTCGAGCGTCTGGGCGAGCTGGGAGGGGAACTCCGCGATGATCCCCGCGAAGATGATCATCGAGGTGCCGTTGCCGATGCCGCGGCTGGTGATCTGCTCACCGAGCCAGAGCAGGAACATCGTGCCGCCGACCAGCGTGATCGTCGTCGAGAGCAGGAAGAACGGACCCGGCTCCAGCACGAGGTTGCCCGAGCCCTGCAGACCGACACCGATGCCATAGGCCTGGAACACGGCCAGCACGAGCGTGAGATAGCGCGTGTACTGGTTGAGGATCTTGCGGCCCTGCTCGCCTTCCTTCTTCAGCGCCTCGAAGGTCGGGATCACGCTGGAGAGCAGCTGGATGATGATCGAGGCCGAGATGTACGGCATGATCGCCAGCGCGAAGATCGCGAGCCGGCCAACGGCGCCGCCGGAGAACATGTTGAACAGGCCGAGCACGCCGGTCTGCGTCTGCTTGAACAGGTCCGCGACCGCATCGGGGTTCATCCCCGGCAGCGGGATATAGGTGCCGATCCGGTAGATGATCAGCGCACCGAGCGTGAACCAGATCCGCTTCTTCAGCTCGTCCGCCTTGGCGAACGCCCCGAAGTTGAGGTTTGAAGCAAGCTGTTCAGCCGCCGATGCCATGCGTCCGGTCCTTGGTCTTCAGATCCATGGGCGCGCTGGGCTGCGCCCGGTCAAACAGTCGAACGGCGGCCAGGGCTTCTGGCCCGGCCGCCGTTCGCGAGTCGTCATGTAAGCGTTCGGCTCACGCCTGTGAAGCGGCAGCCAGGATCTTGACGCTGCCACCCGCCTTCTCGATCGCGGCGACGGCCGACTTCGACGCGCCGGCCACCTCGAAGGCAAGCTTCGTCTTCAGCTCGCCGACGCCGAGGATCTTCACGCCGTCCTTGGCCTGGTGCGTGATCACGCCCGCGGCGACCAGCGCCTCGATGGTGACCGCGCCCTTGGCGTCCAGCTTGCCGGCTTCCACCGCCTGCTGGATCCGGCCGAGATTGACCTCGTTCAGCTCCTTGGCGAACAGGTTGGTGAAGCCGCGCTTGGGCAGGCGACGATAAAGCGGCATCTGGCCGCCTTCGAAGCCCTTCACGGCGACGCCGGCGCGGGCCTTCTGACCCTTGACGCCACGGCCACCGGTCTTTCCCTTGCCCGAGCCGATGCCCCGGCCGACGCGGATGCGCGACTTGTGCGCGCCTTCGTTGTCACGGATCTCGTTGAGTTTCATCGAACGATCTCCCTCACTTCGCATCGACGACGCGCACGAGGTGCCTGACCTTGTCGATCATGCCCCGCACGGCCGGCGTGTCGACCAGGGTCGACTGACGGCGGATCTTGTTGAGGCCGAGACCGATCAGGGTCTGGCGCTGCGACGCCTCGCGGCGGATCGGGCTACCGATCTGCTCGATGACGACGGTCTTGCTGTCGGACTTTGCCATGGTCGCCCCCTCACGCTTCAGCGGCGGCGTCGGCACCCGCATCGCGGCGACGCGTCTGCAGGGCGGAAACCTTGAGGTTGCGGCGCGCGGCGACGCCACGCGGGCTGTCCTCGTTCTTCAGCGCATCGAAGGTCGCGCGGACGAGGTTGTACGGGTTTAGAGGAGCCGAGCGACTTCGACACCACGTCCTGCATGCCGACCGCCTCGAAGACGGCGCGCATCGGGCCGCCGGCGATGATGCCGGTACCGGCCGGGGCAGCGCGCAGCACGACCTTGCCGGCGCCGTGACGGCCCTGGACGTCGTGATGAAGCGTGCGACCCTCGCGCAGCGGGATGCGGACCAGGCCGCGCTTGGCGGCTTCCGTCGCCTTGCGGATGGCTTCCGGCACTTCGCGGGCCTTGCCGTGGCCGAAGCCGACGCGGCCCTTCTGGTCGCCGACGACGACGAGCGCGGCGAAGCCGAAGCGACGCCCGCCCTTCACCACCTTGGCGACGCGGTTGATGTGGACCAGACGGTCCACGAATTCCGAATCGCGCTCTTCGCGATCGCGGTCACGAGGCTCTCTCGCCATTGTCTTTCCTCTTACTTGCGCGGCGACGGCCACGGCCGTTCCGCTCGCTCGAGCGTCCCTTGTGGGACGACGTCTCTATGAAAGCCCGATCCCGGCCCCCTGCCCGCCGCCGAGAGGCGCCGCGGCAGGATGGCCGGGAGCGACGATATCAGAAGTTCAGGCCGGCCTCGCGGGCGGCATCGGCCAGCGCCTTGACGCGGCCGTGATACATGTAGGAGCCGCGGTCGAAGACCACGTCCTTCACGCCAGCCTTGACCGCACGCTCGGCGATGAGCTTGCCGATCGTGGCCGCAGCCTCGACATTCGCGCCCGACTTCAGGTCGGTGCGGATGTCCTTGTCCAGGCTCGAGGCCGAAGCGAGGGTGACCCCCTTCGTGTCGTCGATGACCTGGGCGTAGATCTGCTTGCCGGTGCGATGCACCGACAGGCGAGCGCGGCCATTGGCGACAGCCTTGATCGCGCGGCGGACGCGGGCCTTGCGGCGCGCAGTGTTCTCTGTCTGCTTGCTCATGGCCCTTACTTCTTCTTCCCTTCCTTGCGGAAGATGAATTCGCCGGCGTACTTCACGCCCTTGCCCTTATAGGGCTCGGGGCCGCGATAGTCGCGGATCTCGGCCGCAGTCTGGCCGACGACCTGCTTGTCGATGCCGGTGATGACGATTTCGGTCGGCTTCGGCGTGACGATCGCAACCCCTTCCGGGATCGGATAGTCGATGTCGTGGCTGTAGCCGAGCGACAGCTTGAGCACCTTGCCGGTGACGGCGGCCTTGTAGCCGACGCCGTTGATCTCGAGCTTCTTCTCAAAGCCGGAGGTCGTGCCGACCACGAGGTTGGCGATGCGGGCACGCGAGGTGCCCCAGAGCGAGCGCGCACGCTTGCTCTGCGAACGCGGCTGAACCGCGATCGCGCCATCCTCCATAGCGACCGAGACGTCGTCGGGCACGGTGAAGGAGAGTTCCCCCTTCGCGCCCTTGATCTTGACGAGCTGGCCGGCGACGTTGGCGGTGACGCCAGCGGGAACCGGAACAGGCTTCTTACCGATACGAGACATTGGATTTCTCCTGAAAACGAGCGGCGCGAAAGGTCAGAAGACCTTGCAAAGCACTTCGCCGCCCACGTTCTGCTCGCGGGCAAGATGATCGGGCATCACACCCTTCGGGGTCGAGATGATGGTCACGCCCAGGCCGTCGGCCACGCGCGGCATCGTCTCCACCGAAGAATAGACGCGGCGGCCGGGCTTCGACACACGCGAGATCGACCGGATGACCGGCTGTCCCTCGTGGTACTTCAGCTCGATATCGAACTCGGTCCGGCCATTGCCGAACTCGGTCTGGGTGTAGCCGCGGATGTAGCCCTCGGACTGAAGCACGTCGAGCACGCGGGCCCGCAGCTTCGAACCGGGCGTCGAAACGCGCGACTTGCGCCGCATCTGCGCATTGCGGATGCGGGTCAGCATATCTCCAAGCGGATCAATGATCGCCATGATGCGTCCTCCTCACCAGCTCGACTTGACGAGGCCGGGAACCAGCCCCTTGTTGCCGAGCTCGCGCAGCGCAACGCGCGACATCTTCAGCTTGCGGTAGAAGGCGCGCGGGCGACCCGTCACCTCGCAGCGGTTGCGAACCCGGTTCGGAGCCGAGTTGCGCGGCAGTTCGGCCAGCTTCAGGCGAGCGAGGAAACGCTCGTCCATGGACTGGCTGTCGTCATTGGCGATCTCAAGCAACCTGGCGCGGCGGCCGGCGAACTTCTTCACCAGCTCCTTGCGGCGGTTGTTGTTCTCGACGGAGCTCTTCTTAGCCATCGATCTCTCCTGGTTTCCGCGTATGAACGCTGGCGTTCACTGCCGGAACGGGAAGTTGAAGTGCTTGAGCAGGGCGCGAGCCTCGTCGTCCGACTTCGCAGTCGTGCAGACGATCACGTCCATACCCCAGACCTGGTCGACCTTGTCGTAGTTGATCTCGGGGAACACGATGTGCTCCTTGATCCCGAGCGCGAAATTGCCGCGCCCGTCGAAGGACTTCGGGTTGAGACCCCGGAAGTCGCGCACGCGCGGCAGGGCGATGGTGACGAGCCGGTCGACGAACTCGAACATCTTGGTCTTGCGCAGCGTGACCTTGCAGCCGACCGCCATGTTCTCGCGCAGCTTGAAGCCGGCGATGGCGAGACGGGACTTGGTGATGACCGGCTTCTGGCCGGCGATCAGGGCGAGGTCGCCGGCGGCGTTGTCGACCTTCTTGCGGTCGGCAGTCGCTTCGCCCACGCCCATGTTGATGACGACCTTCTCGATGGTCGGCACTTCCATGGCGTTCTTGTAGCCGAACTCGGCGATCATCGCCGGACGAACGACGTCCTCGTAATGCTTCTTCATACGCGGCGTGAGAGCCGCCTGCTGGTTCTCAGCCATCGATCAGATCCCCCGAGCGCTTGGCGAAACGGACCTTGCGGCCATCGTCCAGGACCTTGAAGCCGACGCGGGTCGGCTTGCCATCCTTGGGATCGGCCACGGCGAGGTTCGACAGGTCGATGGTGGCTTCCTTGGAGATGATGCCGCCCTCGGACTGAGCCGATGCCTTGGTGTGCTTCTTGACGAGGTTGACGCCACGCACGACGGCGCGGGCATCCTTCGGAAGCACCTGGAGGACTTCGCCGGCCTTGCCCTTGTCACGGCCAGCCAGCACGACGACCTTGTCGCCCTTCTTGATCTTCGCAGCCATCACAGCACCTCAGGCGCAAGCGAGATGATCTTCATGTGGTTCTTGGCGCGCAGCTCGCGCGGAACCGGTCCGAAGATGCGGGTGCCGACAGGCTCCTTCTGATTGTTGATCAGAACGGCCGCGTTGCGGTCGAAGCGGATCACCGAACCGTCGGGACGCTTGACGTCCTTGGCGGTGCGAACGACGACCGCCTTCATGACGTCGCCCTTCTTCACACGACCGCGCGGAATCGCTTCCTTGATCGAGACGACGATGATGTCGCCGATGCGGGCATAGCGCCGCTTCGACCCGCCGAGAACCTTGATGCACATCACGCGACGGGCGCCGGAATTATCCGCGACCTCGAGATTGGTCTGCACCTGGATCATGGCCTTGATCCTTCCAGTGTGTATCAGCGCGGTTTCCCGGGCGCACCAGCGCCCCCGGGACTACGACTGACGGGGGTCGATCGCCCCCTGGCCTCAAAACAAAGCATGATCCGCAAAAGTGGAGCCCACCTTTGCGGCGAAACATGCCCGACTACCTACTCCGCCGCCCCCGCTCCCCGGCGAACCGGGCAGCGACAGCCGCGTTGACCTACGCCTTGGGGGCGTTGTCGAGCACAACCCAGCTTTTCAGCTTGGAAATCGGCTTGGACTCCTCGATCCAGACCTGATCACCGACCTTGGCCACCTCCGCCTCATCATGGGCGTGATAGTTCTTGGTACGGCGAACCGTCTTCTTGAGGAGAGGGTGCGTATAGCGCCGCTCGACCTTGACCACAACAGTTTTGTTCTGCTTGTCGCTGACGACGACGCCCTGCAGCACGCGCTTCGGCATTGTCTGACTCCTCAGGCGCTCGCGGCCGCGGTCTTCGACCGCTGCAGCGTCTTGATGCGGGCGATGTCCTTGCGGACCTCGGTCACCCGGGCGGTGTTCTCGAGCTGGCCGGTGGCCTTCTGGAAGCGCAGGTT
Source organism: Bosea sp. OAE506 (assembly GCF_040546595.1). Taxonomy (NCBI): domain Bacteria; kingdom Pseudomonadati; phylum Pseudomonadota; class Alphaproteobacteria; order Hyphomicrobiales; family Alloboseaceae; genus Allobosea; species Allobosea sp. OAE506. The sequence goes on along the minus strand of NZ_JBEPOB010000001.1, from coordinate 2,993,912 downwards.
GAACTGCTCCTTCTTGAGCTTCAGGAGCTCGTCCTGGAGCAGGTCCACGCTCATGGCCTTCAGGTCGGACAGGCGTTGCGAAGCTTTCATCTCGTCCTCCCTTCTTACTCGGCGATGCGCTGGATGAAGCGCGTCTTGATCGGCAGCTTGGCGGCGCCGAGGCGCATGGCCTCGCGGGCCGTCTCTTCCGGCACGCCGTCGATCTCGAACATGATCCGGCCCGGCTTGACCTTGGCTGCCCAGAATTCAGGCGCGCCCTTGCCCTTGCCCATGCGGACTTCGGTCGGCTTCTTCGACACCGGAACGTCCGGGAAGATGCGGATCCAGACACGGCCGGCGCGCTTCATGGCGCGGGTGATCGCGCGGCGGGCCGCCTCGATCTGCCGAGCGGTCACCCGCTCCGGCTCCTGCGCCTTGAGGCCGAACTGGCCGAAGTTCAAATCCGTGCCGCCCTTGGCGACGCCGGAAATGCGCCCCTTGAACTGCTTGCGGAACTTGGTCTTCTTAGGTTGCAACATGGCTCTTCTCGATCAGCCTTATGCATGCTCGCGACGATGGCCACCGCCGGAACGGCCGCCCTCGTCTGCCATGCGCTTGTCCTGGGCCATCGGGTCGTGTTCGAGGATCTCGCCCTTGAAGATCCAGACCTTGATGCCGCACGTGCCGTAGGTGGTGAAGGCGGTGCCGACACCGTAATCCACATCGGCGCGCAGCGTGTGCAGCGGCACCCGCCCCTCGCGATACCACTCGAGGCGCGCGATCTCAGCGCCGCCGAGGCGGCCCGAGCAGTTGATGCGGATGCCCTCGGCGCCCAGGCGCATGGCCGACTGCACGGCGCGCTTCATGGCGCGACGGAAGGCGACGCGGCGCTCGAGCTGCTGCGCGATCGAATCGGCGACCAGCGTGGCGTCGATCTCGGGCTTGCGCACCTCGACGATGTTGATCGTCACATCGGCCTTGGTGAGCTTCATCACCGACTTGCGCAGCTTCTCGATGTCGGCGCCCTTCTTGCCGATCACCACGCCCGGACGAGCCGAGTGGATGGTGACGCGGCACTTCTTGTGCGGGCGCTCGATGATGATCTTGGAGACCGCGGCCTGCTTCAGCAGCTTCATGAGGGCGGCGCGGATGGCCATGTCCTCGTGCAGCAGCTTGCCGTACTCGCCCTTCTGCGCGAACCAGCGGGAATCCCAGGTCCGGTTGATGCCGAGGCGAAGCCCGATCGGATTGATTTTCTGACCCATCGTTCTCTCCTCAGGCCTTCGCAGCCTGGACTTCGCGCACCACGATCGTGATGTTGGCGAACGGCTTCAGGATGCGGGCGCCACGACCGCGGGCGCGGGCATGGAAGCGCTTCATCACGAGCGCCTTGCCGACGAAGGCCTGGGCCACGACGAGGTCGTCGACGTCGAGATCATGATTGTTCTCGGCGTTGGCGATCGCGCTCTGCAGGCACTTGCGCACGTCCAGCGAGATCCGCTTGCGCGAGAACTCGAGGTCGGCGAGCGCCGTCGAGACCTTCTTGCCCCGGATCAGCTGGGCGACGAGGTTGAGCTTCTGCGGCGAGACGCGAAGGTTGCGGGCGACCGCGACGGCTTCGTTCTCGGGCAGCGCACGGGGGGCGGATGCTTTACCCATGGCTTACTTCCTCTTCGCCTTCTTGTCGGCGGCATGGCCGTGGAAGGTGCGCGTCGGCGAGAACTCGCCGAACTTGTGGCCCACCATTTCCTCGGACACGTTCACCGGCACATGCTTGTGGCCGTTGTAGACGCCGAACGTCAGACCGACGAACTGCGGAAGGATCGTGGAGCGACGGCTCCAGATCTTGATGACCTCGGACCGGGCCGCCGAACGGGCGACCTCGGCCTTTTTCAGAAGGTATCCGTCGACAAACGGACCTTTCCAAAGCGAACGCGCCATGACGGACCTCAGTTCTTCTTCTTGCGGGCGTGACGGCTCGACACGATGAACGTATCGGTCCGCTTATTCGAGCGGGTCTTCTTGCCCTTGGTCGGCAGACCCCAGGGCGTGACCGGATGACGGCCACCCGAGGTGCGGCCTTCGCCGCCGCCATGGGGATGGTCGACCGGGTTCATCGAGACACCGCGGTTATGCGGGCGACGGCCGAGCCAGCGCGAGCGACCCGCCTTGCCGTCGTTCCGGTTCATGTGGTCGGGGTTCGAGACCGCGCCCACGGTGGCATAGCACAGGCCGCTGATCAGGCGCTGCTCGCCCGAGTTCAGGCGGACGATGACGTAGCCCTGGTCGCGACCGACGATCTGGGCGTAGTTGCCGGCCGAACGGGCCAGCTGACCACCCTTGCCGATCTTCAGCTCGACATTGTGGACGATCGTGCCGATCGGCAGCGAACCCATCGGGGCCGCATTGCCGGGCTTCACGTCCACCGACGGGCCGGAGACGACGCTGTCGCCGACGGCCAGGCGCTGCGGGGCCAGGATATAGGCCTGCTCGCCATCGCTGTACTTGATCAGCGCGATGAAGGCGCTGCGGTTGGGATCATACTCCAGGCGCTCGACGACGGCAGGAATGCCGTCCTTGCCGCGACGCTTGAAGTCGATCAAGCGGAGCGTCCGCTTGTGTCCACCGCCGCGGAAGCGGACGGTGATGCGGCCGAGATTGTTGCGGCCGCCGGAGGACGACTTGCCCTCCGTCAGCACCTTCAGCGGCTTGCCCTTGTAGAGCTCGCTGCGGTCGACGATCACGAGCTGGCGAAGGCTCGGCGTGACCGGCTTGAAATTCTTCAAAGCCATGGTGTGCGATCCTTCCTTACAGGCCCGTGGTCACGTCGATGGAGTGACCTTCCTCGAGGGTCACGACCGCCTTCTTGACGTCCGCGCGCTGGCCGAGCCGGCCGCGGAAGACCTTCATCTTGCCCTCGGTGACGAGCGTGTTGACGCTCTTCACCTTGACGTCGAACAGCTTCTCGATCGCCGCCTTGATCTGCGGCTTCGTGGCGGTCTTGGCGACCTTGAACACGACCTTGTTGTGCTCGGAGAGCATGGTCGCCTTCTCGGTGATCACCGGCCCACGGATCACGTCGTAGTGGCGCGGGTCCAGGTTCTTGGCGGACTGGCTCATGAGAAGCGCGCCTCCAGCGCATCGACAGCCGCGCGCGTCAGGACCAGCTTGTCGCGACGCAGGATGTCATAAACGTTGATGCCCTGGATCGGCAGGACGTCGACATTCGGGATCGAACGCGCGGCCAGGCCGAAATTCGTATCGATCTCGGCGCCGCCGATCACCAGCGCGCTGGAGAGCTCGAGCTTGCCGAAATGGCCCAGCAGCACCTTGGTCTTCGGCTCGGCCAGCTTGGCGTCGTCGAGGATGATGATGCCGCCGTCCTTGGCCTTCGCCGAGAGCGCATGACGCAGGGCGAGCGCACGGACCTTCTTGGGCAAATCATGGGCATGGTCGCGCACGATCGGACCGAAGGCCTTGCCGCCGCCGCGGAACTGCGGAGCCGAAGCCGCACCGTGACGGGCGCCACCGGTGCCCTTCTGCTTGTAGATCTTCTTGCGGGTGCGGTCGACTTCCGACCGGCCCTTCGACTTGTGCGTGCCGGCGCGGCGCTTGGCGAGCTGGTAGCGCACCATGCGCGCCAGGATGTCGGCGCGCGGCTCGAGGCCGAAGATCGCATCCGAGAGCTCGACCGAACCGGCCGAGCCACCTTCGAGGGTGGTGATATCGAGCTTCATCACGCGTTCTCCTCAACCGTCTCGGCTGCGGGAGCCGGCGCATCGCCGCCATTCAGCTTGAACTTGCCCGGGAGCGGAGCATCCTTGGGCAGAGCGCGCTTGATCGCGTCCCGCACATGAATCCAGCCGCCGGCATGGCCGGGAACGGCGCCCTCGACCAGGATCAGGCCACGCTCGACGTCCGTCTGGACGACGCGCAGGTTCTGCGTGGTCACGCGCTCAGCGCCGAGATGGCCGGGCATCTTCTTGTTCTTGAAGGTCTTGCCGGGGTCCTGACGACCGCCGGTCGAACCGATCGAGCGGTGCGAGACCGAGACGCCGTGGGTGGCGCGCAGACCACCGAAGTTCCAGCGCTTCATGCCGCCGGCAAAACCCTTGCCGAGCGTCGTGCCGCTGACATCGACGAACTGGCCGACGACGAAGTGGTCAGCCGTCAGCTCGGCGCCGACCGGGATGAGCGCATCGTCGCTGACGCGGAATTCGACGACCTTGCGCTTGGGCTCGACCTTGGCGACGGCGAAATGGCCGCGCTCCGCCTTCGAGACATTCTTGACCTTGGCCGTGCCCGTGCCGAGCTGGACGGCGACGTAGCCGTTCTTCTCGATCGTGCGGTGAGCGACGACCTGGCAGTTATCGAGCTTCAGCACGGTGACCGGGATATGTTCGCCGGCATCGGTGAAGATGCGGGTCATCCCGACTTTCTGTGCAATCACACCGGAACGCATCGGTGCATACCTTCCATTGGGGTCATACTCATCCAACCAAGATGTTGGAGGCAGAGGACCCGGCTAAAATCGGATCAGAGCTTGATTTCGACGTCGACGCCGGCGGCGAGATCGAGCTTCATGAGGGCGTCGACCGTCTGCGGGGTCGGGTCGACGATGTCGAGAACCCGCTTGTGGGTCCGCATTTCAAACTGCTCGCGCGACTTCTTGTCGATGTGCGGCGAGCGGTTGACCGTGAACTTCTCGATGAGCGTGGGCAGCGGGATGGGCCCGCGGACCTGGGCGCCCGTCCTCTTCGCGGTCGACACGATCTCGCGCGTCGAAGCGTCGAGAATGCGGTGATCGAACGCCTTGAGGCGGATCCGGATATTCTGACCGTTCATGGTCTTATCTTCCTCGTGACGTGAAAGGGCGAAGGCCCGGCAGGGCCCGCGCCCTCACGAAAACGCGTTACGCGATGATGCTGGCGACGACGCCGGCGCCGACGGTGCGGCCGCCTTCACGGATGGCGAAGCGCAGCTTCTCCTCCATCGCGATCGGCACGATCAGGTGGACTTCCATGGCGATGTTGTCGCCCGGCATCACCATCTCCGTGCCCTCGGGCAGGTGCACCACGCCGGTCACGTCCGTCGTGCGGAAGTAGAACTGCGGGCGGTAGTTGGTGAAGAACGGGGTGTGGCGGCCGCCCTCCTCCTTCGTCAGGATGTAGGCCTCGGCCTTGAACTTCGTATGCGGCTTCACCGAGCCCGGCTTGCACAGGATCTGGCCGCGCTCGACGTCCTCGCGCTTCGTGCCGCGCAGCAGCGCGCCGATGTTGTCGCCGGCCTGGCCCTGGTCGAGCAGCTTGCGGAACATCTCGACGCCGGTGACCGTCGTCTTGACCGTGTCCTTCAGGCCGACGATCTCGATTTCCTCGCCGACCTTGACGATGCCGCGCTCGACGCGACCCGTCACAACCGTGCCGCGACCCGAGATCGAGAACACGTCCTCGACCGGCATCAGGAACGGCAGGTCCAGCGGACGCGCCGGCTGCGGGATGTAGTCGTCGACCGTCTTCATCAGCGCGATGATCGCGTCATGGCCGATCGCCTTGTCGCCATTGTCCAGCGCAACCTTCGCCGAACCCTTGGTGATCGGGATGTCGTCGCCGGGGAAGTCGTACTTCGACAGAAGCTCGCGGATCTCCATCTCGACCAGCTCGAGCAGCTCGGCGTCGTCGACGAGATCGACCTTGTTCATGAACACGACCAGCGCGGGAACGCCGACCTGGCGCGCCAGCAGGATGTGCTCGCGGGTCTGCGGCATCGGGCCGTCGGCCGCCGACACGACCAGGATCGCGCCGTCCATCTGCGCGGCGCCCGTGATCATGTTCTTCACATAGTCGGCGTGGCCGGGGCAGTCGACGTGGGCGTAGTGACGCGCAGCCGTCTCGTACTCGACGTGAGCGGTCGAGATCGTGATGCCGCGGGCCTTCTCCTCCGGGAGCCTTGTCGATCTGGTCATAGGCCGTGAACGACGCGCCGCCCGACTCCGCAAGCACCTTCGTGATCGCAGCCGTCAGTGACGTCTTGCCATGGTCAACGTGACCAATCGTTCCAATGTTGCAGTGCGGCTTCGTGCGAGCGAATTTCTCTTTGGCCATCGTAGCCTCCGTCAGTCAAATCGTTGTTGCGTGAAAGCAGGTCGGGCTGGTGATCAGGCGTACTTGGCCTGGACCTCGGCGGCCACCGCCGACGGAACCTGCTCGTAGTGATCGAATTGCATCGTGTAGTTGGCACGGCCCTGGCTGAAGGACCGCAGCTGGTTGACGTAGCCGAACATGTTGGCCAGCGGCACCATCGCGTTGATGACGACCGCGTTGCCGCGCATGTCCTGGCCCTGGATCTGGCCACGACGCGAGTTCAGGTCGCCGATGACCGAACCGGTGTAGTCCTCCGGGGTCACGACCTCGACCTTCATGATCGGCTCGAGCAGCACGGAGCCGCCCTTCTGCAGACCTTCGCGAAGGCCGGCCCGCGAGGCGATTTCGAAGGCCAGAGCCGACGAGTCGACCTCGTGGAAGGCGCCGTCCACCAGCGAGACCTTGACGTCCACGACCGGGAAGCCGGCGAGCACGCCCGACGAGATGACCGAGTTCAGGCCCTTCTCGACGCCGGGGATGTATTCCTTCGGCACTGCACCGCCGATGATCTTCGACTCGAACTCGAAGCCCTTGCCGGTCTCGTTCGGCTCGACGACCAGCTTGACGCGGGCGAATTGGCCCGTACCGCCGGTCTGCTTCTTGTGGGTGTAGTCGATCTCGACGCGCTTCGTCAGCGTCTCGCGATAGGCCACCTGCGGCGCGCCGATATTGGCGTCCACCTTGTAGGTCCGGCGCAGGATGTCGACCTTGATGTCGAGATGCAGCTCGCCCATGCCCTTCAGGATGGTCTGGCCGCTCTCCTGATCGGTCGAGACGCGGAACGAGGGATCCTCGTTGGCGAGCTTCGACAGGGCGAGGCCCAGCTTCTCCTGGTCGGCCTTGGACTTCGGCTCGATCGCGATCGTGATGACCGGCTCGGGGAACTCCATGCGCTCGAGGATCACGGCCTGGGCCGGATCGCACAGCGTGTCGCCGGTGCGGACGTCCTTGAGGCCGGCCAGGGCGACAATGTCACCGGCAAAAGCCTCCTTGATGTCTTCGCGGTTGTTCGCGTGCATCAGAAGCATGCGACCGACACGCTCCTTCTTGTCGCGCGTCGAGTTGATCACGCCCTGGCCGGCGTCGACCTTGCCCGAATAGACGCGGCAGAAGGTGATGGTGCCGACGAAGGGGTCGTCCATGATCTTGAACGCGAGCATCGAAAACGGAGCTTCGTCCGTCGGCTCGCGGGTGACCGGCTCTTCGGTCTTGAAGTCGAGACCTTCGACCGCGCCACGATCGACCGGCGACGGCAGGAAGTCGACGACGGCGTCGAGCAGGGGCTGCACGCCCTTGTTCTTGAAGGCCGAGCCGCAGAGGACGGGGTGGAAGGCGCGGCGCTGGACGGCCGTGCGGACAAGCCGGCGCAGCGTCTCGGCGTCGGGCTCAGTGCCTTCGAGATAGGCTTCCATCGCGACGTCGTCCATCTCGACGGCGGCCTCGATGAGCTTCGAGCGGTACTCGGTCGCCTTGTCGAGGAGGTTGGCAGGGATCTCCTGCTCCTCGAAGGACGCGCCCAGCGCTTCGCCGTTCCAGACGATCGCCTTCATCTTGATCAGGTCGATGACGCCGGCGAAATCCGACTCCGAGCCGATCGGGATCTGCAGGCAAACGGGCTTGCCGGCGACGCGGTCGATGATGTCTTGAACGCAGCGATAGAAATCGGCGCCGATCTTGTCCATCTTGTTGACGAACACGATGCGCGGCACGTCGTACTTGTCGGCCTGGCGCCAGACGGTCTCGGTCTGGGGCTCGACGCCCTGGTTGCCGTCGAGCACGCAGACGGCGCCGTCGAGCACGCGCAGCGAACGCTCGACCTCGATGGTGAAGTCGACGTGGCCGGGGGTGTCGATGATGTTCAGGCGCATGTCGCGCCAGAAGCAGGTCGTCGCAGCGGAGGTGATCGTGATGCCACGCTCCTGCTCCTGCGTCATCCAGTCCATGGTCGCAGCGCCGTCATGGACTTCGCCGATCTTATGCGACTTGCCCGTGTAGAACAGGATGCGCTCGGTCGTCGTCGTCTTGCCCGCATCGATGTGGGCCATGATGCCGAAGTTGCGATAACGGTCGATGGGATGAGAGCGGGCCATGGAAATGCTTTCGTCTTACCGAGGGGTCGCCGACGCTTACCAGCGATAGTGCGAGAAGGCGCGGTTGGCTTCCGCCATCCGGTGCGTGTCTTCGCGCTTCTTGACCGCGTTGCCACGGTTGCTGGCCGCATCCATCAGCTCCGAAGAGAGACGCTCGACCATCGTCTTGTCGTTGCGGCCGCGGGCGGCCGTGATCAGCCAGCGGATCGCCAGCGCCTGACGGCGCTCGGTGCGAACCTCGACCGGAACCTGATAGGTGGCGCCGCCGACGCGACGCGAGCGAACCTCGATCGCCGGAGCGACGTTCTCGAGAGCGCTCTTGAAGACGGCGAGCGGATCGCTCTTCATCTTGCTCTCGATGATGTCGAAGGCACCGTAGACGATCCGCTCGGCGGTCGACTTCTTGCCCTCGTACATGACCGAGTTCATGAACTTGGTCACGATCACGTCGTGGAACTTCGGATCGGGAATGATCTCGCGCTTTTCGGCGCTATGGCGGCGGGACATCGTCTAGTCTCCGGTCAAATCTTCAACGCTGCGAACCGGCCTGGGCACCCTCGCCCCTGCCGGTCAGGCAGAAATTACTTCGGACGCTTGGCGCCGTACTTCGAACGACGCTGCTTGCGGTTCTTGACGCCCTGGGTGTCGAGAACGCCGCGCAGGATGTGGTAGCGCACGCCGGGAAGGTCCTTGACGCGGCCGCCACGGATCATGACCACGGAGTGCTCCTGGAGGTTGTGCCCCTCACCCGGAATGTAGCCGATCACTTCGAAGCCGTTGGTCAGGCGCACCTTGGCGACCTTGCGGAGCGCCGAGTTCGGCTTCTTCGGGGTCGTCGTATAGACGCGGGTGCACACGCCACGCTTCTGCGGGCAGGACTCCAGCGCCGGAGCGGTGTTGCGCGCCTTGACCGGCGAACGCGGCTTGCGAATGAGCTGGCTGATTGTCGGCATTCTGGCCTCTCGCTCCCACTGAGCGTTTGGAAATCGCTAAATCCGTGGCCCAGTCCGACTGTTGCCATGACACAAACGAAGCCGCGCCATCGGCTCCCGGCAAGGAGGCCTCAGGCGCGTTCGCCAGCAGAGGAACACGGATCTCTCCGCATTCATGCATCTTGCCATGTCGTCAATCGACGCTGGAATTCCGGTGGAGTTTCGGCCGCGAAATTCGCCAGCAACAAAGGCTAAGGCGACATACGTGTCCGACAACCACCGACAGTGGCGCGCTTATGACTCGGGGACAGATTCGCGTCAAGCCCGTTTCTCGCGAAACGCGCCATGAACCAGCCCTTCGAGCGCAGTTGACGCAGGGGTTCGGGCGTCGGCGAGTTCGAGCGCGACCTCGAAATGATTTAGCCCGGCGCATTCGAGCCTGGCAAGCCGGCCCCCGCTGTGTTCCACCGCCGCCGCAAACGCAACGCCCTGGCGCCGGAACTCGGGGCTTTCCCCCTCGCCCAGTCCGACGATCACGGGACACCGCAGGCGCGCGACATGCAGGAGCGGCGAGAGCTGCTCCTCCTCCTGCGCGTCGATGTCGATATAGAGGCGCCGCGAGCTGAGCATCACCGGCCCGAGATCGTAGCTGCCGCTCAGGCAGAAGCCGCCCTTCAGGACATCGGCCGGCAGGCCGAAGAGCTCCCAATCCGTGGTCAGGAGCACGGCAGCCAGATGGGCGCCCGACGAATGGCCGGAGATCGTGATGCGATCACGGTCGCCGCCATGGTCCGCCACATGGTTCCACACCCAGGCGACCGCCTCGCGCAGCTGCGCCACCATGTCGGGCAGCCGGACCTCGGGCAGGTTTGAGAATCCGGGGATCACGACGAGCGCTCCGCTTGCCACCAGTGGCGGGGCGACGAAGGAGACGTCCTCCTTGTCCAGCGCGCGCCAGGCGCCGCCATGAAGATGCAGGTGAACCGGCGCCCCGGAGCCGTCTGGCGGGAACAGATCCAGCCGCTGGGCGGGATGGGCCCCATAGGGAACATCGGCGTGATGCCGCAGGGCGGCGCGCGCCCGGGCGCTCTCCTCGCCGTAGCGGGCAATCACGGCCGCCGCATTGGGAGCCCAGACGCGCTGGTCGTAGCAGCGATCGAGCTCCTCCTGCGTGTAGTGGAGATAGACGGGCTTCGACACCGACTGCGCAGGCATGGATCAATCGATCTTGACGCCGAGGTCACCGATCAGCTTGGCCCAATGGGCTCGCTCGCTGTTCATCTTCTCGACGAAGGCGTCCCCGAACACGGGCTGGACTGCGACACCCAGCTCGCGCAGTCGCTGCACAAATCCGGGCTTGCCAAGGATCTGTGCGAGTTCGCGTTCGAGCCGGGCGCGGATCGGGGCTTCGAGCCCGGCCGGCGCGAAGAGTCCGATCCAGGCCGAGGCCACCACACCCTGGGCGCCCGCCTCCGCCATCGTCGGCACGGCCGGCAGGATCTCGGAGCGTGCCGGTGCCGCGATCGCCAGCGCCTTCACCGCGCCGGACTGGAGATGCACGAGAATGTCCGGCACCAGCGGGAACATCACCTGCAACTGCCCCGAGAGCAGGTCGGTGACGGCAGGCGCCTGGCCGCGATAAGGAACGTGGGTCATCGGCGCGCCCGTCTGGGCCTTGAACAGCTCCGCCGCGAGATGGGTCGGCGAGCCGATGCCGGACGATCCGAAGCTCAGCGCATCGGGACGGGCCTTCGCATAGGCCACCAGTTCGGCGACGGAGCCGACCGGGAGGTCCTTGTTGACGACGACGAGGTTGGGTGACTCCCAGACCAGCCCGATCGGCGTGAAGTCCTTGACCGGGTCGAAGCCGGACCGGCGATAGAGGCTGCCATTGATCGTCTGCGTGCCGTTCGTGCCGACGAACAGCGTGTACCCGTCCGGCGCGGAGCGCGCCGCGTCCGTGGCGGCCAGATTGCCACCGGCACCGAGCTTATTCTCGACCACGGTGCCCTGCCCCAGCGCATCGCGCAGCGCGTCGCCGATCAGGCGCGCCGAGACGTCTGCGCTGCCGCCAGCGGGAAACGGAACGACGATGCGGATGGGTCGGGCGGGCCAGGCTTGGGCCCAGGCGGCACGTCCCAGCACCGGCGCGAGGCCGGCGCTTGCGAGAAGGGCGAGGCACTCACGGCGGTTGGGCATCGGTTCGACCTCGCTCGAGGGACAGCAGAGCCGAGACTAGGGGCCGGCTCGGGCGCAGCGCTATTGCAAAACCGGTTCATACCCATAACCATTCGACATGACCCTCGAGCACCGCACGATGGCAGCCTTTCTCGCGGTTGCCCGCTTTCGCAGCATCGGCAAGGCGGCCGCTGCCGTCGGCATGTCGCAGCCTGCGCTCAGCCGAAAGATCGCGGCCCTCGAGAAGCGGCTGGGCGTTCCGCTCTTCATGCGTCACGCGGGCGGCGTGGAGCCGACGCTCTACGGACAGACCCTCCTGCCCCATGCCGAGGCGATCGCCGCGGAAGCGGGACGCGCCGTCGCGGAGATCGACGAGTTGCGCGGCGCCGGGCGGGGCCTCGCCAGCATCGGCGTCGTTCCCAGCGCGACCACGACGGTGGTCCCCTTCGCCGTCAACCGGGTGATCCGCCAGTCGCCGGGAGCCTTGATCCGCATTCGCGAGGGCACGGGCGAACAGCTGCGTGCTGCGCTCGGCCGCGGCGAGGTCGACATCGTCGTCTCCGGGCGGCTGGACGAGCCTGTCGAGGCCGGCCTGCTCGTCACCCCCTTCTACGAGGACCGGGTCGGCGTCGTCCTGTCCGCGACGCATCCGCTCCTCTCGGAGGGCCGCCCTCCGCCGATGGCCGCGGACCTGCTCGGCTATCCCTGGGCCATGGCGCCCAAAGGCAATGTGATCGCCTTCGGCTTTCGGGAGATGTTCCTGCGCCAGGGCCTCGAACCGCCACGGCCCAATGCCGAGACCAGCTCGGTCCACGTCCTCACCCGCCTCGTCGCCTCGACTGACTTCCTGACGGTCCTGCCCCATGACGTCGTCCAGCAGGAGATCCGCGCCGGGATACTCAGCTGCCTCGACGGCGAGGCCTTCGCCTGGCGTCGGAGCCTCGTGATCATCCGTCGCAGCAGCGGCGCCCTGCCCCCCGTCACGGCGCTGTTCCTCACGGAGCTGCGCAAGGCGTCGTCTCTGCGCAGCTTGCCGCCGCTCACGCCCGCACCATGAAAAAGGGCCGCCCCGAAGGGCGGCCCTGATGCTCATTTTGGCTCTTGCGGCGTTCCGCGGGAGCGATCCTGCGGCACCGTGGATCACTCCGCCGCAGGCAGAGCCGCTTCGACCGCCTTGGCGGCGGAAGCCGCGGCCTTGGCCGCCGCATCCGCCTTCTGGCCGACGATGAGATCGTCGCGACGCGTGGCCACCTGCTTGATGCGGGCAACCTGGGCGCCGGTGCCGGCCGGGATCAGCGAGCCGACGATGACGTTCTCCTTGAGGCCTTCCAGCGTGTCGTACTTGCCATTGACCGCCGCCTCGGTGAGGACGCGGGTGGTCTCCTGGAAGGACGCCGCCGAGATGAAGGAGCGGGTCTGCAGGCTCGCCTTGGTGATGCCGAGCAGCACGGGGACGCCGGATGCGGGCTTCTTGCCCTCCTCCGCCATCTTCGCGTTGATCTCCTGCAGCTCGATCCGGTCGACCTGGTCGCCGGTCAGGATGTCGGTGTCGCCGCCATCCGTGATCTCGACCTTCTGCAGCATCTGCCGGACGATGACCTCGATGTGCTTGTCGTTGATGCCCACGCCTTGGAGGCGATAGACCTCCTGGATCTCGTTCACCAGATAAGCCGCCAGCTCCTCGACGCCCTTGATCGCCAGGATGTCGTGCGGGGCCGGGTTGCCGTCGAGGATGTAGTCGCCCGTCTCCACGACGTCGCCGTCCTGAAGATGGATGTGCTTGCCCTTCGGGATCAGGTACTCGAGCACCTCGGTGCCGTCATGCGGGGTGAGCGTGACGCGCCGCTTGTTCTTGTAGTCCTTCCCGAAGCCGATCACGCCCGACTTCTCGGCGATGATCGCGGCATCCTTCGGACGCCGGGCCTCGAACAGCTCCGCCACCCGCGGCAGACCGCCGGTGATGTCGCGGGTCTTGGCCGAGTCGGTCGAGACACGCGCCAGCACGTCGCCGGCCTTGATCGAGGCGCCGGGCTCCATCGAGATGATGCCCTCCACCGGCAGGATGTAGCGGGCTTCGCCACCGCGGGCGAGCTTCGCCACCTTGCCGTCCGGCCCGTGCACGGTCAGCGCCGGGCGCAGATCCGAGGTCCGCGCCGAACCACGCCAGTCGATGACGACGCGCTTGGAGATGCCGGTCGCCTCGTCGGTCGTCTCGGTGATCGACATGCCGTCGACCAGATCCTCGTAACCGACGGTGCCGTCGACCTCGGCCAGGATCGGGCGGGAATAGGGATCCCACTCGATCAGGCGCTGGCCGCGCTTGACCTTGTCGCCCTCGTCGACCCGCAGCTTCGAGCCGAACTGGACGCGATGGACCGCCCGCTCCGCGCCGTCCGGCCCGACGATGACAATGGCGATGTTGCGCGCCATCGCGATCAGGTCGCCATCCGAGTTCCGCGCAACGTTGCGGTTGCGCATCTTGACCGTGCCTTCGAAGTTCGACTCGGTGAAGGACTGGTCGGCGATGGTGGCCGCGCCGCCGATGTGGAACGTGCGCATGGTGAGCTGGGTGCCCGGCTCGCCGATCGACTGCGCCGCGATGACACCGACGGCTTCGCCCATGTTGACCGGCGTACCGCGAGCGAGGTCGCGGCCATAGCAGGTCGCGCAGACGCCGTTCTTGGTCTCGCAGGTCAGCACCGAGCGGATCTTCACCTCCTGAATGCCGGCGGCGTTGATCTTCTCGATATGAGCCTCGTCGATCATCGTGCCCTTCGCGACAAGGACGTTGCCGTCGATATCCGTCACGTCCTCGGCCGCGGAGCGACCCAGGATACGGATGCCGAGCGAAGCGACGACCTGGCCCGCATCGATGATGGCGCGCATCTTGATGCCGTTATCCGAGCCGCAATCCGTCTCGGAGATGATGGCATCCTGCGCCACGTCGACCAGACGGCGGGTGAGGTAACCCGAATTCGCCGTCTTGAGCGCGGTGTCGGCCAGGCCCTTGCGGGCTCCGTGCGTCGAGTTGAAGTACTCGAGCACGTCCAGACCTTCCTTGAAGTTCGAGATGATCGGGCTCTCGATGATCTCGCCCGACGGCTTGGCCATCAGGCCGCGCATCGCCGCGAGCTGCTTCATCTGCGCCGGCGAACCGCGCGCTCCCGAGTGGCTCATCATGTAGATCGAGTTGATCGGCTTGTCGCGACCGTGCTCGTCCTTCTTCACGGTCGAGATGCGGGCCATCATCTCCTGGGCGAGCTTGTCGGAGCACTTCGCCCAGGCGTCGACGACCTTGTTGTACTTCTCGCCCTGCGTGATCAGGCCGTCCTGGTACTGCTGCTCGTAATCCTTGGCGAGCGCGCGGGTCGTGTCGACGATCTCCCACTTGTTCTCCGGCACGACCATGTCGTCCTTGCCGAAGGAGATGCCCGCCTTGAAGGCGTGGGTGAAGCCCAGCGACATGATGCGGTCGCAGAAGATCACCGACTCCTTCTGACCGCAGCCGCGGTAGACGGCGTCGATCATCCCCTGGATCTCCTTCTTGGTCATCAGCTTGTTGATGACGTCGAAGGTCATGGCCGCGTGCTTCGGCAGCGCGGTCGAGAGGATCACGCGGCCCGGCGTGGTGTCGTAGATCTTGGTGTAGGACTTGCCGTCGGCGCCGACGCCGGTCCAGCGGTATTTGATCTTCGAATGCAGCGTCACGACCTTCTCGTGCAGCGCATACTCGAGTTCGCCGAAGTCACCGAAGATCTTGCCCTGACCCGGCTCGCCGTCCGAGACGATCGAGAGGTAGTAGAGCCCGAGCACGATGTCCTGCGACGGCACGATGATCGGCAGGCCGTTCGCCGGGTGCAGGATGTTGTTGGTCGACATCATCAGGACGCGCGCTTCCAGCTGCGCTTCCAGCGACAGCGGGACGTGCACGGCCATCTGGTCGCCGTCGAAGTCGGCGTTGAACGCGGCGCAGACCAGCGGGTGCAGCTGGATCGCCTTGCCCTCGATCAGCGTCGGCTCGAAGGCCTGGATGCCGAGGCGGTGCAGCGTCGGCGCGCGGTTCAGCATCACCGGATGCTCGCGGATGACCTCGTCCAGGATATCCCAGACCTCCGGCTTCTCCTTCTCGACGAGCTTCTTGGCCTGCTTGACCGTGGTCGAGTAGCCCTTCGCGTCGAGGCGCGCATAGATGAACGGCTTGAACAGCTCGAGCGCCATCTTCTTCGGCAGGCCGCACTGGTGCAGCTTCAGCTCCGGACCGACGACGATGACCGAGCGGCCCGAATAGTCGACGCGCTTGCCGAGCAGGTTCTGGCGGAAGCGGCCCTGCTTGCCCTTCAGCATGTCGGCGAGCGACTTCAGCGGGCGCTTGTTGGCACCCGTGATGACGCGGCCGCGACGGCCGTTGTCGAACAGCGCATCGACCGACTCCTGCAGCATCCGCTTCTCGTTGCGGATGATGATGTCGGGCGCGCGCAGCTCGATCAGCCGCTTCAGGCGGTTGTTGCGGTTGATGACGCGGCGATAGAGGTCGTTCAGGTCCGAGGTCGCGAAGCGGCCGCCATCGAGCGGAACGAGCGGGCGCAGATCGGGCGGGATCACCGGGATGATGGTCATGACCATCCATTCCGGCTTGTTGCCCGACTGCTGGAACGCCTCGATGATCTTGAGGCGCTTCATCAGCTTCTTGGGCTTCAGCTCCGACGTCGTCGTCGCGATCTCATGCTTGAGATCGGCGTTGATCTGGTCGAGGTCGAGCGCGCGCAGCATCTCGCGGATGGCTTCCGCGCCGATCATGGCGGTGAAGGTGTCGGCGCCATACTCTTCCTGGCAGCGGACATACTCTTCTTCCGAGAGCAGCTGGCGGTCCTTGAGCGGGGTCAGGCCCGGCTCGATGACCACATACGACTCGAAATACAGGATGCGCTCGAGGTCCTTGAGCGGCATGTCCATGAGCAGGCCGATGCGCGAGGGCAGCGACTTCAGGAACCAGATATGCGCGACCGGGGCGGCCAGCTCGATATGGCCCATGCGCTCGCGCCGGACGCGCGCCAGCGTCACCTCGACGCCGCACTTCTCACAGATGACGCCCTTGAACTTCATGCGCTTGTACTTGCCGCACAGGCACTCGTAGTCCTTGATCGGCCCGAAGATGCGGGCGCAGAACAGGCCGTCACGCTCCGGCTTGAACGTCCGGTAGTTGATGGTCTCCGGCTTTTTGATCTCGCCATACGACCAGGACAGGATCTTCTCGGGCGACGCGATCGAAATCTTGATCGCGTCGAACGCCTGCTGCACCGGCTGCTGGCCGAAAAGGTTCATGACCTCTTGCTTCATCGCCCATCTCCTGCCGCCGGCGGGGGTGAAAACCGCCCTGCCCGGCCTTGATCATCATCCGCCTGCGGCGTGAGTGCCGCAGGCCTTGTTTCGTCTGGTCGGCGCGGCCCGGGGCCGCGCCCAGCGGCTCACTCGGCCGCTTCGGCCGGCGGCAACTCGCCCGGCTTCACCTTGTTGCTGACCAGCTCGACGTTGAGGCCGAGCGAGCGCATTTCCTTGACGAGAACGTTGAAGCTCTCGGGGATGCCCGCCTCGAAGTTGTCCTCGCCGCGCACGATCGACTCGTAGACCTTGGTGCGGCCCGCGACGTCGTCCGACTTCACGGTCAGCATCTCCTGCAGCGTGTAGGCGGCGCCATAGGCTTCGAGCGCCCAGACCTCCATCTCGCCGAAGCGCTGGCCACCGAACTGCGCCTTGCCGCCCAGCGGCTGCTGGGTAACGAGCGAGTACGGGCCGATCGAACGCGCGTGGATCTTGTCGTCGACCAGGTGGTGCAGCTTCAGCATGTAGATGTAGCCGACGGTGACCTTGCGGTCGAAGGGCTCGCCGGTGCGCCCGTCATAGAGCGTCGACTGACCCGAGGAATGCAGCCCCGCCTGCTCCAGAAGCCGCTCGATATCGGCCTCCTTGGCGCCGTTGAACACCGGTGTCGCGATCGGAACGCCGCGGCGCAGGTTCTGGCCCATCTCGACCAGCTCGTTCTCGTCCATCGAGGCGATGATCTCGTTGTCCTCGTAGACGGCGTCGAACGAAGCCCGCAGAGCCTTGATGTCGTGGCCCTTGCGGTAGGCGTCGAGCGCGGCGCCGATCTGCTTGCCGAGGCCCGCAGCCGCCCAGCCCAGATGGGTCTCCAGGATCTGCCCGACATTCATGCGCGAAGGCACGCCGAGCGGGTTGAGCACGATGTCGGCATGGGTGCCGTCCTCGAGGAACGGCATGTCCTCCACCGGCACGATGCGCGAGACCACGCCCTTGTTGCCGTGGCGGCCGGCCATCTTGTCGCCCGGCTGGATCTTGCGCTTCACCGCGACGAAGACCTTGACCATCTTCATCACGCCGGGCGGCAGCTCGTCGCCGCGCTGCAGCTTCTCGACCTTGTCGAGGAAGCGCTGCTCGAGGCGCTTCTTCGACTCGTCGTACTGCTTCCGCATCGCCTCGATTTCGGTCATCAGGGCGTCGTCGCCGGTGGCGAACAGCCACCACTGCGAACGCGGGAACTCGGACATGCCCTCGCGGGTGATGACCGTGTCCTTCTTGAAGCCCTTCGGGCCCGCGAGACCCGTCTTGCCGGTCAGGATGTCGGCCAGACGCGCAAAGGTGTTGCGGTCCAGGATCGCCTGCTCGTCGTCACGGTCCTTGGCGAGACGCTCGATCTCCTCGCGCTCGATCGCCTGGGCGCGCTCGTCCTTGTCGACGCCGTGGCGGTTGAACACGCGCACCTCGACGATCGTGCCCTGCACGCCCGGCGGCACCCGCAGCGAGGTGTCGCGAACGTCGGAGGCCTTCTCGCCGAAGATGGCGCGCAGCAGCTTCTCTTCCGGCGTCATCGGGCTTTCGCCCTTCGGCGTGATCTTGCCGACGAGGATGTCGCCCGCCGCCACTTCCGCGCCGATATAGACGATGCCGGCTTCGTCGAGATTCTTCAGCGCCTCTTCCGAGACGTTGGGAATGTCGCGCGTGATCTCCTCCGGCCCCAGCTTGGTGTCGCGGGCCATGACCTCGAACTCCTCGATATGGATCGAGGTGAAGACGTCGTCCGAGACGATCTTCTCCGAGAGCAGGATCGAGTCCTCGAAGTTGTAGCCGTTCCACGGCATGAACGCGACGAGCACGTTGCGGCCGAGCGCGAGCTCGCCGAACTCGGTCGACGGGCCGTCCGCGACGATGTCACCCTTCTTGATGACGTCGCCAACGCGCACCAGCGGCCGCTGCGTGATGCAGGTCGACTGGTTCGAGCGCTGGAACTTCTGCAGGCGGTAGATGTCGACGCCCGGCTTCGTCGGATCCATCTCATCCGAAGCGCGGATGACGATACGCGTCGCGTCGACCTGGTCGACGATGCCGGCGCGGCGGGCCGCGATCGCGGCACCCGAGTCACGGGCGACGACGGCTTCCATGCCGGTGCCGACGAAGGGCGCGTCGGCGCGAACCAGCGGCACCGCCTGGCGCTGCATGTTCGAGCCCATCAGCGCGCGGTTGGCGTCGTCGTTCTCGAGGAACGGGATCAGCGCCGCGGCGACCGAGACGAGCTGCTTGGGCGACACGTCCTGGAAGTCGACCTTGTCGACCGGCGTGACGATCACTTCACCGGCGCGGCGGCAGACGATCAGGTCGTCGGTCAGACGGCCTTCCTTGTCGACGGCGGCGTTGGCCTGGGCGACGTTGTACTTCGCCTCCTCCATGGCCGAGAGATAGATGATCTCGTCGGTCTGCTTGCCGTCGCGGATGCGGCGATAGGGGCTCTCGATGAAGCCGTACTTGTTCACCCGCGCGAAGGTGGCGAGCGAGTTGATCAGGCCGATATTCGGCCCTTCCGGCGTCTCGATCGGGCAGATGCGGCCGTAATGGGTCGGGTGCACGTCGCGCACCTCGAAGCCGGCGCGCTCGCGGGTCAGACCGCCCGGGCCAAGCGCCGAAAGACGACGCTTATGCGTGACTTCCGAGAGCGGGTTCGTCTGGTCCATGAACTGCGACAGCTGCGACGAGCCGAAGAACTCGCGCACGGCGGCGGCCGCAGGCTTCGCGTTGATCAGGTCCTGCGGCATCACCGTGTCGATGTCGACCGAGGACATACGCTCCTTGATGGCGCGCTCCATGCGCAGCAGACCCAGGCGGTACTGGTTCTCCATGAGCTCGCCGACCGAGCGCACACGGCGGTTGCCGAGATGGTCGATGTCGTCGATCTCGCCCTTGCCGTCGCGCAGGTCGACCAGCGCCTTGACGACCGCGAAGATGTCCTCCTTGCGGAGAATCCGGACGGTGTCCTCGGCGTCGAGGTCGAGGCGCATGTTCATCTTGACGCGGCCGACGGCCGAGAGGTCGTAGCGCTCCGAGTCGAAGAACAGCGACTGGAACATGTTCTCGGCGGTCTCGAGCGTCGGCGGCTCGCCGGGACGCATGACGCGGTAGATGTCGAACAGCGCCTCTTCGCGGCGCGAGTTCTTGTCCACGGCGAGCGTGTTGCGGATGTAGGGACCGACCGTGATGTGGTCGATGTCGAGAACGGTGATCTCGTCATAGCCCTTGGCGATCAGGTCGACGAGGTTGCCCTTCATCTCGCCGGTCTTGGCCTCGGCGGCCATGGTCAGCTCTTCGCCGGCCTCGGCATGCACTTCGCCGGTCTCGGGATCGACGATGTCCTCGGCGATGTACTGGCCGACGAGGTCCTCGTCGGTCGCGCGCAGGAACTTCAGGCCCTTCTCGGCGAGCTGGCGCGCGGTACGGGCGACGAGCTTCTTGCCGGCCTCGACCACGACCTCGCCAGTGTCGGCGTCGATCAGGTCGACGGTCGCCTTGAAGCCCTTCATGCGCTCGGCGTCGTAGGGAACGCGCCAGCCCTTGGCGTCACGGACATAGGTGATGTGGTTATAGAAGCGGCTGAGGATCTCCTCGCCGTCCATGCCGAGCGCAAACAGCAGCGACGTGACGGGGATCTTACGCTTCCGGTCGATGCGCGCGTAAACGATGTCCTTGGCGTCGAACTCGATGTCGAGCCAGGACCCACGGTAGGGGATGATGCGCGCGGCGAAGAGCAGCTTGCCCGAGGAGTGGGTCTTGCCCTTGTCGTGGTCGAAGAACACGCCCGGCGAACGATGCATCTGCGAGACGATGACGCGCTCGGTGCCGTTGACGATGAAGGTGCCGTTGTCGGTCATGAGCGGCATGTCGCCCATGTAGACATCCTGCTCCTTGATGTCCTTGACCGACTTTGCCTGGGTGTCGGGATCGATATCGAACACGATCAGGCGCAGCGTCACCTTCAGCGGCGCCGAGAAGGTCATGCCGCGCTGGCGGCACTCGTCGACGTCATACTTCGGCGGCTCGAAGGTGTACTTGACGAATTCGAGCAGCGAAGCGCCCGAGAAATCGCCGATCGGGAAGACCGACTTGAAGACGGACTGCAGGCCCTCGTCGCCACGGCCGCCCTTGGGCTCGTCGATCATCAGGAACTGGTCGTAGGACGCCTTCTGAACCTCGATGAGGTTCGGCATCTGCGCCACTTCCTTGAGTTTCCCGAAGAACTTGCGGACGCGCCTGCGGCCCTGGAGCGAATTGACCATCTTGTTCCTCGCAATCTCTACGGACGGCTCACCCGGCGGTCCGGGCAAAGGGCGGACGGGCCGCCGGGTGAGCCGTTCGGCGCATCATCGCGCCGCCAATTTCGTCATCGCGCAGCTTGCAACTTGGCGTTGAGGCCGGCGCTTCATTGATCGTTTCCGCATCGATCCGCGGAAACGACGCGACAGCCCCGGAGGCGGATGCCCGCCCCGGGACTGTCTGGTCTCGTCTAGGGTCGGACCGGCAAGATGCCGGCCCTGCTCACTTGAGCTCGACCTTGGCGCCGACGGCCTCGAGCTGCTTCTTGAGCTTCTCGGCCTCGTCCTTGCCGACCGACTCCTTGACAGGCTTCGGAGCGGCCTCGACCAGATCCTTGGCCTCCTTCAGGCCCAGGCCGGTGATGGCGCGGACTTCCTTGATGACCTCGATCTTCTTGTCGCCGGCCGAGGCCAGGACAACGGTGAACTCGGTCTGCTCTTCGGCGGCGGCGGCCGGAGCGGCACCGGCGGGGCCAGCGGCCACGGCGACGGCGGCGGCGGCGGAGACGCCCCACTTCTCTTCGAGCATCTTGGCGAGGTCGGCCGCCTCGAGGACGGTCAGCGAGGAGAGCTCGTCGACGAGCTTGGTCAGATCAGCCATTGTAGGCTCCTATATAGGTAAGAGGTTCGAACGATATCAGGGGTAACTGGCCTGGATCAGGCCGCATCCTTGTCGGCATATGCCTGGAACACGCGCGCCAGCTTGGCAGCCGGGGCGGTCGAGAGCTGGGCGATCTTCGTTGCCGGGGCCTGGATGAGGCCGAGCAGCTTGGCGCGCAGTTCGTCGAGCGAGGGCATCGTGGCCAGAGCCTTGACGCCATCGGGGTTCAGGGCGGTCTTGCCCATCGCGCCGCCGAGGATGACGAGCTTGTCATTGTCCTTGGCGAAAGCGGTGGCGACCTTCGGCGCCGCGACCGGATCGTTGGAATAAGCGATCAGGGTGGGACCCGTCAGCAGCTTGCTGATGGACGCGACGTCGGTGCCTTCAAGAGCGATCTTGGCCAGCCGGTTCTTTGCGACCTTCACGGTGGCGCCATTGGCCTTCATCTCGCGACGAAGCTTCTGGAACTGGGCCACCGTCAAACCCGCATAGTGGGCCACGACGACGACCGAAGTGTTCGCAAACACCTCGTTCAGCGTCGCGACGGCATCTGTCTTTGCCGCTTTATCCACTGGGCTCTCTCCGGTAGGCGGCAGGCCTGTAAGGGCTCGCCGCCGGTTGCACTGCCGCTCCTTCGAAGCCCCGGTTGACACCGGCGCTTTGGCGGAGCGACGCTCAGTGCCCTGTCCCCTCTCCGGCGCGAGGCCGTGATCGGGCGAGATGGTTCGAACCGTCTTCGGGGTCTTGCGACCCCCTTCGAGCTCTTGCACCGTCTATGCAGGCCTCTTGGCGAAATTATGCCCTCGGGCCGAGGCCCTCGATGCACCTGCAGTCTCAGACAGGACTGGACGATTCGGGTCCCGCGATTGCTCGCTGCACCCCAAACACCCATCTTTCGGCGGCGAACCGCCAAAAAACGCGAAACGGACCCCTGCGCGACGAGCACGCCGGAGCCCACATCACTTATGGAAACAGGCCGGCGTCATAGCGCCTTCGCCCGTCTCTGCCAAGTGGCATCCTGCGGATCTCCATGCGGAGCCTCCGCGGCCGGCCCCGTTCAGGGGGCCGGAACGCCGGGCCGGCACGAGGCCGGCCACGGCGCGAAATACGGCATCAGCCGCCCAGAACGGTGTTCGGCTCGATCTTGACGCCCGGACCCATCGTCGAGGAGATCGCGACGCGCTGGATATAGGTGCCCTTGGCGCCGGCCGGCTTGGCCTTGGCGACGGAGTCGGCGAAGGCCTTGATGTTCTCGGCCAGCTTCTCGGCCGTGAACGAGACCTTGCCGACGGCGGCATGCACGATGCCGGCCTTCTCGACGCGGAACTCGACCGAACCGCCCTTGGAGGCCGCGACCGCATTGGTCAGGTCCATGGTGACGGTACCGACCTTCGGGTTCGGCATCAGGCCGCGCGGGCCCAGCACCTTACCGAGACGGCCGACGAGCGGCATCATGTCCGGGGTCGCGATGCAGCGATCGAAGTCGATCGTGCCCTTCTGGACGATCTCGACCAGGTCCTCCGCGCCGACGATGTCGGCACCGGCCTTCTTGGCCTCCTCGGCCTTGGCGCCGCGGGCGAACACGGCGACGCGCAGAACGCGGCCCGAGCCGTTGGGCAGATTGCAGACGCCGCGGACCATCTGGTCGGCGTGACGCGGATCGACGCCGAGATTCATCGAGACCTCGACGGTCTCGTCGAACTTGGCGGTCGCCCGCTCCTTCACCAGGCCGACGGCCTCGGTGAGGGGATACAGCTTGGTGCGGTCGATGCCATCACGGCCCTTGACCACGCGCTTTCCGATATGTGCCATTTTCGCCCCCTCAGCCCACGACTTCCAGGCCCATCGACCGGGCGGAGCCCTTGATCATGGACGAGGCGGATTCGACCGAATCGCAGTTGAGATCGGCCATCTTCTTTTCGGCGATCTCGTTGATCTGGGCGATGGTGACCTTGCCAACATTGCCGCCGCGGCCCGGGGTCTTGGAACCCGAGGTCAGGCCGGCAGCCTTCTTCAGCCAGTACGAGACCGGCGGCTGCTTCATCTCGAAGGTGAAGGAGCGGTCCTGATACGCGGTGATGATCACCGGGATCGGCATGCCCTTCTCCATCTGCGCGGTCTTCGCATTGAAGGCCTTGCAGAATTCCATGATGTTGAGGCCGCGCTGACCCAGCGCCGGACCGATCGGCGGCGACGGATTGGCCGCGCCCGCCGGAACCTGAAGCTTCACGTAACCCGTGATCTTCTTTGCCATGATGGCTGCTCCTGCCGCCTGCCCCGATGCCGATCGGAACGACGACGTCCCGCCCGCGGATCAGATCCGCCCGGGGTCGGGATGTTGCAGAGCGTGGTGCGGCATGAACCTCCGGCTGGCGACCGGCATGCCTTCCACGCAAGTGAGGTGGGGCCTATGGCACAGAAGGCGGCGAAGGGGAAGCCCCGTTCATGCCTTCAGGCGCACCGCGCCTGGTTCGCGCGCCGGTACCACCGCGCTCGATATAGGCACCGAGCGCGATCCCGAGATGGATGGCGACGCAGCCCAGCAGCAGGAAGGCCAGGATGGCGTGGCTCCGAAACAGCCATGCCGCATGACCGGCCCCCTCCGGCCAGATCGCCGGCAGCGACCAGCCGGCATAGATCCCCAGCGCCCCGAAATCCGAAATGCCTGCCCAGCCCAGCAGCGGCACGCCCAGCAGGCCGAGATAAAGCAGACCATGGACCCAGTGGCTGCCGGCACTGCGGCTCCAGCGCCCCTGCCACTGGGCGATGGCGCGATAGCCGAGCCTGATCAGCACCAGCGCCAGCGCGCAGACGCCCGCCGTCTTGTGGAAGGTGTAGAGCGCGTCGGCAATCGCTCCCTCGCCGAACTGCTTCATCAGGACCCCGGTGATGAACATCATCAGGACCAGGATGGCCATCAGCCAGTGCAGCGCCCGTGAGATGGGCGGCAGGGGGCGCCGCGACGAGGCGGGAGGGGCAAGGCGCTGGTCCTGCCCGTCGATACCAGCGGTCATGGTCATGCGATGGCCTGTCGGGTTTGAGCGATGTAGCCGGCGACCGCTTCGCGCAGGGCTGCTGCCTGATGATCCAGATCGGCGGAGGCGAG
Organism: Bosea sp. OAE506; assembly: GCF_040546595.1. NCBI lineage: Bacteria > Pseudomonadati > Pseudomonadota > Alphaproteobacteria > Hyphomicrobiales > Alloboseaceae > Allobosea > Allobosea sp. OAE506. The sequence continues at coordinate 2,969,230 of NZ_JBEPOB010000001.1, read as the reverse complement.
CGTCACCGTCTCGCCCGTCTGCCGCCAGTTCTCGACCATCGCCGCCACCTGGCGCACCTGGTCGGCGGCGGAGCGGACATCCTCGGCCGTCTGCGCCGTGCTGGCGCGGATCTCCTGTGAACTGTGCTGCTGACGCATCGCAAGCCCCGCGATCGCCGCGGCGGCACGGTCGACCTCGGCCACCGACGCGACCAGAGACCCGACGCGCGTCGCCATTCCGTCGGCAGCCGAGCGGACCGCGGCAAGCCCCTGGCGGACTTCGTCCGTGGCGCTCGCCGTGCGGCAGGCCAGCTGCTTCACCTCGGTGGCCACGACGGCGAAGCCGCGGCCCGATTCGCCGGCATGGGCGGCCTCGATCGCCGCATTGAGCGCCAGCAGGTTCGTCTGGCCCGCGACGAGGCTGATGATGTCCATGACGCGGTCGATGCCCTGGACGGCCTCGGCGAGCGCGACGCTGTCGTCGGACGCGGCGGCCACGCTCGCTTTGGCAACCTCCACCACGCGCGACGTGGACTGCGCCTCCGAGGCCGTATGGGCCAGCAGCGACGATACCTCCGAGATCGAATGGGCGACGACATCGACATGGGACGAGGCGCGGGCGGACGACTGAGCCGCGGCGCCGGCATGCTCGTCGACGAAACGCGAGAGCCCGGCCAGATCGCCGGACGCATGCGACATCCGCGCGGCATGGGTCTCCAGGGCGACGGCGATCTCGGCGATGCGCGCCTGGAACGTCGCGGCCTGGGCCTGCAATTGCTCCTGACGCTGGACCTCGGCCGACAGCGAGGACAGCTTGACCTGCGATTCCTCCTGCTGGCTGCGCTCATGGCGCAGATGGGCCAGCAGCGCCCGGCCCAGCATTCCGACCTCGTCGCGGCGCAGCGCCACGCGCTGCAGCCAGATCCGTCCGTCCTCCCCTGGCGTCAGCACCCGGGCCATGCCCACGATCGGGCGCACCAGCCAGCGGTACTCGAACGAGACCGCCAGGATGCCCACGAACAGACCGAGGAGCGAGAGCAGGATCGCGTTCTGCCGGGCGTTGCCGAGATGATAGGCGAGGCGTCCGCTCGTGGCGGCAAGGCTGTCGGCGATGGCTTGGCTCAGCGCTTCCCGGGCGGCAGCGACCCGATCGATGGCCGGTTGCAGATGGCCATCGCCACCCGCCTGAAGACGCAGGAAGACCGCAACCGCCTCGGCGGCCTCTTCCGCCTTGCGCCCCGCCTCACCATTGACCGACGAGGCGATCTGCCGGGAGACGGCCAGCAATTCCTGGGTTGCGGCTGGGTCAGCGCCGCGACCGGCCGCGCCTGTCAGCAGGAAGCGCCGATAGGCCCCTTCGCTGCGCGCGATCTGGCCGGCGGCATCGGCATGCTGCGCGATCCCGCGCGAGAATCCGTCGAGACGCAGCGAGCCGATGACTTCGGAGGCGGCAAAAAGGCTGGCCAGAAGTCCAAGCAGGAGGCCCCACAAGGCGAGGCGCTGATCGACGGTGGCCTTGAAGCTCTTGGGAAACATGCGTCCATGCCAGATGATGGGCATGGACGCTGCGTCAATCAGATTTCAGGACAGTTAACGCGTCGTCACTTGAACGACGAGACTGGATTGTCGCAGCCCCAGCAGGGCGGCCTCAGAGCTTCTCGACCTGCCCGTATTCGAGCTCGACCGGCGTGGCGCGGCCGAAGATCGAGACGGCGACCTTGAGTCGGGCGCGACCATGGTCGACGTCCTCGACGACGCCGTTGAAGGAGGCGAAGGGGCCGTCGGCGACCTTCACCTGCTCGCCGATCTCGAAGACGATCGTGGGCTTCGGCCGCTCGACACCTTCCGCGACCTGGCCCTTGATCCGCATCGCCTCCGATTCCGGGATCGGCATCGGCTTGGCCTTGTCGGCCCCGAGGAAGCCGGTGACCTTCGGCGTGTTCTTGATGAGGTGGTAGACCTCGTCGGTCATCTCGCACTTCACCAGCACATAGCCGGGGAAGAACTTGCGCTCGGCCTCGACCTTGCGGCCGCGGCGAACCTCGACGACCTTCTCGGTCGGGACGAGCACCTCTTCGAACTTGTCGACCAGGTTGCGCTGCGCAGCCTGATCACGGATCGACTGCGCGACCTTGTTCTCGAAGTTCGAATAAGCGTGGACGATGTACCAGCGGGTGCTCACGTTCTTGATTCCGTTCAACGGGCGCCGAGGATGAAGCCGAGCGACCAGCGGATGATGGTGTCGGTGAAGAGGAAGAATAGCGACGACGCCACGACCATCAGCAGCACGAGGCCCGTGGTGATGAGCGTCTCGCGACGCGACGGCCAGGTCACCTTGGACGCTTCGTTGCGCACGTCCTGCAGGAAGCTGAAGGGGCTGCTCTTGGCCATGGGTCACCTCGGGTTCCGGACCGCCCGGCGGCCACTGCCGCAAGGCCGATTCGGCCGTCCTGAAACATTCGCGGCGCGGGGCTCAGGGAGCCGCGCGCCGTCGTGAGAAGGCTTCTACAACGCCCCGAGGCGTTCGCCAAGAGGTTTTGCCGGCTGGCTCGAGCCACGAGGCGCCGGACCAGCCGCGGCTGCGGCAGACGCGATTAAAGGCCTCAACCACAAGGGTCTTGGGGCGCATCGGAGAGGGTGAGGAAGACAGGAAAGCGCCTAGGCGCAGGGGCCATTTCCTCACGATGGGAGGGAATGGCAGGGGCGGTAGGGCTCGAACCTACGACAACCGGTTTTGGAGACCGGTACTCTACCAACTGAGCTACACCCCTGTAGTCGCGGTTCCTTTGCCCCAACCGGCTCGACTTTTCAAGTCGAAAATCAGCGCGCGCGGTCGGACTACAATAAAAAAGGGCGGCGTTTCCGCCGCCCCTTCAAAGCTTTGCAGCGATCGCTTGAATCAGGCGATGATGCTGGCGACGACGCCGGCGCCGCAGAAGTCTGCGGTTTCCGCGGACGTCGCCGTTGCTTCGATCACGCTATGATCGAAGCAACCACGCCTGCTCCAACCGTGCGGCCGCCTTCACGGATGGCGAAGCGCAGCTTCTCCTCCATCGCGATCGGCACGATCAGGTGGACTTCCATGGCGATGTTGTCGCCCGGCATCACCATCTCCGTGCCCTCGGGCAGGTGCACCACGCCGGTCACGTCCGTCGTGCGGAAGTAGAACTGCGGGCGGTAGTTGGTGAAGAACGGGGTGTGGCGGCCGCCCTCCTCCTTCGTCAGGATGTAGGCCTCGGCCTTGAACTTCGTATGCGGCTTCACCGAGCCCGGCTTGCACAGGATCTGGCCGCGCTCGACGTCCTCGCGCTTCGTGCCGCGCAGCAGCGCGCCGATGTTGTCGCCGGCCTGGCCCTGGTCGAGCAGCTTGCGGAACATCTCGACGCCGGTGACCGTCGTCTTGACCGTGTCCTTCAGGCCGACGATCTCGATTTCCTCGCCGACCTTGACGATGCCGCGCTCGACGCGACCCGTCACAACCGTGCCGCGACCCGAGATCGAGAACACGTCCTCGACCGGCATCAGGAACGGCAGGTCCAGCGGACGCGCCGGCTGCGGGATGTAGTCGTCGACCGTCTTCATCAGCGCGATGATCGCGTCATGGCCGATCGCCTTGTCGCCATTGTCCAGCGCAACCTTCGCCGAACCCTTGGTGATCGGGATGTCGTCGCCGGGGAAGTCGTACTTCGACAGAAGCTCGCGGATCTCCATCTCGACCAGCTCGAGCAGCTCGGCGTCGTCGACGAGATCGACCTTGTTCATGAACACGACCAGCGCGGGAACGCCGACCTGGCGCGCCAGCAGGATGTGCTCGCGGGTCTGCGGCATCGGGCCGTCGGCCGCCGACACGACCAGGATCGCGCCGTCCATCTGCGCGGCGCCCGTGATCATGTTCTTCACATAGTCGGCGTGGCCGGGGCAGTCGACGTGGGCGTAGTGACGCGCAGCCGTCTCGTACTCGACGTGAGCGGTCGAGATCGTGATGCCGCGGGCCTTCTCCTCGGGAGCCTTGTCGATCTGGTCATAGGCCGTGAACGACGCGCCGCCCGACTCCGCAAGCACCTTCGTGATCGCAGCCGTCAGTGACGTCTTGCCATGGTCAACGTGACCAATCGTTCCAATGTTGCAGTGCGGCTTCGTGCGAGCGAATTTCTCTTTGGCCATGACACCCTGTTTCCTGACACCGGCCCTGCGAGGCCTTCCGAAAGCGCGGTCGCATTAGGGGGTTTTGGCTGCGATTGCAAGGCGCCGGCGCCCCTGCCCGCCCCTTCCGGACGCGCCCGCCGGCTCAGCCGCCATAGAGATACTCGGGCAGCCACAGCGTCAGCCCCGGCCAGAGATACATCAGCACCATGCAGAGGATCACGATCAGCATGTAGGGCATCATGCCCGCGAAGATCTGGTTGATCGTGACATGCGACGGAGCGACGCCCTTAAGATAGAAGGCCGACATGGCGACCGGCGGCGAGAGGAACGCCGCCTGCAGGTTCACGAAGACCAGCACGCCCCAGAGGATCGGGTCGATGCCGAAATGCTTCAGCATCGGCAGGAAGATCGGCACGAAGATCACGATGATCTCCGTCCATTCCAGCGGCCAGCCGAGCACGAAGATGATCGCCTGGGACAGGATCATGAACTGCAGCGGCGACAGGTCGAGCGACAGGACCCAGCTCTCGAGCAGGGCCTGCCCGCCGAGCAGCGCGAACACCGCCGAGAAGATCGCCGAACCGACGAACAGCCAGCACACCATCGAGGTCGTCTTGGCGGTGAGGAACACCGCCTCCTTGATGCGCTTCCAGTTCAGGCTCCGGGCGTGGAACGCGAGCAGGAAGGCCCCGGCCGCCCCGACGGCGGCGGATTCGGTCGCCGTAGTGATGCCGAACAGGATCACCGCCAGCACCACTGCCGTCAGCAGGCCCAGCGGCAGCACGGCGTCGGTGAGCATGCGGATGACCTCGAGCCGCTCCGCCGTCATCCGCGCATAGTAGCGCGCCATCAGCACGGCAAAGCCGAAGGCGATGCCACCGAACCAGAGATAGAAGGCCGTCGGCGGTCCCTTGCTCCCCTCGCCCGCGTCATCGGGCACGAGATCGGGCGTGCCCAGTTGCTCGACCGCCGTCACCGCCTCGGCCGCACCGGCCTGCTGGTGGATGACGACGTACCACCAGACGACCGCGAGCGTCAGCGTGATCAGCGTGAGCGGCACCAGCGCATAGCCCCAGGCCTGCAGCAGCGCGCCGCGGGTGACGGGCTGTCCGTCGCGCAGGATCCCGCGCGCCCGCCTCGGCGACAGCAGGGCGCGGCTCAGCGCCGGGAACACCCGGCCGCGATGCGGCTCGGCGAGCGCCCGGGTCCAATCGGGGACCGGAACCTGCGTCTGCTCGGGCGGCAGCTTCGGCGCCACGCGCGGATTCAGCAGCGCCCAGCCGACGATGTAGATCAGGTAGAGGAAGGCGAGGAAGAAGCCCGGGAACATCGCAGCCGCATAGAGCTTCACGACCGACTGCCCGGCCACCGCAGCATAGACGATGATCATCACCGACGGCGGGATCAGGATGCCGAGCGTGCCGCCGGCTGTGATCACGCCGGAGGCGAGCCTGACGTCGTAGCCGGCCTTGAGCATCGGGTTGAAGGCGATGACGCCCATCAGCACCACGACCGCCCCGACCAGGCCGCTGGCGATGCCCCAAAAGGTGCAGACCAGCAGCGTCGCCACCGCCAGCGCCGCCGGCACGTTCCGGAAGGCGAGCTGGACGGCGTAGAACATCTTGTCGACCAGCGCGCCCCGCTCCATCACATAGCCCATCAGGACGAAGAGCGGGATCGAGATCAGGACGTCGTTGGTCATCGCGCCATAGGTGCGCTGGACCATCAGGTCGAAGATGCGGTTCGCGTACCACGCCTGCGTCGGGTCGTAGAAGGCGGCGTAGCCGAAGATCATCCCCAGCCCCATCAGGGTGAAGGCGGTCGGGAAGCCGAGGATGATGACGACGACGATGAGCCCGAGCATGCTCAGGCCGAGGGCGGGGTCGCTCATGGATGCCGGTCTCCGCCCAGCCCGCGCTGCCGGGCCGTCTCGTCGATGCTGTGTGTGCGTTCGATCGCGGCCTTCCGCGTCGCCTCGTCGATATGCTCGCTGGCGGCGAGTTGCTCCTCGACCACGTCGATCTCGGCGACGTCCTTGAGCCGCGCCGGCCAGACGCCAGTCTTCAGGCAGACGATGCAGCGGACGATCTCGGCCACGCCCTGGAGCAGGACGAGGGCGCCTGCGACCGGGATCACCGTCTTGAAGTGATAGACCGGCGGCCCGTCGGCGGTGACGTTGGAATGCTCGCCGATGCGCCAGGAATCGCCGGCATAGTCGTAGCCCGCATAGACCAGCGCGCAGATGCCCGGCAGGAAGAACAGGATGTAGAGCGCCAGATCGAGCCCCGCCTGGGTACGCGGCCTCATCGAGCTGTAGAGGAAATCGCCCCTGACATGGCCGTTCTGGGCGAGCGTATAGGCGCCGCAGAGCATGAACAGCGAGCCGTAGAGCATGTTGCTGGCGTCGAAGATCCAGGCCGTCGGCGCGTTCAGGATGTAACGCTTGAACACCTCGGCGCAGACCAGAAGCATCAGGCCGATGATCAGCCAGGCCGCCAGCTTGCCGAAGAAGGTGCTGACGCGGTCGCAGGCCAGAAGGACTTTCTCGACGCTCATTCAGGCCTCGCAGGCGTGCGCCATGGCTGGCACCGGAGGTGCTGGCCATGGCCGATGTCGGGGAGGCTCAGAGCTTGGCGGCGACGCCGTTGGGACCCCAGTAGTGGTCGAAGGCCATCTTGCGGCTGACCACCGTGTCCTGCTCCCAGCGCGTGGCGCGCTTGGCGAAGGCGAGCTGCGACTGCAGGATCTCGGCGAAGAGCGGGTTCTCGGCCGCCTTCTTCTTCGCGACCTCGTCATAGAGCTCGAGCTGGCGCTTCAGGATCGCGTCGGGCGTCTTGTAGAAGCGCACCTTGTCCTTGGACTGCAGCTCGACATAGTCCTGCGAGTAGCGGTCGATCGCCTTCCAGGACATCTCGGCCGAGCCGGCCTCGACGGCGTTGGTGATGATCGCCTTCATCTTGTCCGGCAGCGCGTCGAACTTGGTCTTGTTGAACATGATCTCGAACTGCTCGGCGTTCTGGTGATAGCTCTGCAGCATGCAGACCTTCGAGACGTCGGCGAATCCGAGGACACGGTCGGAACTGGCGTTGTTGAACTCGGCCGCGTCGAGCAGGCCGCGATCCATCGCCGAGACGATCTCGCCGCCGGGCAGCGCGTTCACCGCCAGGCCCATCGCCGTGAAGATGTCGATCGAGATACCGACGGTGCGGTATTTCAGCCCCTTCATGTCCTCGAGCTTGGTGACCGGCTTCTTGAACCAGCCGAGCGGCTGCGTCGGCATCGGTCCATAGGGGAAGGACTGCACATTGGCGCCGATCGAGGCGTAGAGCTTGGCCAGCAGTTCCTTGCCGCCACCGTATTTGTGCCAGGCGAGCAGCATGTTGGCGTCCATGGCATAGGCCGGGCCGGAGCCCCACAGGGCCAGCGCCGTCTGCTTGCCATAGTGGTAGACGAGCACGCCATGGCCGCCGTCGAGCGTGCCCTTCGACACCGCCTCCAGCAGGCCGAAGGCCGGCACGACCGCGCCGGCGGGCAGCACCTCGATCTTCAGCTCGCCGCCGGTCATGTCGTTGACCTTCTTGGCGAAATCGAGCGCGTATTCGTGGAAGATATCCTTCGACGGCCAGGTGCTCTGCCAGCGCATGGCGATCGGCCCGGCCTGCTGCGCGATCGCCGGCGCAGCGACCGTCGCGGCCGTGGCGACCAGCGACGTCTTCAGGAACTTACGACGCGATTCTCCCTTGGTCTTCGCAGACGTCATGTCTCTCTCCCCTGTTCAAGCGCCTCTTATTGCTTGAGGCGTCTTGATCGCAGCAGAGCAGGAACACTTGTGTGACGCAAGGGCCGTGACGTCGCTTGCGCTAGTCATCAGACGAACGAACTATAACGCTTTCGCGAGCGAATTGTTCTAGGCTAGCCCGATCGCAGGCCGCAGCCGATGGGCGTGGTCACACTCGGGGGTTTTGCAAGCAGATGCAAGGTTCCCCGCCCCATGGGCCGGACCGGGGCCGCCTCGGCCAAGCCGCAGGCCAGCGGCAATGGGCCGAACGGCCGCGCCGCCGACCGCCGTCACAGCCGGCACTGTCCGCCCGGTCACTCGCGAAGAAGCCACCCGGAGAAGCGCAACGAAGCGTCGTCGATCGCGTCTTGGGCCGGATCGACACGAAGCAGGTCTATAACGGCCAAAGCTGCGAGACCGACGACCAGGCCGATCGGAGTTGCCGGCACAACCGCCTGCGACGCAGCCAGAATTCCGACGAACTCCGGATTTTCGCTCAAAGGTCGGCTGGTGACGGCCTCGAGGACAACATTGCCATCGGCCAAGCAATTTGCCTGCCCTCCGCGAGCGTGAAGCGCTTACACCATGACTTTGAGCTTCACCGCCCGGCGTCCGGCCGGCTGGTCGACGAAGCGCTTCTTGAAGCTGTTGCGCACCACCTTCCGCCAGCGTGCCGCGCAGATGAGCCGCCACTGCCGGGCTCTGCATCAAGGCGGTGAACGTGGCGTCCCATTCCGCTTGCTCGGGAGTGATCGGCACGGAGGCCCCTGCCGGATCGCGACCACTTTGGCTGGGCCGCGTAACCACCGGCATCTTCAGTTGAGCGTAGCCAGGAGCCGCCTTCGGCCAGACGATCTTGTCCGGCTCGCCCAGCCGTTATGCCGGAAATTTGACCAGCACATCGGCAATCCTTGACTCCCGGACATCGGAGATCGATCGGCGCCGCTCCGGCACCACGCAGCCCGACAGGACGACTGCGATCGCAACCGCCAGACAGAAACGAAGCATATTGGAGCCCCCGGCATGCCCAAAGTCGGGGTTTGCGCGCTGGTTGCAGACAGGCCATCACGATTGGGGCCTGCAACTTGATGGGGCCCGGAGCCATTGGCGACGACCTCGCGCCCCGCCGATGTCCTGCTTCCGCGCCTCGACGCCTTGCCACCGCGGACCTCGGAAACCCCGCGCCTTAAGGCTCAAGGCATCACAGCGAAGCCCTTTGGGCCCAGCTTGTAGAGCTGCTTGCTGACGGGGAAGCCTCCGTCCGGCGCTTTCGTCAGTGCCCGCAGCGCGGCGATCACCTCGGCGTCATCGGCGTCTCCAAAGGCGAGGACGTCGCGTGAAGGCACGGCGATGGCGACATTGCGCGGCAAATCCGGAACGTCTTTCCAGGGGTTCTCCAGGAGCAGGATCGAGGCGTTGTAGTCTCCCTCACCGAAATGGAAGGAACGCAGCTTTCCGTAGTCATGGATCTCGAGCCGGTCGACGCGTCGGACCCAGTTGTCTATGGCCGCGCGCAGCACATCCTTATCGCTCATCCCGTAGAGTCCCCCCTCTCCGATTGAAACGAAGCGTGTGATTTTAGGAAGGTCCAGCGCCGCTGCGACGATGATGTCGCCCTCGAGAGGAACATGCAGCAATCGCGCGTTGGGCTCGCCCTTCTTGCGAACCATGGCGGTGAACTGGTCGACATAGGATCGATTCTTCAAGACAGGGATCAGCGCCTTGATGAACCGTGCACGCTCTGCCTCGGTCTTGACCGGCAGTTGCCCGGCGACCGCCTCGGTGACGCGTTGCGTGAGCTTGTCGAAAGCAGCCTGCCGAGTTTTGGCGTCCGGCAAGGCATTCAACTGCGCGCTCAGCGGAGCCAGCCCCATCCTGATATCGCGGCCGGCTGCGCTGAAAACCACGTCGCCCGCCTCCACGCGCGCGGCGCTGACACCCTGGCGCCCTCTCAGCATCCCCATGAGCAGCTCCGCCATCTCGGCTTCGCTCAGAGGCCGAGCCTGGTTCAGCCGGTCACGCCCGATCGATTCAGCGAATGAAACCGCCGCTCCAGCAAGGACGGTGGCAGCCGCCAGCAATACAATCAGTGAGCGCATCGTACCGAGCCCTCCCAACCCACGAGTAGCATCGCGCATTGAGAACATAACGGCAACAGAATTCATGGACATTAAGTCAATTAAATTCCGAACACGCGCCGATAGCGCGCCACCGCCTCCCCATCGCCCGAGACCTTCTCGGGATTGTCGGAGAGCTTCACCGCCGGGCGCCCGTTCGCCTTGGTGACCTTGCAGACCAGCGACATCGGGTCGAGCGCCCGCGAGCCGTCGGGCAGACAGCCGACGAGATCGTTGGTGAGGTCGGTGCCCCAGCCGAAGGCCATGCGCACCTTGCCATCGAAATGCCGGTAGACCCGCTCGATCGCGTCGACGTCGAGCCCGTCGGAGAAGACCAAGAGCTTCTCCTTCGGGTCGCGCCCCCTCGCCTGCCACCAGGCCATGATCGCTTCGCCCGCCTCGATCGGCGGCGCCGAATCCGGGCGAAAGCCGGTCCAGTCCGCGACCCAGTCGGGCGCGTGGCGCAGGAAGCCGGTGGTCCCGAAGGCGTCCGGCAGGGCGATCAGCAGGTTGCCGCCATAGACCTGGCGCCACTCGTCGAGCACGCGGTAGGGCGCGCGCAGCAGCTCCGCGTCGCTCTCGGCGAGCGCCGCCAGCACCATCGGCAGCTCATGCGCGTTGGTGCCGATCGCCTCGAGATCGCCGTCCATCGCCAGCAGGACGTTCGAGGTACCGCTGAACTTCGGCCCCAGCCCCTCCTTCAGCGCCTCGACGCACCAGCGCTGCCAGAGATGGCCATGGCGGCGCCGCGTGCCGAAATCGGAGAGCCGGAGGTTCGGCAGCGCCTGCAGCCGCTCGACCTTGTCCCACATCTTCGCCTTGGCGCGGGCATAGAGCACATCGAGCGCAAACCGCTTCTGCCCGACCATGACGCGCCGCGCCCGCAACTCGTTGATGATCGCCAGCGCCGGCACCTCCCACATCGTCGTGTGGGTCCACGGCCCCTCGAAATGCAGCTCGTACTGCCCGTCGACCTGGCGCAGCTCGTAGTCCGGCAGCTGGAAATCCGCGAGCCAGGCCAGGAACTCCGGCGAGAACATCTGCCTCTTGCCGTAGAACGAGTTGCCGGCGAGCCAGATCAGTTCCTTCTTGGTGAAGCGCACGGAGCGGGCATGGTCCAGCTGCGCGCGCAGCTCCGCCTCGTCGACGATGTCCGCGAGGCGGATGTGCTTCGAGCGGTTGATCAGCGAGAAGGTGACCTCCACCTGCGGATGGAAGGCACGGATCATCTGCAGCATCAGCAGCTTGTAGAAATCCGTGTCGAGCAGGCTGCGGATGATCGGATCGAGCCGCCAGCCATGGTTGTAGGTCCGCGTCGCGATATCGGTGACGGTCATGGCGGTTCGGGATCCGGTGGGTCGCCGCGACGGCGTGTGGGCGTCGGGCGCTTCGCGCGCATCTGAGCGCTGCGGCGGCTGCGGCGCAAGCCGGGCGTAACCGTCGCCGGGCGCTGGGTCGCGTTGACAGACAGGGTGATCTCGGCAAGGACCGCGGGCTGGCCGGCGCGCCGTTTCGAGCAGGCGCCGGCTCCGCACGAACCGGAGGCGAGAGTGCAGGATTTGGCTGATGTCGCGCAGGATTTCGTCGGGAAGGTCCGCGACCGCTCGGTGGCGATCGGCGTCATCGGGCTCGGCTATGTCGGCATCCCGCTGGCGCTGGCCGCCTTGCGCCAGGGCATCCGCGTCATCGGCTTCGACATCGACCAGGCCCGCGTCGACCAGATCAATGCCGGTCGCGAGACCATCAAGCACATCCCGATGGAGCTGATCGTCACCGGTCTCGCGGAAGGCCGCTTCGAGGCGACGACCGATTTCGACCGGCTCTCCGAGCCCGATGCGCTGCTGATCTGCGTACCCACGCCGCTCTCGCGCCAGCGCGAGCCCGATCTCTCCTATGTCGAGCAGACCACGCGGGCGATCGGCCGGCGCCTGCGTCCCGGCCAGCTCATCGTGCTGGAATCGACGACCTATCCGGGCACAACCGACGAACTGATGCGGCCGATCCTGGAAGAGGCCTCGGGCCTGAGCAGCGGCAAGGATTTCTTCCTCGCCTATTCGCCCGAGCGCGAGGACCCTGGCAACGCCCAGTTCGGCACCTCCGATATTCCGAAAGTCGTCGGCGGCGACGGCGCCTCGGCGCTCGCCATGGCCGATGCACTCTATGCCGCCCTCGTCGTCAGGACCGTGCCCGTCTCCTCGACCGGCACCGCCGAGGCGGTGAAGCTGACCGAAAACATCTTCCGCGCCGTCAACATCGCCCTCGTGAACGAGCTCAAGCAGGTCTATGCCGCCATGGGCATCGACATCTGGGAGGTGATCGACGCCGCCAAGACCAAGCCCTTCGGCTTCATGCCGTTCTATCCGGGCCCCGGCCTCGGCGGGCACTGCATCCCGATCGACCCCTTCTATTTGACCTGGAAGGCGCGCGAATTCGACATCGCCACGCGCTTCATCGAGCTCGCCGGCCAGATCAACACCGAGATGCCCTATCGCGTCGTCGATCGTCTGGCGGAACTGGTCGACCGCCAGCTCGGCCGCAGCTTCAGCGGCGCGCGCATCCTCGTGCTCGGCCTCGCCTACAAGAAGAATGTCGAGGACATGCGCGAGAGCCCGGCCCTCAAGCTGATCGAGCTGATCGAAGCCCGCGGCGCTCAGGCCGCCTATCACGACCCCCATATCCCGGCGATCCGCAAGAGCCGCAGGCACGGTGCGCTGGCCGCCCGCCCGAGCACGCCGCTGACGGCGCAGACGATCGCCGGCTTCGACGCGGTGCTGATCGCCACCGACCATGACGACGTCGACTACGCGCTGGTCGCCGCCCATGCAAAACTTGTCGTCGACACGCGCAACGCCTGCGCCCGCCACGGGTTGACGGGTGAGACCATCTTCAAGGCCTGAGACCGGAATGACGCAGACTGAAACCACCTACGACCTCGCTGTCATCGGCGGCGGCATCAATGGCTGCGGCATCGCCCGCGACGCAGCGGGGCGCGGCGCCTCCGTCGTCCTCTTCGAGAAGGACGATCTTGCCAGCGCGACCTCCTCGGCCTCGACCAAGCTGATCCATGGCGGTCTGCGCTATCTCGAGCATTACGAGTTCCGGCTCGTGCGCGAGGCGCTGATGGAGCGCGAGCGGCTCTGGGCCATCGCCCCGCACATCATCTGGCCGCTGCGCTTCGTGTTGCCGCACCACCAGGGGCTGCGCCCGGCCTGGCTGCTGCGGCTGGGCCTGTTCCTCTACGACCACATCGGCGGCCGCAAGAAACTGCCGGCGACGCGCACCCTCGACCTCTCGCGGGACACCGCCGGCCGGCCGCTCAAGGACAATGGCGCCACCGCCTTCGAATACTCCGATTGCTGGGTCGAGGATTCGCGCCTCGTCGTGCTCAACGCGATGGACGCCGCCGCGAAGGGCGCCGCGATCCACACCCGCAGCCGCGTCGTCTCGGCCGATCGCGAGGGCGGTGTCTGGCGCATCACCGCGGAGACCAACGGCACCCGCCACAGCGTGCTGGCGAAGGCGCTGGTCAATGCGGCCGGCCCCTGGGTCGGCGATGTGCTCGGCGGGGTCGTCCGCTCCAACACCAAGGCCGCCGTGCGCATGGTCCAGGGCAGCCATATCGTCGTGCCCCGGCTCTACGAGCACGACCGCTGCTACATCTTCCAGAATGCCGACGGCCGCATCATCTTCGCGATCCCCTATGAGCGTGACTTCACCCTGATCGGCACGACCGATCGCGATTATCGCGGCAATCCGTCGGATGCGAAGGCGACGCCCGAGGAGATCGACTATCTCTGCGCCGCGGCGAGCGAGTATTTCCGCGAGCCGGTGACCCCGGCCTCCGTGGTCTGGACCTATTCCGGCGTGCGCCCGCTCTATGACGACGGTGCCAGCAAGGCGCAGGAGGCGACGCGCGACTATGTCCTGACGCTCGACGCGCCGCAGGGCCAGGCGCCGCTGCTCTCGGTCTTCGGCGGCAAGATCACGACATATCGCCGCCTCGCCGAATCCGCGCTGGAGAAGCTCGGCCCCCATGCCGCCTGGGCGGCGCGCCCGACCTGGACGGTCACCGGCACGCTGCCGGGCGGCGATTTCCCGGTCGAGGGCTACGAGGCCCAGGTCGACGCGCTGGCCGCCGCCCATCCCTGGCTCGCCCGCGCGATCATCGCGCGGCTGGTGCGGGCCTATGGCACCAGGGCACGCGAGATCCTGCTAGGCGCGGCCCATGAGGCCGATCTCGGTCGCCATTTCGGTGCCGATCTCTACGAATGCGAGGTCCGCTACCTCATGCGCGCGGAATGGGCCAAGCAGGCCGCAGACGTGCTCTGGCGCCGCAGCAAGCTCGGCCTGCGCCTCTCGGCGGCCGAGCAGGAGGCGCTGGAGGCCTTCATGGCCGAGGCGGCGGCAAACGGCTGACGCCTCCCGTCATTGCGAGCGTAGCGAAGCAATCCAGGGGACGTCGAGTGCGCCCTTCTGGATTGCTTCGCTACGCTCGCAATGACGGACGCTCCAGCTACCGCACCCCCGGCGGCAGCGAAGGCTGCGACAGGCGGCTGCCGATTTCGATGAACTTCAGCGGGTTCGTCGCCTCGCCCACCAATCGCGTCTCGTAATGCAGATGCGGCCCTGTCGAGCGCCCGGTGGAGCCGAGCCGGCCGATGATCGCGCCCGGCGGCACGATCTGGTCCGGCTTCACGTCGAAGGCGCTGAGATGCGCCATAGCGGGTCGTGAGCCCGTTGCCGTGGTCGAGTTCGACCAGATTGCCGTAGCCGCCTGCGAGCTCGGCCCGCAGCACCTTGCCGGCGCCGGTGGCGCGGATCGGCGTGCCGGTCTCGCCGCGGAAATCCATGCCCGAATGCATCGCCGCCGCGCCGGTGAAGGGGTCGGTGCGCATGCCGAAATTGCTGGTCGTGCTGTCGTCGCCCTCGAGCGGGCGGCGCAGCGGCACGATCTGCGCCAGCTCGCGCCAGCGCCCGAAACTCGCCTGCGCCTCGCCGAGCTGCAGCACGCGATGCTCGAAGCTGCCGGCGCGCATGGTCACGGAGAGCGGGATCAGCGGCCCGCCCATCGCCTGCCGCACTGGCGGCAGCCGGACCTTGCCGACATCGAGCCCGAGATCGGCCAGCGCCGCCCTAACCTCCTGCACACGCCCCGCGAGGCGCAGACCCAGCGCCGAGACCTGCTGCCCCTGCGCCTGGTCGATCCGGTCGAGCGACTGCTGCAGCAGCGCCACGCGCTCGGGGAGCGGCATCGCTTCCTCGGCCCGCATCGCCGCGGCCGCCAGCCTTTTCTGCGGGGCGACGACCGCCGGGTTGATGCGCTCGAGGATATTGCCCTGGAACGGATCGGCAGCCGCGAGCCCACCGGGCCCGCCCGGCGCCTGGGCGCCGCTGTTGGGCAGCACGGGCGCGACCGCCTGGCCCGTCAACGTGCCCAGCAGGTTCTGCCTTGCCTCGAGCTCGATCTGCCGCGCGATCAGGTCGGCAAGCTGGTCGTCCGCTCCGCCCTCCCGCGGGGCCGCCCCCGGCGCCCGCTGCGTCGCGATCGAACTCACGAGCCGGCGCGTCAGCGCCCGCATCCGTTCGTCATAGCTCGCCTGGAGGACCTGCTGCTCCTGCTGCAACGCGGCCACGACCGCCTTCTCGCGATAGAGCAGCCAGGTCGCGACGCCGGCCCAGACGGTGCCGCAGAGCGCGAGCAGCAGAACCAGGATGCGACCGAGCCGCCCCACGCGCGAGGGTCTGCGGCGCCGGGGCGCCGAGCCATCCGACGCTTCGTGCAGCCGCTCGCCCCTGCCTTCGGAGCCCGGCCGGCTCTTCAGCCGCGCTGGTTGCAACATCCGCCGCCCTCTCCCTGCCGATGCTCTGCCACCAGGGACGATAGCGCACTTTCACGATCGCTCGCGACCGGGCCAGAGCCGGCGCGGAACCCGCTCACGACACGGCGTAGGCGAAGGCGCCGTTCTCGACCGAAACCTTCGCCTCCGTCAGCGGCTTCTTCTCGAGTTGGAGGCCGAGGATCGCGCGCGAGAGCGCCGGCAGCATCGAGTTGGTGACGATGTTGTCGATCATGCGCCCGCCGGAATCGGGGTCGTTGCACTGCGCCACGATGTGCGCGACCACCGCGTCGTCAAAGACGAAGGCGGCGCTGTGGTTCTCGGCGATGCGCTTGCCGATGCGGCCGAGCTGGAGCCGCACGATGCCGCCCAGCATATCCGGCGAGAGCGGGTAGTAGGGGATCGTCACCAGGCGCCCGATCAGGGCCGGCGGGAACACCTTGAGCAGTGCCGGCCGCAGCGCCACGGCGATCAACTCCGGGTCGGCGCGCTGCCCCGGGTCGGAGGCCATCGCCATGATCTCGTCGGTGCCGACATTCGAGGTCAGGATGATCAGCGTGTTCTTGAAGTCGATGCGCCGGCCGGTCCCGTCCTCCATCACGCCCTTGTCGAAGACCTGGAAGAACAGCTCGTGGACGTCCGGATGCGCCTTCTCGATCTCGTCGAGCAGGACGACCGAATAGGGTTTGCGCCGCACGGCCTCGGTCAGCCGCCCGCCCTCGCCATAGCCGACATAGCCGGGAGGCGCGCCCTTCAGCGTCGAGACGGTGTGCGCCTCCTGGAACTCGCTCATGTTGATGGTGATGACGTTCTGCTCGCCGCCATAGAGCTGCTCGGCCAGCGCCAGCGCCGTCTCGGTCTTGCCGACGCCCGACGGGCCGCAGAGCATGAACACGCCGATCGGCTTGTTGGGGTTGTCGAGCTTGGCGCGGTTGGTCTCGATGCGCCGCGCGATCATCGCCAGCCCGTGATCCTGACCGACGACACGCTTGTTCAGCGTCTCCGCCAGCTTCAGCACGGTCTCGATCTCGTCGGCGACCATCCGGCCGACGGGAATCCCGGTCCAGTCGGAGACGACCGAGGCGACCGACTGCTCGTCGACATGGGCGTAGATCATGCGCTGCGCCGGATCGATCTCCGCCAGCGCCGCGAATTTCGCCGCCAGCGCCTCGCGCGCCACGGCCGGGTCCGGCGTCTCGGCCGGGTCCGGCACGGTGGCGAGCGGTGCCTCGGCGCCGGCCTCCTCGGCCGCGACCTGCTGGGCGACGTCGGCCTTGGGATCGGCGGCGGCGGCAGCCGTCTCGGCGAGCTTCGCCCGCAGCGCCTTGATCTCCTCGACGATGGCGAGCTCGCTCGCCCAGGCGGCCTCCAGCGTGGCGAGCTTGCTCTGGCCTTCGGCGGTCTCAACCTCGATCTCGGCCAGGCGCTTGGCGGTGTCGCCGCCGAGATCCTGGTCGGCCGTCAGCGCCGCCTTCTCCTGCGCCAGCGCAGCGATGCCGACGCGCGCATCCTCGATCGCCGCGGGCGTCGCGGTCTGGCTGATCGCGACGCGGGCGCAGGCCGTGTCGAGCAGGCTCACCGCCTTGTCGGGCAATTGCCGCGCCGGGATGTAGCGATGCGACAGCGTCACCGCGGCGACGATCGCCGCATCCGAAATGCGCACCTTGTGGTGCTTCTCCATCGGGCCGATCAGCCCCCGCAGCATGGTGCAGCAGCGCGCCACGTCCGGCTCGTCGACATTGACCGGCTGGAAACGCCGGGTCAGCGCCGGGTCCTTCTCAAAATACTGCCGGTATTCCGACCATGTCGTCGCGGCGATGGTCCGCAGCGTGCCGCGCGCCAGCGCGGGCTTGAGCAGATTGGCGGCATCGCCCGTGCCGGCCGCCCCGCCGGCGCCGATCAGCGTATGCGCCTCGTCGATGAACAGGATCACTGGCGTCGGAGAGGACTGCACCTCGTCGATGACGGAGCGCAGCCTCTGCTCGAACTCGCCCTTCATCGAGGCGCCCGCCTGCATGAGGCCGATGTCGAGCGCGCAGACGCGCACGCCCTTAAGGGGCGGAGGTACATCGCCGGACGCGACGCGCTGGGCGAAACCCTCGGCGATCGCGGTTTTGCCGACGCCGGCCTCGCCGGTGAGGATCGGGTTGTTCTGGCGCCTGCGCATCAGCACGTCGATGACCTGGCGGATCTCGTCGTCGCGGCCGAGGATCGGGTCCATCGTCCCCGTGCGGGCCTTGGCCGTGAGGTCCTGCGAGAAGCGGTCGAGCGCGGTCGTCCCCTTTGCACCCTCGGCCTGTTCGGCGCCGGGCGTGCCCGCCGCGCGCAGGCCCGAGCCGTCCATCGGCCGCAGGTTCTCCTCCTCCGAGGCCTCCCAGATCTTGGCGTGGCCGGCGGCAAGCTCGTCGACCGGGATCTTGCCGAACTCCTTCGAGATGCCGGTCAGGGCGCGGCGCAGATCGTTCGACTTCAGGATCGCGACCAGCACATGGCCGGTGCGGATCTGCGTCTCGCCGAAGAACAGCGTCGCGTAGTGCCAGCCGCGGTCGAGCCCGTCGACGATGCTGTTCGCGACGCCGGGCATCTCCGTCTCGTTCTTGCGGAAGCCCTCGATGACGCCGCCGATATCGGCGGCGAGCTTGCCCATGTCGAGGCGATAATGCTGTGCCGTCAGGCCGATATCGGTGGCAGGCCGCAGCAGGATCTGCGCCAGCCAGTGCGCCAGCTCGACATTGCGGTTGCCCGCGCCCTTCGCCTGCCGCAGCGCCTGGATGAAGGCCTCGTAGCCGACCCGGTTGAGCTTGCCTGTGACGGCTTCGAGACTGATGTCGGCCATGATGGTCTCCTCGGGCGTCAGGATGTACGGGTATCGGGGTTTGAACGCGCCCGGCTGCGTTGCTCGCGCAGGCGCTCGGCCGGGTGGAAACGGGCGTCGCGGCGCAGCGTGCCGGGCGGGGCATCCCAGTTGGGCGCCATCCAGCTCGTCCAGCCGAGCTGGCCGAACCGGCCGAGCCGAGCGGGCTTGACCTCGCCGACAGGCAGGGCGAGCTCGACATCCCATTCGAGACCCTCACCGAGATGGAAGAAGACCGCGTCCGCCAGCTTCTCGCAGCGGTCGCCGCTCGGCAGGAAGCGCGAGAATTCATCCAGGCTGCGCGCGACGATGCAGACGCGGAACTTGTCCTCGACGCTGTAGACGCTGGCGCCGAGCAGCGCGTCGCCGCCCAGCGTGCAGTGCCGACTGCCGAGCCGCGTCCGGTCGGCCGGATCGAAGACGAGGCGCATGCCGACGAACTGCTCGATCTCGACCTCGGCCTTGAACAGCCCGGCCAAGAGCCCGCGCAGCCGCGAGGCCGACTTCGCCTGCGCCCCGATCAGCCCGGCATGAGCGAGCTTCTCGGCATCGGGCACGCTGTCGCGCTTGAAATAGGGCGCCGATCCCAGCCCGATTTGGCTGCCGACATAGGCCGCGAAACGGTCCCGTTCCGGCCGGTCGTGCTGCGCCACGGGCCGGGAATCCGCCCAGGCCCGGAAGAACAGCTGCAGGAAGCGGTGGTTGAAGATGTCGAGGAAGCGGGGAAAGGCGTCGTCGCGCGCGAGCTGCCAGTGGTAGCTCTCTTCCGTCGTCGCCAGCGGCAGCGCGCCCTGCGGCCCGAGCAGGCCGAGAAACTTGACGAAGAGGCGCAAGCGCCCCTGCCCGTCGCGATCGGCTTCTGCAATGGTCGAGGCCGCGAAATCGAGGAAGGCCTGTTCGCCCAGGGCGACATATTCGTCCCGCCGCGCCGGCACGTCGCCGATGCGCGGCCGCTCCGGGAAGCTGCGTTCCAGCCGTCTCAACACGGCGAAGAAGTCGAAGCGCCAGGGCTCCTCCTGGAGCCGCTCCGCATAGCTCGGCTCGCGCTGGAGGGGGAGGTCCTCGCTCACAGGATGCGCCTCGATCCGGCGCGGGGCGGCCAGCGCATCACCTCGCCGCGCTCGACCGTGCGGATCACCGTCTGGGTAAAGTGGTTCATCGCCGCATATTCGGCGAAGAACCGGTCGAGCACAGCGCCGAGCAGGAAGACGCCCGAACCCTCGAAAGCCTTCTCGTCGAGGACCACCGTGATCTCGAGCCCCCTCGCCGCCCCCGTCCCCGCGCGCTGCGGAAAGCGCCGCACGACGGGGCGGCTGTCGACGCTCTTGATGCCGCGAATGCGCCGCTCGGTGGCACTGTCGGCGAGGTCGGCGAAGAGCGAGAGCAATTCCCGCAGCGCCTCGCCGTTCTGGCCGGCGCCGCGCTGGACGAGGCCGAGATGGTTCAGGCTGAGCATATTGATCAGCCGCCAGGTGACCACGCCGGTGCTGGCCGTCTCCGAGCGCAGTCGCAATTGCGAGACGACCGGTTCGCGCGGCGGGGTCGGCCCCGAGAGGCAGGCAACGTCGAGCGCGACATTGTCGATCAGCCGGAAATCGGCCCCGCCCTCGCCGGTCGGCAGGTGCTCCGGGAGGTGCCGGTTCGAGCAGAGCGCGCGCAGGCTCAGCTCCGCCACCGAGACGCTGTCGGTGACGCCCGCCGGCTCGACCAGCGAGATGAACATGTCCGTGCCGGTGTAGTCCGAGGCCCGGCCGAGCCGGCGCTCGGCGACGGAGCGCCGCCGCGGCAGCCGGCGCTGGGTGTAGAGCAGGCCATGGGTCGGCGACGCCCCTTCCGGCGAGGAATAGAGCGGATGGACCGGCTGCTTCTCGCGCCCCCCGGCGTAATGCGCGTGAACCGAGAGAAGGCTGTGGGGCTCGTAGTCGAGCGGGCGGCTGCGATCGGGCACGACATGGAACTCGTGCTGGTTGGTCCGCACCGGCACGCGGTCCAGCGTCTTCTCGAAGAGGTTGATCGCGGGCGCCGCATACAGCGCGAACATCGGCTTCTGAACGGCCGCCGCCAGCCGCGTATTGACCTCGTCAAAGACGAAGATGACGTCGACCGTCTTCGCCGTTAGCTTCGGCATGATCCGCGCCAGCCCGGCGAGCCGGAAGCCGAGGAATTTGCGCGGGAACCAGAACATCTCGCGCAGCAGGTCGAAGCCGCGGAAAACGCGGGTATCGGCCGGCAAAAGCGCCTCGTCCTCGGCGAAGCCGAGCTGCTCCAGCGCGACCCCGTCGGCAGGCGTGATGACGGGATCGCCGAACGCGTCGAGATGGCGGAAGTAGATGCCGACGCAGTCGCCGAAGAGCTGCTCGTAGAGCGCCACCGCATCCGCCTCCGCTCCGAGCAGGTGGACGGTCAGCTCCTTGCAGCGGCAGCCGGCGAACCAGCTCGTCGGCGTCTTGAGCGCCTGCGCCGCCGTGGGCTCCTGCTCGGGATCGGCGCTCGTCCGGTGCGTCAGCGTCAGCCGCAGGCCCGACAGGACGCGGTGGTCGGTCGAAAGCCCGAGCGCCTGCAGCGGGCCCGGCGCGGGGATGTATTCGGCAGCCGCGACGTCGAAGGGCCAGAGCGCCACCTCCGTCCCCAGCCGGTAGCGACAGGCCACGCGGCGCTCGCGCTCGAGATAGGTGGCGTCGATATAGGAGCCGCGCGGGATCGTCAGCCCGTCGCGCAGGCCGGGGTCGGAAAAGGGCGGCCGGATGCCGGCGAGCACAGCCGACGGCGTCGGCGCCAGATAGTTCGGGACGAGCTGCTCGAGCAGGTTGTTGGTGAATTCCGGGAACTCGTGCTTGAGCTTGAGCTGCACCCGCGCCGCGAGGAAGGCTGCCCCCTCCAGCAGCCCCGCCACCATCGGGTCCATCCGGTCCCCGACGAGCCCACCCAGACGTTCGGCAATTCCCGGATACTCTTCCGCGAATTCCTTCGTGTGCTCCATGAAGAGGCGGAGCTCTTGGTTATAGGCGTCGAGGAACTCCTGATGCATCGCCTAGCGGCTCCTGATCGCCATCTTGCCGGTGTCGAGCTCGAGATCGGCCACGAATTCGACCGGCACGTTCAGCGGCTCGCAGTTGAGATCCGCCCGCACCAGGAACCGCACCTTCAGTTCCGCACGGTCGAGCGAATGGTCGCGCTCGACCTGGATCGAACCGCGGATCAGCCGGGGCTCGTAGCCGACCAGCGCCGCCGCCATGTCCTTGGCGATGAGATCGACCCGGTGCTCGTCGATGGAGCGGCTGGCCAGGTCCGGAAGGCCGTGATTGAGGATCGAGCGCCGGACATGCTCGTGCTGCGACAGGTCGACCGAGGAGGCGAGGTTGACCGTGTTCACCAGCGCGTCGAGATCGATGGCGATCTCGCGCCGCAGCTTGGGCTCGGTGATGGCGGCGCGCGGCGCCGCACGCCGGTTGGCGATGACGCGCTCGCCGCCGGCGTCGCGCAGGTCGAGCGCGACCATTGCGTCCTTCTCCTGATGCGCCTCGCGAAAGGCGAACATCAGGGGCGGGCGCAGCCGCTTCTTCGTCAATGTGCCGTTCGCCGGACCCCGCACTCGTCGTCGCTCCCGCTTCCCCGTCCCGATCGGCCCGGCAAGCACGATGGCCGTCGCGGCGCTCCCCCGCAACGGCCATCGTCCGGCCCGGAGCCGACGCCGCCGGAGCGGCGCCGGCGAAGGCTCACTTCTTGTTCTGCTTCAGGTCCCAGGTCATCGTGACCGGAGCGTCGAGCGAGCCGTCCTTCTTCTGCGGCTTGTACTCGTACTTGATCTTGGCGAAGTTCAGCGAGAACTGGTCGGTCGGGATCGTGGTGCCGCCCGCGGCGTCGCCGGACTGGTAGCTCGACACCAGCAGGTCCTCGAGGGTCAGGACGTAGTAGTCCTGCTGGTTCTCGCCCTGCTTGCGGACGTAGAGCACCGCCTTGGTGATGTGCTTGCCGGTGGCGCAGGACAGCGCCAGGTTCGCCGAGGCCTTGCCGACGGACGCGGTGAGAGTGGATGTCCTGGAAATTGGCCTTGCCGGCGCCGCCGCCCTGGCCGCTCGCATGGGTGCCGGCATTGCTGACGCCCCAGGAGAAGGAATCGACCTCGATCGTGTCCTTGTGCTTGGAGTCCTGGCTTTCGCCCTTGATGCCGTCGATCTCGAGAAGGAAGTCGCTAGCCATGATGATGATCTCCTCTGGTGTGAAGGGACTGAAAATTCGGTCGCAAAACCCGGATACTGGACGCAGTTCTCCTGTGCGCCCGGTCGCGAAGGACACGGGCGCCTGGAAGCTTCTGGACTGAGGTCACCTGCTGGTCAGGCGACGGTCACGTCTGGGCGGTCACGTCTTGGGAGCTGGCAGTCGTGAGACCAGGCTCAGGCCGATATCCATGCCCTCGAGCTGGAAATGCGGCCGGAGATAGAACTTGGCCGAGTAGTAGCCGGGGTTCTCCTCGTCCTCGAAGACGTCGATGCGCGCATCGGAGAGCGGGCGCCGCGCCTTCGTCTCTTCGCTGGAATTGACCGGATCGCCGTCGACATAGTCGGTGATCCACTCCTGCAGCCAGCGCCGCAGCGGTTCCTTTTCCTTGTAGGAACCGATCTTGTCGCGAACCATGCACTTCAGGTAGTGCGCGAAGCGCGAGACCGCGAACATGTAGGGCAGCCGCGCCGACAGATTGTCGGAAGCCGTCGCCGCGACGCCGTCGGGACCCGAGAAGCTCTTGGGCTTGTACAGCGACTGGGCGCCGATGAAGGCCGCCTTGTCGGTGTTCTTCCGATGGATCAGCGGGATCAGGCCGGACTTGGCCAGCTCCGCCTCGCGCCGGTCGCTGATCGCGATCTCGGTCGGGCACTTCAGGTCGACGCCGCCATCATCGGTCGGGAAGGTGTGGGTCGGCAGGTTCAGCACCTCGCCGCCCGACTGCACCCCGCGGATGCGCGTGCACCAGCCATATTCCTTGTAGGCGCGGTTGATGTTCACGGCCATCGCATAGGCCGCGTTCATCCAGGCGTATTTCTCGCCCTTGTGCCCGTCGGTGTCCTCCTCGAAGGCGAACTCCTCGACCGGCTCCGACTTGGCGCCGTAGGGAACCCGCGACAGCACCCGCGGCAGACACAGGCCGACATAGCGGGAGTCGGCCGCGTCGCGCAGACCCTTCCAGGCCGCGTAATCGGGCGTGTCGAAGACCTTGCCGAGATCGCGCGGGTTGGACAGTTCGGTCCAGGTGTCCATCCCCATCAGGGTCGGATCCGCACCGGCGAAGAAGGGCGCATGGGCCGCCGCCGCCACCTTGGAGAGATCGCGCAGCAGCTGCACGTCCGTCGGCACATGGCTGAAGTGGTAGTCGCCGACCAGGCAGCCGAAGGGCTGGCCGCCGAGCTGTCCGAACTCCTGCTCATAGACCTGCTTGAACAGCGGGCTCTGGTCCCAACGCGCGCCGGGATAGGTCTTCAGGTTCCGATACAGCTCGTTCTTCGAGACGTTCATCACCTTGATCTTGAGCTGCGCGTCGGTCTCCGAATTGAAGACCAGGTAGTTCAGCCCGCGCCAGGCGCTCTCGATCTTCTGGAACTCCGGCGCATGCAGCACCTCGTTCATCTGCTCGGTCAGCTTGGCGTCGAGCCGCGCGATCATCTCCTCGATCGTGTCGAGCACGTCGTTCTTGATCAGCGTCGAGTCCGCGAGCGCCTGGTTGACCAAGGTGGCGATGCCGGCCTCGACCTCGGTCGCGGCGCGCTCGGTCTTGGGCTTGAAGCTCTGCTTCAGGACCGAGGCGAATTCCTCGACGTCGCGGGTCTCGGTGACCGCGCCGGGCTGCTGGGATTGTGCTTCCGCTGCCATTGCCGCCTCGCTCACTTCGTCTCTTCGGCCGGGGTACCGTCGGAAGGCTTGTCACCAAGCCTGTCCTTCAGCGCCGCCATCAGCTGGGGGTCGGCCAGCAGCGCCTTGATCTGGTCGCTGGCGGCCATCTTGCCGTCCATGAAGCGCACCAGATTGGCGAGCTGCTCGCGCGCCTCCAGCAGCTTGGCCATCGCCGGGATCTGCCGGGCGACGGCGGCCGGGTTGAAATCGTCGAACTTCGAGAACTTCAGCGCGACCGAGAGCTTGTCGCCGCCATCGCCCAGCTTGTTGGGGACAGCGAAGGCAACACCCGGCTGGATGGCGCCCATGCGCTGGTCGAAATTGTCCATGTCGAAGTCGAGGAACTTGCGCTGCGAGATCTCCGGCTTCTCGACACCGGCGGCATTGCCCGAGAGATCGGCCATCACCCCCATGACGAAGGGAAGCTCGATCTTCTGCTCGGCGTTGTAGGGATCCTCATAGGTGATGTGGACCCGCGGCGGCCTGTTGCGGCGAATGAACTTCTGACCTGAATCTCCGGCCATGGTAGCAGCCCCTCTGCGAATGCGTCACGCCGACGTAACGTGACACCGTAACCGTTCTTGCCTTCTACCGATATAGTCGCGCCTGACCCGAAGTCGGTTCAAGTCCAATACCGGAAAATCTCCTAACCGTCGGCGTCGGGCATCAGCGTGACGTCGGGCAGGATGTCGCCCAGCAGCGCCAGGAAGTCCCGCTGCGCCAGCGCGCAGGCCTTGTCCATCAGCAGCGGCGTCGGGTGCGAGGGCTCGACCTGGCGATAGAAGGCGGCGACCGCCCTCATCCCCGCCACGGCCTCGGCCCGCGTCGAGACCTGGAGCGCCGGCGCGGCCTGAGGCGTCTCTCCCGCCTCTGGCGCATCGGGGTCGGACCCGCCAAATTCGCTGCCCTCCTCCGCCTCGCCGGCCTCCTCCGAAGCATCGTCATAGGTTTCATCCTCGGAGGCCGCGTAGGAGTCGTCGCCGTAGCCCTCCTCCGACGCCTGGTCCTCCGGCGCGCTCAGCCGCTCCAGCGGCAGGCGGAAGCGCGGCCGGTCGCCGATCTCCAGAACGGCCTGCCCGAAATGCTCGGGGAACATGATCTGAATGACCTCGATCAACGACTTGCCGATCAGTTGCTGCGCCTGGCCGATCAGGAGAACCGCCGGGCTGGAAGGCTCCATGCGGCGAAAGTAGCCGAGGCAGGCAGCCAGCGTATCCTTCACTTGAAGGATGTTGCCGCAACTGCCCGGCGCGACACTGGAACTGCCTGCCGGAGCGGCCTCGCCCGGCGCCGCCTGAAGCACCGGCATCGCCTGGTGGCCGGGCACGCGCCGCGCCACCGCGCCATCGAGGAAGGCGACGATCTGATCGACGAGCGCCGAGAGGCGCGGAAAGCTGAGCGAATGATCGGCCCCCACCCTCTCCAGCCAGATCGCGCGGATGCCGGCAAGAGCGTCCGCGATCGCGCGGATGCGCGCGAGCGTCGCGGTCAGCTCATCGATATCGGTGTCGCCGAGTGCCGCCTGGATCGCGCCGGCGTCGGGATGCTGCTCGCCCTCGACGAGCCTGGTCTCGCCGGTGGCGACGAGCTGGCTGCGGAAGGCGAAGGGCCCGATGCGCCGGCTCACGAAGAGCGGCGCGTGCTGGAGAGGCAGCACCACGGTCGGCAGCTCGTCCAGGCTCTGCAGCGCCACCTCGCGCATGATCTGGTCGCCGTCCTGCGCCCGCGGATGCACCGTCTCCCACTGCTCGGAGAGGAGCGTGGCGATGGTCGTTAGGCATGCGGCGAAACCCGGCACGTCCCGGTTGAGAATGGCGAGCTTGCCGGCCAGCACGAACAGCCTCAGGTCGCGCGAGCGCTCCAGCAGCTTGCCGAGATCGGAGAAGGCGGCCGGGAACTCGATACCGCTGCGGTCGAACGCGACCTGCCGGCCCTCGTCGTCGCGCCGGAAATACTGCGCCGGCAGCGCGACCTCGAGCCGCGCCGTGACGTTCATGAACTCGGGATCGTCCTCGAGATCCGGCCCGCAGGGATCGGCGTCGGAGATGGCGCTCGCATACGCCGCAAAATTCAAAGACGCCATCGCCCCCACCGGTTACGCATGCACAGGCCTCGCCGCCGGCAGCCTCCGCGGAGACGGCCGGCCGGCCTCGTCAATCGCTCTTCAGGCGGGTCTCGACCCGGCGGTTCTCGCCGGCGAAGCGGTCCGCCACCACCGGCTTGGTCTCGCCATAGCCGCGCGCCTCAAGCTTGGCGGTGTCGACGCCGCGCTCCTGCAGATAGCGCACCACCGCCTGGGCGCGGCGGGCGGAGAGATCGAGATTGTAGGAGGGCGAGCCGACCGCATCGGTATGGCCCTCGACGAGGAAGCGGCTGGTGCCGAGCTGCGGCGTCTTCAGGGCCTTGGCGAACTCGTCCAGATTGGCCCGGGCGTCCGGCTCCAGCACATCGGAATTGTACTTGAAGCGCACCACCAGGTCGAAGGCCGCGATCGCGGCCGGCTTCACCGCGTGCCCCGCCCGGCTGCAATCGGCTTCCGTGCCGATGCACAGCCCGCGGGTCGCGCTGACCGGCGGCGCTGCCATCGCCGGGCCGAAATGCTTGACGATGTCGTCCGCCTTGTAGGTCTGCGCCTGCGTCGCCGGCGTCGGTGCCATATAAAAACCGGCGGAAAGGATGGCGATGGCTGTAATCGCGGGCTGCTTGCGCATGGTCCCCCTCCCGTTTAGCTTCGCGCGGGCGGTAAAGGATTGAAGGCGCACACCATGACTCGCGCCATCCGCTACGTCAATAACAAAATAGCATCTAGAACCGCGAGGTTTCGTTGATGACCGCCGATCTGCGACAGTTGCAAAGAACTGCTTCGTTTACGACACCTTTGGGTCAAGACGTTTTTGCCTTGATGCAGTTCGAAGCCTCTGAAGGCTTGAGCGAACTCTTTACTTTTCAGATCGACGCCAGCAGTACGACTGAAAACGCCGACCTGCAGAGCATCATGAGTCAGAAGTGCTCCGTGACGATGACGCTCAAGAACGGCAGCCCGCGCGTCTTCAACGGCACGCTGGTCGACGCCCAGTGGACCGGTAAGGAAGAGGACCTGCACCACTACCGCTTCACCCTGCGGCCGTGGCTCTGGCTGCTGTCGCAGCGCTCCGACTGCCGCATCTTCAAGGAGCAGACGGCGGTCGACATCATCAAGGCGATCTTCGCCAAGGAGGAGAGCGCAAGCTTCGAGGACCGCACCAGCGACCGGCTCGAGCCGATCCCCTACTGCGTGCAGTATCGCGAGAGCGACCTGGACTTCGTGCTGCGGCTGATGGAGCAGTACGGCATCTATTTTTACTTCAAGCACAGCGACGGCGACCACAAGCTGGTGCTGTCCGATTCCCGCTCCTCGCACGACCCCGTCCAGGCCGCGGCCGAGCCGACGTTTAACGGGGCCGGCACCGCCTATCCGCTGATGCCGCCGACGAGCCGGATGCCGCGCCATATCGAGAACCTGACGCATTGGTCGACGATGCGCCGGCTGCGCACCGGCAAGGTCGTGCTCAGGGATTACGATTTCGAGCAGTCGGCTTCGGACCTGACGGCCCAGGCCGAGGCCGGCTTCGACAAGGCGAAGGCCTTCGAGGCCTATGACTACCCGCGCAGCTACATCAAGCGCGACGAGGGCGAGCATTTCGCCCGGGTCCGCGCCCAGGCGGAGCAGGCGCAGGACGACCGGCGCCACGCGGCGGGCGATGCGCCGAGCCTCCATCCGGGCGCGCTGATGACGCTCGCGGCCCATGAGACCACGTCGGAGAACATCGAATATCTGGTGGTCGGCTGCCGCCACAGCTTCGTCGGGCAGGCCTATCGCTCCGGCGCCGAGGCCGACTCGCCCTATAGCGGCGCCTACGAGTTCCAGAAGAGCGACCGCCGCTTCCGCGCGCCCCTGGTCACCCGGCGCCCGACCGTGTTCGGCCCGCACACCGCCAAGGTCGTGGGCGAGCGCAACCGCGGCGAGGAGGGCGACATCGACGTCGACGAGTTCGGCCGCATCCTGCTGCGCTTCCACTGGGACCGCGAGGAACGCTCGACCTCCTGCCGCACCCGCGTCGCGCAGATGTGGTCGGGCAAGAGCTGGGGCGGGCAAATCATCCCCCCGCATCGGCCAGGAGGTTGTGGTCGAGTTCCTCGAGGGCAATCCCGACCTGCCGCTCGTGACCGGCACTGTCGTCAACGACCAGCACAAGCCGCCCTACGGCCTGCCGGACAACAAGACCCAGTCCGGCCTGAAGTCGGAGTCGACGGACGGCGCCGGCTTCTCCGATTGCTACAACGAGATCAAGTTCGAGGACCGCAAGGGGGAGGAGATCTTCAGCATCCAGGCGGAAAAGGACTTCCAGGCCCTGATCAAGAACAAGGAGACCCGCGAGATCGGGCCCGATTACCGCGACGGAGGCTATTCCCGCGAGACCACCGTCAAGAGCGGCGACGACAAGCTCCATATCCAGCAGGGCAAGCTCGACATCGAGGCCATGACCGAGATCAATCTCAAGGTCGGCCAGAGCACGATCAAGATGCTGCCGGCCAGCATCGAGATCTCCTCGCCGACGATCACGATCAAGAGCGTCGCGAAGACCGAGGTGCTGAGCGACGCCATGGTGATCGTCAACGGCGCCCTCGTGAAGATCAACTGAGGGCCGATGTCGCGCCTGCGCTTCAGCACCGCCCGGGAGGTCTTCGAAACCTTCCCCTCAGTCGGCAAGGCCATCGCCACCAGGCCGGTGGCCGAGCATCCGCTCGCCTTTCTGCGGCGGCTGGCGCAGGGCCCAGCCCCGAGCGAGGCCATCGGCTTTGCGGCCTATCTCCTGCCGCGCCGCGAGGCCGTCTGGTGGGCGGCCCAGTCGCTGCGAGGGGTGCAGCCGGCCTCCGCCGCGGCGGATGAGGGGCTCGTCGCGGCTGAGGCGTGGGTCCGCGATCCGCGCGACGAGACCCGCCGCGCCGCGCTCGCCGTCGCCGATGCCGGCGATCCCGCCCACCCGGGCACCTGGGCCGCCTTCGCCGCCGGCTATTCGGGCGGCAGCATGGTGGAGGGCCATACGGTGCCCTGCCCGCCCGATCTCACCGCCAAGATGGCGCGGATCGCCGTGCTGATCGCGATCGGCCGCCTGAGCGGGCGCGAGCACCAGGCCGCATTGCGCAACTGCGTCGAAGCATGCATTCGATTGGCCGATGACGACGGCAAGACCTCTTGACGGCCAGACCCCTGCCTGAGCGCAGGCCGCGCCCGGATTCCCCGCCATGCCTCTGACGCTGACCATCGAGAACGAGACCGCCCTGCCCGATGGCGGGCCCCTCACCGTCTCCCTGAGCGGCGGCCGGGGCCTCGACATCGGCCGCGACCAGCATCTCGACTGGTGCCTGCCGGACCCGACCCGCGCGATCTCCGGCCGCCATTGCGAGGTCCGCTTCCGCGACGGCGCCTATTGGCTGCGCGACATCTCGACCAACGGCACCTATGTCAACGGCGGCACGCAGCGCGTCCAGTCGCCCTACCGCCTGCAGCATGGCGACCGGCTGGAGATCGGCCATTACGTCATCGCCGTCGCGATCGATGAGCCCGCCCAGGCCGAGCCGGCGCAGCACCAGCCGCAGGAAGCAGCACCTGAGTCCGGCTCGCTCTGGTCGGCGCAGGGCGAGGCGGCGCCGCCGATTCCGCGCCGCGATCTGCTGCCGCCCAACCGCCACCGTCCGGTCCATGACGGCTTCATCGACTGGGCCGCCGACATTCCCGCGCCGGCGCCCCCCCAGCCCGCGGTCGCGCCGCCCTCACCGCCCCCCGCCCCCGCAGGCGACGATTTCGCCTGGGCGCCCTACCAGCCGCCCGCCAGCGCGCCCGAGCCGCCGCCGGTGGCGATCCCGACGCCGCGCCGCCCCCTGACGGCCGATCTCCCGCCGGGCGATCCCTGGAGCGACGCACCCGTTCAGCCCACGCCGCCGATCGCCCCTTTGCCGCCGCTCGAGCCGCTCGCGGCGGCAGGCCAGCCCTTCGTGCCGCCGGCAGCCACGGCCATGCCCGCCGGCATGCCCCAGATCAGCGCGGCGGAGTTCGTCCAGCGCTTCGCCAAGGGCGCGGGCCTGTCGACGAACGACCTCGCCTGGCAGGACCCCGGCGCCTTTGCCGAGCAGCTCGGCGGGCTGATGCGGCTCGTCGCGGTCGAGCTCAAGCAGTTGCTGGCCGCCCGCGCCGAAAGCAAGCGCATCGCCCGCAGCGCCAACCAGACGATGATCCAGGCGCAGGACAACAACCCGCTGAAATTCTCGCCGACCGTGGACGACGCGCTGCAGCTGATCTTCGGCCGGCCCAAGAGCGGCTATCTCAGCGCGCAGAAGGCCTTCGACGAGAGCTTCCGCGACCTCAAGGCCCATCAGATCAAGACCTATTCCGCCATGCAGCACGCGCTGCGCATGCTCGTCGAGGATCTCGAACCGCAGGCCATCGCCGAGAGCACGGCGCAGGATCGCGGCCTCGATTCGCTGCTCGGCTCGCGCAAGGCCAAGATGTGGGATGCCTATGTCGCCCGCTGGGACGCCAAGACCGCGCCTTATGAGGACGGTCTGGTCGACGCCTTCATGCTTTATTTCGCCGAGTGCTACGACCGCGGCGGGAAATAACGCGCTTATCCCAAACCAATCTCTTGCCGGCGAACTTTGTCCGGTTGACGCCCGACTTCACCTCCCCGAGATCTCGATGCTGTATCCAAGGGGAGATCGTGATGCGCATTGCTGCTGCTGTTTGCGTTGGACTGTTCAGTGCATCTTGCGCGTCGAGTTCTTCGGATATCAGGGCGTCTTATGTTTCGCCGCTGCAGTATCAGTCCTACACTTGCAAGCAGTTGGGTGAGGAGGCTGAGCGCATTTCGACCCGCGCCATCGAAGCGGCGGGCACCCAGGATTCACGCCGCACCCAAGATGCCGTTGTTACGACAGTCGGCGTCGTCGTCTTCTGGCCCCTGCTCTTCGCCGTGAAGGGCGATGGCCAGAACGCAGCAGAACTCGGCCGCCTGAAGGGCGAGATGGAGACCATCGAAAAGGTCTCCATCCAGAAGAACTGCGGAATCGTCTTCAAGCGCGAGCCTGCAGCCTGAAGGGCGCTTAAGCTACCTTCTTAGCCGCCACCGCAGTGATCTCGATGTCGTGGCCAGGCGAGGCGAGCTTCGCCTCCACGGTGGCGCGGGCCGGCGCTGTGCCCTTCGGCACCCAGGCGTCCCAGACCGCGTTCATCTCGGCAATCTTCGAGATGTCGGTCAGGAAGATCTGGACGCTGAGGATGCGGCTCTTGTCGCTGCCGGCGGCCTCCAGAGTCTCCTCCAGCAGCGCCAGCACCTCGGTGGTCTGCTCGCCGAGCGGGCGGCCTTCGGTCTTTTCGGCGACATGGCCGGCAAGGAAGACGATGCCGTTGAAGATGGCGGCATCGCACCAGCGCTGCGTCACTCCGATGCGGTCGATGGTCATGGTCGGTATCCTGCGCTGAGATGGGGCGCGACGAGCCGCGCGCCGCCCCTCCTAGCCGAGGCGCGGCAGCCCGTCAGCCGCCGATGATCACCGTCGTCAGCCCCATCGTGATCTTGTTGGGCGGGCCCACCGCCTCGATGATCGTGTCGCCCACCCGGCAGGCCGAGAGATTGTTGATCAGCACGGTCTGCGAGCCGTCGACGACGACACCGGGCCCGTGCGGCGGCGCCGGCAGCAGGGTCAGGCAGTTGTGGATGTCGGCCCCGCCGGCGGCGCCGGTGATCATCGAGCCCATCGTGGTGGCGGCGGTCGCCTTCGCGGTCTCCTCGGCCAGCTTCGCGGCGGGCGCGCCGGGGGTCCCTGCGGCGGCGAGCGTCGCCGCCTCGGCGGTGGCGATGGCCGCATCCGAGACCTGGCGCGCCGCCTGGATCGCGGCGGCGGCCACGGCCGAGACGCCGCGCCAGGCCGGCAGGCCGCCGATCAGCACATTGGGGCTGCCCGGCCCGGGCTGGAGGACGCCCGGGAGGGGATGCAGCACGAGATCGAGGATACGGGCGGCGGGGCCGGTCGGCATCGGGGCTCCTCCTCGCCGGTCGATCGCGACCGGCTCTTGAGACGACTCTGCTGGACTGCCGGACATCGCGCAACCGCGCATCATTCAAGTCAATGACGGCAGCCCGTTGCTGACGCTCTAGCATTCGCTTGGTGACGCTTGTTGGCGACCCGTATAAGGTCCCCGACATGCCTTTGAGTGAGCGAGAGCCGGATGTCGTGGTACAGCAAGGTCGTCTGG
Source organism: Bosea sp. OAE506 (assembly GCF_040546595.1). NCBI lineage: Bacteria > Pseudomonadati > Pseudomonadota > Alphaproteobacteria > Hyphomicrobiales > Alloboseaceae > Allobosea > Allobosea sp. OAE506. Next base: position 2,936,343 of record NZ_JBEPOB010000001.1, on the reverse strand, counting down.
TCGGAAGGGCTGTTTCTACGGCCTCATCACTTCCAGCAGAACGACCGGTATCTTGAGAACCTGCTGGAAAACCGCGTTCGGCACGTCACCCCTTACCCATGGGGCTTCTCGGTGCTGGAGATCGACCGCGACCTCGCCCAGCAGAGCCGGATCGGCCTGCGCCGCGCCGTCGGCGTAATGCCGGACGGCACGCCCTTCGCCCTGCCCGACAACAGCCCCCTGCCCGCCGCCATCGAGGTGCCGGAGAACGCCGCCGGCCAGATCGTCTGGCTGTCCCTGCCTCTGGCCTCGCCCAACACCCGCGAAGTCGAGGACGCGCAGACCGGCAGCGCCAGCCGCTACCTCCCCGCGACCGAGATGCTGATCGATTCAACCGCCTCGCTACGGATCGAGGAGGAGATCGACGTCGCCCATCCGCGCCTGACGCTGGAGCTGCGCAAGACGGCCAAGGCCGGCTATGTCGGGCTGGCGCTGGGCCGCATCCTCGAGGTGCGTGACCGCGCCATCCTCTTCGACGAAAAATTCGCCCCGCCCGTCCTCGTCTGCTGCGCTTATCCGGTGATCGAGGGCTGGCTCGACCGCGTCATCGGCTGGATCGACAACAAGCTCGAGGAACTCGCCCGCTACGCCGCCGATCCCACGGCCGGCGGCGGCCTCCAGAGCGCCGACTATTTCATGTTGCAGCTCCTGAACCGGCAGATCCCGCAGCTGCGGCACCTGCGCCAGTCGCGCTATGTCCACCCCGAGCGGCTGTTCGAGACCTTCCTGGGGCTGGCCGGCGAGCTCGCCACCTTCACCACCGCCGAGCGCCGCGCCCGCGATTATCCGGCCTATGACCATGACGATCTGGAGGCCTGCTTTACGCCGCTGGTCCGCGACATCCAGGATTTCCTCTCCGCCAATCTCGGCCGCCGCGCGATCCGGCTGGAGATCACCGAGCGCGCGCCCAACGCCTTCATGTCGACGATCCGCGACCGCAGCCTGGTGCGCAACGCGACGCTGGTTCTGGAGGTCGCGGCACGCCGCCCGCTGACCGAGATCCAGGCGCAGTTCCCGCAGCTCTTTAAGGTCGGCCCCAACACCAAGATGAACGAGATCGTCCATGCCCATCTGCCGGGCATCAGCCTCGTCCATCTGCCGACGCCGCCGCCGCAGATCCGGGCGCTGACCGACCACGTCTATTTCTATCTCGACCGGACCTCGCCGCTCTGGCCGGAGTTCTCGACCGCAAGCTCGATCGGGATGCATTTCTCCGGTGACTGGCCCGATCTGGAGCTCGAACTCTGGGCCGTGCTCGAGGGGCGGCGATGAGCGATCCCGGTTCGCCGTCCGATCCGTTCGGCCGCTCCGACCGGACCATCATCAGGCCCAACCCGGCCGGACGCCGCGCCCCCCTGCCCTCGCGCCCTGCTCAGCCAACACCGGCGGCGCCGACACCCTATGCCCCGCCCGCCGCCGCCTCGCCCGGTGTTCCCGGCGGCAGCGACGACTGGATCTCGGCCGTACAGCCCGCCCCACCGCGCCAGCCACCGCCGCCCGGTACTGCCGCCGGGCCGCTGCCGGGCCGCGACCAGCTCCTGACGCCCAACGCCAACCCGCTGCTGCGCGCCGCCGGCCCGCTGCTCCTGCTGCTCGGCCGGCTGCGCTCGCAGCTCAGCAGCGCTCCGCTCGCGCAGCTGCTCGGACAGGTCACAGAAACGATCGAGGCCTTCGAGCACGAGGTCCGCGCCGCTGGCGCCTCGGCCGAGCAGACGCGGACGGCCAAATACGTCCTCTGCGCGGCGGCCGACGACATCGTCCAGAACATCCCCGGCGAAGACCGGCATGTCTGGACGCAGTACAGCATGCTCTCGAAGTTCTTCGGCGAGCGTGTCGGCGGCGTGCGCTTCTTCGAGGAGCTCGACCGCGCCAAGGCCGACCCTTCCGTCAATTACGACCTGCTCGAACTGATGCATGCCTGCCTGGCGCTGGGCTTCCAGGGCATCCACCGCACCTCCGCCGGTGGCGCCGCCAATCTCCAGATGATCCAGCGCAACCTGTTCGAAACGCTGCGCCGGGTGAAGCAGCCCGACCCCGAACTCTCGCCGCGCTGGCGCGGCCAGGCCGTCGCCTCGCAGCTGGCGCGCTTCAAGGTCCCGGTCTGGTCGGTGGCGGCGCTCGCCGGCGTCGCCGTGCTCGGGCTCTATCTCGTCTTCCGCTTCCTGCTTGCGGGCAATGCGGAGGCGGCGGCCACCGCCATGCTCTCGGTTCATCCCAAGGGCGAGCTCGGCCTCGTCCGCAAGGTCTTCTCGGCGCCCCCGCCGCCGCTGCCGCCGCCCCCCGTGCCGCCCAAGGTCTGCGGCGCGGTGCAGCCGCCCATCGTCTGCCAGGTCACGCCTAACGTCATCATCGTCAGGCTCGTCGACATCACCCTGTTCGAACCCGGCCAGGCGGCGGTGCGCGATGAGTTCCGCCCCCTGATCGAGCGGATCGCGAGCGTGCTGGAAACCGAGGGCGGCGCGGTCAAGGTGCTCGGGCACACCGACAACGTGCCGATCCGCACCGCGCGCTTTGCCTCCAACCTGCAGCTGTCCCAGGCCCGCGCCAAGGCCGTCGGCGACTTGCTCCAGACAAAGCTGAGCAAGCCCGACCGCATCAGCGTCGAGGGCAAGGGGGCCGATGCCCCGATTGCCGACAATGCCAGCCGCGAGGGGCGCGCCAAGAACCGGCGGGTCGAGATCGTGATCCAGCGGCAGGGCTGAGGGAGGGCGAACCCATGAACCTCGCCACCTGGCTCAGGATCGCAGCCATCATCGTCGGGGCGCTGGCGCTCGGACTGCTCATCTGGTTCGGCACACCCTTCGTCGCCATCGGCGAGGCCAGGCCCTTCGATTCCATCTGGGTCCGGCTGCCGATCGTCGCGCTGATCGCGTTCGGCGCGCTCGCCTGGATCGCAATGATCGTCATCCGTCGGCGCCGCGCCACCGCCGCGCTGACCGAGGCGCTGGAACAGCAGCAGGAGGCGACCGGCGACGGCGCCGCGCTGTCGGCGTCGATGCGCGACGCGCTCGCGACGCTCCGCCGCGCGCGGGGCAAGGATGGTGGCGACTATCTCTACGACCTGCCCTGGTACGTGATCATCGGCCCACCCGGCGCCGGCAAGACCACCGCGCTGGTCAATTCGGGGCTGAAATTCCCCCTCGCCCGCGGCGGCGCGGCGCCGGCCGCGATCGCCGGCGTCGGCGGCACGCGCTACTGCGACTGGTGGTTTTCCGAGGAGGCCGTGCTGATCGACACGGCCGGCCGCTACACCACCCAGGACACCGACGCGAAGGCAGAGAAGGCGAGCTGGCTCTCCTTCCTCGATTTGCTCAAGACCCACCGCCCGCGCCAGCCGATCAACGGCGTGCTCGTCGCAATCAGCGTCGAGGATCTGCTGACGTCCTCGCCTGAGGAGATCGCCGCCCATGCCGACGCGATCCGCAACCGCCTGCTCGAGCTGAACGAGCGGCTGAAGGTCGATTTCCCGGTCTATGCGATCTTCACCAAATCCGACCTGATCGCGGGCTTCAACGAGTTCTTCGGCGCGCTCTCGGAGCCGCAGCGCCGCATGGTCTGGGGCCACACCTTCCAGACCGCCGACAAGACCCGCAACATGATCGGCGATGTCGCGCCCGAATACGACGCGCTGATCGCGCGGCTGAACGAGCGGCTGCCGGATCGCCTTCAGGACGAGGCCAACCCGACCGCGCGCGCCCAGATCTTCGGCTTCCCGAGCCAGATGGCGACGCTGAAGCGCTCGATCAACGACTTCCTCGGCCGCGTCTTCGAGCCGACGCGCTACCACGCCAACGCCACGCTGCGCGGCTTCTACTTCACCTCCGGGACGCAGGAGGGCACGCCGATCGACCAGCTGATCGGCGCGCTCTCGCGCAATTTCGGCAGCAGCCACGCCAGCGCAGGCGCCTATTCCGGCCGCGGCAAGAGCTATTTCCTCACCGACCTGCTCCAGAAGGTCGTCATCGGCGAGGCTGGCTGGGTCTCGACCGATCTCGGCGCCGCACGGCGCGCCACCCTGCTGCGGGCGGCCGGATTTGCCGCCGTGGCGCTGGTTTCGCTCGCCGCACTCGGCCTGTGGTGGACGAGCTTCTCGCGCAACAGCGACCTGATCACCGCGACCAATTACGGCCTCTCGGATTACCGCGCCAGCGCTGCCCCCGTGCTCCAGGAGACGACGATCTCCGAGCGCAATTTCAGCCGCGTGCTGCCCCTGCTGCACAAGCTGCGGCATCTGCCGGCGGGCTATGCCACCCGCGAGGAACCCACGCCGGTGGCCGCCACCTTCGGCCTGAGCCAGCGCGACCGGCTCCAGAACGCGGCCGAACTGACCTATCAGCAGGCGCTGGAGCGGATGCTGCGCTCGCGCATCATCTTCCGGCTGGAGGAGCAGCTCGAGGCCAACCAGACCAATCCCGGCTTCGTCTACGAGGCGCTCAAGGTCTACATGATGGTCGGCGGCCAGGCGAAGCTCGACCGCGACCTCGTCATCGCCTGGATGCGGCTGGACTGGGCCGAAAACCTCTTCCCCGGCGCCGCCAACGCCAAGGGCCGCGAGGCGCTGGAAGAGCATCTGGTCGCGATGCTCGATCTCGACGATGGCGAGGCCGAGCCGCTGGTCAAGCTCAACCAGTCCCTGATCGAGAACAGCCAGCGCACGCTGCGCCGCCTCAGCATCGCGGAACGCGCCTATGAGCTCTTGCGCACCCAGGCCCGCTCCCAGAGCCAGAAGGACTGGGTCGCCGCGCGTCGCGGCGGCTCCGACGTGCGCCTGGCTTTCGAAGGAGTGGGCGGCGAGGACCTCGACGCGGTCCGCGTGCCCTATTTCTACACCTATGACGGCTTCCAGAACGCCTTCGTCGACCGCCTCGGCGATATCGGCGACCGGATCGAGAAGGAGCGCTGGGTGCTCGGCGAGAATGTCGACCAGCAGGCGATCGTCTCGCAATACGCCACGCTCTTCCAGGACCTGCTGAAGCTCTACAGCCGCGATTTCGTCGCCTCCTGGCAGCGCACGCTCGCCCGGCTCAAGCTGCGTCCGCTCAACGCCGACAAGCCGCAATATGTGGCGCTCAGCGCGATGGCGGCGCCGACCTCGCCCTTCAAGCAGATCCTCGAATCCGTCCGCGACGAGACGCAGCTCACCAAGGAGCGCGCCTCGGTGAAGAAGGCGGCGGCGCAGGCGGCGACCGACGTGCTCGAAAAGCGCGCCAGCGAGGCGCTGAACCGGCTCGGCACCAACCTCCCGCTCAGTGCGCCCGGCGTCGAGCGCGTGCTCGGGGGCGGCGGCAACGAGGCGCTCGGCGCCGATATCGAGAGCCAGTTCAAGCCCTTCCATGTCCTGGTCGAGGGCGATCTCGGCCGCCGCCCGGTCGACCAGCTTTTGCAGGTCCTGTCCGAGATCAACCAGAACCTCGCCATGGCGGCGACCAACCCGGCCCAGTCGGCCGCGGCCAATGCCGCGCTGGTGCCGCTGATCGCGACGCTGCGCGCCAATTCCTCGCGCTATCCAGCTCCCTTCGGCGCCATGGTCGTTGCAGCCGTCAACGATTTCGAGGGCGATGCCACGGGCGCCACTGTCGCCCTGCTGCGCCAGGCGCTGGGCGACCAGGTCAGCCGCGTCTGCACGGAGATCCTGACCAACCGCTACCCCTTCGTGAAGGGCAGCACGCGCGATGTGCCGCTGGCCGATTTCGCCCGCCTGTTCGCGCCCGGCGGCATCATGGACAAGTTCTACAAGGAGCGGCTCGAACCCTATGTCGACAGCTCCAAGGCGCAGTGGAACTGGCGCGTCGACAGCCGCGTCGCCCGCTCGCTCTCGGCAACGACGCTGCGCGAATTCCAACGCGCGAGCGAGATCCGCGAGGCCTTCTTCCCGACCGGCGGCAACCTGCCCTCCTTCCAGATGATCGTGGTACCGACCGCCCTCTCCGCCGACGCTGCCAATGCCAAGCTCGAGATCAACGGCTTCACCGTGACGAGCCAGCAGGGCGTCAACACGCCCGCCCCGGTGATGTGGCCGGGCGCCGGCGTCGGCCGCACCGCGATCACGCTGACATTGGGCGGGGCAAGCGGCGGCGGCGTCTTCGGCGGCGGCTTCTTCTCCTCGGGGCCGAGCGCGCCGTCCGGCGAGGTCAAGCTCTTCGAGCGCGACGGCGTCTGGTCCTTCTTCCGCCTGCTCGACACCGGCTCGGTGCTGCGCCAGGGCGACAATATCGGGCTGACGCTGGCGGCGGGCGGGCGCCAGGTCGGCTACCAGTTCGGCGTCGGCTCGCTCAAGAATCCGCTGATCCTGCCCGCTTTGCGGGAGATCCGCTGCCCGTCGGGGATCTGAGGCGATGAGCTGCGGCCTGTTCGGGAAGCTGCCGGCCAAGCGCGACTTCATCGCGGTCAACGCCCCGGCTGGCTTCCTCAAGGTCTACGAGACCTGGCTTCAGGGCGGGCTGACCGCGAGCCGCCTCGCACTGGCTGGCGGCTGGCAGGAGGCCTTCCTCAACGCGCCGATCTGGCGTTTCTGGCTCGGCCAGGGCCTGTGCGGGCAGGCCGTCGCCGGGGCCTTCATGCCCTCCGTCGACGGCGTCGGCCGGTATTTCCCGCTCACCGTCTTCGCGCTGGCGCAGCCCGGCGGTGCGATCCCCCATCCCGAGCTCGACCCGCAGGACGCCTGGTATGCCGGGGTCGAGGACTTTCTGCTGCAGGCGCTCGATCCGGGAGCGAGCTTCGAGGCCGTCTCGGAACGTCTGGCGCAGCTGGCCGTCCCCAATGACGCGCTGCTGGCGCTGCCGCCTGAGGAGATGGTGCGCCTCCCGGACGGCACCATCGTCACGGCGCTGGATGCGGCCGGCTTCCCCGCCCGGCTCGCCGCGCTGCGTGTCGAGGACCATGCCCGCGCCTATGCCCATGCGACCTGCTTCTGGACCGTGGGCGGCGAGAATTTCGAGCCGCTCGCGCTCGTGGGGCACGGCCTGCCGGACCCTCACCTCTTCGCCGGGCTGCTGACCGGCCGTTTCGACACGTTCCTCGAACCGGGGCGGGCCGCATCATGAGCGATCTCGGGCAGAACGATCTCGGCCGGGCGGCGCTGCCCTTCGAGACCGGCGCCGTCAGCCATGTCGGGCGCGTGCGCAGCGCCAATGAGGACAATCTGGTCGTCCGGCCGGAGTTCGGGATCTGGGCGGTGGCCGACGGCATGGGCGGCCACGAGAACGGTGCGCTCGCCAGCGCCACCGTCGCGCACGCGATCGAAAGCATCGGCCCGACGCAGTCGGCGCCCGATCTGCTGGCGCGGCTGGAGGCCGGCGTGCTGCAGGCCAATGCCGATCTGCGCCGCCACATCGCCGAGGGCAATGGCGCCCCGATGGGCTCGACGCTGGCGGTACTGCTCGTCCATGAGCGCCATTTCGCCTGCGTCTGGTGCGGCGACAGCCGGATCTATCTCGTCCGTGCCGGTCAGATCCTACAATTGTCGCGCGATCACACCGAGGTCCAGGATCTCGTCGAGCGCGGCGTTCTCACCCCCGCCGAGGCGAAGCTCTCGCCGCGACGCCACGTCATCACGCGGGCAATCGGCGTCCACGACCAGCCGGAGCTCGACCTCGACAGCGGCGAGATCGAGGATGGTGACGTCTTCGTGCTCTGCTCGGACGGGCTGACCGAGCATGTCGCGGAGGACGAGATCCTGGCGACGGTCGAGGAGGCCGGCGCCCAGCAGGCCTGCAACGGCCTGCTGCAGCTCACGCTCCAGCGCGGCGCGCGCGACAATGTCACGGTGATCGTCATGCGCTATACCCGCAGGGAGAACCGGACGACGCGGTGGATGCCGAATATGCGCATGCAGGAAACCGACACGCCATGAGCGACTCCGAGCGCACCGTCTTCGCTCCCCGGGCCGGCGCCGTCTCCGTCGGGACGACGCTGAACGGCATCTACGAGGTCGAGCGGCTGATCGCGGTCGGCGGCATGGGTGAGGTCTACAAGGGCCGCGCCATCCAGACGGGCGATGCGGTGGCGATCAAGATGATCCGCCCGGAGCTCGCGCGCGACGAGGCCGCACTGGCCCTGTTCCGGCGCGAGGCCGCCGCCCTGCACAACCTCTATAACGAGGCCATCGTCCGCTATTACGTCTTCACCATCGATCCCGGCACGCAATCGCCCTATCTGGCGATGGAGTTCGTCGACGGGCAGCCGCTCTCGGAGCGGATCAAGGAAGCGCCGCTGAGCGTCGACGAGGTCGACCTCCTGCGCCGACGCATCGCGCCCGGGCTCCATGCCGCCCATCTGCTGGGCATCGTCCACCGCGACGTCTCGCCCGACAATATCATCCTGCCCGGCGGCAGCATCGCCCGCGCCAAGATCATCGATTTCGGCATCGCCCGCTCCAGCATCCTGGGCGAGGGCACGGTGATCGGCTCCGGCTTCGCCGGCAAATACAACTACGTCTCGCCCGAGCAGCTCGGGCTCTTTGGCGGCGATGTCACCGGCCGCTCCGACATGTACAGCTTCGCGCTCGTGCTGGCCGAGGCGCTGGCCGGCAAGCCGCTCGACATGGGCGGCAGCCAGGTCCAGATCCTCGACAAGCGCCGCCGCCTCCCCGACCTGTCAGCGATCGATGCGCGCATCCGCCCGCTGCTCGCGCGCATGCTGGCGCCCGATCCGGCCGACCGCTTCGCCGACATGTCCGAGGTCGCCTCCTGGCAGCCGCCGAGCACCCCCGCCAAGGCGGCAGGGGGCGGCGGCTCCTCCACGCGGCTCGTCGCCGGCATCGCTGCGCTCGCACTCCTCGCGGGCGGCGGCTTCTATGGCTGGACGCTGCTGAACGACAGGCCGAAGCCTGGCGGCGCCGCGCCGCCGGCCCTCACCGAGAACCGCAGCGACACGGCGGCCCAGCCCCCTTCCCCGACGCCGGGCCAGCCAAGGGTGCCGGATCTGGTCGAACCGCCCGCCGTGCCCACACCCACCGTGCCGGTGCCCGCCACGGTCACGACGCCGCTCGCGCCCGCACCCTCGCCAACGGCGCCGGCCGCGCCCGCAAACCCGCCGCCGGCCCTGAGTGAGCCAGCTGGCGGCGCCGCGACACAGCGGCCTCCCCAAGTGCCCCCGCAGCCCCCGGCGCCGCAGCCCAATCCCCAGGTCGCGATCGCGACGCCCACACCGCCCCCGGTCAGCCCGCCCGACCCGCGCCTGCCGCAGCCGACACCGGAACCCTCCCGTCCTCCGGCGGTGCAGGCTCCGCTGCCTGCCAGCCGTCCCGACCCGGCCCAGCCGCCGCGCTCGCCGCTGGACCGCATCCAGAACTACATCGCGACCTATAATGGCGGACCTTGCGTCTTCCTCTGGCCCACCGAACTCACGGCGACACGCGCGGTGCTCGAGGGCTTCGGCAACGCGACCGAGCCCTTCGTCGCCTTCGACAGCGCCTTCAAGGCGGCACAGGGCTTCGAGGCGCAGATCCATCTGCGGCCGATCACGGCGGCGCAATGCCCGATGGCGGATTTCCTGCGTGCGCTGGGCGACAACATCGATCGCACGCCGCGGCTGCAGATCAACGCCTTCAACATGAAGAGCGGCGATGTGCTGAGCGGCACCATCGACAATGACGGCGGCCGCAACGTCGCCGTCGTGCTGATCGGGGACGATGGCCTAGTCTACAATCTCGGCAGTTATCTGCGCCGCGACGGACGACGCGCAACCTTCAATCTCAAGCTGGAATCGGCCGGCGGCGGCCCGCGGCCCCAGACCGTCCTGACCTTCGTCAGCGCCGCGCCGCTGCCGGCCCTGTCGGGCCCCAACCCGACGCCCTCGACAGATTTCTTCGCCAGCCTGAAGCAGGATGTGGCACGCCAGGGCGCCCCGCTCGGGCTCGGCGTGCGCTACTTCCGGATCGACTGACCAGAGGAGCGGGCAGCGTCGGTCTGCTCGTTACTCCGCCTCGCGATAGAGCACGCCCCACTCCTCCTGCCAGAGGCCCTGCGGATCCTCGACCACGATCGGCGCCCGGATCTCGTTGGCGAGCCGGACCGCGGCGCGGAAGGCCTCAACCGGCGGCAGAGGATCGCTGAGGAAGTCATTGACAAGATGGCCGCCCGCCAGATCCGCCGGGCAAGCGATCCGCCCGCGGGTTTCCCCATCGCCCGCGCTGAGGCTGAGCGTGATCGCGTCCGGCTGCGGCTCGTCGACCTGCTCGAAACGGTTCGTCGCCATGTCCTGCTCTCCCTCTCCGGTTGTTGGCGGGACGGGCGTCCCGCCCCTCTACTTCTTTGCCCGCTCCACCGCCGCAGGAGCGCCCGGTCGCACGGCCTTGTAGCGGTCGAGCCTGAGCTTGATCATCTCGTTGAACTTGCGGTGAACCTCCGAGACCGACAGCGTCTTGGTCTCGCCGCCGGCATCCGCATAGAAGATCGGCCGGTTTGCCTGGGCGGGCCGCGGCAGCAACTCGGCCGCCTTGGCGTCCGGCGTTTCCTCCATTGTCTCGATGAAGGTCTGGGCGGCGTCCGGCCCGAGGAAATGGATCAGGTAAATCTCGCCGCCGGTGAGATGGCGCCCCATCGCTTTTTCCAGCCGCAGCGTGTCCCGCTTCAGCATTTCGCCCGCCAGCAGCGCCGAGAGATAGGGCTCGCGCCTGAGATCGAGGATGCGCTGGCGCTCGGCCGCATCCGCCACGAAGAACTGCCGGCCGTTGCGGCCGATCAGCTTCGCCTCCGCCGCCAGCCCGTGCCTGGCCCCGAACTCGCTGACGACGCCGAGCCAGGTTTGCTCGATGAACTGGTAGAGCCCAGTCGCGGAGGAGGTCTTGGCCTGCACCGAGGTCGAGAAGGACGATTCCTTGTCCGCCACCGCCATCAGCAGCGTCGGATCGGCACCCACGACCTTGCCGGCGCGCACGATGGTCTCGACCAGATGCCGCCGGATCCGGATCGGCCCGAAGGTCAGCAACTGCTCGGGGTCGCCGCCGCTCGTGATCGGCGCTTGCGGAATGCGCGACGGTGCCGCGCCCGCAGGCAACCCCGGCAGCTTGGGCGGCACCAGCAGGATGTTGGCCGGCGGCAGCGCGAGCGGCACGACCGGGATTTCCGGCGGCGCCGCCTGCTCGCGAATCTGCGCCAGGCTGGGATCGGCCTTGAGCGCGAACTCTGTTGCCTCGCGCGCCGCTTCCAGGTCGCTCTCGACCGAGGAGATGACGAGCGAGGGCAGCGCCGCCGTCTGCAGCGGGGGCGCGCTCAGGACCGCCACCATCTCCGGATCGGGCGGCGCCTCCTCCTGGCGCAGTTTCGCCAGGGCGACGGCGAGCACGGCCGCCACGAGGCAGGCAATGCCGGCCGCCAGCGCGATCAGCGGCATTGGCCCGGGTCGCCGGCGCGTCGGGGATGGCACAGAGGCGGGTGCGGGTGTCGCGGAGGTCGAACCTCCCGACGGCGCCTGCGTCCCGGCAGCACCGCCCGGTACCGCCGCAGGCTGTGCAACCTCCCCGGCCACGCGGCGGCGCAGCGGCTCGAACCAGTCCGGCGCCTTCCCGGTCAGGGCCGAAAGGTCCCCGATCAGCCGCTTGGCCGTCAGGGCGGGCACGCCGGCCTCGCGCTCGAGAACGCCGACGGCGCCCTTGGCGCCCTCCTCCGCCATCAACCGCAGCGCGAAGAACCAGAGCTGCAGCGGTGTGCGGCGGTTGTCGAGCACCGTGCCGGCACCGGGCTGGAGCATGTAGTTGCAATGCTCGCAGGCGAAGGCGCGCAGCTTCGGGCGCGGTGCAAAGCGGCTGGGCCGGCCACAGGCCGGGCAGGTCAGGACGCTGGCGCCATGGCGCGCGCGCATCAGCGCCTCGAGGCAGGCCTCTTCGGGATAGGCCGCCTGGAACTGCCTGAAGCGCTCACCCATCGGCCCTCATCCGGCCGGCCCCCCGGATCGTCCCGTGCAGCCCCCGGCCCCATCGGCCGCACCGCTGCCGCAGCGGCAGATTAGAGCCCGCCCGCCCTCACGACAATGGCGGGCCGCGCCGGTCACGCCTGCAGCAGGCCCAGCCGGGCGACATCCTTGAGATGGACCGCAATCTCCTCCTCCGTCGCCCGCCGCAGCAGGTTTCCGACATCGGCGCCGGAGCCGTGCGCCTCGTCGAGGAAGGCGTTGAGATCCGCCAGCAGACGGGCCTCGTCGCGGGTGCCGTCGAGGAGGCAGACGAATTTGCGCACGATGACGCCGTCGAGCGCGACCATGCGGTGGCGCAGATCGGTGACCTCGCGCGCCGTCGTCGCCTGCCAGCGCGCCAGCGGGCTGGCCAGCGGCCGCTCGGAGACCGTCGTCGTTAGCGGTGGCGCCTCCAACCGGACATCGAGCAGACCTGCCCGGAAGATCGCGAGCAGCGCGTCCTCCAGCCGTCCGATCTCCCCGGCCGGGTCAGACCCCGTTTCGGCCCCGACATCCGCGACCGCCAGCGCGACGAGCCGCTCGAAGGCGATGCTGGCCGGCCAGGCCTGCCCAAGGCGGCGCAGCACCGCCTTGCAGAGCGGCAGGTCGACCGAGAGCCGGATGCCCTCGTCGAACTCGAAGCGATCGACACCCGGCCGGGCATCCTCGCCTTCGCCCGGCTCGACCAGACGGGTGCTGGCGGCGAGGTGATAAGGCTGGAGCGAGCTGCGCCCGATCCCGCGCCTCAGCACGATATCCTGCCGGCAGAGCAGCGTTTCGCGGAAGGCGCGGCCGATCAGCAGGTCGAGCGTCTGCTCGCGATGCACGGCGTCCTCGACCGGAATGCCGGCCAGCATGGCCTGGGCAGGCCCCTTCGCCGCGCCGAACTGGTTGGGGAAGGAGGCCTCCGCCAGGAACTGCAGCCCGTGCCGCGCCGCTGCATCGAGCACCTCATGCAGTGCGAAGGCGCGCGCGCCGGGATTGAGATCGTCGTGATAGAGCACATTGTCGGGCGTGTCGGCGAGCTGGCGCAGCCGCTGCCGCAGGGACGCGCCATGAAACGTCTCGCCATCGCTGGCCTCCGCGAAGGCCGCAAGCGCAGCCCGCGCGACGCGCACGCGCTCCTCGGGCTCGTGCACGTCGCGCGTGGCATAGAGCATGACGTCGCGCGCGAGATCGCGCAGCCGGCAGCCCGGCAAGGCGTTGTAGCTGACATAGGCGATTCCCCGCGCCGTCAGCAGCCGGCCGAACACCGCCAGGATCGCCTCGCGCACGATGTCCGGCACCCAGGAATAGACACCGTGGACGAGGATGTAGTCGAAGGAGCCGAGCTCCTCGCCGACCTCCAGGATGTCGCGGTGGTGAAAGGCGATGTTGCCGAGCCCCAGCTCCGCCTGGGCGGTGCGCGCCCGGGCGATGGCGCTGCCGCTCAGATCCAGCCCGACGAAATCGCTCTGCGGATACTGCGCCGCCATCGGCAGCAGGTTGCCGCCACGCCCGCAGCCGAGTTCGAGCACCCGCATCCGGTGCGGTGACGCCGCTTCCAGCCCATGGAGATGCGCGATGGTCGCCAGCCGCGCCGGATGGGTCTGCGCAAAGGCGTGGCCGGGATAGGCGACGGCATCATAGGGATTGATGGCTGTCTCGGTCATTCTCGCCATCGGCCTCCCGCCTGCTCGTCCGCCGCATGGGAGCAGGGCCGGGCCAGCGGCGCCTCATCCATTCGAAGGAGGGGCGCCATGCCTGCGGACCGGCCGCTCAGCAGCCGATGACCTTGAACTCGACGCGTCGGTCGAGCGCGTCGCTGGCGTCGTCCTTGCCGGTGCCGACGAGATTGTCGCGGTAGCCCCGCCCGGTCGCGATCATCCGGCTGCGGCCGTCGGGCATGCCGGTCAGCAGCAGGTCCATGATGAACTGCGCGCGGGCGACCGAGAGCCGCTCGTTGAGATGCGGCGTGCCGGTGCGCGAGGTATGCCCAACGATCTCGAGACAGGCGTTCTTCTGCTTCACCCGGGTCGCGATCTGGCTCAGCCACATCGGATAGGGCTCGGTCGTCTGCGGATTGTCGATGAACTGGGTCGAGCCCGGCCGGAACAGCAGCCGAACGGAAAGCTGCTCGGTGCCGAGCCCGTAATCGACGAGATCGCCGAAGGCCTCGACCGCATCGTCGCGCCGGCCGAGCTTGGCATTGGCGAGATAGGTTCCGACGCGCACGCGATGCTGGTCGCCCCCCGGCAGCTTTCGCGCGGTCCGGTAGAAGGCCAGCGCCTCGCGGAAGCGCTGCGCCTCATACTCGGTGATGCCGTCCTGGATCAGCGCATTGGCGCCGAGACGGTCGATATAGGCCGGCTCGAGCCGCCCGCCGACCTGCGTGCCCTGGCAGGTCTTCACATAGGCTTCGGTCGCTTGGTCCTTGGCCCAGACCGGCGTGTCCCGGAAATAGGGCGTCGGCGTCACGTCGACGGCTTCGGGGGTCACCCGCGCAACGCCCTTGGACACCACGGTGCGGGACTTCAGATCGGCGAGGCTCAGGCAGATGCGGAAGACGTCCGGCGGAGCCTCGTTACCGGCCTGGCTGATCGCGGTGAAGGTGCCGACGAGCACCACCGGGTCGCGCGCCAGCACCTCCGGCGTGAAGGGTTGGACGACGAAGCGCGGATGAGAGGCCTGGACGATCTCGATCAGCCGCTGCTGCATCGCCCGGGTGGCGACCGATTGCGCGCCGGAAGCGGCGTCGATGAGCGGATCGATCACCAGCTCGATGCGGTCGCCCTGGATCGCCGCCTTGGAGAAGAGATCCGCCGCGGCGCGCTGCAGCGCCTCGGGGAACGGAACCGGCGTCGGCGGCGCAGGCTGGGCCGAGGCGGCGCCCGCGGCGCCGGCGAGGCAAATCGCCGCCAGGAGCGAGCGCAGCCACCGGGCTGCCGCTGCGCGCCGATCATTCGTCATGATATCACCTGCGGCGATGGGCCGGGATCGCGGGATCAGCGGCACAGCTGCAACTGCTCCTTGGCCTGCGGGGTCAGTTCGCCGAGCTGGGCCCGCAGCAGGATCTCACTGCAGGTCGCCGCGCTGGGCCGCCCCGCCGGTGCCCGAGCGGGCTGGGTCCGTGCGGTGTTGCCGGGTGCCACGACGGCACGCTCGGCCGCTGCACGCTCGCCAAGGGAGCGCTCGGCCGGCGCGGCCGACGGCAGGAGCGAGGGCGAGACCGGCTCGGCGGGCGCCGACATCGTCAGCGTGCCCATCCGCGCCGCCATGGCCTGCTCCAGCACCACCCGCTCGTCGGCCAGCCGGCGCTTCTCGGTTTCCAGCGAGGCGAGCTCGCGCTCGCGACGGGCTACCTCGTCGGAGAGGCGCTGCCGCTCGGCCTGCTCCTGGGGCGCGGGAATCGGAACCGGCCGGATCGTGCCCGCAACCGGCGTCGCGGGACGCGTACCGGGCGCCGAGGCGAGATCGGGGCCGCTCTCGCTCTGGCGGCGGGCCAGATCCGTCGCCGCCTGCTGGCGGACGCGCTCGGCCCGCTCGACGCGCTCGAGCAGGGCTCGCTCGCGCTCGGCGAATTCCCGGGCCAGCAGCTCGCGCTCCTTGGCCTCTCCCGCACGACGCTCGATCAGGTCGAGCCGCGTGCGCGCATCGATGGTGAAGAAGCTGGTCGGATAGCGGCCGATGAAGTCGTGATAGACGGCCGGGTCCTCGCTGGTGCGGATCCGGCTCCAGACGTCGCTATCGGTCTCCGAGCGGTTTAGGTAGAAATCGCCAAGCAGCGAGAGCGACAGTTCCGGTGTCTGGCGGCCGTTGGTGGCGTCGTAGACGCTCTTCTGCACACGCCGGAACAGCGTCGCGACCTCCAGCCCCGGCTGCTCGATCTCGCGCACCAGCGCCGCCGTGAACGGGCTGTTGCGGCCCGTGCCGTCGGCGGCGGACATCGTTCGCCTGGGTGGCATAAGCGATCACCATGCCCTGCGCGCGGGCGACGGGCGCCAGACCGGTGCCGACGGCGAAGCTGCGGGTGCCCTGGCGCCGGGCGAGCTGGGTGACGAAGGGATTGTTGCGGCAGGCGTCGAGCACCATGATCTTGACGCCCTTGGAGAAGTTCAGGGCCGTCAGGACGTCGTTGAGCCGGGTCGTCTCGTATTGCACGCCGATCTCATCCTCCACCCGCGCCTCGACCGGCACGAGGAAGTTCTCGCCGTTGAACTGCAGGCCGTGGCCGGCATAGTAGAACATCGCGGCGTCGGCATCCTGCGCCAGCCGCGCGAAGCGCGTCACCGCCTGGTCCATGCCGCGCTTGTCGAGATTGACGCCGTCGACGACCTCGAAACCGATCCGGCGCAGGGCTACCGCCATGTCTTGCGCATCGTTGACCGTGTTCGACAGGACAGGCGCATTGGCATAGCCGGAATTGCCGATGACCAGCGCGACGCGACGCTCCGCCGTGGCCGCCGCCGGATGCACCAGCAGCAGCCAAGCAAGGCCCATCAGCAGGGAGACTCTGGCGATCAGGTTCATGCGGCCCTTTCCCGGCGTCAATCTAGCCGAGATGCCGCCGGAAATCCAGACGCCCCGGCCGCGACGAGCCCTCTGGAACCCGGCCCAAACCGTTGAGGAAAAGGCTATTTGGCTTGCCGCAACCCCCCTGCGCTGTTAGCCTCCGCAGGCTTCGGGGGCGCAGGAGATCAGGGCTGGTGCACAGGGTTCGGCTCGGCATCCTGTCGGTGCTGCTGATGCTGGCGGCCGTCGCTGCCGCGTACGCCCCGTCCGCTCTCGCCCAGGAGGCGGCCCGGCCGCGGAGCAAGGCTCCGGCCGATGCGAGGCTCGGCTTCATCGGCATTGCGGAGGGCGCCCGCCTGCCGGGCAAGTTTCTCGTCCGTTTCGCGCTGTCGGGCATGGAGGTCGCCCCCGCCGGGCAGAAGCAGGCCAATGCCGGCCATCACCACATCCTGATCGACACCGAGCTGCCGCCGCTCGACCAGCCGATTCCGAGCGACTTCAACCATCTCCATCTCGGCAGCGGCCAGACCGAGATCGAGGTCGTGCTGCCGCCGGGGCGCCATACGCTGCAGCTGCTCTTCGCCGATCACGATCATGTGCCCCACGACCCACCGGTGATGTCGCCGCGCATCACCGTCGAGATCATTGAGGAGGCGGAGGAGAAGCCGCGCGTCGCAGCGCCCCAGGGAGCACGCGTGTTCTTCGTCGATCTGGTCGACGGCGCCACCATTCCCTCGCGCTCGATCATCCGCTTCGGCGCGGAGGGGGTCGTGCTGTCCCCGGCCGGCACCAAGCATCCCAATGGTGGCCATCACCACCTGCTGATCGACACCGAGCTGCCGCCACTGGACCACGAGATTCCGAGCGACTTCAACCATGTCCATTTCGGGCGCGGCCAGACCGAGGCGGAGATCACACTGCCGCCGGGCGAGCACACGCTGCAGCTGCTGATGGGCGACCACGATCACGTTCCGCATGATCCGCCGCTGATGTCCCCGCGCATCCGGGTGCGGGTCGTCGAGGGGGAGCAGGTGGCGACGGTGGCACGACCCGCGACGCGGGCCGACGGCAAGCCCGTCCTGACCCCTGCCCCGCCCGACGCCGCCGTCTATTTCATCTATCCGCGCGATGGCGACGTGATCTTCCCGAACACCACCGTCCGCTTCGGGCTGCGCAACATGGGCGTCGCTCCGGCCGGCGTCGCCAAACCAAATACGGGCCATCACCATCTCATCGTCAACGCGCCGACGCCGCCGCTCGACGAGGCGATCCCCGCCGATCTCAACCACATCCATCTCGGCGGCGGGCAGACCGAGCGACGCATCACCCTGCCCCGCGGCGAGCATACGCTGCAGCTGGTCTTCACCGACGAGAACCATGTGCCGCATGATCCGCCGATCGTATCCGAACGCATCCGGGTGACGGTTGCGCCCGGCGGCAGGCGCCCGGAGAAGCGGCGATGAACCCGTCACGCCTGATCCGGAGCCTCGCTGCCCTCCTCGCCGCTTCGGCCCTGCTCGCGGCGTCCCCGGCGCTCGCGCAGTCGGGCTCGGGCCGTCAGCCCGCGCCGAAGGGGGCGGAGGTCTATTTCCATTATCCGCTGGATGGGCTGCGCGTCCCCGAGCGCTTTACCGTCCGGATGGGGCTGAAGGAGATGGGCCTCGCGCCCGCCGGCACCGAATGGGCGAATACCGGCCATCACCATCTCTTGATCAACACCGAGCCCGGTCCGCCCGACCAGCCCATTCCGTCCGACTACAACAACATCCATCTCGGCAACGGCCAGAGCGAGGTGGTGGTGACCCTGCCCAAGGGGCGGCACACCTTGCAGCTGCTGCTGGGAGACCATAACCACGTGCCGCATGACCCGCCGGTGATGTCGCGCAAGATCACGATCCATGTCCGCTGAGTCGTGCCGGTGCGGTTGAAGGGCCTCGGGAGGGAAATGAGGAACAGCATGTCCTGGTGGCGCGGCCTGGCCCTGGCGATCGGCGCCCTGCTGCTGTCGGGCACCGCCGGCCTCGCCCAGTCCGGGGATGCGGGCGCCCGGCGCGTCGGCCTCGTCATCGGCAATGGGGGCTATGCGACGGCGCCTGTGGCCGGTGTGGCGGCCGATGCCCGCGCCGTGGCCGAGGCGCTCCGAGAGGGCGGCTTCGATGTTGTCACCGCCGAGGACGCCACCGGCGCCGCCTTGCAGGATGCCATCGCGGCTTTCTCCGCCAGGCTCGGGCGCGGCGCGCAGGCGGTCGTGTTCTATGCCGGCCATGCGGTCCAGCAGCGCGGCCGCAACTTCCTCGTCCCCGTCGATCCGCGCCTGCGTTCGGCCGCCGACATCGCCCGCGCGGCGGTCGATCTCGACCTGCTGCTCGATGCGCTGATCGTGGCCCGGCCCTCCAGCGCCTTGGTCGTCCTCGACGCCAGCCGCGAAAACCCCTGGCAGGCGGAGATCGCCGGCCCCGCCAAGGGCCTGCTCGCCATCGAGCGGATGGATGCGATCAGCGTGATGTTCACCACGGCGCCGGGCCGCACCGTCGCCGACCGCGGCAATCCGGCCGTGGACGAGTGGGTCAAGGCGATCCGCACGCCCGGCCTCGACATGCAGGCCGCCTTGGCCCGCACCCGAGACGCCGTGGCAAGACAGACCCGCCGCGCCCAGCAGATCTGGACCTCCTCCGAGCCGCCGGCCGGCCTCATCGTCACGCCGGTGGCTCGTCCGGCGCAGATCGCGCAGACCAACCGCGCCGTCATCCCGCTGCCGCCGCCGGAATCGCCCGCCGCGAGGCAGGACGCCTATGAGCTCGCCTTCTGGGAGTCGATCCGCTCCAGCGAGAACCCGGCCGAGTACCGCGCCTATCTCAACGCCTATCCGGATGGGCGCTTCGCTTCGCTCGCCCGCACCCGCGAACAGCAATTCGCGGCGCGCCAGAACGCCGCCGCCACGCCTCCCGCACCGACGCCCCAGCCGGCGCCACCGGTCGCCTCCCTGCGCGAGCCGCCGCGCGCGCCTGCCCCGCCGGCGGCCACACCCGCGGCCCGCACCGTGCGCGACTGCGACGACTGCCCGGAGCTCGTCGCGATCCGCCCCGGCAGCTTCGAGATGGGCGCCAACGAGCTCTACGAATTCGAGAAGCCGGTCCACACGGTGACGATCCGCGACGGCTTCCACATCGGCGTGCGCGAGGTCACCTTCGACGAATGGGATGCCTGCGTCGACCAGGGCGGCTGCAGCCACCGCCCGAACGACCGCGGGCTCGGCCGCGGCAAGCGCCCTGTGACGGACATCCACTGGAACGACGCCAACGCCTATCTCGCCTGGCTCTCGACCCGCACCGGCAAGCGCTACCGCCTGCCGAGCGAGGCGGAGTGGGAGTATGCCGCGCGCGGCGGCACGAGCACGACCTATCCCTGGGGGGCGACGCTGGTGAAGGAGCGCGCCAACTGCGTCGGCTGCAACGAGCCGACGCGTCGGCAGGCGGTCGAGACCGGCCAGTTCCCGCCCAACGGCTTCGGGCTCTTCGACATGGCCGGCAACGCCGCCGAATGGGTCGCCGATTGCTGGAGCGACAGCTACCGCACGACGCCACGCGACGGCAGCGCCTTCACAGCGCCGGGTTGCCGCGAGCGCGTGCTGCGCGGCGGCTCCTTCAACAACGATCCGCGCTATCTGCGCTCGGCCGCCCGCTTCAAATACGAGGCCGATGTGCGCTTCTTCACCAACGGCTTCCGGGTCGTCAGGGAGCCCTAGAGCCGGCCTCCCGGAACCACAGGCGCAGCGGAATGGCCTGCTCGCCGCCGCAGGCGACGAAGCTGTGGCGCTCCTGCGAGAGCGTGCCGGAGAAACGGCAGGAGGCGCCCGCCAGCGTCATCTCGGCGCTGTAGCGCTCGCCGCGCAGGGTCAGGCGGATCTGGCCGCTCTTCTCCGGCGTTTCGCCGGGCCCGCAGACCGCATTGTGCTTCATCAGCAGCGGGCCCGACAGGGAGGCGGCGCCCGAACGCCCCGCCCCCTCCTCGGAGAGCGTCGCGGTGACGTCCCATTCGCCGAGATAGCCGAACCGGCCGACGAGGTCGCGCGCCGGCGCCTCGACCCCGAAACCGATCAGGCACAGCACGGCCAGACAACCCCGGATCAAGCGCGTCACGCTCCTCTGCTCCGGATCGAAGCTAGCATGGCGACGCGATGCGGCAAGGCTTGCGCGAGCCAGCGGCGGGACTGGGCGGAGAATAGGAGAAACATGGAGCGGGTACCGGGAATCGAACCCGGGTATTCAGCTTGGAAGGCTGCTGCTCTACCATTGAGCTACACCCGCGCTGCCCTCGAAATTCCCCAGCGGCGGCCGGAAGTCAACCCGTTCCGAGCACGGGCCGCACCGTTTCCGGCGTCGCAGTGCGCGCCATCGCGGGCTCGCTGCGGAAATAGCCGAGCAGCCGCAGCGCGTTGAGCGTGACCAGCACGGTCCCGCCGGTATCGGCGAGGATCGCGACCCACAGCCCCGTCGCACCGATGACGGTGGTGACGAGGAACAGCGCCTTCAGGCCGAGCGCCAGCGCGATGTTCTGGCGGATATTGGCCATCGTCGCCCGCGCCAGCCCGATCAGCGCCGGCACGTCGCCGACGCGGTCATGCAGCAGCGCCGCATCGGCCGCCTCGATCGCGACACGCGTGCCCGAGCCCATGGCGATGCCGACCTGCGCGCTGGCGAGCGCCGGCGCATCGTTGATGCCGTCGCCGACCATGGCGACGCGGCCGCTACGGGCGAGCTCGGCCACGGCCTTCGCCTTGTCGGCGGGCAGCATCCCGGCCGTGACCGCGACGCCGAGCGCCGCGCCGACCGCTGCCGCCGCGCGCGGGTTGTCACCGGTCAGCATCAGCGGGCGGATGCCCATGGCATTGAGCCGGCCGATCGCCGCCGCCGCATCCGGCCGCGGCTCGTCGCGCAACGCGAGCAACCCGACCGCCCGCGCCGCGCTGACCACGACGACGACAGTCTTGCCCTCGCCTTCGAGCCGGTCGATCGCCGCAAGGGCCGCCTCCGGCAGGGTCGCCCAGGCGGCGGCATGGCGCGGCGCGCCGACGAAGACGGCCACCTCCCCGATCGTGCCCGCCATGCCCTTGCCCGGCACCGCCGCGACATCCTCCGCCGCGACGATAGCCACCGCCTCGGCTTCAGCCCGCGCGACGATGGCCGCCGCGAGCGGATGGCTGGAGCGCCGCTCGACCGCCGCCGCCAGCGCAAGAACCTGCGGCGCACCGCCCTCCAGCGCCACGACATCGGTGACGACGGGGCGGCCGATCGTCAGCGTGCCCGTCTTGTCGAAGGCGACGGTGTCGACGCCCGCCAGCGCCTCGATCACCGCGCCGCCCTTGATCAGGAGCCCGCGCCGCGCCGCCGTGGCCAGGCTGGAGGCGATCGCGGCGGGAACCGAGATCACCAGCGCGCAGGGGCAGCCGATCAGCAGCAAAGCGAGCCCGCGATAGATCCACTCGCCCCAGGCGCCGCCCGCGAGCAGCGGCGGCAGCACCGCCACCAGCAGCGACAGCCCGACGATGAAGGGCATGTAGATCCGCGAGAAGCGGTCGATGAAGCGCTCCGTCGGCGCCTTGGCGTCCTGCGCCTCGGCGACGAGCGCGACGATGCGCGCGATCATCGTGTCCTGCGCCGCCCGGCCGACACGGATCGTCAGCGCGGCCTCGTGATTGACGGTGCCGGCGAAGACCTCCGACCCGGGCTCCTTGGCCTTCGGCATCGATTCACCGGTGATGGGCGCCTCGTCGACGCTGGAGGTGCCCGTCAGCACGGAGCCGTCGGCCGGGATGCGGTCGCCCGGGCGCACCAGTACGCTCTGGCCGATGCGCAGGCTCTCGGCCGGGACCTCGCGGACGGTGCCGCCCTCCTCGAGCCAGGCGGTCTGCGGCACCAGCGCGGCGAGCGAGCGGATGCCGGAACGGGCCTTCTCGGCGGCCACGCCCTCCAGAACCTCGCCGACACAGAAGAGGAAGACGACGATGGCCGCCTCCTCCGCCGCACCGATGACGAGCGCGCCGGCCACCGCGATCGTCATCAGCATCTCGATGGTGAAGGGCGCACCGGCCCGCGCCGAGACAATGGCCCGGCGCGCCACCGGAGCCGCCGCAAGCAGGCCCGCGGCGATGAACAGCGGGTCGTGCCAGCCCGGCGCGAACACGCCGACCAGATAGGCCAGCGCGACCAGCGCGCCCGAGGCGATGGCGAGCCGGCCCTTGGCCTGGCGCCACCAGGTGGAAGGCGCCTCGCGCCGCAGCGACACAGCCTGCGTCGCCACGAGCCGGCTCGGCCTGTAGCCCAGCGTCGCGATGCGGCTCTCGATCGCGTCGGGCTGGGTCAGCCCCTCGTCGAGGCGCAGCGCCAGAGTCTCCTTGGTCACGGAGATTCGGATGTCCGAGACGCCCGGCAGGCGCTCCAGCGCCGTACGAATGGTCTGGGCGCAGTTGCCGCAATCCATGCCATGCACCTGCCAGAGCAGCGCGCCCGGCTCATCCGCCGGCAGTGCGTCGGCCGCTTGCGCCGCATGCGGATGACCATGGGCATGGTCGTGATCGTGATCATGGCCGCAGCCCGGGCCGTGGCTGTGCGGAGCGGTAGCGGCAGCAGGCGGGGCGTGATCATGTCCGCAGCAGCAGGCGGACCCGCAGGTCGCAGGCGCCGGAGAGACGGCTTCAGGAGCCTTCGTAGCGAGATCGGAAACGGGTCTGGACATGGGGCACCGGGCGTCGTGAATCGCGAACCGGCCAGACCCTACTTCCTGTAGCCACTAGAGGTTCAAGCGCTTTCTCGGCCCCGCTCCGGCTGCGGCCGCAGCCCGGCCATGCGCCGCAAGCGGCGGCCGGAAACCGCGCAGCCGCAGCGCATTGGCGACGACACTGACGCTGGAGAGCGCCATGGCGAGCCCCGCCACCATCGGCGACATCAGGATGCCGAAGGCCGGGTAGAGCACGCCAGCCGCAACCGGGATCAGCACCGCATTGTAGCCGAAAGCCCAGAACAGGTTCTCGGCGATGTTGCGCAGCGTCGCGCGCGACAGCGCCACCGCGTTCGCCACATTGCGCAGATCGCCCGACATCAGCACGACATCGGCGCTCTCGATCGCGATGTCCGTGCCGGTGCCGATGGCGAGCCCGACATCGGCCTTCGCCAGCGCCGGAGCGTCGTTGATGCCGTCGCCGACGAAGGCGACGCGGGCACCCCCTGCCTGCAGCCGCTCGATCACCGCGACCTTGCCGGCCGGCAGCACCTCCGCGACGACCTCGTCGACCGGCAGGCCGCGCGCGATCGCCTCGGCGGTGCGCCGGTTGTCGCCGGTGATCATCACGATCCGCAGGCCCTGCGCCCGCAGCGCCTCGAGCGCTTCGCGGCTGGTCTCCTTGACGGGGTCCGAGACGGCGAGGATGGCGGCAAGCCGCCCGTCGACTGCGGCATAGAGCGGCGACTTGCCTTCGCCTCCGAGCCGCGCCGCCGTCGCGGCAAAAGGCGAAAGGTCGATGCCCTCCCGCGCCAGCAGCCGGTCGGCCCCGACCAACAGCGCCCGTCCCTCGACGGTGGCCGTGACGCCATAACCGGGCTCGGCGGCGAAGGCGGCGGGCTCGGGCAGGATTTGGCCGCCCTGCCGGGCCGCCGCGACGATGGCCTGCGCGATCGGGTGCTCCGAGCGCGTCTCGACCGCCGTCACCAGCCGCAGAACCTCGTCGCGCGAGAAGCCCGCGGTGACCTCCACATCCGTCAGTTCGGGCTTGCCCCGCGTGATCGTGCCGGTCTTGTCGAGCGCGACGACCGTGACGTCGCGCAGGGCCTGCAGCGCCTCGCCGCGCCGGAACAGCACGCCCATCTGCGCCGCCTTGCCGGTGCCGACCATGATCGAGGTCGGCGTCGCCAGCCCCATCGCGCAGGGACAGGCGATGATCAGCACCGCGACCGCATTGACGATCGCCAGCGACAGCGCCGGGCTCGGCCCGAAGATCAGCCAGACCCCAAAGGTCAGCAGCGCGGCGGCCATGACGGCGGGCACGAACCACATCGTCACCTTGTCGACCAGCGCCTGGATCGGCAGCTTCGAGGCTTGGGCTGCCTCCATCGTCCGCACGATTCCCGCCAGAAGCGTGTCCGCGCCGATGCGCGTCGCGCGGAAGCGGAAGGCTCCGGTCCCGTTGACCGTGCCGCCGATCACCGTGGAACCGACCGCCTTCTCGACGGGGATCGGCTCGCCGGTCAGCATGGACTCGTCGACGAAGGAGGCCCCCTCCACCACCTCGCCATCGACCGGCAGCCGTTCGCCAGGCCGCACCAGCACGATGTCGCCGGGCCGCACCTGCGCGACGGCTAACTCCTGCTCGCGGCCCTCGCGCAGCACCAGAGCGGTCTTGGCCTGCAGCTTCAAAAGCCGGCGGATCGCATCGCCGGTCTGGCCCTTGGCCCGGGCCTCGGCATAGCGGCCGAACAGGATCAGCGTGACGATGACCGCGCCGGCCTCGAAATAGGTGTGGTCGAGCCCGGCCGGCAGCAGCGCGGGCGCGAAGGTCGAGACCACCGAATAGAGATAGGCCGTCGTCGTGCCCAACATGACGAGCGAGTTCATGTCGGGCGCGCCGCGCAGCAGTGCCGGCCCACCCTTGCGGTAGAATTGCAGCCCCGGCCCGAACTGCACCAGGCTCGCCAGGATGAAGGACAGGATGCGCAGATTGGCCGCACCGAAGCTCTCGGCCAGCGCGTGATGCAGCGTGTCGGAGAGATGCGAACCCATCTCGATCACGACGATCGGCAGCGTCGCCAGTGCGGCCAGGGTCAGGTCGCGGCGCAGGCCTGACAGCTCGGCGTCGCGCCGCGCGCTGTCGCGATCGGCCTGGGAAGCCGCCTCCCGCACGGGCTCGGCCGGATAGCCGGCCTTAGCCAGAGCCGCCGCGATGGCCGCCACCGTGCCCTCCCCGCCTATGTGGTGCGCATGGGCGCGGCCCGTGGCGAGGTTGACGCTGCCCTCCAGCACGCCCGGCACGGAAAGCAGCGCGCGCTCGACCCGCCCGACGCAGGAGGCGCAGCTCATCCCCTCGACAGAAAAATCGGTCTCGTCCTCCTGCGGCGTGTAGCCGGCCGCCCGGATCGCGGCCAGGACGGGCGCCACGCCGGCATCGGCGTCGAGCCCGACGCTCACCCGCTGCGTCGCCAGATTGACCGAAGCCCCGCGGACGCCCGGCACGGCCAGGATCGCCTTTTCGACCCGGCCGACGCAGGACGCGCAGCTCATCCCCTCGACGGGGATCGCGAGCGTCGTCGCGCCGTCCGGCTTGGGAAGATCGGTCAGGGTCATCGGCTCAGGCTCCGGCTGTCGCGTCAGAGCCGGAGATGGGGCTTCCCATCATGGGAAGGTCAAGGGGCAGACCGCGGATAATCCGTCAGGTGATGCGGCGCACGCTGGCGGCGATCTCCTCCGGCTCGAACAGCCGCTTCCAGTCCGGCTTCAGGATCGTGTCCTTGCCGAAGACGATCGCCTTGTTGCAGGCGTCCGAGAACACGCCCTGCACCTGCTCGAAGGTGACGGCGGCGAGGATGTTCATGTGTCCGAGCAGGAAGTCGCGCGCCGCCTCGCGCGGGACGCCGCGGGCGATCGCCTCCTCCATCGCCTCGCGCATCGCGTCGAGCAGGGTGGCGCAGACGGTTTCCGACAGGCCAGGCTCCAGGATCGCCATCTGCTCGACCGTGACGCGGTGCGAACGCATCACGGGCGCCCATATCGCCCGCGCGACCTCCTCGCCGAGCGCATAATGCTCTTCAGGCCCCTGCATCAGCGCGTTGACGATGTGCTGCTTGGCCGCGATGCCGCCGAAATGATCGGCCTTGGCGGCCGGGTCGGTCTCGTCGTTGAAGATCGGCGGGTGGCAGGGATGGGTGACGAAATAGGTGATGTCGGCTCGTTCCGGCAGATGGCCGGCATGGGGCGCGGCGGCGTCGAGGATCACCACGATCGTGCCCGAAGCCAGCTTCGGCAACAGCGTCGTCGCCACCGCGCCGACATGGGTGTCCGGAACGGCCAGCACGACCACCTCCGCCCCTGCGATCGCCTCCTCGGCCTCGAGGCAATCGAGCCCGAAGGCGGCGCGCACCCGCTCCTGCCCGGCCGGGCTGACCTCGACCGGCCGCATGGTGAAGCGCGAGGCGGCGAGATTGCGGCCCAGCCGCATGCCCATCTTGCCGCCCGCTCCGAACAGAGCCACCACCGTCATCGTCGATCTCCTCAACTGGTATGATGAGTTCGTCCCACAACAGTGCTTGGTGGTCAATCTGGTATGATGACATAATGAATCATGTCTCCCGCCTTTGACGAGCACCCCGTGACGACCGAGCCGATCCCCCGCCGCAAGCTGCATCAGGAGGTCCTCGACCGGCTGATGGCCCGCATCCGCTCGGGAGAGTTCGCACCGGGCGCGCAATTGCCCTCCGAGCGCGAGTTGATGGACGCCTATGGCGTCGGCCGCCCCTCGATCCGCGAGGCGCTGCAGCAGCTGGAGCGCGCCGGCATCATCGGGATCAGCCATGGCGAGCGCGCCCGCGTGCTGCTGCCGACCGCGCAGGGCATCGTCGGGCAGATGGCCGAGTCGGCGCACTATCTGCTGAGCGTCGATCCCGACGCGCTGAACCATCTCAAGGAGGCGCGCATCCTGCTGGAATCCGGCATCGCCCGGCTCGCGGCCCAACGCGCCGATGCCGCCGGCCTCGCTTTGCTGCGCCAGCGCCTCGACGAGCATCGCACAGCCGGACTCGACGACTTCCTCAGCCGCGACATCGCCTTTCATCGCCAGATCGCGGTGATGAGCGGCAACCCGGTCTTTCCCGCCGCGGTCGAGGCGATGCTGGGCTGGCTCGGTGCATCCTATGTCACGCTGGTGCGGGCACCGGGCGCCGAACGCCTGACGCTGGCGGAGCACCAGCGCATCCATGACGCGATCGCGGCGGGCGATGGCGACGCCGCGGCCCAGGCGATGACGGACCATCTGAGCCGGGCCAATGCGCTCTACCGCAGCCTCGCCCCGCCCGCCGCGGCGGACGATCGCCGCTGAGACGCAGCCCGGGCGAAGCCTCCGCCCTTCCAGCGCCCGGCGTCAGCGCAGCGGCGGCGCATAGAGCACGCCGCCCATGCTCCAGAGCTGGTTGAGCCCGCGCGGGATGGCGAGCTTGGAGCCGGTCCCGAGATTGCGCTCATAGATCTCGGCATAGTTGCCGCCCGCCCGCACGGCCTTGACCGCCCAGTCCGGATCGAGCCCCAGCGCCTTGCCGAACCCGCCCTCGGCACCGGTGAAGCGGCGCACATCGGGCTTCTGCGACGCCAGCGCGGCCGTCAGGGTGGTCGAGGAGATGCCCAGCTCCTCGGCGTTGATCAGGGCGAAATTCACCCATTTGACCACGGTGAACCAGGCGAAATCGTCGCTGCGCACGACCGGGCCAAGCGGCTCCTTGGAGATGACGTCCGGCAGCACGATCGCATCGCCCGGCTTGGCAAGCCTCAGCCGCTCGCCATAGAGCGCCGACTGGTCGCGGGTCAGGACGTCGCACTGCCCGGATTCGAAGGCCGCAAAGGCCTCGGCGGCGCCGGGGAAAAGCTTTTCCTCATAGGTCAGGGAATTCGCCCGGAAGAAATCGGCGAGGTTGGCCTGCGAGGTCGTGCCCGTCTCGACGCAGATCTTCGCCTTGTCGAGCGCCAGCGCCCCGTCCACGCGCAGCGCCCGCTTCGCCAGGAAGCCCTGCCCGTCATGATAGGTGATGCCGGCGAAGGCGAGGCCGAGTTCCGCCTCGCGTCCGAGCGTCCAGGTCGAGTTGCGCGAGAGCAGGTCGACCTTCGCCGCCTTGAGGGCGTCGAAGCGCTCGCTCGCCGAGAGCGGCGTGAAGCTGACCTTCTGCGGATCGCCCAGCACGGCGGCCGCCAGCGCCCGGCAGAAATCGACGTCGAAACCCGACCATGCCCCCTGCGCGTCCTTGGCGGAAAAGCCGTTCAGCCCCTCGCTGACGCCGCAATGGAGGACCCCGCGCTGCTTGACCGTCACCAGGGTTGCTGCAGCAGCCGGGAGGGAGAGCACGGCGGTCGATCCGACGGCGGCGAGGACGCCGAGAACCAGACGGCGAAGCGATGAGACCTGCGACATGACGTTCCCCCTGGCCTGTGGTCTCGGCGCGCCCGCGCGCTACAGCGTCGCTTGGTGACGGATGATCACCTTCGTCCCGAGCGGCACCCGCTCGTAGAGATCCGCAATGTCGCCATTGGCGAGGCGGAAGCAGCCGGAGGAAATCGCCTCGCCGATCGTCTCGGGCTGGTTGGTGCCGTGGATGCGGAACACCGTCGAGCCGAGATAGAGCGCGCGTGCGCCCATCGGGTTGCCGGGCCCGCCCGCCATGAAGCGCGGCAGATAGGGCTGGCGCTGCAGCATCTCCGGCGGCGGGCGCCAATCCGGCCATTCCGCCTTGCGGCTGACCTGCACCAGGCCCGACCACTGGAAGCCCTCGCGGCCAACGCCGATGCCGTAGCGCAGTGCCCGGCCATTGCCCTGCACGACATAGAGGAAGCGCTCGGCCGAATGGATGACGACGGTGCCGGGCGCCTCGTTCGAGCGGAACAGCACCATCTGGCGCGCGAAGGGCCCCTCCGTGATGCTGACCTCCTCGGTCGAGACCCGGCCCGGCTCGTCACCGATATCCATCGTCTGCTGGACGGCGGCAGGCGGGCGCGGCTGGGCGTGGCCCGGCTGCGACAGCGCGAACAAGGCCGCCAGTACCGCGGTGCTGTGCAGCAGGCGGAGCGAAAACGTGGTCGATAACGTCATGAGCCTCCTCCTCCCGTCAGCGGCAGCGCACATAGATGAAGGTGCCGTAGCGGCGATGGGCATCGGGATCGACGAAGCGCATCACCAGCATCGAGTCGGTCGCGGACAGGATCTCGCGGTCCTGGAGATCGCCGGGCGGCGCCTCGAAGCCGAGGAAGTTGCGCCCGCCGGGGCCGGCCTTGAGCCGCAGCTCGTAGAGCTTGGCGTCATCGGCGACATGCATCATGACGCCGTCGCCAGGCCCCTTGCTGATGACATAGGGCTGGTTGCAGGCCGCGTGAGCCTGCCCTTCGGTACGCTTGCGATCCTTCTCGTTGTGGAAGGACGCGATGCCCCATCTTCCGATCACGGTGTTCACGCTGATCGTGCTCGGCGCCGCGACCGAGGCGACGACCTGCGTCTGCGGCGCCCGTGGCTCGTCTACGCCCGACAGGCAGCCGCCGAGCACCGCGGAAAGCGCCAGGACGGCGCCGTTGGACGGGAGCGAAAGCCGCAGCCCGTTCTTGACGTTGCTGGTCACCATCCCCCGCTCCGCTCTGATCCCGGCTGTGTGCCGGCCCGGCCGTTAGGGAAATAGGACATGGTTTGCGCGCGAGGGCAATCGCCGCGGCCCCACCGCAGGAACGAGCCGTGCAAGGCGCAGCGCGCGCACCTTGCGGCGCCCACAAAGCTGGGGAAGCCGGGGCGTGCTCAATGATGGGAGTGGACTGAGGCCCAAGGCCCGGCAGCGAAGCCTAACGAGGGCGGCTTGAAGAAAGGTGGTGGGGGAAGCAGGACTCGAACCTGCGAAGGCATAGCCAGCGGATTTACAGTCCGCCCCCTTTGCCGCTCGGGACATTCCCCCGCCTGCGCCGCCAGCGGCTGGGCCGCAGGCGTCTCTCTCGTGTCACTTGCGTGACGGCGACAGGCGCGGCCGGACTTATGGTGACCGGGCCGCCCCCTGTCAACGCCAAAAAGCCACCTGCCGCACCGGCATGGTGAAGCGCCGGGCCATTTCCATGCTGGTCAAGCCGGGGATGTCATGTCAGGGCATGCGCCAGCACTGCAGGAGAACCCCCATGCCAGCACCGTTCCGCCCGAAATCGGATCGTGATCGGCCGGATCGCGACCGGCCGCGCCGCGAGGGCGGGCGCGGGGACGGCCCGCGCCAGACCAGCCCGCGCCGCGCCGACGGCACCCTGCACCACCGCCCGGGCGATATCGACGAGGCGGTTCTCTACGGGGTGCACCCGGTAATCGAGGCCCTGCGCAATCCCAAGCGTCGCCACCGCCGCCTGCTCGCCACCGAAAACGGTGTGAAGCGGCTGCAGGAGGAGATCGGCGACCTGCCGCTCGAACCCGAAATCGTGCGCCCCTCCGAGATCGACCGGCTGCTCACCCCCGATTCGGTGCATCAAGGGCTCTATCTGGTCTGCGACCCCCTGCCCTCGCTCGATCTCGACAGCCTGCCCCACGACGCGATCGTGCTGGCGCTCGACCAGATCACCGACCCGCACAATGTCGGCGCCATCTTGCGCTCGGCCGCAGCCTTCGGGGCCGCGGCGGTGATCGTCACCATCCGCCACTCGCCGGCCGCGACGGGCGTGCTCGCCAAGTCGGCCTCCGGCGCGCTGGAGCATGTGCCGCTCATCGCCGTGCGCAATCTCGGCGACGCGCTCGCCGAGCTCGGCAAGCGCGGCTTCCAGCGCATCGGCTTCGATTCGGATGGCGAGGTCGCCTTCGAGGATGTCGCCCTGACCCGACCGCTGGTCATGGTGATGGGCGCCGAGGGCAAGGGCCTGCGCCAGCGCTCGCGCGAACTCTGCGACCAGGTCGCGCGGCTGGAAGTGCCGGGCGCGATCACCAGCCTCAACGTCTCCAACGCCACCGCGATCGCGCTCTACGCCGCCAGCCGGCGGCGCTGAGCCGGACGGGCCTCAGCGACCTGGAACGACCAGGAGCAGCGCGCCGGTCTCGGCATGGGCGAAGCGGGCGCGCCGGCCCTGCCGCGGCTCGGGATCGCTGATCCTTATGACGCGCGTCGCCGGACGGTCGCGCCGGCCCTCGAGCCGGTAGAGCGTCGGCTCAGGCGTCGGCGAGCGCGCGATGCCCATCCGCACAGGCATATGCTCGAAGGAATTCCGATCGACCGGACGCGGGGCCTCGGTCGCATGGGAGGACGTTCCCCCGCTCGCGACGCTCCAGGGGCCGTAGCCGACCGGCGTCCAGACGCCCTGGCCGAATCCCCGGCTGCGATGCTCGCCGCGCCAGCGCCCGGCATCGGACCTGACCCAGCGGTCATGGCTCATGCGCTGGTGGATGGCGGCGCCGCGGTGATGGTGATGAGCGGCGCCCGCCCGCGCAGCATTGTGGGGCCCGACGCTCTGCGCCGCGGCCGGAACGGCCGGCAGCGACAGGCCGACCAGCATCAGGCCGAGACAGATGATCGTGGTGCGCGGCATGGCGCTCCTCCTTCTCCGCATCTCCAAAGCCTCCGCTACCGACTATAGGCGCTCACGGCGGGCTGGAAAGCGGATTCGCGCGCGCGACCCGCCTGAGACCATCGTCGTACGACCAATTATGCAAGACCAAGTGCTTGATTGCGCAGCCGGTTTCCCGCGCGCATTCCTGTGGCCGACGGTAGCGCGGAACCTCGGGTTTCGCCTCCGCCTTCGCCGCAATCACGTCGAACAAGGACGGTGGGCAAACGGGCAGCGCGGATCGTCCCGCTGCCGGGGTCATCGCAGGGGAGTACTCGCCATGAGCATGGCAGCAAACGCATCGGGGGCGAAGAGCGCGCCACGCCCCATGACGAGTGAAGAGAAGCGCGTCATTCTCGCATCCTCGCTCGGCACCGTCTTCGAATGGTACGACTTCTACCTTTACGGCTCGCTCGCCGTGATGATCGGCGCCCATTTCTTCTCGGCGTTCGATCCCAACACCCGCGCCATCTTCGCGCTGCTCGCCTTCGCCGCCGGCTTCCTGGTCCGCCCCTTCGGCGCGCTGTTCTTCGGTCGCCTGGGTGACCTGATCGGCCGCAAATACACCTTCCTCGTCACCATCGTGATCATGGGCGCCTCGACCTTCCTGGTCGGCCTGCTGCCCAGCTACAACACGATCGGCTGGATCGCCCCCGTCATCCTGATCGCGCTGCGCATGCTCCAGGGCCTGGCGCTCGGCGGCGAATACGGTGGCGCTGCGGTCTATGTCGCCGAGCACGCGCCGGTCGGCCGTCGTGGCTTCTACACCTCCTGGATCCAGACCACCGCAACGCTCGGCCTGCTGCTGTCGCTGCTCGTCATCCTGGTGATCCGCGTCAACATGGGCGAGGCCGAATTCGCTGCCTGGGGCTGGCGCATTCCGTTCCTGCTCTCGATCTTCCTGCTCGCCATCTCGGTCTGGATCCGCCTGCAGATGCAGGAATCCCCGGCCTTCAAGAAGATGAAGGAAGAGGGCACCGGCTCGAAGGCGCCGCTCACCGAGGCCTTCGGCCAGTGGAAGAACGCCCGCATCGCGCTGATCGCCCTGTTCGGTCTGACCATGGGCCAGGCGGTCGTCTGGTACACCGGCCAGTTCTACGCCCTGTTCTTCATCCAGAGCATCCTGAAGGTCGATCTCTACTCGGCGAACGTGCTGATCGCCTGGGCCCTGATCGTCGGCACCGGCGGCTTCATCTTCTTCGGCTCGCTGTCGGACCGGATCGGCCGCAAGCCCGTCATCCTGGCCGGCTGCCTGATCGCGGCGCTGACCTACTTCCCGCTGTTCGGCGCCCTGACCAAGGCCGCCAATCCGGGCCTCGCCGCAGCGCATGAGAACGTGAAGGTCCAGGTCGTCGCCGATCCGGCCACCTGCGGCTCGGTCTTCGACCCGGTCGGCATCCGCACCTTCACCGCGCCTTGCGACATCGCCCGCCGCACGCTGGCCACCCAGGCCATCGTCTACACCCAGGCTCCGGCTCCCGCCGGAACCCCGGCCAAGGTCACCGTCAACGGCAAGGATCTCGCCATCGACGCCACCTTCGCCGCCACGGTCGCCAAGGAAGCGGTCGCTGCCGGTTACCCGGCCCCGGGCGATGCCCGCATCGTCAAGACCGGCTTCTTCAGCGCCCTGTTCAGCGCGCAGTCGCTGACGGTCATCGGCATCCTGACCATCCTCATCATCTATGTGACGATGGTGTACGGCCCGGTCGCCGCGGCGCTGGTCGAGCTCTTCCCGACCCGCATCCGCTACACCGGCATGTCGCTGCCCTACCATATCGGCAACGGCTGGTTCGGCGGCCTGCTCCCGGCGACCTCCTTCGCCATGGTGGCCGGCACCGGCGACATCTACTACGGCCTCTGGTACCCGATCGTCTTTGCCCTCGCGACCTTCGTGATCGGCATGCTGCTGGTGCCCGAGACCAAGGATCGCGACATCACCACCCACGAGAACTGAGCGACGCTCGCCTCTCAACGACATCGGGCCCCGCCTCACCAGGCGGGGCCTTTTCTGTTGGGCTCTCGTTTGTCGGGGTCTGGTTTGTCGCGGTCTTGGCCGAAGGGCCCGCTTGCCCTCGCAAGGCCCGGCTGCTAACCGCTGGAACGTCGAGCCCGCCCGTCAGCGGGACGGCCGCGCCGGCGTAGCACAGCGGTAGTGCAGCGGTTTTGTAAACCGAAGGTCGGGAGTTCGATCCTCTCCGCCGGCACCATTCAACGGCTCCTGCCGCCCGACGACCTGCCGCCGTGGGCGCGTCCGGGGCCACCATGCGAGCGAGGGCCGGTTCGAGCCGGCCCGACGGGGTGAACGAGCGAACCGGACGGACATGCCTGCGACCACCGATTCCAGCCCGCATCGACCGGAAGACCTGCTCGCCCTCGCCGATCGCTGCGAGGCCGCGCGCAAGCCGGACCGGGGGCTCGACGCCGACATCTACGAGGCGCTCGGCTTCAACGTCCGCCGCAAGCCGAGCCATCTCGTCGGCCGGCGCACGCCGCCGGGCGGCATCTATCAGGAAGGCTCGCTCTGGAAGACGCTGGGCTCCGCCAGCGCCAATATCGACGTCGCCGTCGGCCTGCTGCGGCAGAAGGCGCCAGACTGGCGCTGGAGCCTGCAATCCCTCGCCGGCGAGGACAGCGCCACCTTCCAGGCCCTCGTCGCCGAGTGCCAGGCGAGCGGCACGATCGGAGCCCTGGCGATCTGCGCGGCGCTGCTGCGCGCCCTCGCCCGCGCTCGCAGCGCGACGCCTGCGACGACCGACCGCGACGCGGGCTGAGCGCGGCGCCTCCGCCTCACGAAAACTTGACCCCCGCCATGCCCCTGCGACAGCGCTCCGGCGTTGAACGCTGGGCGCCGCCCGCTAGGGTCCGACACCGGCTCCGCCCGAGCCGAGGGAGACAAGAACGATGACCGATCTCAATCTGTCGCGCCGCACCGTCATCGCCGGCGCTGGCGCCCTCGCCGCAGCCGCCTCATTCGACCTGCCTGGGCTTAGCCCGGCCCATGCCCAAGGAGTTCCCGTGAACCAGGCCCCCGGCTTCTACCGCTACAAGGTCGGCGACATCACGCTGACCGCCATCAATGACGGCTTCGCCCGCCGGCCTCTGGAAGGCTTCGTCCGCAATGCCGAGCTGGCCGACGTCAAGAAGGCGATGGAGCAGGCCTTCCTGCCGGCCGACGCGCTGAACATCTCCTTCACGACGCTCGCGATCCAGCAGGGCGGCAAGCTGACCCTGATCGACACCGGCAACGGCGATTCCGGCGCGCCGACCTCGGGCGCCTGGGCCGCCAACTTCAAGGCCGCCGGCTTCGACCCGAAGGATGTCTCGGCCGTCGTGTTCAGCCATTTCCACGGCGACCACATCAACGGATTCCGCCTCAAGGACGGCACCGCGATGTTCCCGAACGCCGAGGTGATGGTCCCGGCCGCCGAATGGGCGTTCTGGATGGACGATGCCAAGATGAACGCCGCCCCCGAGGCGATGAAGGGGGCCTTCGCCGGCGTCCGCCGCGTCTTCGGCCCCGTCGCCAAGGACGTGAAGCAGTTCGAGCCGGGCAAGGAAGTCGTCTCGGGCGTGACCGCCGTCGCCGCGCCGGGCCATACGCCGGGCCACACCACCTTCGCGGTCGCCTCGGGCGGCAAGTCGCTGATGGTGATGTCCGACACCACCAACCACCCTGCCCTGTTCGTGCGCAACCCCGACTGGTCGGCCGTGTTCGACATGGACGGCCCTCAGGCCGCCGCCACCCGGCGCAAGCTGCTCGACATGGTCGCGGCCGACAAGATGCAGGTCGCTTTCTACCATGCGCCCTTCCCCGCGACCGGTCACATCGCCAAGGCCGGCAACGGCTTCGAGATGGTGCCGGTGCAGTGGAGCACCGCGATCTGAGATCGCGCCCCGGCGTGAAACGCGAAAGGCCGGGGGAAACCCCGGCCTTTTTCGTGGCCGCGATTTCGGACCACCTCCGCTCGCGATCCAGACACCGCCTGTGCTAAGGCACCCCTGCGCCGCCACGGCGCACTGCCTTCAGGACCCGTGATGACCGAGCGCTTCCAGGCCATCTCCTTCGTCGCCAGCGACACGCCGGAGGCGCAGGCCGCGCTGACCAAGCTGACCGAGCGCTACGGCAATGCCGACCCGGCAACCGCGGACGTCATCGTCGCGCTGGGCGGCGACGGGCTGATGCTGCAGACGCTCCACCGCTTCATCGGCACGGGTACGCCGATCTACGGCATGAACCGCGGCTCCGTCGGCTTCCTGATGAACGAGTTTCGCGAGCGCGGCCTGCGCAAGCGCCTGACCGAAGCGCAGCGCAGCGTCGTCCACCCGCTCTCCATGAGCGCCGTCGACAAGGACGGCACCGAGGTCCGTGCCGAGGCGATCA
The DNA here is from genome assembly GCF_040546595.1 of Bosea sp. OAE506. NCBI lineage: Bacteria > Pseudomonadati > Pseudomonadota > Alphaproteobacteria > Hyphomicrobiales > Alloboseaceae > Allobosea > Allobosea sp. OAE506. Next base: position 2,900,246 of record NZ_JBEPOB010000001.1, on the reverse strand, counting down.
ACGAGGTCTCGCTGCTGCGCCGCTCCTACCAGGCGGCCAAGCTCAGGATCTCGATCGACGGCCAGGTGAGGCTCGACGAGCTCGTCGCCGACGGCGTCCTGCTGGCAACGCCCGCCGGCTCGACTGCCTATAACCTCTCGGCCAACGGTCCGATCCTGCCGCTCGATGCGCCCCTGCTGGCGCTGACGCCGATCTCGGCCTTCCGGCCCCGCCGTTGGCGCGGCGCGCTGCTGCCGGACCATGCCAAGGTCACGATCGAGGTGCTCGAAGCCGAGAAGCGGCCCGTCAGCGCCGTCGCCGACCATGTCCAGATCGACAATGTCCTGCGCGTCGCCATCGAGATCGACCGCACGGTCGATCTCGTCATGCTCCACGACCCCGGCCACAGCCTCGACGAGCGGATTTTGCGGGAGCAGTTCGGCTACTGAGGGTCGCCATCGCGCCAAGGCGATGGCCGCATCGCCGGAGCCCGGCTAGCCTGCGCGATCCGGCCCGAGCGAGGATCTGCCCCATGCACCGCGACGACATCACCGAAGCCGCCTCCGAAATCGGCAAGGGCAGCTTCATGGCGACCTTTGGCCGCGTGCCGGAGAATTTCACCCTACTGGCCGAGCACGCGCCGGCCGCCTTCGCGGGCTACGGGCTGATCCGCGCCGCAATCATGCGCGACCGAGACGAGGGCGGCGCGCTCGATCTCAAGACCAAAGAGCTGGTCTTCGCCCTGCTCGACACGCTGATCGGCCAGAAGAACAGCGCGAAGAACCATGCGACGGCCGCGATGAAGCTCGGCCTGACGCTGCCCGAACTGGCCGAGGGACTGGTCCAGGTCGTCATGGCCGGCGGCATCACCACCTGGAACGAAACCGGCGCCGACGTGATGCGCCACTGCGTCCAGCTCGAAGCGGAGCGGACGGCGAAAACGGGTTGAAGACGGCTCACGCCGCCTGCCGGATATCCCCGATCTCGAGCTCGACCAGCAGCGCCGGATCGGCCTCGACGAGATAGGCGAAGGCCGCATCGTCGGCGAGCGAATCCGCCATGGCCTTGGCCTCCTCGCGCGCTGCCTCCGCATCGAGGCGACGCAGCAGGCCCATCAGCGCATGGGCTTCGCTGCCCTCGAGCCGCTCGCAGGCGATCAGCACGTCGCGCAGCAGGCTCCGGTCGATCCCGCGTCCGGAGCCACCCTTGTCGAAACCGCGCGCATTGAGCGCGGCGATGGCGGCGGCGAAGGCCGGTTGCAGGGCGTCGGGCAGCCCGGCCTTGCGGCACAGCGCCTTCAGCCCGGCACCGCGACGATCGCGCAGCAGCGCGGCGACCCGGTTCGCGGGCAGATCCGAGAGGAGCACGAAGGCCGCTTCCGCCAGCGCCGGCTCGCCGGAAAGCAGCGAGCGAAGCATCAGCCCCGGCGTCAGCCGGCCATGGCTGCGCAGGACCTCGACGATGGCGGGCGCATCGCTGTCCTCGCCACCGGCGGCAAGCGCCACCGCGACGCGCTCGGTCGATTCGCGCGCGAGCCGGGCGCTGCGCTCCGGCGTCAGCCAGCCGCAGCCGGCCACGAAATCGGCCAGCGCGTCCGAGACCCTGGCGGCGATCGTCTGGCGCAGCCCGGCCGGCAGATCGGCCCGCGCAAGCAAGGCCTCGCGCAGCGCACCGCAATCGCCGGCACGCTCGACCATGCGCTCCAGAGAGAAGTCGGGAATGTCGGCGGTGCGGTTGCCGGCCAGCGTCACCAGCGCCTCCTCGCAGCCGACCTCGGCCAGCGCGGCGCAGACGCCGGCCGGCAGGTGGGGCCGCAACGCGATCGCCTTCTGGGCCAGTGCATCGCCGATCGCGGCCGCATCGACCAGATCGGCCTCGGTCAGCACCGGCGAATGCGCCAGCACGAGGGCTGCCACGTCGCTCTGGTCGGCGGTTAGGCCGAGAATGAGATTGCGCGGCGCCCGCGGCGAGGACGCCATCTCCTCGGCGATCGCCCGGCGCACGCGCGGCGACGGATCGTCGATCAGCGCAATCAGCGCGATCTCGGCCTCGGAGCGGTCCTCATCGGCCATGCCGGAGCGCAGATAGGCGCCCGCCAGCGCAGCCGCGCCGTTGGCGCGCTCCTCGGCATTGGCGGTGCGGGCCCAGAGCAGGAAGCGACGAACGATCATCGGCCGTTCCGCTGGATCATGAAGGCGGAGAGATCGAGCGGCGCCCGGCGGCTGCGTCCGGCGCTGCGCTCCTGCACCGCGCCCGTCGGCTGAGTCAGCTCCACAGGGCGTGAGGGCGGCAGCGGGGCCTGCACCGCCCGGGTCGAGGCGGCGGCGTTGGCGGCGGCGGCATCGGACGCGGTCGGCGCGACCGCCGTGGCGTCCGACTTGGTCTGCCGCGGGAAGAAGCGGTCGGCCGGGTCGAGCGAGGCTGTCCGCCCGGCATCCCCGCGCGGCGTCGACCAGAGATTGGCGACGGCCTGGGAGACCGGGGCACGCGAGCCTTCCGTCGAGAACAGGCCGATCAGACCCTTGGCCCGTCCGGGCGCCAGAGCGGCGGCGATCTCGGCCGGCTTGTCGCCGCCCTGCCCTGCGACGTTCTGCGTGACGGTCGCCGAGGCGGCGAGCTGCGTGTTGGCATGGCTGGCGGCCAGCACGCCATAGACCTCCTGGGCGCTGCGCGCGCGGCCGGTCTTGTCGAAGAAGATGCTGCGATTGGCGGCAGCCGCCTCGGGGAAATCCTTGGCGGCGGCGCGCGTCGGGTCGCTCGCCGCGGTCTTGATCAGGTCGGAAGCACCGCGCGCGCCGAGAACATGCGCCATATAGAGCTCGCCCGCCTGCGGCTGGCGGCCGAGCGCCCCCGCCAGCTGGTCGCGGTTCTTCTGGGTCAGCGCGCCCGCCATCACGGCGGCCACCTGCGGGTCCTTGCGCAGCTCGAGGATCTTCTCGCGAGCCGCCGGATCGGCGACGGTCAGCCGCCCGCCGGACTCGGTGATGGCGTCGGCATAGCTGGAAAGCCCCTGCTTCGGCCCCTCCTGCTTCACCATCGACAGCCAGGTCTGCTCGATGAACTGGAACAGGCCGGTCGCGCTCGAGGTCTTTGCCTTGGCGTCGGGCTCGAGCGAGGATTCGCGCTGGGCCGTCTTGAGCAGGTAATCGAACCCCGCCCCGGTCTTGGCCGCGCCGTCGCGAATGGCGCTCACCACCGGGTTTGCCGGCTGGGTCTCGCGCGACTGCGGGGTGGAGAACAGGAACATAGGGACTCTCGGGCGCACCCACCGGCGGCGGCCGCCGCAGGACTCTGCGGCGCGGTCTGGAGAGTGGCCCGGTTATGGTAAGCGAAGCGTTAATCGCGACGCATCGTCAGCTGGCAGCAGCGGGAGACGGGGGGCGCCTTTCGCCGGCGCGATGCGCTAGAGTGCGGAATCGCCTTGGGCATGGAGAGACAGGGATGCCAGAGCTGAAACGCCACAAGCGCGGCGGGATCTATTTCGAGGATTTCGAGGTCGGCGCCGTGATCGAGCACGGGCTGACGCGCACCGTCACGCAGATGGACAACATGCTGTTCTCCAACATGACGCTGAACCCGCAACCCCTTCACATCGATGCCCATTTCTGCGCGACCGAGACGGAATGGGGCCAGCCCCTGATGAACTCGCTGTTCACGCTCGGCCTGATGATCGGCATCTCCGTGAACGACACCACGGTGGGCACCACCATTGGCAATCTCGGCATGACCGACGTCACCTTCCCGGCCCCGCTCTTCGAGGGCGACACCATCAACGTCACAACCGAGATCGTGGCCAAGCGCGAATCGCGCTCGCGGCCGGATGCGGGCATCGTCGAGTTCCACCACCGCGCCTACAAGCAGGACGGCACGCTGGTGGCCCAGTGCCGTCGCCAGGCCTTCATGCGTCGCCATCCCGCCCCCATCGCCTTGGACGTCTGATGCGCTCGCTCCTCTTCGTTCCGGGCGACAGCCCGCGCAAGCAGCAGAAGGGCCTCACCAGCGGTGCGGATGCGCTGATTCTCGATCTCGAGGATTCCGTCGCGCTCGACGCCAAGCCGCAGGCCCGCGAGATCACCCGCGCCTTCCTTGCCGAGGCGCGCGCATTGCCGCGCTGTCCGCGGCTGATCGTCAGGGTCAACGCGCTGACCACCGGGCTGACCGAGGCCGATCTCGACGCCGTCATGCCGGGCGCGCCGGATGCAATCATGCTGCCGAAATCGGAAAGCGGCAGCGATGCCGGGCATCTCGCCGCGAAGATCGCGGTGCGCGAGGCAGAATGCGACCTGCCCGACGGCGGCACCCGGATCATCCCGATCGCGACCGAGACGGGAAAAGGCATCTTCGGCCTCGGCAGCTATGCCGGCGCCACTCACCGGCTCGAAGCCCTGACCTGGGGTGCCGAGGACCTGTCAGCCGATCTCGGCGCCGAGACCAACCGCCTGCCGGACGGCCACTACACCGATCCCTACCGGCTCGCCCGCTCGCTGACCCTGTTCGCGGCGGCCTCCGCCCAGGTCGATGCGATCGACACCGTCTTCACCGCCTTCCGCGACGCCGAGGGCTTCCGGGCCGAGTGCCTGGCGGCGCGGCGCGACGGGTTCACGGGCAAGATGGCGATCCACCCCGACCAGGTCGCGCCAATCAACGAGGTCTTCTCGCCCTCGCCGGAGGCTCTGGCCCGGGCCCAGGCGATCATCGCGCTGTTCGAGGCCAATCCGGGTCTCGGCGTGATCGGGCTGGATGGCGAAATGCTCGATCGTCCCCATCTGGTGAGGGCGCAGCGCCTCGTGGCGCGTGCTCGCAGATGGGATGAATGAACCGCTGGAGGCGATTCCAATGACTCGGGTTTTCGAGGTTTCGGGCATGCATTGCGGCGGCTGCCTGTCGCGCGTCCAGACGGCGGCGGAAAAGCTCGCCCCGGGCACGACCGTGACGCTTGAGCCGCCGCGGCTGACCCTGCCGCAGACTGCAACCCTCGACGCCGCCGCCATCAACGCGGCGCTGGCCCCGCTCGGCGACTACCGGGTGAAGCCGGCGGGCTGAGGAGGTTGCCGCCGAAGCGGCCAAGGCGACCGCTTCGCCGCCTTCAGCCGCCCGGCGGGCGCTGGATCGAGAACAGGTGGTCGACCTCGGCATAGTCGGCATAGCCGCAGCGCGCCACGGGGTGTGCGGCGGCCGTGTCGAAGCGCCCGTCGCAGATGAAGGCATCGTCCATGAAGATGCCGACGACCTGCCCCAGCACCATCCAGCGCTCGACGCTGCGGCCTTCGAGATCGACGAGTTGCTGCACCGAGAGCAGCTTGCATTCCAGCGCGGCCGGGCTGCCGGCCACGCGCGGCGGCTTGACGAAGTGCGAGGGCGCCATCTCCAGCCCGGCATGCCCGTATTCGCTGGTGCCGCGCGGCAGCGGCGCCGAGGTCAGGTTCATCGCGCCAACCAGCGACTTCGTCACCATCGAGCAGGTGAATTCAGCCGTCTCCTCGATGAAGGCGATCGCGTCCTTCTTGCCCTCCGAGGAGAACATCACGATGTGCGGCCGCGTCGAGACGGCGTTGAAATAGCTGTAGGGCGAGAGATTGACCTCGCCCTTCGCGCTCAACGCCGTGATCCAGCCGATCGGGCGTGGCGTCACGATCGCCTTGAACGGGTCGTGCGGCAGGCCGTGATCCTGCGCGGCGGGCGAATAGATCATGAGGTCAGGCTCCGTAATGGCTGACGATATCGGCCAGGACGGGCCGCTCGCGGTCGGCCGGCACGGAGCCGGCCGTGCCGAGATGGATGAAGCCGGCGATGCGCTCCTCGGCTGCGAGGCCGAAGGCGGTGAGCACGCTGCGGTCGAAGGAGAACCAGTTGGTCAGCCAGCAGCCGGCGAAACCCATCGCCTGAGCTGCGACCAGCATCGTCATGCAGACCGCGCCCGCCGTCAGCTCCTGCTCCCATTGCGGGATCTTCACATGCGGTGCGGCGCGGGACACCACCGCCACGATGACGGGCGCGTGCAGCAGGCGCTTGCGCTCGAAGGCGACCTGATCCTCGGCAGCCTCGGGATTGCGGTTGCGGAAGGCCTGCGCCACCACATCGGCCGCCGTCTCCCGGGCGGCGCCGGAGAAGACGATGAAGCGCCAGGGCACCAGTTTGCCGTGGTCCGGCACGCGCGAGGCGATGGTCAGCAATTCGTCGAGCTGGGCGCCGTCGGGGCCGGGCGCGGTCAGGAGCTGCGGCGGCACCGACCGCCGCAGCTTGAGCAGGGAGAGCGTATCGGTCATGAAGCATCCGGATGCGAGGAACCCGAACAGACCTAGTGTCTCGCCATGATCAGGACAAGCGAGCCTGCTGAGACATGAGCGCAAGGGGGCCGGGGGCTGTGATCATGTTTGAATGCGAACGGTTCGAGACAGCAAAGCGCCGGACGGGCCTCTGCGCCGCAGCGCTCCTGCTCGGCCTTCATGCCGGCCCGGCCTGGGCGCAGGTTCCCGCGCCCGTTCCCCCCACCCTGCCGCTGCCGGTTCCCGCCCCCGCCCCGGTCCAGCCGCCGACCATCGGCGGAGCCGTGGGTGCGACACCGGTCCAGCCCGGCCCGCCGCCTGCCACCCAGCAGGCGCCGCTGCGGCTCTCGGCCCAGTTCGCCGCCGGCGACCGCAAGCCGATCCGCTCCGGCCTGGTCTGGCGCATCCTGTCCGAGACCGCGGACGGCTCGCCGCCGCGCATCGTCGGCCGCTCGGCCGATGCCGAGCCGCTGTTCTCGCTGGAGCCCGGCACCTATCTGCTGCACGCCGCCTATGGCTTCGCCAGCGGCACCAAGCGCGTCACCCTGGGTCCGCAGGGGCTGCGCGAGCAGGTCGCCATCAGCGCCGGCGGCCTTTCGCTCGGCGGCTCGATCGGCGATGCACCGATCGCCCCCGCCCAGCTCGGCTTCCAGATCTTCGTGCCGCTGCAGGGCAATTCGGAAGGCCGCCTCGTCACTAATGCCCGCGGCGGCGAGCTCGTCCGGCTGCCCGAGGGCACCTATCACATCGTCTCGACCTATGGCGATTCCAACGCGATCCAGCGCGCCGATGTGAAGGTCGAATCCGGCAGGGTCACCGATGCCACGCTGCATCACCGTGCCGCCCGGGTGACGCTGAAGCTCGTCGCGGCGGCCGGTGGCGAGGCCTTCGCCGGCACCGCCTTCAGCGTGCTGACGCCAGGCGGCGACGTCATCCGCGAGGCGATCGGCGCCTTTCCGCAGGTCATCCTGGCTGAGGGCGATTACGTTCTGATCGCGCGTCAGGAAGGCCAGGTCTTCTCGCGGGACTTTAAGGTGGAATCCGGCCTCGACCGCGACATCGAGGTGCTGGCGCGCTGAGCCCTGGGGCCTTGGTGGGTCGGCGTCAGTTCGTCGCCTTGGGGACTGCGCCTGCCACAGCGGCCGCGACACCATCGGCGATGCGGATGGCGAGGCAGCGATAGCCGGCCTCGACCAGCTCCGTGCCGTTCATGCCGATCAGCTCCTGCTGGGTGAAGCGACGCGAGCTCGCCCACTCCCGCATCACGCCGTAGCGCGGGAAGACGGCGACGCCGAACTCCTCGGAGGTGCGCTTCAGCACGGCGCGGTAGTCGTCGTAATGGGGATAGCGCCCCTCGCGCGGCATCCAGGGCAGATCCATCATGACGAGGTCGATGCCCGCCGACTGGACCTTTCGGATGCCCTTCTTCAGGATTTTGGCGAGCTTCTCCTCGCCGATATGGTTCACCACGTCGTTGGCGACGGTCTGCCAGATGACGAGGCCCGGCGCCTGCTCGATGACGTCGGCCTCCATCCGCATCAGCATCTCATAGGCGGATTGCCCGCCGACGCCGCGATTGACCACACGAATCTCCGCCTGCGGCAGGCGGCGGCGCAGCTCTTCCTCCAGCACGGTCGGGTAGCTCTTGTCGGCACTGCTTGCCCCCGCCCCGGCAGTGGTGGAGGAGCCGATCGCGACGATGGTCAGCTTGCCGGTTTCGCGCAGTGCCTGGATGGCCTTGGGCAGGGCCGGACGGAACGCGTTTGCGGCGCCACCGTCACGGCAGCGCTGGTCCGCCGGGGGTGGTGGCGCGACTGGGCCGGCAGAAGCGGGCGCGAACGCCGCAGCGGCGTTCAGTGCGACTGCGGCGAAGCCCGTCGCGACGGCGCGGCGGAACGGCCGGCAGCAAGCGTGAGCGACTGATACCACGTCAGGAACATCCCCAACCCCACCAGGATCGTAACCCCGATGAGGCAAACGAGCAATTGCGGGCCCAGAGCGAAGCCGGTCTCGGCCATCACGATTTGACCGGCGATCGACAACACCGTCCCGGCGCAGAAGACATCGAGCGAATGCCGCCCGACGATCGCCAGCACGCGACCCGCCGCGAAGCGAAGCAGCCCGGCGCCGGCGGGCAGGAAGCGCATCGCCAGCCAGGCCAGCGCCAGCACGTGGAGCACGCGGCTAACGGCGAGATTGGTCTTGTCGGAGCCGAGCTGGACCGAGTCGAACCAGTCGTTCAGGGCCGCGATCCCGGTCGGATTGCCGGCCGCCGTCTTGGCGAAAAGCGCAAACAGCACATAGGCGAGCGCCAGCGCGTCAAGCCAGCGCAGCCGCGGCAGCTCGAGCCCGCCTTGCATGGCGCGGCCGATGACGATGCCGAGCGTGAACACGACCTGCCAGGCGAAGGGGTTGAAGAACCAGCCGGCGGCATGGACGTTCGGGAAGTTCAGCTCGAACCACAGCGCGCCCTGCCAGATGCAAAGCGAGACCAGAACCGCCCCGGCCGGGCTCAGCCGAACCGCGAGGTAAAGCAGCGGGAACAGGCCGAGCAGCACGATGTAGAGCGGCAGGATGTCGAGATAGGAAGGCTGGTAGCGCAGCGTCAGCACGTCGATCAGCGCCGCCAGCGTGTCGCTGAAGAAGGGCTGGATGTTGATCGCCTCGATATAGAGCGGGTTCTGCGTCCGCGTCACTGCCGCCGCCACCACGCCGCAGACGACGATGAAGGTCGCGAGATGCGCGATGTAGAGCGTCCACAGCCGCCCGCCGATCTTGAGCGCGCCGACTGTCAGCCCCTGCCGCTCGATCAGGCTGCCATAGGCCAGCGTGGCCGAGACGCCCGCCAGCAGCACGAAAGCATCCGCCCCGTCGGAGAAGCCGAAATTATGCGGCATCCACGCGGCGACCGCGTTTCCCGGCATGTGGTTGATGAAGATAATCAGCAGGGCGAGGCCGCGGATCACGTCGATCCGGGCGTCGCGGCCCTCGCCCGCGCCGACTCCGCCCGGGCCTTGGCCCAAGAGCAGGAATCGCGACATGGCGGACAGCTGCTGCACCACGATGATCCGGCGGATGGAACGGGGCGAACGCGAGGCCGGCGCATCGGGTTCCCCCGACATGAACAAGCGCACGGACTTCGTTCATGTGGCGTTCATAAAACGGACAGGGTTAAGGGTCACTAAACATCGCTTCACAAGCGCGTGTCGGGGCGTGACCGGCAGGTGTACGAGCAGCGGCCGAAAACGGCTCAGTAGGGCGGCTCGGCATAGACCAGCTTGCCGTCGATCAGCAGGCGCTTGATCGCGGCCGTCCCATCCGGCGCCACCGCGGCGACGACCTCGATCCGGGCCCGCGATGTGGTCTCGATGCGGCGACCCTGGCCCTGCGGCACGAAATAGCTCTCGAGCCCATAGGCGACGCGCAGGCGTCCCGCGCCAGTGGCACAGTCGGCCTGCCCGGCTTCGTTGGGCGCGCAGGCGCCGGTGGAGAGGACCCGCCCGGCGATCACCACCTCGCCCTCGCCGGCGGCTGGACGCGTCGCGGCAATCGCCTTCGCCTGGGCAAAGCCCTCGGCGTCGCGCACCAGCGTCACATAAACCGGATCGCCGCGCCGCAGCCCCTTCGCCTCGCCGGGGCCGGCCGCGACGGTGCTCATCGGATAGGCGAGCACGACATAATCGCCGCGGAACAGGTCGCGCGGATCGACCGGGACCGTCCGCAGCCGAACCTCCTGGCCACCACGCAGGATCGAGGCGCGGCTCTCGACGAGGGCCAGCAGCCCGCCGCAGAGAAGCAGCATCGCCGCCAGCATCCGACCGATCAGCGGGATCCGCGCCAGCAGCGCATCGGCGCTCGCCAGCTTCGCGACGGTCGGGGTCATGGCGCAGCCTCCCCCGCCGGTCGTGAAAACCGCGCGAAGAGCCGCCGCGCCCCGCTGGCGAGGCCGAGCAGCACTGCGCCCGCCACGAGGAAGAACAGCGACTGGTCGAGCAGCGTGCCGATCGTCTGCCAGAGCAGGATCAGGATCGCGAGACCGAGCAGGCCCGAGCCCGCCAGCGTCAGGCGCCGCACCCCGCCGGACACGCCCGCGATGACGAGCGCGACCGCCGACGCCAGCACGAGGCTCGCCACCACGACCTTGCCGGGCAGGCCGACGGCCAGCCCGCTCCAGAACACCAGCGGCACGACGAGGCCGAAGATCAGCGCCAGCGCCAGCGGCCAGGCGAAGCGCCGGTCGCGCGCAAGCCCGGCACAGGCAGCGATCGCAGCGAGCGCCGCGGCATAAGCCGCATAGTTCGCCCAGGAGGCACGCCCGGCGCGCGAACCATGCAGGTCGAGGATGCGGATCAGTTCGAAATCGAGCATCACCACGAAGCCGAGCAGCCCCCAGGGCAGGCAGCAGCCCAGCAGGGCGAGTCCGCCGCGGTCGAGCGCCATGGCACCGAGCGCGACGAAGGCGGCCGAGATCGCCAGACCATAGGCGAGCAGCCCGTAATCGAAGGCGCGGCCGAACCAGTCGCCCGGCACCATCACCAGCCAGAACGCCAGCGCGAGCACGGCGAGGTGATGGACGAGGCGGTTCTGCCGCCCCCAGGCGAGCAACAACGCCGGCAGATAAACGAGAAAGAAGGTGCCTTGCAGCGTGGCCTGGCTCTCCTGCCAGCGCCCACCGCTCCAGGCGCAGAGCGCGACAAAAGTCACCACCAGCGCGCCGTTTGAGCCCATCAGTAAGGCGACGGCGAGCCCGCCCAGCGCCACCATCAGCGCGCCGGCCGGCCAATCCGCCGGCAGATGGTACATCTGGCCGATCAGCGCGATGCCGGCGCCGAAGATCAGCACAGCGCAGGTCGCAGCCGCATCGCTCCCCGCGGCGGAGCCCCGACGCTCCAGCCCCGCGGCGATCCCGAGCGCCCCGAGGACGCCGGCCAGGATCATCGCGAGCTTCAGAAGACGCGGCATCGCCTCCCAGTTGGCGGCGACGAAGGCTGCGATGCTGGCTGCGATCAACAACCCGCCGAACAGGCCGAGCAGGGCCGGCAGGCGAAACCCGCCCTCGGCGGCGACGGACTGGCGGATGGCACCGGCAGAGTCTGCCGTCAGCAGCCCCTCACCAACCCAGCGTGTCAGGTCGGCCTCGAGCCGCTTGCGATAGGACCCCGTCAGCATGGCCGACAATCTGGCATGGGCGAGAGGCCGTTGGCGAGGGGGCGGATCCTATCCGCGTCATGCTCGGGCTCGCCCCGAGCATCTCGTGCAGGAGAGTCTCGTACCAGACCTTCTCCTGCAAGAGCTTCTCGGGTCGGCGCTACGCGCCGCCCGAGAATGACGAGAGGTCAGCCCGCCGCCTTCGCCGCGCGCGCCGCCTTGACTCGCTTCAGGTCCGGCGGCGTCGCTTCGTCGAGCATCGCCTCCAGCATGGCGTCGAGGCTCATCACCGTCTGCGCCTGGCTGCCGAGACGGCGCACGGTCACCGTCCGCTCCTCCGCCTCGCGCTTGCCGACGGCCAGGATCACCGGGACCTTGGCCAGCGAGTGCTCGCGCACCTTGTAGGAGATCTTCTCGTTGCGAAGGTCGGCGCGGGCCCGCAGGCCAGCCGAGAGGCAGGCCATCGTCACGTCCTCGGCATAGGCATCCGCCTCGGAGGTGATCGGGCAGACCAGGATCTGCTCGGGCGCGAGCCAGAGCGGGAAATGCCCGGCGAAGTTCTCGATCAGGATGCCGGTGAAGCGCTCCAGCGAGCCGCAGATCGCGCGGTGGACCATCACCGGCTGCTTCTTCTCGCCATCGGCGCCGATATAGAAGGCGCCAAAACGCTCGGGCAGGTTGAAATCGACCTGCGTCGTGCCGCACTGCCAGTCGCGGCCGATGGCGTCGCGCAGGACATATTCGAACTTAGGCCCGTAGAAGGCGCCCTCGCCCGGATTGATCTCGGTCTTGATCCGCCCGCCCGACTGCGCCGCGATCTCGATCAGGACGCGGTTCATCACATCCTCGGCATGGTCCCAGAGCGCGTCCGAGCCGACGCGCTTCTCGGGCCGCGTCGAGAGCTTGATGACGAGGTCGTCGGTGAAGCCGAAATCCTCGTAGACCGACAGGATCAGGTCGTTGATCTTCAGGCACTCGGCCGCGAGCTGGTCCTCGGTGCAGAAGATGTGCGCGTCGTCCTGGGTGAAGCCGCGCACGCGCATCAGCCCGTGCAGCGCGCCCGAGGGCTCGTAGCGATGCACGGCGCCGAATTCCGCCAGCCGGATCGGCAGATCGCGGTAGCTCTTCAGACCGTGCTTGAAGATCTGCACATGGCCGGGGCAGTTCATCGGCTTCAGCGCGAAGACCTTCTGGTCCTTCGTCGCATCGTTGGGGTTCTCGAAGGCCGAGGCCGACTTCACCGCGAACATGTTGTCCTGGTACCAGCCCCAGTGGCCCGACGTCTCCCAGAGCGACTTGTCGAGGATCTGCGGCGCGTTGACCTCCTCGTAGTCGGCGGCGAGCCGGCGACGCATATAGGTCAGGATCTCCTGGAACAGCCGCCAGCCCTTGGAGTGCCAGAAGACGACGCCCGGCCCCTCCTCCTGGAAGTGGAACAGATTCATCTCGCGGCCGAGCTTGCGGTGGTCGCGCTTCTCCGCCTCCTCGATCTGGTGCAGATGGGCGTCGAGTTGTTCCTGCTTGGCGAAGGCCGTGCCGTAGATGCGGGTCAGCATGGCGTTGTTGCTGTCGCCGCGCCAATAGGCGCCGGCCACCTTCATCAGCTTGAAGGCGGTGCCGACCTTGCCGACCGAGGTCATGTGCGGGCCGCGGCAGAGGTCGATCCACTCGCCCTGCGCATACATCTTCAGCGTCTGGTCTTCGGGGATCGCATCGACGAGCTCGACCTTGTAGGCCTCGCCCTTCGCCGCGAAGAACGCCTTGGCCTTGTCGCGGCTCCACTCGTCCTTGGTGAAGGGCGCGTCCCTGGCGATGATCTCGCGCATCTTCTTCTCGATGACCGGCAGGTCGTCGGGCGTGAAGGGCTCGTTGCGGGCGAAGTCGTAGAAGAAGCCGCCCTCGATCACCGGGCCGATCGTCACCTGCGTGCCGGGCCAGAGCGCCTGCACGGCTTCGGCGAGCACATGGGCGCAGTCGTGCCGGATCAGTTCGAGCGCACGTGGGTCCTCGCGCGTCAGGAACTCGATCTTCGAGTCCTTGCCGATCGGATCGGCGAGATCGACGACGACGCCGTCGATGGCCATGGCCACGGTGCGCTTGAGGAGAGAGGGAGAGATGCCGCCGGCAATCTCCTTTCCGGTGATGCCGGAGGGAAATTCGCGCTTCGCGCCATCGGGAAAGGTCAGGGAGATCGTCATCGATCGTCGCTCCTGCTCACTCGGGGATACGAACCCCGTAAGACAAGGCCGGATACGGGGGAGAGCTGGACCAGGGCTGGACCGGCGCGGCGCTATCCGTATCCGGGGAAGGACAGCACCGGGAATGCCCCGCCTATACGAGCGCGCCGCGGCAGGCAATCGGGAGGGCAGCTGAAAGCGCTGCCTCGGCAAGGCCTGTGGGCCGCAAGGCCGTACCTGTCCGTTTCGTCATGATCCGCTCACCGGCCGGCAAAGCGCGATCCGCACAATCGCCAAGGTTGCGCCACCGCTTCGCCACAGGAGAAATTCCGCCATGCCGCTCATCCGCACCGCCGTCTTCGCCGCCCTCGCCGGCCTCGTCCTCACCACCGCGGCAGCGCCGGTTCAGGCGCAGAACCGCGGCGCGATGCGCCAGGCCTGCGGGCCAGACGTCGCCCGCCTCTGCCCCGGCGTGAAGCCGGGCGGCGGGCGCATCGTCGCCTGCTTCAAGGAGAAGGCGGCCGAATTGTCGCCGGGCTGCCGGACGGCCCTGCAGCAGGCCCAGGCCCAGCGCTGACCGCGCCCTCGTCGTCCTCGGCCGGCGGCGCGTTCACCCCGCGCCACCGGCCATAGGACCAGGGCCGGTACCAGGCGGCATCGGATGGCAGCTCCTCGCAGACCAGGTCGATGCCGCTCGTCCCAAGCGGGGTGCAGCGGCAGATTCGGGCCACGCCGACCCAGCCCCCTCGCCAGAGCCCGAACCGCAGGATCGCCTCGTCCGTATAGGTGGAGCAGCTCGGCCAATGACGGCAATGCCGCCCGATCAGCATCGACAGGCTGAGCTGGTAGCCGCGGATCGCCCAGTGGGCGGCCTGCCGCGGCGCCCGCTTGACAGAGGCGGCCTGAGCGAAAAGACGTGACAATCCCTGCTGCGATGCCATTTCATCCCGCCCGTCGTTCCAGCCGAGATTCGCCATGCACCGCCCCGCTTCGCGCCCTGCCCTGTCCGGCCTGCGAGCCTCCGCGCTCGGCTTCGCCGCGGCCCTGTGCCTGGCGGCGGCGCCCGCCGACGCGCAGCAGCGCGCCAACCTGCTCTGGCTCGAACCCGGCAAGGTCGACCTCGCGACGCTGATCGGCCTGCCGCCGGCGATGAACTCGCCCGAGCAGAAGCGGGAGTTCGACGAGGTGCTGCAGATCGCGCTCGCCCGCACACCCGAGCGCGAAAAGGCAGCGATTGCCGACCAGTACCAGACGCTCGCCCGCTTCCTCGAGGGCGCCGGCATTCCCTTCGCCGGCAACGAGCACCGCGAGGTGCGCCTGCTCTATCGCGAGGCGCAGATCGAGCTCGGCATCGTGCTGCTCGGTGTCCGCCGCCTGACCAACCGCCAGCGCCCCTTCACGGTCTGGAACAAGGTCCGCGTCAAGCCGTGTCCGGGAGGCCGCCCCGAAGGCACCTCCTTCCCGGCCGGCCATGCGGCGACCGCCGCGCTCTATGCCGAGCTGCTGGGCACGGCGGCGCCGGAACTCGCCGGCAAGCTCGAAGAGCGGGTCAAGGATTATGGCGAGAGCCGCCTCGTCTGCGGCTTCCATTACCGCAGCGATCTCGCGGCGGGCGACAAGGCCGGCCGGGCCGTCGCCAAGGCGCTGCTCGCCGACCGCGCCTTCAGGGCCCGCTTCGACGAGACGCGCGCCGAGACGCGGCTGGCGCTCGGCGTGAAATAGGCGGAACTCCCCGCGCTCACGCGACGGCGGCGGCCTGCCGCCGCTGCTCGATCTGGCCGATCGCGTCGACGACGGCATCGAAGGTCAGCAGGGTCGAGGCGTGGCGCGCCTTGTAGTCGCGCACCGGCACCAGCACGGAGAGATCCGCCCATTTGCCCTCGGGCGGCTCGGCCTCTTCCTTGAGGATGGCACGGGCCTGCTCGCGCACGCGGCGAAGCTCGTCGGCGGTCGAGCCGACGACATGCCGCGCCATGATCGAGGACGAGGCCTGGCCCAGGGCGCAGGCCTTCACGTCATGCCCGAAGCCGGTGACCACATCGCCGTCCATGGTCACATCGACCGTCACGGTCGAGCCGCAGAGCCGCGAATGCGCCTTCGCGGTTGCATCGGGCGCGGGCAGCCGCTCAAGAAGCGGGATGTTCGCCGCCAGTTCGAGGATGCGCTTGTTGTAGACGTCGCTCAGCATGTCGTGATCTCCGCCGGGCTGGAGTGACCGGCGCCAAGCCTCAATATAGGGTGCAGTGGCGATCGGCGGGAGAGCACAGATGATCGCAGCGACCCGCGAAAAATTTCCTGACGCATCGCTCTTGCCACATGGTCCAGACGGACGCCGGCCACGTAAGAGCATCACCGTAACGGGAGGCGCCACATGAACCCGGTGGTTAAGTCCTTGTCAGTCGAACGGGCCCTGGGCCCCTCAGCCGACAAGTTTCTGATCAAGCAGCCGACGCAGGAGCAGGCGGAGGAGGCAGTGCGGACCCTTCTCCTCTGGGCGGGGGACGATCCCTCGCGCGAAGGGCTGCAGGACACGCCCCGGCGCGTCGCCAAGGCCTACAAGGAATTCTACAAGGGCTATGACGAGGATGCGGCCGAGATTCTCGACCGTGTCTTCGAGGAGGTCGAGGGCTATCGCGACATGGTCCTTGTCCGCGACATTCCCTTCTACTCCCATTGCGAGCACCACATGGTGCCCTTCGTGGGCAAGGCCCATATCGGCTATTATCCGGCCAAGGGCGTCGTGGGCCTCTCCAAGCTCGCCCGCGTCGTCGATGTCTATGCGCGCCGCTTGCAGACGCAGGAGACGATGACGGCGCAGATCGCCGACGTGATCGATCGCGTGCTGAAACCCCGGGGCGTCGCCGTCCTGATCGAGGCCGAGCATATGTGCATGTCGATGCGCGGCGTGCAGAAGCAGGGCTCCTCGACCATGACGACGCGCTACACCGGCCTGTTCAACGAGCCGGCCGAGCAGGTGCGCTTCTTCACCATGGTGAAGTCGCCGGGCCTCTGACGAGCGGGCGCGCGGCACCACCGCGCGCCTGCCGTTCCGCCCCTAGATGCGGCCAGCCATCACGCCGCCATCGACGTCGTGGATCGCCCCCGTCGTCCAGCCGGCCCGCTCCGACAGCAGAAACGCGATATGGGCCGCGACGTCGGTCGGTCGACCGACACGGCCAATCGGATGGAACGCGTCGAAGCCGCCGGTCAGCGTCGCCTCGATGGCGTCTGGCTCGATGAAGGCGCCGTAGATGGGCGTGACGACGACCGCCGGCGAGACGGCGTTCACACGGATGTTCAGGCCCGCGAGTTCCATCGCGAGATGCTGCGTCAGGGCATGGAGGCCCGCTTTCGCCATCGAATAGGCGGAGGACGGCGTCGCCTTGACGGCCTGTCGCGCCCACATCGAGCCGATGGTGACGATCGCCCCGCCTCCGTGCGTCGCCATATTCCGGGCGACCGCCTGCGTCACGAAATAGATCGCCCGGTTGAGCGCGTGGTAGCGGTCGAAATCCGCGGCGGTGTGCTCCAGAAACGGCTTCGGAAAGAAATAGCCGGCCGCGTTCACCAGCTGATCGATATGGCGTCCGTCGCCATCGATCCGGCGGATCAGCCCATCCACGGCAGCGGCCTCGTAAAGATCCACTGCGATCGTCTCGACGGCGCCACCACTGTCCTTCTCGATTTGCCGTTTCGCGATGGCCAGCTTGGCGGGATCTCGCCCGACGAGGGCGATGCTTCTGCCTTCGGAGGCGAGCAGCGCTGCCGTAGCGAAGCCCATTCCGGATGACCCACCGACAACCAGGCTCAACGAACGTCCCATGATAAACTCTCCTGATGAATCTATCTATCGATAGATAGACAATCAGAACCTAGGAAGTTGAGATCGCCAGCGTCAAGCCTTATCTATCAATCGATAGAGAGGCGGACATGGTTGAAGCACCAGCGCGCGAACAGATTCTGGACGCGGCCGAACAGCGGGCGCGGATGACCGGCTATCACGGCTTCAGCTTTCGCGACGTCGCGGAGGACGTCGGCATCAAGAGCTCGAGCGTCCATTACCATTTTCCCACCAAGGGCGACCTCTGCGAGGCCCTGGCACAACGCTATACCGTGCGGGCGGCCGACCGGCTGGGAGATCCCCGGAGCCTGCCGCCTGGCGAAGGGCTGGAGCGGGTCACGGCCCTGTTTCGTGATGCCTTGCTGGTCGAGGACCGGATGTGTCTCTGCGGGTTATTCGGTGCGCAGCGGGACGCGTTGCCCGCCCAGGTCGCCACGGCGGTGTCCGCATTTTTCCAGATGATCCTGGATTATCTCGATGCCTCGCCGAGGGCGTCACGAGGCAGCCATAACCCGGCGGCCTTGGTGGCCCGTCTCGAGGGAGCCCTCATTCTGGCGCGGACGCTGAACAGCCCGAGCGTGTTCGAGGACGCGCTCCGGGATACGTCCGCCTGAGCCATGTCGCCCCCTGCCAACCATCGCCTCCCGACAAACAGAAACTCCTGCCGAATGAGACACCGATGATTGATTTCCCGGTCCTCGAGACCAAATCGGCCCTCGAGGAGGGCACCACCTTCGCCCCGCGCTTCGATGCCAACGGGCTCGTCACCTGCGTCACCACGGATGCGGAGACGGGCGAATTGTTGATGGTCGCGCATATGAACGCCGACGCGCTGGCGCGCACCATCGAGACCGGCGAGGCCTGGTACTGGTCGCGCTCGCGCGGCGAACTCTGGCACAAGGGCGCGACCTCCGGCCAGATCCAGACCGTCGTCGAGATGCGGGTCGACTGCGACCAGGACGCACTCTGGCTCAAGGTCAAGGTTGCCGGCGATGGCGGCTGCTGCCACACCGGCCGCCGCTCCTGCTTCTACCGGGAGCAGCCGCTGCGCGACGCCGACGCACCCCTGCGCTTCGTCTGACGCCGCGCATCGCCCTTCGGGCGGGTGACGGTTTCCTCACGTCTGCCTGTCAGCTTCCACGGGCCGTCACGCGGCGGACACGAAGCGCTGGCAGGCCCTTTGCCTGCAGTGCGGGGATAGGGATGGCAGGGATCGGCTCGATGAACGACGCCAGCATGGCCAGCACGGCCGCGAACGGGCGGCCGAAGATCGGCCTCGCCCTCGGCGGCGGCGCCGCACGGGGCTGGGCTCATATCGGCGTCCTCGAAGTCCTGAGCGAAGCCGGCCTGAAGCCGGACGTCATCGCCGGGACCTCCATCGGTGCCGTCGTCGGCGGCTGCTTCGCGGCCGGCAAGCTCGCGGAGTTGGCGGACTTCGCCACCAGCCTGACCAAGCGGCGCGTCGTCGGCCTGATGGATTTTCACATCGGCGGCGCCGGGCTGATCGGCGGCGGGCGGCTGAAGCGGCTGCTGGAGCGCGATCTCGCCGGCCAGCGCATCGAGGGGCTGCCGACACGCTTCGTCGCGATCGCTACCGAACTCGGCACCGGCCACGAGATCTGGCTGACGCAGGGCCCGCTCGTCGATGCGCTGGGTGCGTCCTATGCGCTGCCGGGCGTGTTCGACCCCGTGAAGCTCGGCGGTCGCTGGCTGATGGACGGGGCGCTGGTCAATCCCGTCCCGGTGACGGCTGCGCGGGCGCTCGGCGCCGACATTGTGATCTGCGTCAACCTGAACAGCGATCTTGCCGGCCGCGGCACCATCATCCAGCAGCATGCGGCCGATCCCGATCCCGATCCCGAGCTCGTGCCGGAACTCGACGTCCGCCCGACCTCGCGCTGGCTGGGCGGCATCACCGGCGCGGCGCGGCGCGTGCGCGGCCTCGTCGGCCGGCAGGGCGAGGCGAGGCCCGGCCTCGCAGGCGTCATGATCGACGCCTTCAACATCACGCAGGACCGGATTTCGCGCTCGCGGCTGGCGGGCGATCCGCCCGATGTGATGATCGGGCCCAAGCTCGGCCGCACCGGCCTGTTCGACTTCCACCGCGCCCAGGAGACGATCGAGCTCGGCCGCCAGGCGACGCGCCGCTGTCTCGACGAGATCGAGACGGCGATCGCCGGCAGCCGGCTCTCGGCCTGAGCCCGCGGCGAGGCCCTACGCCATTGCGATGTAATCGCGCATCGCGCGGCTCTCGGCCTCGATCGCCGCGACACGGTGCTTGACCACGTCGCCGATCGAGACGAGGCCGACCACCCGGCTGTTCTCGACCACCGGAACATGCCGGAAGCGGCCCGAGGTCATGATCTCCATCAGCTCGTCGACGCTGGTCTGGGCGCGGCAGGTCACGACCTTGGCCGTCATCGCCCGCGACACCGGGCTGTCGAGCGCCGCCGCGCCGCTCTCGCCGAGCGCGCGGATGATGTCCCGCTCCGAGAGAATGCCGACTAGCGCCCCGTCGGCGCCCATCACCACCACCGCGCCGATGCGCTTCTCGCTCAGTGTCTTCACAGCCTCGCCCAGCGTGCGATGCGGCTGGACGGAGATGACCTCGCGTCCCTTGTCCCCCAGAAGCTGCTCGACATTCATGGCGTCGTCCTCCTTGCGGTGGCGCCGTTGTCCGGCGCGCGGATTCGTCCTGTTCCCGCCAGCCGGGCCGGACTCGACCGTCCGGCGAGACCGCGGGAACGCTGCGAAGACGACGAGTGTGGGCGAAGACCGGGGCGCAGGCAAGGCAGCCGCGCCCTGCCCTCAGCGGCGGACTGCGCCGCGGTCGAACAGGGGAAACAGCAGCAGGCCGACAAGGAATCCGCCGATATGCGCCTCCCAGGCGATGCTGGTCTCCTCGCCGAGGATCGGCACGAGCCCGGCGCCGAACAGGATGTTCGTGGCAAACCAGAAGACGATGAACAGCATCGCGCGCGAGTTGCGCCAGAGCTGGCCGATCGGCTCGGCAGGAATCGCCCGCACCACCGCATCGTCGGCGAGCGAACCGAAGCGCAAGCCCGGCGCGAAGACGAAGCGGATCGCCGCGGCCGTCGCGCCCGAGACCGCCGCCGAGGCGCCGACCAGCGGCAGCACGTCGAGCTCGCGGGCGAACCAGTGCAGCAGAGCGCCGCCGATGGTCGAAAGGCCCATCAGGCTGAGG
Organism: Bosea sp. OAE506; assembly: GCF_040546595.1. NCBI lineage: Bacteria > Pseudomonadati > Pseudomonadota > Alphaproteobacteria > Hyphomicrobiales > Alloboseaceae > Allobosea > Allobosea sp. OAE506. The sequence goes on along the minus strand of NZ_JBEPOB010000001.1, from coordinate 2,879,630 downwards.
AAGCGGCCGCTCCCGAGCCGGCGCGCCACGGGGCTGCCGAAGGCGGCGAGCCAGACGACATTGGTGAGCAGATGCACCCAGGAGCCGTGCAGCAGGCCATAGCTCAGCAGCGTCCACAGCCGCGGCCCGCCATCGGCCAGCAGCAGCCGCACAAGCTGCAGCCGGCTGGCGACATCCTGGCCGGTCGCTGAGCCTGCCACCGCCGAGACCATGTCCTCGAGCCGCTCCGGCGACAGCCACAATGTAAGACGCGCCGGCACGAAGGCGAGCCACGACAGGAGCAGATAGTCCTCATAATCCGGCAGCAGCGCGCGCAGGCCCTGGACGGCGGCCAACAGCACGGCAAGCCAGATGATGACGGCGGGGAGGTTGAGGATCGGCTCGCGCTGGGTCGGTGCGGGATGGCCGGGAACGGGATGGGACATGCGCTGCAACCCTTGCCGAAGCGGCCGTCTCTGGCAAGCGAGCGCGCGACCGGCGGACGGAAAAAAGGGGAGCGGCCTTTCGGCGCTCCCCTTCCCCCCGGCTGTGCGGGCGCGGGGCTTTCGCCCCCGCCACGGTCACGTCCCCCCGGCCCCTCCGGACGCCGCCCAAGCAGGCGACGAAACCTAAAATTTGATAATCATTTTAAGCGGTTATCCACAATCGAAAGGTCTTGTTAACCCTAATGCACCGTTCACCCGAACAGCGAGCGGCGGGCATGGCAAGACGGCATGACGCCTGCGTCCTTCGCCGACAGAAGGGCCGATTCGTCCCGCCACCTGACGGTTCTGCGCCATCGCGGGACGAAGGGACCGGGCATGGGGAAGAGGCCGCAGCACTGGGTACCGGAATGAAGAACACAAGCACCCGCCTCGTCTTCGAGTATTGGGACGCTCTCCGCGGAGAGCGCTCTGCACCCGAGCGTGGCGAAATCGAGCCCGGCGCCCTGCGCCACGCTCTCGCCGATACCTTCGTTCTGGAGAATGAACCCATCGGACCTGTCTTCAGGCTTGCGGGCACGCGGCTCTGCGCGCTCTTCGGGCACGAATTGAGGGGCCGCGCCTTCAGCGCCCTGTGGCCGGATGTCGGATCGCAGACCGAAATGCGCCGCCTCACCCAGACCGTGATGGACGAAAGCGCCGGTGCCGTCGCCGGCATGGCGGCCGAGACCGCGACCGGCGCACCGGTCTATCTCGAGCTGCTGCTGCTGCCGCTGCGCTATCGCGGCCGCACCCATGCCCGCATGCTGGGCGCCCTCTCCGCCTCGGCGACGCCGGAATGGCTCGGCCTCGACACCATCGAGTCGATGCGGATGATCTCGCTGCGCATGCTATGGCCGGGGATTTCGCTGAGACAGCCGCCCCAGGCGCCGGCGCGCGGACGGCCGCCGAAATTCATGGTTCTTCCCGGCGGACGCGCCTGAGATACAACCATGCGTTAACCAGCGCACCCGTAGGATCGGCCCGAAAGCAGGCTGACCTTTGATGTTGAGCGCCCTACAACCGCCCCGGACGGCTGCACGCACTGCCGAGCGCAGGCGCCATCATCGTATGAAAGTCGTGCTGTTGGGCCGCTACATGCTGCCCAACCGCATGGAATATCCCTGCCAATCGATCGACATCTCCCCCGGCGGCGTCCATCTCGCCGCACCGGCCCGGGCCAATCCGGGCGATCGCGTCATCGTCTATCTCGAACATCTCGGCCGCATCGAGGGCACCTGCGTGCGCACCACGATGGAAGGCTTCGCGATGACGATCACCGCGACCAGCCGCAAGCGCGAAAAATTCACCGCCCAGCTGACCTGGCTCGCCAATCGCGAGGAGCTCGGCCTGCCGGAGGATCGCCGCCACGAGCGCATCGTCCCGCGCAACCCGCGCGCTGTCCTGACCATGGAGGACGGGGCCGAACATGTCGTGCGGCTGATCGACATCTCGCTCTCGGGGACGGCCTTCACCACCGATCTCGACCTGCCGCTGAATACGCCGCTGCGCGTCGGCTCGACGCCCGCCAAGATCGTTCGCCGCTTCGACGGCGGCTATGCGGCGGAATTCCGCTTCCCGCTCTCCGCCGACCTGCTCGACGAGAATCTCGAGCTCTGACGGCCGTACGCCGCGCGCCCCGGCGCGCGGCTGCTTGCGCCGGCTAACCGCAGCCGCCATAGCCTTGCAGGGTCTGAAACGCTGCAGATCGCGGGCATGGCGTACAAGCTGATCATCTTCGACTTCGACGGCACGCTCGCCGACACCTTCCCGTGGTTCACCGCCGTGCTGAACGACGTGGCCCAGCGCTACCGCTTCCGGCGCATCGAAGCGCATGAGGTCGACAGCCTGCGCGGCTACAGCGCCCGCCAGCTGCTCGACCATCTCGGCATCAAGCCCTGGAAGCTGCCCTTCATCGCGCGGCATATGCGCCGCCTTGCCACCGATGACGGCGAGCCCGCCCCCATCTTCCCCCGCATCGAGCCGATGCTGCGGCAGCTCGGCGCGGCCGGCTTCGTCCTCGCCATCGTCAGCTCCAACACGGAGCGCAACATCCGCCGCGCGCTCGGCCCGGAGCTGGCGGGCCTCTTCAGCCATTTCGCCTGCGGCGCCGGCCTCTTCGGCAAGGCGGCGAAATTCCGCCAGATCGCCCGGCGCGCGGCGGTCGAGCACGACCGGTGCCTGTGCATCGGCGACGAGATCCGCGACGGCGAGGCTGCCCGCGAGGCCGGCATGGCCTTCGGCGCCGTCGGCTGGGGCTTCACCAGCTCCGCGGCTCTCGAGGCGCTGGCGCCGGAGTTCCTGTTCTCGGACATGGACGAGATCGTCCCCCGCCTGCGCGCCGGCACCCTCCCGGCCACGGAGGCAGCGGGACGGTTAACGCATTGTATCCAGGCGAGCCGCGATAATTAACGCGCCCTGAATCCTGCCGTCGAATTTGAACGAAGCTGTTTTTCCACTGATTGATACTGACTTGCGTCGGCGGATGTCTTCGCCCGATTAGCTACAATTGTTCGCTTTCATTTCAAGCCAAATCCATGAGCCGGCGGCATCGTCCACCCCAGGGACAGAAAGGGGACGACATGCCTATGACTAACCGCTACCTTCTGGGAACGGCCTTCGCGATCATCCTGGCGGCCGCCGCCACTTCGCCGGTCGAGGCGCAGCCGGCCGGCGCCATTCCGGTCGCCACGGCCCCGGCCGACGCATCGGGCGACGCCCGGGCGCCCTATGCCTGGAGCGATCTCTGCCGGCGCAGCCCCGCCGAATGCCGGGTCGACCAGCGCGAGCCGGAGCGCGTCGAGATGACGCCGAAGCTCTGGAAGACGATCCTGGCCGTCAACGGCAAGGTCAATCGCGAGATCGAGGCCGTCACCGATGAAGAGCATTGGGGCGTGGTCGATCGCTGGGACCTGCCCGAGGACGGCAAGGGCGACTGCGAGGATTTCGCGCTGCTGAAGCGCAAGCGCCTGGCCGAGGCCGGCGTGCCGCGCCGCGCCATGCCGATGACCGTCGTGATCGACGAGGAGAATGCCGGCCACGCCGTGCTGATGATCCGCACCGACCGGGGCGACTTCATCCTCGACAACAAGCGCAACGCCGTCCTGCCCTGGAGCCAGACCGGCTACGTCTACGTCAAGCGCGAGTCGCAGCTCCGCACGGGCTGGACCTCGCTCGGCGGCGCGCAGACCTCCACCGTCGCCTCGGTGCGCTGAGACCGTCGCGCCAGGACGGGCGCGATCTCTGAACACGGACCGGTTCGCCGGTCCAACTGGACGGCGAGACTTGGTCACGTCCCCACCCACCCGTCCCCAAGGCCGGGTTTCGCCAAGGGCCGGCTCCCTCCCCCGGGGGCCGGCCCGCCCTTTTTTGGTGCCGATCTCAGTCGAGCCGGACCAGCCCGGTGGCGAACTGTTTCCAGCGCGCGACATAGCCGCGGGCTGAGGCCGTGATGCCGGCGGCCGCCGCCTCGTCGAGCGTGCGGATCGCACGCGCCGGCGAACCGACGATCAGCGAATTATCCGGAAATTCCTTGCCCTCGGTCACCAGCGCATTGGCGCCGACCAGGCTGTTGCGGCCGATCTTGGCGCCGTTCAGCACCGTCGCCCCCATGCCGACCAGGCTGTTCTCGCCGATGATGCAACCATGCAGGATGGCGCGATGGCCGATCGTGCAGTGGGCGCCGACGACCAGCGGCGAGCCCATGTCGGTGTGCAGCACGCAGCCTTCCTGGATGTTGCTGCCGGCCCCGATCTCGATCCATTCATTGTCGCCGCGCAGCACGGCGCCGAACCAGATGCCGACATCGGCGGCAAGCCGGACGCGGCCGATCACATGGGCGTCGGGCGCCAGCCACCATTGGCCGTCGCCGGGGGTTTCGGGCGCTTGTCCGTCGAGGGCATAAAGAGGCATGGCCGGTTGTCCTTCCGCGCGTGGGCGGTCTCAGGAGTGGCCGCCAGCCACGGGCGCCGTCAAGTCGCGAGCGCGTTGAGCAGGTCGAGCACGAGCCGGCCGGAGAAGACGCTCCAGATCGCGGCGATCATCGCCGCCAGCATCATGAAGGGAACGGGCCTCCCCTCGATCCGCCGCCCGCGCACCGTGTTGCGCAGGATCAGGAAGGGCGCGCTGAAGACTACGACCGGCACGCTGGCGACCGCAACCAGCCCGCCGGCCTGCAGCAGGCGGAAATCGGCCCGCCGCGTCGTGAACAATTCGAAGGCAGAGGCGAGGAGCCCGGCGAAGGCGAAGCCGATGAACAGCGCCTTCAGGACTTCCAAAGCGGCGGGATCGATCGTCAAGGGGCCAGCTCCGGCAGTCGCGACCACCGGAACCTGCAACATGGTTGACGAAGTGTGAAGGAAAGCCTGAACGATTGGTTAACGCCCGCCACACCTCGCGCGGTACGCATGGTTTACGCGCCGTTAACGCCGCGATGCTTCACTGCGCGCAGATCCGCAAGGCGCAGCCGTGACCGCATACCATCCCCAGGACCCGGTTCATCATCCCGCCTCGGCCGCTGGCCTGACGGAAGCCCTGCGTGCCCGCCTGAAGCGCCCGCAGCCCCCGCCGCCGCGGGCCGACGCGGCTATCGTCAAGGCGGGGTTCGGCATCATGCTGGCGGCCGCACTGGCGACCGGCCTCGCCTTTCATCTGAGCCATGACCGCGACCCGGCCGAGCCCACGCTCCAGCCCGCCCGCATCGGCAGCGTCTCGCTGCTGGTGCCGCAGAACCTGACCGGCGCGGAACCCGACGACACCAGCCGTCTCGTCGGCATGGTCCGCCTCCGTCTGGACTGGCCGAGCCTCGGCCCGGCGCAGACGGGCCCGGGCACCGGTCAGAACCGCCAGCGGCTGCTGGTGACGCTGAGCCCGCCCGATAAGGTCAACGAGCCGCAGACGCAGCTCTCGGTCTATGCCCGCTTCCTGACTCCCACCGTCTGGTCGAATCCGGGCGGGCTGGTCGTGCGCGGCTTCCGCAAGGGCTCGCCCTATGAGGGCGACGAGCTCTATGTCTCGGTGCCGGACGGGCGTGGCTTCGCCGCCCGCTGCCCGGTCGACGGCGCCCGTTCCGGCGTCGCCGGGCCCGATCTCGACGAGCCCTGCCGCGTCACCTTCCGCCACCGCGGGATGGACGTGAACATCCGCTTCCCACGCGCCATCATCGCCGATTGGGAGCTGATGCTCGGCGGTGTCCGCCGCACCATCGACGGCCTGATCCGCTGAGCCACAAGCGGCAATAGGCCGCCGCTGCCGGAATCGCAGGCGGTCGCGTCAGACGGGCGCCTGCGCGAAACCCGTCAATCCTCGAGATCGACGTCGAGGATCGCCATCGTGAAGTTGAACGAACGGTCGCCGTCCTCGTCGTCGACATGGATGATGCCGATGAACTCGTCGGCGAGATAGACCTCGGCCGAATCGTTCTTCTTCATCCGCGCGCGCACGCTGATGCCGTGATTGTTGAAGGTGCGCCGCAGATAGCCCTCGAGCTTGGCGAGTTCGGTCTTGTCCATGGGACGGGTCCTTTCGAATTGGCCGGACGGATGCCATGGCCTGCCGGTGAGGGCAAGCCGCCAAGCTGCTCCGTCCCCGGTGGCGGAGCGGAACGGGTGGGCGCGAGGCGCCCTCTGCCGCAAGAAGAGGCAACGGAACCACCGCCCTCTCCCATCGCGACACGGTCGAACACAAGCCTCGGCTGCCCCTAGCGGCTGGTCATCGGGACGCTCGGCCCGGCAGAGAGCGACCTCAACGCGCTTTTGATATGCGTCAACTTTCTCCGACACCGAACGTGTCAGGCTGCCAGCGCATTCGTTGGAGGGGCAGATGCGCATCGTGCTGGTTCATCCGAACTATCATTCCGGCGGAGCTGAGATCGCCGGCAACTGGCCACCTGCCTGGGTGGCCTACCTGTCCGGGCATCTCCGGGACGCCGGCTTCGACGACATCACCTTCATCGATGCGATGACGAACGATCTCACCGATGACCAGTTGCGAGCCCGGCTGGCCGAGCTCCAGCCCGATGTGGTCGGCACGACCGCGATCACCCCGTCGATCTACAAGGCGGAGGAGGTGCTGAAGATCGCATCGGAGGTGGCCCCGCACGCCGTCCGCGTGCTCGGCGGCATCCACGCGACCTTCATGTACAAGCAGGTGCTCTCCGAGGCCCCCTGGGTCGACGTGATCGTACGCGGCGAGGGCGAGGAGATCTTCCGCGAGCTGATCCGGACGATCGCAGCGGGCCAGTGGCCGGCTGACCGCGCGCGCATCAAGGGCCTCGCATTCATGGATGGCGACCAGATCGTCGCGACACCGGCAGCACCGACGGTCAAGGATCTCGACGGGATCAATCCCGACTGGTCGCTGCTGGAATGGTCGAAATACATCTACGTGCCGCTCGGCGTACGCGTCGCCATCCCCAACATGGCCCGCGGCTGTCCGTTCACCTGCTCGTTCTGCTCGCAGTGGAAATTCTGGCGCGACTACCGTGTGCGCAATCCGGTCAAGATCGTCGATGAAATCGAGAAGCTGGTCAACGAACACCAAGTCGGCTTTTTCATCCTTGCCGACGAGGAACCGACGATCAACCGCAAGAAATTCATCCAGTTCTGCGAGGAACTCATCGCGCGCGGCCTGCCCGACAAGGTCAAATGGGGCATCAACACCCGCGTCACCGACATCTACCGCGACCGTGATCTCCTGTCCTTCTACCGCAAGGCAGGGCTCGTCCATGTCAGCCTCGGCACGGAAGCGGCTGCGCAGCTGAAGCTCGACCAGTTCAACAAGGAGACCAAGGTCGAGGAGAACAAGGAAGCGATACGCCTCTTGCGCGAAGCCGACATCTTCACGGAGGCGCAGTTCATCGTCGGCCTGGACAACGAGACGCCGCAGACGCTGGAAGAGACGTTCCAGATGGCTTGGGACTGGCAGCCCGACCTGGCCAACTGGGCCATGTACACGCCCTGGCCCTTCACGCCGCTGTTCCAGGAGCTCAAGGACAAGGTCGAGATCTTCGATTTCTCGAAATACAACTTCGTCACCCCGATCATGGCGCCCGAAGCGATGACGCGGGGCGAACTGCTGAACGGCGTGATGAAGAACTACCGCCGGTTCTATTCCCGCAAGGCCCTGTTCCACTATCCCTGGCGCGGGACGGGCTTCCGGCGGCGCTATCTGCTCGGCTGCCTGAAGGCGTTCCTGAAAGCCGGTTTCCAGCGCAAGTTCTATGATCTCGGCAAGGCCGGTTACTGGGGGCCGCAATCGAAGGAGAAGGTCAACTTCAACTTCGATCGCACACGCAAGATCGCCCCGGCCCAGATGGACGACTGGGAGGCGGCCGCCGACCGCGCTTCGCAGGCGCGCGCGCGGCGCGAAGCGCGACAGCCCCTGGTCGCCTGCGGCGGCAGCACCGCGCAGCTTGAGGAGCTGCCTATGCCTGACGCCACCGCCCGGCCGGCCGGCGCGGCCCAACACCCATGCTGAGCGCAGGCCTGACCTTCGCGTCGGCGGTCGATGCGCGGGCGGAAGCGGGGCTTGTCGGCCCCAACGCCGTCATCCAGCTGGCCGAGGCGTTGCGCGCCGCTCCCGATTCCGTCGGCGCGGCCGAGCATGTGTTCAGCGAGGCCGGGTTTCCCCGGTTCCTGCGATCGCCGCCCTCCGACATGATCGACGAGGCGATCCCCGCCCGCCTCTTCGCGGCGCTGTGGCGTGAACTGCCGCCGGCAAGGGCCGCTGCCATCGCCCATGATGCCGGCCGCCGGACCGGCACCTATGTGCTGGCTAACCGCATCCCATCAGCGGCGCGGTTGATCCTGCGGGCGCTGCCGCCACGCCTTTCCGCGCCGCTGCTGCTGAAGGCCATCCGCAAGCACGCCTGGACCTTCGCGGGTTCGGGCACCTGCCGCGTCGCCGCTGGCCGGCCCTGCGTCATCACCATCGAGCGCAACCCGCTCGCGATGCCGGGTGGCGCCTGGCATGTCGGTGTCTTCGAATGCCTGTTTCGAGCGCTGGTCAGCAGAAGGGCAGTGGTCCGCTACGCCGACGACACGATCGCCGGCTTGCCCATCTGCCGCTTCGAGATCGACATCCCGACGCTGAGCGCCTCGAACGATCGCGCGCGGGTCCCACCGCGCGACACGGCGCAGCCTCTGCCGAGGCCTTGATCACAGCCGAAATCCCTACCCTCGCTCGCAGGCAGGCATCATCAACGAGGGGCAGCGGAGCGCCGTGACCCACGTTGGATAACGGTCCGCATCCGGAGAGTCCGGATGCGGCGCGGCGGGCTTGAGCAACCTGTCGCACGCCCCCTGGCGCTCCACTGTCGGCGGATTGACGACTACAAGCCGCGCAGGGCCAGAAGACAAGCCATCCGCGAGCCCTTAGACGCCCGTTTTTGGGTATCAACCGCGGACGTCGCGGGGCAGGATCCCAAGGGTGGCCCGCAGCGCGCGCGACATCTGGGCGGCCGTCTCAAATCCGGCGGCCGCAGCAGCCTCGCCGGCTGAGTTGCCGGATTTCAGCGACTCGACGGCGATCTCGCACCGCAGGTCCAGCAGGGAGCGATACGGGGTCCGGCCCGTGGTCGAGCGAAAACAGCGGATGAAGTGGAATTTGCTCATGCCCAGCACCCCGGCCATCTCCTCCAGACGGATGTCCCGGACGATGTTCTCCCGAAGGTAATCGTCGAGCCGCCTGATCTCTGTCGGCTCCAGCTTGCGATCCGCGCGGGAAGGCGCTTCGCTGGTGGACTGGTGGCTGGCAAAGGTGGCGACCGCGACCTGCCCGAGGGATTCGACGAGAAGTTCCTTGAACGGCAAGGAGCCCTGCAGAACCTCCCTGAGCTGCGTGAACACGCGCAGCAACTCCGGCGACTGGAAATAGATCGCCGGCCGGCTCCAGCACGCCTCCGTCAGCAGCGGCGCCGGAACGGCCTCGGGCTCGATATAGAGGGCGGTAAATGCTTGGGGACGGCCCGTCGGCTTGCACCAGCCATCGACCGCGATTCCTGCGGGAAAAAAGGTCAGCGTCTGCCGGAGATCACGACCGCGCCTCGGCTTTTCGCCCTCGACGCGCATCAGGCCGTCGTGGAAGACCAGATCGTGGAACGCCACATAATGCCGGTCACTCTTGATCGAAAATTCGTAGTCGACCGGATTCCGCGTCTCGACATGCTCGACCATGCAATCGCTGGTTTCGGCATGTGACCGCAGGACCCTGGTGCGGCGCTTCAGCGTCAGATCGATGATTTTGGGTTGTGCCACGAGCCAGTATTGCCCAGTGCGCCCTGCGAATGAGAGGCCAATTGTGAGATCAGATTTTGGCCGCGACACCGCCGGTGTCAAGCGAAGATGACACATTTGGGCCCCAACTGGGTGGCCTGAAACAGCGATATATCAAGACGCGCTCGCCAAATAGCCGCGAAACCACGGTCGAGCCGCCGCCTGAGTCAGCCCGCGCAGCACGAATACTTTGGGACGGCGCGTTTAATTTCAAATACATTCATGTAATGCAGCTCTCAAATCGGCAACATGGGCGATATGACGCAAGCGCATTATGGTAGAAACACTCGCATTTACAGAAATTTAAATCTGAGATTCTAACGTTTCGAAAGGATCACAAAACTGCCCCCCCTCACTTCAGGCCTCATAACAAAAATTGCGGCGTCTTGGACTGACGCCCGCTGGGAGACAATGCGATGTCGATTCGCGATCTGATGAATATGGGCGCGCTTGCCGCAGAGGCAGCCGCCATCAGGCGCACCCAGGCGGTGATCGAATTCGATCCCACGGGGAAGATCGTGGGGGCGAACGACCTCTTCCTGCAGACGATCGGCTATGGACTGGCCGAGATCGAGGGTCAGCATCACGCGATGTTCGTCGAAGCCGGCGAGCGGGCCAGCCCGGAGTACCAGGCGTTTTGGCCACGGCTGGCGGCGGGCGAGGCGATCCAGGCGCAGTTCCTCCGCATCGGCAAGGGCGGCAGGCGCATCTGGCTGCAGGCTGTCTACACGCCGGTCATGGATCCGGGCGGCAAGGTGAAGAAGGTCGTGAAATTCGCCACCGACATCACGGCCCACAAGACCGACATCGCCGACATGGAGGGCCAGCTCGCCGCCCTGGACAAGGTCCAGGCCGTCATCGAGTTCGATCTCACCGGCAAGATCCTGCACGCCAACGCCAACTTCCTCGCCGTGACCGGATACACCCTCGGCGAGATCGTCGGGCAGCACCACCGCATCTTCGTGGCCGAGCAGGATCGCAGCGCCGCTGCCTACGGGCAGTTCTGGGAGAAGCTGCGCCGCGGCGAATACGACGAGGGTCGCTATCGCCGCATCGGCAAGGGCGGCAAGGTCGTCTGGATCCAGGCGAGCTACAACCCGATCCTCGACGCGATGGGTGCGCCCGTGAAGGTAGTGAAATTCGCCACCGACATCACGGCCAGCAAGGAAAACGAGGAGCAGATGGAGTTCGCCATCGCCGAGGTCGGCACGGTCGTCCAGGCGGCGAAGGACCGTGACCTGACGCGGCGGATCCCGCTCCTGAAGCTGAATGCCAAGAATGTCGAGCTCTGCGAGGGCGTGAACGAGCTCGTGGACACGCTGGCGAGCCTCGTCGGCCAGGTCGCCGTCGCGGCCCAGGGCATCGACACCGCCGCCAAGGAAATCTCGACGGGCGCCGACGATCTCTCGAAGCGGACCGAGGAACAGGCCTCCAGCCTCGAGGAGACGGCGGCGACCACCGAGGAACTGGCGGCCAGCGTCAAGGCCTCCGCCAACAACGCCCGCGCCGCGGCCAATCTCGCCTCCGAGGCGACCGCAGCCGCCCAGTCCGGCGGCGACATCGCCGGAGAAGCCGTGAGAGCGATGGCCCGCATCGAGGACGCCTCGCAGAAGATCCAGGCGATCACCCGCGTCATCGACGATATCGCCTTCCAGACCAACCTTCTGGCGCTGAACGCCGCTGTCGAGGCCGCGCGCGCCGGCGACGCCGGAAAGGGCTTCGCGGTCGTCGCGAGCGAGGTCCGCACCCTCGCCCAGCGATCCGGCGAGGCCGCCAAGGACATCTCGGCCCTGATCTCCTCCTCGAATACGGAGGTTGGCGAGGGGGTCAAGCTCGTGCGCAAGGCCGGCGAATCCCTGACCGTCATCCTCGACGCCTCGCGGAAGGTCGCCTCGACGATCGCGGATATCTCCTCGGCCGGCGGCGAACAGGCCAATGGCATCGACGAGATGAGCCAGACCGTGGCGCATCTTGACGAGATGACCCAGTCCAACGCGGCCCTGGCGGAAGAAAGCGCGGCCTCGGCCAATGCCCTGTCCGATCGCATCGCGCAGCTGAACGGCCTCGTCGCGGGCTACCGCACCGAGGCGGGCGGCTCCGTCGCGGCCGCGAGCGCGACCGGTCTGCAACGCCAGGTTCACGCCGCCTTCGCGAGGCCCCATGCGGCCCGGCCGGCAACGCCCCCCGCTGCGCGCCCGGCGCAAGCCCCGATGAAGAAGGCCGTCAACGCCCACGCCTCCTCCGGCTGGGACGAGTTCTGAGCGATGATCCCGGCTGCCCTCACCGCCTCACCGGCCCCTCCAGCGACGATGCTGCGAAGCCCGCTCCTGCCTGCCATCAGCGAAGGCCTGGCGGCGATGCCGCCGGCCGACCGCCTGGCCATGATGGTGCGTCTCATCTCGGCGCGATGATCGCGGGCCTGGCCCTGTGCGCCGCCAGGCATCCCCCTGGCCACCCCGTAAGCCTCTGTTCGCAGGACATCGTCCGGACCATCCCCGAATTGGGGACCCGGCCGGTTGATGGTTGCATCGAGCACCTCGTGCAAATGGCGGAAGAGATCGGAGCCAGCATCTGGCGGCTGATCGCCTTCCTGTCGGATCCGTCCCTGCGGTCCGATCTGTCGGAGCTGGTGTCTCCGCTTTGCAGTCCGGTGGGGCTGGTCCAGATCAACCCTGACCCGTTCGCCCGCGCCTGAGATCGCTCCAAAAGGCCCGTCACCGCCGCTGGAACCAGACGACGCCGCCGGCTCCTGGCGGCCTCCGGCCGCGTGAGACCGCCACCAGCGTCGGTCGCGGGGCTCGCGCGCCACCGGCTTGCCTTCCGGATGGCTGCCCCTCGGGGATGAGGTGGAGCGATTATGACGGCGAGGCAGTGGGCGGGGATTAGTTTGTGAGGGAGTGATGGGCGAATAGCAGTCGCTGGAATGCCTCCTGATATCGGACCTTCATCGCCCTCACGATCTCGGCGCCGAGAGAGCCCGCTACCTCGCGCAATCGCCATTCATCATCAGAATTTTACTGCCTCGGCCCTGACATTTGGGGCAGGTCGCCAAGATGCAGGCGCAACGAAGGTATCGCCCCTGTGTCGTGCGCCCTCGGGGGCATTCACTCGGCCCATTTGTTAACCCGACAGGGATAATCCCCAGTACTGCAACCTGGGGAAGCCGCTATGGGCGCTCGCGAATGGTTGCCTAGCCTATCGCTTCTGGCCATCTCAACAGCCGTGTTACCGCTGCTATCGCCGGATTTGCGCGACCAGCGCTCTGTCGCTGGCGTTTTTCCGCCCTGGTGGACGTCCCGAGACGTCATCGCTGCAGCCGGAACCGCCGGATCGATCGTTCGCCTCGGAACGCTTCCGTTCATTGTCGTTGTCCGGTCAGACAGCAGCGACGTTGCGGCCCGACTAACGGCCTCAGGCTCCCTTTTTAACTTCGATCCCCTTGGCATCTCCGGCTGTTTTACCAGGTAACCCAATGACCATGACGATCACATCTATCCGCCGGCTCGGCGCACAGCTCGTCATGGGAGCGATCTGGTTGATCGTGCCGATGGTATCGGTTGCGGCAATTGTCAGCGACAACAACGTCATTGGCCTGTCGGTTGCAGCGCTGCTGCTGGCGGCCTTCGCGACCGTTTGTTGGCGGCTAAAACCCGAAGCAGACGGTACTCGCATGACGCTCAGCGTCTGCTTGATGGTCGGTATTTCGCTGATCGTAGCCGGACTCGGCGGACACGCTTGGCAGACCGACATGCACATGGCCTACTTCGCCGCGCTCGCCATGCTGATCATCTTCTGTGACTGGCGAGCGATCGTCGCGGCCACGGCAGTGGTCGCTGTGCACCACGTGACGCTGTCCCTGTTCCTCCCGGCGGCCATTTTTTCCGGAAACACAAATCTCGGCCGCGTCGTCCTCCATGCCATCATCCTGGTCATCGAGGCTGCGACCTTGGCCTGGGCCGCGCAGACGATCGCGCGGACGCTTGCAGCTTCAGCCAGCGCGCTCGGCCAAGCGGAAGCGGCCGTGCAAGATGCGGCACGGGCCCAACGTGAAGCTGAAAGCGCACTGCAGCAGGCCGACGATGCGCGCGAGGCTCAGGCTCGCTCAGTTCGCCAGAGTGAAGCACTGCAGATCACGATTGATGGCGATCGTGACGCTGTCGTCTCCGGTCTTGCGAAGGGCCTGGAGGAACTCTCAATGGGCAATTTGACCCATCGGATCAGCGCGGCTTTCCCAGCGGACTACGAAAAGCTGCGTAGCGACTTCAACAACTCCATTTCACGACTCGACACCGCGGTGTCAGGCATTGCCGGTGCCGCCGGCGCTATCCGCAGCTTTGGCATCGAGATCAACAGCGGCGCTAACGATCTTTCCAAGCGCACCGAGGACCAGGCTTCGAGCCTGGAGGAGACGGCAGCGACCACTGAGCAACTCGCGGCTTCCGTCAAAGCCACAGCTCAAGCCTCGCGCCAAGCTTCGGCCGTCGCCCAAGAGGCGATGCAAACGGCGGAGAGCGGAGGCGCGATTGCCGGCCAGGCGATCGACGCGATGGCCCGGATCGAGACCGCATCGAGCAAGATCTCGGATATCATCCGCGTGATCGACGATATCGCTTTCCAGACCAACCTGTTGGCATTGAACGCGGCCGTGGAGGCTGCGCGTGCCGGCGATGCCGGCAAGGGTTTCGCCGTCGTCGCCTCCGAGGTGCGAACCCTGGCGCAGCGTTCGAGCGATGCCGCCAAGGACATTTCGGCCCTGATATCCTCTTCAAACGGTGAAGTCGGCGAGGGTGTGAAGCTTGTCCGGCAGGCCGGCGACCAGCTGAGCCAAATCCTGTCGGCCTCGCAACGGGTCGCAACGACCATCGCCGAGATCTCGGCGGCATCCGGCGAGCAGGCCAGCGGCATCGAAGAAATGAGCCAGGCCGTCGCCCATCTCGACGAGATGACGCAGCAGAACGCCGCGCTCGCCGAAGAGAGTGCCGCATCCGCCGGCTCGCTCTCCAACCGCATCGGCCAACTCAACGATCTTGTCGCCGCGTTCAGGACAGGACAGGAGAGAACTGTTTCGGCTCCCGCAGAGCCGGCCCGATTGCGCCAGCTCGCTGAGACGGCCTTCGCAAAGGCTCCGGGCCGCACACTGGCCCCGCGCCCGGCCTACCAGCCCGCCGAACGCAAACCGCAACCTGCGCGCCCCGCACTGGCCAAGAAGGTCGCCAACAGCCGTGCCGGTGACGCCGGCTGGGATGAATTCTGAGCGCGCCCCTGCTGCGCGCAGAAGATCAACTTCACGTTCGTCCCCATCACCGTGCGATCGACGGATGATGGAGCGGTCGCCAAAGTGATATCTGCTCCGACCGCCAGCCCTTTTGCCAGACGAGACGGGCCAAAAGGGCTGGCCACTCGCAGGACGAGACGCGCCAAAAACTCCCCTCACCGCATGAAATGCAGCTGCCGGAACTTGCCCCGGAACGCCGTGACATCCCGCGCAATCGCCTCCGCCGGCCGTGACCCGTTTAGCCCCTCGGCGATGTAGCCAGCGAGTTCGGGCATGTCGGCGGAGGCCATGCCGAAACGGACGATTTCGGGGGTGCCCAGCCGCAGGCCGTTGACGTCTCCCGCCACCTCCGGCAGCGGCAGGCCGATGCCGCAGCTCAGGATGTTGATGGCGCGCAGCTTCTGCGCCGCCGCCTGGCCGCCGCCATAGCTGTGCGCCTCGATCGCGAACTGGTGCGAGGTGGTGATGCCGCGCTCGCGCGCATAGACCGGGATCTGCCGCTCGCAGAGCGCCTCGGCCAGCGCCTTGGCGGTGGCGGCCATCATCTGCGCGTAGTCGCGGCCAAAAGCCTTCCAGTCGAGCAGCGTGATCGCCAGCGAGGCCGATTTCGCCGCGTCGAAATTCGCCGTCAGCCCGGGATAGGCGATGGCGTCGAGCCGCTTGGCGATGGCGGCGTCATTGGTGACGATCAGCCCCGAGGGCGGGCCGCCGAGGCTCTTATAGGTGCTCATCGTCATCAGATGGGCGCCCTCCTCCAGCGGCTGCTGCCAGGCGTGGCCAGCGATCATTCCCGACATATGCGCCGCGTCGAACAGCACGAGCGCGCCGATTTCGTCGGCGATCGCGCGGATTGCGCGGATCGGATGGGGGAAGAGGTTCAGGCTCGCGCCGATGGTGATCATCTTCGGCTTCAGCCGCAGCGCATCCGCCCGCAACTGCGCGACATCGACGGTGTAGTTGACCGGGTCGACCGGGGCCGGATGGGTCACGATGCCGTAGAGCCCGGCCGCGCCGGCGCCGTGATGCGTGACATGCCCGCCGATCGAGGGCGGCGGCGCGATGATGCAGTCGCCGGGCCTGGCCGCGACCATGAAGGCGTAGAGATTGGCGATGGCGCCCGAGGGCACGCGGATCTCGGCGTATTTCGCGCCGAAGACCTCGGCCGCGAGCTCGGCGGCGATGATCTCGATCTGCTCGATCGCCTCCAGCCCCATCTCGTATTTCTCGCCGGGATAGCCGAGCGAGGGCCGGGCGCCGAGGCCCGACGCCAGCGCCGCTTCGGCGCGTGGGTTCATGACATTGGTCGCGGGGTTGAGGTTGAAGCAGTCGCGCTCGTGGATGTTGCGGTTTTCCGTCGTCAGCGCCGAAAGCCTGGCCTCGATCGCGTCCAGCGGCTGGCCGCTGACGCCGCCGGCGATATCGAGCACGTAATCCTCGCTCGCGGCGGGAACCCAGTCGCGCCTGCCCAGTGCCGTCATCGCCATTCTCCCGCCCCGCCGGGGCCTGCCTGAAACCCAACGTCATAGGAGCGGTTTGCGCCGCCTGGCGCAAACGAGTATTCGTCGCGCGAAGGCGGAGAAAATCTCAGCCTCGCGCCGGACCCGTCCATGGCCGTCAAGCCGCCCCGCCCCCGCCTGCCCTCGCTCAAGGCGCTGCGCGCCTTTGAAGCGGCTGCGCGTCTGGAGAGCTTCACAGAGGCCGCCGCCGAACTCGGCGTCACGCCAGGCGCCGTCACCCAGCAGATCCGCCAGCTCGAGGCCGCTCTGGGGCTTTCGCTTTTCCGCCGGCTGCCGCAGGGCGTGGTGCCAACGGTCGCCGCCCGCGAGGTACTGCCCCGGCTGACGCGCGGCTTCGACATCCTCGCCCAGGCCGCCCAGAGCCTGCGCGAGAGCGAGAGCCAGCGCGCGCTCACCATCGCGGCGCTACCCTGCATCGCGCAGCTCTGGCTCTCGCCGCGCCTGCCCGCCCTGCAGCGCGCCTGGCCGGATCTGCAGGTCTCGATATCGGCGATGGAGGCGCCGCCCGATCCGCGCCGCGAGCCGCATGACCTGTCGATCTTCTACCGCGAGCCGGGTTCAGGCCCGCAGGTGCTGACGCTGCCCGGCGAGGACGCGATCCTGCCCGTCTGCGCGCCCTCTCTCGGAGAGCGCATCGGCACGACCGCCGATCTCGCCGGCCAGACGCTGCTGCACGATGCCGTCTGGCAGAGCGACTGGGCGCGCTGGCTCGCTCAAACGGGGGCACCGCGAAGCCTCGATGCGACGCGCGGCCCGCGCTTCTCGCTCTACAGCCTGGCGCTGGATGCGGCGCTGACGGGCTCGGGCGTGCTGATGGGCCGGTTGTCGCTGGTGGCGCCGCTGCTGGCGCAAGGCAGGCTGGTGGCGCCGCTCCAGCCGCCGCTGCCGCTCAGCGAGCGGCTGACGGTGGCGCCCGCGACGGCGGAGCGCCCGCATCCGCGCCAGGCCGAGATCGCCGCCTGGCTGGTCGCGCAGGGGTAGGCCGAGGCGGCCGATTCAGATGTCGGCGCCGCAATCGCCGCAGAGGATCTGGTCCATCGAGCGCGAGGGCTCGGCGCAGCCGGCCTCGCCGACGACCTTGGCGGGAACACCCGCCACCGTCTTGTTGCGCGGCACGCTCGCCAGCACGACCGAGCCCGCCGCGACACGCGAGCACTGGCCGACCTCGATATTGCCGAGGATCTTGGCGCCGGCGCCGAGCAGCACGCCCTTGCGGATCTTGGGATGGCGGTCGCCGCCCTGCTTGCCGGTGCCGCCCAGCGTGACGCTGTGCAGCATCGAGACGTCGTCCTCGATCACCGCCGTCTCGCCGACGACGAGCCCGGTGGCATGGTCGAGGAAGATGCCCTTGCCGATGCGCGCGGCGGGGTTGATGTCGGTCTGGAAGACCTCGGAGGCGCGGCTCTGGAGATAGAGCGCGAAATCGCGCCGGTCCTGCCGCCAGAGCCAATGCGCCAGCCGGTGGCACTGCAGCGCGTGGAAGCCCTTGAAGAACAGCACCGGCTCGAGCACGCGATAGCAGGCCGGGTCGCGGTCGAGCACGGCGACGACGTCGGCACGCATGCCGGGCCCCACCGTGGCGTCAGCGGCGAGCGCCTCGGCGAAGGCCTGCTCGATCAGGTCGGCCGGCACGGCGGGATGGCCGAGCCGCGCCGCGACGCGGTGGCTGACGGCAGCCTCGAAGCTCGGCTGGTTGAGCACGGAGGCGAGAATTAGGCTGCCCAGCGCCGGTTCGGCGGCGAGCGCGGCTTCCGCCTCGCGGCGCAGGCGCGACCAGACGGGGTCCAGCCGCTCGAGCCCGCTCGCGGGATCGCGGACTTCGGCGACGGAGCGTCCTGACATCATGATTGTTCTCCGCGAAAGTCGTTCGTCGGTGCTGATCCTAGCACCCGAGGCGGCATCGACGCCAAAGCTGTTTGCGAGCCGCACGCAGGACCGCATGTGGTGCGCCGGATTCACTTTGTCAAAATCGGCCGCCAACCCTTTGCCGGCAGTCGGCTTTCGAACCGGCTCACCGCGACCTCACAAACGCGACAGGAAGTCGAGCACCGCCTGCTTGTGGGTCTTGTCGCCGACGGCGAGATTGTGGTCGCGGCCCTGGATGTCGAAGGCCTCCGCACCCGGGATCAACCGTGCCAGCGCCGGACCGGAGCCCGCGACATCGTCCGTGGTGCCGACACTGACCAGCGTGGGAACCGCGATGCGGCCGACCTCGGCCTCGCTCAGCGTCTGGCGCGAGCCACGGATGCAGGCGGCGAGCGCCTTCAGATCACTCTTTGTCGCCTCGGCGAAAGCGCGGAACATCCGCTGCATCGGGTCGGTCAGGCCATCGAGCGAGGGCGCCTCCATCGCGTCAGCAATGCCCAGCGGCAGGCCGACGCCCTCGACGAGGTGGATGCCGAGCCCGCCGAGCAGGAGCGCGCTCAGCCGCTGCGGATGCGCCAGCGCCAGATGGGCGGAAATGCGCGCGCCCATCGAATAGCCCATCACCGCCGCGCGCGGGATGTCGAGATGGTCCATCAGCCGCCGCACATCCTCAGCCATGATCTGGGAGGAATAGGCGGCGGGCTCATAGAGCTTCTGGCTCTGGCCATGGCCGCGATTGTCGAGCGCGACGACGCGGTAGCCGGCATGGGTCAGCGTCTTCGTCCACTGCGTGTTGACCCAGTTGACCATGTGGCTCGAGCCGAAACCGTGGACCAGAACCACCGTGGCATGGCGCTCGACATCCCCCGTGGGCGCAAGATCGATATAGGCGAGGCTGACGCCGTCGGATGAAAAGCTCTGCATGGCGGTCCGTTACCGTCGCGGGACTGTCGCCCTCCCATGCCATCAACGCCCCACTTTGGGTAGCGGTCGCGCCGCAGCCTGCCTATGAAGGCCGGCATGAGCGCCGTTTCGCCCCAAGCTGCCGCCCCCTCGCCGCGCCTGCGGCTGGAGGTCGTCGATCTCGCCCGCGGCCTCGCGCTTCTGGCGATGTTCGTCTTCCACTTCGCCTATGATCTTTCCTTTTTAGGGCTGATCGAGACGCATATTCCGTCGGAGCCCGGCTGGCGCTGGTTCGCCCGGCTGATTGCGGGCTCTTTCCTGACGCTGGTCGGAATCAGTCTCGTCCTGGCGACCCGAAACGGGCTGAACCGGTCAGCCTTCCTGAAGCGTCTGGCGATGGTCGCGGGCGCGGCCGCGCTGGTGACCATTGCGACCTATGTCGCGATGCCCGGCAGCTTCATCTTCTTCGGCATTCTCCATCATGTCGCGCTCGGCAGCGTGCTGGCCTTGCCCTTCCTGCGCCTGCCGATCCTGGCGGTGGCCGGCGCGGCGATCATCGCCTTCGCCCTGCCCGTCCTCGTGGCCCATCCGCTGCTCGACCAGCCCGCCCTCGCCTGGCTCGGCTTCTCGCGTGCGCCGATCGCGACGGCGGATTTCGTGCCGGTCTTCCCCTGGTTCGGCTGCGTGCTTAGCGGGATCGTGCTGGCGCGGCTCGCTTTGCCGCGGCTCTCCGGCAGCCGCCTCGCCGCCTGGCGCCCCGCCTCGCTGCCGGCGCGGATCGTCGCCTGGGGCGGGCGTCACAGCCTGCTGGTCTATCTCGTCCACCAGCCGGTGTTCATCGGCGCGCTGATGCTCGCGCTTCAGCTGAACCCGGCGCAGCCGGTCTCGCCGGAGCGCGGCTTCATGCTGTCCTGCCAGCGCAGCTGCGGGACCGGACCGCTCGGCGCCGAGGCCTGCGAACGACTCTGCGCCTGCACGGTCGATTCGCTGAAACGCGAGAACCTCTGGCGCGAGACGCTCACCGACGCCCTCGACCAGAGCCAGCGCGAACGGGTTTCCGCCCTCGCCCAGGCCTGCCTGCGTCCGGCGACACCGCGCTGAGGCAATCGCGCACTGGCGCCGCGCCGCCCGGCGCGATAGTTTGCGCCGACGTCACGAAGCAAGAGCACGATCATGGCCGATCACGGCATTCCGCACTTCCACAACGACAAGGGCGTCGCCGCCATTCATGTCGGCGCGCGCGAGTTCATGTGCATCGGTGCGAAGCCGCCCTTCGACCACCCGCATGTCTATCTCGACATGGGCGCCGACCACGAGATCGTCTGCCCCTATTGCTCGACGCTCTACAAATTCGACGCGAGCCTGAAGGCCGGCACCTGCTCGCCGCCCGACTGCGCTCATCACGAGACCTCCCAGGCTGCGGCCTGAGATCAGGACGGCCCCCATCCGCCGGCCGCTGCCCTTCCGGGCGGGCCGCAAGGCCCGGCCGGGGCGCCCGTTCGTGAAAGCCTGCCGCCCGTGTCCGCTCCCCATTTCCTGATCGCCGGCGCCGGGATCGGCGGCCTGACCATGGCCCTGTCCCTGGCGCGGCGCGGCATCGCGGCAACCGTCGTCGAGAAGCGCACCAGCTTCGGCGAACTCGGAGCGGGGCTGCAGATCAGCCCCAATTCCGGCCATGTCCTCGACGGGCTCGACCTCGCCCTGCCGCTGAAGCGCGTCGCCGTGCGGTCGCAGGGCCTCGTCGTCCGGCGCTGGCGCGACGGCCGGGCGCTGCTGGAGGCGCCGACGCCGGAGGCCACGCAGCCGCCCTACCGGCTGCTCAAGCGCAGCGATCTCCACACCGTGCTGCTCGACGCCGCTCGCGCCATGCCCAACATCCGCCTCGTCGTCGGGCGCGGCCTCAAGGAGATCGCGCAGGCGGAAGGCGGCGTCTCGACGACGCTCACCAGCCAGAGCGGCCAGGCGGAAACGCTCCACGGCCTCGGCCTGATCGGCGCGGACGGGCTCTGGTCGCGGGTGCGGGACCTGACGGGCGACGCCTCGCCGCCCAGCTTTACCGGTTTCGAGGCCTGGCGCGCCCTCGCCCCGGCCACACCAGGCGGCACGGCGCGGGTCGAGCTGCATCTCGGCTCGGGATGTCATGCGGTGCATTACCCGGTCGCTGGCGGGCGCGAGACCAATCTCGTCGTGGTGCGGCGCGCCACAGAGGCCCGCGAGGGCTGGTCGCGCGAGGGCGATGCGCGGCAGGTCGCGGCGCAGGTCGCCGAAGCTTCGCGGCCGCTGCGCGATCTCGTCGCCGCGGCCTCGGGCTGGCAGGTCTGGTCGCTGTTCGACCGCAAGCCGGCCGCCATGGCGAAGGCGCGCATCGCGCTTCTGGGCGATGCCGCCCACCCCGTTCTGCCCTTCCTTGCCCAGGGAGCCTCTCTGGCGATCGAGGATGCCGCGGTTCTGGCGCGCCTTCTTGCCCGGGCTCTCGAAACGGAGGGCGCAGCCGGCGTGCCCGCCGCGATGGCGGCCTATGCGACGGCGCGCGCCGCGCGCGTCGCGCGCGTTCAGGAGGCCAGCCGCAGCAATGGCCGCAGCTTCCATCTCGGCTGGCCGCTCGGCATCGGCCGCGACATCGCGCTCGGACGCCTCGGCGCCGAGGGCATGCGCCGCCGCTATGCCTGGCTCTACGATTGGCGCGACGGCTGACGGGCCGCGCCGCGGTGATCTCGCCTTCGCCGCAATTCGTACCTAGCTTCGGGAAGCTGGAACGGATGAACCCACGATGATCCGCGTCAATCTCTATGAGCAGCTCGGCGGCCGCGCCGCCGCGATGCCGCGATGGGCGGCCTGGCTCGCCATGGCCGCGAGCCTGGTCATCGGTGTCGTGCTCTTCCTGCTCGCCGCCAGCCTCGCGCTTATCCTGCTGCCGGTCGCCGCCCTTGCCGGCGCCATTGCGATCTGGCGCCTGCGCAGCCGGTTGAAAGCAGCAGGCTTCGGCCAGCCCGGGCCGGTCCCGGGCGAGCCGCGCGGCTCTCAGCGCGGCGAGATCATCGACGCCGAATACCGGATCATCGAGCAGAACGAGCCGCCCCGCCGTTGAGCCGTCAGGCTGACAAGCGGGTCAGCAGCACGCCCGCGATCCCGCAGACGGCGAGCGTCGGGATCATCCCGAACTTGAAGCGCAGCATCGCGACCATGGCGCCCGCGCTCAGCAGCGCGGCACGCCAGTCCAGCGAGGCCAGCACCGGCCAGTCCGGCGACAACCCTAGGAACGAGACCGTCCGCACCTGCGCGAAGAGCACGTGCAGGCCGAACCAGAGCGCGAGGTTCATGATCACGCCGACCACGGCAGCCGTGATCGCGCCCAGCGCCGCCGACAGCGCCCTGTTACCGCGCAGCGCCTCGACATAGGGCCCCCCGAGGAAGATCCAGAAGAAGCAGGGCGCGAAGGTGACCCATAGCGTCAGCAGCGCGCCGAGAGCGCCCGCCAGCAGCGGCGGCAGGTCGCCCGCCCCGCGCATCCCCGCGAGGAAGCCGACGAATTGCAGCACCAGGATCAGGGGGCCCGGCGTCGTCTCGGCGAGGCCAAGCCCGTCGATCATCTCGCCCGGCTTCAGCCAGCCATAGGTCTCGACGGCGGCCTGGGCGACATAGGCCAGCACCGCATAGGCGCCGCCGAAGGTCACCACCGCCATGGTGCTGAAGAAGCGCCCGAGCTGCGTCCAGACACTGCCCTCACCCGTCCAGAGCCAGAGCAGCAGCACCGGCGCCAGCCAGAGCGGCAGCCAGATCGCCAGCGTCTTCAGCGCGCGGCCGGTCGAGGGACGGACATGGTCGAGTTGACCGCGCGCGAACAGCCCGTCGACGAGGCCGACGACCTCAGGGCCACCCTTGCCATGGCCGGCCTGCGCCGAGAACACCGAGGGGCTCAGCCGGTGGCCGACCCAGCCGACCAGCCCCGCGGCGAGGATGATCGCCGGAAACGGCACCCTGGCGAGGAAGATGGCGAGAAAGGCGGCGATCGCGAGCGCCACCATCGCCCGGTTCTTCAGGGCGCGGCGGCTGATCCGCAAACCCGCCTCGATCACCACCGCCAGCACGGCCGCCTTGATGCCGAAGAACAGCCCGTCGACGAGCGGAACCTCTCGATAGAGCACATAGAGGATGCTCAGGCCCAGCATCACCGCCGCGCCCGGCAGGATGAAGAGCAGCCCGGCGATCAGCCCGCCGAGCGTGCGGTGCATCAGCCAGCCGATATAGACGGCGAGCTGCTGCGCCTCGGGGCCCGGCAGCAGCATGCAGTAATTCAGCGCGTGCAGGAACCGCTCCTCGCCGATCCAGCGCCGGTCCTCGACCAGCTCCTTGTGCATCAGCGCGATCTGCCCGGCCGGCCCGCCGAAGGAGAGCAGCCCGATGCGGGCCCAGACGCGGGTTGCCTCAGCGAGCGTCGGCAGCGAGCCCGGGGCCGGGGCCGCGACGTTGGTGTCAGTGGAGAGGCTGGTCACAATGTCGGCCCTTGGGCAGCGCCGGCCGCGGAAGGCCAGTTATGAGTTTCGTGGCTGGCATCCCTGCACCACCGGTAGAACGCATCATAGAGCAGCATGCCGGCGTCCAGCTGGGCGAGGTCGTCCCTGAACATGCGCGAGAGGCCGAGCGATGCGGCCAGGAATCCCGCGGCCTCGGGGACGCTCTCCAGCGTGGCGGTATCGGCCGCACGGACGATCGCGGCGAGCCGGTCGAGCGCCGGGGTGGAAAGCCCGAACTCCTCGATCATGACGTCGAAGGTGCAGCGTTCGCCCCGGTGGCTCCAGAACACCCCCTCGATGTCGAAGGGCGTCGCCGCGAAGCGCTCGCCCATAGCGGCGACCTCCGAGGGCGACACGAACAGGAAGACCGACTGGCGGTCGATGAAGCGCCGGATCAGCCAGGGGCAGGCGATGCGGTCCACTTTCGGCCGCGTCCGCGTCACCCAAACGGTGCGGCCGGACGCATCGCGCGGTGGCAGCGCGTCTGGGCGCACCAGAACACCGTCCGCATCGCGCCAGGCCTCGAAGCCGCCCGTGAGGTTCTCGGCGGCGACGCCGAGGTGGCGCAGCCAGGCCGCGACGCCCTCGCTGAGCTTCAGGCCGCGCTGGCAGGACACCACCACGCGCTGCCCGGCATAGGCTTGGGCCCAGGCGCCGACATCGGTGTGGGAGCGGCTGTCCGACCCCGGCAGCCGGCGGGGATCGGCCGCGACATCGTCGGGAATCCGGACATCGATGATGACGGGTGCGTCGGGCAGCCCGACGAGCTTCGACAATTGGGCAGGGCTGATCGAGATGTTGGAAGACATGGGCGTCCATCCTGAAGCTGAGGATTATGGACGCGAGCCTTGGGCCGAAGCCTCACGGGGTCGTCGCGATGAACCCCTGACCAGACTTAGACCATGCGTCGCCGCCGGCCGTCAAACATCCTAAAGCCCGGATCAGTCGATCCGGCTGACGATGATCTTGTCGATCCGGCGCCCGTCGAGATCGACCACCTCGAAGCGCCAATGCCCCTTCTCGAAGACCTCGCCGACCACCGGCAGATGGTTGAGCTGCGCCAGCACGAAGCCGGCCACCGTCTGGAAATCGGCGTCGCGCGGGATCGAGATGCCGAGCTCGTGCGAGAACTCGTCGACCTGCATCCAGCCCGCGACCAGCCAGGAGCCGTCGGCGCGCGCCACCAGCGGCGGCTCGTCCTCTTCCTCCTCCTGGAAGGCGCCGATGATCGCCTCCAGCACGTCGCCCGGCGTGATGATGCCCTCGAAATGCCCGTATTCGTCGAAGACCAGCGCCATATGGACACGCGAGGCGCGGATCTCGCGCAGCACCAGCAGGGCCCCGGCCGTGTCCATCACAACAGGCGCCTCGCTCACCAGCCCGCGCAGATCATGCGTGCCGCCATCCGAGAGGAAGTCGATCAGCTCCTTGACCACGACGACGCCGATGATGGCATCCGCCTCGCCATCCTGCACAGGCAGGCGCGAACGGCGCGTGGCGCGCAGCTGCGCGCGGATCTCGTCGGCGCTGTCGGCGAGGTCGATCACCTCGACCTCGCGGCGCGGCGTCATCAGGGCGCGTGCCGAGCGGTCGGCAAGGCGCATCACGCCCGAGATCATCTCGCGCTCGTCGCGCTCCAGCACGCCGGCCGTCTCGGCCTCCGCGATGATGGTCCGGACCTCTTCCTCGGTGACCTTTTCCTCCGGCTCGCCCTTCTGGCCGAGCAGCGCCAGCACCCCCCTCCCCGAAATGTCGAGCAGGAAGACCAGCGGCGCGCCGACCTTGGAGAGCAGCAGCATCGCCGGCGCGACGCGCGACGCCACCCGCTCGGGATCGCGCAGCGCGATCTGCTTGGGAACGAGTTCGCCGATGATCAGCGAGAGATAGGTGATCGCCATGACGACGAGGCCGACGCCGAAACCGTCCGACACCACCTGCGAGAAGCCCTGCTCGAAGAGCCATTCCGACAGGCGGGCGCCGAGAGTCGCACCTGAAAACGCGCCCGAGAGCACGCCGACGAGGGTGATGCCGATCTGGACGGTCGAGAGGAAGCGGCCAGGATTGTCAGCCAGGCGCAGCGCGGTGGTGGCGCCTTTGCTGCCCTGATCGCTGAGAACCTTTAGGCGGGCGGGACGGGAGGAGACAACCGCGAGTTCGGACATGGCGAGCAGACCGTTGATGACGGTCAGGGCCACGACGATCAGAATTTCGGTTAACAAAACCAGTCCGTATCATGCAGGGCCGCAGCGATGGCGGCCTGCTTCTGTGCCCCTTATAGCGGATGTTGTGCCTCTGGCGATGGTGCAGGGCGATTTTTTTGCGAGAAGGACGCGTGATGACGCAGCAAAAGCCCGCTCCCTGGGACCCGGCGGACGCGCCCGCGGACGCGGACCGGCGCCTTCACGCCCCCGCCGCCGCGCGCAACCGGGACGCGATTCTCTCCGTCCTGCGTACGCTGCTGCCGCAGGCGGGAACCGTGCTTGAGATCGCCAGCGGCTCGGGCGAGCACGCCGTCCATTTCGCCCAGGCCCTGCCGGCGCTGCGCTTCCAGCCGAGCGACCCGGCGCCGGAGGCGCTCGACAGCATCGCCGCCTGGACGGCTCAATCAGGCGCGACCAACGTCCTGGCGCCGCTGCTCCTCGACGCCGCTGATCCCGCCTGGCCCGCGACCCTGCCGCCCGGCCCGGCGCCGGCCGCGATCCTCTGCATCAACATGATCCATATCGCGCCCTGGGCGGCGACCGAGGGCCTGTTGCGCGGTGCGGGCGCGCTGCTCCCGGCGGGCGCACAGCTGATCCTCTACGGTCCCTTCCGACGGCCCGGCCGCCCGCTCGAACCCGGCAACGCCGCCTTCGACGAGAGCCTGCGCGAGCGCGACCCGGCCTTCGGCCTGCGCGACCTCGGCGCGGTCACGGCTCTGGCCGTTGAGGCGGGTTTCGCCGAGCCCGAAGTGATCGAGATGCCCGCGAACAATCTCAGCGTGATTCTGAGACGGCTCTAGGCCTGCTCGTCAGCCGGGCCTCGCCTGCATGGTCATCAGCGCCTGCGCCAGGCGTCGGACGCCCTCGGCGAGTTTCGCCGGCTCGTTGAGGGTGAAGTTGATCCGGATGGCGCGGCGGTTCAGGCCCGACGCATCGAATACGCTGCTGGGCGCCACGCAAACGCCTGCGGCCATCGCATGCGGTAGCAGGAGATCGGTATCGAGCGAAGGGTCGCGTGCCGTCGCCCAGACGAACATCCCGCCGACCGGTACCTCCCAGTCGAACCAGCCGCCCAGATGCTCGACCATCGCCCCGCACAGGGCGTCCCGGCGCTCTCGATAGGTGGCGAGGATCCGCGGCTGAACGGTCTCGATCAACCCGACCTCGAGCGCCGCCAGTGCCACGCGCTGCGTCAGCCCGCTCGTGCAGAGGTCGGAGCCCTGCTTGGCCAGGGTCAGAGCCGCGATCATCTCCGGCGCAGCGATGATCCAGCCGATCCGCAATCCCGGTGCGATTTCCTTCGATAGGGTGCCCATATAGATCACCGGACCGTCATAGGGGCCGCTGGGGCGCGAGCGCGCCGACAATTCGAGCATGCGCGGCAGCGGCGCACCGTCATAATGCAACGTGCCGTAGGGATCATCCTCGACCAGCCAAGTCCCGGTCCGGTGAGCCGCATCCACCAGCGCCTGCCGGGCCTCGACCCCGACCAGCCGCCCGGTCGGATTGGAGAAATTCGGCACCGTATAGGCGAACTGCGCGCCGGCCAGCGCGGCGACGGCATCGAACCCGGCATCCTCGATCATGAGGTTGCGGAAGGTCGGCGCACGGGGACGCCAGGCGTCGAGCGCACCGAGATAGGTCGGAAACTGCCCGGCGATCAGACCGCCATCGTCGAGAAGCACCTTGCCGATGAGATCGAGGCCCTGCATCCCGCCCGATGTCACCAGGACATTGGCGCGCGTCAGCGGCAGCGCGTCCGATCCGAACCGGGCGGCCAGCGCATCGCGAAGCTCCGGCAGGCCTTCGACGGGGCCGTAACCCAGCACCTCCTGGGGATGGGCCGCAACGACGTCGCACGCGATCGCCGCGAGCTCGGCGACCGGATAGGTCTCCGCCGCAGGCAACCCGCCCGCCATGTTGATCAGGCCTGGAATGCGTCCTGCCGCGAGGAATGTCCGCGTGATGTCATTGGTCGTCGCGAGCCAGCGGGCGAAGGCGGGACGCGCAGCGATCGGCTGCGAACTCATGATCGGCGTCCGTCCCTCATCTTGAACCTCGAGACCAGCCCAGGCCGATGCGTCGGAACAATCACCAGGCCAAGCTGGTGCGGACGGCGGGGATCGAACCCGCATAGCCTTGCGGCTGAGAGATTTTAAGTCTCTTGCGTCTACCAGTTTCGCCACGTCCGCTTAGGTGGAGAGCGGTAGCTGCCGCAGGCGCGGCACGCAAGCGCCTCGGGTGGCGCGGCGGGTTCTCAGTGGCGCCGCGCCGGCTTGTACCACTCGACGCCGTCGGGATCGACATAAAGGCCTGGCGCGACGTCGGAGCCGATCGCCTTCTGCTGCATCGGCACCCGCACCGTGTCGTCGCGGTCGCCCCGCTTCACATAGGGCGCCCCGTTCGGCGGCGCGCCGTGGTCCTGCCCATGGCCGCGCGAAGCTGCGAGCCCGATCGTACCCTGGCGCCCGGCGACCTTGTCCTGCAGTTCGGTGACGGTGCGCCCGGCGAAGGGCGCGCGCCCAGCGCCCTCGATCACCGGCCAGGCCCGGCGCGCAGCGCCCTCCCCGGCCACCCGCACGCCGATGAAGCGCGGCACATAGGTGGCGCCGCCCTTGCCGAAGCTCTCCCAGCCGCCGGTCGCGATCATCTGCGCGCCGCAGCGCTTGTGGCTGCGCTCGCACAGCGCCCGCGAGGCGTAGCGCGGCGCCTTCTGCTCGAACTCAGCACGGGCGTTGCGATAGGCGAATTCGCATTGCTCCGCCGTCAGGATGCCGCCCGCGATGCATTCGTCGCGGCGCTCATAGACGGGGGCCCGCTCCTGTGCCGAGAGATCGGCCGGCGCCAGGAACAGCAGCGGGGCGA
Organism: Bosea sp. OAE506; assembly: GCF_040546595.1. Classification (NCBI taxonomy): domain Bacteria; kingdom Pseudomonadati; phylum Pseudomonadota; class Alphaproteobacteria; order Hyphomicrobiales; family Alloboseaceae; genus Allobosea; species Allobosea sp. OAE506. The sequence goes on along the minus strand of NZ_JBEPOB010000001.1, from coordinate 2,850,756 downwards.
GCGAAGCGGCGCGCAGGGCGACGAGCAGCGGAGCGGCGGAACTGAGCAGAATCATGGGCCGCAGCAACAGCATGATTGTGGCTTTACAGAAGCGAGCGCCGCGACCGGGCGAGTTCGAGCGTGGCGCCATAGTCGATCTTGCCGTTGCCGAGCACGGGGATGGAGTTCGTCACCAGGATCGCACGCGGCACCCAAAGCTCCGGAAAGCCCTGCACCTTGGCCGTCTCCTGAAGCACGCTGCGCTCGGCATTCGGCTTTTCCGTGACGAGCACGAGCTGCTCGCCCTTGCGGGCATCGGGCAGCGCCACGACGACATGGTTGAAGTCCGGCCAGAGCCCGGCGACCATCGATTCGACCGCCGCCAGCGACACCATCTCGCCGCCCAGCTTGGCGAAGCGTTTGGCCCGGCCCTTGATCACCACGAAGCCATCGTCGAGCGTGACGATGTCGCCGGTGTCGTGCCAGCCGCCGTCTGGCGGCAGCAACGTGCCGGGCGCGTCGGCGCTGAGATAGCCCGCCATGATGTTGGGGCCGCGCACGCAGAGCTTGCCGCCCTCATGGATGCCCTCGACCGGCTCCAGCCGCGCCTCGATCCCCGGCAGCAGCCGCCCGACGCTGCCGTCGCGCATCGCCACCGGCGTATTGCAGGCCAGCACCGGCGAACATTCGGTGCAGCCATAGCCTTCGAGGATCGTGGTGCCATAGGGCCCCCACATCCGCCGCGTCTCGGGCTTCACCCGCTCCGCCCCGGCCACGACATAGCGCACGCTCTTGAGGTCGTCGGGGTCCGCAGCGCGGGCGTAACCCTGCAAAAACGTATCGGTGGCGAACAGGAAGGTGCAGCCGGTCTCCCCGATCAGCTTCGGCACCTGCTTGTAATGCAGCGGGCTCGGATAGAGCACGACCTTCATGCCCGAGAGCAGCGGCATCAGCATGCCGGCCGTCAGCCCGAAGGAGTGGAAGGCCGGCAGCGGGTTCATGACGATGTCGCGCTCGGACAGGAAGCCCGCGGCCAGCGCGAAGATCTGCCGCGCGTTGGAAACGAGATTGGCGTGACTCAGCACCACGCCCTTCGGCTTGCCCTCGGTGCCCGAGGTGAACAGGATCACCGCCGCCTCGTCGGGGCCGGCCGCGTGACCGCGATGCACCATACTGGGCGCAAGACTCGACAGCGCGCCCAGCGCCTTGTCGAGGCTGGTAATCTGTTTGCGGACATCTTCGAGATAGATGACCCGCCTGTTCTCACCGAGTGCCTCGAGCTCGTCCTCGAGCTTGGCCTGGTCGACGAAGCGCCGCGAGGTGACGATGGTTTTCAGCTCGGCGAGTTCGCCCGCCGCCCGCAGATTCTTGACGCCGGCGGTGAAGTTCAAAAGCGCCGGCACGCGGCCGAAGGCTGAGAGCCCAAACAGCGTCACTGCGAGCGCCTGCACATTCGGCAGCAGCACGCCGACATGCTCTTTCGGCTGTGTGAAGCCGGCGAGCTTGCGGCCGAGCACCAGCGCGCCCAGCACCAGGTTGCCATAACTCAGCGGCTTGCGCTCGGCATCCTCGACCGCGACGCGGCCCTTGCCATGGCGCGAGACGGCCTGCAGCAGGGCTGTGAACAGGGTGATCCTTGCACCCGCGGCGTCGAAGACGGGCAGGTTTCGTTCGGTGTCGGCCATGCTTGGCTCGGCTCCCGGCTGGCGTTTCCTCTTGCCTTTCTAACTAAGCCGATCCGCAGCCGTTGCAATGACGCGCTGCCAGCCGCCCCGCCGGCGCCATCAGCCGAAGGCGCCGATCTCATGCTGGATCGCGCCCGAAATCTCGCGCAGCAGTTCGAACAGCGCCTGCATCGGCGCGATCACGTCGCGATGCAGCGCCTCATAGGTGCCGGTTTCGCGTGGGCCCGGCGGCTCGCCGAAATCGAGCCCGATGGTCGGGTCGGGCCGCAGCGGGAAGATGTCCGCCAGCATCGCCAGGCAGGCGGGCACGTCGAGCCGCAGCAGCCGCTCGACCAGCACCTCGCGGGTGATGCCGGCATGGGGCCGGAAATCCGGGATATGGCTAGCGCGCAGCCAGATGCCGTGCATCGCCGCCAGCCGCAGCGCATGCAGCGCCACCAGCCGCGGCGGCATTTCGGGAACGTCGGGCGCAGCCGCCTTCAGCTTCAGCGCATCCGAGGAGAGCCGCCAGAAAAGGCTGCGCAGCGAAGGCGCGAGATCGAGCCGCGACAGCGCCTCGCCGACGGCGAGCAGCTCGTCTCGCCGGCCCTCGCGCACCGTGCGCCGCGCCCGGTCGAACCAGCTGCCGGGGTCGAGCGAGTCGAGATAGGCGCGCAGCACGTCGAGATCGCTCGCCGCCAACGCATGCTCCGCCAAGCGATAGGCCCGGTCGAAGCGGTCGGAACGCTCGCGCATCGCGTTGAACAGGTCGGGCGCGCGCGCCGCCGCCTGGCCGATGCCATGGACGCTGTTGGCGAGCCAGCCGAGCTGCTGCAGGATCGCGTTGTTGGGAATGGCGCGCAATTCGCGCGGATGGCGGATGCGCGTCGGCCCGCCGGCATCGCTCTGGCGCGCGGCGGGACGCGAGCCGGTCTTGTCGAGCAGCGAGGGGCCGAAGGTGCCGATCAGCGCGGCATAGCCGGGGTCGTCGACCAGCGTCGTCATCTCCTCGCGCACGGTCTGAAAGAACTCGCTGGCGAAATCGGGCTCGTCATAGATCGGGTCGGCGACGCCCTCGGCCACCGGCACCAGCACCGCCTCCGCGATGCGCCCGACGGTCGCCGCTGCCAGCTGCGGCGTGCCGAACATCAGATAGCCGTCGCTGCCCTGGAAGCTGGTCTCGCGCACGGTGCGCAGCCCGGCCTTGGCGAAAGCCGCGCGCGCCCAGGCGGGCTCGAGATAGGCCAGCCGGTCGGCTAGGCTGCCGGGATGGGCGCCGCGCCCGGCGGATTCGCCATGGGTGTCGAAGATGACAAGCTCGACCTCGGCGAGATCGTAGCGGCGCAACAGCTCGCAGATCCGGATGCGCAGCCGCTCGATCCAGAAGGTGGCTGCGACCTGCCCGATATAGCGGCCGGAATCGGAATAGCCGAACTGGACGCAGAAACGGCCATGGCGCTTGAGATAGGCGCGGAAATGCGGGCTGCGCAGCGCCTCGTCGATAATGCGCGGCCCCTGTTCCAGCGCATCCGCCGTCTCGAACAGCGGCGAGATCTCGACGCGGTCGGCGATGCCGAAGCGGCTGGCGAGCCAGAGCGCACACAGCAGCGTGTAGCCCGTCTCGGTCTCGGCGACGAGGAAGCGCACCGCCTTGGTGCCATCCACATGCTTCACGATCTGCGCGATCGTCATCAGCATCCGCGTCGCCGAGGCGCGCTCGGCCGCCAGAGCGCCGAAATCGACCGCAATCGGCGCGACCTTGGCCAGCAGCCCGTTCACCGCCGAGAGGAAGGCGCGCCGCTGCGCCGGCTGCGTCGGCTCCTCGTCGAGCGGGATCACGCCGCGCATGGCGTTGTGGAGCTGCGAGGCGTTGAGCCGGAAATGCGGCAGCGCGATCGAGACGCCATGGGCGACGCAGCCGGCCTTGACCAGGCAGAGCGCCATCGTCGTGTCGTCATCGGCAGACAGCGCGATAGCCTCATCGAGCGCCGCGATCAGGCGCGACGCCTCCGGCAGCGCCGCCTCGCGCTCGTTGACCAGCGCCAGCGCAAAAGCCTGCAGCGCCGGCAAGGCGGGCTGCGTCGTGATCGGCGGCGCCAGCGCCAGCTGCCGCTCCACCGCCGCCAGCGCCGTGCCGACAAGCTCGCGCACGGCCACCGTCGCCGGCACCACCGGCAGCTTTTCGAGGATGCGCGCGAACTGCCCCTGCTTCGATTCCAGCCGATAGCGCAGCGTGTCCCACCAGCCGATATCGGTGCGCCCGTCGGTGTCGCAGCCGACCCAGGAGGCAAGGATCACCGGGCACGGCGCCAGCCCGTGCCAGCCTTCGGGCGAGAGCGACCGCGCGCCGCGCAGCAGCGCGGCGTTCAGGTGGTCGATAGCGTCGCGGGCATGGCGCACGGCATAGCGCGCCTGCTCGAACTCGTCCTGCAGCGTGATCCGCCCGTCGGGCCGAAAGGACAGCGCCGCATCGTCGATCACCGCCTCGCCGCCCGCCTCCCCGCTGGCCTGCGCGGCGAGCGCATGGGCGAGCCTGCGGCTCATGCCGAAGGTCGGATGCGCCGTGAAGACGGCCGCAAAGCGCAACCGCTCGACGGAGTCGCGATATTGCGCCAGCGGATCGGCCGCGTCGGTCGCAGCCTCGACTAGCGTGCCGGCGAGCGTGGCAAACGCGGCCTCGCCGTCGCCCGCCAGCCCGACATAGGCCGCGAGCCGCCCCGCCCGCTGACGCAGCGCCTCACGCCCCAGCCGCCGCACCAGCCCGCAGGCCGCCTCGACATCGAGCTCGCCGCGGTCCATCCGCCGCGTCAGCCACAGCGTCACGCGCAGGACCGGGTTGCCGAACGGGTCCTCGCGCGCATCGCCCCGGGCCTGGGCGATCTCGGCCATCAGCCGCGCGGCCAGCGCCGCCTCGTCCCCGATCACGCTCTCGACCCCGTCATTCATCGCGCAGCCCTCCCGGAATCAGCCGAGGCAAGTTTCAGACCGGCAAGGTTCAGACCGGAAGGGTAGGACCGCGCAAGGCGGCACGGCATGGCTCTTGCTGGCGAAGCGAGCCCATCTTGCCGGCCGTGCCCAGCCTGCGATGATCGCCTGCGCCACCTTGCCCATGCCTGTCCGGAGAAGCCGATGCCCGCTCTGTCCGCCGCCGCAGCCGGCCTGCCCGAGCCTGACGCCGCCACGTCCATCGTCCTGCCCGCACGCCCCGAGCCGCTGCGCTTGGATCCGGGCCGCACCGCGCTGATCGTCGTCGACATGCAGAACGCCTATGCCTCGGCGGGCGGCTATATCGACCTCGCCGGCTTCGACATCACCGGCACGCCGGCCGTGATCCGACAGGTCGCGCTGGCGGCCGAGGCCGCCCGCAAGGCCGGCATCCCGGTGATCTTCCTGCAGAACGGGTGGGACGCGGAGTATCGCGAGGCCGGCGGGCCCGGCTCGCCCAACTGGCACAAGTCGAACGCGCTGAAGACGATGCGCCGCAAGCCGGAACTCAACGGCAAGCTGCTGGCCAAGGGCGGCTGGGACTATGCCATCGTCGATGCGCTGACACCGCAGCCGGGCGATCTCGTCGTGCCCAAGCCGCGCTACAGCGTCTTCTTCAACACCAACATCGACAGCCTTCTGCGGGCACGCGGCATCCGCAATCTCGTCTTCACCGGCATCGCCACCAATGTCTGCGTCGAATCCTCGCTGCGCGACGCCTTCCACCTCGAATATTTCGGCGTCGTGCTGGAAGACGCCACCCATGCGGCCGGGCCGGACTTTGCCCAGAAGGCTGCGATCTACAATATCGAGACCTTCTTTGGCTGGGTCTCGACCGTCGCCGATTTCGCCGGCGCAGTCGGGCAGCAGCCGCCCGCCTGAGCACCCGCCCCGCGCCGCCCCGCCTGCCCGAAAGCGAGCCCGCCATGCCTGCCGTCGACACCCAAGCCTTCCTGCGTGATCTCTACGAGCTGCGCGGCATCGGCACCTTCAAGTCCGGCGTCCACCGCCCGACCTATTCCCCGCAGGACATGGAAGCCCGCCGCTGGCTGATGGCCAAGCTGGCCGAATGCGGGCTGGAGGCCTCGATCGACGGCATCGGCAATGTCTATGGCCGCCATCCCGGCCCGGGCCCGCATCTGCTCGTCGGCAGCCACATCGAATCGCAGAACGAGGCCGGCTGGCTCGACGGCGCGCTCGGCGTCGTGGCCGGCATCGCGCTCGCTCGGGCCGGCCTGCCGGTCGATGTCTGCGCCTTCGCCGACGAGGAGGGTCATTTCAGCCTCAGCCTGCCCGGCAGCCGCTCGATGATCGGCGATCTCAGCGAGGAGGCGATCGACGGCGCCCGCAACCGCACCGACCGCACGCCGCTGCGCGAGGCCCTGCGCGCCGCCGGACTCGAAGGCCTGCCGCGCCGACAGCTCGAGATCGGCCGCTACAGGGGCTATTACGAGATGCATATCGAGCAGGGCACGCAGCTCGAGCAGGCGGCCTTGAGGATCGGCGTCGTCACCGGCATCGTCGCGATCTGGCAGTGGCGCATCGTCGTCGAGGGCCAGCAGGACCATGCCGGCGGCACCACCATGGCCGAACGCCGCGATGCGGGCCTGAGCGCGGTGAGGCTGCTCGCAGCCATCGACGCCGAGTTCCCGCGCCTCGTCGGCGAGCGCACGACCTGGACCACAGGCCGCTTCCGGCTCGAGCCCGACGCCCCCAACATTATTCCCGGCCGGGCCGAAATCCTGTTCCAGTTCCGCGACGTCTCGGTGGCGGTGCTGGAGCGGCTGGAGGCCGGGCTGAGGTCGCTGGTGCAGGAAGCCAACCGCCGCGAGCGCTGCAGGATCACGCTCTCCTCGGTTTCCAAGGCGGTGCCGGCGCTCTGCGACCCCGCCATGATGCAGGCCCTCTCAGACGCGGCCGAGGCCTTTGCGCCCGGCGCTTGGCAGACCATGCCGTCCGGCGCCGGCCATGACGCGCAGGTCATCGCCCGCAAGATGCCAGCCTCGATGCTGTTCGTGCCCTCGATCGGCGGCATTTCGCATCACTGGACCGAGGACACGAAGGACGAGGACCTCGCCTTGGGCATCCAGGTCCTGCACGGCGCGGCAGCGCGTTTTCTGGCGGGATAGCGCTCCGACCCACCGCGCGGTTGGCGTCGCGCTCGTCACCAGCAGCTCATCAGCCCGGGGCCCGGCTCACCCTTCCAGCGGCGTGGCCGTGTCGTCCCCCGTGGCCTTGTGCATGAAGGCCGGCAGGATCTCGGGCTTCTTGCCGGCCGAGAGGGGCGAAACATACGCCGTGTCGCCCTTTCGTTTCAGGAAATCCGCCTTCGCGGCCGCCAGCAAAGCGGGCATGGTCATCAGGTCATGACCGAAACCGGCGAGAATCTTGGCAGTGTCCAGAGACGCCTTGTCCCCGATCGACATGCCGCCACACGCCGTCACGGGCCATGTGTGCAGGCCGACGCCCAGGGGCAGCGAGGGCCAGCCGAACAGCACGGTCGGCACCACCCAGCTGATGTCGCCGACATCGGTTCCACCGCCGGTCGTGATCTCGCCCAGCACGGGCAGCACCTTCGTCGCCATGCCCTTTTCCGGAACGCCCATGGCGGCCTGGCACGTGCGGGCGAAAACCTGTTCCTCTTCAGTCCAGTCGAGCCCCACCGCCGTCATGTGGGCATGGATGCCGTTGATCAGCGTCGCATTGGGCAGGAGGTCCGACACACCGAAGAAGACGTCGAACTCAGCCTTGGTCTGCGTTGCCATGGCCGCACCATCGGCGATCTGCCGGGCCCATTCCGTCATGGCCGCCACGTTGGGGCGATCCTTGTCGCGGATCATGAGCCAGATCTTGGCAAAATCCGGCACGACGTTGGGCGCCACGCCGGCCGCCTCGTAGACATAGTGCAGGCGCGCCGTCGGCAGCACATGCTCGCGCATCAGGTTGATGGCATGGCCGAACAGCTCTGCCGCATCGACGGCCGAGCGACCCTCCCAGGGTGAATTGCCCGCATGAGCTGTCCGACCGCGGAACGTGATGCGGATGCCGTTGTTCGCAGCCGTCCGGACCGAGCCTGTCGCGGCGATCGGCGCCGGGTGCCAGGCCAGGGCCGCATCCACGTCCCCAAACAGACCGTCACGCACCATATAGACTTTGACGCCCTGCGATTCTTCGGCGGCGCAGCCATAGACACGGACCGTTCCCGGCGTTCCATCGGCCTTCATCATCCGCTTCAGCGCAAAAGCGGCGCCCGTGCAGCCCGCGCCGATCAGATTGTGGCCGCAGGCATGACCGACCTCGGCGCCGGTCGGGCCGAGCGTCTGGCGCGGTTCGGCTGCATTGCCCAGCCCGGGAAGCGCGTCGTACTCCGGCAGATAGGCGATCACCGGCCCGCCGGTCCCTTGCCTCCATTCCGCGATGAAGGCGGTCGGATAGCCTGAGGTGTTCCGGCTGGTGATGGTGAAACCTTCAGCCTCAAGTTCCCGGACATGGATCGCGCAGGACTTGACTTCCTGCCTTGACAGCTCCGGATTGGCCCAAACCTCGCGCGAGATCCGCAGGATGGCAGGCCTGACCTCCGTCACGGCCTTCGCCGCGGCAGAGGCCGAAGGAGGCGGCGCGGCACTGGCTGCTGCCGTCGTCGATCCCGAACCGGCCTGAGCCAGAACAACCGGGGTGGATGCGGCCAAGGCGCCAGCGCCGCCGGCCGCACCTGCGGCAAGGACCACGCGGCGGCTCGGTCCCGTCTGCGGGTCGTCGGGTCCAGGGATCATCGCGCCCTCGGACTGGTCTGTGTTGGCTCAGAGGTCAGCATCCGACATCCCCCCAACGGCGAGCCCGCCTAGCCAGCCACCTGGAAACACGGCGCCGCCGATGATTTTGACGCCGGGCTCTCGATCACTCTTTACCATGGGGAAGACCGATTGTCGCGGCCCGGCCATCGGTGGTGGGTCCCATCTCCGCTCGCCGCGCCGGGGGGCGTTGCGCCAACCCTCTTGCCCGGCATCCACCCCGCACACATAGGAGCCAGCGCCCTTCGGTGAACGCGCTTGCGGCCGCCCCTCCTGCGAAAGCCCCTCGTGACAGACCTCGCCTCTCCCGCCGCCGCCCTCGCGCGTCGCCGCCTCTGGCTCGGCATCGGCTGCGGCCTGCTGACCAGCCTGATCTGGGGCGTGCAGTCCGTGGTCTCGCGCCAGTCGGTGGCGGATGGGCTGAGCGCGGCCGACGTCACCATCCTGCGCTTCGTCGTGGCGTCGCTCATCCTTCTGCCACTCGCGCGGCGGCGGATGCGGCCCTTTCCGGTCGGCGCGCTCGGCTGGCGGCGGGCGCTGATCCTGACCGCGCTCGCGGGCGCACCCTATGCTCTCGTCCTCGTCGGCGGCGCGACCTTCGCCCCGGCGCTGCACGCCTCGGTGATCGTGCCCGGCCTGATCCCGGTGATGACGGTGGCGCTGGCCTTCCTCGTGCTGGGCGAGAGGCCGGGGCCGCTGCGGCTGCTCGGCCTCGCGCTGGTGCTGGCCGGCATCGGCGCCTTCGGCTGGCAGGCCTTCGGGGAATCGGGCGCCGGGGCCAATGCCTGGATCGGCGATCTCTTCTTCGTCACCAATGCGGTGATGTGGTCGGTCTTCGGGCTTCTGGCCCTGCGCTGGCGGACGGACGCGATCGACGTCACCATCGCGACCTGCCTGCTCTCGCTGCTGATCCTGCCGGTGTTCGCGGCTACCATGCCGATCCGGCTCGGCGAGGTCGCCTGGTCGGCGATCGCGCTGCAGGCGCTCTATCAGGGCGCGCTGGTCGGCGTCGGCGCGCTGTTTCTCTACACCAAGTCGGTCGAACTGCTGGGCGCCGGGCGCGCGACGCTGTTCTTGCCGCTCAACCCGGTCGTCACCGCGCTCGCCGCGATCCTGCTGCTCGGCGAATATCCCTCCCCCATCGAGGTCGCCGGCATAGTGCTGGTGATCGCCGGCATGAGCGTAGCGCTGCGGGCGCGATAAGGCAGACGCGTCAGCGCCGGCCGATCCAGCGGCGCACCCGGCCGCGATAGGCCAGCCAGGCCGGCCCGAACAGCGCCTCGAGATGGCGCTCCTCGCGCGCGATGGCGAGCTTCAGCACCAGGACCGCGGCGACGAGCCCGGTCACGATCAGCCAGAGATTACCGAAGCCGAGGCCGGCCCCGACCATCATCAGGGTGTTGCCGAAGTAGATCGGGTTGCGGCTGATCGCGAAGGGCCCGCTCTCGACCAGCGCGGTCGCGGCGCGATGCGGCAGGATGTTGGCCCGCGCCCTTGCCATCGTCGCCATCGCGGAGAGGTCGAAGCCGGCGCCGACCGCCAGCAGCATCCAGCCCAGGGGGCCGAGCCAGCCCGCAAGCGCGCCGTCAGCCGCGGGATACGGCAGCGGCAGCAGCCTCTGCAGCGCCATCGCCACCAGGATCGCCCCGCCATAGAGTAGGGGCGGCCAGGGAATGCGGTTGGGCCGGTCCGTCGCTGCGTCGATCATCGCGATCTCCTCGAGACGGTGGCGGCCGGCCCGCCCTCTGCCCTGGTGATCCTCAGCCCTTGTGATCCTTGGCGATGGGCTCGACATAAGCCAGCCCCATATCCCAGGGGAAATAGATCCAGGTGTCCTGGCTGACCTCGGTGACGAAGGTGTCGACGGTCGGCACGCCGGCGGGCTTGGCGTAGACCGTGGCGAAATGGGCGTTGGGCAGCATCTCGCGCACGACGCGGGCCGTCTTGCCGGTGTCGGTGAGGTCGTCGACGACGAGCACGCCCTTGCCCTTGCCGTCGCCGATCGCCTTGATCGAGGGGGCGACGTCCTTGAGGACCTTGAGCTCGGTCTGGTTCTTGTAGTCGTGATAGCTGGCGACGCAGACCGTCTCGATCAGGCGCAGGCCGAGTTCCCGGCAGATGATGGCCGCCGGCACCAGCCCGCCACGGGTGATGCAGACGATGGCCTCGAAGGGCCCCTTCTCCGCCAGCCGCCAGGCGAGCGCCCGCGCGTCGCGGTGGAACTGGTCCCAGGAGACAGGAAAGGCCTTGTTGGAGGTCGGCTCGGCCATGGGTCTGGGCTCCGGATGTGGCGGAAAGGCAGCGTTGCCCGACGGCAAAACCCTATCGCCGCGCCGCTGGCAAGAGGGATTGCCCGCGCAATCCCCCGAAAGCCGGCGACCCTCGCCTCAGAATTCCGACCAGCCCGACGCCGCACCGCCTCCGGCCGCACGTCGCGCGGGCGGATGTGCCCCGGCGGCGCGCCTTGGCGCGGGCGCAGCCGCGCGCGGCGCCACAGTCGCGCTGCGCTCGGGCGCAGCCTGCCATGAGCCGGCATCGGCACGCGACGAGAGCGCTGGTGCCGCGCTGGCGTCGAGCGTGAAGGTCGCCACCATGCTGGTCAGTTCCGTCGTGTCGCGCCGCAGATCCTGCGCGACCTTGGCGCTCTGGTCGGCCAGCATCGCGTTCTGCTGCGTCAGCTCGTCCATATGGGCGACGGTACGCGCCATCTCCTCGATGCCACTCGACTGCTCGCTGGTCGCGGCCGAAATCTCCTGGACCGTGTTGGCGACCTTGGACGCTGCGGTGACGATCTCGCCCAGCGTGGTGCCGGCATCCTTGACCAGCCCGACACCGGCCTGGATCTGCTGGGTCGAGTTGGCGATGAGTGCCTTCACGCCATTGGCGGATTCGCTGCAGCGGGCGGCCAGCGCCCGAACCTCGGATGCGACGACGGCAAAGCCGCGCCCGGCATCACCCGCCCTTGCCGCCTCGACGGCGGCGTTGAGCGCCAGCAGATTGGTCTGGAAGGCGATCTCGTCGATCATCGAGATGATCTCGGAGATGCCCGACGACGCCGCCTCGATCCGCCCCATGGCGCCGACGGCTTCGGTCACGATGGCGCCGCCGCGGGCCGCGACCTGGCTCGCCTCCTGTCCGAGCGCGACCGCCATGCGCGAATGACCGGCGCTGGTCTTGACCGAAGCGGCCAGTTCCTCGGTCGTGGCGGCGGTTTCCTGGAGGCTCGACGCATTGGCTTCGGTTCGCTCGGCCAACTGGCTGCTGTCGGACGAGATCCGCACGGATGCAGCGTCGATCCGGGCGGAGATGTCGCGCACCATGCCGACCACGCCCGCAAGCGTATCGAGCAGATCGTTGACACCGCCGCAGAGGACCGCGACCTCGCCGACCTTCCCCGCCAGGTTGACGCGGCCCGTCAGGTCCCGATTCTTCGCGCGGGCGATGACGTCGCCGGTCTCCCGCACGGCATCCTCGAGCTGCTGGCCCTTGTGGCTGGCGGTGATGTCGGTGGCGAACTTGACGACCTTGTAGGGGCGACCGCGCGCATCCAGGATCGGGTTGTAGCTCGCCTGGATCCAGACCTCGCGCCCGCCCTTGGCGATCCGGCGGTACTGCGCGGCGGCGTATTCGCCGCGCGCGAGCTGCTCCCAGAAGGTTTTGTAGCCCGGCGCCTCGCGCTCGACGGGGTCGACGAACATGCGATGATGCTGGCCGACGATCTCGGGCAGCTTGTAACCCACCACCGAGAGAAAGTTCTCGTTGGCCCTGAGAATCTTGCCGGTCAGGTCGAACTCGATGACCGCCTGCGCCTTGCTGATCGCCGCGTTCTGGCTTTCGAGGTCGGCCATGCGGTTCTTCTGCTCGGTGATGTCGAAGGCGTATTTGATGACGCCGACCGGCTGGCCGCCGGCCCCGAGAATCGGGTTGTAGCTCGCCCGCAGCCAGATTTCCCGACCGCCCTTGCCGATGCGCAGGAACTCGCCGCTGCGGAACTCGCCGCGCCCGAGATCGGCCCAGAGCTCGGTATAGGCGGGCGTTCCGGCCTCGCCCGGCGACATGAACATGCGGTGCTGGCGGCCCTGGATCTCGTCCAGGGAATAGCCGGTCGCACTCAGGAAGTTCGCGTTGGCGGCGAGAATCTTGCCGTTGAGGTCGAACTCGATCACCGCCTGCGAGCGATCGATGGCTGCAGCCTGCGCGGCAAGACGGCCGCCTGCGAGCACGTTCCTGAACAGTCCCATCCAACGTCCCCTGATAACGACCGCGTCCATGGCGCGCGGCATCGACCGACCCTCGAACCGGCGGGCGCGAGGAATGAGCATGCCGTAACGTCATATATCACGCAGGCCGCATACCGTTACGTAATAGGATTTGGTTGACGATTCGTTGACGCAGGCAAGAGAGCGTTTAACGAACGAAAACGTCAGATTAGCCCAGTAAAGGGCGCGCTTCACAACGATCAGGGAAGGCCGGTAGTCAGTTTGGGCATCGAACAGGACCAACGGAGTTCGGCGTCGCCAATCCGAACCTCCGCCGTGCCCCCGTCGTTACGCTCAGGCCCTGAGTGTCGCGATCATCGCTTTCACGGCGTCCATCGCGGTCGCCAGCGCAACGGGATCGCGCGTCGCGGCGGAATTGGTCCTGGGAGACAGGAAAGCCCTTGTTGGAGGTCGGCTCGGCCGTGGCGGGATTCCGGCGAAAACTGGCACTGCTTCCGCAAGGCCCTTCTGCGTACGATAGCTAAGCCTAGCGGGGTGTCATTCCCCAAAGAGGTTGTGACCGAGGCGTCCGCGTAACCCTGCAGGCTTGGCGTCGACCATAGGCCTGCCTTTCTCAGTAGAGTTCCATTCCGCAGCAGGACAATCTATCATTGCATCAGACTACCATGCCGCAATGCTAGGTCTCTCATGTGGCCGACTCGATTCTCCGGTTTTCGCCTTCAGGCAGGGCTGCTAGTCGGCGTCACTGGCGCATGGGGACTCGCGAAAGGCGTTGCGAACGGCGCACTGAATTGGGGAATTCTGGACCTCTATCTGAACGACGCTTCGACACTCGTCACTTTCGCAGACAAGCCGGCAGCCTTTCTCTTCATGTTAGGTTTTTATCTCTTGCTGCTGGTCCACGGAACGCTTGAAGTCGTCCGCATGGCGGCAGTTCTCTTCGACAAGATCAAGTGAGGCCATTTGCTGCCGGTCGCAGCTCAAACACTTCCATTGGCGAGCCGCGCCCGCTCGGCCGCGATCATCGCCTTCACGGCGTCCATCGCGGTCGCCAGCGCATCGGGATCGCGCGATCGCACCACGACATTGGTGTCCGGCCCGGTCTCTGAGAAGAACGGATAGGAGCCGATCGAGACACCCGGATGAGCCTTGGCGACCTGGGCCAGCGCCGTGCCGATATCGCCCTCGCGCAGGCCGGCGCGGACCGTGTCGGACAGGATCTTCACACCCGTCTGCAGCGTCGGCGCGACGACATCGAGCATCGCCTGCATGATCGAGGGCACGCCCGCCATCACATAGACATTGCCGATGTTGAAGCCCGGCGCCTTCGAGACCGAATTGGCGATGAGGTCGGCCCCGGCGGGAATCCGCGCCATCCGCAGCCGCGCCTCGTTGAGCTGGTCCGGCGGGAAGCGCTCGGCCAGCATCGCGATGGCGCGCGGATCGTGGTCGATCGAGACGCCGAAGGCCGCCGCCACCGAATCGGCGGTGATGTCGTCATGCGTCGGCCCGATGCCGCCCGTGGTGAAGACATAGGCGTAGCGGTGGCGCAGCGCGTTCAGCGCCGCGACGATCTCCTCCTGCACGTCCGGGACGACCCGGACCTCGCGCAGCTCGATGCCGATATTGGTCAGGTACTCGGCGATGTAGCCGATGTTCTTGTCCTTGGTCCGGCCGGAGAGGATCTCGTCGCCGATGACCAGGATCGCAGCCGTCACGCTGACCGGGGATGATGTCGTCTCGCTGGTGGTCATGCCCGGCTCCTGGCTGCGGCGCGAGGCGCACTCCGCCTCCTGGCGCCGCTACAGCTAGGGCTTTGCCGGCGCCGGCTCAAGCGGTGCCTTCGCCGCGCCCTCAGGCGCCGCCGGCCGGGGTGTGCGCGCGCTCGAACACCAGATTCAGCCGGGTCTGCGCCAGCAGCATGTAGCCGCTCTGCTGCAGCAGCGCGGCGAGGTCGATCTGCCAGCGCTGGCGCGAATCCTCGATGATGATCAGCCCCGGCCAGAGGCTCTGTGGCGCATCGCGCAGGAACGGCTCGAGGATCAGGTCCTCGGCGCCTTCGACATCGAGCTTGATCGCGTCGAGGCGGTCATAGCCCTCGTTCTGGACCAGCGCGAGCAGCGTCATCGCCGGCACGCGCACCGTGCTGCCGGTGCTGGAGCGCAGGATCCGCACGCTCGATTCGCCGCGATTGGTCGGGTCGAGGAAGAGCGTCAGCTCGCCCGGCTTGTCGGCCAGCGCGCAGGCCACCGCCTTGACCGTGCCGAACGGGTTCTGCGCGATGTTGAATGCCAGCCGCGCGAAGATCTCGGGCTGGGGCTCGACCGCGACGATGCGCGCGCTCGGCCCGGCCTTGGCCGCGACGAAGAGAGAATACGCCCCGATATTGGCGCCGATGTCGATGAAGCGGAAACCGTCGCGCAGCCGCGAGGCCAGGATGTCGCGCTCGACGGGGTCGAAATACTGCGGCGTGAACAGCACGCGCTTCTCGCAGACATTTCCGTCCGGATAGAGCCGCATCCGCGCGCCCAGCGACTCGATGTCGACGGGCTGCCCCGCGAGCGAGCGCAGGCCGAGCCGGCGCAGCGCATAGGCGACCTTGCGGCCGAGGAAGCTGTCCGAGGCGCAGCGCGTCCAGCCGATGAGGCGCGACAGTCCGCGCCGGGGGGCGAAGGCGCCGTACGGCTTGTCCTCCGCCTGCGATTGTTCGATGATGGCCATGCTGCGCGCCTGATACACCCGGGCGGGGCCCGGCGCCAGCCGGACGATGTCCGCCGGAAGCGGATCGGCCGACGGGTGCCGCCTCTGCGCCTTGCGCCGGCGCGCCGAGCCGATCAATAAGGCGATCGAGGAGCCGTATCGCCGCCATGACCTTCGCCAAGACATGACCTTCGACGAAACGCTGGGACGAACCCGCATGCGCGAGCCGGCCATCAAGATCCATGGCCCGGAAGCCTTCGCCGCCATGCACAAGGCCGGGCGGCTGACGGCCGCCGGGCTCGACATGCTCGGCGACTACGTCAAGCCCGGCGGCACCACCCAGCGCCTCGACGACCTCGCCTATCAGTTCGCCATGGACAACGGCGCCTTCCCGGCGACGCTGTTCTACCGCGGCTACACCAAGTCGATCTGCACCTCGATCAACCACGTCGTCTGCCACGGCATTCCCGACGACAAGCCGTTGCGCGAGGGCGACATCATGAACATCGACTACACGCTGATCGTCGATGGCTGGCATGGCGATTCCAGCCGGATGTATGGCGTCGGCGAAATCCCGCGCAAGGCCGAGCGGCTGATCGAGATCACCTATGAGAGCCTGCTGCGCGGCATCAAGGCCGTGCGCGCCGGCGGCACCACGGGCGATATCGGCTTCGCCATCCAGCGCTATGCGGAAGCCGAGCGCTGCTCGGTGGTGCGCGATTTCTGCGGCCACGGCGTCGGCCGCAATTTCCACGACGCGCCCAACATCCTGCATTACGGCTCGCCCGGCGAGGGGCCGGAACTGAAGCCGGGGATGATCTTCACGATCGAGCCGATGATCAATCTCGGCAAGGCGGGGGTGAAGGTGCTCTCGGACGGCTGGACGGCCGTGACGCGGGACCGTTCGCTCTCGGCCCAGTTCGAGCACACCATCGGCGTCACCGAGACCGGCTGCGAGATCTTCACGCTGTCGCCGTCGGGACGGGACAACCCGCTCGCGGCCCGATGAGCGCGGGGGCGGACGAGCGTTCGGCCCGCCCCGTGCGGTCCGCCTCGCCGGCGCCCTCCTCTGCCGCCCCGCATTACCACGGCCATCGCGAGCGCCTGCGCGGGCGCTTCCAGGAGGCCGGCGCCGAGGCGCTCGCCGATTACGAGCTGCTCGAACTGCTGCTCTTCCGCTCGATCCCGCAGCGCGACGTCAAGCCGCTCGCCAAGGCGCTGATCGCGCGCTTCGGCTCCTTCGCCGAGGTCCTCGGCGCCCCGGCGGCCCGGCTGACCGAGATCAAGGGCGTCGGCGAGGGCGTGGCGCTCGATCTCAAGATCGTCGAGGCGGCGCTGCAGCGGATGGCGAAGGGAGCCGTGACGCGGCGCACCGTCCTCTCGTCCTGGTCGGCGGTGCTCGACTACTGCCGCACGACGATGGCCTTTGCCGAGCGCGAGCAGTTCCGCCTGCTGTTCCTCGACAAGAAGAACGCCGTCATCGCCGACGAGGTGCAGCAGACCGGCACCGTCGATCATACCCCCGTCTATCCGCGGGAGGTGGTGCGGCGCGCGCTCGAACTCTCGGCCTCGGCGATCATCCTCGTCCACAACCACCCTTCGGGCGACCCCACCCCCTCCGGCGCCGATGTGAAGATGACCCGCGAACTCGTTGATATCGCAAAGCCCTTGGGGATCGCGATCCACGACCACGTCATCGTCGGCCGCGACGGCCATGCGAGCTTCCGCGGGCTGGGGCTGATCTAGGCCCCGCCTTCGCCGCCCTTCGGGCTGCGCTGGTCGTCAGGCGACGCGGGCCGAATAGCGATTGACCAGCGAACGCAGGCGCGGCGGAAAATCCGGGCGGCGGGTCAGGTTCAGGAGATTGCCGTAGACCGGCGCGTAGAACTCCACCACATATTGGTTGAGGTAGAAGATCATGCAGACCCCGAAACTCCCGTCGGCGTACTGATATCCGGGCCTGTCGTTGGGCATCCGATCGATACAGCCATCGCCGCGCGGCAAGGGCTGCATATCGTTCATCCACGTCTCGAACATCTTGATCCGCGCCTTCGTCTTCGGCCCGATGATGCCGTCGGTCGCGAGAAGCTGCCTGGCTCCCTCGCCGAACTGCCGGCGCTCGGCCGCAACCGACTCATGCGAGATCCAGAGGTTGAGATAGTATTGGACCAGCGTGACGTCGTCGCGATTATTGGCTCGGCCCGGGCCGACGCCCATCGTCACCGTGAAGAAGATCTGGTCGTCCGTGAAATCGAGAATCTTTGCCATGGTCTTGGTCCCTGCCCGCTCCCGAAATCCTGAGGGTCTGATGACGATAGGAGGCGGAGGCGAGAGGCGCTGTTCCCGCCGGGACAGGCCCGTTTGAGCGTCGCCGGCATTTGCGCAAGGATTAGGCAACAGGCGGCGCACCCCTGACCATCGGCCCCCCTTTCCGAACGCCTGCGAATGCGCATAGGCTGCTGAAAATGGGGAAAGAAGGCTGCATGGTCGCGTTCGACGAGATGACGGGGACGGAGGGCGATGTCCGGCAGGCCTATGCGGCGCTGGACCGCTGGCTGAAGGAAGCGCCGCCGGAGATGCTGGCGCTGCGGCGCAGCCAGGCCGAACTCTTCTTCCGCCGCATCGGCATCACCTTCGCCGTCTATGGCGACGAGGAATCGACTGAGCGCCTGATTCCCTTCGACATCATTCCCCGCGTGCTGACCAAGCCGGAATGGACCAAGCTCGAGGCGGGCCTGCGCCAGCGCGTTACCGCGCTCAACATGTTCCTGGCCGATGTCTACGGACCCAAGGAATGCATCAAGGCCGGCATCATCCCGGCCGATCTGGTCTATCGCAACGCCTGCTACCAGCTCGAGATGGTGGATTTCCAGGTGCCGCACGGCATCTATTGCCACATCGCCGGCATCGACATCGTCCGCGTCGACGCCGACACCTTCTACGTGCTGGAGGACAATGCGCGCACGCCGTCCGGCGTCTCCTACATGATGGAGAACCGCGAGGTGATGCTGCGGCTCTTCCCGGAGCTCTTCGCCACCCATCGCGTCGCGCCGGTCGACAACTATCCCGACCAGCTCCTGGCGACGCTGCGCTCGGTCGCGCCACGCTCCTCCTCGGCCGACCCCAATATCTGCCTGCTGACGCCGGGCCAGTACAATTCGGCCTTCTACGAGCACTCTTTCCTGGCCGACAAGCTCGGCGTCGAGCTGGTCGAGGGCTCGGACCTGCTGGTCAAGGACGACGTGGTCTACATGCGCACGACGCAGGGGCCCAAGCGCGTCGACGTGATCTACCGGCGCATCGACGACGAGTTCATCGACCCGCTCGTCTTCCGCAGCGACTCGGTGCTCGGCGTGCCCGGGCTGATCGGCGCCTACAAGGCCGGCAACGTCACGCTCGCCAATGCGGTCGGCACCGGCGTCGCCGACGACAAGGCGGTCTACAGCTACATGCCCGAGATCGTGAAGTTCTTCACCGGCGAGGAGCCGATCCTGAAGAACGTCCCGACCTTTCGCTGCCGCGAGCCCGAGGCCAACGCCTATGTGCTCGACAATCTCGAGAAGCTCGTCGTCAAGGAGGTCAACGGCTCGGGCGGCTACGGCATGCTGGTCGGCCCCCACGCCAACAAGGCGCAGCTCGAAACCTTCCGCCGCAAGCTCAAGGCCCAGCCGGAAGGCTTCATCGCCCAGCCGACGCTGGCGCTGTCCACCTGCCCGACCTTCGTCGCCTCGGGCGTGGCGCCTCGCCATGTCGACCTTCGGCCCTATGTGCTCTCGGGCGCCAACGGCATTTCCTGCGTGCCGGGCGGCCTGACGCGCGTCGCGCTCAAGGAGGGCTCCCTCGTCGTCAATTCCAGCCAGGGCGGCGGCACCAAGGATACCTGGGTTCTCGATGCCTGATCTCTCCAACGGCTCCCTGTTTCAGCGTTCACCGGACACATCTCGCCTCATCGCCAAAAGGCCCGATCTGACTATGCTCTCGCGCACCGCCGACAGCCTCTACTGGGTCTCCCGCTATGTGGAGCGGGCGGAGTATCTCGCCCGCATCCTCGACGCGACGATGCGCCTTTCCAACCTGCCCTCCTCCTATGGCGGCGCCGGCAGCGAATGGCAGAGCGCGGTCGCCACCGCCGGCTGCGACGAGGCCTTCGCCCAGGCCTATGGCGAGGCCAATGAGCGCAATGTCTGCGACTTCCTGACCTTCAGCCCGGACAACCCCTCCTCGATCCGCAACTGCCTCGCGCTCGCCCGCTCCAATGCCCGCGGGGTGCGCACCGCCCTGACCTCGGAGATGTGGGATGCGCTGAACGGCGCCTGGCTCGAGCTGCAGCGCTTCGAGAAGAAGCGCATGGACCGCGAGGAATTCGCCCGCTTCCTCGAATGGGTGAAGAACGTCTCGCTGGTCTTCGACGGCTCGGCCTACCGCACCATGCTGCGCGACGACGGCTACTGGTTCTCGCGGCTTGGCGTCTATGTCGAGCGAGCCGACAACACGGCGCGCATTCTCGACGTGAAATACCACGTGCTGCTGCCGGCCAACGAGCAGGTCGGCGGCTCGCTCGACTATTTCCAGTGGACCACGGTGCTGCGCGAGGTCTCGGCGCTGACGGCCTATCACTGGGTCTATCGCGAGGCGGTGAAGCCGCTGCTGATCGCCGATCTGCTGATCCTCAACCGGCGGATGCCGCGCTCGCTGGCCGCCTGCTACGAGAACATCTCGCGCTTCCTCGATCTGCTGGGCGATTCCTATGGACGCCAGGGCCCCGCCCAGCGGCAGGCGCGCAAGACCCTCGCCAATCTCTCGAGCACCAGCATCGACGACATCTTCCAGCACGGGCTGCACGAGTTCATCTCGGACTTCATCACCGAGAACAACCGGCTCGGCGGCACCATCTTCGAGCAGTATCTGCAATGAGCCGGCGCGGCGCTCGCCTCGGGCGGTCGCCGCGGCTAAGACAACCCCTTCAGAAGGCCTCCCGACGCGTCGGTTAGCGATTGTCCATGCGGATCAGGATTTCCCACTCGATCGGCTACGCCTATGCCGAGCCGGCGCGGCACATCACGCAGATCCTGCGGCTGACGCCGCGCGACCATGACGGCCAGCACGTCATGTCCTGGCGCATCGAGCCGACCATCGACGGCCGGCTGCGCATGACGCAGGACGCCTTCGGCAACGTCGTGCATACCTTCTCGGCCGACGGCCCGATCGCCGAGATGGCGATCCGCGTCGAGGGCCTGATCGAGACGGTCGATCTCGCGGGCATCGTGCGCGGCGTCGTCGAGCGCGTGCCGGTCGACGTCTTCCGTCGCGACACGCTGCTGACCACGCCCGATGCGGCGCTCTGCGAATTCGCCGAGGAGGCGACGCGTGACGTCGCCACGCCCCTGTCGCGCATGCACGCGCTGATGGAGGCCCTGCACGAGAAGACGCCCTGCATCGAGACCGGGCAGCGCACCGGCCTGGGCGCCGCGGCCGCCTTCGCCGCCGGCGAGGGCATCCCGCAGGACATCGCCCATATCTTCATGACCTGCGCGCGCCATCTCGACGTGCCCGCCCGCTATGTCTCCGGCTATGTCGCCCAGTCCGACGCCCTGCCCCATGCCAACGGTGCCCATTCCTGGGCGGAGGTCCATCTCCAGGACTATGGCTGGATCGGCTTCGACGCGGCCAATGGCCTGTGCCCGATCGACACCCATGTGCGCGTCGCCGCCGGGCTGGACTATGCCGACGCCGCCCCCGTGCGCGGTGCCCGCAAGGGCGGCGACGGCGAGGCCCTCGCCGTGCGCGTCAGCGCCCGCGACGCCGGCGGGCGGGCCGCGAACCAGTAAGCGCCGGCGCGAGCGCATGCCCCGCGGCTGGCCCCGGCGCGCGCGATATGCGACGACAGCGCCCGAGCCGTTTCACCCAGGACAAAACCCGTGACCTATTGCGCCGGAATCCTCGTGCAGGACGGTCTCGTCATGATCGCCGACACCCGCACCAATGCGGGGCTCGATGACATCTCGACCTTCCGCAAGCTGCATGTCTTCTCCTGGCCGGGCGACCGCACCTTCGGCCTGATGACGGCCGGCAATCTCTCGGTCACGCAATCGGTGGTCAGCCTGCTGCATGAGGGGCTGCCCAATCCCGAGACCGGCGAGAGCGACACGCTGCTGGGCGCGACCTCGATGTTCCGCGCGGCGCAACTCGTCGGCCGGGCCATCCGGCATGTGCGCGCCGAGGACGGACCCGCCCTGAAGGAGGCCGGCGTCAAGTTCGAGGTCACGATGTTGTTCGGCGGGCAGATCAAGGGGCAGCCGATGCGGCTGTTCATGATCTACGGCGCCGGCAACTTCATCGAGTGCGGCATCGACGCCCCCTTCCTCCAGATCGGCGAGCACAAATACGGCAAGCCGATCCTCGACCGCGCCATCACCTTCAAGACCCATCTCTACGACGCCCTCAAGGTCGGGCTGATCTCGATGGATTCGACGATGCGCTCCAATCTCGGCGTCGGCCTGCCGATCGACCTCATCGTCATGCGGCGCGACGCCGACGAGCCGGAGCTGACGCGCCGCATCGAGGCCGGCGAGCCCTATTTCCACGATCTGCGCGAGCGCTGGTCGGCGGCCCTGCGCGCGGCCCATACCGCAATCCCCCGGCCGCCCTACGAACCGCGCAAGGATTGACGCTCCGCGACCGAGATAGGTCGACGCTGCGCAACCGCGTCAACGGGATATCAAGACATACCTGCGATGGTCCGGGTCGATGTGGCCGGTCCAGGACCTCTGATGTCGTCGCCTTCCGTGGGGAAATTGACCAACGCCGATGCGTCCGCTCGGATGCTGAAGAGTTCGGTCGCGACGCTCGGCTGCGCCTTCGTGATGGTGATGGCCGCGGCCGTGGCTGTCGTGATGGCGATCACCGCGGACGCCAACCGGCTCGAGGCCGAGCGCCAGCGCGACCGCATCGACGCGGCGATCGAGAGCCAAATCCGCCTGCGCGAACTGCGTTTCCAGAGCCTGGCCGCGGCCGGCGACCTGCAGAATTCCTTCAACGGCGCCGATCCGCTGACGGCCCTCCAGACCACGCTGGGCCGCCTGGGCTCGCGGTTTCTCGAATTCGACGGCGCCTATGTCGTCTCCGCCTCCGGACGAGTCTTCGCCGGCATCGAGGGCGAAGGGATCTCTGGGCAGACCGGCTATGACGGGCTGAAGCATTTCAGCCCCTCCCTGCCCGGCGGCCCCGGCGGACCGCCGTTGAACCGCCTGCCGGACACGCGCGGTGGACCGAGCATGACCTCCTGGTCGATGACCCATGACGGCTTCGACACCATCAGCGTGATGACCATCGAGGTCCCGGCCCGTCCCGGCTCGCTGGCACAGCTCTTGGGGCCGCTCCAGATCGTCGGCTACCGGCGCGTGACCAGCACGATGCTGAACGACCTGTCGCAGCGCTATCGCGTCTCCGACATCCGGATCGCCCGGGACATGCCCGCCGACCCGCTGGCCCGGCGCGCCATTCCCGCTCCCGACGGCTCCGTCCGCGCCTGGCTGAGCTGGACCCCGGACCGTCCGGGCGACGCCATGCTCCGCCAGTTCGTCTGGGCGCTGGCCGGCGTCGGCGTGCTGTTCGGCGGCATCTTCGCCTTCGTGGTGCATCGCCTGCGCGCCGCCGCCCATCAGATCGCCATCCGCGAAAGCCAGATCCAGCGCCTCGCCGGTCAGGACGAGCTCTCGCTGCTGCCCAACCGCCGCACCTTCGATCTCCGGCTCGACCAGGAGCTCGCCCATCTCAGCCGGTCCGGCAAGGGCCTCGCCGTGATGCTGATCGACCTCGACCGCTTCAAGGCGGTCAACGACACCTATGGCCACACCGCCGGCGACGAGTTGATCCGGCAGGTCGCCCAGCGGCTGATGCGGCTGGTCCGCAGCGGCGACACCGTCGCCCGCATCGGCGGCGACGAGTTCGGCATCATCCAGACCCACGGCAATTTCCCGGCGGGCTGCGCGGCGCTCGGCGAACGCATCCTCGAGGCGCTGACCGAGCCCTTCATCATCATGGGCGTCGCGACCACCATCGGCTGCTCGATCGGCATCGCGCTCGCGCCGGACGCCACCGACCGCGAGGCCCTGCTGCGGCTCGCCGACACGGCCCTCTACCAGTCGAAAAACGGCGGGCGGAATCGCTACTCCTTCTTCGAAGCGCAGATGAACCGCACGCTCGCGCTCAAGCGGATGGTCGAGGAGGATCTGCGCCACGCCATCGAGAACGACGAGCTGGTTCTGCACTACCAGCCGCAGGTTTCGATCGACGGCGCGACCATCGTCGGCGTCGAGGCGCTGGTGCGCTGGAACCATCCCGAGCACGGCATGGTCCCTCCCGCCGAGTTCATCGGCATCGCCGAGGAGCGTGGCCTGATCGTGCCCCTGAGCGAATGGGTGCTGCGCCAGGCCTGCAAGGAAGCGAAGCGCTGGGACGGCATCCGCCTCGCGGTCAACGTCTCGCCGATCCAGTTCCGCCACAAGGATTTCGTCGCCAACGTCATTCGCGCGCTGGACGAGACCGGCTTCGACCCGGCCCGGCTGGAGCTGGAGCTGACGGAAGGCGTCGTCGTCGACGATGCCGACGCGGCCGAGGCGGCGATGATGGATCTGCGCGCCCATGGCGTCGGCCTGGCGCTGGACGATTTCGGCACCGGCTATTCGAGCCTGATCTATCTGCGGCGCTTCGCCTTCGACAAGATCAAGATTGACCGCTCCTTCCTGGAATACATGGAGACGACGGGCGAATCCGCCATTCTCGTCCACTCCATTGCCCATCTCGGCCGCGCGCTCGGCCTGCGCGTCTGCGCCGAAGGCGTCGAGACCGCCGAGCAGCATCGTTTCCTGCAGGCGATCGGCTGCCACGAGCTGCAGGGCTTCCTGTTCTCGAAGGGCGTCCCCGCCGCGGAGATCGACGCGCTGCTGGCGCAGGAGAAGCCTTTCGCCACCACGCTCGCGGCGGCCTGAGGCGCGAGGCCCCGAGCGGCCGCGGTCAGAAGAACAATCCGTGGATGCCGCTGAAGATGGCGTAGGCGAAGCCTGCGCTGAGCACGAGCCCGAGCGCCCCGAACACGGCGCCGAAGATGATCAGCAAGCCATCGCGCTCGACCAGGCCGAGCCCGACCAGGCAGACCGCAAAGCCCAGCGGGATCTGGCCGATGAAGGGCGCGGCGACGATAAGCCCCAGAGCCAGCACCAGGATCAGCAGACCCAGCACCGGAATCGCATAGGCGCTGCCGAGCACCGTCATGCGCGGGCGCGAGACCCGCTCCAGCCGCATCATCAACGGCACCGCCCGGTCGACGGCGCGCGTCAGCACCGGCTTGCCGATGCTGCGCGCGAGCAGGGTCGGTGGCAGCCAGGGCATCACCCGGCCGGTCAGCATCTGCAGCGCGACGAAGGCGAGCACCAGCCCGCAGACCAGCGGGATCGGCGGCGGCATGGGCAGGCAGTTCGGCAGGCCGAGCAGCACGACCAGCAGCGCATAGGCCCGGTCCTTGAGGGCGGCGACGATCGAGCCGACCGCGATGCGGTCCCCCGGTAGCGCCGCCAGCGCGAGCAGGATTCCGGAGGTGCGCAGGGGTGATGACAAGGGAGCGGGCCGGGCCGTGGCAGGACGAGCGGCCTAGCACGCGCCTCGCCCCCGCGCCAAGCCGCGCGGGCGCGCCCGGTCAATGCAGAGTCAGCACGCCTTGCACATTGACGATCTCCGCCGGACGGATGAGGCGCGCATGCGCGACCGTCACCGAATGCAGCGGCCCATCCAGCTCACGACTCCAGAACGCCAGGAAGTCGTGCAACACCGGGAAGCGCGGTGCGAGATCGTAGTTCTGCCAGATATAGCTCTGCAGGAGGTGCCGATGATCCGGCATCCGGTAGAGGATCGTTGCGGTCGTGAGGCCGTATCCCGCCAGTTGGCGCATGAAATCGGTATCGGTCATCTGCCGTCTCTCCACTTCGACAGCGGTGAAAGCTTAGCCGGGCCCGATGACGAGGCTGCGCCCACTTGGTAAACAAAAGCTTGCAACCCACGGTCGGCCCTGCTGCAATCACTGTCGGCGCGGGCTGGGTCAGCCCGTATCGGGGGTGGCGTGCGTGGCGTATGGGTGGAGGCTCGCCTGGGCGGTGCCGCTGGTCGCCGTATTGACGGCGGGTCCGGCCACCGGCGTTTTCGCCCAGGAAGCCGAGACCGAGGCCGAGGCGGAGGAGCGCGCCGCCCTGTCCACCGTGCTGTTCGGCTCGCTGGAGGCCGGGCCGGCCAAGACCTTCGTCTCGCTCGGGATGAAAAAGGCGCTGACCGGCGCCCTCGCCGGCAGCGGCTTCCGCGCACTGCTCAAGGTCGGCGGCGCGCAGGAGCAGGCGCAGCGGCAGCGCCCGCGCGGCCTCGCCTACAAGAGCGAGTCGCAGGCGCTGATCGGCTATGAATGGCGCATCGGCGACACGTTCCTGTCGCTCTATGCCGGCTCGGACCATGAGGGCGAGCAGCGGGAGCTGCGTAACGGCGTCCTCTACCGAAACCGCTATGGCGCCAGGCTCCAGGGCGACCTCTGGATGACGCCGATGCCGGGCACGATGCTTCACGCCAGCGCCTATGCCTCGACGCTCGATCGCAGGCTCTGGATCCGCGCCGCGCCCGGCTGGCTGCTGCCGCGGGGCTGGCTGTCGCAGGACGTTTATGCCGGGCCGGAGGTCGAGGCCTACCGCGCCGGCGACTACACCAAGCTGAGGCTCGGCCTCCATCTGACGGGCCTGCGCCTCTTCGGCGTCGTCTGGCGCCTGTCAGGTGGCTGGCAGCGCACCAGCGACCGCCCGTCCGAGGCCTATGCCACGCTGGGCGTCCACTGGCTGCGCTGAAGCGAGCCTGCCCTACCCCTTCGTCCGCAGGGTCGAGCGCCCGCCATCGACCCCGACGATCTGGCCAGTGATCCAGGACGCCTCGTCACTGGCGAGCAGAGCGGCGAGCGGCGCGATATCGGCCGGCTCGCCAAGGCGCTGCAGCGGGTGCAGATCCGCGATCGCCTTCGCCATCGCCTCGTTGCCGGTGAGCGCGGCGGCAAGCGGCGTGCGCGTCAGCGACGGCGCGATGCAGTTCACCCGGATGCGCGGCGCCAGTTCGGCCGCGAGCGCCAGCGTCAGCCCCTCGATCGCGCCCTTCGCCATCGCGACCGAGGCATGGGCCGCGAAGCCCTGGGCGACCGCCACCGTCGAGAACAGCACGATCCCGGCCGTCCCCTCGGCCTGCTTCAGATGCGGCAGCGCCGCCTGAATCGCTTTCACAGCACCGAGCGCGTTGACGCTGAAATCCTTGAGGAAATCGGCCTCGGTCAGCCGCGCGACCGGCTTCAGGTTGATGGTGCCGACGGCATAGACCAGCCCCTTCAGCGCGCCGCCGGCGGAGGCCTCCTGCGTCGCCCGCGCGAAGGTCCCGTCCTCGCCGACATCGCCTGCCGTGAACCCGCCGCCGAGCTCCCCGGCCAAGGCCTCGAGCCGGACGGCGTCGCGCCCGACCAGATGCACGCCGAGCCCCTTGGCCCGGACGGCGCGCGCCACGGCGGAGCCGATGCCGCCGCTGCCGCCATAGATCAGGATCGTGTCGCTCATGCCGCTGCTCCAGACGTCTCGTTGGAGCGTATACGTCGGCGCTGCCCCCACTGGACCAGCGCAACCGGAGTTCCCCAGCGTGCCAAAGCCGATCCGCAAGGGAGACCTGCCCCGGAAGCCCTGTCAGGGCTGTGGGCGCCCCTTTGCCTGGCGCAAGAAATGGGCGCGGGTCTGGGACGAGGTGAAATACTGCTCCGAGCGCTGCCGGCGGGAGCGAAAGCCGCCGGCAGGATCAGGCAGCGACGGCCGACGCGACGTCGATTAGGGCAGAGGCGCGTCCTGCGAACGGGACCGCGTGAGGCAGCCGTCGAGACTGTGGCCCCCGGCAGCGCTCTCCCCGGCAGCCACCGCCTGCGCGTCCTCAGGCCTCCACACGACCCATGGCCGCCAGCGCCTCGGGCGTATCGACGTCGAGCGCGATGGCGGGGTCGTCGAGCGGGACCTCGACGATGTGCTCGCCTGCCGCGTCGAGCAGGCGCCGCGCACCCTGGTCGCCGGTGAGCTGGGCCACCTCCGCAAACAGCGCACGCGCCAGCAGCACCGGGTTGCCGCGCTGGCCGAGCAGCGTCGGCACCACGGCCTTCGCCTCACCCTGTTCGGCGAAGACCTGCGCGAGGCGGTCGATCACCTGCGGGGTGACGTTGGGCATGTCGCCGAGCGAGACCACGACGCCCGCCGCCGCCTCCGGCAACGCGGCGAGACCGACGCGGACGGAGCTGGCGAGCCCGCTGGCGAAATCGGGATTGTGCACGACAATAACGTCGAGCCCGGCGAGCGCGGCCGCGACTTCCGCCTGCTGATGCCCGGTGACGACGATCACCGGGCTGGCGACCGAGGCGATTTGCGCCTCGACGGCATGGCGCAGCATCGGCTGGCCGCGCACCGGCTCCAGCAGCTTGTTGCGCTCACCCATCCGGGTCGAGCGCCCCGCCGCCAGCACCAGCCCGGCGACCGGCGCGGCCTCCAGTAGGGCCGGCGCCCGCGGCTGCGGCCGCGAGACGATCTCCATCAGCAATCCGCCGACGCCCATACGCTGGACGTCGGCGCGGCCGACGGGAATGCCGGCAAGGCAGCGCTGCAGCACCCAGTCGAAGCCGTTCTCCTTGGGCGAGCGCGCGCAACCGGGCGCGCCGATCACCGGCTTGCCGCCGATCTCGCCGATCAGCAGCAGGTTCCCGGGATCGACCGGCATGCCCAGATGCTCGATCCGCCCGCCCGCCGCCAGCAGAGCCTGCGGGATAACGTCGCGCCGGTCGGTGATCGCGGACGCCCCGAACACCACGACGAGGTCGGCGGTCTCAGCCTGCGCCGCGATCTCCTGCGCGAGCGGCGCCTCCTGATGCGGCACGCGTCGGTCACTGGCGATCGTCGCTTCCGCGGGTGCGAGCCTCTCGGTCATCACTCGCAGCGTCTTGTCGACGACAGAGGGCTTCAGCCCCGGCAGCAGCGTCGAGATCACCGCCACGCGCAGCGGCTTGTAGGGCGCGACCGCAAGTGGCTTCAGCCCCTCCAGCGCGGCCAGCGCCTGCTCGACCTGCACGGCGAGCAGGCCATAGGGAATGATCTTGACCGTGCCGACCATCTCGCCCGGAACGACGGCCTTCATCGGCGCCAGCGTGGCGACGGTGATCGCCTCGTCGATCCGGTTCAGCGCGTCGATTGCGGCCGCGTCGATGGTCAGCACGCCCGCAACTGCGGCGAAGAGATTGACGCGGCCCGTGAAGGCCGTCTCGGTGACGATGCCGCGCCCGGCCAGTGCGGTCGCCAGCCGCGTCGCGGCCTCGTTCTCGCCGATGTCGCCGGCTTCGAGCCGCACCGCGACGAGTTCGGCGAGCCCCGCCTCGGCGAGCCGGGAGACATCCTCGGCCGTCAGCGTCGCCCCCTTCTTCACAACGAGGCCCCCGGCGCGGACCGTGTGCGCGGCAATGCAGCCTTCCGCCTCGGAGACGGGAACGGGGCCGAACTTCATGCCGGCGTCCGGTGCGGGCCACGCAGCGTCGAGACGATCTCGCCGAGGATCGCGAGCGCGATCTCGGCCGGCGAGACGGCCCCGATGTCGAGCCCGATCGGCGCGTGGATGCGCTGCGTCGCGGCCGCGTCGAAACCTGCAGCCGCGAGGCGTTCGAGCCGGCGGCCATGCGTCTTCCGGCTGCCGAGCGCGCCGATATAGAAGCAGTCCGAGCGCAGCGCCGCCTCCAGCGCCGGGTCGTCGATCTTGGGGTCATGCGTCAGCGCGACGAAGGCCGTGTAGCCATCGAGGCCCAGGCTCGCCAAAGCCTCGTCGGGCCAGTCGGTCAGCAGCTGCACGCCGGGGAAGCGCTCCGGGGTGGCAAAGGCCGTGCGCGGGTCGACGATGACGAGGTCGAGATCGAGCAGCTGCGCCATCGGCGCCATCGCCTGCGAGATGTGGACCGCCCCGGTGACGATGACGCGCGGCGGCGGCGCCTGCACGGTCAGGAAGAACGCCTTCCCGTCCGCCTCGATCATGGCGCTCTTGGCCATGCGCAACTGCTTGTCCAGGGCCTCCGCAAGCGGATCGCCGGAGATGTCGGCAGCCTTGACCAGCCGCTGAGCCCCGCTGGCCACATCGGTGACCAGGATGGTCGCGCGCCGCGCCGCACGCTCGGCGTTCAGCGTCGAAAGGGTCGCCAGATCCATCGCCTCAGCCCTTGTCGGTCGCGAGTTTGAGGCCGAGCCCGATCATCAACGATCCGCCGATCCAGCGGCCCAGCGCGAAGCCGGCCTTGGTCTGCTTCATCCGCCGCATGACGGCGGAAGCGCCGAGAACGGTGACGAAATCGGCCGAGGAGAAGGCGAAATTGACGATGGTGCCGAGGATCAGGAACTGCGCCCAGACCGGCAGAGACCCCGCCGGATCGACGAATTGCGGCAGCAGCGCGATGAAGAACAGCGCGACCTTGGGGTTGAGCACCTCGACGATCAGGGAATCGATCAAGGCGCGCTTCACGGTCTTGGGCGGGACGACGGGTGTGTCGGCGGCCGCAAGCCGCGAGCGGATCATGCCGATGCCGAGCCAGACGAGATAGAAGGCGCCGGCCATCTTCACCGCGAAATAAAGCTCCGGCACATGCTTGAACACGGCCGAGAGACCGAAGGCGGCGGCGAAGACATGCAGGTAGCAGCCGAGATGGATACCGAGCATCGCCATGAAGCCCGCCTTGCGGCCATGCGAGATAGTCTGCGCCGCCGTGTAGAGCAGCGCCGGTCCCGGGAAATAGGCGACGAGGATCGTCAGCGTCGCGAAAGCCAGCAGCGTATCCCAGGAGGCCATCAGTTCACCGTCCCGGTCGAGATCCGCTCGACATAGACGCGGATGCGCCCGCCGCAGGAGAGCCCGACCTTCCAGGCTGTCTCGTCGGCGACGCCGAATTCGAGCGTGCGTGGCTGGCCCTGGGCGATCACCTCGACCGCCTCCTCGACGACCGCGCCCTCGACGCAGCCGCCCGAGACCGAGCCCTGAAAGTTCCCCTCCGCGTCGATGACGAGATGCGAGCCGACCGGCCGCGGCGCCGAGCCCCAGGTCTCGATCACGGTGGCGAGCGCGACGGAACGGCCATCGCGTGCCCAGTCCTCGGCGGTGGCGAGGATGTCGGTGTCGGTGCTGATCATGGTCCTCGATCCCCATTCGGACGCAGCGTCGAAAAAGCCGGGCCGCGACGCGTCTCATCCTAGCCGAAGAGGCCGCCGCAGGCGTGTCAACTTAAGCATGGCAGCCGCTGCTTGCGAGCCTTCGGCAACGCATGGCACGCGCACCGTCTCGACCACGCAACCCGATCCCGCTATCCCTCCGGCAAGGGGGCAGACACGCGAGATGGACGGCATTGTTTTCCTGCACGGGATTGCGCGCAGCGCCAGATCTCTGGCGGTTCTCGAAAAGGTGCTTCGCGCCGATGGCTATGCGACGCTCAACCTCGACTATCCGGCCCGCAGCCGCTGCATCGCCGACATCGTCGAGGCGCTGCAGGAACAGATCTCGCTCTTCTCGGACACCTGCTCCGACCGGCTCCATTTCGTCACCCATTCCATGGGCGGCCTTGTCGCCCGCGCCTTCATCGCCCGCCATCGCCCGGCGCGGCTCGGCCATGTCGTGATGCTGGCGCCGCCCAACGCGGGCAGCGAGATCGCCGATCTGCTCGGCGGCAACCTCCTCTATCGCGCCTTCTTCGGACCGGCCGGCGCGGAACTGGTGACGAAGCGCTCGGATTCGCTCTGCGAGGTCCTGGGCCGCGTCGATTACCCGCTCGGCGTCATCGCCGGCGACCGCTCGCTCGATCCGGTGGGGTGGCTCCTGCTGCCCGGCGCCAATGACGGGCGCGTCTCGGTGGAGAGGACACGCGTCGCCGGCATGGCCGATCACATCGTCATCCACGGCACTCATACGCTGATCATGAACAACCCCGAGGCGATCGCGCAGGTCCGGCATTTCCTGACGCATGGGCGCTTCGTGCACCCGGTCTCCGCCGGCTAGCCTGCTCGCCTGAGCCAGGCCCGCGGATCGCTCGCCCGCTGCATGTCCGGCGAGAGCGCCGCGCAGAGATCGGCCATGGCCGCGAGATTGTGGATCGGCCGGAAAGAATCGACATGCGGCAGCATCGCCCGGATGCCGCTGGCGCGCGCCTCGAACCCGTCGAAGCGCAGCAGCGGGTTAAGCCAGACCAGTTGCCGGCAGGAGCGGTGCAGCCGGTCCATCTCGAAGGGCAGCTCCCCGTCGAGATGGCGCTCTAGCCCGTCGGTGAAGAGCAGCACGATCGCCCCGCCCCCGAGCACCCGGCGCGACCAGACCTGGTTGAAGGCGTGCAGCGCCGTCGATATGCGCGTGCCGCCCTCCCAGTCCGGCGCGGCCCTGCCCGCCAGCGCCAGCGCCTCGTCGGGGTCGCGGGCGCGCAGCGAGCGGGTGATGTTGGTCAGCCGCGTGCCGAAGACGAAGGAATGCACGCGCCGGCGCTTCTCCGTCACGGCATGCAGGAAATGCAGGAAGATGCGGGAATACTCCGCCATCGAACCGGAAATGTCGACGAGCGCCACGATCGGCGGATGCACCTGGGCGCGCTCCCGGAAGGCGAGCTCGATGCTGCCGCCGCCCCCGCGCAGCGAGCGCCGAAAGGTCCGGCGCGGGTCGATCCGCGCACCCCGCGCGGCCGCCTCGAACCGCCGCGTCGCGACGAGATCGTCGGGCAGCCGCAGATCGGCGATCAGCTTCTTGGCACGGGCGATCTCGGCCGCGCTCATCTGGGCGAAGTCGCGCGATTTCAGCATCTCGCGGTCGGAGACCGTCAGCCGCGCCGTCAGCTCGGTCAGCTCGACCGGCGCCTCCTCCTCGCGCCTGGGCGGGGCGAAGGCCTCGGCCGCGCGCAGCGCGCCGGCCTCCTCCTTCTGCGGCGCCGAGTCGGCACCGGGCGAGACCGGCGACATCTGCGCCATGATCTTCTCGATCAGGTTGCGCCGCCGCCAGAACAGCCGGAAGGCCTGGTCGTAGACCGCGCTGTCCTCGTGCCGCTTCACGAAAATCGCGTGCAGCGCCCAGTAGACGTCCTCCCGCCCGCCCAGCGCGCTCTCGCCCAGGGCATCGACTGCCTCCACCACCGCGCCGGGCCCGACGCGCAGGCCGGCGATCCGCAGCGCGCGGGCGAAATAGGCGACGTTTTCGGGGAGCTTGCCGGTCATGGACTTGCAGCGCCCGTCATGCTCGGGCTTGTCCCGAGCATCCACGACTTCCCTGCCGCATGCCGCCACGTCGCAAGACGTGGATGGTCGGGACAAGCCCGACCATGACGGCGAGAGGCCCGATCACGTCCCCATCTCGGTCATGAACACCTTCTGGACGATCTGCCATTTGCTCTCGACCTTCAGGAAGGAGAGCAGATCGGTGAAATAGCGCGGCGGCATCTGGCATTTCACCTTCACCAGCGCCAGCGTCGGCCCGACGAGGTCGATGGTCAGGACATGGTCGCCGCGCACCATGCCGGCCGCCTTCGGCGAGGGCCGATGGCGCACGGCCTCGAGCCATTCGTCGCGCGGCACGATCTTGATCGTGCCGTCCTCCTGCGCCGTGGTCAGCGCCGAGGTCGGATGGAAGGCGTGCTCCAGCTTGGCGACGTCGCCCTCGTAGAGGCCGTTGAGATAGGTCCAGGTGACGGCCTCGATGGCCCTGAGATCGTTGTGCATGGTCGCTCCTCCGGCTGCCGTGTGGGACAATCTTGTCTAACCGCAGCGCCTTGCGCGGTCCTTGATGTGCCGCAGACCAACGCCAGGGCTTCAGCCACGGGCCTCGCTTTTCGCCTGGTCCAGCAGCTCCTTCACCTTCGAGCCCTGCATCGCCTGGATGTCGTCCTGATACTTGAGCAGGGCCCCCAGCGTATCCGACACCAGGGCCGGGTCGAGCGCGACCGCGTCGAGTTCGACCAGGGCGGTCGCCCAGTCCAGCGTTTCGGCGACGCCCGGCGCCTTGAACAGCTCCTCCTTGCGGATCGCCTGCACGAAACTGACGACCTGCTTGGCGAGCTTGGCCGGGGCGTGAGGCGCCCGCGCCTTGAGGATGGCGAGTTCGCGGGCGGCATCGGGATAGCCGACCCAGTGGTAGAGGCAGCGCCGCTTGAGCGCGTCATGGATCTCGCGCGTGCGGTTGGAGGTCAGGATCACGATCGGCGGTTCGGCCGCCTTCACCGTCCCGAGTTCGGGAATCGTCACCTGCGAATCCGCGAGCACCTCGAGCAGGAAAGCCTCGAAGGCCTCGTCGGTGCGGTCGAGCTCGTCGATCAGCAGGATCGGCGCGCCGCCCTCCTGAGGCTCGAGCGCCTGCAGCAGCGGCCGCTTGATCAGGTAGCGCTCCGAGAAGATGTCGCCTTCCAGGCTCTCTCGGTCAAGACTTGCGCGGTCGCCACTCGCGCCACCGGCTTCCGCGAGCCGGATCGCCATCATCTGCCCGGCATAGTTCCACTCATAGACGGCCGAGGCGAGGTCGAGCCCCTCATAGCATTGCAGCCGGATCAGCTTGCGCCCGAGCGCGGCCGAGAGAACCTTGGCGATCTCGGTCTTGCCGGTGCCGGCCTCGCCCTCGAGCAGCAGCGGCCGCTTCATCCGCAGCGCCAGGAACAGCACCGTCGCCAGCGCCCGGTCGGCGACATAGCCGCCGCCCTGCAGCAGCGCCAGGGTCTCGTCGATGGAGGTGGGGAGCGAAGCAGTCCGGCGATCGTTCATGTCAAATCCTGGCGCGCGTCTCTGTCATCCCCGCGCCGTGGCGGGCAGTCATCATGGCTCGACCCTATACCTCAAACCACACAGGGAGACGATCAATGACGAATGAGGAAGCCATCACCGCCTTCGCCGACCTGCTCAAGCGTGGCGAGCATCATGAGGCCGCCGAGCGTTTCAACGCCGCCGACATCGTCAGCCTGGAAGCCATGGACGGCCCTATGGCGCGGGTCGAGGGCCGCGCCGCCGTCAAGGCCAAGAGTGACTGGTGGTACTCCGCTCACGAGGTCCATGCAGCCGAGGCCTTCGGCCCCTATCGCAACGGCGACCAGTTCGTCATGCGCTTCGCCATCGACGTCACGGTCAAGGAGACCGGCCAGCGCGTCCAGATGGACGAGGCCGGTCTCTACACGGTGCGCGACGGACTGATCGTCGAGGAGCGCTTCTTCTACTGATCAGCCCTTACTTGCCCGTCGCCTGCGCGACCGCCTGCCGGGTCATGACACCGATCAGATGGGCGCGGTAGTCGGCATCGGCATGCATGTCGGCATTGATGCCCTCGGCGGAGGCCTTCAGCCCGTCGAGGGACTTCGGCGCGAAGCGGGCCTTGAGCGCCGCTTCCGCTTCGGGCCAGCGGAAAACGCCGCCCTCGCCCGCACCGGTCACCGCGACTCGGATCTCGCTGCCGCGCTTGGCGACGAAGACGCCGACCAGCGCATAGCGCGAGGCCGGGTTGCGGAACTTGGCGTAGCCCGCCTTGGAGACGACGGGGAACACCACCTTGGTGATGATCTCGCCCTCTTCCAGCGCCGTCTCGTAGAGGCCGGTGAAGAAGTCGTCGGCCTCGATCTTGCGCTTGTTGGTGACGATCGTCGCACCCAGCGCCAGGCAGGCGGCCGGATAGTCCGCGGCGGGATCGTTGTTGGCGACGGAGCCGCCGATCGTGCCGCGGTGGCGGACATGCGGGTCGCCGATATGCGAGGCGAGATAGGCAAGCCCCGGGATCGCCTCCTGCACGATCGACGAGGCCGCAACCTCGGCATGGGTCGACATCGCGCCGACATGGATGGTGCGGCCCTTGCGGACGATGCCCCTGAGATCGCCGCAGCCGCCGAGATCGACAAGCGCGGCGGGCGAGGCCAGGCGCTGCTTCATCGTCGGCAGCAGCGTGTGCCCGCCGGCCAGGATCTTGGCATCCTCCTTCTTGGCGAGCAGGCCGGCGGCCTGACGAGCCGAGCCGGGGCGGTGATAGGTGAAGGCGTACATGGTTGAATCTCCGCTCTTTTTCAGAACCGTCATGCTCGGGCTCGACCCGAGCATCTCGTCCAGGAAAGCGCTGTCGCGCCTCACCGGGGAAAGATGGCCGGGTCAAGCCCGGCCATGACGCGTTTCAATTACTCGGCTGCCATTCGCGTGATGCTCTTCTGCGCCGCGCGCCAGACGGCCTGCGGCGTCGCCGGCATGGCGATCTCCTCATGGCCGAGCGCGTCGGTGATGGCGTTGATGACGGCGGGCGGGGCGGCGATAGCGCCGGCCTCGCCACAGCCCTTGATGCCGAGCGGGTTGGACGGGCAGGCCGTCACCGTCATGCCGACCTCGAAGGAGGGCAGATCGTCGGCGCGCGGCATGCAGTAGTCCATGAAGCTCGCCGTCACGAGCTGGCCGTCGCTGTTGTATTTCGCGCCTTCCAGCAGCGCCTGGCCGACGCCCTGCGCGATGCCGCCATGGACCTGGCCCTCGACAATCATCGGGTTGATGACGTTGCCGAAATCATCCACCGCCGCCCAGCGCTCGATCTTCGTCACACCCGTCTGCGGGTCGATCTCGACCTCGCAGATATGGACGCCCGCCGGGAAGGTGAAATTGGTCGGGTCGTAGAACGCCCCCTCCTTCAGCCCGGGTTCGAGATCCTGCCCGTTGAACTTGTGGGCGATGTAGGCCTGCAGGGCGCAGGAGCCGAAATCGAGCTTGCGGTCGGTGCCCTTCACCGAGAAATGCCCGTCCGCGAAGTCGATATCGGCCTCGTCGGCCTCCAGCACGTAAGCGGCGACCTTCTTGCCCTTGGCGATGACCTTGTCGACCGCCTTGAAGATCGCGGACATGCCGACCGCACCCGAGCGGGAGCCATAGGTGCCCATGCCCATCTGCACCTTGTCGGTGTCGCCATGGATGATCGAGACGTTCTCGATGGGGATGCCGAGCTTGCCGGAGACGAGCTGGGCGAAGGTCGTCTCATGACCCTGGCCATGGCTGTGCGAACCGGTGAGCACTTCGACGGTACCGACCGGATTGACCCGGACCTCGGCCGATTCCCACAGGCCCACGCCGGCGCCGAGCGAGCCCACCGCTGCCGAGGGCGCGATGCCGCAGGCCTCGATGTAGGAGGAGAAGCCGATGCCGCGCAGCTTGCCGTTGCGGGCGGATTCGCGCTTGCGCTTGCCGAGCCCCTTGTAGTCGATGATCTCGAGGGCCTTGCGCATCGACGCGGCATAGTTGCCGGCGTCGTACATCATGATCACCGGCGTCTGGTGCGGGAACTTCTTGACGTAGTTTTGCATCCGGAACTTCGCCGGATCCTTGCCCAGTTCGCGGGCCGCGACTTCGACGAGCCGCTCGACCACGAAGGTCGCCTCCGGTCGCCCCGCGCCGCGATAGGCGTCCACCGGTGCGGTGTTGGTGTAGACGGCGTCGACCTCCGCGTAGATCGCCGGGATGTCGTAGGAGCCCGACAGCAGCGGCGCGTAGAGATAGGTCGGCACCGACGAGGAGAAGGTCGAGAGATAGGCGCCGAGATTGGCCGTCGTCTTGACCCGCAGCGCCGTGATCTTGCCGTCCGCGTCGGTGGCAAGCTCGGCATGAGTGACGTGGTCACGGCCATGTGCATCCGACAGGAAGGCCTCGGTGCGATCGGAGTTCCACTTCACCGGCCGGCCGACCTTCTTGGCCGCCCAGACGCAGACCGTCTCCTCGGCATAGATGAAGATCTTCGAGCCGAAGCCGCCGCCGACATCCGGCGCCACGACCCGCAGCTTGTTCTCCGGCGCGATGCCGATGAAGGCCGAGAGCACGAGCCGCGCCACATGCGGGTTCTGGCTCGTCGTGTAGAGGGTGAAGATGCCCTCGCCGTCGTCATAGTCGCCGACGGCCGCGCGCGGCTCCATCGGATTCGGCACCAGCCGGTTGTTGACGATGTCGAGCTTCGTGACGTGCTTGGCCGCCTTGAACGCGGCCTCCGTCTCGTCCTTGTTGCCGAGATGCCAGTTGAACACGGTGTTGTCGGGCGCTTCCGCATGGACGACCGTCTTCGCGCCGGCTGCGCTGGCGGTGTCGACCACTGCCGGCAGCACCTCGTAATCGACCAGGATCGCCTCGGAGGCGTCGCGCGCCTGGGCCAGCGTCTCGGCGACGATCACGCAGACATGGTCGCCGACATAGCGGACCTTGCCCTGGGCGAGCGCAGGATGGGCGCCGGCGCGCATCGGCGAGCCGTCCTTGTTGTGGATCATCCAGCCGCAGATCAGCCCGCCGACCTTGTCGGCGGCGAGATCGTCCCCGGTGAAGATGCCGAGCACGCCCGGCATTGCGGCCGCCGCCTTCGCGTCGATCGACTTGATCGTGGCATGGGCATGGGGCGAGCGCAGGAAATAGGCATGGGCCTGGCCTGGCCGGTTGATGTCGTCGGTGTAGCGGCCCTGGCCGGTGATGAAGCGGTGGTCTTCCTTGCGCCGCACCGAGGCGCCGATTCCGGTAGCCGTCATGGTGTTCTCCCTCCTCAGCGCGCCTCTGACGGGCACGTCTCGATCTCCGATGAAGGCCCGCGCGGGATGGCGCGAGCCCCGTCCTGTCATGCGCGATCCCTTACTCGGCGGCCTGGCGCGGCGGCTCCTTGCGCTCCATCCCCTGCCCGCCCATGGCCTCGGCACCGGCCGCGACGGCCTTGACGATGTTGTGGTAGCCCGTGCAGCGGCAGATGTTGCCGTCGAGATCCTCGCGGATCGTCTTCTCGTCGAGCTGATGGCCGCGGCGGTTCACGATATCGACCGCGGACATGATCATGCCCGGCGTGCAGAACCCGCACTGCAGGCCGTGATGCTCGCGGAAGGCCTCCTGCATCGGATGCAGCCCACCCTCGCTGGCCAGCCCCTCGATGGTCGTGATGCTGGCGCCCTCGAGCGAGACGGCCAGCACGGTGCAGGCCTTGGCAGCCTTGCCGTCGATATGGACGACGCAGGCGCCGCACTGGCTGGTGTCGCAGCCGACATGAGTGCCGGTCAGCCGCAGGTTCTCGCGCAGGAACTGCACCAGCAGCGTGCGCGGATCGATCGTCCCGGTGACCGGTTTCCCGTTCACCGTCATGGATACGCTCGCCATCCTCTTCCTCCTTCGCCCGGGTCTGACGCCCGGCTGGTGATATCACCCGTCGCTGTCGGCACGGCAGCCTTCGCGACGGCGAGGCTTTTCCTTGGAACAGCTATAATCCGAGTGTGGACCCGGGTTTTTGCGCGGTCAAGCCGGCCGTCCGAAGCGGCCTGCCCGGATTTCGGGCCAAATTGAACGGGTTTCGCAACTGACCCAGCGACAGGCGGCCCCCCCCACACCGCTTGGTGGCAAAGCGCAAGGATTACACGTTTTTTAATGGAGCCTGACTAAGGTTGCTCAAAACAAGAGGAAACGCAGCGGTGCCGTCCACGCCCCCGCTCTCCACGGCCGAGCAGATCCAGAGCCGCCTGCGCGCCATCGGCTATGGCAAGCCGGAACGGCTGCGCCTCCGGCACTATGCGTCGGCCGTCGCGCGCTTGACCGATTCCATCGTCGAGGAGGATTTCGACCGCGCTCTGGTCATCCGCCCTGATCTCGCGACCTCGCTCGGGCCCGTCGACAGGAACCTGCGCGAGGCCGAAAAACGCCATTTCCGGCTCGTCTTCGAGGGACGCTTCGACGCCGCCTATGTCGCCTCGGCTGAAGACCTCTGCCGGCTCGAGATCCGCGCCGGCATCGGCCCCAAGCCCCGTGTCTCGATCGGCATGGCGCTGCTGCAGCGGCTCGGCCGCATGCACTGGTACCGCCACATCATTCGGCGCGCCCAGTTTGCCCGGGACATGTTCGTGATCGAACGTGTCCTGGTCTTCGACGTCACCACCGCCATCACCATCGCCGCCGAGATCCGCGCCGGAGAGGCCAGCCTCCGGGCCGCGGCTCTCGACGAAACGGCCGAGACGCTGCGCAACCGCATGGGCGGGCTCGAGGCGAGCATCGGCGGCGCCGTCGAGCAGTTCGTCGCCACCGCCAGCGAAACCGGCCGGGCGACCGGCTTCATCAAGGGCGTCCTGGGGGATGTCGCCGGCGCCTCGATCCTGGTGCGCGAGAAATCGCTGCAGACGGCCGCCGCGACCGAGGAGATGTCGGCCAACATCGCCGAGATCGGCAAGCGCGCCCATACCAGCCTCGTCGTCGCCCACCGCGCCGTCGACGATGCCGGGCAGATGAACGCGGCCGTGGCCCGGCTCCGGGAGGTCACCGCGAATATCGGGACCGTGGTCGGCCTGATCGCCGACATCGCGGCGCAGACGAACCTGCTCGCCCTCAACGCCACCATCGAGGCAGCCCGCGCCGGGGAGGCCGGCCGCGGCTTCGCCGTCGTCGCGTCCGAGGTGAAGTCGCTCGCGACGCAGACGGCGAGCGCCACCAGCGACATCGCCGGACAGATCGCCGAACTGACCGCCAGCGCCGAGGCCTGCAGTGCCCATGCGCTGTCCATCGCCGACACGATCGGCAAGATCAGGCTCGATTCCGAGGCGATCTCGGAAGCGGTGTCCCAGCAGAGCGCGGTCACGGCGGCGATCGCCCAGGATGCCGCGGCCGTCGCCGAAAGCTCCGACACCGCCATCGAGCGGGCCAACGCCGTCAGCCGCAGCCTGGACGAAACCGCCCGCGCGCTGGAACGGGCCAATGCGGCGGCGGCGGATATCGCCATGCAGGTCGGCGCGGCGGAGGCCACCGTCGGCGCCGCGCTCGCCTCCTTGCGCAAGGTGTCCTGAGCGCAGGCGCCGTTGCCGGCGCGGGCGCTCAGCCCTCGCTGACCGCCTTGGCGACAATTGGCGAAGAACTCGTCGGCGAGCTTCTTCGAGACCGAATCGATCAGCCGCGAGCCGAGCTGCATTAGTTTGCCGCCGACCTGCGCCTCGACATCGTAGCGCAGCACGGTCTGGCCGCCTTCCGCGTCGCTCAGCGCGACCTTCGCCCCGCCCTTGGCGAAGCCGGCGATGCCGCCCTCGCCCTCGCCCTGGATGCGGTAGCCGTTGGGCGGATCGAGATCGACAAGCTCGACCTTGCCCTTGAAGCTCGCCTTCACCGGCCCGAGCTTGACCTTCACCACCGCCGAGAAATGCGTGTCGTCGTCCTTGTTGAGCTGCTCGCAGCCGGGGATGCAGGCCTTCAGCACCTCGGGGTCGTTGAGCTTGGCCCAGACCACATCCTTGCTGGCCGGCAGCGTCACCTCGCCATTCATCGTCATCGCCATGGCGGTCTTCTCCCAGATCGTGCCGCATTCCGCCGGCGGCTGTTGCAGCCGGGCATGCCCCAAGTCTACCGTGCCCCGGATCGACCCAAGGCTGGCGCGCCTATCCATGAGCGAAAAGCCCCGGCCGACACAAGGGCGACCTGTACGAGGGCATGACGCGTGACGACCGGACCCGAGCGCCGCCTGGCGCACGCCTCACCATGACCGGCAGCCCCTCGGGCCTCTTCGGCGAACTCTTTGTCGATGGCGAGATGGCTGCGGCGATGAGCGATCGGGCGCTCCTGCACGGCATGCTTGGTTTCGAGGCGATGCTCGCGAGCGCGCTGGAAGCCGAATCTATGGCGCCGCAGGGCACGGCCGATGTCATTGCCCGGCAGTGCGACCCGGACCTCTACGACATCGTCGAGATCGGGCGGGCGGCGACGCTGGCCGGCAATCCCGCGATCCCTTTGGTAAAGGCGCTAACCGCGCGCGTCGCCGCGGTCGCCCCCGAACAGGCCAAATGGGTTCATTTCGGCGCAACCAGCCAGGACGTGATCGATTCCGGCTATGTCCATGTCATCGGTTGCGGGCTGAAGCTTATCGATCTGCGGCTTGTCCGCTTGGCTAGTGCCATGCGTGTGCTGGCGGAGACGCACCGCACGACGCCCATGATCGGCCGCACCTTCCTGCAACAGGCGGTTCCGATCACATTCGGCGTCAAGACCGCGCTGTGGCTGGACCCGTTGCTGGAGAGCCGGCATGCCCTACACGACATCCTGGCCGCGCCAGTCGTCCAGTTGGCCGGAGCCGCCGGCACCCTTGCCGCGCTCGGCGACGAGGGCGACCGCGTTCAGGCGCGGTTCGTCGAGCTGACGCTCGGAGCAGGATCCTCGCTCATCCCCTGGCATGCGCAGCGCCACCGCATCGCCCGCCTCGCGGCCGAGCTGGGAATCCTCACTGGCAATCTCGGCAAGATTGCCCGCGATATCGGGCTGATGGCCCAGACCGAGATCGGCGAAGTCGCCGAGCCCGAGGCGCCGGGCAAGGGCGGCTCCTCCGCCATGCCGCACAAACGCAATCCGGTGCTCTGCACCCTGATCCTCGCAGCGGCCCAGCGCGCACCGAGCCTCGTCGCCACCATGCTGTCGGCGCTGCCGCATGAGCATGAGCGTGCGCTCGGCGGCTGGCATGCCGAGTGGCCGACGCTGCCCGAGCTCTTTAAGGTCGCAGGGTCCGCGCTGGCCCAGACGATCACCCTGATCGAGAGGCTTCAGGTCTTCCCGGAGCGCATGCGCGCCAACATCGACCTGACCCAGGGGCTCGTCATGTCGGAGCGGGTCTCGCTGGCGCTGGCTGCGGCGCTCGGCAAGGCGAAGGCGCATCACCTCCTGGAGGAGGCAAGCCGCGCCTGCATCGCGCAGAACCGGCATCTGCGCGAGGTGCTGGCCGCCATGCCCGCCGTCACCGAACATCTAACTGCAGAGGCTTTGGCGGATTTGTTCGACCCCACGACCTATCGCGGCGCGTCCGATGCCATTATCGACCGCGTTCTGGCGCGCGCCGCGCAGGCCCCCCTTCCCCGCGCGGCGGCACCGACGCGCGAGTACAGGATCATCGATGCTTGAGATGACCCCGGAGAAGCGCGCCATCGCTGGTGGCACGGACGGCGCCGCCATGGCGCTTCGCATCGTCGCGGAGGCCGCCCGGCTGATGGGCGCGCCGCGGCTCATCCCTGTGGCGTCGGCCCATATAGACGGCGCGCTCTACCATGGCGATTCCGGCACCCTGTTCGCCGAGCGACTGGTCGAAGGCGGCGCCCGCGTTGCCGTCCGCGCGACGCTGAATGTCGGCGCGCTGGCACCCGCCGGCTGCGCCGCGATCCGGCTGCCGCCGCATGAGCGCGACATGGCGGCCCGCATGATGCGCGCCTATGAGGCGATGGGCTGCGAGCCCTCCTGGACCTGCGCGCCCTACCAGGCCGGGCACCGCCCGGCCAAGGGCACGGACGTCGCCTGGGGCGAATCCAATGCGGTCGTCTTCTGCAATTCCGTGCTCGGCGCCCGCACCAACCGCTATGGCGATTTCCTCGACATCGCCTGCGCCATCGCCGGCGTCGCCCCCGATTACGGGCTCCACCGCGCGGAAAACCGCATCGCGACACTGCTGATCGACGCCAGCGGCCTGAGCCGGAGCTTGCGCGCCTCGGACGTGTTCTACCCCGTGCTCGGCACCCTGCTGGGCCGGGCGGCAGGCACTGCGGTGGCGGTCATCGACGGCCTGCAGGGCTGCACCACGGAAGACCGGCTCAAGGCGCTGGGCGCAGCCTCCGCCTCGGCCGGGGGCGTCGGGCTGTTCCATGTCGCGGGCGTGACGCCGGAAGCGCCGGACGCCGCGACGGCGCTGGGCGGCCTGCCGCCGCGCGAGACGCTCGTCCTGACGCCGGCCATCGTTCAGCAGGCGCTGGCGGGGCTCTCCACCGCGGGCCGGACCGAGCGCATCGACGCCGTCGCGGTCGGCTCGCCGCATCTGTCGCTGCCGGAGATCGACGAGATCGAGCACAGGCTCGCCGGCCGCCGGCTCGCCGCGCCCCTCTACGCCAACACCGGCCGCCATGTGCTGAAGCCGCTGGAGGCGCAGGGGCGCCGCGCCGCGCTGGAGCAGGCCGGGGTGGTCTTCGTCGTCGACACCTGCGTCGTGGTCACGCCGATCCTGCCCGATATCGAGGGGGCCGTGCTGATGACCAATTCCGGCAAATTCGCGCATTACGCGCCGGGCACCACCGGCTATGCGGTCACCTATGGTTCGCTCAGCGAATGCGTCGAGAGCGCGGTGGCCGGCCGCCTCGTCAGGGAGGAGCGGGCATGGGCCTGACCACGCAGATCCTGCTGCCGGGCCCGGCCACTGCCGGCCCCTGCCTCGCTCTGACCGCCCCGATCAGCTTCTGGGGCGGCGTCGATCCGCGCTCGGGCAGGATCATCGACCAGCGCCATCCCCAGTGCGGGCTCAGCGTTGCGGGCACGATCCTGGCCCTGCCGGGGACGATCGGCTCGTCTTCGGCCTCGGCCGTGCTGCTCGAACTGGTCCATGCCGGCAAGGCGCCCGCCGCGATCCTGATGGACGCGCCCGACGCCATCCTGCTGCTCGGGCTGGTCGTGGCGCGCGAGATGGGTTGGCCCACGCCGCCCGCCCTGCGCCTGGCCGCAGCCGATCAGGCGCCGCTGGCGGGCCGCAGCCTCGCCATTGCCGCCGACGGCACCATCTCCGTTCAGTAACCCCCGCTCACGAGACCAGGGACACCACGCCGATG
Organism: Bosea sp. OAE506; assembly: GCF_040546595.1. Classification (NCBI taxonomy): domain Bacteria; kingdom Pseudomonadati; phylum Pseudomonadota; class Alphaproteobacteria; order Hyphomicrobiales; family Alloboseaceae; genus Allobosea; species Allobosea sp. OAE506. Next base: position 2,806,772 of record NZ_JBEPOB010000001.1, on the reverse strand, counting down.
CCGATCGAAACCCTAGCGGGCGAACCCTTCAACATCCGCTTCGACGGGCCGGCCGATGCCCCCGTGCTGATGCTGTCGAACTCGCTCGGCACCAATCTCTCGATGTGGGACCCGCAGATTCCCGAATGGTCGAAGCGCTTCCGCGTCCTGCGCTACGATTCGCGCGGGCACGGTCTCTCGGTCGCGACCGACAGGGCCTTTGCGATCGACACGCTCGGCAGGGACGCACTCGCCATTCTCGACCATTTCGGGATCGAGCGCGCGCATTGGTGCGGCGTCTCGAAGGGCGGCATGGTCGGGCAATGGCTCGCGACAAATGCCCGCGAGCGGATGGGCCGCCTCGTGCTCGCCAACACGGCCGCCCATATGGGCCCGCCCTCGCTCTGGGACGACCGGATCGCGATGGCGCGCAGCCAGGGCATGGACGCCCTGGTCCAGGGCGTGCTCGCACGCTGGTTCAGCCCGCGCTTCCGCGAGGCCGAGCCCGCAACCGTGACGCGGGTCGGCACGATGCTGACGACGACGCCGGCGATCGGCTACGCCACCTGCTGCGCCGCGATCCGCGACATGGACCAGCGCGAGTCGATCCGCAGCGTCACCAACCCGGTACTGGTGGTCATCGGCACGGTCGATCCCGCCACGCCGCCGGCCGCCGGCCACCTGATCGCGCAGGCCATCCCCGGCGCCCGGACGGTCGAACTCGACGCCGCGCATCTGTCGAATCTCGAGCAGCCTGAGGCCTTCACGAAGGCCGTTCTCGATTTTCTGAGCGAATGAACAACGCAAAGTGAGGTTAAAGCGCGCCGTCATCCCGGGCGACCGCAGGGAGACCCGGGATCCATTCCCGAACGCTTCAGGCATGGATCCCGGATCTCCGCTTCGCTGCGTCCGGGATGACGGCGTCTTCGAATCAACCTTTGGCAGGAGCACATGATGGCTGACGACAAGACCCGCTACGCCGAGGGCATGACCACCCGCCGCGCCGTGCTCGGCGGTCCTTATGTCGACAAGGCCAGTTCCGGCCTGACCGACTTCAACGGCGAATGGCAGGAGTTCATCACCCGCACCGCCTGGAACGACATCTGGAACCGGCCGGGCCTGCCCCGGCGCGAGCGGTCGATCATCGTGCTGGCGATCGCCGCCTCGCTCGGCGCCTGGGGCGAGTTCCGCATCCATGTCCGCGGCGCGCTCAACAATGGCCTGAGCCGCGACGACATCAAGGAGGTGCTGATGCAGACGGCGATCTATGCCGGCGTGCCGGCCGCCAACCACGCCTTCAAGGAAGCCGCGAGCGTCTTTGCCGAGATCGAGGCAGAGGCCGCGAAGAGCTGAGCCGTCTCGCCGTCAGGCGGGCCCTAAACCGCCTGAAACTGCCGCTGCCGATAGATCAGGCTGCTGCCGGGCGCCGCCACTGCGCCGCCGAGACCCAGCACCTCTCCGATCAGGATGCGGTGCGTCGCAACGTCGTGGATCGCGGTGAGCCGGCAGTCGAAGGCCGCCACGGCCTCGGACAGGACCGGCGCGCCGGTGGCGAGCGTCGTCCAGTTACGGGTGGCGAAGCGGGCCTCGCCCTCGATGCCGCGCCGGCTGGCGAAGATCTCCGCGAGTTCGAGCGCGTCGCCCGGCAGGGTGTTGATGCAGAACAGCCCGGCCGCCTCGATCACAGCCAGGGTCCGGCTCGGCCGCGCGATGCAGACCAGCACCGTCGGCGGCGAATCCGAGACGGAGGCGACAGCCGTGGCGGTCAGCCCCACCCGCCCGGCCGGACCGAGCGTGGTCACGACATGGACGGCACTCGCGACGCCGGCCATGGCGTCGCGAAAGGAGGCCGCCTCGGGCGCGACCCGCGGCTGGAGAGAAACTGTGTCGGTCATGGCGATCCGGGGGGCCGAAGCGGCGGGTTTCCCCGTGATGTAGGGGTTTGACCGGCAAAAAGCCAGTTTGCGCGGCGCCTGCGACGACAGGCCCCCTGCTTCAGGCCCCATTCGGCGACATATATCAATAGCCGCTGTTCCGGAGCGACTCAGTCCCGGTCGAGCGTCGCCAGCAGCCCGTTGCGCAGATGCAGCATCAGGGCATCGCTGGCAGCCATCGCGGCCGCAGGATCGGCCGTCGCCAGCGCCTGCGCGAAGGCGACATGGTGGCCAGCCGCCGGCACGAGATCGTCCTGCCGCTCGAAATGATACCAGGCCCGCCGGATCAGCGCCTGCAACGGCTCCACCGCCCGCGTTGCATAGGGGCTACGCGCCGCGGCCGCGACCGCCGCGTCGAGCTCCTTGTCGAGCCGCATATAGGCGGTGGCGTCGCCTTCCGCTGCGGCCTGGCGCATCGCGCGCGCCTTCTCGACGATGCTGATGCGCTCCCGCGGGCTGGCGCGGCGCGCGGCATCACCCGCGATCAGCCGTTCCAGCACCTCCCGCGCATCGAGCGCGGCCATGATGTCGATGGCGTTGATTCCAGCCACGACGACGCCCTTGCGCGGCAGCACTTCCACCAGCCCCTGCTGCGCAAGCCGGATCAGCGCCTCGCGTACCGGCGTGCGCCCGACACCCACCATGTCGATCAGTTGCGCCTCGGTGAGCGCCGCGCCCGGCCGCAGCGAGAGCGTCACGATCGCCTCCTCGAGCCGGCGATAGGCGGTCTCCGTCAGGCTGGGCGCTCCCTGCGACGGCAGCGGCGCCGGCTCGTCAGGGCCATCGCTCTCGAAAGCGGGCCGCAGGCTCATTGCGCCGCTCCCCGCGGACCGCCTCGGATTGACGCATCACAAGCCATTGATATATCAATCCTGCCTATCGCGTTCGGACGCCGGACAAGCAATCTGCAAGCGAAACGGGTTCCGGCGCAAGACGCTTCTGGCAGGACGGCCCGCCCTCCGGGGCACCTCGACCCGGCGACGCGGCTGTTGCAGAACAGGGTAGCGCGGGCCCGTCGGGGCCGAAGACGAGCGCCGCAGCGGAGAGTGGAATGGCCTTCACCTGCACGATTCCCGCCCGCCCGACCGTCCAGCAGGACGACGACACCCTGCGCATCACGCGCTGGGATTTCGAACCTGGCGCCGTCACCGGCTGGCACAGCCATGGCTGGCCCTATTTCGTCGTGATGCTCGTCGCCGGCACGCTGCGCATCCATGACGGCACCAAGACCACCGACGTCCCCCTCGCCGAAGGCCAGGCCTATATGCGCCCTGCCGGCATCCAGCATGACGTCATGAACGGCTCCGAACACCCGATCGCCTTCGTCGAGATCGAGGTGAAGCGGCCGGGCGCGCTGGCGGAGCTCTCCCTGCCATGAAGGTCCGGCCATGAAGACCGCCGTCGTCGGCGCCGGCATCGTCGGCTGCGCCATCGCCCATGCCCTGCTCGACGAGGGCCACGAGGTCCTGATCCTCGACAAGGAGGGGCCGGGCTTCGGTCCTTCGCGCGGCAATGCCGGCTGGATGGCCCATACCGACATCCTGCCGATCGCCAGCCCGAAGATCCTCAGGCAGGTGCCGAAATTCCTGCTCGACCCGCTCGGCCCGCTGGCAATCCGCCCGGCCTATTTCCCGAAACTCCTGCCCTGGTTGCTGCGCTTCGTGCTGGCAGCGCGGCCAGAGGCTTATGAGCGCTCGATCCAGGGCATCGGCGCCCTGCAGCAGCGCGCCCTGCCCGCCTGGATGGCGCGCGCCAAGCATGCCGGCCTCGAGAGCCATATCCACCGCAAGGGCGGGCTCTATGCCTTCACCGAGCGCGGGGCCTTCGAGGAGGCGCGCGGGATCGCGAAGCGTCAGGCGGAGTTCGGCATCACCGTCGAGATGATCGGCCCTGAGGAACTGCGTCAGTTCGAGCCGGCTCTGAAAGGCGGGTTCGTCGGCGCGGCCTTCCACCCCGACACCGCCCATATCAGCGACCCGCTGCAGCTCACGCTCGCGCTGTTCGAGGCGGCGCTCGCCCGCGGCGCGGTCTTCGAGAAGGCAGCCATCACCAATATCTCGACCGGCGAGCGCCCTGCCCTGATCGGCGCCGACGGCTTCCAGCGCGTCGTCGACCGCGCGGTCGTCGCGGCTGGCGCCTGGTCGAAGCCGCTGGCGGCGGCGCTCGGCGACAAGGTTCCGCTCGACACCGAGCGCGGCTACAATGTCAGCTTTCCCGGCGTGACCGGGCTGACCACGCGGCCTATCGGTTTCGAGGGCCACGGCTTTGTCATGACGCCGCTGGAGAGCGGCCTGCGCATTGGCGGAGCGGTCGAGTTCGGCGGGCTGGAAGCGGCCCCCAACCACGCTCGCACCAGGATCCTCTACGACAAGGCGAGCCAGTTCGTGGACGGGCTGCCGGCCTTCGAATCCGGCACGCTCTGGATGGGCTTCCGCCCCTCCATGCCCGACTCGCTGCCGGTCATCGGCAAGGCGAGCCGCAACCCCCATGTCGTCTACGCCTTCGGCCACGGCCATTACGGCATGACGCAGTCGACCGTGACGGCCGATCTCGTGGCGGCGCTGGTCGCGGGGCGCGGACCCGCCATCGACCTCGCCCCTTTCAGCCCGCAGCGCTTTTGAATCAATCCGCCAACCGACCGAGCCAAGCCGATGAGCACCCACACCTTTTTCTGCGTCGACGGCCACACCTGCGGCAATCCGGTGCGCATGGTCGCGGGCGGCGCCCCGCCGCTCAAGGGCGCCAACATGGTCGAGAAGCGGGCCCATTTCCTCGCGGAGTATGACTGGATCCGCACCGGGCTGATGTTCGAGCCGCGCGGCCACGACGTCATGTCAGGCTCGATCCTCTACCCCCCCACGCGCAACGATGCCGACATCGCCTTCCTCTTCATCGAGACCTCCGGCTGCCTGCCGATGTGCGGCCACGGCACCATCGGCACGGTGACGATGGCGCTGGAGCGCGGCCTCGTCACCCCGCGTGAGGAGGGCGTGTTGCGCATCGACACGCCCGCCGGGCTGGTAACGGCGCGCTACACCCGCAATGGCGACTATGTCGACAATGTCCGCATCACCAACATCGCCTCTTATCTCCACGCCACGGGCCTGACCGCGGAGATCGAGGAGCTCGGCGAGGTCACCGTCGACGTCGCCTATGGCGGCAATTTCTATGCGATCGTCGATCCGCAGGACGCGTTCCGCGACATCGCCGACATCAACCCCTCCGACATCCAGCGCTGGAGCCCGAAGCTACGCGCCGCGCTGAACGCCAAGTACGAGTTCATCCACCCTGAGAACCCGGCGATCAACGGGCTCTCCCACATCCTATGGACGGGCGCGCCCACCAAGCCGGAGGCCCATGCCCGCAACGCCGTGTTCTACGGCGACAAGGCGATCGACCGCTCGCCCTGCGGCACCGGCACCTCTTCGCGCATGGCGCAGTGGGCAGCGCAGGGGAAGCTCCAGGTCGGCGACGATTTCGTGCATGAGAGCATCATCGGCACGATGTTCCGCGGTCGGGTCGAAGCGACCGCCCAGGTCGGCCCCTTCGAGGGCATCATCCCCTCGATCGAGGGCTGGGCCCGGATGACCGGCTACAACACGATCTTCATCGACGACCGCGACCCGCTCGCCCATGGTTTCCTTGTGACCGATCGGCCCTGAACGCCGGTCCGTCACGCCCTCCCAGCAGGGGCCGGCGGCGGAGCGCCACCGCCGCACCCTGCCCCAAACACAATCATCTTGCGTGAAATCGGCGCGGCGCCGCAGACTGCACTGCCCATTTGTCGGGCAATTCGCCGCAGATTGCTTTTGACAGTTTTATGGCCGGGCGCGATTGTCCAAATGGCAAGGCGTTGGTAGCTCTGCATGGTGATCGCATCTCGCATGCGTCGGCGTCATGCCGGCTCAAGAGAACGGGAGCGGGTTCAAGGGGTCTGCGTCGTCCATGGAAGTGTTCCTGCAGCAGCTCATCAACGGGCTGACCCTGGGGTCGATCTACGGCCTCATCGCCATCGGCTACACGATGGTCTTCGGCATCATCGGCATGGTGAACTTCGCGCATGGCGACATCTTCATGCTGTCGGCCTTCATCGCGCTGATCTTCTTCATGCTGATCGCCTCCTGGTTCGGGGCGGGGCTGATCGTGGTCGCGCTGATCTTCGTGCTGGTGCTGGCGATGTTCTTCACCTCGCTGTGGAACTGGGCGATCGAGCGCGTCGCCTACCGGCCCCTTCGCGGCTCCTTCCGCCTTGCCCCGCTGATCTCGGCGATCGGCATGTCGATCTTCCTGATGAACTTCGTCCAGGTCGTGCAGGGCCCGCGCAACAAGTCGACGCCGCCCATGCTCAACAAGTCGATCACGCTGATCGAGAGCGCGACCTACTCGGTCCAGATTTCCTACAAGCAGATCGTCATCATCGTGACGACCGCGGTGCTGCTGGCCGCCTTCTGGTACATCGTGCAGAAGACGCCGCTCGGCCGGGCCCAGCGCGCCTGCGAGCAGGACCGCAAGATGGCCGCCCTGCTGGGCATCGACGTCGACCGCACGATCTCGATCACCTTCGTCATGGGCGCAGCGCTCGCAGCCGTCGCGGGCGTGATGTACCTCGTGCTTTACGGCGTCGTCAGCTTCAATGACGGCTTCATCCCCGGGGTGAAGGCCTTCACGGCAGCCGTGCTTGGCGGCATCGGCTCGTTGCCTGGCGCCGTCATCGGCGGCCTGCTGATCGGCCTGATCGAGGTGATGTGGTCGGCCTATTTCACCATCGACTACAAGGACGTCGCCGCCTTCTGCATCCTGGCGATCGTGCTGGTCTTCATGCCCTCGGGCCTGCTCGGCCGCCCCGAAGTCGAGAAGGTCTGAGCCCATGGCCGCACCCGCCACAAAAGCGACGGCTCCGGCCGCCCCGCAGCACGACTACGGCGCCGCCTTCAAGGAGGCCGGCTTCGCAGCGCTGGTCACCTTCGGCCTGTGCATCCCCATCATCGCCTGGGGCACGCGCCAGAACATGGACAATGTCCTGGTTCTGGACCCGCGCTGGGACGCGGTGGCCTGGGCGGTCGCCATCGTCTTCGTCGGCCGCTTCGTCGTCGCCCTGCGCCAGCAGACCAAGGCGAGCCGCCAGTCGCTGGTGCGCTTCCTGCCGAAGGGCACCTTCGCCTTCTTCCAGCGCCACTCGCGGCTGTTATCGCTCTTTGGCCTGGGCTTCCTCGTTACCTTCCCGATCATCGCGATCAATCTGGCGGGCTGGGGCGGCGCGCTGAAATGGATCGACAATTTCGGCATCCAGATCCTGATCTATGTGATGCTGGGGTGGGGGCTGAACATCGTCGTCGGCCTCGCCGGCCTGCTCGATCTCGGCTATGTCGCCATTCTATGCGGTGGGCGCCTATTCCTACGCGCTGCTGGCCAAGAATTTCGGCCTCTCCTTCTGGATCCTGCTGCCGCTGTCGGGCATCCTCGCGGCCTTCTGGGGCATGCTGCTCGGCTTCCCGGTCCTGCGCCTGCGCGGCGACTACCTGGCGATCGTGACGCTCGCCTTCGGCGAGATCATCCGCCTCGTCCTGATCAACTGGGTCGAGTTCTCCGGCGGCTATGCCGGAATTTCCGGCATCCCGCGCCCGACCTTCTTCGGCATTCCCTTCAACGCCAGCGACACCGGCTTCGCCGCCGTGTTCGGGCTCGAATTCTCGCCGCTCTACCGCACCATCTTCCTCTACTACCTGATCCTGGCGCTGGCCCTGCTGACCGCCTTCGTGACGCTGCGCCTGCGCCGCCTGCCGGTCGGGCGCGCCTGGGAGGCCCTGCGCGAGGACGAGATCGCCTGCCGCTCGCTCGGCATCAACACGACCTCGACCAAGCTCACCGCCTTCTCGATCGGCGCCATGTTCGGCGGCTTTGCTGGCGCCTTCTTCTCGGCGCGGCAGGGCTTCATCTCGCCGGAATCCTTCGTCTTCATGGAATCGGCGGTGATCCTGGCCATCGTCGTGCTCGGCGGCATGGGCTCGCTCTGGGGCTGCGCCATCGCCGCGATCGTGATGATCGGCGGCACCGAGCTGCTGCGCGAGCTGGACTGGCTGAAGGCGGTCTTCGGCAATGATTTCGACCCGACCAAATACCGCATGCTGATCTTCGGTCTCGCCATGGTCGTCATCATGATCTGGAAGCCGCGCGGCCTGATCTCGACCCGCGAACCCACCGCCTTCCTCAAGGAGAAGAAGTCGATCTCGGCAGACATGGTTCAGGAGGGGCACGGCTGATGACGACCGTTTCCTCCCAGGGCCGGCCGCTGCTTCAGGTCGAGCACGTCACGATGCGCTTCGGCGGCCTGACCGCCGTCAACGACCTCTCCTTCGAGGCGCGCAAGGGCGACATCACCGCGCTGATCGGCCCCAACGGCGCCGGCAAGACCACCGTCTTCAACTGCATCACCGGCTTCTACAAGCCGACCGAAGGAATGATGACGCTGACGCAGGACAGTGGCGCGAGCCATCTGCTCGAGCGCATGCCGGACTTCCAGATCAGCTGGAAGGCCAAGGTCGCCCGCACCTTCCAGAACATCCGGCTCTTCGGCGGCATGACCGTGCTGGAGAACCTGCTGGTCGCGCAGCACAACCCGCTGATGATCGCCTCCGGCTACACGTTCCTCGGGGTCCTCGGCATCGGCGGCTACAAGGCGCGCGAGAAGGAAGCGATCGACAAGGCCAAGTTCTGGCTCGAGAAGATCAACCTGATCGACCGCGCCGACGACCCGGCTGCCGACCTGCCCTATGGCGACCAGCGCCGCCTCGAGATCGCGCGCGCCATGTGCACCGACCCGGTCCTGCTCTGCCTCGACGAGCCGGCCGCCGGCCTCAACCCGCGCGAGAGCCATGACCTCAACACGCTGCTGCTCTCGATCCGCCAGGACCTCGGCACGGCGCTGCTGCTCATCGAGCACGACATGTCGGTGGTGATGGAGATTTCGGACCATGTCGTGGTGCTCGATTACGGCACCAAGATCGCGGACGGCACCCCGGCGGAGGTGCAGGCCGATCCGAAGGTGATCGCGGCCTATCTCGGCGTCGACGACGACGAGGTCGAGGCCGCCGAAGCGGAGGTCGGCATCGCGTGACCGAAACCCTCGTGCAGACCCAGACCGGCCCGCAGGCGGCCGCGCCGTCGCAGGGCCAGCCGCTGCTCAGCGTGCGCGGCGTCAAGACCTATTACGGCAAGATCATCGCCCTCAAGGGCGTCGACATGGACGTCCGCCAGGGCGAGATCGTCACGCTGATCGGCGCCAACGGCGCCGGCAAGTCGACGCTGATGATGACGATCTTCGGCAACCCGCAGGCCCGCGAGGGCACGATCACCTATGAAGGCCGCGACATCACCAGGATGCCGAGCCATCTGATCGCGCGGCTCGGCATCGCCCAGTCGCCGGAAGGCCGCCGCATCTTCCCGCGCATGACCGTCTTCGAGAACCTCCAGATGGGGGCGGCGCTGCGCGACCTCTCCCATTTCGACGAGGACCTCGAGAAGATCTGCACTCTCTTCCCGCGCATCCGCGAGCGCCTGCAGCAGCGTGGCGGCACGCTGTCGGGCGGGGAGCAGCAGATGGTGGCGATCGCGCGCGCCCTGATGGCCCGCCCTAAGCTGCTGCTGCTGGACGAGCCCTCGCTCGGCCTCGCCCCGCTGATCGTCAAGCAGATCTTCGAGGCGATCCGCGAGCTCAACCGCACCCAGGGGCTCACCGTCTTCCTGGTCGAGCAGAACGCCTTCCACGCGCTCAAGCTCGCCCATCGCGGCTATGTCATGGTCAACGGCGTCGTCACCATGAGCGGCACCGGTCAGGAGCTGCTGGCCAATCCGCAGGTTCGCGCCGCCTACCTCGAAGGCGGGAGGCACTGACATGCAGGGCATCCTCTACGAAGAACCGACGATCTGGCTCTTCCTGCTGGTCACGGTGGTGATGGGCGGCTGGCTCGCCTGGATGACGGGGCGCGCCATCGCCCTGACCTGGAAGCCCAATGCCCAGCTCGTCGTCTACATCCTCGTGCTCGGGCTGGTTGTGCGCTTCATCCACTTCGCCCTGTTCGAGGCGACGCTGCTGACGCTGCACTACTACCTGGTCGACACGATCATCCTGATGGGCTTCGGTTTCGCCGGCTGGCGCTACCACCGCGCCCGGCAGATGACGACGCAGTATCGCTGGCTCTTCGAGCGCACCGGCCCCTTCGGCTGGAAGCCCCGGCCCGGCGTTGAAATCAAAGACGAATTGGCCTGAGAAGGCAGCGAGCTTGACGCGTGACAGACCCTGGAAAACGCGCAACACTGCGTGCCACGGTGACATCCGCGCCGAGACGGGCGAGCAATGACCGCCCGTTCATGACGACAATGCAGGGGAGTCTCATCTCATGAAGAAACTGCTGTTGAGCAGCATCGCGCTCGGCGCGGTCCTCGCCTTCTCCGGCGTGGCCAACGCCCAGATCAAGCTCGGCGTCGCCGGCCCGATCACCGGCCCCAACGCCGCCTTCGGTGCGCAGCTGAAGAACGGGACGGAGCAGGCCGTCGAGGACATCAACGCCGCCGGCGGCGTCCTCGGCCAGAAGATCACCGTCTCGGTCGGCGACGACGTCTCCGATCCCAAGCAGGGCGTCTCGGTCGCCAACAAGTTCGTCGGCGACGGCGTCAAATGGGTGGTCGGCCACTTCAACTCCGGCGTCACCATGCCGGCGTCCGAAGTCTATGCCGAGAACGGCATCCTGATGATCTCGCCTTCGGCCACCAACCCGAAGATCACCGAGCGCGGCCTCTGGAACGTCTTCCGCACCTGCGGTCGCGACGACCAGCAGGGCGAGGTCGCCGCGGCCTACATCGCCAAGAACTTCAAGGACAAGAAGATCGCGGTCATCCACGACAAGACGACCTATGGCCAGGGCCTCGCCGACGAGACCCGCAAGGGCCTGACCAAGGCCGGCATCAAGGACGTGCTGTATGAGGGCGTGAACGCCGGCGAGAAGGATTTCTCGGCGCTCATCTCCAAGATCAAGTCGGTCGGTGCCGAGTTCGTCTACTGGGGCGGCCTGCACACCGAGGGCGGCCTGATCGTGCGCCAGATGCGCGACCAGGGCGTCAAGGCCGTGCTGATCTCCGGCGACGGCATCACCACCGACGAGTTCGCCACGATCGGCGGCCCCGGCGTCGAAGGCACGCTGATGACCTTCCCGCCGGATCCGCAGAAGCGCCCGGAGGCCGCCTCCATCGTCAAGAAGTTCGAGGCCAAGAACTTCAAGCCCGAGGCCTACACGCTCTACAGCTACGCCGCCGTCCAGATCATGGCGGAAGGCGCCAAGCGCGCGAACTCGGTCGATCCCAAGAAGATCTCCGAGGCGCTCCGTGGCGGCGCGGCCGTCAAGACCGTCATCGGCGACATCGCCTTCGACAAGAAGGGCGACATCACCCGCCCCGACTACACCATGTACACCTGGAAGAAGGGCGCCGACGGCAAGATCACCTACGTCGAGAATTGATCTCGACAGCTGATCGCCTCAGAGCGTGAAACGAGACCGCCCCGGTGAAAGCCGGGGCGGTTTTGTTTTGGGGGAGGACGTCATTCTCGGGCGAAGCGAAAGCGCAGACCCGAGAATCTCTGGAAGGTGACGCGCTTAAGCCGCGTCCGTTGAGAGAGGCTCGGGTCAAGCCCGAGCATGACGCACTGTCAACGCGGCCTGCCTCAGCCCTGAATCGGTTTCTGCGGAACCGCCGTCAAGCTCCTGAGAAAGCCCGCGAAACGCAGCAGGCCGTCGGGCCACGGGCCGTGCCCGGATTCGGTGTTGAGGTGCCCGCTCTCGCCGGCGTCGACGTACTCCGCGCCCCAGGCCTGCGCCAGTTCCTTCGCCTCTTCGGGCGTGCAGTAGGGATCGTTGCTGCTGGAGATCAGCACGCTGCGGAAGGGCAGCGTCTTGCGCCGGTGCGCGGCGAAGGCCGGTGTCATCCCCGGCAACTCGCGCTTGGCGCGCTCGGCCGCAGGCGCCACCAAAAAGGCGCCAGTCACCTCGCCGGCGTGCAGATGCTCGGCCGCATGCGCGATCGCGCTGACGCCGCAGGAATGCCCGACCAGGACGACCGGCCGCGCCGCCGCCCGCACCGCCGCCACGATGCGCTCCGCCCAGAGATGCGACGGCTTGTGCCAGTCCTCCTGCTCGACCACACGCGCGGTCGAGAGCTTGGCGACCCAGCGGCTCTGCCAGTGATCGGGACCGGAACCGGACCAGCCGGGAACGATGAGGATGTCGGTGTCGGAGGTTTTCATGGTTCGATCAGTGCGGCTTCAGGGCAAGACCAGTCGACAAGGCATGCGCCCAGTCGCCTCGTCCGCGCGCAAGGGCGAGGGCAGCGGCGCCGTGCCAGTCGTAGCGAAGCGCGACAGAGGTAAACCGCCAGCCCGCGCGGCCGCGCTTGGCGATGCCGTAGCGCGCATGCGGGCTCTCGGCCTGCATGACATGCGGCTCGGGTGCGATATCGTCATAGGCCGGCTGGCCGATGCTGCCGGGATTGAAGACGCACCTCCCATCGGGAAGCTCCATCACCCGCGCGATATGCGAATGCCCGCACAGGATGAGCCCGGCGTCGATGCCGGCGAGATCGGCCGCCACCTCGGTCGGGGGACGCATCTCGGAGCGCCCACCCCGGACCTGCTCCATCAGATAGGTGTTGTCGTCGCTCGGCGTCGCATGGAACAGCACCACATCCTCGGCCGCCCGCGTCGAGAACGGCAGCGAACGCAGCCAGTCGAAATGCTCCGGCGCCATCTCTTCGGCTGCCGCCCTGTCGGATGCGCCGAGCTGGTTGAACGGCCGCTCGATCAGGTAGCGGTCGTGATTGCCGCGAACCGTCAGCCAGTCCTTCGACATCAGCAGATCGGCCGTCTCGCGCGGCTTCAGCGGACCCGACAGACTGTCGCCGAGATTGACCACAAGGTCGGGCCGCGTCCGCTCCAGATCCTCGACGACCGCTTCGAGCGCGTCGAAATTGCCGTGGATATCCGCGAGGACCGCAATCCGCATCGGCGCTCAGACCTCCCCGAACACCCGGGCGAAGATCGTGTCGACATGCTTGAAGTGGTAGCCTTCGTCGAACATCGCCTCGAGCTCGGCGGCTGAAAGCCGGGCCGTGACCTCGGCATCCTTCTTGAGGTTGGTGAGGAAGTCCTCGCCGTGCTCCCAGGTCCGCATCGCATTGCGCTGGACCAGCGAATAGCTTTCCTCGCGGCTGGCACCGGCCTGCGTCAGGGCCAGCAGCACGCGCTGCGAATTGTGCAGGCCGCCGAGCTTGTCGAGGTTCTTGCGCATGTTCTGCGGATAGATCAGCAGCTTATCGATGACGCCGGTCAGTCGCGCCAGGGCGAAATCCAGCGTCACGGTGGCGTCGGGGCCGATCATGCGCTCGACCGAAGAATGCGAGATGTCGCGCTCATGCCAGAGCGCGACGTTCTCCAGCGCCGGCACGACCATGCCGCGCACCAGGCGGGCGAGGCCCGTCAGGTTCTCGGTCAGGACCGGGTTGCGCTTGTGCGGCATCGCCGAGGAGCCCTTCTGGCCGGCCGAGAAGAACTCTTCCGCCTCATAGACCTCGGTGCGCTGCAGATGCCGGATCTCGGTCGCCAGCCGCTCGACGCTTGAGGCGACGACACCCAGCGTGGCGAAATACATCGCATGCCGATCGCGCGGGATGACCTGCGTCGAGACGGGCTCGACGGACAGCCCCATCTGCTCGGCGACATAGGCTTCGACGCTCGGGTCGATATTGGCGAAGGTGCCGACCGCACCCGAAATCGCGCAGGTCGCGATCTCGGCGCGCGCCGCCACGAGCCGGGCGCGGCAGCGGTCGAACTCTGCATAGGCCTGGGCGAGCTTGAGCCCGAAGGTCACCGGCTCGGCATGGATGCCGTGCGAGCGGCCGATCGTCGGGGTAAATTTGTGCTCGAAGGCGCGCCGCTTGATCGCGGCCAGCAGCGCATCGACATCGGCAATGAGGATGTCCGTCGCCCGCGCCAGCTGCACTGACAGCGTCGTGTCGAGGATGTCCGACGAGGTCATGCCCTGGTGGACGAAGCGCGCCTCGGGGCCGACGATCTCGGCCAGATGCGTCAGGAAGGCGATGACGTCATGCTTGGTGACGCGCTCGATCTCGTCGATGCGGGCGACGTCGAACGTGGCGTCTTTCGCCTTGGCCCAGATCGTCGCGGCGGCCTCCTTCGGCACGACGCCGAGCTCGGCGAGCTTGTCGGTCGCATGCGCCTCGATCTCGAACCAGATCTTGAACCGGGTCTGCGGCTCCCAGATGGCAACCATCTCGGGGCGGGAATAGCGCGGGATCATCGTCTCGTCCTTGTCATCACACGAGCCCTCATCCTGAGGAGCGCTCCGCAGGAGTGCGTCTCGAAGGATGCTCCAGAAGACGCCCTCTGGAACATCCTTCGAGACGCCGCTTCGCGGCTCCTCAGGATGAGGGCTGAACTACAATCTCAAACCCAGTCCCCGCGCGCAGCCTCGGCCGCCCCACGGATCGCGGCGATATTGCCGGCATAGGCGGAAGGCCCGCCCTTGAACACGGCAGAACCGGCGACGAACACGTCGGCACCGGCCTTGGCCGCCAGCGGCGCGGTCTCGACCGTCGCCCCGCCGTCGATCTCCAGCGAAATCGGCCGCTCGCCGATCATCGCCCTCACCTGCGCGATCTTCGGCAGCACGGAATGGATGAAGCTCTGCCCACCGAAGCCGGGATTCACCGTCATCAGCAGGATCAGGTCGAGATCGTCCAGCAGCGGCTCGACCATGCAGGCCGGCGTACCGGGGTTGAGCACGATGCCGGCCTGCTTGCCCTGCGCCCCTGATCGCTTGCAGCGTCCGGTGCGGGTGCGGGCCGGCCTCGATATGGAAGGAGATCAGGTCGGGACCCGCCTTGGCGAAGGCCTCGATGTAGGGGTCGACCGGCGCGATCATCAGATGCACGTCGAAGAACTTGGTCGTGTGCGGGCGGATCGCCTTCAGCACGTCGGGCCCGAAGGTGATGTTGGGCACGAAATGCCCGTCCATCACGTCGCAATGGATCCAGTCGGCGCCGGCCGCATCGATCGCGCGCACCTCCTCGCCGAGCTTGGCGAAGTCGGCCGAGAGGATTGAGGGGGCGATGCGGATGGGGGCGCTCATGCCGCGCGGTTTAAAGCATGGACCCGGCGAAGGGAATTGCGGATTCGAAGCCCCGGCCCCGCGACGGCCGAAAGCTCAGCGCATGATGACGGGGACCGAGAGCCGCCGGTCGGCTTCGGCGATCTCGGCTGCGACCAGCGCGAAGGCCGGCCGCTCGCGCAGCCTTGAAAACCAGCCCGACAGGCCGGGATGTCCGGCGAAGGACGGCCCGCCCAGCCGCCGGCCGAAGAGCAGCCCCATGAACAGGGCGATGTCGGCGGCACACAGCATCGGCCCGAAGAATTCGCGCCCCGCCAGCCTCTCCTCCAGCCGGGCGTGATGGCCGGCGAGCGCCTCCTCCGCGATCAGCGCGTCGGCCTCACGCGCCGCCCGCCGGATCGGATCGGCGGCGATGGGCCCGGTGCGGTGCATCAGCGGCTTCAGCGCCTGCAGCAGGATCTCGTCGGCGAAGAGCTCGTTGAGCCGACAGCGGGCACGCTCGGCGGGAGCCTGCGGGTAGAGCGGGATCTCGGGATAGGCCTCGTCGAGATATTCGACGATCACCGTGGAATCGTAGAGCACGAGCCCGGCATCGTTCAGCACCGGCACCTGGCCCTTCGGATTGAGCGCCAGCACCTCCGGGTGCTTCGGAGCGTAGCCCGTCGTCTGGTTGAACGGCACCATCACCCGCTCGAAGGGCAGCCCTTTCTCGCGCAGCGCGATCTCGACCTTGCGGGAGAACAGGCTGAGCGGGCCGCTATAAAGGGTGATCATGGGGCAACTCCGATGGAACGGAGCGACCCTCGCAGGGTCCGCCGTCAGGCCCCGTCAGCAGCCGCCTCGCTGCGCCGGATCCGCCCCGCGAAGCCGCTCAGCAGCCAGGGCATCAGATAGATCGGGAACTGCGCCAGCGCGAAGAACAGGAAGGTCGAGGGCGGCACGCCGGCCCCGAGCGCCGCGACGATCATGCCCATATTCCGCTGGCCGGCGCCGTAGCCGACCATGAAGCGCTCCGACCGGCGCAGGAAGCGGAGGGCGAGATAACTGACGACCAGCCCGATGATCGAGACGGCGAAGGCGCAGGCGAGGAAACCGCTGACCCGCGAAGGGTTGTCGAAGGCGGCGTTCGTGACGCCATCCATCGCCGCAATGGCGAAGGTGAAGTACATCAGCACGCCGAAGCCATCGAGATTGGCCTTCATCGCCTTGATGCGCGCCATGCCGAGCGCCCATCGCAGGATCGCGGCCGCCGCCATGCCGCCGCCGACGAAGAAGACCAGCCGCAGCGTCAGCGCCCATCGGTCGAGCGGCACGGCGGCCCCCGCCAGCAGTTCCACCAGCATCGGCGCGACGACCGGGCTGGCGACCGTGGTGATGATGACGCCGGCGATGATCAGTGAAGGCTCGAACCCGTAGATCAGCGCCACGGCCGGCGAGGACATGATCGGGGGCGCCGCCGCCAGGATGGCGAGCCCCAGCAGCAGGCCGGGATCGATCGCGTCCCGCCCCACGATCAGGAACGCCCCGCCGATCACGACGACGGGCGCGGCCACCATCCACAGGCAGGTCAGGCTCAGCTTGCCCGGGCTGCGCAGCAGCCCGGCGATGATCGCCACATCGGCGCGCATGAAAACGATGGTGGTGAAGCAGAAGATCGTCACGGGCAGAAGCGGGCGCGCGGCCGCCGAAAATTGCGGCAGCGCCAGCCCCAGGAAGATCGAGAGAGCGAAGCCCTGCGTGCCGTAGCGCCCGAGCCAGGCGAGGCCGGCGGCCAGTGAAGCAGCGATGCGCGTGAGCATGGAGGCGGGAGACTCTGACGGCCGGCGGGAGCCCGACACTGGCCGATCGACGCGCACCCGTCACCCACGCCTGTAACAGCCCCCCTCTGCGTCCGCAGGAAATTGCGCGACGAAGGCCGTTTGCCGGCTTGCGGGGACGCAGCGGCAGCCGCTGGCGCAAATCTTGCGAAACTTGGCGCGCAACCACGCAAAATCCCACCACGCCGCTGACAAGCCGCGGCGAACGGCTATTTTTGCATGAGTTTGGCGGGCAGGAGCGGATCATGGCGACGGATACGATCGTTCTCGGGGCAGGCATCGTCGGCATCTCGGTGGCGCTGCACCTGCAGAAAGCGGGCCGCTCGGTCCTGCTCGTCGACAAGCGCGGCCCGGGCGAGGAAACCAGCTACGGCAATGCCGGGCTGATCCAGCGCGAGGGCGTCTACCCCTACGGCTTCCCGCATGATTTCGGCGCGCTGATCCGCTACGCGATGAACAACACCATCGACGCGCATTACCACTGGAGCGCCATCCCCAAGCTCGCGCCCTTCCTGTGGTCTTACTGGATGCATTCGCGCGCCTCCCAGCACGAGGCGATCGCGCATAAATACGCCACGCTGATCGAGCATTGCGTCAGCGAGCATGACGCGCTCGCGCAGGAAGCCGGCGCCACCGGGCTTTTGCGCCGGAAGGGCTGGATGAAAGTGTTCCGCACCGCCGCCCAGCAGGACGAGCGCCTGGCCGAGGCCGCGCGCTGGAACCGGGATTTTGGCCTCAACTACAGGCCACTCGACATGGCGACGTTGAAGGCCGAGGAGCCCCATCTCGACCATGACAGCCTGATTGGCGGCCTGCACTGGACCGACCCGGTCACCGTGATCGACCCGCTGGACCTGTCCAAGGCCTATGTCGCGCGCTTCGAGGAACTCGGCGGCAAGCTCGCGCTCGGCGATGCCGGCACGCTCGCGCAAGAGGGCGCGGAGTGGAGCGTCACGCTCGCCGATGGCACGACGGTCAAGGCCCGCGATGTCGTCGTCGCACTCGGCCCCTGGGCGGACGTGCTCTCCCGCAGGCTCGGCTACAATCTGCCGCTGGCGGTCAAGCGCGGCTACCACATGCACTACAAGGCGCAGGGCAATGCGGTGCTGAACCACCCGGTGCTCGACACCGAGCGCGGCTATTTCCTGGCGCCGATGCAGCAGGGAATCCGCCTGACCACCGGCGCCGAATTTGCCGACCGCGACGCACCGAAGACGCCGGTCCAGCTCGAGCGCGCCGAGCCGATCGCCCGCACCCTCTTCCCGCTCGGCGAGCGGATCGATCCCGAGCCCTGGCTCGGCCGCCGCCCCTGCACGCCAGACATGATGCCGATCATTGGCCCGGCACCGAAGCACAAGGGCCTATGGTTCTCCTTCGGCCACGCCCATCACGGGCTGACGCTGGCCGCCGTCACCGGCCGTATGATCGCGGAGATGGTCACGGGCCAGAAGGTCTTCGTCGATCCGACGCCGTTTGCGCCGGCGCGCTTCGCCTGAGGCTTGGCCTCAGCTGACGAGCGGCATCGGCTCGATCAGCACCTCGGCCAGCCCGCGGCCCGCCAGCGCGATACGCAGCGGGCCGGTCATGCCGGTGCCCGCGGTGAAGACAGCGACAGCGTCGTGCCCGCCCGCCCGTTCGGCTGCGGCATCGGCCCCGAGCAGTTGCAGCACGCGCCGCGCGATCGCCGGTGCCGGGTCGATCCATTCCACCGGCCAGGGCGCGACACGCCGCATCGGCTCCAGCAGCAGCGGATAATGCGTGCACGACAGCGTCACCACATCGGTGCGCCGCCCGTCCCGCTCGACGAAGCAGGGCGCGATCTCGGCGGCGATGGCGGCATCATCGACCCGCTCGCCCCTCAAGGCGGCCTCGGCCAGAGCGGCAAGCCCCGTCGCGCCGACCAGCGTGACGTCGCATCCTGCGGCATAGGTCGAGACCAGCCCGCGCGTGTAGTCGCGCGCCACGGTGCCGGGCGTCGCCAGCACCGAGATCAGCCCCGAGCGCGTCGCGGCGGCGGCTGGCTTGATCGCCGGCACGGTGCCGACGAAGGGAATGGCGAAGCGCGCCCGCAGCGCCGGCAGCACCAGCGTTGAGGCCGTATTGCAGGCGATCACCACGAGATCGGGATGGTGGAGGGCGACGAGCCGCTCCATCACGACCAGCACGCGGGCGACCAGCGCCCCCTCCTCCAGCCGGCCATAGGGAAAGCCGGCATCGTCAGCGGCATAGACGATATCGGCGCCGCGGCAGGCCTCTCCCACGCGCGCCAGCACGGTCAGCCCGCCCAGCCCGGAATCGAAGACGAGGATCGTCGGCACCGGCCGCGCCAGCACGGCGGGACGATGCGTGGTTCCGGCCAGAAGATCGACCTGCATGCGCGAGCGGCCCGGGAGCGTGACGAAGGCGCCGATTCCGCCAGAGCCCGGTTAAGGGACCGTCAAGAAAACGGAAACGGTCCCCATCCAATTTAGTTGACTCAGTCCATTATATCAGTCGAGATGAGTGGCGGAGGGTGCTGCTATGTCCGATCTCGAAAGCGCCGTCGCGGCGCTGCGCCGCTTCAACCGCTTCCACACCCGCCTCATTGGCGCCCTGAGTGGCAGCCTGCACGGCTCGGGCTTCACCCTGACCGAAGCCCGCGTGCTCTACGAACTCGCCCGGCGCGATGGCTGGCTTGCGGGCGATCTGGCGAAGGAGCTCGGGCTCGACCCCGCCTATCTCTCGCGCATCCTGAAGCGCTTCGCCGCGGAAGGCTGGCTGCTGCGCGAGCGCTCAGCCGCCGATGGGCGCGCCCTGTCATTGCGCCTGAGCGAGGCCGGGCACGCCGTCTTCCGCCCTCTCGACGAGGCCTCGCAAACGGAAGCCGCCGAGCGGCTGCGGACGCTCGACGAGACGCAGCGCGGCCGGCTGGTGACGGCGCTGACCGATGCCGAGACGCTGCTCTCGAACACTTCGGCGGTAAAGGCCGCTGCGGCCGTCATCCGCCCTCACCGCCCCGGCGATATCGGCTGGGTGATCGCCGCCCATGGCCGGATTTATGCCGAGGACTATGGCTGGGACATCGAATTCGAGGCCTTCGTCGCCGAGATCGCCGCCGGCTTCCTGCGTGCATTCCAACCCGGCCTGGAACAGGGGCTGATCGCCGAGCGTGACGGGCAGATCCTCGGCTCGGCCTTCGTGATGCGCGAGAGCGACGAGGTCGCGAAGCTGCGCATGGTCATCGTCGACCGGCCGGGACGCGGGCTCGGCCTCGGCAAAGCGCTGGTGCGCAGGGCGATCGACTTCGCGCGGGCGGCCGGCTACCGGCGCATGCAGCTCTGGACCAACGACATCCTGCACGCGGCCCGCGCGATCTATGTCGCCGAAGGTTTCCGGCTGATCGCGCAGGAGACGCACCACTCCTTCGGCCAGGACCTCGTCGGGCAGAACTGGGAACTGGTGCTGTAGCGGCGCCTCAGGCCTTGATCCGCGCCACGGCCGCGGCCGCCGCGCGGCCCGCCAGCGTCGCGCCGCCGACGGTCATGGCGCCGCCGCCGGCCGTGGCCTCGCCGGCGATGAAGAGGCGCCCGCCGATCGGCTCGGCCAGCTGCTCGCGCGCCGCCTCCCGGCCCGGCAGGCACACGGAATAGGAGCCGCGCGAGAACGGGTCGGTCCACCAGGCCGGGAAGGATATGCCCGTCACCGCCTTGCGGATATCGGAGCCGATCATGGTCGACAGCAGCGTCGTCAGATGGTCGCGCGCCGCCTCCGGGCCGGCGACAGACAACTCGCGCGCATGGTCGCCGCCGCAAAAGGCAACGATCAGGTCCTTGTCATCGGGAAACAGGTCGAAATTCATCAGCTGCTTCGGCGAGCCGGCTTCCAGGAAGCTGGTGCCCGGCGCGATGCCGAAGCGGTCGCCCTCGACCTTCAGTGCGATCTTGGTCAGCGCCCCCATGCCGATGCCGTCGAGCGCATCGCGCGTGCGGGCCGGCAGTTCCGGCGTGAAGCGGATCGCGCCGGCCTTGAGCACGCCGACTGGTACCGTAACGATGCAGGCCTGCGCCCGCAGGGTCCCTGCCGGCGTCGTCACGGTGACGCCCGGCCCGTCCCAGCGGATCTCGCTCACGGGCTGGTTCAGGCGGATGTCGAGTCCGGCGCCATGCCGCGCGACGAGGTTGCCATAGCCGGAGGGCACGAGCAGATCGTCGCCGGCCCAAAGGCGCTGATAGTCGCGCGCCGAAATCTTGTCCGATTCCTCGCCGATCGAGAGCAGCAGCCCCGACGATGCGATCGGCGCCAGATCGGGACCGAGATCGCCCAGCAGATCACGGATCGAGACGTCGCGCTTCGTCAGATCGACCGTCTCGAGCCGCCTGTCGATCTGCCCGAAGGCGCCGCGCCGCTTCTGACGGTCGGCATCGGCCATCGGCTGCCCGCCGGTGAAGACGCGAAATCCGCCGCCCCAGGATTCGTCGGAGGTCGCGACCCCGAGATCGCGGGCGATCTGGACCCAAGGGTTGCGCTCGGCCCAGTGGATGAACATCGCGCCTGCATCATAGGCCGGGCCGAGCGACGCGTCGGTGAAAGCACGTCCGCCGATCCGGCCCCGTCCCTCCAGCACGATCGCCCGGCGGCCGGCCGCCTTGAGCTGATGGGCGGCCGCGATGCCCGCCGCCCCCGCCCCGATGACGATCACATCGGCCTCGGCGGCATGGCCGGTGCCGGGTGGCAGCGCCAGCGACGCCGCCATGGCAGCAGATCCTGTCAACATCGTGCGGCGGTCGAGCATGGTTAGGGAGCGTTCCGATTCAGACGCTCATGTTGGGACCCTGCCGTTGCGTTGCAACAGGAAGATGTCGGCGCCGGCGTCCGGATCGTTCACGAGATCGGGAGCCTGCCGCACCGCCTGTCGCCGACCCACATCGCCTCTTTAGAACAATGTAAAACGAAGGTTTCATTGGAGCGATTGCACGAATGTGTCTTCGCGGCATCGGAGATTGTTCTTTGCATGGCCAATGATTG
Source organism: Bosea sp. OAE506 (assembly GCF_040546595.1). Lineage (NCBI taxonomy): Bacteria > Pseudomonadati > Pseudomonadota > Alphaproteobacteria > Hyphomicrobiales > Alloboseaceae > Allobosea > Allobosea sp. OAE506. The sequence continues at coordinate 2,784,866 of NZ_JBEPOB010000001.1, read as the reverse complement.
ACAGTCTTCGACTCCATCAATATCCGAAGGCAGCCTTATCGAGCGTACAAGGCCTTGTTTATATTCATTTTAAACGTACGGCACGCGGCGGCCTTCCGGCTGGCCGCGTCGGCAAGGGTGGGTCAAAGGCGATGGAGATTTCTTCAGGCAGGCTGCGCGAGGGTGTCGCGCTCGGGACGCTGGCGGTGATGCTGCTGGCGACACCGGCTCTGGCGCAGCAGCAGACGCGCGATCGAACCTCTCCTGCCGCCCCGGCGGCGGAGGCGCCTGTGGTGCTCGACCAGATCACGGTCGAGGGCGCGGCGCCCGGCCAGGCCCTCGTCGCCGGCCCGACGACGACGCGCACCACGCGAGAACAGCTCGACCGACAGCAGGTCCAGAGCCTGAGTGAGCTCTCGACCCGCGTCGAGGCCGGCATCACCTTCAACCGTCAGAACAACAGCCTCAACATCCGCGGTCTCGACGGCGCGCGCGTGCTGACGACGGTGGACGGCATCCGCCAGCCCTTCCTGATCGACACCCGCCTGAACCGCGGAGGCACCACCGCCTTCGATTTCGACGCGCTCTCGACGCTCGACCTGCTGCGCGGCCCCAGCGGCGGCAGCACGATCGGCGCCGGCTCGCTCGGCGGCGCGCTCGCCGTGCGCACACTCGACCCCGAGGACATCATCCGCAACGGCCGCAGCTATGGCGCTCTCGCCAAGACCGGCTTTGACAGCACCGACCGCGCCGTCTTCGGCAGCGCGGCGGGCGCCGCACGCTTCAACAACACCTGGGCGCTGATCCAGGGCGGCTTCCGCAACGGCCACGAGACCGACAACCGCGGCAATGTGAAGACGATCGGCGCCGCCCGGACAGAGCCGAACCCGCGCGATTTCGACCAGTACAGCTTCCTCGCCAAGCTCTACCAGTATTCGAACGATCAGGCGCACCGCTTCGGCCTGACCGCCGAGACCTTCAAGCGCTCGGACCGGATCTCCAACCGCGACAATGCGGTCTCGCTGACCGGCAACTACCGTCCCGGCGCCTATCGCACCGGCGAGGACGTCCAGCGCGACCGCGTCTCGCTGAGCTATGACTACAAGCTGCCGGGCTCGTTCTTCGACGAGGCCCATGCGCTGGCCTATTGGCAGCGGCTGAAGCGCAACGACCTCACCAACGCTTATCGCTACACCAGCATCATGGGGCTCTACGCCCGCGACAACGAGAACGAAGAAAACGCCTACGGCTTCAACGGCCACGTCATCAAGAACTTCAACACCGGGATGCTGTCGCACAAGGTCACGGCCGGCACCGAGCTGCGCATGTCGAGCCTGGAGCAGTACAGCGCCGGCTCCGACGCCTGCCCGACGCGTCCGGCCACCGGCATCTACACGGGCGCCTTCACGACCTGCAACAACATCCCCACCAACCAAGCCGAGCAGCCCAAGGTCGACGGGCGCCTCGCCGGCTTCTACATCCAGGACGAGATCGGCCTGCTGGAGAACCGCCTGCGCATCACCCCCGGCCTGCGCTACGACTGGTATGAGGAGAAGCCGCAATACACGCCGGCCTATTCCAACAGCGCCTCGCGCCCGACCGGCCTGCCCGCCGCCTCGAGCGACTCGGCCTGGTCGCCGCGCATCCGGCTCGAATACGAGGTTTTGAAGAACACGCCCTGGCTCAAGGACGTCACCGTCTTCGCGCAATGGGCCAAGACCTTCCGCGCCCCGACCGCCAACGAACTCTATGGCCGCTTCGGCTCGCCGACGACCTATCTGCGCACCGGCAACCCGGATCTGCGCCCCGAGACCGGCAATGGCATCGATGTCGGCGTCCGCTTCGGCGACAAGGCCTTCGGCGGCTCGTTCACCTATTTCCACACCAACTACCGCAACTTCATCGAGCAGGTGCAGACCCAGGCGCCGGGCGTCGGCGGGCTCTACCCGCAGGGCGGCATCACCAGCTTCCGCAACATCACGCGGGCCGAGATCCAGGGCTTCGAGGCGAACATGCAATACGCCTTCGCCGAGAACTGGCTGGTGCGCGGCTCCTTCGCCTACACCCGCGGCAAGAACAAGGACGACAACACCTATCTGAACTCGATCCCGCCGATGCAGGGCATCGTCGCCATCGCCTATGGCACGGAGCGCTGGGGGGCCGAGGTCTCGACCAAGCTCGCCTCCGCCCGCAACGACGTCGCCGCCACTACCGGCGCGACCCAGGGCTTCAAGGCGCCGGGCTATGCGATCTTCAACGCCACCGCCTGGTGGAAGCCGCTGCCGCAGATCACAGACCTCGAGCTCCAGATCGGCGTCTACAACATCTTCGACCGCAAGTACTGGGACGCGGTCAACGTCCCCACCGGCGTCCTCGCCCAGGCCCGCGACTACTACACCGAGCCCGGCCGCACGGTGAAGGCGACGATGAAGTACCAGTTCTGACGAGCCTGCGTTTCGAGACCCGGGACACGTCGCCGGCCGGCCCTTCGGGGCCGGCCGTTGTCGTTTCGCCTCAGAGGAAAAAGAAGTCGAAGGACGAAAGTCTCGCGCTCGTCATAACGGTGATGGTGCCGCCGTCACTGGCGAAGTCGACGGACGAGTAGGAACCCGATGACGTGATGGTCAGCTTCGAATAATCGAGCCCATAGCCCACCAGCGAGATCCTGTCCTGGCCCTGGACGAAATCGGCGCAGACATCGGTGCCGTACAGGCCCTCGGCTTTCAGGAACTGGAAGATGTCCTTGCCGTTGCCGCCATACAGCGTGTCGTTACCCTCGCCGCCGATAAGCAGATCGTCGCCGCCATCCCCGTAAAGGGTGTCGTTACCTGCCTCCCCGCGCAGGACGTTCGCGCCGGCATCGCCGCGCAGGCTGTCGCCGAACCTCGAACCCTGCAGGTTCTCGAAGTTGGAGATCACGTCGCCGGCGGCATCGTTGCCCGTCATGACCCTGGTCGCGAGGTTGATCTGTATCGCTCCGCCGGAGTTGAGGTAGCTCAGGATATCGATGCCTTCGCCGCCATCCAGGATGTCGGCGCCGCCGCGCCCCTCGACGACGTCGTTGCCCTTGCCGCCCTGGATGAAGTTGAACGTGTCGTCGCCGCGCAGGACGTCGGCGAAGGCCGAACCGGTGACGTTCTCGATCGACTTCAGCGTATCGCCTTGGGCCTCGCCGCCGAGCTGGGTGGCGCGTTTCATGTCGACATCGACACCGACAATCGAGAAGGCGTAGGTCGCGGTGTCGATGCCCTCGCCGCCGTCCAGGATGTCGGCGCCGCCACGGCCCTCCAGCACGTCATTGCTCTTGCCGCCCTGGATGAAGTTGAACGTGTCGTCGCCGCGCAGGACGTCGGCGAAGGCCGAGCCGGTGACGTTCTCGATCGACCTGAAAGAATCGCCTTGTGCGTCGCCGCCGACCTGCGTGGCGCGCTTCATGTCGACGTCGACACCGACGGTCGAGGAGACGTAGGTGGCCGTGTCGATGCCTGTGCCGCCGTCCAGGATGTCGGCGCCGCCGCGCCCTTCGAGGACGTCGTTGCCGCGCATGCCCATCAGCTCGTTCGCCGAGGCGTTTCCGATCAGGGTGTCGTCGCCGTCACCAGTGACCGCGTTCTCGATCACGGTTCCCGAAGCGATCGTGAAGGCGGTCTTGCCAGCCCAGGTCGAGGCTTGGCCCGCATTCAGGTTGATCACCGTGTTGTCGACATTGGCCGAGGCGTTGATCCAGTCGATGCCGCCGTCCAGATCCTTCAGGGTGCCGCGCGCCGGGTCGAGCGCGAGCATTTTGAAGAACTCGTCATTGTAATGGTAGACGTCGTTGGCCGAGGGGGCGTCGCCATAGACGTCCAGCCTGTAGCTGGCGACCGAGCCGACCGCACCGGTCTTGGTGTCCGTGATCTTGATCGTCCAGGTCCCGTTCGACAGCTCTCCGCGCAGCGCATCGGTGCCGAAGGTCCAGCTGTTGTTGGCGACGGAATTCACGCCGGTGCCGGCATCCAGCACGATCGACCGCGTGCCCTCGGGCGAGATCAGTTCGATCCGCAGATCGTTGATGTTGGCGTGGGTCAGCGTCAGCGTGAGGTCCGCGTGCTCGATCTCGATCGCCTGGCTAACAACGGCAGTGAACTGGAGCGTCGCCTTGTCGGCAATCACCTTGTTGACCGTGCCAACGACAGAGGCCTTCGCCTCGTTGGCCGAAACCTCGGCGGCGCCGAACTTCGACCAGACCTCGGCATAGCGCACGGCCTCAAACCCGTCCGTCATGCCGTAGCCGACGTCGTTGGAGTAGTGCAGGCCGCCGCCATTGGCGTTGTCGGCCTTGTTGATCGTCCAGCCATACTCCATGCGACCGGAGATCCCGCCGGTCAGCGCCGCCGGAGTTGTGTGGTCGGCGGTGTAGGACAGGATGTCCTGCACGTCGCGCCAGCCGAGCGTGTTGTTGCTCGCATCCAGCATCAGCGAGACGATGCCGGTGACCATCGGGGCCGCGGCCGAGGTTCCGCCGAAGCTGGAGGTCGCATCGGTCGCGCTGTAGCCGCCGACCGTCCTGTCGGTCGTGGTGATCCCGGCACCGCCACCATTGGTCGGGCCCGAGACGAGCACGGAGGCGCCGCGGGTGGAATAGGCCGAGACATCGCCGTCCTGGCCGATCGCACCGACGGTGATCGTCTGGCGGGCGGCATTGTACTCGCTGGTGTTGGCGTCGCGGTTGTCGCTCAGGTTGTCGTTGCCCACCGCGTTGACGATGATCGTGCCCTTGCCGCCGCGGCCTGTATCCGCCGCGAACGCCAGGGCATCGATGAACTGCTTGCCGAACGAGCCGGCAACCGACGCATTATCGGAATACTTCGCGCTCCAGCCCCAGGAGTTGTTGGTGACGTCGAACTGCGACATCGCCCTGATCGAGGCGATGAAGTTGTAATTGGCGGTGCCGCTGAAGATATCGATGCTGGTGAGGCTGGCGCCATGGGCGATGCCCACCCCGCCCACGCCATTGTTCGCACCAGCGCCGATGATGCCGGCGACAGCGGTGCCGTGGACGCCGGAGCCCTTCGAGGGATCGGCCCTGACGCCGCCGAAGACGAGTTCCTTGCCCGCGTCGTAGGTGCCCTGAAGGTCCTTGACGCTTTTGTCGATCCCATCGTCGTAGATGCCGACCTTGACGCCGGTGCCATCGAACTCGGACCAGATCTTGTTCGGATCATTCCCCAGAAGCGTTTTGAGATGCCACTGCGCTACAAGCAGCGGATCTTTTCCCGTGACGCTCGCCATCGTGTCGCTACAGCTTTCATTGCGCTTGGCTCAGCTCGGCCGCGTGCCACCTCCTCGGGAACTCATTTCCAGGACTTTGCCGGGATCGCCGGTATTTTACGCGTCAGCGAACTCTTAGGGATGGAAGGTCGCGACTCGTCGGATCTGGTTAACCAATCTGCTGACGTTACGTCCGCATATTAACCAAAGGTCATCTTCAGTCGCACGACCAGAAGGCCCGCGCCTCTGGCGGCAGGGTCGCGAGGCAGCGCGCGAAGGCAGCGGCGTCGACATGGCCGCGCAGCACGCGCGCGACATCGGCAATCGCGCTGTCGGGCGAGAAATTGTGGTCGATGCGCAGGCGGCGGACCTCCTCGGTCATCGCGGCGTGGTCCCATTCCGTGACGCGCGGCTCCTGCGGGTCCCAGTCCATCACGAAGAGCGCGCGCAGCATCGCCGGCAGAACCTGCGCGAAGGCGATGGCCTGCGCCGTGTCGAGCCGCCGCCGGAAGGCCTGCAGAACGGCTTGCGTCGTCGTATAACTCTGGTTGCGCGTCGCCAGCCCGGTCTCTTCCGCGACCTCGCCGAGGAAACGGTCGAAATCCTGCGAGGCAAGGCGATATTCCATGGGGACAGGCATATTGGGTCTCCTGCGGGCGGGCCCTGTTCAGGCGCCCTCCCCCTCGACCGGCTTCGGCACCCGCAGCCTTCGCGGCCCCTCGGTCAGCGACTTGAACACGCCGCGCAACGTCCGCGCCTCCTGCTCGGTCATCGCCAGGCGATGCAGGATGTCGCGCAGATTGGCGGTCATGATCTGCTTCTTGCCGGGCGGGAAGAAGCCGCACTGGTCGAGCTCGGCCTCGACATAGTCGAACATCGACAAAACCGTCGCCCGGGTCGCCGGCGGCGAGAGATTGTTCTCGCGGAAGGGCGGCTCGCCATTGGTCGCCTTGAACCACTCATAGCCGACGAGCAGCACCGCCTGGGCGAGGTTGAGCGAGGCGAAGGCCGGATTGACCGGGAAGGTCAGGATCGCGTCGGCAAAGGAGATCTCCTCGTTCGTCAGCCCGATCCGCTCGCGCCCGAACAGGATGCCGACGCGCTCGGTGCCGGCGATGCGCTCGGCCAGCGGCGCCATCGCCTCCGCAGGCGTGACCACGCGCTTCATCTGGCCGCGCTCGCGCGCCGTCGTCGCCAGCACGAAGTTCAGATCGGCGATCGCCTCGGCCGCGGTCGGGAAGAGCCGGGCGTTCTCCAGGATATGCGTCGCGCCCGAAGCCGCCGAGGTCGCGCCTTTCTTCAGGCCGCCGCCGCTCGGCCAGCCGTCGCGCGGCGCCACCAGCCGCATCTCGGAGAGGCCGAAATTCGCCATCGCCCGCGCGCACATGCCGATATTCTCGGCCATCTGCGGCTCGACCAGGATGATGACCGGCGCCGGAGCCGTGGCAGGGGGGCGCGTGCGGTCGGTACCGGAACCGGTCATGCTCTGTCTCGTCGTCGCCTGCGGGGCGCAGGCCTTGACCGCGGCCATCGCGCCAAGCGGGCGCGCGGTCAAGCTCTGCCCGTCCTCAGCCCGCCGCCGCCTCGACCGCCCGCATCACCCGCAGCGTGTTGCCGCCGGCGAGCTTTTCGAGATCGCTTTCGGACCAGCCGCGCCGGATCAGCTCCGCCACCAGCGCCGGGAACACGCTCGTATCCTCCAGCCCGTCGGGGTTGATCCAGCCGAAGAAATCCGAACCGATGCCGACATGGTCGTGGCCGATGCGCTTGGCCAGATAGTCGAGATGGTCGCAATACTGCGGCAGCGTCGCCTTCGGCCGCGGGCCGGCCTTGGCGGCGATCTCGGCCTCGGCCTTGACGTGGTCGAGCCCCTCGGGGGTCTTGCCGTACTGGTCCTTGGCGGGCTTGTGCCAGTCGCGCGAGGCCTGGCTGATGAAGTCCGGCACGAAGGTCGCCATCACCACCCCGCCATTGCCGGCGACGCGGTCGAGCACGTCGTCGGGCACGTTGCGCGGATGGTCGCAGAGCGAGAACGCGTTGGAATGCGACCAGACGACGGGCGCCCGCGTCACGTCGAGCGTGTCATGCATCACCTTGGGCGAGACATGGGCGAGGTCGACGACCATGCCGAGTGTGTTCATCCGGCCGATCACCTGCTTGCCGAAGGCGCTGAGCCCGTTGTTGCGCGGCGCGTCGGTGGCGGAATCGCACCAGTCATGGCTGTCGTTGTGGCACAGCGTCATCAGGCGGATGCCGAGGTCGAAATAGGCGTCGAGCGCGTCGAGTTCGCCGTCGAGCGCCGTGCCGTTCTCGATCGTCATGAACAGCGCGATGCGCCCCTCCGCCTTGGCGGCCATCACGTCGGCGGCGCTGAGGCCCGGCCGGAAGACGTCGGCATGGCGCTTGAGGATGTCGCGCATCAGCGCGATCTGCGCGAGCGCAAAGCCCGCGGGCTTGGGGTGCTTGGGCGGGACATAGGCCGCGAAGAACTGCGCCGCGAGCTTGCCGGCCCGCATCCGCGGGATGTCGGTGTCGCCCTTCTCGTGGATTTTCGTCAGGTCGTAGAGGCCGACATCGCCCTTGGCCGTGCGGTCGAGCCGGATGACGTAAGGAAGGTCGTTATGCCCGTCGATCAGCGGCGCGCGGTCGAGCAGCGCGAGCGCGGCGGCATAGGCATTGTCCTGGACGGGCGGTGTGGCGAGGGCCATGGCGGTACCTTCAGTCGGAATCGAGCGGGCGAGATCGTGGCAGGTCGCAGGCCCCCGCGCGAGGCCGCCGCGCGCAGAGGCGCCATGTATCAGGACATCCGCCCGCCGCTGCGCGTTTGACAAATGCCGCCGTAGATGGTTCTAAGCCGGCGTCGCGCGGGCCCAAAAGGCCCGCGTGGCTTTTTCCGCACCCGTGATCCGCTTTCTTCGGAAGCCGGATCTGTCGCTCCCGCCCCATGCGGGAGAGCAGGAGGGCGCGGTCCTCAACTCGCGAACTCACGAGGACACGCGATATGTCGAAGCGCCATGAGGCGAAATACAAGATTGACCGCCGTCTCGGTCAGAACATCTGGGGCCGCCCGAAGTCCCCGGTCAACCGCCGCGAATACGGCCCCGGCCAGCACGGCCAGCGCCGCAAGGGCAAGCCGTCCGACTTCGGCACGCAGCTGCGCGCCAAGCAGAAGCTGAAGGGCTATTACGGCTCGATCTCCGAGAAGCAGTTCCGCCGCTACTACGCCGAGGCGATCCGCCTCAAGGGCGACTCGGGCGAGAACCTGATCGGCCTGCTCGAGCGTCGCCTGGACGCCGTGATCTACCGCGCCAAGTTCGTGCCGACGGTCTTCGCTGCCCGTCAGTTCGTCAACCACGGCCACATCACGGTCAACGGCAAGCGCGTCAACATCGCGTCCTACCAGGTCAAGCCGGGTGACGTGATCGCGGTCAAGGAGAGCTCGCGCCAACTCGCCATCGTGCTCGAGTCGGCCCAGCTCGCCGAGCGCGACGTGCCGGATTATCTCGACACCGACCACACCAAGTCGACCGCCACCTTCACCCGCACGCCGACGCTGACGGACGTGCCCTATGCGGTGCAGATGGAACCGAACCTGGTCATCGAGTTCTACTCGCGCTGATCGAACGGAAGCGGGCCGCAAGGCCCGTTTGCCGGAGAATTTGGGGGCATGGCGAGCGATCGCCGTCCCCTTTTTCGTTGTCAGGGCTCGTCGACCGCCCCGCGGGATCGCCCACCGCCATCGCCCCACCCTCCCCGTCATTTCGGACAAGCCGCGGAAGCGGCGAAGAACCGGAATCCATCATAGGGCGCCCCGCCCTCCGATGGATTCCGGGTCTTCGCTGCGCTCGCCCGGAATGACGCGGGAGGGAAGCGCATAGGTCCGGACAAGGTGGCGGTCGATCCTAAGACCCGTTCCTAGGCAGAAACGGTAATGCAAAAGGGCACCCCCTGTTTCCAGAGGATGCCCTTTCGCGTTCGATCAAAAGAACCAAAACAATCGCACCGTCAGGCGGATGCGGTAGGCTCTCAGTTCTCTAGACCGGCTGGCTTCGAAGTCGAGGACGAACAATGTCGCCTCCTACTCTAGTGCAAGGGCCTTTTGGTGAACCGCCTTCTTGCACAAGGCCAACAGTGGGGCTTTTTCCGTTTAGTGCCTATGAGGTTCCCCAGCTCGTTGCGGCTCTTTCCGTGCGGCTTCTGCCGCTGACGAGGATTTGGGAACGCATCCAAGCTTTTCAAGAGGCTCGCAGCTGCGCCAGTGGACCTTGCCATAAAGGGCCCCTTCCGCGATCACCCATTGCCCCCGCCCAGTTGCAGCACCCACCCCGCCAGTCCATGGTTGGAATTGCTCCAACCTGAGGCGTTCCCCGCATGCTCCTGCTGATTCTCGGCCTCGTCCTGTTCCTCGGCATGCACGCCGTCACGATGAAGCGCGATCTGCGCGCGCGGCTGATCGAGCGGTTCGGCGCGGGCGGCTACAAGGGGTTGTACTCGGCCGTTTCCATCATCGGCTTCGTGCTGCTGATCTATGGCTACGGGCTGCAGCGCGCGGCGGGCTACACGGTCGTCTGGGAGCCGCCGGTCTGGACGCGGCATCTGGCGCTCCTGCTCAACCTGCCGATCTTCATCCTGCTCGGCGTCGGCAAGCGGCCCTCCTGGCTGTTGTCACGCGTCAAGCATCCGATGCTGCTGGCCGTGAAGATCTGGGCCACCGCCCATCTCCTCGCCAATGGCGATCTCGGCAGCATGCTGCTGTTCGGCGGCTTCCTCGCCTGGGCGGTGATGGCGCGCATCTCGACCAAGCGCCGGCCCGAAGAGATCGCCCGCAGCGCCGCCATGGCGAATGTCGCCTTCGGCCGCCGCGACATCATCGCGATCGTCGCGGGGCTGGCGCTCTATGTCGTCTTCGCGTTCTGGCTCCACCCGCTGCTGATCGGCGTGCCCGTCATCACCCGCGGCTGAGGCGACAGGCCGCCGGGAGCGGGCGCGCTCACCAGCCCGCCAGCGCCCGCCCGGCCAGAACCATCGCAAACAGGCCGAGCAGCACCGCCGAAGCGCGCGGGATGGCGCGGCGCAGGCGCGAGCCCGCCGCTTTGGCCAGCCCGCGCCCGCCGAGGAACCAGGCCCCGCCCGCGAGCGGGATCATCAGCGCCATCGCCGCCAGATGGGTGGCGGCGACCGCGCCCTGCCCGCTCCAACCGGCCGGCATCAGCACCAGCGCGATGATCAGCGTCTTGGGGTTGAGCAGCGTGGTCGCCAGGATCTGCGCGGGCGCGACCGCGGCGCCGGCAGCCACCTCGCCGCGCGCCCGCCACATCCGCATCGCCGCCAAAGCGAGATAGAGCGCGGCCGCCGCCTGCAAGGCCGGGCGGATCGCCTCGATGCCGTCGCCGACGGCGCGCATCAGCGCCCCCAGCAGAAGCACGGCGGCGAGGTAACCCGTGAGTTCGGCAAGCAGCAGACGCGGCAGCAAGAAGCGGACCGTCCCGTCCCGGGGCTGCGTCGCGCCCGCGAGCGCGAGCAGCGTGTTGGTGGGGCCGGGCGTGGCCAGGAGCAAAGCGAGCCCGAGAAGGAAGGCGCTGGAGATCATGCCCCCGCTGCTAGCGGATCGCGCGGCCGGCAGCCTTGGCCTGGATCAAACGCGGCGCGGCGGCGCCGCGGCGCTCACAGATGCGAGCCGACCTCGTCGCGAAACCAGTAGCAGCCCAGCCCGAGGCAGCCGATCAGGATCGACAGCGCATAAGGGCCAAACAGGCTCGCAATGAAAACGAGGCCGATGAAGCCCCGCATTCCCCAGATCAACCATGGTGTCTTCATGGCCCAACCCTTGTTTCCAGATCCCTGCCAAAACGTAAACGGAAACACATGAATCGAAGTTGAATACATAAGGTAAATCTGCATTTTGGCTTTGTTCCCAGCGCGTTAGGAGATGGGGCGGATTTGCGGCGGCAAGCCTCGGAAATGCCGCTTGCCCCAGCCTCACGCTGGGTTAACCCTTGAGCTCCCAACCACGGGAATCAGCGACGATGACGAAGACCCTTCTGGCCGCTTTGGCCCTCACCTGCATCTCCACATTCGCCCAGGCCCAGAGCTGCACCGTCCAGGCCGGCGACAAGAAGCTCAACGGCGCCGCCAAGACCAGCTTCCTGACCAAGTGCGAGAAGGACGCCACGGCCGCCTGCGACAAGCAAGCTGCGGACAAGAAGCTCGCCGGCGCGGCCAAGACGAGCTTCACCAAGAAATGCGTCACCGACTCGGTCGGCACCTGACCATCCGCGCATGAAAAAGGGCGGCTCTCGCGAGCCGCCCTCCAGTCTCTGTGAAAAGGGACCGCAGCCTTAGCCGCGGCGCTCCCAGCGATCCTCGGGTCCGCGACGCGGCCCGCGATCCTCGTCGTCCTGGAAGCGGCCGCCGCGGCGGTCCTCCATGCGGTCGTGGCCACCGCCATGCATGCGCTCGTGCATCGCGCGCATCATGCCACGGCCCTCGGCCATCACCTCGCGCACGGCGCGGCGCGCCACCGTCTTCTGCTCGTCGCTGAGCGTGGTCCAGAGCGGGCGCACGGCGTCGGCCAGTTCCTTGGAGCGCGCGGCGCGCTCGCCGGCGCGGCCGGACATCATGTCGAGCCGCTCCATGATGTCGGCATGGCGGAAGGTCTCGCGCTGCTCGCGCATCGCGGCCCAGCCGGCGCGGCGCTCGTCGGAGCGCTTCTTGATCACGCCCTCGACCGTGTCGAACAGCGGCACCTGCTCCGGCTTGAGCTTCATGTCGGTGCGCAGCTTGGCGAGGCGCTCATTGAGCCTGGCCTGCATCCGCTCGGCACGCTGCTCGCGCCACTCGGTCCGGCGCTGCTCGCGGCCCTCATAGCGGTCGCTGCGATCGGGGCGCTCGCTGCGCTCGTGGCGGGGACCGTCGCGATCGCCGCCCGCGGGCGGAATCGGCGCGGGCTGCGCGACGGCGAAGCCGGCGGCCAGCGCGGCGATGGAGGAGGCTGCGATCAGGGCGAAGGGTTTCATCAGGATTCTCCCAGAGGGGTCGACGAAGACAGGGTCGCTTAGCGGGTCTCGAAGCCGGGTGGCGATGGTCTTACCCTGGGCTCCCGGCGATGACCTTGCGATGGCGCAAGCATGAAGAGATCGTAATGTAACGCCGCGCGCCTCGAGCCGTTCCCCCGCCGCCGCATCCGTGAGCCTCCCATGCGCAATCTCATCACCGATGTCCGCGGCCTGCTCGTCGGCCACGCCCATGATAGCGCGGCCGCCACGGGCGTCACCGTCGCCCTGTTCGAGCGCCCGACGGTCGCCTCCGTCGCCATCCTCGGCGGCGCGCCCGGCGTGCGCGAGACGGCCCTGCTCGAGCCGGAAATGACGGTCGAGCATGTCGATGCAATCGTGCTCTCGGGCGGCTCGGCCTGGGGGCTTGCGGCCGCCGACGGCGTGATGGCGCATCTGGCGAGCCAGGGCCGCGGCTTCCCCATCGGCCCCCTGCATGTGCCGATCGTCCCGCAGGCGATCCTGTTCGACCTGCTCAATGGCGGCGACAAGCCCTGGGCGAAGGGCGGGCTTGAAGCGCCCTATCGCCGTCTCGGCGCCCATGCCGCCGCAACCGCCGCTGCCGATTTTGCCCTGGGCACGGCCGGCGCCGGCTATGGCGCCACCACAGCCAATCTGAAGGGCGGTCTCGGCTCGGCCAGCGCCCGGGCCGCCACGGGGCAGATCGTCGGCGCGCTCGTCGCGGTCAATGCGGTCGGCACAGCGCAGATCGGCGACGGCCCGCATTTCTGGGCGGCGCCCTATGAACGCGACAGTGAGTTCGGCGGGCGCGGCTGGCCGGCCGGCATCTCAGCTGAAGATCTCGGCCTGCGCTTCAAGGGAGGCACGGGCCAGAACACCACCATCGCCATGGTCGCGACCGACGCCGTTCTGACCAAGGCGCAGTGCAAGCGTCTCGCGCTCGCCGCCCATGACGGGCTGGCCCGCGCCTTACGCCCCTCTCATGGCGCGCTCGACGGCGACATCGTCTTCGCCGCCGCGACCGGCCACAGCGGCGCCCCCTCGGACGCCTTCGCCCTGACCGAACTCTGCGCCACCGCAGCCGACGTGCTGGCCCGCGCCGTGGCGCGCGGCGTCCATGCCGCCACCGCCCTGCCCTTCGCCGGTGCGCTGCCGGCCTGGCGCGACCGTTTCGGAGGCTGACCGCGCGCCGCCGCCATGCTAGAGGCGCGCCCATGTCGACTGATGAATTCCTCGCCCGCTTCGGCGCTGCCGGCCAGCGCCAGCCCGATCCCGTCGCCGCAGCGCAGAAGGCGATGCGCAACGCCCTGCCGAGCCGCTTCTACGAGCACGCCGCTGTGCTGGAACGCGACGGGCTGTTCCATGTCGCGCTCGACGGCCGCACCGCCCGCACTCCGGCGCGCAACCCGCTCGCGGTGGCCTCCCGCCCCGTCGCCGAAGCGCTTGCCGCCGAATGGGACGCGCCGAGCGACAGGATCGATCCCGCCCGCATGCCGCTGACCCGGCTGGTCAATTCGGCGCTGGACGGAGTCGCCGACCAGCACGAGGCCGTGCGCGCCGAGATCGTCCGGTATGCCGGCTCCGACGCGCTCTGCTACCGCGCCGGCGAGCCGCAGGAGTTGGTCGCGCTGCAGGAGGCGATCTGGGAGCCGATCCGACACGCGGTCGAGGCAAAGATCGGCGCGCGCTTCATCCTCGCGCAGGGCATCGTCTTCGCAGAGCAGCCACCGACCACGCTCGAGGCGGTGGCCCGCCATGTCGCCGCCATCCCCGCCCCCGTCGCGCTGGCGGGCGCCCATAACGTCATGACGCTGACCGGCTCGACCCTGCTGATGCTGGCGCTCCACTTCGGCCTGCGCGACGCCGACGCGATCTGGGCCGCCGCCCATTGCGACGAGGACTACCAGATCGGCATCTGGGGCCAGGACGAGGAGGCCGCCGAGCGCCGCGCCATCCGGCGGAGGGAGTATGACGCGGCGGCGCTGCTGCTCCGGCACGGCTGACGAAGAGGTCCGTGCGCCGAGTAAGCCTCAGCCCTCCATCGGCGTCAGCTTGCTCAGGTCGCGAGCGCCATCGACGATACGCACGATCTGAACGCCATCTGCCGTCATGCGGTAGAGGACGAGCCAGCGCTCGGCGACGAGCGCCCGCGCCCCCTCCCCGATCTCGTCGCGGCTCGGGCCGGCCTCTGGAAACCGTTCGAGGATGCTGACGCGTTCGATCATGCGGTCCAGAAACGCCTCGGCAGCGCCGACGCTGTCACGCGCAATCCAGCCATATCGCCTGAAGATCGTCCTCGGCCTGCTGCGACCATGTGATCGCCCCCATGCGTTACGCCTTCTGCGACAAACGGCGATGCGCCTCCCGGCGAAAACGGTCCTTGTCGAAGGCGCCGATATTGGGGCTGGCGACGCCCTCGCGCCAGGCCTGCTGCAGCCAGGCCCGCTTCTCCGCTTCGGTCCGGTTCTGCCGGTCCAGGGACGCAAGCGCGTCGCGGACGACCTCGGTCGCCGAGGCATAGTCGCCGGTTTCGACGCGAGCCTCGATCATGCGAAAGAGGTCGTCGGGCAAGGACAGGGTCTGATTCATCGGCGCCCTCGCAACGCAATCGGTGAGATCCAGAAGACTATCATGGTCGAAGCGTCCGGCGAAGGCTGCCGCCTTGCACGACCAACGGGTGATGGACTCGCGCCTGCGGCCCGCTTAATCCGGAAGCGGCAAGACAGTTCGTCGGCTCCGGGGCGTCCTCATGAAAGACATTCTCGACCAGCTCGAAGCGCGCCGCGAAGGCGCGCGTCAGGGAGGCGGCGAGCGCCGCGTCGATGCCCAGCACAAGCGCGGCAAGCTCACCGCCCGCGAGCGCATCGAACTCCTGCTCGACAAGGACTCCTTCGAGGAGTTCGACATGTTCGTGCAGCATCGCTGCGTCGATTTCGGCATGGACAAGGCCGAGAAAATCCCCGGCGACGGCGTCGTCACCGGCTGGGGCACGGTCAACGGCCGCACCGTCTTCGTCTTCTCCAAGGACTTCACCGTCTTCGGCGGCTCGCTCTCCGAGACCCACGCCCAGAAGATCGTCAAGATCCAGGACATGGCGCTGAAGATGCGCGCCCCCATCGTCGGCCTGTTCGACGCCGGCGGCGCCCGCATCCAGGAGGGCGTGGCGGCGCTCGGAGGCTATGGCGAGGTCTTCAAGCGCAATGTCGCGGCCTCGGGCGTCATCCCGCAGATCTCGGTGATCATGGGCCCCTGCGCCGGCGGCGACGTCTACTCGCCCGCGATGACCGACTTCATCTTCATGGTCCGCGACACCTCCTACATGTTCGTCACCGGCCCCGACGTGGTGAAGACCGTCACCAACGAGACCGTCACATCGGAGGAGCTTGGCGGCGCCAAGGTCCACACCAGCAAATCCTCGGTTGCCGACGGCGCCTTCGAGAACGATGTCGAGGCGCTGCTGCAGATCCGCCGCCTGCTCGATTTCCTGCCCGCCAACAACACGGCGGGCGTGCCGGAATGGCCGAGCTTCGACGTGCCCGACCGCGTCGACATGAGCCTCGACACGCTGGTGCCGGACAATCCCAACAAGCCCTACGACATCAAGGAGCTGATCCTGAAGACGCTCGACGAGGGCGATTTCTTCGAGATCCAGGCGTCTTACGCCGCCAACATCGTCACCGGCTTCGGCCGCATCGAGGGCCGTACCGTCGGCGTCGTCGCCAACCAGCCGATGGTGCTGGCCGGCGTGCTCGACTCCGACGCCTCGCGCAAGGCCGCCCGCTTCGTGCGCTATTGCGACGCCTTCGAGATCCCGATCGTCACCTTCGTCGACGTGCCCGGCTTCCTCCCCGGCACGGCGCAGGAATATGGCGGTCTGATCAAGCACGGCGCGAAGCTGCTTTACGCCTACAGCGAATGCACCGTGCCGCTGGTCACCGTGATCACCCGAAAGGCCTTCGGCGGCGCTTATGACGTGATGGCCTCGAAGCATATCGGCGCCGACGTGAACTACGCCTGGCCGACCGCCCAGATCGCCGTGATGGGCGCCAAGGGCGCCGTGGAGATCATCTTCCGCGGCGGCGACGCCGAGACCATCGCGCGCCAGACCAAGGAATATGAGGACCGCTTCATGTCCCCCTTCGTCGCGGCCGAGCGCGGCTATGTCGACGAGGTCATCATGCCGCATTCGACGCGGCGGCGGATCGCGCGGGCGCTGGCCATGCTCAGGACCAAGAGCGTCGAGCGGCCCTGGCGGAAGCACGACAACATTCCGATGTGAGGGCGGTCCGGGCATAGGGAGCCAAAAATGACGATCGAACAGGCTGCCGCAATCTTGGCACGGATGTATGGCGGTGCCGGGCTCGACGAAAAAGTGGTTCAGATCCACCTCTTCGGCATCAAATATGCGGAAGATATCCAGCATATGTCCGCAAGAGAGATAGCGGAGCGGGCAGACATACCCAAATCATACGCTACCGAGATCAATAAAGGCAAAAGACTCGCTAGGTTTGTCCGAGCTTTGGCTTGAGCATGACTCAGGCTCGATAATCGGCTAAGGCGGCAGCCTCGCCGCGACCTTGCCAAGCCCGATGCTCTTCAACTCCTTCGCCTTCCTCCTCGCCTTCCTGCCGCTGGCGCTTGCCCTGCACTGGCTGGTCGAGCGCTTTGCACCAGTTGCGCGGCTGCCGCTGCTGCTGGTGCTGTCGTTGGCCTTCTACGCCTATTGGGACTGGCGCTTCCTGCCGCTGCTGATGGCCTCGATCCTGGTCAACTGGCTGGTCGCGGAGGGCTTCCAGAAGACCCGCTCCGGCGCGCTGATCACGGCCGCCATCGTCGCCAACCTGCTCGTGCTGGCGCTGTTCAAGTACTTCAACTTCTTCGGCGATCTCGCTGCGATGATTCCGGGTTTGCCGGCGCCGAAGCTCGACCTGGCGCTGCCGCTCGGCATCTCCTTCTTCACCTTTCACCACGTCATGTACCTGACGGATCTGCGCCGCGGCCAGGCGCCGCGCTACAATCTCGTCCGCTACGGGCTCTACATCGCCTTCTTCCCGCAGGTGCTGGCCGGGCCGCTGGTGCGCTGGCGCGAGATCATGCACCAGTTCGAGGAGCGGCCCTATCACCGGCCCGACGCCGCCGAGCGCTTCGGCCGCGGGCTGCTGCTGCTCACGGCCGGCCTCGCCAAGAAGGTGCTGATCGGCGATCCGCTGGCCGAATACGCCAACCCGGTCTTCGCCGCCGCGGCCGCGGGCAAGGTCGTCTCCGTGGTAGAGGCCTGGCAGGCGACGCTCGCCTTCTCCTTCCAGATCTATTTCGACTTCTCGGGCTATACCGACATGGCCCTGGGGCTCGCCTTGCTCTTCGGCATCGTGCTGCCGCAGAATTTTGAGACGCCCTATCGCTCGACCAGCATCCAGGATTTCTGGCGCCGCTGGCACATGACGTTGTCGCGCTTCCTGCGCGACTATCTCTACATCGCGCTCGGCGGCTCGCGGCATGGCCTGCCGCGGCAGGTCTGGGCGCTGTTTGCGACCATGGCGCTGGGCGGCCTCTGGCATGGCGCCGGCCTCACCTTCGTCGCCTGGGGTGCGGCGCACGGCCTCGCGCTGATCGTCGCCCTGCTCTGGCGTCGCGCCGGCTGGCCAATGCCGCCGCTCCTCGGCTGGCTCCTGACCTTCGTCTTCGTCGCGCTCTGCTGGGTGCTGTTCCGCGCCACGAGCTTCGAGGCGGCGATGGCGATCTACAAGGGGCTCTTCGGCCTCGCCCCGCTCGGCACCGGGTTCAAATGGCGCGCGCTGCTGCCGGCCGCGGCCTTCGCGATCATCGGGCCGACCGCCTGGGCGCTCGTCCACCGGCTTACGCCCTCGCGCTGGCTCGCCGTGGCGGCGGGCGTGCTGTTCGTCCTCATCCTCTTCAAGATCGGCGAAGACGCCAATTATGAGTTCATCTACTTCCAGTTCTGACGCAGCGCCCGCGCCCGCCGGCGCCGCGGCGGCGAGCGAGGCCCGCTGGGCCGGATTCGCGCGCGGCTTCGTCGTGACGGCCGTGGTTGCGCTGATCGGCACGCTCGCCCTGGCCTGGCTGATCGACCCCTACGACACCGGCAGCACGCCGCTGGCGCTGCGCGAGGGCGTGCGCCCGCAGGGGCCGCGGACGGCCGCCGCCAGCCGCGGTCGCGATCCCGCCTTCCAGGCCGCGATCTTCGGCAATTCGCATGTCCAGCTGCTTTCGCCTGAGCGGCTGCTGGCGCAGACGGGCATCCCCTTCGTCTCGCTGATGGCGCCGGCGTCGGGGCCGAAGGAAGGCCTCGTCCTGATGGACTGGTTCCTGCGCCACCGCCGCGAGGCGCCCCAGGCCGTGATCGTCGGCATCGACGACCTCTGGTGCACGGCCGACCCGGCCATGCCGAACGCCAAGCCCTTCCCGTTCTGGCTCTACAGCCGCGACCAGCGCGAATATCTCGTCGGCCTGCTGCGCTTCGACGTGCTGGAGGAGTTCCAGCGCCGCATCGTCTATCTCATGACCGGCCGCGGCGAGCGCGCCCGGCCCGACGGCTACTGGGACTACGAGCCCAATTACACCGGCATGGGCTACGATCGGGACCCCGGCAAGCGCGCGGAACTGGAAACCTACATGCCGATCGGCGGAAATGCCGATGGACCGTATCCGGCAGCAAAGGCCCTGGAAGCGATGATGGCGCAGGTGCCCGGCACGAGGCTGATCCTGCTGCGACCGCCGGTCTATCGCTCCGCCCTGCCCCGGCCGGGAAGCCCTTCGGAAAAGCTCGACGCCGGATGCCGCGCCGCCTTCGCCGAACTGGCAGCGCGCCGCCCCCTGACCGCCCTGATCGACTGGCGCCGCGACCGGCCCGAACTGTACGATCCGAATCAGTTCTTCGACCGCTCGCATTACCGCCAGCCGCTCGCCCGGCTGGTCGAGGCCGAGATCGCCGCGGCGCTGAAGGCGATGCGCTGATGCGCGCCCGATCGCCGGCGCAACCGGCGCAAACGCCTGTATCGCCGTGCAAAACACGGCCCCGTGAAGAAGCGCGCAGGCCCCTGCAATCCGATTGTGGGGGCCTCTCGGCACAGCTATAAGGGCGCCAAATCGGCGGCCCTCCCACGGCAAGGTCGGTGGGCGCCGTGGGGACGACAATCGAAAGAGTGCGCCTATGTCGAAGCAGATCATCCTGGACGCCGACTACAAGCCCAGCGACGACGAGCCGTTCATGAACGACCGGCAGCGCGAGTACTTCCGGGGCAAGCTGCTGGCCTGGAAGGACGAGATCCTGAAGGAAGCGCGCGAAACGCTGGTGACCCTGCAGAGCGAGAGCGAGAACCACCCCGACATCGCCGACAGGGCCTCCTCCGAAACCGACCGCGCGATCGAACTGCGCGCCCGCGACCGCCAGCGCAAGCTGATCGCCAAGATCGAAGCCGCCATCGCCCGCATCGACGACAACACCTACGGCTATTGCGAGGAGACCGGCGAGCCGATCTCGCTCAAGCGCCTCGAGGCCCGGCCGATCGCGACGCTCTCGCTGGAGGCGCAGGAGCGCCACGAGCGCAACGAGCGCGTCTTTCGCGACGACTGAGACGCCCTCCCTGCTGGACGATCGAGCCCCGCCCCTCCGGAGCGGGGCTTTTTTCATGCCAATCGCACGACGATGTCGCCGACCGGCTATCCTCGCCGCATCGGCCCGGTTTATGCTGCCCTTGGGGAAGCGGATCGACGCATCAAGGCGGGGATCGGGTGCGGGGGATGAGCGTCATGTTGCGTCGGATCGTGCGGCCATGCCTGGCCGGAGTGTTGGCACTGGGCCTCGCTGGCTGCGCCGGCGATGTTCGCGGTGTGCTCCTCCCCGTCGCCAAAGCGGCGCCGGATGCCAGCCGTGTCACGATGCTGGTGGCGACGACGCGTGCGGCCGATCCGGACGCGGGCCTTCTCTTCTCGGGCGAACGCGGCACGCCGACCTTCGCCGAAATCACCATATCGGTGCCCAATGAAGCGCGCCGGAAGGTCGGCGAAGTGCAGTGGCC
The DNA here is from genome assembly GCF_040546595.1 of Bosea sp. OAE506. Taxonomy (NCBI): domain Bacteria; kingdom Pseudomonadati; phylum Pseudomonadota; class Alphaproteobacteria; order Hyphomicrobiales; family Alloboseaceae; genus Allobosea; species Allobosea sp. OAE506. The sequence goes on along the minus strand of NZ_JBEPOB010000001.1, from coordinate 2,764,585 downwards.
GAAATCCCTGCCCGGCGATCCGGAGACGGATTTCGTCACGCTCAAGGTCGAGAAGCTCGACCAGAAGGGTGCCGTCAGCCGTTTCAACCAGGCCGTCAAGAAGGTCCCCAAGCGCCGCGTGATGGTCTTCATCCACGGCTTCAACAACCGCTTCGAGGACGCCGTCTACCGCTTCGCCCAGATCATCCACGATTCGAATGCCGAGGTCGTCCCGATCCTGTTCACCTGGCCCTCGCGCGGCTCGGTCTTCGCCTATGGCTATGACCGCGAGAGCGGCAACTATTCCCGCCGCGCGCTCGAAAATCTGTTCCAGGCGCTGGCGCGCGATCCCGCCGTCGGCGAGGTCTCGGTGCTCGCCCACTCCATGGGCAACTGGGTGACGCTGGAGGCGCTTCGCGAGATGTCGATCCGCAACGGCACGATCTCGCCCAAGATCGCCAATGTCATGCTCGCGGCGCCCGATGTCGATGTCGATGTCTTCCGCAGCCAGGTCGCCGACATGGAGGGCCGCCGCCCGAAATTCACTCTCTTCGTCTCGCAGGACGACCGGGCGCTGGCCGTCTCGCGCCGGGTCTGGGGCAGCACCGCCCGCCTCGGCGCGATCGATCCCGACGCAGAACCCTACCGCTCGCAGTTGGAGAAGGCCGGCATCACCGTGCTGAACCTGACCTCGCTGCGCTCCGGCGACCGGCTGAACCACGGCAAGTTCGCCGAGAGCCCCGAGGTGGTGAAGCTGATCGGCGCGCGCCTGATCGACGGCCAGCCGATCACCGACACCCGCATTGGTCTCGGCGAGAAGGTGATGCAGGTCACAGCCGGCACGGCCGCCGCCGTCGGCTCCGTGGCGGGTCTGGCGATCTCGGCGCCGGTGGCGATCGTCGACCCCCACACTCGCCGCAACTTCGCCGACAAGACGGATGCCGTCGGCCAGGCCCTGCGTGACGCGGGCTCCGGCGCAACCGACTGAGGCTCAGCCGGCAGACACCGTGCCGGCCCGGGGCTCGTGGATCGGGCAGCCATTCTGGCGCGCGCGAAGATCCTTCGACATCGCATAGGTGTCGCGGCGCGCGCGGTTGATGCCGCCCAGCGGCCGGTGCGCCGCCAGCGCGTGCCAGACCGAGAACGACATGCCGTCGTCGATCTGGGCCGAGCGCGCCTCGCTCCAGGATTCCTGCGGCTCGACCTCCACCCGCGCGACGGTGACGAAGGGGCTCTCCTGATCCGGCCAGACTACCGAGGCGTCCTCGATCGGCATGGTCTCGGCGTTCGTCCGCAACTGGACCCGGAACTCCCAGACCCCGCCCTGGGCGTGGAAATGGTCGATCAGGCTGTCGCGAATGCCGTTCGGCCGGCCACGCACGTCGAGCTCGGCATCCTCAAGCCGCTTCAGTTCATCCGAGGCTGGTGCCAGCGAAAACTTCGCGACATGCTCGCCATAGCGGAAGGGCGTCTGGCCGAAATAGGTCTCGCCGAGCGGGTTGGTCATCGGATGCCCGCCGACCGATTTCAGCGTCGCGCTCTCGCCGCCGACGCCCTCGATGACCTGCTCGATGCCGCGCGCGACCGTCGAGAAGGCCTTCTTCAGCCCGGGTACCCGGTCGGTGGTCTTGGCGAGCAGCGACAGGCTTTTCGCAAACGTGGCCGGATCCGGCGCCAGGAAGGCGGGACCGTTGACCATCACGAAATCCTGCGTCGGCGCCTCCTGCGGTGCGAGATGCTCGCCCTCGACGTCGATCACCTTCAGCGCCAGCCCGCGCGGCACCGAGACGGCGTCGTCGAGGATGTCGCCGGGATTGGTCGAGATCCGCAAGATCGCTTCATGGCGGCCGGGTTCGGCGAACAATCCCTGCGCATAGGGCGCCGGCAGCCCGTCCAGCACCGTGAAGGTGCCCACCAGCAGCGCATGGCTCTTGGCATGGACGGTGCGCAGGCCGTGCCCGCTATTCGCGAAGGTCGTCTCGCCGATCGAGCGCAGCGCCTCTTCGAGGTCGCGGATGGTCTCCGCTTCGTCCGGCGCGGGCTGCTCCAGCGCGGGGTCATAAGGAAGCGGCGTGACGGCGGGGTTCATGAGGCTCTCCGGAACGGCGGTTGTCTATCAACCGCCGTTCCGGACGCCTTGTTCCTTAGCCCTGGGCAGCGCTCAGGCCGGCAGCACGACGACCTTCGTCTTTACCGGCGTCTGGTCGTAGAGGTCGATCATGTCCTGCGTCAGCAGGCCGACGCAGCCGCTGGTGATGCCGGAGCCGATCGATTCCTCATCGAGCGAGGCATAGATCGTGTAGAGCGTGTAGCGGCCGTTCTGGTAGAGATGCAGCGTGCGCGCGCCCAGCGGATTGTCGAGGCCGCCCGGCATGCCGCGGGCATATTTCGCCGCTTCTGGCTGGCGCTTGATCATCTCCGGCGGTGGCGTCCAGGTCGCCCATTCGGACTTCCGCCCGACATAGGCATCGCCGCTCCAGCGGAAGCCGTCGCGGCCGACATTGGCGCCGTAGCGCGTGGCGTTACCGTCGCCCTCGATGCGGTAGACGTAATAGTTGCTCGGGTCGACGATGATCGTGCCCGGAGCTTCCTTGCTCTCGTAACGCACCGTGCGGCGCCAGTACTGCGGATCGACCTTGCTGGGATCGGTCGCCGGAATCGCGAATTTCTTGTCGTCGACGGGCCCGTAGAGCTTCTTCGCCTCGGCGAGGCTCATCCCGTCCTGCGTGACGCAGCCGCCGAGCCCGAGCGCGCCGAGGGCGGCCGTGCCCCCGAACAGGAACGCCCGGCGATCGAGAGCCGCTGCGGCGGCTTTTGCACCGTCGATGATCATGATGTCGGACGTCCCATACGCTGTTGAACCGGATGCGAGCGCGCGGGCGGACAAAGCCTCGCACCCCTCGCGGGGCGGAGACTGTCTCCAGATCGTTCGCTTGGCAAGCGGCAGGTCCAACACGCGCAGCGCAATCGCGGCCGCGACGGGCGGGTTCGGCTCGATTGACGCGCCGGGCTGGCCGTCTCCTGAACGCGAAACGGCCCCGCCTTTGGGGGCGGGGCCGCTCAGATCACGCAGACGCTTACGGCTTGGCGGGGACGCTCGTGGAACCGCCGCCGGCCGGGTTCGGCGCGGTGCCGGTCGGCGGCGTCGCGGGCATGGTGCCGGACGGCGCCATCGGCGGGTTGGAGGGCGCACCCACCACGCCGCCGCCGGCCGGATTGGCGGTCACGCCGGTCTGGCCCGTCGGGGCCACGGTGGTGGCATCGCCCGGCTTGGGCACGGGGGCGGAGGTCGTCGGGCGGTTGTTGGTCGGGGCGTTGACGGGCGGCTGCGTCGACTGGGCGATGGCAGCGACCGGGGCAAGCGCGAGCGCGCCGGCAAGCGTCAATGTCTTCAGGCTCATCGAGGTCTCTCCATTGTTGCGGGGTCACCGAACCAACGGCAGGCGTCACTGAGAGTTCCCCGAAATCGTCACGGCGCCCTGCCGAGGTTCCGCCCCGGGGGGCGTCGTCAGGGTGCAAGCCGCAGCTCATGGCCGATGGCGAACCCGTCAGCCGCTCACTCAGTTCGCTTGAAGGAACGCGACCACGTCGTCGAGAAGGGGCGCCTGCCACTGCAGAAGCCTGGACAGCGCAGTGGCTGTGCTGGCATGGCCCAGTCCCGGATAAATCTTCAGCGAAACGGATGGCGCGCCCGCCTGTTTGAGCGCCAGCGCCAGGCGCTCGCTGTTGCGCGGCAGGACCGTCGTGTCTCCGGAACCCGAGGCCAGAAAGATCGGCGGGGCATCGCGCCTTGCAAAGTTGATCGGCTGCGTCTGCGCGGGGTCGCGCGCGTTTCCAAACGCCGCTTTTGTGACCTCGATATCGAATGGGAAGAAGTCATACGGGCCGGAGAGGCCGACAGTGGATCGGATGTCGCCGATACCCATTCCGACGGCGTCGAGGTAACGCCGATCCAGCGTCAGCATCATCGCGTTATAGGCGCCCGCCGAATGTCCCATCAGATGGATTTGCCTTGGGGCGCCGCCAAAGCGGGCGATGTTGTCTCGCACGAAGCGCAGCGCCCGTGCGCCGTCCTCGATAAAGATCGGGAAGCGAACCTCCGGGACCAGGCGGTAATCCGCGATCACCGTGACGAAGCCGCGAGCCGCGAGCGCGTCCCCCACGAAGGAGTAGGTTTCTTTGGCGCCATTGGCCCAAGACCCGCCATAGATGAAGAAAACCACCGGCTTTGGCGCGTTGCCACCGCCAGAAGGCAGATAGATATCCATTCGCTGCCGAGGATGCGGACCATAAGCCACATCACGCGCGCCTTCGGTCAGGGCGCCGGGACGGAGGGCTGAGCAGGCTGGCAAGGCAAGCCCGGCGAGCAGCGGCAGGATCGTGCGTCGGGCTATCCGGATTGTCATGGTCGCCTGGGGTCGATGAAGGATCGCTAGCTATACGCTCCGTCTGCCAGCGCGGATTTAGGCGGGAAGCCCGTATCGCCAGCGCAACGAGAGCCTGTCAGCCGCCCGGCCCATTCCCACCCAGGCCATCATCCTTCGCTCCATGCCAAAAACCCCGCCTCGGGAGAGAGCGGGGTTTCTGGTTTGGCCGCTGGCCCAGAGTGCCGGGGAGCGTGGCGTGGCGGCCGGGTGCAAGCATGATCCCGAAAAGGGAGAACCGGTTTCCGGCCGGGATCATGCTTCGCTGGAGAGGCGGCTCGGGAGAGACCGCCTGCCGGCTGGCGCGGGGAAATGCGGGGAGCGTTCCGCGCCGGCCGGGATGGGGGGAAGCGTGTCGGTGAGGTCCTTCGTGAGGGGCTTGGGAGACCCGCCGTCATCCGGGGCGAGCCGCGAAGCGGCGCCGGCCTTGGTCCATCCTCGGGCGGCGTCCCGCCCTTCGATGGATCCCGGACGGCCTTCGGCCGCCCGGGATGACATCGTGTCCGGGTGAGGGTTAGAACGGCAGCAGGATGTCCATGACCTGCTGGCCATAGCGCGGCTGCTGGACGTCGGTGATCTGGCCGCGGCCGCCATAGGCGATGCGGGCCTGGGCGATCTTGGTCGACTCGATGGTGTTGTCGCTCTCAATGTCTTCGGGCCGGATCACGCCGGCGACGATCAGCTCGCGCACCTCGAAATTCACCCGGATCTCCTGCTTGCCCTCGATCACCAGATTGCCGTTGGGCAGGGTCTGGGTGACGACGGCGGCGACATTGGTCGCCAGCGTCTCGGAGCGGTTGACCGAGCCTGCGCCCTCGCTCGAGGCGGCGGAGTCGAGCTTCAGCAGCGAGCCGGCGCTGGCGCCGTCCGGCAGGAACTTGTCGAGCTTGTTCTCGAAGCCGAAGGCATTGTCGGCGCCGACATCCTCGCCGTTCTTGCGGCTGCGCTTGGTTGTGTTGTTGAGCTGCGCCTTGTCGGTGACCTTGACCTTGACGGTGACGAGATCGCCGACGAGCCGGGCGCGCTGGTCCTTGAAGAAGGCGCGCGAGCCGGTGCGCCAGAGCGAGTTCGGCGCATAGGAGGCGTGCTCCATCGCCGGCATCGGCATCTGCACGGGCTTGTAGCCCTTCGTCGCGGTCGGGTCCTCGATCGGCGAGAGCGCGGGCGCCGCGCCGACATTGGCGAGGCGGTCGACCGCGCCGCAGGCGCTCAGCGAGACGCCGAGCAGCATCAGGCCGGCGATGCGGGTGACAATGCGGGTAGTGGGGTTCGACAGGGTGATCATGACACTCATCCGATTTCCGGAACGCTTCACGGGGCGGCGGCGACGGTGCCGGCGCTCGAGGCCTGGACCGAGATCCGGCCCGGCCCGCTCACCGTGCCGTGCAGCACGCGCTTGGACTGGGGGTTGGTGACGCTGATGACGTCGCCCATCGCGCCGGCCTCGCTGGCCCGGCCGCGCATGGTGATCGTCAGCCCGCGGGATTCGTAGACGAGGGTCACGAGATCGCCCTTGGCGATGATCTCCTCGCGGCGCAGATCGCCGGCCCGCAGCGGCGCGCCGGCCATCAGGGCGCGGGTCGCGACCTTGTCGGTCGCGGCGCGCGGATCGCCGATCAGGTCGTTCGCCTGGCCGTCGCGCGGGCGGCGCTCGACCAGGACATCGGCCTTGCCGAGGGTCTCGCCGCGGGCGACGGCGCGCCGGGGCACCACGACCTCGACGGTCTCGACCAGCTGGCCGGCGACGCGCACCGGCTTCAGCCGCATCGCCATGCTGCCGGGCACCGAGATGCGCGCCTGCAGGCGGCGCGAGCGGGCGTCGTAGGTGAGATCGCTGACGACCGCGTCGCCGATCAGCTCGGGTTCGATCGCGACCGAGGGGGCGCCGCCGTCCAGCGTCAGCGCAAAGGCGCGCGCATCGACACCGTAGCGCTCCTGCAGGCCGGTCTTCACCGCCTCCTCGATGTCGGAGGCGAGCAGGCGGCGCGCTGCGCGGGTGACGACGACCTGCGCCGCGCCGCTGCCCTCGAGCTCGGAGGCGGAGGTGATGATGCCGGCGGCGCGCGCCGCCTCGACGATGCGGGCGACCTGGATCGTGCCGGTCTCGCCCAGCGCCGGCGCCCGGAAGGCCGGAATCGAGGCCGCGTCGGCCGACAGCCCCGCGATCAGGTCGCCGAAGGAGACGAGATCGCGCGACAGCATGAGTTCGGAGCGCAGCTGCAGCCGGCGCGGCTGGACTGGCACCGCCGTGGCCGGGGCCGGGGCGGACAGCGCGGCGACCGCGACGGAGGCGCGTGCGGAAGACGGCGCCTGCGCGGCGGCGGCCTGGGCGCCGAGCAGCAGGGCGGCGGCGAGCGAGAGGCGAAGCGTGGAGCGGGTCATGAGCATGCGCCTCCGGCTAGCCGCGGAACATCGAGGTCGTCGCCGACATCATCTGGTCGGCGGCAGTGATGACCTTGGAGTTCATCTCGTAGGCGCGCTGCGCCGCGATCAGCGAGGAGAGCTCGGTGACGGCCTGGACGTTGCCCTCTTCGAGATAGTTCTGCTGCAGCGTGCCGAAGCCCTCGCCGCCGCCGAAGCCGTCGATCGGCTGGCCCGAGGCCGCCGTCTCGATGAACAGGTTGTCGCCGATGGATTCGAGACCGACCTTGTTGACGAAGCGCACGAGCTGGATCTGGCCGACCTGCTGCGGCGCGGTCTGGCCCGGCAGCATCACCTCCACGCTGCCCTGCGCATTGATGCTCACGCTGGTGGCGTTGTTGGGGATCGTGATGCCCGGCTCGACCTGGTAGCCGTCGCGGGTGACCAGCTGACCCTGGGAATCGAGGTCGAAGGAGCCGTCGCGGCTGTAGGTCGTGCGGCCGTCGGGCATGCGGACGCGGAAGAAGCCCTCGCCGCGGATCGCGAGGTCGTACTGCTTCTCGGTCGAGGACAGGTTGCCCTGCGTCATCACCCGGCCGGTCGAGACCGTCTTGACGCCGGAGCCGACGAAGGTCCCGGCCGGCACCTGCGTGTTCTGGTCGGAGGTCGCCGAACCGGCGCGCCGGAAGTTCTCGTAGAGCAGGTCCTGGAAATGGACGCGCTGGCGCTTGTAGCCGGTGGTCCGGACGTTGGCGATGTTGTTGGAGATGACCTGGACGTTGAGTTCCTGGGCCATCATGCCGGTGGCGGCAGTCTGAAGGGCGCGCATGGCTCGTTTCCCGTCCCGGATCAGGCTTGCTGGTCGGCGAGGCGGGAAATCGCCTTGCTGCGCAGTTCGTCGGTCTTCGACATCATGTTGGCGACGCTCTGGTAGGCGCGCTGGACCTCCATCAGGCGGGTCATCTCCATCACCGCCTTGACGTTGGAGCCCTCGACGGCGCCGGGCTCGAGCCGCGCCTCGGGGCCGGCCGGCAGCGGCGCTGCGGCGGAGGCGAAGAGGTTCGTGCCCTCGCTGGTCAACGCGCGGGGGTTGGCGAAGCGCACCATGCGCAGCCGCCCCTTCTGGCCCTGGTCGCTGGAGACGGTACCGTCCGGCGCGATCCGCGGATTGCTCTCGGCCGTGCCGAAGCTGATCGGCCCGCCGTCGCCCATCACCGGCTGGCCGGACTGCGTCACGAGCTGGCCCTGGGCGTTGATGTCGAGCGAGCCGGCGCGGGTGTAGCGGTCGCCGCCAGGCGTCTGGACCACGAGGAAGACGTCGCCGCGCAGCGCCACGTCGAGCGGATTGCCCGTGCGCTCGACCGAGCCCTGCGACAGGTCGATCGGCGTGCCCTTGTCGATGACGTAGGAGAGCGGCTTGTCCGCCGGCTTGAAGCTGTCGGCGCTGGCCTTGGGCATGATGAATTCGTTGAAGCGGGCCGAGCGGGTCTTGAACCCGTTCGTGCTCACATTCGCCATGTTGTTGGCGATGACATCCAGCTCACGCGCCAGAGCCATCTGGCGCGACAGGCCGACGAGAAGCGCGTTCTCCACGGCATGGTCTCCCGATTCTGTCCCGCGGCCGCTTCGACGCTCCCCAGCGCAGCAACCACGCCGACACAGCCGCAAGCTGCGTGCCAGCATGGTTAAGATCACTATGTATATGAATTTATGTCGTTTTTACTGAAGACGCCCCTGATCGGGACCCTGCAGGAGCGGCCCGGCGGGCAAGATCGACCCGGCAGAAATTGCCCTCCTTAACGACGCGTTAACCGTGACTGTTCAGGGTGTCTCAACGGTCTGCCGCGGGTGGACCATCAGGCATTCCGGGGCATGCAGCGATGGCGAAGAAGCCCAAGACCGCCGAGGAAGGCGCCCCCGAGGAGGGCGCCGCCGACGGCGGCGGCAAGAGCAAGAAGAAGAAGCTGATCATCATCATCGCTGGCGTCGTGCTGCTGGCGGGCGCCGGCGGCGGCGGCTGGTTCTTCTTCATGAAGAAGCCCTCGGCCGAGCAGATCGCCGCGGCCGAGGCGGCCAAGAACGCCAAGAAGCCGGTCGCCTTCATCGAGATGAAGGACATGATGGTCGGCATCACCGGCACCCAGCAGCAGGAGCGCCAGCCTTTCATCAAGATCAAGGTCGTGCTCGAGACCGCCGACGCCAAGGTCTCCGACGACATCAAGCCGCTGCTGCCGCGCGTCGAGGACGCGTTCCAGGTCTTCCTGCGCGAGCTGCGCCCCTCCGACCTCGAGGGCTCGGCCGGCATGTACCGCCTCAAGGAAGAGCTGCTGCGCCGCGTCAACGTCACGGTGTTCCCGGCGAAGGTGGATGCGGTGCTGTTCAAGGAATTGCTGGTCCAGTGAACCGGCGCGCGAAGGCCGCTCGGCCCGCGCAGACAGACTGACGGAAGCGACGACAGCATCATGAGCACGAGCGACCGCGACAATCAGGGCGCCCCTCCGAAGGACGAGCCCCTCAGCCCGGAAGGGATGGCGGCCGAATGGGCCACCATGCCCGACATCGTCGAGGAAGAAGGCGAACAGGAAGGCGGTACGGACCGCCTGATGAGCCAAGAAGAAATCGACACGATGCTCGGTTTCTCGCTCGGCGACGACAAGAACGAGCGCAACGGCATCCAGGCGATCGTCGATTCCGGCTCGGTCTCCTATGAACGCCTGCCGATGCTCGAAATCATCTTCGAGCGTCTCGTGCGCCTGCTCTCGACCAGCCTGCGCAACTTCTTCACGGACAACGTCGAGGTCACGCTGGAGAGCATCCGCTCCGTGCGTTTCGGCGACTACATGAACTCGATCTCGCAGCCGGCGATGCTCTCGGTCTTCAAGGCCGAGGAATGGGACAATTTCGGTCTGGTCACGATCGAATCAGCCCTGATGTACTCGATCATGGACACGATGTTCGGCGGCAAGCGCGGCCAGCCCGCGCCGCGCGTCGACGGCCGCCCCTTCACCTCGATCGAGATCCGGCTGATCCGCCGCGTCATCTCGCTGATCCTGGGCGACGCCGAGGCCGCCTTCAAGCCGCTCTCGCCGGTCAACTTCACGATCGACCGCATCGAATCGAACCCGCGCTTCGTCTCGATCTCGCGCCCCGCCAACGCCGCGATCCGCGTCGAGCTGAAGTTCGACATGGAAGGCCGCGGCGGCGCCCTCCACATCATCCTGCCCTACGCCACCATCGAGCCGATCCGCGATCTGCTGCTCGAAAGCTTCATGGGTGAAAAGCTCGGGCGCGACCCGATCTGGGAGAACCACCTCGCGACCGAAGTCTGGCAGACCGAGGTGCCGGTCACCTGCGTCCTGCATGAGGCGCAGATGCCGCTGAAGCGGATGATGAACCTCGAAATCGGCGACACGCTGATGTTCGACGCCAAGCCTGATTCCTTCGTCTCCCTGCGCTGCGGCGACTTCGTCGTCAGCGACGGCCGCGTCGGCCGGGTGGACGACAAGATCGCGGTCCAGATCGTCACCCCGCTGCGGCGCTCCAAGACGACGATCGCAGCCTTCGACACCAACCAGCACAGCCAGGCGACCTGAGCAGAGGCAGACGCATGACGATTACCCTCATCGCCGATGCGCTGGTCGCCAGCCTGCTCGTCGCCACCATCATCACCTGCTACGTCCTCGCCAAGCGCATCGAACGCCTTAAGGCGGACGAGGCCGCCATGCGCCAAACCGTCGGCGCGCTGATCGCCGCCACCGACACCGCCGAGCGCGCCATCGCCGGGCTGAAGCTGACGCTGGGCGACTGCGACCGCACGCTGGCCGAGCGCCTGCAGACGGCCGAGCGCTACGCCGCCGATCTCGCCGCCCAGATCGAGGCCGGCCAGGTCGTGATGGACCGCATCGGCCAGATCGTCAGCGCCGCGACCATGGTCGGTGGGCCCCGGGCGGTCGAGGCCACCTCGCCCGCCCCCGCGCCCGAGCCGATCTCGCGCCTCGCAGGCGCCGCCCAGTCCGCCGCCGCCATCCGCGCGCGCGCCGCTAGGCGGCTGGAAGGCCACGCCGCGTGATCGAAAGGCCCCGCCTGCTCCCGGCCGTCATCCTCGGCGCCATGGCTCTCCTGGCGCTGAAGCTGCTTGCCTGGACGTCGGAGCCCTATCCCGGAATCATCCCGTCCAGCGCTCCGCTCCTGGCGTCGGCCCCCGCGACGGCGAAGAAGCCCGAGAAGGAGGCCGGCGCCCGGCCCCTGCTCGACCCCGAGACGACCGGATCCGTCGACAAGCCCGATTCCAAGAAGGGGCAGGACAAGGCCGAGGCCGAGGCCAAGGCGGAAAGCGGCGCGCGCGGCCAACCCGCTCAACAAGGCCGGCATCATCAACGGCACCGCTGCCCCCGTCTCCCCGGCCGAGCGCGCCCTGCTCGAACGCCTCGGCGAGCGCCGCGAGGAAATCGATGCGCGCATGCGCGAGCTCGAGATGCGCGAGCGTCTGCTCGACACCGCCGAGAAGAAGCTCGACAGCCGCGTCGGCGATCTCAAGGACCTCGAGACCAAGGCCGGCGGCGCCCCCGGCGCCAAGCCGCAGGGCGAGGAGGCCAAGGCGATCAAGAACCTCGTCATCATGTACGAGGCGATGAAGCCCAAGGATGCCGCCCGCGTCTTCGACCGTCTCGGCCTCGATGTGCTCGTGCCGGTCGTGCAGCAGATGAACCCGCGCAAGATGTCCGAGGTGCTGGCCGTGATGGCGCCGGACCGGGCCGAGAAGCTCACCGTTGCCCTCGCCAGCATGGCCCGCAATGCCGGCGCGGAACGCGTCGCGGTCGATCCCGCCGCGCTGCCGAGCACCGAGCTGCCGGCCATCGCCCCGGCCCCGCGTCGTCGCTGAGCGGAGCGCGGGCGCTTAACGCCCCATTATCCTTGACGCGCTAGCGTGCACCGATCGGGGTGGGCCGTGGGTCCGGCTCCGAGCGTGTCGTGTTGCGTGAGTGTCCGGCTTTGCGTCTTCCGCGTTCCCTCGCCTTCGGCATCGGCCTGACGGCCCTCGCCGCCGCCGCCGGCCTCGGCGCGCCGGCGCTGGCAGCCAGCGCGACGCTGCGTGGCGAGGTGGTACCGCCGGGTTTCGGGCGGATCGCCCTCACCTTCGACGAGCCGACGCAGACGCGCATCCGCGTCTCCAACGGGGTGCTCGTCGTCGCCTTCGGTTCGAGCGTCAAGGTCGATGTGGCGCGGATCGCGCGCGAGCTGCCGAGCTATGTCTCGGTCGCCCGCGTCGATCCCGACGGGCGCGGCCTGCGCCTCGCCCTGTCCCAGCCCTATCGCGCCAATCTGATCGAGGCCGGCGAACGCGCCTTCATCGATCTCCTGCCGGAGAACTGGAAGGGCGTGCTGCCCGGCCCGCCGCCGGAGGTGATCGCTGAAATGTCGGAGCGGCTCCGCCAGGCCGAGAGCCGCGCCCGCGAGGCCGCCCGCGCCGCCCAGGCCGCGCGCAAGCCGCTCGTCCTGCGCAGCGCCAGCCTCCCGACGCTGGACCGCTTGAACTTCGACGTGCCGCCCGAGACCAAGCTGACCTCCGAACTCAAGGACGGCCTGCTGACCCTCACCTTCGACCAGCCGCTCTCGGTCGACCCTGCCGCGATCCGCAACGCGCTGCCGGAGGGCGTCGCGCTTCGGGGCCAGGAATCGGGGCGGTCGACGACGACCGTCGCGCTGGCGGTGCCGAAGAGCTGGCAGATCCGCAGCTTCCGCGACGAGGACGGGCTGACGGTCGATCTGCTGAGGCCGCCCGGCGCCAACGCCCCTCCCGATCCCGTGGCTGCGCTGATCGCGGCCGCCACACCGGCCGCCGACGCACCTCCGGCGCCCGCTGCTCCGGCCCCGGCAGCACCCGGTCCCGCAGCACCCGCCGCCGACAAGCCGGCCGCCCCGCCGGCACCGGCGCCCCCGCAGGCTGCAGCCGCGCCCCCCGTCGATCCGGTGCCGCAGCCGGTGCGGATCGTCGCCACCGCCAACCGGCTCGACTTCCGCTTCCCGCGCCCGACCGGTGCGGCCGGCTTCGCCGAGGCCGGCCTCGTCACTCTCGTTTTCGACACCCGCGACACGCTCGACCCCTCCGAACTGAAGGGCCTGCTGCCACAGCTGATCGAGGATTCGACCGTGACCCGCGAGGGCCGCGTGGTGCTCGTGCGGCTGCGCCTCGCCGGCCAGCCGCTGACGCGCCTCTTCGACGACGGCAACACCTGGTCGCTGGGCTTCGGCGACCAGAGCGTGAAGGCGGCCGAGCCCCTCGCCCCCGCCCGTGGCGTTGACGATCAGGGCCAGACCATGGTCGCCGTACCGCTGCGCGGCCTCACCGGCGTGCACTGGCTCGAGCCCGGCCCCTCCGGCCTGCCGGTCGCGGTCGCCACCGCCACCGGCCCGGTTCAGGTCACCGCAAAGCCCTATCGCTTCGTCGAATTCAGCCTGTTGCCGACCGCCCACGGCATCGCGGTGATGCCCCGCTCCGACGACGTCGTCGTCCGGGCCGGCACGGAGCAGGTCCGCATCAGCCGCAGCGGCGGACTGACCGTGACGCTCGACGTCGGCCAGCAGGACAAGGCCGGCGAGGCCGAGACGGCGGCCGATCGCACCCCGCTGATCGATCCCCCGACCTGGAGCAAGCTCGTCGTCGACGGCGTGCGCGAGCAGGAGCGCGTGCTGCAGCGCGAGGTCGCCGGCGCCTCCCGCGCCCGCAAATCCGAGACGCGCCTGGCGCTGGCGCGCTTCTATGCCGCCAACGGGCTGATGACGGAAGCCAAGGGCCCGCTGATGGCGCTGATGGCCGACGACCCGACCATGCGCAACAACCGCCAGGCGCTCTTCCTGAAAGGGTTCATCGCGGCGCAGATGCACCGGCATCAGGAGGCAGCGGCCGCCTTCGACGCGCCCGCGATCAAGGACGATCTGGAGACCGGGCTCTGGCGCGCGCTGGTGGACCAGCGCCGCGGCCGGCACGGCCCTGCCCTGCTCGGCTTCCGCAAGGCCGATGCCATCCTCGACCGCTACCCGGCCGATCTTCAGGCGCCGCTGCGCATCGCCAAGGTCCGCTCCGCTCTGGCGCTGAACGACGTGACGATCGCCGAGCGCGAAATCCAGACGCTCTCCGCCATGCCGGCCGACATCGTCGATCAGGAACAGCTCGCCTTGCTGCGTGCGATGGTGGAGGACGCGGCGGGCCGGCCCGACAACGCGCTCGCCGGCTATCGCCCCCTGTTCGAGGCCCATAGCCGCCCGGTCGCGGCCGAGGCGCAGCTGCGTGCCGTCCGCCTCGTCCAGGCGGAGAAGCGCAACGACATCAATGCCGACGAGGCGCTGGCGCGGCTGGAGACCGTCTCCATCATCTGGCGCGGCGGCGAGCTGGAGATCGAGGCGCTGGGCGAGCTCGGCCGCATCTACGCCGACGGCCAGCGCTGGCGCGACGCCTTCATGGTCGCCCGCCGCGCCAGCGAGAGCTTCCCCGAACATCCGATCACGCGGCGCATGCAGGACGAGACGGCCCAGCGCTTCGCCGATCTCTTCGGCGGCCGCGGAATCGACGACCTGCCCCGGATCGACGCCCTGGCGCTGTTCTACGATTTCCGCGACTTCCTGCCGATCGGCCGCCGCGGCGACGAGATCACCCGCCTGCTCGCCGACCGGCTGGTCGCGCTCGATCTGCTCGATCAGGCCAGCGACATCCTGCGCCACCAGATCGAGCGTCGCCTGAGCGGCGCGGCCCGCTCCACCGTCGCGGCCCGGCTCGCCATGGTCGATCTGATGAACAACAAGCCGGCCGAGGCGCTGCGGGCGCTGAACGGCACCCGGCTCGTCGAGCTGCCGGCCGACGTCAAGCGCGCCCGCCTGCTGCTCGAGGCCAAGGCGCTCTCCGACCTCTCCCGCACCGACCAGGCGCTCGACCTGCTCGAGGTCGAGCGCGGCCCCGAGATCGACCGCCTGCGCGCCGACATCTACTGGACCGGGCGGCGCTGGCGCGAGGCGGGCGAGGCGCATGAGCGCATGCTCGACGAGGCCTGGCGCGGAGACGCCCCGCTCAGCGACAGCCAGCGCGGCGACGTGATGCGCGCCGCGATCTCCTATGTCATGGCCGATGAGGGGCTCTCGCTCGACCGGTTGCGGAGCAAGTTCGCCACCAAGATGGCGCAGAGCACGGATGCGCGCACCTTCGCCTTCGTCACCGGGGCGAACCGCTCGAAGGCAGCCGACATCCGCGAGATGGCCCGCGCTGCCGCCGCAGCCGGCGCCGATACGCTGTCCGACTTCATGCAGGCCTATCGCGAGCGCTACCCGGCCTATTCCGCCGCCGCCCGCCAGAAGAAGCCCGCAGCGCCTCCCGCAGCCGAGGCACCGCCGCCCCCGACGCCGCCGGCCACACCGGCGGCCGCGGCCGGCGCGAATGCTCCCGCCCCCGCCCCGCCGGGACGCAGCTGAGGCGGAGTCCGCCCCTCAGCCGCCGTAACTCTTCACCAGCGAGCCGGCGACCAGCCCCCAGCCGTCGACGAGCACGAAAAAGATCAGCTTGAACGGCAGCGCCACCGTCACCGGCGGCAGCATCATCATGCCCACCGACATCAGGATCGAGGCCACGACCAGGTCGATGATCAGGAAGGGCACGAACAGCAGGAAGCCGATCTCGAAGGCGCGCCGCAGCTCCGAGATCATGAAGGCCGGCACCAGCACATGGATCTGGACCTCCTGCGGCGTCGCGGGCGGTGGCTCGCGCGACATCTCCATGAACAGCGCCAGATCCTTCTCGCGGACATGGCGCAGCATGAAGGTCTTGAACGGCACCACGCCGCGATTATAGGCCTCCGCCGGCTGGATCTGCCCCGCCACCAGCGGCGCGACCGCGGTCGAATAGGCCTCGCGCAGGGTCGGCGCCATCACGAAGCCGGTCAGGAACACTGCCAGCCCGATGATCACGGCATTGGGCGGAGCAGTCTGCGTGCCCAGCGCCGAACGCAGCAGCGACAGCACCACGACGATCCGGGTGAAGGACGTCACCATGATCAGGATCGACGGCGCCAGCGACAGCACCGTGATGACCGCGATCAGCTGCAGCGCGCGCTCGGCGACGCCACCGCCCTGGCCGAGATCGAGCGAGAGCGTCTGCGCCAGCGCCGGCCCCGCAGGCACGGCCAGCAGCGCGGCCCACAGGGCGAGCCTGCCGGTCACGGCGCGCGGGCTCCGCACAAGGCGGCGCCATCTCGCAGAGAAGCAGATCATGGTCCCGCACACGGCCGTGGTTGCGCCCGAATCAACCTGTCGGACTGCGCCACGCTAGAGCCGGCTTCGCCGCGCCAGCAACGGGCGCGGCGGCGTCAGAGTGCCGCGCGCGCCCGAAAGCTGTTGATCGCGCCGCGCGGCACGGTCAGCCCTTGGCCTTCGGATCGCGGCCGAGCAGGCGTGCGAACTCCGCCTCGATCGCATCCACCGAGAACGGATCGATCGCCTTGGGGTCGGCCGCAGGCTCTTCGGGCTTGGCCTCGGCAGGCTTGTCCTCAGCAGATTTGGCCTCGGCAGACTTGGGCTCTGCAGGCTTGGCCTCATGGGCCTCGGGCTCGACCGGGCTCGGCCGATCGAAATTCGTCGTGACAGCGACGGACACGGGCTCGATTACGAACTCCGGGGACGAGGCCGCGGCGGCAGGCGCAGCCGGCTTGGCGACGGGGCCAGCGGGCTCGGCCGCGACCGGCGACGGGCGCGGCGGCTCCGGCTCGGAGACCGGCGGCGGATCCTGCCGCTTGGCGGCCGGCGGCGTCACCGGAGCGACCGGCATCGGCGGCGCGGCGGCAGGCGGCCGGGCGTCGGTGCGTTCGGGCTTAAGCCCCAGCGCCATTTCGAGCTCGGCTTCGACATCGATCGGCATGGCGCGGCTCGCCGCGGCGGGCGCGGGAGCCTGGACGGGGGGCTGCGCCGGCGCGGACGACGTCACCACCGGCTCAGGCTTCGGCGGCGGCGGGACGACCGGCTTGGCGGTGTCCGCCGGCTTGGCCGCCTCCACAGGCTTCGCCGTCTCCGGAGCCTTGGCGACCTCCGGAGCCTTGGCTACGTCAGGAGTCTTGGCAACCTCGGGGGCCTTGGCAGCCTCCGGCTCCTTGGAGGGTTCCGGGGGCTTCACGGCCGGAACGGGCTCGGCGGGAGCAAACGGGCTTCCTGACGCCTGGCCCTGCGCCGGGCGCACGGCCGAGAACGGACGCTTCAGCGCCTCGTCGAGCTGGCGGGCCATATCGTCAAGCTCCACCGCGCTCGCCGTCGGGGCGGGCGCATGGTCGCGGGCGAAGTTCGGCGGCTGCAAGGCGGGTGCGGATGCGGCCGTCGCCGGCGACGGCTCCCTGGACAGGGCTGCGCCCAGAACGGCTCCGCCCGCCGCGGCCGCAACAGCAGCCTCGACGGCGCTGGCACCCTGGCTCTGGCGCGGCGTCTGGCGGACGGGCATTTCGACGGCGGGAGCCGGAGAAGCAACCGGCGCGGCCGGGCTGGTGGCGCGGCGCAGTTCCTCGAGGCTGTCCTGGCGAAGCGCATCCTGCCTCGCGGTCTCGGGCCTGCTAGTCTCCTGACGCGGCAGGTCCTGACGCAGCAGCTCGGGCGGAACCAGCGTGTCGAAGGGCAGAGGCCGGTCGCTCGGCAGCGGCTCGGCCTGGGTCGGCAGCGCCGCCCGCGCGCCGCTGCGCACGATGTTGGTTTCGACCACGACGTCCGAGGCGCCGCCGATCATCACCAGATGCTCGACATTGTCGCGGCGGATCAGCACGAGCTGGCGCTGGCGATCGAGGTCGTGGATGTCGACCACGCCGAGCCTGGGCTGGCGTGTGCGCCCCCCGCCCTGCCCCTTGATCCGCAGCCGCCCGTCCTTGATCTGCCGCGCGAAGAGACCCAGCAGCACGAGCAGGACGAGGATGACGCCAAATGCGATGACCCACTTCTGCGCGGTCGGGAGATCGAAGCCAAACAAGCTCTGCAAGGTCTGCCTCATAAGCGACGGCGGGGCCGGGTCCCGGCTGCCGGAATCCACCCGATGTTGAACACGCTGGCTATAGCATAGCGCCCGCGCTTTCAGGAAACATGGTGAATGCGTGGTTAACCACATCTCCGAAAGCGGGCCCCTTTAACCGCTCGTTAACCATGGGCTGGGCAATATTTACCCAGCGGATCGGCGCGTCGCGCCGGCATCGGAGGGGCGAGATCATGGCGAATTCGGCCCTCGGTACGGGCGGCAACCTGATGCAGGCGCTGAAGACGCGCATGCATTTCCACCAGTCCCGCCAGAAGGTGCTGGCCGAGAACGTCGCCAATGCCGACAGCCCGGGCTTCCGTCCGATGGACGTCAAGGCGCCGGCGGTCCGGGCCGGCAATGGCGGCGTGGGCGATGTCTCGCTGGCGCGCACCAGCGCCGGGCATATGGGCATCGGCGGCCGCAGCGACGGCTTCGACAGCGCCCGCGCCCGCCGCTTCGAGACCACGCCCAGCGGCAATGCGGTCAATCTCGAGGACGAGATGATGAAGGTCGCGCAGAACCAGTCGGACTATCAGCTCGCTGCCTCGCTCTACAGCAAGGGTCTCGGGCTGATGAAGATCGCCATCGGCAAGGGGCGCTGAAGAGAGGCGCTGACGCCGCGCAGGCGGCGCCGCGACGGAGCAAGGGGAACAGGCGATATGGATCTTCTCAAGAGCATCGCGGTGGCGACGTCGGGGCTGCGCAGCCAGTCCGGCCGCATGCGCGTCATCGCCGAGAACATGGCCAATGCCGATTCGGGCCCGGAGCGCGCAGGCGCCGACCCCTATCGCCGCAAGATCCCGACCTTCCAGCGCCGCTTCGACCGCGATCTCGAGGCGCAGGTCGTCGATATGGGCCGCGTCCAGCGCGACCAGAGCGCCTTCCGGGTCAAGTACGAGCCCGGCAACCCGACAGCTGACGCGACCGGCAATGTCCGCATGCCCAACGTCAACTCGCTGGTCGAGACGATGGACATGCGCGAGGCCCAGCGCAGCTACGAGGCCAACCTCAACCTGATCTCGTCAACGCGCCGGATGATCCAGCGCACCATCGACATCCTGCGCGCCTGAAGGGACAGACCGTCATGGCCACGCCCAGCTTCGCCGCCGGCGCCTATGCCTCCATCCAGGGGATGGGCGCGGGCAACCTGCTCCGCAAGCCGCAGACCGCCTCCACCTCGGAGAGCGGCGGCACCGATTTCGCCTCGCTGATCGGCAAGGCGCTCGAATCCACCGCCGATGCCGGCCGCCGCTCGGACGCCCAAGCGGCCTCCGTCGCCGCCGGCCGCGCCGACGTCGTCGACGTCGTCACAGCGGTCGCCGAGAGCGAGGCGGCGATCGAGACGCTGGTCGCCGTGCGCGACCGTGTCATCGCGGCCTATGAAGAAATCATGCGGATGCCGGTCTGAACCCGGCCCATCAGGACGATATCCATGACTTCCGGAGCCATTCTCGACGTCGCCCGCGACGGCATCATGGTCTTTCTCAAGGCCGGCGGGCCCTTGATGATGGTGGCCCTCATCGTCGGCCTCGCCGTCTCGCTCGTGCAGGCGCTGACGCAGATCCAGGAGCAGACGCTGGTCTATGTGCCGAAGATCATCGCCGTCTTCGCCGCGATGATGCTGTTTCTGCCGTTCATGGGCGACGCGCTGGCGGGTTATATGGGGCGGGTCGCCGTCCGAATCGCCACGGGCGAATGAGCCTGCCGCTGCCGTGCCTCGCCCTCTCCGGCGGCCCGGCCCCGCGGCGCCCCGAATGGCGACGAGGGCCCGGCGGCACGATGCAGATCGCGATCCTGCCCGAGATCAGCGCCGTCTTCGTGCTCGTCTTCGCGCGGGTCGGGACGCTGGTGATGCTCATGCCCGGCATCGGCGAGCGCTTCATCTTCTCGCGTGCGCGGCTCTCGCTGGCCTTCTTCATCGCCCTGATGATGGTGCCCATGGCCCGCCCGCTCGTCCAGTTGCCGGCCGGCGCCTCCGGCGTCGTCACGCTCCTGCTCGGCGAGGTGCTGATCGGCCTCGTGATCGGCGTCTGCGCCCGCTTCGTCATGGCTTGCCTGCAGACCGCCGGCACCCTGGTCGCGCAGACCATGGGCCTGGGCTTCGCGATGACCGTTGATCCGACAGGCGGCACGCAGAACCCCTCGATCGGCAACCTGCTGACCATGCTCGGCATCACGCTGATCCTGACCAGCGACCTGCACCATGTCGCCATCGTAGCGATCCATGAGAGCTACCGGATCCTGCCGCCGGGCGGCAGCCCGGAACTCGGCGACGTCATGATGCTGGCGGTGCGCGCCGCCTCGCAGGGCTTTTCGCTGGCGGTGCAGATCTCGGCGCCCTTCATCGTCTTCGGCCTGCTGTTCAATCTCGGCCTCGGCGTGCTCGCCCGCATGATGCCGCAGCTCCAGGTCTTCTTCCTCGCGGTCCCGGCCTCGATCCTCGGTGGCATGCTCGTCCTCTTCGCCGTCGTCGGCGTGATGATGAGCGTCTTCCTGGGCGATCTCGGCGGATTCCTGCGCCAGTTCACGGGGAACTGAGCGCCGATGTCAGAGGATGCCGACAACGAGGACAGAACAGAGGACCCGACCCAGCGAAAACTGGATCAGGCCGCCGAGAAAGGCGACATTCCGAGATCGCAGGAGATCGGCACCTTCTTCGTGCTCTGCGGCTTCACCCTGGCGCTGTTGGTCGGCGCCGGCTGGGCCGCCCGCGACAGCGCGCTGGCGCTGCGCGCCTTCCTGATGAACGCCCATCAGGTGCCGTCCGATGGCGCCGCCTTCGCCCATGTCGCCAAGCAGGGCGTGATGACCGGCTTTGCCGCGCTCGGCCTGCCCTTCGCCTTCATCCTCGTCGCCGCGCTGGCTGGCGCGCTGGTCCAGCACAAGCCGCTCTGGACCTTCGACCCGCTGATGCCGAAGTTCGACCGGATCTCGCCTATGGCCGGCGCCAAGCGCATGTTCGGCAAGGAGGCCTGGGTCAACTTCGCCAAGGGCCTGGCCAAGACCGGGCTGGTCGGCGCCGTGCTCTGGATCACGCTCTGGAACGAGCATGACCGGCTCGAGGGCTTCGCCCAGATGAACGTCGCGGCGCTGCTGCCGGCGACGCTCGTCCTGGCGATCAAGCT
This sequence comes from Bosea sp. OAE506, assembly GCF_040546595.1. NCBI lineage: Bacteria > Pseudomonadati > Pseudomonadota > Alphaproteobacteria > Hyphomicrobiales > Alloboseaceae > Allobosea > Allobosea sp. OAE506. Next base: position 2,743,670 of record NZ_JBEPOB010000001.1, on the reverse strand, counting down.
GATGGCCGCGGCCCTCGCGCTCTTCGCCGTGGTCGCGCTCGGCGATTTCGTCTGGCAGCGCTTCTCCTGGTACCAGCGCCAGAAGATGACCAAGCAGGAGCTCAAGGACGAGTACAAGAACTCGGAGGGCAATCCCGAGGTCAAGGCGAAGCTGCGCCAGATCCGGGCCCAGCGTGTGCGCAAGCGCATGATGGCGCAGGTGCCCAAGGCCACCGTCATCATCACGAACCCGACGCACTACGCCGTCGCCCTGCAATACGAGCCCGGCATGGCCGCGCCGCTCTGCCTCGCCAAGGGCGTCGACGCGGTCGCGCTGAAGATCCGTGAGGTCGCCGGCGCGCATGACGTCCCGATCGTCGAGAACGTGCCGCTGGCCCGCGCGCTCTATGCCAGCGTCGACATCGACGACGAGATTCCTGTCGAACACTACCAGGCGGTGGCGGAAGTGATCGGATACGTCTTGCGCCTGAAGCGCCGCCGCGCCTAACTCGCCGGGAAGCCTCGACTGACGCCGCCAGCGCGGCCCCATGCCAACGGGACGGACCACACCGCAATGGGCGGCACCACGACAGCGATCGATCGTTCCGACAAGCCGGGCCATATCGGCGTCATCCTGCTGGTCGCGGGGCTGCTCGTCGGCTCGGCGATCGCGCTCGGCTTCATCGCCAATGAATGGGCGCAGCCGCTCATCCTCGGGCTGCTGGCACTGCTCTCGGTGGTCGGCGTCTTCGGCCTCTTCGCCTTCGCCATCGGGCTGGTGCAGTTCTCCGGCCGCGCCGCCCGCAACGACCTGACCAAGACGATCGTCGACCGCGCCGACGAGGGCGTCGTCGTCACCGAGGGCGAGACCGCGATCGTCTATGCCAACGAGGCCTATCTGGCCCTGGCCGGCGCCCGCGGCGCCAGCGACCTGCGCCCCGTCAACAGCCTCTTCACCGGCCGCGCCGAGGTCTCGGAGGCGATCTACCGCCTGGCCACCGCCGCCCGCGAGAACCGTAAGCTGGTCGAGGAGGTGCGCCTCGAACCCGCGCTCGGCGGGCGCGGTGCGGTCGGCTGGTATCGCATCAAGGTCTCGCCGCTGCGCCGTGACGGCCGGCCGGCGACGCTCTGGTCGGTTTCCGACGTCACGCCCGAGCGCGAGCGCCAGGAGAACGCCTTCCAGGAACTCCAGCACGCGATCGACTATCTCGACCACGCGCCGGCCGGCTTCGTCTCGATCGACGCCGATGGCGAGGTGTCCTATCTCAACGCCACCCTCTCTGGCTGGCTCGATTTCGACCTCGCCCGCTTCGGCTCAGGGGGCTTGCATCTCGACGACATCGCCACACCGGCCGCCGCGGCGCTCGTCCAGGCCATCCGCGGCCATGCCGGCGACGTGCGCGTCGAGGTGCTCGACGTCGATCTCAAGCGCCGCAACGGCGCGCCTCTGCCCGTGCGCCTGCACCATCAGGTCGCCTTCGGCAGCGACGGCCGCGCCGGCCCCTCGCGCACCCTCGTGCTCAACCGCGCCCCCGGCGAGGCCGGCACCGACGGCGGCAGCGAGGCCGAGATCCGCTTTGCCCGCTTCTTCCACTCGACGCCCATGGCGATCGCCACCGTCGACCGCAATGGCGCCATCCTGCGCGCCAATGCCGCCTTCGCCCGCCTCACCCCCGGCGGGCCGCAGCCGGCCACGATCCTGGACCTCGTCGCCGCCGGCGGCGGGCTCGACCGCGCCCTGACCGAGGCGATGGAGGGCCGCTCCGAGATCACCCCGCTCGACCTGACGCTGGCCGCCGACGAGACCCGCTCGGTCCGGCTCTATCTCTCGCCCGTGGCGGCAACGGAGGATGGCGACGGCGAGCGCGCCATCATCTACGCGCTGGAGACCACCGCCGAGCGCAAGCTCAAGGACAATATCGACCAGGCCCAGAAGATGCAGGCGGTCGGGCAGCTCGCCGGCGGCATCGCGCACGACTTCAACAACGTGCTGCAGGTCATCATCAACGCCTCGGAGTTCCTGCTGGCGAGCCACCGCCCGACGGACCCCTCCTTCCCCGACATCATGCAGATCAAGCAGAACGCCTACCGCGCCGCGGCGTTGGTGCGGCAGCTGCTCGCCTTCTCGCGCCGCCAGACGCTGCGCCCGCAGGTGCTGGAGCTCGGCGACGTGCTGTCGGACCTCTCGCTGATGCTGAAGCGCGTCGTTGCCGACAAGGTCACGCTCGACGTCCGCCAGGGCCGCGATCTCTGGCCGGTCAAGGCCGATCTCGGCCAGCTCGAGCAGGTGATCGTCAACCTCGCCGTCAACGCCCGCGACGCCATGGCCGGCGGCGGCAAGCTCACCGTGCGCACGCGCAATGTCGAGCGCGCCGACTGCGCCACCTTCGCCCATGCCGCCCTGCCGGCCGACGACTATGTCCTGCTCGAGGTCGAGGATTCCGGCACCGGCATCGCGCCCGAGCATCTCGACAAGATCTTCGAGCCCTTCTTCACCACCAAGGAGGTCGGCAAGGGCACGGGCCTGGGCCTCTCCATGGTCTATGGCATCGTCAAGCAGACCGGCGGCTTCGTCTTCTGCGACTCGGTCGTCGGCCGCGGCACGATCTTCCGCATCTTCCTGCCCCGCCATGTTCCCAGCGAAGAGGAGATCGCCGCCGAGGCCGCGGTCAAGGAGGCGCCCAAGAAGGTCGCCGCGGACCATACCGGCGCGGGCGTCATCCTGCTGGTCGAGGACGAGGACGCCGTGCGCGCGCTCAACGCCCGTATGCTGGTCTCGCGCGGCTACACCGTCCACGAGGCGGCCTCGGGCGTCGAGGCGCTCGACATCTTCCTGGCCCATGACGGCCAGATCGACCTCGTCGTCTCCGACGTGGTGATGCCAGAGATGGACGGCCCGACGCTGCTCGGCGAGCTGCGCCAGCGCAACCCCAACACCAAGGTCGTCTTCGTCTCCGGCTATGCCGAGGAAGCCTTCCGCAAGAATCTGCCCGAGGGCGAGGATTTCCAGTTCCTGCCCAAGCCCTTCACGATGAAGCAGCTCGTCGAGACGGTGAAGGCGGCGATGGGGTAGCGCTCAGCCGAGCGCGTCCACCAGCGACGGGCGCGCATGCCCGTCCCGCCCGGTGATCGCGGGCGCCGCCAGCATCGCGTTGAGAACCGCCTCCTGCGTCGCCTCGGCGGCGGCGCGGAACGGCAAGTCGATCCGGCTCTCGTTGAGCATCGCCATCGGCAGGATGTCGGCCGCCTCGTGATGGGCGATGCGTCCGGCGGTGCTGAAGGCGACCGCGATATCGCCGCTGCCATGGCCCCAGAACGCCCCCAGCCGCGCCAGGCCCGCGCCGCAGCGACGCGCCACCCGCGTCAGCTGCCGCGACTCGAGCGGCAGGTCGGTTGCTAGTACGATGATGACCGACCCGCGCTCCGGCGTGGGGCGCGTCTGCACAGGCGGCACGGGCCGGCGCCCGTCGGGCAGGACGAGATCGCCGGCCGCGCCGAAATTGGCCAGCACGAGAACGCCCAGGGTGAAGTCGCCGCCATCCAGCCGCATCAGGCGAGAGGCCGTGCCGATGCCGCCCTTGAAGCCGAATGCGCTCATCCCCGAGCCAGCGCCGACCGAGCCCTCGGCCACCGGCCCATCAGCGGCGGCATCGAGCGCGGCATGTGCATCGGCTTCCGTCAGGGCCCGCGCGCGGATATCCGACAGGAACCCGTCATTGCACTCCAGCACGAGCGGATTGACCGTGGCGGTCTCGCGCCCGATGTCGGGATTGGCAGCGAGCGCCCGGCTCACCAAAGCGTCGAAGCCGGTGCCGACCGCAAGGGTGTTGCCGAGCAGGATCGGCGTCTCGATCTGGCCGAGTTCGGCGAGCTGCACCAGCCCGGCGCTCTTGCCGAAGCCGTTGATGACGTCGCAGCCCGCCCGCAGCTTCTCGCGGAAGAGATCGCCCTCATGCGGGAGAATCGCCGTGAAGCCGGTGAGAACGTTCCCGTCGCGCAGGCTGCGATGGCCGACGCGCACGCCGGCGACGTCGGTGATCGCGTTGAGCGGCCCTGGCGGCAGCATCCCGCAGATCAGCCCGTAATCGCTTGCGCGCCTGCCCATGCCCTCACTCCTGCGTCTTCGGCCGGCCGCATGCGGCGGCCCGCGGAGGACAGGCATAACCCCTCCTGCCATCTCCTGTCAGTAGGCGCGGCATGAGAACGAAGAAAGAACTTGCGAACGAGAACAAACCATGACCATCTTGCGCCATCGGCGCGGATTGAGATGTCCCCGCGCCCCTGCCATAAGGAGCGCGAGTCGTGAGTCAGGCGAATCTGAAACTGGTGGAAGGGTCCTCGATGGACAAGGCCAAGGCGCTGGATGCGGCGCTCTCGCAGATCGAGCGCGCCTTCGGCAAGGGCTCGATCATGCGCCTGGGCAAGAACCAGCAGGCGATCGAGATCGAGACGATTTCGACCGGTTCGCTCGGCCTCGACATCGCGCTCGGCGTCGGCGGCCTGCCGCGCGGTCGCGTCATCGAGATCTACGGCCCTGAATCCTCCGGCAAGACCACGCTGGCGCTGCACACCATCGCAGAGGCCCAGAAGAAGGGCGGCGTCTGCGCCTTCGTCGACGCCGAGCACGCGCTCGACCCGGTCTATGCCCGCAAGCTCGGCGTCAATCTCGACGACCTGCTGATCTCCCAGCCCGACACCGGCGAGCAGGCGCTCGAGATCACCGACACGCTGGTCCGTTCCGGCGCGATCGACGTGCTCGTGGTCGACTCGGTCGCCGCGCTGACCCCGCGCGCCGAGATCGAGGGCGAGATGGGCGACGTCCAGCCGGGCCTGCAAGCCCGCCTGATGAGCCAGGCGCTGCGCAAGCTGACCGCTTCGATCTCGCGCTCGAACTGCATGGTCATCTTCATCAACCAGATCCGCATGAAGATCGGCGTGATGTACGGCTCCCCGGAGACGACGACCGGCGGCAACGCGCTGAAGTTCTACGCCTCCGTGCGCCTCGACATTCGCCGCGTCTCGACGCTGAAGGAGCGCGACGAGGCCACCGGCAACCAGGTCCGCGTCAAGGTCGTCAAGAACAAGGTCGCGCCGCCCTTCAAGCAGGTCGAGTTCGACATCATGTTCGGCGAGGGCATCTCCAAGGTCGGCGAGCTCGTCGATCTCGGCGTCAAGGCCGGCATGGTCGAGAAGTCCGGCGCCTGGTTCTCCTTCGACAGCCAGCGCCTCGGTCAGGGCCGCGAGAACGCCAAGACCTTCCTCAAGGCCAACCCCGAAATGGCCGCCAAGATCGAGGCCACGATCCGCCAGAATTCCGGGCTCGTCGCCGAGCGGATCCTCGACCAGGCGACCCCGACGGCGGATGATCTCGACGAGGGCGAGGCCTGAGCGGACACGCTGAACGTCATGCTCGGGCTTGACCCGAGCATCTCCTGCGAGAGATTCTCGGGTCTGCGCTTCGCGCCGCCCGAGAACGACGTCACATGAAACACGGGCGGCCCTTGGGCCGCCCGTTGTCGTTTGGGCACAACGCCTTGCGATCTGCACTCTCTCGACAGCGGCAAGCGGCCTCACTAGAACGCTTGAAACCGCCGGCCCGGCCCGGACGGCAGCCCGATAGCCAAGAGTTCGAACGACAATGAGCGGCGTCAACGAGATCCGGTCCACCTTCCTCGATTACTTCAAGAGCCAGGGCCATGAGGTGGTGCCGTCAAGCCCGCTCGTGCCGCGCAACGACCCGACGCTGATGTTCGCCAATTCGGGCATGGTGCAATTCAAGAACGTCTTCACCGGCCAGGAGAAGCGCCCTTACGTCCGCGCCACCACCGCGCAGAAATGCGTCCGCGCCGGCGGCAAGCACAACGACCTCGACAATGTCGGCTACACCGCCCGCCACCACACCTTCTTCGAGATGCTGGGGAATTTCTCCTTCGGCGACTATTTCAAGGAGCAGGCGATCGAACATGCCTGGACCCTGGTCACGCGCGAATACGGCCTGCCCAAGGAGAAGCTGACGGTCACGGTCTATTCCGAGGATGACGAGGCGCATGGCCTCTGGAAGAAGATCGCCGGCCTCACCGACTCGAAGATCATCCGCATCCCGACCTCGGACAATTTCTGGCGCATGGGCGACACCGGCCCCTGCGGCCCCTGCTCCGAGATCTTCTACGACCATGGCGACCACATCCCCGGCGGTCCGCCCGGCTCGCCCGACGAGGATGGCGACCGCTTCATCGAGATCTGGAACCTCGTCTTCATGCAATATGAGGAGGCGGCGGGCGGCGTTCGCACGAACCTGCCCCGCCCCTCGATCGACACCGGCATGGGCCTAGAGCGCATCGCCGCCGTGCTCCAGGGCACGCATGACAACTATTCGATCGACCTGTTCGCGGCGCTGATCTCCGCCATCGCCGACCTCACCAACATCCCCTCCGACGGGCCGATGAAGGCGAGCCACCGCGTCATCGCCGACCATCTGCGCTGCTCGGCTTTCCTGATCGCCGATGGCGTCCTGCCCTCCAACGAGGGCCGCGGCTATGTGCTGCGCCGGATCATGCGCCGCGGCATGCGCCATGCGCAGCTGCTCGGCGCCAGGGATCCGCTGCTGCACAAGCTCGTTCCTGTGCTGACCCGCGAGATGGGCCGCGCCTATCCCGAGCTGATGCGCGCCGAGGCCCTGATCTCCGAGACGCTGCAGCTCGAGGAAACCCGCTTTCGCACCACGCTGGCCCGCGGCCTCACCCTGCTCGACGATGCCGCGAAGGACCTGACCGAGGGCCAGAGCCTCAAGGGCGAGGTCGCCTTCACGCTCTACGACACCTATGGCTTCCCGCTCGACCTGACGCAGGATGCGCTGCGCGCCCGCGGCGTCACCGTCGATACGGATGGCTTCGATGCCGCCATGCAGCAGCAGAAGGCCAAGGCGCGCGCCGCCTGGGCCGGCACCGGCGAGGCCGCGACCGAGAAGCTCTGGTTCCCCTTGCGCGACAAGCTCGGCGCCACGGAATTCCTCGGCTACGACACCGAGACCGCCGAAGGCGTCGTCACCGCGCTGATCCGCGATAATGCCGAGGTCGAGAGCCTGAATGCCGGCGAGAGCGGGCTGATGATTGTCAACCAGACCCCGTTCTACGGCGAATCCGGCGGCCAGGTCGGCGATGCCGGCACGGTCCGCGGCGCGGGCTTCCTCGCCACCGTCGGCGACGTGCAGAAGAAGCTCGGCAATGTCTTCGCCCATGCGGTCACGGTCAAGGATGGCGTGCTGAAGCGCGGCTCTGCCGTCGAGCTGACCGTCGATCATGCCCGCCGCACCGCGATCCGCGCCAACCACTCCGCCACCCATCTGCTGCACGAGGCGCTGCGTCTCGTGCTCGGCGACCATGTCGCGCAGAAGGGTTCGCTGGTCTCGCCCGATCGCCTGCGCTTCGACTTCTCGCATCCCAAGCCGATTTCGGATGAGGAGCTGCGCGAGGTCGAGGAGATCGCCAACGCCATCGTGCTGAAGAACGAGCCGGTCTCGACCCGCTTGATGAGCGTCGACGAGGCCATCGCGTCCGGCGCCCGCGCTCTCTTCGGCGAGAAATATGGCGACGAGGTCCGCGTCGTCGCGATGGGCACCAACGCCACCGGCCGCGCCTATTCGGTCGAGCTCTGCGGCGGCACCCATGCCAGCCGCACCGGCGATATCGGCCTTGTCAGCATTGTCGGCGAGAGCGCGGTCGCGGCCGGCGTCCGCCGCCTCGAGGCGATGACCGGCAACGGCGCGCGCCTGCGGCTCAACACCGAGTCGCGCCTGCTCGATGGCCTCGCCAGCCTGCTCAAGGTGCCCGCGCATGAGGCCGGGCCGCGTCTGGCCGCGCTGATCGAGGAGCGCCGCAAGCTCGACCGCGAGCTCTCCGACGCCCGCAAGAAGCTCGCCATGGGCGGCGGCGGCGAGGCGCAGGATCCGGTCCAGGAGATCGCCGGCACCAAGCTCCTGGCTCGCGCCATCAGCGGCGTCGAGATGAAGGACCTGAAGAGCCTCGCCGACGAGGCCAAGACCCGCATCGGCTCGGGCGTCGTCGCCATCGTCGGCGTCGCTGAGGACGGCAAGGCCGGCGTCGTCGTCGGCGTCACGCCGGACCTGACCGAGCGCTTCGATGCGGTCGCGCTGGTGCGCGCGGCGTCGGAGGCGCTCGGCGGCAAGGGTGGCGGCGGACGCCGCGACATGGCACAGGCTGGCGGGCCGGACGGCGACAAGGCGCAGGCCGCGCTCGACGCCGTCGCAGCCGCGATGGCCTGACGTCCGCCATGGCCGCCGCCACCTCAGCGATGGGATGGCGGCGCCGGGTGCATCTCTGGCTCGACCATGGCGCGGGAGACGATCCCGTCGCCAACGCGATCCATCGCGGCCTCGTCCTGCTGATCTGCGCCAATGTCGCAGCGATCGTGCTGCATTCGCTTCCCGACATGGCGCAGCGCTTCGGCCCGGCGTTCCACGCGCTCGAAACCGTCTCGCTGGCGATCTTCGCGCTGGAATACGCCGCCCGCCTCTGGGTCGCGCCCGAGCATGCCCGCTACCGGGCGCTGACGCCTCTGAAGGCACGGCTGACCTATGCCGCCTCGCTGCCGGCGGTGGTCGATCTGCTGGCGACGCTGCCGCTCGCCTTCGCCGTGCTGGGCCTGGCCGATCTGCACTTCCTCCTGCTGCTGCGGCTGCTGCGCTTCTTCAAGCTCGGCCGCTATTCGCCCGGCATGGCCTCGCTCGCCGCCGCACTCCACGCCGAGCGCAAGGCGCTCTTCGCCTGCTTCGTCGTGCTGATGGGCGTGATGCTGATGACGGCGAGCGTGATGCATCTCGTCGAGCGCGAAGCGCAGCCCGACAAGTTCGGCACCATTCCCGATGCAATGTGGTGGGCGATCATCACGCTCACCACGGTGGGTTATGGCGATGTCTATCCGATCACCGCCGCGGGCAAGGCGGTCGCCGCCGTCACCGCGGTGCTCGGCCTCGTCATGCTGGCGCTGCCGGTCGGCATCGTCGCCACCGCCTTCGCGCAGGAAATCCATCGCCGCGAATTCGTCGTGACCTGGAGCATGATCGCGCGGGTGCCATTGTTTGGCCAACTCGATGCGGTGGAGATCGCGGAGGTGATGCAGTTCCTGCGCGCCCGCACGGTGCGCAACGGCGTCGTCGTCGCGCATGATGGCGAGCCGCTGCAGGCGCTCTATTTCGTCGCCAGCGGCGAGGTTGAGCTCGCTCTGCCGGAGGGAAAGACGACCTTGGACGAAGGCCATTTCTTCGGCGCACTGACGCTGGACGACGTCGCGATCACGAGCCACGCCTCGGGCGTCAACGCCGCGGTCGCGACCGCGCCGACCAAGCTGCTCGTGCTCGACCAGATCGACTTCCGCGCCCTGACCGCGCGCAGCCCGAAGCTCGCCGCCCATATCCGCAAGCTGGCGCGCGACGCATGAGGCTTCGCCGTCTCGTGCTGCTGGCAGCGGCCGCCCTGCCGCTGGCCGCGCTGTCGCCCATGGGCGCCCCGTCGCAAGCCGAGGCGCAGCAGCAGGCCCCCCGCAAGCCGCCACAGCCCGCAGGCCCTGCGCTGTCCGCCTCGCAGCGGCTGATGGCGGGCTCGCCACTGAACGTCCTGACCACGCGCGCGCCGGAGGGGGCGCGGCTGGCGATCGCGCGCCCGGCCGATCAGGCGGGAAGCGCCATCGTCGTGGTGCCGCTGCGCGGCCGCGCCTCGGCCAGCCTGCCGACGCCGGGCGAGTCCGGCGCCTATGAGCTGCGCCTGACGCGCGACCAGGACGGCGCCCCCGTCATCCTGCTGCGCCAGCCGCTCGTCACCACGCCGCCGGAGGCGACCTTGGCCGCGCCTGCACGCATCGGCCGCGGCCAGGCCCTGCCGGTGCGCGGCATCGGCCCCAATGGCGAGCGCGACCGCGTCGTTCTGGTCCCGGCCGGCGCCGCCCCCGACGCCGATGGACCGTCCTTCTTCCCGCAGGAAAACGTCGAGGCGACGCTGGACGGCCCCGACCAGCCCGGCGCCTACGAGCTGCGCTATGTGATGGACGCCCCCGTCAGCGGGCTGCGCGTGCTGGCGACGAGGGCGGTCAGCGTGGAGTGAGGGCGGGTGCAAGCTCCGGTCCTTGCGACTGAGCCAACTCCACGCTGTCATTCCGGAGCGTCGCGAAACGGGCATAACCTCCGCCCTTTATCCCCGCCGCCCCACCCGCCCCTATCCTCCCCGCGCTGCACCCGACCAAGGGGGCTGTCGCGAGGCATCGTGCGGCCGGGTGTGGTGGCGGGTTTCGGGAGGCGTCGCCGTTGCGGGCGGGGGCTCCCGGAGGTCGAGCGGCAGTAAGTCCCCTCGTCAGGGACTGATGGCCGGGACGCCCAAAACACCTGCGCGCGGAGCCGGGCGGCGCGAGATCGGCGCTGCATCGACACCTCGACATCGACACTCGTCATCGGCACGCGGCAAGGACGCGCCCCACCCGGCTCCGCGCATCCCCTCTGGGGGGCAATGATGCGAAACCCCGCGGCCTTCAGGCCGGTCGGGGCGTTTGGTGCGTGGCGCTTCCAGATTTTCTCCGAACCACCCCCGTCATCCTGGGCGGCCGCAGGCCGACCGGGATCCATCATAGGGCGCTGTACAGCTCCTAGGATGGATCCCGGCCTGCGCCGCTTCGCGGCTGGTCCAGGATGACGGCGTCGAGGAAACGGCCGCCCCAACAAAAAAGCCCGGCCGTCGTCGGCCGGGCTCGTTGCGTCACGAAAGGCTCGTCCGCTCAGGCGGCCATGGCCTTGCGCATGTTCTCGCTGACTTTCTCGAGGAAGCCGGTGGTCGAGAGCCACTTCTGCTCGGCGCCGACCAGCAGGGCGAGATCCTTGGTCATGTCGCCGGCCTCGACGGTGTCGACCGTGACCTTCTCGAGCAGCGTCGCGAACCTGGCGAGCTCGTCATTGCCGTCGAGCTTGGCGCGGTGGGCGAGACCACGGGTCCAGGCGAAGATCGAGGCGATCGAGTTGGTCGAGGTCTCCTTGCCCTTCTGGTGCTCGCGGTAGTGGCGCGTCACCGTGCCATGCGCCGCTTCGGCCTCGACGGTCTTGCCGTCCGGCGTCATCAGCACCGAGGTCATCAGGCCGAGCGAGCCGAAGCCCTGCGCCACCGTGTCGGACTGCACGTCGCCATCATAGTTCTTGCAGGCCCAGACATAGCCGCCCGACCACTTCATCGCCGAGGCGACCATGTCGTCGATCAGGCGGTGCTCATAGGTAATGCCGGCGGCGTCGAACTGCGCCTTGAACTCGGCCTGGTAGATCTCCTCGAAGATGTCCTTGAAGCGCCCGTCATAGGTCTTGAGGATGGTGTTCTTGGTCGAGAGATAGACCGGGTACTTGCGGATCAGGCCGTAGTTCAGCGAGGCCCGAGCGAAATCCTTGATCGACTCGTCGAGGTTGTACATCGCCATGGCGACGCCGGCGTCCGGGGCCTTGAAGACCTCCTTCTCGATCACCGCGCCGTCCTCGCCAACGAACTTGATCGACAGCGTGCCCTTGCCGGGGAACTTGAAGTCGGTGGCGCGGTACTGGTCGCCATAGGCATGGCGGCCGATCACGATCGGCTGGGTCCAGCCCGGCACGAGGCGCGGCACGTTCTTGCAGATGATCGGCTCGCGGAAGATCACGCCGCCGAGGATGTTGCGGATCGTGCCGTTGGGGCTCTTCCACATCGACTTGAGGTTGAATTCCTTCACGCGGCCCTCATCGGGCGTGATCGTCGCGCATTTCACGGCGACGCCGTGCTTCTTGGTCGCGTTGGCGGCGTCGATCGTCACCTGGTCGTCGGTGGCGTCGCGGTTCTCGACCGAGAGGTCGTAATAGTCGAGCTCGAGGTCGAGATAGGGGAAGATCAGCGTGTCCTTGATCTTCTGCCAGATGATGCGGGTCATCTCGTCGCCGTCCATGTCGACGACGGGGTTGGCGACCTTGATCTTGCTCATGTGAAACGACCCCTGCTGCTGGCCAGACGTGAAGCTTTCCAGACTGCGGCACGGGCGCCGCAGGCGGTTGGCCGCTTCCTAGAACATCGGCCCGCAAAGGGAAATGCGGTTTTCGGCTAAGCCGGCCCAAAAGCGCGCCAGCGCCTGGCCTCGCCCCTGCGGCAGGCGCGGCTTTCGTGCAACGCATCGGAGCCGACGGCGAACCGCCCCACCCCCGCCGCAAAATCGTCAGCATCCGCCCCGAGCCTCCCGCGCTCATTCACGCCGGCCCGGAAGACCGCCTCGCTCATGCCTTCGCTCTCGTCACAGCCTGCTCTCGCCTTGCCCCACCGCCCCCTTGCCTTGGCCGCGCTCCTGCTGCTGGCCGCCGCGCCCAGCGCCCGCGCCCAGACGCCGGCGGAAGAACCGGCGCAGATGCTGGACGCCGCCTTCGGCGAGGAGGCTGAAACGAGCCTCTTCGCACCGATCCCGCGCTGGGAGGCGGCGACACCAGAGCCCGAGCCGGACCGCCCCGGCTATCTCACGCCGGGAGCCGCCCGGCGCGGCGCGGCCGCCAACCCGCTCGCGAGGCCCGAAATCGCGGCCACGCCGATCCGCCGCGGGCTCACGCCGGCCGGCACCCCCCTGCCCGCCGCAACCGAGCGGGCGGTCGGCATGAAGCTCGGCGCCGACCAACTCTCGCTCTCGACCGAGATCGTCTCGGGCCAGGGTGGCTGGCAGCGCAGCGACACCCGGCTGGGCTGGAACGTGACACGCGGCTCCGGCAGCGAGGGCGACGTCGTCTGGCGCGCGGCGACCGGCGGCAGCCTGCCCGCGGCCGGCGCCGTCGAGCAAAACGGCGAGGCCGTGCTCGGCTACCGTTTGCGCCCGCACGACATCGTCACGCTGACGACCGAGATCGCGCTTGCCGGCAGCTACAGCTTCGCCGCGCAGAACGGCGTTGCCGGCAGCCTGACGCCGCGGGTGAAGCTCGCCGCGGATCTGACCCGGCCGCTCGCGACGCCCTGGCGCACCACGCTCGATCTCAGCCTCGGCCGGCAGGTGCCCATGGTCGGCCGTGACGTCCAGACCAACGGCACGGCCCTGCTGAAACTGGAGCTTCCGACGCCCTGAAACGCGGGACGCGCGCCCTTCCCGTCGAGCCGGCGCGCCGATAGTCTTCGGTCCATGACAACAGACGCTCCTTCCTCCACACTCCGCTTCGCGCTGGTCACCGGCGGCACCCGCGGCATCGGCCAGGGCGCAGCGCTGGCGCTGGCGCTGGCCGGCTACGAGGTGCTCGCTACGGGCTTGACCGACGAGGAGGTGGCGGGCGCCCCGCCCCACCCCGCAATCCGCCATGCGCGGCTCGATGTCACCAAGGACTCCGAGGTCGCGGCAACCGTCGCCGCCTGCCCGCGGCTCGACGCGCTGGTGAACTGCGCCGGCATGATCCAGCGCGGCGGCAAGGAATTCGAGATCGAGGCCTTCCGCTTCACGGTCGAGGTCAATCTCACCGGTACGATGCGGATGTGCCTGGCCGCGAAGGACAAGCTCGCCGGTAGCAAGGGCGCGATCGTCAACATCGCCTCGATGCTGACCTTCCACGGCTCGGCCTATGCGCCGGGCTACTCGGCGTCCAAGGGCGCGATCGGCCAGCTCACCAAATCGCTCGCTGCCGCATGGGCGGGCGACGGCATCCGCGTCAACGCCGTCGCGCCGGGCTGGATCGCGACCGAACTGACGAGGCCGCTGGTCGAGGACGCTGCCCGCTCGGCGCCGATCCTGGCGCGCACGCCGATGAACCGCTGGGGCCAGCCCGGCGATGTCGGTGGCGCCATCGCCTTCCTGCTTTCGGATGCGGCCGCCTTCATCACCGGCACGATCCTGCCGGTCGACGGCGGCTATCTGGCGGTCTGAACGACAGCAAGAAAACACAACCGGCACAGGACGATGCCGGGCACATCTGAATCAGTTCGACAACGACGGTTCAGCCAACATCGAACGGGAGAAACGCCATGAACAAGGTCAGCCCCATTCCGGTCGTCGCCAGCGAAGCCGAGCGCTGGACGCCCTACCGCCATCCGCAGCCGAAGGATTCCCCGCCCGAGCTGATCGTGCCCAACGTCATCCCGGAGGATGAGCGCGTCTGGGTGCCGGTCGACGACAATGTCTGGTTCCGACCCTTATGCCTCAGCGTGACCCGCGGTTACTGGATGAACCTGCTGCGCGTGCGCCGGGCCGGCGTGCTCTCGCGCCATCGCCACCCGCAGCCCGTCCATGGCTATGTGCTGAAGGGGAAGTGGCGCTACCTCGAGCATGACTGGGTCGCCACCGAAGGATCTTACGTCTACGAGGCGCCGGGCGAGACGCATACGCTGGTGGTCGATCCCGACACCGAGGAGATGATCACCATGTTCCAGGTCAATGGCGCGATGATCTATGTCGACCCGGACGGCAAATGCCTCGGCTATGACGACGTCTTCACGCGTCTCGACAAATGCCGCGCGCATTACGCGAGCAACGGGCTGGGCGCCGACTACGCGGACCAATTCATCCGTTAACGCGGCATCACGTCATTCTCGGGCGAAGCGAAGCGCAGACCCAAGAATCTCAGGCCAAGAGGGCTCAGGTTTCCGAGATGGTCGGGTCAAGCCCGACCATGACGCCCTCGCCTACCGCCCGAGCTTCGCCAGCTCCACGGCCGCGCGTAGTTCGATATGCGCCAGCACGTCGTCGAGGCGCGGATCGTCGGTCGCCTCGCGGCGCTGGGCGAGATTGGTCCGGATCTGCTCGAGCTCGGACAGGTTGACCCGGCCCGAGAGCAGCGCGGCCTTCAGGCGGTCGAGCCCGTCGAGAAGATCGTGCCCGCGCTTGGCCTGACGCTTCTTGCGCTCCTGCGGCTCCTCATAGGCCTGCACGGCCAGGAGCGTATCCAGCGGGCCGGACGCGGCGATGCCGGCGCTGCGGCTGCTCGCGGCGCTATCCTTGGTCGGCAGGGTGAAGGCGGCGCCGCCCGCGCGCCTCGCGGAGCCGGCCGGGCCGGCATTCGAGATGGGGGCGCGCTGGTCGATCCGTATCATGGTCGCCTCGCGAATTCAGTCATCGAACCCTCGCGCCGGCATGGTTAACAGGCGGTAAACCGCCCGGCAGAAACTGCCGCCCCGGCAGGATCGGCCGGCACCATCCGGCGGAACGGACTCTGCGCCCGATTCCCAAACAACTGATAAATCAGCACTTTCAATTTGGCGGCGTCTGGCACGCGGATCGCAGGAGGGTATCCGACCGTTTCCTCCAGCCGGTGAGACCATGCTCCGCACAGCCACCCTCAAATCCCTGGTGATGCCGCTCGCCGCGCTGGTCGCGCTCGGCTTCGCCATGGCCGCGGGCCCGGCGCAGGCGCTCTCCCGGATCAAGGACCTCGCCTCGGTCGAGGGCGTGCGCTCGAACCAGATCCTCGGCTATGGCATCGTTGTCGGCCTCAACGGCACCGGCGACACGCTCAACAACGCACCTTTCACCAAGCAGTCGCTGACGGCGATGCTGGAGCGGCTCGGCGTCAACACGCGCGGCGCCAACATGCGCACCGCCAACGTCGCCGCCGTGATGGTGACCGCCAACCTGCCGCCCTTCGCCACCCAGGGCACGCGCATCGACGTCACCGTCTCGGCGCTGGGCGATGCCAAGTCGCTGCAGGGCGGCACCCTGCTGGTGACGCCGCTGCTGGGCGCCGACGGCGAGGTCTATGCGGTGTCGCAGGGGCCCGTCGCCATCGCCGGCTTCTCGGCCGAGGGCGACGCCAGCAAGATCACCCGCGGCGTGCCGACCGTCGGCCGCATCGCCAATGGCGGCGTGGTCGAGCGCGAGATCGACTTCGCGCTGAACAAGCTCAAGACGCTGCGGCTGTCGCTGCGCAACCCCGACTTCACCACCGCGCGCCGCATGGCCGCCGCGATCAACGATTTCCTCGGGGGCGACGCAGCCGAGCCGACCGACCCCTCCACGGTCGTTCTGCAGATCCCGCCGCGCTTCCAGGGCAACATGATCCGCATGCTCACCGAGATCGAGCAGCTCAAGATCGAGCCGGATCAGCTCGCCCGCATCGTCATCGACGAGCGCTCCGGCATCATCGTCATGGGCCGCGACGTGCGCGTCTCCACCGTGGCGGTGGCGCAGGGCAACCTGACGGTGACCATCACCGAGCAGCCCCAGGTCAGCCAGCCCGGCCCTCTGGCCAATGGCGAGACGGTGGTGACGCCGCGCACCAATGTGAAAGTCGATACCGGCGGCGGCAACAAGCTCGCCCTCGTCCGCGAGAGCGTCACGCTGGCCGAACTCGTCGACGGACTGAACGCGCTCGGCATCGGCCCGCGCGACCTGATCTCCATTCTCCAGGCCATCAAGGCGTCCGGCGCCCTCCAGGCCGAAATCGAGGTGATGTGATGAGCCCCACCCTAGCCATGCCGGCCGCCAAGCTGGCCCTCAGCGCCGCGGGCAGCCTCGTCAACGGGCTGTCCAATGCACTCGACCCCGCCAAGGCGAAGGCCAAGAAGCAGGCGGACGACTTCGAGACCATGTTCCTCGAGCAGGTCACGCAGCAGCTCACCGCCGCGCCCTCGGGCAGCGAAGGCCCGCTCGGCGAGAACGGCATCGGCGGCGACGTCTACAAGTCGCAGCTCACCCAGGAATACGCCAAGCAGATCCAGAAGGCCGGCGGCATCGGCCTGTCGGACAGCATCCTGCGCGACCTCCTGCGCGTGCAGGAGCAGTCCGGCGCGGCTGCGACCGGAGCCTGAGATGACCATCGTCAGACGGGTCGTCGACGAACGGCCGCGCATCGCCACCGCGCCCGAGGCGCGGGCGCTGGTCGAAGGCGTTCTGGAGGCATTGTCGGCGCTGTCGCATCTCGTCGGCGAAGAGACGGAGCTCGTCCGGGCCGGGCGCCTGCCGGAGGCGCTGACGCGCGAGCCGCGCAAGACCGAGCTCGCCGGCCTCTATATGCGCGGCGTCGAGCAGGTGAAGCTCAATGCGGTCGCGCTCGCCCGCTTCGTTCCGGACCAGGTGCAGCGGCTGAAGGCGGCGCATCTCTCATTCCAGAGCCTGATCGAGATCAACCAGATCGTGCTGGCGACGGCCCGGGCGGTTTCGGAATCGATCGTCCGGGACCTTGCGGCCGATGCCAACCGGCCCAACAAGGCGGCCGGCTACGGCCCGACCGCGACCGTCGGCGCCGGCGCCTTCGCGCGCCCGAATGCCGGCCCGCTGGTGGTGTCGCGCCGGCTCTGAGGGCGGCTGCACCGAAATCCGTCAATATTTACCTAACTTCTTGACGCCGGATTCAAGTTTCTCTGCCAGCGTGGTCAGGTTCGGACAGGTCTGACCCGTCCGGATGGCTGGCAGCGGCCGACGCCGCTGCGCCGTGACTCCAGAAGGAGTGAGCCATGGATTTCGGCAATGCGCCCCGGACGGCGCCCGTAGGAGGCCTTCCCGTCGTCCCTCGCGCCGACGTCGTCGCGACACAGGGCAGCGTCTCGGTCGAGCTGCCGCCCGAGCAGACGGTCCAGTCCGCCCAGGCGGGCGAGGCCGTGAAGCTCGACCTGCGCGCGCAGGAACGCAGCGCCCGGGACCTCGACGCCCGCACCCGCGATCTCCAGACCCGCGCCAGCTTCGAGCGCCGCAGCGCCGAGGGCCAGAGGCAGGAACGCCAGGCCGAACAGGATCTCGACACAGCCGTCGACCGGCGCATCGTGATCGAACCGCGCACCCGCGCCATCGTCATGCAGGAGCGCGACCCCGAGACCGGCGAGACCATCTCGCAGCTCCCCGACGAGACGATGCTCAAGCTGCGGATCTATTCGCGCGAACTCGCCGACCGCGCCCGCGATGCGGAGGAGCAACCGGTGGCCCCGCAGGTCGAGCGCATCGCCTGAAGTCGCCAGGCCGCCTCCCCGCCCGCATCAGCAAATTCATCGGAGACCAAAACGCCCGCCTCGCGCGGGCGTTTTGCTGTTCAGCACTGCCTGCGGCAGCAGCTGTCCCGCGTTGCCCTATCGTTAACCATGATCGCAGCGCGCGCCGGACGCGCCGCATTCGACCGCCGAAATTTACCTCCTGTTACGAGCTCGGGACCGATGGTCCACCCGTCGCGGCCAGAATGATCGCGACTGCCAGAAGGCACCAAACCAGAAGGGTTTACTACAATGGCCACTGCCATCTCGAACGGCGTTCGTTCTTCGCTCGCCTCGCTCCAGACCATCACCAGCCAGGCCGCCGCCGTTCAGAACCGTCTTGCCACCGGCAAGAAGGTGAACACGGCTGTCGACAATCCGGTCAACTTCTTCACCGCCCAGTCGCTGAATGACCGCTCGAGCCAGCTCAAGGGCCTGCTCGACGGCATCTCCAACGGCATCCAGACGGTGCAGGCCGCCTCCAAGGGCATCGACGGCATCACCAAGCTGGTCGGTTCGCTCCAGTCCACCGTCAAGCAGGCGCAGGCCGACGCGGCTCAGAACCGCCCGACCGTCGTCGGCACGGGCACGACCCTGGCCACCGCCGGCGAAGCCGCGCTGACCAGCAAGAGCCTGAAGGACATCGCGCTCGACAAGCGTATCGGCAGCGCCGGTGACACCACCGTCGCGACGGCTACCGCCAGCGCCGCGGGTGACCTCGGCGTCGATATCACCGCCACCGACACGCTCAACATCCAGATCGTGACCAACCCGGCGGCTGCGACCTCGACGACCAACATCTCGATCGACCTGACCGCCAACACGAGCGTCCGCGACGTCGTCAACGCGATCAACACCTCGGGCGTCGCCACCGCCTTCGTCGACGAGAAGGGCCTGCTCAACGTCAAGGGCACCGGTTCGGAGCAGCTCGGCGTCGGTATCGGTGCGGGCGCCGATGCGGCCACCGCGATCACCGACTCCGCCACCGGCCTGCAGAACACGAAGTTCGGCCTCGCCGCCACCGACCGCACCACGGGTATCGCCTCCTCCGGCGTGACCTCGGCGACGCGTTCGAACCTGATCGAGCAGTACAACACGCTGCGCACGCAGATCGACTCGCTGGCCAAGGATGCGGGCTTCAACGGCGTCAACCTGCTGCAGGGCGACAAGGTCTCGATCGCCTTCAACGAAAAGGGCGGCAAGAACCAGACCAAGCTCGACATCCAGGGCACCAGCCTGACCGCCGACAACATCGGCATCCAGCAGGCCGGCAACGCCCAGGTCGCCGGGACGATCAACTTCCAGAACGACTCCGATCTGGAAAAGGCCACCACGGCCCTGACGAGCGCCCTCACCTCGCTGAAGTCGCTCTCCTCGACCTTCGGTGCCAACCTGTCGGTCGCCCAGACCCGTCAGGACTTCACCAAGGATCTGGCCGACGTCCTCTCGACCGGCGCCAGCAACCTGGTGAACGCCGACGCCAACGAGGAAGCCGCGAACCTGCTCTCGCTGCAGACCCGCCAGCAGCTGTCCCAGACGGCTCTGTCGCTCTCCTCGCAGTCCGACCAGGCCGTCCTGCGTCTGTTCTGATCCTTCGTCCGCAGAAAGCGGGCAGCCCACAGGATGTGGGCCGAAGACAAGAAGGCGGCGGAGCCCCGGCTCCGCCGCCTTTCTGCATTCGTGAACGCCATCGCCGCCGCATTAACGGTTTGTTATCCTTAACGGGGAATTATCGGCCATCACCGCATGAGCGCAGAATCGCGCTTCAGGGGACCGAAGATGGCGAACACGATTCTTTCCAGTGGCGTGCGCAACAACCTGCTCACGCTTCAGAAGACGACGAGCGAGCAGGCCGTCCTGCAGAACCGCCTCGCGACCGGTCGCAAGGTGAATTCCGCCATCGACAACCCGGTGAACTACTTCACCGCCCAGTCGCTCAACGACCGCGGCAGCCAGCTGACCGGCCTCCTCGATGGCATCTCGAACGGGATCCAGACGATCCAGGCCGCCTCCAAGGGCATCGACGGCATCACCAAGCTGGTGCAGTCGCTCCAGTCCACAGTGAAGCAGGCTCAGGCCGACGCGGCCCAGAACCGCCCGACCGTCCTCGGCACCGGCACCGCTCTGGCGAGCGCCGCCGAGACCCAGGCGACGAACAAGAGCCTGAAGGACATCGCCCTCGACAAGCGCGTCGGCAGTGCCGGCGACACCACGGTGGCCGCCGCGACTGCGGGTTCGGCCGGTGACCTCGGCATCGACGTCACCGCGACGCCGGCCCTGAACATCCAGATCACCACCGGCCCGGTCGGCGCGCCGACCTCGACCACCAATATCGGCGTGACGCTGACGGCCAACACCACGATCCGTGACGTCGTCAACGCCATCAACGCCTCGGGCGTCGCCACCGCTTTCGTCGACGAGAAGGGCCTGCTCAACGTCAAGGGCATGGGCTCGGAGACCCTCGGCGTCGGTATCGGCACGGGCGCCAACGCCGGCGCGGCCGTCACCGCTTCGTCGACCGGCGCGCAGAGCGCCGCCTTCGGCCTGAACGCCACCGACCGCACGACCGGTATCGCCTCCTCCGGCGTCACCTCGGCCGTCCGCTCCAACCTGATCCAGCAGTTCAACGACCTGCGCACGCAGATCGACCAGCTCGCCAAGGATTCCAGCTTCAACGGCATCAACCTGCTGGCCGGCGACCGGCTCTCGATCGCCTTCAACGAGAAGGCCGGCACCAACCAGACCAAGCTCGACATCCAGGGCACGACCCTGAGCTCGGACAATCTCGGCATCCCGCAGGCGATCAACACCCAGCTCGCCGGCTTCTTCAACTTCCAGAACGATCTCGACCTCGAAAAGGCCACGGGCTCGCTCTCGAACGCGCTAACCTCGCTGCGCTCGCTGGCCTCGACCTTCGGCTCGAACCTCTCGGTCGCGCAGACCCGGCAGGACTTCACCAAGGAGATGGTCAACACGCTGACCACCGGCGCCGACAACCTCGTCCTGGCCGATTCGAACGAGGAAGGCGCCAAGCTGCTCGCGCTCAACACCCGCCAGCAGCTCTCGCAGACGGCTCTGTCGCTCGCCTCGCAGGCCGACCAGAGCGTGCTGCGGCTGTTCAGCTAATCGTCGTCCGGGGGCGAAAGCCCCCTCCTCTCCAGCCAGAAGGCAGGCGCGTCATGGCCCTCAAGGTCGAACTCAAGCCCCGCGAGCGCATCATCATCGGCCAGGTGGTGATCCGCAACGACGAGCAGCGCACGCGCTTCTTCATCGAGGGCGATGCGCCGATCCTGCGCGAGAAGGACATCCTCACGCCCACCACCGCCGACAGCCCGGCCAAGAAGATTTATCTGGCGATCCAGCTCATGTATCTGGCCCAGGACCCCATGCATCAGCACGAGGTCTATTTCGAGCTGGTGCGCGATTTCGTCCAGGCCGCGCCGAGCTCTCTGCCGCATATTCACGAGATCAATAACCGCATCTTAAGCAGCGACCTCTACAAAGCTCTCAAGGCAGCCAAGAAGCTGATCGCTTACGAAGCGGAACTCATCGAGAATGCAACACGGGTTTAACGCTTACGCCTCCGCCTCCCGCGCCACGCAAGCGGTCGTTTCCCCCCGCGAACTCGAAGCCTCCCTGCTGATCAAGGCCGCCTCCCGGCTCCAGGCGATCGCCGACGACTGGTCGCTAGCCGACCGCGATCTCGACGAGGCGCTCAACTACAACCGCAAGCTCTGGACGCTGTTGGTCTCGGCCGTGATCGCCGAGGACAATCCCCTGCCGGTCGGCATCAAGACCAACATCCTCGGCCTCGCGAACTTCATCTTCAACCAGACCTTCACGGTCGCCGCGAACCCGACGCGCGAGGGCCTGCCCGTGCTCGTCAGCATCAACCGCGACATCGCGGCAGGCCTGCGCGGCCGCTGAGCCGCCCGCGAGCCCACTCCGGAATACAAAAAGGGGCGCCACCGAAACCCGGTGGCGCCCCTTTTCACGTTTGAAGAGCCGTCGGGCTCAGAGATAGTTGGTCAGCGTCAGCTTGGAGAGGATCGAGGTCGTCTCGTAGCTCGCCTGCAGCTGCGTCTGCAGCGCCAGGATCTGCACTGCGACCTCCTCCTTCGACACCGTCTCCACATCCGAGAGCGCGTTCGTCAGATAGTTCTTCGTGCTCTCGTGGCGCTCCTTGGCGCGCGCCAGCGCCGTCTGTGCCGAGCCGAGCTCGGTGATGATCTCGGCCGGCTTCTGGGCGCCGTTGCCGAAGGCCAGCCGGTCGCTGACGCGCGCCGTCATCGCCTCGTAGCGCGCCTGCGAATTGGCGTCGGTGGCCGGGAAGGTCTCGACCGCCATGACTGCGAACTGCGCCAGCCCGATCCGGAACGCCTCCTCATTGGCGCGCGCGCCGGTGCCGACGATCTGGCCCTTGTCGACCTGGACGGACGCCGTGCTGCGCGCCGGGTCGCTGCCGTCGTCGCCCTTGTACCAGATCACCGTATTGGCGGCCGTCCCGGCGGCAGGCGCGGCAGTGGCCGTGTCATAGGGCGGCCCCGGCACGCGCAGCGGCGGGCTGCTGGTGCTGCCGGCGAAGAAATTGCGCGCCGCGACCTGCGACGAGGAGGCCGAGAGCGTCGTCGCCGCCTCCTTGCCGATCGCAGCCGAGATCGAGGCGCGCAGATTGGCCGCCGTCGTGTTGACGTCGGTGCCGATCTCGAAGCTGTCTGCGGCGGAGCCGGTGGTGCCGGGAGCCCGCGCGGTCAGCACGATCTCCTCCTGCGTCCCGTCCGGCAGGTCGAGCTTGACCCGCAGCGTGTCGCCGACGGCCGGCAGGCTGGCCACCGTCACGGAGAGATCGGCCGGCGGCCCGGCGGTGAAGGTCGGAGCCAGCGCCGCGGAAGAACTGGAGGCGCCGGCGAGCTTGAAGCCGTAGCTGTGAACCGGCGTCGCATCGGCGATGGTGGCGGTCGCCCCTGCCCCGCCCGTCGTCAGGCGGCCGAGGCCCGTGGCACCGAGATCGGCCAGGCGGCGCTCGTCGATCATCTGGCGCAGACCGGCGCGCCCCGCCCCGTCGCCCTCGATCATCTCGGCATAGGTCGTCGTCGGCTGCACGTCGGAGGTCTTGCCCGAGAAGAGGTAGCGGCCGTTGACCTGCGTGTTGAGCAGGTCGAGCGTCTGCTTGAACTTCTCCTCGGCCAGCACCTGCGGCGCGGAGCGGCCGGTCGAGCTCGGGATATAGGTGTTGGAGCGCGTGTCGTTGACCGTCTCGCTGGTCAGCTTGGCGTAGTTCTCGACCGCCTGAGACGAGATCTTGAGGTTGACGTTGCCGCGCGTGATGCCTTCGAGCCAGGCGTCGAGCGTCGAAACCTTGCCGTTGAGATCGAGGCTGACGCGCCGGTCCATGCCGAGATCGCCATAGCTCTCCGCGCGCTGCTGGGTGGAAAGCTGGCGCTCGAGGTCGCTGAGCTCGTTGCGGGTCGAGACGAGGCGGTTCGGCGTCGCCGCACGATAGGCTCCGGAGCCATAGGCGGAAATGGTCATGGCGCGCTCACACTCTCATCAGCACGTCCATCATCTCCTTGACCGTGGAGATGATGCGGGCATTGGCGGCATAGGCGTTCTGAAGCTCGATCAGGGTCGACATTTCCTGGTCGATATTGACCTGGGCTGTCTCCTGGAAACGGCTCTGCACCGCGGCCAGCGCGACCTGCTGCCCCTCGTCCAGGCGCTTGGCGGTCTCGACCGCCTGACCCTGGGTCGAGACCACGCGCTGGACGAGGCCCGTCACCGTGGCGCTGGTGGTCGCGGTCGAGCCGTCGATGCCGAGCCGGTTGGTGACCGAGCGCTGGCTCTGCGTCAGCCGGTCCAGCATCAGCTTCGGGCGGGTCGTGTCGCCCTGGGCGGTGGTCGGCTCGTAGGCGACGAGCTTGGAGCGGTCCGCCACCAGCGCCTGGTTGAGCGTGATGCGCCCCGCAAAGCCCAGCGTCTGCGAACCGTTGTCATAGGAACCGGTGAAGGCGGCACCATTCGCGCCGCCATCCACGAAGAAGGGCAGTTCCGCGCTGCCGCCGACGAAGGACAGCGTCGTGGCGGTCGGGCGGGCGGTCAGCGCCTTGACGTCGCGCGTGCCGGCCGCGCCGTCGTCGACAATGCGTAGCACCGAGCCGGTATTGGAGACGGTGAAGCCGCCGCCGAGGGCAGTCTGCATCTGCGCGGCGACCGAGGCCGGACCGCCGGAGAAATCGATGCCGACGACGCGGTTGTTGGCGTCGCCGCTGGCGGAGGCCGGCAGCGGCAGCGACGCCGCCGAGTCGACGCGCACGAAGGTGAAGCGCTGCGTCGCGCCGCCCGGGGTCACCGCATAGTCGAGCGTCACCTTGTTGCCGGCCTGGAGACCGGTGAGATCGACGTCGAAGCCGGTGGCGGCGCCGGCGGTGACGGCCGTGCCCGCGATCTCGCGGTCCGACAGCGCGCTGGCGAGCTGCGCGGCGATCTCGTCGAGCTGGGCCTGGGCCTGCACCAGCGTCGTGTCGCGCATCTCGAGCAGCGCGGCGATCTCGCCAGAGCGGAAGGTGCGGTTGGCGATCGCGTCGAGCGAGCCGCCCGTTGCGTTCGACATGGTGATGGTGCCGACACCGCGCTGGGCCGGATTGCTGCTCCACTGGTCGTCGGGCGAGAGGCCGGAACGCGCATCGAAGCTGAACACCACCGCAGGGCGACCGTCGAAGATCTGCGTGCCGCCGCTGGTGACGACGCTGGTCGAGCCGCGCGCATCCTCGGACGTCTTGATGTCCATGTACTGGGACAGGTCGGACAGGATCAGGTCGCGCTGATCCTTGAGGTTGGCGAGTGCCGGGTCGTTCGGCGAGCCGACGATCCGCGCATTCACCGTCGTCAGCGCGTTGAGCAGGTCATTGACCTGGGAGACGCCGGCCGCGATGCCGCTCTCGGCCTGCGAACGCAGGCTCTGCACGCCCTCGGACAGGGTGTTCAGCCGGCTGGCGAGCTGCGTCGCCGAGTCCAGCACCGAGGTGCGCAGGCTGTAGGACGACGGGTCGTTCTGGAACGCCTGCAGCGAGGAGGTGAAGCCGTTGTAGATCGTGTCGAGCGCGGTCGAGCTGCCCGGCGCACCATAGAGCTTGTCGACGCCGGCGAGCATCTCGGCCCGCGTCGAGGTGTAGGCGGCGCCCGACGATTCCTGCCAAAGCTGATGCTGGACGATCTTGTCGAGCAACCGCTGGACCTGCGTGGTCTGGGTGCCGACGGTCTGGCCGCTCAGGCTGTCCGACGTCGTGACGACGCGACGGACGTAGCCGGCCGTGCCGGCATTGGCGACGTTCTGAGAAACGACGCCGATGCCGACCTGGGTGGCGTTCAGCCCCAGGATCGCGGTGTTGAGAGAGGTGCTCAGACCCATCGTCGGCTCCTGTCTTGCCGCGCGGTCCTCCTGGACCGCGCCTCATCCGTTCCGAAAACCGTCAGCGGATGATGCTGAAGACGTCGCGCAGCATCTCCTGCGCGGTGGTGATCACCTTGGTGTTGGCCGAATAGGCCTGCTGGGTGACGATCATCTTCGAGAATTCGTCGGCGATGTCGGTGTTCGACTGCTCGATATTGCCGCCGATGAGCTGCGAGGTGCCCAGACCGATGATCGGCGGGCCGGATTCGATGGTCTCCTCGAAGGCGCCGCCATCCAGCCGCTTCATCGCGTTGTCGGCGTTGAAGCGGGCGACGGAGAGCTGCGCCAGCGCGACCACCTGGCCGTTGCTGAAGGTACCGATCACCTGCCCGTCGGCCGAGACCGAGGTGCGGTCGAGCGTGCCGGCCGTGTAGCCGTCCTGCCGGATCGAGCGGGCGTCGATCTGGCCGCTGACGTCGCCGTTCTGGGTCAGGCCGTTGCCACCGGTGGTGACCTGGACGCCGGTGATCGTCGTGCCCGCGATGGTCATCGTCGGCAGGGTGATGTTGCCGCTCGCCGGCGCGGTAAGCTGCCCGGTCGGGCCGAAGGTGACGCTGGTGTTGGTGTTGCGATAGGCCGTCGCGCCACCGGTGGCAGCCGTGTTCTCGGCGACGAAGAGGTTCCAGGTGTCGACGGTCGCCGGCGGGCCGGCCGAGGCGTTGGTCGTCTTGGCCCAGCGCAGCTCCACGCTCGTCGCCTTGCCGAGCGAGTCGTAGACGGTGACCGAGCCGCCGGGGATCGACTGGTTCAGGAAGCTCGTGATCTCGCTGCCGATGACGACACCGGTGCCGCCCTGCGTGGTCGAGAGCGGGTTGCTGGTGAAGCCCGTCGGGCTCAGCAGTTCCGAACCGGCGACGGTGGGATTGGAATTGGCGTTGTTGGTGCCGGGCTTCGCGGGAATGTTCGCGCGATACTCGATCGAGGTCGTCGCCTTGGCCGGGAACTGCTCCTTGGTGATGCGCAGCACCTCGGGCTGGGTGCCGATGAGCTGGCCGGTGACCGTGTCGATCTTCAGGCCCTTCAGATAGTAGCCCGCACCGTTCACCAGATAGCCGTTGGCGTCGAAGTCGAAATCGCCGCGGCGCGTATAGAGGTTGCTGTTGGCGAACTGGGTGTTGCTGCCGAGCCCGCTCAGGCGCTGGTCGACAACGAAGAAGCCGTCGCCGTTGATCGCCGCGTTGGTGTCGATGCGGGTGGCGGTCAGGTCGCCCTGGATCGAGTTCGTCGCCTGGCTGTAGGCCGTCACCGAGCCGGAGATCTGCCGGTTCAAGGCCGAATCCGGCACCAGGTCGGAGAAGGTCGTGTCGACCCGCTTGAAGCCTGCGGTCCTGGAGTTGGCGATGTTGCCGGAGATGTTCTCGAGCGCATAGGACTGCGCCTGCATCCCCGAAACCGCTGTGGTCAACGCACTGAAGACGCCCATGTAACCCTCACCTCGACCGGCGCCCTCATCGGGCGGCCCTCAACTGTCGAGGCGATCATTGCACGCCATGTGCCACGGCATGACGCGTTTGATTTCAGGGACTTGGATGGTTTCCGGACTGTTTCGGACCGGTTTCCGCCGGGTCGTTTTGGCCGTCCCCGGCAGATTTTGCCGGGAACCCCGCGCACAGGCCCGCCGGTCTTAGGCGCCGGAATCCTTGCTGCCGCCCCAGGAGCCGAGATCGCCCGCAACGTCGCCCAAGGTCGGCGGCGCCGCCTCGACGAAGGGCAGCGGCCGGCACACCGCCAGCGCCGCCAGCCCGATGCGCGCGGTCAGCAGCCCATTCAGCACGCCCTCGCCCAGCTTCGCCGAGAGCCGCGCCGCCAGGCCCTGCCCCACCACCTGCTGGATCACGGCGTCGCCCGCCGCGATGCCACCGGTGACGACGAGATGGCCGAGCACCTGCCGGGCCAGCCGCAGCAGGCCGAGCGTGCCGGGCCGGCCGGCATAGATGCCGGCGATCGTCCGCAGCAGGCGCGCGCAGGCGACGAGCACGAAGACGATGTCGATCAGCGCGCGCGGGCTAACGGCGGTCACCAGCGAGACGCGCCGCGCCGCCTGGGCGATCTGCGCCTGCGCCAGCGCGTCGAGCGGCACCATCAGGCTGCGCTCGGCGACCGTCAGCACGTCGCGGGCCGCAAAGAGCTGCGGCAGGCTGTCGGCGAGCTGGGCGCGGCCCTTGGTCGTCTCCGCGCGTGTCCCGTAGAGCGCCGTCAACTCGGCCGCTACGGCCTTCGCCTCGTCGACGCTGCCATCCGCCAGAGCCGCGGTCGCCCGCAGCCTGAGCGCCTCGACCTTGCGCTCGCGCAGGATGTCGCGGATCACGCGCCCCAGTATGACCGCGAGCGCCAGCGCGGCCAGGGCGGCGCAGGCGAGAGCGGCGTAGCCCAGCACAGGGCTCTGGCTCATCAGCCAGGCGATGGTCTGCTCGGCCCAGACACCGAAGGCGAGCGCCAGGAAGCCCGACAGCCCGGCGACGAAGAGCCCGCCCCAGGACCAGCGCCGCTTCACAGGCGCCACGGCAGCCGGCTCGACGACATCGATCGGCTCGCTCTCTGGCAGGACCGCGACGTCGCCCCGGCCCACGGCGGGGTCGAGGCCTCCCTCCGGTCCAGCCGGATCGAGACGGATCGCGCGTGGCGCCTTGCTCATGCCAGCCGGTCTCCGATCAGGAACTCCAGGGCGCGGTCGAGCCGGATCTGCGGCGGCGGCCTCATGCGCCCGCCCGCATCGGGCGCGACCAAGGGCGGCCGGAAGCGCGGGGCCCGGATCTGCCAGCTCGCGGCGGGATCGAACACGGCCTCGGGCCGCTCCGGCAGTTCGCCCGGAAAGATCGCGGCCTCGCTCAGGCCGTCGAAGGCTTCGCCGGCGACGATCTCGCCCGCCTCCGGCACGCCGGCAATGGCGGGCAATTCCTCGCGGCCCTGCCGGATGCGGACCTCGCGCGTCGCCCGCACGGCAGCCAGCGCCATCGAATCGACCCGCGCGCCTGCGCCCTGGGCGCGCGCCGCGGCGCGGCCGACGAGATGGCTCATCACCGCCGCCAGCCGGTCATGGCTGCTGTGGTGGACATGGTCGGCCTTGGTCGCGGCGAAGAGCACCCGCTCGATGCGGGGCGCAAACAGGCTCGACAGCCAGGAATTGCGCCCGACCTGGAAAGCGGCGAGCGCCTGGCCGAGCGCGGTCTCGAGGTCGGCCAGGGCCGGCGCCCCGGCATCGAGCGCGGCGAGCACGTCAACAAGTACGATCTGCCGGTCGAGCCTCGCGAAATGGTCGCGGAAGAACGGTGCCACCACGACACGCTTATAGGCCTCGAACCGCTCCGCCATCAGCCCGGCGAGCGTGCCGGCCTGAGGCTCCGTATCGGCGCCGAGATCGAGCGGCGCGAAGGTCAGGGCCGGCGAGCCTTCGAGGTCGCCCGGCATCAGGAAGCGCCCCGGCGGCGTCACCGCCACAGCCTCGGGATCGGCCCGCAGCCGCGCCAGATAGGCCTTGAACAGATCGCTCGCGGCCTCGGCCGCCATCTCATCGGGCGCGCCCGCCGGATCGCGCCCCGGGAGATCGGCGAGCCAGGCCGCCGCCGCCTCGCGACGATGGGCCTTGCGCGCATCGCCCACCGCCTGGCGCGACCATGTTTTGTAGTCCTGCCCGATCAAGGCGAGATCGAGCAGCCACTCGCCGGGATAGTCGACGATGTCGAGCGTCAGCGTCGCCGGGCCCTTGAACCAGCCGGCGGCGCGCTCATAGTCGATCTCGACGCGCAACTCGGAGATCCGCCGCGTCGACTCCGGCCAGCGCCGTTCCGGCCCCGACAGCGAGGCCCGGTGGGCCTCATAGGGAAAGCGCGCGGATGTCCGGGTCGGGCTGCGGCACGAGGCGCACGCGGGCGATCCGCCCCTCGCCCGCCGCCTTCAGCACCGGCAGCGCGGCGCCCTCGATCAGGTTCTGGATCAGCGCCGTGGTGAAGACCGTCTTGCCCGAGCGGGATAGGCCGGTGACGCCGAGCCGCAGCCGCGGCCTGGCCATGCCGAGAAGGGAATCGCCGAAGGCCAGCGCCGCGTTGCGCGCCTCGTCGAGATAAGAGCGCTCGCTCACGACGGGGACAGGCTCACTCGTCCGGACCTTCGCCGAGCGAGGCCGGCGTCACGAAACGGTCGAGCCGCCCGCCCCGCGCCGCGACATCGCGCCAGTCCTCGACCGCGAAGTCGAGCACGGCGAGACCGCAGGTCGGGTATTTCTGGCTCATGCGGGCCGCCGCATAGCGGTCGCCATGGCCAGTCAGCAGCGTCGCCAGTTCCTCGAAGCCGGGGTTGTGGCCGATCAGGAGCAGGGTCTTCACCTGCGGCTCGGCTTCCTGGATGACCTCGAGCAGGCGCTGGGTCTTGGCCTCATAAATGCGCGGCTCGTGATGCACCGCCGGCTTCTCCGGCAGCATCGGCGCGACGAGTTGCCAGGTCTCCTGCGTCCGGCGCGCCGGCGAAACCAGCACGAGGTCCGGCAGCAGCAATTCCTCGGCGAGATAGCGCCCCATTACGGGCGCGGCCTCGCGCCCCCGCGTGGCGAGCGGCCGCTCGCGATCGGCCACGCCTTCGGGCCAGTTCGATTTCGCATGGCGGAGGAGCATCAGGCGTCGCATAGCGGCCATCTAACCATCGTGCCGCAGATTTGCGAGAGCCGCGTCGGGCACCAGCGCCTCGCCGAGCAGGCGCATCAGCCGCTGCGAGAACAGCTCGAGCAGGGCTTCGCCGCTATCCTCGCCGACCAGAAAATCGAACTGGCCGTCGATCAGCAACGTCGTGAAGCCGTGGGTCACCGACCAGACCAGCAGGATTTCGGCGAAATCCGGCGACGCCGCGGTCTCCGACGGCAGCGGCCCCGGCGGCGGCGCGGCCAAGCCGGCGCGGTGGGCGCGGGTCTCCGCAACCAGGATGCCGAAGGCCCGGGCCCCGGCGCGCTGCATCTCGGGATCTTCCTTGTCGAGCTCGCGGCGTCCGAACACGACGCGGAAACGGCCCGGCCGGGCGAGCGCGGTCTCAAGATACGCCCGGCAGATCGCCGCGAGCCGGCAACTGCCTGTAGCGCTCGCGCGCGCCGCGGCGGCGTCCATCGCATCGGAGAGATCGTCGAAGCCGAGAGTCGCGACCGCCGTCAGGAGTCCGGCGAGATTGCCGAAATGATGCGCCGGCGCCGCCGCCGAGACGCCCGCTCGCCGCGCGCATTCGCGCAGCGTGAAGCCGCCGACGCCCCGCTCGGCGAGCACGGCCTCGGCGGCGTCGATCATCGCCTGGCGCAGGTCACCATGGTGATAGCCGTCGCGCCCCGCTCCCCGCTTCTCTGCCATTCCGTCGGTCTCCTGCGGCCGCAGCCGCTCATCTTGACAGCATCAAGATAGCGCCTTACGCCAGAGGAACAACTTGACACTGTATAGATGAGGGATGGTGATGGGCCCGCTCGACCTCGACGCCGCCTTCTCCGCAGCCGGCGCTCTGGCGATGGCGGGCTGGGCGAGCCTGATCCTGCTGCCGCGCTGGCGCGGGCTTTCCGTCCGGCTGGCCGGCCTCGTCATCCCCGCGATCCTGTCGCTCGGCTATGCCGTCCTCATCCTCATGCATTGGCAGGGGGCCGTCGGCGGCTTCGGCTCACTCGATCAGGTCGCCGCGCTCTTCGGCTCCCGCCCCCTCCTGCTGGCCGGTTGGATCCACTACCTCGCCTTCGACCTGCTCGTCGGGAGTTGGATCCTGCGGCGCGCGCAGGAGCAGTCCATCGCGCATGGCCTGATCGTGCCGGTCCTGCTGCTGACCTTCCTCTTCGGCCCGCTCGGCTACCTGACCTATCTCTGGCTGGAGGCGAGCATCCAAAGCGGCCGCGACGACCGGATCGCGCGGCTGCAGGCGCGGCTGCCGGCCTGGCTGCGCGCGCTGGAGATCGAGCCGCGGCTGGCCGCCGCCGCCTTCGCCATGCTGGTCCTGGCGCTGCCGCTGGCGCTGGCCTGGGCGCTCGACCCGCGCCTGTTCCAGGGGGTCAGCACCTGGATCAAGCCGCTCAAATTCGCGCTCTCGGCGGCGCTGTTCCTGCTGACGATGGCGTTGTTCGTCCCGCTCGCCAGCGATCGCTTTCGTGCCAGCCTGGCCGGGCGCTACCTGATCTGGCCGGTGATCGTCCCGCTGATCGCCGAGGTGCTCTACATCGCCTGGCGGGCCTCGCGGGTGGAGGCCTCGCATTACAACACCGACAGCGCGCTCGGGGCCGCGCTCTACAGCCTGATGGCGGTGGGCGCGGTGATGTTCACGGCCGCGCCTGCCGTGCTGGCCTATGGGCTCGCCCGCCGCGACGCGTTGGCGATGCCCGCGGTGCTGCGCTGGTCGCTGGTCGGCGGACTGGCCCTGACGGCGGTCCTCGGAATCGTCAGCGGCTTTGCGATGGGTGGCAGCCCCAGCGGGCATTATGTCGGAGCCGTACCTGCGGTCCACGCCACGGTTCCGTTCCTCGGCTGGTCGCTCGAGGTGGGCGATCTGCGCCTGCCGCATTTCCTCGGCCTGCACGCGCTGCAGTTCGTCCCGCTCTTCGGGCTTTTGGTCTGGCGGCTGACGCGAGCGACGCGAACGGGCCTGCTCGCCGTCGCGGCCTTTGCGACGGCCTATGCGGCGGTGACGCTGACGGCGCTGGTCGCCGCGCTGGGCGGGCGACCCCTTCTGGGCTGGGCCTGATCCCGGCGCATGA
This sequence comes from Bosea sp. OAE506, assembly GCF_040546595.1. Taxonomy (NCBI): domain Bacteria; kingdom Pseudomonadati; phylum Pseudomonadota; class Alphaproteobacteria; order Hyphomicrobiales; family Alloboseaceae; genus Allobosea; species Allobosea sp. OAE506. The sequence continues at coordinate 2,711,617 of NZ_JBEPOB010000001.1, read as the reverse complement.
GCCTGCGACGGCTCAGGCGCCGCCGGTCAGTCCTGCCTGAGGCTGCCGCGCAGGCCGCGGCTTTCCAGCATGAGCGAGGCGACGCGCAGATCGCGGGCCTCCGGGCTGGCGGACGCCGTCTTCCGGGCCAGGCCGAGATCCATCGGCCGGCCGGGCGGCAGCGGGGCGGTGACAAGCACATTCGCCGCCAGAGCGACGGGCGCGACTGCGGTCGGCGCCTGGGGCGCGAAGGCGAGCGGCGCGCTGGCGAAGGAGGTCGGCACCGAGGAGGCGCTGGTCTCGATCGGCGCGGAGGTGCCGGCGAGCTGGTAGCTCGGCTCCTCGATGCGGCGACGCTCGGGACGCTCGCCTTTCACATAGAAGGCATTGCCGCCGGCGACGGTGACGTAATGCATGTTCGGATAGGAGAAGCGCAGGCCCGCCATATGGAAGTGCTTGGCGTTCCCGACGGCCTCGTTGCGCTTGCCGGCCAGGATATCCTCGGCAACGGCCGCGACCTTCGGAAGGTCGCGCGGCGACATCGACCGCGTCAGTACGCCCGGCGCGAATTGCCGCGGGGCGCCGACGACACTGCAGATCGTCTCGGGGCTGCGCGCCGATTCGACCCGGTTCAGAACCACCGTGCCGACGCCGAGAAGGCCCGCATCGCTGGAGCGGTTCGATTCGAAATACATCGCGCGGACGAGGCATTCCTTCTCGCGCGGATCGGCCTTGGCCAGCTCGATCGCCTGCTTGCGCTTCTCATGGGGCGCCTTCGCAACAGGGGTCGGCTTCGTCGCGGCGGTCTCGACCGGCGAAAGGCTGCAGGCACCGAGCGCCGGAGCGGCCAGACCGATCAGCAGCGGGATCGCCTTGCGGCGATGGCGGTGGAGAGGGCCCACGGAACGGACAGCATCGGCGGCAGTCAGGTCGGCAGCAGTTTTGGCGCGCATCGAGCGGCGGCCTCCTGGTTTCGGGCGGCGGGCCACCGCAGACGGCGGCCCCTCGTCACCGGCAAGGAACGCCGGATGTCTTAACAGAAAGTTAATGTCGGGAGGAAGAGGCAATGGCGGGGCCGCCGCGGCGACGCCGAACGGCCTCGTCAGCGCCCCTCGCGCCGGGTCATGAACGCCAGCTTCTCGAAAAGCGAGACGTCCTGCTCGTTCTTCAAAAGCGCGCCGTGCAGCGGCGGGATCAGCTTGCGGGGATCACGCTCGCGCAGCATCTCCGGCGTCATCTCGTCGGCGACGAGCAGCTTGAGCCAGTCGAGCAGCTCCGAGGTCGAGGGCTTCTTCTTCAGGCCGGGCACCTCGCGCACCTCGAAGAACAGCTTCAGCGCCTCCTCCATCAGCCGCTTCTTGATGCCGGGGAAATGCACCTCGACGATAGCCTGCATCGTCTGCGCGTCGGGGAAGCGGATGTAGTGGAAGAAGCAGCGCCGCAGAAACGCGTCGGGTAGCTCCTTCTCGTTGTTGGAGGTGATGATGATCACGGGCCGCTGCTCTGCCCGCACCGTTTCACCGGTCTCGTAGACATGGAACTCCATGCGGTCGAGCTCGAGCAGAAGGTCGTTGGGAAATTCGATATCGGCCTTGTCGATCTCGTCGATTAGCAGCACCGGCCGCACCGGAGCGACGAAGGCCTCCCAGAGCTTGCCGCGCCGGATGTAGTTGGCGATGTCCGAGACGCGGGGGTCGCCGAGCTGGCTGTCGCGCAGGCGGCTGACTGCGTCGTATTCGTACAGGCCCTGCTGCGCCTTGGTCGTCGACTTGACGTGCCAGGTGATCAGCGGCGCGCCCAGCGCGGCCGCGATCTCCTCGGCCAGAACCGTCTTGCCGGTGCCGGGCTCGCCCTTGACCAGCAGCGGTCGCTGCAGCCGGATCGCGGCATTGACCGCCACCGTCAGGTCCTCGGTGGCGACATAGTTCTCGGTGCCGGTGAAACGCATGCGCGAGCCTTCTGAACGGGAGCGCCGGACGCTAGCCCGGAAGCGTCCGTCAGGGAACCGCCTCGCATCGGCCTCGGACAAGCCGGCGATGCTAAGCCCTCAGCCGGACAAGCGAATATCGCCGCGATGCTGCGCCGCAACGGTTGTGTCGGCGTGGTCGAAACCGCACAGTCCGCCTGCCCCTTCTGTCCCCGCGAATCGCAAGGCGCCCCTTGGCCGCGACCGTCGACCCTTCCGTCTACAAGGATGCTGCCGTGGTGCTCGCGACGGCGGGCGTCATCGTGCCCTTCGCCAAGAGCTTCAAGATCAACTCGGTCGTCGCCTTCATCGCCTGCGGCGCGCTCCTCGGTCCGTTCGGCCTGGGTGGGCTCGTCTCCTCGATCCCGCTGCTCAGCACCATCACCGTCTCTAGCCCCGAGGCCCTCGCCGGCCCCGCGGAACTCGGTGTCGCCTTCCTGCTGTTCGTGATCGGGCTCGAACTCTCCTTCGAGCGCCTCAAGACCATGCGCCGCCTGGTCTTCGGGCTCGGGCTCGGCCAGATCGTCCTGTCGGCGGCGGCGATCGGCGGCGTCGCCTACGCGCTGGGCCAACCGACGACGGCGGCGCTGATCATCGGCTTCGGCCTGGCCCTGTCCTCGACGGCGATGGTCGTCGAGCTCCTCTCGGCCAAGAAACGGATGACCTCCTCGGCCGGCCGCGCGAGCTTCGCCGTGCTGATCAGCCAGGACATCGCGGTCGTGCCCCTGCTCTTCCTGGTCAGCGTGCTCGGCGCGCAGGGCGGCGGCGGCTCCTTGCTCGCGGGCCTCGCCCAGGCCCTGCTGCAGGCCTTCGCCGCCATCGCCTTGATCGTGCTGGTCGGCGGGCGGGCGCTGCGGCCGCTGTTCCGCCTCGTCGCCTCGACCGATTCCTCCGAGAGCTTCATGGCGGCGACGCTGCTGATCGCGCTCGGAACCGGCATGATCGCCGCCGCGGCTGGTCTCTCCATGGGGCTGGGCGCCTTCATCGCCGGGCTCCTGCTGGCCGAGACCGAATACCGCCGCGCCATCGAGGTCACGATCGAGCCGTTCAAGTCGCTGCTGATCGGCGTTTTCTTCCTCACGGTCGGCATGGGCGTGAACCCGGCCGAGATCGCGGCCCATCCCTTTGCCATCCTCGGCATCGCGGTTGGCCTCTTCGCCGCGAAATCGCTGCTCGTCTTCGGCCTTGCCCGGATGCTGCGCCTGTCGAAGGCCACCGCGCTCGAAACCGCCATCATGATCGGGCCGGGCGGAGAGTTCGCCTTCGTCCTGCTCAATGGCGCGGTTGCCGCGAAGTTGCTGGATCAGGCGCCGGCGAGCCTGGTTCTCGCCAGTGTCTCCCTGACGATGATCGCCCTGCCGCTGCTCGCCCGCCTCGCGCGCAGCCTGGCCCGGACGCTGGCCGTGCCCGTGGCGTTGCCCGACGAGGCGAAGATCCTGCCGCCCGACGACCATTCGGCGCGCGCGCTCGTCGTCGGCGGGGGGCGCGTCGGCCAGCTCGTCGCCAGCATGCTGGAGGAGCACAAGCAGCCCTATATCGTGATCGACGCCGACCCGACGCTGATTTCAGCCCAGCGCCGCGCCGGCCGCCCGGCCTTCTACGGCGATGCGACGCGGCCCGATTTCCTGCGCCTCTGCGGCGTCATGGAAGCGACGACGCTCATCGTCACCATCGACAATCCCCGCGCGGTCGATGCGATCGTCCAGGCGGCGCGGCAGTTGCGGCCCGATCTCGTCATCGTCGCCCGCGCACGCGATTCCGACCATGCGCGCCATCTCTACCGGATCGGCGTCAACGATGCGGTGCCCGAGACGATCGAGGCCAGCCTGCAGCTTTCGGAAGCCGCACTGGTGGGGCTCGGCGTACCCATGGGTTTCGTGATCGCCTCGATCCACGAGCGGCGGGACGGCTTCCGCGCGCTGCTCAAGCCGTCAGATGGTGCCGCTCCCGGCCTTCCGCGGCACACACGCTCGCGAAGGCTGTAGCGTCCGGCGCTACATGGGGCCGCGCCACGCGCCGGATATGGCCGTAAAACTGCGCCGCGCTGGCCTGCCAGCTGTGGCGCCCCGCGAGGTCGAGGCAGGTCTCGCGCGGAATGCGCAGCGCCTGCAGCGCCGCCGCGCGCAGATCCTCATGCAGCACCGCCGCGCCGCTGCCGGCGAAGACGTCGCGCGGACCCTGGACCGGGAAGGCCGCGACCGGAAGCCCGCTCGCCGCCGCCTCCAGCAGCACGATGCCGAAGGTGTCGGTCAGGCTCGGAAAGACGAAGACGTCGGAGGAGGCGTAGATGGCGGCCAGTTCCTCCCCCTCCTGCGTGCCGAGGAACACCGCATCGGGATAGGCGCGCTGCAGGTCGGCCCGCGCCGGCCCGTCGCCAACCACGACCTTGCTGCCCGGCAGCCGCAGCGAAAGGAAGGCATCGAGGTTCTTCTCGACCGCGACGCGGCCGACGCTGAGGAAGATCGGGCGCGGCAGGTCGAGCACGCTCTGCGGCCGCGGATGGAACAGCGAGAGATCGACGCCGCGCCCCCAGCGCACGATGTTGCCGAAGCCGTGCTGGCGCAGCTCCGCCTCGACGGTCGCTGTCGAGACCATCACCGCAGCGGCCGGCCCATGGAAGCGCCGCAGGAAGCCGTAGCTCCAGCTTTCCGGGATCGGCCAGCGCGCCACGACATATTGCGGGAAGCGGGTGTGGTAGCTCGTCGTGAAGACCCGCTTCTGCGCGAGGCAGACGGCGCGGGCGAGCCAGCCGATCGGCCCCTCGGTCGCAATATGGACATGGTCGGGCGCGAAATCGGTGATGCGTTCGGCGATGGCGCGCTGCGTCGCCAGCGCGATCCGGATATCGGGATAGCTCGGCAGACCGATCTGGCGGAAGCCGTCCGGCGTCAGCATCTTCGTGGTGACGCCGAAATCCGGCCCCGCCTCCGCCATGCGCTCGAGCGAGCGCACCACGCCGTTGATCTGCGGACGCCAGGCATCCGTCGCGATCATCACCCGCATCAGGCGGCTTCCACCAGCGCCGGAACCGGAGCCGGCCGGGCCGGGACGACCACGGGAATCGCCGTCTGCCCCTTCAGGCGCCCCTGCGGCCAGCGGATCATCTCGAAGCGGCCGTCGTGATGCTCGATCACGGCCGTGCAGCTTTCGACCCAGTCGCCGGTATTGATGTAGGTGAGCCCTTCGATCTCGCGGAAGGCGGCATGGTGGATATGGCCGCAGACGACGCCGTCGGCCTGGTGCCGGCGCGCCTCGGCAGCAAGGCAGGTCTCGAACTCGCCGATATAGCTGATCGCGTTCTTGACCTTGTTCTTGGCCCAGGCCGAAAGCGACCAGTGCGGCAGGTTGAGCAGCCGCCGCACCTTGTTGACGACGGTGTTGGAGGCGAGCGCCAGCGTGTAGGCCCAGTCGCCCAGCAGCGCGAGCCATTTGGCGTTGCGCACGACGAGGTCGAACAGGTCGCCATGGATGACGAGCAGACGCTTGCCGTCCGCCGTCTCGTGGATGACCTCGTCGACGATGGTGATGCCGCCGAACTGGAGGCCGGTGAAATCGCGCAGGAAGTCGTCGTGATTGCCGGTGACATAGACCAGCTTCGAGCCCTTGCGGACCTTGCGCAGCAGCTTCTGGATGACGTCGTTGTGCGACTGCGGGAAGTACCAGCCGCTCTTCAGCCGCCAGCCGTCGATGATGTCGCCGACCAGATAGATCTGCGGGGCGTCGTAGGCGCGCAGGAATTCCAGCACCAGATCGGCCTGCGCCCCGCGCGTACCGAGATGCAGGTCCGAAATGAAGATGCTGCGAACCTGCTTCGCGTCGTCCTCGTCGCTCATGCCGTCGGGCCCGTCTCGTTGCGATGCGTCCGGCATGTGTCTGATTTGCGTTGCGCTTTGATGACGGGACCCGCGATCCGTGGTCTCACTGCCGCTCGATAAGAAAAGCCTCCGGAGGAATGCGATGGATCTGGGAATTTCCGGCCGCACGGCCATTGTCTGCGCCTCCAGCAAGGGGCTCGGCCGCGGCTGCGCACAGGCGCTCGCGGAAGCCGGCTGCACCGTCGTCATCAACGGACGCGACGGCACGACACTCGAGGAAACAGCCAGCCAGATCCGTGCCAGCACCGGCGCAACCGTGGTTCCCGTCGTCGCCGACGTCTCCACCCGCGCCGGGCAGGACGCCCTGCTCGCCGCCGCCCCCGAACCCGACATCCTGGTCAACAACAATGGCGGCCCTCCGCCGAAACCGTTTCGCGATGTGTCGCGGGAGGCGCTTCTGGAGGGCGTCGTCCAGAACATGGCGACCCCGCTGGAACTGGTGCAGCGGGTGGTGGACGGCATGATCGCCCGGCGCTTCGGGCGGATCGTCAACATCACCTCGGCGAGCGTGCTGACCCCGCTGACGGGGCTCGACGTCTCCTCGGCCGCCCGCGCCGGGCTGACCGCCTTCCTGTCGGGCGTGGCTCGCGAGGTCGCTCATGCCAATGTCACCATCAACAACATCCTGCCCGGCATGTTCGACACCGACCGGCTGAAAAGCGGGCTGACCAAGATGGCGGCGATGAAGGGCCTCAGCGTCGAGGAGATGGCGAAAGCGCGTCGCGCCGACGTGCCGGCCGGGCGCTTCGGGGAGGCCGACGAGTTCGGTCGGCTCTGCGCCTTCCTCGCCAGCGCCCATGCCGGCTACATCACCGGCCAGAACATCCTGATCGACGGCGGGGCGTTCCGGGGGAGCTTTTGAGAGCCGGCTCGATTCCCTCAGCCCTCACCCTGCGGAGCGCTCCTCATGGATCAGGGCTGGGGGCAATCGGGGCGGCGGGCTCTGGACCCCGCCCTCCCGCGAGCCGCCTAGCGGGGTTGCAGCCTCGGCGCTTTGAGGGCCGGACTGGACATGATCTAAGGAACGCGAAGCGGGGCGCCTCCCGCGCTCTCCCACCGCGCCGGTCCCTTGTCCCCGCTCCTCGGCATCAGCCTGAAACTGCTTTCGGCCCTGGCCTTCACGCTGATGTCGGCCGGCATCAAGCATATGTCGACGCGCTATCCGACCGGCGAGCTCGTCTTCTTCCGCTCCTTCTTCGCCCTGATTCCGCTGCTGATCTGGCTGGCCTGGCGCTCCGAGCTTCCGGGCGCGCTCAAGACCCGCAATCTGCGCGGCCATCTCAAGCGCGGCGTCATCGGCTCGACCGGCATGTTCTGCGGCTTCGCCGCGCTGCAGTTCCTGCCGCTCTCGGATGCGGTCGCGCTCGGCTATGCCGCGCCGCTCGGCGTCGTTGTCCTGGCCGCGCTGGTGCTGAAGGAGCGCGTGCGGATCTATCGCTGGAGCGCAGTGACCATCGGCTTCGTTGGCGTTCTCATCATGCTCTCGCCGCATCTCTCGGCAGGAACGCTGTCGCAGGGGCTGAAGGGAGGCCCGGCGCTCGGCGCGGCACTCGGCCTCGCCGGCGCCTTCTGCTCCGCCTTTGCCTCGATCGAGGTTAGGCTCCTGACCAAGACCGAACCCACCGGCGCCATCGTCTTCTACTTCATGCTGCTGACCAGCGCGCTCGGTCTGATCACGCTCGCCTTCGGCTGGCGCATGCCGGACCTGACCGAGGCCGCCATGCTGGTGGCGATCGGCATTCTCGGCGGCTTCGGACAGATCCTGCTCGTTCAGGCCTACCGCTTCGGCGACGCCTCGCTGATCGCGCCCTTCGAGTACTCGACGATGATCTGGGCCGTGCTGATCGGTTGGTTCGTCTTCGGCGAGTGGCCGGTTTCGACCATCCTGATCGGCGCGGCCATCGTGATCGCCTCGGGAATCTGCGTCATCCTGCGCGAGCAGCGCCTCGGCCTGCTCAAGCGCGAGCAGCGCGAAATCAGCTCGACCCGCCCGACCTGAGCCGCGCGCGCCTGTTCCGCGCCACTGCGGCGGCTTGCTCCGCGCAGCCGCAAGGGGCATTGTCCGCTCAGACAAACATTTTCGTTCGATCGTGCAAACGATCCGACAGGCGAGGCAGGCCGGTTCACATGGGTATCGAGACGAAAGAGCGTGGCGGACGCGAGTTCGATTCCGGAGCTCACGTCATCTCGGGGCAGCTCGGCAAGACGATCCAGCGCCTGCGCAAGGCCTACAACTTCTCGCTGTCGGAGCTCGCCGAACAGTCCGGCGTCGCCAAGTCGATCATCAGCCAGATCGAGCGCAACGAGACCAACCCGACGCTGGCGACGATCTGGCGGCTGTCGCAGGCGCTCGACATCTCGATCGAGCGCGTGCTCTCCAGCGGCGAGGAAGAGCCCTTCATCGACAAGACCGCCCGCGCCGACACGCCGATCCTGGTCTCCGAGGACGGCAAGCTGAAGCTCGCCATCGTCGGCTGGATCAAGACCGTCGAATGGCTGCAATGGTACGACGTGCAGTCCGAGCCCGGCGGCGAACTCGACTCCGAAGGCCATCAGCGCGGCTCGATCGAGTCGCTCTCCGTCACCTCAGGCGAGTTCGAGGTCGAGGTCGGCGACATCGTCCAGCGCGCCAAGGCCGGCGAGACGCTGCGCTATCGCTGCGACCGCCGCCACATCGTCCGCTGCGTCGGCAACGAGCCGGGCACCGCGATGATGGTCTGCATCCTCAAGGCCGCGGTGATGGAGTAGGCAGGCAGGGTCAGACCCGCCCGTTAGCGCCGCTCCCCCTCGTCACCCGCCCGTCTTCGCCGGTCGTGGCGGGCCCTGCACCGCCGGCAGGGACTTCAGATACTCCGCCATCGCCTGGCGATCGGCCTCGGGCAGTTGCGCCATGTTGCGCACCACCGCTGCCATCGTGCCGCCGACGCTGTCGAAATTCGGCGTGAAGCCGGTCTTCAGCAGTTCGGCGATCTCACCCTTCGACCATTTGCCGAGCGCCTCGGGCGTCTGGGTGATGTTGGGAACGAAGCCCTTCCCTTCCGGGTCCGGCCCGCCGGCGAAGCGCGTCGCGGCCACGATGGCGCCCAGCGCGTTGCGGTTGGAGTGGCATTCGGCGCAATGGCCCGGCCCGTTCACCAGATAAGCGCCGCGATTCCACTCCCCGCTCTTCGTCGGATCGGGCCGGAAGGCCGCGCGCTCGAAGAAGAGCAGCTTCCAGCCACCGACGACGCGCCGGATGTTGAAGGGGAACGGCAGCTCATGCGCCGGCGCCCGGCCCTCGACGGGATTCAACGTGCGGATATAGGCGAACAGATCCGCCAGCGCCTTCGGCGGCATCAGCCGGTAGGAGGTGTAGGGGAAGGCAGGGTAGTAGTGCTGGCCCTTCGGCGAGACGCCGGCCGCCATTGCGTCGACGAAATCCTGCACGCCCCAATTGCCGATGCCGTCCCGCGTATGGGGGGAGATGTTGGGCGCGTGGAAGGTCCCGAAGGGCGATTCCAGCGCCAGCCCGCCACCGAGCCTCAGCTTGTCGTCCTGGTTCGGCGTGGCGTGGCAGGAGGCGCAGCCGCCGGCCACGAACAGGATGCGCCCGTTCTCGAGGTCGGGCGCGCCCAGCGTGCCGATCTCGGGCGATGGCGAGACCACACGCGGATCGGTGAGCAGATAGAAGCCGCCCAATCCCACCGCCGCCAGCAGCAAGAGCGTGACCAGCAGACGGCGAAGGCGCAGCATCTCGATACTCCCCGGAAGACGGCAAATTCGCGCCGCAGCTGTGGCCGCGGCGCGTGCATGTCAGCACAACGTGACGGGAGCCGGAAAGCTCCCTCGGCCGCCTTAGCGGCCCGCGTCACTTCTTGATGCGATAGACCTCGTGGCAGCTGCCGCAATTCTTGGTCGCGTTGCCGAAGGCGGTGCGGAAGGCGGCCACGTCGGCCGCCGTGCCGATGGCCGCAGCGTCGGTCTCGAACTTGACGAAGGCGGCCTTGAAGCCGGCCTGGTCCTCCCAGATCTTCGGAGCGGCGGTGGTCTCGCCGCCGGTCTTCGAGCTGTCCGGATAGAGGCCCGGCATCTTCTTCGCCGAGTCGATATAGACCTTGGCGATGGCCTGCGCCTTCGCCGCCTCGAAGGGAGCCTCGCCCTTGGCGATCGCCGCGCCGTCGCGAGTGGCCGCACCGACGGCCTTCATCGCGTTGCGACGTTCGGTGATCGGGTCGGACTGGGCGAGGACGGCGGTGACGCCCAATCCCAGAACGGCGGCGACGGCGATGGTACGGATCATGGCGCTTCCCTAAGGCTTCGGTCGCCGGGAATGGCGCCGATTGGAACCATTCCAGAACAACCGATCCCGTCCTCGGCGCCAAGTGCCATTCGCGTGAGCAGTCTTGCGCTGACGCAAGGGCACCCTTGCGTCAGAGCCGATACCCGGCGTCCTTCAGCGCGTTGAACACCTTCAGCGGCGTCGCCGGCATGTCGATGGCCTTGATGCCCGCGGCGCGGTCCAGCGCATCGACCATCGCGTTCATCACCGCCGGGCAGGCGCCGATGGCACCCGCCTCGCCTGCCCCCTTCACGCCGAGCGCATTCGTGACGCAGCGGACATTGCGCGTCTCGAAATGGAAGTTCGGGATGTCGATGGCGCGCGGCAGCGCATAATCCATGAAGGTCGCGGTGAGCATCTGGCCCGAGGAGTCGAAGCGGATCTCCTCCATCAGCGCCTGGCCGATGCCCTGCGCCGCGCCGCCATGGACCTGGCCCTGAAGCATGATCGGGTTCAGCGTCATGCCGAAATCGTCGACGACGACATAGTTCACGATCTCGGTCGCGCCGGTCTGCGGGTCGATCTCCAGCTCGCAGACATGGGTGCCGTTTGGATAGGTCGCCTCCGGCGGCTGCCAGCTCTGGTGAACGCGCAGCTTCTCCGTCGTGGCGCCGGGCAACGCCGCGATCGCCGCAAGGTCGAGCGCCTTGTCGGTGCCGACGACGCGCACGGCCCCGTCGACGATCTCGAGGTCGCCGATGCCGGCCTCGAGCTTCTCGGAGGCGAGCTGCTTCAGGTTGTCGGAGAGGATCGCGGTCGCCTTGTCCAGCGCCGCGCCGCCAACGGGAATCGAGCGCGAACCGCCGGTGCCCGAGCCGGTCTCGACCTTGTCGGTATCGCCCTGGATGACCCGGATGCGGTCCATCGGGATGTCGAGATGCTGGGACACGAGCTGCGAATAGGCCGTCTCATGCCCCTGCCCGTTCGACTGCGTGCCGATCAGCACGGTGACCATGCCGTCCTTCTCGAGGATCACGGTCGAGCTCTCGGGGCCGCCGCCGCCGCAGGCCTCGATATAGCTGGCCATGCCGATGCCGCGGAGCTTGCCGGCCTTGGTGGCGGTCTTGAGGCGGGCCTTGAAGCCCTTCCAGTCCGCCACCTCCATGGCGCGGCGCATGTGCCCCTCGAACTCGCCCGAATCATAGACCGGCCCGGTCTGTGTCTTGTGCGGCATCTCGCTCGGCTTGACGAAGTTGAGCGCGCGCACGGCGTCCGGGGTCTTGCCCGTCTCGCGGGCGATGGCGTCGACCAGCCGCTCGATCAGATAGGCGGCCTCGGGGCGCCCCGCGCCGCGATAGGCATCGACCGCCATCGTATTGGTCAGCACGCCGCGGAAGCGCACATGCACGGCCGGAATGCTGTAGCAGCCCGGCGTCATCGTCGTGCCGACCCAGGGGATGAAGGGCCCGTACTGCGAGAGATAGGCGCCCATCTCGGCAGCGAGATCGACCTTGAGCGCGATGAACTTGCCGCGCTTGTCGAGCGCCATCGTCGCCGTGGCGAGATTGGCCCGGCCATGGGTGTCGGCGAGAAAATGCTCGGTGCGGTCGGCGACCCAGCGGACGGGGCGCTTCAGCATCTCCGCCGCGACCATAGTCAGCGGGTATTCGCGGTACATGAAGATCTTGGTGCCGAAGCCGCCGCCGACATCGGGCGTGACCACGCGGATGCGCGCGGGATCGACCTTCAGGATGCTCTTGGCGAGGATGTCGCGCGTGCCATGGCTGCCCTGGCTGCCGAGCGTCAGCGTCCAGCGCTTCGTCGCCTTGTCGTATTCGGCGATGCAGGCGCGGGTCTCCATGTAGTTGGAGGCCAGCCGGTTGTTGACGATGGTGACGGCGACCGTGCGGTCGGCCTTGGCGAAGGCGGCGTCGGTCTTCGCCTTGTCGCCCTGCTCGGCCTCGAAGGCGACATTGCCCGGCCGGTCGGGCCAGAGCTGCGGCGCCTTGGGCGAGAGCGCCTCCTCGATGCCGGTGACGGAGGGCAGCGTCGTCCACTCGATGTCGATCGCCTCGGCAGCGTCGCGGGCCTGGGCCAGCGTCTCGGCGACGATGAAGGCGACCGCCTCGCCGACATGGCGGACCGTGTCGGTCGGCAGCACCGGAACGGGCAGCGGCGTCACCGGCTCGCCCGAGATCGTCTTGATCAACCCCTTGCAGGGCAGGTCCCCAAGATGGGCGACATCCTCACCCGTCAGGATGAGCTTCACGCCCTTCATCCGGCGCGCCGTCTCCTTGTCGCGGATCCGGAAGGTGGCATGGGCATATTGCGAGCGCAGGACGAAGGCGTGCAGCGCGCCTTCGACGGCGGTGTCATCGGTGTAGCGGCCCGCGCCCGTGGTCAGGCGCTGGTCCTCGACGCGGCGAACCGGCTGTCCGAATCCGAATTTCATGGGGCGCATGGTCGAAAGTCCCTCAGATTGGTCGAATGAAACAGTGAAATAGAAACCGGCCGCCGTCAGCCCCGCCGGATCGCGCGCGGGGATGCATGCAGCGCATCGCGGTCACCGCGGCATCCGCACCGCGGTCTCCGACAGGCTGACCATCATGTTGTAGCTATTGACGATCCAGTTGGCGTCATTGGCGGCGCCGCGGCGGACATCGCCCTTGCCCTTGGCGAGCTTGTCGGAAAAATCGCGCAGCTTGCCGAGCCAGGACCCGGCCTGGCTGTCGATCATCAGCGACGTGCCGGGGTTCTTGTCCTTGAACGCGTCGAGCTCGCGGATCGCGGCCGCATAACCGGCGACGGTGGCATCGAAGGCCTTCAGATCGACGATCGGCTTCTCGTTGCTGGGCATCAGATCCATCACGGCCCGCGCATTGATCATGACGTTGCGGATCTGCCAGCGGGCGGAGCGCCCCTCGCGCTGCTCCACCGAGGCGAGTTCGCGCTGGTCGAGCCCCTTCTTGTAGTCGCGCATTAGCCCGTCCAGCCGGGCGCGCTCGGCCAGGAAGCCCTGCGCCGCCGGCACCATCAGCGCGTGCAGCTTCTGCCCCTCGGCGAGGTTGTCGTCGCGATAATCCTTGCGGTCGTAGTAGCGCTCGGCGCGGGTGACCAGCGGCGCCAGCTCCTGATAGGCCTTGATGTAGTTCGCGACCGAGGCATCGATCGCCGGCAGCTTCGGCTCACGCGTCAGCGCCTCCTCGGCCTTCCGGATCTCGCCGGTGACGTCGTAGAGGCTGTAGAGCCCGTAGCTGATATAGCGCTCCTTGCCGGTCGGCCCCTTCTTCAGATCGACCCAGCTGCCATAGCGCTCCCAGGACTGGATCGCCCGCAGCGTGCGGTTCATCAGCGCCGTATAGGCATTCGACTTCGCGATCGCAGCCTGAAGCTCGGCATCCTGGGCCGGGACCGTGCGGGCCGCCGGAGCTGCCGGCGCCTGCGCGACGGCGGCGCCGGGCGCGGCGGCGAGAAGGGCGGCACAGGCCGCGCCGCGGAGAACGTCTCGGATCGTCATGCGTCAGCTTTCGTCATGATCGGCGGGCCGGACGGAGCGCTGCGACTCATCCCTGCTCCACCGGCTCGCCCCGCATCGCCCAGTCCCGGAATCCCCCCAGATAATGGCTGTCGACGTCGAGCCCGGCCGACTGCGCGAATTCCAGCGCCCGCAGCGAGCGGACGCCGGCGGCGCAGGACAGCACCAGCCGCTTGCCCGGTTCGTTCGGCAGGTCGGCGGGGTCGAAGCGCGAGAGCGGCCGCGAGACCGAGCCCGGAATATGCCCGGCCGCGAATTCATGCGGCTCGCGGACATCGACGACGAGGATGGAGCCATCGGCGAGGCCGGCCTTGATGTCGTCGATGTCGAGATCGTTCACGGTCACGGGCAGGCTCCGGCGCGGTCACTCCAGCAGCTTCACCAGATAGAGTGTGAGCGCGGGAAATGCCACCACGATGCCCAACCGGACGACATCGGAAACGACGAAGGGCAGCACGCCGCGATAGATGCTGGTCACCGGCACGTCGCGCGCCAGCGAGGCGACGACGAAGACGTTGAGGCCGATCGGCGGGCAGGTCATGCCGATGCCGACCACGATCAGGACGAGGATGCCGAACCAGATCGCGACATCATCGGCCGGCATGCCAAAATCGAGCGCAGTGACGATAGGGAAGAACACCGGCAGCGTCAGAAGGATCATCGCCAGCTCGTCCATCACGCCGCCGAGCACGATGTAGAACAGCAGCAGGCCGACCAGCACCGTATAGGGCGCCCAGCCCGAGGCGGCGATCATCTCGGCCGCAGCCGTCGGCACCTGAGTCAGGGCGAGGAAGGCGTTGAAGATTTCCGCTCCCAGCAGAATCGCGAAGATCATCGCCGAGGTCTCGGCTGTCTGCAGGATCGCCTCCCGGATGCCCGAGAGCGACAGTGTGCCGCGCAACACACCGATCGCCAGCATCACGAAGGCGCCGACCGAAGCCCCCTCCGTCGGCGTGAAGACGCCGCCATAGATGCCGCCGACGACGACGAGCGCGACCAGCAGCGCCGGGATGATGCCGAGCAGCGGCCGGACGCGGTCGCGCCAGGCGACGCGCGCCTGCGCAGGGCCCCATTCCGGGTGGCGGCGCGTCATCAGCGCGATCGTGACGCAGTAGAAGGCCGCCGCCATCAGGCCGGGGACCAGCGCCGCCTTAAACAGCTTGGCGATGTTCTGCTCGGTCGAGATCGCATAGACGACGAGGATGACCGAGGGCGGGATGAGAATGCCCAGCGTGCCGCCCACCGCGATCACACCGCAGGAGAAGCCGGGGTCGTAGCGGTAGCGCCGCAGCTCCGGCAGCGCGGCGCGCGAAAAGGTCGCGGTCGTCGCCACGGCCGAGCCGCAGATCGCCCCGAAGCCGGTGCAGGCGCCGATCACCGCCATGCCCAGCCCCCCGCGCCGGTGGCCGACCACGGCGGAGGCCGCCTTGAACAGGTCGCCGGCCAGCCCCGAGCGCTCGGCGAAGGCGCCCATCAGAACGAAGAGCGGGATCACCGACAGCGTATAGTTGGCGAAGATCTGGTAGGGCGTCGTGCGGATGTAGTTCAGGAACGGGTCGAGCCCGTTGAGCTGGACGTAGCCGACGCCGCCGACCAGCATCATGGCGAGCCCGATCGGCAGCCGCAGCGCCATCAGCGCGAGCAGAACACCAAAACCGGTAATGGCGATGGAAAAGCCGCTCACGCAGCCGCCCCCAGCAGGCGGCGCGCGCTGACGACGGCGGAGACGGACACCAGCATCGCGAGAGCGGCACAGAAGCCGATCGGCAGATAGCTCGGCACGAGCAGCACCATGCTGGTCTCGCCCGTGCCGAAGGCCGCACGCGCCCCGACCGCAAGCCGCCACGCGATCAGCGCCATCACCAGCGCATAGACGATGTCCCAGCCCGCATCGATGCGACGCTGCCAGCGCTCCGGCAGCTTGAGGGTGAAGGTATCGACGAAGATGTTGCCGCGCCGCAGCTGGCACCAGGGCAGGAAGCAGAAGGCGGCGATGGCGGTCGCCATCTGCACCAGCTCGAAATCTCCCGGCACGCCGGCCGCGCCGACGAGGTCGGAGCGCAGCGTGACGCTGACCACCACGGTGACCGAGAGCGCGATCAGCAGCAGCCCCCCGAGCAGGGCGATGGCCCGCACCGCCCGCTCGAACATCGAGGCCGCAGCCTCCTCCCCCGCTCCCGCCATGGCGTCCGTCACGCCGCCTTTTCGTGCTTGGCGAGCGCGGCCCGCGCGCTGGCGAGCAGCTTCTCGCCGTCGAGACCCTTGTCCTTGGTCGACTTGATCCAGGCCTCGATGACCGGCTCGGTCGTCTTGCGCCAGCGTGCGGCTTCCGCCTCATCGATGACGGTGATGGTGTTGCCGCGCTTGCGCACCATCTCGGAGACGGTGATGGCCTGCTCGTCCCAGACCTTGCCCGCTATGCCGGCCGCAGCGGCGCCGGAATTGCGATCGATGATCGCTTTCAGGTCCGGAGCGAGCGCCTCGTACTTCGCCTTGTTCATCGCGAGGATGAAGGTCGCGACATAGAAAGTCGGCGAGCCCGGGATCTCAGTGTGGAACTTCACCAGCTCCTGCACCTTGACCGAGGGCACGACTTCCCAGGGGATGACGGCGCCGTCGATCACGCGCTGCGCCAGCGACTCCGGCACCTGCGGCACCGGCATGCCGATGGCATTGGCGCCGAGCGCCTTCAGCGCCTCGCCGGCCAGGCGCGTCGGGAAGCGCAGCTTGAGGCCCTTGAGGTCCTCCATCGTCTTGATCTGCTTGTTGGCGTGGATGAGCCCGTGATCATGCGTCCACAGGCAGATCGGGTGCACGTCCTTCAGCTCGGCGGCGAGGTTCTGCTGCGCGTATTCGGTCAGCGCCAGCGAGTTCACCAGCGCGCGCTTGTTGGCGACGAAGGGGAGCTCGAAGGCTTCCAGCCCGGTGAAGCGGCCCGGCGTGTAGCCCGGCAGCGTCCAGACGAGGTCGGCGACGCCGTCGCGCGCCTGGTCGAAGAGCTGCGGCGGCGTTCCGCCAAGCTGCATCGACGGGAAGATGTCGATCTTGATGCGGCCGTTGGACTCCGCCGCGACCTTGTCGGCCCAGGGCTTGAGGAAGCGGGCATGGCCGACCGCGACCGGCGGCAGGAAGTGGTGCATCTTCAGCGTCACCTCCTGCGCATTCACGCGGGTGGCACGCAGCACGAGCGGGGCGGCCACAGTAGCGCCAGCACCCGTCAGCAATTGGCGGCGATCGAACGTCATGACTTCCCTCCCGAGGATGTCGTCTGGTGTCGGGCGCCGCCCCCCTCCGGGGCATGCGCGCGGCAAGGTCTTTACGTTAGCACGACCGGCGGCGAGTCTGGGCTTGCAGCCCGCCCGCTTCTGGATCTGCCGAGATCGTTGCCGACGCAACCAAATCCGTCAAGGCCCCGTTTGGCCTGCGGGCGTGCTGCGCGCAAAAAACCGCGCCCCGGAGGGCGCGGTCGTGATCAGTCGGTGCGGCGCCGTCAGGCCTGCGCCGGAATCCGCAGCACCCAGCCGGGCTGGATCAGGTCGGGGTTCTTCACCGGCGGCGTGTTCGCCTTGACGATGTCGTTGTATTTGGCGCCCTGGCCCTTGCCGTAGTGCTCCTCGGCGATCTTCCAGAGCGTGTCGCCCTTCTTCACCGTGTAGAACACCGCCGCAGGCACCTCCTTGCTGACGATCAGCTCGGATTCGACGCTGGCGATGCCGGCCGTGTTGCCGAGCGCGAGGATGATCTTCTCGGCCTCCTCGGTGGTCATCGCCGTGCCCGAGACCTTGACCTTGTCGCCATCGATGCTGATCGCGACGTCGGAGGGCAGACCGTGCCCGGCGAGTTCCTTCTGCAGTACGTCCGGCGTCGCCGCCTTGGCCGAACCGAAGATCTTGGCTCCGGCATCCTTGATGAAGCTGAACAGGCCCATGTGTTTCCTCCGTCGTTGGGTCCCCATCAAGCCCAACTGCGATGGCATGTTCAAGGCACCAAGCCGTCGACAACCGATTTTCGCAACGCGCTGCCGTAGGGGGAGGCCAGATCATCCTGCCGCGACAATGGAAAAAGGGGGTTTCCCCGAGGCGGCGTCACTGTCACAAGCGCGGCGCGTTTCCCACAGGAGTAGACCGATGCTGACCCTCGCCCAGGCCCAGACGATCATGGCCACCGCCCTCGCCCATGCCCAGAGCGCCGGCTTCAAGCCCTTGACCATCGCCATCCTCGACGCGCGCGGCGCGCAGAAGCTCTTCGCGGCGCAGGACGGCACCAGCCTGAAGCGCGGCGAGATCGCGATCGGCAAGGCGCATGGCGCGGTCGCCATGGGCATCGGCTCGCGCGCCCTGCACAAGATGGCGCTGGACCGGCCCTATTTCGTCGAGGCGGCGACCCATGCCGTCGGCGGCTCGCTCGTGCCGGTGCCCGGCGGCGTGCTGATTCGCGATGCGGCCGGTGCGCTGCTCGGCGCGATCGGCGTCTCCGGCGATACCTCCGACAATGACGAGGCTGCGGCCTTGGCTGGCATCGCCGCCGCCGGCCTGGTGGGCGATACCGGCGCCTGAGGCGCCCTGGCCTCGGCGCGGCTCAGTGGGCCTGCGCCGAGGACATCATGTCACGGCTCGCCGGCGGCGGCGGCGCGCCGAGCCGCAGCGAATCGCGCACCTGCTGCGAAGGGCCGGCAAGCAGCGAGGGCAGCAGCGTCCCGCCCTCGGCGACCAGCGGCTCGTCCTTCAGCGGCGGCAGCGGCAGCAGGTCCTCGCCCTCCTCCACCGGAGCCGGGCTGACGCGCTCGCGCAGTTCGGCAAAGGCGCCCTCGATCGGCCGGAAGCTGAAGCGCACCTTGTGCGTCCCGGCCGGCACCTGCACGGCGCGAAACAGGACATTGGCCTTCAGGATCTCGGCCTCGGCGCCGTCGACCTGCGCGCGCCACCAGGGGTGATAGGTGTCGTTCAGCACGACGAAGCCGGCCGCCGCGCTGGTCACCTCGATCTCGACCTCGGTGTTCTCGTAGCGCAGCACCGTAACGTCGGCCCAGGTCTGGACCGGACCTTCCGGCATGGTGACCGGCGGCTCGGCCTCGAGCAGCACGGCCTGCAGCGGATCGACCTCCGGCCACTGGCCGCTCTGCTTCATCGCGTCGAAATCGGCCATTTCCCAGCCGCCGACGAACTGCACGCGCGGCAGCGCCCGCGGGTTCTCGTAGACATAGCCTTCCCGCGTGCGGGCGATCAGCTTGAGATCGCCGTCGCGCAGCGCGTGGTCGACCTGCTCGATCGGCAGCGGCGAGGCGATGTAGCGAAGACCCAGAAGATTGGCGAGGCGGCAGCGATAGGACGGGAAGAGCGGCGTGAACTTGCGCTCCGACGGCGAGGCGACGCCGTCGCGCGTGCCGACCGCAT
Source organism: Bosea sp. OAE506 (assembly GCF_040546595.1). Classification (NCBI taxonomy): domain Bacteria; kingdom Pseudomonadati; phylum Pseudomonadota; class Alphaproteobacteria; order Hyphomicrobiales; family Alloboseaceae; genus Allobosea; species Allobosea sp. OAE506. The sequence continues at coordinate 2,692,611 of NZ_JBEPOB010000001.1, read as the reverse complement.
CGGAGAAATCGGCCAGCCGCAGCGGGTTGTAGCCGAGCGTGTGGTCGAGCCCGTGGACGAGGCTCGCATTGGGCCATTCGAAGCCGAGACCGAGGAGTTCGACCCGGTCGCGGCGCGGCGAGCCCGCCGGCTGCGACGTCAGCCGCTTCAGCAGCGCGATGGTCTCGTTGCCGGTCTCGGGGCGCAGCACGTCATAAAGCCGCGGCGGCAGCGCGGTCGATTCATTGGGGCCGTTATTGGCGCCGAGATCGGCCGCCATCACCCCGGCGACGACCAGCGTCGCCAGCACGGGGCCGAGCGTCGCCCGCGGCTGCCGCAGCATCAGGACCAGGCAGGCGGCCGCGAAAAACCAGGCCAGCGCGATGGCGACGGGACGCAGCGCATCGCGCAGATGCCCCTCGCCCTGCGAGACCCCCAGCGCAATACCGGCCACGACCAGCACCACGGCCGCGCCGATGGCGAGGTCGCGGCGGAAGGAGATCTCGGGCCCGGCCGTGACGATCCGGTGCAGCACATAGCCCGATAAAAGCGCGCCCAACGCGCCGACGAGGAAGGTCGCGTCAGCCGGACGACGGAACACCTTCACGCCCGGCAGATAGTCATAGGCAAGGTCGAAGACCGGCGTGTAGCGGCCGAGCGCAAACAGCACCATCAGCACGAAGAGCACGGTCAGCGGGCGCACCGCCCGGTCGAACAGCCAGCCGCGCGTCAGCCCCGGCGCGATCAGCAGCAGAAGCGGCAGCGCGCCGAAATAGACCTGCCCCATGTTCTGGGAGAGGTAGAGCTCCTTGGCCCAGTTCGGATTGTTGTAGGGCCCCCAGAACTCCACCGCGGGATCCTGCGCGCCGAAGAGATCGCCGAAGAAGGCGGTCAGCAGCGAGGCCGGGTGCAGCGAGCCGCGTCCGGCCTCGACGAGATCGATCGCCGGGCGCGTCGTCGCCTCGGCGAAGAGCCAGGTCCAGAGCAGCGGCAGCGCGATCGTCGCGCCGCCGACGATGCAGGCGAGCGCGATCGGCGCGAGGCTGCGGCGGATCGCAGCGAAACCGCCCGAGAGCCAGTGCCCGGCCACCATGCCGATCAGGATATAGGCGCCGAGCAGCGCGACCTGGTCGGGCTCCAGCACCATCAGCCCGGCGGCGAAGCCGGCGAAGGCACCAGCCAGCAGCGAGTTTCGCTGCAGCATGCGCGCCGTCAGCCAGAAGGAGATGGCGAAGAAGGCGAGGCTGGCGATCTGGCCGACATGCTGGACGCGCCACGCCGCCGAGGCGCCGAAGGCGAAGACCATCGCCGCCAGCACCGCCCCGGCGGGATGCCAGTTGCGGTCGCGGAAGAACATCATCAGGGCGAGCCCGCCCGCCAGCAGATGGGCGAGCACATAGGCATCGACGGCGCGGAAGCTCGGCGAGGGAACGAGCAGCGCCAGCAGGATGGCGGGAGAGAAGATCAGCGACTGCGGGTCTGCGACCTGCGGCGAGCCGCCGAAGACGTTATGCGTCCAGAACGGGGACTGGCCCGAATGGAGCGCCCGCGCGAGGAACTGGATTTGCGCCTGGAAATGGGCCTTGGCATCGAACGGGATGGTGACCGCGCCCGAAAGCCAGGGCCAGCACAGCAGCGCCCAGACACAGATGAAGGCCATGGCCGCCAACCCGTAGCCGGCGACCCTTCTCGAATGCGCGTTCAACGGACCCCCCGGTCCCATCTTCATGCCGGAGGCACCCGGATCGGGAACCACAGTCCAGCCTGTCAGTGGCCGGACCATGCCCGCAACGAGGTGAACTGAAACTGAATGAACTCACGCAGCCGTGATCACGATATTCCGTAGCGTAAGGGATTTGTTACCGGGATTGGCGACGTGGGCCGGCTCGGCGGCGATCACCGTGCCTGGGCCAGCCATTGCGCCAGCACGCGCCGCTCCTCCGGGGTCATGCCGGAGAGGTTGTTGGGCGGCATCGCATGGGTCATCACCGCCTGGACGCGGATGGCCCGCGCATGGGCCGCAATCGTCTCCGGCTCATGCAGGAGGACGCCCTTGGGCGGAATCTGGATGCCGGGCCATGTGGGCTCCGGCGCATGGCACATCGCGCAGCGCCCGGTGACGATGTTGGCGACCGCCTCCGGCGGAGGCTGCAGCCCGGCGAGCATCACAGGCTTTGTCGCCGGCAGAGGCGTGAGGCCGAGCCGCTCGCGCCCGCCGGGCGAGGACGCCATCGCCAACCAGAAGGCGAGCCAGAGCGCCACCAGCGCGACCGCCCAGGTCCACCAGGGCGAGCGCGAGTGGTCGGCATGACGGACATTGAAGAAGTGCCGGATCAGCGCCCCCGCCACGATGATCAGCGCCACCAGCACCGGGATCACCGCCGAATTGGCGTAGGTCACAGGGTAGTGGTTCGACAGCATCAGGAACAGCACCGGCAGGGTGATGTAATTGTTGTGCAGCGAGCGCTGCTTGGCCGCCTTGCCGTATTTCGGGTCCGGTTTCTCGCCGGCGGTCAGCGCCGCGATGACCTTCCGCTGGCCGGGCATGATGTTGAAGAAGACATTGGCGGTCATGATCGTCGCCATCAGCGCGCCGGTGTGGATCAGCGCGCCGCGCCCGGAGAACACCGAGGCGAACGCCCAGCTCGCCGCGACCACATAGGAAAAGCCGAGCACGCCGAGCACGACGTCGTTGCGTCCCAACGGCGAGCGGCAGAGCCAGTCGTAGAACAGCCAGCCGAAGACCAGCGCCGCGATGCCGAGGGCGCCGGCCGCAAGCGGCGAGAGCTGCATCACCGCCGGGTCGATCAGGTAGAGCTCGGACTGCGCATAATAGACCCAGACCAGCAGGAAAAAGCCCGAGATCCAGGTCCAGTAGGCCTGCCATTTGTGCCAGGTCAGCTCGGCCGGCATTACGGCGGGCGCGACCAGGTATTTCCGCATCTCGTAGAAGCCGCCGCCATGCACCTGCCACGCGCGCCCACCCTCGCCCGGCGGGATGTCGGCCGCGGGACGCAAGGACGCGTCGAGATGGATGAAGAAGAAGGACGAGCCGATCCAGGCGATCGCCGTGATCACATGCAGCCAGCGCAGCAGCATGCCGCCCCATTCCATCAGATAGGCGTCGAGCATCGCCGCGGTGGTCTCCTGATCTGGCGCGCAGGACGATGGACTTCGCCCGCGCCGAAGTTACGGTTGGCGCAAGGCAGCATGCAAGCGCGGCGCCGCACGAGCGGCGAAGGCGCAGCAGGAAGGACGGGCATGGCGGGACTAACGACACATATCCTCGACACGCATGGCGGTGTCCCCGCCGCGGGCGTGGCGATCACCCTGCGCCGGATCACCGACGGCCAGGCGCAAACGCTGGCGACCACCGTCACCAATGCCGACGGCCGGACCGACGCGCCGCTGCTGACGCCCGAGGCGACGCAGCCCGGCCTCTATGAGATCGACTTCGCGATCGGCCCCTATTTCCGCGGCCGCGGCGTCGCCCTGCCCGACCCCGCCTTCCTCGAGACCGTCACGGTGCGCTTCGGCATCGCCGACACCAGCCGGCACTGGCATGTGCCGCTCAACTGCTCGCCCTATGGCTACACGACCTATCGCGGGAGCTGAGCCCCGTCGTCATGCTCGGGCTTGACCGGAGCATCTCGGGCCAGAGCTTCTCGGGTCTCCGCTTCGCTCCGCCCGAGAATGACGGCCCGTAACTTGCTTATCGATCAACAGCTTACGACCCCGACCTGAATCACTTTGCGAGCGCCGTCCGCCATGACCGACACTGCCTATCCGCGCGATCTCGAAGGCTATGGCCGCACTCCGCCGAATCCGCGCTGGCCGGGAAAGGCCCGCATCGCCGTGCAGTTCGTGATCAATTACGAGGAGGGCGGCGAGAACAACATCCTGCATGGGGACGCGGCCTCCGAGGCCTTTCTCTCCGAAATCGTCGGCGCCGCGCCCTGGCCCGGCCAGCGCCACATGAACATGGAGTCGATCTACGAATACGGCTCGCGCGCCGGCTACTGGCGGCTCTGGCGGATGTTCACGGAGCGCAAGCTGCCGGTGACGGTCTTTGCCATCGCCAGCGCGCTGCAGCGCTATCCCGAGATCGCCGCCTCGATGCAGGAGGCCGGCTGGGAGATCGCCACCCATGGGCTGAAATGGATCGACTACCGCGATGTGCCCGCCGAGAAGGAGCGCGCCGACATCCTTGAGGCCATCGCCATCCAGCGCGAGATCACCGGCGAACGCCCCCTAGGCTTCTACCAGGGCCGTTCGTCGGAGCGCACGACGCCGCTGATGATGGAAGAAGGCGGCTTCCTCTACACCGCCGACAGCTATGCCGACGAGCTACCCTATTGGCTGAGCGGACCGAAGGGTCCGCAGCTCGCCGTGCCCTACACGCTCGACGCCAACGACATGCGCTTCGCCACGCCGCAGGGCTTCAACAGCGGCGACCAGTTCTTCGCCTATCTCCGGGACTCCTTCGACCTGCTCTATGCCGAGGGCGCGACCGCGCCGAAGATGATGTCGATCGGCCTGCATTGCCGCCTCGTCGGCAGGCCGGGCCGCGCTGCCGCGCTGGCGCGCTTCCTCGACCATGTGCAAGGCCATGCCGATGTCTGGGTCGCGACGCGGCTCGACATCGCCCGCCACTGGATCCGCCACCACCCGCCGGCCGCTGGCTACCGCCCCTCGGCCGTGCCCAAGGCGCTCTTCGTCGAGGTCTTCGGCCGGATCTGGGAGAATGCGCCCTGGATCGCCGAGGCCACCTTCGACGCCGGGATCACGCCCGCCCATGACGATGCCGCGACGCTGCATGCGGCGATGGTGAAGGTGATGCGCGCCGCCCCGCGCGACAAGCTGAAGGCGCTCCTGCTCGGCCATCCCGACCTCGCCGGCAAGCTCGCGGCGGCAGGCGAGATGACGGAAGAATCGATCGGCGAGCAGGCCTCCGCCGGGCTCGACCGCCTCGCGCCAAGCGAACGCGCCCGCTTCACGGAAGCCAATGACGCCTACAAGGCGCGCTTCGGCATCCCCTTCATCATGGCGGTGGCGGGCGCCAGCAAGGACGCGATCTTGGCCGCCTTCGAGACACGGCTGCTGAGCACGCCGGAGGTCGAGTTCGAGACCGCTTTGGGACAGGTCGAGCGGATCTCTCTGCTGCGGCTGAAGGAGATCATGCGCTGAAAGCCGTCATTCTCGGGCGGAGCGCAGCGCAGACCCGAGAATCTCCATCAGGATCATCTCCGGCCTGAGATGCTCGGGTCTTCGCCCGAGCATGACGCCTTTGATCACAACCCACTCACCAGATGCCCGCCATCGACGGCGACCACGGCTCCGGTCATGTGGCGTCCAGCCTCCGAGCAGAGCAGCAGCAGCGGCCCGTCGAGATCGGCAGGATCGCCGATGCGGCGGCTCGGGATGCGCTTGGTCAGCGCCTCGCCTGCTTCGCTGTCGAAGAAATCGCGGTTGATGTCGGTGACGATGTAGCCCGGCGCGAGCGCGTTGACCCGGATGCCGTGGCGCGCCCATTCCAGCGCCAGCCCCTTGGTCATCTGGATCAGGCCGGCCTTGGAGACCGCATAGGGCACGACGCGGGTCATCACCCGCTCGCCCAGGATCGAGGCGATGTTGACGATCGCCCCGCCCTGTTTTCCCTCGATCATGACCTGCGCGGCCGCCTGCGCCGCGAAGAAGCAGCCCTTCAGGTTGACGTCGAGCTGCGCGTCCCATTGCGCCTCGGTGACCGAGATCGCGGCTTCCGTCTCGCCGATTCCGGCATTGTTGACGAGCACGTCGAGCCCGCCGAGCAGCCGCGCCGCCTCCGACACACCCGCCTGAATCGAGGGCACCGAGGCGACGTCGAGCGAAAGCGGCATCACCTGGCCCGGCAGCGTGGCACAAGCCTGCGCCAGTTCCTCCAGCCGCTCGACCCGGCGCGCCGCCGCCACGACGTGGGCGCCCTGCCCGGCCAGACACCGCACGAAATGCGCGCCAAGCCCCGACGAGGCGCCGGTCACCAACACGCGCTTGCCCTTCAGATTCTCGCCCATGCGTTCCTCGTTTTATTGTCAGGAAGGGACACTGCAGCGGGCGGTGGGTCAATCGCAGTCCCTCGACCCGTTGTCGTCATTGCGAGGAACGCAGCGACGACGCAATCCAGGGGGACGTAGAGCGAGACCGTCTGGATCGCTTCGCTACGCTCGCGATGACGACCGGCCGCCAGATGATGGCCCGCCTAGGCCGCCCTCATCTCCGGCACCAGCAACCCGACGCGCTCCAGATCGGCGCGGAAGCGGGCCGTCTCACGCTCGCGCGCTTCCTCGTCCGGCAGACGGAGCAGATAGGAGGGGTGGACGGTCGCCAGCAGCGCCGTGCCGTCCTCCAGCGCGAGATCGCGCTCCCGCATCGAGGAAAGCGAGCCGCGATGGCCGGTCAGGGCGTGTAGCGCGGTCGCACCCAGCGCGACGACGAGCCGCGGCTTCACGAACTCCCGCTCGAGCCCGAGCCAGAAACGGCAGGCCGAAATCTCGCCGGCATTCGGCCGCTCATGGATGCGCCGCTTGCCACGCACGGTGAATTTGAAATGCTTCACCGCATTAGTGACATAGGCGCGGCTGCGGTCGAGCCCGGCCTCCCCCATCACCCGGTCGAAGACCTGCCCGGCCGGCCCGACGAAGGGTGTGCCCGCCAGATCCTCCTGATCACCCGGCTGCTCGCCGACGAACATCACCGGCGCGGTCAGCGGCCCCTCGCCAAACACCGTCTGCGTCGCGCTGTGGCAGAGATCACAGCGCGAGCAGGTCTTCGCCGCCAGGCGCGCATCCGCCCAGTTCTCTGGCAGCTCCGACGCCGGCACCAGTCCCTCGCGCTGGCGCTGGCTCTGCCGCAGATGCCGCTCCGGCGGCAGGGTCGGGGCCTTCAGCACCATCTCCTCCGCACGGCGGCCGGCCTGCGCGATCAACGGCGCGATCAGCTCGGCCTCAGGGAGGTTGCGCCAGTATTTCTCGGGCATCTCCGCCTTCATGGCTTTGATCTTCAGCCGCGCCGGATTGAAGATGTTGGCGTAGTAGGTCCGCCAATAGCCCTCCATCGCGTCGTCGTCGGGCGCGTCAGCGCGCGACGCTCCCTCCCCCAGATGCAGCGTCGTACCGTCCCAGTGGAGCGAGCGCAGCGGCGTTAGGATCGACCAGCGCATCGCCGCGAAGCGCTCGACAAAGAAGCGCGAGACGCGCTCGACGATGTGGTGCTCGGGCTCGAACCAGGCGACGAAAGCCTCCCCGCCATCGGGTCCGACGACCTCGCGGAAGCGGACGAAGGCGGTCATCTTGTGCAGGTCGCGGCGGACCGACTTCGCCATCGCCCGGGCGCGATGGACCTCGTCGTCGGTAATCACATGCAGCAAGGTCGGCTCGCGCTGGAGCCGCAGCAGCAGGCGGTAGAGCAGATCGAAGCGGCTGACGTCGCGATGGCACACGACCGCCTGCGCCAGCTCGACGAAATCGCGCGGCACGCGCAGCTCCGTCCCGTTCGCCGGCAGCGGCGGGGGCTCGGCCAACCCGGAAAACAGCCCGGACGCTTCCGCCCCGACCTGCCACTCGATCCGCGCCGGCGCCACCTCCGCCAGCGCCAGCGCGCGCGCCTGCCGCCGCCAGCCGTCGAAATCGGCCGGGTGGTCGAGACGCGCCAGGATGCCGGGCTGCGCCATGGCGGGCCTCACAGCAATGCGAGTTGCTGCGGCTTCGGCGCCAGATGCTGCTTCAGCCGCTCGCTGTCGAGAGAAGCGCCGGGCCGCCAGCCCTCCGCAACGATGAAATGGCGTAGCGTCGCCATGGAGCGCGCAAGCTTGCCGACATCCTCCAGCCTTAAGCGGCGGAAGCGGCGCGTCTCCAGGATGCGCGCGACGCTTTTCGTGCCCAGCCCCGGCACGCGCAAAAGCGTCTCGCGATCGGCGCGGTTGACGTCGACCGGAAAGCGCGCGCGATGCCGCAAAGCCCAGGCGAGCTTGGGATCGACGGTGAGGTCGAGCATCCCGTCCGCGCCGTCGTCGAGAATCTCGCCGACCTCGAAGCCGTAGAACCGCGTCAGCCAGTCGGCCTGGTAGAGCCGGTGCTCGCGCAGCAATGGCGGCTCCGACAGCGGCAGCTGGCGGCTGGCATCGGGGATCGGGCTGAAGGCGGAATAATAGACCCGCTTGAGGCCGAAGGAGCCATAGAGCTGCGCGCTGCGCTGCAGGATCGTCGCATCGCTCGTCCCGTCGGCGCCGACGATCATCTGCGTGCTCTGCCCCGCGGGCGAGAACACCGGCGCGCGCCGCGTCTTCGCCCGTTCGGCCTTGCTCTCCTCGATCCGCAGCCGCAGCCCGCCCATGGCGGCACTGATCTCGCGCGGACGCTTCTCGGGCGCGAAGCGCTCCAGTGAAACCTCGGTCGGCAGTTCGACATTGATCGAGACGCGGTCGGCATAGAGGCCGGCCTGCGCCACCAGATCGGCATTGGCGCTGGGGATCAGCTTGAGGTGGATGTAACCGCGGAAGCCATGGACCTCACGCAACGTCTGCGCCACCCGCACCAATTCCGCCATCGTGTAGTCGGGCGAGCGGATGATGCCCGAGGAGAGGAAGAGCCCCTCGATGTAGTTGCGCTTGTAGAAGCTCAGCGTGAGGTCGACGACCTCCTCCACCGTGAAGCGCGCGCGCCGGACATTGCTCGACGAGCGATTGATGCAGAAAATGCAATCATAGCTGCAGTAATTGGTCAGCAGGATCTTCAAAAGCGAGATGCAGCGGCCGTCCGGCGCATAGGAATGGCAGATGCCCGATCCCGTGGTCGAGCCGAGGCCGCCCTTCAGCGAATTGCGCTTGGTCGTGCTGCTGGAGGCGCAGGAGGCGTCGTATTTGGCCGCGTCGCTTAGGATCTCGAGCTTCTCCATCACCGACAGCTGTGCCACACCGCGCCCTTTCGTTCATTCTTTGTTCTAGGTAGCGCGGATGGCGTGCTCCCGCCAGAGACCTTTCGTCGCGGCAGCCTTCTCCGGAACAGGCGCAACTGCCGCGCGTTGGGGCGGCACGTCATTTCAAGGAGACACCGATGTTCCGGATCCTGCTTCTCGTCGCCGTTATCCTGATCGGCTACGACGCCATCGCCCATCAGGGCAGCCATACCCGCAGCGCTTGGGCGAGCGTCGTCGGCCTGACCGACTCCGCCGTGACCAGCGCCAAGCAGCTGGGTCAGGAGACCCGGGAGGAACCGGCTCCCCTTCGCCCGTGAGAGCAAGGTCGCCCTGATGCGCTGCGATGATGCGCTGCGGTAGTTTCGGCTGGACTTGGCGGTGCCTAGCTCCGAAAGTCATCATAGATTAACAGCCGGGATAACAGCGCTTGACCGAGACCGCCTCCACCGCCACCCGCCCTGCCGACGCCGCCGGGCGGGTCGAGGCCCTCAAGGCCGAGATTCTGCGGAAGCTCACCTACTCGCTGGGCAAGAACGCCTCCGTCGCCCAGCCGCATGACTGGCTGACCGCCGGCATCCTCGCAGCACGCGACCATGTCGTCGATGTCTGGCACCGCTCGACCCGCGAGAGCTACGAGACCGGCCGCAAGCGAGTCTATTATCTCTCGCTCGAGTTCCTGATTGGCCGCTCGCTCGGCGACGCCCTTAATAATCTCGGGCTCACCGGGCCGATGGCGCAGGCGATGCGCGAACTCGGTGTCGATCTCTCGGCGATCGAGTCGATCGAGCCCGATGCCGCTCTGGGCAATGGCGGCCTTGGCCGTCTCGCCGCCTGCTATCTCGAGGCGATGGCCTCGACCGGCGTACCGGCGCTCGGCTACGGCATCCGCTACGACCACGGCCTGTTCAAGCAGCGCATCGACGGCGGCAAGCAGATCGAGGTGCCCGAGGACTGGCTCTCCTTCCGCAACCCCTGGGAATTCGAGCGCCGCGAAGCCTCCTACAAGATCGGATTCGGCGGCTCGCTGACCGCCACGCAGAAGCCCGGCGAGGTCTTCTGGGAGCCGGAAGAGGCGGTCTTTGCCGTCGCTTACGACACACCGGTCGTCGGCTGGCGCGGCCGGGATGCGACGACGCTACGGCTCTGGCGCGCGCGCGCCCTGCACCCGCTGTCGCTCGATGCCTTCAACCAGGGCGACATCGTCGGCGCGGTCGCCGAGCGCAACCGCGCCGAGGCGATCTCGAAGGTGCTCTACCCCAATGATTCCACCCCCGCGGGGCAGGAGTTGCGGCTGCGGCAGGAGTTCTTCTTCACCTCCGCCTCGCTGCAGGATCTGGTGCGCCGGCACTACCGCCAGTTCGGCAAGCTCGACAACCTCGCCGACAAGGTCGCGATCCAGCTCAACGACACCCATCCGTCGCTGGCCGTCGCCGAGCTGATGCGCCTGCTCGTGGACGAGCACGGCCTGCCCTGGGAAGAGGCCTGGACGATCACCAACGCCACCATTTCCTACACCAACCACACCCTCCTGCCAGAGGCGCTGGAGACCTGGCCGGTGGCGCTGATGGAGCGGCTGCTGCCGCGCCACATGCAGATCATCTTCGCCATCAACGCCCGCTTCCTGGAGGAGGTCCGGCGCTCCAGCGGCGGCGAGAATATCGATCTCTCGACGATCTCGCTGATCGACGAGCATCACGGCCGGCGCGTGCGCATGGCCCATCTCGCCTTCGTCGGCTCGCACACCGTCAACGGTGTCTCGGCGCTGCATTCCAAGCTGATGGAACAGACGGTCTTCGCACCGCTGAACGCGATCTTCCCCGGCCGCATCACCAACGTCACCAACGGCATCACGCCGCGGCGCTGGCTCTTCGGCGCCAATCCCGGCCTGACGAAGCTGCTGCAGGAGGTCTGCGGCGAGGACATGACCGACCATATCGGCCAGATCCGTCGCCTCGCGGCGCATACCGGCGACGCCGCGCTGCACCAGCGCCTTGCCGCCATCCGGCGCGAGAACAAGCTCAAGCTCGCCAAGATCATCCGGCAGGACACCGGCGTGACGGTCGATCCCGACGCGATCTTCGACGTCCAGATCAAGCGCATCCACGAATACAAGCGCCAGCTGCTCAACATCCTCGAGACGATCGCGCTCTATGACGCGATCCGCTCCGAGCCCTATCGCGACTGGGCGCCGCGGGTGAAGATCTTCGCTGGCAAGGCCGCCTCGAACTACGGCACCGCCAAGGCGATCATCAACCTGATCAACGACGTCGCCGTCGTCGTGAACAACGACATCACCACCCGCGACCGGCTCAAGGTCGTCTTCCTGCCGAACTACAACGTCAGCGCCGCCGAGCTGATCATCCCGGCCGCCGACGTCTCGGAGCAGATCTCGACCGCCGGCATGGAGGCGTCGGGCACCGGCAACATGAAGTTCGCCCTCAATGGCGCGATCACTATCGGCACGCTGGACGGCGCCAATATCGAGATCGGCGAGCGCGTCGGCGCCGACAATATCGTCATCTTCGGCATGACGGCCGAGGAGGTCGAGGCCGCCAAGCGCAATCCCCGCCCGACGAGCGAGGTCATCGCCGCCACGCCCCATCTCGAAGGCGTGCTCGATGCGGTGGCGTCGGGCGCCTATTCGCCGCGCGAGCGCGACCGCTATCTCGGCCTCGTCGAGGGGCTGCGCGCCAATGACTGGTTCATGGTGCTCAACGATTTCGAGAGCTACCGCCAGGCCCAGCGCCGCATCGACTCGCTCTGGGCCGACCAGGGCAAGTGGTGGCGCATGTCGGTGACCAACACCGCCCATTGCGGCTGGTTCAGCGCCGACCGCGCCATCCGCGAATATGCCGAGCGGATCTGGCACGTGCCGACCTCGCCGGACGTCACGGCCGGAGGCTGAGGCGGGTGCCGAGGCCTGCGCTGGTCGCCTGCCCGCTGCCCGCCCGCCTCGGCGCGGTGGCCGGCGAGGCGGGCGTCACCTTCGCGGTCTTCTCCCGCCATGGCGAACGGATCGACCTCTGCCTCTTCGACGAGGCGGGCGAGGCCGAAATCGCACGCCTGCCCCTGCCCTGCCGCAGCGGCGACATTCATCACGGCCTGCTGCCAGGCGCCGGCCCCGGCCTGCGCTATGCGCTGCGGGCCGAGGGCCCCTGGCAGCCTCAGCGCGGCCACCGGTTCGACGCGACGAAGCTGCTCGTCGATCCCTATGCGACCCGGATCGACCGCGCGTTCCGCTGGGACCCGCGGTTGGCGCAGCGAGGCGTCGATACGGCCGATCTCGTGCCGCGCGGCATCGTCGGTGAAGCCCTCCCCCCGCTTGCGGTGGGGAGGGAGAAGACACCCGCCTTCATCTACGAACTCGCGGTGAAGTCCTTCACGATGCGCCACCCGGCCGTGCCGGACCGCATCCGCGGCACGCTGGAGGCGCTCTGCGAGCCAGCCATACTCGCCCATATCCGCGGCCTCGGCGTCAGCCATGTCGAACTCATGCCGGTCACGGCCTGGATGGACGAGCGCCATCTGCCGCCCCTCGGGCTGGCCAATGCGTGGGGCTACAACCCCGTCAATTTCGTCGCGCTCGACCCGAGGCTCGCACCGGGCGGTGAGCCCGATCTCGCCCATCTCTGCGCGACCTATGCCCAGGCCGGCATCGGCATCATCCTCGACATCGTCCTCAACCACACCCGCCGAGAGCGACGAATTCGGCGCCACGATCAGCCTGCGCGGGCTCGACAACGCTGTCTATTACCGCCACGCCAAGGAAGAACCCGGCAAACTGATCAACGACACCGGCTGCGGCAACACGCTGGCGCTGGACCGCGCGCCGGTCATCCGCATGGCGATGGACGCGCTGCGGCACTGGCGCGCCCTCGGCGTCGCCGGCTTCCGCTTCGATCTCGGCACGGTGATGGGCCGCTCGGATACTGGCTACTCGCAGGATGCCCCGCTCTTTGCCGCGATCCTGCAGGACCCCGACCTGTCGCAGGCGCGGCTGATCGCCGAACCCTGGGACATCGGCCCTGGCGGCTACCGCGTTGGCGAATTCCCCGCGCCCTTCGCCGAATGGAACGGCCGCTACAGGGACGATGTTCGCCGCTTCTGGAGGGGCGATGCCGGTTTAGCGGGAGCGCTGGCGACGCGGCTGGCCGGCTCAGCCGATCTCTATGCGCCGCGCCATCGTGGGCCGCCGGCCAGCGTCAACTTCATCGCCGCCCATGACGGCTTCACGCTGGCCGACCTCGTCGCCCATACCGTCAAGCACAACGAGGCCAATGGCGAGGGCAACCGCGACGGTGAGAACGAGAACCACAGCTGGAATGGTGGCATCGAAGGCGCGACCGGCGACCCTGCCGTGACCGCCGCGCGCAGACGCGACGTCCGCGCTTTGCTGGCGACACTGTTCCTGTCGCGCGGCGTACCCATGCTGACAGCCGGCGACGAACTCGGTCGCTCGCAACACGGGAACAACAACGCCTATTGTCAGGACAATGCGGCCTTCTGGCTCGACTGGGAGGGTGCGGATCGCGAGTTGGCCGCCTTCGTAGCCGGGATTGCAGCGTTGCTCGCTGAGCACCCGCTCTTGTCGGCCTCGACCTTCCTGACCGGAGCCGGAGAGCCTCCCGACGCCCGCTGGCTGACACCCGACGGGACGACGATCGCCGATGAGGAGTGGGGCCGGCTGGACGCGTTGTGCCTGATGCTGAACGGCGACGGGAACTCCCTGCTGATCGCCGTCAATCGCAGCCGGAGCGATGTCACGCTCGCCCTGCCCGATGGGCCTTCTCAGGGTTGGCAGCGATTGCTCTGCTCGGCGCCGGAGGGAGGCGAAGGCCTCTTGCCGGCCCGCAGCGTCAGCCTGTTCAGCAGGCAGAAAGGCCCAGAGCCCACCTCGCCGTGAGGTCGGTCAGGTCACCACAGCCAAGCGGAGATCAGGGGCCCCATTCCGAAGCATTGATCGCCGGGGCTCCGGAAGGAGCCCCGGCAACCAGCCCGGGGTGACGGCTTCGGCATGCGCCGAAGCCGTCGTGACGTTACATCAGCACGATCAGCGAGCGCGGCGACAGCGTCAGCTCGGCATCGGCCTTAAGGCCCTTGCGGCCCTCGTCGGACCCCGGCCCGGTGTCGGTGTCGAGCACCACCGACCACGACCCCTTCTTGATCCGCGGCGGAATCTTGAAGGGAACGTCGCCGTCGAAGGCATTGAAAAGAATCAGTGCTTCGTCGCCGCCCTGCTCGACGTCGGGCATGTGCATCAGCAGGCCGATCGCGCGCAGGCCCTCATCGTCCCAATGCTCTTCCTGCTGGTCGCCGCCGGCCGGGTTGACCCAGCGCAGCAGGCAACCGTCGCGGAAGGAGGCGCGCCGGAAGATCGGGTGGTCGGCACGCAGCTGCGTCACGCGCTGGACGAAGCGGGTCAGCGCATGGTCGCGCTCGGTCAGCTCCTCCCAGCGCATCCAGGCGATCTCGTTGTCCTGGCAGTAGACGTTGTTGTTGCCGCGGTTCGAATGGCCGTGCTCATCGCCGGCCAGCAGCATCGGCGTGCCATGGGAGAGCAGGAGCGTCGCCAGCAGGTTGCGCTTCTGGCGCTCGCGGGCGGCGAGAATGCCGTCGTCCTCGGTCGGTCCTTCGACCCCGAAATTGAAGGACAGGTTGTGGCCGTGGCCGTCCTTGTTGTCCTCGCCATTCGCCTCGTTGTGCTTCTCATTGTACGAGACGAGATCGGCGAGCGTGAAGCCGTCATGGGCGGTCAGGAAGTTGACGCCGGCCCAGGGGCGGCGCCCCCGCAGATCGTAGATGTCGCCCGAGCCGGTGACCCGCGCGGCGAGGTCGCGCACGATGCCGGGCTCGCCCACCCAGTAGGCGCGGGTGGTGTCACGGTACTTGTCGTTCCACTCGCCCCAGCCGGGCGGGAAACCGCCGACCTGATAGCCGCCCGGACCGATGTCCCAGGGCTCGCCGACGAGCTTGACCTTGCGCAGGACCGGGTCCTGGCCGATCGCATCGAAGAAGCCGCCACGCTGGTCGAAGCCATGCGGCTCACGCCCCAGAATGGTGCCGAGATCGAAGCGGAAGCCGTCGACCTCCATGACCTCGACCCAGTAGCGCAGGGAATCGAGGATCATCTGCAGCACGCGCGGGTGGCTGGTGTTGACCGTGTTCCCGGTGCCGGTGTCGTTGATGTAGAAGCGCGGCTCGTCCGGCATCGTCCGGTAATAGGCGAAGTTGTCGATGCCCTTGAAGGAGAGTGTCGGCCCCATCTCGTTGCCTTCGGCGGTGTGGTTGTAGACCACGTCGAGGATGACCTCGAGGCCGGCATCATGGAACTTGCGCACCATGTCGCGGAAGGATGAGAGGTGCGCCTTGCCCTCGTAGCGCTGCATCGGCGCGAAGAAGCCGATCGTGTTGTAACCCCAGTAGTTCGTCAGGTTCTTGGCGGCGAGGTGGTGGTCGTCGAGATAGGCGTGGACCGGCAGGAGCTCGACCGAGGTGACGCCGAGGCTCTTGATGTAGTCGACGATCGCCTTCTCGCCGAGCCCGTCGAAGGTGCCGCGAAGATCCTGCGGCACCGCCGGATGCATCTTGGTGAAGCCGCGCACATGGGTCTCGTAGAAGATCGTGCGGTCCCAGGGGATGTCGGGACGCGCCGGCGGGTTGGGGTCCGCCCGCCAGTCGCAGACCACGCATTTGGGCATGAAGGGCGCGCTGTCGAGCTCGCTGAAGCTCAGATCCTTCTCGCCCTCGGCATCGACGACATAGCCGTAATGGGCGTCGTTCCAGTCGACGGAGCCGGAATACTCCCTGGCGTAGGGGTCGAGCAGCAGCTTGTTCGCGTTGAAGCGATGCCCCTCCTCGGGTGCGAAGCGGCCATGGACCCGGTAGCCATAGCGCTGCCCCGGCTTCACCCCCGGCAGATAACCGTGCCAGACCTCGTTGGTGTATTCGGGCAGCGTGATCCGCGCCGTCTCGGTCTCGCCGCTCTCGTCGAAGAGGCAGAGTTCCACACGCTCGGCATGGGCTGAGAAGATCGCGAAATTGGTGCCCTCGCCGTCATGGACGGCTCCCAGATCGGTGCTGTCGCCTGCCTGGACGTCGAATTGCGTGGCCTTGCCGTCGGACATGGAATCCCCTGTACGGATCAGGCCGGACGGGTGTTGGCGGCATCATGCCGCTTCTCGCCCCGTCACATCCTCGTCGCGAGCCTGCCGCAGACCGACTAACGTGGCCTGGCCGCGCACGGTTCCGAACGCCGGCCCCGAAATTGCATGAAATTTTTGCAGTGCACCGGGAACATCGCACCGCCGAACGAGTTGGGGATCACAGCTGCCTGGGGAATGCGGAATGGCCGAGACGCTGAAGGAACCCGGGACCGAAGGTGGCCCCTCGACTTCGGGTCACGCGCTGAACTATGCGCAGGCGGTCAAGGATGGCGTTCCCGAACCGGGCGCCAAACTGCCCAGCACGACGCGGCTGCTCTTCGTCACCTCAGAGATGGGCGATTTCATCAAGGCCGGCGGCCTCGGCGAGGTCTCGACGGCTCTGCCCCGGCAGCTGCGCACCCTCTGCGACGTCCGCGTCCTGCTCCCCGGATTCCGCCAGGTCCGCTCCGCCAGCCCGGTGATGGATATCGTCCGTGAGATGCCGCGCACGGCCGGGCTGCCGCCCTGGTCGCTCGGCCGCTTCCGCACGGCCGACGGGCTGACGATCTACGCCGTGCTCTGCGACGAGCTCTATGACCGCGAGGGCTCGCCCTACGGCCCCTATTCCGGCGGCGACTTCCTCGACAACGACATCCGCTTCGCCCGCCTCTCGCTGGCGGCGGCCGAAATCGCAGCCGGCGAGGCCGACCCGAACTGGAAGCCCGACGTCGTCCATGTCAACGATTGGCCCTCGGCCCTGGCACCCGGCTACATGCGCTGGAAGGGCCTCGCCACGCCCTCGATTCTGACCATCCACAATCTCGCCTATCAGGGGCTCTACCAGCCCAGCCGCATGGCGGCGCTGGGCATTCCGGACCTCGCCTTCTCGGTCAACGGGGCCGAGTTTCACGGCAAGATTTCCTTCCTGAAGGGCGGCATCTTCTACAGCTCGCACGTCACCACGGTGAGCGAGACTTACGCGCGCGAGATCACGACCGCCGAGCATGGCTGCGGGCTGGACGGCCTGCTCCGTTTGCGCATGGATGAGGGGCGGCTGACCGGCATCGTCAACGGCATCGACGACAGCTGGGCTTCCCCCGCTGCCGAGGCGACACGCGGCATCCGCCAGTGGAAGCGCCGCAGCGCCGCCGACATCCGCAAGAGCTTCGAGCTGCCGCCCTCGCGCGGGCCGCTGTTCTCGATCATCTCGCGCCTCGTCCACCAAAAGGGGATCGACCTCTCGATCGAGGCCGCCGAGACCATCATCGGCAATGGCGGCCAGCTCGTGGTGACGGGCCGCGGAGAGCCGCGCCTCGAGGACGCCATCGAGCGCCTTGCCCGCCGGCATCCGCAGGCGGTGGCGGCGCGCATCGGTTTCGACGATGCCGAAGCGCGGCGGATCTTCGCCGCCAGCGACTTCCTGCTGATGCCCTCGCGGTTCGAGCCCTGCGGCCTGAGCCAGATGTATGCGCAGCGCTCCGGCGCCCTGCCCATCGCCTACCGCACCGGCGGGTTGGTGGACACGATCGAGGACGGGCGCTCCGGCTTCCTGTTTTCCTCGCTGACCGGCGCGGGCCTGGCTTCGGCCGTCACGCGGGCCTTCGACGCCTTTCGCTCCAAGGCGGCCTTCCTGCAGATGCGCCAGCACGCCATGGCCAAGCGCTTCGACTGGAGCCGCCCGACGGACCGCTACGCCGACGTCTATGCGCGGGCGCTGGCAAGCTGAAGGCCTCCGGGCGAACACTTCCAACCTTCCAATCGTCAACTGCTTTTGCGGCGGTCTATACCCGCGAAAGCTCTAAACGAATGAGCGCAACGGTCGATCGCGCCGGGTTGCTGTCAGGCACGTCATCACGTCTGCAACGGCTTGGCTGCCGACAAACGACAAAAGCCGGCGCGTCCGCAGACGGCCGGCTTGGAAGGGTCGTGGCGCAATCCTACTTCTTCGACGTGGCGGGCTTCGCCTTCGCCGGCGCGGTCTCGGTCGCCTTGGCAGGGGCTGCCTTGCCCTTGGCGGGCGCTGCGGACGGCGAAGGGCTCTTCGCCGGGCCCTTGGCCGGGCTTTTCGCGGTAGCCTTGGCTTTGGTCCCCGCATCCTTGGCGCTGGCATCCTTGCCCGTGCCTGCGGCGACCCGCTCCTCCGCCATCCGCCAGTGCTGGGCGTCGCGGCCCTGCGGTTTGCCTTCCGCCTCCCAGATGGCGTAGGCCACGTCGCGGACGGTCTGCTCCCGGCTCATTCGGCATCCTCCCTCTGAAATGCCAGCATTGCAGTGCGACAACCATGCCGGCTGCCGATGGTTCCCTGCCCCTTGGAGGGCGGCGGGAATCGCCGGAGAATGCAGGCGGTAGCGCGGAACGCGGGCGGGCTTCGCTGCGTTGCATCATCGACGATTCCCCGCCGCGGGTGGAGTCGCTTTTGCGATGGAGCCCGACCGGATGACGCGCCCGATGCCGCCCAGACTGCCCAGCCTTCCGGCGCGCGACATCGAACAGCTCAGAGAGGGGCGCCATCCCGATCCGTTCGCCATCCTCGGACGGCACCGTCTTGAAGAGGTCGATCTGGTTCGGGCCTTCCTGCCGGGTGCAAACTATGTCGAGTTGATCGTCGACGAGAACGGGCAACGCCGCGCGCTGCCGATGGTCGGACAGGGGGACGGCCTGTTCGAGGCGGCGTTGCCTCAGGGTGCTCCCTATCGCATTCGCACCGCCTGGCCGGGCGGCATCACCGAGACGGCAGACCCCTACAGCTTTGGCCTTCTGCTCTCCGAGGACGATCTCCATCTCGCCGCCGAGGGTCGCCATTTCGACCTGGCGACGCGGCTCGGTGCCAATCTGCGCGAGATCGACGGCGTCGCTGGCGTTCTCTTCGCCGTCTGGGCGCCGAATGCCGCCCATGTCGCGGTCGTGGGCGAGTTCAATGGCTGGAGCGCGACCCGCCACCCGATGCGCCGCCGCGCGGGCATCTGGGAGCTGTTTATTCCCGGCATCCAGGCCGGCGCGGTCTACAAATATGCGCTGGTGTCCGGCACGGGCGAGGCCCTGCCCTGGAAGGCGGACCCGCTGGCGCGCTGCACCGAGCTGCCGCCTCGCACCGGCTCCGTCGTCGCGCAAGCGCCGGCCTTCGCCTGGACCGATTCGGACTGGCTGGACGCCCGTGAGCGCGCCGACCCGTTGACGGCGCCGATGAGCATCTACGAAGTCCATGTCGGCTCTTGGCTTCGCACCGAATGGGGCCAGATGGGCTCCTGGGACGAGGCGAGCGACCGCCTGATCCCCTATCTTCAGCATATGGGCTTCAGCCATGTCGAGCTGATGCCGATCACCGAGCACCCCTTCGGCGGCTCCTGGGGCTACCAGCCTCTGGCGCTCTTCGCGCCGACCGCGCGGCTGGGCCCGCCCGAGGCCTTCGCCCGTTTCGTCGATCGCTGCCATGCCGCCGGCATCGGCGTGATCCTCGACTGGGTCCCGGCCCATTTTCCCTCCGACGAGCATGGGCTCGCCCGCTTCGACGGCACGGCGCTCTACGAACATGAGGACCCGCGCCAGGGCTTCCACATCGACTGGAACACGCTGATCTACAATGTCGGGCGCAGCGAGGTCCGTGGCTTCCTGATCGCCTCCGCCTTGTTCTGGATCGAGACCTTCCATCTCGATGGCCTGCGCGTCGATGCGGTCGCCTCGATGCTCTACCGCGATTACAGCCGCAAGCCGGGCGAATGGGTGCCCAACCATCTCGGCGGCCGCGAGAATCTAGAGGCGGTCGGCTTCTTCCAGGAACTCAACACGCTGGTCGGCGCGCGCGGGCGCGGCGCCGTCACCATCGCCGAGGAATCGACCGCCTGGCCGGGCGTGACGCGTCCGGTCCACCATGGCGGGCTCGGCTTTCACTTCAAATGGAACATGGGCTGGATGCACGACACGCTGCGCTATATCGCGCACGATCCCATCCATCGCAGCCATCACGGCGACGACGTCACTTTCGGCCTCGTTTACGCCTTCTCAGAGAACTTCGTGCTGCCGATCTCCCATGACGAGGTCGTGCATGGGAAGGGCTCGCTGATCTCGCGCATGCCCGGCGACGACTGGCAGCGCTTCGCCAATTTGCGGCTCTATCTCGCGATGATGTGGACCCATCCCGGCAAGAAGCTGCTCTTCATGGGCTGCGAGTTCGGTGCCGAAGACGAATGGTCCGTCGACGCCCCCTTCCCCTGGCCGCACCCTTTCGACGAGCGCCGTCAGGGCGCCTCGACGCTGGTGCGGGATCTCAACGCGCTCTATCGCGCGACACCGGCCCTGCATCGGCTCGACCACAGGCCCGAGGGCTTCGCCTGGATCGTCGCCGACGACAGTACCAACGCCGTATTTGCCTTCAGCCGCGCCAGCGGTCCCGGCGCTGCCGAGGTTTTGGCCGTCGCCAACATGACCCCGGTGCCCCGGCACGGCTATCGCATCGGCGTGCCCCAGGCCGGACTTTGGCGGGAGCGACTGAACAGCGATGCAAACATCTATGGCGGCTCCGGCCTCGGCAATGGCGGTGCAGTGGCGACTCAAGCCGTCGCAGACCATGGCAGTGCGCAGAGCCTGTCGCTGACGCTGCCGCCGCTCGGCCTGCTCGTCCTGGAACATGACCCACAGGCCACGCCAACCCTCATCCCCCCTCCGGGTGACGGATCATGAGCTGTCGCAGCCCTGCCGCCACCCTGACCTGAACGAACCTACAAGCGGAGCCCCGCATGAGCGACGACATTCTCCGCCAGCTTGCCGTCAAGGCCGGTATCGCGCCGCGCTGGACCGAGCAGAACGGAGCGGAGCGCGAGGTCTCGGCCCAGAGCCTGCGCTTCATCCTGCAGGCGCTCGGCCTGCCGGCCGGCACAGACGCCGATCTGCGGCAGTCGCTCGCCACCGTCGAGGCTGGGGCGAACCTGTCCGCCCAGTCCCGCTTCACCACGGCCCGTACCGGGCAGACCGTCGTGCTGCCGATCGCCGCCCAAGCGGGGAGCCCGGTGGAACTGACGCTCGATGGCGGCACCCGCCGCACCGTACGCTCCGAGGAAGGCTATGACGGCTCGCTGACTCTGCCGGCCTTCGACCGGCCCGGCTATCACACGGTCCATCGCGACGAGGGCGATTTCATCATCGCGACGGCCCCCGAACGCTGCATCACCTTCGCCGATCTGAACGGCGGACAAGCCGGCTTCGGTCTCGCCGCCCAGATCTATTCCCTGCGCTCGCCGGAGGATGGCGGAATTGGCAACTTCGCCGGTGTCGCGGCGCTGGGGAAAAGGGCTGCCGCGCGTGGGGCCGATGCGCTGGCGATCAGCCCGGTCCATGCGCTCTATGGCGCCTCGCCGGAGCATTTCAGCCCCTATTCACCCTCGACCCGCCTCTTCTACAACCCGCTCCACGCGGATCCCGCCGCCGTGCTGCCCGAGACGCTGCTCCGCGAGGTGATCGCGCGCGAGGGCCTGGGGGCGGAGATGGACCGGCTCGCGACGCTGCGCCAGATCGACTGGCTGGCCGCGACGGAACTGCGCCAGCGGCTGCTGCGCGCCTTGTTTGAGGCGTTGCGCGCCGCCGATGGCAGCGGCGGCCCGGCCCGAGCCGGGCTGGAGCGGGCGCTGGCGGAAGCTTCGCCGCTGCTGCGCTCCCACGCCGTCTTCGAGGTGCTGCACGCCGCCCAGCTGCGCCAGAACCGCAACGCCTGGAGCTGGCGCAGCTGGGATGCGCCCTTCCGCGATCCGGACGGGCCGGCGGTCGCGGCCTTTGCGGCCGAGCACGCAACCGAAGTCGACTACCAGATCTTCCTGCAATGGCTCACCGCCTCCTCCTATGGTGCCGCCCAGAGCGTCTGCCGTGAGGCCGGCATGAAGGTCGGCCTGATCGCCGATCTCGCCATCGGCATGGACGCGTCGGGCAGCCATGCCTGGAGCCGCCAGCATGAGGTGCTCGGAGGGCTCAGCGTCGGCGCCCCTCCCGACTACTATGCCGCCGAGGGGCAGAGCTGGGGCCTGACCACCTTCTCGCCCCGGGGGCTGGCGGCGAGCGGCTTTGCGCCCTTCATCGAGACCCTGCGGGCGAGCCTGCGCCATGTCGGCGGCATCCGCATCGACCATGTCATGGGGCTCAGCCGGCTCTGGCTGGTGCCGGAGGGCGCATCCGCGCTGGACGGCGCCTATGTCGCCTTCCCCTCCGAGACGCTGTTCCGGCTCGTCGCGCTCGAATCCTGGCGCCATGGCGCCATCGTCATCGGCGAGGATCTCGGCACCCTCCCCGACGGCTTCCGCGACGATCTGCGCCGGCAGGGTGTGGCGGGCTTGCGCGTGCTGCGCTTCGAGCGGACCGACCACTCCTATATCGCGCCCGAGCATTGGGACGCAGGCGCCGTCGCCCTGACGACGACACATGACCTCGTCCCCACCGCGGGCTGGTGGGCCGGGAGCGATCTGGAACCGGCAGAGGACGGCGTCGACCATGAGGGCATCCGCGCCTGGGACCGGGGCCTGCTCTGGGGCGCCTTCCAGGAGGCCGGCGTCGCCGAGGGCGACCGGCCCGCACCGGAGGACACCGACCCCGTCGTCGATGCCGCGATCCGTTTCGTCGCCCGCACACCCAGCACGCTGAAGCTGCTGCCGATCGAGGATGCGCTCGGCATCCGCACGCAGCCGAACGTGCCGGGTACCACGACCGAAAAGCCGAACTGGCGCCATAGGCTCGATGGCGATGCCGGCACGCTGCTGGACGACGACCGCGTGAAGCGCCGCCTCGCGGATCTCGGCCCGCCGCGCTCGGAGAGCTGAGGACCGCCGCCCTCAGGCGGCCCGGCTCTCGACGATGCCGGCGATCGCCTCGAGCATGCGGGTATCGTCGCCCGCCAGCCCTTCCATCGCCGCCATGCGCGCGATCACCGTGCCCGCCACCGCTTCCTCCACCGTATCCTCGGCATAGGCGTAGAAGATCGTCGCGTGCTGGCCGTCGCGGTGGCAGCGCCCCTCGATCTGCTGGAGCTGGATCGCGCTGTGGCGCATGTCGTGGATCACCAGCGAACGTTCGCGCTCGCCGCCCGGCATCTCCCCGCGATGCAGCGAGATCGACTCCGTGACGGTGAAGATCACGGCGTCGAGCTGCCCGGTCTGGAAGGACAGCCGTGTTTCTTCGTTCTGCAGGCCGCTGCGCTCGCCATTGATCTCGCCGACACGCCAGCCGCGCCCGCGCAGCGCATCGGCCAGCATCGCGCTGGTCTCAAGGAAGGCGACGGAGACCGCGACCTGCTCATCATTGCCGAGCAGGTCGTCGCAGAAATCTACCGTGCCGGGGATGCGCAGCAGGCTCGCCTTCTGGCGGAAGCGCAGATCGGCCGCCCAGCCCTGCGGCTTGCGGGTCGAGCCACCGGCCAAGCCGAGCTCCCGGCGGAACTCGCGCCAGGTCGCCTCGTAGAGCTTGCGCGCGGCTGCATCCAGCGCGACCGGGGCGAGCTCGCGCTGCACCTCCGGCCAGCCGGCGATCTCCTCCGGACGGCGCCGCAAGCCGATGGCCCGCGGGCCGCGATAGAGCAGACCGGCCATCCGCGCGCGGTCGGCCTCGTTGGGCGCCCAGCTCCAGTTCTTCCAGCGGCCCCTCGCCCTGCCCATTTTCAGCCGCTTCATCAGCTGGCGGAAACCATCGAGATCCGCGCTCGGCATGTCGGCCGCGCGCGCCAGCAGCGGCCCGAGATAGGAGAGTTCGTGCGGCGACTGGCCGGCGGTCGCGCTCATATAGATCGTGAAGGAGGCAGCGGCCGCCATCTGCCGGCAGACCAGCCCCTGCTGCGAGTTGGGGTTGCGGATGCGATGCGCCTCGTCGATCACGACCAGCGGCCAGATGCGTTTGGGCACGCCGAGCTTGGCCAGCTCGTTGTTCTTCGCCCGCACCGAGCGCTTCTTCGAATCCGGCGGCGGCGCCAGCAGCGACTTGGTCTTCTCGAAATTCATCAGCGTGACGCGCTTCGGCGGCAGGCCCGATAGCGCCATGGTGCGCCGCCATTGCGGGATTGCCCCCTTGGGGCAGATCACCAGGATCTCGTCCTCGGGCATGGCCGAGAGCGCGAGCCAGGCCGAGAGCGTCTTGCCGAGGCCCGTGAGGTCGCCGAGCAGGAAACCGGGCGCGCCCGACACACGCGCCGCGAGGATCGCCGCACAGGCGATACGCTGATGGTCATGGGGCACCATGGGCCGCTCTGCGTCCGTCATCGGGCGCACAGCCGTCGCGCGCCATCGCCGGTGGCCGATTCTTGCATGGGCATGGCAGTATCAACGCGTCGCGGCCCCGGCAACGGGACCGCCTCATCCAGCGGCCTTACAGACAGCGAGCTTCCATGACCCGCGCCCAAGCCATCGCGCATGCGCAAGACTATTTCGACACCGGCGCCTTCAAGAGCGACCTCGGCCGCCTCATCGCGATACCGACCGAAAGCCAGAATCCGGACCGGGCGCCGGTCCTCACGGAATATCTCGAGCGCGAGATGCGCCCGCTCTTCGAGGGGCTGGGGTTCGAGTGCCGGATCCTGCACCATCCCAAGGCCAAGGGCCCCTTCCTCTTCGCCCAGCGCATCGAGGATGAGAGCCTGCCGACGATCTTCGGCTACGGCCATGGCGACGTCATTCGCGGGCTCGACGCGCAGTGGAGCGAGGGCCTCTCGCCCTGGACGCTGACCGAGCGGGACGGCCGCTGGTACGGCCGCGGCGTCGTCGACAACAAGGGCCAGCATGTCGTCAACATCAATGCCTTGCGCGCCGTCCTTGAATCGCGCGGCAAGCTCGGCTTCAACGCCAAATACCTGATCGAGATGGGCGAGGAATCTGGTTCGCCTGGCCTGCGCGAGCTCTGTGCCGACGAGGCGCAGCTGTTCAAGGCGGACGTGCTGGTGGCCTCCGACGGGCCGCGGCTCAATGCCGAGCGCCCCACCGTCTTCCTCGGCGCGCGCGGCGTCATCACCTTCGATCTCTCGATCGTGGCCCGCGACGGCGGCCATCATTCCGGCAACTGGGGCGGCATTCTCTCCGACCCGGCGATCCAGCTCGCCCACGCCATCGCCTCGATCACCTCCCCGACCGGCCAGATCCGCATCCATGAATGGGTCCCGAAGGAGCTGCCGCACGCGGTGCGCGAGGCGGTGTCAGACTGCGTCGTCGACGGCGGCCCCGATGGCCCGACCATAGACCCCGGCTGGGGCGAGCCGGATCTGTCGCCGGCCGAGCAGGTCTTCGGCTGGTGCTCGTTCGACGTGCTGGCGATGAAGTCGGGCGTGCCGGAAACGCCGGTCAACGCCGTGCCGCCGAGCGCCTGGGCGCGCTGCGCCCTGCGCTTCGTCGTCGGCATCGATCCCACGGACGTCGTGCCGGCGCTGCGCCGCCATCTCGACCGTCACGGCTTCTCGATGGTCGAGATCGTCATGCCCGGCGCAGAGCGCTTCGGCGCGACGCGGCTGGACCCCGAGGACGACTGGGTGCGGTTCACCATTGCCTCGATCGCGCGCAGCACCAACAAGAAGCCTGCGCTGCTGCCCAATCTCGGCGGCTCGCTGCCCAACGACATCTTCGCCGAAATCCTCGGGCTGAAGACGATCTGGGTGCCCCATTCCTACCCCGGCTGCTCGCAGCATGCCCCCGACGAGCACCTGCCCGTCGAGATCGCGCGCGAGGCCCTGGGCCTGATGGCGGGCCTCTATTGGGACATCGGCTCCGGAGAGGCTCCGCCGGTCTGAACCCCTATTCCATCGGCTGCCGCGGCTCACGGTCGGGCGGCATATCGAAGGGCGTCGCCGGCGGCGCCTCGGGCGGCGCATCTGGCGGCAGCTCCTGAGGCGGTTCCGTCGGGATGCCCTGCGGCGCCTCGTCCGGCGGCATTTCGACCGGCGGCGCCGGTGGCACCTCGTTCGGGGTCAGCGGCGGCGCCTCGGGCGGCGGCGTCGGAATGGTGGGCGTGCTGCCCGGATCGGCCTGTGCCTGAATAAAATCGGTCATGCGTCGCTCCTTGCTTCGCGGGACCAACGCATCATCGCCGGCTAGGTTCGGCTGCCACCCGCGTAACCCAGAAATGAAAACGACGCCGGCTTGCGCCGGCGTCGCTTCAAACGGGTCGGGTCTGCGCCGCTACTTGAAGGAAGGCGGCGCGTTCAGATCGAGCCCTGGCAAGCCGCCCGGACCGCCCAGCCCCGGGATCTGGATCGAGTCGAACTGCTTGTCGATCGCCTTCTGGTCGAGCTGCACCGCCGATGCTTTGTAGTGCATCACCATCTGCGGGAAGGTCACCACCAGCGCCACCATGATGCACTGGATCACCACGAAGGGCACCGCCCCCCAGTAGATCTGGCCCGTGGTGACCGGCTCCATCATGTTGCCGGTGACCTTGTCGCGATAGCGGTCCTTCGGCGCCACCGACCTCAGGAAGAACAGCGCGAAGCCGAAGGGCGGATGCATGAACGAGGTCTGCATGTTCACGCCGAGGATGACGCCGAACCAGATCAGGTCGATGCCGAGCTTGTCGGCGGCCGGCCCGAGCAGCGGAACGATGATGAAGGCGAGCTCGAAGAAGTCGAGGAAGAACGCCAGCAGGAACACCATCACGTTGACGACGATCAGGAAGCCCGTCGCGCCGCCCGGCAGGCCGACCAGCAGATGCTCGACCCAGAGATGGCCGTTCACGCCGTAGAAGGTCAGCGAGAAGACGCGCGCACCGACCAGGATGAAGAGCACGAAGGCCGAAAGCTTGGCCGTCGATTCCGTCGCCTGCTTCAGCAGGTCGAAGGTCATGCGCTTCTTGCCATAGGCGAGCAGGATCGCGCCGGCCGCGCCCATGGCGCCACCTTCGGTCGGCGTCGCGACGCCAATGAAGATCGTGCCCAGCACCAGGAAGATCAGCGCCAGCGGCGGCACCATCACGAAGATCACCTGCTCGGCCATGCGCGAGAGCAGGTTCAGCCCGAGCAGCTTGTTGACGATGGCGATGACGAAGGCGATGCCGACGGCGATCGACATGGTCAGGATGACGAAGTCAGCGCCCGCCTGGACCTTCGTGAACATCTTCATGATCGCATAGGCGGCGCCGAAGGCGATGATCGTGATCACCAGCAGCGAGCGCCGACGGGTCTCGCCGTCCGCGTCGCGCAGCGTCTGCGCCTCCGGCGGCAGGCCCGGCGCGCGGTTCGGATAGACCATCGTCACGAGGAAGACGTAGCCGGCATACATCGCCGAAAGCACGAGGCCGGGGATGAAGGCGCCCTCATACATGTCGCCCACCGAGCGGCCGAGCTGGTCGGCGAGCACGATCAGGACGAGCGAGGGCGGGATGATCTGCGCCAGCGTGCCGGATGCCGCGATCACGCCCGAGGCGAGACGCCGGTCATAGCCGTAGCGCAGCATGATCGGCAGCGAGATCAGGCCCATCGAGATGACCGAGGCCGCCACGACGCCGGTCGTCGCCGCCAGCAGCGCGCCGACGAAGATGACCGCATAGGCGAGGCCGCCGCGCACGGGGCCGAAGAGCTGGCCAATCGTGTCGAGCAGGTCTTCGGCCATGCCCGAGCGCTCGAGGATGAGGCCCATGAAAGTGAAGAACGGGATCGCCAGCAGCACGTCGTTGTTCATCGTGCCGTAGATGCGCTCCGGCATGGCCTGCAGGAAGTTCTCCTGGAACAGGCCGAGCTCGATGCCGACGATCGCGAAGAGCAGGCCGTTGGCGGCCAGCGCGAAGGCCACCGGATAGCCCAGCAGCAGGAAGACGACGAGCGCGGCGAACATCACCGGCGCCATGTTGACGCGCAGGAAGTCGCCGAGGCCGGCAGCATGGGCGTCGCCGGTGTGGAGGCCGAGGAAGGCGACGAGCGACAGCGCCAGCAGCAGGCCGGCGGCGCGGGAGAAACGGGAGACGGTCATGGTGGAGATCCGGCGATCGTTCGGGTTGCTCACGAAGCCACCCCCTGCTGCTTGGCCTGTTCGAGCAGGCGATGAGCCTCGGCTTCCGCCGCCGCCGCATGCCCGCGCAGCGTCTCGTCGTCTTCGAGATGGCCGCGCATGATCGCGATCTGCTTGATGATTTCGGAGACGCCCTGGATCGCCAGCATGATGAAGCCGATGATGACGAGCCCCTTGGCCGGCCATTGCGGCAGGCCGCCGGCCGAGAGGGACTGCTCGTTGATGGCGTAGGAGCGGGTGAAGAACGGCCAGGAATGATAGATCATCAGAATGCAGAATGGCATCAGGAACAGGGTGTGGCCGATCAGGTCGATCCAGCGCTGCACGCTCTTGGGCAGCAGGCTGTTCACGATGTCGATGCGGATGTGCTCCTTCACCTTCAGCGTCCAGGCCGCGCACATCAGGAACACGGCGCCGAACAGCATCCACTGCAGCTCGAGCCAGGCATTCGACGAGACGTTGAAGACCTTGCGGATGATGGCGTTCACGGTCGCGACGATCACCGCGAGGAGGATCAGCCAGGCGATTTTCTTGCCGATCTGCTCGTTGATCGTGTCGATCACACGGCTGAGCTGGAGTAGTCCCTTCACATCGGTGCTCCCAATTCCCGTGCGGCGCCTTGTTCTGCAAGCAGGCCCCGTCCGCGTTTCGGTTATAGGAAGGCCATGCAGCGCACAAGCGCTCGGGACCCTTATCCAAAAGGCCGGGTGCCGGGATTTTTGGCAGGAGGCTGCGCAAGGCGCGATCGCCGCGGACCTACGCCGCGACAACGCGGCGCAGCACTGCGCGAGGCACGCCTTCAGGCCTGCCTGGATCTAGCGACGATGTCGGGAAGAAGGGTTCGTGGTGGGTGATGTAGGGCTCGAACCTACGACCCGCTGATTAAGAGTCAGCTGCTCTACCAACTGAGCTAATCACCCATACGCCACGAAGCGTAAGCCGTTCCGCGGGTTGGCCGCGTCAGGCAGGCCGGCGATGTAGCAAAGGCCCCCGCCCCTGTCCACCCACCTGCGACAGAAATATGTAAGACCCGCGGCGAAGCCGCCGCGGGCACTGCCGACGCGGTTAACGGGCGCCTGAGGCGGCCTTGCGGTTCAGCAGGTGGTAGAGCGCGATCGCGCCGAAGGTCGCGGTGCCGATGCCGCCGAGCTCGAAACCGAAGATCGGCAGCTTGAGGTCGCCGGCGCCGAGAATCAGCGCGGTCGCGACCGTCAGCAGGTTCTTCGGCTCCGAGAAGTCGACCTTGCTCTCGACCCAGATGCGGCCGGCCGTCGCCGC
The DNA here is from genome assembly GCF_040546595.1 of Bosea sp. OAE506. Taxonomy (NCBI): domain Bacteria; kingdom Pseudomonadati; phylum Pseudomonadota; class Alphaproteobacteria; order Hyphomicrobiales; family Alloboseaceae; genus Allobosea; species Allobosea sp. OAE506. The sequence goes on along the minus strand of NZ_JBEPOB010000001.1, from coordinate 2,663,312 downwards.
GATCAGGCCGAAGACCACGATGGCGAGCCCGCCCAGCACCGCCACGGGGATCGTGCCGATCACCGCGCCGAATTTCGGCGAGAAGCCCAGCGCCAGCGCGATCATGCCGGCAGCGACGAAGACGAGCGTCGAATAGACCCGCGTCACCGCCATCACGCCCATGTTCTCGGCATAGGTGGTCACGCCCGTGCCGCCGCCCGAGCCGGCAATCATGGTGGCGACGCCGTCGGCCATGAAGCCCCGCCCGATCAGGGGATCGAGATTGCGCCCGGTCATCACCGCGATGCCCTTGATGTGCCCGAGATTCTCCGCGACCAGAATGATCGCGACGGGCGCGATCAGTGCGATCGCCCGGCCGTCGAAGACCGGCGCGACGAAGCTCGGCAGGCCGAACCAGGGCGCCGCCGCCACGCGTGCGAAATCCACCGGCGGCGCGCCGAAGCTCGCGGCCGTTAGCGCATAGACGACATAGGCCAGAAGACCGCCGAGCAGGATCGGCAGGCGCTGGGCGAGCCCACGGCTGTAGACGGCGACGACGGCGACGGACACCACCGTGAACAGCGCGATCCACTTGGTGTAGGGGCTGGCCGAGATCATGTTCATCGCGACTGCGGTCAGGTTGAGACCGATCGCGGCGACGACCGCGCCGGTCACCACCGGCGGCAGCAGCTTCTCGATCCAGGCAGTGCCGACCGCCTGCACCACGAGGCCGATCGCGGCATAGAGCGCGCCGCAGGCGATGATGCCGCCCAGCGCGACCCCGATATTGGCGTTGGGGCCCGAGCCCGCATAGCCGGTCGCCGCGATCACGACGCCGATGAAGGCGAAGGAGGAGCCGAGATAGCTGGGCAATTGCCCGCGCGTGACGATGAAGAACAGCAGCGTCGCCACGCCCGAGAAGAAGATCGCGACATTGGGGTCGAACCCCATCAGGATCGGCGCCAGCGCGGTCGCGCCGAACATCGCCACGACATGCTGCAGCCCGGCAATGAAGGTCTGTCCCAGCGGCAGCCGCTCGTCGGGCATCACGGCGCCCGAGGTCTTCAGGGTCCAGTTCGGGAAATAGCCCATGGCGATCGTCTCCAGCTGACGCGGCGCGGCACCGCTTGGCTCGAAGCGATGACAGGCAAGGATCGCGCCCGCCAAGCCGGGCGCGACGGCGCATCCACAGGATTCGCAGAGGGCGTCAGCCGGCGAGGCGCTGCGCCACCGACGCGGCGAACTCGTTGACGCTGCGCGCCAGCTCGTCGGCGACATTGCCGACCGAGTCGGAGCGGGCGTTCATTTCCTCGACCGAGGAGCCGACCCGCTGAATGGCACTGAAGGTCTGGGCGACGAGATCCAGCGCGGTTTCGACCTCGCCGGCCGTGCCCTGGGCATCCTGCGCCATGCCCTCCGTGACGGCGAGCTGCTCGCCGAGCGAGCGCGCAATGGCGGAGGCGACGTCCGCCATGCCCGTCACCGATCCGTCGATCCGGGCGATCGAGCCGACACAGCGCTGGGTCGCCTCGCGGATGGCGTCGATGCGGGCCGCGATCGTGCCGGTGGCGCTCGTGGTCTGGGCCGAGAGGTTCTTGACCTCGCTGGCGACGACGGCAAAGCCGCGCCCGGCCTCGCCCGCCCGCGCGGCCTCGATGGTGGCGTTGAGAGCGAGCAGGTTGGTCTGCGCGGCGATGTCGGAGATCAGGTTCACGACCGAGCCGATCTCGCCGACGAGCCCGGCCAGGCTTTCGATCGTCTGCCGCGCCTCGCCGGCGGCCGTCACGGCCTGCTGCGCGATGTCTGCCCCCTCGCGCGTGCTGCGGTCGATCTCGCCGATCGACTGCCGGAGCTGCTCGGTGGCCACCACGGTCTGCAGGACGACCTCGCGCACGCGGCCGAGGCTCTCGCGGCTCTCGGTCATGCTCAGGCCCGCGCTGCGCGAGACCTGCGCACTGTTGGCCGCGACTTTGCTGAGCGTGCCCGACGCCTGGGTGGCGGCCTCCGACACCTCGCCGACCTGCTTGCGGAATCCCTCGGTCAGGGTCTCGATCTCAGCGCCACGCCAGACGGCCTGGGCCTCCTGCTTTTGGTAGACGACCTCCATCGTGCAGGCGAGGTCGACCGCCAGCAGCTCGACCACCCTCTGGCAGGCTTGCGCGGCAGCCCGTCCGGAGAAGCGGTTCCGCCGGCCGATCTCGGGAAAGGCCGCGCGCACCGCCGCCAGGATCATCACCGCGTGAGCACGCGCCCCGAACGGTGTGCTGGCCTCGGCCGTCACCGCCTCGCCCAGAGACCGCAGATAGGCATCATCGAAGGCCGCATCGAAGACGGCGGCGCCATGCCCGGCCAAGGCCCGCTCGAGAATGTCGCGATACCGCACGGCCGCATCGCTCATCCGCTCATGATGAATGAGGCGGTCGAAATGCAACGCGACGCCCGGCGCCAGCAGGGGTTTGACCACCGGGCCGAGGCTGCGCATCAGCCGCAGCGTCGACTCGTCGATTCCCATCACCGGGAAGCGCGACTGGGGCGACCCGGACCGCAACGCGGCTGTCGGATCCGGCAACGGGTCGTCGGTCGGGATCATGCCCCTGACGATAGGCAACTATGGTTAACGTATCGTCAGCGCCACGAGCCCGTGCAGCGGAGGCAGCGCGGCCTCAGCCCGCCGCCGCCTGGGCGTGCAGGCGCGAGCCCTTGGCCATCAGCTTGTTGAGCGCGACAAGATAGGCCTTGGCCGAGGAGACCAGCGTGTCGGGATCGGCACCGCGGCCGGTCACCGACGAGCCGTCATGGGTCAGCCGCACCGTGACCTCGGCCTGCGCGTCGGTGCCCTCCGTGACGGCATGGACGTCGTAGAGCTCCAGCGTCGCCTCATGGGGAACGATGGCCTTGATCGCGTTGAAGATCGCGTCGACCGGCCCGTTGCCCTCGACCTCCTCGGTGACGAAGCGGCCATCGACATCGAGCTTCATCGTCGCGCGCTGCGGCCCGCGCGTGCCGGCCATCACCGTCAGCGAGACCAGCTTCACCCGGTCATGGGCCGAGGCGAGGTTCTCATCGACCAGCGCCTCGATATCTTCGTCGTAGACATGCTTCTTGCGGTCGGCGAGCGCCTTGAAGCGGGTGAAGGCGTCCTCCATCTGGTTCTCGCCCAGATCGTAGCCCATGTCCTTCAGCTTCGAGCGGAAGGCGGCGCGGCCCGAATGCTTGCCCATCACCAGCGAGGTCTTGGTGACGCCGACCGAGGCCGGGGTCATGATCTCATAGGTGGTCTGGTTCTTCAGCATGCCGTCCTGGTGGATGCCGCTCTCATGGGCGAAGGCGTTCCGCCCGACGATCGCTTTGTTGTACTGCACCGGGAAGGCGCAGGCGCTGGAGACGGCCCGCGAGGTCTTCATCAGCAGCGTCGAGTCGATGCCGGTGTCGTAGGGCAGGACGTCGCCGCGCACACGCAGCGCCATTACCACCTCTTCCAGCGCGGCATTGCCGGCGCGCTCGCCGATGCCGTTGATCGTGCATTCGACCTGACGCGCCCCGCCCTCGATGCCGGCGATCGAGTTGGCGACCGCCAGCCCCAGATCATTGTGGCAATGCACCGAGAAGATCGCCTTGTCGGCATTGGGCACGCGCTCGCGCACCTGGCGGAACATGGCGCGGTATTCGTCCGGCGTGGCGTAGCCGACCGTGTCGGGCAGGTTGATCGTGGTCGCGCCGGCGCGGATCGCAGCCTCGGTCGCGCGGCAGAGATAATCGATCGGCGTGCGGGTGGCGTCCATCGCCGACCATTCGACGTCCTCGACCAGGTTGCGCGCCTGCGCGACGGTCTTCGTGATGATCTCCAGCACCTCCTCCTGCGACTTGCGCATCTGGTGCTCGAGATGGATCGGCGAGGTCGAGACGAAGGTGTGGATGCGCGGCTTGCCCGCATGGCGTACAGCCTCGCCGGCCCGCGCGATGTCGCCCGAAATGGCGCGTGCCAGCCCGGCGATGGTCGAGCGCTTGCTGCGCCGCGCGATCTCGGAGACCGCCTCGAAATCGCCCTCGGAGGCGATCGGGAAGCCGGCCTCGATGATGTCGACGCCCATCGCGTCCAGCATCTCGGCGACCTCGAGCTTCTCTTCGAAGGTCATGGTCGCGCCGGGGCACTGCTCGCCGTCACGCAGGGTGGTGTCGAAGATCAGCACGCGATCTTTTTGGGAAGCGGGCGTCGAAGAGCCGTTGCTGTTGGTCGAGTCGGTCATGGTCGTGGTCCTGAAAGAGCTGGCGCCGCTCTCGTCGGATGCAGGCGCCTCAGATCGGGAAGGTCGTTCTCGTCACTCCCCTGAGCGCCCAGGCATGCATGCCCGGCCGGCCCTCAGGGGCGGCTAAGGAGAAGAAGCAGACCGAGGCTGGAGACGGGACGCGCGCGCAGGCCAGCGATCCGCGCAGCGGCGCGGCCGGAAGGCGAAGCGGGGACGAACGTCTGGGACAAGCGGAATCCTCGAAGACCGTGGAACGATGTAGCCGAAAACGGGAGCCGCGCGCAAGCATATGTCGCAGGCAGCCGCAGGGTTGGGACCGCGGCGACGCTGCCCCTATCATCGGCGCCGGGCGCGCGGGCCGGCGAGTCGGCATGGCGGGGGATGCGGGCGATGATGACCTATAACCGCTGGGCGATCGGCCTTGCCTTCTGCCTGTCGGGGCTCGCCGGCTATATCGACACGATCGGCTTCATCAGCCTCGGCGGCTTCTTCGTCTCCTTCATGAGCGGCAACACCACGCGGCTGGGCATCGAGCTCGCCGGGCTGAAGGGCGGTGGCATCGCCACGGCCGCGCTGATCCTCGTCCTCTTCGTCCTCGGCGTGGTCTGCGGCTCGGTGGCCGGCCATTTCGGCGGCCGGCGGCGCAAATCGGCCGTGCTCTGGGTGGTGGCGCTGGCGCTTGTCGTCGCCGCGAGCCTCGACCAGATCGGGCTGAGCTTCGCAGGCGCCGCCATGCTGGCCTTCGCCATGGGCGCGGAGAACGGCGTCTTCCAGCGCGACGGCGAGGTCACCATCGCGCTGACCTATATGACAGGAACGCTGGTGAAGATGGGCCAGCGTATGGCGGGCGCCCTGCTCGGCGGACCGAAACTCGCCTGGGTCCGTCATTTCCTGCTCTGGATCGGCCTGCTGACCGGCTGCATCAACGGCGCCATCGCGCATTACCTCGTCGGCCAGGGCGCGGTCTGGCTGGCCGCGCTGGCGGCTGCGATCTTCGCAGTCGCCCTGCCCTTCCTGCCGCTGGACGACTGAGTACGCCGCAGGGCCTTAGCTCAGCCCTCATCCTGAGGAGCCGCGAACGCGGCGTCTCGAAGGATGCTCCAGATGTCTCAGGAGCCTCATGGACCATCCTTCGAGACGCGATCCTCCGGATAGCTCTCAGGATGAGGGCTGTGGGGACCGAAGGATGACGGAACAGCCACCGCTTTGCCCGCCCGCGGGAATCGGTCATCTTCGCGCCCATCTGATGCCGGAGCCCGCCATGCGCGCCTTTGCCCTGCCCCTCGTCGCCCTCGCCTTCGGCCTCGCCGCCTGCCAGACCGCCACGGTCTCGACGCCCCCGGCCCCGCCGCCCGAGCAGGCCGGGGCCGGCGTCACGCCCAACACCTTCCGCATGCCCACGGGCACGGGCTGCTCCGGCGAGGTCGAGCGTTTCCAGGCGGTGATGGACAACGATCTCGCCACCGGCCACACGACCAAGGGCGTTCACACGCGGGTTTCGGCCGAGATTTCGACGGCCCGCTCGACCTGCGCCGCCGGCAACGAGGGCGGCGCAATCAGCCAGATTCGGGCGACGAAGGCGCGGTTCGGCTATCCGGGGTGAGATGCACCGTCATGCTCGGGCTTGACCCGAGCATGACGCGCAGTACTACGCCGCCAGCCCGCGCTTCTGCAGCAGCGCATCCGGCGTCGGCAGCCGGCCGCGGAACAGCCGGTAGGCCTCCGCCGCGTCGCGCGTGTCACCGGCGGAATAGATGTAGCGCTTCAGCTTGCCGGCCAGTTCCGGCGCAAACACGTCGCCAGCCTCCAGGAAGGCGTTGAAGGCGTCGGCGTCCATCACCTCCGACCAGAGATAGCTGTAATAGCCCGCCGAATAGCCGTCGCCCGAGAAGACATGGGTGAAATGCGGCGTGCGGTGGCGCATCACCATGCCCTCGGGCATGCCGAGCCGCGAAAGCTCGGCCTTCTCGAAGGCCAGCGCGTCGATCTCGCCGGGCTCCTCCAGCGAATGGAAGGCGAGGTCGACCAGCGCGGATGAGGTGTACTCGACGGTGGCACAGCCCTGGTTGAAGGTCTGGGCGCGCTTGATCGTCTCGATCAGCGCCTCGGGAATCGGCTCAGCCGTGTCCGCATGCAGGCAATAGGTCTGCATCACCTCCTTGGTCAGGAACCAGTGCTCGTAGAGCTGCGAGGGCAGTTCGACGAAATCACGGGACACCGAAGTGCCGGCCAAAGATCCGTAGGTGACGTCCGAAAGCAGCCCGTGCAGCGCATGGCCGAATTCGTGGAACAGCGTGCGCGCATCGTCGATCGAGAGCAGTGCGGGCTTGCCCTCCGCCGGCTTGGCGAAGTTGCAGACATTGACGATGATCGGGCGGACCTCGCCGCCGAGCCGGCGCTGGCCGCGAAACGCGCTCATCCAGGCGCCCGAGCGCTTCGAGGCGCGGGCGAAATAGTCGCCGATGAACAGGCCGATATGCCGGCCGGTCGCGCTCTCCGTCACTTCCCAGATCCGGACATCGGGGTGATAACCCGCAAGATCGGTTCGCGCCGCGAAGGACAGGCCAAACAGCTTGCCGGCGACGTCGAAGGCAGCGGCGATGATCCGGTCGAGCTGGAGATAAGGCTTCAGCACCGCTTCATCGAGCGCATAGGTCTTCTGGCGCACCTTCTCGGCGTAATGGCGCCAGTCGGAGGGGCGGATCGGGCCGTTTTCACCCTCGGCCTGGGCCAGCGCGGCGAGATCGGCCGCCTCCTGGGCCGCGCGCGCCTTGGCCGGCTTCCAGACCAGTTCGAGCAGCTCGCGGACATTCTCCGGCGTCTTGGCCATGGTGTCGTCGAGCTTGAAATGCGCGAAGGTCGCATAGCCGAGGAGCTTGGCCTTCTCAGCACGCAGCTTGACCATTTCGGCCACGATCAGGCGGTTGTCGCTGTCATTGCCGTTCTCGCCGCGCTTGCCCCAAGCGGCGAAGGCCTCCTCGCGCAGGTCACGCCGCGTCGAGAAGGTCAGGAAGGGCTCGATCACCGAGCGCGACAGCGTGACCGCGTGTTGGCCGGGATGGCCGCGATCAGCCGCCGACCGCGCCATCGCAGCCAGCAGGAAAGGCGGCAGACCGGCAAGCCCCGCCTCGTCTTCGATCATCAGGGCATAGGAGGATTCGTCCTTCAGCACGTTCTGGCTGAACTGGGTGCCCAGGCCCGCCAGCCGCTCGTTGATCGCGGCCAGCCGCGCCTTGTCCTCCGCGCCGAGCTGCACGCCCGAGCGGATGAAGCCGCGATGAGTCCGCTCCAGCAATCGCATCTGTTCGGAATCGAGGCCCAGCGTCTCACGCTTGGCAAAGACCGCATCGACGCGGGCAAACAGCACGGGATCCATCATGATCGCCGACCAGTGCCGCGAGGTCAGCGGCGAGAGCGTGCGCTCGATCGCCTGAAGCGCCTCGTTCGTGTCGGCGCCCGTCAGATTGTAGAACACGCCACCGACGCGCGAGAGCGCACGCCCTGCACGCTCCAGCGCCTCGATGGTGTTGGCGAAATCGGGCGTCGCCGGATCGGCCACGATCGCCGCCATCTCGTCCTTGTGCTTGGCGAGCGCAGCCTCGAAGGCCGGCTGGACATGCTCGGGCCTGATCGCGGCGAAGGGCGGCAGGCCGAAGGGCGTGTCCCAGCGTGCGGCGAAGGGGTTGTCGGCCGGGAGCGGGAGCGCCTCGGGCACAGAGGCTTCGGACGAGACGGAGACGGGCGCGGTCATGGCATCGCTTTCGGCTGGCGGCGGCGGAGGGATCGAAAGGCCGATCAATCCTGCGCGAAGATATGGCTGAGATAGGGCTTCATGAAGAGCGCCATGCGGTGCCGGTCGCAATCGGCGGCGCTGCGCAGGATCACGATGTCGTCGAGTTCCTGCTCCTCGAGGTCGGCCATGCGCGACAGCATCAGCGCTCGCGCTTCCTCGGCCGGCAGGTCGATCGTCAGCGGCCGCATGAAGGCGACGCGGCCGGGTGAGAACACGGCATCCCAGCCCTCCCCGACCCGCACTTCGGTCTCGGCCAGCCCGGTCTCCTCGGCAAGCTCGCGCAGCACGCTGCCGGCGAGATCGACCGTGCCGTCGGCGCGGACATCGCTGCGGTCGGGCGTGCCGGCGGCGAAGTAAACCATACCGGCATTGGCCGTGTGGCCGCCCATGCGCCCGCACAGGAAGGCGCCATCCGCTGCCCGCAGCGCGCCCATGGCAAAGCCGTTGCGAAGCGCCGGGCCTGGATGGCCGGCGTCGCGCCACGCCATGAAGGCGGCATAGTCGGTCTCGAAATAGCGGGCCTCGAACACGCCACCGGTGATCGCCGCGCGGTGCTGCAGCAGGATGCGCCCGTTGAACATAGCGGGCTTGCCGGCACTGATCTCGGCCCAGTGCGCCGCGATCCTCGCCGCGTTCTCGCGGGCGAAGGCCCAGTCATAGGGCTCGATCCGGGCGTCGACCCCGCTCAGCCGCGCGATCTCCCCGTCCGCGAAACGGTCGATGTCGTTGGTCTCCACCCCGGCGGCGCCGGTCACAGCAGCACGCCCTCGCTGATGACGACGGCCGAACCGCCGATCCGCGCCGAGACCAGCGCGCCCTGCGCCACCGTCAGTTCCAGCGTGATCTGCGAGGGCCGCCCCATCTCGTAACCCTGCTCGATGACGAAGCGGTGCTCGCCATCGCCGGGCTTGTCGAAGGCCATGATCGCGCCGGCGAAAGCCGCCGTCGCGCCGCCCGTCGCCGGATCCTCGACGATGCCCGCCCCCGGCCAGAACATCCGGGCGTGGTAATGATGTCCCGTCGCCACCGTCTCTCGGCAATAGACGAAGGCGTTGGGGTGGGCGGCCGGCGTCATCACGGCGTTCCAGCGACCGAGATCGAGCGCGATCGCCCCGATCGCGGCGAGGTCGGCCACCGGCACCATGGTGAAGGGCACGCCGGCCGAGAAGACGGCCGGGCGGTGGCCGGGCAGGCCAATCCGGCCCGGTTCCAGCCCGAGGACAGCGGCGATATCGGCGGCGGCGGGCGCGGGCTCGCCCTCCTGCGGCAGGCGCGGCAACGTGAAGGTCGCCTGCCCCAAGCGCTCGCCGCTGACGGCGACCGCGCAGGGCACGCGGCCGATCTGCTCTTCCAGCACCAGAATGTCGGCGCCGCGCCCCTCGGCCCGGTCGCGCAGCGCCAGCAACACGGCGGTGCCGACGGTCGGATGCCCGGCGAAGGGCAGTTCGCGACCGGGCGTGAAGATGCGCAGCGCCGCGCGGTGCGCAGGCCCGGCCGGCGGCTGCACGAACACCGTCTCGGACAGGTTGAACTCGCGCGCGATCGCCTGCATCGCCGCCGTATCGAGCCCGTCCGAATCCAGCACCACCGCCAGCGGGTTGCCGGCATGGGGCGTGTCGGTGAAGACGTCGAGCGTGACGAAACGGCGGGCCATGACGGTCAGTCCTTTGGAATGGTCAGGTCGATGGTGAGCGGGCAGTGGTCGGAGGCCTTGGGCCTGTCCCAGCCGACGCGGGGATAGCGGTCCGCCGAGGTCGCCAGCCGCGCCATCGAGCGGTCGGGCTCGCGCGGATCGAGCGGCACACGATAGGGCAGCCCGCGCCGGATCATCTGCAGGGCCGGATGCGGATTGGCTGCCGCCAGCGCCGGCGAGAGCAGGATATGGTCGAGAGGCATATGCGTCTCGACGAGTTGCTCGCGCGCCTCGGACCAGTAGCGCCGGAAATGCGTCCAGCGCTCATGTGTCGGGATCGATTCCATCGGGTCGATGGCGAAACCGTCGAGCAGTGGCTCGATGCCGCTCTCCCCCTCGTCGACGACCTCGGCCAGCGGCCCCAGCCCAAAGCGGTAGGCGTTGAGATCGCCGAGCACGATCCAGTTCGCCTCGCGCCAGCCCTCGCCGAAGCGCTGCTTGATCAGGCCCTTCACGGCCCGGGCCTCGGCCCGGCGCACCGGCAGCGTCGCCTGCCGGCCATCGTCGCGGCCATTGTTCATCGATTTGAGGTGGCAGCCGAACAAGGCGAGGCTGCGGTCGCCGAAATCGAGCTCCACCTGCAGGCAGTCGCGCGCGAAGACCTTGCCGTCGGGTCCGATGCCGAGCGCGGCAAGATCGCGGTCATGGATGCCGGCCGCCGCGAAACTCAGATCCTTGTGCGAGCGCACGCTCACCTGCTGCGGCGCCAGCAGATCGCGCCGGGCGGCGAAGCCGATATCGATGTTGCGGCGGTCATTGCCGTCGAGCAGCGTGAAATGGCCGTAGCGATGGTCCGCGATGCGGTGGACGTAATTGGCGAAGAAGGCCTGCAGGCTGGCCAGCGAGTCGACCTCCTGCAGCATCCAGAGATCGGCCTTCGCCTCCGCCAAAGCGAGCGCCGTCATCTGGCGCTTGTCGTCCTCCAGCGCCACCGCCAGCGAACGCTCCACTGCATCGCGCTCGTCGATGCGCGGGAAATGGAACAGCGACATGGCGGGCGCCGTGTCGCTGCGCTCGCCCGAGGCGAAGCGCTGGCGCGTCAGCAGGTTCTCGACGTTGAAGGTGCCGACGCGCAGTTTCATGGCGTCACACTCTGACGGTCGGGCGAGGACCCACACCGTCATCCCGGATCAGCGGCGAAGCCGCGCCACTCCGGGATCCATCACAGAGTTCCGGAGCCCTCCGATGGATCCCGGGGCAAGCCCGGGATGACGCCAAGGTTCCGAGCAGGGTCGGCATGGTCTACAGCTTCTCGGGCACGAACTGGTGCGTCGGTGTGACGAACTCGTCCTGCGCCGCCACCGTCAGTATCTCGCGGGAACCCGCCTCCTTGGTGCGCTTGAGCAGGCCATAGATCGAGGCTGCGGCCTTGGCCAACGCGGCGGCGGCGGACTCCTCGCGCAGATAATGCACGAAGAACAGAGCTGCGATCGCATCGCCCGCCCCGTTGACGCTGACATCGAGCTTGGGCGTGCGCACGCGGAAGGCTCCCCTGGCGTCGGCCGCCATCAGGTCGATCGAGTCGGCGGGCGTCTCGTCGGTGACGAGCGAGGTGACGAGCACGACCTTCGGACCGGCATCGCGCAGCGCCTCGACCGCGCGATGCGCATCGGCAATCGTGCGGATCTCGATATCGGTGAGCAGTTCCAGCTCGAACTGGTTGGGCGTGACGATGTCGGCCGCCGGCACCGCCTGCTCGCGCATGAACTCGGGGATGCCCGGGCGCACGAAGACGCCGCGCCCGACATCGCCGATCACGGGGTCGCAGCAATAGACCGCCTTGGGATTGGAGGCGCGCACGCGCTCCACCGCCGATAGAATGGCATGGCCGATATCGGCCGAGCCCATATAGCCCGAGAGCACGCCGGTGCAGGACGGCAGCACGCCGCGCTCTGCGATGCCCTCCATCACCTCGTCGATCATGCCGCCGTCGAAGACACGGCCTTTCCAGGCGCCGTAGCCGGTATGGTTCGAGAACTGGACCGTATGAATCGGCCAGACCTCGACGCCCAGGCGCTGCATCGGGAAGACGGCGGAGGCGTTGCCGACATGGCCATAGGCGACATGCGACTGGATCGAGAGGATGTTCATGGGCGTCCCGGCGGTAGCGTGGGACAGAAGCTCTAGCCGTTCGCCCGGCCGGACGGCAAATCGAAAGCCGTCATGGCCGCCATCACCAAAGCTCAGGCCGCGCTCAGCCTCGCGACGCCGGCCGTGTCCGTGAACTGCGTGAGGCTGGCGATCTTGCCGTCCGCGATCGTGAAGATGTCGACGATCTCGAAATGGCCGCTGCGGCCGCTCGGCTTGCAGACGACATCGGCCTGCCAGTGCAGGATCGACCGCTCACCATCGACGGTAAGGCCCAGCTCCTCGACATTGCTGAAGACATAGGTCGCGATCAGCCCGGCCATCTGCTCGCGCACGGCATCGAGGCCGTCGGGCTGCATGAAGGTCTCGGCGACGCCGGGGCCGCCGACGAGCCGATAGCGGCATTGCGGGTGAAAGAAGCCCATCAGCGCGTCGAGATCGCCGCGGTGGCGCGCGGCATAGGCGTCGCGGATCAGGGCTTTGCTCGCGCTGTCGTCGGCCATGCCGCCTCTCCTTGCGTCAGGAGACGCAGTGTCGCGCCGGGAGCGTTTCGAGTCCAGTGCGGCGGTCCCTATCGCCGCGCTGGATCACGTTGACGTCGCCTCCTCACGCGGCAGGAGCTTGTCCATCGTCGTCGTCAGGCGGTAGCGGAAGCCATCGGGTGCGTAGTCAAGCTTCGCCTCCCCGCCGAACTTCTGCGCCGCGACGCGTTCGATCAGCCGCGAGCCGAAGCCGGCGCGGCTCGGAGCCGTCACCGGCGGTCCTCCGCTCTCGACCCAGTCGAGCCGGAAGGGCTCGTCGCTACCGCCAAGACCGGCCTGCCAGGTCAGCCTGACGCGGCCGCCTTCCACCGAGAGCGCGCCGTATTTGATCGCGTTCGTGATCAGCTCGTTGATCGCCAGCGCCAGGGTCAGGGCGTGGTCGGCGGCGAGTTCGATCGCGGGGCCGGAAACCTCCAGCCGGCCCTCGGCGACCCCATGCGGGGCAAGCGTACTGCGGATGACCTCGCCGATCGGCGCCCCGCTCCAGCTCGACTGGGTCAGGATCTCATGCGCTTGGCCGAGCGTGGCGATCCGCTCGCCGAAGGTCGCCTGCGCCTGCTGTAGAGACTGCGAGGAGCGGAAGGTCTGGCTGGCGACGGCGGAGACCATGGCCATCACGTTCTTCATGCGGTGCGCCAGCTCGGCGTTGAGGAGCCGTGCATCGCGCTCCGCCTTCACCTTCCCGGTCGTCTCGATGACGGTGTCGATGATGCCGACCACCGCCCCGCCCTCGTCGCGGACAGGGCTGTAGCAGAAGGTGAACCAGGTCTGCTCCGGCCGGCCGAAGCGCTCCAGCACCAGCGGCATGTCCTCGAAGAAGCTAGCCTCGCCGGCCAGCGCCTTTTCCGCGACGGGACCCAGCTCGCCCCAGACCTCGGGCCAGACCACGCGAAACGGACGCCCCAGCGGTTCCGGCTTGGTGCCGAGCATCGGCCGGTAGGCGTCGTTGTAGAGGCTGATCAGTTCCGGGCCCCAGAACAGGCATTTGGGGAAGCGCGAATTCACCATCATGCCGACGGTGACCTTCAGTGCGGCCGGCCAGTCGGCCAGTGGCCCCAGCGGCGTCGCTGCCCAGTCGTGGCTACGGATGGCGTCGCCCATGGCGCCGCCGCCGGTCAGAAAATCCTCAGTCACGCGCACGCTTCACGGTAGCCCCCATCCGTGGAACTCCATGGCGGATTTGTCGCGGCTGTAAATTCGCCGCGGCCCGCGGGAACGGGAATACCGTCCCCGGCGCCCGCTTTTGGGGCGGATTCGGCAAAAATGCCACATCCGCCCTCGCGGCCGTTCAGCTTCCTGCGGCGGCCTTCTTCGCGAAGGTGTCGATGAAGGTCGTCTTCAGATCGACGTTCGACGAGGCCAGTTCCGGGTCGAGCAACTTGAGCGCGTCGTACATGCTCTTCATCGCCTCGGGGCTGGAGACGCCGGTGCGCGAATAGCTCTCGAGCGAGTTCTTCACCGCCTGCAGATAGAGCGGCTTGTCACCGAGATGGTACTCGGCCGGGACCAGATCGGCGACGTCCTCGGGCTTGGCGGTCTCCAGCCATTTCAGCGCCTTGACGAAGGCGTTGGCGAGCTTCTGCGTCGTCACCGGGTTCTTGGTGGCGAAATCGCCCTTGAGATAGAGCACGGCCGCAGGATTCGAGCCGCCGAACAGCGCCTTGGTGCCGGCCTCGGTGCGGGTGTCGATGATGGAGACGACGTCGCCATCGGCCTCGAGCTTCGAGGTCACGGGGTCGAGATGCGAGATGATGTCGACCTGCTTCTGCTTCATCGCAGCAACGGCGCTGGCGCCAGCGCCGACGCCGATGATGGGCGCATCGGTCGCCTTCAGCCCGGCCTTGACCATGGCATATTGCGCGGTCAGCGCCGTGGAGGAGCCGGGCGCCGTCACGCCGATCTTCAGCCCCTTGAAGTCGGCGGCCGACTTGACCTTGTCGGCGAGGTCCTTGCGCACGGCGATGGTGATGCCGGGGAAGCGCCCGAGCTCGACGACCGCACGGATGTCCTGGCCCTTGGCCTGCATCCGGATGGTGTGCTCATAGGCGCCGGTGACGACATCGACCGAGCCGCCGACCAGCGCCTGCAGCGATTTGGCGCCGCCGCCGAAATCGTTGATCTCGACCTCGAGCCCCTGCTCCTTGAAGAAGCCCTTCTTCTCCGCGATCGTCAGCGGGAGATAATACAGAAGCTGCTTGCCGCCGACGCCGAGCGTCAGCTTGGGCTTCTCGGCATTCTGCGCGAAGGCCGCCAGGGGAGCGAAACCGAGCGCGGTGCCGAAAGCGAGCGCAGCCAGCGCCGCGCGGCGTGAGACGATCATGGGTGTTCCTCCGGTTGAACTGATGGGCGCCTCTCGCGAGCGCGTTGGGAGCAAGGATAGGCGGGATCGGGGCGAACGGGCAAGAACGGCGTCATTCTCGGGCGAAGCGAAGCGTAGACCCGAGAATCTCCGGAGAGAATCGCGCGGGTCTGCGCCCGACCATCACGCTGCTTCAGCCTCACACCGTCGTCGAACTCTGCCCCGGTCGCCAGACCAGCAGCCGCTTCTCGACCATCGTCACCACGGAATCGATCGCGATCACGAACATCGCCAGGATCAGCATGCCCGAGAACACGCCGGTCACGTCGAAAACGCTTTCCGCCTCGTGGATCTTGTAGCCGAGGCCGGCCGAGGAGCCGAGATATTCGCCGACCACGGCGCCCACCAACGCAAAGCCCACCGAGGTGTGCAAAGACGAGAACATCCAGGTCAGCGCCGAGGGCCAGTAGACGTGGCGGAAGAGCTGGCGCTCGTTCATGCCGAGCATGCGGGCATTCGCCAGCACCGTCGGCGAGACCTCGCGCACGCCCTGATAGACGTTGAAGAAGACGATGAAGAAGACGAGCGTGAAGCCGAGCGCGACCTTCGACCAGATGCCCAGCCCGAACCAGAGCGCGAAGATCGGCGCCAGCACGACGCGCGGCAGGGCGTTGGCCGCCTTGATATAGGGGTCGAACACCGCCGCCAGCAGCTCGTTGCGGGCGAAGGTGAAGCCGAACAGGATGCCCGCCGCAGAGCCGATGACGAAGGCCAGCACCGTCTCGGTCAGGGTGATGCCGAGATGCCAGTAGATCTCGCCGCCGGTGAGCTGGGTCCAGGTCCGCGACAGCACGGCGCCGGGCGTCGAGAAGAAGAACTGCGTCGTCTTGACATCGCCGAACAGGCTGGTCGTGGTGACGAGGTGCCAGATCGCCAGGAAGACGACCATCACCAGCGCCTGCAGGATGAGGAGCTTCGCGCGTTTCATGCTCCGGCTCCCCCAACCAGTTCCTTGCCCTCGCCCATCGCATAGGCCTTCTGCACCTCGACGCGCAGCGACGCCCAGATGTCGCGATGGATCTCGTGAAAGGCCTTTTCCAGCCTGATCTCGGCGATGTCGCGCGGGCGCGGCAGCGGCACGCGGTAATCGGCGACGATGCCGGCGGCGGGGCCGGCCGACATCACCACGACGCGGTCGGACAGCGCGATCGCCTCCTCCAGGTCATGGGTGACGAAGATCAGCGCCTTGCGGTCGCGCGACCAGAGATCGAGCAGGAGATTGCCCATGATCTGCCGCGTCTGCGCATCGAGCGGCCCGAAAGGCTCGTCCATCAGCAGGATTTCGGGATCGCGGATCAGCATCTGGGCCAGCGCCACGCGCTTGCGCTGCCCGCCCGAGAGCATGTGCGGGTAGCGGTCGACGAAGGCGCGCAAGCCCACCCGCGCCAGCCAGTCCCGCGCGCGCCGGTCGGCCTCGGCGTCGGAGACGCCCATCGGCTCGAGCGCGACCTTGACGTTGTCGAGCGCGGTCTTCCACGGCATCAGCGCATCGGCCTGGAAGAGATAGCCGGCCCGGCGGTTCAGCCCCGAGAGCGGCTGGCCGAAGATGGTGACGGTGCCGGCCGACGGTGTCAGCAGCCCGGCCGCCGCATTGAGAAGCGTCGACTTCCCGCAGCCGGTGGGGCCGACGACCGAGACGAACTCGCCCGCCGCCACCGACAGGTCGATGCCGGTGACCGCCTGGTAGCGGTTGCCGCCTTCGAGATGGAAGGTGATGTCGAGGCGGCCGAGCGCGACGGCGGAGGGCGCACCGGCTTGCGGCGACGGCACGGCAGATCCCGCATCCGCATGCGGGGCGTTGGGTAGCTCCATACAGTCCGTTTCCTCGTCGACATCGGGCGCGTCGGCGGCGCCGGCCGAAGCTCTCTGGCTCGTTGACGGGAAGATTAGGCGATCGGCCGCCGAAGGCCAACCCGCCGCATGGCTGCGGTCCTGCGGGCTACTGCGCGGTCACGGTTGCATCGTCGTCGCCGGACGGCGATAAGCGCCAGCCCCCACTCGCGCGTTCGGATCAGGAATGGCTCAGCTCGAACTCTGGATGCAGACGCTCGTCGAGTTCATGCGCGCCAACCAGGAATGGGCGATCCCGATCGTCTTCCTGATCGCGTTTTGCGAATGCGTCGCGATCCTGTCCTGGCTGGTGCCGGCGACGGTGTTCTTCACCGCTTTCGGTGCGGTGGCGGGAGCATCCGGGCTCGACCTCGCCCCATTGGCGCTCGCCGCCTCGGTGGGAGCCGGCTGCGGGTTCTGGATTTCCTATTGGGCCGGTCTCGTGCTCGGCCCCCGTGTCGGCGACTATTGGCCGTTTCGCGGCAATCCGCAGATGCTGCAGCGCGGCCATGCCTTCTTCGAGAAATGGGGCGTCGCCAGCATCCTGATCGGCCATTTCTTCGGACCGCTGCGCGCCGTCGTCGCAATCGTCGCCGGCATCGTGAAGATGCCGTTCTGGCCCTTCCAGATCGCCAACTGGCTGGCCTCGATGGCCTGGGGCTTCAGCCTGATCTATGGCGGCGGAACGCTGGCCGAGATGGCCAAGCAGGGCACGCTCTTCGTCCGCTGAGCGCCGCTCAGGCGAGCCCGAACACGATCGCCAGGAGAAGCGCCATCGAGCCGGCCAATCCAAGGCCGGCCGCGACGGGACTTTGCATCAATCGGGACATCGTCATAGCAACCTCCCTCTCTCATCTGACCGTAACAAAGCGGGGCCGAGCATCTGGCCCTCGATAGAGCCGGATCAGGCCACCATCTCCACGACGAACCAGGCGACGACGGCAAGAACGAGGCCGCCGATCAGCACCATCAGGACCGGCACGCCCTTGAAGCCCTGTCGCGCTTCGACCGGTGTCTCGACAGCCGGACTGGCATTGCTGTGATCGTCGGCCCGCATCGGCGCCACGGGCTGGCCACCGGGCTTGGAATCGCTCTGCGCCTCGGCGCGCTGTTCGACGTTATTGTTGGGATGGGTCATGGCAACTCTCCTCGGCCCTGCGGCTCAGCCCGGGATCAGGGCGATGAAGGTGTTGAACAGCACCGCGAGAAAGAGTCCGCCGAGAAGCGCGCTCAGCAGCGGCCAATCCTCGCCGCGCTCGGCTTCGGCGACCCGGGCCCGGCTGTCCTGCCTGCTGTCCGTCCGTGTCCGCTGCTCGGCTGTCTCGTGATGGCCCATCATCGCCCGCTCCCGCCTGTTCGTTCGCAGGAGAGAACGCGCCGTTAACCTCTCGGTTCCTGCCCGCCCCCGGGGCTGCCGCTCACGCCCATGAAAAAGGCGGGCGCATCGCTGCGCCCGCCCGAGGAAAAGCCCTTCGATCAGAGACTTGGCGGGCGATCTTGAATCGCCGCGCCAGCCGCCGGAAGCGGCGGCTCAGTTCTTGGTCTTGTCGACCAGCGCCTTGGCCTTGATCCAGGGCATCATGTCGCGAAGCTTGGCGCCGACCTCCTCGATCGGATGGGCGGCGTAGCGGGCGCGGGTCGCCTTGAACGAGGTCTGGTTGACCTTGTTCTCCAGCATCCAGTCGCGGGTGAACTTGCCCGACTGGATGTCGGTGAGCACGCGCTTCATCTCCGCCTTGGTCTCGGGCGTGATGATGCGCGGACCGGTGACGTACTCGCCATACTCGGCCGGTGTTCGAGATCGAGTAGTTCATGTTCGCAATGCCGCCCTCGTAGATCAGGTCGACGATCAGCTTCACCTCGTGGAGGCACTCGAAATAGGCCATCTCGGGAGCGTAGCCCGCTTCCGTCAGCGTCTCGTAGCCGGCCTTGATCAGCTCGACGAGGCCGCCGCAGAGCACGACCTGCTCGCCGAAGAGGTCCGTCTCGCACTCTTCCTTGAAGGTGGTCTCGATAATGCCGGCGCGACCGCCGCCATTGGCCGAGGCATAAGACAGGCCGAGGTCATGGGCATTGCCGGTGGCGTCCTGGTGGATCGCGATCAGGGTCGGCACGCCGCCGCCGCGCTGATACTCGGAGCGCACGGTGTGGCCGGGGCCCTTGGGGGCAACCATCAGCACGTCCAGGTCCTTGCGCGGCTCGATCAGGTTGAAATGCACGTTGAGGCCATGGGCGAACAGCAGCGCAGCGCCCTGCTTCATGTTGCCATGCAGCTCGTCGCGATAGATGTCGCCCTGCAGTTCGTCGGGGGTCAGCATCATCATGATGTCGGCGACCTTGGCGGCCTCGGTCGGGGTCATCACGGCAAAGCCGGCCTCTTCGGCCTTCTTGCGCGTGGCCGAGCCGGCCTTCAGCGCGATGATGATGTCCTTCACGCCGGAATCGCGCAGGTTCAGCGCATGGGCATGGCCCTGGGAGCCGTAGCCGACGATGCAGACCTTCTTGCCCTTGATCAGGTTGATGTCGGCATCACGATCGTAATAGACGCGCATGGGAGTGTCCTTCCTTGGGTTGGTTTTTCAGGAGCGGGTGGTTTCATCGGACCCCTGCGACGGAACCCGTCCGCCGTAGAGGGTGAGGAACTGGTCGGTGGCGCGGGCGGCGTCGCGCTCGATCTCGTTGCGCGAGAGCGTCAGCGTGTCGCCCAGCAGCAGCCTGATCTGCACGTCGCGGCCGACGAGGCCGAAGAAGGTGCGGAAGGCCGTCTCGGAATCGGCGAAGGCCAGCAATCCCGCCTCGCGCCCGGCTTCCAGCACCGGCCGAAGCCGCTCGCCGATCGCGAAGCGGCCATTCGCCAGCACGATGCCGCCGAGATTGCTCTTGCGCGAGGCCGCATGGCCGATTGCCAGCCGGTTCAGCGCAATCGATGTCGGGCTCGAGATCACCGTGAGCCAGGTCGCGGCAAACCCTTTAAGGCTGTCGCGCAGCGTCGCGATGTCGAGGGTAGGCCGGTCATAGCGCCCGGCGCGAACCCGCGCTGCCTGCCAGCGCACGGTGGCCGCCAGCAATCCATCGCGGTCGCCGAACCATTTATAGAGCGTCTCCTTCGAGCAGCTCGCCCGGCGCGCCACGGCCGTCATGGTGAGCTGGTCCCCCTCCTCCACCATCAGCGACAGCACGGCGTCGAGCACGGCCTGCTGCCGGGCCGTGGGCTCGTCCGTCTCTGTCATTGGAGGCGTCGTCGTCATGCGCTCTGGAAGCCGAGGAAGCAGCGTACCGTACGTTACGGTTCGGCTCTCTATCGCAGCACGCCACCCGGTGCAAGCGGCTTTGCCATGGCTGGGCGTCGCGCCTTTCGGCCTAGCCGCCGCCCGCCTGCTGGCTGGCGAGCCGTTGCAGGAAGATCGCCGCCGCGGTCAGCACGAAGCCGGCCCACCACAGCGGCGAGCGCAGGCTTGCGCCGCCGCTGCCCGGGGGCAGTGCGGGCGTCTTGCCGGTCACCCGCATCAGGATGGGCCAGAGGAAGCAGCCGAGGCCGGCGATTTCGAGGCCGAGGGCAATCTGTTCGAGGGTCATGATCCCGATAATCCGGCGCCCACCAGGTCCGGAAGCATTCTACATCGCCTCGGGGCCGCGGCTCATCGCAGCGATGCCGGTGCGCGAGACCTCGGTCAGACCCACCGCCGTCATCAGCTTGATGAAGCGCTCGATCTCTTCGGTCGTGCCGGTCAGCTCGAAGACGAAGGAGGTCAGCGAGGCGTCCAGCGTGCGCGCGCCGAAGGCCGCGGCCAGGCGCATCGCCTCGACGCGATGCTCGCCCTTGCCGACGACCTTGACCAGGGCGAGTTCGCGCTCCAGCGCCTCGCCCTGCAGCGTCAGGTCGACGACGCGATGGACGGGCACCAGCCGGTCGAGATGCGCCTTGATCTGGTCGATCACGGCCGCGGTCCCGGAGGTCACGACGGTGATGCGCGAGAGATGCTTCTCGTGCTCGGTCTCGGAGACGGTCAGGCTCTCGATGTTGTAGCCGCGGCCGGAGAACAGGCCGGCGATGCGCGCCAGCACGCCCGGCTCGTTGTCGACGATCACGGCCAGGGTGTGCCGGGCGATCGGCTGGGCGACGGGGGCGTTGGGATAATGCGACGACGTGTTCATGAGGAGGCTCGAGTTGCGGTCAGATGAGGGCGGAAATCGGTGAGGACGGGCTCGTCGACCTCGTCTTCGGAGACGATCCAGGGCTCGGCCAGGGCGGCATCCCGCCAGGCCTGGTAGCCCCGGCTCTCGGTCACGGCCGCGACATAGGCGGCGCAGACGGGATCGAGCGGGATCGAATAGCCGACGAACCGCGCCACCACCGGCGCGAACATCGCATCCGCAGCGCTGAAGGCGCCAAACAGGAAGGGGCCCTCGGCGCCGAAGCGCTCGCGCGCCTGTCGCCAGATCGCCGTGATCCGGGCGACATCGGCGGCCACCTTCGGGCCGCGGTCGCGCGCCGGATGCACCCAGGCCAGGTTCATCGGGCAGGCGCCGCGCAGGGCCGAAAAGCCGGCATGCATCTCGCTGGAAACCGAGCGCGCCATCGCCCGCGCCGCGGGATCGCGCGGCCAGATCGGCAGGTCCGGCCGCTTCTCGGCGACATATTCCAGGATCGCCAGCGATTCCCAGATCTGGACCGCGCCGTCGATCAGCACAGGCACCTTCCCTGCGGGCGAGTACTGCGCGATGACCTGCTTCCAGGCGGGGTCGTCGAAGGTCGGGCCGAAGGGGACCACGACCTCCTCGAACGGCATGCCGAACTGCGTGAGCAGCAGCCAGGGTCGCAGCGACCAGGACGAGTAGTTCCTGTTGGCGATGATGAGCTTCATGCCGCCTGGCTCTCCGCAGCGAGGGCAAAATCAAGCGCGGCCTCGACATGGAGCGCCGTCGTGTCGAACACCGGCAGGTCGACATCGCCCTGCGCGATCAAGAGCCCGATCTCGGTACAGCCGAGGATCACGCCGTCGGCACCCTGTGCCGCCGCCTCGGCGATGATCGCGAGATAGCGCGCCTTCGAAGCCGGCTCGATGCGCCCGCGGCAGAGCTCCTCATAGATGACGCGATGGACCTCGGCCCGTTGCGCCTCGCCGGGCACCATCGCCTCGATCCCGAAGGCGGCGAGCCGTCCCAGATAGAAGCGCTGCTCCATCGTGAAGCGCGTCGCCAGCAGCAGCGGCCGGCGGACGCCCCGACGCTTCACCGCCTTGGCGGTGACGTCGGCCAGATGCAGGAAGGGGACACGCGTCGCGGCGGTAATGCGGTCGGCCACCTTGTGCATGGTGTTGGTGCAGAGCAGGAGGCACCCCGCCCCGGCCCGCTCCAGCCGCAGCGCGCTCGCCGCCAGCAGGGCGCCCGCGCCGTCCCAGTCGCCCTGCGCCTGCATCTCGGCCACCGGCGCAAAGTCGAGCGAATGCAGCAGGATGTCGGCCGAATGCAGCCCGCCCTGCCGCGCCCGCACGCCCTCGTTCAGCAGCCGATAGTAGACCGCGGTCGATTCCCAGCTCATCCCGCCGATCAGGCCGATGGTCGCCATGGTGTCCCTCCCCGCCACGCCAGCCTCGTCATTCTCGGGCTTGACCCGAGAATCTCGCGCAGGATGGAACAACCCATCCGGCCTGAGATGCTCGGGTCATGCCCGAGCATGACGGTGCGGTCTCACACCAGCTGCTTGCCCTTGGCGTCGATGATCTCGCCGGTATCGCCTTCGAAATCGGGCAGGATCATCTCGTTATGGGCCTTGCCCGACGGGATCATCGGGAAGCAGTTCTCCTGCTTGGCGACGAGGCAGTCGAAGATGACCGGCTTCGGCGTCTCGATCATTTCCATGATCGCATCGTCGAGCGAAGCCGGATCCGAGCAGCGGATGCCGTGGCCGCCATAGGCCTCGGCCAGCTTCACGAAATCGGGGAGCGATTCCGAATAGCTCTCGGAATAGCGGCCGCCATGCAGCAGCTCCTGCCACTGGCGCACCATGCCCATGTACTCGTTGTTCAGGATGAAGATCTTGACCGGCAGGCGATACTGCACCGCCGTCGACATCTCCTGCATGTTCATCAGGATCGAGGCCTCGCCGGCGATGTCGATGACGAGCGCCTTGGGATGCTTCATCTGGACGCCGATGGCGGCCGGCAGGCCGTAGCCCATCGTACCGAGCCCGCCCGACGTCATCCAGCGGTTGGGCTCCTCGAAGCGGTAATACTGCGCCGCCCACATCTGGTGCTGGCCGACCTCGGTCGTGATGTAGGTGTCACGGTTCTTGGTCAGCTCGTAGAGCCGCTCGATCGCATATTGCGGCTTGATGACCGATCCGGACTGCTTGTAGGCGAGGCTCTGACGAGCCCGCCAGCCATCGATCTGCGTCCACCAGGCGGTCAGCGCGGTCTTGTCGATCTGGGGCGAAGTCTCGCGCCAGACGCGGACCATGTCCTCGAGCACATGGGCGCAGTCGCCGACGATGCCGATGTCGACCTTGACCGTCTTGTTGATCGAGGACGGGTCGATGTCGACGTGGATCTTCCGCGAGCGCGGCGAGAATCCGTCGAGCCGCCCGGTGATCCGGTCGTCGAAGCGCGCACCGATGTTGATCATGACGTCGCAGTCATGCATCGCGAGGTTCGCCTCGTAGGTGCCGTGCATGCCCAGCATGCCCAACCACTGCTTGTCGGCCGCCGGAAAGGCGCCGAGGCCCATCAGGGTCGAGGTCACCGGGAAACCGGTCAGCCGAACGAGTTCGCGCAGCAGCGCGGAGGCATGCGGGCCGGCATTGATGACGCCGCCGCCGGTGTAGAACACCGGCTTCTTGGCGCTCGCCATCAGCGCGACCGCAGCCTTGATCTTGTTCAGGTCGCCCTTGACGGTCGGCCGGTAGGTCTTGTGCTGGTTGTCGCGCGGGCGGCTGTAGAGCCCGCTCGCGAACTGGATGTCCTTGGGGATGTCGATGACGACGGGGCCGGGGCGCCCGTTCGCCGCGACAAAGAACGCCTCGTGCAGGATGCGCGGCAGATCGGCGATGCTCTTCACCAGGTAGTTGTGCTTGGTGCAGGAGCGCGTGATGCCGACCGTGTCGCATTCCTGGAACGCGTCCGACCCGATCAGATGCGTCGGCACCTGGCCGGTGATGACGACGAGCGGGATCGAATCCAGCAGCGCGTCGGTCAGCCCGGTGACCGCATTGGTCGCGCCGGGGCCCGAGGTGACGAGCACGCAGCCGACCTTACCGGCCGTCGAGCGGGCATAGCCCTCGGCCGCATGGACGGCCCCCTGCTCGTGCCGGACGAGGACGTGCTTGACCTTGTCCTGCTGGAACAGCGCGTCATAGATCGGCAGCACGGCGCCGCCGGGATAGCCGAACAGATGTTCGACGCCCTGGTCCTGAAGCGCGCGGACGACCATTTCGGCACCGGTCATCATCTCGCTCATAACGGTCTCCTGCGGCAGCTCGGGGAAGGATGGGAAGGTCGAAAACGGGCAATAAAAAAGGCCCTCGAGGGGCCTGGACGTGCGCTGGCGTCGGGGATGACGCGGCTCCCTGCGGAACCGGCCCCTACCAGCGCACCCCTACGATAATAAGCTTGCGCATCGCGCTTCGACCCTTTTCAGATGTTGCGGGACGCTAGCGGAGCACGGCTGCCGGGTCAAGCGGCCCTTCTGCGTCCGAAAGTCCACATCGCAACGTTTTGGCAAGCGCCGCGGCTTACTCTTCGAGCGTTTCACGGGCCGCCTTATGCATCACGACGTCAACCCGCGCAGCATCCTGACCCGCGCCCACGCGCCGGAAGTCCCGGTGCTGATGCAGCATTTCGAGCGGCTGGCCTGCGGAAGCGCCGGCGCACCGCATGAGACCCTGAAGGCACTCGCCGAACACGCAGCGGCCGACGACCTCATGCTGCTCTCGCCGACAGCGACCGGCGACTATCGCTACGACGCCTGCGGCCGCACCCTGCCCCGAACAACCGGACGGGACCGCACCGGCGGATACGTCTCCAATCTGCAGAGCGACGTCGCGGCCTTCACGATCGACTGCTACGACCGGGCGCTGGCGGAAGGCATCGCCATCTACACAATCCACCGCACGGTGCGGACCGCCCGTGTGGGGATTTTCGAACGCCTGATCCTTCCCACCACCGACGCGGAAGGCGGCCGCCACCTCATCGTCTTCTGCCGCCAGATGAGCTTCCGCGAAGAATTCCTGATGCTCCTGATGGAGACGTCCCCCTTCGGGATCGTGGCGGTCGAGGCGGTTCGCGGCCCGGAATCGCAACTGGCCGGGCTCAGCGTGCTCTCCGCGAACCAGCGGGCGACGACGCTCTGCGGCAGCGAAGCCGCCATGGTGCTCGGCTGCGATCTGCGCGAGGCCCTTCCCTTTCTGGCCGAGGATGAGAGCTGGACCCGCCTGCTTCAGGCGGTCGAGCGTCTCCAGCCCGACCAGTTCGAGGTGGCGTTCGTCGCCGGCGGCCGGCAGATCTGGCTCCAGGTCTCGCTGGCTCTGCTCGGTGATGGACTGGTGGTCACGCTGTCGGACATCTCGAACCTGATGCTCGCCAATCAGTCGCTCCGGCAACGGGCCGCTACGCTGGCGCTGGAGGTCGGCATCGAACGCGCCACGAGGCAGGCCCTTTCCGAGGAGATCGGCCTGCGCGAAGAGCGTGAGAAGGAACTGCGCCGGCTGGCCGAGACCGACCCGCTCACCGCGCTGCTCAACCGCCGCTCCTTCACCGAGCACGCCCAGACGATGATGCGGGACGGCGTTGCCGAGGGCGCACCGGCCTCGCTGCTCATCATCGATCTCGACCACTTCAAGCGCATCAACGACACCCATGGCCATCCTGCGGGCGACGCGGTCATCCGCGCTTTCGCCGATCTTTTGCTGGGCGTCTTCGGCAGCCGGAACGCCCTCGTCGGACGCTTTGGCGGCGAAGAATTCGCGATCCTGATGCGCGGAGGTCCGGATGAGGCCGTGGCGGCGGCTGTTCTGGTGCAGCAGGCGTTGGCGGGGAGGACGCTGCCAGTCTCGGAGACGCTGGGGCTCGCGGTCACCGCCAGCTGCGGCATCGCCTCACGGCAGGATGGCGAGACGCTGGCGGGGCTGACCAGCCGCGCGGACCAGGCGCTCTATCGCGCCAAGAGCGAGGGTCGTAACCGCATCGCGGTCGCCGGTTCGGACAGCCTGGCGGCCGCGGCCTAACTGGCGAGCCGCGCCCGCGCGACGCCCAGCGCCTCCTGCGGCGCGACAGCCTCCCAACCTGCCATCTGATGGCGGAACCAGGTCACCTGCCGCTTGGCATAGGCACGCGTATCCGCCTGCCCGCGTCGGATCGCTTCCTCCAGCGAGATCGTGCCATCGAGAGAGGCGATCAGCCCCGGCACGCCATGGGCCCGCATCACCGGCAGGAGCGGATCGAGGCCGCGTGCCTTCAGCCTTTCGACCTCGTCGAGCGCGCCCCGCGCGATCATCGCCTCAAAACGCCGGTCGATCGCCGCCCGCACCGCCTCCCGCTCGGGACTGACGAAAAGGCGGAGGGTCTCGACGCCCGATAGCGGCCCGGGCTCGCGCTCACCCTGAAAGCTCGCAAGCGAGCGCCCTGTCGCCAGATGCACCTCGATTGCCCGCATGATCCGCATCCGGTCAGAGGCGCGCAGCCGTCCCGCCATCTCCGGATCGCGCGCGGCGAGCTCCGCATGCAGCGCCTCGGTCGCGACGCCCTCGGCGCGTTCGCGGAAGGTCGCGCGCACCGCTTCCGGCACCGGAGGCATGGCCGAGAATCCCTCCGTCAAGGCCTTGAAGTAGAGCCCTGTTCCGCCGACGAGGATCGGCAGTTGCCCGCTCTGGCGCAGCTCCTCCAGCAGCGCCGCGACATCCGACGCATAGCGCATGGCCGAATAATTCACCGCCCCGTCGACATGACCGTAGAGCCGATGCGGGCCGCTCGCTTCCTCCTCGAGAGTAGGCCTCGCCGTCAGCACCCGCAGATCGCGATAGACCTGCATCGAATCCGCATTGACGACCACGCCGCCAAAGTCACGCGCCAGCGCCATCGCCAGGGCCGACTTGCCGCTCGCGGTCGGACCTGCG
Source organism: Bosea sp. OAE506 (assembly GCF_040546595.1). Taxonomy (NCBI): domain Bacteria; kingdom Pseudomonadati; phylum Pseudomonadota; class Alphaproteobacteria; order Hyphomicrobiales; family Alloboseaceae; genus Allobosea; species Allobosea sp. OAE506. The sequence continues at coordinate 2,636,673 of NZ_JBEPOB010000001.1, read as the reverse complement.
ATGAGCACGGCCCTGATCCCTTCCGCTGCCCTCGTCACCCGATCCGGCCCTTCACATGCTCGTCGCGACACTGGTTTCCGCCCATGGACAGGCCCTGATCGACGAGGCGCTGCTGAAGCGGCTCGCCGCCCTGCCCGGGGCGCTGCGCACGCAGCGCCTCGACGGCGAGATCGCGGCCGACCTCTTCGCGGAAGCGGACGACGCGCGCAAGCTCGAAGCCGATCTGCGACCGCTCCTCGACGGGGCGCCGGTCGACATCCTCGTCCAGCCGGCCGCAACGCGCCGCAAGGAGCTGTTCCTCGCCGACATGGACTCGACCATGATCGGCCAGGAATGCATCGACGAACTAGCGGCCTATGTCGGGCTGAAGGAGAAGGTCTCCGGCATCACCGAGCGCGCCATGCGTGGCGAGATCGCTTTCGAGCCGGCGCTGCGCGAGCGCGTCGCGCTGCTGAAGGGCGTCCCGCTCTCGGTCGTGGCTGAAATCATCCGCGAGCGCATCACGCTGACGCCGGGCGGGCGCGAACTTGTCATGACCATGCGCGGCCAGGGCGGCTACACGGCGTTGGTCTCAGGCGGCTTTACCGTCTTCACCGGGCCCATCGGCACGACCATCGGCTTCGACGAGCATCGCTCGAACACCCTGCTGGCGCAGGACGGCGTGCTGATCGGCGAGGTCGCCGATCCCATCCTCGGCAAGCAGGCCAAGCTCGACGCGCTGCTGGAACTGCGCGCGCGCTTTGGTCTTTCGCCCAAGCAGACGCTTGCCGTCGGCGACGGTGCCAACGATCTCGCCATGCTGGGTGAAGCCGGACTCGGCGTCGCGTTCCGCGCCAAACCGGCGGTGGCGGCTGCCGCCCATGCGCGACTCGACCATGCGGACCTGACCGCGCTGCTCTACGCGCAGGGCTATACGGGCGCCGAGATCGTTCGGGCCTAATCCACGATGAACAGCTTGGCGCCCGTCACCGTGCGGGAGCGATGCGCCTCGGCGCCGTCGGCGACCTGATAAGTCATTCCGGCCTTGAGCGGCATGACGCGGCCATCCTCCAGCGTCGTTTCCATCTCGCCGTCCAGGCACAGGATGATGTGGCCCTTCGAGCACCAGTGGTCGGCCTCGTAGCCGGGGCTGTACTCGACCATCCGCACCCGGATGCGGTTCTCAGCCGGCCCGAAGAACTGCACCCGCCAGGTCGCCTCGCCAACATCCCCTGCATGGCGCTCGGTCGGGACCGTCGACCAGTCGGTGGTGACGAAGGGGATGTCGGTGAGTTTCATCGTGGGCGCTCCGGGGCAGTCGCAACACCCTGCCATCACGGAGAGCCCGGCACCAATGCCGATCGCTGATCCCCGCCATCACGCCGGCGCGGCCCAATGAAAAAGGGCAGCCTTTCGGCCGCCCTCGATCGCATCACGACGGAAGAAATCGCTCAGTTCATCGCCACGGCGACGAAGCGGACCTCGCCCTGGGCGTTGGAGACCAGCAGAAGGGCCGACTTCTTGCCCTCCTTCTTCAGCACGTCGAGGCGCTTGGTCACGTCCGCCGGCGAATTGACCGGCTCCTGACCGATCTCGACAATCAGCTCGCCGACCTGGACGCGCTTGTCGGCGGCGTTCGAGTTCGGATCGACCTTGGTGACGATGACGCCCTTGACGCCGTCCTTGATCGAGTAGCGCTTGCGCAGCTCCTCGGTCTGCGGGGAGAACTCAAGGCCGAGCGCGGTGGTGACGGCGGGCTTGGCCGGCTCGGCGGGGGTGCGGGCCGAGGCGGGCTGCACCTTCTCGCCATCCTCGAGACGGCCGAGCTTGACCGTCTTCACCTCTTCCTTGCCCTTGCGCATGATCGTGACGGGCACGTCCTTGCCGACGGGGGTGGCGGCGACGATCCGCGGCAGGTCGCGCGAATCCTTGACCTCCTTGCCGTCGAACTTGGTGATGACGTCACCGACGTCGAGGCCGGCCGGCTTGCCGGGGCCCTTCTCGTCGACACCGGCCACGAGTGCGCCGCGCGCCGTTCCCAGGCCGAGCGCCTCGGCCGTGGCGTCATCGACGCTCTGGATGCGAACACCCAGCCAGCCGCGGCGGGTCTCGCCGAACTCCTTGAGCTGGTCGACGATCGAGGTCGCCAGCGAGGACGGTACGGCAAAACCGATGCCGACCGAGCCGCCGGTGGGCGACAGGATGGCGGTGTTGATGCCGATGACCTCGCCCGCCATGTTGAACAGCGGACCGCCCGAATTGCCCTTGTTGATGGCGGCGTCGGTCTGGATATAGGTATCGTAGGGGCCCTGCTGGATGTCGCGGTTTCGCGCCGAGACGATGCCCGACGAGACCGAGCCGCCAAGCCCGAACGGGTTGCCGATGGCCATCACGGGGTCGCCGATCCGCATCTTGTCGGAATCGCCGAACTTCACCGCCGGCAGAGGCTTGTCGTGCTTCACGCGCAGGACGGCGAGGTCGACCTTGGCGTCCTTGCCGACGACCTCGGCCTTGAGCCGCAGGCCGCTGTTAAAGATCACGGTGATCTCGTTGGCGTCACCGATGACGTGGTTGTTGGTCACCACGAGGCCCGATGAATCGATCACGAAGCCCGACCCGGCCGACTGTGAGCGGCGCTGCTGCGGCGCCTGACCCTGCCCCTGGCCCTGACCCTGCTGGCCCTGACCACGGCGGTTGAAGAACTCCTCGAACAGATCGCCGAAGGGCGTATCCGGACCGAGCTGAGGGATTTGCGGCAGGGTGCGGCCGCGCGTGTCGCTGGTCGTCACCGCCGCGATGTTGACCACCGCCGGCATGACGCGCTCGGCGAGATCGGCCAGCGAAATCTGGCCCTGCAGCACGGGCGAAGCCGCCGTCTGCGCCGGCGCCAGGATCGGAGAGGCCAGGAGCGAAAGGCAGGCCACGCCGGCGGCGAACACGATGCGCCGGGAGCGCGGCGCGAAAGCTCCGGAAGCAGAGACGGGATGAGTTGCCATCAGTGTCCTCGTGCAGAAGATCCGGCCGAGTCGCCCGGCGCGGAAAGCGTATCCCCAATTGAACCGCGAAATGCGGCGGAAGGTCGACACACGATCATGCGACCATTGCCGCATGCCGTCGGCCGACACCGCCTCAGCCGCGCACGAACCAGACGATCGCCACGCCCAGCACCGCCGAGGCGAGCCCGATCATCCGCATGACGTCGACGGGCGTCTCGGAGGCGCTCCGCAGCGCCTCCTTGGCGAGGTTGGGCACCGCTGCGAACAGGATGCCCTCGATCGCGAAGACGAGCCCCAGCGCCGCGACGAAATCCCACATGCGCGGCGCAGGTCCCGTCAGGGGCGGGCCGGAGCCGGCACCGCGGGAGCGGCGTCGGGCCGGGGCGCGTTCGGTCCGTTGAAGAACCGGAAGAACGGCGAGTCCGGCGAGAGCACCATCCGTGTATCGCCCGCCTTGATGCTGGCTTCATAGGCCTGCATCGAGCGATAGAAGGTGAAGAACTCCTCGTCCTGGCCGAAGGCCTCGGCGAAGACGCGGTTACGCTCGCCTTCGCCCTGACCGCGGATCTCGTCCGAACGCCGCTGGGCTTCCGCCACGATGACGGTCGAGTCCCTGTCCGCACGGGCCCGGATCTCCTGGGCCTGCTGGGCACCGAGCGCGCGCGCTTCAGCCGCCTCGCGCTGACGCTCCGTCTGCATCCGCTGGAACACGGCGGCGGAGTTGGCGGCCGGCAGGTCGACACGGCGCAGCCGGACGTCGACGACCGTCATGCCGAAGCGCGCCGCCTCGCGGTTCACATCGTCGCGGATGCGGTTCATCAGCCGCGCCCGGTCGTTGCGGACCATCGAGGTGAAGGACGCCTCCGCCAGCACCGAGCGCACATTGCCGTTCACGATCGAGGCGAGCTGCGAGTTGGCGCGCGGGATGTTGTTGACCGCCTGGTAGAAGCGCAGCGGATCCGAGATGCGGTAGCGCGTGAAGGCATCGACCACGAGACGCTTCTGGTCCGAGGCGATGATTTCCTGCGCCGGCAGGTCGAGATCGAGGATGCGGTTGTCCAGCAGGGTGACCTGCTCGAACGGCGCCGGCAACTTGAAGTAGAGGCCGGGCGCGGTGACGACGCTGCGGACCGCGCCGAAGCGCAGCACGAGGGCCGACTGGGTCTGCTGGACCACGAAGGTCATCGCGTAGAAGACGACGGCCGCGATGCCGAGGACGACGAGCAGGCCGATACGGATGATGGCGCCGTTCATCGGATGGCTCCCGTCTGCGGAGCGCCCGGAGCGGGGCGCCTCTGCTGCAACTGGTCGAGCGGCAGATAGGGCACGACGCCCTGGCCGTTCCCCCTGCTGTCGAGAATGATCTTGTCGGTGCCGCCGAGCACGCGCTCCATCGTCTCGAGGAAGAGACGCTCGCGCGTCACGGCCGGCGCCTTCTTGTACTGCTCGTAGACCGCGTTGAAGCGGCTGGCCTGACCGAGCGCCTCCGCCACCGTCTGCTCCTTGAAGGCTTCCGCCGACTGGACGAGCTGGGCCGCGCGACCGCGCGATTCCGGCACGACCCGGTTGGCGTAGGTCTCGGCCTCGTTGCGCAGGCGCTCCTGGTCGGCGCGCGCGGCCTGGACGTCGCGGAACGCGTCGATGACCTGCTGCGGCGGATCGACCTTCTGCAGCTGCACGAGGCGGATCTGGACGCCGGCATTGTAGCCGTTCAGCGTCTCCTGCATGAGCTGGCGCACTTCCGTCTCGATCGCGGCGCGGTCGGTCGTCAGCACGGGCTGGATGTTGCGCCGGCCGATGATCTCGCGCATCGCGCTCTCGGCGACGGCCTTCACGGTACCCGGCGGGTCCTGGATGTTGAAAACGTAGTTCTCGGGCGCGGCCGGGTCGATCTGCCACTGCACGATCACGTCGATGTCGACGATGTTCTCGTCGCCGGTGAGCATCAGGCTCTCTTCGATCACATCGGACTGGCGCGAAGCGCGCACGGATTCGACGGTTCGGAAGCCGACCTCGGTGGTGACGACATTGGTCACCTGCGGCTTGATCACGCTGCCGATCGGGTAGGGCCAGTTGTAGTTCAGGCCTTCGCCGGTCTTGCCGATAAACTTGCCGAAGCGAAGGTTCAGGCCGACCTCGTTGGGACGCACGATGTACCAGCCGGTCAGCAGCCAGACCACGATCAGGGCGAGAACGCCGAAAATCAGGCCGCGGCTGCCGAGATTACCGCCCGGCATCATGTTGCGAAGGCGGTCCTGGCTACGGCGCAGGATGTCCTCCAGATCGGGCGGGCCGCTATTGCCGCCTCCGGAGCCACCGCCCCAAGGGCCGCCGCCACCGCCACCGCCGCCGCCGCTTCCCCCGCGCTGGCCCCAGGGTCCGCCCCCGTTATTGCCACCGCCGCTCTGGTTGCTCCAAGGCATACTCGCGCCGTTCCCTTTCTCCGCGAACCTGCCCTCGCCATAGGCGAAACGCGGTCGCTTGTCAGCGCTCCCCAGCCGGAGCGGTCTGCGCTGACTTGGGCATGGGCCATGGATTCGTCAACGACGCAAGGTCTTCATCGTGAACGCAAACCGTCTCAACCGCGGCGGCGAAAGGTCGCGAAGGCAAAGGAATGCTCGTCATCGGCACTGGCCGGATGGCTTTCCGGCGCCTGCGCAACGAAGGCCGAGCGCTCCCAGTCGGGAAACAGCGCATCGCCCTCCGGCCTGGCATGGACAAAGGTCAGCTCCAGCCGGTCGGCCAGCGGCAGGACCTGCCGATAGACATCCGCCCCGCCTGCCACCGTGACGCTGTCGGCCCCCATCTCCGCCCCCACCTGCTGCGCCAGGCTCAGCGCTGCGTCGAGATCCGCAGCCGTGCGGACGCCAGCGGGGCGGAAGCCGGGGTCCCGGGTCAGCACGATCGTTTCGCGTCCCGGCAGGGGCTTGCCGATGGAGAGGAAGGTCTTGCGCCCCATCAGCACGGGGCGGCCCAGCGTCAGGCTGCGGAACCGGCGCAGATCGGTCTTCAGCCGCCAGATCAGGCGGTTGTCGTCGCCGATGACGCCGTTGTCGGCCACGGCTGCGACGAGCACGATGGGAAGATCGGCCATCGCCTCAGCCCTGCCCCGCCAGCCGCGCCAGCGCCTCGCCGTCGAGGCGCTTCACGGTCCATTCGTCCTGCGCCTTCGCGCCGAGCGACCGGTAGAACACGCGCGAGGGCTCGTTCCAGTTCAGCACCCACCAGGCGAGCCGCGGCAGCCCCTCGGCGAGGCAGCGCTTCGCCAGACCTGCCATCAGCGCCTTGCCGATGCCGTGGCCGCGAAACTGCGGATGGACAAAGAGATCCTCGAGCCAGATGCCGTGGCGGCCCGAGAAGGTCGAATAGGTATAGAACCAGACCGAAAAGCCCGCCGGCTCGCCGTTCCACTCCGCGATGTCGCAGAAGGCCTTGGGGTTCTCGCCGAAGAGCGCGGTCGCGATCTCGGCCTCCGTCGCGACGACCTCATGCGCCAGCCGCTCATATTCGGCGAGGGCCCTGATGAAATCGAGCACGAGACCGGCCTCGTCGGGCCGGGCGGGACGGATCGAGAGTGTCATATCGCGATCGGCGCCTTGATCGCCGGGTGCGGGTCGTAGCCCTCGATCGTCACGTCGGCGAAGTTGAAATCCTCCAGGCGGGTGACGGCCGGATTGAGGGTCAGCTTCGGCAGCGGCCTGAACTCCCGGCCGAGCTGCAGCTTCGCCTGGTCGAGGTGGTTCACATAGAGATGCGTGTCGCCGAAGGAATGGACGAACGCCCCGACGCCCAGCCCGGTCACCTGTGCCACCATATGCGTCAGCAGCGCATAGCTCGCGATGTTGAAGGGCACGCCGAGGAAGACGTCGGCTGAGCGCTGGTAAAGCTGGCAGGAGAGCTTGCCCTCGGCGACGAAGAACTGGAACAGGCAGTGGCAGGGCGCCAGCGCCATTTTCGGGATGTCGGCCGGGTTCCAGGCCGAGACGATCAGCCGGCGCGAATCCGGATTGCGCCGGATCTCATTCACCAGCCAGGCGATCTGGTCGATCGTCTGGGCATCCGGCGCCGCCCAGGAGCGCCACTGCCGGCCATAGACCGGGCCGAGATCGCCCTTCTCGTCGGCCCACTCGTCCCAGATGGTGACGCCGTTCTCCTGCAGATAGCGGACATTGGTGTCGCCGCGAAGGAACCAGATCAGCTCATGGATGATCGACTTCAGATGCAGCTTCTTGGTGGTGACGAGCGGGAAGCCCTCGCTCAGATCGAAGCGCATCTGGTGGCCGAAGACCGCGATCGTGCCAGTGCCCGTGCGGTCGTCCTTGCGGACGCCCTCGTCCAGAACGCGTCGGAGCAGGTCGTGATACTGGTGCATGCGCGAATCTCGTTTGAAGCGCGCCACCATAGACGCAGCTGCTTCGTTTCGCGCGGTGGCGCGCCCGCTGTTCCCCGGATTTCTTCGCCACCCGCCGCCCGCGCCGCGAGCCTCCTGGACCGTCGCAGGCGGAACCCGAACGCAGCGCGAGGGGTTGCCTCACGGTCCCCACCCGATGAATCGAACAGGAGAACCCGCATGACCCTGCGACCCCGGACACGCGCCATCCTGCTGGCGGCGGCCTTCGCCCTGCCCCTCCCCGCTTTGGCCCAGGTCCCGGCCCAGACCCCTGCGAGCCCCGCAGCGCCGGCCATCTCAATGGACGAGGCCCGCCGGATCGCCGCCGAGAACGGGGTCGTGCGGATCGAGGAGATCAGCCTCGACGACGGCAAATGGGAGATCGAGGGTCGCGACGCCGCGGGCGCCGAAATCGAGATCGACCTGCGCGCAACGGACGGCACCGTCATCAAGATGGAACGCGATCGCCCGGCCTCGGCCGGCGTCAAGCCCTGACACGCCTCACGCAATCGCGAGCGGATGTGACCGGCGGCGGGCGGGACGTTCCCGCCCGCCGCCCCCATATGCCGACCTCGCGAATGACAGGAAGACGACAAGATATGATCAAAGTGATGGGGCTCGCAGCCGCCGCCCTGGCGGTATCGGGCCTGACGGCGGTGATGACCTGCAGCCCGGCGGATGCCCAGCGGCCCGCGGCGGCCCCTGCTGCGATGCAGACCGCGTCGATCCACGCGCCGGCCTACCGGGTCACGGAAAAAGCTGCCCGGCGCATTGCCTGGCGCTCGGGCGTCGATCATATCGAGGATCTCGTGCTGGTCGACGAGCGCTGGGAGGTCGCGGGCCGAGACCGCAGCGGCAACGAAGTCGCCGTCGATATCCACGCCCATGACGGGCGGATTCTGCGCCACCTGCCCCCGCCCGGAAATTAAGCCGGCACGAGGGCCATCGGCTCTTTCCCCGGCGCGATGCAGCCCCTATATTGGGCGTGCCGTTCGCAAGACCGGCTATGGCGATAAACGAGCGTCGGAATAAGCTTTTCGGACCCGGGGGCGGTACCCGGCGCCTCCACCACAGCCCTGCGGCGCGAGCCATGGGGCGGCCTGCGGGATCTTGGACCGCGGGCTTGCCAGGCCACCGAGTGGCAGGGTTGCGGCGGGGGCGAAATAGGATCGACGAGAGTGTAAAGGCCGTTCTTTTGCCCGGTATGGTTCCGCCGTTATAGGGCTAACGCATAGTTGCCAACGACAACAATGCTCGGGTCGCTGTCGCCGCGTAAGCGGTGCTGGTTCCCAAACCTAAGTCCTTCCGTTTAGCGACGTAAGGCGGGGCCCGGAGGCGCCTGGCAACAGAAGCCTCCACTTTTTTGTCAGGCTGCCTGGTGGCTGCCGCGGGATGCTTGAAGCGGAAACCACGACACGATGTCCAAGGACGTTCTTCGCTATGATCTGATGGTGCAGGACGCGTTGAAGGGTGTCGTGCGCAAGATCCTGACCGAGGCCGGACGGGACGGGCTGCCGGGCGACCACCATTTTTACATCACCTTCCGGACCACGGCGCCGGGCGTGCGCGTGTCGCAGCGCCTGCGCGACAAGCATCCCGAAGAGATGACGATCGTCCTCCAGCACCAGTTCTGGGATCTCAGCGTCGGCGAGCATGCCTTCGAGGTCGGCCTGTCCTTCTCGAGCGTGCCGGAGCGTCTGCTCGTCCCCTTCGACGCCATCACCACCTTCTTCGATCCCTCGGTCCAGTTCGGCCTGAAGTTCGAGACGCAGGAAGGTGCCGAGCCTGCCGTAGTGCCGGAATCCGCCTCGGCCCCCCGCGCCCCCGCGGTGCGGGCTCCGAGCCGAGCGAGGCGCCTCCCGCCCCCCTCGCCTTGCCCGTCAAGGCGACGCCGGCGGGCGTTCCGGCGATCAAGCCGCGCGAACCCGCAACGGCTGCCGGCAAGGGCGCCAAGGCGGCCAAGCCGGCGCCCGAAGACGCCAAGACCGAGGAGACGCCGGAGGCCGCCGAGAGCGGTGGCGCTCAGGTCGTCAGCCTCGATTCCTTCCGCAAGAAGACCTGACCGGCCGGCAAACGGCCGCGATCCCGCATTGGGCTCGCCCCGCCGGCGCATCGCGCCGGGGCAGCCCCTTCAAGGCAGGCCGCCATGTCCGATATCCGCACCGAAACCGACTCCTTCGGCCCCATCGCCGTGCCCGCCGACCGCTACTGGGGCGCGCAGACCCAGCGGTCGCTGGAGAATTTCCGCATCGGCGGGGAGCGCGAGCGCATGCCGCTGCCGCTCGTCCACGCGCTCGTGCTGGTCAAGAAGGCGGCGGCGCATGTGAACGCCCGCCTTGGCCTGATCGACCAGCGCGTCGCCGGCGCCATTGGACAGGCCGCCGACGAGGCGCTCGCGGGCCAGTTCGACGGGCATTTCCCGCTGGTGATCTGGCAGACTGGCTCGGGAACCCAGTCGAACATGAACGTCAACGAGGTTCTCGCCAACCGGGCCAATGAGCTGCTCGGCGCCGGCCTCGGCGCCAAATCCCCGGTCCACCCCAACGACCACGTCAATCGCGGCCAGTCCTCCAACGACAGCTTCCCGACCGCGATGCACATCGCCGCTGCGCTGGAGATCTCGCGCTCGCTGCTGCCGGCGCTGCGCGACCTCGAGCGGGCGCTCGGCGCCAAGGCCAAGGCCTTCGAGACGCTGGTCAAGATCGGCCGCACCCATCTCCAGGACGCGACGCCCGTCACGCTCGGCCAGGAATTCTCGGGCTATGCGATGCAGCTTCACCTCGGCATCGGCCGGATCGAGGCCTCGCTGGGCGGGCTGCATGCCCTCGCCCAGGGCGGCACGGCAGTCGGCACCGGGCTGAACACCCATCCCGATTTTGCTGCCCTCTTCGCCCGCGAGGTCGAGTCGCTGACCGGCGTGCCCTTCCGCAGCGCCGACAACAAGTTCGAGGCGCTGGCGAGCCATGGCGCGCTCGCCGCCGCCCATGGCGCGCTCGCGGCTCTGGCGGCCGATCTGTTCAAGATCGCCAACGACATCCGCCTGATGGGCTCGGGCCCACGCTCTGGGCTCGGCGAGATTTCCCTGCCCGAAAACGAGCCCGGCTCCTCGATCATGCCCGGCAAGGTCAACCCGACCCAGGCCGAGGCGCTGACCATGGTCGCGGCGCAGGTCATGGGCAACCAGACCACGATCGGCTTCGCCGCCAGCCAGGGCCATTTCGAGCTCAACGTCTTCAAGCCCGTGATCGGAGCCGCCTTCCTGCAGTCGGTCCGGCTGCTGACCGACGCGGTCGACAGCTTCCGCAGCCATTGCGTCGAGGGGATCGTCGCCAATGAGGGCCAGCTGCGCGACCTGCTCTCGCGGTCGCTGATGCTGGTTACGGCGCTGGCCCCCGCGATCGGCTACGACATGGCGGCTGGCATCGCCAAGGCGGCCCATCACAACGGCACCACGCTGCGCGACGAGGCCCTGCGCGCCGGCGTCGATGCCGATCTCTTCGACGCCACCGTCAGGCCCGAGCGCATGCTCGGCCCGGCCTGAGCGAGCGCCCCGCCATGGCCGAGATCGTCAATCTGCGCCGGGCCCGTAAGCAGCGCGCGCGGCAGGAGGCGGAACAGCAGGCGCAGCAAAACCGCATCGCCTTCGGGCGGACCAAGGCGGAGCGAAGCCTCACCGAGGCCGAGCGCGACAAGGCCGCCCGGACGCTGGACGGGCACCGCCTCGCCCCGCCGGACGACGAGCCGACGCCGTGAGCGCCGAGCGGAAACGGTCGCTCACCATCGCCGGCCATCGCACCAGCGTCTCGCTGGAAGAGCCCTTCTGGGATGCGCTGAAGGAGATCGCCGCCGCCGAGGGGCGAACCGTCGCGGCGCTGATCGCAGCCATCGATGATGACCGCGACGCGGTCAATCTCTCTTCGGCGCTTCGCCTGCATGTGCTGGCGCACTACCGCGAGCGCGCGGCACGGACGCCGGTTTGACGGGGATCGGCGCATCACACGCGGCGCCGATAGTCCCCGAATGTCAGGACCTTACGGCCATCACCGGAATCGGATCCGCAACCACCTGAATCAGGATGCGAGGATGCAGCTCAGTTCGGCTGCGCCCCACGAGACAGCGGGCGTGGCACGGGCTGGATGTCGAGCGGCGGCGCCAAGGGCGGCGCCGGCTGCAGCACCGCATCGGGATAGTTCGCGCGCGGCGAGCCGGGCAGAATGAGCGGCCCGGGCTGCTGGGCCGGTGCGGTGTCGCGCTCGGCCGCCCGCTCGGTAGCCGCCCTCGCCCGCTCGGCTCGCTCCTCCGCCTCGATGCGGCGCCGCATCTCCTGCTCCATGCGCGCCTGCTCGGCCCGGCGCGTCTCCTCCGCCCGCCGCTCCTCGATCAGCCGGCGCGCCTCCTCGACACGGCGTTCCTCCTCGGCCCGCTTCTCCTCGGCAAGACGCCGCTCCTCCTCCGCCTTCAGGAATTCGGCGAGCTTGCGGGCGTTCTCGCGCATCTCGCGCTCTGCGCGCAGGCGCCGCGCCTGGGTGGCGCGCTCGCGGGCATCCGCCTCGAAGGCCTCGACCCGCTCGATCTCGCGCGCCAGCGCGCGGGCGGCGACGACGTTCGACAGCGCGTTGACGTCCGTCTCGCGACGCGGCGCCGTCAGCGGCCCGCGCCAGGCCACGCCGATCTGCGGCGCATCCGCCGGCCAGCCCTTCGGCAGCGCGCCGAGCGGCCGCAGACCGAGGCGGAGATCCAGGGTCAGCGCGCGCAGATCGACGATGCCGCTGGCCTCCGCCCGCAGGCCGTTCCGCTCGAAAGCCAGCGGCTGCAGCCGGATCAACCCGCCCGCAAGGGTGAAGGGTACGGTGACGCCGCCCAGCGCCCAGGCATCGCGGTCGAGCGCCTCCGTGAGCCGCTGCTGCAGCCGCGACGCGTCACTTTCGGACGCGTCCTCGCCCGTCGCGGCGATCACACGGGCATAGGCCGCGGGGTCGAACCGGCTGAGGCGCGCCTCGGTGAAGGTCAGGGTCCCGGCTCCGCCCAGCCCCGCCACCAGCCGCGCCGGACTCTCGCCTGACCCGCCGGCCTCGATCTGCCCCGAGACGCGCCCGCCCAGCGAGCCGCCGGTCAGGGGGGCGAGATCGATCGCCTCCAGCGAGAGCCGGCCCGAGAGCAGCGCCAATCCACCTTCGCGCCGCGCCGCGAGGCGCCCGCCGACGCGCCCGCCGCCGAAGCTCGCGCTTCCCTCCTCGAGCCGCAGGCCCTCCGGGTCGGAGCGCAAGGTGAAGCGAGCATCGCGCAGGGTCACGCCGTCGGCGGCCACCACCGTGCCGGCCTCGATCGCCAGCTGGAACTCGGGCAGCGCGGCGGCCGGGCCGAACCGCGCCGTCGCCCAGCTCTGCGGCGCGGACGGGCCTGCTCCCAGGGCCGCGCCGAGCAGGGCGCGCAGATCGACCGCCGGCAAGGCCAGGCGGCCGCTGACGCCGCCGCCCTCGCGAGCCAGGGCCAGACTGCCTTTCGCCGTGGCCGCGCCGAGATTGAACACGACCTCGTCGAGCGTGACCGCCTCTGGACTCGTGCCGAGGCGTCCATGGAGATCGACCAGCCCATCGGGCAGGAGACGCGCCGCGCCGTCCGGCAGGATCTGGCCGATGCCGTCGGCCTGTACCGCGAGGCGCGCCGGCGCGGCGCCATCGCTCTCGACCACGATCGACAGGCCGGGCCCGGCCAGCGTGCCCGACAGCCGCCCCGCCTCCTGCGTCAGAACAAGTTCGCCGGGGCCGCTCTGGCGCGGCGACGGAACACCGAGTGCCTGGAAAGCCTGGCGCCGGTCGGCGAGGTCGAACCGGAGCCTTGCCCCCGTCCAGGTCCCGCCGGAGTCGAGCCGGCCGGTCAAGGTGAGCCGCCCCGCTTGCGCCGCGCCATCGAGCACCAGCCCGGTTTCACCGCTCGGAGCCCTCGTCAGGCGGAAGGCGGTGTCGAGCCGGGCCAGCCCGTCGGCCGCCCGGCCCAGCGCCTGTCGCGCCGGTTCGGGCAGCAGCGGCCCCGCCAGGGCCGCGACCGCCTCGAAACGCGGCGCGCGGATGCGGCCGGAAATCTCGCCGCCCTCGGCGAGCAAGGCGCCGGAACCGGAGACGGTGACGCCGCCAAAGCCGTCGATGGCGAGGCGACTTAAACGCCAGTCGCGCCCCTGACGCCGCAGCTCGAGCTGGGCCGAGCCGGGCGGCACGTTGCGGAAACGGGCCTGCGTCAGGCTGAGATCCAGCGCGAGATCGCGCGCGCCGAACAGGCCCGCGACGCTCTGGCCGGGCGGCAGCGTGGTTAGGTCGAAGCCGTGCAGCACCGCCCTGGCGGACAGCCGCTCCGCCGTCACATCGCCCGAGAGATCGAGCCTCACGCCGGAAGAGCCGGTCAGCATCAGCCGCTGCAGGCCGAGCCGCCCGCCATCCCAGGCGCCGATCGCCTCGGCGTCGATCTGGCCCAGCCCCGCGACGAGATCGGCCAGAGCGGGGTCGAGCCCCGCCCGCGCCAGCACCAGCCCGATGCGGCGGGAATCGCCGGCCTTCAGATTGAGGCGGCCCGCGATGCCCTGCGCATCGGCGCCACCACTGGCGCCCAGCAGCGCGCCCGCGACGCGCACCGACGCCGTGGCCTCCGACAGGCCCTGCGGATCGAGCTTTCCGCGCAGGCCGAAGGCGGAAAAATCCTCACCGCGCCAGATCAGCTGGTCGAGATCGAGCGACAGATCGATCTGTCCCGGCAGGCCCTGCAGCGCACGCTCGAAGCCCGGTCGGGCGGCGAGCGCCTCGGCCAGCGCATCGGCATCGAGCCTGCGTGCGCGCAGCGCCAGGACGCCGCCGCCTGTGCCAGGCATGAACTGGCCCTCGCCCTCCAGCCGCGCCGCGCCCCCCGCGATGTCGAGCACGAGCCCTGCGAGATCGAGCTGGCGGCTGCCGCCGCTGACCTTGCCGGAGAGCGCCAGCGCGCCGCCGGGCGAGAGCGTGAAGGCGCCCTCCAGACCCGGCGCGTTCCCGCCCGCCGGCATCGTCACGCTGCCGTCGAAGCCGAGCAGGATGTCCTGGCCGGTGACGAAGGCCTTGGTCCGGAGTTTGCCGTCCGGCTCGAGCGCGCCGGTGGTGATGCGCAGCGAGGCGCCGGCCGCCTCGCCCTCGACGCGCCAGGGGCCCGCGAGCGTCACGGCCGACACCTCGGCCGCGATCGGGCCGATCGTCACCGGCTCGCGGCCGGCCTCCTGCCAGATCAGCACCGAGCGGCCGATCGAGAGACGGTCGAGGCTGGTCTGCGTCGGCAGGCCGGCGCCGCCGCGCGCCGGCAGGCGCAGCGCGCCGGCCTCGTCAAAGGCTAGCGAGACGGTCGCGCCCTCAGCCCGGGCATCCGCGATGCGGAATTCGCCGCGAGCCAGCGAGGCGAGCGCGAGCTCGACCGTCAGCGTCTCGACCGAGGCGCGGCTTGTGTCGGCCGCCGCGCCGCCGAAGCGCACATCCTGCAGCGTCAGCCGCGGCGAGGGCAGAAGCCGCAGGCCGATGCCGCCGCCGATGCGGGTTTCGACGCCCAGCGTCTCGGCTAGGCGCGCCTCGAAATGCGGGCGATAGCCGCGCCAGTCGACGAAGCCCGGCCCGATCAGGGCCGCCAGCAGCGCCAGCACCAGCAGGCCGGCCAGGACAGTCAGGGTCTCACGCAAAGCGCGGCACGGTCCTCGTCGTGGAAAGTACCCCCATCATGCAGGCAAGTCGCGGCGAGATCACGACATTTTCGCCCGTCCGGGCGGCCTTGGCCGCTCAGAGCACCACGATCTTGCCCGGGTTCAGGATGTTGCGGGGATCGAGCGCACGCTTCAGCGTCCGCATCACCGCGAGAGCCGGCGCGCCATGCTCGGATTCGAGGTATTTGATCTTCTTCTGGCCGACGCCGTGCTCACCCGTGCAGGTGCCGCCCATGGCCAGCGCCCGCTTCACTAACCGGTCGAGGAAGCCCTGGACGCGCGCGACCTCGTCGGGGTCCGACAGGTCGAGCAGCGGCTGGGTGTGGAAGTTGCCGTCGCCGACATGCCCGGCGATGGGCGCGATCAGCCCTGTCGCCTCGATGTCGCGCTTGGTTTCCTCGACGCAGTCCGCGAGCTGCGAGATCGGCACGCAGACATCGGTCGCCAGCGTCTCGGCGCCCGGCCGAAGCGCGCGGCCGGCCCAGTAGCCGTTATGGCGGGCTTCCCACAGCCGCGTCCGATCCTCGGCCTTGGTCGCCCAGTCGAAGGGGCCGCCGCCATATTCGGTCGCGATTTCGCCGAAGCGCTCCGACTGCTCCTTCACCCAAGCCTCGGTGCCGTGGAATTCGACGAAGAGCATCGGCGTTTCCGGCAGGCCGAGCTTGGAATGCAGGTTGAAGCCCTTGATCATGACCTCGTCGAGCAGCTCGATGCGCGCCACCGGGATGCCGGTCTGGATCGTCATGATGGCCGTGTCGCAGGCCGCCTTGATCGAGGGGAACGGGCAGACGCCCGCCGCGATTGCCTCCGGAATGCCGTGCAGCTTCAGCGTGACCTCGGTGATGATGCCGAGCGTGCCCTCCGAGCCGACCAGCAGGCGCGTCAGGTCGTAGCCGGCGGAGGTCTTGCGGGCGCGTGTCGAGGTCTTGATGATCGAGCCGTCCGCCATCACCGCGGTCAGCGCCAGCACATTGTCCTTCATCGTGCCGTAGCGCACCGCATTGGTGCCCGAGGCCCGCGTCGCCGCCATGCCGCCGAGCGAGGCGTCGGCGCCGGGGTCGATCGGGAACATCAGCCCCATGTCGCGCAGATGCTCGTTCAGCTCCTTGCGGGTGACGCCGGCCTCGACGACGCAGTCGAGATCATCCGCATTGACGGCGACGATCCGCTTCATCTGGCTCAGATCGACGCAGACGCCGCCATAGGGCGCGTTCACATGGCCTTCCAGCGAGGTGCCGGTGCCGAAGGCGATGACAGGAACGTCGTGCTGGGCGCACAGCATCACGATCTGGGAGACCTCCTGCGTATCGTGCGGGTACACCACCGCGTCCGGCGGCTGGTTGGGGATCCAGGTCAGCGTGTGGCCATGCTGCTGCCGCACCGCGAGGCTCGTGATCAGCCTGTTGCCGAAGGACGCCGCCAGCGCCTGCGTGACGGCTGCGATGGCGGCCGGGGACGGCGGCAGAGCCGCGGCGGATGCAGGGAGCTCATGCGAGGCGGCGGCGGGCAAATTCATTGTCAACATCCGGATCTGGAGTTTAAACTCGAAACAAGTCGCATCGCCGCGGGTTGCGATGTCGGCTCTCCGCGACAGCCTCCACCGAAAGCCGGTGGCTCGGCTGACGCAGTAGGATAGACCGGTTCGGCCTGCAACGGACCGGTTCCGCGTTGCGATCACGGTGCGGCCACCATGCGCCCGCCGTGGGACGAAGACCATCATCGCCCTGGGCTGGGGAGGAAGGGAGGCGGCCATGAAACATGACATCCGCGCCCCGGCACTGTTTTTCGCGCCCTTCGTCTCCTCGGCGATGCGTGTCGAGCCGCAATGGATCGACTATAACGGCCATCTCAACATGGCCTATTACCATGTGCTGTTCGACCGTGCGGTAGACGAGGTGTTCTCTCTCGTCGGGCTGAACCAGGACTATGTCGACGCCCGCCATGCCTCGACCTTCGCCGCCGAGTGCCATATTCTCTACAAGCGCGAGCTGACCGAGAGCGATCAGGTCCGCGTCACCGCCCAGCTCATCGCCTTCGACGACAAGCGCCTGCACTACTATCTCGAGATGCGGCACGCGACCGAGGGATGGCTGGCCGCCACGAGCGAGAACCTCTCGCTGCATGTCGATCTGTCGAGCCGCAAGGTCTGCCCCTTCCCCGCTGACATCCTCGCCAATATCGCGCTGATGAAGGCCGCCCACAGCATGATGCCGCTGCCGGCGACGATCGGGCGCATCATCGGCATGCCCCAGCGCAGCGCGATCAGCGTCGAGGACAAGGTCGTTCCCGAGCGCGAGCCCGAGACGCGACACTGAGCCGCAACAGGCGTCAGTCCGGATCAGGAATGCAGAGGATCTGGCCGCAGGCCTTGCAGTGCACCGCATCCGGCTCGTGGCGCTGCAGCCCGCAGCGCGGGCAGGGATAGGTCACCTTGGCCGGCCGGAAGATCGCCTGTGCCAGTCGCACGAACAGCGAAATCCCGACGATCATGACCACGATCGAGGTCAGCTTGCCCGCGATGCCAGGCAGGGTGATGTCGCCGAAGCCTGTCGTCGTCATCGTCGTCACGGTGAAGTAGAGCGCGTCGACATAGCCTTCGAGCCCCGCCCGGTCGGCGAAGAAGAAGCTGTAGATGAAGCCCGTGACCACGAAGAGGAAGGTCGCGAGGTTGATGACGGCGCGCCCCGCATCCTCCCAGCCGCCGAAGCGGGTGGCGCGCAGCCGCTCCCAGAGCCAGCCGCGCTGGGTCAGCGACCAGAGCCGCAGGATGCGCAGGAAGCCGAAATTATCGACCGCCGACGGCACGAGCAGCGTCGCCAGGATGAAGAGGTCGAGCAGCATGGTCGGCTGGCGCAGCAGGCGCAGGGCGCTCGACGCCGCCAGCAGGCGTGCCCCGATCTCGACTGCGAGGATCGCCGCGATCGAATAATCGATCCACAAGAAGGCCGGCCGGTCGCGGATCAGCGGCGTCGCGATGAAGAAGGCGATGATGACGACGTCGATGATCGCCGCGGCCATCTGGAAGCGCAGCGCTGCACGCGAACGCCCGTGGAAGAGCTGCCGCAGCCGGTCGCGCGCCGAAATGTCGGCCTCGCGCGCTTCGCCGGTCGTGTCGCCACTCATCGTCCCGGCGCTATCACGCGTCCGTCAGGGCGTCCAGCGCAGGCGTGATTGGCGCAAGGCCAGGCTTCCCGCTATTTTGCCGGCAAGGACAAAAACCGACGGGAGCGAACGCCATGGTCAAAGCGGTCTGGAACGATGCGGTCATCGCCGAATCCGACGACACCATCGTGATCGAGGGCAACCATTATTTCCCCGATTTCTCGATCCGACCGGACTTCTTCAAGCCGAGCCAGACGACCAGTGTCTGCGGCTGGAAGGGCACGGCCAACTACCACTCGATCGTGGTGGGCGGGCAGGAGAACCGGGACGCCGCCTGGTACTACGCCGACCCCAAGCCCGCTGCTGCCGAGATCCGCGGCCGGATCGCCTTCTGGAAGGGCGTCCAGGTCGGCTGAATGCCTCAGCCGGCCCGCCGGAGCACCGCGAGCGCAGCATAGCCGCGATGAAGCGAGCGCGCCTGCAGCGTCGCGCCGGCGCGCGTGGCGCAACCGGCCAGCACAGCGGCCAAATCCCGCCGCGGCGTGACGTGGAACAGCGCGAGCCAGCGGTTGAGCAGGGTGCGGAACGCGCCCGGCAGGGCGTGCTGGTCGCCGAAATCGACGATGTGCAGCTCCCCGCCCGGCGCGAGACGCCTCAGCGCCTCCTCGACCACCCCTTGCCAAGGCGGGATCATCGAGAGCGCGTAGGAGATCACGATCCGGTCGAAGCCGGCACGCCCGAACAGCGCCAGCGGATCGAAATCCGTGGCATCGGCCTGGGCGAGCCCGATCCGGTCCGTGAGGCCGGCCCGCGCGACCGAGCGCCGCGCCGTCTCCAGCATCGCGGAGGAGACATCCAGCCCGAAGCAGGCCCGTCCGGGATAGGCCTGCGCGATCCGGATCAGGTTGCGGCCGGTGCCGCAGCCGATCTCCAGCACGCTGCCGCGTTCCGGGGGCGCGAGCTCGTCGATCAGCCGGTCGCGCCCCAGCAGGTAGAACTTACGGCTGGCGTCGTAGATGTGCCGCTGATGGCGATAGATCGCGTCCATCAGCCCGGCCGCGTCGCCGGCGGGCGCCAGCGTGCTCACGCGACGGCCTCCGGCCTCACATAGAGGTGGAAGCCGCCATAGATCGCCGAGCGATCGCGAGCACAGAGCGCGCGACTCGTCGCCTCCTCATAGCGCCATTGCTCGAGGATCTCGGCCGGCACACGTCCCGGCAGCAGGCGCTCATCGGCGGCGGTGCGGAAGATGACCCGCGCCCCGGGCCGGGCCGTGCGGGTGATCTGGGCCCAGAGCGCCGTCAGTTCAGCATCGTTCATCCAGTCCTGCGCATCGAGCAGCACATAGGCGTCGCAGCTCTCGGCCGCCTGCGCCTCGAGGAAGCCGGTGATCGCGCTCTGGTGATAGGAGACGCGGCTCGCCCGCGCCCTGACGCGCTCGAAATGCGTGCGCTGCAGATAGGGCGGCAGCGCCGCGTCATCAGCGGGTTCGTAGCCGCGCCCGAAGGCCTGGCGGGCGAAGTAGTTGGTCTTCAGGTCGAAGCCGCAGGCCAGCCGCTCCAGCCGGTCGCGCAGTGCGCCCCGGATGCCGTCGGCCCCGTCGGCAGCGAGCGCCTTGTACTGGGCCGGCGGAATGCCGAGCCCGTAGAGCGAGGCGGGCTGGCGTATCAGCCAGCGCACGAAGGGCTTGTCGAAGACCGGCGCCAGGTGCCGCTCAAACAGGACGCGCTGCTCGGCGAGATCGCGCGCCTCCAGCATCCTGCGCGGGTCGCAGCCCAGCGCCCTCCCGAGCAGATGCCCCGCTCCGATGAAGCGGCCGAGCAGCCCGAAGCGATAGACGTTGCGGGCGAACATGCCGATGCGGCGGCGCCCGTCGAGCCCCCGCCCCTCCCAATAGGCGCGGGAGGTCGCGTCGAGATGCGGGGCGATTTCGCGGTCGTAGAGGGCGACGTTGTCCCGCGACTGCGCCTGGCCGAAGAAGCGCAGGAACGTATCGTGCCGCGTCATCCGAGCCAGCGCCGCCAGCTTGAGCTTGCCCAGCGCGATATGGGCGCCGTTCAGGTCGATCGCGCTGATCTTCGCCGGGTCGCCCGTCAGGTAAGACAGAACGTTGCAGGAGCCCGACGCGATCGCGACGACATGATCGTCGGCCTTCAGCGCCAGCGCCTCCATGTCGACGACCGGGTCCTCCCAGATCTGGGGATAGACCAGTCCGGAGAAGGCCAGCGTGAACATCCGCTCGAGCAGGCCCGCCTTCGACAGCGCCTTGCTGCGATGAACCGCCGTGGTGAGCCCCTTGCTGGTCGTGCGCCGCACCGCACGCACCGTCCGCGTCGCCTGATCCGTCACGGGGCCCTCGCTCGCCATCCCTCGATGGCGAGCCGACTAGTGGAGTCGCATGACGCTTGGGTGACGCGACCGGGTCGTCAGATCACTGCGCCGTGACGCCGGCCGCCTTGATCACCGGCGTCCATTTGTCGACCTCGGCGCGAACATGGGCGCCGAGCGCCGCCGAGCTCTGGCCGGCATCGTCGGGGATGATGCAGCCGAGTTCCAGCAGCCGCGTCCGCACGCCGGCATCCGCGAGCGCCGCACGCCCGGCGGCATTGAGCCGGTCGACGATCTCCTTCGGCGTATCCTTGGGGGCGAAGATCGCGTTCCAGCCCACCGCCTGGAACTCGGGCAGACCGCCCTCGGCGCTGGTCGGCACGTCCTTGGCGACGTCGAGGCGGTTGGGCGTCGCCACGACATAGGTCTTCAGCTGGGTGAGCTGCGGCACGATGCCGACCGTCTGGTCGCAGACATAGTCGAGCTGCTTGGCGAGCAGTGCGTTCATCGCCGGGCCGGAGCCGCGGAACGGCACCTGTTGCACCGGCGCCTTGATCAGATGGTGGAAGAACACGCAGGTCAGATGCGAGGTCGAGCCGATGCCGCCATGGCCGTAATTGTATTTGGACGGATTGGCCTTCAGCAGCGCGACGAACTCCTGCAGCGTGTTGGCCGGGAAGTCCTTGTGGGCCGAGATGAGCATCGGCGTGCCGGCCGTGTTGATGACGGGCGCGAAATCGGTACGCGGGTCATAGGCGAGGTTCGGATACAGCCCGACCGAGGCCGAATGGGTGCCGAGATTGCCCATCATGATCGTGTAGCCGTCCGGTGTCGCGCGGGCGACGCGCAGCGAGCCGGTGGTGCCGCCGGCACCAGCGACGTTCTCGACCACGATCGACTGGCCGAGCGTGCGGCCCATATGGTCGGAGACGATCCGCGCGATGACGTCGGTCGGCCCGCCCGCGGCGAAGGGCACGATCATCGTGATCGACCGTGTCGGATAAGTCTGCGCGGCCGCGGGGGCGGCGGCCATGGCGAAAGCGGCCCCGAGGGCCAGGATCAGGCGACGCATTGTTTCCTCCGTGGGTTGATGCCGCGTTGGCCGCGGTCTGGGATGGTTGGAACGGGCCGACGGCTCACATGTGCCGCAGGCCCACGCTCTCGATGAGGGGCAGCAACTCGTCGCGGGCCCGGATGCGGTGCCGCCGCGCAGCCTCATGCGCGGCATCCGGCAGACCTCGGCGGATCGCGTCGCTGGTGTCGCGATGCTCGGCCTCGGAGGCGGGAAGCCGCGGCCGCAGCCGGAGCGTCAGCATGCGGGCGCGGTGCGACTGGTCGTTGACCGTCTGGATGATCCGCGCGAAGCGGCCATTGCCGCAGCGCTCGACCAGAAGGCGGTGAAACGTCTCGTCGGCATGCCCCCAGGCGGCGAGGTCGCCGGCGGCGAGAGCCTGCCCCATCTCGCTGGTGGCGCGGTCGAGATCCTCGGCCAGCGCGAGGCGTGGTGCGTCCGGCAGCCGCGCCGCAAGCTCGGCGGCGCCGGCCTCGATCGCGATCAGCACCTCGTAAATCTCGGCGATGTCATGGGGAGCGAGCGCGCAGATCAGGATGCCGCGCTTGGGCAGAATGCGGACGAGCCCCTCCTCCTGCAGGCGCAGCGACGCCTCATGCACGGGCGTACGGCTCATGCCGAGCCGCAGGGCCAGTTCGCCGGCCGAAGCCTGGTAGCCGGGCGGAAACACGCTCTCGCGGATCGCATGCTTCAGCGCGCCATAGGCGGCGTCGACAAGGCTTGCGCCCCGTTCCCCCACTGGCTCGACCGGCTTGCCGCGCAGCACCATCCCGTACCTCCGAGAGCGACACTAGCATCTTCCATGGAAGCTGCAATGCAATGTTGACTCGCAGCGACTTCGCTCGCAAAGACGGTGCGGACGACAGGTTCGAGGAGAGACGCGTCATGAAGACCCATCGCATCGCCGCCATCCCGGGAGACGGCATCGGCGTCGAGGTCATTGCGGCCGGCATCGAGGTGCTGGAAGCCTTGGCGCGCCGCGATGGCTCGTTCGGCTTCGCCTTCGACCATTTCGACTGGGGCTCGGACTACTACAAGCGCACCGGGCTGATGATGCCGGCCGATGGGCGCGAGCAGATCAAGGACCATGACGCGATCTTCTTCGGCGCGGTCGGAGCGCCCGACGTGCCCGACCACGTCACCCTCTGGGGCCTGCGCCTGGCGATCTGCCAGCCCTTCGACCAATACGCCAATGTCCGCCCGACGCGGGTGCTGCCCGGCATCACCTCGCCGCTGCGCCACGTCTCGGGCCCGGAGCTCGACTGGGTGATCGTGCGCGAGAACTCGGAAGGCGAATATGCCGGCGTCGGCGGCCGCGTCCACAAGGGCTTCCCCGAGGAGGTCGCGACTGACGTCTCGATGATGACGCGCCACGGCGTCGCCCGCATCATCCGCTACGCCTTCAGGCTGGCGCAGGCGCGGCCGCGCAAGCTGCTCACCGTCGTCACCAAGTCGAACGCCCAGCGCCATGCCATGGTGATGTGGGACGAGATCGCCGCTGAGGTCGCCACAGAGTTCCCGGACGTGACCTGGGACAAGATGCTGGTCGACGCCATGACCATGCGCATGGTGATCAAGCCCGGCAGCCTCGACACCATCGTCGCGACCAATCTTCATGCCGACATCCTGTCGGACCTCGCCGCCGCGCTCGCCGGCTCGCTCGGCATCGCGCCGACCGCCAATCTCAACCCCGAGCGCGCCTTCCCCTCGATGTTCGAGCCGATCCATGGCTCGGCCTTCGACATCGCGGGCAAGGGCATCGCCAACCCGGTCGGCACCTTCTGGACGGCGACGATGATGCTCGACCATCTCGGCGAGGCCGGGGCTTCGGCCCGTCTGATGCGGGCGATCGAGCGGGTGACGGCCGACCCGGCCTTCCACACGCCCGATCTCGGCGGCAAGGCGACGACGCGGGAGGTCACGGACGCGGTCATCGCCGCGATCGCCGGCGACAACGCCTGAGCGTCAACGGCATCGTGACCCTCCTGCGCGCCCGGCACTGCTGACAACCGCCCGCCCGCCCCCCATATCCTGCGAACGATGAACTCGGAACGCGCGAAAGGGAGAGCGGGAATGGGACTGATGAGCATGTTCGGCGGCAGCCAGGCGCCCCAGGAGCACTACCCCTATGAGCTCAGCGACGCCGAGTGGCGGGCGAAGCTGACGCCTGAGCAGTACAATGTGCTGCGCGGCCACGGCACCGAGCGCCCCGGCTCCTGCGCCCTCAACTACGAGAAGCGCCCCGGCACCTTCTCCTGCGCCGGCTGCGACCAGCCGCTCTTCCGCAACCTCACCAAATTCGAGAGCGGGACGGGCTGGCCGAGCTTCAACGAGCCGCTGGAAGGCGCCGTCGGCACCACCGAAGACCGCAAGTTCGGCATGATCCGCACCGAGGTTCACTGCGCCAATTGCGGCGGCCATCTCGGCCATGTCTTCCCGGACGGCCCGCCGCCGACGGGCTTGCGCTACTGCATCAACGGCGTCGCGATGAATTTCGACCCCGCCGCCTGACGACCCTCCGGGGCGCGGCCATTGCCGCGCCCTATTTCGGGATCTCGACCCAGTAGACCGCCCGGTTGGCCGGCGTGCCCGCGTGAAGGCAGACCACCCGCGCGCGGCGCTTGCCCCCGGCATCCTCGACAGCGGCGAAGGCGATGTATTCGGTCGCGACGTGTTGGCCGCCGATCTTTTTGTCGAACCGGTTGTCGATCAGGCTGTCGCCACGCTCGATCCGCACCGCTTTCAGCGTGCCGCCATCGCGCTTCGACTCGGCCAGGGCGAACCGCTCGCAATCGGCCAGCGGGTCGGGAGCCGGGCGTGTCTGGGCACCGGCAGCCAGCGGCGCGGCGAGCAGGACGAGGGCGACGAGGCGCAGCAAGGTTGTCAGGGAACGGCTCATGGGATCCTCGTCTGGGCTGGTCCCGACGATGCCCCAGACGCGCCCTATCGCCAAGCCACGGCGCAACGGCTGAAAGTCGCGCCCCGAGGGCGCAATCACGACCACCTGCCCCTATATTGACCGTGAACGAATCACGCACGAGCAGCGCCGATCTTGTCAGACCACAGCATCACCTCCGCCCCCCTGCCCCGCCCCGGCGGCCTCGCTGCGCGCGCGCAGGCCGCGCCCGCGGCCGGCTATCTCGCCGGGCTGAACCCGGAGCAGCGCCAGGCGGTCGAGGCCACCGACGGTCCCGTGTTGGTGCTGGCCGGCGCCGGCACCGGCAAGACCCGCGTGCTGACCACCCGCATCGCCCATCTGATCGCGACCAACCGTGCCTTCCCCTCGCAGATCCTCTCGGTGACCTTCACCAACAAGGCCGCGCGCGAGATGAAGGAGCGCATCGGCCATCTCGTCGGGGCCGTCGCCGAGGGCATGCCGTGGCTGGGCACCTTCCACTCGATCTCCGCCAAGATCCTGCGCCGCCATGCCGAGCTGCTCGATCTGCGCAGCGACTTCACCATCCTCGACACCGACGACCAGATCCGCCTGATGAAGCAGGTGATCCAGGCCGAAGGCATCGACGAGAAGCGCTGGCCGGCGCGTATGCTCTCCGGCTTCATCGATTCCTGGAAGAATCGCGGGCTCGCGCCCAAGGACGTCGCACCCGGCGAGGCCGCCGTCTTCGGCAATGGCAAGGGCGGCAAGCTCTATGCCGCCTATCAGGACCGGCTGAAGACGCTGAATGCCGTCGATTTCGGCGATCTGCTGCTGCACTGTCTGACGCTGTTTCGCGAGCACGCCGATGTGCTCAGCCTCTATCACGAGCGCTTCCGCTACATCCTCGTCGACGAGTATCAGGACACCAACACGGCGCAGTATCTCTGGCTGCGGCTGCTGGCCCAGGGGCGGCGCAACATCGCCTGCGTCGGTGACGACGACCAGTCGATCTATGGCTGGCGCGGCGCCGAGGTCGACAACATCCTGCGCTTCGAGCACGATTTTCCGGGCGCGACCGTGATCCGGCTGGAGCGCAACTACCGCTCGACCGGCCACATCCTCGCCACTGCCTCGAAGCTGATCGCCCGCAACGAGACGCGTCTCGGCAAGACGTTGCGCACCGAGGACGAACTCGGCGAGAAGGTCACCGTCACCGGCGCCTGGGACAGCCAGGAAGAGGCGCGGCTGATCACCGACGAGATCGAGGCGATGCAACTGAAAGGCGACAACCTCGCCGAGATCGCCGTGCTGGTCCGCATCTCCGCCCAGATGCGCGAGCTGGAGGAGCGCTTCGTCCAGACCGGCGTGCCCTATCGCGTCATCGGCGGCCCGCGCTTCTACGAGCGTGCCGAAATCCGCGACGCCATGGCCTATCTGCGCTGCGTCGTCTCGCCCACCGACGATCTCGCCTTCGAGCGCATCGTCAACCAGCCCAAGCGCGGCCTGGGCGACGCGACCATCCAGATCCTGCACAACCACGCCCGCGCCACCGGCTTCTCGCTGCTGCAATCGGCCCGCGCCATCGTCGAGAGCGACGAGCTCAAGCCCAAGGCCCGCACGAGCCTGCGCGAACTGGTCGAGGCCTTCGGCCGCTGGTCGCAGCGCGCCGAGCACATGCCCCAGGGCGAGCTTGCCGAACTCGTGCTGGAGGAGAGCGGCTACACCGAGATGTGGCAGAAGGACCGCTCGGCCGATGCCGCCGGGCGGCTCGAAAACCTGAAGGAGCTGGTGCGCTCGCTCGACGAGTTCCCTGATCTGCCGGCCTTTCTCGAACACGTCTCGCTGGTGATGGACGCCGACAATGGCGACGTCACCGAGCGCGTCTCGATCATGACGCTGCACGGCGCCAAGGGTCTGGAGTTCGACACCGTCTTCCTGCCCGGCTGGGAGGAAGGGCTGTTCCCCAACCAACGCGCGCTGGACGAGAGTGGCCGCGCCGGGCTGGAGGAGGAGCGCCGCCTCGCCCATGTCGGGCTGACGCGGGCCCGCAAGCGGCTGAAGCTCTATTTCGCCTCGAACCGCCGCATCCACGGCCTGTGGCAGTCGAGCCTGCCCTCGCGCTTCATCGACGAACTGCCCGAGGAGCATGTCGAGGTCGTCCAGGCGGCGTCGAACTACTCGCAGGGCGGCTATGGCGCCTCGCGCTTCGACCGGATGGAGAGCTTCGGCTCCTCCTACAACACGCCGGGCTGGCAGCGGGCCCAGGAGAACAAGGCCAGGGGAAGCGGCTTCTCCGAAAACGGCGCCAATTTCGGCCAGAGCGGCTTCGGCAACACCCGTCAGCGCGGCGCGCTTCTCATCGAGGGCGAACTTACCGCCAAATCCTCGGGCTCCTCGGCCTATGACGAAGGCGCCCGCGTCTTTCACGTCAAATTCGGCCCCGGCTCGGTGGCCTCCGTCGATGGCAACAAGCTGACGGTCGATTTCGACAAGGCCGGGCGGAAGATGGTGCTGGATAGTTTCGTGCAGAAGGCGGGGTGAGACGCGGCTGCTTCGTCAGTCCCTCTCATTGCCCAACTAAGCAGGATTTTATTTGTTAATGATGTCAATTACTTAAGTAGATTTCTGTGGACTAATACATCGGCTTTCGCGACGATTTTCTGTGTTGCCTGTAGGCTATTCGGTGCTTCTCCATCCAATTGAGGCACCAATGCTCTATAACAGCGCCGAAATCATTCGCCGTCTCGAGCGCGAGGGTTGGGAGTGTGTGCGCATAACCGGCTCACACCACGTCTTCAAAAAGTCCGGCGTCCGTGACATCATCACGGTGCCGCATCCGAAGAAGAATTTCGGTCCCGGCCTGGTGTTGAAGATCTACAAGCTGGCAGGCTGGCCCCGCGACTGACATGACCCACTACGTCGCCATCATCGAGGACGCGGGCCCCGATTTCGCCGTCGGCGTCTGGTTCCCGGACCTGCCAGGCTGCATCTCCGCCGGAGACACGCTCGATGAGGCGCTGGCCAACGCGCCCGAGGCCGTCGCGCTCTGGTTCGAGGATATCGAGGAATACGGTCGCAGCGTGCCGCGTGCCCGCACTCCGAGCGAGCTTAAGGCCGATCCCGAGATCGCGGCTGAGATGGCGAAATATGTGATCGCCCTGATCCCGGCTCCGGACGTGGCGCTGCAACCCGCAGCGGAATGACAAGCCGGCATCACCCTGCTATCCCGCGCCCATGCGTGAAGGTCTTCTGCCATCGACGGTCGCGACCGTCCTCGAACTCTCGACCAGCGGCGAGAAGGCGCGCGCGCTGACCGAGCTGCTCGGCGAGGTCTTCGACCCAACCGAAACCGCGATCTCGGCCTTCGAGATCGAGACCGGCGTCACCACATTGTCGCTCAACGCGCCGTGGAAGGTCGAGATCTACTTCGCGGTGCATCCCGACGAGGAGGCCGTGCGCGACATGCTGCGGCCGATCGTCGGCGATAGCATCGACTCCACGCCGTTCGAGACGGTCAACCAGCAGGACTGGGTCGCCGCCAGCCTGGACGGGCTGAAACCCGTCCGCGCCGGCCGCGTCCTCGTCCATGGCGACCATGACCGCGATGCGGTCCGCATCAACGATGTCGGCATCGAGATCCCCGCGGCGTTGGCCTTCGGCACGGGCCATCACGGCACCACCGCCGGCTGCCTGATCGCGCTCGATGCCGAACTGAAACGCCGCCGCCCGCGACATGCGATCGATGTGGGCACCGGCACGGGCATCCTGGCGCTCGCGCTCGCCAAGCAGACGAAGCGCAAGGTCGTCGCCGGCGACATCGACGCCATCGCGGTGGAGGTCGCCGCGCACAACGCCCGCGTCAACCACGCGCCGCATGCGCTCGATCTCTATGTCGCGCCGGGGTTGCGCCACGCCAAGGCGGATCGGCCGGGCCATTTCGACCTGGTCTTCGCGAACATCCTCGCCGGGCCGCTCAAGAAGCTCGCCCCCTCGATCGCCCGCGTGATGTCGGATGACGGCACGGTGATCCTGTCGGGCCTGCTCGAAATGGATGTCGCCGGCGTCGTCTCGACCTACCGGCACCAGGGGCTTTATCTCGCCCGCCGGTCGCTGCGCGAGGGCTGGGCCACGCTGGTCATGAAAAAAGGCGGCGCAGCCCCGAGGCCACGCCACCTTCGATAGTCAGTCGACCGCACAGACCTGATTGCAGGTCACGGGCTGCCGATCCTTCGCCAGGCTGAGCCGAATGGCGCGGCGTTCGAGAACCGGAGCGGAGCGGACATATCGTCCGTGAGCACCGGAAGCGCAGAACGTCGCGTCAGGCGGCCAGCATCGCGAAGGATCGCGGATCAGAAGCCGATATGGCCGTACTTGGCTTCCGCTTCCGCCTGCATGGAGCGGGCGTCGTGCCAGACGGCGGATGCGAACTTCGCGCTGTCGAGGATGGTCTCGTAAACATGCTTGATGATGGCGATCATGGTTCCAGTCCTTGGAAGGCGCCGGATCAGCGGCGCTTAAAGAGAGAGGCCCCGGCGCGTCATGCGCCGGACGGGGCAAGGCTCACCGGTTGAAGGGCAGCGTCTCGTCGGTCGACAGCGTGGTGGTCGGGATGCCGCCGAGCAGCAGGCCGCTTTCGTTGATGCGGAAGCTGTGGGCGCGCAGCTCGCGGAGGGCGGAGCGGCGGCGGCTCTCGATCAGCGCGGCGTACAGGCGCGGCCAGAAGCCCGAACCTTCCGCGGCCTTCGCGGTCTTCTTGACCTCGGTGGCGGGCAGGACGGCGGTATCGTTCAGCACATAAGTCATGGGGATCCATCTCCTCAATCGAAACGAAGGACAGTCCCGGTCGCTTCCTCGTTCTCTTATGCGACCAAAGTGGTACGTCTTCGCACTTGCGAAAAGGGGACTTCGCAGATGCGAGATATGCACCCAACGCATGCGATCGGCAGGATTTCGTTAACGAGTGACGAATTCGCATAGCTAAGTGGCAAACGCCTGCTTTTGCGGCGGCGTTTCGAGGAGGCGCCATGCGAGGGCATCCGCCATTTCGACTCGCCATCGCCGCCAGCAGCCGCGACGATGGCGCAAAGCTCAACCGGATCCACCCGATGCCCGAATCGCCTGCCGCCGTCCCCGCCTGCCTCTTCCAGACCTTCTCCGAGCCGACCGACCCCTCCCAGGTCGCGCCGCGCATCGCCGCGCTGCGGCAGGAACTCGCAAGGCAGGGCTTGGCGGGGTTCATCGTGCCGCGTGCCGACGAGCACCAGGGCGAGTATGTCCCGGCCCATATGGCCCGCCTCGCCTGGCTGACCGGCTTCACGGGCTCCGCCGGCAACGCGATCATCCTCGCCGACAGGGCGGCGCTGATCGTCGACGGCCGCTACACCATCCAGTCCTACGAGCAGACCGACACCGCCATCGTCACGCCGACGCGGATGGAAGAAACGTCGCTCGACCGCTGGATCGAGCAGAACCTGCCGGCAGGTGGGCGGCTCGGTTACGATCCCTGGCTGCACACGGTCGACGGCGTCGCGAAGCTGGAGAAGGCGGCTGCATCAGCCGGCGGCACGCTTGTCGCGGTGACGCACAACCCGGTCGATGCGATCTGGCACGACAGGCCGACGCCCCCCGCCGCACCCGTCAAAGCCCATCGCGGCGACTTCGCCGGGGAGAACGCGGCCGGCAAGATCGCCCGCATCCAGGAGGCGCTGACGAAGGCGAAGGTCGATGCGCTCGTCGTCTCGGACCCGCATGCGCTGGCCTGGACCTTCAACATCCGCGGCGGCGATGTCGAGCACACGCCCCTGCCGCTGGGCTACGCCATCGTCCCGCGCGAGGGCCGCCCCACCGTCTTCCTGGCGCCGGAGAAGATCACCAACGAAGCCGGAGACGCGATCGGCGCGGTCGGCGAGATCGCGCCGCCGGCCGCTCTGGCGACACAGCTCGCGGCGCTGGGCGCTACCGGGGCGAAGGTCAGGCTCGACGGGACGACAGCGGCCTCGGCACTCGCCACGCTGATCCGCGACGCCGGCGGCACGCCCGATGCGGGCACGGACCCGATCGCGCTGATGAAGGCCCGCAAGAACGAGGCGGAGCTCGCCGGCGCCCGCGCCGCCCACCTCCGCGACGGCGCCGCGATGGTCCGCTTCCTCGCCTGGATCGCGCGCGAGGCGCCCAAGGGCGGTCTGACCGAGATCGACGCAGTCGCGGCGCTCGAGGCCGAGCGGCTGAAGACCGGCCTGCTCAAGGACGTCTCCTTCACCACCATCGCCGGCGCCGGCCCCAACGCAGCCCTGCCGCATTACCGCGTGACGGAGGCGAGCAACCGGGCCATCGAGCCCGGCATCCTGCTGGTCGATTCCGGCGGGCAATACGAGGACGGCACCACCGACATCACCCGGACCATGGCGATCGGCGAGCCCTGCGCCGAAATGCGCGACCGCTACACCCGCGTGCTGAAGGGCCATATCGCGATCTCGCGCGCGCTCTTCGTCAAGGGCACCTCGGGCGCGCAGCTCGATGCGCTGGCGCGGCTGCCGCTCTGGCAGGCGGGGTTCGATTTCGACCACGGCACCGGCCATGGCGTCGGCAGCTATCTCTCGGTGCATGAGGGGCCGCAGCGGATCTCCAAGCTCGGCACGACGCCGCTGGAGCCCGGCATGATCCTCTCCAACGAGCCCGGCTATTACAAGGAAGGCCATTACGGCATCCGCATCGAGAACCTGATCGTCGTCGAGGAGCGCGCCATCCCGGGCGGCGAGCGCACCATCTACGGCTTCGAGACCATCACCTGGTGCCCCTATGAGCGCGCGCTGATCGAGCGCGCCTTGCTGGACGCTGGCGAGATCGCCTGGATCGACGCCTATCACGCGCAAGTCTGGAGCCGGCTCGCGGGGCTGGTCGAGGGCGAGGCAAAGGGGTGGCTGGAAGAGGCCTGCCTGCCGCTATGAGAGAATATCGATATTGACACAACCTTAGGTAGCATTATCGTCCCTGCCATTCTCGAGCGGGGGCGACCATGACCAGGCATTTTCTATCGATTGCATGCGGACTGCTGGCGGCCGGCTGCGCGACATCGCCGCAACCGGATCTCGCAGGAGGGACAGGCGGGCGCGAGCTTCGGCCCGCTCGCGCCGGCGTCAATGTCGGCTCTCTCTATTTCGCCCGCGAGACGGCGACCGAGGACCGGTCCCGCCCGGTCAACCTCGAGCGTCTCTGCGAGGTCAATCTGGCGCGCTATGCCGTGTTGCCGGTCGATGCCAGGCAGTCCGACCTCGATCTGAGCTTCAGCTCGAGGCCAGCGGCGCCGTCAGCGGCATCAAGAACATCTTCGTCAATGCCGGCCTCAGCGGCAATTTCAGCGACCATTTCGAATACAAGCTGACCAATGTGATCGATCGCAGCATCAGCTATCAGGAGGCTGAGACGCTCTTCGCCGACCGGGCCTTCAAGCGCGACTGCAGCCACTGGCGCCGGAACATCTCGCGCGAGAACTGGGCCCGCTACCAGATCCTCTCGATCAAGACCGGCGACATCGTCCTGCGGCAGAAGACTGACAGCGGCGTCTCCGCCGATATCAAGGCCAAGATCGCCGTCGCGGAGCCGCAGCTCAAAGCCGCCCTGTCGCGCAGCTACAACCTGGCCGTGAGTGGACAGGGCATGGTCATCGCCGTCACCCCGATCATCCGCGAGTGAGTCAGGCCAGCGCCCGCAACCCCACCACCGCGGCGACGCCGACTGCCACGACGCCGAGCAGCGGCAGGCGTGTCGCCGCGACCGCGGCCAGCAGTGCGGCCGCCGTCTCCGGCCAGCCGGTGGCGAGCGCGCTCGGCGCGATGACGGCGACGAGCACCGCGGGCGGAATCGCATCGAAAGCCGCCTGGGCGCGCGGCGACAGTTTTAACCGGCCCGCGAGCGCGAGCCCCGCCAGGCGGGTCGCATAGGTCGCGATCGCCATGCCCAGGATGGCGAGCAGGTTGTGCGGGTCGAGCGTCATGGGCGGACCTCCGGCGCAGGCTCGGCGTCCACGCCCGAGCCGGCCGCGAGCCAGGCGGCGGCGAGTCCGCAGAGCGCGCCCGCCGGCACATGCCAGGGCGGCCCGATCAGCCGGTAGGTCAGCGCCGAGGCCAGACCCGCGGCGGCGACCGTCCAGAACGTCACCCGCCCTTTCCAGAAGGCCGCGACCAGCGCGATGAACAGGGCCGTGAAGGCGAAATCGGCCCCGAATCGGCGCGGATCGCCCAGCGCTGCGCCGACAACCGTGCCTAGCGTCGAAGTCGCGACCCAGCAGGTCACAAAGGGCACGACCATCCCGAACCAGTAGGCCGGCGTCAGAGCGTGGGTGCGCGCCCGCTTCTCGGCGAGCGCCCAGTTTTCGTCGGCCATGAAATAGAGCCCGAGCGCTGTCTGCCCGCGCGAGAAGCCCGCGAGCTTCGGCACCAGCGAGGCGCTCATCAGCACATGCCGCGCATTGATCAGCAGCGTCGAGAACACGATCGCGCCGATCGGCGCCGGTGTCGCCCAGAGCTCGACCGCGGCGAATTGCGCGCCTCCCGCGAAGACGAGCACGCTCATCGCCATCGTCTCCAGCGGAGACAGGCCCTTGCCGGCGGCGAGCGCGCCGAGCAGCAGCCCGATCGGCACCGCCGCCAGCATGGCCGGCCAGATGTCGCTGAAGCCCCGCCGGGCATCGTCGCGCAGGGTGGACATCGCGATGGGCCTTCAGGAGAGATGGGCGGCGCGGAAGACGCCCGGCGTCACGCCGAGCCTGGCCTTGAAGGCGCGGGTGAGATGCGCCTGGTCGCTGAAACCCGTGGCGGCGGCGACTGCGCCGGGCGCCTCCCCGCGACGCAGGCGGTCGCGCGCGCGCCGTACCCGCACATCGACCAGGAAGGCATGCGGCGTCAGCCCGGTCTCAGCCCGGAAGGCGCGGATCAGATGATGCCGCGGCAGGCCGACCGCGGCGCCGATTTCGGCGAGCGAGAGGTCCTCGTCATACCTGGCCTCGATCAGCGCCCGCGCGCGATCAACCGGGCCGGGCTCGCGCCCGATCGGGCGGGGACCGAGATCGGCATGGCGCACCAGCATCGCCGCATAGGCCCGCAGCAGCGCCTCCTCGCCCGCGAGCGCATCCGCGCCCTCCTCCAGCAGGCGATGGGCGGCGGCGAACAGCGCAGCCCCTTCCGGATCGTGCACGACAGGCTCTCGGAAGAAGGGCGTGCCAACGCTCTCGCGCCCGGTCAGCGAAGCCGCCAGCTCCTGCATCAGCTCGAGGCCGGGATAGCTCATCCGGTAGCGATAGCCGCCCTCGCTCGGCGCCCCGTCATGGACATCGAGCGGCTGGTTCATCACGAGATCGCCGGGCCCGGCATAGAGCTTCCGCCCGCGCGCATGCCAGACCTCGCAACCGCTCAGGATCGTCCCGATCGCAAAGGTGTCATGGGCGTGGGGCGCATAGGCATGGGTGCGAAAGGTCGCCGCCAGGAACTCCAGCCCGTCGAAACGGCGGGCGGCGAAGAGATGCGCCCGCTCTCCCGCCTTCAGCGGCGTCTCGGCCAGCGCCTGTTCCTGCGTGATCAGATCCATGGCGCGAGGTTAAACCCGATCGGGCCGGGGCCGTCTTGAAGAAAAGTGATCGGGTGCATCAGCCCGCCGGGGGAACAGGACCACAGGCGCAGACGTTCCGAGACGAGGGGCCACGAGCCTCTTCCGACACTGAAAGAATCTGCCATGACCATTCGTCCGACCGCCCTCTTCTTCGCTGCCGCCCTTCTGGCCATCCCCGCTGTCGCCAGCGCCCAGGGCGTGCCCCGTGGCGCACAGACCGGCGCCCGCGTCGGCAATGAGGCGGCCGGCCCCGTCGGTGGTGCGGTCGGTGGAGTTGTCGGCAGCGTCGCGGGCGGCGTGGCCGGTGGCGTCAAGGGCGTCCTCGGCGTGCCGCAGAAGACCGCGGTGCGCACCAAGCACCAGCGCCGCCATTACAACCGCCATCGCACCAACCGCTGAGCCTGGGCTTAGCGATGACCAGCCGCCGGTTTCGACCGGCGGCTTTTTCATGCGCCGACCAGGTCGAACCAGCCGGCTTCGTCGATCACCTCGACGCCATGCTTCTGCGCATCCTTCAGCTTCGAGCCCGCGCCCGGCCCCGCCACCAGCAGATCGGTCTTTGAGGAGACCGAGCCCGCGACCTTCGCGCCGAGACGTTCCGCCATCGCCTTGGCCTCGTCGCGGGTCATGCGCTCGAGCGCGCCGGTGAAGACCACAATCTTGCCGGCGACCGGACTGGCGGACGCCACCGCCTCCAGCGGCTGCGGCGTCACCTGTTCCAGCAGGCGGTCGAGCAGTTGCTCGTTATGCGGTTCGCCGAAGAAGTCCGTCAGCGCCTCGACCACGGTGGGCCCGACGCCATCGATCGCGTCGAGTTCCTGCCGCTCGGGCGAGGTCGGGTCGGCCGCCGCCAGCCCGGCCGCCCGCAGCGCCTCGAAGGAGCCGTAATGGCGCGCCAACAGGCGGGCATTGGTTTCGCCGATATGGCGGATGCCGAGCCCGAACATGAAACGATTGAGCGGGGGCGTCCGGCGCTCCTCGATCGCGGCGAAGAGCTTCGCCACGCTCTGCGCGCCGAAGCCTTCCTTGTCCTTCAGCTTCTTGAGATTGGCGGCGTCGCGCGCCGCGAGCGTGAAGATGTCGGCCGGCTCCTTCACCGGCAGGTCGGGATCGTCGTGGAAGAACTCGATCTGCTTGTCGCCGAGCCCGTCAATGTCGAGCGCGTCGCGCGCGACGAAATGCTTCAGCCGCTCGACCGCCTGGGCCGGGCAGATCAGCCCGCCGGTACAGCGGCGCACGGCGTCTTCCTTGCCGGAGCGTGGATTGATCTCCCGCGTCGCATGGCTGCCGCAGGCGGGGCACAGCGTCGGGAAGGCGTAAGGCTTCGCGTCCGCCGGCCGCTTCGACAGATCGACCGCCGCCACCCGCGGGATCACGTCGCCGGCGCGCTTCACCGTCACCGTGTCGCCGACGCGGATGTCCGGCGGCTCGCCGTCGCGGATGCGGTCGCCCTTCGAGTCGTAGCCGCGGATGTAATCCTCATTGTGCAGCGTCGCATTGGTGACGACGACGCCGCCGACCGTCACCGGGCGCAGACGCGCCACCGGCGAGAGCGCACCAGTGCGCCCGACCTGGATCTCGATCGCCTCCAGCACCGTCGTCGCGAGTTCCGCCGGGAATTTATGCGCGATCGCCCAGCGCGGCGCCCGCGAGACGAAGCCGAGTCGCGCCTGAAGCGCGAGATCGTCGACCTTGTAGACGACGCCGTCGATGTCGTAGCCGAGCGTCGCGCGCTGGCTCTCGATCAGTCGGTAATGCGCAATCAGCGCCTCGACGCTCTCGCAGCGCTTCATCAGCGGATTGGTGCGGAAGCCCCAGCGTCCGAACGCCTCCACCACGCCCGACTGTGTCGGCGCAGGCAGCTCCGGCATCTCGCCCCAGGCGTATGCGAAGAAGCGCAGCGGCCGCGAGGCAGTGATCGTCGCGTCGAGCTGGCGCAGCGAGCCCGCCGCGGCGTTGCGCGGATTGGCGAATTCGGGAAGCCCCTTCTCGCGCTGGCGCTCGTTGATCCCCGCGAAATCGGCATGGCCCAGATAAACCTCGCCGCGCACTTCGGCGACGGCGGGCACATCAGTTCCCGCCAATGTCTGCGGGATCTCGGCGATGGTGCGGGCGTTGACCGTGACGTCTTCGCCCTCCTCGCCGTCGCCGCGCGTCGCGGCATGGACGAGCGCGCCCTTCTCATAGCGCAGCGAGAGCGACAGCCCGTCGATCTTGGGCTCGGCGGTGAAGGCGATCGGCTCCTCGTCCTTGCGCCCGAGGAAGCGGTGCACGCGCTGGACGAATTCCGCCACCGCCTCGTCGGTGAAGGCGTTGTCAAGCGAGAGCATCGGCACGCGGTGGCGGATCTTGGCGAATTTGCCCGACGCCTTGGCGCCGACCTTGGCGCTGACGGAGGCCGCCTTCAACGCCGGAAATGCCTCCTCGATCGCCACCAGCCGGCGCCGCAGCGCGTCATAGGCCGCGTCGTCCATCTCCGGCGCGTCGTTCTGGTGATAGGCGATGTCGGCCGCCTCGACCGCCTCGGCCAGCCGCTTGTGCTCGGCCCGGGCCTGGCGGGAGGTGAGTTCGGTGACGGGGATGGGTTCAGGCTCGCTCATGGCCCCTCATTAGGCGAGAATCCCGCGTCGTGGGAAGTCAGCAGCGCCGGCTCTCACCTCATCCCGCATTCGTGTTCCCGCCCCCTGCGACAGCACGTCAGTTTTGGGCTATCCTGCCTCAGCTGGGAATTGGAAGCTCGACGCCTATCGGCCGTTGACCCAAGGATCGCGTCAAGGGCTGCAAGGCGAACCGGGCCGCAACCGGGAGACACGCCATGGCCAATCTCGACGTCCATCTGCACAGCGTTCCACGCGGGGAAACGCCTGCCCTGCCGCGCGTCAACACCATCACCACCCGAGATCTGCGCGAGGCGCTGAGGCTGGGCTGGGAGGATTTCAAGGCACAGCCGAGCCATCTCGCTTTCGTCGCGCTGATGTACCCCGTCATCGGCGTGCTGCTGGCGCAGGCGACGGTGAGCTTCAACATCTTCCCGCTGCTCTTCCCGCTGCTCGGCGGCTTTGCGCTGCTCGGGCCCTTCGCGGCGATCGCGCTGTACGAGATCAGCCGGCGGCGCGAGCGCCATCTCGATTCGAGCTGGGAGCACGCCTTTGCCCTGCTGCGCTCGCCAGCGATCGGCCAGATCCTGCTGTTGGGCGCGATGCTGACCGGGCTCTTCCTCGCCTGGCTGGCCTGTGCCTGGTTCATCTACCAGGGTCTGCTCGGCCTGCCGGCGGACGTCTCGACGCTGGACTTCCTGCGCGCCGTCTTCACCACCTTCGACGGCTGGACGATGATCGTGGTGGGCAACGCCGTCGGGCTGCTCTTCGCGATCGTCGCCTTCTCGATCTCGGTGGTGTCCTTCCCGCACCTCATCGACCGGCGGGTGGACGTCGCCACGGCGGTGCGAACCTCGATCGCCGCCGTCGAGCGCAATCCGCGCGTCATGATGATCTGGGGGCTGATGGTGACCGGCCTGCTCGTGCTCGCCTGCCTGCCATTGCTCGTCGGCCTGATCGTGGCCATGCCCGTGCTCGGCCATGCGAGCTGGCATCTCTACCGCAAGGTCGTCGACGGCTGAGCCCGGAGGGCCACCGCTGTCGGGCGGGAACTTTCGCGCAAAAGCGCGGTTTCCTGCCCATCATCGACAGAGCGGCGGGACGAGCCTCCCGCTGCGACAACGGGGGCTTCTGCCATGCACAGCATCGTCTACATCATCGGCCTGATCGTCGTGGTTCTGGCCATCCTGTCCTTCCTCGGCCTGCGCTGAGGAAGGCGGACAGCGCCCGACAATCGGGCTTGCCGTGCCTCAGCGCGGCTTCTTGCCCTTGAAGGGCGCCTTGCCGGCGAAAGACTTGCCGGCACCCGACTTGCCGGCGCCGAAAGGCTTCGGCGCATAGGGCTTCTTCTCGCCATAGGGCTTGTCGCCGGCCGGCTTGTCGAAGCCAGGCTTGTCGAAGCGCGGCTTCGGGCCTGAGCGGAACGACACATTGGGGTCCGACAGCGCCTCGCGGTCGCTGCGCACGGGGTCATAGGCCTTGGCGGCGCCGAAGGGCTTCGACTTGCCCTCATAGGCCTTCTTCTTGCCCTCATAGGGCTTCTTCTCGCCGCCCTCATAAGGCTTGGCGTCGGCCCTGGCCTCGTAGGGCTTGGGCTCATACGCCTTCTTGGCGTAGGGCTTCTTGTCCCCGCCCTCATAGGGCTTCTTCTCGTACGGCTTCTTTTCGTAGGGCTTCTTTTCGTAAGCCCGGGCCGGACGCGCATCGCCTTCGGGCTTGGCGTAGGGCGCGGGCGCATGGCTCCCCTTCTCGGCGAACGGCTTGGCCGGGCGCCGCTCCTCCTCGCCGGTCACCGGCTCGATCGCGATCTTGTCGCGGTCGACGGCCTTGGCCAGTTCGTAGAAGCGCTCGGCGACATCGGCATCGATCTCGACCTTGGTCTCCTTGTCGAAGATACGGATCGCGCCGACCTCGTCGCGGGTGATCTTGCCGCGGCGGCACAGCATCGGCAGCAGCTGGCGCGGATCGGCGCCGTCCTTGCGGCCGACGCTGAGGCGGAACCAGACGGTGTCGCCACGCGGACCGGCCTTGCGCGGACCATCCGCGCGCGGGCTGCCCTCGCGGTGCTCGCCGAAGCGCGCGCCTTCGCGGGGCGCGTAATCCTCACGCGCCCGGGCAGGGCGACGCTCGTCACGCGCATAGTTCGGGTCGCCGACCTCCTCGGAGGCCGGCAGGCGCGCACGGTAGATCCGCACCAGCGCGGCCGCGATCTCGTTGGCCGTGCGGCCGGCCAGCAGCGCCTCGACCATCGCGGCATCGACCTCGCCCGGCTCGCCGGTCAGGATCAGGTCGCTCAGAAGCCGCTCCTGGTCGAGCGCGCGGATCTCGTCCTGCGTTGGCGGGCCGGCCCAGACGGCCTCGACCTTGGCCTCGGCCAGCAGCATCTCGGCCTTGCGGCGGCGTGACGGCGGCACCAGCAGCACGCTGGTGCCCTTCTTGCCGGCGCGGCCGGTGCGGCCGGAGCGATGCTGCATCACCTCCGGGTCGTTGGGCAGCTCGGCATGGATCACCAGCGTCAGGCCCGGCAGGTCGATGCCGCGGGCGGCGACGTCGGTCGCGACGCAGACGCGCGCGCGGCCGTCTCGCAGCGCCTGCAGCGCCGAATTGCGCTCGCTCTGCGAGAGCTCGCCCGAAAGCGCCACGGCCGAGAAGCCGCGTTCCAGCAGGATCGCCTCGAGATGGCGCACCGCGTTGCGGGTGTTGCAGAACACCAGCGAGCAGGGCGAATCGTGGAAGCGCAGAAGGTTGACCACCGCGAGCTCGGCTTCCTTCGGGTAGCAGCGGATCGCGCGATAATCGATGTCGGCATGGCCGCCGGGCGTGCCCGCGACCTCGATGCGCAGCGCATCGTTCTGGTAGCTCTTGGCGAGCTGGATGATCGCCTTGGGCAGCGTCGCCGAGAACAGCAGGCTCTGGCGCTCGGCCGGCGTGGTCTTGAGGATAAATTCGAGATCGTCGCGGAAGCCGAGATCGAGCATCTCGTCGGCCTCGTCGAGAACGACGGCCTTGAGCGCCGAGACGTCGAGACGGTGGCGCTCGATATGGTCGCGCAGGCGGCCCGGCGTGCCGACGACGACATGGGCGCCCTCGTCGAGCAGGGCGGCCTCGCGGCGCGGGTCCATGCCGCCGACGCAGGCGATGATGCGGGCATTGGCGTGCTTGTAGAGCCAGGCGAGCTCACGCTGGACCTGCAGCGCCAGTTCGCGCGTCGGCGCGATGATCAGCGCGAGCGGCTGGCCGGCGCGGCCGAAGGCCTCCGCCTCGCCGAGCAGGGTCGCGCCGATGGCGAGGCCATAGGCGACGGTCTTGCCGGAGCCGGTCTGCGACGAGACGAGCAGGTCGCGGCCAGCGGCGGCCTCCTCCAGCACGGCGCTCTGCACCGGCGTGGGTTCGGAATAGTTGCGTTCGGCGAGCGCGCGCGCGAGCGGCGCACTCGAGGTCAGGAAGGACATGGGACAGAGGGCCTAGGGTTACGGCGCGGAATCGGAATGACGGCGCAGGATGTCGGCGACGGGCGCAAGGCGCAGCCATCGATTGCGGGGCTCATAGCGCAAAAGCCGACGAAAAGAAACCGGGGCGGCAATCGCAGCGTGAAAGGGGTACACCCTGCGATCTGATCGGGCCGTCATTCCGGACGAGCCGCGCCCGCGCCGCCGCACCGGAATCCATCCCCGAGCGCAGCATCCCAGGATGGATTTCGCTTCTTAGCTTCGCTCGCCCGGAATGACGGAGCGGGAGTGGTGGGCCCTTGTGCCCTTGACGACTCAGGCCCGCCGCGCGATTCCGCCGCCCCTTGCGAGGAGAGCGATGCGGATGCGGTGGATAATCGTGGCGGGGATGCTGGCGGCGAGCGCACAGGCCCATGCCCAGGACGGCGCGCAGATGATGACGCTGGCCGCGGTCAAGCAGCGCCGCGCCGAGCTCGCAGGCCTGTTCGTCCGCATCGAGAACGTCACCGTCTCCGGCTTCACCATGGCCCGCGGCGGCCTCGCCAGCGACGCCAGCGGCAGCGTGCGCCTCGACGATGCCGGCATGCCACAGGACACGATCACCTATCTCGAACGCCATTGTGCAAAGCCCGGAGCTGCCGCCGCGGCCGGCTGCCGCGGCGCACTCGAATTTACAGTGCAGCCGGCGCATGGCGCCTTCACCATCAGCGACGCGCAGTTCATCCCGCAGAACTGAGGCACATGGCGACCGCCCGGCCTCCCGCCTTGCCAAGGCGCGACGCCCTGCGCTGTGATCGGCATCCCGCGGAACAGGGACGGCTTTCATGGATCGGCAGACACGGCGCTTTGGTCTCTACGATGTCTCGATCCTGCATGACGGCTTCTACGAGGCCCCCATCGACGTGCTGACGCATGCCACCGGCCCGGCCGCGCGCGACGGCGCCATCGCGGCATGGGGCCGGCCGACACTGCGCATCGTCGTCAACTGCTTCCTCCTGCGCGGGCCGGGCGGCATCACCCTCGTCGATGCGGGGACAGGCACGTCCTGGGGCGAGGCCTATGGCCATGCCCGCACCGCCCTAGAGGCGCTCGGTATCACGCGTGACAGCGT
This sequence comes from Bosea sp. OAE506, assembly GCF_040546595.1. Classification (NCBI taxonomy): domain Bacteria; kingdom Pseudomonadati; phylum Pseudomonadota; class Alphaproteobacteria; order Hyphomicrobiales; family Alloboseaceae; genus Allobosea; species Allobosea sp. OAE506. The sequence goes on along the minus strand of NZ_JBEPOB010000001.1, from coordinate 2,595,460 downwards.
CGACCGCGTTCTGATCACCCATCTCCATGGCGACCACGCGCTCGGCCTGTTCGATGGCGAGGCGCCCTACTTCCCCAATGCGCGCATCCTCGTGCCGGCCACGGAGCTCAGCTTCTTCACCGACGCGGACAAGCGCCTGAGCACACCGGAAAACCGTCGCGGCGGCTTCGCCATCGCCGAGACGCTCCTGCGCCTCTACCCCGAGCGCGTCGACGCCGTCACCGGCTCCGGTGACATCCTCAAGGGCGTGACCCTGATCCCGCTGCCGGGCCATACCCACGGCCAGAGCGGCTATCTGATCGAGAATAGCGGGCGCGAATTGCTGCTCTGGGGCGATGCGGTCCATCTGGAGACGCTGCAGGCGGCCGATCCCGATGTCGGGCTCGTGTTCGATTTCGATGGCGCGGTCGCGGTCGCGACACGTCGCGAAATCCTCGGGCGCGCGAGCGACCATGGCTGGATCGTCTCCGGCGGTCACGTCGATGGATTCAAGACCGTGAGGCGTGTCGGCGACGTCTTCGAACTGGTGCCGGCGGCCTGAACGGCGGACTTATCCCCGCACGCCCGCCGCCTCCAGCAGCCGCCCGGCGGCTGCCCTCGCCTCTTCGGTGATGCTGGCGCCTGCCAGCATGCGGGCGATCTCCTCGCGCCGTGCCTCGTCTTCCAGCCCCGTCACGCGCGTCACCGTGCGTGAGGCGGCGTCGCCGGCCAGCGCCGATTTGGCGATCAGGAAATGCTGGGCCGCCTTGGCGGCGACCTGCGGGGCATGGGTCACCGAGATCACCTGGACCTTGCCGGCGAGCCGCGCCAGCCGCTCGCCGATGGCGTCCGCGACCGCGCCGCCGACCCCGGTGTCGATCTCATCGAAGACCAGCGTCGGCGCCGAGCCGCGCTCGGCCAGCACGACCTTCAGCGCCAGCATGAAGCGCGAGAGCTCGCCGCCGGACGCCACCTTCATCATCGGGCCGGGCCGTGTGCCCGGATTGGTCTCGACCCAGAACTCGACACGGTCGAAGCCCTCGGGACCGCGCGCCGTCTCGTCGCTGTCGATCCGGGTGATGAAGCGGGCGCGCTCCAGCTTGAGCGGCGGCAGTTCGGCCTTGACCGCGGCGTCGAGCTTCGCCGCCGCCTTCTGGCGGGCGGCGGAGAGCTTGCCCGCAAGCCCGACATAGGCCGCCTCGGCGCGGACGAGGTCCTCTTCCAATCGGCCGAGCGAGATTTCGCTGTCGTCGAGAGCGGCCAGATCGGCCGTCATGCTCTGCGCCAGCGGCACCAGCCCCTCGACCGGCACATCGTATTTGCGCGCGGCGCCACGCAGAGCGAAGAGCCGCTCCTCGACACGCTCCTGCTCGCGCGGATCATATTCGGCCGCACGCATTCCCGCGGCGAGCGTCTCGCCCGCCTCCTCGAGCGCGACGAGCGCGGTGTTGAGCGCAGCAAGCGAGGGGTCAATCAGCGCCGGCGCCTGGCCGGCCCGGCGTTCCAGCCGGCGCAGGACGGCCGAGAGCGCGGCGATCGGCGAGCCCTGCCCGGCCACCGCCTCATGGGCATCGATCAGGTCGCGGGCGACCTTCTCGGCCTGCATCATACCCTGGCGCTGGGCGGCGAGAGCCTCCTCCTCGCCGGGCTGCGGCGCGAGCTTGCCGAGTTCGGCGACCGCATGGCGCAGGAAATCCGCCTCCTTGCGCGCCGCCTCGACCCGCATGCGCTGCGCCTGCAGGGCCTGGCGCGCGCGCTTGAGCGTGTCGCTGGCGGCAATGACCGAATCGGACTGCGCTTCCAGCCCGGCGAAGCCATCCAGGATGACGCGATGCTGCGCCGGGTCGGTCAGCGCCCGGTCGTCATGCTGGCCGTGGATCTCGACGATGGCCGCGCCGATCATCCTGAGAATCTGGACGCTGACGGGCTGGTCGTTGACGAAGGCGCGCGTGCGCCCGTCCGCATACTGCACGCGGCGCAGGATCAGGTCGCCGTCGGTGTCGATCTCCTGGGCCTGGGCCAGCCGGCGCGCCGCATGGTCGCCCGGCAGGTCGAAGACGGCGCTGACCTGGCCCTGCGTCTCGCCATGGCGCACGAGCCCGCCATCGCCGCGGCCGCCGAGCGCCAGCGCGAACCCGTCGAGGAGGATGGATTTGCCGGCGCCGGTCTCGCCGGTCAGCACGCTGAGCCCGTCCCGAAACGTGAGGTCGAGACGGTCGATCAGGACGATGTCGCGAATCGACAGTTGGACCAGCATGGCGGTCAGCGCAGGCTCAGGAGGCGGGGCATGCGCGGGCGACCCTCATGCGGGGCGGTCAGAGGCGGCCGCCGAACCCGACGACACCCACCACCGCACGCTGGAAGCCCTGGAAGGCACGGCTGATATAGGAGCCGCGATCCTCGCGCGGCTGAAGGCCGCCGCTTTCCAGCAGGACATAGGCATCCTTGTACCAGGGGCTGTCCGGGAAGTTGTGGCCCAGCACCGCGGCGGCCGTCTGCGCCTCGTTGGTGATGCCCAGCGCCATATAGGCTTCCGTGAGACGCATCAGCGCCTCCTCGACATGCCGGGTGGTCTGGTACTTGATGATGACCTCGCGGAAGCGGTTCACCGCGCCGGTGTAGTTGCGCTGCTCGAGATAGAAGCGCCCGACATTCATCTCCTTGCCGGCGAGCTGGTCGCGCGCCACCAGGAGCTTCTCCTTGGCGTCGAGCACATATTCCGACTTCGGATATTTCTGGATCAGCTGCTCGAAGGCGGCGATGGCCAGCTGGGTCCGCTCCTGGTCGCGCGTCGCGTCCGGGATCTGGTTGTAATAGGACATCGCCATCAGATACTGCGCATAGGCTGCATCCGGGCTCGCCGGGTTCTGCGCGATGAAGCGCTTGGAGGCGGTGATCGTCTCCTCCCACTTCGACGCCTGGTAGTTCGTGTAGGCGGCGAGAATCAGCCCCTTGCGCGCATAGGGGGAGAACGGCGCCTCCTTGTCGATCTGGTCGAACTTCTTCGACGCGCCTTCGCTGTCGCCATTCTGCAGCCGCGCGAGGCCCTCATTGTAGAGCCTGTCGGCCGGGACGACCTCCTTGACCTCGGGCTTGTAAACCTCGGGCCGGTCGAAGGGATTGAGCGAGGAAACCGTGTCGCAGCCGCCCAGCAGCATGGCGGCGCCCAGCGCCAGGGCCGTGCCCCGCGCCATCGATCCGGTGCGCTTGGATGTCGGGTTGTTCAGCCGCATGACGCTCACGTCGTCCGTCCTCATGTCTTCGTCCCCGCTCGTTGGGGATGCATGCCTTACCTCAGACGCCGAAGACGCGCCACTGCCGAAAGCGAAGGCCCGCGGCAACGGCGACGTCTATTCGACAGAAAACCGGCGACAGGAAGGCGCGGTGGCGCGTGACGCTCAGTGCACGTCCGGCGCGAAGGCGGCGGGAGCAGCCGCGGCCATCTGGACCGCACGCGGAGCCGCATAGACCGGCTCGGCCTCGACGATCGCGTAATTGGCGCGGTCGGCGAACAGCGCCTCCAGGATGCGGACATTCATCCGGTGGCCGCCGCAATAGGAGCGGAACTCGCCGATGATCGGGTAGCCGGCGAGCGCGAGGTCGCCGATCGCGTCGAGAACCTTGTGGCGGACGAACTCGTCGCCATAGCGCAGGCCCTCGGGGTTGATCACCTTGTCGTCACCCACGGCGACGGTGTTGTCGAGCGAGGCGCCCAGCGCGAAGCCGGCCTTCCAGAGCTGCTCGACATCGCGCATGAACCCGAAGGTCCGGGCGCGGGAGATTTCCTCGGCATAGGCGGAGGCTTCGAGATCGAAGACCTTGCGCTGGCGGCCGATGACGCTGGTGTCGAAGTCGATCTCGACATCGAGGCGGAAGCCGGTCTTGGCCGGCAGCAGCTCGGCGAAGGCCCGGCCATGCTGGACGCGAACCGGCTGGAGGATGCGCAGATAGCGGCGCGCCGCGGAGAGGCCGACGAGGCCGGTGGCCTCGATGGCGGCGACGAACTCGGCGGCGCTGCCGTCCATGATCGGCATCTCGGGCCCGTCGATCTCGACCAGCACGTTGTCGAGGCCGAGACCGGCGCAGGCCGACATCAGATGCTCGATGGTCGCCACCGAAGCGGAGGCGCCGTCACCGATGACGGTGCACAGCTCGGTCGCGCTGACCTTGGTGTGCTTGGCGTGGATGAGCTGCGAGGGCGCGTCCTCGAGGCCCTGGCGCAGGAAGACGATTCCCGAGTTCGCGCTGGAGGGCTTGAGGCAGATCGTTGCGGGAGCTCCGGAATGGACGCCGATGCCGGTCAAGGTCACGGGGGCCCGCAGGGTCGTCTGCCGATCGAAGCTCATTCCGGTATCCAATCCTGATCGCGAACGACGCCGTCTCATCGGGTTTGCGTCCCGTGGGGGCAGTTCGTCAGCGATGCGTCCTGAGGCCGGGAAGGGGCAAAACCCGTCTCCCGTCTGTCGTGGTGCAGCCGCAACATAAGCTTTCGGAGCATGCTCACAAAATCACGCTTTCTTTCGCTCTGTTACAGGTTTCTGCGCCGCCCGGATGATCTCTATCGAACTGGAATGATTGAGGTTTTCGACAAGGCAAATCCCGGCGCGCCGATGGCGCGCCGGGACGATGTTACAGTGGCTCGGAAGCCCGCTACGCTCAGTTGGCCTGGCGGCGCAGGAAGGCCGGGATCTCGAGATGATCCTCCTCGCTGGTCCGATTCGGCGCAGCGCGGCCATGCGGATCGAGCTGGCCCTGAGCCGGGCGGGCGGCCGGGGCCGCCGGACGGCGCATGTATTCGGCATGCGCCGCGCTCGGCGCCTGCGGGATGGCAGGAGCCTGCGGAGCCTGGCGCACCGGCATCGGCGCCGGCTCGACCGCCTCCTCCTCCTTGCGGCCGAAGCCGACGGAGGCGAGGCGCTGCATCAGGGACATCCGCTTCTGGTCGGCGGCGCTGGGCGGCAGCGGGGCGGCCTGAGCGCCGCGCTGAGCGTTGATCTGGTTCTGCGCCGGAATCGGCAGGTCCTCGACGCGCGGCATGCGGGTCGGACGGACGACCGAACGCTCGGGCATCGGCGGGATGAAGCTCTCCTCCAGCATCGGAGCGGGCTCCGGCTGGCGCATCGGCTCGGGCGCAGCGGCGGCCATAACGGGGCGCGGCTGGATCGGGGCGATGCGGATGTCCTCGGGCAGACCGGCGCGCGGATCGGCCTCGATCGCATGCGTCATGCGCATCTCCATCGGGGGCTCGACCGGAGCCGGCGCGGGAGCCGGAGCCGCCTGGCGGGCCGGAGCGGCGGTGCGCAGGCGGGCCTCGGCCTTAAGGCGCTCGGCGACCTGGGCGATGCGGGCCTCGGTCTCGTCGATCTCGGCCTGCGAGGTCACGGGCTTGTCGATGCCCGTGGCGACGACCGACACGCGGACGATGCCTTCCAGCGCCTCGTCGAAGGTCGCGCCGACGATGATGTTGGCCTCGGAATCGACCTCCTCGCGGATGCGGGTTGCGGCTTCGTCGACCTCGTAGAGCTTCATGTCGCGCCCGCCGGTGATCGAGATCAGCAGGCCGCGCGCGCCCTTCATCGAGACGTCGTCGAGCAGCGGGTTGTTGATCGCGGCCTGGGCGGCGTTCAGCGCGCGCTTCTCGCCCTGCGCCTCGCCGGTGCCCATCATCGCCTTGCCCATGCCGCGCATCACGGCGCGCACGTCGGCGAAGTCGAGGTTGATGAGACCCGGACGGACCATCAGGTCGGTGATGCAGGCGACGCCGGAGTAGAGCACCTGGTCGGCCATGCCGAAGGCATCGGCGAAGCCGGTGGTCTCGTTGGCGACGCGGAACAGGTTCTGGTTCGGGATGACGATCAGCGTGTCGACCGCCTCGTTCAGCTCGCTGATGCCGGCCTCGGCCATGCGCATGCGGCGATGGCCCTCGAACTGGAACGGCTTGGTGACGACGCCGACGGTCAGGATGCCCATGTCGCGGGCGACGCGGGCAATCGCAGGAGCCGCACCCGTGCCGGTGCCGCCGCCCATGCCGGCGGTGATGAAGACCATATGGGCGCCGGCGAGATGATCGCGGATCTCGTCGATCACCTCCTCAGCGGCCGCGCGGCCGACCTCGGGCTGGGAGCCGGCGCCGAGACCCTCGGTCACCTGCAGGCCCATCTGGATGATGCGCGAGGCGCGCGACAGGGCCAGAGCCTGGGCATCCGTGTTGGCGACCACGAAGTCGACGCCGTCGAGACCGGCCTCGATCATGTTGTTGACCGCGTTGCCCCCGGCGCCACCGACGCCGAACACGGTGATCCGGGGCTTGAGTTCCCGGATGTCCGGGGCTTGCAGATTCATCGCCATGGTTGCCTCTTTTGATCCCTTGTCCGGCGCCTGGCGGGAGCCGTCCCGATTGCTACATTCGACGCCGTGGCTTCCCCGCAGGCGGGCTCGCCGGTACTCACACTGTGTTCGAACGGGTGGCCGCGTCGCGGCGCCCGATCAGAAACCTCTCCTTCAGCCACCGACCGACACGGGAGAAATACCCGTCCGTTCCGGTGGCGAAATACGCCTGCCCCGCGCGGGGCTCGAAATGCTCGACATGGGCCACCTGCGGATAGACCAGCAGGCCGACCGAGGCCGCGAAGGCCGGGCCCTTGCCGGCTTCGGGCAATCCCTTGATGCCGAGCGGGCGGCCGGTGCGGACCTGCCCGCCGAGAATGCGGCGCGCCACTTCGGGCAGGCCGGTCAGCTGGCAGGCGCCGCCCGTCAGCACGACGCGTCGCCCGGCCTGGGCCGAGAAGCCGGCCTGGGTCAGCCTGTCGCGCACCAGTTCGAGGATCTCCTCGACACGCGGCTTGATGATCCGCACCAGCTGCGATTTCGGCAGATGGTTGGGCGCGTCGCGCTCGTCGTCGTCGACCTGCGGCACGGAGATCATGTCGCGCTCGTCCGAGGCGCTGGAAATGCAGGAGCCGTGCAGCGTCTTGAGGCGCTCGGCGGCCGCGACGCGGGTCGAGAGACCGCGCGCCACGTCCATGGTGATGTGGTTGCCGCCGACCGCAATCGCGTCGGCATGCATCAGATGCCCGCCCGAGAACACGCCGAGGCTGGTGGTGCCGCCGCCCATGTCGACCACGACGACGCCCATCTCGGCCTCGTCGTCGACCAGGACCGAGAGGCCAGACGCATAGGGGGTCGCGACCACCGCCTCGACCTCGAGATGGCAGCGCTCGACGGCCAGCATGACGTTGCGCGCAGCCGAGGCCTCGCTGGCAACGACATGCATGTCGACCGAGAGCTTGCTGCCGATCAGCCCGCGGGGATCCAGCACGCCGGGCACGCCGTCCATCGCATAGCCGGTCGGCAGGGCGTGGAGCACAGCCTTGCCCGGCCGCAGCGCATGGGTGGCGGCATGGGCGAGCACGCGCTTGACGTCGGAGTCGCCGACCGAACCGGCGCGCAGATCGACGCTGGCCGCGTAATGCTGCGAGGCCAGGCGCCCGCCCGTCAGGTTGACGATGACCGACTGGACCTCGACCTTGGCCATGCGCTCGGCGGCGTCGACCGCGGCGCGGATGGCCTTCTCGGCGCTTTCGAGATCGATGATCGCGCCGCCCTTGAGGCCGAGCGAGCGCTGGTGGCCGATGCCGATGATGCGCGCGACATGGGTGCGACCGCGCAGCCGCTCATTGGCCTCGGCCGGGTTCAACTCGGCGATCAGGCAGACGACCTTGCTCGTGCCGATGTCGAGAATCGACAGCGTCGCGCTCTTGCGCGACGAGAGCGGACGCATCCGCGGCGTCAGGCCCTGGGAGGTGACGTGGTTCATGCCTCGCCTCCCTTCTTCTTGGTCTTGCTCTTGAGCTGCTCGGCGCGGGCGGCGGCGCCCTCTTCCGTCAGCCGCATCACGACGCGGTCGGGCTGGCGCAGATCGATCGCCAGCAGATCCTTGTCGAAGATCCGGTAATCGGCCTGCAGAGCGGCGAGCCGCTTCACCGCGGCCCCGGGATCGACCTCGGGCAAACGCACGTCCATGCCGTTCTCGAGCTTCAGGTTCCAGCGCCGGCCGGCGACCAGCGTCGCCGCCCTGATCTGCGGGGCGAGCGGCCCGGCCTGACCGCGCAGGGCGAGATATTCGCGCGCCCGGTTGTTGGCCTCTGGGCCGACGACCAGCGGCAGATGCGCGAAACGGCCGTCATCCATCTTGTCGATCACGGTCCCGTCGGCGGCGATGACGAAGAGCTCGCCCTTGACCTGCCAGAGCGCGAAGGGCTCGCGCTCCACCAGCGTGATCGCGACCTCGCCCGGATAGAGCTTGCGAATGGTCGCCTCGCGGATCAGCGGGGCGGCCTCCAGGCGGCGGCGCGCCTGGTCTGCGTCGAAGAAGGCGAGCGAGGTCTTGGAATCGATTCCCGCCGCGACCAGAACCTCGACCTCGGACAGCTCGGCGATGCCCGAGATCGTCACACGGTCGATGCCGAAGCCGACGAGGCGGGCCAGCATGTGATGCGGCTCACCGTAATTCGCACGCAGGGTCTCGACATGGCCGCCGAGCACGGTGCCGGCGCCGAGGCTGAGGCTTAGGAAGCTGAGGGCGAGCCACGTCCCCAGCCGACGCGGCAGGCGCTGCGCCAGCGGCACGGCGACCGCGCTGCGGCGCGAACGGCGCAGCCAGCGTCCGGTCCGCTCGCCGACGAGCAGCTGCGGCCCGGGGGCCGGCACCGGAAGGCGCCCAGCCGCGAGGGCGGCTGCCGACTTCACCGATCGAGGGAGGCGTCCTCCACCATCCATGTGACGCGTTCACCGAAGTTGAGCCCGCATGGGCAGCCAGGGCGGGCACTGAGCCGATTCGGTCTCGTCGGGCCGTCCTGAGCCTCTTCGCAGGGGTGAAACACGCTGTTTCGAGGCCCCGGCGGATAGCGGTTCTGCAGACGTCCCGGCACCCGATTGCTTGATGCGCCGTTAACGCTCACTCTTCGATCTGCTGGTAAATTTTTGGTAAAGTTCGTGCGCGGGAGATGGGGATCGCGTGCGGAATCTTCGCGGGGGCGGCGACCGGCGCGGTGACGCGCAGCGGCGGCCGGAGCGGCCCTCAGGCCACTCCGATCCGCTTGATCTCCCAGTGCAGCTCGTAGCCGGAATGCTCTTTCACCCGGCGCCGCACCTCTTCCCCCAGCCCCTCGACATCGGCGGCCGTCGCCCCGCCGGTGTTGATCAGGAAGTTGCAGTGCATCTCCGAAACCTGGGCTCCGCCGCGCCGCAGGCCCCGGCAGCCGGCCGCGTCGATCAGCTGCCAGGCCTTGCCACCGGGCGGATTCTTGAAGGTCGAGCCGCCGGTACGCTCCCGGATCGGCTGCGCGGCCTCGCGCGCGGCGGTGACGCGGTCCATCTCGGCCTGGATCTCGGCCTTGTCGCCCGGCCGCCCCTGGAAAAGCGCTGAGGTGAAGATGATGTCCTGGGTATCGGCACCGCTGCTGCGATAGGAAAAGCCCATCTCGGCATGGGAGAGCGTCACGATCGCGCCGGCGCGCGTCACGCCGCGGGCCTCGATCAGCACGTCGGTGGTTTCGCCGCCATGCGCGCCGGCATTCATCCGCAACGCGCCACCGATGCAGCCAGGGATGCCGCGGTAGAAGGCCAGCCCGTCGAGCGCCGCATCCGCCGCCGCCCGCGCGAGCTTGACGTCGGGCACGGCCGTGCCGGCCCGCAGCCGGTCGCCCGGTTCGATCGTGATCTCGCCGAAGGCCTTGCCGCCGAGCCGGATCACCAGCCCGGGAATGCCGCCGTCGCGGACGATCAGGTTCGAGCCGAGCCCGACCACCGTCAGCGGAATCTCCTGCGGCAGGCCCGCCAGGAGATGAGCGAGATCGGCCTCGTCGGCCGGCGTGAACAGCACCTGGGCCGGTCCGCCGACCCGGAACCAGGTCAGCGGCGCCATCTCGGCATTCGCGAGCAGGCGCCCGCGCAGATCGGGGGCCGCGGCGCGGATGGCCGGCGTGATGTCCGCGAAGCTCATGCGGCGGGCTTCGGCGGCGACAGCGCCGCCAGTTCGCCCGGCAGCGCATAGGCCCATTGGGTGATGTTGCCGGCGCCGAGCAGCACGACGTAATCGCCCGGGCCGGCCAGTTCGGCGACCATCCCCGCGAGCTTGTCGGAGCCGTCCAGCGGCAGCGCATGGCGATGTCCGCGCGCCTTGATGCCGGACACCAGCGAATCCCGGTCGGCGCCCGCGATCGGCGCTTCGCCCGCCGCATAGGTGTCGGCCACGATCACCGTGTCGGCGTCGTTGAAGCAGGCGGCGAAATCGTCGAACAGGCTGGCCAGGCGCGTGTAGCGATGCGGCTGCACGATGGCGATGACCTTGCCCTTGGTCGAGGCCCGCGCCGCCTTGAGCACGGCGGCGATCTCGACCGGATGATGGCCGTAATCGTCGAAGATCAGCGCGCCGTTCCACTCCCCCGTCTTGGTGAAGCGGCGCTTGACCCCGCCGAAGCCGGCGAGCGCGGCGCGGATGCGCTCGACGGGGATGCCGAGATCATAGGCCACCGCGATCGCCGCGGTCGCATTGAGCGCGTTGTGATGGCCCGGCATCGGCATGATCAGGTCGCGGACGACCTCGTCGCGGCCGCGCTTGCGGTCACGGATCAAGAGCGTGAACTTTGCCTGCCCGCCCGAGAGGTCGATGTCGATCAGCCGGAAATCGGCCTGCGGGTTCTCGCCATAGGTGACGACGCGGCGATCCTCGATCTGCCCGACGAGGCCCTGCACGGTGGGATGGTCGATGCACATCACCGCGAAGCCGTAGAAGGGCAGGTTCTCGACGAAGGAGCGGAAGGCGGCCTTGATCGCGTCGAAGGTGCCGAAATGGTCGAGATGCTCGGGATCGATATTGGTGACGATGGCAACGTCGGCGGGCAGCTTCAGGAAGGTGCCGTCCGATTCGTCGGCCTCGACCACCATCCAGTCGCTCTCGCCCATGCGGGCATTGGTGCCGTAGGCGTTGATGATGCCGCCATTGATGACGGTCGGGTCGAGCCCGCCCTTCTCGAGCAGCGTCGCCACCAGCGAGGTCGTCGTCGTCTTGCCATGCGTGCCGGCGATCGCGATGCAGCTCTTCAGCCGCATCAGCTCGGCCAGCATCTCGGCGCGGCGCACCACCGGAAGCCGCTTCTCGCGCGCTGCGACGAGCTCGGGATTGTCGCGCTTGATCGCGGTCGAGACCACGACGACCTCGGCCTCGCCGAGATTCTCCGCCTTGTGCCCGACGAAGGTGGTGATGCCCTTTTCGGCGAGGCGCTTGACGTTGGCGCCGTCCGAGGCGTCGGAGCCCTGAACCTTGTAGCCGAGATTGTGCAGCACCTCGGCGATGCCGGACATGCCGATGCCGCCGATCCCGACGAAATGAATGGGGCCGAGCTTCGGCGGCAGTTTCATGGCGTGGTGATCCCTGATGAGGTCTTAGAAGCCGGCGACGTCGGTCACCAGGCGGGCGAGCCGCTCTGCGGCGTCGGGAATGCCGGCGCTCTTCGCGCTCTCGGCCATCACCGTCAAGTGCGACGGCTGGCCAAGCAGGCCGGAGAGTTCGTCGGCGAGCCGGCGCGGCGTGAAATCGGGCTGCAGGATGCGCAGCGCCCCGCCCGCCTGGGCGAGCAAGGCGGCGTTGGCGGCCTGGTCCTGGTCGAGTGCGCCGGGCAGCGGCACGAGGATCGCTGGCCGCCCGATCACCGTCAGTTCCGCCACCGTCGACGCACCCGAGCGCCCGACGACGAGGTGGGCCTGCGCCATCCGGGCCGGCAGATCCTTGAAGAAGGGCGCGACGTCGCAGCGGACGCCGAGCTCGCCATAGATGCCGGCGACCCGCTCGTGATCCTCGCTGCGCGCCTGCTGGGTGATGAACAGCCGCGCCCGCTCCGCCGGCGTCAGAAGCTGGATCGCGGGCGGCACGATGTCTGCCATGACCCGTGCCCCCTGGCTGCCGCCGAAGACGAGCAGGTTGAAGGCACCCTCCCCCGGCCAGCCATAGGGCGAGACAGCGGCAATCACGGCCGGGCGCACCGGGTTGCCGACATGGCGGCATTTGGCCTGCGCCCCGGGAGACAGGCCGCCGACCTCGGAAAACCCGGTACCGATCGCGTCGACCCAGCGCGAAAGAAAGCGGTTGGCCCGGCCGACCACGGCGTTCTGCTCGTGGATCAGCGTCTTGACCCCGGCGAGCGCCGCGCCCAGCACCGGCGGCACCGTCGGATAGCCGCCGAAGCCGACGAGGATCGCAGGACGCGTCTCGCGCACCGCCCGGCGGGCCAGATGCACGCCCCTGGCGATGTCGAGCGCGCCGCGCAGCTTGCCACTGATCGAGCGGCCGGACGGCGTCGCCGACGGCACGGGAATGACGGCATCGGCCGGGAAGTCGCCGGCGAACCCCGCGCCGCGCGGGTCGGTCATCAGCACGACCCGCACGCCTTGCGCCCGCAGCACATGGCTCAGCGCCTCGGCGGGGAAGAGATGGCCGCCGGTGCCCCCGGCAGCCAGCATCACGAGCTTGCCCTGTGCCATCAGCCCGGCCTCAGCGCCTGTAGGAGCCGAAATCGACGGCGCGTGGCCGCTTGCGCGTCAGGGCCAGCAGGAACCCGGTCCCGATCGCCAGCGAGATCAGCGACGAGCCGCCATAGGAGATGAAGGGCAGCGTCATGCCCTTGGCCGGCATCATGTGCAGGTTGACCATCATGTTGATCGCAGCCTGGATGCCGAAGAGCAGAGCAAGCCCCGTCACGGCGAGGCGGATGAAGGGGTCCTCGGCCTTCTGCGCCACGAACAGCGCCCGCAGCACGATCAGCGCAAACAGCATCACCAGCAGGATGCAGACGACGATGCCGAACTCCTCCGCTGTCACGGCGAAGATGAAGTCGGTATGCGCGTCGGGCAGGATGCGCTTGACCGTTCCCTCGCCCGGCCCCTTACCGAGCCAGCCACCCTGGGCGAAGCTCTCCAGCGCGGTGTCGATCTGGAAGGTGTCGCCCGAGCCCTTGTCCATGAAGCGCTCGATGCGGGCGCGCACATGCGGCACGAGCTGGTAGGCGATCAGGATGCCCACCGCGCCGGCGCCGCCGAGGCCCAGCACCCAGAACCAGTGCAGCCCGGCGACGAAGAACAGCCCGGCCCAGACCAGGGTGACGAGCATGGTCTGTCCGAAATCGGGCTGGAGCACGAGCGGCGCGATCGTCGCCGGCAGCAGCAGGAAGGCGATCCAGGTGCCCGGCAGGTCGGGACGCCGCGTGCCCTCGGCGAAGGCCCAGGCGGCCAGCACGACGAAGGCGGGCTTGAGGAATTCGGAGGGCTGGACCGAGCCGATCGGCCCCAATGTCAGCCAGCGCCGCGCACCCTTGACCTCGACGCCGAGATAGAGCGTCGCCACCACCATCGCGAGCGAGACGGTGAAGAGCAGCAGCGCCAGGCGCCGGACCTGGCGCGGCGTCAGGAAGGAGACGCCGACGAAAATCGTCAGCGCCACCGTGAGATAGGCCGCCTGGCGGTTGACGAAATGGAAGGTGGAGAGGCCCAGCCGCTCGGCGACGGGCGGCCCGCCGGCCATCAGCAGCACGACGCCCGAGACCATGAGCGCGACGAGCGCGCTCAGGATGACGCGGTCGATCGACCACCACCAGCGGCCGCTGAGAGAAGGTTCGGCGCGCGAGACCATGACGGGGCTCCAGAGCAGGCGTGGAGCGGCACAAGGCTCCGCTCCCAATCCGAATCACTCTGTCAACAAAGGGTTAACGGAATGATTCCGAAGCCCCGCATGCCAGCGCTATTGCAGGTCGCCGAAGGCCCGCTGCAAACGCTCCACCGCCTCGGCCACCGAGGCCCGCGGCGTCGCGAGGTTGAAGCGCAGGAAAGATGCGCCGCCCTTGCCGAAGCTCGGCCCGTGATTGGCGGCGATCCGCGCCTGCTTCTCGACGCGGGCCGTGAATTCGGGGGTTGCCATGCCGGTGCCGGCGAAGTCGATCCAGGCGAGATAGGTCGCCTCGAGCGGCAGCGCCCGCACGCCGGGGATGGCGCTCACACCCTCCTCGAAGAGCCGGCGGTTGCCATCGAGATAGGCCACCAGCGCATCGACCCACTCCGCCCCCTCGGGGCTGTAGGCTGCCGTCGCCATCATCATGCCGAACGAATTCGGCGAAACGCCAGCGGCGTTGATCGCAGCCGCCAGCGGCGCCCGCAGCGCCTTGTCCGGGACGATGATGTTGCCGACATGGCAGCCGGCGATGTTGAAGGTCTTGGTGGTGGCGGTCATCATCACCAGCCGATCCATGATCTCCGGCGCGGCCAGCGCCATCACCTGATGCTTGTGGCCGGGCATGACGAGATCGTGGTGGATCTCGTCGGAGACCAGGATCAGGTCGTGGCGGACGCAGAAATCCGCGATCGCGCGCAGCTCCTCTCGCGTCCAGACCCGGCCGCCCGGATTGTGGGGCGAGCACAGCATCAGCATGCGCTCCTTGCCGGTCATCATCGCGTCCCAGCCGGCGATGTCGAGGACATAGCGGTCGTTCTCGATGGCGAGCGGGCATTCGACGACCTGCCGGCCCGCCGCGGAGATGACGCGGGCGAAGGCGTGATAGACCGGCGTCATTAGCACGACGCCGTCACCGGGCTTCGTATAGGCGGCGACGCAGAGCGCCGTGCCGTTGACGAGCCCGTTCACGGTGAAGATCGAGGCCAGCTCGACCTCCCAGCCATGACGCGTCTGCATCCACCAGCGGATCGAGTCGTGATTGGCCTTGGTGTCGCCGAAATAGCCGTAGAGCCCGTGCGAGGCCATGCCCTCGAGCGCCCCCTGGACGCAGGACGGCGGCCGGAAATCCATGTCGGCGACCCACATGGCGATGCCGTCTGACGCGGGCACGCCGTAGATCGGCTCCATCATGTCCCATTTGGAGGAATGGGTGCCGCGGCGGTCGATCCGCTCGTCAAAATTCGGGGCGCTGCTCATTGTCTGTCCTCGTTCGCTCGGCGGGTCCGGCGCGCCGGGCTCGCTCAGCAGCCATGTCGCGTTGCGGGCCTCGAGGCCAGTCCCGCTGCGGATGGCCGTCATGCCGCAGCGGTAAAGCCGGCGTCCCGATCCTAGACGTTTCCCGGAGGCTGGAAGCCCGGCAGCGCCTTCACCAGCGCCCGGAACGCATCGCCGCGTACCTCGAAATTCGGGAACTGGTCGAAGGAGGCACAGGCCGGCGAGAGCAGCACGGCGATGTCGCCGCGGCCCGGATGGGCCAGCGCATCGCGCGCAGCGTTCGCCAGCGCGACATCGAGCGTGCCGCTGCGCTCGTAAGCGACGCGCCTGTCGTCGTCGAAGGTCGCGGCGAAAAGATCGCTCGCCGCGCCGATCAGATAGGCCCGGGCGATGTTGGGGAAGTAGCGGCGCAGGGATTCGATGCCGCCCTCCTTCGCCTTGCCACCGAGGATCCAGAAGATGTCGCGGAAGGAGGTCAGCGCCTTCTCGGTCGAATCTGCATTGGTCGCCTTGGAATCGTTGATGAAGACGACCCGGCCGATCCGGCCGATCTCCTCCATGCGATGCGCCAGACCGGGATAGCTGGCCAAGCCCGCCGCGATCTGCTCGGCCGTGAGCCCCAGCGCGAAGCAGGCGGCGAACGCAGCCGCTGCGTTCTGCGCGTTGTGCGAGCCCCGCAGCGAGCCGATGCCGGCGAGATTGGCGACGATGCGGGGCTTGCCGTCGAGCACCTGGACGATCCGCGTCTCCAGCGTGCCGGCATTGGCGGTCACGCCGGCGAAGACGCCGTCGTCGAGCGGCTGCTCGCCGCTGATCTTGACCAGCTTGCGGCCGGACGCCGCGCGCCGCCGCGCCATCTGCTTGGACGGCTCGTCGTCGACGCCGATGACGGCGACGTCCGCGGCGGAGACCAGACGCTCCTTTATCGCCCCATACGCCTCGAAGGTGCCGTGCCGGTCGAGATGATCCGGCGTCAGGTTCATCTGGATGCCGACGCTCGGCGCCAGCGAAGGCGCAAGGTCGATCTGGTAGCTCGAACACTCGATGACATGGACGCGGCTCGCCGAAGGCGGCTCCAGCGCCAGCACGGCCGTGCCGATATTGCCGCCCATCTGCACGTCGCGGCCAGCCTGGCGCAGCACATGCGCGACCAGCGCCGTGGTCGTCGACTTTCCGTTGGTGCCGGTGATGCAGACGACAGGGGCAGCCGGCTCCGTCGCCATGCGCTGCCGGAAGAACAGCTCGACATCGCCGATGATCTCGACACCAGCCGCCTTCGCCTTGGCGACCGTCCAGTGCGGGACGGGATGGGTCAGCGGCACGCCGGGCGCGAGGATGAAGCTGTCGAAGGCCGACCAGTCCGCCGTCGCCAGATCGACCACGGCGATCCCCTCGCCCGCCGCGCGGTCGCGGCTGGCGGGATTGTCGTCGAAGGCCTCGACCTGGGCCCCTCCGGCGATCAGCGCCCGCGCCGTGGCGAGCCCGGAACCACCGAGGCCGAACAGCGCGACGCGCCGGCCCGCGAAACAGGTGACCGGCGTCATCTCAGCGCAGCTTCAGTGTCGACAGGCCGATCAGGGCCAGCACCACGGAGATGATCCAAAAGCGGATCACCACCTGCGGCTCGGTCCAGCCCAGCTTCTCGAAATGGTGGTGGATCGGCGCCATCAGGAAGACGCGCTTGCCGGTGCGCTTGTAAACGAAGACCTGGATGATGACGGAGAGCGCCTCGATCACGAAGAGGCCGCCGACGATCGCCAGCACGATCTCATGCTTGGTGGCCACCGCCACCACGCCGAGCAGGCCCCCGAGGCCAAGCGAGCCGGTGTCGCCCATGAAGATCTGGGCCGGCGGCGCATTGAACCAGAGGAAGCCGATGCCCGCGCCGATCATCGCGCCGCAGATCACGGCGAGTTCGCCGGCGCCGGGCACATGGTGGATCTGCAGGTAGTTGGCGAAGATCGCGTTGCCGGCGAGATAGGAGATGAAGCCGAAGGTCGCCGCCGCGATCATCACCGGCACGATCGCCAGCCCGTCGAGCCCGTCGGTCAGGTTCACCGCATTGCCGGCGCCGACCACGACGAAGGCCGTGACGAGCGGGAAAAAGATTCCGAGCGGGATGATGAGTTCCTTGAGGAAGGGCATCGCGAAGCCAGATGCGATCGCCGGCGGCCCGAGCTGCATCACGCCCCAGCACGCGAAGAGCGCGATCGCCATCTCGAGGGCGAGCCGCGCCTTGCCCGAAAAGCCCTTATGCGACTGCTTCGTCACCTTGAGATAGTCGTCGTAGAAGCCGATGGCGCCGTAGCTCACCGTCACGCCGAGCACGATCCAGACATAGGGGTTGCGCAGATTGCCCCAGAGCAGCGTTGCCACCAGCAGGCCGCCCAGGATCATCAGCCCGCCCATGGTCGGCGTGCCGCGCTTGGCGAGATGCGTCTGCGGCCCGTCGGTGCGGATCGGCTGGCCCTTGCCCTGCTTGATCCGCAGCCACGAGATCGCGGCGGGTCCGAAGAAGAAGACCACGAGGAGCGCCGTCGCCGTGGCGCCGCCGGCCCGGAAGGTGATGTACCGGAACACGTTGAGGACGGGGAATGTCCCGGAGAAGTCGGCGAGCCAGACGAGCATCGTTGTTTCGGTCTCTTGTTCTAGTCTTCGGCCGACAGGGTGGGGAAGCGGGTCGTCAGCGCCTTGACGATCGGCCCCATGCGCGAACCGAGCGAACCCTTGACCATCACCACGTCGCCGGCCCGCACGGCATCGAGCACGAGCGGCTCGAGCCCGCTCGCCTGCGCGGCATAAGCCCCCCGCAGGGTCGAAGGCAAGCTGTCATAGAGCCCGCGCATCAGCGGACCGCAGGCGAAGACGCTGTCGATGCCGTTGGCGGTGATCGCCGGGCCGAGCCCCTTGTGGAGGTCAGGACCGGTCGGCCCCAGCTCCAGCATGTCGCCGAGCACGGCGATGCGCCGGCCGCGCCCCGCGACCGGAATGCGCCCGAGATTCTCGATCGCCGCCTTCACCGAGGCCGGATTGCCGTTGTAGCTCTCGTCGATCAGCGTGAAGGCACCTCCGGGGGCCTCCAGCCGCTGCTGGGCCCCGCGCCCGGCGGGCGGGCGCAGATCGCCCAGCGCCAGCGCCGCCAGCGCGATGTCGGCCCCGACGGCCTTCACCGCCGCCAGAACCGCGAGGGAATTCAGCACGATATGCTTGCCGGGGCTGCCGAGCCGGTAGGTGATCGGCTGCCCCATCACCACCGCATCGACCGTCGAGACGTCCGAGCGCAGCGCGCAGGAGACGAGCCGGACATCGGCATCCGCGCTTTCGCCGAAGCGGATGACCTCGCCGGCCGGGCCGGCCCGGGCGATGCGCTCCAGCAGATCAGCCTGCGGGATGTCGGCGTTTAGGATCGCGGTGCCCCCGGGCTCCAGCTCCCAGAACACCCCTGCCTTCTCCTCGGCGATCCCCTCCAGCGAGGCGAAGGCTTCGAGATGAACGGGTTGGATCGTCGTGATGATCGAGACCTGCGGGCGCACCAGTCGCGCCAGCGGCAGGATCTCGCCGGGATGGTTCATGCCAATCTCGTACACGGCATAGGCGACGTCCCGGGGCGTCCGGCACAGGGTCAGCGGCACGCCCCAGTGATTGTTGTAGGAGGCGACGGGCGCATGCGTCTTGCCCTGGCGCGACAGGATGAGCCGCAGCGCCTCCTTGGTGCCGGTCTTGCCGACCGAGCCCGTGACGGCGAGCACGCCGGCCTTCAGCTCCGCGCGGCGGACGCTGCCGGCCCGCTCCATCGCCTTCAGCACGTCGGGCACGATGGCGAGCGCCCCCTTGCCGGCGAACTGGGCTGCATGTGCCTCGTCCACCACGACGAGCGCAGCGCCCTTCTCCAGGGCGGTTGCCACGAAATCATGCCCGTTGCGCGCCTCGCCGGTGATGGCGAAGAAAGCGTCGCCCGGCTCCAGCGTGCGGGTGTCGATCGAGATGCCGGAGATGGCTGCCGGCACAGGGCCTTCGGCCCGCGCGCCCAGCGCCGCGACCAGTTCGTCTCCGCTCCAGAGAGGGGCGCTCATCCTGCGATCTCCGCGATAGCCGTCCGCACCACGTCCTGGTCGGAAAAGGGAAAGGTCCGGTCGCCGATGATCTGGCCGGTTTCATGGCCCTTTCCGGCCACCACCAGAACATCGCCGGGCGCGAGCATGGCGACGCCGGCGCGGATCGCCTCCGCCCGGTCGCCGATCTCGCGCAGCTTCGGCGAGGCCGCCATCACCTGCGCGCGGATCGCGGCCGGGTCCTCGCTGCGCGGATTGTCGTCGGTGACGATGGCGATGTCGGCCTTCTCGGCGGCGATGGCGCCCATCACCGGGCGCTTGCCGGTGTCGCGGTCGCCGCCGCAGCCGAAGACGCAGATCAGGCGCCCGGTCGCATAGCCTCGCAGGGTCGAGAGCACAGCTGCCAGCGCATCGGGCTTGTGGGCGTAATCCACGACCACCAGACCGCCCTTCGGCTCGCCGACGCGCTCCAGCCGCCCCGCCACGCCGGTCAGCCCCGCGATCGCCTGCAGCGCGCGCTCGGTGTCGTCGCCGGTCGCAATGGCGAGCGCGGCGGCTACCAGCGCGTTGCCGGCCATGAAGTCGCCGACCAGCGGCAGCGTCACCCGATGCTCGCGTCCATCGACCGACACGGTGAGCTTTTGCGAGAAGCCGTCGCGGGCGCTCGCCACCAGCCGGATCGTCTCGCCCTTGCGGCCGATGCCGACGAGCCGGTGCCCGGCGGCCAGGGCCGCATCCGCGGCTTCCTGCGCAAAAGGCTCGTCGCGGTTGATCACGACCGGGGCGCCCTTCGGCAAGAGCGACCAGAGCCGCAGCTTGGCGGCGAGGTAGTCGGCCACCGTCGGGTGATAGTCGAGATGGTCGCGCCCCAGATTCAGAAAGGCGCCCGCCGCCAGCCTGACGCCGTCGAGCCGGTGCTGGTCGAGCCCGTGCGAGGAGGCTTCCATGGCGAGATGGGTCACGCCCTCCCCGGCCAGCCGGTCGAGCGAGGCGTGCAGCGAGAGCGGGTCCGGCGTCGTCAGCGAGCCGTAATCGGCGCCCTTGGCGGTGACGATGCCGATGGTGCCGAGGCTCGCCGCCTCGTGACCCAGCGACTGGAAGATCTGCCGGGTGAAATCGGCAACCGAGGATTTGCCGCTGGTGCCGGTGATCGCCACGATCGTGCCCGGCTGGCGGGGATGGACCTGCGCGGCGGCCAGCGAGAGCGCCAGGCGCGGCTCGGCGACCTCGGCGAAGGCGACGGCCGGATCGAGCCCATCCGGGCGTGGCCCGCCCGAGACCACCGCGACGGCGCCTTTGCCGACGGCGTCCTGAATAAAACGCGCGCCGTCCGCCTTGGCGCCGGCGAGCGCGACGAAGACCTCGCCCGGCCGCACCTTGCGGCTGTCGAAGGCGACGCCCGCGACCTCGCGCGAGGCATCCGCAGGGAAGGCTCCCGGAAACAGGCGGCCGAGGCTGAAGGCTTCTGTCATGATCGCTCGCTAGCGTGGAGCCCGGCCTGCGGCAAGCGTCAGCGCGTGCCCCAGGCCCCCAGCCGCGCCATCAGCGGGAAGGGCGCGGTCGGCGGCTCGAAGCGCGGCGGCAGGCCGAGGATCGGCGCCGTGCGTTCGATCACCTTGCCGGTGGTGATGCCGGCGTTCCAGGCGGCGGTCGAATAGCCGCCGCTCTCGGCATAGCCCTTCGGCTCGTCATAGATGGCGAGGAAGAGGTAGCGCGGCTTGTCGGAAGGCGCGATCGCCGTGAAGGTCGTGAAGTTGCGGTTCTTGGCGTAGCGGCCATTGATGACCTTCTCGGCCGTGCCGGTCTTGCCGCCGACGAAATAGCCCGCGATGTCGGCCTTGCGGGCCGAGCCCTTCTCGCCATTGAGGCGCATGATGAAGCGCATCGCCTCGGAGGTCTCGGGCTTGATCACCCGCACGCCGCTGCGCTTGGCCTCCTCCTCCGACCGCTTCAGGAAGGTCGGGGTGATCAGGGTGCCGCCATTGACCAGCGCACCGACCGCCGCCATCGCCTGAAGCGGCGCGACGGCGAGGCCGTGGCCGAAGGCAATGGTGGCCGTGTTGATCTCGCCCCATCGCTGCGGGACGATCGGTGCCGCGCTTTCGGGCAGCTCGGTCGTCATCCGGTCGAGCTGCATCATCTTGCGCAGGAAGGCCTTGTGCCCCTCGACGCCGACGGCCAGCGCCATCTTGATCGAGCCCATGTTCGACGAGTGCAGGAAGACCTCGGGCACGGTCAGCGTCCGGCCCGTGCCGTGATACTCCTTGATGACCTGCCGGCCGAACCGCATCATGCCGCCGGCGGTCGAATAGCTCGAATTGATGTTGGCCTTGCCGGAATCCAGCGCCATCGCGATGGTCAGCGCCTTGAAGGTCGAGCCCATCTCGTAGACGCCGACATTCATCCGGTTGATCCGGTCCTTCTCTAGCGCATCGACCGGATTCCCGGGATCGAAATCGGGCAGCGACACCAGCGCGATCATCTCGCCGGTGTTCACATCCATGATCGCGCCGGCCGCGGCGATTGCCTTGTACTTTTCCAGGCCCTTCGAAAGCTCGTCGCGTAGCGCGTGCTGGACGCGCAGGTCGATCGACAGCGTCATGGGCTTGAGATCGGAGGCCTGCGTGGCGAGGCCGGCGCCGTTCAGATCCTGCAGCCCATGCGAGTCGATGTATTTCTCGATGCCGGCGATGCCGACATTGTCGACATTGGCGAAGCCCAGCACATGGGCGGCGGCCGTGCCGTTGGGATAGACGCGCTTGTTCTCGGGCACGAAGCCGACGCCGGGGATGCCGAGGCGGTGCACTTCGGCCTGCTGGCGCGGCGTGATCTCGCGCTTGACCCAAACGAAGCCCTTCTTGGTGGCGAGCTTGTCGCGCAGGTCCTTGGCGTCGAGATCGGGCAGGACGGCGGTCAGCAGCTCAGTCGCCTCGTCCTTGTCGAGGATCTTCCGCGGCTCGGCGAAGACCGAGACCGTGCGGATGTCGGTCGCCAGCACGTCGCCATTGCGGTCGACGATGTCGGGTCGTGCCGCCGAGATCGCGGTCGAGGTGGCGCGGCGCAGGCCGACCTGCTCGTTGCCAACGGTCGCCAGCATCACGAGCCGGCCGGTGATCGCCAGGAACAGCGCCGAGAAGCCGAGGATGACCAGGCCGACGCGCGGCTGGCTCTTCTCGCCGCTCATCCGGAAGACGTCACGGAGGGCGCCGAAACGGCGCGGCGGGGTGGCCTCCGGCGCGTGTTCGACGGTGTGGGTCGGAGTCTCGCTCATGGACGGCCTCCCGGCGTGGTCGCGCTCGGCTTGCGGTCGCGTGGCGTCTCCGTCGGCACGCCGAGGCCGAGATCTTCGAGCTTGCGGCCGATGGCGTCGACCTTCGGGCCGCGATTGGGGACGTCCGACATGCGCACGACCTGCGTCACCGAGAAGGGCTGCAGGTCGAGATGGCGGTCGGCCAGCGCCTGCAGGCGGTCCGGGCGGTTGAGATACTGCCACTCGGCCTTGAGCACGGCGATGGCATCGCGCTCGCGCTGCGCCTTCATCCGGATCTTCTGGAGTTGCTCGGCCTCCAGCGTGGTCTCGTACTTGATCGTGTAGGCGTAGAAGGCCGAGGAGACGAGCGCGCCGATGGCGACGAGATGGAGCAGCTTGATCATGCGCGGGGCCTCCGGCGGGGCTGCGGCTCGGGCAGGCCGGCGAGCGCGACGAGATCGGGATCGGCCGGGCGCGGCGGCGCCTCGTTGCGGGCGGCGGCACGCAGCTTGGCCGAGCGGGCGCGCGGATTGAGCCGCATCTCGGCCTCCGACGGCGCGACCGGCCCGCGGCTGACGAGGGTGAAGGTCGGCTGCGCCGCCATCACCACCGGCGCGTGGCGGGAGCCTGCCGGGGCGCGCCCGGAGCGCTCGGCCAGGAACTGCTTGACGATGCGATCTTCCAGCGAGTGGAAGGTGACGACGACCAGCCGTCCTTCCGGCGCCAGAACCTCTTCCGCCGCATGCAGCGCACGCACGAGCTCGCCGAGTTCGTCATTGACTGCGATGCGCAGCGCCTGGAACACCCGCGTCGCGGCATGTGGCCCGCCCGGCTCCGCCCAGACGATGCTGGCGACGAGGTCGGCGAGCTGTTTCGTCGTCTCGATGGGCGCTTTGCGCCGCGCCTCGATGATCGCGCGGGCGACGGCGCGGGACCGACGCTCCTCGCCGTAGTGATAGAAGATGTCGGCGAGAACGCCCTCCTCCGCCTCGTTGACGAGGTCGGCGGCGCTGCGGCCGTCGCGGCCCATGCGCATGTCGAGCGGCCCGTCGAAGCGGAACGAGAAGCCCCGCTCCGCC
This sequence comes from Bosea sp. OAE506, assembly GCF_040546595.1. Classification (NCBI taxonomy): domain Bacteria; kingdom Pseudomonadati; phylum Pseudomonadota; class Alphaproteobacteria; order Hyphomicrobiales; family Alloboseaceae; genus Allobosea; species Allobosea sp. OAE506. The sequence goes on along the minus strand of NZ_JBEPOB010000001.1, from coordinate 2,572,105 downwards.
TGGTCGATCTGCATGGAGGAAACGCCGATATCGAGCACGATGCCGTCGAGCGGCACGCGGTCGAAGCGCTGCGCCTCCTCGGCGAGTTCGCTGAAGCGGGCCTGCGCCAGCGTCAGCCGCCCGGCCATCTCGGACACCAGCCCTGCGCCGCCGGTGATGGCGGTCGGGTCGCGGTCGAGTGCCAGCAGGCTCGCATCGGGCGCAGCCTCGAGGATCGCGCGGGCATAGCCGCCGGCCCCGAAGGTGCCGTCGAGATAGCGCCCGCCCGGCTTCGGCGCGAGCGCGCTCAAAACCTCGGCGAGCAGCACGGGGATATGGGGCGCGGCCCCGTCCACCTCGGCGGCGGACTGGCCCGCTCGGCTCTTGATGCGGCCCGACATTAACCCGCCGATCCGCTGGCTGGCGGCGGCACGCTCAGCGCGCGCTTGACGTCGCGCAGCTTCGCCTTCGCCGCATCGAGATGCGCCTGGAACCGCGCCGGTTCCCAGATCTGGAATTTGTGGCCATGCCCGACGAAGGTCACGATGTCGGTGATCCCGGTATGGGCGCGCAGCGCCTCGCTCAGCATGATGCGCCCCTCCGGATCGACCCTCAGCACCTCCGAGGTGCCGTTGAGCGCCGTCGACAGCGATTCCCACTCCTCCGAGAAGGGCGAGAAGCGCGCCAGAATGTCGTCGATCGTCTTGCGCAAGGCGTGACCACCGGCATCGAAGGCCGCCAGATCGAGCGCCGGATGGACGTAGAGCCCCTCGTAGCCGTCCTTGGCCAGCACGGCGCGGAAGCTCGACGGGATCGAGACGCGGCCCTTGGCATCCAGCCGGTTGGTGAAATTCGAGACGAAGCGGTCCGTCAACGCCGCCTCCCGGCCTGCTCCCCGGCTGGCCGCTCGCCCGCGAAAGCTGCGGGGCGGTAGCCTCCCGTCGAAGCAGGCAAGGCGCCGCGATTGACCAGTTTCCGCGCGGCACACGGACCCTGATCTGTTGGCTGCCTGCCGGCTTCGACGGGATGATTTGGGATAGCATGGGCCTGCATGGGCGTCAACGGAATCGCGCCCGCGCAGACGCCGCTGCATGGGCTGTTCGTCATCACAGCCCGTTAAGGTTAAGTATCCGTAACCACGCGCGATTCCGTGCCTGCGACGGCTGGCGCGGCCGCTGCAGTCCCTGAAAACACCCCCAAAAATTATCCTGGGATCAGTCCGGGTCGCTCGCGGCGAGCAGGGTTGCACGCAGCACGGCGAGATCCATAAGCAGCCGCCCATCCGGCGGAAGGGCCGCGCCGATCGCCTGGCCCATGGCCTCGGGCACGCAGGCCCCCTTCTCGCGCAACCCCTCCCCCGCCTCCGTGAGATAGAGCAACACCTGGCGCTCGTCGCTGCGGTCGCGCTCGCGCCGGATCAGCCCGGCCGCCTCCAGCCGCTTGAGCAGCGGCGTCAGCGTTCCGGAATCGAGCGACAGCCGCTCGCCCAGCGCCTTCACGGTGAGCCCGTCACCTTCCCACAGCACCAGCATGACCAGATATTGCGGATAGGTGAGCCCGGTTTCCGCCAGCACCGAGCGATACATCCGCGTGAAGGCCTGGCCCGTCCGGTAGACGGCGAAGCAGAGCTGCTCTTCCAGCCTCGGAGTGGCCCGACCGGGAACCTTTTTCGACATGATCGCTTCCCTATCCGCCCCTCGCGCCCGATCCGGGCTCGTGCCGCAGCGAAGAACCAGCATCCGCCAGCTCAAACAACTCGGCGTGAGCTGATCCGGTTCAATCGTTGACAATTCAATTGTGCACGATATAAATCGACCCCGCAAGATCATCCGGTCGTGGACGGGGATGGCCCCGGCGGCCTACCAACGAAGGAGTTCGCCATGAAGGTTCTTTACACCGCTCACGGTTCCGCCACCGGCGGCCGCGAAGGCAAGGCCGCGACCGACAGCGGCAACGTCACCGTCGTCCTCAACACCCCGAAGGAGCTCGGCGGCGGCGGCGGCGAGGGCACCAATCCCGAGCAGCTTTTCTCGATGGGCTATTCGGCCTGCTTCCTCGGCGCGCTAAAATTCGTTGCCGGCAAGGAGAAGGTGAAAATTCCCGACGATGCGAAGGTCAGCGCCGATGTCGGCATCGGCCCGCGCGATGACGGCGCCGGCTTCGGCCTGGCCGTGACGCTCACCGTCTCGGTGCCGGGCGTCGACAAGGCCGTGGTCGAGGACCTCGTCCAGAAGGCCCATGTCGTGTGCCCCTACTCGCACGCGACCAAGGGCAACATCGAGGTCGACCTCAAGGTGGCGTGACGCCGACGGGGCCTGTTTTCAAGGCCTTGGGATGCCCGAGACCGGTCGAAGATTCGCTCCGGTGAGGCAGCTGGCGTGGCTTTCGAGAACCGGAGCGGAGCGGACGTCGGTCCGTGAGCACCGGAAGCGCAGAAAGCCGCGTCAGATGCCTGCCGGAGTAGAATATCCGGCGGTTGAGGTGCCAGTCGGCCTGTAAGCCGGGTTTTGGATGGCCGGGAGATCGCTCCCCCGGCGTGACGGCCATTCCTCTGGGACGCGCATTGCTGCGCGCCTCGAGCAACCAACCCGGACGACAAGGCCCGGAAAAGGCCCCTTCCCGCTTGCGCGAGAAGCATCGTCCCTATTCGGTTTTGCTCCCGGTGGGGCTTGCCATGCCGTCCCCGTTGCCGGGTCCGCGGTGCGCTCTTACCGCACCTTTTCACCCTTACCGCGCGCCGAAGCGCGAGGCGGTTCGATCTCTGTGGCGCTTTCCCTGGGGTCGCCCCCGCCGGACGTTATCCGGCACCGTTTTTCCGTGGAGCCCGGACTTTCCTCCCTTGCGAACAAGAGCGGCCGTCCGGCCGACTGGCGGGAGGGCTAGTGCGCGCTCCCAGGGCCTGCGTCAAGGCGATGCGGCGCGAAGGCGCGGCACGCGTCAGTTGCTGGCGGTGATCGTCCGCACCTTGGCGCAGTAAGTGCGGTTGGCGCCGCTCATGCGCGTGGCCATGTGGCCGCTCTGATATTTCATGATGGTGCGGCAGGTGTCGCCGCCGGCCGCGCGGTAGGCCAGCGCGAGATATTTCATCGCGTAGCGGGCATTTGTCTCGGCATCGAGCAGGCCACCGGCACCGCCGGAATAGCCCATGCCCCGCGCCGTCTGATGACGGATCTGCATCAGGCCATAATTGCCGGCATGGGCGACACGCGGATTGTAGCGGCTCTCGACCCGCACGATCGCATCCGCCAGCGAGAACGGCACGCCATTGGCGGCGGCATGGCGCGCGACCAGCGCCTTCAGCCCCTCGGACCCGGCCGGCGCGGCCAGCGCAGCGCGCACCGGCTTGGCCTTCTTTTCGTCGGCGCTCTCCGAACGCGCGGTGTCCGTCTCCGGCTTGGCTTCGCCCGTCGCTTCCGCCGCCTTCTCCCGCTGGATCTCGGCTTCCCGGACGATGAACGCACGGGCGTCCGTCTCGTCATTGACCTGGGCCTGGGCCGGCTGAAGCGATGCGAGGCAAATCGCGACGACGGCTAGAGCGCCGCTGGAGGTATACCGCATGATCGACTGAACCTTTGCTGCCGCCTATTGGCTGGAAGGCGCAGTCCAGTGATCAGTAAATGTGACGAGAATCTGTTCCACGATTCGCAAAAACGCTCGATTTACCCCCTTCCGGAGCCGATTTACGGAGTCTTACTGACAAGTATTGATCATGTAAAAGCCCCACCTCGACACTTCGGGGTCGCGAGCCGGCTGTGTATTGGCGCGGGCCCGGCACTTTCTGCCCGATTTTCGCCATAATTACGGTTTGCGACCGGATAATGCGGCGAGTCGGGCTCATGCCGGGGCTGTCGGCGCAGTCGCGTTCTGGTTATGGTCGCGCCGTCACCACTGCGCCGGAGTCGCCTGCACCATGGTTTCGTCTTTCTGGGGGGCGCTCGGCGGCGGCGGCCTCGGCCTCGTGCTCGGCGGCCCGCTCGGTGCGCTGCTCGGGGCGCTCGCAGGGCATATGCTGGTCGACCGCGAGGGCGCACCCTTCGGTGCAGCGCCCCGCGAACTCGTCTTCACCACCGGCCTCGTCGCGCTGGCCGCCAAGATGGCCCGCTCGGATGGCGTGGTGACGCGCGACGAGGTCGCCGCCTTCCAGCGGATCGTCACCGTCCCCCCCGAGCAGCAGGCGCGCATCGAGATGCTGTTCGATCTCGCCAAGCAGACCAGCGCCGGTTTTGAGGCCTATGCCGGGCAGATCGCCGAGAGTTTCCGCGACGAGCCGGCCCTGCTCGAGGACGTGCTCGACGGGCTCTTCCTGATTGCCGCAGCCGATGGTGCGATCCACCAGGACGAGCATGCCTATCTGCGCGACGTGGCGACGATCTTCGGCATCGACGATGCCGATTTCGCCCGCATCGAGGCCCGCCATGTCCGCCGCGCCGACGATCCCTATCTCGTGCTGGGCGCCTCGCGCGAGATGTCGGACGACGAGATCAAGCGGCATTACCGCCAGCTTGTCGCCCAGAACCATCCCGATCGCGAGATCGCCCGTGGCCTGCCCGAAGAAGCGGTTGCCATCGCCACCAGGCGCCTGGCTGCGATCAACGCCGCCTGGGACCGGATCGAGCGCGAGCGCGGCCTTCGGGCCAGGACTGACGAGCACGCCCGCATGAGCCGCGACGCCACTCCCGACAGCCGCTTCGCCACGAAGGTTTTCCCCTCGCCCAACCACGGCGAACGCAAGGGCGGCACCGCTGCACAGGAGGGCAGCCCGGCTGAGGGCGCGCCGCGCCGGCCGGACATGCTGATCCTGCACTACACCGGCATGCCGAATGCCGGCGAAGCCCTGCAATGGCTCTGCAATCCGGTCTCGCAGGTCTCCTCGCACTACTTCGTCTTCGAGAACGGCCACACGCTCCAGCTCGTGCCGGAAGCGCGCCGCGCCTGGCATGCCGGGGCCTCGCATTGGGCCGGCGAGACGGACATCAACTCCTGCTCGATCGGCATCGAGATCGCCAATCCCGGCCATCCCGGCGGCCTGCCCGATTTCCAGCAAGAGCAGATCGCGGCGACGCTGAACCTCTGCCGCGACATCTGCGAGCGCTGGGCCATCCCGCGTGAGCGCGTGCTCGCCCATTCCGACATCGCCCCGGGCCGCAAGATTGACCCTGGCGAGAAATTTCCCTGGCGACACTTCGCTGAAGGCGGTGTCGGCCTCTGGACCGAACCGGCCCCGATCCGCAGCGGCCGCTTCTTCGCCAAGGGCGATGGCGGCCAGCCGGTCGAAGCGCTGCAGGCGATGTTCGCGATGTTCGGCTACGGCGTGACGGTCGATGGTGTTTATGACGAGAAGCTGGAAGCGATCGTCGCCGCCTTCCAGCGCCACTGGCGCCCCGAAAAGGTCGATGGCGTCGCCGACGCCTCGACGATCACGACGCTGCGGGATCTGATCGCCGCAACGCAGGGCTCGCGGATCGCGTAATCCAACGCGTGCTGACGCCGAAACAACCGGAAACCGACCTCTCCGCAACATTGCGGTAAGTTAACTCGCGGTTCGCACGCCATTCTGGCATGGTGCAGGGGCTGGAACGCCGGCCCTGCCGGCGCGACGATGGGGACCAATTTGCGCAAGTGGTTGATCGGATCGGGTGTCGTGGCCGTGCTCGCGGCCGGCGGCTACTGGGCTTGGCGGCCGGCGGGCGGCCCCTCGGCCGACACCGCCTATCGCACCGCTCCCGTCGACCGCGGCCAGATCACAGCCGCCGTGCGTGCCACCGGCACGCTCACACCGATGACGACCGTGCTGGTCGGCTCGCAGCTTTCGGGCCAGATCGTCGAGATCCTCGCCGACTACAATTCGCAGGTGAAGGCCGGCCAGGTCGTCGCACGCCTCAACAGCGACCAGATAAGGACGCGCCGCGACGCCGCCCAGGCCGACGTCGCGCAGGCCCGTGCCGACCTTCTCGTCAAGCGTGCCCAGCTCGACCGCGCGCGCTCGACACGGCTGAAGGCCAATTCGACCGTCAAGGATCTCGAGGCCCAGCGCGACCGCGTCGCGGCGCAGCTCGCCGATGCGAAGCGCACCTCCGCGCGCCAGACCGAGCTCTTCAGCCGTGGTGCCGGCTCGCAGCAGACCCTCGACACCGCCCGCACCCAGCTCGAGATGCAGACCGCGACCCTGGCCTCGAGCGAAGCGCAGATCGCCTCGGCAAAAGCCGAGCTCAACGGCCTCGATGCCGACATTCTCCTCGCCGAGGGCCAGGTCGCGTCCGGCGAGGCGCTGATCGCCCAGCGCGAGGCCAAGCTGAAGGACATCCTGATCGACCTCGAGCGCACCGACATCCGCTCGCCCGTCGACGGCGTGGTCGTGCAGCGCCAGGTCGATCTCGGCCAGACCGTCGCCGCCTCGCTCTCGACCCCGACGCTGTTCCAGATCGCGCAGGACCTGCGCACCATCGACATCTACGCCAATGTCGACGAGGCCGATGTTGGCCGCCTGAAGTCCGGCCAGCCGACGACCTTCACCGTCAACGCCTATCCCAACCGCACTTTCGAGGGGCGCGTCGAGATGGTGCGCCTCGGCGCGCAGACCATCCAGAACGTCGTCACCTATACCGGCGTGATCCGAGTCGAGAACCGGGACATGGCTCTCTTGCCGGGGATGACCGCCAATCTTCAGGTCGTCACCGAGGATCGGCGCGACGTGCTGCGCGTCGCCAATGCGGCCCTGCGCTTCCGCCCGGCGGGAGCTGCCGGGGCGGGCCCAGCCCCGGCCTCCGGCGCGGCGATCGCGGCGGTGCCCGAAGCCGGCCGCGGCGGCGGTCCCGGCCAGGCGGCCGCCTTCCGCGAGCGGATCGAGACCGAACTGCAGCCGACGCCCGAGCAGAAACAGGCCATCGCCACGATCATGCAGGAGCGCCGCGCCGGCTTCCGCGAGGCCATGGCCGGTTTGACCGAGGAGGAGCGCCGCGCCGTCTTCCGCAAGGCGCGCACCGACATGATCGCCAAGGTCGCTGCCGTGCTCGACCCTGAGCGCCGGGCGAAGTTCGAGGCGATGATGCAGGAGGGCCGCAGCGCCCCGCAGCAGGGCTCGCCCGGTCGCGTCTATGTGCTCGGCGAGGACGGCCGCCCGCGCGCCGTGCCGGTCATGCTCGGCCCGACCGACGGCGCCTACACCGAGGTGCTCTCCGGAGAGCTCGGCGAGGGCCAGGCGGTCATCGTCGGCGGCGGCCCACGCCCCACCGCCACGACACCTGCCACCCCCGCCGGCCCGCCAATGCGCGGCGGCCCGCCGCGGCTGTTCTGATGGGCGCGCCCTCCATCGAAGCGGCGCGGCCATGCCGCTGATCGAAGCGCGCGAGCTTTCCCGCGTCTATGACCTCGATTCCGGCCGCGTCACCGCGCTCGACCGCGTCTCTCTCAATATCGAGGCGGGTGATCTCGTCGCCGTGATGGGGCCATCAGGCTCGGGCAAATCCACCTTCATGAACCTGATCGGCTGCCTCGACAGGCCGACCGGCGGGCATTACCGGCTCGACGGCGTCGCGGTCGAGACGCTCGGCAGCGATGGCCTGGCGGAACTGCGCAACCGCAAGCTCGGCTTCGTCTTCCAGCAGTTCAACCTGCTGCCGCGGGTGGACGCCTGCGCCAATGTCGAGCTGCCGATGGTCTATGCCGGGGCCGACCGCAAGACGCGGCGCCAGCGCGCGCTCGCCGCGCTCGGTCGCGTCGGCTTGGCCGAGCGCGCCCATCACCGCCCGATGCAGCTCTCGGGCGGGCAGCAGCAGCGCGTCGCCATCGCCCGCGCGCTCGTCAACGAGCCGCGCCTGCTGCTGGCCGACGAGCCCACCGGCGCACTCGACAGCCGCACCGCGCTGGAGATTCTCGCGCTTTTCCAGGACCTGAACCGCGAGGGCGTCACAGTCGTCCTCGTCACCCATGACGCCGAGGTCGCGCGGCATGCCCGCCGCGTCATCCGCTTCCGCGACGGTCGCCTGCTGAGCGACAAGCGGCAGGAGGCGGCCGATGCGCGCGCCGCGCTGGCGGCTCTCGATTCACATGCCGCCGCGCCGGAACCCTTGCCGGAGGCCGTCCCGTGAGCATTCTCGAGGCCATCCGCTCCGCCCTGTCGGCCATCGGCGCCAATGCGCTGCGCTCGGCCCTGACGATGCTCGGCATCATCATCGGCGTCGCCGCCGTGATCGCGATGGTCGCGATCGGCTCGGGCGCGCGCGAGCGCGTAACCTCTCAGATCAAGTCGCTCGGCGCCAATCTCGCCATCGTCCAGTCCGGCAACGTCACGCAGGGCGGCGCGAGGCTGGGCGCCGGCGCCTCCTCGACGCTGACCGACGAGGATGCGACCGCCATCACCAAGGAGGTCGACGGCGTGGTCGCGGCTGCCCCGGTCATCGTCACCCGCGCCCAGGCCGTCTTCGCCGGCGCCAACTGGTCGACCCAGATCACCGCGACCGATCTCGACTTCTTCGCCGCCCGCGAATGGGAGGTCGGCGAAGGCCGCCTGTTCGAACCGGAGGAACTGCGCCGCGGCGAGATCGTCGCCATCATCGGGCAGACGGTGGCGCGCAATCTCTTCGGCGAGCAGAACCCGCTCGAACAGCAGTTCCGTATCCGCAACGTGCCGTTCAAGGTCATCGGCGTGATGGCGCCCAAGGGCCAGTCGGCGCTGGGCCAGGACCAGGACGACGTCATCTTTGTGCCGCTCGACACCGGCCGGCGCCGCATCGTCGGCCGCAACTACGCCCGCGACCGCTCGGTCCAGACGATCATGGTTAAATTCGCCAGCGAGGATGCGATCGCGCCCGGCATCGAACAGACCAGCGCGCTGCTGCGCCAGCGCCACCGGCTGATGGCGGATCAGGAGGACGACTTCATCGTCCGCAACCTCACCGAGATCGCCAACACCGCAACCCAGGCCGCCAACACGCTCTCCTGGCTGCTGGCGGCGGTGGCCGGCGTCTCGCTGCTCGTCGGTGGCATCGGCATCATGAACATCATGCTGGTCTCGGTCACCGAGCGGACGCGCGAGATCGGCCTGCGGCTCGCGGTCGGGGCCCGCCAGCGCGACGTGCTGGCCCAGTTCCTGATCGAGGCGACGACGCTCGCCACCATCGGCGGGGCGGTTGGCATCGCGCTCGGGATCGGTTCGGCGCTCACGATTGCGCGAATAGCCGGCTGGCCCTCCGTCGTCTCGATCGAGACGATCCTGATCGCCGTCGGCGTCTCCGGCATGATCGGCGTGTTCTTCGGCTTTTACCCGGCCCGCCAGGCCGCGAGGCTCGATCCGATCGAGGCGCTGCGCCGCGAGTGACGCCCGAATTTCGTCGGGACTTGAAAGGGGCGTTAACCCGTCACCCTTATTGTCGGATGCGAGTTGACTGCCTCCCCTTGCGGGGATTTTCCCGACGATGCTCGACACGACCCTCGCCAAGCCTGCCCACGCACCCGCGAGCCTCTTTCCTGAGGCCCTGTTGGGACCGGGCGGAGCATGGTCCTGCGACCTCGCCACCGAGATCGTGTCCTGGACCGACGGTGTCTACGATCTTTTCGGCATCCGGCGCGGACAGACGCTGCATCGCTCCATGGCGCTCGACATCTATCAGAGCCAGAGCCGCAGCGAGATGGAGCGGCAGCGCGCCGCATCGATCCGCAGCGGCAAGGGCTTCGTCCTGGACTGCCAGCTCCGTTCCGACGGCCGCAGCCGCTGGATGCGCCTGCGCCTGGGCGTCAGCTACGATCAGGGCCGCCCGATCCGGATCTTCGGCTCGAAGCAGGACGTCACGGCCGAAAAGAAGATGTGGGACGGACTGGTCACGGTCACCACGAACGATCCGCTCACCGGCCTGACGAGCCGCCGCGCCTTCGAGGAGGCGACGCGCGAACTCAGCCGCCATGCCGAAGGCCCCCATGGCTTCGCACTGGCCGTGGTTGCGATCGACGATGTCGAGGGGCTGCGCGAGCGCCATGACCATGCCGGCGCGCTGGACTGCCTGCGCTGCCTTGGCGAGCGTCTCGCCCGTCTGTTTCCCGATGCGATCCTGGTCGCGCGGATCGGTGGGGCCGAATTCGCCCTGCTCCTGCGCGTCGGCAGTGCCAAGGCGATGGAAGCCACGCTCGACAACGCGCACCGGCTATTGGCGCGCCCCGTCCCGCACGGCAGCGGCGCGATAGAGCTGCGGCTCTCGGTCGGGGCCGCGCTGCTCAAGCCATCGCATCGCGGCGAGCCGAAACGGCTCTTCGCCGAGGCCGACTCCGGGCTCTATGTGGCGCGCGCAGCCGGCGGCAACTGCGTGCGTGTCTTCGACGGCATGATCGCGCGTCCGCCCACCACTGGGGCGGCCTTGCGCGCCGGCTGACCGGCGCGCAGCCGGATCAGACGATCCGGATCGACAGGTCGGGCAGATTGTCGATCTTGCACAGGATGACGTCGCCCTTCACCACCGGGCCGACATTCTCCGGCGTGCCGGAATAGATGATGTCGCCGGCCTTGAGCTCGAACGCCTCGGAGAGCTTGGCGATCTGCTCCGCCACCGACCAGATCATGTGCGTCAGGTTGGAGTTCTGCTTCACCGTGCCGTTCACCGCCAGCGAGATCGCGCCCTTGGTGAAATGCTCGACCGTGCCGACCGGGTGGGATCGGCCCGATCGGCGCCGAGCGATCGAAGCTCTTGCCGATCTCCCAGGGCTTCTTCTCGTCGCCGAGCGCCCGCTGCAGGTCGCGCCGCGTCATGTCGAGGCCCAGCGCATAGCCGAAGACATGGTCGAGCGCCTTGTCCATCGGGATGTTGCGGCCGCCCGATTTGAGCGCCGCGACGAGTTCGACCTCGTAATGATAGTTCTTCGTCAGCGACGGATAGGGGTGGTCGGCCACCTCGCCCGGCCGCACGAACTGGATCGCGTCGGTCGGCTTCTGGAAGAAGAAGGGCGGCTCGCGCGTCGGGTCGGAGCCCATCTCGCGGGCATGGGCGGCGTAGTTGCGGCCGATGCAGTAGATCCGCCGGACCGGGAAAACCTCCTGCGATCCGACGATCGGCACTGTCGTCTGCGGCACGTCGAAGGGCGTCTTCACCGTCGCGACGGGCTGCGCCTGCGCGCTCGAGGCGATCAGCCCGGCGGCCGCTCCGCCGGAGCCCAGAATCGTGCGTCGGGTGATTGTCATGGCGTTTGCTCCCGGGGTTGGCCGGCCTTCTGTCGAGGCCGTCTCCGGTCAAGCCGCCGGTCGGACACCTGCGGCACCGGTCTGGGAGCCAATGAACATCCGCCGGCCCGCCGACGCAAGGCCGCCCTCCCGAAGGAAGGGCGGCCCCGGCCACGGCACAGGTGGGTGGGTGGCGGAAGGATCAGCCCTTCACGCTCTTGACGACGTCTGCGACATTGGCGCCGAAGGCTTCCGCCGTCTTCAGGTCGCCCGGGATCATCTCGTCGACGCTCGCATCGGACGGCGAGGTCACGAGCAGGCCCTGATAGCCGCCGAGATTATTGAGGTCGTCGCGGGTGCTCGACTTGGCGTTGGACGGGTGCATGCCCGTGCCGGTCCAGAGCATCTTGTGCTGGGCGGCGAGCAGAGCGAGATAGGCGATGGTCGAGCCCTTGTCGCCGTTCAGCGTCGCGGAATTGGTGAAACCGGCCGCGATCTTGCCCTTCCAGTCCATCGTGTACCAGGGCTTGCTGGAGGCATCGGCGAACTTTTTGAACTGCCAGGAGACGCTGCCCATATAGGTCGGCGAGCCGAAGACGATGCCGTCCGCCGCCTTGAGCGTGGCCCAGGCGGCCTCCGGCAAGTTGCCGTCGGCATCGATGGCCAGCAGATCGACGGTCGCGCCCGTGCCGCGTGCGCCCTTGGCGACATGCTCGGCGACCTTGGCCGTATGGCCGTAGCCGGAATGGAAGACGATGGCGATCTGGGTCATGCGGTGCCTCCTAAGGAACGGTCGCTAGAGTGCCCCCAAGATGTTGCGGCGCGGCGACGTCCGCAACGGCCAAACGATTGCCGCCGCGCAGGCTCGGGATGGCGCCGGCGCAATGCCGGCCACGGTTCAACCGAGCGGCTTGACGAAGACGACGTTGTCGTCGAGCGAGCGGCCGGTCTCGCGCCAGCCATGCCGGCGGTAGAAGCGCTCCGCCCTGGTGCCCGCGCCAGTGGTGAGATGGGCCTGGACGATACCGGCCGCCATCAGATCCACGAGTGCCGCGTCCAGCAGAGCCCGGCCATGGCCTTTGCCCTCATGCGCCGGATCGACGAACAGCGCCCAGATTAGCCCCGTCTGAGGATTGGCGCAGGTGAAGCCGGCGATCTCGCCATCGCCTTCCGACACCAGGAAGATCGCCTGGTCGCGATACCAGGCGATCTCGGCGTCGGTGACCCGCGAGGGGTCTGACAGCACGTTCTCGCGCACGCCCATGCGGATCGCATGGATGCGCGGCTGGTCGGCCAGTGTCGCCTTGCGGATCACGGGCGAGGCTGCGGTCATCAGCGCTTGCGGACGAACTCGGTGCGCAGCACGAGGCCGCGGATCGTCTCGTGCCGGCAGTCGATCTCTTCGGGATCGTCGGTGAGGCGGATCGAGCGGATGACCGTGCCCTGCTTCAGGGTCTGGCCGGCGCCCTTGACCTTGAGATCCTTGATCAGGACGACAGAATCGCCGTCGGCGAGCGTGTTGCCGGCCGCATCGCGCACGACGACGCTATCCGGTGAGGCCGCCGCAGCCATCTCGGAGGCAGGGCGCCACTCACCCGTCACCTCGTCATAGACGTAGTCGTCGTCAGCCATGTCAGGTCCGTTCCGTATCCAAGGTCGGGCCAGCCGGCCCCTGCGGGGCTATACGCCGCCCCGCCCCCATTCAACAAGAGCGGCCTGTAAAACCCGCGACGCCAGGGAGCCCTTACTCAGCAGCCTCGAGCCGGTAGCTCGCGGGCTCGTAGTTGAGGATCGGGGCCAGCCAGCGCTCGACGTCGTGGATCGGCATGCCCTTGCGGGCGGCGTAATCCTCGACCTGGTCGCGCTCGACCTTGGCGACGCCGAAGTAGTAGGCGTCGGGGTGGGCGAGATAGAGCCCCGAGACGGAGGAGCCGGGCCACATCGCGAAGCTCTCGGTCAACTTCACGCCGACGCGGGATTCCGCCTTGAGCAGCTCGGAACAACGTCGCCTTCTCGGTGTGGTCGGGCTGGGCGGGGTAACCCGGCGCCGGCCGGATGCCGCGATACTCCTCGCGGATCAGATCCTCGTTGGCGAGGCTCTCATCGGGCGCGTAGCCCCAGTAGTCCCGGCGCACGAGCTGGTGCATGCGCTCGGCGAAGGCCTCGGCGAAGCGGTCGGCCAGCGCCTTGACCATGATCGAACGATAATCGTCGTTGTCGCGGGCGAACTTCTCGGAGATGCGCTCCTCCTCCGCACCGGCCGTCACCACGAACGCGCCGATATAATCGGGACGGTCGATGCCTTCCGGCGCGACGAAATCCGCGATGCACATGTTCGGCTTGCCGTCGCGTTTGGAGAGCTGCTGGCGCAGGCCATGCAGCGTCGCCAGCCGCTCCGCCCGGCTCTCGCCGGTATAGAGCGCGATGTCGTCCCCCACCGCATTGGCCGGCCAGAAGCCGATCACCGCCTTCGGGTTGAACCAGCGCTCGTCGACGACGCGCTTCAGCATCGCCTGGGCATCGTCCCACAGCGCGCGGGCCGCCGGGCCCTGTTTCTCGTCCTCGAGAATGGCCGGGAAGCGCCCCTTCATCTCCCAGGTCTGGAAGAACGGGGTCCAGTCGATCAGCGGCACGAGATCGGCGAGATCATAGGTGCGGAAGGTCCGCGTCCCCAGGAAGCTCGGCTTGGGCGGCTGATAGGCGCTCCAGTCGGCCTTGAAGGCGTTGGCGCGGGCCTTGGCCAGCGGCAGGCGCTGCTTGTCGGCCTCCGACCGGCGATGCGCCGCCGAGACCTTGGCGTATTCGGTGCGGATACCTTCAACATAGGCGGGCTTCTGGTCCTGCGAGAGCAGGCTCGACACCACGCCGACGGCGCGCGAGGCGTCGGTGACATAGACCGCCTGGCCCTTCTCATAGGCCGGATGGATCTTCACCGCCGTATGGACTCGGCTCGTCGTCGCCCCGCCGATCAGCAGCGGAATGTCGAAGCCCTCGCGCTCCATCTCGGAAGCGACCGTCACCATCTCGTCGAGCGAGGGCGTGATCAGCCCCGACAGCCCGATGATGTCGACCTTCTCCTTGCGCGCGACGTCGAGGATCTTCTGCGTCGGCACCATCACGCCGAGGTCGATGACCTCGTAATTGTTGCACTGGAGCACGACGCCGACGATGTTCTTGCCGATGTCGTGGACATCGCCCTTCACCGTCGCCATCAGCACCTTGCCGGCCGCCGAACGCTGCGAACCGCCGTTGAGGCGCTTCTCCTCCTCCATATAGGGCATCAGATAGGCGACCGCCTGCTTCATCACACGGGCGGACTTCACCACCTGCGGCAGGAACATCTTGCCCGCGCCGAAGAGGTCGCCGACGACGTTCATGCCGGCCATCAGCGGCCCTTCGATCACATGTAGCGGCTTGTCCGCCTGCTGGCGCGCCTCCTCGACATCGACGTCGATGAAGGCGGTGATACCGTTGACCAGCGCGTATTCCAGCCGCTTCTCGACCGGGTTCTCGCGCCAGGCCATGTCCTTGCCGGAGAAGGACACCGAGCCGTCGCCCTTGAAGCGCGGTGCCGCGTCGAGCAGCCGCTCGGTCGCGTCCTTGCGGCGGTTGAGGACGACATCCTCGCAGAGCTCGCGCAGCTCCGGGTCGAGATCGTCATAGGAGCCGAGCTGGCCCGCATTGACGATGCCCATATCCATGCCGACCTTGATGGCGTGGTAGAGGAAGACCGAGTGCATCGCCTCGCGGACCTTCTCGTTGCCGCGGAACGAGAAGGACAGGTTCGAGACGCCGCCCGAGATGTGGGCGTGCGGCAGGGTCTCGCGGATCGTCTTGGTCGCCTCGATGAAGTCGTTGCCGTAGTTGTCGTGCTCCTCGATGCCCGTCGCCACGGCGAAGACGTTGGGGTCGAAGATGATGTCCTCGGGCGGGAAGCCGATCTGCTCGGTCAGGAGCTTGTAGGCGCGCGTGCAGATCTCGATCTTGCGGGCGTAGGTATCGGCCTGGCCGGTCTCGTCGAAGGCCATCACCACCACGGCCGCGCCATAGTTGCGGCAGATGCGGGCCTGCTCGAGGAAGGCCTCCTCGCCCTCCTTCATCGAAATCGAGTTGACGATGGGCTTGCCCTGGATCGTCTTCAGGCCGGCCTCGATGATCGGGAACTTGGAGGAATCGACCATGATCGGGACGCGGCTGATGTCCGGCTCCGAGGCGATCAGGTTCAGGAACTCGGTCATCGCCTTCTCGGAATCGAGCAGGCCCTCGTCCATGTTGACGTCGATCACCTGCGCGCCATTGGCGACCTGGTCGCGCGCCACGTCGAGCGCAGCGGCATAGTCGCCACTGGTGATCAGCTTCCGGAACTTGGCCGAACCGGTGACGTTGGTGCGCTCGCCGACATTGACGAACGGAATCGTCTCGTCGAGCGTAAAGGGCTCCAGACCCGCCAGCCGCAGATAGCGCTTGATCTCCGGCACCTGGCGCGGCGCCTTGCCGGCCACCGCCTGCGCGATCGCCGCGATATGCCCCGGCGTCGTGCCGCAGCAGCCGCCGACGACATTGACGAGGCCGGCATCGGCGAACTCGGCGAGCATCGCGGCCGTCGCCTCGGGGCTCTCGTCATACATGCCGAATTCGTTGGGTAGGCCGGCATTCGGATAGGCGCAGACCAGCGTATCCGCGACGCGCGAAAGGTCCTTGATATGGGCGCGCATCTCGCGCGCGCCGAGCGCGCAGTTCAGCCCGATCGTCAGCGGCGCGGCATGGCGCACCGCGTTCCAGAAGGCTTCCGTCGTCTGCCCCGACAATGTCCGGCCCGACAGGTCGGTGATCGTGCCGGAGATCATCACCGGCAGGCGGATGCCGCGCTCGCGATAGACGTTCTCGATCGCGACGATGGCCGCCTTGGCGTTGAGCGTGTCGAAGATCGTCTCGACGAGGATGATCTCGGACCCGCCATCGATCAGCCCGCGCACCTGCTCGGCATAGGATTCGCGCACCTGGTCGAAGGTCACCGCGCGGAAGCCGGGATTGTTGACGTCCGGCGAGATCGACAGGGTGCGGTTGGTCGGGCCGATCGCGCCGGCGACGTAGCGACGACGACCGTCCGCCTTCTGCGCGATGGCCGCCGCCTCGCGTGCCAGCCGCGCCGACACCACGTTCAGCTCATAGGCCAGCGCCTCCATGCCGTAATCGGCCTGGGCGATCTGGGTCGAGGAGAAGGTGTTGGTCTCGACGATGTCGGCACCCGCCGTGAAATAGGCGAGGTGGATGTCGCGGATCGCATCCGGCTGGGTCAGCACCAGCAGGTCGTTGTTGCCCTTGAGATCGTGGTTCCAGCCCTTGAAGCGCTCGCCGCGGAAATCGGCCTCGGAGAACTTCTGGTTCTGGATCTGCGTCCCCATGGCCCCGTCGAGCACCAGGATGCGCTCGGACGCGGATTGGCGCAGCGCGCGCTCGATCTTGGCGCCGTCAACGGGGGTGGGCGTGAACTCGGACATGGTGCGCTTTCGTCTCAGTTCTTGCTGGCGCCGGCGGCGCCCTTGCCGTCATTGCGAGGAGCAAGGCGGCGAAGCATCAGGTAGCCAGAGAGGCCTGTGTTGCGTCGCTAACCTCGCAGTGACGCGTTCACTCCGCCGCGACCGCCTGCGCCTCGCCACGCTCCGGCTTGACCCCGGCGAGATGGCAGATCGCATAGACCAGATCGGCTTTATTCATCGTATAGAAGTGCAGGTCGCCGACGCCGCGATCGATCAGATCCAGCACCTGTTCGGCGCAGACGGCCGCCGCCACGAGGCGGCGCGTCGCCGCGTCCTCCTCCAGCCCCTCGAAGCGGTCGGCCAGCCATTGCG
The DNA here is from genome assembly GCF_040546595.1 of Bosea sp. OAE506. Classification (NCBI taxonomy): domain Bacteria; kingdom Pseudomonadati; phylum Pseudomonadota; class Alphaproteobacteria; order Hyphomicrobiales; family Alloboseaceae; genus Allobosea; species Allobosea sp. OAE506. Next base: position 2,555,131 of record NZ_JBEPOB010000001.1, on the reverse strand, counting down.
GCACGCTCGCTCCCGTCTTGCGGGCGAAATTCGCGGTCTGCTTGAAATTCTGGACGGGCACGATGCCGGGCAGGATCGGGATGTCGATCCCGGCGGCGCGGACCTTGTCGAGATAGCGGAAATAGACGTCGTTATCGAAGAAGAACTGGGTGATCGCGCGCGTCGCCCCGGCGTCGACCTTCTTCTTCAGCGCGTCGATATCGGCCTCCAGCGAGGCCGCCTCGGGATGCTTCTCCGGATAGGCCGAGACCGTGACCTCGAAGTCGCCGATGCGCTTCAGGCCCGCCACCAGATCCGAAGTCTGGTGATACCCGTCCGGATGCGGCTCGTAGACCGTGCCGAGCCCGCCTGCCGGATCGCCGCGCAGCGCTACGACATGGCGCACGCCGGCATCCCAATAGCCGCGAATGACCTCGTCGACCTCGTCGCGGGAGGCGGAGACGCAGGTGAGATGGGCCGCCGGCTTCAGCGCGGTCTCCTCGACCATGCGCTTGACGGTGGCATGGGTGCGCTCGCGCGTCGAGCCGCCGGCACCATAGGTCACCGAGACGAAGGACGGCGCCAGCGGCTCCAGCCGGCGCACGCTCTCCCAGAGCGAAACCTCCATCTCCGGTGTCTTGGGCGGGAAGAATTCGAAGGAGATTTTCGGGCGGCGCGAGCCGTGCCGGCTGGGTCGAAAAGCGTTCATCAGGCCACCTCGAGATTGGTGCGTCGCGGCATCGGATCGGACTGGACACGCCGGTCGCAACCCCGCCAGAGCATGACCGGCAACTGGCCGGAGCCACCGCCGGCAAGCGTGATTTCATCGGAAAGATCGCAGGCGAGCCCGCTCTCGGCGAACCAGCCGGCGATCTGCGCCCGCGAGAAGCCGAGGCGGCGATGCGCATGCTCGGTCCGCAGGAACTCCATCTCGTGCGGGGCGAAATCGACGACGATCAGCCGTCCGCCGGGCGCGAGCATCGCCGCCGCCTCGCGCACGGCGCGGCCGGGATCGTCGAGGAAGTGCAGAACCTGATGGATCACCACGAGGTCGAAGCTGCCGCGCGGAAAAGGCAGCGCATAGATGTCGCCCTGGCGCAGCTCGACGCGGGCCAGACCGGCGGCCTCGAGATTGGCGCGGGCCACCGCCAGCATGGCGTGGTTGGCGTCGACGCCGACCGCGCGGCCGAATTTCGGCGCGATGCGCTGGAGCATCCGGCCCGTGCCGGTACCGAGATCGAGCAGGCTGCCCGGCGTGCCCTTCCCCACCGCGGCCTCGACGGCGGCCTCGACCGCCTCGTCGGGCACATGCAGCGAGCGCAGCCGGTCCCAGTCGCGCGCGACGCTGGCGAAATAGGCCTGCGCAACCTCGGCACGCGTGCCCCGCACGGCGGCGAGCCGCTCGCGATCAGCGATCAGGACCGGGTCGGTTCGGTCGAGCCAGGCGGCCAGCGAGGCGGCGAAGGCCCCGCCCGCCCCGGTCTCGTCCAGGCGGAAAAAGGCCCAGGCGCCTTCGCGCGAGCGACGGACCAGCCCGGCCTCGGCCAGGAGCTTGAGATGGCGCGAGATGCGCGGCTGCGATTGGCCGAGGATGTCCGTCAGGTCCGAAACCGACAACTCCCCCTCCGACAGCAGCGCCAGGATGCGCAGCCGCGTCTCCTCGCCCGCCGCACGGAGAGCGGCCAGCAGAACGTCGGACGGCAGGGTGGTCGGTAGGCGCAAGACAGGCTCCACATCAGCCAAAAACATATAAAGATATGTTTATGTCACTTCCACAGAGCGCGCAACTGCATTTTGGCTGGCCTCCCTCCTGAGCCGCCAGAGGACGTCAGCGTGATCGCATCATCGTCCCCAGCGCCGCGAACAGCCGCGGATCGCCGGACTGGGCGACGTTGAACCGCATGAAACGGCTGGCGCTCTGCGACAAGCTGTAGACGTTCCCCGGCGCCAGCACGATGTCCTGCGCCAGCAACCGCTGCGCGATGACCGCGGAATCCAGCCCCTCCGGCAGGCGGCACCACAGGAACATGCCGCCGCGCGGCTCGATCCAGGGCTCGATGCCGATCGCGCTCAATCGGGCGGCCGTCTCGCCCATCGTCCGCGCCAGCCTCGTGCGCAGCCCGTCCATGTGCCGGCGATAGCCGCCATCTTTCAGCACCCCCAGGACCAGCTCGGCCGCCATCCGCCCGGTGCCGAAGGAGGACGCGATCTTCAGGTCGATCAGCCCCTCGATCCAGTCCCGTCGGGCGGCGATGTAGCCGCAGCGCACCGAGGCCGAGAGCGACTTCGAGAAGCTTCCGATCTGGACGACGCGCTCCAGCCCGTCGAAGGCCGCGAGTCTCGGTGCCGGCTCCAGCTCGAAATCGGCGAAGATATCGTCCTCGACGATGGTCAGCCCGAACGGCTCGGACAGTTTGAGAAGCCGATGCGCAACGACCGGCGAGAGGCTCGCCCCGGTCGGATTGTGCAGGCCCGAATTGGTGACGTAGAGGCGCGGCCGGTGCTCGGCCAGCACCTGCTCGAAGGCGGCGAGATCGGGACCGCTGGGCCCGAAAGGGACACCGACGATCCGCACGCGATGCGCCCGCAGCAGGGCATGGAAGTTGAAGTAGCAGGGGTCGTCGACGAGTACCGTGTCACCGGGCTCCACGAGCAGGCTGCAGACGAGATCCAGCGCCTGGGTGCCGGATTCGGTGAGCAGGATCTGGTCCGGCGCGGCTTCGATGCCATGCCCCGCCAGCCGGCGCGACAGCCACTGCCGCAGCGGTGCAAGGCCGAGCGGGGTTCCGTAGTCAGCAAGCGTCTCGTCGGATGCGCGCGAGAGCGCGCGCAGCGCCCGGCGCAGGCTTTCCTGCGGCAGCCACTCTGCCGGCAGCCAGCCGCATCCCGGCTTCAGAACCGTGTCGCCGGCGTCCAGCGTCTGTCGCGACACCCAGAAGGGATCGACCGCGCGCTCCAGCCGCGGCCCGAGATCGGCCGGCGAGAAGGGCAGCGCCGGGCCGGAGACGAAGAAGCCGGAGCCGCGACGCGCCTCGATCGCCCCCTCGGCGGCCAGCCGGTCATAGGCCTCGACCACGGTCGACTTGGAGACCGCCATCGTCTCGGCGAAGGCCCGGATCGAGGGCAGCCGTGCGCCGGGCGCCAGCCTGCGGCCGGCAATGCGCTCGCGAATGGCACTCATCACCGTGCCGACACGCGTGCCGGAGGCCACTGCATCTGCTGCTGGAGCCATGGAACTGTTCCCACCTGTCACCGGTACAGTTTGCCCGAATTGTCCGACCCTGTCTCTGGCAGATAGGGGCCGTCCCCGGCGATGACCGCTCGATGGACGAAGCGGAAACAGCATGATCGACGACAGGACGAGCGGCCTAATGAATGGGCTGCTGGGGGTGATCATCTTCGCGGGATCGCTGCCGGCGACGCGGGTGGCGGTGGCGGATTTCGACCCGGTCTTCCTGACGCTCGCCCGCGCTGCCATCGCAGGCCTTCTCGGGCTCGCGCTCCTGCTCCTCTTTCGCGAGAAGCGCCCATCGCGCACCGATCTGCTGCCGCTGCTGATCGTCTCGCTCTGCGTCGTCATCGGCTTCCCGCTGCTGACGGCGCTGGCGCTCCGCCACGTCACGGCGGCACATTCGATCGTCTTCATCGGCCTGCTGCCGCTCGCGACCGCACTCTTCGGCGTGCTGCGCGGCGGTGAGCGGCCCCGTCCGGCCTTCTGGCTGCTGTCGGGCCTCGGCAGCGCGCTGGTCGTCGGCTTCGCCCTGACACAAGGCTTCGCTGCCGCGCCGACCGGAGACCTGCTGATGCTCGCGGCCATCGTCGTCTGCGGCTGGGGCTATGCCGAGGGCGCGACGCTGTCGCGGCGGCTCGGCGGCTGGCAGGTCATCTCCTGGGCACTGCTGCTGGCGCTCCCCGTGACGGCGAGCGCCGCGTTGGTGCTGCGCCCCGACAGCCTCTTGGCAACGGGCCTGCCCGCCTGGCTCGGCCTCGCTTATGTCTCGCTCTTCAGCATGCTGATCGGCTTCGTCTTCTGGTATCGCGGGCTCGCCCAGGGCGGCATCGCGGCGGTCGGGCAGTTGCAGCTGCTGCAGCCCTTCTTCGGCCTCGCGCTGGCGGGGCTGCTGCTGGGCGAGACGGTGACCTGGCCGATGCTGATGGCGTCGGCGGCCGTCGCGGCCTGCGTCGCCGGGGCCCGGCGCTTGGCTCGCTAGCTGGCGGTGACGGGCGGGATCAGCACCACCGCGTCGCCCGGCGTGATCGGGCCGGGCAGATCAACGCTCAGCACCAGCCCGCGCAGGCTCGCAGCCGCCTTCACGAAGCGGAACAGCAGTTCCGGGCGCCCGCTCGCCGCCGCGACCGCCGCACCCGCACGCCGACAGGGGAGGTTGTAGGCTTCCACATGCAGGATCGCGCTGCCGTCGAAGCGGCCCGCCCCACCCCAGCCGCCACCGATGGCGAGCCGGCTGCCCGGCGCGATGCGGGAGAAGCCCGGCACGCCCTCGATCAGGAGGTTCCCGCCGAGCCAGTCGGGCGGCAGCGCAGGGAGATCGAGCGCCGCGGCGATCACGGCCAGTTCGTCAGGGCACAGCGCCGAGAGCTGGCGGTCGTTGCGGAGTGGTAAGCCCCGCGGGAGCCAGGCTTCGCGCGGGCCCGATCGCCGTGTCGGACCAGCATGGAGATCGCCGACGATGCCGGCGTGATCGAGGGTCAGCGTCGCGGCTTCCGCCGTGACAAAAGGGTGCCGTGACGGGGATTGTCCCGACGCGACGAGAACACTGGCGACGCGGCCGATGACGGGCGTGTTTTTCACATCGGCGGCATGCTGTCCGCCGACGACGCTGTCAACCGCGGCCGCGGGTCACAGCAGTTGCAGCGAGCCCGCCGCCGTCTTGCCCCGTTCGGTTTTCAGTTCGAACGAGACTTTCTGCCCCTCGGTCAGCGTCATCATGCCCGCTTCCTTAACGGCAGTGATGTGCACGAACACATCCTTGCCGCCATCAGCAGGCTGAATGAAGCCGAAGCCCTTTTCTGTATTGAACCACTTGACGGTCCCGGTCGCCATCGCCGCATCCCTTGAAGCCTAAGCGTCGTTGCGGCGGCCGGTTGCTCTGGCCGACAGCCACAGCAGCAAGGATTGTCCGAAATGTCTTGGTTGTCGAGAGCAAAGCGCAGCCGTTTAAACCGTCTCCGATCAAGACTTGGTCAACGTCACCTGCGTCATCAGCGAGGTTTGCGACGATCCGCCTAGATATATCTCGATGAGACCGGGCTCGACGACGTAGCGGCCGGCCTCGTCATGTGCGCCGAGATGCCGCGCCTCGAGCCTGAACCGCACCGTCCGAGTCTCGCCCAGGCGCAGCATCGGCTTGTCGAAGCCCTTCAGTTCGCGCACGGGGCGCGAGCGGCTCGCGACCGGCTGGCGGATATAGAGCTGCACAACCTCCTGCCCCTCGCGGGTGCCGGTGTTAGTGACGTCGACCGACACCTCGACGCTGCCGTCGAGCCCCATGGACGGCCGCGACACGCGGGCATTCGCATAGGTGAAGGCCGTGTAGGAGAGGCCGTGGCCGAACGGGTAGAGCGGCTCGTTCGCCTCGTCCATGAAGATCGATTCATAGCGCTGGCGGATCTTCTGCGGCCGCCCCGTCGGCAGGTGGTCGTAATAGACCGGGATCTGCCCGACAGAGCGCGGGAAGCTCATCGGCACGCGGCCTGAGGGATTGACCTTGCCGCTCAGGATGTCGGCGATGGCGGTGCGCCCTTCCGTGCCGCCATGGAAGGTCTGCAGGATCGCGGCGACATGGGCATCGGCCCAGGTCAGGACGAGCGGGCGCCCGGTCGCCAGCACCAGCACGACCGGCTTGCCGGTGGCCACCAGCGCCTCGAGCAAGGGCTGCTGAACGCCCGGCAAGTCGAGCTTCGTGCGCGAGGCCCCCTCCCCCATGAACTCGCAATCCTCGCCGAGCATCGCGACGACGAGGTCGCTCGCAGCGGCGGCGCGGATGGCGGCCTCCTTGTCGGCGAACTCCGTTCCGCAGGCCTTGGTGAAGGCCGGTTCATAGGTGACGGCGACATCAGCCGGGAGGCGCTCCTTCAGGGCCTCGGGCAGGCCCTGGACGGTGCGGCGGCCGAGCCCGGCAGGGTCGGTCCAGACCCGCTCGTCCTCGGGGCGCGCCATCGCGCCGATGACGGCGACGGATTTGACCGAAGAGCCGATCGGCAGGACGCCACCGCCATTCTTGAGCAGCATCGCGCCTTCCCGCGCCGCCTGCAGCGCCACCTGGCGCGCGCCTTCCGTCTGCATCAGCGCCGGCGCGGCAGCGGGATCGACATCGGGCTTCTCGAACAGGCCAAGATGGAACTTGACCCGCAGCACCCGCCGCACCGCCTCGTCCAACGCCTTTAACGGCACGCGACCGGCCTTCACCTCGGCGGCGAGGTGCTTGTGGTAGACGTCGCCCATCATGTCCATGTCGATGCCGGCGAGCAGCGCCTTGCGCGCGGCTTCGGCATCGTCCTTGGCGATGCCGTGCAGGCGCAACTCGGTGATCGAGCCGAAATCCGAGGTCACGAAGCCCCGGAAGCCCCATTGCCCGCGCAATAGGTCCGTCAGCATCCCGCGATGGGCGGTCGAGGGCATGCCGTTGAGCGCGTTGAAGGCCGCCATCGCGGTCATCGACCCGGCATCGAACGACGCCTTGAAGGGCGGCAGATGCAGGTCGTGGAGCTGGCTCGTCGGGATCCAGGTCGAGTTGTAGTCGCGCCCCGCCTCGCCCGCACCATAGCCGACGAAATGCTTCACGGAGGTCGCGACACCGCCGCGCTGGTAGCCGCGCGTCCGCGCCGCCGCGACGACGGACGCCAGATGCACGTCCTCGCCCGCGCCCTCGAGAACGCGACCCCAGCGTGGATCGCGCGACATGTCGACCATCGGCGCGAAGGTCCAGTTGATGCCGGCAGCCGATGCCTCGCGCCCGGTCCAGTAGGCTGCCTGCTCAATCAGCGCCGGATTCCAGCTCGAAGCCTGGCCGAGCGGCAGCGGGAAATAGGTCGAGAAGCCATGGACCGCGTCGAGCCCGATGATCAGCGGGATCTTGAGGCGGCTCTCGCGCACCGCCTTCTGCACCGCCAGCACCTCCGCCGGCACGACGAAGTTCATCACCGCGCCCATGCGCCCGGCCTTGATCTGGCTGATGTCGAAGCCGTCGCCGCGCCCCGACAGATGCAGCTGTCCGACCTTTTCCTCCAGCGTCATCTTTGCCAGCAGCGCGTCGATGCGCCGCTCGATCGCCCTGGACTCCGCACCGGTCTTCCAGGCGACGGGCGTCGCCGGTGGGACGGCTGCCGTCTGCGCGGGAGCAACGGTCAGGGATGCCGGCAGGAGCAGGCCGAGGACGAGGAGCGTGGCGGCGAGCCGCGGGATCATGAAGCGCATCTTTCGACAGGAGACCGGGCCGGACGGACAGCGAGACAGGTGACGGGCGTCGAACGCCGCCCTACAGGAATGCCCGGACCGGCTCAACCATCCCGGCCCGCCACGCCGCTGGCTCGCCCGTTGCATCGCAGGCTCCGGCTGAACGCGCCCTGAATCGGAACATCCCGCCATGCCACAGACCACCGCCCCCCTCGCCTCGTCGACGGAGCGGCACCGGCTCTATGAAGACGCGCTGGCGATCCTGCTGGGGACGCTGATGGTCTCGATCGGCATCGCGCTCTTCGCCAAGGCGACGATCATGACCGGCGGCGCGGCGGGGCTCGCCCTGCTGCTGCAATATGCGACCGGGCTCAATTTCGGCCTGCTCTTCTCGGCGGTCAACCTGCCCTTCTACTGGCTCGCCTTCCGCCGCATGGGCCTGCCCTTCACCCTGCGCACCTTCGTCGCCGTGGGCATCGTCTCGCTGCTGGTCCAGGCGACGCCGCTCTGGCTCGACATCGCCAGCGTCCAGCCGCTCTATGCGGCGCTGGCCGGCGGCAGCATCATGGGGCTCGGACTGCTCGCGCTAGCCCGCCACCGCACCGCCATCGGCGGCGTCAACATCCTCGCGCTTTATCTGCAGGAGAAGCGCGGCTGGCGCGCCGGCTGGGTCCAGCTTTCCATCGACGCCGGCATCTTCCTGGCGGCAGCCTTTGTCCTCCCGCCCGACCGGCTGGCGATCTCGCTGATCGGCACGCTCGTCCTCAATGCGGTGCTCGGCATGAACCACAAGCCGGGCCGCTATATGGGCGTGTCCTGACCGCGGCGGATCGCCGGTCTTGCGCCCCGCGGCGGCGCATGCGAGTCACCGCCGCGGGTGACCCAAAGCGACGAGGCTCGACACCATGGCCCAGCCCCTGACCATCGAAGACCTGCGCCTGCTGGCGAAGCGCCGTGTCCCGCGCATGTTCTACGATTACGCCGATTCCGGCGCCTGGACCGAAGGCACCTACCGCGCCAACGAGACCGATTTCGCCAAGGTCAAGCTGCGCCAGCGCGTCGCGGTCGACATGACCAACCGCACGCTGGAATCGACCATGATCGGCGAGAAGGTCACGATGCCCGTCGCGCTCGCCCCCACCGGCATGACCGGGATGCAGCATCCCGATGGCGAGATCCTGGCCGCCAAGGCCGCCGCCAAGGCGGGCGTGCCCTTCACCCTCTCGACCATGAGCATCTGCTCGATCGAGGACATCGCCAACCATGTCGGCAACCCGTTCTGGTTCCAGCTCTATGTGATGAAGGACCGCGATTTCAGCGCGCGGCTGATCGAGCGGGCCCGGCGCGCCGGCGTCTCGGCGCTCGTCCTGACGCTCGACCTGCAGATCCTCGGCCAGCGCCACAAGGACATCCGCAACGGCCTCTCCGCTCCGCCCAAGCCGACGCTCGCCAACCTGATCAACCTCGCGACCAAGCCGCGCTGGTGTCTGAAAATGCTCGACACTCCGCGGCGCAGCTTCGGCAACATCGTCGGCCATGTCTCGGGCGTCGCCGACATGTCCTCCCTCTCCTCCTGGACCGCCGACCAGTTCGACCCGAAGCTCGATTGGGACGACGTCAAGCGGATCAAGGACCAGTGGGGCGGCAAGCTCATCATCAAGGGCATCCTTGACCCAGAGGATGCCGAACTCGCCGCGCAGAGCGGCGCCGACGCGCTGATCGTCTCCAACCATGGCGGCCGGCAGCTCGACGGCGCCCTCTCCTCGATCGAGGCCCTGCCCACCATCGTCGACCAGGTCGGCAACCGCATCGAGGTGCTCTTCGACGGCGGCATCCGCTCGGGCCAGGACGTGATCAAGGCACTGGCGCTCGGCGCGCACGGCACCTTCATCGGCCGCGCCTTCCTCTACGGGCTCGGCGCGATGGGCGAGGCCGGCGTTACCCGCTGCCTCGAGATCATCCGCAAGGAGCTCGACGTCACCATGGCGCTCTGCGGCCTGCGCGACATCAAGGCGGTGGACGAGAAGATCCTCGTCGGCGGCCGCGAGGGCGCGATGCAGCGGCTGGCGACGGCGGCGGTCTGATCCGCCGCCCCACGCCTCACTCGGGCTGGATGCCGGCCTTCTTGACGATGTCGGCCCATTTCGCGATCTCGGCGACGACGAAGGCCTTCAGCGCATCGGGCGCGCTGCCCTCGGGCTCGATGCCCGCCGCCAGGAGGCGCTCCTGCGTTGGCTTGTCGGCCAGCGCCGCCGCGATCGCGTTGTGCAGCGCCTCGACTGTGGGCCTCGGGGTCTTGGCCGGCGCAAAGGCGGCAAACCACGCCGCGAGATCATAGCCGGCCACGCCGGCCTCGACCATCGTCGGCAGATCGGGCGCGAGCGTACTGCGATTGGCCGTCGAAACCGCCAGCCCGTTGACCTTGCCGGCGCGAACCTGCGGCATCGTCGTGGAGATGTCGGCGAAGACGATGTTGATCTGCCCGCCGAGCAGATCCGTGATCGCCTGCGGATTGCTGCGATAGGGCACATAGGTCAGGTCGATGCCCGCTAGCGACTTCAGCATCTCGCCGGCGATGCGCGACGAGCTCGACCCGGCACCGAAGGTCAGCTTTCCGGGATTGGCCTTGGCGTAAGCCACCAGTTCGGCGACGGTCTTGGCCGGAACGGAGGGGTGGGTCGTCAGCGCCAGGGTGATCGTCCCGATCTTGCCGATCGCCTCGAAACTGCCGACCGCATCATAGGGCACCGATTTCAGCAGGCTCTGATTGGCGCCGTGGGTCGTGTTGGTGGTGATCAGGACAGTGTGCCCGTCCGGCTCGGCGCGGGCCACGTTCTGGGCGGCGATGACGCCGCTCGCGCCGGCGAGGTTCTCGACCACCACCGGCTTGCCCAGGGTCTTGGAAACATGGTCCCCGAGGATGCGTGCAACGGCATCGGTCGCGCTGCCCGCGGCAAAGGGCACGACGAATTTGATGCTGCGGCTCGGGAAGTCCTGCGCGGCGGCCGGCAGCGCCAGCGTAAGTCCCGCGACCAGTGCGGCAATGATCGTTTTCATGGCTTTTCCTCCTTGTGCTGTTTTTCTTGGATCGGGTGTCTCTGCGCCGTAGGTCACGGGCCTGGCTCGATCTCGAGATCGAGCAGCGCCGAGCTCAGGCTCTTGCCGTGGGTGTCGAGGCACAGCGATCGCGTCACGCCGCCGCCCAGCGCCTGGCGCATCACGAAATTCAGCGCGCCGAGGCTCTCGACCTCGTAGCGAATCACCTCACCCGCCACGAGCGAGCCGAAATGCGCCTTGACGCGCGCTGCCGTGACCTCGCGCAGCAGCAACGGGTAATCGGCGGGATCATGCGCGATCAGCGAGAGGTTCGAGACGTCGCCCTTGTCGCCGGAGCGCGAATGGGCAATGGCGCGCAGCTTCATCTCACGCCTCCAGCCAGGTGATCATCGGACGCACGCTCGTCCGCGGGATCGTCACGGAGCGGATGCCGAGCACCTCCCGCACCTGCCGGCTGACGCCGCCGCCCCCGGCGGGCCCGTTGGTGTAAAGCGCCTCGACCTCGGCGCCGATCAGCGCGGCGGTGGCAGCATCGGTCGTGCGGGCGGCAACGCGCAGGCGCACCTCATAGGGCTCGCGGCCGCCGGCATCCGACAGCGCCTCGCCATGCAGCGCATCGAGGCCGATGAGGTCACAGCGCAGGTCCTGCGGTGCGATGCCCGTTCGCGACAGCCGCTCCCGCAGGATCTCGCGGGCCAGGGCCGCGCGGCCCACCGCACCGGACCCGGCATAGGAGATCTGCCCCTCGCCGATGAAGCCCTCCATCAGGCCGAGCGAGACCTTGAGCCCGTCGGGCCGGGGACGACCGGTCGCGCCGCTGACGGCGACCCGGTCAGGCCCGATTGGCTCGACACGGACGCGCGAGAAATCGGCTGTCACGTCGGGCGTCAGATAGCGCGCGGGATCATGCACCTCGTAGAGGATCTGCTCCTTGCAGGTGGCGGGCGAAACGACGCCACCGCTGCCGGCGACCTTGGTCACCACCAGAGAGCCGTCTTCGCTGAACTCGCCGATCGGAAAACCCAGCCTCGCCAGTCCAGGAACGTCCTTGAAGCCGGGATCCGCGAAATAGCCCCCCGTGACCTGTCCGGCGCATTCGAGCAAATGGCCCGCCAGCGTCGCCTGGCCGAGCCTGCTCCAGTCATCGGCGGCCCAGCCGAAGGCGTGCAGGATCGGTCCGACATAGAGCGAGGGATCGGCGGCGCGTCCGGTGATGACGATGTCGGCTCCGCCCGCCAGCGCCTCGGCGATCGGCTCGGCCCCCAGATAGGCGTTCGCCGAAACCAGAATGTCGCCGAGATCGGCAATGCGTTGCCCGGTTTCCTCGATCACGCAGTCGCCATCGAGGGCCGCCAGCACGTCGTCGCCCGTGATGGCGGCGATGACGAGCGGACCAAGCCCCTTCTCGCGCGCGACCCGCCGCGCCTCCGCGGCGGCCGCCAGCGGATTTGCCGCGCCCATATTGGTAACGATGCGTGTCCCGGCGGCCCGGCAGGCCGGCAGCACCGCAGCGAACCGGGCTGCGAGAAGCGGATCGAAGCCGCTGTCGGGGTCCCGGCGGCGGGCCTGCTGAGCCAGCGCGATGGTTCGCTCGGCGAGGCACTCGAAAACGAGATAATCGAGCGCGCCCTGTTCGGCGAGTTCGACCGCGGGCTCGATCCTGTCGCCCGAGAAACCCGCTCCCGCTCCCAGCCGAACCTGCCGCACAATCCTGCTCCCTGATGCGACAGAAGGGACCATGCGCCGTCCGATAGGACAATTGAATTGATCGGATCGCAGTGATTAATTTGAGCTATGAATATCGATATTCGCCAGATGCGGGCTTTTCTGGCCGTCGCCGCGACGGGAAGCTTCACCCGCGCGGCCGACCAGATCGCCCTCTCCCAGCCGGCTCTGACGGTCCAGATCCGCAACCTCGAGCAGGCGCTCGCGCTTCGCGTCTTCGACCGCAACACCCGCAGCGTCGCTCTGACGCGAGCGGGGCGGGAGCTGCTGCCGGTCCTGGACCGTCTCGTCCGAGAGCTCGACAGCGTGGTCAGCGAAAGCCGGGCCCAGGCCAGCCTCGGTCGCGGCGTCGTCAGGCTGGCCGTCCTGCCGTCGATCGCCTCGGGCATCCTGCCGGAGGTCATCGCCCGCTTCCGCCGGACCCATCCTGACATCCTCTTCGTCATCCGGGACGCCATCGCCGCCACCGTCAACGCGGCGACGCGATCCGAGGAGGTCGATCTCGGCATCACGGGCGGGAGCCTGGACCTGCGGGACCTCGAAGCGCTGTTGACGACCACCGATCGCATGCACGCCGTCTTCCCCTGCGGCCATGCGCTGGATCGTGAGGGGGAAATGTCGCTGGCGGAGCTTGCCGCCCATCCGCTGATCCTGATGGACGGCGCCACCAGCGTGCGGCAGGTCGTGGACCAGGCTTTTGCGGCGGCCGGATTGCGCATCGAGGTCGCCGCCGAGGCGACCTATATGAGCACGGCCGCGGCCATGGCGCGCGCCGGCCTCGGCGTGGCGATCCTGCCCGGCTCGGCCATGGAGGTTCGGGCCGTCGCCGAGCTGCGGTCCCGGCGGATCGGCTCGCCTGCCTTCACCCGGCGGATCACCGTGATCCGACGCGCCGGTCGCACCCTTCCGCCGGCCAGCGCGCTGTTCCTGCAGGAATTGCAACAAGCCCTGGCACCACCGCTGGAGGCGTAGAGCCCGCCGCTTGCGTCGGAACCCGCGCGGCGATGTCGGGGGCTTTGTGCGCGAGGCTACCAACGTGGAAACGGCTGCGGGGGCACACTGCGCCCCCGCCTCCATCCTTGCGTCTGGATTGCTCAGGCCTTGAGGAAGGCGAGCATGTCCTGGTTCAGCCGGTCCTTGTGGGTCTCGGAGAGGCCGTGCGGGGCGCCCTCATAGACCTTCAGGGTCGCGTTCGGCAGCAGCCGCTTGACGGCCCGCGCAGTGGTCTCGATCGGGACGATCTGGTCGTCGTCGCCATGGACGATCAGCGTCGGCCGGTCGACCTTCTTCAGATCCGCGACGAAGTCGGTCTCCGAGAACGCCTTGATCGAGTCGAAGGTGTTCTTGAAGCCGGCCTGCATGCCCTGCGCATACCAGGCCTCGATCGCGCCCTGGCTCGCCTTGGCGCCGGGGCGGTTGTAGCCGAAGAACGGGCCCGATGCGATGTCACGGAAGAGCTGACCACGGTCGGCGAGGAAGCCCTTGCGGATGCCGTCGAAGACCTCCAGCGGCACGCCGTCGGGGTTTGAGGGCTTGCGCAGCATGATCGGCGTCACCGCGGCGATGAAGCCGACCCTGGCGACACGACCCGTGCCGTGGCGGCCGACATAGCGCGCCACCTCACCGCCGCCGGTCGAGAAGCCGAAGGCCGAAATGTTCCTGAGGTCGAGCGCCTCGATCACCTCCGCCAGATCGTCGGCATAGTGATCCATGTCGTTGCCGTCCCAGACCTGGCTGGAGCGGCCATGGCCGCGCCGGTCATGGCTGATGACCCGGAAGCCGTTATTGGCGAGGAAGAAGGCCTGGTTCTCCCAGCTGTCGGAGGAGAGCGGCCAGCCATGGCTCAGCGTCACCATCGGACCATCCTTGGGACCCCAGTCCTTGAAATAGAGCCGGACGCCTTCGCGGGTCACGACATAATCGCCATCAACGACCGGCTTGGCCCGGCGCGCGGGCGCCTTCTTCGCCGCCGTCGACTGGGCGGCGGCTTCGCCGGCGGGCAGGGACGCGGCGGTCGCGGTCGCGGCGGCGAGTGCGAGGCCGCTCAGCAGGTCACGGCGGGCGGGGTTGTGGGCGGCGGTTTCATTGGCGTTCGACATGATCTCGTCTCCTTCTGGTTCGCGTGGCCCGGCGGAGAACCGTCGGCCGATCTTCAATCGCTATCGATTAGATCGTGAACGATTTAATAAGGACGAGCCTCGCCGCTGTCAATCCCTTGCGATTGGATCGCGCACGATTATTTTAAGCCCGTACCGAGGAGATGCCGATGACCGCCCCAGCCCCGCCATCCGATCCGAAGCTCGACGACTTCCTGTGCTTCGCGCTCTATTCCGCCAGCCACGCCTTCAACCGGCTCTACAAGCCCCTGCTCGACGAACTCGGCCTGACCTATCCGCAGTATCTGGTGATGGTGACGCTCTGGGAGCGTGACGACCGCACCGTCGGCGAGATCGGCGAACGGCTCTTCCTCGAATCCAACACGCTGACGCCGCTGCTGAAGCGCATGGAGGCGGCAGGGCTGGTCTCGCGCAGCCGCGATCCGGCCGACGAGCGCCAGGTCCGCCTGAGGCTGACGGCAGGCGGCAAGGCCCTGCTCGACAAGGCTCGCAGCGTGCCTCCCTGCGTTCAGGAAGCCACGGGGCTGACGGCGGAAGAGGCCCGCAGCCTTACCGACCGGATCGGCGCGCTGCGGACGGCGCTGTCGCGCTAGGCGCTCGGCTTTGGCAGCGCTGGCGCTGCCCAGAAATAGAAAAAGCCCCGCGGCACACTCGGTGCCGCGGGGCTTTTTGTTTACGAGCGCCTCAGCGCGAGAACTTCTTGTACTGGATGCGCTTGGGGATCGTGGAGTCGATGCCCAGCCGTCGCTTCTTGTCTTCCTCGTAATCGGCAAAGTTGCCCTCGAACCACTCGACATGGCTGTCGCCCTCGAAGGCGAGGATATGGGTCGCGATGCGGTCGAGGAACCAGCGATCGTGGCTGATGATCACGGCGCAGCCGGCGTAATCCTCCAGCGCCTCCTCCAGCGCCCGCAGCGTATCGACATCGAGGTCGTTGGTCGGCTCGTCGAGCAGCAGGACGTTGGAGCCGGCCTTCAGCATCTTCGCGAGATGGACGCGGTTGCGCTCGCCGCCCGAGAGCGAACCGACCTTCTTCTGCTGGTCGCCGCCCTTGAAGTTGAAGGTCGAGCAATAGGCGCGCGAATTGATCTCGCGCTTGCCGAGATAGAGGATGTCGTTGCCGCCCGAGATCTCCTCCCAGACGTTCTTCTTGTCGTCGAGCGAGTCGCGGCTCTGGTCGACATAGCCGAGCGTGACGCTCTCGCCGATCTTGATCGTGCCAGCATCGGGCTTGTCCTGCCCGGTGATCATGCGGAACAGCGTCGTTTTGCCGGCGCCGTTGGGGCCGATCACGCCGACGATGCCGCCCGGCGGCAGCTTGAAGGTCAGCCCGTCGATCAGCAGCTTGTCCTGGAAGCCCTTCGAGATGTTCTCGAAATCGACGACGTTGTTGCCCAGCCGCTCGGCGATCGGGATGATGATCTGCGCGGTGTCGGGGCCCTTGTTGTTGGCCTTCTGGACGAGTTCGTCATAGCGCTGGATACGCGCCTTGCTCTTGGCCTGGCGGGCCTTGGGCGAGGCCGAGATCCACTCCTGCTCGCGCTCCAGCGTCTTCTGGCGGGAGACGTCCTCGCGGTTCTCCTGGGCGAGGCGCTTCTGCTTCTGCACCGACCAGGCCGAGTAGTTGCCCTCATAGGGGATGCCCTGGCCGCGATCGAGCTCGAGGATCCAGCTGGTGACGTTGTCGAGGAAGTAGCGATCGTGGGTCACGATCAGGATCGCGCCAGGATAGGTGCGCAGATGGCCTTCGAGCCAGGCGGTGGTCTCGGCGTCCAAATGGTTGGTCGGCTCGTCGAGCAGCAGCAGCTCCGGCTGCTCCAGCAGGAGCTTGCAGAGCGCGACGCGGCGGCGCTCGCCGCCCGAGAGCTTGGCCACCTCCCAGTCGTCGGGCGGGCAGCGCAGCGCGTCCATCGCCTGGTCGACCTTGGAATCGAGATCCCACAGCCCCTTGGCCTCGATCTCGTCCTGCAGGGCCGTCATCTCGTCGGCGGTCTCGTCGGAATAGTTCATGGCGAGCTCGTTGTAGCGGTCGAGCACGGCCTTCTGCGGCGCGACGCCGAGCATGACGTTGTCGCGGACGTTCAGCGTCTCGTCGAGCTTGGGCTCCTGCGGCAGGTAGCCGACGCGCGCGCCCTCGGCGACCCAGGCCTCGCCGGTCCACTCCTTGTCGAACCCGGCCATGATCTTGAGCAGCGTCGACTTGCCCGCGCCGTTGACGCCGAGCACGCCGATCTTGGCGTCCGGATAGAAGGACAGGTGGATGTCCTTGAGAACCTGCTTGCCGCCCGGATAGGTCTTCGACAGGCCGCGCATATGGTAGATGAACTGGCGGGACATGGGCGTGCGGGCTCCGCTGCGGGCGTGGACTTCAGGCTTTCGGGAATCTGGCCGCTAGATAGGCGACGGGGCCTGCGAAGGCAACGGGCGGCAAAAATCGACGACCGCAACCTATGCTTGCATAAATCGAAACCGCTTATCAGAATGGGAACCGCGGGGACCGTGACCGTCCTCTGATCGCCGCCATTGTCCAGGAGTGCGCGATGGGTTCCACGGATCGGGCGAAGGCATTGCGGCGCGGGCCGGCCACCAAAGGCGCGGATCCCGGCACGTCGTCGGCACACGAGCCACCCTCGCCAACATCATCGAGCACCCTTTCGTCCTTTGCCCTGCCCTATCGGTCCGACCGGACCCCGCCACCCGAGACCGGAACGAGCCACTCGTCGCCTCGGGACGTGCCGCCCTCGTCCGGCCCGCGCGAACGCGCCCGACGCGCCCCTGAGCGCGCTTCGGACGATCCGCCTGCGCGCGAGCCATCCAGCCCGGCGCCCGGCTCGAAGACCGCCTCGACGCTCTCTCTCACCGAAGCGATGCGCCTCGCCCGTTCCGACGCCGCGCGCACCATCCTGCGTGCGGCGGGCGATCGGGCCATCCGCCGGGATGGCGAAGAGGCGGCCACCATCGGCGTGATGCTGATCCTGCAGGCAGCTGTCGCCGTCGGCGTGACGCAGCCGCGGGGGACGTGGTCGACACCACGCTGGCTGGTCGACCTGGCGGAAGCCCAGGGTATTTCTGCGGAAAAGATCGCCTCCTATGGCACCATCACGACGCTCGCCTCGCCCCGTCGCGGCATCATGCTGCGTCGGGCCGCTTCGCTCGCCGTCCAGATGGCTGTGGCGCTGGCGAAAGCGACGGTCGGCCGGTCGCGCTTCGATGCACGCCACCTGATCGTAGCCGTGCTCGATTCTCCGGATCGGGCCGTTGCGCAACAGATGCGCAAGGATGCTCTGGCGGTCGGCCTCGATCTGTCGGCCCTGCGCAGAAGCCTGATCGAGCGCATTCTCGAAACGCCAGAGGCCGGGGAGAATGTTGGGGTCTGGCTGCGGTTCCTGAGGGGGGCGGACAGCGCCTGGGCCGCGCTCGGCGCTCCCGCGCGCCAGGGGCCGCAATCCGGCGCCTTTCCCGGTTTCGATGCCGATCGCGCATCGACAACCGACGACGACCCGCTCGGCATCGGGCCCGACGTATCCGCCTTCGCGCGCCTGATCTGCGTGGAGGAGACGACGACACCCCTCTCGATTGGACTCTTCGGAGAATGGGGCTCCGGCAAATCGAGCTTCATGGAGCGGCTGCAGCGCGAAATCGGCAGCCTGACCCAGAGGGAGCGTGAGGGACGAATCAAACGGGCGAGTGAACAGCCCGCTGCCGAGCTGGAGCCACAAACAGGCACGCATTTCGTCGAGAACGTCGTCCAGATTCGCTTCAACGCCTGGCACTATGCCGACGCCAATCTCTGGGCCAGCCTGACGGCCGAGTTCTTCGACCAGCTGCGCGCCGGTGGCTCCGAGCGGCAGGGCCGCCATCTCCACGCGCGCCTCGTGGAGCGCGTCAACGCTCACGTCCACAATCTGGCCAGCACCCTGACGGCCACGCGCGAAGCCCTGAACGAAAGCGAGCGCACGCTGATCCGGGCGCAGAAGGCGCGCGACAAAGCCGTCGCGGCCGTGCCGACCGAACAGCGTGACGCTCTCTCGCAGACGCTGATCGATGCGATCGGAACCGCCTATGAGAAGCACAAATCCGATCTGGTCGAACTCGGCCGGCGCGCCTATCAGGACGACCCCTCGAAAGGCATCCGGGATTTCGTCTCCGTCGCCAGGGACGTTCAGACGATCGGAGGCCAGCTGAAGACGGTCGCGGCGATCGTCATGGCGCGAGGCTGGCGTGTTGCCCTCCTGGTCCTCGCACTGGCCCTCGTTGTGGCCGCGGTGACGGGCCTCGTGCCGACGGACAAGGCCTGACGTGCTCCCCGAAAACCCGGCCAGTCTGAACTGGAATTTTCCATTTATGATCCCGCGATCGGGACGAGGAGAGTTCCATGAAGGCATCGAAGTTCACCGAGGCGCAGATCGCGTTCGTTTTGAAGCAGGCTGAGGGTGGCGTGCCGATCGCGGAGGTCTGTCGGAAGGCCGGCATTTCGGACGCGACGTTCTATAACTGGCGCAAGAAGTACGCCGGGCTGATGCCGTCGGAGATGAAGCGGCTGCGGCAGCTTGAGGAAGAAAACGCGAAGCTGAAGCGGATCGTGGCGGACCTGTCGCTTGACAAGGCCATGCTGCAGGATGTGCTCTCAAAAAAGCTCCGAGGCCTGCACGCAAACGCGAGCTCGTGGACAAGCTGCGAGGTGAGTGGAAGGTCTCGACGCGGCGCGCCTGCTCGGCACTGCGGATCGACCGCTCGCTCTACGTCTACAAGTCGAAGCGGGGCGCGCAGGCCGAGCTGACGCATCGGATCAAAGAGATCTGCGAGACGCGTGTGCGATATGGCTATCGCCGCGTGCATATCCTGCTGCAGCGGGATGGCTGGGCGGTGAACCCGAAGCGGATCTATCGCCTTTACAAGGAGTTGGGCCTGCAATTGCGCAACAAGGTGCCCAGGCGCCGGGTCAAGGCGAAGCTGCGCGAGGACCGTCAACCGGCGACGCAGACGAACGAGACCTGGGCGATGGATTTTGTCCACGACCAGCTCGCGACGGGCCGCAAGATCAGGGTCCTGACCGTGGTCGACATCTTCTCCCGGTTCTCGCCGGCCGTAGATCCGCGCTTCAGTTATCGCGGCGAGGACGTCGTCGTGACGCTTGAGCGGATCTGCGGCGGCATGGGCTACCCCCGGAGCATCCGCGTCGACCAGGGCTCGGAGTTCGTCAGCCGCGACCTCGATCTCTGGGCCTATCAGAAGGGCGTCGTGCTCGACTTCTCGAGGCCGGGCAAACCGACTGACAACAGCTTCATCGAGTCCTTCAACGGCAAGTTCCGGGCCGAGTGCCTGAACACGCACTGGTTCATGAGCCTTGACGACGCCCGGGCAAAAATGGAGGCTTGGCGTAGAGACTACAACGAGGTCCGGCCACACAGCGCCATCGGCAACAAGCCGCCGATATCGCTGATGAACGGCTCTCCGGCGCCCCCGCCGGCATGAGCCCTAACCCCGGACGATTCCAGCTCGCGCTGGCCCAAAATCGGGGAGCACGTCAGACCGAAGCGACGACTTTTCTCTCCCGGATGGGTTTCTGGGGCTGGTTCGGCGCCGTCGCCTCGGCGTCGGGTGCGATCCTGCCGGCCATCCGCATCGTCGCCGGGATCGTGAGGAGCACCGCCGATTTCGCCGGGAAGCTCGACACCCTGACGAAGGACAGATTGAAGGATGTGCTTGCGCGGGAAACCGAGCTGAAAGAGGCGGCCGCCGAAGCCAAGGCCCGACGCGATGCCATGGAGCGCGCGCAGCAGGCGCTCACCCGCTACGTCGATGCCGATGGCGCAGCCAGCCCGCCGCGCCTCCTGCACTACATCATCGAGGACGATCCCGAGACCAAGGCCGTGGGCGCGCAGATCGGCCTGATCAGCCGGGCGAGACGTCTGTTCCAGTCAGTCGAGGAGGTGGTCAAGGAAGAGCGCCGCAAGCGCAAGGCCGGGGAGGCGAACGATGGCGCCGTTCCCGATCGCATCGTGCTCTACATCGACGATCTCGACCGCTGCACGCATGAGCAGGTCTACGACGTGCTGCAGGCGATCCATCTGTTGCTCGCCTTCCAGCTCTTCGTCGTCATCGTCGGGGTCGATGTCCGGTGGGTCGAGGAGGCGGTGGCCCGCCAGTTCGTCGTGCCTGTCGAGAATCTTCCCGACAGCGCCACGCCGGAGGATCGGGACAAGGCACGGCAGAGCGCTGAAGTCGCCCGCCGCAAACGGGCGATCGACTATCTCGAAAAGATCTTCCAATTGCCGTTCTGGCTCCGCCCCCTCGCGACGGAGGGCGAGCATGCGAGCTACGCGACCTATGTCCGCGGCTTGCTGGACGCCAACCGCGAAGAGCCCCACGTCTCGATGCGACGAGATGACGAGGAAACGGACGAGGCTCGCGGGGATGAGACCCACGACGACCGACGGGCCGAAGCGGCCCGTGCTCCCGGTCGGGACAGGCAGGGCCCGAGCGCCGAGGTCGACGCCGAGGCGCTGGATCTGGCGCTCGCGACCGTCAAGCTGACCCAGGCCGAGATCGACTTCCTCGCCAGCCCCGAGATCGGCGCGCTGGCCGCCAAGAGCCCGCGCGCGGTCAAGCGGATGATCAATGTCTACCGGATCGTGCGTGCGCGCCTGGACGGGGCCGAGCTGGCGGCGTTCCTCGGCACCGGCGACCCGCCGCCGGACTGGCCGATCGCGGCATTCCTCGCCGCGGTGGAATGTGGGCAACCGGTGGAGGTGGCGGATGATCTCTATCTCGGCCTCAAGGGCGTCGAACCCCATCGAACCCTCGCCGAGATTGCGGACAATGACGCCGAGCCCTTTGCCCCCCTCGACGATGAAGGGTTCGCCGACCATCGGCCTTACGAAGCGCTGGAACGGGTGAGGCGGTCATGCCACGCCCTTTGGGCCATCAGCGCAGGGATCAGCGAGATGCGCGGCGGTAGGACGGCAACCTGCGGCGACATGCTCGCGATGGCCCGGATTGTCCGCCGTTATTCCTTCAATCGCTATCACTGACTCTCGATCTGGAGCGGACCGCACCGTGTCCGGAGCGGCCGCGATTGCGCCGTCGCGCCTCCGCTGGATAATGCCGCCTCTGACATGCGGGCGAGGCTGATCGGATATGACGCGAAACCCGGGCGACGCCCCCATCGAGCTGCGCCTCGCCAACGGCGCCCAGCTCTTCAACACGCTCGATCCCTTCCCCTTCAGCGAGGGCGACATCTCGGCCGATGCCGAGCGCTACATCGTCGAATGGGCACAGGAGCTGCCGAAGGACGCTCCCATCGCCATCACCATCCACCTGCCGGCGCCGGAGGCTGCGAGCCCGCCCCGGCCCCGATCTCGCGACCGCACTGACGGGCTGGTTTGCAGCCAAGGCCCGGTCCGAGGGACACGCCTTGCGCGAGCATTTCCGCGACGGGCGGCGCGCCTTCCTGATCGGCTTTGTCGGGCTGGCCCTTTGCCTCGGCATAAGCTTCGCACTGACCAAGGTCTTCGATGGGCCCTTCGCCCGCATCGTGCAGGAGAGCCTCGTCATCATCGGCTGGGTGGTGATCTGGCGCCCGGCCGAGATGTTCCTCTACGACTGGCTGCCGCTGCTGCGGCGAAAGCGGCTCTACAGGCGCCTGGCGGAGGCGCGGGTCTCCGTGAAGACGGCGCCGCCCCGCAGCGCTTGAACGAACCCGGGGAGCGACCGTAAGGCAGGTCACGCCTGAACACCGAACACTGTATGCAGCATATCTTGAAGGGCCGCCGGAATGCGGTCTAATCTCTCTGCAGGACCAGCCGGACCAATCCGGCGGCCATCCCTGGGGAGGGACCATGAAGATCATCGTCAAGGCTGCGCTTGGCGCGGCCGCCTTGCTGTTGACCGCCGGCCCGTCCTGGGCCTTCCCGGATCGTCCCGTCCAGCTGATCGTGCCCTGGGCCGCTGGCGGCGGCATGGATGCGGTCATGCGCATCTTCGGTGCCGGGCTGGAGGCCGAACTGAAGCAGCCGGTCAACATCGTCAACCGCACGGGCGGCGGCGGCATCACCGGCCATAGCGCCCTCGCAACCGCCACGGCGGATGGCTACACCATCGGCGGCATCAGCCCCGAGATCGCCTTCTTCAAGACGCTCGGCATGGGCGATCTGACGGTCGACAGCGTCGATTCCTTCTCGCGCGTCTCGCTGATCCCGGCCGGCGTCACCGTCAAGGCCGACAGCCCGATCAAGACCATCGCCGACTATCTCAAGGCGGTGAAGGAAGCGCCAAAGGGTTCCTTCATGGCCTCGGGAACCGGCGTCGGCGGCTCCTGGCACATCGCCTCGGGTGGGTTGCTGAAAGCTGCCGGCATGACGCCGGACATGGTGAAATGGGTGCCCAGCAATGGCGGCGCGCCTGCGCTGAACGACCTCGTGGCTGGCGGCATCAGCGTCTTCACCGGCTCGCCGATCGAGGCCAAGGCGATGCTGGAGGCCGGTCGCGTGCGCACCATCCTGCTGATGACCGAGGAGCGGCACCCCAACTTCCCGGACGTGCCGAGCGCCAAGGAGGCGGGTCTCGACTGGACCTACCAGAACTGGTTCGCGCTGGCCGCGCCCAAGGGCGTTCCGGCCGACCGCCGCAAGATCCTGTTCGAGGCCGCCGAGCGCACGATGCAGCGGCCCGAGGTGCGCAAGGCCATGGCCGATCGCGGCATCACCCCGGTCTGGGACAAGCCCGGCGAATTCTCGGCCTATGTGAAGACCTTCACCGAGCGCGCCAACACCATCCTGCGCGAACTCGGCCTCGCCAAGGAGTGATCCGCGGCGGGCGGGCGGAGCCGCGTTTCACAAACGCGACAACGCCCGCCCTTCGGCTTTCCCTCGGCCCGCGGCATGCATCAGACTGCAGGAACGCGAAGGGAGGAGGAGACGAATGCGACGGCCCACTCTGTCGGATATGGCCCTGCGCCTCGGCGTGATCGCCTGGCTCGCCCTGTGGATCGCTCCCCAGCCGGCCAGGGCCCAGTCGGACGAGCCCGGCTGCCGGCCGGACATGGCCTCGCTGCGGCTGCCGGTCCATCGCGCCAATCTGACGCTCGCCAATCTCGGCAAGGACGAGGCCCGCATCACCTTCGTCGGCCACGCCACCTTCCTGATCGAGACCCCGGCCGGCGTGAAGATCGCGACCGACTACAACGACTATGTTCGGCCGCAGGTGACGCCCGACGTCGCCACGATGAACAAGGCCCATTCCACGCATTACTCGCGAAACCCCGACCCTGGCATCAAGCAGCTGTTGCCGGGCTGGGACCCGACCGGCCGCGGCGCCGCCAAGCACGACGTGACCGTGTCCGATCTGCGCGTGCGTAACGTGGCCACCAACATCCGCTCCTATTCGGGCTCGACCGATTTCGACGGCAATTCGATCTTCGTCTTCGAGATCGGCGAGCTCTGCATCGCCCATCTCGGCCATCTGCATCATCCGCTTGAGCCCGGCCATCTGCGCGCGCTCGGCCGCGTCGACGTCGTGCTGTTCCCGGTCGACGGCAGCTATACGCTCGACCAGGAGGGCATGCTCGAGGTGCTGAAATCGCTGCAGGCGCGGGTGATGATCCCGATGCACTTCTTCGGCGGCGGCACGCTCAGCCGCTTCCTCGCCCGTTCGCAGGACAACTGGCCGATCGAGCGGCGCGAGCAGCCGGTCCTGACCGTCAGCAAGGCCGGGCTTCCCGCGCGGCCCACCATGATCGTCTTGCCCGGGAACTGAGCGCGGACGTTCCCGCAGGCGCGAGACCGCAGGCGCCAAAGATCACATGGCGCCGAGATCGTCGGGCACGTTGCCGTGGATCTTGCCGGGGGTCTTCGGCTTGGTCAGCGGCGTCGGCACCGGCGCATTGCCACGGATCAGGCTGACGCCGGCATGGATGTCGCTGGCAACCTGGAGATCGAGGCGCTCCGCATCGCGGCGGCGGACATCCTCGGCGATCTCGGCCGCCTCCTGCTCGGACACGCCCATGCCCAGCAGCACCGCCGTGCCGAAGGCCATGGCGGATTCGAAGGTCTCGCGGATCTGGTACTCGACCCCCGCGCGGATCAGGTCCATCGCATGGCCGCGGTCATAGGCGCGCACGAACAGCTTGGCGTGCGGGAACGCCTCCTGCGCGACGGCGACGATGCGGTTGCTGGTTTCCCGATTGTCGACGCAGACGAGGATGACCTCGGCCCGCTCGGCGCCGGAGGCATGCAGGATCTCGGGGCGCGTGCCGTCGCCGTAATGCACCTTGAAGCCGAAGCCGGCCGCCGCCTGGATCAGCTCGACATCGACCTCGATGATCGAGACGCTGAAGCCGCGTGCGAGCAAGGCCTGCGAGGCAACCTGGCCGAAGCGGCCGAAACCGATGATCAGCGCACGGCCGTTCAACCCCTCCGCGAGGTCGACCCCATCGAGCGAGGTCTCTTCCGGTGGCAGGAAGCGGTCGAGCGCGATGACCAGCAGCGGCGTCAGCGCCATCGACAGGATCACCGTCGCGCTCACCACGGCATTGGTCTGGGCGTTGAAGATGCTGGCCGAGGCCGCCGCTGCGTAGAGCACGAAGGCGAATTCGCCGCCCTGCGAGAACAGCGCGACCCGGGTCACCGCCTCCCGCGTCCGCGAGCCCGAGACCTTGGCGACGATGAAGATGCCAAGCGCCTTGACGCTCATGAAGGCGATCACGGCAAAACCGATCAGCACCCAGTTGCGGGCGATCACGCCGAGGTCGAGCGACATGCCCACCGCGAGGAAGAACAGCCCGAGCAGAATGCCGCGGAACGGCTCGATATCGGCCTCGAGCTGGTGCCGGAAGCTCGATTCCGACAGCAGCACACCGGCGAGGAAGGCGCCCATCGCCATCGAGAGCCCGCTCAGCTGCATCGTCAGCGCCGAGCCGAGCACGACCAGCAGCGCGGCGGCCGTCATCACCTCCCGCGCATGGGCCAGCGCCAGCAAACGGAACATCGGGTTGAGCAGGTAGCGGCCGGCGACGACGAGCCCCGCCACGGCCGCCGCCGCGATGCCGACCGAGAGCCAGCCGCTGCCCTGCGACGCCGAGGCCGGCGCGAGCAACGCCACCACCGCCAGCAGCGGCACGATCGCGAGATCCTCCAGCAGCAGGATCGAGACTGCCTGCTGCCCCTGTGGCGTCGAGGTCTCGCCGCGCTCGTTCAGCATCTGCATGACGACGGCGGTGGAGGACAGGACGAAGCCCATGCCGGCGATGAAGGCCGCCGGCAGCGGCAGCCCATAGGTATAGCCGACGCCGGTCAAAAGCGTGCCGCAGAGCGCGACCTGCGCCACGCCGAGGCCAAAGATCTCGCGCCGCAGGTTCCACAGCCGCGAGGGCTGCATCTCCAGGCCGATGATGAAGAGGAACATCACCACGCCGAGTTCTGCGACGTGCAGCACGGATTCGGGGTTCGGGAACAGGCCGACGCCATAGGGGCCGATCGCGAGGCCGGCGGTGAAATAGCCCAGCACCGAGCCGAGCCCGAGCCTCCGGAACAGCGGCACGGCAACCACGCCGGCGCCGAGCAGGCTCACGACCTTGATGAGATCGCCGGTCAGACCCTCCGCCGCCATCTACCCGCCCTCCCAGAACGACGCCGTCCGCCCGGCGCAACCGGGCTCAGTTAGGTGCGCTGCAGCGACAAGGCAAATGCCGGGCCGCCTGCTCACGCAGCCGTGCGCGTCGGCCGCCCCTCGATCGGATAGGCGGGATCGCTGTAACCCGGCGTCGAGGGATGGCCCGCCGGCACCAGACCGTCGATCAGCGCCTCGTCCTCGGGCGTGAAAGTAATGTCGAGCGCCGCCAGATAGGCCTGCCACTGCTCGAGCGTGCGGGGGCCGGCGATGGCGGCCGTGAGGAAGCGGTTGTTCAGCACCCAGCCGACGGCGAACTGGATCGAGGTCATGCCGCGCGCCTCGGCATGCTGCTTGATCGTCTGCGCGATCACGAGGCTCTCCTCGCGCCATTCCGTCTGCAGGATGCGCTTGTCGCCGCGGGCGGCGCGCGTGCCCTGCTGCGGCGCCTCGCCGGGCGCGTATTTCCCCGTCAGCACGCCCCGCGCCAACGGCGAATAGGAGGCGACGCCGAGCCCGTAAAAGCCGCAGGCCGGCAGGTGTTCGACCTCCGGCATCCGGTTCATCGCGTTGTAATAGGGCTGGCTGACGACCGGCCGGTCGATCCCGAGTTCGTCGCAGAGGCGGCAGATCTCGGCGACCCGCCAGGAGCGGTAGTTCGACACGCCGAAATGCCGGATCTTGCCCTGCTGCACGAGATCGCCGATCGCCCGGACGGTCTCGTCGAGCGGCGTCGCGTGGTCTTCCTTGTGCAGGTAGTAGATGTCGATGAAATCGGTGCCGAGCCGGCGCAGGCTGTCGTCGCAGGCCTGGATCACCCATTTGCGCGAGAGACCGGCACGGTTGGGGCCGGCGCCCATCGGGTTGGCGACCTTGGTTGCCAGTACCCAGTCATGCCGGTGCGCCGCGATGGCGCGCCCCGTGATCTCCTCCGAGCGCCCATCGCTATAGGCGTCGGCCGTGTCGATGAAGTTGATGCCGGCCTCGCGGGCATGATCGACGATGGCGCGCGAGCCGACCTCGTCGGTGGCGCCGCCGAACATCATCGTGCCCAGGCAGATCGGCGAAACCTTCAGGCCGGACCGGCCGAGCTGGCGGTATTCCATCGAAAGCGCTCCCTTGCATCGCCGCTTCACCGACGGGCGGCTCAGCTCGCGGCCAGCCTGCCCCAGCCTCGCCCGTCACGCCAGCACCCTGCGTGCAGCCGCCCCCTGCGAGACACGCGCCTGCAGTTGGGCCGGCGGCCGGAGCGACCGGTCAAGTGCAAGGAAATGCTTAACCTTTCGTGCCACGCTCCCCCTCGACCCGATGGCTGGAGCCGATGAACCTCGCCACCCTCGCCCAGAGCCAGTCGCTGGCCACGCTGCTGCAGGCGCTCGCGCCCGCCTCCGGCCTCGTCGCGGGCCGGACGGTGGAAGCACGCCTGATCGCGCTGGCGGGCGACGGCACGGCGACGGCGCAACTCGGCCAGGAGACCTTCTCGCTCGTCCTCTCCGGCCCGGTCGCCAGACAGGCCACGCTGCAACCCGGAGCGACGCTCGTCCTGAAGCTCGACGCGGGTCCGGCGAGCAGCGGCGCCCCTGCTGCCCTCCAGGCGACACTGGTCGAGGTCCGCCCGCCCCCCGCAGCGGGGCCGCAAGCCGCGCCTGCGCCCCTCCCGACCGCCCGCGGCGAGGCACCGGCGGGAACCACGCCCTCCCCAACCGCTCCCTCGCCCGCCCTCCAGCCGGCGGCGACCGCAACACAAGCCGCGCCAGGCGTGGCGGTGCCAGCGCCTGCCAGCGGCCGCACCACGACACCAGCGGCGCCATCACCGGGCGGCCAGGCTCCGATCACGGCGCAGGGTCTGTCCCCTCGACCCACTCTCCCGGGGCCAGCCGCGTCATCGCCCCTCGCCGACCCGCCGGCCGTCGCGCCGGCGATGTCGCCCCGCGCGCAGGCCGGCCCGCTGCTCGGCCCGGCGCTGGCGCGGCAGGACAGTCTGGCGCCGCTGCTCGCCAATATGCGCGCCCTGTCGGAGGGCACGGTCTCCCTCGCCTTGCCCCGCCCGCTGCTGAGCCTTATCGACCGCGTGCTTGCCCAGGCGCTGCCCATCGACCGCCGCCCCGTGACGGCCCAGACGCTGAAGGCCGCGACGCAAGGCTCCGGCCTGTTCCTCGAGGCGAGGCAGGCGCAAGGCCGCCCCTCACCGGCCCAAGGCGACCTCAAGGCCGGTCTCCAGACCTTGCGCGACAGCCTGACGCCACTGGTCGAGGCGCTGTCGCCGCCCGAGGCCGCGCGCCCTGCCGCGACGGGCAGGGCCATGGCGGCCGATCTTCTGCCCCTGCCGACGACGGATGGCGCCACCAAGCCGCCGCCGCCGCGCCGCGACGGCCCCCTCGTGCCCCAGCCCGTCGCCGAGGCCAGCCTCGCATCCGGCGACCAGCCGCTCACGGTCGTCCGCACCCTGCTGGAGCAGACCGAGTCGGCGCTGGACCGCATCACGCTCTCCCAGTACGCCTCGCTGCCGGCGGAAGGCCCGCGCGCGGAGGCAGCGCAGACGCAGCGCTGGATGACCGAACTGCCGCTCGCGCTCCAGCAGGGCGCAACCATGCTGCCGCTTCAGATCGAGAAGGAACCGCCGCGCCGGGAAGCCGAGACGGGCGCGGGCCCGCTCTGGCGCGTTCGCTTTGCGCTCGACGTCGAGCCGCTCGGGCCGCTCCAGGGCGTCGTCACCCTGCAGGGCCGCAGCGTCGGCATCACGCTCTGGGCCGAGCGCGAGGACACCAGCCGCGTGCTGCGCGGGGCCGCGCCGGGTTTGGAGGCTGCACTCGCCGAGGCCCGCTTCGAGAACCGCGCCATCGACATCCACACCGGCCAGCCGCGCGTCGCCCAGCCCACCGCCGGCCAGTTCCTGGACCGCCTGTCATGACCACGCCTCCGCGCCCGCGCATCGCCGTCGCGCTCGAATATGATGGGCAGAGCGCGCCGCGCGTCACCGCCAAGGGCCGCGGCGAGCTGGCCGAGCGCATCGTCGAGACCGGGCGCGAGCATGGCGTCGCAGTCGAGGAGAATGCGGTGCTGGCCCAGGCGCTCTCGGCGGTCGAACTCGACGACCAGATCCCCGAGGAGCTCTACCGCGCCACGGCGCAGGTCATCGCCTTCGTGCTTTCTCTGCGCGGCGAGCTCGGCCGGCACCGGCGCGAGGGCGGCACGATTTGACCTCCGGAATCGTCGTCAGGCGCATCAAGGCGGCCGACTACCCCGCCTATGCCGCGGCCTTCGCTGCGCTCGCCACCCGCTCGCGGGAGCCGAACCCGCATATGTCGCCAGCAGCAGTGGCGGCGGCCCGCATCCTGCTGCCGGAAGACCGCATCGTCATCCTTGCCGCCTGGCTGAGCGAGGCGCTGGGCTCCGAGCGGCTGACCGGGCTCTGGGCGCTGCGCCGGCAGCGCGACTGGCGCACCGGCTTTGTGCCGGCCCTCACCGCCCCTCTGCTGCCGCTCTACGAGGTGTCCTCCCTGCCGGTTCTGGACGCCGACCATGGCGAGGACGCTATGCAGGCGATGCTGCGCCATCTCCTGGCTGCGAGTGATCTTCCCCCCACCCTGGCATTGCCGCTGCTGCCGCTGGAAGGCCCCGGCTTCGCGGCGCTGCAGGAAGCCTGCCGCGCCACCGGCAGCCGCCTCTCCACCAGCGAGCGCTGGCAGCGGCCGATGATGCTGCCGCAGCCCGGCGACGATGCCGAGCGCTATCTGCGCCGCTCTCTGGGCCAGAGTTACAAGAAACGGATGCAGCAGTTCCGCGCGGTCGGCCGCCATGGCGAGCTGACCTTCCGCAGGCTGCGGGGCGCCGCAGCGCGCGAGGCGTTGCCGCAGTTCCTGGCTTTGGAGGCCTCGGGCTGGAAAGGCGCCGCCGGCACGGCGATCGCCCGGCTGCCGCAGGCGCAGGCCTATTTCGACAGCCTCGCCACGCAATTTGCCGCCAGCGACGCCCTCCAGCTCGACATGCTGCTGCTCGACGGCAACCCTCTGGCGATGGGCCTTCTGATCGAGAGCGCCGGCACCCGGCATTTCCTCAAAATCGCCTATGACGAGGCGCAGGCGCGCCATTCCCCGGGCCGGGCCTTGACCATCGCCATGCTGCAGGCGGATTTCGCCGGCACGCCGCCCGCCATCTTCGACAGCGGCGCGGGCGACGGGGTCGATGCCGGGACCTATGTCTGGGGCGAGCGACGGGCGATGGGCAATGCCGTGATCCGTCTCGGTCAGTCGGCGCCGGGGCTGCCGGAAGCGGCCGCCCGCCTGCGTCAGGACCTGCGGGGTCTGCGCGCCCGTCTGCACCGGGTGCGGGCGAAAACGGTGGCGTGAGACGCCGCGATCGGCCACATCTGCGCCCGACCAGAGCGGAGGGCAGGACATGGACGGCGGCATCAGGATCGGCATCGTCACGGTTTCGGACCGCGCCTCGGCCGGCATCTACGAGGACGAGGGCGGCCCCGCCATCAAGGCCTATTTCGAGACGGCACTGACCTCGCCCTGGACGCCCGTCGCCCGCGTCATCCCTGACGACCGCGCCTTGATCGCGAAGACACTGATCGAGTTGGCCGACACGGACGGCTGCTGCCTGATCGTGACCACCGGTGGGACGGGACCAGCGCCGCGCGACGTCACGCCCGAGGCCACGGAGGACGTCGTCGAGAAGCCGATGCCGGGCTTCGGCGAGCTGATGCGGCAGGTCAGCCTCGCCAAGGTGCCGACCGCGATCCTCTCCCGCCAGACCGCCGGCATCCGGGGCCGCTGCCTGATCGTCAACCTGCCGGGCCGCCCGCGTGCCATCGCCGAATGCCTCGACGCGGTGATGCCGGCGATCCCCTACTGCATCGACCTGATCGAGGGCCCCTATCTGGAGACCGACCCGGCGGTGATCGTCGCCTTCCGTCCCGGCCAGAAGCCAAAGGCCTGAACGCCACCGCCCCGCCAGAGCCGTGCCTGCGCGCAGGGCCTGCATGCAGGGACGAGGGTGCAAAGCACGTCGCGATCCGCCATCATCCGTCGAGAGCGCCGCTCACGGTGCCGATGACACGCCGGCCGAACAGAGCCGGCTTCGGGAGGATGACGATGAAACGCCGCGACATGCTCGCCGGCCTCGCCGCGACGTCGGCCGGGGCCCTTCTGACCAGGCCATCGCGCGCCCAGGCGCCCTGGCCCTCACGCCCGATCAACATGGTCGTGCCCTTTCCGCCGGGCGGGCAGGCCGATCTCGCCGCGCGGCCGATTGCGCAGGCGCTGGAGAAGCTGCTGAAGACCGCCGTCGTGGTCGACAATCGCGGTGGGGCCGGCGGCGCGCTCGGCAACGCAGCCGTCGCCCGGGCCGAGCCGGATGGCTACACGCTGCTGATGACGCTCTCCTCGCTGGCGGTGCTGCCGGAATCGTCGCGCCTCTTTGCCCGTGCGCCGTCCTACGAGGTCTCTCAGCTCGCCCCCGTGGCCCGCGTGCTGGCGGACCCGACGCTGCTCGCGGTGCCCGCCGCTTCGCCCTGGAAGACGCTGAAGGACTTCGCCGAGGACGCGAAGGCGCGGCCCGGCGCGATTCCCTATGGCTCGTCGGGCTCCTACGGCACGCTGCATGTCGCGATGGAGATGTTCGCGGCGTCCGCGGGCCTCAAGCTGTTGCACGTGCCCTATCGCGGCGCCGGCCCCGCCTTGACGGATCTGCTCTCCGGCCAGATCCAGGCTCTGGCCTCGGCGCCGGGCGTCCTGAAGCCGCATGTCGACTCCGGCGCGCTGCGCGTGCTCGCGAACTGGGGCGCGGCCCGTGTGCCGAGCTTCCCCGACCTGCCGACCTTCAAGGAACTCGGCTATGCCGACGTCGAGTTCTATATCTGGGCCGGGCTGTTCACGCCGCGCAACCTGCCAGAGCCCGTCGCGACCCGCATCCGCGAGGCGATGCGCACCGCCATGGCGGATCCGGAGGTGCTGCAGATCTTCGAGAAAGCCGGCAGCCCGCCAGCCTATCAGGACACGCCGGATTTCGCGCGGTTCGTCGAGGCCGACAGTGCCCGCCTGATTGAGGCGACGCGCAGGATCGGCAAGGTCGAGTAGCCGTCCTCAGCCCCCGCGCTGTGCCAGCCACTCGGCATAGGTGCCGCGCGTCAGGTCGAAGCGGTCGTTCTGGCGCGCATAGCCGTCGCCGAACATCCGCCCGACCGGCTTGTAGTCATCGAGGCTGACGCGCAGCGTCGCGGGATCGACGAGGCCCTCGCGGGCATGGATGCGCACGACCTCGCCGATCAGCATCTCGCGCGTTGGCGAGAACACCAGCGACATGGTCTTGCGGCATTCAAGCGCGAAGGGCGCTTCGGCGATATGCGGCACGCCGACCGAGACGCCGGGCTTGAGCGACAGGCCCGCCGCGTCGATCTCGCTGACCTCGGGCGGGAAATCGACCGCGCAGATGTTCATCGCCTCGGCCATCCCCTCATCGACCAAGTTGACGACGAACTCGCCGGCCCCGGCGATGTTGCGCGTCGTGTCCTTGGGGTTGTTGCCGGGGCGGTGCTGCAGGCCGAGCACGATCAGGGCTGGGTCCTCGGAGAAGACGTTGAAGAAGCTGAAGGGCGCGGCGTTGACCACACCGTCCGGCGACAGACTGGTCACGAGCGCGATCGGGCGCGGGGTCACGCTGGCGCAGAGCAGCTTGTAGCGGTCACGCGGGGCGAGGTCGGAAATGGCGACGGTGAAGGCGCTCATCGGTTCACTCCGGCTCGACCACGCCGACTTGGCCGGTGATCGGCCCGTAATGCTCGATCCGCCGGTGCATCTTGAAATCGAAGATCGTCTGCTTGCCGAAGCGGGTGTCATCGAGATCGCAGGCGTGGACGATGAGGCCGTCGGCCTCGCCCTCTAGCTCGGCGACGATCTCGCCATCGGGGTTCACGATCAGTGTGCCGCCCATCAGATGGTGGCCGTCCTCGCTGCCGGCCTTGGCGACCGCGACGACCCAGCAGGAGTTCTGGTAGGCGCCCGCCTGCACCGACAGGCGATGGTGGAACAGGCGCTGCGCCATGCCCTCCTTCGCCTTGTGCCCGTTGACGGAGGGGGTGTTGAAGCCGAGCACGATCATCTCGACGCCCTGCAACCCCATCACGCGATAGGTCTCGGGCCAGCGACGGTCATTGCAGATGCACATGCCCATCAGCCCGCCCATCGTCCGCCAGACCGGGAAGCCGAGATCGCCGGGCTCGAAATAGCGCTTTTCGAGATGCTGATGCGCCCGCGTTGTGTCGTACTCGACATGCCCCGGCAGGTGGATCTTGCGGTACTTGCCGACGATGGCGCCGCTCTTGTCGACCAGGATCGAGCTGTTGAAGTGCTGCCCCTCCGGCGTCAGTTCGGCATAGCCGAAGCTCATGCCCATGCCGTGCGCGCGGGCCCGGTCGAACAGCGGCTGCACCGCAGGATTGGGCATGGCCGCCTCGAACCAGGCATCCGCCTCGGCACGATCCTCATGATACCAGCGCGGGAAGAAGGTCGTCAGCGCGAGTTCGGGATAGACGATGAGGTCCGCGCCCTTCGCCTTGGCCTCATCCATCAGCGCGAGCATGCGCGCGACGACCTGCTCGCGCGTCTCGGCCTTCTGGATCGGCCCGAGCTGGGCGGCGGCGACGGTCACGATGCGGGACATGGGAAACCTCGGCGGCAGGCGGGGGCGACGACGCGGCTTAGCGAAATCGGTGCCAGCCGCCTATCCCACGCCCATGTCCGCAGCGCTCGCCCCGCCTGCGCCGTCAGCCTGCCTGGAGTTCCTGGCCGATCGCCCGCACCAGCTGCGGCCCGATCGGATCGGTGATCGAGGAGTACCCGCCGAGCAACTCGCCGGAGCGGCCGACGAGGTATTTGTGGAAGTTCCAGCGCGGCGTCTCGGTCGGACGCTGCGCCGCCGCCCAGCGATAGAAGGGATGCGCCTCGGGGCCCTTCACTGCGGTTTTCTCGGCGAAGGCGTAGGTCGCGCCATGAGCCTGCCGCGCGGCCTCGGCAATGGCAGCGCCCTCCAGAGGCTCCTGCCCGCCGAAATCATTGCTCGGCACAGCGATCAGCATCAGGCCGCGCGAGCGGTAGCGCTGCCAGAGTTGCTCCAGCGAGGCGAACTGCCCCGCGAAGCCGCAATTCGTCGCGGTGTTGACGATGAGAACCGGCCGGCCGCGATAATCGGCCAGCGACATCCGGCCGCCGCCGGCCTTGGCAAAACTCAGGGACGAGGCGGAGGACACGGCCTGGGCCGCCGCGCCACCTGCTGCAGCGGGCAGGGCGCAAGCCCCGGCCAGCCATCCCAGAACCTCTCGACGCCGCAAGGTCATGACATGATCCCTCCTGGCTGGCGGGCGGCCTCGACCACCCGGCATTGCAGATCATGCCCTATACGACGCCGACTCCAAAACGGATGTGCCCCGCGGCCTCTCGGCCCGGAGCACATGCCATCGCGAATCGACTGGCTTCAGATGCGGCCGGGCGAACCGGCCCATCCCGATCAGGAGCTGAGCGCCAGCACCTTTTTCACGCGCACCTCGAGGTCGCGCAGCTCATAGGGCTTTACGACATAATGGTCCGCGCCGTTCGACGTCGCCTCGTCCATCTTGTCGACGGAGCGTTCCGACGTCGCCATGATGATCTTGATCTGGTTCAGCTCGGGCACGGAACGGATGGCGCGCAGCAGGTCGATGCCGCTCATGCCGTCCATGTTCCAGTCGAGAAGCAGCAGATCATAGCGCTTCGTCTGCATCTTCATCAGCGCTTCGCGCGCGTTCTCGGCCTCGTCGATGTCCTGAAACTCGATCTGCTTCAGGAAATACGTCGCGAGGCCGCGCATGCTCTTCTGGTCGTCGACCACGAGGATCCTGTACTCGCTTCTCGCCTTCATCACGATCTCCTTACGCGGACCGCAGATGCGACCGCTCGCCGAGCAGGTTGCTGACGGCAGCACCGATCTGGTCGAGCGCCACA
Source organism: Bosea sp. OAE506 (assembly GCF_040546595.1). Lineage (NCBI taxonomy): Bacteria > Pseudomonadati > Pseudomonadota > Alphaproteobacteria > Hyphomicrobiales > Alloboseaceae > Allobosea > Allobosea sp. OAE506. The sequence goes on along the minus strand of NZ_JBEPOB010000001.1, from coordinate 2,520,251 downwards.
ACCCGGTCGGCGGCACCGATCTCGAATGCCGCTTTCGGCATCCCGTTTACCACACAGGTTTCCCCACTTTGGATTAACGTCTCCGCGCCCGATTTTCGCATGGCTAACAAACCATCAGCGCCGTCGCGGCCCATGCCCGTCAGCAGGATGCCGATCGCATGCTGGCCGATGCTGCGCGCGACCGAGTGGAACATCACATCCACGGAGGGCGAATGCCCGCTCACCAGCGGCCCTTCGCGCAGCACGCAGACGAACTCGCCGCGGCGCTCCTCGATTTCGAGATGGCGCGGCCCGCCGGGCGCGACCACGGCCATGCCGGGCTTGAGCTTGTCGCCGTCGCTCGCCTCGCGGACATCGAGCCCGGTGGCGGTGGCGAGCCGGGCGGCGAACTTCGCCGTATAGCCCGGTGGCATGTGCTGGACGACCGCGATCGGCAGGCGCAGATGCGCCAGATCGCGCATCACAACCTGTACCGCCGGCACGCCGCCGGTCGAGGCGCCGATGGCGATGAAGGAGGCCTTGCCGCCGACCCGGGCCGGCTCGCGCGTGGCGGCCACCCGGACGGGCGCGCTCTCGCGCCGCGAAGCGAACATGCGGCGGCTCGCCGAGGCACGCTGGAGTGCCCCCACCAGATGCTTCATGAAGCCTTCGAGCGTATGCGTCGTGCCGTCGGGCTTCTCGATGAAGTCGATCGCGCCCAGTTCGAGCGCCTGGATCGTGTTGTCCGCGCCGGGCCCACCGAAGGCGGAGACGATCAGCACGGGCAGCGGGTCCTGCTTGAGGACGCGCGCCAGCAGCTTGAGGCCGTGGCGGCCGGGCAGCTCCAGATCGAGCGTCACCACGTCCGGGCGCAGCTCCTGGATCTTGTCCCAGCCTTCCTCGGCGCTGCCGGCAACGCCGATCACCTTGAAGCCGGGCGCCCCGTCGATGATCTGCGTCATCAGCTTCTGCATCAGGACGGAATCGTCCACGACGAGAACCTTGACCGGGCTGGCGGCTGAAGCGGTACCGATCGACATCACCAGACCTCCACTTCACCCGCCACGGGCTGCGTCTTGAGCCGGTTGAGATACGCGACTTCCTGCTGATGCTCGGGATCGCGCGCCGTCGACTGGACGTGCTGGACCCAGGCCCGGCCCGTCGAGGGCTGGTAGTGGATGCGCCGCGAGCGCGTTCCGCCGACATCCTTCGAGACGACCGGGATGCCCTCGCGGTGGAGGAACTCGGTGACGAAGGCGATGTTGCCGTCACCGATCGCCAGCATCGTCGCCCCGGACAGAACGCGGGCGCCGCCGAAGACCTTCGCCTCCAGATTGCCGCGTCGCGCGCCGCGCTTCAACAGCCCGTTGATCAGGACCTCCATCGCCGTGTCGCCATAGCGCTCGCCGGCGCTGGCGTCGGAGGCGCCGTTGTTCTTCGGCAGCAGGAAATGGTTGAGCCCGCCGACGCCCGCCTGCGGATCGCGCATGCAGACGGACACGCAGGAACCCAGCACCGTCGCCACGATCTCGTCCTTGGCGGCGGTAATCTCATGTTCGCCCGGCGCGACCGTGATGATGGTCGCCTCGAAGCGGGGATCGAAATAGCGGCGGGAGGAACGCGCGACGCTCATGGCAGTCTCTCATAGATCGTGCGGCCGATCAGCCGGAGTTGGGGGTGGGGCTGGGGCAGCGATTCGGAGTGGCCGAGATAGAGAAACCCGCCCGGCGCGAGCAGCGTGACGAAGCGGTCCAGGATGGAGGCCTTGGTCTGCGTATCGAAATAGATGAAGACGTTGCGGCAGAAGATCACGTCGAAGGGGCCGCTCATCGGCCAGCGCTCGATCAGGTTGAGCCGCTTGAAGGCGATCATCCGGCGCAGATCATCGCTGATGCGCGCCTCGCCGCGGCCGGAATTCTCCAGCTTGAGCAGCGGCTTCACATCCGAGGGCAGCCGGTCGAACTGGTCCGGCGAATAGATCGCGGCCTCCGCCTTGGCCAGGATGTCGGTGTCGATATCGGTCGCCAGGATCTTGAAGTCGACGTCGCTGCGGTTGCCGAGCACGTCGCGCGACACGGCGGCTATGCTGTAGGGCTCCTCGCCGGAGGACGCCGCCGAGCACCAGATCCGGATGCGGCCCCGACGCCCGCTGCGCTCCTGCACCAGCCGCGGCAGCACATCCTTGCGCAGATGGTCGAAATGGTGCCGCTCGCGGAAGAACGAGGTGTGGTTCGTGGTGACCGCGTTGATCAGCTCGGGGATCTCGTCGGCCGCCTGCGGCGTCTTGAGATAGGCGCAGTATTCCGCGACCGAGTGCAGGCCGAGCGCCTTGACCCGACGCGCCAGGCGGCCGCGCGTCATTGCCTCCTTGTGCTCGCGGATGACGATCCCGGCATGCTCGTAGACGAGCTTGGAGATGAAGCCCATGTCGTCGCGCGTCAGCGTGACGTCGGTCATTTGCGGTTGGGCCAACGCGGTACTCGATCTCGACATGGAACTAGAACTCCGCCCAATCATCGGCGCGTCCGCCGCCGGCGACACGCCGGCGTGGCTCCTGCCAGGTTTTCGTTGCCGGCTCCTGCCGACGCGTCTCATTGGTCTTCAGCGCGGGCCGCACCGGCGCGGCCGGCCTCGCCGCGCGCGGCGGCTCGACCGGTGTGCGAGGGGCAGCAGCCACGGGCAGCGCCGCCGCCGCGCTCTCCGCACGGAAGAAGGAGACCAGCCGCCGCAGCGTCGCGATCTCGCTCATCAGTTCCGTGGCGGAGCTGGCGCTCTGCTCGGCCAGCGCCGAATTCTGCTGTGTCGTCTCGTCCATCTGCGCGACGGCGCGGTTCATTTCCTCGATGCCATGCGCCTGCTCGGCCGCAGCCTGCGAGATCTCGACGATGGTGGTGGAGACCTTGCCGGTTGCCGTGACGATCCGCTCCAGCGCCTCGCCGGTCGAGCGGACGAAGCGCACGCCCTCCCCGACCTGCTCGTTGGAGCTGACGATCAGCCCCTTGATGTCCTTGGCCGCCTGGCCGGAGCGCTGCGCCAGCGCACGCACCTCCGACGCCACGACGGCGAAACCGCGCCCGGCATCGCCGGCCCGCGCGGCCTCGACCGCGGCGTTCAGCGCCAGGAGATTGGTCTGGAAGGCAATGTCGTCGATCACCGAGACGATCTCGGAGATCCGTTCCGAGGAGCTCTCGATCCGCTCGATCGCCCCCACCGCCCGGGACACCACGTCCTTGCCGTCCTGCGCGACGCCCATCGCCTCGTTGGCGAGATCGGTCGCCTGGCGCGAACGTCCGGCGCTGTGCTTCACCGAGGCGGCGAGCTGCTCGGTCGTGGCGGCGGTTTCCTCGAGATTGGCCGCGGTCTGCTCGGTCCGCTCGGCGAGATCGCCGGCGCCGCTGTCGATCTCGGCGGCGGCGCGCGCGACATGGCCCGCGGTGCCCTGGATGGTCGCAACCGTTTCCTCGAGATGCGCCAGAGCGGCATTGAGGTCGGATTTCAGCTCGTCGAGCCGGCCGCGATAGCTTCCCCGCATGCGGCGCGTCAGATCGCCTTCCGCCAGCCCGCCGACGACCGCGGCGAACTCGCCGACGGCGCTTTCGACGACGGCATTGATCTGGTTCATCCCCTCGGCAATGCGCTGCAGGGCGTCCGATTTGCCCGCAACCGGCACGCGGCGCGAGAAATCGCCCTCGACCGCGGCGGCCACCATGTCGGCGACCTCGGCGGCGGCTGCGAGCTCGTCGGTCGTTTCGACCCATTCCACCGCGGTGCCGAGGCGGCGCCCGTCGGCGTGGCTCACCGGGGTCAGCGCAAGCGAAACCGTCCGGCGCCCGAGCGCGAAGCGGATGGGCTGCTGCGACGCGGTCTGGACACCGGCGCGCGCCTGCACGCTCTCCATCACCCGCCCGAGCATGTCCTTGGCCGAGCAGCCCGGAAACGCGATGCGGAAATCTTCCTGGGCCTCGCCGAAGAAGCGCAGCAGTGCGGCATTCACATAGACGACGCGGCCTTCGCCGTCGCAGACCATCATGCTGGTACGGCAGCCGTCGAGCGCGGCGCGCAGACGTGCCGATTCATCGCCGGCGTCCTGCATCGTCTTCAGACCGCGGGCGAGATCGCCGATCGCATCGGTCCGGTCGAGATGAGGAGCCGTGACGCTCTCGCCGGCGGCGGCACGCAAGACGGCCTCGCGCAAGCTCCGGAGCGGATGCTGGATGCGGCGGGAAGCGACCCAGGTCGAGGCACCGACGGCACAGAGCCCCGCCGCGCCGAGCCCGAGCAGGGAAACTGCGTCCAGATGCCCGAGGGCGGCCTGATAGCCGAGGCCCCCGGCCGCTCCGCCAGCCACGAGGGCGGCGGCAGCGACGAGGAGCGGGGTCTCGAAACCCGTTCGTGTGGATGGACCGAGGGCGCTGCCCATTGATGATGTCGTTTCTTGTTCGGCCCGCGCTTCCTGCAACGCCACTCCTCGGGCCAGTCTTTGCGAGAGGTTCAGCTGGCTCGGGCGACCTTCGCCACCTGCTGACCCTCGGCGCCGCCGTCGCGGATCACGGCCGCGAGGTCGAGCAGCGCCACGATGTCGGTGTCGAGCAGCACCAGCCCTTCGATGAGGCCGTGCTCGTCGCGCTCCAGATCCGGCGCCGGACGAACCGCGCTGACCGGCACGTCGACGATGTCGGACACCGAATCGACCAGGAGGCCGGCGACCTTGTCCTCGACATCGACGACGACGATCACATGGGTCGCGGTGGCGTTCGTGGTGCCGAGCCCGATCGAGGTGCGCAGGTCATAGACCGCGAGGATCACGCCGCGCAGGTTGAGCACACCGCGCACATGCGGGGCGGCATGCGGCAGCGGGGTCGTCGCCTGCCAGCCCTTGATCTCGCGGACCATGCCGACATCGATCCCAAAGGTGCGATCGCCGACCTTGAAGGTCACGATCCGGCGCGCCGCGGATTCCGGCTGCGCCGACGAGAAGTGCTTTTCGCCGAGTTGCAGGGTCATGGTCATCCAGCCAGTTTCAGTTCGGTTGCGGGGCTGCGCTCGCCGGATGCGGCGAGACGGAGCATGGAGTCGACGTCGAGAATGAGGGCGACGAGGCCGTCGCCGAGGATGGTCGCGGCCGAGGCGCCGTGGACCGTGCCGTAATTGCCTTCGAGGCTCTTCACGACGACCTGCTGCTGGCCGACGATCTCGTCGACGGCGATGCCGACATTGTCGCCGCGCTCGGTCTCGGCGATGATGATGATGTTCTCGTTGCGGGTACCCGACGAGCCCATCACAGCGCCGAGGCGGTGCAGCGGGGTGATCTCGCCGCGCCAGCGCAGCACTTCCTGGCCGAAGGTCAGGTGCTCGATCGGGGTCGAGGCGAGATGCTGCGTCTCGATCACGCTCGCGATCGGGATCACGTAGCGGTCGGAGCCGCAGCGGATGACCATGCCCTCGAGCACGGCCAGCGTCAGCGGCAGGGCGAGGGTGAACTTGCAGCCCCGGCCCGGCTCGGAATCGACGCTGATGCGGCCGCCGAGCGATTCCACGTTCCGGCGCACCACGTCCATGCCGACGCCACGGCCCGAGACGTCGCTGATGACCTCGGCGGTCGAGAGACCGGCCGCGAAGATCAGCTGGTCGATCTCCTCCGGCGTCAGCTTCTCGTCGGCGCCGACCAGGCCGCGCGAGCGCGCCTTGGCGAGCAGCTTGTCGCGGCCGATGCCGCGCCCGTCATCCGTGACGGAGATGACAATGCGCCCGGCGCGATGCTCGGCGATCAGCTTGATCGTGCCTTCTGGGCTCTTGCCGGCGGCGATGCGGTCTTCCGGCGTCTCGAGCCCGTGATCCATCGAATTGCGGATCATGTGGGTCAGCGGATCGGCGAGTTCCTCGATGATCGTCTTGTCGACCTCGGTGTTCTCGCCCTCGAGAACGAGGCGCACTTCCTTGCCGAGCGTCTGGGCCAGTTCGCGCACCAGGCGCGGCATGCGCTGGAACACGGCCTTCACCGGCTGGGCGCGGACCGCCATGACGTGGTCCTGAAGCTCGCGCGTCTGGCGCGAGAGGGTCAGGATGCCTTCGGCGGTCTTGGCATAGACGTCGTAGGGCAGCGAGCGCACGCATTCGACAAGCATCGACTGCGTGATGACGATTTCGCCGACGAGGTTCATCAGCTTGTCGATGCGGTCGAGATCGACGCGCACGCTGACCGCCTGGCGCTGGCGCGCGGCAGCAGCATCGTTGGCAGGCGCACGGGGGGCGGCCTTGGCCGCGGCCGGGGCTTCGGCGGCCGGGGCGGCGGGCTTGGCCGCAGGCGCGGGCGCCGCCGGCTGGATGTCGGGCTGCGCAACGGCAGCCGTCGCGGGGCCGAGCTTGGCGAGGATGGCCGAGAGATCGGCCGCGACAGAGCCGGAAACCTCGCCGCTGGCGGCAGCAGCCGGAGCCGCCTCGGCCACCGGCGCCGGAGCGTCGTCATTGGCCGGCGCGTCGGAGAGGATCTCGATCTGGAATTCTTCCGTCGCGAGCGTGAAGTCGAACCGGCTGCAGATTTCCTCGACGGACAGCTCGGTGCGCATCGTCACGACGAAGCGCATGAAGCAGTCGGAGACGTCGATCGTCTCCAGTGACGGCACATGGCTGAGATCGCAGGCGATCGAGACGATGTCGTCGGCCGGCAGCGAGGCGAAAACGACGCGGGGCTCGATCACGCGGCGGAACAGGTCGGCCTCGGGCGAGATGCGCAGCACGACGTCGCGGCCGGGCTTCTTCGGAGCGGCGGCTGGCGCATCGTCCCAGCCCGTATCGGCGGGCGCAGCGGTCTTGGCCGCGACCATGGCGAGCAGGTTGCCGAGCGCGGCGACGCCGGGCGGATCGTCGCTCGACGCGGGCGGCGCCGCGGGAGCGGCCGCTGCCGGGGCCGGAGCGGCGGCCTTGGGAGCCTCGCCGGGTGCCTTGCCGACCTGCTCGAGCGCCTCGAGCAGATCCGGACGCGGCCGGGCCGGCTCATCGTTGCGAGCGGCGGAGACGAGATCCGCGACGGCATCCGAGCAACGCAGGAAGAGGGTAAAAGGAGCGTCCTCGATGGCGACACGGCCCGACCTCAGATGGTCGAGCGAAGCCTCGAAGACATGCGCGAAGGCGACCAGCTCGGTGCAGCCGAAGGCGCCGGCACCACCCTTGATCGAGTGGATCGCGCGGAAGGCGGCGTTGACATCCTCGGGGTCCGTCGAGCCTTCGTCCAGCGCCTGCAGGCGCGATTCGAGCGCCCCCAGGAGCTCTTCGCACTCCTGGAAGAATGTCTGCTTGAGTTCGGCCAACGGATCCATGAACAGGCCTCAGTTCTGATAGCGGGCGACGAGGCCGAGCAGGGTGTTGGGCTCGAACGGCTTGACCATCCAGGCGCTGGCGCCGGCGCGCCGGCCCTCGGCCTTGATCTCCGCGCCGTTCTCCGTGGTCAGAACGATGATCGGCGTGTTCTGGCCGGCGGGACGAGCGCGGCAGGCGCGGGTGAACTCGATCCCGTCCATGAGCGGCATGTTGAGATCGGTGATCACCAGGTCCGGCTTGAACTGGTCGAACTTCACCAGCCCGTCCTCGCCGTTCTCCGCCTCGGCCACTTCATGGCCGGCATTGCGCAGAGTCAGGCTGAGCAGACTGAGCAGGGTCTTTGTGTCGTCGATGGCGAGAATGCGCATTCAAATCACTCCAGAACGAGAGCGCTGTGAGCGGGATCGAAACCGATCGCCCGCAGGGATTCGCGGCACTCCGCGGAGGCTGCCCTCAGCGACACCGACAGTCCCCGCGCCTTCGCGCTGGTGGCGGCCGAATGCAGCAGCTGGATCCACAGGCTGGGCAGAGGCCCGGCCTCGGCACATTCCACGGCGATGCTTTCCTTCTGCTCCATTGCGACGAGCAGCTGGTTTCGGAAGGTGGCCGCTTCGGAGCGGCCGAGGAAGGCGGGGAGCGATACGGTGATGACCATGTGACACGACCCAGGATTGCGCCAATCAGCATCGGGGCAGACTGGTAAAAATTTCCCTAACCAGACGACGTAGCGTCAACTTTTTGGGCAAGGCGGTGTCCGGAAAGCACGCTGGGGCCTCCGGCGCCCTCCCCGCGGCCGCTCGCTGCACACGGCGAAAGGCGTCAGAACATGCTGTTGCTGATGGCGCGCGGAACCAGCGAGATGCTGCCATTCGCCTCACGGTACTTGCGCGGGATGTTGATGATTCCCGACAGGTGCAGCCACAGATTGTTGGGCGAGATCGGCTTGGTGATGATCTCGTGCGCGCCGAGCTTTGCCGCCTGCACGACGGAGCGGCGGTCGGGCTTCTCCATCATCACCAGCACCGGCGCCTTGGCGAAGGGCGAGGTCTTGAACGAGCGGATGGCGGCCAGGCACTTCGTGCTGCCGTTGTCCGGCATGTCCCAGTCCAGGATGACGATGTTGGGCTGCTTCTGGATGAACATCGTCGCGGCGGAGGGCAGATCCGATGCCTCGAAGATGCGGTGCAGCTGCGCCTGATACAGCATCGTCCGCACGATGCGGCGATAATGCGGGCTCGGATCGATCAGGAGCACCGACAGATTGGGAAAGGACGGCGCGATATGCATGACGCGGGGCCCGACAACTCACTCTACAACGACTGACACAACAAAACCGGTCGGACGAAAGGTCTCTCGCTACACGTTCAGGCCGAAGCGGAACCCGCCCCAGTGCCGCCCCTTGACCATGATCGGCGCCGAGAGGTCTTCCATCACCAGGAACTGGCCGCCGCCCATGTCGCGACGATACGTCTGCAGCAGGAACGGCTTGCGGTTGCGGGCCGCCGCCAGGCCGGTCCGGTCGTTGAAGATGCGCCGGTTGCGGCAGTTGGCGTTGTTCCAGACCGGGTCCTGGCCCTGCGGATGCGCGTATTTCAGGTTATGCGTCGGCAGGAAGCCGTTGCGGTCCACCGCCGCGCAGAAGACGATGCGGCGGTTAGAGGCGAGCAGCGGCTCCTGGATCGGCGGCAGCACCCTGTCGCAGAGCTTGATGAAGCGGGTCAGATGCTGGACCGGGTCGCTGCCCGGGATTGGCTGATAGGCCTCGTCGAAAAGATCTGCAGGCGTGACCTCGCCGCGATCGAGCGCCTCCTCGAACAGCCGGCCGATCCGCTCGGCGGTCTCCATGGCCGTCGCGATGAGCGCCGACTGCGCCGTGCGCACGCCCGACGCCGCGATGACGCCGAGAATGCCCTCGCTGATCGAGACCAGCGCCTCGGCCCGCTGCGAGGCCTTCTCCAGGTTCTCGCTCGAATGGTCGACGCCCTCGACGAGACTCTTCAGGTCCTCGCTCACCTTCGCGAAGGCGACGGCGTTGTCGCGCGTCGGGTTGGAGATCGCGTCGATGTCGCCGATCAGCTCGACGACGGAGCGGCTGAAGCTGTCGAGCTCGCCGACTTGGAGCGCGATCGAGCGGCTCTCCTGGCTCGCCCGCTGCGCCGTCTGCGCGTTCTCCTCGCTTTTGGTGGCCAGCGTATCGACCGACTTCACCAGCGCCTCGAGCTGCTTGGAGCTGAGCGCGGTGGCATCGCGCGTCTGCTCGGCGAGATGCTTCACCGCCGCAGCGATGACAGCGAATCCGCGTCCGGCGGCGCCGCTGCGGGCGGCCTCGACGCCCGCATTGATCGACAGCAGCTGGATCTCGCGGGTGATGGCCTGGATCGCGTCGCTGGAGGCGCGCACCTTGTGCGCGTCGGCCACCGCCTGCGACAGCGCCTGCGAGATCGACTGCGCGCCTTGCGACAAGGCCTCGATGTCGGACTGGGCCGAATTAAGCCCCTGCCGCACCGCGCCGGTGACGCGCTCGAGCCCATGGCGGACGGAGGAGGCGGTGCTCTGCGCGCCTTCGGCGGCCTGCTCGATCGCGCGGTTGGCGCGCGACACCTGCTCCACCGCGGTCACGACACGGTGGAGACCCTGGGTCTGGCCGTCGAGCTGGCGCGTGACGTCGCTGATGCGCCCCGAAATATCCGTGATCTCGACGCCGAGCTTCGCGAACCGCTCGGAGATGTCCCGGACCGCTCGCTCCGCGGCGGCCTCGGTCGGCAAGTCCTCATTGGCCGGCTCGGGGGCAGTTCGCGCAAGCGCATGCATGGTGGGCGGGTCCTTTGCGGGCCTCGGCAATCCATCCTGACCCTAGCGAAACGCGGTAAACCGAGGGTTAATGCAACTTCTGGGCGTGCCGGGGCTGTATCGGGACCGCGCACCCCGTCGTCAGGCGCGCCCGCAGGCATTTCCGGAACCGCAGCGCCCAAGAATCCGTATATGCTCTGCATCCGCGAACGCGGCTCCGGCATACCGTTGGGGCAAGTCCGATGCCGAAACCGCTCATGGAGGATCTCGCATGACCACCACCTATTCCGTTTCCCGCCGCTCGCTGCTCGGGGTCGGTGCTGCCGCCCTCGCCATGGCCGCCGCCCCGCGCGTCTGGGCCCAGGCCGCCGCCCCCGCCGCCCCGGCCGGCCCGTTCTCGCTGCCCAAGCGCGCCTATGAGGCTGCCGCCCTGGAGCCGCATATCGACGCGATGACGATGGACATCCACTACAGCCGCCACCACGCGGCCTTCGTCACGGCGCTCAACAACGCCGCCAAGGACCATGGCGTCCTCGCCTCCAAGCCGATCAACGAACTCCTCGGCGACATCGGCGCCCTGCCGGAGGCCGTGCGCGTGCCGATCCGCAACGCCGGCGGCGGCCACGCCAACCACAGCATGTTCTGGGAGATCATGGGGCCCGGCGCCGGTGGCGCGCCGACCGGCGATGTCGCGGCCGCGATCACCAAGGACCTCGGCGGCTTCGACAAGTTCAAGGCCGATTTCGAGGCGGCGGGTCTGCGCGTCTTCGGCTCGGGCTGGGTCTTCGTCACGGTCGACAAGGCCGGCAAGCTCGCTCTGCTGGCCAAGCCGAACCAGGACAGCCCGCTGATGGACAAGCAGATGGTCCTGCTCGGCAACGACGTCTGGGAGCACGCCTATTACCTGAAGTACCAGAACCGCCGCGCCGACTACCTCAAGGGCTGGTGGAACGTGGTCAACTGGGCGAAGGTCAACGAGCGTTACGCCGCCGCCAAGGCCGGCAAGCTCGCCGTCTGAGCCTGATCCTCAGGACGCCCCCTGCGATGCCCGGCGCCTGCGCCGGGCATTTCACTTTCGGGCCTCGGACGGGCACGGAAGCCCTTGCGGGATGGGACACTGCGGCTTAGATTAGAATTATTCTAATCAGGATGATGCCATGCTCTCCCGCTTCTCCCTGCCGGGCTTCGGCGGCAAGCGCCGCTTCGACGATCTTTCGGAGCGCGAGATCCTTGCCCTCGCCATCGCCTCCGAGGAGGAAGACGGGCGCATCTACCAGACCTATGCCCAGTCCCTGCGGGCGAGCTACCCCGCCTCGGCCGCCGTGTTCGACGGCATGGCGCAGGAAGAGGACGGCCACCGCCAGCGCCTGCTCGACCTCTACCGCAAGCGCTTCGGCGAGGTGGTGCTGCCGATCCGGCGCGAGCATGTCGCGGATTTCTACAGCCGCAAGCCGGTCTGGCTGGTCGAGAACCTAGGTCTCGACCGCATCCGCGCGGAAGCCGAGGACATGGAACGCCAGGCGCGGGACTTCTATGTCGCCGCGGCCGGCCGCTCGACCGATGTCGAGACCCGCGGCCTGCTCGGCACCCTCGCCGCGGCGGAAGCGGGCCACCAGACCAAGGCTCAGGCGCTGACCGAAGCCCATCTCGGTGGTGAAGCCCGCTCGGAGGAGGATCTCGCCGCCAAGCGCCAGTTCGTCCTGACCTGGGTGCAGCCGGGCCTGGCCGGCCTGATGGACGGCTCGGTCTCGACGCTCGCCCCGATCTTCGCCACCGCCTTCGCGACCCAGGATCCGCACACCACCTTCCTGATCGGCCTCTCGGCCTCGGTCGGTGCCGGCATCTCGATGGGCTTCACCGAAGCCGCCCATGACGACGGGAAGCTCTCGGGCCGCGGCGCCCCCTGGAAGCGCGGCCTGGCCTCGGGCGTGATGACAGCACTCGGCGGGCTCGGCCACGCCTTGCCCTACCTGATCCCGCATTTCTGGACGGCGACGACCGTCGCGCTGATGGTGGTGTTCGTCGAGCTCTGGGCGATCGTCTGGATCCAGAACCGCTATATGGAGACGCCCTTCCTGCGCGCCGCCTTCCAGATCGTGCTGGGCGGCGGGCTGGTTCTGGCGGCGGGCATCCTGATCGGCGGGTCGTAGCGGCACGTCATGCTCGGGCTTGCCGCGAGCATCTCTCGCAAAAGGATACGCTTCTTTCGGAAAGAGTTTCTCGGGTCCGCGCCAGCGCGGCCCGAGAATGACGACCTAGCCCAGCACAGGCGCCCGCGCCTCGCACACCCCGTCCCGCTGCAGCATGAAGGCCGCCCGAAGGCAGAGATCCTCGCGCCAGGGCGCAGCGATAATCTGCACGCCGATCGGCAGGCCGGCCCCGAAGACCGGCACCGCCGCGACCGGCAGGCCGATCGCCGAGATCGGCTGGGTAAACAGCCCGAGATTGGGCCGCAGCGGCACGGTTTCCCCGCGCAGCTCCAGCGTCTTCTGTCCGACGAGCGGCGCGGGACAGGGCGTGGCCGGCGCGATGATCAGGTCGACATCGGCGAAGACGCGCATCATTTCATCATGAAACCAGCGCCTCGCCCGCTGCGCCTGGACATACCAGGCCGCCGGCAGCATCGCCCCGGCCAGAAAGCGGTCGCGGGTCTCGGGGTCGAAATCATCGGCGCGCTTCCGCAGCCGGTCGAGATGGAAGGTCGCGCTCTCGCTGTTGGTGATCAGGAAGGCGGCAGCGCGGGCGATCGCCGCGCCCTCGAGCGCGACATGCTGCGTCGCGCCCAGCGCCTGCGCCACCCGCGCCACGGCCGCCGCCGCCTCCGGCATGCCCTCGGTCGCGAAATGCCCGCCCGCCACCGCGATCCGCAACTCACCGACGCCCGCCTGAAGAGACGGCAGCACCGGTTCGACCGGCCGCTGCGCGCAGGCCGGATCATGCGCATCCGGCCCCTGCAGCGCGTCATAGGCAGTCGCGAGATCGGTGACGTCGCGCGCGAAGGGGCCGAGATGATCGAGCGAGTCGCAGAAGGGGAAGCTGCGCGTGCGCGGCAGCCGGCCATAGGTCGGCTTCAGGCCGAAGACGCCGCAGAGCGAACTCGGCACGCGGATCGAGCCATTGGTGTCGGATCCCAGCGAGAGTGGGCTGAAACCCGCCGCCGTCGCCGCCCCCGAGCCGGAGGAAGAGCCGCCGGCCATGCGGGCCGGGTCATGCGGGTTGCGGCAGGGCCCGTCATGGGCGTTCTCGCCGGTGAAGTCATAGGCGTATTCGCCCATGTTCAGCCCGCCGAGCAGCACGGCGCCCGCCGCGGTCAGCCGCTCGACCAGCACCGCGTCGCGCGCGGCCGGCTTTCGCTCGCGATTGATCTTCGAGCCCGCCCGCGTCGGCAGCCCCGCAATGTCGAACAGGTTCTTGGCCGCGAAGGGCACGCCCGCCAACGGCCCGAGCGGCGCGCCCGCTGCGCGGGCGGCATCGATCGCGCTTGCCTGCGCCAGCGCCCGCTCGGCGGTGACGTCGGTAAAGGCATTGATGGCGGAATCGAGCGCCGCGATGCGGGCGAGGAAGGCTTCGGTGACGGCCCGAGCCGTTACCTCCCCCTCCCGGACCTGCGAAGCGATGCGGTGGGCCGGCGTGAAGACGTCGAGGGTCACGCGGTTGACTCCGGAAACCCTGGCCGGAACACCGGGGCCAGTTCGAGCGAGGCCTCGTCGATCGGCGCGGCGAAGACGATCTCGGCCATGCCATGGGCGATGGTCAGGAACTGCAGCACCACCGGCCGCTGCGCATCCGTGATCGTCAGCCCCAGCACCGGCGCCATCGCATCGCAATGACGTGCGGCGTCGAAAGCCGTCTTCACATCGGCACCGCTCATTCCGCCGGCTCCAGATTGGCACGAGGTTCCGTGGTCATCGTCTTGGCTCCGCTTTCCGCCGCGAGGCTCTTGCCGCAATACCAAAGGAAGCCCGCCACCATCGCATAGGCCAGGCTGATCGAGGGCGTGACGCCCAGCCCCTTGCCGATGCCGATCGCCTCGCCATGCATCAGCCCGAAATAGGTCAGCACCGCCCCCGCCGCTGCAAAGGCCGCGGCCTGCGCGAACTGCTTCTCGATGACGAAGACGGCGATCGCGCCGAGCACAAGCCCCGACAGGATCGCCCCGCCGCCCATCAGTTCGAGCCCGTGATAGAGCACGCCCATATTGGCCATCTTGTCGATGCCGACTGCCGCCGCATTCGTGCCCGCAGCGCCCAGCGCCCCGTCGATCTGGACCTTGGCCCAGGCCGCCAGATGCGGCGTCACCGCCAGCACGATCGCCGGGGCATGGCTGGTCGGCGTGGTCTGGAAGGCCTGCGCACCGATCAGCATGCCGATATAGAGCAGGATCGGCGAGATCGCGACGATCGGGATCAGCGCCAGCAGCAGCGCGACGATGCCGAACCAGCAGAGCACGATCACGATCAGCCCGGTGGCGGCCGAATAGCCGATGCGCCCGCCCATCGCCTTCCAACCGGGATGGCCGATATAGACGGCGTTGATGAAGGGGTTGCCCATCAGGCAGCCGATCAGTGAGACGACGCCGTCGGCGGTCAGCACCCGCGTCGTCGGGTAGTGGTCACCGGCCGCCTCCGCGCTCTCTACATTATCCATCGCCTCCACGAGATCGTAGATGCCGAAGGGGATGGCCGTGACGAGGATGATCCCGAGATAGGTGAAGCCCGAGAAGACATGGTCGAAGGCCGGCACCGGCAGCGAGAATCCGAAATTCGAGAACGCAGCGCCGAGCTTGGCCAGCGAGAGCCCGCCGACATCGAGCCCGACCAGCGACGAACCCCAGGCGATCACGAGGCCGAAGGCGATGGCGACGAGCCCGGCCGGGATGCCGCGCGGATAACGGATGCCGCCGAACCAGCTCACCAGGATGATCGCCAGGCACACCAGCCCGATAGCCGGCGTCAGGAAGATCTCCAGCGCCGGCCGCATCGAGATGAAGGCGATCGAGACGCCCGCCAGCGTGCCCAGCAGCGCTGCGCGCGGCGTGATCCTGCGGATGTAGGGCGCGATGAAGCCACCGATCATCAGGATGAAGCTCTGGAAGAACACCCAGACGAGGCCCGCCTCCCAGCCCTTGACCGGATCGCCGGTCATCGTCGCAATCGGCAGCATGATGACGAAGGTGACGACGAACATGTGGGGGACGCTGATGCCCGAAGGCAGCGCGCAGACGTCGTCGCGGCCGGTCTCCTTGGCGAGCTTCCAGGCGAGATAAGCATAGTAGCCGGTCGACAGCGCCATCATCAGCCCGAGCGCCGGCAGGATGCGCCCGTAGATCAGCTCGGTGGGCATCTTCAGCACGAATTGCAGGAGCCCGGTCAGCACCAGCAGATTGACCAGGATGTTGGTGCCGAAGCCGAACAGGGCGTTCCAGTCGCCCGGTGTCCAGAGCTTCGGTGAGGTCGTCGTCGCGCTTGCCGTCGTCGTCGCCATGTCCCCCTCCTGTCCCGGCTTCCCAGCCCCGATCAGGCCGCCTGCTCCCGCCCGGAGAGCGCGGCCAGCACCTCCGTCGTCGTCGAAACCCAGCCGAAGATTCCGCCCTGGGCCGCAATCATGCGCAGGCCGACCTCGTGGAACTCCGGGAAATAGGAGGCGCAGGCATCGCCCAGCACGAGGCAGCGATAGCCGCGGTCGTTCGCCTCGCGCACCGTGGTGTGGACGCAGACCTCGGTGGTGACGCCCGTCACCATCAGCGTCTCGATGCCGCGATTGCGCAGCATCAGCTCAAGATCTGTCTGGTAGAAGGCGCCCTTGCCCGGCTTGTCGATCACCGGCTCGCCGGGCAGCGGCGCCAGCGCCGGAATGATCTCGTGCCCCGCCTCGCCGCGGATCAGGATGCGCCCCATCGGCCCGCAGGCACCGATGCGCTTGTCGGCCGGGCCGCGCAGGACCTTGGCCGGCGGCGCGTCGGCGAGATCGGGCCGGTGGCCCTCTCGGGTGTGGATGACCAGCAGCCCCTCCGCCCGCGCCGCCGCCAGGATCGCCCGGCAGGGCTCGACCGCCGCCATCAGCCGCGAGACGTCGTTGCCGAGCGCAGCGCCGAAGCCGCCGGGCTCGAGGAAGTCCCGCTGCATGTCGATGATGATCAGCGCCGTGCGCGCCATGTCGACGCCAAGCGGGAAGGGCCGGGCAGGAATTTCGATGCGGCTCACGGTGCGGCGCCCCCGATCGCGGATCAGCGGAACGGGCTTTGCAAGGCCCGTGCCTGACAGCGAGTCAGCGCCAGGGGCAGAATCAGATCATGAGAAGCGCAGCCGAACCCATTGCCGGAACGGGGAAATCCCGGCGATCCGAAATCTGAGCCGAAACGACCTCGGCCCGCCGCATTCGACAGGGCGGCGGCCGGTCGTTTTCGTTGCATAATCCTTGCATGCAACTCCTTGAGTTTTGCCTAATCGATAGGCGCCGCGAAAGAGAGCCCCGTGACGACCCTGACCAGCCTGCTCGCCGCCCATCTCGATGGCAGTGCCACCATCCCGCAGACCATCGCCGCCTGCTATGCCCGCCACCACGCCCATGGCGACGCGGCGATCTTCATCACGCTGCGGCCGCAAGCCGAGGTGCTGGCGGAGGCTGAGGCCCTGCAGGCGGAGGGACCGCGCGGCCGTGCGCTCTGGGGCGTACCCGTCGCCATCAAGGACAACATCGACGTCGCCGGCCTGCCCACCACGGCAGCCTGCCCTGCCTTCGGTTATGAGCCGGAACGCGACGCAACCGTCGTCGCGCGGCTGCGCGCGGCCGGCGCGATCGTCATCGGCAAGACCAATCTCGACCAGTTCGCCACCGGCCTGAACGGCTCCCGCTCGCCCTATGGGGTGCCGCGCAATGCCCTGCGCGCAGACCTCGTCCCCGGCGGCTCCAGCTCCGGCTCGGCGAGCGCGGTCGCAGCCGGCATCGTGCCCGTGGCGCTGGGCACCGACACGGCCGGCTCAGGCCGCGTGCCCGCCGGGCTGCAGAACCTCGTCGGCCTCAAGCCCAGCCTCGGCCTCGTCTCGACGGCAGGCGTCGTGGCGGCCTGCCGCACGCTGGACTGCGTCTCCGTCTTTGCCCTGACCGTCGAGGATGCCTGGGCCGTGCTGTCGGTTGCAGCAGGCCACGACGCAGGCGATCCCTGGTCCCGCGCCCTGCCGCTGGGCCGGCCAGGCGCCGTGCCGCCAAAGCTGCGGATCGCCGTGCCCCGGCCGGAAGATCTCGATGTCGCGAGCGATGCTGCGGCGGCCGCGAGCTTCGCCGCTGCGGTCGAGCGCGCCAAAACCCTCGGCGCCGAGATCGTTCCGCTCGATATGGCTCCGTTCTACGAGACCGCGCGCTTGCTCTATGAGGGCCCCTGGGTCGCCGAGCGCTATCTGACGATCCGCGACCTCCTGGCGAAGGACCCCGAGGCGATCCTGCCCGTGATCCGGCAGGTCGTCGCGGGGCGGCCCCTGCCCGACGCGGCCGACACCTTCGCCGCGCGCTACCGCGTCGCCGAACTCGCGCTGGTCGCCAAAGCGGCGATGAAGGGCATCGACGCACTGATGGTGCCGACAGCGCCGCGCCCGGTGACACTGGCCGAGATGGCCGCCGACCCCATCGGCGCCAATTCGCTGCTCGGGCGCTATACCAATTTCGTCAACCTGCTCGATCTCTGCGCGCTGGCCATCCCCGCCAGCCTAGCGGCGGACGGCACGGCGGCGGGCGTGACGCTGATCGCCCCGGCCGGGCATGATGCCGTGCTCGCCGGCATCGGGCAGGCGCTCCACGCCGCCGCCGGGCTGCCGCTGGGCGCGACCGGCGGGCCTCATCCCGCCGTGACACCCGCGCCGGTTCGGGCCGCTTCCGACGCCATCGAGATCGCCGTCGTCGGCGCGCATCTCTCCGGCATGCCGCTGAACCGCGAACTGACGGACCGGGGCGGCAGCTTCCTGCGCGCCACCACCACCACCGCGGACTATCGCCTCTTCGCCCTGCCGGGCGGTCCGCCGGCGCGGCCAGGGCTGATCCGCGTCGGGACCGGCGGCGCCGCCATCGCGCTCGAGGTCTGGTCGCTGCCGCCGGAGGGCTTCGGCCGCTTCGTCGCCGGCATCCCCTCCCCGCTCGGCATCGGCACGATGGCGCTCGCCGACGGCACGAGCGTCAAGGGCTTCCTCTGCGAAACCATCGCGACCGAAGGCGCGCGCGACGTGACGGAATTCGGCGGCTGGCGCGCCTTCGTGGCCGCGCAGGCAAAGACGGGGTGACGCAGGGACGGGACTTCGCCGAACAGCGCGCACGTGATAAGGTCACTTGTAGTCACCGTGCGAGGTCGCGATGAAGGAAGTCCAGTTGCGGGAGGCGAAGGCTTCCCTCTCCGCTCTCGTCGACCGCGCCGTCGCCGGCGAGCCCGCGCTCATCACCCGGCATGGCCGCAAGGAGGCGGTCGTTTTATCTTTCGCCGAGTACCAGCGGCTCGCCAACGTACCGAGCTTTGAGGAGTTGCTGGCCGCCTATCCGGGCGAGCCTGGCGATATTCCCGATCGGGATCGGGCTCCGCCACGCGAATTCGAATTCTGATGTACTTGCTCGACACCGACATGCTTTCGGCGTCGGCTCCGACCAAGGCCCAGCAACACGACGCGTGGCTAGAATGGCAGGCTCGGGCCAAGGGACGGCTTTTTCTGTCCGTAATCACGATCGCTGAGGTCGAGGGCGGCATCTGCGCATGCTTGCGTCGTGGCGCGACCGCCAAAGCACTCCGACTGCGGCAATGGATCGATATGATGGCGCATCTCTACAACGGACGCATCCTGCCGTTCGATCTCAATGTCGCCCATGCCGCGGGGCCGTTGCTCGATCGGGCTCGCGCTCACGGCACGGGTTTCGCCGACGTCGCCATCGCCGCGACGGCGGCGGCACACGGTCTGATCGTCTTGACTGGCAACGAGAGGCACTTCCGCCCCCTCGAGGTCGCCTGCATCAATCCCTTAAGGGAACTGCCGCCGCTGTGAGCCGCCCCCTTACCGCGTCTCCGCATAGCTCCTGAACGCATCCCTGACGATGCCGATATGGGCGCGCATCGCCTCCTGCGCGCCCGGCTGGTCGCCGCGCAGGATCGCCTGCACGATCAGGTCGTGCTCACGATAGGAGCCACCCAGGCGGCCGGTGGCGCGGAACTGCGCCCGGCGGAAGGGCGCGACGCGGGTGCGCGTCATCAGCGTCAAATCGGCCAGATAGCCATTATGCGAGCCGGCATAGATCGCGGCGTGAAAGGCCTCGTTCTTCGCATGATAGCTCGCCGGATCGCCCTCATGGACGAGCAACCGCAGCGCCTCGTGCAGGGCTTCCAGCGCCCGCCGCTCGGGCACGGTCATGTTGCGCGCGGCGAGCCCGGCGCAGAGCGCCTCCAGCTCCGCCATCGCCTCGAACATGTCGTTGAGCTGGCGGGGCGTCGGCAGCGCCACCACCGCGCCGCGATGCGGCCTGACGCTGACCAGCCCCGAGGCCGACAACTGGCGGATCGCCTCGCGCACCGGGGTGCGCGACACGCCGAAGCGCGTCGCGATTTCCTGTTCGTCCAGCGGCGTCCCGGGCTCGAGCTGGCCGGAGACGATCGCATCGGAGAGTTGCAGCCGCAGCGCCTCGGTGCGCGTCACCGGCGCCGTGGCGGGCCTTGCGGTTCGGACGGGGGCGGAACCTGGCTGCATGACCCTGTCGCCGTCGGGAGAAGGAAGGGCAGGATGAGCAAGGGGGGTGCGCGGTCTCCCGCAGCCGCCGCTCACTCGGCGATGGCGCTCACATGGGCGGCGACGACGCGCCAGCCCTCGGGGAATTTGACCCAGGTCTGGCTCTGGCGGCCGATCTTGCCCGCCATGCTTTCGCGCCGGAACAGCGTATTGGCCGTGGCGAAGGCGTCGCCATAGGTGGTGATGACGGTGCGCTCGATCGTGCGCTTCAGCCCGGCGGACGGGCGCGCCGCGCGGAACGCCGCAATCTCGCCGAAGCCGTAGAGATTTTCGCCGATGCCGTAGCGGATCGTCTCGGGCGCATCCTTGAAGCAGGCATCCAGCACCGCGACGTCGTTCTCGTTCAGCGCCTTCTCATAGACCATGAAGGCGGCCTCGACTTCGGCGACGACAGCGGGATCGTTGAGGATCATGGGGAGGTCTCCAATCATTGTCGCATCGTCTTGCTCAGCCCTCATCCTGAGGAGCGCCGCAGGCGCGTCTCGAAGGATGCTCCAGAGAGCGACCGCTGGAGCATCCTTCGAGACGCCGCTTCGCGGCTCCTCAGGATGAGGGCTATGAGGACCATTTACGCCGGCGGATGGGGAATCGCCGTCAGCAGTTCCTTGGTATAGTCCGCCTTCGGGTCGCCGAGCACCTCTTCGGCCGTGCCCTGCTCGACGATGGCGCCCGTCTTCATCACGATCACCCGGTCGCAGAGCAGCCGCACAACGTTGAGATCATGCGAGACGAAGAGATAGCTCATCCCGAGCCGCTCCTTCAGCTCCTGCAGCAGATTGAGCACCACCGCCTGGACGGAGACGTCGAGCGCAGCCGTCGGCTCGTCGAGGATGACGAGATCGGGGTCGAGCGCGATGGCGCGGGCGATGCCGACACGCGCCTTCTGCCCGCCCGAGAGCTGGTGCGGGAAGCGGTCGATCAGCTCGACCGGCAGCCCGACCAGCCGCGCCAGCTCCTCGCAACGCGCCCGCAGCGCGTCGCGCCCCGAAATCCCGCCCATCCGCAGGATCGGATCGGCGATGGCGCGCTCCGCCGTGAAGCGCGGATTGAGGCTGTCGGTCGGGTCCTGGAACACCATCTGGATGCGCCGGCGATGCGCGGACGCCGCGAACTGCTTGGCGGGAATCGCGCCGATATCCGTGCCGTCGAACAGGATCGAGCCGCTGGTCTTATCGATCAGCCTTGTGATCATCATCGACGTCGTCGATTTCCCGCAGCCGGACTCGCCGACGAGCCCGAGCGTCTCGCCCTTGGCCACGCTGAAGCTGATGCCGTCAACGGCGCGGAACGGGGCTTTCGGTTCCTCCGCCTTGCCCATCAGCTTCGCGAAGAGCGAGCCGCTCTGCGGCCGCGGATACTCCTTCACGAGGTTCTCGACCCGCATCAGCGGAGCGGCCTCCGACGCTGGCACGGCCTTGGGAGCGGACGGCTGTGCGGCCGGCCCCTTCTGCGCCTCCGGCAGCAGGTCGCGCAGGCTCATGCCGATGCGCGGCGTCGCCTGCATCAGCTTGCGGGTATAGGCGTGCTGCGGATTGCGGAAGATCTCGCTGGCCTTCGCCGTCTCGACGACGTTGCCCTTCTCCATCACCACGACCTTGTCGCAATAGGCCGCCGCCAGCCCGAGATCATGGGTGATCAGGATGGTCGACATGCCGCGTTCGCGCGTCAGCTCGACGATCAGGTCCATCACCGCCTTCTGGGTGGTGACGTCGAGCCCGGTGGTCGGCTCGTCGGCGATCAGGAGCTGCGGCTGGCATGCAAGCGCCAGCGCGATCACGACGCGCTGGCACATGCCGCCCGACAGCTCGAACGGATAGGCGTCGTAGCGCTCCTCCGGCCGCGCGATCCTGACCTTGGCCAGCGCCTCGATCGCCTTCTCCCGCGCCGTCGCCCGCGTCGCCTGGACATGTTCGAGCAGCACGTCCTCGATCTGCTTGCCGACCTTGCGGATCGGGTTCAGCGCCGCGCGCGGGTTCTGGAAGATCATCGAGATCTCGCGCCCGCGGATGTCGCGCATCTGCGCTTCGCTGGCAGCCACGAGGTCGATGCCCGAAAACGAGATCGAGCCCTCCGCGACCCTGCCGGCCCGGTCGAGAATCCGCACCACGGCATAGGAGGTCACCGACTTGCCGGAGCCGGATTCGCCGACGATGGCCACCGTCTCGCCCTTGGCGACACTGACATCGATCGCCTTGACCGCCTGCACCGTGCCCCGGCGCGTGGCGAACTCGACGGTGAGGTTCTTGATGTCGAGAAGCGGGGGCGAGGTCATCGAACGCCTCCCCCGTCATTCCGTGGCTCGCGCAGCGAGAACCCGGAACCCACGACCGGGTGAGAACTGGCGATCAGGCAGGCCGCGCCCCTGGCCGTGGGTTCCGGGTTCGCGGCTTTGCCGCGCCCCGGAATGACAGCGGTGGTTCCGCTCATCCTCAATTCCTCCGCTGCGGATCGACGAGGTCGCGCACGCCGTCGCCGAGCAGGTTGAAGCAGAACACAGCGGTCATCAGCGCCAGCCCCGGGAAGAAGGCGATCCACCATTCGCCCGAGACGATGAAGCTTGCCCCCTCCGCGACCATGATCCCCCATTCCGGGGTGGGCGGGCGCACGCCGAGCCCGATGAAGGAGAGCCCCGCCGCGTTAAGGATGGCGTAGCCCATGGTCAGCGACATCTGCACCGCCATGATCGGCATGATGTTGGGCACGATCTGCGTCAGAAGCAGGCGCCAGTCGGAATTGCCCGAAAGCCGCGCCGCCTGCACGAAGCCGGCCTCGCGGCGGACATTCGCCTCGGCCCGGGCGACGCGGGCATAGAGCGGGAAGTTGATGATCGCGGTGGCGATGACGATGTTGGTGACGCTGTTGCCGAGCGCAGCCACGATGCCCATCGCCAGCACGAAGAGCGGGAAGGCCATGATCGTGTCGGCGAGGCGCCCGACGACCTTGTCGACCCAGCCGCCATAGAAGCCGGCCATGACGCCGGCCAGCCCGCCCATCGCGAAGACGAGCGCGACCGAGCAGACCGCGATGGCGAAATCGAGCCGCGTCGCCACGATCACCCGGCTGAAGATGTCGCGCCCGAGCT
Organism: Bosea sp. OAE506; assembly: GCF_040546595.1. Taxonomy (NCBI): domain Bacteria; kingdom Pseudomonadati; phylum Pseudomonadota; class Alphaproteobacteria; order Hyphomicrobiales; family Alloboseaceae; genus Allobosea; species Allobosea sp. OAE506. The sequence goes on along the minus strand of NZ_JBEPOB010000001.1, from coordinate 2,497,331 downwards.
GGTCGGTGCCGAACCAGTGCCGCGCGCTCGGCGCCTGAAGCGCCGAATTGGTGTTGCTGGCGAGCGGATCATAGGGGACGAGCGAAGGCCCGAGGATCGCTGCCAGCAGGATCAGCGCGAAGAGCCCGAAGGCCAGCCCCGTCACCGGGTTCTCGGAGACGATGTGGCGGGCATGGGCCAGCAGGCTGGTCGAGGGCGGAGCCTCGAAGCGCAGCGCGGGCGCGGCCGTTGGGTCGATCTTGGTCATGTCGTTCATGCCCTCAGCCCTCCAGCCGGACGCGGGGATCGATGACGCCGTAGAGCACGTCGATCATCAGGTTCAGCGCGACGTAGAGGATCGCCATCGTCAGCACGAAGCCCTGGATCGGGGCATAGTCGGAGGCGATCAGCGCCTCGACCGCATAGGATCCGACGCCCGGCCAGGCGAAGACCTTCTCGACCAGCACATTGGCGCCGAGCAAGAAGGAGAACACCATGCCCAGCGTGGTGACGACCGGCAGCATCGCGTTGCGGAAGGCATAGGTGCCGATGACCTTGCGGCTTGAGAGCCCGCTGGCGCGCGCGGTCCGCACGAAATCGGCCCCGAGCACAGCGAGCATCGAGGCGCGCGTCATCCGCGTGATCGGCGCGAGCGAGAAGATCGCCAGCGTGATCGCCGGCAACGCGATCTGCGCGAGCGCGGCGCGGAAGGTCTCGCCGTCCCGCGCGAGCAGCGAATCCACGAGGTAGAGCCCGGTGATGCGGGCGGGCTCCGAGGCGAAGACGTCGAGCCGCCCCAGCGGCGCCGGCGCCCAGCCGAGGATGAAGTAGAACACATAGACGAGCAGCAGCCCGGTGAAGAACACCGGCAGCGAAACGCCCGCCGTCGCCACGATGCGGCAGAGATGGTCGATCCAGGAGCCCTGCCGGACGGCCGCGAGCACGCCGAGCGGCAGCGCCACCGCCATGGCAAGCAGCAAGCCCGCCAGTGTCAGTTCGGCCGACGCCGGCAGCCGGGCCGCGAGATCGGCCGTCACCGGCTGGCCGGTCGTCAGCGACATGCCGAGATCGCCCTTCACCAGGGCGGTGACATAGGAGACGAACTGCACCGGCAGGGGCTGGTCGAGCCCGAGCTTGCTGCGGATCTCGATGATCGCCTCCGGCGAGGCGGCCGGGCCGGCGAAGTACGCCGCCGTATCGCCCGGCAGCACCCGTGTCAGCAGGAAGGTGACGATGATGACGCCGATCACCGAAGGGATCGTCGTCATCAGGCGCTGGCCGATCAGGCGAAGCATGGTTGAGTTCCCTTATCCAACCGCGTCGTCATTCTCGGGCGGAGCAAAGCGGAGACCCGAGAATCTCCGGGGAGAGATGCTCGGGTCGAGCCCGAGCATGACGTTCCTTGGCTCACACGCCCTTGGTCAGGTAGCGGAAGTCCGGCTCGCGGCAGGGCTGGAATTGATAGCCACCGATCGACTTCTGCAGCGCGACGTCATGGGTCGGCTGGTTGATCGGCACCATCGGCACCTCCTGGTTCACCAGCTTGATGAAGTCGATGACATTGGCGTCGTAGGAGGCCTTGTCGGGCGCGAAGCGGGCGGCGTCGACGAGCTTGTCCAGCGCCGGGTTCTGGTAGGCGGCGATGTTGAAGATCGAGTTGTTGCCGTGCATCGTCCAGAACAGGTAGTAATCGGGATAGTCGAGCCAGCCCGCGAAGCGGTTGAGCACCATCGGATTGGTCTTCTTGGCGATTTCGGTGCGGAAATTGGCGCCCGGAACCTTGTTGATCTCGACCGTGATCCCGATCTGCGACAGCGATTCCTTGATCAGAACCGCCATCGGCTCGGCCACCGTCGCGTTGCCGGCGTCGAAATACAGCGTTGTCGAGAACGGCCCGCCGGCCGCATCGACCAGCGCCTTCGCCTTGGCGACGTCGGTGGTGTAGGGGAAGGGCTGCGGCCAGGCGACCTTCGGGGTCGTGCCGCCGGCCATCGAGACGCCGCGGCCGAACAGCGCCGCCTGCATGATCTTCTCGTAAGGCATCACCCAGGCGACGGCCTGGCGCAGGCGCACATCCTTGAACGGCCCGACCTGCGTGTTGAGGTAGCAGCCCCAGACACCGTTGGGGATCGGCACGCCGACGACGTTGATCTTGCCGCCGTCAAGCAGGTCCTTGAAGTCCTTCGGCGGCAGCCCGTAGGACACGTCTGCATCCCCGCGCTCGATCAGCGCGCGGCGCGTCGAGGGCGAGGCGATGTCGCGTGCGATGATGCGGCGCAGCTGCGGCAGCTTTCCGCAGGCCCAGGCGTCGTTGCGAACATAGATCGTCTCGACGCCCGGCTTCCAGCTCTCGACCTTGAAGGCGCCGGAACCGGCGATGTTGTTCTTCAGGTACTCCTTCGCCCATTGATCACCGCCGCTGTTGGCGATGGCGAGCTCGGAGTCGAAGACGAAGGAAATGGTGACCGCCAGATTGGGCAGCGTCATCTTGTCCTTGCGCAGGAAGTCGATGCGGAAGGTCTTGTCATCGACGGCGACGAATTGCTCGGGCTTCTCAAGCGAGCCGGCGTTCATCTGCGTGGTGGCGAAGCCGCCGATCGAGACGGCGCGATCCATCGACCACTTCACATCCTTGGCGGTGACCGCGCGACCCGAATGGAACTTGGCGTCGCGCAGCTTGAAGGTCGCGCTCATGCCGTCGGAGGCGACCTGGTAGCTCTCGGCCAGTTCGCCCTCGAGTTCGCCCATCGCGATGGTGTTGCCGCCACCGCCGGGGATCGGAACCGGCTTGAAACGCAGCAGGCGATCATAGCAGTTCAGCGAGACGCCGTTGACCGGCTGCGACGCGCCGATGCCCTGCATGTCCAGGCTGTTGGGCCCGTATTCCTGCACGAGCAGCAGCGTCTCGTTGCGGCTTGGCGCCTGGGCCTGGGCACTGCCCCTGGCCACGAAGGGAGCGGCGAGGCCTGCGGCAAGGGCGGTGCGGCGCGTGATCATCGGGGTCTGTCCTCGGTTGGCAGGCGGGTGAAGGAACGGAACATGCCGTTTTGCTAGCAGGGAGCGTGCCAATTCGGACGGCCTGCGATTTCAGGGACTTCGAGCCGATCGCCGCTTCAGCCCGACCTGACCCGCGCCCCATTGTATGCACGGCGGCAGATCGTGCTGAATTTATAGGCAAAGCGCACACCGCCTCCCGATAGGGCTTAACGGTTCGTTCAGAAGTCGGGTCAGGGCCTAGAGCCCCGCGTACCGCCCCCTTGCGCCGCGGCGAATCCACCTGTGGAGTTGCCACGCCCGCGACACCGGGCAGGAGTGAAGCGGATGCGTGCCCGTCAGATCGAAGTCTTCCGGATGGTGATGCGCTGCGGAACGCTCACCAGCGCCGCAGAGGCGCTGAACGTCTCGCAGCCGGCCCTCAGCCAGATCCTGCTCCACACCGAGGACGAGCTCGGCTTCAAGCTGTTCCAGCGCGTCAAGGGCCGCCTGATCCCGACACCGGAGGCCGAGGACCTCTACCCCGAGGTCGAGCGCCTGTTCGGCGACCTCGAGGCCCTGCGCCACCGCGCCCGCGACCTGCGCCACGGCAAGGCTGGCATCGTCCGGCTCGCCGCCTCGGCGCCCCCCTCTCTTTCGGTCGTGCCGGAGGCGCTGCGCCATTTCCGCAGCGCCCACCCCGCCCTGCGGGTGCTGTCCTATGTCGTGCCGGCCGAGATCATCATGCGCATGCTCGACGACGGCCAGGCCGGGCTCGGCATCGCCATGACCGACGAACCGATGGCGGGGATCGACACCGAGATCATCGGGCGGACGCGGATGGTCTGCGTCCTGCCCGCCGGCCATGCGCTGGCGGAGAAGACGTCGATCGCCGCCGCCGATCTGGAAGACCAGACTCTGATCTCCTACCGCGCCACCTCCCTGCAGGGGCGCTTGCTGCGCGAGACGTTCGGCCGCGAGGGGCTGGTTTTCCAGCCGGAAATGGAGATCGACGTCTCGATCATCGGACTTGCCTTCGTCCAGCAGGGGCTCGGGGTGGCGGTGGTGGACGGTCTCCTGCCCTGGCACAGCTTTCCCGGCCTCGTGACCCGGCCCTTCCTGCCGGAGGTCTCGCTGCCGCTGTGCCTGCTGACCAGCGCGCGCCGGCCGCTCTCGCGAAGCCATGATCTGCTGCGCGCCCATCTGCGCACCGCCTGCCGCGATCTCGGCCTCGTGGCGGCGTCCAGCCCCGATCATAAGCCCGCCTTATGAAGCCGGGTGGCCTTGCTCTTGGACGGCGAGACGTGCGCGACCCGAGATGGCGGCGTACTCCATGGACAGGCGGATCATGAGCTGGCGTATCGGCGTCGACATCGGCGGCACCTTCATCGACTTCTGTGCCCTCGAGACCGGCACTGACCGCGTCGAGACCATCAAGGTCCTGACCACGCCCGACGAGCCGGGGAAGGAACTGCTCGACGGGTTGCACCTGCTGCAGGGGCGCCATGGCATCGCCCCCGGAGAGGTCGTCTCCTTCGTCCACGGCACCACGGTCGGCATCAACACCATCATCCAGCGCAAGGGCAGCCGGCTCGCGCTAATCACGACGGCGGGCTTCGAGGACGTCATCGAGCTCGCCCGCCTGCGCATGCCCGAGATGTACTCGCTGTTCTGCGCCAGGCCCGAGCAGCTGATCCCGCGTGACCGCATCCACGGTGTCCGCCAGCGCCAGCTCGCCAGCGGCGAGATCGCCGAGCCGCTCGACACCGACGGTCTCGCTGCGGCGGTCACCGCGATCCGCGCCAAGGGCGTCGACGGCGTCATCGTCTCCTTCCTCCATGCCTATCGCAACGGCGCCCATGAGGCGCAGGCGAAGGCGCTGATCGCGGAGCTGGCGCCCGAACTCTTCGTCTTCACCACCAGCGAGGTCTGGCCGGTGATCCGCGAATATGAGCGCACGACGACGGCAATCCTGAACGGCTATGTCCATCCCCGCGTCGCAGGCTACCTGACCGCGCTGGAGGCGGCGCTCGCCTCGCGCGGCGTGCCGGCAGCCCCCATGCTGACCAAGTCGAACGGCGGCATCATGAACGCCCCGACGGGCAAGCGCGCCTGCGTCAACATGCTGCTCTCGGGCACGGCGTCGGGAGTCATCGGCGCAGCCTGGCTGGCCGAGCAGGCCGGCGTCGGCAACGTGCTGACGCTCGACATCGGCGGCACCAGCGCCGACCTCGCGCTCATCATCGATGGTCAGCCGCAATTCGGCACCGGCGAGGTCGTCGGTGACTTCCCGCTCTTCCTCCCGAGCGTCTCCGTGACCTCGATCGGCAGCGGCGGCGGCTCGATCGCCTGGGCGGATGACTTCGGCGTGCTCAAGGTCGGCCCCGAGAGCGCCGGCTCGACGCCCGGCCCCGCCTGCTATGGCCGCGGCGGCACGCGCGCCACCGTCACCGACGCGATGGCGGCCAGCGGCTTCCTCGGCCACACCCCCCTCGCCTACGACCAAATCGGCATGGACCGCGCCCGGGCCGACGCGGTGATCGGGGACTTGGCGGGGCGCCTCGACCAGACGCCCCAGGCCACCGCCGAGGCGGTCATCGCGGTTGCGGTCTCCGAAATGTTCGTCGAGGTCAACAAGCTCGTCGCGCGCTATGGCGTCGATCTGCGCGACTTCACGCTGATGCCCTTCGGCGGCGCCGGCCCGATGCTGGGCTGCTTCCTGGCGCGCGAACTCGGCATCCCCCGCGTGCTGGTGCCGCACCGGCCGGGCGTCGTCAGCGCGCTCGGCGGGCTCATCGCCGATGTGAAGGGCGACTTCATCCAGACCGTCTTCGCCGCCGCCGTGCCGGATGCGCTGCCGCTGCTGCGCGAGGCGCTGGCGAGGCTGAAGGCGGACGGGCTGGCCTGGATCCGGCAGGATCAGGGCTTCGACGGGAGGGTGGTCGAAGCCTTGAGCGCCGACATGCGCTATCACGGCCAGTCCTTCGAGATCGAGGTGCCGCTGGATGAAACCTGGCTGCGCGACGGTGACCTCGCCGCCATGACGGCCGCCTTCCACACCCAGCATCTCGCCATCTACGATTTCAACGACGTCGGTGCCGAGGCGCAGATCGTCAATCTGCGCCTCGTCGTCAGCGGCGCGACGCCGCGTCCCCGGCCCGCCCCGGCGGCGGACCAGCCGGCGGCGTTGGCGACGCCGGCGTGCCGGATCGAGGTCTGGCTCGACGGCGCCACCCGCGAGGTCGATCTCCATCACCGCGATGCCCTGCGCAACGGCCACCGCTTTTCGGGGCCGGCGGTCGTCGCCCAGCAGGACACGACGATCTGCATCCCCGAAGGCTTCGACGCCGAGGTCGATGCCCGCCTCAACCTCCACCTCATCCTGCGCAGCGAGGCCTGATCATGGTCGACAAGATCACCTTGCAGGTTCTGGCGAACCACTGCCGGGCGGCGGCCGAGAACATGGCCTACACGCTCTACCGGACGGCCCATTCGACCTTCGTCAAGGAGACCGAGGACTTCACCGTGATGATGATGGACAGGACCGGCCGCGTCGTCGCCGTGCCAATGGATCTGGGCGCGACCTGGTATCCCGGCATGAACTACAACCGGGCGATCGACCTCGTCGACGAATACCGGCCCGGCGACATCGCCTTCACCAACGACCCCTATAGCGGCTACCTCGCCACCCATGCGCCGGACACGCATCTGTGGAAGCCGATCTTCCACGAGGGCGAGATCGTCTGCTTCGTCGGCGGCCATGTCCACAACACCGACATGGGCGGCGCGGTGCCGGCCTCGCTCTCCCGCTCGCTGACGGAGATCCACCAGGAGGGCATCCGCTTTCCGCCGATGACGCTGATGCGCGACGGCGCCTTCGACGAGACCATCCTGCGGATCATGACGATGAACGTCCGCAAGCCCGCGCTCAACATGGGCGACCTGAAGGCGCTCGCTGGCGCGCTCAACACCGGCGAGCGCAAGATCCTGGCGATGGTCAGGAAGTTCGGCGCCAAGGGCTTCATGGACGGCCTCGACGGGCTGATGGACTATGCCGAGCATCAGGCCCGCGACATCCTGCGCGCGATGCCCGACGGCGAATACGTCTTCGCCGACTATGCCGACGAGGACGGCGTCGACGGCAATCCCTGCCGCCTGAAGTTGACGCTGACCATCAAGGGCGACGAGGCGATCCTCGACTTCACCGGCTCGGACCCGCAGCTCGGCTCCTCGCTCAACGTGCCCACCGGCTCGGACCCGCGCCATACCCTGCTGCTCGTCGGCGTCTACTATGTCCTCTACACGCTGAACCCGCAGATCTTGCTCAACTCCGGCCTGACCCGGCCCTTCACCTGCATCGCGCCCGAGGGCACGGTGCTGAACCCGACCTTCCCGGCGGCCGTCGGCATGCGCAGCCTGACCTGCGCAAGGCTGCGCAGCCTGGTCTTCGGCGCCTTCAGCCTCGCGGTGCCCGAGCGCATGCCCGCCGCGCCGGCGGGCTCGAGTTCGATCGTCAATGTCATGACCACTGACGAGCGCACGCATCGCAGTGTCATCGCAGCGATCAACCCGGTCGTCGGCGGCGGCGGCGGCATGCCCCATCGCGACGGCACCAACGGCTCGGGCGCGGATGCCGCCTATCTCAAGAACACGCCGATCGAGATCACCGAGACCGAGGTGCCGATCCAGTTCACGCGGTACGGCCTGCTGCCGGATTCGGGCGGCCCGGGCCGCTGGCGCGGCGGGCTCGCCACCGTGATGGAGTTCAAGGTCTTCGCGCCGAACTCGCGCATCACCGTGCGCAACCGCGACCGCTCGATCTTCCGCCCCTGGGGCACGCTCGGCGGGCTTAGCGCCGAGACCTCGAACTTCATCATCAACCCTGGCGCGGCCGGCGAGCGCATCCTCGGCAACACCGACATCGCCATCGCCGAGCCGGGCGACGTCATCCACATCCATTCGCCGGGCGGCGGCGGGCGCGGTTCGCCGCTGGATCGCGAGCCGGAGCGGGTGCGGCTCGATGTCGAGCGCGGCTATGTCGGCGTGGCAGCGGCAAAGGCGCGCTACGGCGTTGTGATCAGGGAGGGCACCGTCGATGCCGAGGCGACGGCGGCCCTGCGCGCGACCCTACGCAAGGATGTCCACACGAGCCATTTCCATTTCGGCCCGGAGCGCGACGCCTTCGAGCGCCTCTGGACAGCGCGCAACTACGACGCCCTGACGCGGCTGCTGGCGGCCCTGCCGGTCCATTGGCGCTTTTTCGTCAAGACCAAGCTCTTCTCCGCGATGCGCGACTCCAAGAATGGCGGAGACGTCGCCGCAGCCTTCACCGCCGTGCGGCGCGACTATCCGCAGGTGCCGGCGGTCCTGCAGGCGGCAGAATGAGGGACGCCCCGCCTGAGCGTCACGGTCATCCCGGCCGAAGCGTAGCGAAGAGCCGGGATCCATTCCGGAGCGTTGCCGGATAGGTTCAGGGATGGGTCCCGGGTCTCCCTCCAGTCGCCCGGGACGCGACGCGCTGGCTAGGAAATCCCGACAAGGTCTCCCACGCGCATCTCGCCGGGCACCATCACGTCGCAATAGATCCCGAAATTGCGCTCGTAGCGCCGCACCACGGTCCGCAACAGCTCGACATCGAGCGGCAACCCCTCCTGTTCGAGGGTGATGAAGCCGCAGCGCCCGCAGGGCTCGCGCCCCTTCAGCACGACGTCCCCGATGCGGATCTCGCGACCGAGCCAGCCCCGCTCGGGCATCGGGTCCACGTCGTCCGGCCAGTCGACGACGAGACTGGGGCGGAAGCGGCGTTCGTCGATGACACTGTCGGGATGCTCGCGCTGAAGGCTGCGCATCGCCGCGGTGGTGACGATGTGCAGCGGCGCATGCTCGTAGCGCGGCCGGAAGCCCTCGCCGCGAACGGGATCGAAGCGCTTCAGCAGCGGCCGGAACCCGAAGATCGCCGACAGCGCCTCAATGGTCGCGGGGTCTTCAGGGGCCGCCCAGCTCTCGCCATCGGCAGAGATCGCGACACCCTCGCCGGTGTAGCGCGCATGGCCGCGCGGCACCTGGATGAAGTGCTTCTCGCGGCCCGGCGAGGCGATCCGCCCCGTCTGTGCGTCGAGCACACCCCAGATGCGATCGCCGGCGATGCCCGACGGGCCGATCGGCGCCCGCTCCAGCCGCTCCCCGCCCATCGAACTGACCGGATAGCGCCAGAGCGCCGTAACCGGTCCCGTCACGGCAATCCCCGTCACGGCAAGTCCATGCGCGGGTCGAGCGCATCGCGCAGGCCGTCGCCGACGAAGTTGAAGCTCGTCACCGCCAGCGTGATCGTGGCGCCGGGGATGATGGCGAGCCAGGGCGCGCTCGTCAGGTAGCTCTGCGCGTTCTCCAGCATGTTGCCCCAGCTCGGCGTCGGCGGCTGGATGCCGTAGCCGAGGAACGAGATGTAGCTTTCGGCCAGGATCGCATGGGCGACGTTGAGCGTGGCCGCAACCACGATCGGCGCGATCGCATTGGGCAGCAGTTCGCGCATCATGATGCGCAGATTGCTCGAGCCCATGGCCACCGCGGCCTGCGCGAATTCCCGGGTCCGCAGCGAGCGGATCTGGGCTTCCACGACGCGCGCCACCTCCATCCAGGAGGTCATCGCGATCAGGATCACGATCGACGGGACCGAAGGCGAGATCAGCGCCGAGATCGCCAGCAGCAGGAAGATCGAGGGGAAGCACAGCATCGCATCGACGAAGCGCATCAGCGCCGCGCCGATCACGCCTTCATAAAAGCCCGCGGCGACGCCCACCGCGATGCCGATGCCCATCGCCAGCACCATCGCGCAGAACCCGACGGCCAGCGAGATCCGGCCCGCCATCAGCAGCCGGGCGAGAATGTCGCGCCCGAGCGGGTCGGTGCCGAGGATGTGGGGCCCCGAGAAGGGCGGCGCGAAACGCTGCCGGATGTCGATGAAGGTGTCGCTGTAGGGCAGCAGCATCGGCCCGAAGACGCAGGCGAGCGTCATCAGGATGATCGTCACGGCACCGAACACCGCCAGCTTGTGGCGCCGGAAGCGGCGCATGCCGCGGCCGTTCCAGAAGCCCTCCGCGCGGGCGGGAAGAGCGTCGATAGTCGGATCGAGGCTCATCGGCCGCTCCTGGCGATGCGGGGATCGGCGACGCCGTAGAGCAGGTCGGCGAGCAGGCTGCCGAGCAGGACCATCACGGCCGTGAACATCAGGATGCCCATCACGACGGGGTAGTCGCGATAGCTGATCGAATCGAGGAAGAGGCGCCCCATCCCCGGCCAGGTGAACACCGTCTCGGTGACGAGCGCGCCCGAGAGCAGCGAGGGCACATGCAGGCCGGTGATGGTGATCATCGGCAGCAGCGCGTTGCGCAGTACATGCGTCATCAGGATGCGCCGCTCCGGCACGCCCTTGGCGCGGGCGGTGCGGACGAAATCCTGGTTGATCACGTCCAGCATCGAGGAGCGCATGTAGCGGCTCCAGACCGCGGTCGAGACCAGCGCCAGCACGATGCAGGGCCCGATCAGATGGTGCAGCCGATTCAGGAAGGAGCCGTCGCCGATGGTGAAGCGGTTGCCCGAAGGCAGCCAGCCGAGACCGACCGAGAAGACATAGATCACCACGAGCCCGAACCAGAAGGTCGGGATCGAGAGCGCGATCATGGTGCCGATCGTCGCGATGCCGTCGAAGAGCGAATAGCGCTTCACCGCGCCGATGATGCCGATCCACGCGCCGATCACCATGGCGAGCAGCGTCGAGGTTAGCATCAGCTCCAGCGTCGGCCCGAGATGGCCGGCGATGATGTGCAGGACGGGCTGCTGGTCGCGATAGGAGAGGCCCCAGTCGCCCTTCAGCATCCGCCAGAGCCACTCGGCATATTGCACCGGCATCGGCCGGTTCAGGCCGAGTTGCTCGATGATGCGGTCGAGATCCTCCTGGTTCATCTCGCCGCCGGCCGCGAATTGCGACAGCGGCCCGCCCGGGGCCAGATGCAGGATCGCGAAGCCGATCATCGAGACGATGAGCAGCAGCAGGATGGCCTGCATCAGTCTCTGCAGAAGAAAGCCGCTCATGGCGCGCTCGGCTTCGCGGTGCGTGGTACCGGGCGGGTGCGCGTCATGGCCTCAGCGCGCCCAGTACCAGCTGCCCATGTTCCAGGTGTTCTGGCGGGCGTTGACGTTGGGCTCGAAGCCGATCAGGCCTTCCTTGTAGCCCTCGACCGGAGCGTACTGGTAGATCGGCAGGATCGGCAGCTCCTCGCGGACGAGTTCCTGCAGCTTGAAATAGATCGCCTTGCGCTTCGCCTGGTCGAAGGTGGTCTGGCCCTCCTTCATCAGCGCGTCGGCCTCGGCATTCTGCCACTGCATCTGGTTGGCGCCGTTGCCGGACTTGGCGGGGATCGCATCCGAGCCGAAGCGATGAGCCGGATCCGGGTCGATTACGGTCCGGAACGCCGTGCCGACGACGAGCGAGTCGAACTTGGAGCGGGTGTAGAAATCGCCCCAGATCACCGCCGCCGGCATGTTGTTGATCGTCATCTTGACGCCGATCTGCGCCCAGTCCTGCATCATCAGCTGCTGGGTCTGCTCGCGCAGCGCCGCGCCCGTCGTGGTCGACACGGCGAAGGTCAGCGGCACGCCGTCCTTCATCCGGGTGCCCGAACCGGAGCGCTTCCAGCCGGCATCGTCGAGGATCTTGTTGGCCAGCGCGAGGTCGTAGGTCTGCTTCGGCAGGCCCGGATTATAGGCCCAGGAATCCTGCGGCGCGAAGGATTCGGTCGGGATGTGCAGGCCGTAATAGATGATGTCGATGATCGCCTGCTTGTTGATCGAGGCGTAGAGCGCCTTGCGCACCGCCTTGTCCTTCAGCACCGGGTGCTCGAGGTTCGGCATCAGGATCTCGAGCGAGGCGCTCGGCACCTTGACGACCTTCCGGCCCGGCAGCTTGACCGCCTCGGCATAGAAATTCGCCGGGATGCCGGTGCCGATGATGAGGTCGACCTGGCCCGTGCGGAACTGCGCGTAGAGCGCGGTCTGGTCGGGCACGTATTTGAGGACGGCGCGCTCCAGATAGGGGCCCTTGCCGTGGAACTTCTCGTTGGCGACGAGCTGGATGTTGTCGCCGGGCGTGCGCGTGCCCCATTTGAACGGGCCGGTGCCGACGGGAGCGGCGTTATAGGGGGCCGTGTTCGGGTCCGCCGCCTTCTCGAGCAGGTGCTTGGGCACGATATAGGTGTTGGAGAGCAGCGCCAGATAGGGCGCATAAGCCTTCTCCATCCGCCAGGAGATCTCCAGCGGCCCGGTGACCTTGATGTCCCTGACGAAAGCATGGCCGACGCGCGTGCGGCTCTTGAAGCCCGGCGCGACGATCAGTTCGAGCGTGTATTTGACGTCTTCGGCGGTGAAGGGCGTGCCGTCATGCCAGGTCACGCCTTCGCGCAGCTTCACCTTCCAGGCCAGGCCGCCATCGGAGATGCCGCCATTCGTCTCGCTGGGGATCTCGACCGCGAGGTCGGGGATCAGGTTGCCCTTGGGATCGGCCACCCAGAGCGTGTTGAAGATCTGCATCCAGACGGTCTCGTCGACCTCGATGCCCGGCATCAGCGGGTTGAAGGCGGTCGGCTCCTGCGACAGGCCGACGACGACCTGGCCGGTGGGCTTGGACGGCGGGGGCGGGGCGGCCTTGGTCTGGGCGCGGGCGCTGCCCAGGCCCGAGGCGGCGAGAAGGCCGCCGGCGCCGAGCGCGAGCAGGTCGCGCCGGTGGATGGCAGGCATGGGCAGGATGTGGCCGTCGGCGATCTTGGTCATGGTGAACCCCTCGTTATGAGTGACGCGCCTGCTTCTGTGGCAGGTCATCACGGCGGCGGCTTGCCCGCCTTCCCTTCAGGCTAGTGCGGCGGCCACGACATCCAACGCCGATCGTCTGCGGCAGGTGCACAGATTATGCCGTTTGCCGGCACGCCTTTGGCATAGGCTTCTGTCGGGATGCGGTGCTATCGAGGCCCGTTTCCGGTTTCTGCCGAAGGATCGCCGCTGCCATGTCGCCCCCGGTCACCCGCATCCACAGCGACGAGACGCTGCCTCCTTCCGCCGACGTCGTGGTCATCGGCGGCGGCGTCGCCGGCATCACCGCCGCCTATAATCTCGCGAAGAAGGGCCACTCCGTCGCCGTGGTCGAGAAGGGCTATGTTGCGGGCGAGCAGTCGAGCCGGAACTGGGGCTGGTGCCGCCAGCAGAACCGGGACCTGCGAGAGCTCCCCCTCGCCCAGCGCGCGCTCGAAATGTGGAAGGGCATGAACGAGGAGCTCGGCGCCGAGACCGGCTTCCGTCACACCGGCCTCGTCTATGTCACGACCAAACGGTCCGATCTCGATGCCTGGTCGGGCTGGATCGACAAAGCGCGCGAGATGCAGATGCACAGCCGCGTGCTCTCCGCCGCCGAGGCGAAGGAGATGTCGCCGGGCTCGACCGAGAACTGGATCGGCGGCGTGCATTCCCCCAGTGACGGAAAGGCCGAGCCGTCGCTGGCCGTGCCGGCCTTCGCGCAGGCCGCGCGCAAGCTCGGCGTCACCATCCACCAGGATTGCGCGGCGCGGGGCCTCGAAACCTCGGCCGGCAAGGTTTCGGCCGTCGTCACCGAGAAGGGCACGATCAAGACCAGCAGCGTGCTCGTCGCCGGCGGCGTCTGGACCTCGATGTTCTGCCGCCATCACGGCATCGACATGCCGATGGCGGGCGTCCAGTCGACCTCCTTCTTCACCGCGCCGATCTCCGGCCCCGACATCACGACGGGCGGCATCTCGACGCCGGACGTCACCTTCCGGCGCCGGCTCGACGGCGGCTACACCATCGGCATCAGCGGGCGCGGCCTGCTGCGGCTGAGCCCGCAGGGCATGATGTACGCCAAGCCCTTCTGGCGGACCTTCAAGAAGCGCCACAAGCTCCTGACGATCACGGCGGACAAGAGCTTCTTCGCCGGCCCCGAGGCGCTGATGCGCTGGAGCAACGACAGCGTCTCCCCCTTCGAGCGGATGCGCACTTTCGATCCGCCGCCGCAGGAGAAGCTGATCAGCTTTGCGCTCAAGCGCATCGCCGAGATCTATCCGCAGCTCGCCGATTTGAAGATCGTGCAGAAATATGGCGGGCTGATCGACTTCACGCCCGACTGGGTGCCGGTGATCTCCCCGATCGACAAGCTGCCCGGCCTCTACGTCTCGGCCGGCTACAGCGGCCATGGCTTCGGCGTCGGCCCGTCCGCGGGCAAGCTCGCCGCCGACCTCATCGCCGGCGACGCCCCGATCGTCGATCCCCACCCCTACCGCTACAGCCGCCTCGTCGACGGCTCCGATCTCGGCGAACCCGGGCTGATGTGAGCGGGGCGGCGACGACCGTCGGCGCGGCATGGATTTCGCTCGCGCGCAGCGATAAGCCGGACGCCTGACTGCATCAGGAGAGACGATCATGCTGCGGACCGTGCAAGGCTGCGCCGATGCCCTCGCGAGCGGCGCCATCACGGCGCGCGCCCTGGTCGAGGAGTCTCTGGCGGCGATCGCCGATCCTTCGGGTGAAGGCGCCCGTGCCTTTGTCGCCGTTGCGGCAGACGCAGCGCGTGCCTGCGCCGATGCCCATGACGCCCTGCGCAAGGCAGGGCGCGCGCCATCGCCCTATGCCGGCATCCCCTTCGCGGTGAAGGATCTGTTCGATGTCGCAGGCGAGGTCACGACGGCAGGCTCGCGCGCGCTTGCCGACGCTCCCCCGGCACAAACCCATGCCCCGACGATCGCGCGCATGCTGGCGGCGGGCTTCATTCCCGTCGGCCGCACCAACATGACCGAATTCGCCTATTCCGGCATCGGCGCCAACCCGCATTACGGCACGCCGCTCAGCCCCTGGGACCGCGCCTCTGCCCGCATCCCCGGCGGTTCCTCCTCCGGCTCGGCGGTGGCCGTAGCGGACGGCATGGCGGTCGTCGCGCTCGGCAGCGACACCGGTGGCTCCTGCCGCATCCCCGCCGCGCTCTGCGGCATCGTCGGCTACAAGCCGACCGCCCGCCGCGTGCCGCTCGACGGTGTCGTGCCCCTCTCGGGCAGCCTCGATTCGCTCGGGCCGCTCGGCGCCAGCGTATCCTGCTGCGCGATCGTCGATGCGATCCTCGCCGGAGAGGTCCCGGCCCTGCCTACGCCCCGCCCGCTCGCGGGCCTGCGCCTGGCGATTCCCCGCGAGATCATGCGCGACGGCATGGACGCAGCCGTCGCCGCCGCCTTCGAGCGGGCGGTCGCGACGCTGGCGGCGCAGGGCGCCCGGATCACGGAGGTCCCGTTCTCGCCGCTTCTCGACATCGCACCCGCGATGAGCCGCGGCGGCTTCACCGGCCCGGAATCCTATAACTGGCATCGCGATCTGCTGGCCGCAAAGGGCGATCTCTACGATCAGCGCGTGCGCAGCCGTATCGAGGCCGGTGCGATGATGACGGCCGCCGATTACGTTGCCCTGACCGCGGCACGCCGTCGCATCGTCGCGGCGATGGACGCGCTGACAGCACCCTTCGACGCGCTGCTGATGCCGACCTGCCCGATCGTCCCCCCGCGGATCGCAGAACTGGCCGAGGATGCCGAATACTACCGCCTGAACGCGCTTCTGCTGCGCAATCCGAGCCTCGGCAACTTCCTCGACCGCTGCGCCATCAGCCTGCCCTGCAACCGCCCCGGCGAGGCTCCCGTCGGCCTGATGCTGATGGGCGAGACCGGTGGCGACGCGTCGCTTTTTGCGGTCGCAGCCAGTGTCGAGGTGGCTTTGGCCGCCTGATGCGAAAATGATCCAAGGCAGGCGCGCGGAACGCCGCTAGAGGTCCGGCCAGGATCTGCCGGAGAGACGCCATGAGCCCCACGATCAAGCCTATTGCCAGCGACGCCGCCCTGCCCGCGCAGGCCGATGTCGTGATCATCGGCGGCGGCATCGTCGGTGCGGCCGCGGCCTATTTCCTGGCCAGGCGCGGCCGCTCGGTGGCGCTCGTCGAGAAGGGCGTCGTCGGCGGCGAGCAATCCAGCCGCAACTGGGGCTGGTGCCGGCAGCAGAACCGCGATGCCCGCGAATTGCCGCTGGCCATGCGCTCCATGGAGCTGTGGGACAGCTTCGCCAGCGAGATCGGCGAGGATCCGGGCTTCCGCCGCTGCGGGCTGGTCTATGCCAGCAACGATCCCGCGCAGATCGCGCAATGGGAGCGCTGGCGGGAGACGGCCAAGGAGTTCGGCGTCGAAACGCGGATGCTGACGGGGCCGGAAGCCTCCGCCATGACGGCGGGCACGGGACGCAACTGGCTCGGCGGCGTGCATTCCACCACAGACGGCAAGGCCGAACCGGCCCTGGCTGCGCCGGTTCTGGCTCTGGGCGCCCGCAAGCATGGCGCGACGATCCACCAGGGCTGCGCCGCGCGCGGGCTCGACGTGACCAACGGCACCGTCACCGGCGTCGTGACCGAGAAGGGCACGATCCGCACCCAGTCGGTCATCCTGGCCGGCGGCGCCTGGGCCTCGGGCTTCTGCCGCCATCACGGCGTCGTCTTCCCGCAGGCGAGCGTCCGCGTCACCAGCCTGCGGACCGAAGTTGCACCCGCCTGGCTGGAAGCCTTCTACACCCCGGAGATCGCCCTGACGCGCCGGCTCGACGGCAGCTACACCATCGCGATCAGCGGGAAGGGCACGCTCGAGCTGACCCCGCAGGGCATCCGCTTCGCCCGCCAATTCATGCCGATGTTCGTCAAGCGTCTGAAGGCGGTGGAGTTCGGCATCGGCTCCTCCTTCTTCAGCGGGCCGGAGGCGCTGGGCAGCTGGACGCTGGACCAGGAGACGCCCTTCGAGCGCATCCGCACCCTCGACCCGGCTCCCAGCCGCAAGGCCATCACGACACTGCTGGAGCGCGCCCATGCCTTGGTTCCGGCTCTGCGCAGCGTCGCGGTGCGGGAAAGCTGGGGTGCTTACATCGACTCGACGCCCGATGCCGTGCCGGTGATCTCGCCGACCGTAGGTTTGAAAGGCCTCGTCCTGGCCGCCGGCCTCAGCGGCCACGGCTTCGGGCTGGGCCCCGGCGCGGGCCATCTCGCCGCCGACCTCGCCACCGGCGACACCCCGATCGTCGACCCCCGCCCCTTCCGCCATGCCCGCCTCCTCGACGGGTCGCAGGGCGAGGTCGGCGAGTTCTGAGGCGCCACCGGCGGCGTGGCAATCCATGCTGCCGATGCCGGAGTGATCGGCAGAATCTTGGGCGGCCCGCCCGCAAATCCGCGCCCGACCCTGCCACCTGCCGCTAGTCTCGGCTCATCGGCGGCGATGTCCGCCCCTTCGACAGAGCGAGCGCGGACCATGACCACCTGGCGGCCGAAATTCATCACCTTCGACTGCTACGGCACCCTGATCTATTTCGAGATGGGTCCCGCGGCACGCCGGGTCTACGGGGCGCGCCTGTCGCCTGCGCAGATGGACGCCTTCGTCGAGGACTTCAGCAGCTATCGCCTCGACGAGGTGCTGGGCCCCTGGAAGCCCTATCAGGACGTCGTGCGCAACGCCGTCGCGCGCACCTGCAAGCTCCACGGCTTCGCCTATGACCCGGCCGATGCGCAAAAAATCATCGACGAGATCCCGGGCTGGGGTCCCCATCCCGACGTGCCGGCCGGCCTCGCCAAGGTCGCCAAGGAAATCCCCCTTGTCATCCTCTCGAACTCGATGACGGACCTGATCCCGCATTCGGTCGCCCGGCTCGGCGCGCCCTTCCATGCCGCCTACACGGCGCAGGAGGCCCAGGCCTACAAGCCCCGCATGCAGGCTTTCGAATACATGTTCGACCAGCTCGGCTGCGGGCCGCAGGACGTGATGCACTGCTCGTCCAGCTTCCGCTACGACCTGATGACGGCCCATGACATGAAGATCCGCCAGCGCGTCTTCGTCAATCGCGGCCATGAGCCGCCCAATCCCTATTACGGCTACAACGAAATCAAGGACATCGGCGGCCTGCCCGGCCTCGTCGGGCTCTGAGTCGATGACCGATTTCGCGCCGGATTCGGTCGCCTTTTCGACCGGCCACTATATCGGCGGCGAGGTCGTCCAGGCGGGCGAGCGGATCGCCGTCGCCCGGCCCTCGGACGGCGCGACTTACGCCGATCTGCCGATTGCCGGCGCCGACATCGTCGACCGCGCCGTGACCAATGCGACGAAGGCGGTCGCGGCCAGCGGCTGGGCGACGCAGCCGCCGCGCGAACGCGCCCGCGTCCTGCGCCGCTGGGCCGACCTGATCGAGGAGCGCGCGGTCGAACTCGGACGGCTCGAGGCTGTCGGCTCGACCCGGCCGATCGCGCAGGCCGTCACGGGGGACGTCGCCAGCGTCGCCGAGGGCATCCGCTTCTTCTCGGAATGGGCCGACAAGCTCGGCGGCGAGGTCGCTGCCACCCGCCAGGACCATCTCGGGCTGATCGTCTCGGAGCCCTATGGCGTCGTCGGCGCGATCACGCCCTGGAACTTCCCGCTCAGCATGGCCTCCTGGAAGGTCGGCCCGGCGCTCGCGGCGGGCAACGCCATCGTGCTAAAGCCCTCGGAGCTGACGCCGTTTTCGACCGTGCGGCTGGCGGAACTCGCCGTCGAAGCCGGCATCCCCGCCGGCATCTTCAATGTCGTCCAAGGCAACGGTATCGTCACCGGCGATGCGCTGTCGCGCCATCCCGGCCTTGCCAAGCTCTCCTTCACCGGCTCGACGCGAACCGGCATCGCCGTAATGAAGGCGGCCGCCGAAAGCGGCATCAAGCCGGTGACACTCGAACTCGGCGGCAAGAGCCCGCAGCTCGTATTCGCCGATGCCGATCTGGACAAGGCTGCCGCCTGCATCGCGGGCTCCCTGCTCGCCAATGCCGGCCAAGCCTGCGTCGCCGGCTCGCGGCTGATCGTCCAGCGTTCCGTGACGGCCGAACTGGTGGCGCGGCTGCAGGCGCGGCTCGCCACGGTCACGCCCGGCCCGACCTGGAAGGCCGCGACGGGCTACGCGCCGATCATCTCGGAGACGCAGGCCAGGCGCATCGATGACATTCTCGAACGCAGCCGCCTGCAGGGTGCGGAATGCCTGCTCGGCGGGGCGCGCATCGAGGGGTTTGGCGGCGCCTTCTACCAGCCGACCCTGCTCGCCGGCGTGACGGCGCAGACGGCGGCCGTGCGCGAGGAGATCTTCGGCCCGGTGCTGACGATCCAGCCCTTCGACGACGAGGCGGAGGGGCTGAGCCTCGCCGACCACCCCGAATACGGGCTCGCGGCCGGCGTCTACACCGCCGATCTCGGCCGCGGCCTGCGCGCGATGCGGGCGCTCAAGGCCGGCACCGTCTGGATCAACCGCTACAGCCGCACGCTCGATTTCATCCTGCCGACGGGCGGCTACAAGAGCTCCGGCATCGGCAAGGACCTCGGCCGCCAGGCGGTGGAGGCCAATCTGCGCCACAAGACGGTGCTAATCGACATCGGCGGGTGAGCCACCGTTCAAGCTTCTGCGGACCTCATCCTGAGGAGCCGCGCAGCGGCGTCTCGAAGGATGGTCCAGAGGGTCCGCAAGCCTCCTGAAACATCCTTCGAGACGCGGGCTTTCGCCCGCTCCTCAGGATGAGGGCTGAGAGTCGGCAGGATCGCCTCAGTGCCGCCAGTCCTGATATTTGTAATACATCCCGACGAAGGGCAGGAACCAAGGCGGGCCGAAATGGCCGGGAACCACCGGCCAGTCGAGCCCGGCAAGCGGGTTGGCCGCCGCATCGCCGCCCATCACCCGGGCCATGATCTTCCCCATATGCACCGACATCTGCGTGCCGTGGCCGCTATAGCCGGTGGCGTAGAACACGCCATCGCGCTCGCCGGCGCGCGGCAGCCGGTCGGCGGTCATGTCGACGAGGCCGCCCCAGCAATAATCGATCCGCGTCTGCGCGAGCTGCGGGAACAGCTCCAGCATCCGCGCCTTCAGGATACCACCGCTCTTGGCGTCCGATGCCGGGCTCGACAGGGCGAACCGGGCTCGCCCACCGAAGATCAGGCGGTTGTCGGGCGTCAGGCGGAAGTAGTTGCCGATGTTCATCGTCGTCGTCGCCGTGCGGCGCGTCGGCATGATCGAGGCCGCGAGATTGTCCGAGAGCGGCTCGGTCGCGATGATGAAGCTGCCGACGGGCACGATCCGGCGGCGCAACCAGGCGAAAGGCCCCTGGCGCGAGGCGCCGGTCGCGAGCAGCACCTGCTTGGCTTCGATCGTTCCGCGCGTCGTCACGACGCGGTGCGCCTGCCCAGCGATGCGCTGCAGCCCCGTCACCGCGGCGCCTTCATGGATATGGGCACCGGCGCGTGCCGCGGCCTCCGCCAGACCGACGCCGAAGCGGCCCATATGCATATGGGCACTGCGCGGCAAGACGAGCCCGCCATGGAAACCCGAGGATCCGATCTCGCGCTGCACGTCGCCTGGCGCCACCACCTCGAGATCGGGCTCCACCGTGGCCTTGAGCAGCTCGGCGGTCTTCTGCAGCTTGGCAAAATGCCCCGGCTTGGCCGCGAGCTTGATCTTGCCGGTGCGGATGAAGTCGCAGTCGATCGCCTCCTCCTTGACGAGAGACTCGACCGTATCGACGCCATCGTCGAAGACGCGGTAAAGCGCGCTCGCCCGCTCGATGCCGATCTGCGCCGCCAGCCCTGCAAGGTCATGCGCCAGGCCGTTGTTGCAATGGCCGCCATTGCGACCCGACGCCTCGCCGACGACGCGCCCGGCTTCCAGCACGGCGACGCGCGCACCGGCCTTCGCGAGGCTGCGGGCCGCCGACAGCCCGGTGAAGCCACCGCCGATCACCGCGACGTCGACCTGCCCCTCGACGGGTTCCGTCGAACCGGACGTGAAGCGCGGCGCGGAGGCCAGCCAATAGGGTTCGAGCTTCATCGTGAATCGGCCTCGATCGGGAGCAGGGCCCGGCCAGCGCTCGCGCGCAGGCGCGAGGCAGCCGCGCCGGGCGGGGAACACGCAGCTTGCACGACCCTAACCTGCTGTATTGTATGAATTATGCTATTCCCGAGCAGCCTCCGCGGCCCTATGATCGGTGACTTCCCGTGAGGCACAGGCCTTGGCTTACAAAACGGCAAAGCGCCGGCTTGGCTACGAGATCGCCATCAGGCCGATGGCGGAATCCGATCTCGACCAGCTGCATCAACTCTCGATCGGCGTCGGCTGGCCGCATCGCCCCGAGGATTGGCGGCTCGTCATCGGGCTCGGCCACGGCATCGTCGCCTGCGACGCGATCGGCCGGGCGCTCGGCTCGGCGATGTGGTGGCCCTTCGGCGAGAGCTTCGCGACGGTGGGCATGGTTATCACCTCGCCGCGACTGCAGGCGCAGGGCGCCGGCCGCGAACTGATGGACATGATTTTCGCGCAGTCGGGTACGCGCGATTTGCGCCTCAACTCCACCAAGGCCGGCTACAGGCTCTACCGCTCGCTCGGATTCGAGCCGATCGGCCGAGTCTTCCAGCATCAGGGCAAGACGCTGCCGGCCCCTGCCCCGTTCGCCGCCCCGCCCGGCCTGCGCCCGGTCGTCCCGGCCGATCTCGACGCGCTCGCCGCCCTCGACGCGAGCGCTTATGGCGCCGATCGCCGCACCGCACTCGCTGCCCTGCTCTCGACCTCGGTGGGCACGCTGCTGGAGCGTGACGGCGCGGTCGTCGGCTTTGCGCTATGCCGCCCCTTCGGCCGGGGCCATGTCGTCGGGCCCATCGTGGCTGAGGATGACGAGATGGCGATCGCTCTGCTCACGCCGCATGTCGAGGCCCATCAGGGCGAATTCCTGCGCGTCGATACCGCGCAGGAACAGGGCGCCTTCGGCGCTTTCCTCGAATCCTGCGGCCTGACGATCTTCGACACGGTCACCCCGATGATCCGCGGCCGCAGCCACGGCCCCACCGGTCCTGCGCGCATCTTCGGGCTGGTCAACCAGGCGCTCGGATAAGCCCAGCAGGGACCCGCATTGCTCAAACGTCGAACAACACCGGCAGCGGGTAACCCGGCTTCTGGATCGGCGACTTGATCACGACGTAGCTGAAATACTTGGAGATGCCGATGTTGCGGTCGAGCAGGGTCTCGATCAGCGACTGGTAATGCGTCAGCCCGCGCGTGACGAACTTGACGAGATAGTCGTAGCCGCCGCTCACCATGTGGCACTCCACCACTTCGTCGACCCGGCGCAGGGCCGTCTCGAAGCGGATGAAATACTCCTTGGTATGGTCGGCCAGAGTCACCTCGGTGAAGACGGTGATCGTCTCGCCGAGCTTCTGCAGGTTGATCGTCGCGCCATAGCCGGAGATGAACCCCGCCTGCTCCAGCCGCTTGACGCGCAGCAGGCAGGGACTCGGCGAAAGGCCGACCGCATCGGCCAGATTGACGTTGGTGATCCGGCTGTTGTTCTGCAGCTCGATCAGGATCTTCATGTCGATGCGGTCGAGCCGCACACCCGGTGTCACGACGAAAGCCTCACCCCAACCCCGGCGCGCAGCCCCTCACGGAGACGCCGCCGTCGCGTCAACCTAGACCGTCGGCGCCTCCGGGCAAAGCAAGGATCGCGCCGCCTCAGGCCGCCTTAGCGGGCGCCATGGCCGCCTGCACCTCGGGCAGATCGAGCATGTCGTCGAGCGTCTGGCGCAGGCGCGAGACGATCAGGTCGATCTCGCTCTCGCTGCAGCAGAGCGGTGGCGCAAGCCCGATGATGTCGTCGGCGAAGGCGCGGAAGATCACGCCATTGGCATAGCCGCGGGCGAAGAGATGGTCGGCCAGCTTGATGCTGCGCGGCAGCTTGTCCTTGCTCGCCTTGTCGGCGACGAGTTCGATGCCGGCGAGCAGGCCGCGCGCCCGCACCTCGCCGACCAGCGGATGATCGGCCAGGGTGGCGAGCTTCTTCTCGAAATAGGCGCCGACGCGCTGGCCATTGGCGAGGATGCCGCCCTCGTCATAGAGCCGGAGCACTTCGAGCGCGACGGCCGCCGAGACCGGATGGCCGGAATAGGTCTGGCCATGACCGATGGGGCCGCCCTCAGGCGCATTGTCCTTGATGCCGCGGTAGATTTTCTCGCCGATCGCCAGCGCGCCCAGCGGCGCGTAGCCCGAGGTCAGCCCCTTGGCCATCGTCATCAGATCGGGCACGACGCCCTCCCCCTCGCAGGCGAACATCGGCCCCGTCCGGCCGAAGCCGGTGATGACCTCGTCGGCGAGGAACAGGATATCGAGTTCGGCAGCCGTGTCGCGCATCGCCTTGAGCCAGCCCTTCGGCGGCACGATGACGCCACCCGAGCCGACCACCGGCTCGCAGAAGAAGGCGGCGACATTCTCAGCACCCAGCTCCGCGACCTTGGCCCGCAGCGAGGCGACGCTGGCCACGATCACCGAGGCGTCGTCGGAGCCGGTCGGATTGCGATAGGCGTAAGGCGCGGCGACATAGTGCCGGACATGCGCCGGGAAATCGAAATTCGCATGGAAGGCCGGCAGCGCGGTGACGCCGGCCCCGGTCGAGCTCGAGCCGTGATAGCCGCGCTCCAGCGAAAGGATCGCCTTCTTCGTCGGCCGGCCGGTGACGTTGTAGTAGAACTGGATCAGCCGCAGCGCCCCGTCGATGGCATCCGAGCCGCCGAGCGAGAAATAGATGTGGTTGAGGTCTCCGGGCAGGAGTTCGGCGAGCTTGGCGGCCAGCCGGATCGCGGGTTCGCTGCCGAACGAGAAATAGCCTGTGGCATAGGGCAGCTCGCGCATCTGCGCAGCGGCGGCCTCGACGATGCTCTCATGCCCGTAGCCGACATTGACGCACCACAGCCCGGCGAAGCCGTCGATCAGCTCATGCCCTTCCGAATCCGTGATGAAGGCGCCCTTGGCCGACTTCATGATGGTGACGCCGCGCTTCTCATGCCCGGCCCAGTTGGCGACCGGGTGGACCCAATGGAGGCGGTCGAGCGCTTCGAGCGAATTGACGGACATGGCGGGCTCCTGCGGCGCAGATCGGTGGTGGCTTCGTGAAGTTCAGGCGGCGCTCTGGAGCGAGGCTTCGGCCCCGGCTCGCCGGCGCGGCATGCCGCCCATCTCGCGCAGATAGCGCCCGGGCGTGATGCCGCAGATATTCTTGAAATGGCGCGAGAAATGGCTCTGGTCGAAGAACCCGGCCTCGGACGCCGCCTGCGCCATCGGCACGCCGTCGCGCAGCAGCCGCTTCGCATAGCCGATCCGGCGATGGCAGATGTAGCGGTGCGGCGTCAGCCCGACCTGGCGGCGGAACACCGTCACGAAGCGGCAGACGCTCAGGCCCGCCAGCGCCGCGAGGTCCTCGAGATAGATCGCATCGGTGAAATGGCGTTCGATATGACCGAGCGCGCGCCGGATCCCGTGGCTGGCGGGCAGCGCGGACATCGTCATCCCGCTCTCGTGCAGGGCGGGCTCGACCGGGGCTGGCTCGTGCATGGACCTCTTCGACCTCCGCGGATGGATCAACCATCCTGCGAAGAGGTTAGAACGGCCTTGTGAGGCTTCGGCACGGCCTTCGGCGCCGCTCGCGACACGACCTGCCCATTTCGCCGCCCCGCGCAGCAGATCGTGCTTTGCCTTTGGGAAGGCGGCTGAAGGCCTCAGTAGCCGCGCTGTCGGTCGACCGCCCCCAGGAGCGGTTCGCCTGCCTTGTGGCGGCGCAGGTTTTCCAGCACGAGGTCCACGGCGGTCTCCGGCTGGGTCATGCTGGCGATATGCGGAGTCAGCAGCACGCGCGGATGGCTCCAGAGCCGGTGGCCGGGTGTCAGCGGCTCGGGCGTGCAGACGTCGAGCACCGCGGCCGAGATCTGGCCGCTGTCGAGCGCCGACAGCAGCGCCTCCTGGTCGAGATGCCCGCCCCGGCCGACATTGACCAGCCGCGCGCCCTTCGGCAGTTGCGCGAAGAGCGCGGCGCCGAGCATGCCGCGCGTCTCCTCCGTCAGCGGCAGCAGGCAGACGAGGATATCGGTCCGGCCCAGGAAATCCGGCAGGCTCTCCGTGCCCGCAAAACAGGTCACGCCCTCGATGTCGCGGCCGGAGCGGCTCCACCCCGCGACCTGGAAGCCGAGCGTGCGCAGCATCCGGCAGCAGGCCTCGCCGAGCATGCCGAGCCCGAGCACCCCGACCCGCCGGGTCGAAGCGGGGCGCACGCGAATCTGCTGCCAGATCTCGGCGCGCTGCTGGCCGACATAATCGATCAGGTCGCGATGCAGGCTGAGCACGGCCATCGAGACGTATTCGACCATGCCGTCGACGATGCCGGTCTCGATCATGCGCGCCACCGGCAGGTCCGGCGGCAGCTTCGACAGATCGAGATGATCGACGCCGGCCCCCGAGGACATCAGCAGTTCGAGATTGGGAAAGCGCTCGGCGAGATCGTCCGGCGGCATCCAGGCGACGAAATAGCGGATCTCCGTGGGGTCGCCGATATCGGGCCAGATCCGGAAGGAGAGCTCCGGCGCCTTCTCCGCGAGGATCTTCGCCCATTCGGCGCCGCGGACCGGATCCGACTTGTAGAGCAGTGCCATCGTCTTCCCTTCAGCCCAGCGCCTGGCTGGCGAGCGTGTAGCGGCGGAGCGAGCCCGTCGGCGTCGGCAATGTGCCGCGAACCATGCTGTTGACGCGATCGACCGGCTTGAGACCGGCCCCGGTCAGCAGATCGACGAGCGGCGAACCGTCCTCGATATCCACCCGCACGAACTGCCCCTGCCGCGCCTGCAAACCATGCGCCAGCAACGCCTGCGCATCCGCAAGATCCGCAGCCACCACGGGCCCGATCACGAGGCCGCGCCCAAAGCGGCGCATCATGCTGAAGCCCGCAGCCTCGCCGCCGCGCATCAGCACCGTGCCCTCGCCTTCACTCAAAACCGCGCGCAGCAGCGGCCCGCGCGGCAGGCCGGTGGCCGCTTCGTCGAGCTTGTCCAGCACCGGCAGATCGGCCAGCGTAGCCGGGCGCAGCGTCGTGCCCTCGGCGAGCACCGGGCCCGCGATGGCGCCGGCCTGGCCCTGATACTGGCGGATGGCGCCACAGAGGACGAAGCCGAGCTTCTCGTAGAGCGGCTGGCCGGCAACGGTGGCGTTCAGCAGCAGCGAACGCCCCTCGGTCTGCGAGAGAAGGGCCTGCATCAGCCGCCGGCCGAGCCCGGCCCCCTGATGCTCCGGCGAGACGATGATCATGCCCAGCGTCGCGTGATACGCGCCATAGGGCCACCAGAGCGCGGTCGCCACGACCTCTTCGCCCAGCGTCGCGACCACGCCATGGCCGAGTCCGATCGCCATCTCCCAGTCTTCGGCGCGGTGCGGCCAGCCGACCGCGCGGGCGAGACCGGCGCAGGACGCGGCGTCGGCCGGCGCGATGTCGCGCAGCATGGCCGCGTCCCGGATCAGCGTGTCGCCCATCAGCCGACGTTCTCCTGAACGACGTAGTACTTCGCGACATGGACGCGGCTGGTCCAGGCGCAGGGCGCGCCCTGCGGCACGAAGACGGTCTCGCCCGTCGCCACGGTGACGACGGTGCCGTCGCCCATGGTGAGATCGACCGAACCCTCGATGATGTGCATCAGCTCGGACAGGCGATGCGGACGCGAAATCCGGGCATAGGGCGTCGAATCCCACAGGCCTGAGCGCAGCTGTACGGCCTCGTCGGTGAAGACATTGTGGCTGCGGCATTGCGGCGACGGGCCGAGCAGGACCTCCGGGGCCGGCGGCGTCGAGGGCGACAGCGCCAGATCACGGGCGATCAGCGTGGCACCCGGCATCGCGCTGGTGCCTGCCGTCTGCGCATAGAAGCTGAAAAAGGTGCCCGGCGCCGCCTCGATCCGAAGCTTTGTGCCGCGCCCGATCACCACCGCCGTATGAGGCCCAACGGTAAGCGCAGGCCCGCCATCGACCGACAGCGTCAGTGCGCCGGCAAGCACCACGAGCGTCTCCGTATGCGGAAAGGCGGCGATCTCGACGGCGCCGGCGAAGGCGCCTCGACCGGCAGCCGCGGCTTCCGACCGCCAGGTCATCTCGCGGCCCGCGGCGAAGGGGTCGGCCGGGCCGAGCCCCTGACCCGAGGTGGTGGCGGGCGGCGCGGACGTTGCGCGGTGGAGCATCACGAGGGCGGGAGTCGTCATGGGCGGGGCGGTCCGTCGCTGTCGTTTCGGAGCGTCCAGCCGCTAAGGCAATCCGGGCTCGCGGGATTGCACTATCTTTTCGATCCTGCCTTACACGGCGCGGCTGTAGCGCCGCGCCGGCTGGTCGATATGCGCGTCGAAGGCCGAGGCGACCTTGCGCACCATGAGTCGCGCCCGCTCCTGCATCCGGATTTGCGCGCCCTCTCGCTGCACCATCCCGTCCTGAACCAGCGGCGCAAGCCGAGCGAGCGACGGCGCCAGCTCCTCCGGATCGGCGCCATGGCGCGCGCAAACCGCCTCGACATCGACCGAAAGGTCGCACATCAGCCGCTCGATCAGATCCGCCCGCAGCCGGTCGTCGTCGCTGAGCCGGTAGCCACGCACCGTTGCCAGCCCGCCCTCGCGGATACGCTCGGCATAGCGGCCGGTGACGACCTCGTTCTGGACATAGCCCTGCGGCAGCCGCCCGATCGCGGAAGCGCCGAACCCGATCAGCGCCTCGCAGCCATCGGTGGTGTAGCCCTGGAAGTTGCGCCGCAGCCGCCCGCTGCCGAGCGCCTGCGCCATCTCGTCCTGCGGCCGCGCGAAATGATCGAGCCCGATGCGGACATAGCCGGCATCGACGAGGCGCTGGGCCATCGCCTCCGCCTGCTCGTGCCGCGCCCCGCCATCGGGTAGATCCGCCAGCGCGATCCGCTGCTGGTGCTTCTTGAAGTCCGGCACATGGGCATAGCCGAAGATCGAGAACCGGTCGGGCTCCATCTCGAGGCATTGCTCGACCGTCTCGACGCAGGAGGCCGTGCTCTGCCGCGGCAGCCCGTAGATCAGATCGAGATTGACCCCGGCGATGCCGGCCTCGCGCAGCTGCGCGATCACGGCCGCCGTCTGCCTGACGCCCTGGACGCGGTTGATCGCGCGCTGGACCTCCGGATCGAAGCTCTGCACGCCGAGGCTGGCGCGGTTGACCCCGGCCTCGCGCAGGGCTTCGACCATCGCCGGTGAGAGATGGCGCGGGTCGATCTCGACGGCGATCTCGGCTTCAGCGTGCAGCGCAAAGCGCTGGCGCAGCAGCACGACGAGCTCGACGAAATCGTCGGGAGCCAGTATCGTCGGCGTGCCGCCGCCGAAATGGACATGGCGCACATCGAGCGGCGTCGTCAGACGCGCCGCGACCGCCTCGATCTCCTGACGCAGGATGCCCAGATAGGCGCCGACCGGCGGGTCGCGCAGCGCCACCGTGGTGTGGCAGCCGCAATACCAGCACATCGACCGGCAGAAGGGGATGTGCAGATAGAGCGAGCCCTTGGTGTCCGGCGAAAGCGCCCCAAGCCAGTCGCCATAGCAATCGCCGTCGACATCAGCCGCAAAATGCGGCGCCGTCGGATAGCTCGTGTAACGCGGCAGGCGCTCGTCGAGATAGGTCGTTCCAGGCGCTTGCACGGCCGCTTCCCCCTGCACCGGTTCGACCGGCTCGGCGGAAAATCATAGGCAAGCTGCCGCGCCCGTCTTTGCGCTAGAGCAAGTCGCGGCGCCCCGTCTGCGGCTCAGACCAGCCCGCCATCGACATGCAGCGTCTGGCCCGTGATGTAGGAGGCTTCCGTGGAGGCGAGGAACGCTATCGCGGCGGCGACCTCTTCCGGTAATCCGCGCCGCCCCATCGGGATGATCGCTTCCATCCGCGCAATCGCCTCGGCCGCAAGCTTGCTGCCCTTGCCCTCGTCCTTGCGGATCAGCCCGGGCGCGACCGCGTTCACCGTGATGCCGTCCGGCGCCAGCTCATGCGCCATGAGCCGGACCGTCGTCTCAAGCGCGGCGCGGCTGGCTGCGGTGGCGGCGAAGGGCTGCATGTCGGTGCGCAGCGCATGGGCGGTGAAGGACGACGTCGCGACGATGCGCCCGCTGCCGCTTGCCTTGAGCAGGGGCCGCGCCAGTCGGGCCAGCCGCAGGAGGGCCACGACGGAATCCTCGACGGCACCGCGCAGCTCCGCCTCCGCCAGATCCATGATGGCACCCTTGCGGGCATGCCCAGCCACGGCCGCAATCGCATCGAGGCGGCCGAAGCGCTCAGCGGCCAGCGCCACCGCGCGCTCCGCAGTCGCAGCCTCGGCGATGTCGCCCAGCAGGGTGACGACGACGGCACCCGCCTCCCCCGCAGCGGCCGCGACCGCCGCCAGCCCGGCCTCGTTCGAGCCCGTATGCAGCACGAGCCCGACGCCGGGCCCCGCCAGCCTCAGCGCCGTCGCCCGGCCGATACCGCTGGCAGCACCGGTGACGAGATGGACGCGCTCGGGAGACACCATCGGCAGAAGGAACCCTTGCTGCGGTCGGAGACCGGATTCGCGGTTCGGATGGACAATGTGGTGGGCCGGGCCGGACTCGAACCGGCACCGGCGCTGTTATGAGCAGCGAGCTCTAACCATTGAGCTACCGGCCCATATCCCGCGTAGCATCGCGGCCGAGCCGGCCGCAAGCGTCATGCGAAGCGGTCTACAGAAAGGCGAAGGCCCCGCCATCGGGTGATGACGGGGCCTTCGCATGTCGTGCCGTTTGGCGGGGCCGATCAGGCGGCCTGAGCCATCGCATGGGCCTTGTCGGAGCCATGCCCCTCGCGGAAGCGGAAGCGGGCGATATGTTCGCTCAAAGCGCGGGTCTGTTCGTCGGTCAGCGCCAGCGCGGCGTTGGTCTCCTCGACCAGCGCGGCGTTCTGATGCGCCATGGAGCCGATGCCGTCGATCTCGGTGTTGATCGCCGAGACATCGCTGGCCTGGTTCTTCGCCGTCTGCGAGATGCCGTTCATCAGCCCGGTCAGGTCGTTCACCGAGGAGACGATCGCCTCGAACATCTGGGCGGTCTCCTCGACCAGCCCGACACCGACCTTGACGTCGCCATGCGCCGCCTCGACCAGCTTCTTGACGTCGTTGGAGGCATCGGCCGAGCGCTTGGCCAGGCTGCGGACCTCGGTCGCCACGACCGCGAAGCCCCGCCCGCTGTCGCCGGCGCGGGCCGCCTCGACGGCCGCGTTCAGCGCCAGCAGATTGGTCTGGAAGGCGATCTCGTCGATCATCGCGATGACCTCGGAGATCTTGTCCGAGGAGGTGCGGATGCGCTGCATCGCCTCGAGCGCGGATGCCACGACCTTCTCGCCCTGCTGGGCCTGGCTCTCGGCCCCCTCGGCCATGCCGGTCGCCTGGGCCGCCTCGCTCGCCGTCTTCTTGACCGTCCCGGCGAAGGCGCCGAGCTGGTTGGTCGCCATCGAGACGGCGTTGCTCTCCTCGCTGGTGCGCTCGGCCAGATCGGTGACGCCATCGAGGATCTCGGTCGTGGCGCTGCGCACCGCCGCCACCGTCTCCGACAGCTTGGCGAGCGTGCTCTCGAACTCCTCGGCCAGCGCATTGGTGCCGTTCTTCAGCTCGGCGAAGGCGCCCTGATACATCCCCTCGATGCGGGTCGAGAGATGGCCGGCGGAGAGTTCGGCGAGGACGTCGCAGGTCTCGGAGAGACCGCCCTGCACCGTCTCGAGCAGTTCGTTGACGGAACCCGCCAGCGCGTTCAGCTCGGCATCGGCGAAGTTCGCCTGGACGCGGCGGCTGAAATCGCCGGCAGCGGCGGCAGCCACGACCTCGCCGAAGGCCGCACCCAGCTCCGCCATCATCTCGCGGCGCTGCTCCTGCGCCCGCGCCTGATCGGCGATCTTGGCGACCTCCGCCTCGCGCAGCGCAACCGCATTGTCGCGGAAGAGCAGCACGCTCTTCGAGATGTCGGAGATCTCGTCATTGCCCTTCGTGTCGACCACCGTCTCCAGAGCCCCGTCGGCGATGGCCCGCGTCGCGGCCCAGAGCCGGTTCAGGCGGCCGATAATCGCCGGGCGGACGTAGAAGAGCGAGAGCGACAGCGCGATCAGCAGCGAGCCGATGCCGATGGCACCCAGCCAGCGCTCGCTGTCATGGATCAGCGCGGCGCTCGACTGGCTGGCCGCCACGGCCTGGCCGCGCGCACTCTCGACCAGCTTCTCGACCTGCCCGCGCAGGGTGACGGCGGCGCTGTCGACCGTCTTCAGCGTGGTGGCGATCTCGCCCAGCGTGGTCAGATCGCGCTCGCGCATCTCGACGATGCCGTTGCGGCCCTCGCCCATGGCGATCACGGCCTCGACGACCTGGCCGCGGAACGGGTTGGAAGACGCCGCCTCGGCGGCCTGAAGCTCCATGCGGATGCGCATGGCAGTGGCTTTGAACCGCTCGCGGGCGATGGCGAGCCGCGTCTTGTCGGGGATCTGCGCGGTCTCGCGCAGCATGCCCATGAGCTCGTTGACCTGCGCCTCGAGCTTGCGGGCGAAGTCGAAGACCGGGAAGTCGCGGTCGTTCAGGGTCTTCATCGCGGCGTCGAGCTGCTCGCCCGACAGACCCTTGATGCTCTCGATGCCCATGGTGACGTTGAAGCGGGCTTCGTCCGCCTCGGACCCGACGACGCCGCCGAAGACACGGCCCGCCTTGCCGAGATTGTCGAGCAGGCCGTTCATCGCCGCCGCGTTGCGCATGCGCGCGCCAGTGAGGTCGTTGATCTCGTTGATCGTGCGCGACAGCTCGTCGACCGCCTGCTGGGTCGCCTTCATGTCGAGGCCGCTGAGGGAAGCGATCCGACGGATCAGGTCGAACTGGCGGGCCTCGATCCGGTCGAGCTCGTTGGTCAGGGCCGCGCGCTGCTGGACGTTCTCGACATCCATGAAGCGCGGCGCCAGCGCCGTCGACTGGGTCGCGGCCTGCGAAAGCTCGAGGGCGAGTTCGACCAGCGGCATCTTCTGGCCGGCGAGTTCCTGAACCGTCGTCCCGACACGGCCGAAGGAGAGCCAGGCAACGGCGGAGGCCACCAGCGTCAGGGCCGTCATCAGTCCCAGCGCCGCATAGATCCGCGCGGCGATGCCGATGCGCGCCTTCTGGCGCTGTCGGGCTGGCTTGCTGGCCTTCGTCATCGGTCGCTCTCCGGTAGGCAACGCGACAATCTGGATGACGAAGCTGGCGCGGGGCCTGCGGCCGCCCTGCCCGGGCGCGCCGATGGACAATATGCCCCGATCGCCCCCCTAGGCGATGACCGGTGCCCCCCGAACCGCTCCGCACCCCGAACTGTCGTTGGGCGGGATCCTGTTCATGCGGAGAATTGGCCAGCCGCGCTTAAAGAACGTTTAAACTTGGATTCTTTTGAATCACTTCGGCAGATGCCGGATTCAGCTTCCGTTAGGACATGTATCCCGCATTTTTGTTCTTGAAGGCAGCATCGGCCCGCGGTGATGACGCCTTTCATCTGACAGTCGGCTCAGGCGGGGTGCCGCCCCACGATGGCGAAGGCCCCGCCGTCTGCGGGATGGCGGGACCTTCGGGTGTCGGTAGCCGCGGCGTTGCGGCTCAGGCCGCTTCGGCGATGGCGTGTCCCTTGCCGCCGCCATGCCCCTCGCGGAAGCGGAAGCGGGCGATATGTTCGCTCAGCGCGCGGGTCTGCTCGTCGGTCAGCGCCAGCGCGGCGTTGGTCTCCTCGACCAGCGCGGCATTCTGATGCGCCATCGAGCCGATGCCGTCGATCTCGGTGTTGATCGCCGAGACGTCGCTGGCCTGGTTCTTCGCCGTCTGCGAGATGCCGTTCATCAGCCCGGTCAGGTCGTTGACCGAAGAGACGATGGCCTCGAACATCTGCGCCGTCTCCTCGACGAGCCCGACGCCGACCTTGACGTCGCCATGCGCCGCCTCGACCAGCTTCTTGACGTCGTTGGAGGCGTCGGCCGAGCGCTTGGCGAGGCTGCGGACCTCGGTCGCCACGACCGCGAAGCCACGGCCGCTGTCGCCGGCCCGGGCCGCCTCGACGGCCGCGTTCAGCGCCAGCAGATTGGTCTGGAAGGCGATCTCGTCGATCATCGCGATAACCTCGGAGATCTTGTCCGAGGAGGTGCGGATGCGCTGCATCGCTTCGAGCGCCGACGCAACGACCTTCTCGCCCTGCTGGGCCTGGCTCTCGGCGCCCTCGGCCATGCCGGTCGCCTGCGCCGCCTCGCTCGCCGTCTTCTTGACTGTCCCGGCGAAGGCGCCGAGCTGGTTGGTCGCCATCGAGACGGCGTTGCTCTCCTCGCTCGTGCGCTCGGCCAGATCGGTGACGCCATCGAGGATCTCGGTCGTGGCGCTGCGGACGGCCGCCACCGTCTCCGAGAGCTTGGCGAGCGTGCTCTCGAACTCCTCGGCCAGCGCATTGGTGCCGTTCTTCAGCTCGGCGAAGGCGCCCTGATACATCCCCTCGATGCGGGTCGAGAGATGGCCGGCGGAGAGTTCGGCGAGGACGTCGCAGGTCTCGGAGAGACCGCCCTGCACCGTCTCGAGCAGTTCGTTGACGGAACCCGCCAGCGCGTTCAGCTCGGCATCGGCGAAGTTCGCCTGGACGCGGCGGCTGAAATCGCCGGCAGCGGCGGCAGCCACGACCTCGCCGAAGGCCGCACCCAGCTCCGCCATCATCTCGCGGCGCTGCTCCTGCGCCCGCGCCTGATCGGCGATCTTGGCGACCTCCGCCTCGCGCAGCGCCACCGCATTGTCGCGGAACAGCAGAACGCTCTTCGAGATGTCGGAGATCTCGTCATTGCCCTTGGTGTCGACGACCGTCTCCAGAGCACCATCCGCAATCGCCCGCGTCGCCGCCCACAGACGGTTCAGCCGGCCGATGATCGCAGGACGGACGTAGAGGAGAGCCAGCACGAGCGCGATCAGCAGCGAGCCGATGCCGATGCCGCCGAGCCAAATCTTGCTCTGTTCGATCAGGCTCGACGTCGAGGCATTCGCGGCGACGGCGCCGGACCGGGCCGATGTGACGAGCTTATCGATTTCCGCGCGCATGGTCGCCGCGGCCTGATCGATATCGAGGACGCGGGCATTGATCGCGTCCTGCGTTTCGATGTCCCGCTGGCGCAGCGCGACCACCCCGCGCGGCCCTTCGCCGATAGCAATGACCGAGTCGATCACGCGGTTTCGGGCCTCGTTCGGCTTGATCTTGTCGGCGGCGGCCATGTCCTTCTCGATCCGCAGCACGACGGCGTTGAGGCGTTCGCGCGCAAGGCCCAGCAGCGACTGGTCCGCGATCTGGCCGACCTCGCGCAGAAGCCCGATCAACTCGTTGACCTGGGCCTCGAGCTTGCGGGTGAGATCGAAGGCGGGAAACTCCACCTCGTTGACGGCTTTCAGGGCCTCGTCGAGCTTCGCGCCGTCCAGTCCCTTGACGCTCTCGATGCCGAGCACGACGTTGAACTGGCGCTCATCCGCCTCCCCGCCGACGACCTTGACGAAGTCCTCGCGCGCCGTGTTCAGCTGCTCCAGGGCCGCCGCCATCTGCGCGGAGTTGCGCAGCCTCGTGCCGGTCAGGTCGTTGATGTCGTTGATCCGCAGCGAGAGATCGTCGACCGCCTTCTGAACCGGTTTCATGTCGACACCGCCGATCTTGCCCACGGCGCGGATCAGTTCGAACTGCTTGGCCTCGATCGCATCCAATTCGGTGGTCAGGCGGGCCCGCTGCTGCACGGTCTGGACGTTCAGGAAACGCGGCGCCAGTGCAGTCGACTGGGTACCCACCTGGGAGAGTTCGAGCACGAGTTCCACGGTGGGCATCTTGGTCTCGACCATTTCGCCGACCGTCAGGTTGATCCGATCATAGGACAGCCAGGCCACCGCGGAGGCGACGAGCGTCAACGTGGTCAATGCGCCGAGCGCGGCATAGATGCGCGCGGCGATACCGATGCGCAGCGGAGCGCGCGCGCGCGCCGGCTTCTTGGCGTTCGTCATGTCACTCTCCGGAATGCGACTCGGCGGATGGGACTCAGGCGGACAGAGAGCTGACCGACTTGAAGCTGCCATCCGATCCGATGACGGTCAGATAGACGTCATCGGAGCCGCGGTTGTCATTGGGGCCGAACGTCATCTTGAAGCCCCCGAAATCGTAGGAACCATTGGTCAGCGCCGCCATGAATGCGGTCCGGGTCGGGTCCTTGCCGGCCTTTTCCAGCGCGGCGAGCACGGTGCGCCCGACGAGATAACCCTCCAGCGAGACGAAGCCCGGCTTCTTGTCCTTGGCGTCGCTGGCTGCGAGCGCCGCCTGATAGGCCTTGACCACGGGGATCGAAGCGTCCGTCGGCAACGGTACGACCTGGGTGACATAGACGCCCGCCCCCGCTTCGCCGAGTTCGGCCGCCAATGCATCGGATCCGACGAAGGAGATGTTCATGAAGACCGGCGCGAACTTCACCTGCTTGCACAGCTTGATGAACTCGGCGCAGGGCTTGTAGGGGCCGACCATCACCACGGCTTCCGGATTGGCCTTGCGGATCTCGAGCAGGGCGGACCGGACCGCGACCGTGTTGCGCTCGAAGGTGCCTTCGGCGACCAGGCTCATCTTGCGCGCATCCATCGCCTTCTTGACGCCGGCGAGCCCGGCCCGGCCGAAGGCGTCGTCCTGATAGAAGATCGCGATCTTGGAGAAGCCCTTGTCCTTGACGAGGCGCTCGACCCAGACCTCGGTCTCCTGGAAATAGGAGGCGCGCACATTGACGACATGCGGCAGATAGGGATCGCGCAGGCCCTCGGCGCCGGTGAACGCTCCGATGAAAGGCAGGCCCGCTTCCTTCGCGATCGGGTGGGCGGCCATCGACGTCGGCGTGCCGACGGGGCCGACCAGCGCAAAGACGTCCTTGGCGATCAGCGCCTTGGTCGCCTCGATCGACTTGCCGGGCTCATACCCATCGTCTTGCGTCAGAAGTTCGATCTTGCGGCCGGCGACGCCGCCCTTGGCATTGGCTTCGGCGAAGGCGACGGTCAGGCCATCGCGCATGCCCAGGCCCAGCGCACTGGCGGGGCCTTCGAAGACGGCCGCCTGGCCGAGGATGATCTTGTCGGCCATGACGCCGGGATCGGCGAAAGAGCGAGCGGGCAGCAGGGAGGCAGTGGAGGCGCAGGCAAGACCAGTCAGGACGTCACGACGAGTGGTCATGAAACGGTTTCCCCCAAATGTTTCTCTTCCGTTGTCAGTCGGGTTAGGCCAGCCGACCGGAAGGATGAGGGGGACGCACCTAACGAAGGGTTAAGTGACTGGATTCTTCTGAGTCAGTCGTGTTTCTGACGATTAAGCGCTCGTTAGCTTTTTGGTATTTTCGGCTCGGCGCCTCGGAACCACGTCCGCGCCGGGACCATTACCACTCAAAGGCATCCAGACCTTACGTTACGCCGGATTGAATGCTGGGTCTCGCATGGCTTGCCAGCCATCCACGCGGCGCGACGAGGCTCTGCGTTTCGGACTGACCGACGAAGCGCCCTAGGGCGTTTCGACGGATCGAGGCACCGGGCGCGGCCGCCCCTCCTCGTCGATCGCAACGAAGGTGAAGGTCGCGTCCGTGACCTTCTCATGGATCATGGTGCGGAAGCGCCGGGCCCAGGCCTCGACATGGATCTTCATCGAGGTCCGACCGACGGACTCGACCTCGGTATAGACGCTGAGCACGTCCCCCACCTTCACGGGCCGGATGAAGGTCATCGCATCCACCGCGATGGTGACGACACGCCCCTGCGCCCGGTCGACGCCGGCGATGCCGCCGGCGGCGTCCATGCGCGACATCACCCAGCCGCCGAAGATGTCGCCATTCGCGTTGGTGTCGGCCGGCATCGCATTGATGCGCACCGTCAGGTTGCCGCGCGGCGCCTCGTCCTGCGCCACGCCCGCTTCTTTCGTCATGCGCTCACCCCCGTCGAATCCCCGGCCATTGGAGCACGCACTACCGCGCCTGCGCCAGATGGATCGGAGCGTCGACGGGGCCGCCCCGCTTCAGGCCGCGCCGAGTTCCTTGCGCACCAGCGCCGCACCGGCCGACAGCGCCGCGAGCTTGCCATAGGCGA
The DNA here is from genome assembly GCF_040546595.1 of Bosea sp. OAE506. Lineage (NCBI taxonomy): Bacteria > Pseudomonadati > Pseudomonadota > Alphaproteobacteria > Hyphomicrobiales > Alloboseaceae > Allobosea > Allobosea sp. OAE506. Next base: position 2,460,298 of record NZ_JBEPOB010000001.1, on the reverse strand, counting down.
CCTCGGTGGTCATCGGCGCCATGCCGCAATTGGTGCAGGGGAAGAGCTTCTCGGGCGCGACGAAGGCCAGCGCCGCGCGGATGGTCGCGGCGACCTCCTCGGGCGTCTCGATGGTGTTGGAGGCGACGTCGATCGCACCCGCCAGCACGTCCTTGCCCTCGAGCAGCTTGATCAGGTCGAGCGGCACCTTGGAGTTGCGGCACTCCAGCGAGACCTGTTGGATCGAGCTCTTGGCGATCGCCGGGAAGGTCTGCTCGTAATGGCGCCACTCTTCGCCGAGCGTCGCCTTCCAGTCGATATTGGCCTTGATGCCGTAGCCGTAGCAGATGTGGACGGCGGTGGTGGCGGTCAGCCCCTGCGCGGCGCGCTCGAGGCAGGCGATGCCCCAGTCCGGAACCTCCTTCATGTAGACGTTGAAGGCCGGCTCGTCGAACTGGATCACGTCGACGCCCAGCGCCTGCAGCTCATGCGCCTCTTCGTTCAGCACGGCGGCAAACGCCATGGCGAGGTCCTCGCGGCGGCCATAGTGCTCGTCGGCGATGGTATCGACGATCGTCATCGGCCCCGGCAGCGTGAACTTCAGTTTGCGGGTCGTGTGCGCGCGGGCGGCCTGCGCCTCCATGCTGTGCACCGGCCCCTTGCGGCGGATCGCGCCGGTGACCGTCGGCACCTCCGCCTCGTAGCGGTTGTTGCGGATGCCCATGATCGTCTTCTTGTCGAAGTCGATGCCGTCGAGATTGGCCAGGAAGCCATGGACGAAATGCACCCGCGCCTGCTCGCCATCGCCGACGATGTCGATGCCGGCATCCTCCTGCAGCTTCACCGCCAGGATCGTCGCGTCGCGCCGGCCCTCCTGCAGCGCCACCCCTTCCAGCTTCCACGGCGCCCAGAGTCGCTCGGACTCGGCGAGCCAGCTCGGCTTGGGCAGGCTGCCGGCGATGGTGGTGCGAAGCATGGACGTATCCTCTGGGGTTATGGTTGCGCGGACATCGGATGCGGGAGGCATCCGCGTCAAGCGTGACGGGGATGGACAGCCTGCGTCAGACGGCCGCCGCCGACGCAGGCCCGATCGGCCGACGCCGCGCTCGCATCATCAGCCAGCACACCACCGCGAGGTTGACGAGGTTCCAGGCGAGGCCGTTGAGAAAGGCGGCGCGGTAGGAGGCGAAGGCGTCGAAGATCGCGCCCGAGACATAGCCGCCGAAGGCCATGCCCAGGATGGTCGAGGACATGACCAGGCCGATCCGCACGCCGGCCTCCCGCGCAGGCAGATACTCGCGGATGATCACCGCATACATCGGCACGATGCCGCCCTGGAACAGGCCGAAGATGCCGGTGACGATGAAGAGCGAGGTCAGCCCGTCGAACCAGAGATAAAGGAAGAGCGCGAGCCCCTGCATCAGCGAGCCGATCGCCAGCGTCGCCGTGCCGCCGATGCGGTCGGCGACGAAGCCGGAGCCGATGCGGCTGATGATGCCGAGCGCCAGCATCAGCGAGAGCATCTCGGCGCCACGGGCGACGCCGTAACCGAGATCGCTGCAATAGGCGACGAGGTGGACCTGCGGCATCGCCATGGCGACGCAGCAGGAGAAGCCCGCGATCGCGAGCAGCCACTGCAGCTGGCTGGCCGAGAGGCCGAGATCGCCGCGCGCGCTGGTGCTCGCCGCCTCCTGCGCCGCGATGGTCGCGGCGGAGGGCCGGCGGCGGAAGAACGGTGCCAGCGGCAGCATGATCGCCATGACCGCGAGCCCGATGCCGATATGGGTCGCGCGCCAGCCATGGCTGGCGACGCCCCAGGTGATCACCTGCGGCCAGATCACCCCCGCCAGATAGCTGCCCGAGGCTCCGAAGACTACGGCGAGCCCGCGATGCTTGCGGAACCAATGCGAGAGATCCGCGATCAGCGGCGAGAAGCCGGCCCCGCCACCGACGCCAATCAGGAAGAGATGGACGAGCGCGAACTGCCAGAGCGACTGCGCCATCCCGGCGAGGATATAGCCGCTGCCGAGCAGCAGGGCGCCGCCCACGATCGGCACGATGATGCCATAACGGTCGGCGATGCGGCCCATGGCGATGTTGCCGAAGCCGAAGCCCAGCATCACGCAGGTATAGGGAAGGGAGGCCCCGGCGCGCAGCGTGCCGAATTCGGTCTGCACCGAAGGCAGAACCACGACGACGGACCAGGTGCCGACACAGGCTGCGGTGCCGACCAGAAGCGACACGGCCAGCCGCAGCCAGGCATAGGAGGAATCGGGCGCGTAGCGGGATTCGTCGGTGGACATGTTTCCTCGGCGCGCCTGCTCGCAGGGCAGACGTTCTTCACCGAGGAGTAGGCAGTCCGCCGCGCGGCGGCAAGCTCGCGCAGATCGGACCCGGTCGGCGCTCAAGGCGGAGCCGTGCCGCGACTCCGCCCTGAACGGGGCCCGGGACGAGAGCCCGGGCCGGATCGCTGGCCACCCGGAGGCGGCCTGCGAAATCAGGCGGCGCGGCGCTCGTGGCGGCCTTCGTTGATCTCCTCGATGATCTTGGCGACGAAGGCCGGCAGATCGTCGGGCTTGCGCGAGGTGACGACGCCCTTGTCGGTCACGACCTCGCTGTCTTCCCACAGCGCGCCGGCATTGATCATGTCCTGCTTCATCGTGTTGTACGACGTCAGGCGGCGGCCCTTGGCGATGCCGGTGTCGATCAGCAGCCAGGGAGCATGGCAGACGGCGGCAACAACCTTGCCCTGCTCGAAGAAGCGTTTGATCAGCGTCAGCGCCTCGGGCGTGCCGCGCAGCGTGTCGGGGTTCATCTGCCCGCCGGGCAGGACGATGGCGTCATACGCATCGGCGCTGACTTCCGCGAGGGTCTTGTCGACCTTCACGGCCCGGCCCCAGTCCTTCTGGTCCCAGCCGGTGATCTCGCCGGCCTCGGGCGCGACGATGTGCACGGTCGCGCCGGCTTCCTTCAGCTTGGCATGCGGGACGTCGAGCTCCGACTGCTCGAAGCCGTTGGTGGCGAGGATGAGGATGGTCTTGCCTGACAGGTCGCTCATGGGGCGCCCTCCTTGTTCGGGTTGAGGATGATGCCTCGACAACCCGCGCCAGGCGCGTCCGTTCCTGCGGTCTTGCGTCGCTCCCCCGCCGAGGACCCTAGCGGAAGACGCTCTCGCCCGCCTGATCGACCAGCTGCTGGCCCTTGATCAGGGTAAAATCGACGGCCTCGTCCTTGCCGGGGAAACGGTCGGCCCGGACGAAGCGATGGCTCTTCAGCTCCCCCTCGACCGTCTTCTCGACGACGCCGCACAGCTGCCACTGGCCACCCTCCTGATAGGGCGTGGCATGGATGGTGAAACCGTTGTGCTCGATGGTCTTGAGCGGGCCCGTCGGCTTGGCCTCGGCCGCCTGGCCGCCGCCGAAGAGCTTCTTGAGAAACGACATGGCCTGTCTCCTGATCCATCGGGCGCCGCGCCCCTTCTCCCAGATTGCGGCGCGATGGGGAACCCGTCGGCGCGCGGCTCGTTGTCAGTGAACAAAATAGGAACGGAGACGCATCATGACGAGCCACACCGACGAACACGCCAGCCCGCTGGACGACAACCCCAAGCGCGACCCGAACCCGCCGGACAACACGCAGAAGGATCCCGCCGACTGGGTGTCAGGCGACGACCCGATGACGGGCGCGCAGACATCCTATCTCAAGACCCTGTCCGAGCAGACGCAGCGGCCCGAAGACTTCGCCGAGGATCTGAGCAAGGCCGAAGCGTCGAAACGGATCGATGCGCTGAAGGCGGATCTGGCGGGATGAGGACGCCTCAGGCCAGATGCAGCACGACCTCGCGGCGATGCGGCCGGGCGCGGTGCTCGAAAAGGTAGATACCCTGCCAGGTGCCGAGCGCGAGCCGCCCGCCCATCACCGGGATCGAGAGCGAGACGGGCGTCAGCGCCGCCTTGATATGGGCGGGCATGTCATCGGGCCCCTCCGCCCGATGGACGAGATAATCCATTGCCGGATCGTCGGCGGAGGGCACGAGCCGGCGGAAGAAGGCCTCGAGATCGACGCGCACATCCGGGTCGGCATTCTCCTGAATCAGCAGCGAGCAGGAGGTATGGCGCACGAAGAGCGTCAGCAGCCCGGTCTCGATTCCGGCCCCGGCGACGAAGGCGGCCACCTCGCGCGTGAACTCGTAGAGCCCCGGACCGCGCGTGGCGATCGCCAGCAGCGTCTGCACCGCCATGGCGCTCAGCGCTCGGTCACGGCGAGCTTGGCGCCCAGCGCGACGAAGGCCGCCGCGAAGCCCCGCCGCAGCCAGGCCATCACCGCCGGCCGCGTCACCACCTTGTCGCGCATCGCCGCCGCGAACAGGCCGTAGAGCGCGAAGACCACGAAGGTCATCGCCATGAACACGCCCGACAGTTCGAGCATGCGCGCCAGCGGCGCCGCCTCGCCGGCCGAGATGAACTGCGGCAGGAAGGCGACGAAGAAGATCGAGAGCTTGGGGTTGAGGACATTGATCGCGACGCCGTCGCGCAGAACCCGCCAGGCCGAGCGCGGATCGGCCTTCGTCTCGACGCTGAGCGCGCCATGCTCCTGCAGCGTCTGCCAGGCCATGAACAAGAGATAGGCGACGCCGGCATATTTCACGACCGCGAAGGCGAGCGCGCTCGCATGCAGCAGCGCCGCCAGCCCCAGCATCGCCGCCAAGAGATGCGGCACGATGCCGAGCGTGCAGGCAAAGGCCGCGAGCAGGCTCGCCCGCGAGCCCCGGGTGAGCCCCGCCGCGATGGTGTAGATCGCGCCCGTGCCCGGCGAGGCGACGACGATCAGCGAGGTCAGCAGGAATTCGGGCGACATGGCGGCAGCCTCCACGGAGCAGCGGCCAGCAAGCCGCAAGCCACCGCCGGGATCAAGCCCGTCTCCCCGCAATCCGCGTCAGACCACAAAACTTAGGTATTGACCTAAGTATTTTTCTCCGCTTGGATCGCCCCATGTCCGCGACGCTCCCCACCCTCGACGACACCTTCCGTGCCCTGGCCGATCCGACCCGGCGCGCGGTGGTGCAGGCGTTGGGGCGAGGGCCGGCCTCGGTCAGCGAACTCGCCCGGCCCTTCGAGATGGCGCTTCCGAGCTTCCTCCAGCACCTCAAGGTGCTGGAGGAGAGCGGGCTCGTCACCACGGCCAAATCCGGGCGCGTCCGCACCTGCTCCCTGCGCCGGGAACCTCTCGCCGCCGCCGAAACCTGGCTGGAGGCCCAGCGCAGCCTCTGGACGCAGCGCCTCGACCAGCTCGACGCCTTCGTCCTGCACCTGAACAACGACGAGGAACGCCCATGACGACCCTGCCCGCCGCCACCTTCGACCCGGCGCTCGATCTCGAACTCAAGCGCGAGGTCGCGGTGCCGCCGCAACTGGTCTGGCGCGCCTGGACCGAGCCGGCCCTGCTGAAGCAGTGGTTCACGCCCATCCCCTGGCGCACCACCGACTGCGAGATCGACCTGCGCCCGGGCGGCAAATTCCGCACCGTGATGGAGGGTCCCAACGGCGAAAAGAACGACAGCACCGGCTGCTTTCTCGCCGTGATTCCCCGGACGCTGCTGGTCTTCACCGACGCGCTCGGCCCCGGCTACCGCCCGCTGGGCTCCGGCTTCATGACCGCCTCGGTCGCCATCGAGCCGACCGCGACCGGAACGCTCTACACGGCCCGCGCCCTGCACAAGGACGAAGCCGCGAAGAAGCAGCACGAGGAAATGGGCTTCCAGCAGGGCTGGGGCACGGCACTCGATCAGCTGGTGGCGCTGATGAAGGGGATGTGAGGGACGGGCCGCCGTGCGGCGGGCGCTCGCTCCCCTCAGGTAACCGATCGTCGCCGGGCGTCCCGCTCGCCCGGCAGCAACGTTATCCTGGCTCGGAAACGCTTCGCTCGTTCAGGCCGCCCGAGGCGGCTGAAGCGATCCGGCCGCCAGCATCTCGTCATGCAGGGCTATGGCATCGAGATCGAAGCCGTTAGGCCAGGTCGGTACGCCGCATTGGACGAACAACCGGCAGAAGAGCGCCGGATCGCGAAGGGGCTCCACCATCGGCCCACCTTCGGCGAGAACGTCGTTCAGATCGCGAACGCCCTCCCGGCCGTTTGAGAACTTCACCCAAAAACGGGGAAAATCGAGCGCCTTGACCTCAATGATTTTGATCAGCTCGATCATTCGACATCGGCTCCCGGCACGGCCTCGAACGGCTGCCGCAATCTCCCACGCTCCCAATTCGACAGCAACTCACTCCGATGCCGTCGAACCCAGCCCCGCAGCAGCCGCAAGGCAGCGGGTGGCATAGCGCCGGCAATGAGGTCACCATTCTCGATTGCTATCAAGGCCTCATGGCCTTGGTAGAAGGCGTGGATGTGGGGAGGCGGATGATCCCGCCAGTACATCTGCACGACGAAGCCGAAAAACACCGAAATCGTCGGCACAGCGCTCCTCGCAAAAAAGGCGGGCCTCACGGCCCGCCTCGTCAGTCTCAATTATCCAGGAAGCTCCTGAGCTTCCGGCTCCGGCTCGGATGCTTCAGCTTCCGGAGCGCCTTCGCCTCGATCTGGCGGATGCGCTCGCGGGTGACGCTGAACTGCTGGCCGACCTCTTCGAGCGTGTGGTCGGTGTTCATGCCGATGCCGAAGCGCATGCGCAGCACGCGCTCCTCGCGCGGAGTGAGCGAGGCGAGCACGCGCGTGGTGGTCTCGCGCAGGTTCGACTGGATCGCCGCATCGATCGGCAGGATCGCGTTCTTGTCCTCGATGAAGTCGCCGAGATGGCTGTCTTCCTCGTCGCCGATCGGCGTTTCGAGCGAGATCGGCTCCTTGGCGATCTTGAGGACCTTGCGCACCTTCTCCAGCGGCATGGCGAGCTTCTCGGCCAGCTCCTCAGGGGTCGGCTCGCGGCCGATCTCGTGCAGCATCTGGCGCGAGGTCCGCACGATCTTGTTGATCGTCTCGATCATGTGGACGGGGATGCGGATCGTGCGGGCCTGGTCGGCGATCGAACGGGTGATCGCCTGGCGGATCCACCAGGTCGCATAGGTCGAGAACTTGTAGCCGCGGCGGTACTCGAACTTGTCGACCGCCTTCATCAGGCCGATGTTGCCTTCCTGGATCAGATCGAGGAACTGCAGGCCGCGATTGGTGTATTTCTTGGCGATCGAGATCACGAGGCGCAAGTTTGCCTCGATCATCTCCTTCTTCGCCTGACGCGCCTCGCGCTCGCCCTTCTGGACCATCAGCACGATCTTGCGGAACTCCTGGATCTCCAGGCCGGTCTCGCTCGCCAGCGTATGGATCTCGTCGCGCAGGCTCTTGATGCGCTCGAGCTCGGCTGCGACGAATTCCTTCCAGCCGCGCGAGCCCAGCTTGGAGACGCGCAGGATCCACTTGGGATCGAGCTCGCCGCCGACATGCTGCTTGAGGAAGTCTTCGCGGCCAACGCCATAGCTCTCCGCCAGGCGCAGCAGGCGCGTCTCATGCGAGATCAGGCGCTTGTTGATGTCGTAGAGCTGCTCGACCAGCGCCTCGATGCGGTTGTTGTTCAGCGAGAGCGACTTCACCGCGGTGATGATGTCGTCCTTGAGCTTCTTGTATTTGCGGTCCTGCGACGGCGAGAGCTTGGTGTTCTCCAGCCGGTTGGCGATGTCCTGGTCCTGAAGGCGGCGCAGCTTCTTGTAGTTGTCGGCGATCGAATCGAACGTCTCGAGCACACGCGGCTTGAGCTCGGCCTCCATGGCCGAGAGCGACACGTTGTTCTCCATGTCGTCTTCGTCGAGATCGGGCGGCAGGTCGCCTTCGGGCGCCTCGCCCTCGGCGGCCGGCGCGGCCTCGGCCTCGCCGCCTTCGCCCGCGATCTGCGTCGGGTTCTTGCCGTCAGGGCCGGCATAGGTCGCTTCGAGGTCGATGATGTCGCGCAGCAGAACCTTGGCTTCGTTCAGCTCGTCGCGCCAGATGATGATCGCCTGGAAGGTCAGCGGGCTCTCGCAGAGCCCCGCGATCATCGCCTCGCGACCGGCCTCGATGCGCTTGGCGATCGCGATCTCGCCCTCGCGGGAGAGCAGCTCGACCGAGCCCATCTCGCGCAGATACATCCGCACCGGATCGTCGGTGCGCTCGGTCGGCTCCAGATTGCGCTTGGTTTCGACCGGCAGGGCCGAGCGCGAGGCATCGACCAGATCGCCGCCCTCGACCTCTTCCTCATCGGCGCCATTGGTGCCGGTGCGTGCCGCGGCGCGCTCCTCGCCAGAGGCTTCGGGATCTTCGTTGTCGACGACGTTGATGCCCTGCTCGCTGAGCTGGCCCAGCACATCCTCGATCTGCTCGGAGGTGAACTCCTCCGACGGCAGAACCTCGTTCAGTTCGTCATAAGTGACATAGCCGCGCTTCTTCGCGAGCTTGATCATGCGCCTGACGGCCTGATCCGTCAGATCGAGCAACGGACCGTCGGAGGTCGGGGGGGCTTCCGGCGTGGCCTGATCGGCCTTGTCCCGTTCGCTCACTTTCGTCGCCATCAATAGCGCTCCGCACTCTCTGGCCGCCACGGCTCGGAAGAAGCCATATGCGGACGCATAAAGGGGCGGCGCAGCCGCAGGTCCGGCGCGCTCACCCCAACCAAATCACGCAGGCCAGATGGCACCGCCCATCCTTGATGAACCGTAAACCACGCTCGGCCGACACGCGGATCGACGGACGACCCTCGCGCCCCGCTCAGTCTTCGGACATCGCCTCGGTCCCCTCGATGCTTTCGAGGCGAGCCTTGACGTCCTTGATCCAGGCGAAATTGGCTTCGGTCGCTTCGTCAGCCAATGCGCGCTCGGCTGCCTTCAACTCGCTATGTAGCGTCCGCGCGCGATGATGCAAGACGATAGCCTGACGAATCGAGTCGAAAACCGATTCCGGATCAGCGGCTTGCGCCAGTTTCAGGCGCTCCGCGGGGCCCGTCACCGCCATCAGCTGCGCCTGGGCCTCCTGCACGCGGGGCTGCTCCAGCCGGGCCGCCAGCGCCGCCTCGTCGAGAACGCCTTCCATCGTGGCGTCGAGCAGCGCCTGGCGGAAGCGCTCGGCCGCCGCGCCCTCCAGCGCCAGATCGGCAATTTCGTCGGCACAGCGCAGGATCAGCGCCGGATGGCTCGCCAGCGCCAGCAGGATGAAGGCTTCGCGCGTATCCTCGCCGCGGCCCCGCGCCATGATCTTGGTGCGCGTCAGCTGGCTGGATGCCTTGAGAGGCCCGCTCGCCCAGGGCGAGGGCTGCGGGAATCCGCCGCGCCCGCGTCCGCCAGCGGCCTGGCCCCGCCCGCGCGGATAACTTCCGCCCTCGCGTCGCTCGGCCCGCGCCGGAGCCGCGCTGGCGAAGAGCTGCGCCAGTCGCTCGTCCATCTCGCGGCGATAATGCTTGCGCGTCGTCTCGTCGCGGATCTGCCCGAGCGGCTCCTTCAGCCGCCGCTCGAAGGCGGCGCGGCGTTCGGGAGTGTCGAGAGGGCCCGCCTCCAGTTCGCGCGTCCACAGCATGTCGACCAGCGGCCGCGCCGCGCCCAGAACCTCGGCGATCGCGGCCTTGCCGCCGGAGCGGGCAAGATCGTCGGGGTCCTGCCCCTCGGGGAGCAGCGCGAAGGACAGCGATTTGCCGGGCTCCAGCAGGGGCAGCGCGATGTCGATGGCGCGGCTCGCCGCCTTCCGGCCGGCCTTGTCGCCGTCGAGGCAGATCACCGGCTCGTCCGCCATGCGCCAGAGCAGCGTGAGCTGGTCCTCGGTCAGGGCCGTGCCGAGCGGGGCGACGGTCTGCGGGAAGCCGGCGAGCGCCATCGCGATGACGTCGACATAGCCCTCGACGACGATCGCCTGCCCCGTGTCATGGGCGGCCTTGCGGGCATTGTGGTGGTTGAACAGCAGCGAGCCCTTGTGGAAGAGCGGCGTCTCCGGCGAGTTCAGGTATTTCGCCGAGACCTCGGCGCTCATCGCGCGCCCGCCGAAGGCGACGGGACGCCCGCGCGAATCATGGATCGGGAACATGATGCGGTCGCGGAAGCGGTCGTAGGGCACGGCGATCTCCTCGCCATGCACGAGCAGTCCCGCCTCCATCATCAGCTCGGCGGACACGCCCTTCCCCGCGAGATGATCGCGCAGCGCGAACCTGTCCGCCGGACCGTAGCCGAGGCGGAAACGCGTGCGCGCCTCCCCGTCGAGACCGCGCGAGGCGAGATAGCGCCGCGCCTGACCGCCGCGATCGCCCATCAGCTCGGCCTCGAAGAAGCGCGCCGCCAGTTCCACGACCTCGTGCAGGCCCTTGCGCCGCTCCTCCTGGACCTGCGCTTCCTGCGTGATCTTCGGCAGCGTCACGCCGGCTTCGGCCGCGAGCTTCTCGACGGCCTCGGGGAAGGACAGGCCTTCCGTTTCCATCACGAATTTGAAGATGTCGCCGTTCTTGCCCGACGAGAAATCGAAGAACGAGGCCTTCTGGTCGTTGACGAAGAAGGACGGCGTCTTCTCGGCGTTGAAGGGCGACAGCCCCTTCCATTCGCGCCCCGCCTTGGCGAGGCGCACGCGCTTGCCCACCACCGCCGAGACCGGCAGCCGCGCCTTGATCTCTTCCAGAATGGAGGGCGGGAACTTCATCGCGTCCTATGTGGACCCTGCCGCAGCACAAGCCAAGAACAGATCGTGATCCCGGCTCGCTTGCGCCGGCTATCCACAAGCCGCCTCTAGCGGCAGCGCAGCGGATCCTCCCCCAGCGCCGCCGCGGCACCGGCCGTCGGCAGCGCCCTGGCCTCGACACCCGCGCGTAGCGAAAGTGTACCGGCCCGTCGCAGCTCCTGCACGACCGGCCTCATCGCGTCCACGCCGAAGCGGCGATCCGGCTCCCATGTGAGCTCGACCATGTTGCCGGCGCTTTGGGCCGTGACAGGGATGCGCGTTGCCTTGCCGTCGATCAGGATCTCGAGCGAACGGAGCCCGTCCGCCGCATCGCGGCGAGGCAGGCTCGCCATGAGATAGGGGCCGGCCTTGATCGCGGCATTGGCCTTCGCGGCAGCCGCGTCGCCGCAATAGAAGGTCAGGCGGACGCCGCCGCTGGAGACACCGGCATAGGACGTCCCCATCTGGTAGCCGCTGCCCCAACCGGTTTGCTCAGGCTGCGCCTGCACGGCGCCGCCGCAGAGCAGCAGCAGGGCCGCGGCGAGACAGGTTCGTGATGACGGCATCGGATGTCTCCTCTGCCGCGAGTCTGACCCGCCGATGTGGCAGAAACGCGCCGGCCCGGCCTCAGCCTGCCAGCGCGGCCTTCACCAGCCCGCTCGCCTTGCCGAAATCCATCTGGCCGGCGAACTTCGCGCGAAGAATCGCGATGACCTTGCCCATGTCCTTGACCGAGGCTGCGCCGCTCTCGGTGACTGCGGCCGCGATGGCGGCCTGCACCTCGTCGTCGGACATCTGCTTGGGCATGTAGCCTGCGATCACCTCGACCTCCGCCTTCTCGCCGGCGGCGAGCTCGGGGCGGCCATTGGCGTCGTAGATCGCGATCGATTCCTGGCGCTGCTTGATCATCTTCTGCAGCAGGGCGAGCAGTTCGTCGGGCGTGGTCTCGCCCTTGCCGAGGCCGCGCGCCTCGATGTCCTTGTCCTTCAGCGCCGAGGTGATCATCCGGATCGTCGAGACCTTGCCCTTGTCCCCGGCCTTCATCGCTTCCTTGAGATCGGCCGTGAAGCGCTCGCGCAGGCTGGTCATGCGGGTATTCCTCGTTGTTCAGCGGGCTCTGCGCCCGCGTCGATTGACGGCATGGGAGCGCGTCTTTAAGGCTCGCGCTCCAGACGACGGCCAGCGAGACCGCTGCCGCCCATGCATTGCCGCGCCCTCGCGGCCTGGACCGAGACATAGACATGACCGCACACGAAGGAAACCCCGCCACGGGCGGCTGGAGCGAACCGCGCGCGACCGCCTTGCTGGTCCTCGCCGACGGCACGATGCTGGAGGGCTTCGGCCTCGGCGCCACCGGCGAGGCGCCCGGCGAGGTCTGCTTCAACACGGCGATGACGGGCTATCAGGAGATCCTGACCGACCCGTCCTATGCCGGCCAGATCGTCACCTTCACTTTCCCCCATATCGGCAATGTCGGCGTCAACGACGACGACACCGAGACCGTCAACGCCGCTGCCGCCTCCGGCGTGCGCGGCGTCGTGCTCCACGCCACCATCACCGAGCCCTCGAACTGGCGCGCCAGCCGCCATTTCGACGCCTGGCTCAAGGCGCGCAACATCGTCGGCATCTGCGGCGTCGACACCCGCGCGCTGACCGCCCTGATCCGCGACAACGGCATGCCGAACGCGATCCTGGCCCACTCGCCCGACGGCGTCTTCGACATTCCGCGCCTGCAGAAACTGGCAGCCGAACTGCCGGATATGGCCGGCCTCGACCTCGTGCCGATGGTCACCTCGGCCCAGCGCTACGAATGGGACGAAACACCCTGGCAGTGGCCGGCCGGCTACGGCAAGCGCGACGGCGCCGCCCACAAGGTCGTCGCGATCGATTACGGCGTGAAGCGCAACATCCTGCGACTGCTCTCCAAGGCCGGCTGCGACGTGACCGTCGTGCCTTCGACCGCCTCGGCGGAGGAGATCCTGGCGCTGCAGCCGGACGGCATCTTCCTCTCCAACGGCCCGGGCGACCCGGCCGCGACGGGCGAATACGCCGTCCCCGTCATCAGGGAACTGCTGGAGAAGAAGGTCCCGACCTTCGGCATCTGCCTCGGCCACCAGATGCTGGCGCTCGCCGTCGGCGGCCAGACGATGAAGATGAAGCAAGGCCATCACGGCGCCAACCACCCGGTGCAGGACAAGACGACCGGCAAGGTCGAGATCGTCTCGATGAACCACGGCTTCGCGGTCGATCCCGCCTCGCTGCCCGCGCACGCAGTCGAGACCCATGTCTCGCTCTTCGACGGCTCCAACAGCGGCTTTGCCCTCACCGACCGTCCGGCCTTCAGCGTCCAGCACCACCCGGAAGCCTCGCCCGGCCCGCAGGACAGCCACTACCTGTTCAAGCGCTTCGTCGAGATGATGGACGCCGAGAAGGCGAAGACGGCGGCCTGAGACGGCCGTCGTTGCTCTCCTGAACCTGCGCCATCAACCCGGACCGGCACTCCGCCGCGTCCGGGTTGACAGCCCCGACAGCCTGCGCTTGAAGCGGCTCATGACCCCAGCGACCTGCCTCGCCCGGACCTATTACGCCCCGTCCTCATAAGGCGGGTCGCATTCTTATGCTTCAACCGCCGCGCTGGCGGTTGAACTCAGGCAGTCACCCGGCATCGCGGCCCCCCTCCAGGGAACCCAACGATGCCACGCCAGCGCAAATCCTTCTCCTCTCTCGGCCTGCTCGGCTTCGGCGCCTTCGGGCAGCTGATGGCGCGCCATCTCCAGCCGCATCTTCGCCTCGTCGTCTGCGATCCCTCACGGCCGCCGCAGCCCGACCCGGCGGGCAAGGGGCTCGTGCCGGGCGACGTCGCGGCCGTGGCGGCCTGCGACATCGTCGTGCTCGCCGTCCCGGTCGACGCGATGGCGCAGGCGATCGCGAGCCTGCGCCCGCATCTGCGCGCCGGCACCATCGTGCTCGATGTCGGCTCGGTGAAGATCGAGCCCGCCCGCCTGCTGCTGGAGGGACTGCCGGAGCATGTCGAGATCATCGGCACGCATCCGCTCTTCGGCCCGCAGAGCGCGCGCGACGGGCTGGCCGGTTTGAAGATCGCGCTCTGCCCGATCCGCGGCCGCAGCACCGGGCGCATCGCCGCCTTCCTGCGCCGGATCTTTGCCCTCGACGTGATCCTGACCACGCCGGACGCACATGACCGCGACATGGCGCTGGTCCAGGGCCTGACCCATCTCGTCGCCAAGATCCTCGTCCGTATGGAGCCCGTGCCGCGCCGGATGACCACCCGCAGCTTCGAACTGCTGATGCAGGCGACCGAGATGGTGCGCCACGACACGCCCGGCGTCTTCCTGGCGATCGAGCGGGCCAATCCGCATGCGCGCGCCGTGCGGGAGCGATTTTTCGCCCATGCGCAGGCACTGACCCACGCGCTGGAGCGACACGATCACCCCGCGCCGGCCCTCGCCTGCAGCGAGGAACCGGAACCCGGCTCTTCCGCACCGGGCCGTCCTGCCCTATTGCAGCGCAATATCATCCCTGAGCGTCACGCGAAAACATGATCCGTCTCGAAAACATCGGTAAGCAGAACGGCCAGCAGATCGTCTTCATCGAGGCCTCCGCCTCGCTCTTGAAGGGCGAGAAGGTCGGCCTCGTCGGCCCCAACGGCGCCGGCAAGACCACCCTGTTCCGGATGATCACCGGCCAGGAGCAGCCCGACGAGGGCATGGTCCAGGTCGATCGCGGCATCACCATCGGCTATTTCAGCCAGGATGTCGGCGAGATGCAGGGCATGAGCGCGGTCGCCGCCGTGATGGAGGGCGCCGGACCCGTCAGCGCCGTGGCGGCGGAGCTGCGCGAGCTCGAGACGGCGATGGGCGACCCCGACCGTGCCGACGAGATGGACGAGATCATCGCCCGCTATGGCGAGGTGCAGGGCCGTTTCGAGGAGCTCGACGGCTATGCGCTCGACGGCCGCGCCCGCGAGGTTCTCGACGGCCTCGGCTTCAGCCAGGAGATGATGGAGGGCGATGTCGGCGCGCTCTCGGGCGGCTGGAAGATGCGCGTCGCGCTCGCCCGCATCCTCTTGATGCGCCCCGACGCGATGCTGCTCGACGAGCCCTCCAACCATCTCGACCTCGAGAGCCTGATCTGGCTGGAATCCTTCCTCAAGGGCTATGAGGGCGCGCTGCTGATGACCTCGCACGACCGCGAGTTCATGAACCGCATCGTCGGCAAGATCGTCGAGATCGATGCCGGCGCGCTGACGTCCTATTCCGGCGATTACGAATTCTACCAGCAGCAGCGCGCGCTCGCCGAGAAGCAGCAGCAGGCCCAGTTCGAGCGTCAGCAGGCCATGCTCGCCAAGGAGGTCGCCTTCATCGAGCGCTTCAAGGCGCGCGCCTCCCACGCCGCCCAGGTCCAGAGCCGCGTCAAGAAGCTCGATAAGATCGAGAAGGTCGAGCCGCCCAAGCGCCGCCAGACCGTCTCCTTCGATTTCCCGCCCGCCCCGCGCTCGGGCGAGGACGTCGTCACGCTCAAGGGCGTCGACAAGCGCTATGGCAGCCGCACCATCTACGAGGCGCTCGACTTCCAGATCCGCCGCAGGGAGCGCTGGTGCGTGATGGGGGTCAACGGCGCCGGCAAGTCGACGTTGCTGAAGCTGGTCACCGGCTCGACCGAGCCCGATTCCGGCAGCGTCGCGCTCGGCGGCTCGATCAAGCTCGGCTATTTCGCCCAGCACGCCATGGAGGTGCTGGACGGCGACCGCACCATCTTCCAGTCGCTGGAGGACCGCTTCCCCCAGGCCGGCCAGGGTTCGCTGCGCGCGCTCGCCGGCTGCTTCGGCTTCTCGGGCGACGATGTCGAAAAGCGTTGCCGCGTGCTCTCCGGCGGCGAGAAGGCCCGCCTCGTCATGGCGCTGATGCTCTACGACCCGCCGAATTTCCTCGTCCTCGACGAGCCCACCAACCATCTGGACATCGCCACCAAGGAAATGCTGATCAATGCGCTGGCGCAGTACGAGGGCACGATGCTGTTCGTCAGCCACGACCGGCATTTCCTCGCCGCGCTCTCCAACCGCACGCTGGAACTGACGCCCGACGGCGTCCATGCCTATGGCGGCGGCTACACCGAATACGTCGCCCGCACCGGCCAGGAAGCGCCGGGCCTGCGGAGCTAGCGGCGACGCGATCCAGATCAAGGGGCGGGCCGGCCCGACGCGATAGACACCCGGCCTGACGATCAGCCGCGAGCCCCCCATGACCGACAATCCCCTCACCCGGCCCGGCGCCGCCCACCCCGCCATCACCGAGGCGATGATCGCGACACTGGTCGCGCGCTTCTACGCAAAGGCCCGCGAAGACGCGGTGATCGGCCCGATCTTCATGGGCGCCGTCGCGGACTGGGACGAGCACATCGCCAACATCGCCGATTTCTGGAGCTCGGTGATGCTGCGCACCGGGCGCTATCACGGCCGGCCGATGCGCCCGCATCTGATCCTGCCGCTGGAGCCGCAGCATTTCGACCGCTGGCTCAGCCTGTTCGAGGAGACGGCGGCGGAAATCTGCGGTGAGCCGGACGTCGCCAATGAGTTCATCATCCGCGCCCGCCGCATCGCCGACAGCTTCGAGATGGGCCGCGCCTCGGTCACAGGCGAAATCGCCCGCCCGCGCCACAGCCGGGGCTGAGCCTCAGCCCAACCGCGCCTGCACGTCGAGGAAACCGTCGATTTCGTCTCCGGCGAGCGCGGCTTCCGCTGCAATACGGCGCGCCAGCGTCGCGGCGGCCGGGCGCGGCGCTCCCGTCGGCCGATCGAGCCAGTAGGAGACAGGGTTGAGCACTGTCCGCGCATCCACCGGCAGCAGCCGCCCTCCGGCGAGCTGCTCCTGCGCCAGGGGCGGGCGGGCCAGCGCGATGCCGAGGCCATGGGCGGCGGCGTCGAGCACGATGTTGTAGTCGTCGAAGCGGCGGTCCTGCGGCCTCGGCCGGTAGTCCAGGCCGCAGGCCGCAAACCAGGCGCGCCAGCCGGCCGCGTCGGAGTCATGGATCAGCGGATGCGCCAGCAGGCGCTGCGCGTCCTCGCCGGTCGCGATCGAAGCGGCGAGCCCAGACGAGGCGATCGGGAAGCACCACTCCTCGAACAGCTTGAGAGAGATCCGGCCGGGAGCCCCGCCGCGGCCGCAGCGGATGCCGAGATCGACCCCCTCCTCCTCGAAATCGATCCGGCGATGCTCCGCCTGCAGCACGATGCGTAGACCCGGCGCCGGCCCTTCCAGTGCCGCCAGCCGCGGCATCAGCCAGAGCGAACAGATCGAGGGCGGCGCACTCAGCCTGACCACGGCCGCGCCGCGCTGTTCGCGCCAGCGGTCCGACGTGTCGGCGATCAGCGCGAAGGCTTCCTGCGTGCGCGTCAGCAGATGCTGCCCTTCGGGGGTCAGCGCGACGCCGCGCGCCTGGCGCAGGAACACCCGCAGGCCCAGCCAGTGCTCCAGCCGGGCGACCTGCCGGCTGACCGCGCCATGGGTCAGGTTCAGCGCCAGCGCGGCGGCCGAGAAGCTGCCGGTGCGGGCGGCCGCCTCGAAAGCCCGCAGGGATTCGAGCGGCGGCAGGGTCGAGCTGTGATCCATGCTCACAGCTCATGTGCGATTTGGTGGTTTGTCAATCATCGGCCGCGGGTCTCTATGGAGAAGGTCGCACGCCAGCCGGAGACCCCGATGCCGACCACCAGCCACCCGCTGCCCCGTGATGGCGGCGTTCGCCTCGACGGGGTCCTGCTCTTCACGGTGCCCTTCACCATTCTCGCCTGGGCCTCGTCCTTCCCCGCGATCAGGGCCGGGCTGGCGGGCTTCGGCCCGGCCGAGATGGCCGCGCTGCGCTTTGGCCTGGCCGGCGCCGCGGCGGCGCTCTTCCTTGCGGTGCGACGCGCGCCCCTGCCCGCCAGAGGCGACCTCTGGCGCTTCGGCTGCGGCGGCGTCTTCTTCATCGCGGCCTATGCCGTGCTGCTCAACATCGGACAGCAGGTCGTGCCGGCGGGGCCGGCGAGCTTCATCATCAACACCAATCCGATCATGACGGCGCTGCTGGCCATGCTGCTGCTGGGCGAGCGCTTCAGCCGGCTGGCCTGGACGGGCACCGCCCTCTCCTTCGCCGGCATCGGGCTGATCGCGCTCGGCAAGGGCCTTAATGTCGAGATCGGGCTGTCGGTGCTGCTGATCCTCGGCGCCGCGCTCTGCAACGCCGTCACCACCGTCGTCCAGAAGCCGCTCTTTGCACGCTACGAGCCGCTTTCGGTCGCGGCCTGGAACCAGGCGATCGGCGGCCTCGTCCTGCTGCCCTTCCTGCCGGGAGCGATCGCGCAGGCGGCCACCGCCCCTGCCGTCTCGTTCTGGTCGGTGGTCTACCTGGCGGTCGTCCCGAGCCTGATCGGCTACGCCACCTGGGCCGTGACGCTGTCGCGACTGCCGGCCGGCCGTGCCGCCAACTTCCAGTACTGCGTTCCGCCGATGGCGACGCTGATCGGCTTCCTCTGGCTCGGCGAGGTTCCAACGCCACTCGCCCTGATCGGCGGTCTGATGGCGCTGGGCGGTGTGGTGGTCGTCAACCTGAAGCGCTGAGGAAGGATCCTCCGCACGGAGGCATGCTGGCTTGCCCGGCACACACGGGCATGATGGTCTGGCGCACCATGACCGCGCGCCTCGCCATCCGCCCCCTCACCGCAGCCGACGCCGCCGCCTATCGCGCCCTGCGCCTCCAGGCCCTTCGCGATCATCCGGAGGCTTTCGGTGCGAGCTATGAGGATGAGGTGGCGCGCAGCCTCGAGATGACGGCGAAGCGCCTCGATGGCGGCCCGCTGAACTGCGTCTTCGGCGCCTTTGCCGGAGACGATCTCGTTGGCACCGCCGGCTTCATCGTGCCGGACCGCTCCGCGAAATCCCGCCACAAGGGTCTGCTCGTCGGGGTTCATGTCGCGCCGGCCCATCGCGGCCATGGCCTTGGCCGTGCGCTGGTCACGGCCGTCATCGACCATGCGCGGGCCCATGTCGTGCTGCTGCAGGCCGCCGTGGGCGTCGCCAATGCGTCGGCGCTGCGGCTCTATGAGAGCCTCGGCTTCCGGCATTACGGGCGGGAGGACAAGGCACTGCGGGTCGACGGCGTCTTCGTCGACGAGGCGCTGATCGTGCTGGATTTTGCGGCCGACGCCTGAGCTGTGTTGCCACCTGCTCGGGGTAGGTCTCAGCCCTCATCCTGAGGAGCCATTCCTTGAGGAATGGCGTCTCGAAGGATGCTCCAGGAGGCTCCGGAACCATCTGGAGCATCCTTCGAGACGCGCTCCTGCGGAGCGCTCCTCAGGATGAGGGCCCAGACGATGGCCCCAAAGAGCCTAAAACCCCCGCGCCGCCAGCGCCTTCTCGTCGTCCTGGATATAGTCCCGGATCACCGGCACGGCGCTCTTGTGCGGGCCGAGCAGGAGCTGGAAGACCATGTCGCCGCCGATGTCGAAGGAGATCGAGCAGGCGCAGAGATAGAACTCCCACATTCGCGCGAAGCGCTCGCCCATCATCGCGACCACCTGCGGCCGCTGCGCCATGAAGCGCTCGCGCCACGCTTCAAGCGTCCAGTGGTAGTGCCGCCGCCAGAACTCGCAGTCGGAATGCCAGAGCCCGGTCTGCTCCACCGCCGCGAACACCTCCGACAGCGCCGGCGCATAGCCGCCGGGGAAGATATACTTGTCGAAGAACGGACCGGTGAAGCCCGGCGGGCCGACGCGGCCGATGCAATGGACCAGCGCGATCCCGTCCGGTGTCAGCAGGTCGCGGATCTTTTCGAAGTATTCGAGATAATGCGCGACGCCGACATGCTCCATCATGCCGACGGAGACGACGCGGTCGAAGCTGCCCGTCAGCTCGCGATAGTCCTTGTTGACGAAGGTCACGGCGTCGCCGACCCCCGCGGCATCCGCGCGCTTCTGGGCGGCCGCCATCTGGTCGGGCGAGACGTTGAGGCCCGTCACCTTCGCGCCGCAGGCCTTCGCCAGGTAGATCGCCAGTTCCCCCCAGCCCGAGCCGATATCGAGGACCGTCATCCCCGGCTCGATCTTCAGCTTGGCGGCGATGTGGCGCAGCTTTGCCCGCTGCGCGTTTTCCAATCCGACCTCCGGCGAGTGCCAGTAGGCGCAGGAATAGGTCATCGTCTCGTCGAGCCAGAGCCGGTAGAAATCGGTCGGGATGTCGTAGTGGTGCTTGACCTTCTTGCCGGCGACGCCGAGCGGGTTGTGCATCCGGAACCGCCGGATCTTGAAGCGCACCGAGCGGATCAGCTTCTGGATCGGGTGCTTGCGCAGCTCCTTCCGCTGCAACCAGAACAGCGTCAGCAGGTCGTGGATCGTGCCTTCCTCGAAGTCGATCCGCCCATCCATATAGCCTTCGGCCAGAGCGAGCTCCGGATTGAGGAAGAGCTCGCGCTCGATCCGGTCGTCATGGAAGCGCACCGTCACCGCAGGCGCCGTCTTGACCACCCCGGCGAAGCGGATCTCGCCCGGTCCCGGGCCGAAGACATGGTTTCGTCCATCCGGCGTGATCACCGTCAGGCGCCCCATCCTGACGAAATTCTTCAGCAAACGCGGTAGCAACAACATTCGCAGCCCTCACCCCGCCGCGATTTAGAGCATGTCGAAGCATTCGGCGAAACCTCCGGCAACAACACAGCAACGTCAGCCCCGCTCCATCCTGACGCTGCACGATGCTGCCGCCGAGAGCAGGGAGCGGATGGGACGGGATGGACAAGCGGTTTTCGAAGCGCTGGCGCTCGCATCTGCGGATGGCGAAGCTGTTCGACCGCTCGCAGCGCTTTCTCGTCGAATGCCGCATTCTCGACCTCTCGGCGACGGGCGCAAGGCTGAAACCGCAGAGCGACCGCCCGCTGCCGCTCGAACTGCATCTGCGGGACGAGGTGATGGAGGTCTCGAAGCGCGCCACCATCGTCTGGATTCAGCGCGGCGAGATCGGCATCCGCTTCGCGGCCGATGCCGACGCCATGTGAGCCCAGCGGCATGAGCAATTCCACGCTGCAAATGCAGGATCGGGACGGCTCGGGGAACCTGAGACGGCCATGCGCGTTCCACGGCTCGACGACGCCTCTGCCGCGTGACGGGACCATGATGGACGACGACCGCATCAACCGCATCGCACGCGCGCTTTGCCGCTCGGCCCGGATCGACCCCGATGGCCTGCTGTCGGGCGAAGGCGCCGATCCGGAACTCCTGCGCCACGATGTCCGCGGCCAGGTCAACGGCCGCGATGTCCCCGCCTGGACGATGTTCCGGGGCGCCGCCCTCACCTTTATCCAGGCCCATGAGGAGCGCGTCGTCGCGCCGCTCTGACGCGCTCCTGCGCTTGCTAAGCCGGTCGCCGGCGGCATAGTGCTCGCCACCCGCGCGGCGCCGGCCGCGCATCCTGCGGAACGGCGAAGCATGTCCTGGCGCGATTTCTGGAACGGCGAACACGCGATCTATGTCTCGCCCCGCCACAAGGCCCTGCACTACCGCCAGATCGCGACCGACCTGATCGGCCATATCCCGGCGCCCGACGCCGTCGTGCTCGACCATGGCTGCGGCGAGGCGCTCGACGCCGGCCGCGTCGCCGGCCATTGCGCCAAGCTCTTTCTCTGCGAGGCCGCACCCAGCGTGCGCGACAAGCTGCGCGCCATGCTGGGCGGCAAGGCGAATGTCGCGGTGGTCTCGCCCGAGGAGGTCGAGGCGCTGCCCGACCAGACGCTGGATCTCGTCGTCGCCAATTCGCTGATCCAGTATCTCTCGCGCGATGAACTCGTCGCCCTGCTCGCCACCTGGCGCGGCAAGCTCAAGCCGGGCGGCAAACTCGTCGTCGCCGACATCATCCCGCCCGATGTCAGCCCGCTGACCGATGCCTCGCAGCTGCTCGCCTTCGCCTGGCGCGGCGGGTTCCTCACGGCGGCACTCGCCGGCCTCGTCCGAACCGCCTTCTCGGACTACCGCAAGCTGCGGGCGCAATACGGCCTCTCGACCTATCGCATCGACGACATCACCGGCCTGATCGCGGCGGCAGGCTTCGCGGAGGTGTCGCCCGCGAAGAACTTCGGCCACAACCCGCACCGGCTGACGCTGGTGGGGCGCAAGGCGGGGTAATGGCTCTGCGCCATCGCCTCAGCCAGGAGGAAACGGCCCGTGCATATCGGCTTGATCGGCGGCATCGGCGTGGCGGCGACGGTCGTCTACTACCAGCGCCTTGTGGCGGCGGCTGCGGCACGCGGCGTCTCGAAGCTCGAGCTCACCATCGTTCACGGTGAGATCCAGGAGCTGATCCGCAACAATCTCGCTGATCGGAAGGCCGAGCAGGCCGAGGCCTTCCTTCCCCTGGTGGAACGTCTGAAACACGCGGGGTGCGATTGCGTTGCCCTGTCTTCGCTCGGTGCGCATTTCTGCCTCGATGAACTGGCGGCGCTCTCGCCGTTGCCGATCGTGTCGGCTGTCGCACCGCTCGATGCGTTCTTCGTCGCCAAGGGCATCGAGCAGATCGGGCTTCTGGGAACGCGGGTGGTGATGCGGACGCGGCTTTACGGCCAGCTCGTCGACACCAGGGCGATCACGCTGGACGACGAGATCGACCTCCTCGGCCAGACCTACCAGGACATGGCCGTCGCCGGGACCTGCTCGCCGGCGCAACGTGCGTTGTTCCTCGATGCCGGGCGACGCATGATCGCGGCGGGCGCCGACGCGATCGTTCTGGCGGGAACCGACCTCAATTTGGCGTTCGACGGTCAGAACCCGGGCTATCCTGTCATCGACGCCCTCGACGTCCATGTCGCTCTGCTCGCCGATCTGGCGGCCGGCCGCCGATCCCTGGGCGACATTGCGTCCTGACGCCCGAGACCGTCACCCCGCCCGATCGGCGAACGAGAAGAACTTGTGCCCCAGGAACGAGAACACCATCACGAAGCCCGTGGTGACGAACTGCATGGGCAGATAGGGCAGCCCGAGCCGTGCCACGAACAGGTGCATCAGCACCCAGGTCAAGCCGAACCCGCCGACGGCGATCAGCCCAAAGCGCCAGGTCGCCTGGGCATGGCTGCGGGTGGCCTCGAAGGTCATCCACCGGTTGAGCGCATAGGACACGAAGGCGCCGACCACGAACCCCGCCAAGGTCGCCGGCACGGGATCGACATGGGCGAGTTCGACCAGGCCGACCAGCACGCCGTAATGCGCGACGGCCGTCAGGCCGCCCGCAAGGACATAGGCGAGGAGCTGGCGGGTCTGGCGGGGGTAGCGGCGTAGCGGCATGGCGCCTCCTTACAGGCTTTGCCCCAACGAAGCCTGAACGGTCGCCCGCCCGTCGTGGCCTGTGTGCGGACAGGCTGCTCGCGCGCTTTCCGCTTCCCTGAGCCGCTCCTCCCCTCTATAGCGAGCGCCTAGCATTCATCTCAGGCGCTCGCACCGGCCCGCTCTCGTGATCGGACGGCAGCGAGTGCGCGCGCCTGCCCCAAGACGAAGTCGAGCCCCATGCCCAAGCGCACAGACATCAAGACCATTCTGATCATCGGCGCCGGCCCCATCATCATCGGCCAGGCCTGCGAGTTCGACTATTCCGGCACCCAGGCCGTCAAGACGCTGAAGGCCGAGGGCTACCGCATCGTCCTCGTCAATTCGAACCCGGCCACGATCATGACCGATCCCGAGCTGGCGGATGCGACCTATGTCGAGCCGATCACGCCTGAGATCGTCGCCAAGATCATCGAGAAGGAGCGCCACGTGCTGCCGGGCGGCTTTGCCCTGCTGCCGACCATGGGCGGCCAGACCGCGCTGAACTGCGCGCTCTCGCTCAACCAGAAGAGCCTTACCGACGAGAACGGCAACAAGATCAGCGTGCTCGAGAAGTTCGACGTCGAGATGATCGGCGCCACCGCCGAGGCGATCGACAAGGCCGAGGACCGCGAGCTGTTCCGCGAGGCGATGACCAAGATCGGTCTTTCCACGCCGCGCTCCCACCACGTCAAGAATCTCGGCCAGGCCCTCACCGCGCTCGACGACATCGGCCTGCCGGCCATCATCCGCCCCTCCTTCACCATGGGCGGCACCGGCGGCGGCATCGCCTACAACAAGGGCGAGTTCATCGAGATCTGCGAGCGCGGCTTCGACGCCTCCCCGACCAGCGAAATCCTCATCGAGGAGAGCGTGCTCGGCTGGAAGGAGTACGAGATGGAGGTCGTTCGCGACAAGAACGACAACTGCATCATCGTCTGCTCGATCGAGAACCTCGACCCGATGGGCGTCCACACCGGCGATTCGATCACGGTGGCTCCCGCGCTGACGCTGACCGACAAGGAATACCAGATCATGCGCGACGCCTCGCTGGCGGTGCTGCGCGAGATCGGCGTCGAGACCGGCGGTTCGAACGTGCAGTTTGCGGTCGATCCCGAGACCGGCCGCATGATCGTTATCGAGATGAACCCGCGCGTCTCGCGCTCCTCGGCGCTCGCCTCTAAGGCGACCGGCTTCCCGATCGCCAAGGTCGCCGCGCGTCTGGCCGTCGGCTACACGCTCGACGAGATCGAGAACGACATCACCGGCGGCGCGACCCCGGCTTCCTTCGAGCCGACGATCGACTATGTCGTCACCAAGATTCCGCGCTTCGCCTTCGAGAAATTCCCCGGCGCCGAGCCGACGCTGACCACCGCGATGAAGTCGGTCGGCGAGTCCATGGCGATCGGCCGCACCTTCCAGGAATCGCTGCAGAAGGCGCTGCGCTCGCTGGAAACCGGCCTCGACGGCCTCGATGAGATCGAGGTCGAGGGCATGGGCAAGGGCGACGACAAGAACGCGATCAAGGCCGCGCTCTCGACGCCGACGCCCGACCGCATCCTCCAGGTCGCGCAGGCGATGCGTTTCGGCTTCACCGATGCGCAGATCCATGAGAGCTGCAAGATCGATCCCTGGTTCCTCGAGCAGATGCGCGGCATCGTCAACACCGAAGAGAAGATCCGCCAGTTCGGCCTGCCGCAGACGCCGGGCGCTTTCCGGCAGGTCAAGGCGATGGGCTTCTCCGACAAGCGCCTCGCCGCCGTCGCCGGCAAGACGGAAGCGGAGGTCCGCGCACTGCGCCGTTCGCTCGATGTCCGCCCGGTCTACAAGCGCATCGACACCTGCGCCGCCGAATTCGCCTCGCCCACCGCCTATATGTATTCGACCTACGCCATGCCCTTCATGGGCAAGGCCGACGACGAGGCCAAGCCGACGGACCGGAAGAAGGTCGTCATCCTCGGCGGCGGCCCCAACCGCATCGGCCAGGGCATCGAGTTCGACTATTGCTGCTGCCATGCTTGTTATGCGCTCAAGGATGCCGGCTACGAGACCATCATGGTCAACTGCAACCCGGAGACGGTCTCGACCGACTACGACACCTCGGACCGGCTCTATTTCGAGCCACTGACCGCCGAGGACGTGCTCGAGATCCTCGAGACCGAGAAGCAGAACGGCACGCTGCACGGCGTCATCGTCCAGTTCGGCGGCCAGACCCCGCTGAAGCTCGCCAACGCGCTCGAAGAAGCCGGCATCCCGATTCTCGGCACCTCGCCCGACGCGATCGACCTCGCCGAGGACCGCGATCGCTTCAAGCGCCTGCTCGACAAGCTCCAGCTCAAGCAGCCCAAGAACGGCATCGCCTATTCGGTCGAGCAGGCCCGCATGATCGTGGCCGAGCTCGGCCTGCCCTTCGTCGTGCGGCCGTCCTATGTGCTAGGCGGCCGCGCCATGGCGATCATCCGCGACGAGGCGATGTTCGAGGATTACCTGCTCGGCACCCTGCCCTCGCTGATCCCCTCCGAGGTCAAGGCCAAGTACCCCAACGACAAGACCGGCCAGATCAACACCGTGCTGGGCAAGAACCCGTTGTTGTTCGACCGCTATCTGTCGGACGCCATCGAGGTCGATGTCGACTGCCTCGCCGACGGCAAGGAAGCCTTCATCGCCGGCATCATGGAGCATATCGAGGAGGCCGGTATCCACTCCGGCGATTCGGCCTGCTCGCTGCCGCCCCGCTCGCTTTCGCCTGAGACCATCGCCGAGCTGGAGCGCCAGACCCGCGCCATGGCGCTGGCGCTAGATGTCGGCGGGCTGATGAACGTCCAGTACGCGATCAAGGACGGCGAGATCTATGTGCTCGAGGTCAACCCGCGCGCCTCGCGCACGGTGCCCTTCGTCGCCAAGGTCGTCGGCATCCCGGTCGCCAAGATCGCCGCGCGCATCATGGCCGGCGAGAGCCTTTCGAGCTTCGGCCTGAAGGCGCAGACGCTCGGCCATGTCGGCGTCAAGGAGGCGGTGTTCCCCTTCGCCCGCTTCCCGGGCGTGGACGTGCTGCTCGGGCCGGAAATGCGCTCGACCGGCGAGGTTATCGGCCTCGACCGCTCCTTCGACATCGCCTTCGCCAAGAGCCAGCTCGGCGCCGGTTCCAAGGTGCCGGTCAAGGGCACGGTCTTCGTCTCGGTGCGCGACGAGGACAAGCCGCGCATCGTCGAGAGCGTCCGCATGCTGGCCGATCTCGGCTTCCGCGTGCTGGCGACCGGCGGCACCCTGCGCCTGCTTCAGGAAGAGGGCATCCCGGCGGCCAAGATCAACAAGGTGCTGGAAGGCCGGCCGCACGTCGTCGACGCGATCAAGAACGGCGAAATCCAGCTCGTCTTCAACACCACGGACGGCCCGCAGGCGCTGGCGGATTCCCGTTCGCTCCGCCGAACGGCCCTCTTGCACAAGGTGCCCTATTATACCACCTTGGCCGGAGCGATCGCAGCAGCCGAAGGCATCAAGGCCTACTGCAGCGGCGATCTCGAAGTCAGGTCGCTGCAATCCTACTTCGTGAACGCTGCCTGAGGGCGGAGCGCCGACGAAGTTTTACAAACGACAGGAAGCGGGGCGCAGGCGGCCGGGATGCCGCCGGCGAGGACCCGCTTTCGGATGATGGGACGAGACGATGGAAAAGGTTCCGATGACCCCCGGCGGCTTCGCCGCCCTGGAGGCCGAACTCAAGGATCGCCAGCAGGTTCAGCGCCAGCGCATCATCGCAGCGATCTCGGAGGCCCGCGCCCATGGCGATCTCTCGGAGAACGCCGAATATCATGCCGCCAAGGAGTCGCAGGCCCTCAATGAAGGCCGCATCCAGGAGCTCGAATCGCTGATCGGCCGGGCCGACATCATCGACGTCTCGAAGCTCGCCGGCAGCGACACGATCAAGTTCGGCGCCACCGTCAAGCTGATCGACGACGATACCGAGGAAGAGAAGAGCTACCAGATTGTCGGCGAGCCCGAATCGGATGTGAAGTCCGGCAAGGTCTCGATCGGCTCGCCGATCGCGCGCGCGTTGATCGGCAAGAAGGTCGGCGATTCCGTGCAGGTCAACACACCCGGCGGCGGCAAGTCCTACGAAGTCGTCAGCGTCGTCTTCCGCTGAGGGAAATCGGGCAGCTCCCTCGGACCGCCTTTGTGCCGTTCGAGGGGCCGCGTCCCGCTACCCTGATGACCGGATCCTGCGCGCCCGGGCTCTCGCCCTAGCCTGTCGGCTCGGCCGGCCGCCTGATCTGGAAGGCCGTCTTGCCGCGTTCGAAGCCGCAGGACTCGTAGAAGCTGAGAACGGCGGGGTCGCTTCGCCCGGTCATCAGCATGACTTTGTAGCAGCCCTGGCTGAACGCATGGCCGGTCGCGGCTCGAACGACCGCCTTGCCGAAGCCGCGACAGCGTACGGCCGCATCGCTGACCACATTTTCGATCAGTGCGAACGGACGCTGGCCCCGGGTCAGGTTCGGAACCACAATCAGCACGCAGGTCGCGACCACGGCGCCGGCATCGTCCGCGACATGGACGCTCATCATGTCGCTGCCGAGGATCCGCCGCCATGTGGTATCGGCCGCCGCCGCATCCGGCAGGAGGTCGCCCGGGCTGAGCTGTGCATAGAGCGACAGGATCGCAGGCAGATCGGCGAGCGTGGCCAGGCGAGCGCTGACCATCGTCTCACCCGAACGGAACGATCGGCTCGTCCTTGACCCGGTCCAGCGCCAGCGCGGTACGGACATTGCGGACATTGGGCAGCGCCGTCAGCTCGCCGACGAAGTCCTGGAAGGCCTTCAGGTCAGGCGCCACGCATTTCAGCATGAAGTCGATGTCGCCGGAGAGCTTCCAGCACTCGCGCACCGCAGCCCAGCCCCGGATCCTCGCCTGGAAGACCTCGAGATCGGCCTCCGCCTGGCTCGCCAGATGCACGAAGGCGAAGCAGACCACCTCCAGCCCGAGCTTGCGCTCGTCGAGCTGCGCGCGGTAGCCGGTGATCAGCCCCGCCTCCTCGAGCGCCCGTACGCGCCTGAGACAGGGCGGCGGCGAGATGCCGACGCGGCTGGCCAGCTCGACATTGGTCATCCGCCCGTCACCCTGCAATTCGCGCAGGATCGCCAGGTCGATATCGTCGAGTTTGGAGCGCACGAGGGGTCCCGGAAGAAGGTTGCGCTGGTGTAGACGCAGCGTCTTGGCGATACAAGGCGCGTGCCGCAACGAGCCGCACCACCCGCGCGAGGAGCCGACGTGACCGCCGAACCCATCCCGACCGTCTGGGTCCTGACCGACGGCAAGGCCGGCGACGAGGTGCAGTGCCGCGGCGTTGCCGAGCGGCTGGGCGTCGTCCCCGAGATCCGCAGGGTGGCGCCGCGCAAGCCCTTCGCCTGGCTGTTGCCGCGCGGTCCCATCGACCCGCGCGAGGCCCCAGACCGGCCCGGCAGCCCGCTCCGCCCGCCCTTCCCCGACATCGTCATCGCCTCGGGCCGACGCGCGATCGCCTATGTCCGGGCGGTGAAGAAAGCCTCCAACGGCGCCACCTTCACGGTCATCCTCAAGGACCCGCGCACCGGCGCAGGCTCGGCCGATTTCCTCTGGGTCGCCGAGCATGACCGCCTGCGCGGCGAGAATGTGCTGGTCACTACGACGTCCCCGCATGGACTGGCACCGGAACGGCTGGAAGCCGCCCGGCTGGCTCCGCCCGCCCCCATTGCCGCCCTGCCCTCACCGCGCGCGGCCGTGCTCGTTGGCGGCGACAGCCGCCACCACCGCTTCAAGCCGGAGGACATCGCCGCCTTCGCCGCCGGACTCGATGCGCTCGCGCGCTCGGGCGTCGCGCTGATGGGCTCGCGCTCGCGCCGGACGACGCCGGCGCTCGACACCGCCGTCGCCGCCGTCTTCGCCCGCCATGGCGGCTGGTGGTGGGATGGCAGCGGCGAGAACCCTTACGTGGCGCTGCTCGCCCATGCCGACGCCATCGTCACCACGGCGGATTCGACCAACATGATCGGCGAGGCGACCGCGACGGGCGCGCCGATCCTGGTCTTCGAGCCGCATGGCGGACATGGCAAGCTGGCGAAGTTCCTGGAGGCGCTGAAGCGCCAGGGCATGGTCCATCATTTCGAGGGTCGGCTGGTGGGCGAGCGCTACGCGCCGGTCGATTCCACCCAAGCCATCGCGGAGGCCGTGCGCGAACGCTGGCTTATGCACAGGCAGCAGCTCGGCCTCGCCTGATCTTGAAGGCGTGGCCGCTTGCATCGCGGTTGCGGGCGCGTATGTCGGAGGGTGAGGAAGAGGAACCCATCATGGCCCACACCCACGCCCGCGTGATGATCGTCGGCTCAGGCCCGGCCGGCTATACCGCCGCGATCTACGCCGCCCGCGCCCTGCTGGAGCCCGTGCTGATCTCGGGGATGCAGGCCGGCGGCCAGCTGATGATCACGACCGATGTCGAGAATTATCCCGGCTTCGCCGACGTCATCCAGGGCCCCTGGCTGATGGAGCAGATGCGCGCCCAGGCCGAGCATATGGGCACGCGCATGGTCTCCGATCACATCGCCCGCGTCGACCTTTCCCAGCGCCCCTTCCGCCTCTGGGGCGACGGCGGCGAAACCTACTCCTGCGATGCGCTGATCATCTCCACCGGTGCCCAGGCGAAATGGCTTGGCCTGCCCTCCGAGCAGGCCTTCCAGGGCTTCGGCGTCTCGGCCTGCGCGACCTGCGACGGCTTCTTCTTCCGCAACAAGGAGGTCGTGGTCGTCGGCGGCGGCAACACCGCCGTGGAGGAGGCGCTCTATCTCGCCAACCTCGCCAGCAAGGTGACGCTGGTTCACCGCCGTGACTCGCTGCGCGCCGAGAAGGTGATGCAGGATCGGCTGTTCAAGCATCCCAAGGTCGAGGTGGTCTGGGACAGCGAGATCGCCGAGATCTGCGGCGGCACGCAGCCGCCAAACGTCACCCATGTCGCGCTGCGCAACCTGAAGACCGGCGCCGCCTCGGAGCTGAAGGCGGACGGCGTCTTCATCGCCATCGGCCACAAGCCGGCGACCGAGCTCTTCGTCGGCCAGCTCGCGATGAACGAGACCGGCTATCTCGACGTCGAGCCCGGCACGAGCCGCACCAATATCGACGGCGTCTTTGCTGCCGGCGACGTCACCGACGAGCATTATCGCCAGGCCGTCACAGCCGCCGGCATGGGCTGCATGGCGGCCCTCGATGCCGAACGCTGGTTGCAGGCGGTGGAACTTCAGCACCGCGAGGCGGCGGAATAGAACGATCTCCTCGAACACATCACTGAATTTGATCACTTTTGTAACCAAATTCAGTGTGAAAAGCGCGCTGTACCGCAACGCAGGCATTGACGTTCAAGGATTTTAGCCCCCAACATGCGTCAAACGCATAACGGGGGAACCGCGGTGGATTGGGACCGCATCAGGATTTTTTATACCGTCGCCGAGTCCGGCAGCTTCACCAAGGCAGGGGATGTTCTCGGGCTCAGCCAATCGGCCGTCAGCCGCCAGATCGGCGCGCTGGAGCGGGAATTGCGCGCGCCGCTGTTCCACCGGCATACCCGTGGCCTGATCCTGACGGAGCAGGGCGAGCTGCTGTGGCGTGCCGCCCGCGAGATGACGCAGCGGCTCGAGCGCACGCGCTCGCAGCTCTCGGAGACGCGCGAGCACCCGTCCGGTGAGCTCAAGGTCACCGCGACGCGCGGTCTTGGCGGGCATTGGCTTACGCCGCGTTTGGCCGAGTTCATGGACCTCTACCCCGACATCAAGGTCGATCTGATCCTCACCGATGAGGAGCTCGACCTGTCGATGCGCGAGGCCGACATCGCCATTCGCCTGCGCCAGCCGCAGCAGCCCGACCTGATCCAGCGCAAGCTCTTCACCGTCCATTTCCACGTCTATGGCTCGCCGGCTTATGTGAAGCGCTTCGGCGAACCCAAGACCCATGAGGACCTCGACAACCACCGGATCCTCTCCTTCGGCGGAACCTCGCCCTCCTATCTGACGGCGGTGCACTGGCTCGGCTCTCTCGGCCGCGACCAGCGCAACCCCCGCCCGATCCATCTCACCGTCAACAACATCACGGCGATGAAGCGCGCGGTCGATTCCGGCGCCGGCATCGCTGTGCTGCCGGATTACCTGATCGAGACGGGCTCGCCGCTGGTGCAGCTGATGCGCGAAACAGAGATGCCGCAGCTCGAGAGCTATCTGGTCTATCCGGAAGAAATGAAGTCGGTCGCCCGCGTCCAAGTCTTCCGCGACTTCCTGATCCAGAAGGCGCAGCGCTGGACCTACTGAGCGAGCGGCTTCGCTGTCGATTCGTCCGGGCCGACTCCGCTGAACCGCGGGGTCGGCTCTTTTGTTGCCGGGATCCGGCCCACGCCATGGCGCATTTTCGTGCTGCGTCGCAAAAAGTCTGGGCTGGGGATTTGCTGCAGCGCGACCTCGCGACTGCGTTGCGCGCATATTTATCAATGATTTAGACTTAAATTGCGTCATCTGAACGCGCTTCATGCAACTGGCGCATGGCGGACCCAACCCATGCTGCATTGCGAAAAGGCAGGTGCCGATCGATATAGCACTCACGGTTGTTCGGAACGGGCTCTGCTATCTCCTCCCGGCATCGAGTTCGTTTCAGCCGTTCCCCTCTGAGATGTTTGGCGTTTGAGCCGGATGTTTCAAACTTTAAAGGCCGGCTCCCTCGCGGGACGCCGGCCCTTTTTTTGGCTGGAGAGCCGGTCGCGGCAGGCAGCGGCCTCAGGCGGCGAGCTTCCCGACCAGGCCGGCGAACTTGTCCATGAAGCCCTGCAGGAAGCCGCGCGTGGCCTCCACGGTGACGGTGCCGGCCTCGTCGACCAGCCCGTCCTTCCAGGTGATGAACATCTGGCCGCCCATCACCAGTGCGCCCTGATTGCCGAGAATATCGCGCAGATGCTGCTGGGCGCAGGCCGTCCCGACGCCGCCCGGGCTGGTGCCGATGATGGCGGCGGGCTTGCCGCCCCAGACGCCCTTTCCAGAGGGGCGCGAGGCCCAGTCGATCGCGTTCTTCAGCACGGCGGGGATCGATCGATTGTGCTCCGGTGTCACCACCAGCACGGCATCGGCCTCCGCGATCGCCGCCTTCAGCCGTGTCGCGCTCTCCGGCCAGGCGTCCGCCTCGAGATCCTGATTGTACATCGGCAGGTCGTCGATGGACGCGAAGCTCGCGGTGAACGCGCCCTCGCCCAGCTTCGCCAGCGCCTGCGCCAGCTTGCGGTTGATCGACGCCTTGCGATTGCTGCCGACGATGACGGCGAGCTTGAACGAAGCCATGAAACGAAACCTCACGAAGAAAGGGAGATGGCGGAAAGGGGTGAAACGTCTCGGCGGCTCGTCCGGTTCACGCGCCGGGACGGCGCGGCCGCGCCACCAGCGGCAGCGCCTCGAACAGGCCGGGTGAAGGGTCCGTGCGCGCCCGCTCAATCGTCAGAAGGCGCAGCTTGGTATCGACCCCGCCATCGGCCGAGAAGCCGCCGGTGCGCCCTCCAGCCGCGAGCACACGGTGGCAGGGCACGATGATCGGCACCGGATTGCGGCCGAGCGCGACGCCGACCGCGCGCGCCGCACCGGGATCGCCGAGGCGCCTGGCCACGTCACCATAGGTCAGAGTCTCGCCGGGCGGGATCGACAGCGCGACCTCATAGACCCGGCGCTCGAAGGGGCTCGCAGCGTCGAGTGTGATCGGGAGATGGCTGAGATCCCGCGGCTCGCCGGCAAGAAGCGCCCGGATGTCGGCAATCGCCGCCGCGACGACCTCCGGCGCTGGCGCCTCTTCGGCACCGGGGAAACGCCGCAGCAGGCGCCGGCGCGCGCTCTCGGGATCGGATTCGGGCAGTTGCGCGCCGATGATTGCCCCATCCTGCCAGATCAGCGCGCAGGGGCCGATGGCGGTATCGAACAGGCAGAAGAGCGGCATTCCGTCTGTCTCGGGCGGCGACCGGCGCCGGGCGTCGATTGTCCCCATGCGCCACCGCCGCGGTCAAGCGGCGGCGGGGCTCCAGCCCTCACATGAACAGCTTTTCGCCCTCGAGCCCCTTGTAGAGCCCCGCGACCTGCTCGCCATAGCCGTTGTAGAGCAACGTCGGGCGACGGTCGCGCGAGCCCAGCAGCTGCTCGCTCGCCTGGCTCCAGCGCGGATGCGGCACCTCGGGGTTCACATTCGCCCAGAAGCCGTATTCGGAGGATTGCAGCCCCTCCCAGAAGGTTTTCGGGCGCTCGGCGACGAAGCTGATCTTGGTGATCGATTTCACCGACTTGAACCCGTACTTCCACGGCACGATCAACCGCACCGGCGCGCCATGCTGGCTCGGGATCGGCTTGCCGTAGATGCCCGTCACGAGCAGCGGCAATTCGTTCGCTGCCTCGGCCAGGGTCAGCCCCTCGGTATAGGGCCAGGGATACCAGCGCTGCGACTGGCCCGGAGCCATGCGCGGATTCAGGAAGGTCTCGAAGCGGATGTATTTCGCTGAAGAGAGCGGCTTGGCATAGTCGACGAAGGCCTTGAGCGGGATGCCCGTCCACGGAACCGCCATCGACCAGCTCTCGACGCAGCGGAAGCGGTAGAGCCGCTCTTCCAGCGGCAGCTTGCGCACAAGGTCGTCGAAGCCGATCTCGAAGGGCTTCTCGACCATCCCGTCGATCGCGATCGTCCAGGGCCGGCTCACCAGCCTCTTCGAGGAGGCGACGATGTCCTTGGACGTGCCGAACTCGTAGAAATTGTTGTAGCTCGACGCCAGATCCTCGTCGGTCACGGCCCGATCGAGCGTGTAGGCGGCGTTGCGCTTGGCGGGATAGAGATCGAGCGTCGGATCGGCGCCCTGGGCCGCAGCCGCACCGGGAAGCGCGGCGCCAGCGATCAGCCCGGCCCCGCCGGCCATGAAGGAGCGGCGGTTGAAGAACACCGATTCCGGCGTCGCCTCGCTCTCGGGAATGGACCAGCTCGGACGGTTCTTGATCAGCATCGGACGGGCATCGCTCCGTTTCGGATGCCGCCACTCTAGCGCATGGCCGGACGCCGCGCGCAATTCACGAGGGGGAGAGGTAGTGCGCCGGCCTGTGATGGTCGGGTCAAGCCCGACCATCACGACGCTCGCCTCTCTCAGCCGCGCGCCTCCAGCGCCTTGACGATGGCCTGGCCCATCTCGCCGGTCGAGACGGCGTTGGCGCCGGGTGCGGCAATGTCCTTGGTGCGAGTGCCGGAGCCGAGCACGTCGGCGATCGCGCCTTCCAGCCGGTCGGCCGCCTCGATCGCGCCGAAGGAGTAGCGCAGAGCCATCGCGAAGGAGCCGATCATCGCGATCGGGTTGGCGAGCCCCTTGCCGGCGATGTCCGGCGCCGAGCCGTGGACCGGCTCGTAGAGCGCCTTGCGCTTGCCCGTCGCCGAATCCTCGGCGCCGAGCGAGGCGGAAGGAAGCATGCCCAGCGAGCCGGTCAGCATCGCCGCCACGTCGGAGAGGATGTCGCCGAAGAGGTTGTCGGTGACGATGACGTCATACTGCTTGGGCCAGCGCACCAGCTGCATGGCGCAGTTGTCGGCCAGCACATGCTCGAGCTCGACATCGGCGTAGTCCTTGGCGTGCAGCGCGGTCACCGTCTGCTTCCAGAGCACGCCGGTCTTCATGACGTTGTGCTTCTCGGCCGAGGAGACCTTGTTGCGGCGCGTGCGCGCCAGCTCGAAGGCGACGCGGCAGATCCGGTCGATCTCGGGCGTGGTGTAGAGCTGCGTGTCGATGCCGCGCTTGGAGCCGTCCTCGAGCGTCACGATCTCCTTCGGCTCGCCGAAATACACGCCACCGGTGAGCTCGCGCACGATCAGGATGTCGAGCCCCTCGACGACCTCGGGCTTGAGCGAGGAGGCCGAGGCCAGCGCCGGATAGCAGATCGCCGGCCGCAGATTGGCGAACAGGCCGAGATCCTTGCGCAGGCGCAAAAGCCCGGCCTCGGGACGGTGCTGATAGGGCACGTCAGCCCATTTCGGCCCGCCGACGGCGCCGAAGAGCACGGCGTCCGCCTGCTGGGCGAGCTTCATGTCGCCTTCCGAGATCGCCTGCTTGTGCGCGTCATAGGCCGCACCGCCGACGAGACCCTTCTCGATCTCGAAGGAGGCGAGCCCCTGCTTGCCGAACCAGGAGACGATCTGCTCGACCTGGCCCATCACCTCGGGGCCGATCCCGTCGCCGGGAAGCATCAGGAGCTTGTGGGTCGCCATGGTCGTCGCCTCGCGCTGGTTTCTTGTCTGCGGATGATGCCGGGCTGATTACGGGGACGGGCCGGCGCAGGCAAGCGCGGGATCGGACGCCGATGCGCGCCCGATCCGCCCTGGTGTCATGACGGATGGCTCCGCCGCGCCCCGCTCAGACCTTCTTCTCCATGTTCCAGAAGAACTGCACCGGCGAGAGCACCATGCCGGTCAGGCTCTTGCGATAGGCCATCGGCTGCTGGACGAGGCCGGCCGGGACATAGGGCACGAATTCGAAGGCGCGCCGCTCCAGCGAGGCCGCGATCTCCTTCTGCTTGCCGAGATCCGGCTCGGCGATCCACTGGTCACGCAGGGCCTCGATCTGCGGATCATCGGGCCAGCCGAACCAGGCGGAGCCGCCATTGGCGCGGATCAGCGGGTGCAGCGCCGGGTTCAGCGTATCGGCGCAGGACCACAGCGTATGGAAGCAGGACCAGCCGCCCTGCTCCGGCAGGCCGCGATTGGCGCGCCGGCCGATGAAGCTCGCCCAGTCGGTCGCAACGAGTTCGGAATTGATGCCGAGCTTCTTGAACAGATCCTCGGTCACCATGCACTGCTGATAGGCGATCGGTTGGTCGGCCGGGGCCAGCAGGACGACCTTCTCGCCCTTGTAGCCGGCCTCCTTGAGCATGGCCTTGGCCTTCTCGAGATTGCCCTGCATCGCCTCGGCCCCGCCGGCGCCGGTGGACATCGGCGCGCCCGGCGTCAGGAAGGTCTTGGCCTCCTTGTAATAGGCGGCATCGCCGACGACGGCCTCCATATAGTCGGTCTGGTTGACCGCCATCATCACCGCGCGCCGGATGGCCGGATTGTTGAACGGCGGCTGCATCTGGTTGAAGCGCATCAGCAGGAACAGGCCCAGCGGCACGTTCTCGATGGTGATGTCCTTGTTGGCCTTGAGAACCGGCAGGAGATCGACCGGCGGCTGCTCGTACCAGTCGACTTCGCCCTTGGTCAGCGCGCCGACTGCCGCGCCGGGCTCCGTGAGCGCCACCCATTCGATGCGGTTGATCTTGGCGACCTTGCCGCCAGCGGCCCAGGACGGCGCCTCCTCGCGCGGCTTGTAGGCGGCGAAGCGCTCATAGATCGCGTTCTGGCCGGGCACCCACTGCTTGTCCATGAAGCGCCAGGGCCCGGAGCCGATCGGCTCGGCGATGTTCTTCAGGTGGTCGGTCAGTGCCACCCGCTCTGGCATGATGAAAGGCACGTTCGACGAGAGCTTGCCGAGCGCGGCGGTCATCATCGGGAACGGCTTCTTCAGCGCGATCGAGAAAGTCCGCTGATCGACCACCTGGTAGCCCTCGACGAAGGTCGCGAAGGTCTGGCCGAAGGCATCGCGCTTCGACCAGCGGGCGATCGAGGCGATGCAGTCCTTCGAGGTGACCGGCTGGTCGTCGTGGAAGACGAGGCCGTCGCGCAGGCGGAAGGTCCATTTCAAACCGTCCGGCGCCGTCTCCCAGGCCTCGACCATCTGCGGCTTGATGCCGAACTGGGCATCCGTCGCGAACAGCGTATCATATATCAGATAGCCATGATTGCGGATCACATAGCTCGTCGCGGTGATCGGATCGAGCGAGGGCAGCGGCGTCGAGGGGATGAAGCGCAGCGCGGCAGCGGCGCTCTGCGAGAAGGCCGTCTTGGACACAAAGGCGGAGGCGGCGAGCGCGCCGGCTCCTTTGAGGGCTGTGCGGCGATCGATCGACATGGGGGTTCCTGCTCTCTCGTTGCAAGGGGCGGCCGGTCCGCCTGCATCGAAGCAAGAGATATACCAGATGTCCAGTGGCCTCCCGAAAGCCCCCCCTCAGGCGGTGGCGGCGCGCAGCCTCGCCGTGACCTCGATCTCGACCTTCATCTCCGGCTTCAGCAGCCCCGTCACGACATAGATGCCGGCTGCCGGCCGCACCTCGCGGAAGACCTCGCCGCAGACGGTCAGCACCGACTCGCAATAGGCCCGGTCGGTGACGAAATACTGCGCCCGCACCACGCCGGCGAGCGAGGAGCCGGCCTCCTCCAGCACCGCCTCCAGCGTCCGGAAGATATTGCGTGCCTGCTCGGCCGCATCCTCCGGCAGGGTCATGGTGACGTAGTCGTAGCCGGTGGTGCCGGAGACGAAGACGAGATCGCCGTCGATCACCGCCCGCGAATAGCCGAAGGCGGTCTCGAAGGGCGAGCCGGTCGAAATCAGGCGGCGGGTCATGGGAATTCCGTCATTCTTGGGCGAAGCGAAGCGCAGACCCGAGAATCCCGTGCAGGAGATGCTCGGGTCAAGCCCGAGCATGACTCCGAGGCTAGACCCGACCGCTCTTCAGCGCGCGCAGGACCTTCTCGCCGGGCCGCCCGGTCTGGGGCAGGCCGAGCCTGGCCTCGACCTCCTTGATCGCGGCTCGAGTCAGCGAGCCGACGGCTCCGTCCGGCTCGCCGACATTGTAGCCGCGCGCGATCAGGAGCCGCTGCAACTCGCGCCGCTGCTCGCGCGAGAGCGGCAGGTCGTCGGTCGGCCACTCGCCCTGCACGCCCGGGCGCCCGCGCAGCCGGTCGGAGAGGAGCGAAATCGCGAGCGCATAGGAATCCGCACCATTGTAGCTGTAGGCCGCGTCGTAGTTCTTGAAGACGAGGAAAGCCGGGCCGTTGCGCCCCGCCGGCATCAAGAGCCCGGCATTGCCGGTGCCGTTGAGCGGCGAACCGTCGAACTTGACGATGCCCCGCGCCGCCCAGGACGAGACAGGCTGCTTGGGATTGCGCCCGCTCGGGCCGGAATAGCCGTCCGGCACGCGCACCTCATAACCCCAGGTCGCGCCGGTGACCCAACCCGCCTTGTCCATGAAGTTGGCAGTGGAATGCAGCGCATCGGGGATCGAGTCGACGAGGTCGCGCCGCCCGTCGCCGTCGCCGTCGACGGCGAGCCGCAGATAGGTCGTCGGGATGAACTGGGTGTGGCCGAAGGCGCCGGCCCATGAGCCGAACAGCCGCTCGGGGCGGACGTCACCACGCTGGATGATCTGCAGCGTCGCGAACAGCTCGCCCTTGAAGAAGGCGTTGCGGCGCGGCGCCAGGCAGGCGCCGGTGGAGAGCGCCTGCACCAGCGGCCATCGGCCCTTGGCCTTGCCGAAATCGCTCTCCACGCCCCAGACGGCGGCGATGGTGTGACGGTCGACACCGAAGCGCTGTTCGGCCGCCGCGAGCACCGAGGCGTGCTGGCGCATCATGGCGCGGCCTTCCGCGACCTTCTCGTCGTCGACGAGCGTGCCGAGATAATCCCAGATCGGGGTCTTGAACTCCGGCTGGTTGTTCATCGCCTCGATGATCTTCATGTCCGGCTCGACACCGGCCATGGCGCGGTCGAACGTGGCCCCCGAGACACCCTTTGCCGCAGCATCGCTGCGCAGGCCGGACAGGCAGGACTGGAAGCTGCCCTGCGCCGAGACGGCCGAGGCGGCGAGCAGAAGGGGCAGGGCCAGGATCGTTGCGCGCATGGTCTCCACCGAATCGCAGGAATGACGCGAAACTAGGGCGTGGCGGTTAAGAGAGGTTAACCATCGTGCCGGCAGCGCACGGCGGCGAATCCCGCTATGAGAGCGCGAGCCCCCGCCGGAACCCGCCATGTCGCCCGCCTCCATCGAAATCCTCGGCTTCGCCGCCGCCGCGCTCACCAGCCTGTGCTGGCTGCCTCAGGCCTGGCGCACCATCCGCACCCGCGACACAAAGGCGATCTCGCTGTGGACGCAGTCGCTCTTCGCGGCCGGGACGGCGCTCTGGCTGACCTACGGGCTGCATATCGGTTCCTGGCCGGTCGTCTTCGCCAATGCGCTGACGCTCTGCCTCGTGCTGCTCATCCTCTCGATGAAGCTGCGCTTCGGCTGAGCGGACAGCCGGCAGGAACAGACCGGATCGCCGGGCGTTCCCGGCCACGCCACGGGAACAACCTTCATGCCCTCCATTACCGCCGCCCATGTCCTGCCGGTCGCCATGCTGGTCGGCTCCAACGTCTTCATGACCTTCGCCTGGTATGGCCATCTCAGCTACAAGAGCACAGCACTCTGGCTGGCCATCCTCGCAAGCTGGATGATCGCGCTGCCGGAATACATGCTGGCGGTGCCGGCCAACCGCATCGGCTCGGCCGTCTATTCGACCGCCGAACTCAAGACGATGCAGGAGGTCATCACCCTGACCGTCTTCGCTGGCTTCTCGGTGTTCTGGCTCAAGGAGAGCCTGACCTGGAACCACGCCATCGGCTTCGCGCTGATCGCGGCCGGCGCCTTCTTCATCTTCAACGCCAAGGCCTGACCGGGCTCTGCCGGCCCGATGCCGCGTGACAGCGTCATGCCGCATCGTCACAGTGGGACCATGAATAAGCCAGCGAATCCCGCCCTCCCCACCCCAGGCCATGACGCGGTCGAGGCCTATCTCGCCTCGGGCTACGACCAGGTGGTCGGCATGTCATCGCGCTTCGCCGCGGCGATCTGTGCGCGGCTGCTGCGGCTGCAGACGGAGGAAGGCCTGCGCGGCCCGATCGCAGAAATCGGCGCCTTCGAGGGCCGCTTCTTCATTGCGCTCGCCCACGCGCTCGAGCAGGACGAAATCGCCCTGGCGCTCGATATCTTCTCCTGGCCGGACCCCGGCGTGGAGCAGCGTTTCGAGGCCAATTGCGCCCGCCACGGCATCGCGGCCGAGCGCCGCCGCACGATCAAGGGCGATGCCGGCGCGATGGCGCCCGCAGACCTCCTCGCCAAAGCTGGCGGCGTGCCCCTACGCTTCATCCATATCGACGGCGAGCATTCCCGCGCCGCGCTCGGCCGGGACCTCGCTCTGGCCACCGCCTGCCTCGCCGAGGGCGGGCTGATCGTCCTCGACGACATGCTCCACCCTGGCTACCCGACGCTGATGGTCGCGGTGCAGGCCTATCTCGAGGCCAATCCCGACATCGTCCCGCTCTGCGTCATCGACCGCGAGACCATCGTCGGCGCGACCAAGTTCGTGCTCTGTCAGCGCGCCTGGTTCGAGCGCTACCAGTCCCGCCTGCTGGAGATCTTCAGGGGACTTCATCTGGCCGCTGGGCGCCGATTTCGAGCCGCATTGGTGCCTGGTGCTGTCGCAGGACACGCGTCTGGCGGAGATCGTCTGAGGCCAGGCTTTGATTACCCCGCGGCCCTCGCGCCATCGGCGAGAATGGCCTCGACGATCTCCTGAACGTTCAGGGCTTCAGTCAGCGTCGCGAGGTGGTGCGCTTCCCCGCGCGTCAGCCTGACCACACCCTCGATCTGGCGCCTGAGCGCGATCGGCCGCGCCTCCACCTGCGACAGCGCATCGGCCGCACGCTCCCATGTCCCATCGGGCCGGCGGCGTTCGGCAAAGGACCAGTCGCAAAGCCGCACCGCGCCCCGGTCGCCTTCCAGCATCCAGATGTTGTGGTCGTCCTTCGGCGTCGTCCCGACGCTGCCCCTGAGTGCGACCGGAATCTCGCCGGCCATCAGCGTCGCCTCGATCGAACGCTCCGACTGTCCGGGCTCGGGAAAGGCCGCGCTCGCGGTCAGACCGTGCAGCGGACCGAACAACCTGCGGCTCAGGAAGAGGAAATGCGACACCACCTCTCGGGTGAAGCCGCCCTGTTGCCGCCCGTCCAGCCAGGCGGCGGCCTCGGCCTGCCACGACCGGGGCCAGGTCGCGAAGGCGACCTCGATCGTGATGCGCGAGGCGGTGCCGACGGCGCCCTGCGCGATCCAGTCCATCAAGGTCGCAACGGCCAGCGAAGAGGCGAAGGGAAAATTGACGGCCCCTCTATTTCCCGCCTCTGCCACGAAGGCGCGAGCGTCCTCGACATCGACCGCCAGCGGCTTCTCGCAGAAGACGCTCTTGCCAGCTGCCAGAGCGGCGCGCGCGTGGTCGAGATGGAACGCCGGTGGCGAGGCGATGTAAACGCAGTCGCTGGCGGCGATGATGGCCGCCGGATCGGCGAGGCGCGGCACCTGCGGGAATGTCGTGGCCATGCGCGCCATGGCCGAAGGCGCCGGGTCCCAGACGCCGCTGACCGTCACCAGCGCAGGCGACTGGTCGAGAATGGCGCCGAGCAGCCGCTCGCCCATGATTCCCGCGCCGATGATCCCGATCGAAAGAGTGCCGCTGTGCATCGCCTGATCTTCCCGAACCTTGAGCCGGGAAGCGCGGTAGCAGGAATCATCACCGCAGACGAGCGCTCGCGGCAATCCACTGCCACCCCGGAAAGCCGGTCTCGCCGCTTTCCGGTGCCGCCGACTAGCGCGCCGGGCGCACCCGCAGCAGTTTGCCGTCGGGCGCGTCGCTCAGGAGGTAGATGAACCCATCCGGACCCTGGCGCACGTCGCGGATGCGTTCGCCGAGGCCCTCGAGCAGCCGCTCCTGCCCCGTCACGGCCTCGCCTTGAGTCGAGAGCCTGACCAGCATCTGCCCGGCGAGCGCGCCGACGAAGAGCGAATTCTTCCAGGCCGGCCACACCGCGCCGGTGTAGAACGCTGCGCCCGAGGGGGCGATCGAGGGGTCCCAGTAGAACAGCGGCGGCTCCATGCCGGCCTTGCTCGTGCCCTCGCCGATCTTGGCGCCGGAATAGTCGATGCCGAAGGTGACGACCGGCCAGCCATAATTCCGGCCGGCCTTGGGCGTGTTGAC
The DNA here is from genome assembly GCF_040546595.1 of Bosea sp. OAE506. NCBI lineage: Bacteria > Pseudomonadati > Pseudomonadota > Alphaproteobacteria > Hyphomicrobiales > Alloboseaceae > Allobosea > Allobosea sp. OAE506. The sequence goes on along the minus strand of NZ_JBEPOB010000001.1, from coordinate 2,418,390 downwards.
CTCGTCACCGCCGCGCGCACCGTGCTCGGCCGTCCAGAGCTGGCCGGTCTCGGGATGCAGCGCCGCGCCCTGGACATTGCGATGGCCGATCGACCAGATCTCCGGCTGCCAGCCCTCGATCCTGGGATTGTCGGCCGGCGCCCCGCCCTCGGGAGCGATCCGCATGATCTTGCCGATATGGTTGGCCGGATTCTGCGCCTGGTCGCGCTGGCCGTAGCGGTCACCGACCGTGACGAAGAGCACCCCCGCCCGGTCGAACACAAGCCGCGAGCCGAAATGCATGTTGCTGGCGATCGTCGGCATCTGCTGGAAGATCACCTTCGTGCCTTCGAGCGCCGTGCCGCGCTCGTTGAGGCGGGCGCGGGCGACGCTGGTGCCGCTGCCACCCGCCCGCGGCTCGGCGAAGGAGAGGTAGATCGTCCGGTTCTGCGCAAAGCCGGGGTCGAGGACGACGTCGAGCAGCCCGCCCTGCCCCCGCCCGGCGACATTGGGCACGCCAGCGATCGGCGACGACAGCTTGCCATCCGTCCCCACCAGCCGCAGCCGCCCCGGCCGCTCGGTGACCAGCATCCGTCCATCCGGCAGGAAGGCGAGCCCCCAGGGATGCTCGAGCCCGCCCGCCACCGTCTCGACGACGAGGTCGCCCGCGCTCGACGGATAGCGCTGCTGAGCCAGCGCCGATCCCGTCAGCATCACCATGACGACGACCGTCAGGGCCGAGGTGGATATCCGCATCGCCGGGCTCCCGCTGGTTGAGATCACAGACAACGAGATAGGCACGTCAACGCGCCTCGCAACCTTGAACTCCAGCGGATCAGGACTTGGCGAGGATTTTGGGCGCCTCGGCGAAGGCTGTCGCGGAGCGGCCAGCCGACTGCGGAACAACGATGCGGCGCGCGGCGACATAGGCCGCAGAGGCGATGACGAGCCCCGCCAGAACGTCGACGAAGTAGTGACCGCCATCGATCGGCGTCGCGGCGATCATCGCAAGGTTCAGCCCGATGAAGGGCCAGCGCAGCCAGCGATGCGCGCAGGCGCCCAGGAGCATGAGAAGCCCGAGCGCGGCATGATAGGAGGGAAAGGTGATGATCCCCTCAGCCCGGCCGAGATCGAGCGTGAAGGGCGCGCCGGCCCGCAAGGCCTGCATGTCGGCGACATGCACGAAAGAGGCTGCCGGCGAGAGATTGGGATAGTCGGCCGGCCCGAGGCCGAGATGGACGAACATCGCCATGGCGGGAACGAAGCCCGAGATCACGATCGTCACCACGCCGGAGATCATCATCGCCAGAACCATGATGCGCGCCGCCTCGCCACGGCCCGTGAAGCTGAGCACCATGATCAGGAGCAGGACCTGCGGGATGAAGCTGGCATAGGCGAACGAGAACAGAGCACCGAGCCACGGCCTTGCATCCACGGCCTTGAGATAAGCCAGCCAATCCAGCCCGAGCGATCGGTCGGCGGCCTGGAAGGCCGCATCCTGCAGGGGAAAGCCGAGTGTCGCCATCAGATAGGAAAGCAAGGCGCCCACGGCCATGAAGGCGATCGTCTGGCCCGCCGTCTCGAGCGCGTCGGCCAGCCTGACCTCGCCACGACGCGTCCGGTAGAACCACGCCCCCAGCGCCAGGGCCCCGGCCGCGCTCAGCGGCCCCAGCAGCGACAAGGGCAAAACCGACACGGACGAAAAGCCCAGCCAGGCGAGATCGATCAGCAGTACGAACAGGACGATGGACCAGGCGACGCGCCTGCCGCGTGCCGCGCCTAACTCATCTGCCGACCCGATCATGGCGATGCCCCGCATTCTCACGGCATCTGCCTTAGCGTGGAGGCGTTTCCTTGAGGTCAACGCGATTGGTTAAAGAGCCGCAGACCGGCATCCGGTCAGGCCCTTAACGGCCCGCTCACGGCGGCGGCAGCCGGCCCACCGTCGCGATCGCGCCGGTCGCGTCCCGCTTCAGCACCACCATCTCGCCCGACGCCGGAAAGACGCCGGTCAGCGCGGTGATGTTGACCTGGTGCGTCACCATCACAACCAGCCCGGCCTCGGCGGGCAGTGTCGCCAGGCGCCGCCGCAGCGCGGCGGTGGCGGCGTCGCGCTCGCCGGGGCGGCCGAAGAAGGAGTTTAGCGCCGTCGGCTCGTCCTCGACCGGGCCGAGCGCCATCAGTTCAGCCGTCTCGCGCGTCCGGCACCACTGGCTGCTGAGCACCAGCGCCACGGGGATGGCGCGGCGCCGGAACTCATCGCCGAGCCGCCTTGCCTGGTCGCGCCCGCGCTCGCCGAGATTGCGCTGGGTTGCGCAGTCGCCGAGCCGGAATCCGGCCGGATCGCCGGTTCCCGGCGCATCGGCATGGCGCATCAGCACGACATGGCCCGACCGGGCGAGCAGCGCCCAGACCCGCTCGCGGTCGGCCTCGATGGCAAGGACCGCGCCGGGCCAGCCCAGCGACAGCAGCAGAAGCAGACCGAGGACGAACCGCTGACCAAACCCTGCTGCGGCCATGCCGGCTCCTTCGCGTCAGGCTATTCCGGCTTCACCCCGGCCGCCTTGATGATGTTTTCCCAAGTCGCGATTTCCTGCAGGTGATAGGGCCGGAAGGCGGCGGGGTCACGTAACCTCATCGTGAAGCCGAGCTTGAGGATCTGCTCGGACACGGCCGGCTTGGCGAGCGAGGTCAGGATCGCCTTCGACAGCGCCTCCTGTACCGCCACAGGCGTTGCGGCGGGCGCGAAGAAGGCGGCCCAGGAATCGGCGTCGGCATTGCTGACACCCTGCTCGCGCAACGTCGGGATATCCTTGGCCCGCGGATTGCGCTCCGGGCTCGCCAGCGCAAGCGCGCGCAGCGTGCCGGCATTGATCTGCTCCAGCACGCTCGGCAGCGTCGAATTGGCGATGTCGATGCGCCCGCCGATGATCTCCTGCACGAGCGGCGCCGCTCCCCGGAAGGGCACATGCGTCATCTTGATGCCGGTGCGCGCCATGAACAGCTCCATGGCGAGATGCGAGCCAGATCCGACGCCGGTCGAGCCATAGTTCAGCTTGTCGGGATCGGCCTTGGCGAGCGCAACGAGCTCCTTGATGTCCTTGGCCGGCAGGTCCTTGCGCACGACGAAGGCATGCTCGAAGGCGCCGACGCCGGCGAGCGGCGCGAAATCCTTGACCGCGTCGTAGCCCGGCTCCTTCAGCAGGAACATGTTGTTGCCATGCGTCTGGTTGTTGCCGAAGACGATGGTGTAGCCGTCGGCGGCCCCATGGGCGACCGCACGCGTGCCGACCGCGCCCGAGGCGCCGGCCCGGTTGTCGACGATGACGCTCTGGCCGAGCGAGGTCGTCAGGTCCTGCGCCACGAAGCGCGCGATGGCGTCCGTCGGCCCACCCGCCGGATAGGGCACGACGATGGTGATGCCCTTGGCCGGGAAGCTCTGCGCCCGGACGACGGACGGAGCGAGGACGGCGCCAGCCATCAGGCCGAGCGTGGAACGGCGGGTCAGCGACATGAACTTCCTCCCGGAGCGGCCCGATTGCGACAGGCTTGGCCGCAGCATTAGAGCATTCCCCTGCGGAGGGGAACGGGCGAAGTCGGGCAAAGCCGCCACGAATTCAACGGCCTAGTCGCAGCTCAGCCGGCCGTGAAGCCGGCCCGCTTCAACCGCTGGATGGCGAGGTCGAGCGCCTGCAGGAAGGCCGAGCGGTCGCGTGCCGAGAACGGCTTCGGCCCGCCGGTGGCGGTGCCCATCGCGCGCAGATCCTCCATCATGTCGCGCGTCGCCAGCGCCATGCCGATCGAGGCTTCGGTGAAGGGCTTGCCGGTCGGCCCGATGACCTCGGCGCCAGCCTTGATGCAGCGATCGGCCAAGGGGATGTCCGAGGTGATGACGATCGCGCCGCGATAAACGCGCTCGGCGATCCAGTCATCGGCCGCATCGAACCCGCCCGAGACGACGATGCGCTCGATCCAGGGCTCGCGCGGCAGCATCATGAAGCTGTTGGCCACGACGAAGACATGCAGCCGATGCCGACTGGCGACCTTGAAGATCTCGTCCTTCACCGGGCAGGCGTCGGCGTCGACATAGATCGCGATCGGCGCGGGCGCCGTGGGGGCAGCGGGTTCCATCGCCGGAGCCATGACAGGCCCGCCCACCGGCGGCAACCCTTCCGGTTTACGGGCGCTTTATGCCTGCGCACCCTCTTCCGCATCGCGCGCTTACGCCGGCGGGACCTAGACCATTCGCCTCTCAGGAGGTGACCATGACCATCCCGTTCCCCACTTCGCATACCCGCCGGCAGCAGCGCATCCGCGCGGTCTATGGCGCGCTCGCGACGCCGCGCCGCGCCGCTTCGCCACAACGCGCCGGTATCGCGCGCCGCTTCTTGCTGGCCGAATGGGCGGCGCTCGCCCTCTTCGCCGGGATGGCCGCCGGCATCATTGCCCTGCGCGCCTGGGCCGCGGTGAGTTGAGGAGCGTGATGATGGGCCAGTCCCGTTCCATCCAGCCGTCGCCAGCAGACGCCAGCCATCTCTTCCTCGTCGGCCGCTCGCAGGCTGGCTTCTGGGTCGCCCGCGATCTCGAGGGCGTCTCGGAAGGCGTCTTTCGCGACAAGAAGGACGCCATGCGCTTCGCGCTCTTCGAGGGCGGCCATGCCAATGCGGTGATGCTCTCGCCCCATCCGGTCGAGCCGAACTTCGGCCGGGGCATCCGCTGAGCGGAGATGCCGCGGCCGAAAAAGACGCCCGCCGGCTGGCGCGCGACCTCGCCGAAATCCACAGCGTCGCAGCCGGCGCCCTGATCGACCAGTTCCGCGAGGTCGGCATCGCGGATCCGGCCGACATCGCAAGGCGGTTGAACCGGCGCGGCTTTCCCTGCCTTGGCCGTGCCCGCTGGACGGCCGCAGCGGTACGGGCACTAGAGCGCCGCCGCGCCCGCGACGCCGCAGAATGACGCGGCCGCCAGAAACAGCGTGCGCCCGCCGCCGGTCTGGCCTAGAGTCGGTATCTGCTTCGACATGACGAGCCCCGGCCTCTGCCGGGCCGGCCGCGGCAGGCGAAAGCCGCCCTCATGATCGACCCAAGCGTCAGCGTCCATCGCGATCCAGGCCAGGCCTGATTCGAGCCCGAGATCCACCGGGGGCGCGATCCCGCACCCTCAGACCCAAGGGAGACCGACCATGGCAAAAGGCGAACAGCGCGGAAACCGCGAAGCCAAGAAGCCGAAGAAGGACAAGCCCAAGGCAGAGGCGGCGGCGCCCGCGACCTTCGCGGCAGCCGTTGCGCGCGCCGCGGGACCGAAGAAGAAATGATCCGCTTCAGGACAATCGACCCGGCCGAGCAGGCCAGGGCGGACGAAAAGGCGGCCGCGGCGAAGCCTGCGGCCGTCGCCCCTGCGCAGCCCGAACCGGCCGGAGACGGGCAGGGCCCGGACGAGGCGGCCACCGACGCCTCGGCCCCCAAGGCCAAGGGCCTCGCCCGCAAGACACCGCTGCGGGCCAAGAAGCCGGACACCTCCGGGCTGTTCCGCGACTGAGATCGCGGCCGACCGAGACGGCGCTCCCCGAGCGGGCGCGCCGCCGATGGCTCATGCCTCGATCACCTCGTCGGTCCAGACCTTGAAACCCGTCAGCGTGTTCGGCCCGAAGGTCGTGGCAATGGCGACATCCGCGGCATCGCGTCCGCGTGCGATCAGCACGCGCCCGATGCGCGGGACATTGTTGCGCGGATCGAACATCTGCCAGCCGCCCTCGAGATAAGCCTCGAAGGACGCCGCGAAATCGCCCGGCGGCCAGGGCGGCGGCGTGCCGATATCGCCGAGATAGCAGGTGCAGTAGCGCGCCGGGATGTTCATCGCCCGGCAGAACGCAATCGCCAGATGGGCATAGTCGCGGCAGACGCCGCGCCCTTCCGCATAGGCGTCCGAAGCCGAGCGCGTCACGCTCGCGTCGTTGTAGTTGAAGGCGATGCGCTGGTTGACGAAGTCGCAGATCGCCTGGACCCGCGGCGCGCCGGGCGTGGTATGCCCGAACAGCTGCCAGGCGAGATCGAGCAACCGGTCGGAATCGCAAAAGCGGCTCGCCAGCAGGAAGACGATCGCCTCCTCGGGCAGATGCTCGACGGGAACCTGCCCCGCACTGCGATTCTGGGCCTCCGGCAGGCCGCTATCGGCGATGATTGCGTCGGCCGTGATCCGCATAGGGCCCTGCGGCGCCACCAGTCGCGTGCACCAGTTGCCGAAGCCGTCGCGATAGGCGCTGACCGGCACTGAGGGAGTGATGCGCATATGGTCGGGCGTTTCGAGATCCGAGAACCGGCTGAAATGCACGTTCAGCATCAGGATCAGCGGGGTCGGCTGGGGAAAATCGTAGTCGAGCTCGTATCCGATCCTGAGTTTCACGGAGCTGCTTTCCGCGCGCCGCTGGCGCGCCGGTCACGATGGGCCCCCCGGCCTGCCCTCCCAGCATGCACCTTTCGAGCCGTCGCCGATATGGGTTAGCGTCGGCTCCAATTCGCGTCGCTGCTGGCATCGATCAAGCAGTCTCGCTTGCGATGGACGGCCATGAGTCCTAAACCACGCGCGCGCCCGCCGCGGCGTGCCCTCGTCCGAGATCCGGAGAACCTCCCATGGCCTTCCTTGCCGACGCCCTGAAGCGCGTGAAGCCGTCTGCGACCATCACCATCACGCAGAAGGCGCGCGACCTGAAAGCGCAGGGCAAGGACGTGATCTCGCTCTCAGTCGGCGAGCCCGATTTCGACACGCCCGACAACATCAAGGAGGCGGCCATCGCCGCCATCCGTCGCGGCGAGACCAAGTACACCCCCGTCTCCGGCATCCCGCAGCTGCGCGAGGCCGTGGCACGCAAGTTCAAGCGCGAGAACGGGCTCGACTACAAGCCGAGCCAGACGATCGTCTCCACCGGTGGCAAGCATGTCATCTACAACGCCCTGCTCGCCACGCTGAACCCGGGCGACGAGGTCATCTGCGTCTCGCCCTACTGGGTTTCCTATCCCGAGATGGTCGCGCTCTGCGGTGGTACGGCGACCTTCGCCGAGACCAAGATCGAGAATGAGTTCAAGCTCCAGCCGGAAGAGCTCGAGCGCGCGATCACGCCCAAGACCAAGTGGGTCATCCTGAACTCGCCGTCGAACCCGTCGGGCGCCGCCTATAGCCGCGCCGAGATGAAGAAGCTCACCGATGTCCTGATGCGCCACCCCCATGTCTGGGTGCTCACCGACGACATGTACGAGCACCTCGTCTATGGCGAGTTTGAATTCGTCACCCCGGCGCAGGTCGAGCCCGGCCTCTACGAGCGCACGCTGACGATGAACGGCGTCTCGAAGTCCTACGCGATGACCGGCTGGCGCATCGGCTACGCGGCCGGCCCGCAGCATCTGATGAACGCCATGGACCTCGTCCAGGGCCAGCAGACCTCGGGCACGTCGGCGATCTCGCAATGGGCGGCCGTCGAGGCGCTGGACGGCACGCAGGACCACCTGCCCGTCTTCAAGAAGGCCTTCGAGCGCCGTCGCGACCTCGTCGTCTCCATGCTGAACCAGACCCGCGGCCTGGTCTGCCCGAAGCCGGAAGGCGCCTTCTACGTCTATCCCGACTGCTCGGCCCTGATCGGCAAGACCATGCCCAACGGCAAGGTCATCGAGACCGACGAGGATCTGGTCATGGGCATCCTCGAGGCGGAAGCCGTCGCCGCGGTGCACGGCTCCTCCTTTGGCCTGGGCCCGAACTTCCGCATCTCCTACGCCACCTCGGACGAGAAGCTGGAAGAGGCCTGCCGCCGCATCCAGCGCTTCTGCGCCGAGCTGCGCTGATCGGCGCATGAGCCTGCGCGGCCTGCCGCGACGGTCCTTTCTGGCCGGGAGCCTCGTGCTCCCGGCTTCTCTCGTTTGGGCGCAGGCGCCGCAATCCCTGACGGCCCGCGAAGCCTACGAGGCCGCCCGCGCCGGCACCCTCCTCCTCATCGACATCCGGCCGCCCGCCGAATGGCGCGACACTGGTCTGCCGCAGGGCGCGATCGGGCTCGACGTGGAGACGCCCGCCTTCGAGGTCCGGCTGGCCGGCCTGCGACTGGACCATCGCGGCAAACGCATCGCCCTGATCGACCGCAGCGGCGCGCTTGCGGCCTCGACGCGCGAAAAGCTCGCCGGTCGCGGCTTCCGCGACATCCTGGTGGTCCGCAGCGGCATGCTCGGCGCAGGCGGCTGGCTGGCCGAGAAACTGCCGGTGACGGCTTATCCCTGAGGCGTCTTCATGCTGGGGCTTGACCCGAGCATGACGGGCGCTGCTCAGCCGCCGCTCCGGTCCTTCAGCAGATCCGGCCGCCTCTCCGCCGTGATGCGCTCCGCCTCGGCCCGTCGCCACTTCGCGATGCGGGCGTGGTCGCCCGAGAGCAGCGCATCGGGCAGGCCCCGGCCCTCCCACTCGCGCGGGCGGGTGTAGTGCGGATATTCGAGCAGTCCGTTCTCGAAGCTCTCGTCCTCGCCCGAGAGTTCCTTGCCCATCACGCCGGGGATCAGCCGCACGCAGGCGTCGAGCAAGACCAGCGCCGCCATCTCGCCGCCCGAGAGGATGTAGTCGCCGATCGAGACCTCGGTCAGCCCGCGCCCCTCGATCACGCGCTCGTCGACGCCCTCGAAGCGCCCGCAGACAATGACGACACCCTCGCCGGCCACCCACTCGCGCACCTGGCGCTGCGCCAGCGGCCGCCCGCGCGGCGACATCAGCAGCCGCGGGCGCGTATCACCGGCGGGAACGGCGGCGTCGATCGCCGCGCCCAGCACATCGCAGCGCAGCACCATCCCCGCCCCGCCGCCGGCCGGGTTGTCGTCGACATTGCGGTGCCGGCCGATGCCATGGTCACGAATCTGGTGCGTCTCGAGCGACCACAGCCCACGCCGCAGCGCTTCGCCGGCGAGCGATACGCCGAGCGGCCCGGGAAACATCTCCGGATAGAGGGTAAGGACGGAGGCGCGGAACGGCATGGGTGGACCTTACCGGACTAGAACTGGAGACGCGCCGTCATCCCGGGCGGAGCGCAGCGCAGACCCGGGATCCATGCCTGAACCGTTCCGGAATGGATCCCGGATCGGCGCGGCTCACGCCGCTTGTCCGGGATGACGGCGCAGAACATTGAAACGAGTTGGACTCTAACCGAAGCGCAGCGCCGGCAGCCGGTCCAGCGCGTTGAAGTCCGTCGCGGAGGCGACGACGTTGTCATAGGCCGCGAAGCCCTCCGCGCCGAGCATGGTCAGCATGGCGACGGCGCGCATGCCGGCCCGCCGCGCCGCCTCGACGCCGTTGGGGGCGTCCTCGAAGACGAGGCAGGTCTCCGGCGCCACGCCCATGCGGCGCGCCGCCTCGACGAACATGTCCGGATGCGGCTTGCCGCGGAAGCCCTGCGAGGGCGAGATCACGGTCGCGAATTCGGAGCGCAGGCCCAGCGTATCGAGCACCAGCGCAATGTTCTCCGGCGGTGCGGCGGAGGCCACCGCCATCGGCACGCCGAAGCTGTGGGCGCGGGCCATCAGCGGCAGCAGCCCCGGCAGCGGCGCGACATGAGGCCGGTAGGTCTCGCGGTAGAGCGCCTCCTTGGCCTCGCCCAGCCGCGCGATCTCCTCGGCGGCGACGCCCGGAAAGTAGGGGCCGACGATCTCGCCGACCGCCATCCCGGCCGTGGTCCGGAAGAAGGCCGGCCGGTCGAAGGGCAGGCCGTGCTCGCGGTGCCAGCTCTCCCAGGCGTCGTCATGGAAGCGCATGTTGTCGACGATGGTGCCGTCCATGTCGAAGATCAGCGCGCCGGCCGGCTGGTCCCAGGCCTTGGCGCTGGCGCGGTTCGGCTCAGTCGTCATCGTCGGCCTCGAACAGTCCCTCGGGCGGAACCGCCTCGATCCGCCGGGCGGCGATGTCGATGCGCGGCGCGAACGCCTTGGTGAAGGGCATCAGCACCGAGCGCCCGTCCGGCAGCAGAATGTCGAGCAGATCGCCCGCGCCGTAATTGGCGACGGTGGTCACCGTGCCCAGCACCGCGCCGTCGGGGCCAACGACCGCGCAGCCGATCAGATCGGCCTGCAGGAATTCGTCCTCGTCCTCGGGCGCCGGGATCTTGTCGCGGGACACGAAGAGGTTGACGCCGTTGAGGCTCTCGGCCGCCTCGCGGCTGGTGATGCCCTTGAGGCGGGCAACCACGACCTCCTTGGCCGGGCGGATCTCGGCGATCTCGAAGCGCCGGCCCTTTTCGTCGGTCAGCGGGCCATATTCGGCGATGGCCAGCGGATCGCCGGTGAAGGCCTTGATCCGGACCTCGCCCTTGATGCCATGCGCGGCGCCGATGACGCCGAGCAGGATGAGCTTGTCGTCAGCGGCCATGCACCGTCATGCTCGGGCTTGACCCGAGCATCTCCTGCCAGAGGGTCTCGGGCCGAAGCAAAGCTTCGCCCGAGAACGACGCGGTGGCCGCAACCAGCATCACGCCTCGGCTTCGGCCGGAGCGGCGGACTTGGCGGCCTTCTTCTCGGCGCGCTCCTTGGCCTTCTCGCCGGGAACGCCCTTGGCCGGGTTGCTGCGGACCGGACGCTTGGCGAGGCCGGCGGCGTCCAGGAAGCGCAGCACGCGGTCGGTCGGCTGGGCGCCCTTGGCGAGCCACTCCTTGGCCTTCTCGACGTCGAGCACGACGCGCTCCGGCGAATCCTTCGCCTTCATCGGATCATAGGAGCCGATCTTCTCGATGAAGCGGCCATCGCGCGGCGAGCGGGCATCGGCGACGACGATGCGGTAGTACGGGCGCTTCTTGGCGCCGCCACGGGTCAGGCGGATCTTGAGGGACATTCGCGTCTTTCCTTGGGTTTTGAACGTTTGGGCGTTGCGGTGGAAATCAGGGCTTGTTGTCGTCGACCAGCTGGTCGATCGCGGCCCAGGGATCGTCCTTCATGCCCGTCGAGGTGAAGATCTCGAGATCGATCGAGCCGTCTTCCAGCACGTCGATCTCCCAGTATTCACCCGGCGCATGCACGAGGAAGGAAAAGGCGTCGTCGCGATAGGACGACGTCTCATAGGACAGGTTGGCGTCGTCGAGACGCGCCTTGACCTGCTTGAACACGTCGAACATGCCGACGCGCATTTCGGTGGGCTTGGTCACTTCTTCTTGCCTCCGAAGGGGTTGGAGCCCCCCAGCCCCGGAAGCCCGCTGCCAAGACCGGGCAGCTTCGGCATCATCCCCGCCGGCGGCGTCACGCCCTTGGGCAGGCCCGGAAAGCCGCCCGGAGGCAGGCCCGGCATGCCCCCGCCCGCACCGAGCTGCTTCTGCAGTTCGGCGAGCTGCGCCGGATCCATTTTCGACGGGTCGGGCATTCCGGCCGGCAGGCCGCCCATGCCGCCGCCGAGGCCGAACATCTGGCCGAGCTTGCCGAGCATGCCGCCCTTCTGCTTGCTCATCGCCTTCATCATGTCGGCCATGCCGCGATGCATCTTGAGCAGCTTGTTGATCGCCTCGGGGCTCGTGCCCGAGCCGGCGGCGATGCGCTTCTTGCGGCTGTTCTTGAGCAGGTCGGGGTTCTTGCGCTCGGCCGCCGTCATCGAATCGATGATCGCGATCTGGCGCCGGATCATCTTGTCGTTGACGCCCGAATTGGCGAGCTGGCCCTGCATCTGCTTCATGCCGGGCAGCATGCCCATCACGCCGCCGAGACCGCCCATCTTCTCCATCTGCTGGAGCTGCATGCGCATGTCGGCGAGGTCGAAATTGCCCTTGGCGAGGCGCTGCGCCAGCGCCTGGGCCTTGTCGGCATCGACCGTCTCGGCCGCGCGCTCGACCAGGCTGACGATGTCGCCCATGCCAAGGATGCGGTTGGCGACGCGCGAGGGGTGGAAATCCTCCAGCGCATCGATCTTCTCGCCGGTGCCGACGAGCTTGATCGGCTTGCCGGTGACGGCGCGCATCGAGAGCGCCGCGCCACCGCGGGAATCGCCGTCCATGCGGGTCAGCACGATGCCGGTCAGGCCGACGCGGGCATCGAAGGCGCGCGCCGTGTTGACGGCGTCCTGGCCGGTCAGCGCGTCGGCGACGAGCAGCACCTCATGCGGATTGGTCGCCGCCTTCACCTCGGCGACCTCGGCCATCAGCGTGTCGTCAAGCGTGACGCGGCCGGCGGTGTCGAGCATCACCACGTCGTAGCCGCCCAGACGAGCGGCCTCGATCGCACGGCGCGCGATCTGCACGGCGGACTGGCCGGCGACGATCGGCAGCGTCTCGACGCCGACCTGCTTGCCGAGGATGGCAAGCTGCTCCATCGCGGCCGGGCGGCGCGTGTCGAGCGAGGCCATCAGCACGCGCTTCTTGGCGCGGTCAGTCAGGCGCTTGGCGATCTTGGCGGTCGAGGTCGTCTTGCCCGAGCCCTGCAGACCGACCATCAGGATCGGCACCGGCGGCACTGCGTCGAAGGTGATGCCCTCGCCGTCGCCGCCGAGCATGTCGATCAGAGCGTCGTTGACGATCTTGATGACCTGCTGGCCGGGCGTGACCGACTTCAGCACCTCGGCGCCGACGGCCCGCTCGCGGACCTTGTCGGTGAAGCTGCGCACAACCTCGAGCGCGACGTCGGCCTCGAGCAGCGCCTTGCGCACCTCGCGCAGCGCGGCGTTGACGTCCTCCTCGGTCAGCGAACCCCTGCGGGTCAGCCCCGAGAGGATGCCGGATAACCTGTCGCTGAGCGTGCCGAACATGCGGACCTGCTTGCTTGCCTTCAGGGACCGACCGCGCGAAGCCCCATCGCCAAACGGTTTCGCGCCCGAGGGCGCGGACGCGCTGTCGGGCGTTGACCTCCGGGCTCATATAGCCGCGAGGCGGCCCGGTCGGCGGATGCGGTCTCGACGATGTCGGCGAAACGGATGACGCGGTTAAAGCGGCAGATCGGGGCAAAAGTCAAGGTTGGCGGGGCCGCCGCAGCAATCTCGCCATGATGGCCCGTTAGCGCCGCAGGCTCCCAAGCGATGCCGGACCCATCCTCGCCCATGCGCCCTCTCCTTGCCGCTGCCGCCCTCGCCCTCCTCGCCGCCGGCTGCGCCGGCGAACCGCGCCGCGAGACGCCGCTCGATCCGCGCGCCACGGCCCGCCTAGCGGCGGTCACCCTCGATCCAGCCGAAGCCAGCCGCATCTTCAACGCTTATCGCGCCAGCCAGGGCCTCGGGCCTGTGAGGCTCGATCCCGCCCTGAGCGCCATGGCCCAGCGCCAGGCCGATGCCATGGCGCGCGCCAATACGCTCTCGCACGACGCCGCCGGCAATTTCGCCTCGCGCGTCCATGCCGCCGGCCTCGACGCCGCCCGCGCGGCGGAAAATCTCGGAGGCGGCTATTATTCGACGGAAGAAGCCTTCGCCGGCTGGCGCGCCTCGTCAGGCCATGACGCCAATCTGCGGATGAAGGAAGCCACCCGCTTCGGCATCGCGCTCGCCAAGGACCCGCAGACGCAATACCGCGCCTGGTGGGCGCTGGTCGTGGCGGGCGAACCGGAGAAGCGCGTCGAGATGTCCGCCGGGCCCGTCGGATGGTTCGGCTCGAACCGGCCGCCGCGCTGAGCCTCTTTACAAGCCGGCCATCCTGGGGATGGCTCGCCCGACGCCATCGGGAAACAGCGTCATGACCTTCGAAACCTGGGCCGCCTTCGCCGCCGCCACCGCCGTCCTGCTGGTCATTCCCGGCCCGACGATCCTGCTCGTCGTTTCCTATGCACTCGGCCAGGGCTGGCGCACGGCGCTACCCACAGCAGCCGGCGTCGCGCTCGGCGACTTCACGGCGATGACGCTCTCCATGCTCGGCGTCGGCGCGCTGCTGGCGACTTCGGCCACCGTCTTCACCGCGCTGAAATGGGCGGGCGCGGCCTATCTCGTCTGGCTCGGCATCAAGCTCTTCCGCGCCGGCGGCACGCTCGACGCCAAGCCGCGCGAGGATGCGGTGTCCTCTCTCAAGATGCTCGGCCATGCCTGGTTGGTCACGGCGCTGAACCCCAAGAGCATCACCTTCTTCGTCGCCTTCCTGCCGCAGTTCCTCGACCCCAAGGCCGATTTCTGGACGCAGATGCTGATCTTCGAGGCGACCTTCGTGACGCTGGCCGCCGCCAACGCCTTCGGCTACGCGCTCATCGCTTCCCGCGCCCGCGCGGTCGTCAGCAGCCCGCGCGCAATCCGCGCCATCAACCGGACCGGCGGGACGCTACTGATCGGCGCCGGCATCGCGACCCTCGCGATGCGGACCGGCACGCGCTGAAGGCGAAACGAACATGACAGCCCGCGACACCGCCACGCTCGATTTCTATGCCGCCGAGGCCCAGGCCTATGCGGGGCGCTCCCGCGAAGCTGAGCATGCCCGCATCGCCGCCTTCGCCGCGGCGCTGCCGCCCGGCGCCCGCGTGCTGGAACTGGGCTGTGGCGGCGGCCATGACAGCGTCGCGCTTCTCGATCGCGGCCTCGACCTCTTCGCCACCGACGGTTCGCCGGAACTCGCCGAGCAGGCGAGCCGTCGTCTCGGCCGGCCGGTCGAGGTGCTGCTCTTCGAGGACATCGATGCGATCGAGGCGTTCGACGGCGTCTGGGCCAATGCCTGCCTGCTGCACGTCCCCCGCACGGCGCTGCCCGCGATTCTCGCGCGCATTCACCGGGCGCTGAAACCTGGCGGGCTGTTCTACGCCAGCTTCAAGGCGGGCACCGCCGAGGGGCGGGACCGGTTCGGCCGCTACTTCAACTATCCCTCGCCGGACTGGCTGCGGTCCGCCTACGGGCCCGCGGGCTGGCAGAGCCTCGTCATCGGCGAGGAGACCGGCGGCGGCTATGACGGCGAGCCGACAGCCTGGCTTCATGTGATGGCGGTCAAGCGACCGTGAACGGTGCCGGCTTGACCCGCGGCGGCGCGAACCCACTTTCTGCGGCATGAACCGCCGCAAGCTCCTCACCCTCCTCGGGATCCCCGCCCTGCTCGGCACCGGCAGCGCCGCATGGGCTTCGATCTCGCGCTCGCGAAACCCCTATTATCAGGGCCCCGTGACCGAGAATTTCAACGGCGTCGTCTTCACCGACGGCCGGCCCGTGACCAAGGGGCTCGCCGATGTGCTGAAATGGCAGACCTCCAAACGCGACCGCGAGGCCTTTCCCGAGACTTACCCCGCCCCGCCGCAGGACAAGCCGCCCGCCCGCGTCGACGGCGTCCGCATCGTCCATCTCGGACATGCTTCTTTCCTCTACCAGATCGGCGGCCTCAACCTGCTGATCGACCCGGTCTATTCACTGCGCGCCAGCCCGCTCTCTTTCATCGGCCCGCGGCGCGTCAACGATCCGGGTGTCGCTTTCGACGACCTGCCGCGCATCGACGCCGTCCTGATCACGCACAACCATTACGACCATCTCGACATCGAGACGCTGGCGCGGCTGCATGAACGCGATCAGCCGCGCATGATCATGCCGCTCGGCAACGACACCATCGTCAGGGCCCGCATTCCGGAAGCCCGCGCCGAAGCGCATGACTGGTCCGCCCGCCTGCCCCTGTCCGACGGCGTGAGCGTCACGCTGACACCGAGCTACCACTGGTCGGCGCGCGGCGCCTTCGACCGGCGCATGGCGCTGTGGTGCTCCTTCGTGCTGGAGGGCGGCGGAACCCGCATCTTCCACATCGGCGACACCGGCTATCACGACGGCTCGCTCTATCGCCGCCTCGGCGCCGAACTCGGCCCCTTCAGCCTCGCCGTGCTGCCGATCGGCGCCTATGAGCCGCGCTGGTTCATGCGCGACAACCACATGAACCCGGAGGAAGCGGTGCAGGTCATGCTGGCGCTGCGGGCCGAGGCGGCGCTCGGCCACCATTGGGGCACGTTCCAGCTGACCGACGAGGGCATCGAGCGTCCGCCGGCCGCGCTCGCCGCGGCGCTCTCGGCCGCCGGCCTGCCCGAGGAGCGCTTCCGCGCAATGCGGCCGGGGCTGAGCTGGCAGGCCTGAGCTTGCAGGCCTGAACGGGAGCGCTCGATCAGCGCGGCTGGACGTAGACGTTGATCTCGAGATTGGGGTCGGCCGGATCGGTAAGGTCCCCGACATACTCCTCGAGGAACGCGTCCTTCACGGTGATGCTCTTGGCCTCGAGATAGGCGGTGATCGTCTCATAGGTCGAGTCGATGTCGTCATAGGGCGCGACATGGACGAAGCGCAGCGAGGGCCCGGCCGGCGTCAGCCCCGGGCGCACGCCATTGCCGAAGGTGGCGTTGCGCTCGCCCTCGGGCGCGGGACCGACGGGCAGCATCGCCTCGTAGCGGAAGCCGTTGTCGTCGGTTTCCAGAAACAGCGTTAGCGGCCGTCCGGCGACCGGCAGGCGCGCGCGCTCGGCTTCCTGGCGCAGCACGCGGAAGCTCTCCGCCAGCCGCTTGAAGCCCTCGTCCCAGCTCGCCGCGCCGGAGAGCTTGAGCACGGGCTTGGCGACCAGCAGCACCTCGTCGACATCGCTCTGGTCGCCGCGCTTGCCGGCGAGCGTCGCATTGGGATCGAGCACGCCGGTCTGCTGCTGCAGGGTCGGCGGCTGGACGGGCTGGACCGGACCGGGCGCGGGCAGCGTCGGCGGCGGCTGGACGGGCTGAGGCTCCAGCGGAACCTGCGGCGTCGGGGCCGGCTGGACGGGCTCGGGCGTCACCGGACGCTGAGGCGCCGGCGCAGGCTGGACCGGCTGCGGGCCGGGAACGGGCTCGGGCACGGCGGTCGGCGGCGTCGGTGCGGGAGCGGGCTGAGCCTGTGCGGGCACGGGCTGGGCCGGAACAGCCGCGCCCGGCGGCGGCGCCAGCGGCGCCGATTCGACGGCGCTGGGCGGCGCCACCCGCGTCTGCGCCGCGGCGATGCCGCCGACGCTCAGGAGGGCGGCGAACGCCCCGACAGCGATCCGGAAATGCTGCATCGTCAACGTCCTGCCACGGAACACGGCGCCAAATTCGATTCGCGCTCTTGCAGCGCAATATGGAACATCCACTTAAGACAGGAAATCATCGCAAGGGTGGCTTTTTCACGTCGCCTCCCTCATAGACCCTGCAAGTCATGGGATATGTGACGGAATGAACGCCCTCGCCCATCGCCGGTTCCTGAAGATGAACGGTCTCGGCAACGAGATCACCGTGCTCGACCTGCGCGGGACGAAGCTGCGCGTCAGCGAGCACGACGCGCGCGCCATCGCGGCCGAGCCGCGCGCGCATTTCGACCAGCTCATGGTCCTCCACGATCCGCTGACTCCCGGCACCGACGCCTTCGTCCGGATCTACAACACCGACGGCTCCGAGGCTGGCGCCTGCGGCAACGGCACGCGCTGCGTCGCCTGGGCGATGCTGGCCGATCCTGCGATGGGCGATGCCGTGAAGACGGCGCTGACCCTTCAGACCAAGGCCGGCCTCCTGCCGGCCCGGCGCGATAGCGACCTCGTCTTCACCGTCGACATGGGCACGCCCCGGCTGGACTGGGAGGACATCCCGCTGGCCGAGCCCTTCCACGACACCGCGCATTTCGAGCTTCAGATCGGCCCGATCGACGATCCGATCCTGCACACGCCCTGCGCCGTCAACATGGGCAACCCCCACGCCGTCTTCTTCGTCGACGACCCCTATCGCTTCAATCTCGAGCAGATCGGCCCGCTTCTCGAAAACCACCCGATCTTCCCTGATCGCGCCAATATCGAGCTCGCCGCCGTCACCGCGCCTGACCATATCGTGCTGCGCGTCTGGGAGCGCGGCGCCGGCATCACCCGCGCCTGCGGCTCGGGCGCCTGCGCGGCTCTCGTCGCGGCGGTGCGCCGCGAACTCAGCGCGCGGAAGGCCGTGGTCAGCCTGCCGGGCGGCGACCTCACCATCGAATGGCGCGAGAGCGACGGCCATGTGCTGATGACCGGCCCCGTCGAATTCGAATGGGAGGGCACGCTCGCCCCCGAGCTGTTCGAGACCGCCGCCTGATGACCCTTGAGGTCGTCACCTTCGGCTGCCGCCTCAACATCGTCGAGGGCGAGGCTCTCCGGCGTCAGGCTGAGGCCGCGGGCCTCACCGATCTCGCCGTCGTCAACACCTGCGCCGTCACCTCCGAGGCCACCCGGCAGGCTCGGCAGGCGATCCGCAAACTGCACCGGGAGCAGCCCGGCCGGCCGGTCGTCGTCACAGGCTGCGCCGCGCAGATCGAGCCGCAGCGTTTCGCGCAGATGCCGGAAGCCGCCCGCGTCATCGGCAATGCCGAGAAGCTGGAGCCGGCGACCTGGTCGGCGCTTGCCCGCTCGAACAGCCTCGGCGCCGCCGAGACCGATCCGCGCGACAAGATCGCCGTCGGCGACATCATGGCCCGCACGCGACTCGCGCCGGTCGAAAGCGGCCGCGCCGCCCGGCAGACGCGCAGCTTCGTCCAGGTCCAGAACGGCTGCGACCATCGCTGCACCTTCTGCGTCATCCCCTTCGGCCGCGGCAATTCGCGCTCGCTCGCGCCCGACGCCGTCGTGGCGCAGTGCCGCGCGCTGCTGGAGGGCGGCGCGCGCGAGATCGTCCTCACCGGCGTCGACCTGACGAGCTATGGCCGCGACCTCGACCAGACCCCGCTGCTCGGGCGGCTGGTGCGCCTGATCCTACGCGAGCTGCCCGATCTGCCGCGCCTGCGCCTGTCCTCGATCGACGCCGTGGAGGCCGACGACGACCTGCGCGAGGCGCTCGCCACCGAGCACCGGCTGATGCCGCATCTGCATCTTTCGCTTCAGGCCGGCGACGACCTGATCCTGAAGCGCATGAAGCGCCGCCATGGCCGCGACGATGCCATCCGCTTCTGCGCGGAAATCCGCTCCTTACGGCCCGACATCGCCTTCGGCGCCGATCTGATCGCCGGCTTCCCGACCGAGGACGAGGCGATGTTTGCCCGCTCGCTCGACCTCATCGGCGAATGCAGACTGAGCTATGTCCACGTCTTTCCCTATTCCGCCCGCCCCGGCACGCCGGCCGCGCGGATGCCGCAGCTGCCCGGCCCGGTCGTCGCGGAGCGCGCGTCGCGGCTGCGCGAGGCCGCGGGCGCAGCCCATGCCGCCCATCTCGCCACCCGCCTCGGCCGTCCGCTGACGGTGCTGACCGAGCGCGGCAACACTGGCCGCGCCCCGGATTTCACGCTGGTGCGCTTCCGGCGTGATGTGGTTGCAGGCGAACTGCTGACGTCGACCGCAGACAGCGCCGACGCGCGCGCCCTGATCGCAGCCTGAGAGCTCAGCCCTCGCGCGCCGTCCCGGCGACGCGATGGACCTGATTGTTGCAGTAGCCGCGCGGATTCCAGACGATCTCGAGGGGCTGGACCTGTCCCTGCGCGTCGCGAGCCTGGGCGAGCACGGACATCGCACCCGGCCGCTCGACGACGAGATCTGCACTGAAGCGCCGCCAGGCGAAGGGCCCCTCGCTGTCCTCCAGCTCTGCATCCTGCCAGCTCACGCCGCCATCGCCGGAGACGCGAACCCCGGCGAGCGGGATCGCGCCACTCCAGCCGAAGCCCGCGACCGTCAGGGTCTCGCCGCAAGTCGCGGTGAAGCCCGCGAGCGGCGCGGTGATCAGCGATTTCACCGGCATGTCGGTGATCACGGCGAAGCGGCTCGGATCGAGCGGCTCGCCGGGTGCGACCGGCACAGTGGGCAGGCGGTAATTCGTCCCGCCCATCTTCTCGCCGTCATGCTCGCAGGCGCGCAGCTCGATCCGGTCCAGCCATTTCTGCCAGGCCGAGCCTGGAAAGCCCGGCGCCACGATCCGCAGCGGCCCGCCATGCAGACGCGGCAGCGGCTCGCCGTTCATCGCGAAGGCGATCAGCGTCTCCGGTGCCATTGCCTTGGCGATGGGCAGCCCGCGGGACAGGGCCGGCCGCGACGGATCGGTGATCAGCCGGTCGGGCGCATAATGCCCGGTGTAGACGGCGCCGGGCCGCAGGCCGGCTTCCGCCAGCACATCCGCGAGCCGCACCCCGGTCCAGCGTGCGCAGCCGACGGCGCCGAGCCGCCAGGGCAGACCGTCCGTCGCCGGAGAAAACTGCGAGCGGCCATTGCCGGCGCATTCGAGCACGGCCGTCAGCGTCACCGTCTCGAAGCGCTCGCGCAGCGCGTCCAGCGTCCAGCGCGCGGGCCGCTCCACCTCGCCGTCGATCGTCAGTGTCCAGTCGCGATCCGGTAGCAGGGCCGGCACGTCGCCATTGTTGCGGACGAAGAAGGCATCCGCCGGCGTGATCGCGTCAGAGAGCAGCGCGATCGGCGGCTCGGCGTTCAGCGCGTCGTCGTCATGGACATGCAGCCCGGGCTTGAGGCGGCGCAGCAGGGGCAGTTCGGTCAAGGCACGGGGCAAGCAGCCGCTCTCCGGTTCGGCAGGAACGTCGCGACGCAACGGATCACCCGCCGCTTCGTTCCGCCAGCATAGACCGGCGGCCGGGCCGAGGCGACGCCCCGGCCGGCGCACCCGCCAAGCCTCAGGGCTTGCTCGCGACCTCTTCGCGCAGCGCCCGCCGCAGCACCTTGCCGACATTGGTCTTCGGCAGGGCCTCCCGGAAGAAAATCTGCTTGGGCACCTTGTAGCCGGTCAGGCTCTCCTTGCAGAAGGCGCGCAGCTCGTCGGCCGTCAAAGCCGGATCGCGGCGCACGACGAAGGCCGTGACGGCCTCACCGGAATGCTCGTCCGGCAGGCCGACGACCGCGGATTCGAGCACGCCGGGATGGGTGGCGATCACGTCCTCGACCTCGTTGGGATAAACATTGAAGCCCGAGACCAGGACCATGTCCTTCATCCGGTCGACGATGCGGACCTGCCCGTCCGGCTGCATCACGCCGATGTCGCCGCTGCGGAAATAGCCGTCCTGCGACATCACCTTGGCGGTCTCGTCAGGGCGATTCCAGTAGCCGACCATCACCTGCGGCCCACGAATGCAGATCTCGCCGGATTCGCCGATCGGCAGGTCGTGCCCCTCGGCGTCGCGGATGGCGATCTCGGTCGAGGACAGGGGGAACCCGACCGTGCCGGTGAATTCGGAAATGTCCGGGCGGTTGATCGAAGCGACCGGCGAGGTTTCCGAGAGGCCGTAGCCCTCGATGATCGGGCGTCCGGTGACGGACTTCCAGTGCTTGGCCACCGCGGCCTGGGTCGCCATGCCCCCCGACACCGCGAAGCGCAGTTCGTCGAAATTCACCTGGGCGAATTCAGGATGGTTGGCCAGCGCGTTGTAGAGTGTGTTGACGCCGGAGATCAGCGTGAAGCGGCTCGCCTTCAGCGTCTTCACGAAGCCGGCAATGTCGCGCGGATTGGCGATCAGCAGCCCCTTGGCGCCGATGCGCAGCATGAACAGGCAGCAGCAGGTCAGCGCGAAGATGTGATAGAGCGGTAGCGCCGTCACCATGACGTGCTGGTAGTCGCTTCGCCCCAGCGGTGGCTCCAGCGCCCAGCCGAGCCACAGGCCGCATTGCTCGACATTGGAAGCGACGTTGCGGTGCGACAGCGTCGCGCCCTTGGCGACGCCCGTCGTCCCGCCGGTGTATTGCAGGAAAGCGACATCGTCGGGCGTCACCGTCACCGGCGCCATCGCGTCGGACCCGGCGAGAATCGTCGCGAGCGGCACGAAGCCCGGCAGGTTGAAGGGTTTCACGACCTTCTTGACGCGCCGGGCGACGAAATTGACGATATGACCCTTGAAGCCCATCAGATCGCCCGCGGTCGCGACGACGACGCGCTCGATCTTGAGCTGCGGCTTCGCCTCCTCGACCACATGGGCGAAGTTCTCGATCACGACGAGCACCCGCGCGCCGGAATCGTTGAGCTGCTGGGCGAGCTCGCGCGCCGTGTAGAGCGGGTTGACGTTGACGACGGTGTAGCCGCCGAGCAGCGCGCCGAAGATCGTCGCCGGATAGGCCAGGATGTTCGGCATCATCAGCGCGATGCGGTCGCCCTTGCGATAGCCCTGCGCCTGCAACCAGGCGACGAAGGCCCGCGCGGCCCGGCCGGTTTCGGCGAAGCTGATCGCCTTGCCGAAGCTCTCGAAGGCCGGGCGCGTCGGAAAGGTCTGGCAGGCGCGGCCGATCAGATCCGCCAGCGTACCGGGATCGCCGATCTCGGGCGGCACGGCGGCAGGATAATGGGCGAGCCACGGCCGCGGATCGGGCTTCGCCTGGGTGGCGGCAGTCGCGTTCATCGTCGTCCTCCCCGTCGCCCGGCTTTCACCCGCGCAGCGGGCAGCCGATGCCGTTTTTCAAGCCCTTACACTGCGGAACAGCGCGGGCGGGCGCAAGGCCCGGACCAATGCTTATCCGCAGAAAGGTTCATATGTAAACTGATTTGAGACCTGCCGGCGCCTCGCACGTCATGCTCGGGCTCGACCCGAGCATCTCGGGACGAGAGAGGCTCCTCGCCCTTATCGGCCTGAGATTCTCGGGTCTTAGCTTCGCTTTGCCCGAGAATGACGCACACAGCCGAAATCCCCGCCCGCGCTGACGCGCGGCGGATGTCATGAGGGGCAGCGGAGCGCCGCGAAGCGCGTAGGTAGTCAGCCGCATCCATTGAGCCAGGATGCGGCGCGGATGGATTGAGCCACCATCCGCACGCCCCGTGGCGCTCCGCTTGTCGGCGATTTATGTCTCCGGGCCGCGCTTATCGGGTCGAAAGCCAGCCTCCGCCGCGAGCCCTAGACGCCAGTTCCCCTCATCGGGTTGTCGCGCCGTCAGGCATGGGACGAAGGCGTGATGCCAGCGACCGTTCCAGCGAGCTCCTCGCACAGGGGCCGTAGTACCCCCAGGGCGGTGCCCCGAAGCCTCCCGAGTCTGGCGTGCAAAGCCAGCCGCAGGCGCCGCGCCCATCCCCACCATGGCTTGCCTTCCGGATGGCTGCCCCTCGGGGATGAGGTGCGGCATCCTAGGGTGAGAAGGAAGCAGCGGGGATTATTTTTTTCGTGGGACCCGCGGGGAACCCCTCTCCCCTCACCCGTAAACGCAGCGGAACCCGATATAGACCGCTGTGAAATCCGCCTCCTTCCATTGCGGGGCCTCGCTGCGGGTCTGGGCCGGGCCGTACCACCAGGAACCGCCGGCGGTGAGCGCCTCGCTGCCGCGACGATCGGCCAGCCATTCCCAGAGATTGCCGCCCATGTCGTAGAGGCCGTTGACGCCGCGCCGCGTCGCCCCCGTGGGAGCGTGCCGCTCCCAGACATCGCCAGCGGCGGGGTCGGTGCCGGCGAGGTTCATGCCTGAGGGCTGGTCGCCGACGGGAAAGGGATAGGTTCGGCCGCGCTCATAGCTGTCGCTCGGGGCGGCGCGACGCTCGGTGAAGGCGGCCTCGCGCCATTCGGGGAGCGTCGGCAGCCGCCCGCCCTTGGCCGCGCAATAGTCGCGCGCCTCGAACCAGGTCAGATGCGCCGCCGGATCCGTCGGCTGCGCCGGGGCGCCGGAAGGGCTGCGATAACTCCAGCCCGGCCGGCGCTGCCAGCCGCCGACATATTCATGCCCGCCGCCCTCGCGCTCGGCCGCCGTCTGCAGGCCGCGCGCGGCGGCATGACGCGCGAAGGCCTCGACCGTGACCTCGGTCGCGTCGATCGCGAAGCCGCCGATCGCCACCGCGCCGTCGGGCGGCGCCGCCTGCGCCGCGCTTGCCAGCGCCAGCCCGATCAGCCCTGCCCATCGCCAGCGTCGCGTCATCCCGCATCCCCTCCTGTCGCGGAGCGCGATGATGCAAGCGGGCGCGTACTCCGCAAGCCGCGCATCGCCGCACCCACACGGATGCGAAGGAGTGCTGGACGCTCAGCGGTTGCGGCGCTCGCCGCGGAGCGTGGCGAGCCCGATTCCAACCGCGTCGAACCCGCCATCCACCGCCAGCGTCTGGCCGGTGACATAGCTCGCCTGGTCGCTGCACAGGAAGAAGATCGAAGCCGCCAGCTCCTCCTCGAGCCCGTAGCGGGCGAGCGGAATCGCGTCGCGATAATCGGCGCGGATCTCGGCCGAGTGCACCGCCTTGGCCATCGCCGTGTCGACCGGGCCGGGCGCGACCGCGTTGACCCGGATGCCGAGCGAGGCGAGCTCGGCCGCCTGCTGCTTGGTGAGATGGGCGAGCGCCGCCTTCGACGTGCCGTAGGCAACGCGCAGCGTCGAGGCGCGCAGCCCCGAGATCGAGGTGATGTTGACGATCGCGCCGCCGCCGGTCTCGGCCATCAGCGGGGCGGCGAGCTGCGTCATCAGGAAGGGGCCGGTGAGGTTGACCGCCATGACGCGGTTCCACTCGGCGAGCGTCGTCTCCAGCAGCGGCTTGAACACGGCCGTGCCGGCATTGTTGACCAGCGCGTCGAGCCGCCCGAAGCGGGCGGTCAGCGCCGCGAAGGCCGCCTCCACCGCATCGGGATCGGAGACGTCGCAGGGCAGCGCCAGCGTCTCTTCCGGCCGGCCGAGCGCGGCGGCGGCCTGCGCCAGCAGATCGCCCTCGATGTCGAGCAGCGCGACTGCCCAGCCCTCCTCCAGAAAGCGCTTCGCAGTGGCGAGGCCGATGCCGCGCGCGGCGCCGGTGACGAGGGCGACTTTGCTGGTGTTCTGAGGCATGGTGTTCCGACCCTTGGGCTGTCCTTGTCGTTGCGCCAGCCTTTGCACGCGGGCACCGCGGCGACCAAGCCCGCGGGCGCATCGCGTCTGGCGCCGACACCGGCTCGACAAGCCGCGCCTTCTCCTGTATGGCCCGCGCACTCAACTGAAAACAGCGTGCCGAACGCCCGCGCAGCCAAGCGCGACAACGGCAATTGGAGAGACCCGTGAACATCATCGAACAGCTCGACCAGGAACAGGTCGCCAAGCTCAGCGAAGGCCGCGAGATCCCGCACTTCCAGCCCGGCGACACCGTGCAGGTCAACGTGAAGGTCAAGGAAGGCGAGCGCAGCCGCGTCCAGGCCTATGAGGGCGTCTGCATCGCTCGCAACGGCGGTGGCCTGAACCAGAGCTTCACCGTCCGCAAGATTTCCTATGGTGAGGGCGTCGAGCGCGTCTTCCCGCTGTTTTCGCCGAACCTCGATTCGATCAAGGTCGTCCGCAAGGGCAAGGTGCGTCGCGCCAAGCTCTATTACCTGCGCGATCGCCGCGGCAAGTCGGCCCGCATCGCCGAGCGCGTCGAGGCCCGCCCCGCCAAGGGCGCCAAGGCAGACGCCAAGTAAGATCACGCCAAGTCCAATTTCGCGTCAGCGATACGACATCGAACGCGGTCCCTCGGGGCCGCGTTTTTCGTTTGCGGCGGGCCGTTCCCTTGGCGGGCGCAGCGGCTCGACCCCGCCCCGCGCCGGCAGCGCCATGCTCGGCCTGGCATGTGCCCGCCTCGCATTGCCGGCCCAGTCTGGAACTGTTAGAACCGCGCCATGACGAAGCGCCCCGCGAGCGAGCATGGCCGGCTTTGCGTGGTTCGCCGCGAGGCGAACCTGCGCCGCATGCCCACGACGCAAGGGTTCGCGGCGCTGCACGACCATGCCCGCCTGCCCTGGCGCTTCTTCGGCCGCTTCACCGCCTCGATCGCCGCGGGCCTTACCCGCGCCTGAGACCCGCGCCGCGCGCGGGCGACAGGCGAATGCGTCGTGCAGGCCGGTTCGCAGAGCCGGCCCTTTCCAGTTTCCCACCGCAGTTCCCGACCCGAGGCTCGAGCGCCATGACCGCGACTTCCGCTCCCCGCACGCTCTACGACAAGATCTTCGACGACCACATCGTCGACCGGCAGGAGGATGGCACCTGCCTGCTCTATATCGACCGCCACCTCGTCCATGAGGTCACCAGCCCGCAGGCCTTCGAGGGGCTGCGCATGACCGGCCGCAAGGTCCGCTCGCCGGAGAAGACGCTGGCCGTCGTCGACCACAACATCCCCACCACCGATCGCTCGAAGGGCATCGCGGAGGAGGAGAGCCGCATCCAGGTCGAGGCGCTCGCCAGGAACGCCAAGGATTTCGGCGTCGAGTACTTCAACGAGCGCGACATCCGCCAGGGCATCGTCCACATCGTCGGCCCCGAGCAGGGCTTCACCCTGCCCGGCACCACCATCGTCTGCGGCGACAGCCACACCTCGACGCATGGCGCCTTCGGAGCCCTCGCCCATGGCATCGGCACCTCTGAGGTCGAGCATGTGCTGGCGACCCAGACGCTGATCCAGAAGAAGGCGAAGAACATGCTCGTCCAGGTGGACGGCACGGTCGCCAAGGGCGTCACCGCCAAGGACATCACGCTCGCCATCATCGGCGAGATCGGCACGGCCGGCGGCACCGGCTCGGTCATCGAATATGCCGGCGAGGCCATCCGCGCGCT
Organism: Bosea sp. OAE506; assembly: GCF_040546595.1. Taxonomy (NCBI): domain Bacteria; kingdom Pseudomonadati; phylum Pseudomonadota; class Alphaproteobacteria; order Hyphomicrobiales; family Alloboseaceae; genus Allobosea; species Allobosea sp. OAE506. The sequence goes on along the minus strand of NZ_JBEPOB010000001.1, from coordinate 2,392,100 downwards.
CTCGATGGAAGGCCGCATGACGGTCTGCAACATGTCGATCGAGGGCGGTGCCCGCGCCGGCATGGTCGCCCCCGACGAGAAGGCCTATGCCTATCTGAAGGGCCGGCCCAAGGCGCCGCAGGGTGCCGCCTGGGACGAGGCCCTGCGCTACTGGGAGACGCTCTACACCGACGAGGGCGCCCATTTCGACCGGATCGTCAGGCTCGACGCCAACAACCTGCCGCCGATCGTCTCCTGGGGCACAAGCCCCGAGGACGTCGTCTCGGTCGCGGGCGCCGTGCCCGACCCCGCGCTGATCGAGGACGAAACCAAGCGTTCTTCCAAGCAGCGCGCGCTCGACTATATGGGCCTCACCCCCGGCACGAAGATGACCGAGATCCCGCTCGACGTGATCTGGATCGGCTCCTGCACCAATGGCCGCATCGAGGATCTGCGCGCGGTCGCCAAGATCGTCGAGGGCAAGAAGATCGCCGGCTCGCTCGACTACGCGATGATCGTGCCGGGTTCGGGGCTCGTGAAGCAGCAGGCCGAATCGGAGGGGCTGGACAAGATCTTCCTCGCCGCCGGCTTCGAATGGCGCGAGCCGGGCTGCTCGATGTGCCTGGGCATGAACCCCGACCAGCTCAAGCCGGGCCAGCGCGCCGCCTCGACCTCGAACCGCAATTTCGAGGGCCGCCAGGGCTTCAAGGGCCGCACCCATCTCGTCTCGCCGCAGATGGCGGCGGCCGCCGCGCTGGTCGGCCGCTTCGTCGATGTGAGGCAGCTCGGCTGATCGGGTATCGCGGGGAGAAAGCGCCATGTCGAACGACCCCCGCGAATCCGCCCGCGCCGCCGAGGCGCAAGCCGCGCTCGACCGCGTCAAGCGCGACAGCGAAAGCCTGCTCGGCTCCTCCATGGGCCGGGCGGCGGATCATTTCGGCGCGAAGGATGCCCCCGAAGGCGACAGGATCGAGCTCTGGGGCCGGCGCATCGGGCGTTCGCTCTCGCTCCTCGGCGTCGTCGTGCTCGCCTGGTGGCTCGGCCATCAGCTGAAGGTCTGGTGATGGGTAGCGTCCCCGACACGCGTGCCGCGGCCGAGGCTGCGCCGGACATCGACTGGGACGGCGCCCGCGCGCCTTCGATCGAGGCCTTCGAGGTCATGGCTCAGGCTGCCTTCGATCGGCTGCCCGACGAGTTTCGCGCACTCTGCAGCGACGTGATCTTCAACGTCACCGAGTTTCCCGAGGACGACGTCTGCAAGGAACTCGAGGCGGAAAGCCCCTTCGACATCCTCGGGCTCTTCACCGGCATTGGCCTGCCGCAGCAGGGCTATGGCCCGCAGACCGGCCAGCTGCCCAACACGATCCATCTCTACCGCCGGCCGATCCTCGACTACCGGGCCGAGCATGACGAGAGCCTGGGCCACATCGTCACCCATGTGCTGGTCCACGAGATCGGCCACCATTTCGGCTTCTCGGACGAGGATCTCGAAGCCATCGAACAGGCGGCGGATCGATAAGACGATGCTCGACGAACTGATCCGCCATCTGCCCCATCTCGCGCTGGTTTATTCAGCCTTCATCGTGGCGGTCGCGAGCCCCGGCCCGAGCAACCTCGTCGTGATGGCCACCGCGATGGAACGCGGCCGCCGCGCCGGCATGGTGCTGGGGCTTGGCGTCACCGCCGGCTCGCTGACCTGGGGCATTCTCGCCGCCATCGGCGTCACCGGGCTGATCGTGGCGCATCCCGAAGCGCTCTACGCCGTCAAGATCGTCGGCGGGCTCTATCTGCTGTTTCTGGCCTGGCGCTCGGCGCGCTCGGCGATGCGGGTCGAGATGCCGCCGCCGAAGGCCGCCGTCTCCGGTCGCCGCGCCTTCCTGCGCGGCTATCTCATGCATCTGACCAACCCGAAGGCGATCCTGAGCTGGACGGCGATCATCGCGCTCGGTCTGCGGCCGGACACGCCGCAGGTGGTGCTCTATGCCATCATCACCGGCTGCATGCTGATCTCCCTGGCGATCAACCAGTTCTACGCGGTCCTGTTCTCGACCAGCTCGATGATCGCCGGCTATCGCCGCGTCCGCCGCAAGGCCGAGGCCTGCATCGCCGCCTTCTTCGCCTTCGCCAGCTTCAAGCTGCTCACGTCGTCGCTGTGAAGCCTGTTGTCGCCCGCGCCACCCTATCCTAGCTACGAAGTCCGATCGGAGTTCTCGCCATGCAGCCCTTCACCACCCTGACCTCGACCCCCGCGCCGCTGAAGGTGATCAATGTCGACACCGACATGATCATCCCCAAGCAGTATCTGAAGACGATCAAGCGCACGGGCCTGGGCACCGCGCTGTTCTCGGAGATGCGCTACAAGGAGGACGGCTCGGAGAACCCCGACTTCGTGCTGAACCAGCCGGCCTATCGCAAGTCGGAGATTCTGGTCGCCGGCGACAATTTCGGCTGCGGCTCCTCGCGTGAGCACGCCCCCTGGGCTCTGCTCGACTTCGGCATCCGCTGCGTGATTTCCACGTCCTTCGCCGACATTTTCTACAACAACTGCTTCAAGAACGGCATCCTGCCGATCGTGGTCAGCCCTGAGGACCTCGAGAAGCTGTTCGACGACGCCGATCGCGGCTCCAACGCGACGCTGACGGTCGATCTCGAGAAGCAGCAGATCACCGGCCCCGATGGCGGCACGGTCAGCTTCGACATCGACCCGTTCCGCAAGCACTGCCTGATGAACGGCCTCGACGATATCGGCCTGACCATGGAGAAGGCGCCGAAGATCGAGGCCTTCGAGGAGAAGCTGAAGGCACGCGCCTGGGCTTGAGGCGCTTCGTCATTCTCGGGCGCGGCGACGCCGCGACCCGAGAATCTCGTGCAGGGGATGCTCGGATCTTTGCCCGAGCCTGACGGGCCCTACCCCACCAGCCCCGCCATCGGCACAATGCCTCCGCTGCCGGGAAACACCTTCTCCGCCAGCACCGGCCCGGAAATCCCGAACAGATCCGCCACCACGCCCTTCGCGACACCGCGGATGTCGGTCGTTGGCTTGAGGTCGCGCTTCTCGTGGAGCTGCTCCAGCTTCAGGCCCGGCCAGTCGACGATCATCCGCCCGCCCTTGACCGCGCCGCCGACGAGGAAGGCGACCGTGCCGGTGCCGTGATCGGTGCCAACCGTTCCGTTGACCTTCGCGGTGCGGCCGAACTCCGTCACCACCATCACGACCGTGTCCTTCCAGACCGGCTTCAGGCCCTGCTCGAAGGTCGCCAGCGCGCCGTCGAGCCCGCCCAGCAGCTGCGCCAGCCGGCCCTTGGCGCCGCCCTCATTGGCATGCGTATCCCAGCCCTCGAAAGCCAGCGCGGCGATGCGCGGCCCGTCATCGGCGCCGACCAGCGCCGCAGCCCCCTCGGCGATGCGCTTCATGCCCTCAGTGCCGTCGGGCCCTCCGCCGCCCCTCGCCTCGCCGCTCATGCCCTGGCGCCGGGCGATCTCCTCGGTCAGCTTCGCCTGGGCGAGCGCACGGGCGAGCCCCGGATCACGCTGCCCGTAGAGATCCTCCAGCCGCTGGATCAGATCGGAGCCAGCGCGCGCCATGCGCGGCGGCGCCCAGCCCAGCACCGGCGCCTCGCCGCGCACCACCAGCGGCGGCACCACGCCGACGCCGAGCACGCCCTTGCGCGAGATGCCCTCCCCGGCCGGCAGATGGGCGATCAGCCGGTTGAGCCAGCCGCTGTCGGTCTTGCCCGGGCCGCCCTGCCCGCTCTCCAGCACATCCTGCCCGTCGAAATGCGAGCGCTCGCGATAGCCGGTAGCGGCCGCATGGATGACCGAGACCTGACCCGCGCCGTAGAGCCGCGCCAGATTTGGCATGGCGGGGTGCAGATAGAAGAATCCGTCGAGCGGCAGGGCCGCGTCAGGACCCTCCTTCGTCAACGCGATGCCCTCGCGCAGACCCGCATAATCGGGGTCGCCGAGCGGCGGCACGGCCGAGAGCCCGTCGAGCGCGCCGCGCAGCACCACCAGCAGGAAGCGCGGATCGCGGGCACCGGCCGCCGCATAGGCGAATTTCGGCACGAAGGACCAGGCGAACAGCGCTCCCGCCGCACCCAGCACAGCGCGCCGGGACGGCGTCATCCGCTCGCAATCGTCGTCGTCATCGCGCATCGGACTCACCTCCGCTGGAATTCGGGCGACAGCAGCAGCAGCGCCAGAGCCTGCGGCTTGCTGTCGGCGCGCGCCACCGCCTGACGCGTCTCGGCCGAGAGCAGCGGCCCGAGGATGTCGTCCGTCAGGGCGCGGGGATCGGGCACGCTGCCGGCGGCCTGCCGTCCCCACCCGGCTGCCACATCGATGCGCGTCTTGATGCCCTCCGGTGAGGCCCAGGCCTCGTTGCTGTCGGGATAGCCATTGGGGCCCGATGGCTGCCAGAAGGGCTGGCCCATCGCATTCAGCGGACCAACGATCGGACCGAACTCGGCCTTGCGTCCGAGAGCGCGGAACGCCGCCAGCAGGAACTCCTGCGGCGAGCGGATCTTGGTCGGCTCGGCACCCCAGGCCGCATCCGACTCGACCAGCGCCCGCGACACCGCGGCGAGATCGCCTTCGGTCTTCCTGAACACGGCCGAGAGGTCGCGCACCAGCGCCGGCGGCGGCTCGTCCGCGACGAAATGCCGGACGAGCTTGATCGCGATGAAATCGGCGGTGGCGGGATGTCGCGCGAGATCGGTCAGCGCCGCCAGCCCCTTCTCCTTGCCGGGCTGGCCATAGGGCTTGCCCAGGAGTTCTGGAGCGCCCGGCTCATGCAGCCCCGCATTGAAGGCAAAGGACCCGGGAAAGCCCAGCACCGCCTCGCGGCCGACCACCGTCCAGCCGGTGATGATCCGTGCGAGATTGGTGACGTCGACCTGGGCATAGCCACCGGAGACCCCGAGCGTGTGCAGTTCGAGGATCTCGCGGGCGAGGTTCTCGTTGAGGCCGCGCCCACGACGCTTGCCGGCCGCCGAGGCAGGGCCAATCGAGAGCCGGTTGTCGAGGAAATCGAGCATGGCCGGGTGGCTCTCGGCCGCGACCAGCATATCCGCGAAGCGGCCGAACACATGCGGACGGATCGCCTCGCGCTCATAGGCGCCGGCCATGATCCGCGTCATGTTGCTTTTGGTGGCACCGATGCAGAAATGGTTCGACCAGAACTGGACGAGCCGCTCCCCGAAGCCGGTCTCGGCCTCGAGCGCTAGGCGCACCCGCGCCACCACCTCGTCACGATAGGTCCGGTAGGGCAGCGCCGGCTCGTTGGCGGGCTTCGTTGGCGCCATCGCGCTCTGGCCGGCCTGACTTTGACTGTTAGGAGCGGCTGGCGCAGCGGCCGCGACCTGCTGGCCGGCGGGAGGGCGCGCCTCCCGCGCCGCCCGCTCGGCATCCTCGAAGGCATAGAGCGCCGCCCCGATCTCGGCCGCTCCCGAATAGGGCAGCCCCGTCGGTTGCGGCAGGGTGCGCCGCTCGACCTCCGCCAGCACGCGTTCGCGCGCCGTGCCGCGAATCCCGGCATCCTGGCCGAGGCCGAAGCCCAGCCCGAACCTCTGCAGCCCCACGCTCTCGCTGCGCAACACGCTCGGGCTCGCCATGCGTCGCCTCCGGTCGGGTCTCTCTGGCGGCCGAAACTAGACCCTCAATCGTGGCGAAAAGCGGAAGGCGGCCGGGAAAATGCGAGGCTTCACCGGCAAGTCCGTGCGCGGGCGCCCGAAACAGGACGACATGCTGAAAAAAAGAGCCGCCGCCCCGGTCGGGGCGGCGGCCTTGTCAGGCAGGGATGCGCGTCTTCACATCGCAGGCAGCGCGGCCACGTCGCGAACGGTGCCGCTCAGCCCGGCAATCTTGCCGACCATCATGGCCTTGCCGGTAGCGAGATCGACCTTGTGCAGGGCGCCGTCGGCGACCAGCCAGCCGGTGTTGCTGCCATCCGCCGCGGTCTCGATGTCGAAGGCGACCGCCTTCGGCATCGCGCCGAGCTTGCCGACCGCGCCGAGCACGCCGTCATTCGGCGGCGCCTGCTTCAGCAGCGCGCCGATCTTGCCGTCGATGTCGTAGAGCGCCGTCTCCTTGGTGCCCTTGACCGAGTTGGTGTAGGCGCCGGCGACGACCATCGGCGTCTCGCCCTTGTGCATGTCGGTCTCGGCGAATTTCAGCTTGCCATCGACGGTGGTCTTGCCGTCCTCGACATTGACGCGGATATTGGTGCCGTCGGAGCCGATCACGCGCAGGCGGTCGGCGGCCGGGTTGAAGTCGACGGTCGCCATCGCGCCCGCCGCCAGCACCGTGTCCATCTTCGACTTCATCGTCGCCTTTCCCGCGGCGTCCACGGTGTAGATCGTGCCGTCCGTGGACAGCGCATAGAGCATGCCGTCGGCGGGGCGCACATCGATGCCGGCGATCTTGCCGACGATGCCGGAGACCTTCATCGACTTGCCGGCCTTCTGCTTGGCGGTGTCGATCATGGTCAGGGTGTCGTCGCCGGTGAGCGCGGCGAGCATGGCGGCCTGGGCGGAGAGCGAGGCGGCGAGCGACGCGCCGAGAAGGGTCGAGGCGGTCAGCGCGAGGCGCAGGGTCCTGGTCATGTCATTGTCCTCCGGGTTCTGTTGCGGTACCGCTCGGGACTTGCGGCCCGTGGCACTCGCAGCGGCTATCGCCGACGCAGCCCGGCGGATGCAGGCTGAAAAATAAAGCCAAGCCGCGCATCCCGGATGGAACCGGCGGCGTATCCCACAGTTGGGCGTCGGGCGCCGTGCCGCGATCGCCCGGGTTTGGAGACAGTGGGGGAGTTCGCGTTGACGCAGAAGGCGGGCGAAATCGAAGCGGCGCTGCTGGCTTGCGCCGCAGGAGATAAATCCGCGCTCCGGCGCATCTACGATGCCGAGTCGCCGCGTATGATCGGTGTCGCCCAGCGTCTGCTGAAGCGTCGCGCCCTGGCCGAAGAGGCTGTGCAGGATGCCTTCGTCCTGATCTGGCGGCATGCCGCGCGCTTCGATCCGCAGCGCGGCGCCGGCCTGACCTGGATCTACGCCATCCTGCGCAACCGCTCGCTGTCGATCCTGCGCGACGAGAAGCGGACGGAGACGAGCGACGCCCCCGTCGGGGAAGAGACGGCGAGTGAAGAGGACGATCCGGAAACCGTGATGTCGAAGCTGTCCGACGCCAAGGCACTGCATGCCTGCCTGGAGACACTGCCGCAGCAGCGGCGCGGCCTCGTGCTGCTCGCCTTCGTCCAGGGCCTGACCCATGGCGAGATCGCCGGCAAGCTGAGCCTTCCCGTCGGCACCGTGAAATCCTGGATCAGGCGCTCGCTGATCGCGCTGAAGGAGTGCCTCGGATGAGCCCCTCCCCCGAAGCCTCCCAGGAGCGCGACGCGCTCGCCGGCGAATATGTGCTGGGCCTTGTCGAGGGCGCCGACCGCGAACGTCTCGAACAGCGCATCGAGCGCGAACCGGCCCTGGCCGCGAGCGTCGAAAGCTGGCGCGGCCACCTCGCCGCCATCGACGCCACGGCCCGGCCGATCCCGCCCTCGCCCGGACTCTGGGCCCGCATCGAAGCCGAGATCGCGGCCATCCTCCCTGCCGCCGAGCGCGGCCGCGCCAAGGCGGCCAAGGCGGGCGGCACGCTGGCGGACTGGTGGAACAGCCTGTTCGTCTGGCGCGGCGCGGCGTTTGCCGGCGCGCTTGCGGCGCTCCTGCTCGCCATCGGCCTCAACGGTGCACTTGACCGGGCCAAGCGCCAGCCCGTGCTGGTCGCCGTGCTGCTGACCGAGGCCAGTGTCGCCGCCGCGGTGGTCAACACCTTCGCCGACGGCCGCGTCGAGATGGTGCCGCTGCAGAACATCGCCGTGCCCGAAGGCAAGGCGCTGGAGATCTGGACGCTGTGGGATCGGGCCGTCGGACCGCGCTCGGTCGGCCTGATCGACCGCGCCCGCACCACGCCGCTGCGGCTCGACCAGCTGCCGCTGGGCAAGGACCAGCTCTTTGAGATCACGATCGAGCCCGCAACCGGCTCGCCGACGGGCAGGCCGACCGGGCCGATCGTCGCGAAGGGGACGACATCGCAGGCGTTGTGAGAGTTGGCGTGGGAAATCGCCGTCATTCCGGACAAGCCGCAAAGCGGCGCGGATCCGGAATCCATCATAAAGCTCGGTAGGTAGCGCCTTTTGATGGATTGCGGGTCTCCGCGGCGCTACGCCCGGGACGACGGCGCGCGAACTCCGTTCAAACCACCACGGTGATCGTCTCGGCCGCCCGCGTCAGCCCGGTATAGAGCCACCGCGCCCGGTGCTCGCGGAAAGCGAAACTCTCGTCGAACAGCACGATGTCGTTCCACTGCGAGCCCTGCGCCTTGTGGACGGTGAGCGCGTAGCCGAAGGTGAATTCGTCGGTGTGCTTGCGCAGCTCCCACGGAATCTCCTCCTCCGTCCCATCGAAGAAGTTCGGCAGCACCGAGACCTTGACCGGCTTGGCGTTGGGGTCGTCCTCCGGCGTCACCCGCATGGTGACGAGCCCCTTCTTCGAAGTCTTCAGCTCCTGCACGATCCAGGAGCCGCCATTGAGTAGGCCCTTGCTCTTGTCGTTGCGCAGGCAGACCAGCTTCTCCCCCGCGACCGGCACGGTCTCGGTGCGGCCCATGATCTGCCGCATGCGGGCATTGTAGTTGCGCCGCGTCTTGTTCATGCCGACGAGGACCTGGTCGGCGCTCATCACCAGCTGCGGATCGACCTCGCTGCGCCGGATCACGCGGCTCTTCCCGTAATCGCCGACATCCAGACGCCCGCCCTCTCGGATCGTCATCGACATCCGCACGATCGGGTTGTCCGCCGCCTGGCGGTGGACCTCGGTGAGCATGATGTCGGGCTCGACTTCGGTGAAGAAGCCGCCGCCCTTGACCGGGGGAAGCTGGGCCGGGTCACCCAGAACCAGCACCGGCGTGCCGAAGGACAGCAGGTCGCGGCCGAGATCCTCGTCCACCATCGAGCATTCGTCGATGATGATCAGCTTGGCCTTCGCCGCCGTGCTTTCACGGTTGAGCACGAAGGTCGGGCTCTCCTCGTCGACCCCGCGCGAGCGGTAGATCAGCGAATGGATCGTCTGCGCGCCGACGCAGCCCTTGTTGCGCAGCACGAGCGCGGCCTTGCCGGTGAAGGCGGCGAAGGCGACGTCGCCGTCGACAGCCTCGGCGATGTGGCGCGCCAGCGTGGTCTTGCCCGTGCCGGCATAGCCGAACAGGCGGAAAAGCTGCGGCTCGCCGGCCTGCAGCCAGCGCGCGACCGCGCTCAGGGCGGCATCCTGTTGCGGGGACCAGCTCATGCGGCGATGCGGCAAAGGAAAATCATGCCGCAGATGGGGACGAGTCGCGCCGCGATGGCAAGCGCGAAGGCGAAGGCCTCAGGCTGCGCGCAGGCGGCGGACGAAATCGAGCGCCTCGCGCTGCAGGCTGCCGATGCGCTCGTCCAGCGCGCGTGCGCTCGCCGCGCCCATATCGGCCTGGCCGACACTCTGGGCGTTGGCGATGGCGATCTCCGACATCGCCCCAGCCGCAGTTTCGGTGACCTGGGAGATGCGCGAGACGGTGTCGCCAAGCGAGTTCAGCAGCTCGGCATGCGAACCCACCATGGTCGAGATCTCGGCGCTGGCCTGCTCGACCGCGCCGACGCTGGACGCGATCGCCGAGACCGCACCGGCGGCGTGAGACAGCGCCTCGTTGACATGCGAGATGCGCGTCACGATCTGCCCCGTCGCACTCGCCGTCTGGGCAGAGAGCGCCTTGACCTCGCTGGCGACGACGGCAAAGCCGCGGCCATGCGGCCCGGCGCGCGCGGCCTCGATCGTCGCATTGAGGGCGAGCAGATTGGTCTGCCGTGCGATTGCCTCGATGAGGCCGACCACCTCGCGGATCTGTGTGGCGTTGTCGGTCAGCCGCTCCACCAGCGCGGTCGTGCCGACGGCCTCGTCCGTCGCCGCCGTCGCCATCTCCGAGACGCGCCGGACCTCGTCGTTGATCTGCCCGATCACCTGCTCGAGCCGCCAGGCCGCCTCGCTGCTGCGCTGCGCGTCCGCGCCTGCTCCCCCCACCGAGGAGGCCGCGGTCTCGGCGCTGCGCGACACCTGATGCACCCGGACGGCCGAATCCTCGAGCACCGTGTGCAGGCTTTCGCTGGCCCCTGCGATCTCGGAAAGCAGCGTACCGAGCCGCCGCTCGAACTCGTCGGCGATGCGGTGCAGCTCCTGCGTTCGCTGCTGGCGGTTGCGCTGGGCGAGATCGGCCTCGGCCTCGCGCGTCACCAGCGTCGCGCGCACCTCGCTCAGGCTGCGCACGATGCGGGCGAGCTGGCCGATCTCGTCGGACCGTTCCAGATGCGGCACCTCCGCCGGCGCGCTCGACGCGCTCACCCGCGCGATCGTCGCCATCAGATCGTGCAGCGGGCGCACGAGATGCAGGCGCAGGAGCAGGAAGGTGCTTAGACCGCCGGCCAGCGGCAGGAGCAGCGCCAGGGCGATGGTGCGCCAGCGCACTGCCGTGGCATGCGCGACAGAGCGAAGACGCGCATCACTGGCGCGCCGCCCGAGTTCGTCGCGCAGGGACGTCGTGGTCACAATGATCTGCCGGACGTTCTCGCGCGCGTCCTCGGCATCGGCCTCCAGCAGGGCTGCCTTGGCCGAGACTCTCCGGCCGATCTCGACGATGCCACGCTGGAAGGCGATGAAAGTCCGGATCCGCGGATCGAGCGTCGGATTGGCCTCGCGCATCGGCGCCGGCAGCGAGGACGCCAGGCTGGCCCGGGCCGCATCGACCAGTTCCACCGCGCCCTCGAGCTGGTCGAGCGCCGCCTCGATCTGCCGCGCCTCCGTATCGGCGCCGAGCCGGCTGAGCAGCGAGGCATAGGTGACGCGGTTCGCCAGAAGGGCGGCGGCATTGGCGCGATCGAGCGCCTCGATCGCCTCGGCATCGATGCCGCGGACCTCGTCCAGCCCGCGGATCGCACTGACGAGGCCGGCCGCTGCTGTGAGGCTGAGCAGTGCGAAGAGCAGGATGATCTTGCCCGTCAGTCCCAGTCTCAGCATCGTCAGGCCGCCATCGTCACGCTCGCGCGAGCTTTCGCAGATGCGAGAGAACGACAGGTTAACGACGGCGAGGAATACGCATCGATTTCAAGCCATTAGCCGGATAATGGCGTAATGGCAGGGCCGCAACGCCAAGCTTCCGGCAGACATTGAGCCCGGCCACACTGCGGCTAGGATGCAGCAGTCCGACGGAGCCTGTTCCATGCATGTGACGGTCAACGGCGTTCGCCTATACGTCGATGTCGAAGGCGCCGGCCTCGTCCCCGATGGGACACGGATGCGAGCGAAGCCAACACTCGTGCTGGTCCATGGCGGCCCCGGCGCCGACCACAGCCTCTACAAACCGGCCTTTTCCGCGCTCAGCGACATCTGCCAGATCGTCTATTACGACCATCGCGGCTGCGGCCGCAGCGAGGACGGGCCCCGCGAATGCTGGACGCTGGCGCAGTGGGGCGACGATCTGAAGGAGCTCTGCGACACGCTGGGCATCGAGAAACCGATCGTGCTGGGAACCTCCTTCGGCGGCTTCGTCGCTCAGGCCTATGCGACGCGCCATCCCGGCCATGCCGGCAAGCTGATCCTCGTCACCACCGCAGCCAAGGTCGATTTCGAGCAGATTTATGCAGCGTTCGAGCGCATCGGGGGTGTGCAGGCGGAGGAGACGGCGCGGGCCTACTGGTCTGCGCCGTCGCCGGCGACCCGGGCGCCCTATCTCGAGATCTGCCTGCCGCTTTACAACGCCAGACCACCAATCGGCCCGGCTGACTGGAAGCAGCGGGTCATCATGCGCAACGAGACGGGCGTCCATTTCAACGGGCCCGCCAACGAGCAGGGCCGGATGGATTTTCGCGAGGCCCTCGCTGGCGTCGACTGCCCCGTCCTCGTCATGGGCGGCGAGGACGATCCGATCATGCCGATCGCGTTCAGCGAGACAATCGCACAGAGCCTCCCGCCAGACCGCGTTCGATTCCAGCGGTTCCCCCGCTGCAGCCATGCCATCATGCCCGACGATCCGGAGGCGGCGCTGGCCGCCATCCGGGGCTTTATCCTGGCTTGAGCCAGCGGCGCCTCACCAGGGAATCGTCTCGCCCTGCCAGGTCCGGAAGCTGTTGGTCTCAGCCATCCCCGACGCGTCGATCGTGGCGATGAGCCCGGCTGCGCTCTCCGACGGCGCGATGTCGGCCCCGCCACCGCCCATGTCGGTGCGCACCCAGCCGGGATGGAACAGGAGTTGCGCAATGCCGCGCTCGCGCACCGCATTGCCGAACACCACCATCGTCATGTTCACCGCCGCCTTCGACGAGCGATAGGCCAGCGAACCCGAGGGGTTCAGCCCGATCGAGCCCATGCGGCTGGTGATGGTGGCGATCTTGCGGCCGCTTCCGGCCTCGATGTTCGGCAGGAGGCACTGCGCCACGCGCAACGGCCCATAGACATTGACCTCGAAGACCTCGCGCCAGACGTCGAAATCCATCGCGAGCGCGCTGTCGGCGCCACGCGGGCCATGGATGCCGGCATTGTTGACGAGGACGTCGATCGGCCGGCCGTCGAGCGCCGTCTTGGCCGCAGCGACGCTCTCGTCCGAGGTCACGTCGAGCTCCTGCGGCACCAGCGCGGCGGGATTGGCGGCCGACAATTCGGCGAGCGCCCCGCCCCAGGGATTGCGCGCCGCTGCGACGACATGGTCGCCCCGCCGCAGCAGTTCCATCGTCAGCGCAAGCCCGATGCCGCGATTGGCACCGGTGATCATCCAGGTCTGGGACATAGGGTGGCTCCGTACTCTCGGTCAGACCTTAGCCGGTGGCGACAACCTTTCCAGAGCGGCGAAAGCGTGGCCGTCATGCTCGGGCTTGACCCGAGCATCTCGTGACGCGCTCGCCGAGCCCGCGTTCGGCAAGAGATTCTCGGGTCTGCGCTTCGCTCCGCCCGAGAATGACGCGCCTCTTCTTACCCCTTCGGCTTGCCGTAGCCCCCTGCTGTCGGCGTGATCACCGTCACCGCTTCGCTGGCCTGGAGCAGCGTCTGGTCGCAGGGCTTCAGTTCCTCGACCACGCCCGAGAGACGCCGCACACTCGTCTTGCCGAGCTGCCCCGGTTCGCCGCCCTTGACGCCGAAGGGACGGACCTTGCGGTGCGAGGCCAGGATCGCGCAGTCCATCGTCTTGCGGAACCGGATCGTGCGGCTGGTGCCGTCGCCGGCGTTCCATTCGCCACGCCCGCCCGAGCCGGCGCGGATGTGGAAATCCTCCAGCACGACGGGAAAGCGCGTCTCCAGGATCTCCGGGTCGGTCAGGCGCGAATTGGTCATGTGGACATGCACGCCCGACGTGCCGTGGAAGCCCGGCCCGGCCGGGGAGCCCGAGCAGATCGTCTCGTAGTACTGGTATTCGTCATTGCCGAAGGTGAGGTTGTTCATCGTCCCTTGAGAGGACGACATCGCCTCCAGCGCCCCGAACAGCGTGTTCGTGACGGCCTGGGAGACCTCGACATTGCCCGCCACGACCGCGGCCGGATAGCGCGGCGAGAGCATCGAACCCTCGGGGATGACGATCTTGATCGGCCTAAGACACCCGGCATTCATCGGGATCGCGTCGTCGACCATGACCCGGAAGACATAGAGCACGGCAGCCCGCGTCACCGGCGCCGGCGCATTGAAATTGTCGGGCCGCTGCGGCGACGTGCCGGTGAAGTCGACGGTGGCCTCGCGCTTCTCACGGTCGATGCTGATCCTGACCTTGATCACGCAGCCCTGATCCATCGGATAGGTGAACTCGGCATCGTGCAGCTTGGTCAGCAGACGCGCGACACTCTCGGCCGCGTTGTCCTGGACATGGCCCATATAGGCCTGCACCACGTCGAGCCCGAAGGAGGCGATCATCTTCTTCAGCTCGGCGACGCCCTTGGCGTTGGCGGCGATCTGCGCCTTCAGGTCGTTGACGTTCTGCACGACGTTGCGCACCGGATAGCGCGCGCCGGTCAGGATCGCGACCAGCTCGTCCTCGCAGAAGCGGCCCTGATCGACGATCTTGAAGTTGTCGATATAGACGCCTTCCTCCTCGATCACGGTGGCCAGCGGCGACATCGAGCCCGGCGCGGTGCCGCCGACATCGGCATGGTGGCCGCGGCTGGCGACCCAGAACAAGATGGCCTTTTCTGCCTCGTCGAAGACCGGGGTGCAGACCGTGATGTCGGGCAGATGCGTGCCGCCATTATAGGGCGCGTTCAGGCAGTAGACGTCGCCCGGCTTGATGACCGGGTTGTTCTTGATGACGGTCTCGACCGACTTGTCCATCGAGCCCAGATGCACCGGCATGTGGGGGGCATTCGCCACCAGCGCCGCGCTCTGGTCGAAGACCGCGCAGGAGAAGTCGAGCCGCTCCTTGATGTTCACCGAATAGGCGGTGTTCTGCAGCGTCACGCCCATCTGCTCAGCGATCGACATGAACAGGTTGTTGAAGATCTCGAGCATCACCGGATCGGCCTTCGTGCCGATCGCGGCGTTCTGGACGAGCGCCTTGGAGCGCACCAGCACGAGATGGTCCTTGGCCGTGAGCCTGGCGCTCCAGCCCTCCTCGACCACGACGGTCTGGTTCGGCTCGATGATGATGGCCGGTCCCGAGACACCCTGGCCGGGCTGTATCGCCTCGCGCCGGACGATCCGCGCCTCGTGCCACTGCCCCTTCGAGAAGACGCGCGTCGTCTCGGCCACAGCGGGCTCGCCCGCGGTTTCCGCTGCGGAGGCCTCCTCGAACTTGGCGCCGCCGCCGATCGCCTCGACCTCGACCGCCTCGATCACCAGCGCCTTGGCTTCGTCCATGAAGCCGAAGCGGGCCTTGTGGGCCGCCTGGAACGCCACCTTCATCGCGTCGGGCGTGCCGGCCGCAACGGCAATCGCGGTATCGGTGCCGGCATAGCGGACATGGGCGCGGGTCAGGATCGCGATGTCGCCATCCGGCACGCCCTGGCCTGACACCTCGGCCCGGGTCTCGGACGCGAGCCCGGCCGCGGCGGCCTCGACCGCCACCTGGGCGCCGCCATCGAGGGCTACGTCGAGTGCGGCCGTCCGCGTCGCGCGGATCTCGGCGAGCCCCATGCCATAGGCCGAGAGCAGGCCGGAGAACGGGTGCAGCAGCACGGTCTTGATGCCCAACGCATCGGCCACGAGACAGGCATGCTGCCCGCCGGCACCGCCGAAGGAGTTCAGCGCGTAGCGCGTGATGTCGTAGCCGCGCTGGACCGAGATCTTCTTGATCGCCTCGGCCATATTGGCGACCGCGATCTGGATGAAGCCGTCGGCAACCTGCTCGGGGCTGCGGCCGTCACCGACTTCCGCCGCGAGCGCCGCGAACTTCGCCTTCACCGCCTCGACATCGAGCGGCTGGTCGCGCTTCTCGCCGAAGATCGGCGGGAAGTAATCCGGGATCAGCTTGCCGACCATGACGTTGGCGTCGGTGACCGCGAGCGGCCCGCCGCGGCGATAGGCGGCCGGCCCCGGATTGGCGCCGGCGGAATCGGGCCCGACGCGGAAGCGGGCGCCGTCATAATGCAGGATCGAGCCGCCACCGGCCGCAACCGTATGAATCAGCATCATCGGCGCGCGCATGCGCACGCCGGCCACTTCCGTCTCGAAGGCGCGCTCATACTCGCCGTCAAAATGGGCGACATCGGTCGATGTCCCGCCCATGTCGAAGCCGATGACCTTGTCGAAGCCGGCGGAGCGGCCGGTCTCGGCCAGCCCGACGACGCCACCGGCGGGGCCGGACAGGATCGCATCCTTGCCCTGGAACAGCTCGGCGGCAGTGAGCCCGCCCGAGGACATCATGAACATCAGCCGCGCGCCGGTGCGGGCGATGTCGAGCTCTTCCGACACCTGCGCGACATAGCGGCTCAGGATCGGCGAGAGATAGGCGTCGACCACAGTGGTGTCGCCACGCCCGACCAGCTTGATCAGCGGTGAGACCTCATGGCTGACCGAGACCTGCGGAAAACCGATTTCGCGCGCGATCCTGGCCGCAACCTGCTCATGGGCCGGATAGCGATAGGCGTGCATGAAGGCGATCGCCACCGCGCGGAAGCCGGCATCGAACTGCGCCTGCAGCGCGGTGCGGATCGCCGCCTCGTCGGGCGCCTGCTCGACCACGCCGTCGGCCAGCACGCGTTCTGCGATCTCGACCACCGCCTCGTAGAGCTGCTCGGGCTTGATGATTTCCTTGGCGAAGATGTCCGGCCGCGCCTGGTAGCCGATGCGCAGCGCGTCGCGGAAACCCTTGGTCGTGACCAGGAGCGTCCGGTCGCCCTTGCGCTCGAGCAGGGCGTTGGTCGCCACCGTCGTGCCCATGCGGACCTCGCCGACCAGCCCGGCCGGGATCGGCTCGCCCGTCTTCAGGCCGAGATGGTCGCGGATTCCCTGCACCGCCGCGTCGCGATAGGCGCCCGGATTCTCGGAGAGCAGCTTCCTGGCGTGAAGTTTGCCTGAAGGATCGCGGCCAATCACATCCGTGAAGGTGCCGCCCCGATCGATCCAGAAATCCCAGCGCGGCGCCATCTCAAACCCTCCCATCGGGCGACGCGGAACCGTCGCTGACGTTTCATCGATAATTTGTCGATGTGTTGTTGACAAGCCGGATTCGACGGCTACGATCTCGATTGTGACCGGAACATGGCGAGGGGCCGGGCGGTCGCGAGGTGGAGGATGCTATGACGGGAACTCTCCTGGCAATCGCGGGCTTGTGCCCGCCCGTCGGTCGGGGGATGCCCCGATGATGCGCCGCGCGCTGGACGGCCTCTATCTCGTCGCGGGCTACCTTGCCGGCGCCTTCCTCGTCGTCGTCTTCGGCCTGATGATGCTGCTCTCGGTGGGACGCGAGATCAACTTCAACATCCCCTCCGGCGACGATTTCGCCGGTTGGGCCTTGGTCGCGATGTCGTTCCTCGGCCTCGCCCACACCTTCAAGCGTGGCGAAATGATCCGCGTCGGCCTGCTGATCGAGCGCCTGCACGGCCCCAAGCGGCGGGCCGCGGAGCTGTTCTCGCTGGGGGTTGCGGCGCTGTTCATCGGCTATTTCACCTTCCAGGCGGGCAAGCTCGCCCATGATTCCTGGCAGTATTTCGACATGTCGACTGGTGTCGTTGCGGTCCCGCTCTGGATCCCGCAACTCGGCCTCGTCATCGGACTCGCCATTCTGCTCATCGCCATCCTGGACGAGTTCGTCATCGTCGCCCGCGGTGGACGTCCGACCTATGAGCCGGAGCCGCCGAAGACCGCCGAAGAACTGATCGAGCGCATCGCCCAAGGGGGAGGCGTCTGATGTCCCTGCCAATTCTCTCGCTGATCCTGCTCGGATTCCTCGTCCTCATTCTCGGCAGCGGCGTCTGGATCTCTGTCGGCCTCGGCCTCGTTGGCCTGCTCGCCATGGTGCTGGTGACCGACATCCCGATCGGACAGGTGCTGGCGACGACGGTCTGGAGCAGCGCCAGCTCCTGGACACTGGCCGCCTTGCCGCTCTTCATCTGGATGGGCGAAATCCTGTTCCGCACGCGACTGTCGGAGCAGATGTTCCAGGGCCTTTCGCCCTGGCTGCAATGGCTGCCCGGCCGGCTGATCCACACCAACATCATCGGCTGCGGCATCTTCGCCGCCGTCTCGGGCTCCTCGGCCGCCACGGTGGCGACGATCGGCAAAATCTCGCTGCCGGAGCTGCGCAAGCGCGGCTACAACGAGAAGCTCAGCCTTGGCACGCTTGCGGGTTCCGGCACGCTCGGGCTGCTGATCCCGCCCTCGATCCCGATGGTGGTCTACGCCGTCACCGCCAACGTCTCGGTGCTGCAGGTCTTCCTCGGCGGCTTCCTGCCCGGCCTGCTCGTGATGGCGCTCTACATGGGCTACGTCATCATCTGGTCGCTGCTGAATCCGGACCAGACGCCCCCGCGCGACCCGGCCATGCCTTTTCTTGCGAAGCTGAAGCAGTCGGCCAAGCTGGCGCCCTGCCTGCTGCTGATCGCGGCGGTGTTCCTTGCGCTGGTGCTCGGGTTCGCCACGGCGACGGAATGTGCAGCCTGGGGCGTCAGTGGGGCGCTGTTCCTGGCCTGGTGGAGCGGAACCCTGACCTGGACGACGCTCTATGAGAGCATCATGAGCGCGACGCGCCTGACCTGCATGATCATGCTGATCCTCGCGGGCGCAGCCTTCTGCACGGCGGCCATGGCCTATACCGGCATTCCCGCCGCGCTGGCCGAATGGGTCAAGGGCCAGGCGCTCTCGCCCCATATGCTCGTGCTGGCGCTGACCGTCATGTACATCATCCTGGGCTGCCTGATCGATGGCATCTCGATGATCGTGCTGACGGCCGTGATCGTGCTGCCCATGGTCAAGGAGGCCGGCTTCGACCTCGTCTGGTTCGGTGTCTACCTGATCATCCACGTCGAGATGGCGCAGATCACGCCGCCGGTGGGCTTCAACCTCTTCGTGCTGCAGAACATGAGCGGCAAGGACACCTGGACGGTTGCGAAGGCGGCGTTTCCGTTCTTCATTCTGCTCAACGTCGCCGTCTTCATCATCACGACCTTCCCACAGATCGTCCTCTATCTGCCCAAACTTGCCTTCCCGGACTGACCCGTCTCGACCAGCCAACCAATCAACAAAAGAGGGAAATGACGTCATGACCAACCGCAGGATCTTCACGGCCGCCGCCTTCGCCTTCGGCGTCAGCGCGCTCGCCTTCGCGGCGCCCGCCGCGGCGCAGACCAAGTGGAACCTCCCGGCCGCCTATCCGTCGGACAACCCCCACAGCGAGAATCTGGTCCTCTTCGGCAAGGATGTCGAAGCCGCGACCGGCGGCAAACTCGCGATCACCATCCATCCCGGCGCCTCGTTGTTCAAGGCGCCCGAGATCAAGCGCGCCGTCCAGAGCGGCCAGGCCCAGATGGGCGAGGTCCTGATCTCGATCCACGAGAACGAGGACCCGATCTTCGGCATCGACGTCGTGCCCTTCCTGGCGACCTCCTTCCCGGAGGCCAAGAAGCTCTACGCCGCCTCCAAGCGCCGCCGTGGAAAAGAAGCTCGACAGCCAGGGCATCAAGCTGCTGTTCATGGTCCCCTGGGCGCCGCAGGGCGTCTACACCAAGAAGGACATCAACACGATCGACGACATGAAGGGGCTCAAGTGGCGCTCCTACAATGTCGGCACGGCGCGCCTGGGCGAGTTGCTCGGCATGCAGTCGGTGACCATCCAGGCGGCCGAACTGCCGCAGGCGCTGGCGACCGGCGTCGTCAACTCCTTCATGTCCTCGGGCGGCACCGGCTATGACTCGAAGGTCTGGGAGTCGCTGACCCACTTCTACGACACCCAGGCCTGGATCCCGAAGAACGCCACCTTCGTCAACAAGGCCGCCTTCAACGGCCTCGACAAGGCGACGCAGGACGCCATCCTCAAGGCATCCGCCACCGCCGAGGAACGCGGCTGGAAGATGTGGCAGGAGAAGTCCGGCTGGTATCTCGACCAGCTCAAGGCCAAGGGCATGAAGGTTCAGGCCCCGAGCGCCGAGCTCGCCGCCGGCTTCAAGAAGGCCGGCGACACCCTGACCTCCGACTGGCTGAAGAAGGCCGGCGCCGACGGCCAGGCCATCGTCGACGCCTACAAGAAGATGTGACGAGCCGCGTCAGGGTCGGGCTTGCCCCGACCCTCTCCCGCAGGAGTCTCCCGGGCCGGCGCTCTGGCGCCGCCCGGGAATGACGGGCGCCTCAGCCATGACAGAAACATCGCCCCCATCCGACGAACTCGGACCCATCGTCTCCTCCGGCCATCTGGCCGCGGGGGCGATGCCGGCCTTGTCGGAATTCGAATTCGCCATGAGCATGACGGTGCACGCCTTCCATCGCTGGATGGTGCGCGCCATGGCGGCGGCCGGAACGCCGGACCTGTCTCCGCTCGACGTGCTGGTGCTGCACAACGTCAATCACCGCGGCAAGGCCAAGCGCCTCGCCGATATCTGCCTCGTCCTCAACATCGAGGACACGCATCTGGTGAACTACGCGCTGAAGAAGCTGGAGCGGCTGAAGCTGCTCAAGGCCGGCCGCAAGGGCAAAGAAAAGACGGTGGCGGTGACGCTCGCCGGCGAGGAGGCCTGCCGCCGCTACGCCCAGATCCGCGAGCAGCTTCTCGTCAAGTCGGTGCTCTCGACCGGGCTCGACCCCAAGCGCCTCTCCGAGATCGCCGCCGCCATGCGATCGCTCTCGGGCCAGTACGACCAGGCCGCCCGCGCCGCCGCGAGCCTCTGAAACGGCACCGCCGGCCTCAGTCCGCCGGCTCTTCCTCGACGATCCGGATCGTCACGCGCGTGCCCCGCGGCTGCTGCGCATAGGCGATCGTGGTGCCCAGGCTGCGCGCCATCGCGCCGACGATCTTGCCGCCCAGTCCGGTGCCGGTCGCCGGCCCCTGCCCCGACCAGCCGACGCCGTCATCCGCGACGACGAGCACCGTCGCGCCGTCCGGATCGCGCGCAAGCGAGACGCGGATCTCGCCCGTTCCCTCCGGATAGGCGTATTTGATCGCGTTCGTGACGAGCTCGGTCACGATCATGCCGATCGACACCGCCTTGTCGGTCTTCATCTGGATCGGCACCGCAGCAAAGCGGACGTCAGGCGTGCGCCCGGCGGCGGACATGGAATGCCCGAGCTCGCGCACCAGCGTGTCCAGATAGGCGGCGAGATCGACGGTGCGGACATCGTCGGAGGTGTAGAGGCTGCGGTGGAGATTGCCGATGGCGGTGATGCGCGCCTGCGTCTCGGCCAGCGCCGCCCTTGCCCCGGCATCCTGCACCGAGGAGGCCTGCATCCGCACGAGCGACGACACCAGAGCGAGGCTGTTGGCGACGCGGTGGTTGACCTCCGCCAGCAGCACGATGGCGCGGTCGCGCGCGGCGCGGACCTCGCGCTCGGCCTCCTCCTTGGCGCGCATCAGCCGCGCCCGCTCGACCGACTGTTCCAGCGCCGCAGTCAGCAGCACCTCGAAATCCTCGCCGATCGTCTTGACGACATAGTCGACCGCGCCGGCCTTCAGCGCCTGAACCGCGATGGCGAGCTCCGAGGAGGCGGTGACATAGACCACCGGCGGAGCGCCTTCGCTTCCGGCGAGCCGCGCCAGCACCTCCAGCCCCGAACTCGTCCCGAGGTCGTGGTCGAGGATCACCGCGTCGATGCCGCCCTGCGCGATCCGCGCCAGCCCCGCCTCGGCATCGCCGACATGCTCGACCGCATAGCCCTTGCGCGCGAGGATGCGTTGCACGAGCCGCCCCAGCGCCACGTCATCGTCGATATACAGAACCGTCAGGGGTCGATGGGGCATCGCCGGAGCGCGTGCGGGCGTCACGGGGTCTCGGGCACTTGCATGACCGAGAAGAACAGACCGAGCTGGCGGATCGCATTGGCGAAGCCGTCATAGTTCACCGGCTTGGTGATGTAGACATTGGCGCCGAGGTCGTAGCAGCGCTGGATCTCGCGGCTGTCGTCGGTCGTCGTAAGCACGACCACGGGCGAGCGCTTGGTATGCGGGTTCGCCTTGACCTTCTCGAGGATGTCGACGCCGCCCATGTCGGGCAGGTTGAGGTCGAGCAGGATCAGGAGCTGGCGCCCCGAGCTGACCGTGCCCGACCCGTCGGGCCCGAACAGATAGGCCAGCGCCTCCGTGCCGTTGGTGAAGGGGATGATTTCGTTGTTGACCCCGGCGCGCCGGATGTTCTTCTCGATCAACCGGGCATGGCCCTCGTCATCCTCGATCATCACGATCGAAACGGGTTTCGCATGGGTCATGGCTGGTGGCTCCGTTTCACGCTCCGCAGATCGGCCGGCAGCAGGACCGTGAAGGTCGTTCCCACGCCGAATTCCGACCGGACGGTGATGTCTCCGCCGAGGTTGCGCACGAGCGTGCGCACATGCGCAAGCCCGATCCCCTCGCCCGGCGTATTTTGTGTTCCCGAGCGGCGAAACAGCTCGAAGATCCGCTCATGGTCACCGGAAGCGATGCCGCGGCCATTGTCCTCGATCTCGATCGCGACCCAGCCCGGCCGCGGGCTCAGCGTCCGCGCGACGATCTGCAGGGCCCGGTCCGGCGCGCGGTACTTGATCGCATTGTCGAGCAGGTTGCCGATGATCTGGTCGAGCGAGAAGCGGTCGCTGACGATGCGGTCGACCTGCGCCTCGATCGCGATGCCGCCGCCGGTTTCGCTGGCCTGGTGGTGAACGGAGGCCGCCGCCGCCTCCAGCAGCGCATCGAGCATCACCCGCTCGGGCTTCAGCGCCCGGCTGCCCTCGCGCGAGATCTTCAGGATGGCGTTGATCAGCCCGTCCATCTTGCGCGTCGAGGAGCGGATGAAGTCGAGCGCCTCCGGCGCGTCGGTCTTCAGCGCGATCTCGGCGTCCGGCTTCAGAGCAGCGGCCTTCTCGGCATCGGCGTCGAGATAGGCGCCGAGCGGCTTGAAGGTCTCCTCCAACTCGCTGGTGAAACCCATGATGTTGACCAGCGGCGCCCGCAGGTCGTGCGTGACGATATAGGCGAAGCGCTGGATTTCCTGGTTGGCCTTGACCAACGCGTCGGTGCGCTCGCGCACGCGCTCCTCCAGCCCGGCGTTCAGCCCCTCCAGTTCGCGTCGTGCCGCGACGATCTCGTTGGTGTAGCCCAGGATGGTCCAGGCTGCCGCAGCGGCGAGCCCGAGAATGAAAACGGCGCCGACGATCGTGACCCAACGCAGGCGCGAGGCTGCGGTTTCCTGCGCCGCGATGGCGGAGAGCAGCCGCGCCTCGGAGCGGACCAGGATGCTGGCGAAGGCGGCGCGCGCCTCGTCCATCAGGGCCTTGCCGCGCCCATCCCCGACGACGGAGAGCGCGCGCGCGATATCCCCGCCTTGCGCCAGGGCGACGGTCTCGGCGAGCTCCGCCATCTTCGCATCCAGGGCCTTGCGGAGGCGCGCGGCATAGGGCGCCATGTCGACCTCGTCGGCCACCGCATCGGCGAGCCGCCGGAAGCGCTCCTCGAAGCGGGCTACCGCCTCCGTATAGGGGGCGAGATAGGTCTGGTCGCGCGTCAGCAGAAAGCCGCGCTGACCCGTTTCGGCATCCTGGACGAGCGACATCAGGTCGGCAGACGCGCTGCGAACCTCGCGGGCGTCGACGACCTGCCCGAAGGACCGCTCCGAGGCCAGCGTCAGCCACAGCGTGCCCGCGACGATGGCGATCAGCGCGAAGAGGCCCGCCGCCATCAGCAGGAGGTTCGTGCGGCGGAAGAAGGCCTGGGAAATGGGCATGGAGAATCCGGAGGAGGGTCGTTTCCGATGCCGTGTCGGGCCCGCCATCGCAAGGTGAAATGACAGTTTGGCGGCCCCGCCGGCGATATTTCGGCGGATCATCGCATTTTACGGGATCGGATTGAGCTTATTTTAATGCCCCTACCCTAACGGCAAGAGGAGTGGACTGCCGGACGGCTGCAAGGGCGTCGCAATGCGGAAACCGAGCAGGCCGTCCCGGGACACCGTCGGCAATGTCCGCAGGTGAAGGCCAACAGAATGAAGATCCTGATCGTCGACGACAACCGCAGTTATCTGATGGTGCTGCGGGGCGTCGTGAACAACATCGGCGACCATCACATCACGGTCTTCTCCAACCCGCTCGAGGCACTGGAGGCGGCAGCCAGCATCGAGTTCGACCTCGTGCTCGTGGACTATCTGATGCCGGAGATGGACGGCGTCTCCTTCATCCGCGCACTGCGGCAGATGCCGAACCATCGCGACCAGCCCATCGTCATGGTCACCACCACCGAGCAGCGCGAGACCCGCATGGCTGCGCTGGACGCGGGCGCGACCGACTTCCTGCGCAAGCCGATCGAGCCGGTCGAGCTGCGCGTGCGGGTCCAGAACCTGCTGGCCCTGCGCGAGGCGCAGACGGTGATGCGCGACAAGGCGGCCTGGCTCGCCAAGGAGGTCCGGCAGGCAACGCAGGATCTCGTCGAGAGCCAGCGCGACATGGCGCGGCGGCTCTCGCGCGCCATCGACTGCCGCGACGGCCATACCGGCGACCATGTCGCGCGCATGGCCGCGCTGTGCCGCATCATCGCCGAAGGGCTCGGCCTCGACCGCGATCAGTGCGAGACCATCCATGCCGCCGCGCCGATGCACGATGTCGGCAAGATCGGCATCCCCGATTTCATCCTGCAGAAACCAGGCCGCCTCACCGATGAGGAGATGGCGGTGATGCGCACGCATGTCTCGATCGGCGAAGCCATTCTCGCCGATGGCCGCTCGGCCCTGATGCGCTGCGCCGAGCGGATCGCCAGCACCCATCACGAGCGCTGGGACGGCAAGGGCTATCCGCGCGGGCTTGCCGGCCACGACATTCCCATCGAGGGTCGCATCGCCGCGGTGGCGGATGTGTTCGAGGCGCTCTGCGCCAACCGGATCTACCGCCCCGGTCGCCCGCCGGAAGACGCCCGCCAGTTCATCCTCGCGGGCTCCGGCCGCCATTTCGATCCTGCCTGCGTCGCAGCCTTCGAGGCCCGCTGGACCGAGATCCTCGCCTTGATCAACGCCACGTCCGACCCTCTGACACACCCGATTGCCCTCGCGAGCTGAACCGCGAACACCGGCAGGAGTACCCACCATGCTGATCCGCCTCGCCCTCCTCTGCCTCGCCTGGCTCGGCACCGCCGGCTTTGTTGGCGCGGCCGAAATCGCCACCCCCAAGGGCCCGGTCATCCTCACCGTGTCCGGCAAGATCGCCCATCGCAATGGTCCCGACGGCGCCCGCTACGATGCCGCGATGCTGGACGCGCTGCCCAAGCGCACCACGACCGCGAATACGCCCTGGTACCCGCAGAAGACCCAGTTCGACGGGCCACTGGGCGCGGCGCTGCTCGACCAGGTGGGCGCCAGCGGCACCGTCCTGAAGGTCACCGCGCTGAACGATTATGCGGTCGAGATCCCGGTCGCGGATTTTCGCAAATGGCCGGTCATCCTCGCCACCACCATCAACGGCAAGCCGATCTCGGTGCGCGAAAAGGGGCCGATCTTCGTGATCTATCCCTTCGATGAGGAGCCCTCGCTCTACAACGAGCTCTATTTCGGCCGCTCCGCCTGGCAGGTGAAGTCCATCGAGGTCCGCTGAGGCGCGGGCCGCGGCGAGGCGCCGACGCATGGGGCAGCCCAGCAACTCGAACCGGCTGAACAATCTCGGGATCCTGGTTCTCGTCGGGCTCAGCGTCCTGCTGGGCAGCGTCGTCATGACGACGTTCTCCGCCCTCGGAACGCGCCACCGGGCGACGGATGAAAGCGTCCGCGAGGATGCAGTCTGGGCGGCCTATCAGCTCGACCGGGAGGCCAAGAAACTCGCCTTCGCTGTGCATGAACTGACGGAGGAGCCCAGCACGGCGCTGCTCGCGGATGTGACGCTGCGCTACGACATCCTGTACAGCCGCACGACACTGCTCACCAACGACCACTTCAGGACCAAATTCGGCCGAGAGACCGAAATTTTGATGCTCGCGCAGGATGCGCGGCAGCAGATCCTGCAATTGGCAGCATCGGTCGATGCGTTGGCGCGCGAGAGCGAGACCGAGGCGTCGGTCCAAGCCTCCGCCCTGCAAGGCCCGCTCACTGCGCTGGTGCAGGTCACCGAGCGCCTGCTGAACGCCACCAACCTGGCGCAGTCCAGGATGCGGGTTCAGGATCGCGCCGACACGACGGCGGCCTATCACCAGCTCGCCAGCGCGATGACGGCGCTGATCGTCTCGCTCGCGATGATCGTGGTCTATCTCGGCGTCCAGCTTTACCACATCCGCATCGCCCGCCGCCGCTTCGAGCGGCTCAGCATCGAGAACGCCGATGCCGCCAAGCGTGCCGAGGCCGGTGCCCGTGCCAAGTCGATCTTCCTGGCGACGATGAGCCACGAGATTCGCACCCCGCTCAACGGCATCATCGGCATGGTCGATGTGATGCGGGGCACGCAGATGAGCGGAAGCCAGCGCCAGAAGCTCTCGGTGATCGGCGAATGCAGCGACACGCTGCTGGCCCTGATCGACGACATCCTCGACTTCTCGAAGCTGGAATCGGGCGCGGTCGATTTCGAGGCGCTGCCCTTCGAACTGGGCGATGTCTTCGCCACGGTCGCGAATGTGATGGGAGCCCGCGCGCGCGACAAGGACATCACCCTGCATGTCGAGCATCCGCCGGCGCGGGTGACGGCGGATGCGACGCGGCTGCGGCAGATCCTGTTCAACCTGGTCGGAAACGCCGTCAAGTTCACCGACCGCGGCGGCGTCCGCGTCGTCGGTCGCCTCGATGGCCCCTGGCTGCGCGTCGAGGTCGAGGACACCGGCATCGGCATCCCGCCCGAGGCCCGCGACCGGCTGTTCCAGGATTTCAGCCAGCTCGACATCACCATCAACCGCCGCTTCGGCGGGACAGGACTCGGCCTCGCCATCTGCCGCCGGCTGATCGGCGCGATGGGCGGCGACATCGGCGTCGACCCCCGAGAGGGCGGCGGCACGCGCTTCTGGTTCACCCTGCCTGTGGGCCCGGTCGCGCCCTCGCGCGCCGCGCCGGTCACTCCGACGGAGCCGGTCGCCGACAGGATGTTCAAGGGGCGGGTCCTCGTGGCAGAGGACAACGCGATCAACTTCACGGTGGCGCGCGAACTGCTCCAGCGCTTCGGCGTCGAGGTCGACCACGCGCCGGACGGCCGCATCGCCACCCACCTCGTCCAGTCCGCACCTTACGACCTGGTGCTGATGGACATGCAGATGCCGGTGATGAGCGGGCTCGAGGCAACGCAGGCGATCCGCGGCGAGGGGTTCGCCGACCTGCCCATCGTCGGGCTGACGGCCAATGCCTTCGCCAGCGACCGCGAGGCCTGTCTGGCCGCGGGCATGAGCGACTTCGTCGCCAAGCCGATCAACCGCGCCAAGATAGCGGCGATCCTGACGCGCTGGATGCCGGATCAGCGGCCGATCGAGGACATGCCGCCACAGGCCGCCCCAGGCACCTCGTTCGGCGAGGGCAAGGCGCCGGCGCCGGTCGACCGGGCCGTCCGCGACGAGCTGAGGCGGGAAATCGGTAGCGATCTGCTCGACGAGCTGACGCGGCAGTTCTGGCCGGATGCGACGAGCGCGATCGCGGATGCCGCGAAGGCGCTGCTGTCGTGCGACAGCGACACGGCGATCCGCGAGCTCCACACCCTCAAGGGGCTGGCGGGAACGCTCGGCTTCATCGCCGTGGAGGCCTCGGCGAGAACGGCCGAGGCTGCCGTCCGCACCCGCGAGGCTGCCGATCTGTCCGACCTTCAGGCGACCCTGCTGCGCACCGTGCTGGCGCTCGAGGCCGTCGAACCCACGGCAGCCCTCCCCGTCGAGGCCGAGGCGGTACGCCGCTCGGCCTGATCGGCAAGGCGGACCTCGCGCTGGAGGCGCTACAGCGCCGCGTCGCGCTGCATCTGCGTGTATTCCGCCATCAGCGGCTCATGCGCCGACCAGAAGGGCCGCGGCACCTGCCCGAGAAGCTGGTCTTCGAGCAGGCCGAGATGCAGGTGCCAGCCGCTGGACACCATCGCCATGCGGGACTTCGTCGCCAGCCGGCGATGGATCAGCACCAGGCGAACCTCGTCGCCCACCGACGTCAGCTCGATCTCGACGTCGGAATCGGGATCGCCCATCCCGACCCAGTTGAAGGCCAGTCGGTACGGCGGTTCGTAGACCGTGACCGTGCCGCTCATCAGCGCTCCCTCGTCGTTCATCTTGCGGGCGCTCTCGGGCGGCGCCTCGTCGGTGATGCGCGAATGCTTGAAGAAGAGGTCGATCCGGCCACCGGAGCGGGGTTCGGTTTCCCCGCCGCAGAACCAGGTCGCGCGCTTCCCATCCTCGACCAGATAGGACCAGACCCGCTCGACCGGCCCCGGCAGCATCCGCTCGAACCGCACCGCCCCACTCTCGAGAACCTCGCCATAGGTCTTGTCGTTCGCCTGCTGTGCCTGCGTCTGCATCACGCCTCCTCGCCCGGATCGGGCTTTCGTAGCGCGGCCTCGAGAGCCGCCAGCCTGTCGGGCCAGAAGGCGCGCACGCGCCGGACCCATTGATCGAAGCCGTCGATGCCGTCCGGATCGAGCGCATAGATGCGCCGCTGGCCTGCGACCGTGACCCGGACCAGCCCAGCCTCACGTAGCGCCTTGAGATGCTGCGAGATCGCCGGTGCCGACAGCGTGAACCGCTCCCCGATCTCCCCGGCCGAAAGTTCGCCCTCCGACAGCATCTCGACGATGCGGCGGCGGGTTGGGTCGGCGAGAGCGGTGAAGGCGTCCATGGCTCATTGATTCCGTCTTTGCTTAATTAAGTCAATACTAAAATTTAATGCGGCGCTTTGCGTCTGCCTCGGCTGCGAAGCGGGCGCTTGCCCGCGGCGACGCACTCCGTCAAAGCGATGCTCCTGAAACCGATCCTCCGACACGGCGAACCGCTCCGCATGCCCACCCGCAACGCCACCCTCGCCGGCATCGGCATGATGCTGCTGGGCATCCTGATGTTCTCCCTGAACGACGTGATGGGGAAATGGCTGGTCGCGACCTACACGGTGGGGCAGGTGCTGGTGCTGCGCAGCGCCGTGGCGCTCGCAGTGCTCACGCCCTTCGTCTTCCGCCAGGGCCTGATGCGCACGCTCCGCCCGGAGCGGCCCGGCCTGCAGGTCCTGCGCGTTGCGCTGGGATCGGGCGAGGTCGCGCTGTTCTACCTTGCCGTCTCCTATCTGCCGCTGGCCGACACGATGACGCTCTGGCTCGCCGCGCCGGTCTGGTCGGCCCTGCTGGCCGTGCTGCTGCTCGGCGAACGCGTCGATGCCGGGCGCTGGATCGCCATCGCGGCGGGCTTCGCCGGCGTTGCCATCGCGCTGAACCCGACGGGGGCGAGCCTGTCGATGCCGGCACTGCTGGCCCTGCTCGGCAGCGTCCTCTTCGCAGGCATGATGATCGCCGGCCGCTATCTGCGCGGCACGCCGGACGTCACCCTCGTCGCCTGGCAGACGCTGGGCGCCCTGATGATGGGCCTCGTGCTGCTGCCCTTCGGCTGGGTCACGCCAAACTGGACGGACGCCGCGCTGCTGGGACTACTCGGCATCGTCGCGATGGTCGCCCATCTCTGCGTCACGCGTTCGCTCAAGCTGGCGGAAGCCTCCGTCGTCGTGCCCTACCAGTACACGCTGATCGTCTGGGCGCTGGTCTTCGGCTGGCTCGTCTTCGGCGACTGGCCGACCCCGGCCATGCTCGCAGGCTCGGCGCTGATCGTGGCCGCCGGTCTCGCCCTCATCCTGCTCGAGCGCCGCGCGACGACGCGCGCGGTCGTCGGCGACCCCGACACCCGCTCGGCCGCGCCCTGATCAGCTCGCGATGAAAGGCACCTTCATCCGGTCGGAGGACTGGACGATGTGGTGCCGCATCGCGACCGCCGCGGTCTCGCCGTCGCGGCGGCCGAGCGCGCGCAGGATCGCGCCATGCTCGACGAAGGCCTCCTGCAGCCGGGCCGGCTCCTGCACCGGCGGCCGCTGGCTGCGAGTAATGATCGGCCTGTAGAGCCCGAGGATGTCGCGGATCGCCCGGTTCCCCGCGATTTCCGCGATCGCCATGTGCAGGGCGAAGTCGGCCTCCATCGCATCGAGGAAGCGGGACTGCTCGATGGCCGTCCGCATCGCCTCGTTGAGATCCGCGAGACGGCCGATATCGTCCTGCGAGGCGTGCCGCGCCGCGAGCTGGACGGTCGAGGCCTCCAGTGCGAAGCGAAGCTGGTAGATCTCCACCTCCGAGAAGCGCTGCTCGAAGGTCCAGCCCGTAACATCGGCCTCCGGCCGATCGAAGCCCTCCGCGACGAAAGCGCCCCGGGCCGGCTCGATCCGGATCAGCCCCATGCCTTCGAGTTGCAGCACTGCCTCGCGCACGGTCGGGCGGCTTGCCCCCAGGCGCTGGGCCAGCTCGCGCTGCGGCGGCACCCGGTCTCCCGGTTTGAGCCCGGTTTCGGTCATCAGGCGCCGGATCTGCTGCACCAACTGTGTGGTGACCGGCCGCCTGTCCTTCTCGACCTGCATGGGCCTCATCCCTCCCCCGCCTGCCCTAACTGTTGACGGCTCTGGCCGCTCGCTGTCAATTCGTGGCCATACCGGTAAGACCACGATACCGCGGGCGGATGGTTCCGTGGAATGGTCGTCGGCAGCAGGCGAGGAACATCATGGCCCTGATCACCTATCTGACCACCGTCAAATTCGGCTATGGCGAGATCGACGGCATCGCGGCCGATCTGGCCGGCCTCGGCGTCGCAAAGCCGCTGATCATCGCCGACAAGGGCATCGTCGCGGCCGGGCTCGTCGCCAGGGTGCAGGCGATCGCACCGGTTCTGGCCGGCGCTCCGGTCTTCGACGGCACGCCGACCAACCCGACGGAAGGAGCGGTCGAGGCCGCGCTCGTGCTCTATCGCCAGCATGGTTGCGACGGGCTCGTCGCCATCGGCGGCGGCTCGCCGATCGACCTCGCCAAGGGCGTGGCGCTGCTGGCGACCCATGACGGCTCGCTGGAAACCTATGCCGCGATCCTCGGCGGCATCCCGAAGGTGACGGCAGCCGTCGCACCCGTGATCGCGGTCCCGACGACCTCGGGCACCGGAAGCGAGGTCGGCCGCGCGGCGCTGATCACCCTGAAGGACGGCCGCAAGCTCGGTTTCATCTCGCCTCACCTGATCCCGCGCCTGGCGATCTGCGACCCCGAGCTGACGCTGGGCCTGCCGGCCTGGCTCACCGCCGCCACCGGCATGGACGCCGTGACGCACTGCATCGAGACCTATCTCAGCCCGCGTGAGAACCCGCCGGCGGAGGCGATCGCGCTGGACGGGCTCAAGCGCGCCGTCGGCTTCATCGAGCGTGCGGTCAAGGATGGCACGGACCGTGAGGCCCGCAAGGAAATGATGATGGCAGCCCTCCAGGGCGGCCTGACCTTCCAGAAGGGACTGGGCGCCGTCCACGCGCTCTCCCACCCGCTCGGCGGGCTGAAGGAGGTCTCGCTGCATCACGGCACGCTCAACGCCGTGCTGCTGCCGGCCGTGCTGCGCTTCAACGCGCCGGAATCGGAGGCGAAATACGCCGAGATCCGCAAGGTGCTCGGCCTCGCGCCGGAGACAGACCTCGCCGACTGGATCGCAGGCCTCGTCGCCCGCCTCGGCATGCCCAGCAGCCTCTCGGCCATGGGCCTGCCCCGCGGCGTCATTCCCGCCGTGGCCGAGGCCGCGACCAAGGACCATTCCAGCGCCACCAACCCGCGCGCCGCCACTGCCGCCGACTACGCAGCAATGCTGGAGGCGTCATTCGGCTGAACCGACAGCCGCGACACCACGGCGCGCCGGCCAGTCGGCCGGCGCGTTCACGCCGAAGGCCCACGCCGAACAATCGGGCCGAGCAGGGAGAAACGACGATGACGAACAGACGCGAGATGCTGACGACCGGGCTGGCCGGAGCCGCCCTCGCCGCCGGGGGCACAGCCGCCTCGGCCCAGGCGCCCCAGGCCACCGCGATCAACTGGCGGATGACCTCGAGCTATCCCAAGGCGCTCGACGCGGTCTTCGGCGCCGGTGACATTTTCCTCAAGGCGGTGTCCGACATGTCGGGCGGGCGCATCCAGCTCCAGCATTTCGCTTCGGGCGAGCTTGTTCCCGGCCTCCAGGCGCTCGACGCCGTCCAGAACGGCACGGTCGAGTGCTGCGACACCGCCTCCTTCTACTATGTCGGCAAGGACCCGTCCTTCGCCTTCGGTGCGGCCGTGCCCTTCGGCCTCAACACGCGCCAGCAGAACGCCTGGTTCTTCCAGGGCGGCGGGCTGGCGCTCTTCAACGAACTGCTGGCGCAGTACGACGTCATTGGCCTGCCGATCGGCAACACCAATGCCCAGATGGCCGGCTGGTTTCGCAAGGAGATCAAGACGGTCGACGACCTCAAGGGCCTGAAGATGCGCATCGGCGGCCTCGCCGGCCAGGTCATCGCCAAGCTCGGCGCCGTGCCCCAGCAGATCGCCGCCGGCGACATCTACCCGGCCCTCGAGCGCGGCACGATCGACGCTGCCGAATGGGTCGGCCCCTATGACGACGAGCGGCTCGGCTTCAGCCGCGTGGCGCCTTATTACTACTATCCCGGCTGGTGGGAGGGCGCCTCGGCGATCCTGCTGATGATCAACCGCTCGAAGTGGAACGAGCTCAGCGCGACCGACAAGGCCATTTTCGTCGCCGCCGCCCACCAGGCGAACTCGCTGACCATCGCGAAATATGACGACGTCAACCCGGCCGCGATCAAGCGGCTGATCGCCTCGGGAACGCAGCTGCGCGCCTTCTCGCCGGAGATCATGGACGCCTGCGCCAAAGCCGCGGCCGAGCTCTACGAGGAGATCGGCGCCAAAAATCCGATGTTCAAGAAGCTGCACGACCACATGATGGCCTATCGCAACGAGCAGCTTCTTTGGCAGCAGATCGCCGAGTTCAACTACGACGCCTACCAGATCCGCTCGCGCAGCCGCCGCTGACGGGCATGCCCTTCGCCTCTCCGGGTCGCATGACGGCCCGGAGAGGACGCATCCTGTTCAGTACAGCCGCGTCCGGTAGGCCTCTTCGAGATTGGCCTCCGCCTCCGCGACCTCAATCGCCTTCGTCTGGTCCGCCATGATACGGCCGAGCGAGGGGAAGCGGCTGCGCTCGACCCGGCTCGCCGGCTCCCAGAGCTTCGAACGGATCAGCGCCTTGCCGCAATGGAAGAAGGCCTCCTCGACCGCGACCAGGAGGCCGAGCGTCGGCGTCCGTTCCTGCACGGTAGCGGGTTCGAGCAAGCCGGGATCGCGGGTCAGCGTCGCGCGGCCATTGACGCGCAGCGTCTCGGCGATGCCCGGCACCATGAAGATCAGCCCGACACCGGGCGAGGCCAGCACATTGCCGAAGCTGTCGACGCGGTTGTTGCCGCGCCGGTCGGGAATGAACAGCGTGTGCTCGTCGACCACCTCGACGAAGCCCGGCGCGTCCCCGCGCGGGCTGGCATCCGCCCGCCCTTCCCCGTCCGAGGTCGCCAGCACGAGAAAGGGCGAAAGCGCGATGAAGTCGCGGCAATACCCGTCGAGCCGGTCCAGCACCTTGCGCGCGGCCAGCGGATTGACCGGTCCCATATGCGCCCGCAATTCGGCGGGCTCGGCAATCGTCGCCTCGGCCCGGTCGCTCTCCGTCGTCATCGCATCCTCCTGCACCGTCTCGCCGCCACTCTCCCCGATCCGCCGCGCGCAGGCCAGCGCCAACGCCGCGCGATGGCCATTCCTCACCGGATCGAAAAGCCACAGCCGGCGGCTCGATGCCCCGCCGCTGCGCCGCCGCCTTGACCCCGCAAACGGCCGCCGCCATCGTGCGCCATCGATTTTCGCACCGCCACGAGGCTGACTTCCATGCGCCGCGCCCTGCTGCGAACCGCTTTCGCTTCTCTCGCCGTGCTGACGGCCGCCGCATCGGCCGACGCCTCCGGCCGCCGCATCGTCCACCCGGCCGACCGGGCCGAGAATCGCACGGTCCCGCTGACCGGGGCGCTCCCGGCCTGCGACGATCCCGCGGTGCTGGGCGAGATCACGAGCTGGTTCAACACGCGCGAAAGCCGCTTCTGGGGCCCGCTCCAGGCGGTGGCCTATGACCGGATCCGGCCGATCGGCTACCGGCCTCTGGGCGACGACCTGATTCCGCGCCGCTTCTGCACCGGCCGCATCGCCCTGAACGACGGCTCCCTCCACCGTGTCGATTATTCGGTGCGCGAGAATCTGGGCCTCTTCGGCTGGACCTGGAACGTCAACTGGTGCGTCAGCGGGCTCGACCGCCACCGCAGCTACGCGCCCGACTGCAAGATGGCGCGTCCCTGAGGCGGAGCTGCGGCCGATGCGCCTTCCGCGATTCGCCCTTGCCCTGACGCTTCTCATCGGGCTGGCCGGGGTTTCCGAGGCCCAGCCCCGCAACCAGCGCGGCGGCGAGCCCGGCGCCTTCGACTTCTATGTCCTTGCCCTTTCCTGGTCGCCGGGTTTTTGCGAGCTCGAGGGCGGCCGCGACCGCAACCGCGAGCAATGTGGGGACGGCGCCGGCCTCGGCTTCGTGGTGCATGGCCTTTGGCCGCAGCACGACCAGGGCTTTCCCAGCGAATGCGGCCCCGCCGGCCGCACCCCCTCGCGAATCGCGCTCGACCAAGCGAAGGGGCTGTTTCCGAGCGAGGGGCTCGCACGGCACCAGTGGCGCAAGCACGGCACCTGCTCGGGTTCGAGCCCGAGCGACTATTTTGCCGATACGCGCCGCGCCCGCGAGAAAATCGTCATTCCGCCGGCGCTCGCCCGTCCCGAGCGCGAGCAGAACTGGACGGCGATCGATCTGGAGCGGGCCTTCGTTGCCGCCAACCCTGGCTTGCGCACCGACATGATGTCGGTCGCCTGCCAGCGCGGCGTTCTGCAGGAGGTCCGCATCTGCCTCAGCAAGGACCTGCGCAATTTCCAGACCTGCCAGGAGGTCGACCGCTCGGGCTGCCGCACGCGCGAGATCACCGTGCCGGCGCCGCGCTGACAGCGGCCGCAAAGCCGCGTAAGAGCGCGGCATGAATTACCGCCACGGCTTCCACGCCGGAAACTTCGCCGACGTCCTCAAGCATGTCGTGCTGATGCGCGTCCTGACGCATCTAAACGCCAAGGACACGCCCTATCGCGTCGTCGACACCCATGCCGGCGCCGGCCGCTACGACCTCGCCTCCGAGGAAGCGCTGCGGACGCATGAATGGAAGGACGGAGTCGCCCGGCTCGACCAGGCCCCGCTCGCCGCCCCCGTCGAGGCGCTGCTTAAGCCCTGGCGCGATGCCGTTGCCGGCGCTCGCGCGCTCTATGGGCCGAGCGCCTATCCCGGCTCTCCCTGGCTCTGCCGGCAGTCGATGCGTCCCGGCGACCGGCTGATCGCGGCCGAACTTCATCCGCAGACCTACAAGAAGCTCGTCGCGGCGATCGGCCGGGACGAGCGCTGCCGGGCGCTCGCCATCGACGGCTGGAACGCGCTGCGCGGCAATGTCCCGCCCAAGGAGCGGCGCGGCCTCGTGCTCATCGACCCGCCCTTCGAGGAGAAGGACGAGTTCGAGACGCTGGCAGCGGAGGTGATCGCCGCCCACCGCAAATGGCCGACCGGGATTTATGCGCTCTGGTATCCGATCAAGGACCGCCGCGCCGTCGAGACCCTCGTGGGGGCGATTCTGGGGGCGGATATCGGCCGGCTGCTGCGGCTGGAGATCGATGTCGACCGTCCGGAGGCGGCGGGTGGGCTCGGCGCCACCGGCATGATGCTGGTGAACCCGCCCTGGAAGCTGGCCGAGGAGGCGCGCCTCCTGCTTCCGGCCCTGACCGAGCGCCTCGCCCAGGGACCCAAGCCGCGCTATCTATGCGAGCCGATCCGTCCGGACGGCTGACACGCCCGCAGTCCCGAGGCTTTCCCGATGCTCGTTCTCCGCTCCTCCCCCGCCTCCCCCTTCGGCCGCAAGGTCAAGATGGCCGCCGCCGAACTCGGCCTGAGCGACCGCATCGAGATCGTCGTCGCCGATACCAATGACCCCTCCGAGCCGCTGCGTCAGCAGAACCCGCTCGGCAAGATCCCGACGCTGGTGCTGGAGGACGGCATGACGCTGTTCGATTCGCGCGTCATCGTCGATTATCTCGACCATCTCGCCGGTGGCGGCCGCCTGATTCCGGCCGGCGAGGCGCGCTTCGCCCAGCTGCGCCTGCAGGCTCTGGCCGACGGTCTGTGCGACGCGGCCCTTCTCCAGGTCTACGAGACGCGCTTCCGCCCGGAGGAAGGCCGCAACGCCGCCTGGGTCGCCAACCAGGCCGGCAAGGTCTCACGGGCATTGGCCGCGCTGGAAGCCGCCCCGCCGGCCTATCCCGACCGGCCGCGGATCGGCGAGATCGCGCTCGCCTGCGCGCTCGGCTATCTCGACCTGCGCTTTGCCGGCAACTGGCGGGCCGACCATCCTCGCTTGGTCGCCTGGCTCGACGCTTTCGCCGCCAAGGTCCCGTCCTTCGAGGCGACCCGCTTCAAGGGCTGACCCCCGGCCAGCCGGCCGGTCTCCCGACAGGGCCCGGCCGGCGCTGGCCGACGGCGCTCCAATGCCAGCCCCGGCAATGTTCGGAAACAACAAAAAACCCGGTGGCCGAAGCCACCGGGTTCTTTTTTCCCCGCGAGGGGAGGCAGACTAGAACTTGTAGTTCAGGCCGGCGCGGACGACGGAGAAGTCGGTGCCGACCTTCACGCCCGAGTTGAACACGGTCTTCTCGCCGAGGTCGACGTAGAGGTACTCGACCTTGGCAGTCCAGTTGTTGGTGAAGGCGTACTCGAGACCGCCGCCGACGGCGTAGCCACCGGTGTGGGTCTTGTCGGTCGAGCCGATGCCGCCGATCGTGGTCTTCACGTTGCCGTAAGCCCAACCACCGGTGACGTAGGGCATGAACCGGTCGAAGGCGACGCCGACGCGGCCACGAACCGTGCCGAAGTACTCGGTGCGGACGCGGTCACCGAAGAAGCTCGAACCCGAGTTCAGGTCGGCGCCCTGGATGTCGGCCTCGACGCCCACGACGAACTGGCCCATCTGGTAGTTGTAGCCGACCTGGCCACCGCCGACGAAGCCGTCGAGGTCGCCGATGTTGACCGTGCGGTTACCGAACACCGTACCGGCGTTCACGTTGCCGAAGCCGTAGCCGGCGTTGCCACCGATGTAGAAGCCGGTCCAGGTGAAGACGGGGGCGTAGACCGGAGCGACGACCGGGCCCTTGCGGGACGGCAGGTCGGCGGCGGAGGCAGCGCCGGCAGCGACGAGGCCGAGGGCCGCAACGCTCGAAAGCAGAAACTTCTTCATTTGGAACTCCTGATGGTCGTCGTTTTGCCGGCGGGGCCGGCGGTTGATATCGATGAGCTGGTTATAAGACATGCCGACGATTTTGTCTGTTGCAGCGACACCACATCTGCCTCACAGACCGCGGCAAAAATGCGGCACGATTGGGATGACTGCGGCGAAACCGTAAAGACGCGTTAAGCACTGTTAAAGCATAGATAATGGTGAACCGAATACTAACGCTCTTGTGAAACGTCACATCGGCCCGCACTCATAACCGCCCACCTCCCCCAAGGTTCCCATTCTCGCCACAATTTTTAGAGGTCGCTTGCGGGGCCTCCCGCCCCATGCTTAAGCCACTGGCGCTTCAGGCAAACGATGGACACAGGGTGCCGCAGCTTTCGATCTTCATCATCGCCCGTGACGAGGCGGACCGCATCGGCCGGACCATCGAGGCGGTGCGCGGCCTGAGCGACGACATCGTGCTCGTCGATTCGGGCTCAACCGACGGCACGCAGGCGGTCGCGGAACGGCTCGGGGCGCGCGTCCTGTTCAATCCATGGCCCGGCTACGGCCAGCAGAAGCGCTTCGCGGAAGAACAGTGCCGGCATGACTGGCTGTTGAACATCGATGCCGACGAGGTCGTCCCGTCCGATCTCGCCGCCGAGATCGCCGTCCTCTTCGCCGGGACGGGGCCGGCGGCCGACGCCTACGAGATTCGCATCGCCGAGATTTTTCCGGGCGAGCCGGCCCCGCATCGATTCGCCTATGCGCTCGCCCCGGTCCGGCTCTACCGGAAGGACAAGGGCCGCTACTCGCCCTCGCCCGTTCATGACCGGGTCGATCTCGTGCCCGGAGCCCGGGTCGCCCGGCTGAAGGGCACGGTGCATCATTACTCCGTGCGCTCGCTGGGCGAGCAGATGAGCAAGCTCAACAGCTACAGCGACGCCCAGGCCGATGATCTCGACCGGCGCCGCCAGTCGCTCTCGGTGTTCCGGCTCGCCGTCGAATTCCCCGCCAATTTCATCAAGGCCTATATCGGCCGGCGCCATGCCCTGCGCGGCGTCTATGGCTTCATGACCGCGATGAACTACGCCTTCTACCGCTATCTGCGCGTGGCGAAGCACTGGGAGCGGCGGCTGCAGCGCCGCTCGGCGGACACATCCGGGCAGGCAAGGTCGCAGACAGGAGAGCGGATCGATGGGTGAAGTCGCGCTCGTGACCGGCGGCGCCCGCCGCATCGGCCGCGCCATCGTCGAGCACCTGGCCGCGAACGGCTACGCCGTCGCGATCCACTGCGGCAGCGCGCGGGATGAGGCCGATGCGCTGGCCGCGCGAATCAGGGCAAATGGCGGCCGGGCAGCGGTGCTGGTCGCGGATCTCGCCGATCCCGAGGCGGTGGCGGCCCTGATGCCGGCGGCGGAGGCCGCGCTCGGTCCCGTCACGCTGCTCGTCAACAACGCCTCCAGCTTTCTCGTCGACGAGGTCACCGCCATCGACGTGCCAACCTGGAACCGCCAGTTTTCGATCAATCTGCGCGCGCCCTCGGTTCTCGCCGGAGCTCTCGCCAACCGGCTGCCGGAAGGGCGCGCCGGCGCCATCGTCAACATCATCGACCAGCGCGTCTGGAAGCTGACGCCGCAATACTACTCCTACACCCTGACCAAGGCCGCGCTTCTGACGGCGACCAAGACGATGGCGCAGGCGCTGGCTCCGCGCATCCGCGTCAACGCCGTCGGCCCGGGCCCGACCCTGCCCAATCCCCATGACGGCCCCGAGGCGATGGAGCAGGAGGCGGCCGGAACGCTTTTGCGCCGCAAGATCGATGCGAGCGAGATCGCGGAGGCGGTGCATTACCTCGCCCGCGCCCGTTCGGTGACCGGCCAGATGATCGCGGTCGACGCCGGCCAGCATCTCGGCTGGCGGACGCCCGACATCGTCGACTGACGCCAGCGATCAGGCGGCGGGGTCCGGCCGATAGGGCGCACGGCCGCTGGCCAGCGCGCTGTCGAGCAGCTCGAGCCGGTCCTGCCCCCAGAACACCTCGCCGTCGAGCACATAGCTCGGCGCGCCGAAAACGCCGGCCGCGATCGCCGCTGTGATGGTGCCTTCATAGGTCCCGATCACGGCCTCACTGTCGGCCGCGAGCGCCAACGCCTGCGCATCGAAACCGCAGGAACGGGCCACCCTGGCCACCGCCTCGGGCTGCGTCATGTCGTCGTTGCGGGACCAGACACCGGCCATGATCTCGCCCATGAACAGGCCGGGATCCCCGCCCGCTGCGACGATCGCGATCAGGAAACGGTCGGCGAGCGAAGGGTCGAAGGGAAAATGCTTGGGCTGCAGCACGAGCTTCACGCCACGCCGCTCGCGCCAGCGCTGCAGATCCATCAACCGGTAGCTCTGGCGCACCGGATGGCGCTTCGGCAGCGGCAACCCGCCCGTCTCGTCGAACACCGCCCGCAGCGGCACGGGCCGATAGACGATCCGGCAGCCATGCCGCGCCGCTATGTCGAGGAAGGTCGCATGGCCGAGATAGGTCCAGGGCGAATGCAGTGAGAAATAATAGTCGATGGTGCGGGGCATGGTCAGCTTCCGGCGATGCGGGGACGGGCACGATAGCGGCCCGGCCAATCCGGGAAAGGCGCGGCCACGCATGACAGGGTGGGCGAGCAGCGCTATACTAAAATCTGGTAACGTCTCGGGTCAGGCTATGGGCAAGAACACCTCGATCAGCCTAACCGACCATTTCGTCAGCTTCATCGAAGCGGAAGTCGAGAAGGGTCGCTATGGCTCCGCCAGCGAAGTGGTGCGGGCTGGATTGCGCCTGCTTGAAGATCAGGAGGCCCGGATCGCCGCATTGCGCGCCGCGCTCGACGAGGGCGAAGCCAGTGGCGAAGCGGAGGCATTCGATGTCGATGCCTTCCTGACCGAGGAGTTTCCCGACATCGCGCCCGCGAAATGGAACACTCTTTCTCAGGCCGGCAGCGAAGTCCGACCTTCGGCGGATCAGCCGGCAATCGAGAGAACGCTGGGGTGCCGGACAGGCCTTCAGCTATGTTTCAGGCCTCACCGCTTCACTGTCCCGCCTCACTCAAATGCCCGAACTGGGAGTGGGGCGTTCAGATCTGGGCTCGGGCTACCGGAGCCTTGGCGTCGGCGCCCACGCCATCTTCTGTCGGGTCGAGCACGACCGCATTGAAGTCATTCGCATCCTGCGTCAGCGGATGGATACGGGCACCCATCTGTCCTGACTATCGTCAAACCAGCGCAATCGCCGAGATCAGCCGCCCGTAATCCGGCTCGCCGCGATGGGTCGTCCGGCGATAGCTGAAGAAGCGCTCCTCGTCGCCATAGGTGCACAGCGACAGATCGAGGAAGCGGCCGATTCCAGCCTCCTGCGCCCTCAGCCCGATGAAGGCCGGCAGGTCGAACATCGCGTGGGCGGCCCGCTCGGAGGCCGTGAAGAAGCGGGCATAGGTCGCGTTCTCGGATTTGAAACGCTCGACGAATTCGGGCCCGACCTCATAGGCAGCGGCACTGATCGTCGGCCCGAGCACCGCGACGATGCGCTCGCGGCGCGCGCCGAGCTTTTCCATCGCCGTCACGGTCGAGGCGACGACGCCCCCGAAGGCGCCCTTCCAGCCCGAATGGGCCGCGCCGACGACGCGCGCCTCGCTGTCGGCGAACAGGATCGGCCCACAATCCGCGCTGGAGACACCGAGCGCCGCGCCCGAAGCCGCCGTCACCATCGCGTCAGCCTTGGGACGCTCGGCCGGCCAGGGCCCGGTCACGACCTCCACATCGGCCGAATGCACCTGATAGAGGCTGACCAGATGCGTCGGATCGACCGCCAGATGCGCCGCCATCCGCCTGCGATTCTCGGCGATCGCCGTGGAATCATCAGAAGAACCCAGGCCGCCATTGAGCGAGGCGTAGATTCCGGTCGAGACGCCACCCTGCCGCGTGAAGAAGGCGTGGCGGATGCCGGGTTCGGCGGCGAGATCGGGGGAGGTGATGAACATCGTATCGTCCGGTTTCAGCGCAATGCCGCTCATGTCAGCCCTGCTCTGGCAGGCGATGAAGGTCAAATCCGGGCAAGGGCAGCAAGCCCGGATGCGAAATAGCCAGAACCTTGAACAGATCGCCCATGCCGGTGCCCCCTCGCTCCGTCAGCCGGTCGAAGGCCGCGCCGATCGACGCCGCTTGCTCCGGCGTCGCATTGGCCGACAGGGCTTGCGCCCGCTCGGCGAGGCCCAGCGCCAGCAGGAAATCCGCCTGCCGGACGGGGCCGTGGATCGCGGCGCCCGCCCGCAGCCCTGCCTGCGCCATCCGGGCAAAATCGACATGCACGGTCAGATCCGCCTCGCCAGGCTCCTCCAGCGGATCGACGAAAGCGTGCCGGCGCATCGCCTGCAGCGTGTCGCCGAAGCCTGATTGCAGCGAGCCATAGTCGATGAAGAGCGCCCCGCCGCCTTCCCGGGCCACGTGTGATGCGACGCCCGACACCAGCGACAGGGCCGCCAGCGGCTGCTCCAGGATCGCGCCGGGCGGCGCCGTCGCGGGCCCCGCCCCGTCGGAAGCCATCACGGCCAGTCCGAAGGCGAGGCGCCCCTCCCCGTCCAGCCCGACCATCCGCTCGCACCAGCCCTGCTGCGTCATCACGAACTGGTCGAGCGGCAGCGCATCGAGCAATTCGTTGGCGACGATGATCGCCGGCCCCTCCAGCGCTGTCTCGAGCCGCTCGTGCCAGACCGGCTCCGCCTTGCCGGAAAGCGTCGCGGCCTGAATTTCGCGCAGCACGGGGCTAGTCTCGACCAGATGAACCACCGCCGCCTCCCGGAAGCCCGGCAGGACTCGCGTCGCGCGCAACATGTCGGCCATCAGCGTGCCACGCCCCGGGCCGATCTCGATCAGGGCGAACCGACGGGGCGCGCCCATCGCCTGCCAGAGATGGGCGGCCCAGAGCCCGATCATCTCGCCGA
This sequence comes from Bosea sp. OAE506, assembly GCF_040546595.1. Taxonomy (NCBI): domain Bacteria; kingdom Pseudomonadati; phylum Pseudomonadota; class Alphaproteobacteria; order Hyphomicrobiales; family Alloboseaceae; genus Allobosea; species Allobosea sp. OAE506. Next base: position 2,350,133 of record NZ_JBEPOB010000001.1, on the reverse strand, counting down.
ACATCTGGCTGATCTCGGGCGCGGTGGTGAAGTCGCCCTGCGCTCCGAAGGGGTCGCGCGTCATGTAGTAGCCATGCCTGGGATGGCCGAGGCACAGCGCCATGAAGCGCGAGATGGGAAGCGGGCCCTCTTCCGCGATCAGGCGGACAAGTTCCGTCTTCAGCGTGGTCACGCAGCGCCTCGCCGGGCGCGCAGCACGAGAACCAGCCCCGCCGCGAACAGCGGCAGCGAGAGCAGCATGCCCATGGTGATTCCGCCCGAGAGCGCATCGACCGAGGTCCCAAACAGGAAGCCGAGCTGCGGGTCGGGCTCGCGGAAGAATTCGCAGACGATGCGCGCAACCGCATAGCCCATGCCGAAGACGCCGGCGACGAGGCCTGGCCGCTTCAGCCCGCCGGCCCGCACCAGCAGCGCCAGCAGGATGAAGAGCAGGAGCCCCTCGGAGAAGGCCTCGTAGAGCTGGCTCGGATGGCGTGGCAGCGGCCCGCCGCCGGGGAACACCATCGCCCAGGCCACGCCCGGCGCCGGCCGGCCCCAGAGCTCGGCATTGATGAAATTGGCGATGCGCCCGAGGAACAGCCCGATCGGCACGACAGCGGCGGCGATGTCGAACACCGCCAGCGCCGGATAGCCGCGCCGCCGCGCGAACAGCCACAGCCCCAGCGTCGCGCCGATCAGCCCGCCATGGAAGGACATGCCCCCCTGCCAGATTGCCAGGATGTCCTGCGGCCGGGCGAGATAACGCGCCAGATCGTAGAACAGCACGAAGCCCAGCCGCCCGCCGAGCACGACGCCGAGCGCCACGAACACCAGCATGTCGTCGAGCTCGTCGGCCTTCGGCCGTGCCCGCCCCGCCCAGAGTGGCTCGGACGAAACCAGCCGGCGCGCATACCACCAGCCGCCGAGCAGCCCGACGACATAGGCCAGACCATACCATTTGACCGAGAGCGGCCCGAGTTGCAGCGCGACCGGGTCGATCACCGGGAAGGCGATAGCGAAAGTGGGCATGGACGGCATCCGGTGGCGGGCAGCAGGTGATGGCTGCCCGCTTGCGATGCGGTCAAGCGAAAACACCCCCAGCCGCTGCCCTTCCGCTCACAGCTTGACGATCAGCTTCCCGAAATTGCCGCCCTCGAGCAGCCCGATGAAGGCCTCGGGCGCCCGTTCCAGCCCCTCGACAATGTCTTCCTTGTATTTGACCGCGCCGCTGGCGATCCAGGCTGCCATCTCGCGCTCGAAATCCGGGCGCTGGGCGATGAATTCGCGCTGGATGAAGCCGCGGATCAGCAGGCTCTTCGAAAGAACCTGCCGCATCAGCACGGGCAGCCGGTCGGGCCCCTCGAAATCCCCGGTGGCGTTGTACTGCGCGACCAGCCCGCAGACCGGGATGCGCGCGAACGTGTTGAGCAGCGGGAAGACCGCGTCCCAGACCTTGCCGCCGACATTCTCGAAATAGACGTCGATGCCATCGGGGCAAGCCGCCGCGAGCTGCGCCGCGAAATCCGGCGCGCGATGGTCGATCACGGCGTCGAATCCGAAGGTGTCGCGCACAAAAGCGCATTTCTCCGGCCCGCCCGCGATGCCGACGGCGCGTGCACCCTTGATCCGCGCGATCTGGCCGACGGCCGAACCGACCGGGCCGCTGGCGGCGGCCACGACGACCGTCTCGCCCTTCTTCAGCTGGCCGATGGTGAGAAGTCCCGCATAGGCGGTGAAGCCCGGCATGCCCAACACACCGAGCGCCGTGGTGACGGGCGCGGCAGCCGGATCGAGCTTGCGCAGTTGATCGCCCTTCGCCAGCGCATGGCTCTGCCAGCCGGAGTGGGACAGCACGATATCGCCCGCCGCAAAGCCGGGATGCCGGCTCTCCAGCACCTCGGCGACCGTCCCGCCCTCCATGACGGCGCCGATCTCGGTCGGCGCAGCATAGCTCTTCGCGGCGCTCATCCGCCCGCGCATGTACGGATCGAGCGAGAGATAGAGAATCTTCAGCAGCACCTCGCCCTCGGAAGGCGTCGGGATCGGCGCCCGCTCCACCCGGAAATTGGCCGCCGCAGGGCGCCCTTCGGGCCGCGAGGCGAGCACGATCTGCAGATGATCAGATGAGGACATGAGGCGCTTTCGATCTCGTTTCGGTCATCCGCAGATGGCGACGCAGGCTGGACCGATCAAGCGAAGCCCATGGGACCGGCCGCCTTGAACACCGGAGCGCGACTGCTGACATGACGAAACGCCTCGCGCATCCTACATGCGAGCGATGAATCGCGAACCGACCCAGCACCCGCCCGAAGAGGACCTGCCGGACACCGGGGCTGGCCCGGAGCCCGAAGCCGAGGAGGCCCTGCCGACGCCGCCACTCGATCTCGGCGAGACCGCGCCGGGCGCGCTGAAGCACGGCATCGAGGTCATCGCCGGCTTCGCCAAGCATCTGCCCAACAAGCCCGGCGTCTACCGGATGTTCGATACCGCCGGCGAGGTTCTCTATGTCGGCAAGGCCAAGAACCTGAAGAACCGGGTGACGGCCTATGCGCGCGGCATGGCCCACACCAATGCGGTCGCCCGGATGATCGCCGAGACGGCGAACATGGAATTCGTCACCACGGGGACGGAAACCGAGGCGCTGCTGCTCGAATCCAACCTGATCAAGCAGCTGCGGCCGCGCTACAATGTGCTGCTGCGCGACGACAAGAGCTTCCCCTACATCCTGCTGAGCGGCGACCACGAGGCGCCGCAGATCGCGAAGCACAGGGGCTCGCGCCAGCGCAAGGGCGACTATTTCGGCCCCTTCGCCTCGGTCTGGGCGGTAGAGCGGACGATCGACGCGCTGCAGAAGGCCTTCCTGCTGCGCTCCTGCACCGATTCCTTCTACGAGAACCGCACCCGGCCCTGCCTGCTCTTCCAGATCAAGCGCTGCGCCGGCCCCTGCACGGGCGAGATTGCGATCCCCGACTATCAGGCGCTGGCAGGCCAGGCACGCGACTTCCTCTCGGGCCGTTCGTCCAACGTCAAGCAGCTGCTCTCGACACGGATGCAGGAGGCGGCCGAAGAGCTCGAATTCGAGAAGGCAGCGCGCTATCGCGACCGGCTTGCGGCGCTCTCGGCCGTGCAGGCCGGGCAGGACATCAACACGCAAGGCGGTCGAGGAGGCGGATGTCTTCGCCATCGACGAGCAGGCCGGGCAGTTCTGCGTCGAGATCTTCTTCTTCCGCAACAAGCAGAACTGGGGCAACCGCGCCATCTTCCCGCGCGCCGACCGCAGCCTGACGCCGGCGGAGGTGCTGGCCTCGGTCGTCACCCAGTTCTACGACGACAAGCCGCCGCCGCGGCTCGTGCTGCTCTCGCATGAACTGGCCGAGATCGAGCTGATCGGCCAGGCGCTGTCCGCCCGCGCCGGTCGCAAGGTCGAGGTCGCCAATCCCAAACGCGGCGAGCGCGTCGATCTCATCGAGATGGCGCGAAAGAACGCCCGCGAGGCGCTCTCGCGCAAGCTCGCCGACAATGCCGGCCAGACCTCACTGCTGGCCGCGCTCGGCGCAGCCTTCGGGCTGGCCAGGCCGCCGCGCCGCGTCGAGGTCTACGACAACTCCCACATCATGGGCACGAACGCCGTCGGCGGCATGGTCGTGGCGGGCCGGGACGGCTTCATGAAGAGCCACTACCGCACCTTCAACATCTCGACAGACACGATCGCCGGCGACGATTTCGGCATGATGCGCGAGGTGCTGCAGCGGCGCTTCGCGCGGCTGGCGAAGGAAGCGGGCATTTCTCTGCCCTCCACCCCTCATCCTGAGGAGGCCGAACCAGCGGCCGTCTCGAAGGTTGCTCCAGCGGACGACGGAGCCTCGACCAGCATCCTTCGAGACGCGCCTGACGGCGCTCCTCAGGATGAGGGCTCGGGTGGGATCGATCGATCCGCGGCACCCGCCGACCCCGACGACGATAGCTTTCCCTCACGCCCCGACCTGGTCATCGTCGACGGTGGCAAAGGCCAGTTCGCCGCGGCGCAGAAGATCATGGCCGAGCTCGGCGCGCAGGACATTCCGCTCGTCGCGATCGCCAAGGGCGAGGATCGCAACGCCATGCGGGAGACCTTCCATATGGCGGGCCGCGAGCCCTTCAAGCTGCAGCCGCGCGATCCGGCGCTCTACTTCATCCAGCGTCTGCGCGACGAGGCCCACCGCTTCGCCATCGGCACGCATCGGGCGCGGCGCAAGAAAGACACGATGAAGAACCCGCTCGACGAGATTCCCGGCATCGGCCCGTCGCGGAAACGGGCGCTGCTGCTCCATTTCGGAACGGTCAAGGCGATCAAGCGCGCCAAGCTCGACGACCTGATGCGGACGCCTGGCGTGAACGCCGCCACGGCCAAGGCGGTGCATGATTATTTTCACGATGGCTGACGATCACTGGCATTGTCGCCGCATTGCGTGTTGACGCTGTGACGGGGCGGCTGCTTTGGTGATTTCCGTGACGATTCTTCCAGACGCCATCAGGCGGCGCGGGCCGTGGTCCCTGCCGAACCTGCTCACCTACGGCCGGATCCTGGCGATCCCGGCGCTGGTGGGGCTGCTTTTTTGGCCAAAGGACGACTGGGTGCGCTGGATCGCGCTCGCCGTCTATGTCGCCGCCGCCGTCACCGACTATCTCGACGGCTGGATCGCGCGGGCCTGGAGCCAGCAATCCGCCATCGGCCGCATGCTCGATCCGATCGCCGACAAGCTGCTCGTCTGCGCGCTGCTCCTGATGCTCGTCCACACCGAGACGATCAAGGGCTGGGCCGTCTGGGCGGCGATCGTTATCCTCTGCCGTGAGATCCTGGTCTCGGGACTGCGCGAGTTCCTCGCCGATCTGAAGGTCAGCGTCCCCGTCAGCAAGGTCGCCAAGTGGAAGACGACGGCGCAACTGCTCGCGCTCGGCTTTCTCGTCGCGGGACCGGCGGGCGACACCGTCCTGCCCTACAACACGCAGATCGGCATCGTGATGCTCTGGATCGCCGCAGCGCTGACGATCTACACCGGCTGGGACTATTTCAACGCCGGCATCCGCCACATGGTCGACGAGGACGCGCGCGGCTCATGACGCAGTCTTCCGCCACCAAGGCCCCCGCCGCGCAGGCGCGGACGGTCCGGCTCGTCTATTTCGCCTGGGTGCGCGAGCGCGTCGGCCAGGCCGAGGAGCAGGTCGTCCTGCCGGACGACGTCGCCACGGTGCTCGACCTCGTGCGCTGGCTGAAGGCTCGCGACGAGGGCTATGCGGCAGCCTTTGCCGACGAGACGCTGGTGCGCGCCGCCGTCAACCAGACCCATGTCAAGCCGGGCGCGAGCCTGGACGGGGCCCGCGAGATCGCCTTCTTCCCGCCGATGACGGGGGGCTGAGCCTCCCATGACGCCGACCATCCGCATCCAGCGGGAGGATTTCGACCTCGCGGCCGAGATCGCCGCACTCTCGGACGGTCGACGCGACATCGGCGCCGTCGTCAGCTTCACCGGCCTCTGCCGCGACGAGGGCGGCACGCTCGCAGCGCTCGAGCTCGAGCATTATCCCGGCATGGCCGAGGCCGAGATCGCCCGCGTCGCCGAGCGGGCAGCCGCACGCTGGCCGCTGATGGGCCTGCTCGCGATCCACCGCTATGGCCGCGTCGCACCCGGCGAGCAGATCGTGCTGGTGATCGCCACGTCCGCCCATCGCCGCGCGGCCTTCGAGGCGGCGGATTTCATGATGGATTATCTCAAGACCCGCGCCCCCTTCTGGAAGCGCGAGCATCTCGCCGACGGCACGACCGGCGGCTGGGTCGAGGCGAAGGAAGAAGATGACGATGCCGCGCGGCGCTGGGAGTAAGGGTGCGCTGGCAGCGCTCGGGCTGATGTGCGCCCTGGCGACCCCAGCCCAGGCGCAGATCGGCCCGATCAAGACCTTCCGCGACTGGATCGCGGGCTGCGACAACACGAAATCCTGCACGGCGCTGTCGCTGCCCGGCGGGACCGAGGACGACATCGCCTTCCTGCGGCTCGACCGCCCGGCCGGCCCCGATGGCGCCCCGACGCTGGCGCTCAAGCTGCGGGCGCAGAAGCTGAAACCGAGCTTCACCGTCGCGCTGGCCCTGGATGGTGCGCCCTTCCCGCCCGCCGGGCGGCCGCTTCAGGCGACCAGCATCGACGGCGAGGTCGCCGAGATCGCGATCCCACCCGCGGAGGCCGAGGCCCTGATCGCGGCGGCGCGCAAGGCGACGATCCTGACGGCCACGATGGACACTGAGAGCTTCAGGGTCTCCCTCGCGGGCTCGGTCGCGGCCATGCTCTGGATCGACGAGCAGCAGGGCCGGCTCAACACGCCCACCGCCCTGATCCGCAAGGGCACGACCGGCACCGCACCGGCCGCCCCGCCCCTGCCGGTCATGGCCAGCCGACCCGCCTCCGGCAAGGGCCTCGCCAAGGCCGAGGCGTCGGCGCTGGTCAAGGCGATGCGGGCCGAGATCAAGCGGCGCGCGCCCGACAGCTGCGAGGACATGCCGGACGGCTTCACCGACACCGACGAAGCCTGGGCTCTGGACACCACGCTGCGCCTGGTCGCCATCGCCTGCTCGCGCGGTGCCTACAATATCTCGAGCCAGTTCTGGCTGGTCGGCGGGCGCGACGTCGCCAAGGCGAGACCGGCCCCTTTCGAGGGGGCCTCGGGCAAGGCGGCCAGCGAACTGGTCAATGCCGATTTCGACGCGAAGACGGGCCAGATCAGCTTCTACGCCAAGGCCCGCGGCCTCGGCGATTGCGGCAGTTCGGGCTCCTATGGTTGGGACGGCAAGCGCTTCGCCGTCCTCCAATGGAGCGAGATGAGCGAGTGCCGCCTTATCCCTGGCGACGACTGGATCACGCTGTTTCGCAGCAAGGACCGCGCTGCCAATTAGCGGCCGTCATGCACCGGTCGAGCCCGGGCAAAACGGCCTGTGCTCACGCCGCCTTCGATTTCGGCCGCACGGCGTCGGAGTAATCCTCCATGATCACCTTGCCCATATTGCCGGTGAGGAAGGAGTAGGGGCCGATCTCGGAGACCAGCGTCACCTCGGCCGCCGAGCCGGTGATGAAGCACTCGCTGAAGCCCTCCAGCTCCTCCGGCCGGATGCGGCGCTCGACCACCTCGAAACCGCGCTGGCGGCAGAGATCGATCACCGACTGACGGGTGATGCCGTTCAGGAAGCGGTCGGCCAGCGGGGTGTGAATCACGCCGTCCTTGATGAAGAAGATGTTGGCGCCGGTGCATTCAGCAACATTGCCTTCCCAGTCCAGCATCATTGCATCCGCATAACCGGCGCGCTCCGCCTTATGCTTCGACAGCGAGCAGATCATGTAGAGCCCCGCCGCCTTGGCATGAACAGGCGCGCAGGCCGGGTCCGGCCGGCGATAGGCGGCGACATCGAGGCGCACGCCCTTCAGCTTCTGCGCCATGTCGAACATGCTCGGCCACTCCCAGACCGCGATCGCGGTGTGGATGGTGTTGTTGATGCCGGAGACCGCCATCATCTCCGAGCCGCGCCAGGCGACCGGGCGGAGATAGGCGTCCTTCAGCCCGTTCTCCTTGAGGCAGAGTTCCTTGGCGGCGTCGAGCTCGGCGACCGACCAGGGGATCGTGAAATCCATGATCTCGGCCGACTTGTGAAAGCGCTGCGAGTGCTCGGTGCCCTTGTAGATCACGCCGTCATAGGCGCGCTCGCCCTCGAACACGCAGGAACCGTAATGCAGCCCATGGGTCAGTACGTGGATCTTCGCGTCCTTCCACGGCACGAGCTTGCCGTCGAACCAGATGACTCCGTCGCGCTGGTCGAAAGGAATGACTGACATGGGGTGCTCCTCTTGGCACGTCCGGTCCGGTTGATCCGCTGGCACCCCGAGCACCATCACCATGGCGGGCCGGGGCGAAGACCGGAATGATACTGCGCTGCAACATCGTCTTGCGACATATTCCGTCGTCTGGCGCGCTTGACCGGTAATCTTCCGTCTGAGATATGTCAACATCACTGACGTAATTCGCAGGACGGATTCGATGCCGCAGACGCAGGCCCGGTCCACGGCCGCCGCCGCTCCCGCACCGGATGCGACGGTCCCCTACGACCTGATCGAGCTGCTCTTCTTCGCCTATCGCGACTTCGTCGGCGGTCCCGACCTGATCCTCGCCGAATACGGCTTCGGCCGCGCGCATCACCGCGTGCTGCATTTCGTCCTGCGCCGGCCGGGCCTGACCATCGCCGAACTGCTCGACATCCTGAAGATCACCAAGCAGAGCCTCAACCGCGTCCTAAAGGAGCTGGTCGAGACCGGCTTCGTCGAGCAGCGCACCGGCGTGCAGGACAAGCGCCAGCGTCATCTCCACGCCACGGCTGCGGGGCAGGATCTAGCCTTGCGGCTCGTCAGGCTGCAGGCCCAGCGCATCCAGGCGGCGCTCGCCGATCTCGCCCCGGAGGCGGCCGAGACCGTCGCGCTCTACCTCGCGGGGTTGATCGATCCCGCCGAACGCCACAAGGTGCAGGGCTTCCTCGCCGCGCCGCGGTGACGCCCACGGCTTAAGCCCAAGGCGCGTCGCGGCAGCGTCCAGCACCAAGGCGCAAGAGAAAACAAGGCGGACACGACATGGCCGCACAGCCGGCGCGAAAGCCCCTGCCCGACGAGGCGCCCCACATCCTCGTGGTCGACGACGATCGCCGCCTGCGCGACCTGCTGGCGCGTTTCCTCGGCGACAACGGCTACCGCGTCACCACCGCGGCCAATGCCGCCGACGCCGACCAGCGCCTGGCGCGCCTGGTCTTCGACGCCATCGTCCTCGACATCATGATGCCCGGCGAGAACGGCTTCGACTTCGCCCGACGCTTCCGCGCCGACTCGGCCGTGCCGATCCTGATGCTGACGGCCCGCGCCGACGGCAAGGACCGGATCAACGGGCTGGAGATCGGCGTCGACGACTATCTCGCCAAGCCCTTCGAGCCGCGCGAACTGCTGCTGCGCCTCGGCAACATCCTCAAGCGCACCATCGTCGTCGAAACCGCCCAGTCCGGCCCGCGGCCCGATTTCGTCCGCTTCGGCCCCTTTCTCTATGGGCTGTCGCGCGGCGAGCTGCGCAAGGGCGAGGAGCCGGTCCGCCTGACCGAGCGCGAGCGCGAGATCCTGACCGCGCTGGCCGAACGCGCCGGCGAGGTCGTGCCCCGCGAGGAGCTGGCGGCCCAGGGCACCGCTGCGAACGACCGCACCGTCGACGTCCAGATGAACCGGCTGCGCCGCAAGATCGAGCGCGACCCGGCCGATCCGCTCTATCTCCAGACCGTGCGCGGCGTCGGCTATCGGCTCGTGACCGACCGGACGTGACGCCCGTCCCGCCCGGCACGCGTCGCAGGGGCATGGCGCAGGCGATCGGCCAGGCCCTGTCGCGGGCTTCCGCCCTCGGCGCGCGCTGGCGCAGCCGCGCCAACGACCGGCTGAAGCCCTGGCTCAAGATTGCCGGCCGGCCGCTGCACGTCATCGCGCGCTACATGCCCAAGGGGCTCTATCCGCGCGCGCTCGTCATCGTCATCGCGCCGGTCGTGCTGCTGCAGTCGGTCATCGCCTATGTCTTCATGGAGCGGCACTGGCAGACCGTGACCCAGCGCCTGTCCTCGGCGGTCTCGGCCGACATCGCCGCGATGATCGACGTCTATGAGAGCTATCCGCAGGACGCCGACGCCAGCGTGCTGGCGCGCATCGCCGCCAGCCGGCTCGGCATGGACATCGACATCATCCCGGATTCCGACCTGCCGCCGCCGGGACCCCGCCCCTTCTTCTCGCTGCTCGACAGCGCGCTCTCGGCCGAGCTCGCCCAGCAGGTCGCCCGCCCCTTCTGGCTCGACACGGTCGGCCGCTCGAGCCTGATCGAGATCCGCATCAAGCTCGACAAGGACGTGATGCGCATCCTGACGCGGCGGAACTCGGCCTACGCCAGCAACAGCCACATCTTCCTGCTCTGGATGCTCGGCACCTCGCTGATCCTGCTGACCATCGCGGTGCTGTTCCTGCGCAACCAGATCCGGCCGATCCTCAAGCTCGCCGATGCGGCCGAGGCCTTCGGCAAGGGCCGCGACGCCGAGTTCCGCCCGCGCGGCGCCCGCGAGGTCCGTCGCGCCGGCAACGCCTTCATCGAGATGAAACGCCGCGTCGAGCGAGCGGTCGGCGAGCGCACGACCATGCTCAACGGCGTCAGCCACGATCTGCGCACCATCCTGACCCGCTTCAAGCTGTCGCTCGCCCTGCTCGAGCGCTCCTCCGAGATCGAGGCGCTGGAGAAGGATGTCGACGAGATGGCCCGCATGCTGGAGGATTATCTCGCATTCGCCCGCGGCGATGCCGGCGAGACGGCCGTCGAGACCGACATCCGCGGCCTGCTGGAGGAGCTGAAATCGGATGCCGAGCGCCAGGGCCACCAGACCGAACTGACCGTGGTCGGCGACCCGCTGGTCGTGGTCAGGCCCGACGCCTTCCGCCGCCTGATGACCAACCTTGTCTCCAATGCCGCCCGCTATGGCGATCGCATCGCCATCCGCGCCACCCATGACGCGCGCTACCTGATCGTGATGATCGACGATGACGGCCCCGGCATCCCCGCGGATCAGCGCGAGGACGTCTTCCGCCCCTTCTTCCGCCTCGACGAGGCCCGCAACGTCGATTCGGGCGGCACGGGACTGGGCCTCGCCATCGCCCGCGACATCGCCCGAGCCCATGGCGGCGACATCATGCTGGCGGATTCGCCGCTGGGCGGCCTGCGGGCGACGGTGCGGCTACCCGTCTGAGCCGTCCTGATCCGGCTTCTGCCGCGGAAACACCAGCGAGAAGCGGCAGCCGCGCGGCAGGTTCTCGGCCCGCAGGTCGCCCTGCAGCTGGCGGGCGAGGCTGGTGATGACCCGGATGCCGAAGCTCTTGCGGGCTGCATTGAGGTCGAATTCCGGCGGCAGGCCGCGGCCATCGTCCTCGACGCTGAGGCTGAGCTCCTGCTCGCTCGCCGAGAGACGCACCGCGACGGTGCCGGGACCGCCGGGCTCGAAGGCGTATTTCACCGCATTGGTAACGAGCTCATTGACCATCAACCCGACGGGGATGGCGAAATCGGCGTCGATGACCACGTCGTCGGCCTCGCAGCCGATCGTCACGCCCTCGACGGAGCCGCCGAGCGACTTGCACAGCTCGCGCAGGAACTCGCCGATATTGACCTCGCCGATCCGCTCGCCCTGCCAGAGATGGTTGTGGACATGCGCGATGGTCAGAACCCGGTTTTCCGCATCCTGCAGCAGCGCCTTGGCGGCCGGGTCGGCGACGTTGCTGGCGTTGATGCGCAGCAGGCCGCTGACCACGCCGAGGCTGTTCTTGATGCGGTGGCTCATCTCCCGCATCAGCATGGCCTGGCGCTCGACCGCCTTCTGCAGCTTCCCATCCGAGCGGTTGCGCTCGATCGCCGCGCCGAGGATCCGGGCACAGCCATAGAGGAAGGTGACGTCATCCTCGTCGAAATCGCCCGGATCGGGGCTATCGACCTCCAGCACGCCGAAGGGGCCGTCATTCTTGCCGCCGAGATCGATCAGCACGTTGACGGCCCGCCGGATGCCATAGGCCGCCAGCAGCGTCGGCGTGCGGAAGCGCGTCTCGCTCGTCAGGTGATTGGAGAGGACGGGCTGGCCGGTCTGGAAGGCGAAGCCCGCCGGTGATTCGAGATCGGCGCCCAGCGTCGCCTGCCCGATCTCCTCCGGCCGCCAGCCGACGCCCGCCCGCATCAGCAGGACGCGCCGATCATGCAGGAACTCGAGCGCCTTGCAGTACGGCGCGTCGAGGCCTTCCGCGCAGAGTTCGGTGGCACGCTGCAACAGCGCCGGCAGATCGGATTCGCGCAGGGCCATCCGGCCGAATTCGGCAAGGAGCCTCTGCTGCTTCAGGCGATAGGCGAGTTCGTCCCGGCGAACCGGCTCATCCGGCACGCCCGCCGGGGTCTCCTTGATCTGCAATCCCTGCGCCTCCGCTCACCTTGGCGCGGCGCATATGGGTGACGGGCGGACGATTGTCCAGCGCGCCGCCTGCAGCCTTCAATACATCCGCCCGCCCTTCGGCACCTCGTGGCCCGGCCCGATCAGCACGACCTCTCCCTGCTCGTCGGGCACGCCGAGCGTCAGCACCTCGGACATGAACTTGCCGATCTGTCGCGGCGGGAAATTCACCACCGCCAGCACCTGCCGGCCGGGCAGATCCTCGCAGGTGTAATGCCTGGTGATCTGCGCCGAGGACTTCTTCAGCCCGATCGTGCCGCCGAAATCGATGGTTAGCTTGATTGCCGGCTTGCGCGCCTCCGGATAGGGGGCGGCCTCGACGATCGTGCCGACACGGATGTCGACCTTGAGGAAATCGTCGAAGCCGATCGTCGCGGCCGGGGCGGCGGTGTCGGAGGGACCGCTCAAAACTCGGCCCAACCCTTGTCATGCGCGCTCATCTCGGGCTTGCGCGCTGCGCCGCCGCCGCCGGCCGCAGCAACGGGCCGGGCGACAGGCCGGGTGGCCGGGGGCGCGGTCTTGCGCGGCGCAGGCGCAGCGGCCGCCTGCATCGTGCGCGCCATCGCCTTCAGCCCGGCGACGTCGCCGCCGAGCTGGAAGCGGGCGACCAGCGCGGCCAAGCGGTCGGCCTCCTGCGAGAGCGAATGCGCGGCGGCGGTCGACTGCTCGGCCATGGCGGCGTTCTGCTGGGTCGACTGATCCATCTCGCCGACCGCGGTGTTGACCTCCTGCAGGCCCGAGGCCTGCTCCTGCGCGGCGCTGGCGATCTCGGAGACGAGGCCCGTGGCGCGCGTGATCTCCTGCGCCATGCGCTGCAGCGCGCTGCCGGTCTGCCCGACGAGAGCGACACCCTTCTCGACCTCGCTGTTGGAGGCGGCGATCAGTTCCTTGATCTCCTTGGCGGCTTCGGCCGAGCGCTGCGCCAGCGCCCGCACCTCGGACGCCACCACCGCGAAGCCCTTGCCGGCATCGCCGGCGCGGGCCGCCTCGACGCTGGCGTTCAGAGCCAGCAGATTGGTCTGGAAGGCGATCTCGTCGATCACGCCGACGATCTGCGAAATCTCCTCGGCCGACTTCTCGATGCCACCCATCGCCACCACGGCGTCGCGGACGATGGCGGTCGACTGCTCGGCCTCCGCCTTGACCTGAGTCGTCGCCTGGTTGGCCTGGCGCGCGCTTTCGGCGGTCTGCCGCACCGTGGCGGTGAGCTCGTCCAGAGCGGTGGCCGTTTCCTCGACGGAGGCCGCCTGCTGCTCGGTGCGCCCGGCGAGATCGTCCGCTGCCTGGCTGATCTCGATCGAGCCGGCCTTCATGCTCTCAGTATTGGTCGCGATCTGCCGCATCGTCTCCTGCAGCTTGCCGATCGCGGCGTTGAAGTCGTCGCGCAGCTTGGCGTAGTCGGATCCGAAATTCTCGTTGATGCGATAGGTCAGGTCGCCCTCGGCCAGATGCTCCAGGCCGGTGCCGAGCGCTGCGACGACGCCTTCCTGCGTCCGCGAAATCTCGGCCCGCTCGGCCTCGCTGCGGCGGCGCTGGCCGTCGGCGGCATCGCGATGGGCGGCGGCCTCCTGCTCGACGCGCGCCTTGTCGGCCTGCATGGCATCCTTCGCGACGGCGGCGTCGCGGAAAACCACGAGCGCACGAGCCATCGTGCCGATCTCGTCGGGCCGGTCCTGATGGGCGATGGCGGTCTGGAGATTGCCCGCGGCGAGCGCGTTCATCGTGCCCGACAGCGAGGTCAGCATGCCGTTGGCGCGACGGCTCAGGAAGACCACCAGCCCGAACAGGATGAGGCCCAGCGGCACGAGCACCTTCGCGACGTCGCCGATCATCCGCACGAAAGCGCCGTCGACGTCATGGACATGAAGGCCGGTGCCGATCAGCCACTGCCATTTCGGCACGGACATGACATAGGAAATCTTGAGGGACGCTTCCTTGTCGCCCGGCTTGGTCCAGTCGTAATCGATGTAGCCGGCGCCCTTGTCCCGGGCCAGCTTGATCATGTCCTGGATGAAGAAGCGCCCCCTGGCGTCCTTCATCGGCGACATGTCGGTGGTCTCGATCTTCTTGTTGGCATGCGAAACGCTGATGCCGTTGAAGCCGATCACGAAGTAGTAGTTGCCGCCGTCGAAGCGCGCGCCAGCCAGTGCGTCGACGGCCATCTTCTTGGCCTCGGCCTCGGAGATCTCGCCCTTCTCGGCCCGAGCAAGGAAGCTGTTGACCGTCGAGGTGGCCGCCTCGACGGCGTTCCTAACCTCGGCGCGTTTGAGCTCCATCATGTCGTCGCGCGCCATGTAGAGCGCGAGTCCGGCGCTCCCGATGGACATCAGCACGGCGAGACCTGCGATCAGCGCGAAGGAACGGCTGATCGACAGGGTGGCGAACTTCTTCGTCAGCGACATGTACCAACCCCTGCGAAACGAGATTCGCAAGAGTCGCAAAGAATGGCTAATACACGCTTAACGATAAGGAAGAGGAAAGGCAGTTCCTTAACCTTGTGTCAGATCGCTGGCGCGAAATCCTCGCCCTCGCGCCGCAGGCTCTCGTCCGAGCGCTCGCGCCGCCGGACGGTCGGGCGGCGCCCCGAGCAGAGCGCCCGGGCGAGCCCGCGCAGCGGCGCGGTCAGGCGATGGACATCCTCGACACGGGCCATGACCCGACCGGCCGTCTTCAGCTCGCGGTCGAGCCGCGCCATCGTCCGGGAGAGTTCAGGCTCGTCATCCTGAAGCCAGACCTCGGTGACGCGCGCCATCAGCAGCACGGCGCCCTGCACGCGCACGGGCCCGAGCCCGTCCTCGGTGGCGATGCCGGCCGAGGCCAGCATGTAGCGCCAGGAGTTGACGGCGCCGCGGTTGAGCGCAGCCATGGTCAGCGGGTCGCGCCGGATCACCGGAGCGATGCGCCGCAGGCCGGCCTTGTAAGGCGCCAGCGCATCGAGCCGGCGCATCACGAGGTCGAAGAGCCGCTCGCGCACCGGCTCGCCGGCGAGGTCGTCGGAGACGTCAGCCAGCACCGCATCGTCGACGATTCGGGTCAGGCCGCCGAGCATCGCGAGCTTGGAGGGGAACAGGCCCCGTAGCTTCGCCAGCGTCAGCCCGGCCTCGGTGGCGATGTCGCCCAGTTCGATCTCGTCCCAGGGCCGCGTGGCGGCCAGGCGCATCAGCGCCTCGACGGCCTGCCGGCGCGGATCGGCGGGCGCAGCAGCGGAAGCTCCGGTGACGGATTCGGAAGAGAGGGGATCGGAAGCCATGGCGGTTCTCCTTCGGCGGTCCTGACGGACAACCTAGGATGCGATCGCGGCGCCTGAAAGGCCGATCAGCCCGAAAGCTCCTCGGCGCGACGTTTGGCGGCAGCCACCGTCTCGACGATCAGCGGTTCCAGCGGGCCCATCAGCACGGACAGCCCGGCCGCGGTCGTCCCGGCCGGCGAGGTCACGTTCTGGCGCAGCGTCGCCGGCGACAGCGGCGACTGGTGCAGCAGTTCGCCCGCCCCCTCGATCGTCGCGCGCGCCAGGCGCTCGGCGATGTCGGCGGGCAGGCCGGCGGCCTTGCCGGCCGCGGCGAGGCACTCGACCAGATGGAAGACATAGGCCGGCCCCGAGCCCGAGACCGCCGTCACCGCATCGATCAGCCCCTCATCCTCGAGCCATTCGACCGTGCCGATGCTGCGCAGCAGGGCATCGGCCATGGCGCGCTGCGCGCCGGTCACGCCCCGCCCGGCCGCGGCGCCGGTGGCTCCGCGCTGGACCGAGGCCGGCAGGTTCGGCATCGCCCGGATCATGGCAGTGGCGTTGGGCAACCGCGCGGCGAGATCGCCCAGCGTCTTGCCCGCCAGGATCGAGATCAGCAGCGTCTGCGGCCGGATCAGCGCCTGGACGGCGGGCGCCGCCGTGTCGAGCATCTGCGGCTTCGTCGCCAGCACCAATACCTCGACAAAGGTCAGTGACGCCGCATCGGGGTTGAGCGCCATGCCCTTCTCGGTGGCGAGCGCGACCATCTCGTCGGGCGGATGGGGATCGATCAGGCTGATGCCGGCGGGCTTCATGCCGATCCGCAGCCAGCCCTCCAGCATCGCACCGCCCATCTTGCCGGCGCCGATCAGAACGAGGGACTTCGGCAGCGGGCTGGACATGGCGGATTCTCGAAGCTCTCGGGGATGGGCGTCATTCCCGGGCTGACCCGAGACTCTCATGACCAGAAGTCGCCGGTTGGAGAGGGTCGGGTCAAGCCCGACCGTGACGTGCTGTGAGCCAGCCCGGGTCGAGTCGGGGCCTGACGAGGCGAGAAACTCAGGCCTCGCCGACGGTCTCCAGCAGCGAACCCTCGAGCCCCTCCTTCGCGGTCTTTCCGGCCCAGACCACGAACTGGAAGGCCTGAAAATAGCGCTCGCAGGCGTCGATCGCCGCCTTGATCAGCGCCGCCGCCTGCTCGTCGGTGGGTTCGGCCCCGCCCGAGAGCAGCAGGGCGTGGCGGTACATCACCACGTTCTCCGAGCTCCAGAGGTCGAAATGACCGACCCAGAGCTGCTCATTGACCAGGCTGACAAGCTGCAGAACCTCGCCGCGACGCCGCTCGGGAACCTTGAGATCGAAGGCGCAGGCGACATGGATGGCCTCGACCTCCTCCAGCCAGGTGATGGCGAGATGGTAGTCGGACCAGGCGCCGGAGACGGCGACCGAGAGCTCGTCGTCGCTGTCGCGGTCGAAGCTCCAGTTGTTGAGGGCGGCGAGGCGCTCGATCAGATCGAGCGGGTTGGACGGCCGATCCAGTTCTGCGTCCAGTTCGAGATCCATCATGTCCTTGGGTCCAACTGCCGGCCGCCACGGGGGCGGGCCGGCGCGTTCGAGAACGGGAACACGGCGACAGGAAAGCTGAAGGACGCAACCCACAGGCGCAGCGCCGGCCGGAAACCGGGTGCCACGCTCCGCCCGGCCCGACCTAAGCGGTTGGACCGACGAATCAATTTCTTCACCGACGTTAGCGCAGGGCGTGTGACACGCCCAACACCGGCCGACGCTCTGCGGATTCGGGGGGCGGCTCAATCCCTGCCCGCCCCTGTCCACAGCACATGGCTGTGGACGCCGGCCGGCGCAGAGGGTTCGCTTAGGGCTTGGGCTGGGCCGCGGCCTCGAGCGCGGCCAGACGCGCGGCGAGCCGGTCGTTCTCCTCGCGGGCGAGCAACGCCATCTCGCGCACCGCCTCGAACTCCTCGCGCGTGACCACGTCGAGGTCGCGCAGCAGGCGCTCGATCTGCGTCTTCACCACGGTCTCGACCTCGCGGCGCACGCCCTGCGCGGCGCCGGCGGCGTCGGTGGCGAGGCGGGCGATGTCGTCGAGGATGCGGCTGCTGGTGGTGACCATGGGGCTCTCCCGTCGGGGCCGTCACGGACCCTCTCGCCGGTATATGGGGGAGGATGCGCCGGGCTGCAATCACGTCGCCGGCCCGGCTCCCCACCGGTTTGGCAGGCGATCTGGACCTCGGCGGCGCATCGGCCTAGAAAGGCGGCGCAGGGAAAGCCGTGAACACCAACCCGTCAGCGATCCAGAACAAGCGGGAGGCGTCGATGATCGTTCGTTTGAGCACCCCCGTTGTCGGGGTGGCCCTCGCGCTTGCGCTGGGCGGATGCCAGGAAACCACCACGGCCGCGCGCCCCCGTGTCGATGCGCCGGGCGTGCCCGTCTCGGTCCAGAGCATTTCCGGTGCGCCCGATGCCGTGACGACCCGCTTCGCCGGGCTGCTCGGCGAGGCCGCAGCCGAGCGGCGCATGGAAATCGTGCCCGGCGACAAGCCCGCCCGCTTCCGCGTCCGCGGCTATCTCACCGCCCAGCCGACCGAGGACGGCCAGACCGCGCTCGCCTTCGTCTGGGACGTCTATGACGAGACCAAGAAGCGCGCCCAGCGCGTCCAGGGCGAGAGCCTCGGCCGGCGCGGCGGCGGATCCGATCCCTGGTCCGCCATCGACCAGACGGTTGTCGCCAAGGCCGCGGCCGAATCGATGGACGCGATTGCGAGCTTCCTGGTGACGACCCCGGCGGTGGAGACGGTCCTTCCGGCGGACAAGGCCAGGACCACGGCCTCGCGAGCGGCTGAATCGCAGCCGGCGCGAACCGCCGCGACCACGAGCGGCGGCCGCAAGCTGTAGCCTCCAAGCGGGATCGTACGGAATTCGTGCGAGGCCCTGCCGGTTTGGCAACCATTGCACAGCGCTTTCGCAGTGCAGCGGTCGACTCACCGTCACACCGCTGTTAAGAGCGCTGCGATCAGCGCCGGCTCGCCTGCCGGCCGTCCAGCCCAGTTCCAACGGTGCGCCACGGCATGCCCTCCTCCTTCAAAGTCGTCGCCGGCAATTCCAACCGGCCGCTTGCTGAAGCGATCTGCGCCCATCTCGGCATTCCGCTCGCGAAGGCGTCCGTCCGGCGCTTTGCCGACATGGAAGTCTTCGTCGAGATTCAGGAGAATGTGCGCGGGCAGGATGTCTTCGTCATCCAGTCCACCTCCTTCCCGACCAACGACCATCTGATGGAGCTGCTGATCATCACCGATGCGCTGCGCCGCTCCTCGGCGCGCCGCATCACGGCGGTGATCCCTTATTTCGGCTATGCGCGGCAGGATCGCCGCGCCTCGGGCCGCACGCCGATCTCGGCCAAGCTGGTCGCCAACCTCATCACCCATGCCGGCGTCGACCGCGTGCTGACGCTCGATCTCCATGCCGGGCAGATCCAGGGCTTCTTCGACATCCCGACCGACAACCTCTTCGGCGCGCCGCTGATGTCGCGCGATATCAAGGACCGGCTCGACTACAAGAACGCCATGGTCGTCTCGCCCGACGTCGGCGGCGTGGTGCGGGCCCGTGCGCTGGCCAAGCGCATCGACGCGCCGCTGGCCATTGTCGACAAGCGCCGCGACCGACCCGGCGAATCCGAGGTCATGAACATCATCGGCTCCGTCGAGGGTCGCTCCTGCATCCTGCTCGACGACATCGTCGATTCGGGCGGCACGCTGGTGAATGCGGCCGAGGCCCTGCTCGAACAGGGCGCCCGCGAGGTCTATGCCTACATCACCCATGGCGTGCTCTCGGGCGGCGCGGTCGCCCGCATCGCAAATTCGAAGCTGAAGGAGCTCGTCATCACCGACTCCATCATGCCGACCGAGGCGGTGAAGGTGGCACGCAACATCCGCGTCATCTCGATCGCCCAGCTGATGGGCGAGGCGATCGAGCGCACGGCGCAGGAAACCAGCGTCTCCAGCCTGTTCGACTGATGCCGGGACGGCGCGCGTCATGATCTCCCGCGCCCTGGTCCTGTTCTCGGGGGGACAGGATTCCACCGTCGCCCTCGCCTGGG
This sequence comes from Bosea sp. OAE506, assembly GCF_040546595.1. Lineage (NCBI taxonomy): Bacteria > Pseudomonadati > Pseudomonadota > Alphaproteobacteria > Hyphomicrobiales > Alloboseaceae > Allobosea > Allobosea sp. OAE506. The sequence continues at coordinate 2,330,747 of NZ_JBEPOB010000001.1, read as the reverse complement.
CCCTGGACCGTTTCGAGGCTGTCGAGACCATCGGCTTCGATTATGGCCAGCGCCACCGCGTCGAGCTCGACTGCCGCGCGACGATCCGGGACGCGCTGCCCGCACTCTCGCCCCTCTATGCGGAGCGCCTCGGTGCCGACCACATGGTCGATCTCGCGGCGCTCGGCGCGATCTCCGAGACGGCGCTGACCCGCGATACCGAAATCGCCTTCGCCGAGACGGGCCTGCCGACCACCTTCGTGCCCGGTCGCAACCTGATCTTCCTGACCTTCGCGGCAGCGCTGGCCTATCGCCGTGGCGCCAAGCACATCGTCCTCGGTGTCTGCGAGACCGACTATTCAGGCTATCCCGACTGCCGCGACGACACGATCAAGGCGATGCAGGTCGCGCTCGGCCTCGGCCTCGACCGCAGGCTGGTGCTGCACACGCCGCTGATGTGGCGCGACAAGGCCCAGACCTTCGCGCTGGCCCGTGCGCTCGGCGGCGAAGCGCTGCTCGATCTGGTGGTCGAGCAGAGCCATAGCTGCTATCTCGGCGACCGTTCGACCCGGCATTCCTGGGGCTATGGCTGCGGCAGCTGCCCCGCCTGCGAGCTGCGGGCGAAAGGCTATGCCGCCTATCTGATCTCTCCCGACGACAGCGGACCTTCCCATGACTCTTGACCGTCAGCGCCGGATCGAAGGGCTCGTCGCCCTCGTCCTCTTCGCCCTGACCATCCCGGCCGCGAACTGGCTGATCGGCAATGCCGGCACCGTCTGCGTGCCCAATGGCCCCTGCCTCGTCCCGGTCTGGCCCGGCATCAAGGCCCCCAGCGGCGTGCTGATGATCGGGCTCGCCCTCGTGCTGCGCGACATCGTCCAGCGCCGTCTGGGCACGGCCGCCGGCCTCGGCGCCATCGCCGTCGGCGCCGCGATCTCCGGCTTCCTGGCCCCGTCGGCGATCGTCGTCGCCTCGGTCGCCGCTTTCCTCCTGTCCGAGCTCGCCGACTTCGCGGTCTACACGCCGCTGCAGAAGCGCCGCTTCGTCACGGCCGTCATCGCCTCCGGCCTCGTTGGGCTCGTGGTCGACAGCGTCGTCTTCCTGCAGCTCGCCTTCGGCAGCCTCGATTTCCTCAGCGGCCAGATCATCGGCAAGGCCTGGATGGTGCTGCTGGCGCTGCCGCTGATGCATCTGCTGCGCCGTCGCGACGAGAAGCTCGGGCTGGCACCGGCCTGAAGCTTGCGGACGGACAGTCGCGACTAGGACAGTTTGTCCACACCCGATCCCGCGCTTCCAGACAATTTGAGTGAAGGGGGAAACGGCGGTTTCACGCGACGCTGACATAGCTGCCCCATCGTCAAGTTGAGGCACGCGATGCGCGAAGACGGAGCTGCCGGACGCCTGCAAGCCCTGCAGAACGACATCCTGGAGACGATCGCCCGGGGTGAGCCCCTCGCCGCGGTGATGGAGAACCTGTGCCTGCGCGCAGAGGCGATCGCACCCGGCACGATCTGCTCGGTCATGACGCTGGACGAACAGCGGCGGCTCATCGCACTCGCCGCCCCCTCGCTGCCGGCCACCTATCGGCAGGCCGTCACCGGCATCCCGATCGGGCCGCGCGTCGGCTCCTGCGGAACGGCGATCTTTCGCGGCGAGCCCGTCTGCGTCACCGACATCGCCACCGATCCGCTCTGGCAGGGCTTCGAATCGCTCGTGCTGCCGCTGGGCCTGCGCGCCTGCTGGTCGAGCCCGATCACGGCGCGTGACGGGCGCGTGGTCGGCAGCTTCGCCTTCTACTACGACCGGCCCCGCGGGCCCGACGATGTCGAACGCCGCATCGTCGCGACCTGCGTGCATCTCTGCGCGATCGCGATCGAGCAGGAGGAGGTGCGCTCGCGCAACCACCGCCTCGCCTATTTCGACACGCTGACGGGTCTGCCGAACCGCGCCAGCTTCAACGACGCGATCAATCGGATGATCGCGACCGAGCCGCCCGATTTCGGGCTGATGCTGATCGACATCGACCACCTCAAGATCACCAACGACACGATGGGCCATGCCGCAGGCGATGCGCTGATCGCGGCGGTGGGCGCGCGCATCCGCTCCGTCGTGGGCGAGGCGATGGCCTGCCGCATCGGCGGCGACGAATTCGCCGTGCTGCTGCAGCGTGGCACAAGGGCGGTCGAGATGCGCGCGGTCGCCTGTGGGATCCTCGCCGCGATGGCCGCCCCGCTCGATCATGACGGGCACGGCATCGTGCCCAGCGTCACCATCGGCGCCGCGCTCGCGGGAGAGGATGGCCGGGACTGCGTGACCCTGCGCCAGAACGCCGATTTTGCGCTCTATCACGCCAAGGAAACCCGCCGCGGCGGCTATGTCCGCTTCAAGGACGGCCTGCGCACCTCTATGACGCAGCGCCTGCAGACCCGCCGCGACGTCGACCTCGCCCTCACCGAGGGCCGCATCGTCGCCTATTACCAGCCGGTGATCCGGCTCGACACCGATGAGATCGTCGGCGTCGAGGCGCTGGCGCGGATGCGGCTGCCGGACGGGCGCATCGCCTCGGCGGGCGAGTTCCGCGATGCGATGGACGACCCCAAGGTTGCTCATCGCGTCACCGGGCAGATGCTCGCCGCCGTGGCCACCGACATGGCGGCCTGGCAGCAGGCGGGCGTGCCGTTCCAGCATGTCGGCCTGAACGTCACCTCCGCCGATTTCGAGAAGGGCGATCTCGTCCAGCGCATCGTCCGGGCGATGGAGCGCACCGGCGCCTCGCCGCGGCAGCTCGTCGTCGAGATCACCGAGCGCGTCTTCATGGGCGGACGCAAGGATGGCGTCGCACGCACCATCGAGGCACTGCGCGAACGCGGCATCGGCGTGGCGCTCGACGATTTCGGCACCGGCTTTGCCTCGCTGACCCATCTGCTCGATTTCCCGATCGACATCATCAAGATCGACCGCTCCTTCATCGCGGCGGCGCAGAACAGCACGAAGAGCAGCGTCATCGTCGAGGCGATGGTCGGCATCGCCCACAGGCTCGGCATGCGCATCATCACCGAGGGCATCGAGACGCAGGCGCAGGCGGAATGGCTGCAATCGATGGGCTGCCGCCTCGGCCAGGGCTTCCTCTACGCGCAGGCCCTGCCGGCCAACTTCACGGCGGAACTCCTCCAGCGCTTTGGGCCGCGTCCGGACCGGGCGGCGCGGCCGCTGCGCGGCATCACCGCCTCCGCCGCCTGAACCGCCGCCGCGGGCTTGAGATCGCGGCGCTTTTCGCTTATGAGCCTGCCAGCGCCCGACTGACACCCTTGGAGGCACGGGCGCCGAACCGCAAAGAGGCCGCCTGCTGGCGGCCTTGTCTTTTCAAGCAAGGATTCAAAACCATGACCGCCGTGAAGCAAATCGAGGCTTCGGCGCGCGCACAGGTCGGCAAGGGGGCCGCCCGTGCAGTTCGTCGTCAAGGCCAGACACCCGCCGTCATCTATGGTGGTGGCGCCGCTCCCGAAGCCATCGCGCTCGACGCCAACAAGACCCGCCTCCTGATCTATGGCGGCCACTTCCTGACCACGCTGTTCGAAATCAGCGTCGACGGCAAGAAGCAGCGCGTGATCCCGCGCGACTACCAGCTCGACCCGGTCAAGGACTTCCCGATCCATGTCGACTTCCTGCGCGTCGCCGCGGGCCAGACGGTGACGGTCGAGGTTCCGATCCATGTCGTCGGCCAGGATGCCAGCCCCGGCGTGAAGAACGGCGGCCTGGTGCAGATCGTCGAGCACTCGCTCGAGATCACCGTCGAGCCCGAGAACATCCCGGAGGCCTTCGAGGTCTCGGTGGCCGGTCTCGAGATCGGCGACGCCCTCGAGGCCAGCGTGATCAAGCTGCCGAAGGGCGCCAAGCTCACGGTCGGCTCGGACGCCACCATCGTCACCATCGTTCCGCCGATGGCCGAAGAGGCTGACGAGGCTGCAGAGGCCGAGGCTCCGGCCGCCGAGGCCAAGAAGGCCTGATCATGAAGGCCTGATCCGGCTTTCGAGCCGGCTTCTCGCCACCAGCGACGACACGAACGGCCGGGGCTTCCCGGCCGTTTTGCCGTGAGGGACGACCATCGTCATGCTGATCTTCGCAGGGCTGGGCAATCCCGGCACGCGCTATGCCCGCAACCGGCACAATATCGGCTTCATGGCGGTGGAGGCGATCGCGCGCACGCACCGCGCCTCGCCCTGGCGCGGCCGCTTCCAGGCCGAGGCCTGCGAGGCGACGATCGGGACCGAGAAGGTCGTCCTGCTCAAGCCCCAGACCTACATGAACGAATCCGGCCGCGCGATCGGCGAGGCCGCGCGCTTCTTCAAGGTCGCGCCCGCCGACGTCGTCGTCTTCCATGACGAGCTCGACCTCGCCCCGGCCAAGCTGCGCGTGAAGCTCGGCGGCGGCAATGCCGGCCATAACGGCCTGCGCTCGACCACGGCCGCAATCGGGAACGAGTACCGCCGCGTCCGCATGGGCATCGGCCACCCCGGGCTGAAGGAACTCGTCCACGCCTATGTGCTGAACGATTTCGGCAAGGCCGAGGGGGACTGGGTGGAGGACCTCTGCACCGCCTGCGCCGACAACGCCGGGCTTCTGGCGAAGCATGACGATGCCGGCTTCCAGAACAAGGTGCACCTCTTCATGGAGGCGCGTGGCCACGGCGCGGTGAAGCGCCTCGGCGAGAAGCCCGACTAGACTTTGACCTCGCCCTGATCTTCGCCATCCCAGTAGTGAACATGGTCGGCGTGCACCTGCACCATCACCATGCCGGGCGTCTCGATGCCCTCCGGGAACCAGCGCGACAGGTCGTCGATCCAGTGTTCGGCAAACTTGGCCTTGTCGCGAATGAGGCTCGCCTGACCGCCGATGCTAATGAAGATGCCGGGCGCTCCAAGCAGGCTCTTCGCACCGGTCAGGGTCAGCCCGACCTGCGGATCGCGCCCGATATCGTCGATGAAGCGTGAGTGGTCGTAGGCGAAGAACCAGGAATCGCCGTCATAGTCGACATCGCCGTTATTGCTCATCGGTCGGCTGGATAGCTGCCCGTCCGCGGACTTCGTCGACAGCATGCAGAAGTCGATGTCGCGCATCTGCTTCGATAGGTCTTTCAGATCGAGATTCGGCACAGGGCTGCTCCGCTGCCAAGCAATTCGCGGGAGGCGATCGCTTCTCAGCCAGTGAACAGTGCATCACGGATCTTGTTCCGGTCGTTCAGGTGCCGACCAACGGCCGAGAGCGCGGGGCTCGGCCGCCCTTCTCCGAGGCCGAGGCGGACCTGTCTCCCCGTCTCAGTACGGCAGCTGCGCACCGGGCTTGGCGAGCGTCACGCGGCTGGCGCTGAAGCTGCCATCCGCCTGCTTCGTCGCCGTCATCGCCACCTGCGCGCCGGCCTTCAACTCCGAGACCTCGGCAGGTGCGGCCATGATGATGTTCGCATCGGCTGGAATGGTGACCTTCTGCTCACCGCCCGGATAGCTCAGCACGATCCCGGCACCGTCCACGCGCGACACGGTCTCCGCGACAGTGGCGTTGGTCATGGTTGAATCCGGCAACACGCCCCAGGGACGGTGCCCCTCGCCCGTGCCGCGCATCGCCTCGGGGAAAATGAAGACCTGCACGGCCAGCAGCGAGCCGTCGGGTTGCGGCCGCGCACCGACGCCGACGAAGCCGCCCTTCTTGATGTCGGCCGTCGTCGCCTTGACCACGCCGCCGACCGAATAGCCGGGCGCCAGCGCGACCTTCGCCGCGGCGCCATCGACGGTCTTGATCGTGAGCGTGCTGCCCTCGGCGGTCTCGACCTCGCCGCGAATACGCGTCGTCGGCGACTGGGCGGAGGCTGCGACGGTGAGGCCGAGGATGAGGCAAGCGGTGGTGAAAAGGCGCATGGGAGTGGTCCGTTACAGAGAGAGGCCGCAGCCATTCCTGCGCCTCGGAGAAATAGGCGACCACGCACGTTCGCGTGAACGCAACCGCCCAGCCCATTTGACACGAAAACACGGAAACACGATATCTGCGCCAGAGGTGATGCGATGAAGAATGTCACGATCACGATGCCCGAGCAGACACTGAGGAAGGTTCGCATCGCGGCTGCGAGCTCTGGCAAAAGCGTATCGAGATATCTGACCGAACTCGCCGAGGAGCGTGTCGGTCGCCCCGGCGACAAGCGCGCGGCATTGGCGGCCTTCTTGTCTGGCCCCCTGCTCGACCTGACGGATGAGAACGGCAACGCTCCGACCCGCGATCAGCTTTATGACCGATAGGGTCTTCGTCGATACGAACGTGCTGATCTACGCGCGCGACCTGAAGGCCAATAGCAAGCGGATCGCAGCCCTGGCGTGGCTGGAAGCCTTGGCGGACAACCAGAGCTTGACGGTTAACCTGCAGGTACTCAACGAGCTGGCGCGGTGGATGCTCAAGAATGTTCCTCATCGCCCGCTCAACGCGATCCGGCACGAGGTCGACTCGATGAAGGCCTATGGCGATGCCGCCGTGACCGTCCAGGATACTGCTCTGGCTTGGGATGTTCGCAACGCCCTCGGCTACCAGTGGTTCGACTGTCTGCTCATGGCAGCTGCGAGCAATGCGGGCTGTCGCTATTTCCTCAGTGAGGATATGAGCGACCGGGCGAATTTCCGCGGGCTGACCATCATCAATCCGTTCCGCTGCACGCCAGCGGATCTTTTCTTGGAGAACTGAAAGACCACCATGGGTTTCAAATGCGGTATCGTCGGCCTGCCGAATGTCGGCAAGTCGACCCTCTTCAACGCGCTGACGCAGACGGCGGCCGCCCAGGCGGCGAACTACCCGTTCTGCACGATCGAGCCCAATGTCGGCGACGTCGCGGTGCCTGATCCCCGGCTGGAGAAGCTCGCCGCCATCGCGGGCTCCAAGGAGATCATCCCGACGCGGCTGACCTTCGTCGACATCGCCGGCCTCGTCCGCGGCGCCTCCAAGGGCGAAGGCCTCGGCAACCAGTTCCTCGCCAATATCCGCGAATGCGACGCCATCGCCCATGTCGTGCGCTGCTTCGAGGATGGCGACATCACCCATGTCGAGGGCAAGGTCGCGCCGATCAACGATATCGAGATCATCGAGACCGAGCTGATGCTCGCAGACCTCGAAAGCCTCGAGAAGCGCGTCCTGCCGCTGGAGAAGAAGGCCAAGACCGGCGACAAGGATGCCAAGGAACTCGCCGAACTGATGAACCGCTGCCTCGTGCTGCTGCGCGACGGCAAGCCGGCCCGTCTGGTTCAGGTCGCAGCCGACGAGCGCAAGATGTTCGAGACGCTCGGCCTGCTCTCCTCCAAGCCCGTGCTCTATGTCTGCAATGTCGAGGAGGCGAGCGCCGACAAGGGCAACGCCTTCTCCGAGGCCGTGAAGGCCCGCGCCGCTGAAGAGAATGCGGTCGCCGTCGTCGTCTCCGCCAAGATCGAGAGCGAGATCGCGGTGCTGCCGGCTGACGACCAGAAGGACTATCTCGAGGCCGTCGGCCTGGAGGAGCCCGGCCTCAACCGCGTCATCCGCGCCGGCTACGCCCTGCTCCACCTCGTCACCTATTTCACGGTCGGCCCCAAGGAGGCCCGCGCCTGGACGATCGAGAAGGGCACCAAGGGCCCCGCCGCCGCCGGCGTGATCCACAGCGACTTCGAGAAGGGCTATATCCGCGCCGAGACGATCGCCTATGACGATTACATCGCCCACAAGGGCGAGAGCGGCGCGCGCGAGGCCGGCAAGTTCCGGCTGGAAGGCAAGGAATACGTCGTCGCCGATGGCGACGTGCTGCATTTCCGCTTCGCCAACTGAGCGGGCGCCGGCGGCGATGCTCTATTTCGAGGACTTCATCGTCGGCGAGACGGTGCCGACAGGCAGCCTTGCCGTCTCGGAAGACGACATCGTCGCCTTCGCCTCGCGCTTCGATGCGCAGGATTTCCACATCGATGCCGAGAAGGCGAAGGCGAGCTTCGTCGGCACGCTGATCGCCTCGGGCTGGCACAGCTGCTCGCTGCTGATGCGGCTGATGGCGCAGAGCTTCCTGCTCAACTCCTCAGGGATGGGCGCGCCCGGCATCGAGGAGGTGAAATGGCTGCGCCCGGTCCAGCCGGGCGACGTGCTGCACGGCCGCCGTACCGTCACCGAGATCAAGCCCTCGCGCTCGCGCCCGGAGATGGGCCTCGTGCGCTTCAAGCTCGAACTGCTGAACCAGCGCGACGAGCCGGTGCTGGAGCAGGCCAACTGGATCATGTTCGGCCGCCGCGGCGTCGCCGCCCTGCAGCCGGCGGGCGACTGGCTCGCCCATCCGCCGCTCTACGTCCCGCCCCCCTCGCCCGCCCCGATCGAGCCTCCGGCCGAGCCGACGCCGGCAGCGCGCTTCTTCGAGGACATCGCGATCGGCGACCGCTTCGAGCTCGGCAGCACCGTCTTCACGGCTGACGAGATCGTCGCCTTCGCCCGCGCCTTCGATCCGCAGCCCTTTCACATGGACGAGGCGGCGGCGGCAGCCTCCTCCTTCGGCCGGCTCGCCGCCTCGGGCTGGCACACGGCCTCCGTCTGGATGGCGACCATGGTCACCCATCGCCGCCGCCAGCTTGCCGCTTTTGGGGAGGGCCGCGCGCCGCGGCTGGGGCCCTCGCCCGGCTTTAAGAACCTGCGCTGGACGCGGCCGGTCTTCGCCGGAGACCGCATCACCTACCATTCCGAGGTCACCGACAAGCGCGCCAGCACCTCGCGCCCGCAATGGGGCCTGTTCTTCCACCACAACACCGGCGTGAACCAGAACGGCGAGGAGGTCTTCTGCTTCGACGGCTGCGTCTTCGTCGAGCGCAAGCCAGTCTGAAGCCGCCGTCCTGCTTTCCCCGACGAACCCCATCGCGGCCGTGACGCTTCTGTGAGCCCGGCGCAGCCTGTAGGGAGGGTGCGCGAGGTGGCCGCAGAGCCGCCCGCGAGACATCTCCGGGAGGAGCGCATCATGGCGGCAGCCCGCATCTTCAGCACGGCCCAGATGGCGGCGCGCGCCCGCAAGCGCCTGCCGCGGGCGGTCTACGACTTCATCGAGGGCGGCGCCGGCGCCGAACAGGCGGTCACCCGCAACCGGGCGCGCTTCAGCGAGATCGCCCTGATGCCGCAGGCCCTGCGCGACTGCGCCGCCGCGCACACACAGGTCACGCTCTTCGGCCGCCGCTATGCCGCGCCCTTCGGCGTCGCGCCCATGGGCTTCGCCGATCTCGTATGCCCCGGCACGGACCGCGCTCTCGCCGCGGCGGCCAGGGCACAGAACATCCCCTATGTCCTGTCCACCGCAGCCACGACCTCGATCGAGACCATCGCCGGCATCGCCCAGGACAATCTCTGGTTCCAGCTCTATCCGGGCGCCGACGAGACCATCGCCGCCGGCCTGATGCAGCGGGCGCTCAAGGCCGGCGTGACGACGCTCGTCGTCACCATCGACATCCCTGTGCCCGCACGGCGCGTGCGCGACCTCACCAACGGCCTCGCCATTCCGCTGAAGCCCTCGCTCGCCACCATTCTGGACGTTGCGCGCCATCCCGGCTGGCTCTGGCGGGCCGCGCGCGGCGAGCGGCCGGGCATGGCGAACTTCGTCGAGAACAAGGGGTCGCTGAGCGGCCTCGCCCATGCCGAATTCGTCGCCCGCCAGCTCTCCTGCCCCGGCCTCGACTGGGCTCGCATCGAAGCGATCCGAAAGGCCTGGCCGCATCATCTCGTCATCAAGGGCATCCTCAACCCGCAGGATGCGCTGATGGCCGAGCGCATCGGCGCCGACGGGATCGTCGTCTCCAACCATGGCGGGCGCCAGCTCGATTCCGCCCCGTCCTCGATCGAGGTGCTGCCGCGCATCCGCGAGGCCTGCGGCGACCGGCTTGCTCTGATTCTCGACAGCGGCGTGCGCTCGGGTGACGACATCGCCCGCAGCCTCGCCTCGGGTGCGGATTTCGTCCTGCTGGGCCGACCCTTCCTGTTTGCCGTCGCTGCGCTCGGGCTGTCCGAAGGCCCAAGGGCGATCATCGAGATTCTGCGGGCGGAACTCCTCAACACGCAGATCCATCTCGGCTGCGCCGATCCGACCGAACTCGGCAGCGACCATCTCTGGCCCAGGCAGGGAGCCAACCGATGACCATCGCGATCATGGGGGCCGGCGGCGTCGGCTGCTATTACGGGGCGATGCTGGCGCGTGCCGGCCATGGCGTGACGCTGATTGCCCGGCCCTCGCATGTCCAAGCGATCGAGCGGCACGGCCTCGTCTTCGAGGCGCGGGGGACGATGGAGACGCTTCTAGTCACGGCCACGACCGAACCCACCGGCGTCGCGGGCGCCGCGATCGTCCTGTTCTGCGTGAAGTCGGGCGATACCGAAGAGGCGGGCCGCGCGATGGCGCCGCATCTCGCCGCGAATGCGACGATCCTCAGCCTGCAGAACGGCGTCGACAATGCGCAGCGCCTGCAGGAGGTGCTCGGCCGCCCGGTGATCCCGGCCGCGGTCTATGTCGCCGTCGAGATGCCTGGCCCCGGCCATGTCCGCCATCACGGGCGCGGCGAACTCATCATCGGCCCCGGCGCAACCAGCGCCGCCATCGCCGAGAGCTTCGGCCAGGCCGGCATCCCCACCGAGGTCTCGGACAACGTCATCGGCGCGCTCTGGACCAAGCTGGTCGTCAACTGCGCCTACAACGCCCTCTCCGCCATTCCGCAACTGCCCTATGGCCGAATGATCGCCGTCGCGGGCGTGCGAGACAGCATGGCGGACATCGTCGCCGAATGCCGCGCGGTGGCGCAGGCCGCCGGTATCGCCATCGGCCCCGAGATCCTCGACACCGTCCTGGCGCTCGCCCCGGCCATGCCGGCGCAGTCCTCCTCGACAGCGCAGGACCTCGCCCGCGGCAAGCGCACCGAGATCGACCATCTCAACGGCTATGTCGTGCGGACCGGCGAGCGTCTCGGCGTCCCCACGCCCGCCAACCGCCTGCTGACGGTCATGGTCAAGCTGATGGAAGACAGCGCCCGCATCTGAGGCGGGACGTCGCGCATGGCCGGACGGTCATGCGCCCGCATTCGTTGTCGCCTGCGCTCGCGCCATGCCAAGCTGCCCTTACGCCAGATACGGCGCCATAAGAAACGACGGCAGGAAACGACACCCATGAAGCGCAGATTGTTCTTGAAGGGCGCCGGCCTCGGCGCTGCGGCCGGAATCGCGTCTCCGGCGATCGCCCAGAGCACGCCGACCGTGACCTGGCGCCTGGCATCGAGCTACCCGAAGTCGCTGGAGACGCTCTACGGCGCCTGCACGCATCTGTCGGAAGCAGTCTCCGCCGTCACCGACGGCAAGTTCAAGATTCAGGTCTTCGCGGCGGGCGAGATCGTGCCCGCTCTCCAGGTGGCCGACGCCGTGACCAACGGCACCGTCGAGATGGGCCATTCCGGCTCCTATTTCTACATCGGCAAGGACACCGCCTTCGCCTTCGGCACGGTCATTCCCTGGGGCCCCAACAGCCGCCAGATGCAGGCCTGGCTGTTCCATGCTGGCGGGCTCGAGCTGCTCAACGAGTTCTACGCGAAGTTCAACATCTACAACCTGCCGGCCGGCAACACCGGCGCGCAGATGGGCGGCTGGTTCCGCAAGGAGATCAAGTCGGCGGCCGATCTCCAGGGCCTGAAGATGCGCATCGGCGGTCTCGGCGGAAACGTGCTGCAGAAGATGGGCGTGGTGCCGCAGCAGCTCGGCGCCGGCGACATCTATCCGGCGCTGGAGCGCGGCGTTCTCGACGCGGTCGAGTTCGTCGGCCCCTATGACGACGAGAAGCTCGGCTTCGCCCGCGTCGCGCCCTATTACTACTATCCCGGCTTCTGGGACGGCTGCGCGGAACTGAGCTTCTTCATCAATCTGGAGAAGTGGAACAGCCTGCCCCCGACCTATCAGCGGGTGCTCAAGACCTGCGCGATGGCCTCCGGCCACGACATGCAGGCGAAATACGACGCCCTCAACCCGCCGGCCCTGAAGCGGCTGATCGCCGGCGGCGCGCAGCTGCGCCCGCTGCCCAACGACATCCTGCGGGCGAGCTACAAGCACACCAAGGATCTCTACGCCGAGATGTCGGCCGCCAACCCGGCCTTCAAGAAGATCTACGACCACCTCTGGGCCTTCCAGCAGGACAGCACGCGCTACTGGCAGATCTCTGACCTCTCCTTCGACCTGATGTCGGCGACGGCGCTGCAGCAGCGCTGGCAGGACGGCTGATCGCGGCTACGTTCCGGAGGCGTCCCCAGCGGGCGCCTCCGACCAGCCCGTTTCAGACCGCGATCGCCATGCCGTCCCGCTGCGGGTCGGCACCGCCCGACCAGCCGGCGCCTTCCGCCTTCACCCCATGCGGCGCGCCGAAGGCAAAGGACTGATAGGAGCGCGCGACCGCGTAGCCCATCGCCTGCAGCTCGTCGGTGACACCGCGCTGCACGCGGTTGGAGACGTCGATCGTGTCGCTCAGGCAGACGATGCGCGGCGCCGCCACCGCATCGGCCATGCTCATCCCGAAATCGACGACATTGCTCAGCGCCTGCGCGATGGCAGGCACGATGAAGGTGCCGCCCGGCGCCCCCATCGCGATCACCGGCCGCTCGCCCTCGAACACGATCGTCGGCGCCATGGCGCTGCCGCGCGCCTTGCCGGGCGCGATCGAGGCGGCGCGGCCCGGCCGCGGATCAAAGCCGCTCATCGTGCCGTTGTACATGAAGCCTAGCCCCGGCGTGATCGCGCCAGAGGGCTGGCCGAGCGTATGCGTGATCGTGACCGCATTACCCTCCTCGTCCATCACGCAGCAGACGGTGGTGTCGGGCGGGTCCTTGGCCAGTTCCGAGCGCGGCACGCGGGCCTTCTCGCCCGCCCGGATGCGGGCTGCGAGCCCGGCGGCATAGGCCGGCGAGAGCAGCCGGTCGAGCGGCACGTCGACGAAGTCTGGGTCGCCCATATGAGCGTCCTTGTCGATCGTCATCCACTTCATCGCCTCGGCGAGGATGCGGATATGCTCAGGCCCGTTATGCGGCAGGCTCGCGAGATCGAACCCCTCCAGTATCTGCAGCAGCTCGATCAGCGAGGCGCCGCCCGCCGCCGGCGGATTGCCCGAGATGCGAAGGCCGCGATAGGCGCCCCAGATCGGCGCCTTCTCCCGCACGCGATAAGCCGCCAGATCCTCCAGCGTAATCAGCCCGCCGCTGGCCGCCATGTCGGCGGCGATCTCCCGCGCGATCTCGCCCGTGTAGAAGGCCTGCGCGCCGCCGGCCGCGATCCGCTCCAGCGTCCGCGCCAGATCGGGATTGGCGACGACGTCGCCAGGGCGCTTCAGGCTGCCATCGGGATGGAAATAGATCGCCCGGCCGGTCTCGCTCAGCCGCAGCTTGTCTTCCGTGTTGACCTGCCCGGTCGCGCGCTGGTCGATCGCCCAGTAGTAATGGACGTAAGGGCGCACCACGAAGCCCTCGCGCGCCTGGCGGATGGCCGGCGCGACCACCTCAGGCAGCTCCATCGTCCCGAAGCGCGAGAGCGCCTCGCAATAGCCCGCGACATTGCCCGGCGCGCCGGCCGCAAGATGACCGAGCTCGTTGGTATGGTCGCTCATCAGGAAGACGAAGCCGTCGCGCGTCTGCCCGACGAAGCGGTCGGCCCACATCTCGGCGGTCGCCGACAGCGGCGCCCGCGCCAGGAACTCCAGCACGGTGTGGATGCCGCGCCTGGGCATGCAGATCTGCATCGCCCCGAAGCCGCCGATCCCGCACATCTGCGGATCGACGACGCCCTGGCTGAAGGCGCAGGCGATGGCGGCATCGACAGCATTGCCGCCACGCCTGAGGATATCGGCACCCACCTCGGCGGCCTCAGGCTGGGCCGCCACGATCATTCCGCGCATGGGGTGTCCTTTCAGCGATTCAAACTGTGTTGGACCCAAGCCCTCATCCTGAGGAGCCGCGCAGCGGCGTCTCGAAGGATGCTCCAGGAGGCTATCAAAACTGTCTGGAGCATCCTTCGAGACGCGCTCGTGCCGAGCGCTCCTCAGGATGAGGGCTGAGGGTGAGCAGCAGCCGCCTCAGTTCAGCTCGTTCTTGAAGAACTGCCCGCCGCGCATGATCGCCCGCAATGCGCGGCCGTCGTTCTGGAAGAGCTGCGGATCGGACAGCGGGTCGCCGTCCACCACGAGCAGGTCGGCATAAGCGCCCGGCACCAGCGCGCCGATCTCGCCCTCCATCCGGCAGAGCTTCGCGGCTGTGGTGGTCGCCGACTGCATCACCTCCTGCATCGGCAGAACGCGCGAGCGCAGCTCGAATTCCATCGTCTGGTATTTCTGGAGCTGGCCGAGCAGATCCGAGCCGTAGCCCATCGGCAGCCCCGCCTCACGCATGATCGAGAGCGATTCCATGCCGCCCTTGCGCACGGTCTCGATCTTGGCCGCCGATTCCGGCCGCAGCCCGAAGTTCGATCCCTCTAGCGCCAGCCCCTCATAGGCGGCGAGCGTCGGCACCGCGAAGGCCCCGGCCGCAGCCGCCTTCCGCGCCGTCTCCGCCTGGATCAGATTGCAATGCTCGAGCGAATGCACGCCGCATTCGACCGCCCGCGCGATCGCCTTGTCGGTGTAGAGATGGGCGGCGACATAGGTGCCGGCATTCTCCGCCTCCTCGACCGCGGCGCGGATCTCGTCCTTCGAGAAGCCGAGCGCATGGATGGGATCGTTGGGCGAGGCGACGCCGCCATTGGCCATGATCTTGACGAAGGTCGCCCCGGCCCGGAGCTGCTCGCGAGCGGCGAGGCGGACGGCGTCGACGCCGTCGCAGAGCTGGCCTACCTGCCCCAGTCGCCCCGTATAGAGCGGGCGCGTCTCGGAGCGGTCGCGCGGGTCGGAATGGCCGCCGGTCTGGCTCAGCGCCTTGCCGCAGATGATCAGCCGCGGCCCGGCGATTAGCCCCTCCTCGATCGCCAAAACGAGCCCGAGATCGGCTCCGCCGAGATCGCGCACCGTGGTGAAGCCGCGCATCAGCATGGCGTTCATCACCCTTCCCGCCCGCAGCGCCACCAGCGAGGACGGCGTCATCGCATTGGCGACGCCGTTCACCACCGCCGAGACGACATGGACATGCATGTCGATCAGGCCCGGCATCAGGGTGCGCCCGCGCAGATCGATCCGCGTCGCGCTCGCCGCCGTGATCGGCCGGTCCGAGACTTCGCGGATGCGGTCGCCCTCGACCAGAACCTCGACGCCGTCGAGCAACCGGTCCTTCTCCGGATCGAGGAAGCGACCGCCGGTGAACAGGGTCAGACTCATCGGGCATCTCCGGGCGGATTGGGCGGCAAGGCGGCGCGCGGGCCGCCCTGCCTGGCAGGCTGGAGCGCAAGGTTCCACAGAAGCCAACCCCAGGCAATTGCATATTGGCGATTTTATCCAATTGACAGATGATGCCCTTCCCGGTCTGCTAAAGAGGCTTTCATGAGAGAGGATCCCGCTTGTCCGCACCGCCGGAAACAGCCGCTGCCATGCCCAGGGGCGCCATACCGGGCAGCCCCGGGACGGTCGCGGCCCTGACGGCGGTGACGCGGCTGCTGGTGATCGTCGGCATCGCGCTGATGCTGATCCCGCTGCTGATGACGGCCTATATGAGCCTCTTCGCCGATGGCGTGGTGACCTTCCCGCCCAGCGGCTACACGCTCTCCTGGTATGGCCGCCTCGCCGAATTCCCGAAATTCGGCCAGTCGCTCTCAACCAGCCTGCGGGTGGCCGCCATGGCGACGCTCTGCAGCCTGCTGATCGGCGTGCCCGCCAGCATCGCGCTCGTCCGCTACAGCTTCCCCGGCCGCAGCATTCTCAACGTCCTGCTGCTCTCGCCCTTGACGGTGCCGGGCGTCGTCATCGGGCTCGGCCTCTATGTCCTGATGGTCGACATCGAGATCCGCACCCAGTTCCCGCTGATCGGCTCGGACTGGGTCCTGATCCTCGCCCATCTGCTGATCACGACACCCTGGGTGGTCCGGCTCTGCGTCGCCAATCTCGTCCAACTCGACCGCTCGATCGAGGAGGCCGCCGCCAATCTCGGCGCCTCGCCCGGCCGCGTGCTCTGGAGCGTCACCTTGCCCATGATGCGCCAGGGCATCATCGCCGCCGCGCTCTTCGCCTTCATCGTCTCCTTCGAGAACATCGAGATGACGCTGTTCCTGATCAGCCCCGGCATGATCACCTTCCCGATCTCGGTGCTGCAGTATCTCGAATACCGCTTCGATCCCCTCGTCGCCTCGGTCGTCGTCGTGCAGACGGCGGTGATCGCGGCGCTGCTGCTGGCGATCGACCGCTACGTCAAGCTGAGCAAGGTCGTCTGATGAGTCAGGTCCTTCTATGAGCCAGGTCCTTCCATGAGCAACGCCTCCCATCTCCGCATCGAGGGTCTGACCAAGCTCTACGGCGCCACGGCCGCCGTCGAGGACGTCAATCTCGACGTGGCCCAGGGCGAGATGCTGGTCCTGCTCGGCCCCTCCGGCTGCGGCAAGACGACGACGCTGCGCCTCGTCGCCGGCTTCGTCGCCGCCACGCGCGGGCGCATCCTGGTCGAGGGCAAGGACTACGCTGCCCTGCCGCCCTATCAGCGCGAGATGGGCATGGTCTTCCAGAGCTATGCGCTCTTTCCCCATCTGACGGTCGCGCAGAACGTCACCTTCGGCCTGCGCATGCGCAAATTGCCCAAGGCCGAGATCGACACCCGGCTCGAGCAGACCCTCGACATGGTCAAGCTGACGACAATGGCCGACCGCTACCCCCGCCAGCTCTCGGGCGGCCAGCAGCAGCGCGTGGCGCTGGCGCGCGCGCTCGCCATCCGCCCCAAGGTGCTGCTGCTCGACGAGCCGCTTTCCAATCTCGACGCCAATCTGCGCCAGTCCGTTGCCCGCGAAATCCGCCAGCTCCAACGCCAGGCGGGCCTGACGGCGCTGATGGTGACTCATGACCAGGACGAGGCCATGACCATGGCCGACCGGCTGGTGCTGATGAACGAGGGCAGGGTCCAGCAGGTCGGCACGCAGGAGGAGCTCTACGAGCAGCCGCTCAACCCCTTCGTCGCCCGCTTCATCGGCCACAGCAATCTCGTCGCCGGCGATCTGGTCGAGGCCGATACGTTCCGTTTGCCCGGCGGCGCGGTGATGAAGCTCGCCCGCCGCTACACCCAGCGCGGCCCGCACACACTGGCGCTGCGGCCCGAGCGCGTGCGCCTGCACGGCGAGGGAGACGTCGCCCCCCTGCGCGCGAATGCGACGGTCGACGACGCGACCTATGTCGGCGGCCATGTCGATTATCTCCTCGCCTTCGAGGGCGGCGCGAGCCTCGCTTTGCACGAGCCCACAGGCGCGACCGGCGGCACGCGCCGTGCCCGGGGCGAGCGCGTTGCCCTCACCTGGGACGCCCAGAACGAGCGCCTTTTCGATCCCAACGGCGCGATCGTGACTGCCGCCGACGCCTGAACCGCGACGACCGAACGACGACCAGAAACGAGGGAGCCACCACGATGACGGACCTGTTCACCCCCAATCGACGCCGTATCCTGACGCTCGCCGCCGGCGCGGCCGCCACGCCGATCTTCGCCCCCGCCGTGCTGCGCGCGCAGGAGCCCGGCCGCTGCGTGCTCAGCACCTGGGGCGGCGACTACGCCAAGCTCCTGACCCAGAACATCGAGGAGCCGCTGCTCAAGCCTAAGGGCATCGAGGTCGTCCAGGACGCCGGCACCGAGCCGACCCGCGTCGCCAAGTCGATCGCCCAGCGCCGCCTGCCGCGCGGCAGCGTCGACGTCATCTGCGTGCAGGCGCCCGCCGCCTACGA
The DNA here is from genome assembly GCF_040546595.1 of Bosea sp. OAE506. NCBI lineage: Bacteria > Pseudomonadati > Pseudomonadota > Alphaproteobacteria > Hyphomicrobiales > Alloboseaceae > Allobosea > Allobosea sp. OAE506. The sequence goes on along the minus strand of NZ_JBEPOB010000001.1, from coordinate 2,312,896 downwards.
CCTCGAGGATTCCGGCATGCTAGAGCCCCTCGACGAGGGCAAGATTCCCAACCTGAAATTCGTCCAGCCGGCTTTCGCCACGCCCTATTCGATCCCGCACATCTACAGCCCGCAGGTGATCGCCTACAGCCCCGAGCGGGTGAAGACGCCGCCGAAGACCTTCGACGAAATGGCGGCCTATGGCGGCAAGGTCGGCATCCTCGACAACAGCTATATCTGGGTGGCGATGGCGGCCGCGCTCAAGCAGCAGGGCGACCCCGGCAAGATCGCCGAGGTCAAGGGCACGCTCGAAAAGCTGATCAAGGCCGGCGCCAAGGCCTACACCTCGACCGAGGCCTTCGCCCCCGCGATCAAGTCGGGCGAAATCGATGTCGGCCTGGTCTGGCATGCCCGCGTGCTGTTCTGGACCAAGGGCGGCGTCGAGATGAAGTCGTCCTTCCCGGCCGAGGGCTGCCTGACCTATGTCTCCAGCATGTGCGTGCTGAAGAACGCGCCCAACAAGGCGGCCGCCTTCGCCTATATCAACGCCGCGCTCGACCCGCGCGCCCAGCGCGGCTTCGCCGACAGCATGGGCTACCACCCGACCATCACCAACGCGGCGCTGGAAGGCGAGGTCGCCACGCGTCTCGCCTTGCCCGACGGGGCCAAGCTCATGCCGGCGCCCTACCCCCAGCTCAGTGCTGTCCGCGACGACATGAACGACTGGTGGCGTCGCCTGCTGGATCGGCGCTGAGATGAGTGCGCGCCGGCCCGAGGGGCTCACCGCTTCGCTGCTCATCGGGCCGGCGACCATGGTCGTCATGCTGTCGCTCGTGCTGCCGCTGGCGCTGCTCGCCCGCTACAGCCTGAACAAATACGACCGCCGCACCTTCATGATCGAGGCCTTCACGCCGGAGAACTACCTCCGCTTCGTGACCGACCCGTTCTACACCGGCGTGCTCTGGACGACCTTCAGCATCGCCATCGTCACGACCCTGCTCTGCCTGATCTTGGGCTTCCCGATCGCCTACAAGCTCGCCCGCTCGCAGAGCCGCTGGAAGTCGATCGGCGTGCTGCTGATCATCCTGCCGCTCTTCATCGGCTCGACGGTGCGCGCGCTCGGCTGGATGGGCGTGCTCGGTCGCGGCGGCATCGTCGATGCGCTCTACGGCGCGCTCGGCGGTTCCGGCATTTCGCTGCTCTACACCTCGTTTGCCGTGGGCATCGGCATCCTCTCGATCAACCTGCCCTACATGATCCTGACGCTGCAGAGCGTGATCGAGGGCATCGATGCGCGTCTGGAGGAAGCGGCCGACAGCCTCGGCGCCGATCCGACGCGACGGTTCTGGCATGTCGTGCTGCCGCTGGCTCTGCCCGGCATCGGCACCGGCGGCATCCTCGTCTTCATCCTGGCGATGAACGCCTATGCCACGCCCTTCCTGCTCGGCGGCGCCCGCTTCCAGATGATGGCGCCGATGCTGTATCGGGAGTTCGCCGTGAACAACAACTGGCCCTTCGCAGCGGCGATCGCCTTCATCCTGATGCTGACGACGCTGTCGCTGACGGCGGTGTCCGGGCTTTTGGTCCAGCGCCGCTACAAGGCCCAGTGAAACCGGAATTCCGCATGGTCGCTATCCTCGCCCCCCTCTCGCAAAGGCCGCTGCCCCGCCAGACCGTCACCGGAGCGACGGTCGCCGAGCTGCGCCGCCGCATCCTGTCGGGTGCCGTCGCCGCCGGCGAAGCGCTGCGGCAGGACGCGCTGGCGCGCGAGTTCGGCATCAGCCGCATCCCGCTGCGCGAGGCCTTCCACCAGCTTGCGGCGGAGGGGCTGGTGACGCTTCATCCGCATCGCGGCGCGGTGGTGACGGCACTCTCGGCCGCCGACATCGCCGAGCTCTTCGACCTGCGCGCCATGCTGGAACCGGACCTGATCCGCCGCGCCGTGCCCCGGCTGAACGCCGCCGATTTCGAGCGCGCCGAGACCATCCTGGCCGAGTATGCCGCGGCCATCGGCCGGAGCGACCTCGAGGCCTATGGCGAGCTCAACCGCGAATATCACCTCTCGCTCTACCGGGCCTCGGGCCGTGGCCAGACGCTCGAACTCGTCCGGGTGCTGCTCGCAAACACCGACCGCTACACCCGCGTCCAGCTTTCCATGTCGGAGGGCGCCACCGCCCGCGCCAAGCGCGAGCACGCCGCGCTGCTCGATCTCTGCCGGGCCGGCGATGCTGACGGAGCCGCGCGCCTGACGCATGACCACGTCATGGCCGTGCGTGAAGACCTGCTCCACCTGCTGCAGACCGAAGAACCCGCCCTGACCCATGCCCCCGCGGCCTGAACTGCACCTTTCCAGCTTTCAAGACTGACCAACGAGGACGCAAGACGATGACCATCGGAGTGGGCGGATCGAGCTTCGAGGCGGAACTCGCCAAACTGAAGCCGATGACCGACGGCATCGAGCCGATCGCGGTCAAGGAGTTCAAGGAGCGCATCGCCAAGGCGCAGAAGCTGCTGCGCGAGCAGGGCCTGCAGGCGCTCTATCTGGATACCTCGACGAGCCTGGCCTATTTCACCGGCATCCAGCTCAATCTCACCGAGCGGCTGCATGGCGCGGTGATTCCCGTCGAGGGCGAGATCGCCTATCTCAGCCCCACCTTCGAGGAGCCGAAGACGCGCGAATACATGAAATTCGGCGACGATGTCCGCTGCTGGGAAGAACACGAGGACCCGACCGAGCTCGTCGTCGAGACCATCCGCAGCATGGGCTATGAGAGCGGCCAGGTCGCTCTCGACCCGCACACGCCTTTCTACATCGTCGATGGGCTGCGCAAGGCCGGCAACCGCTTCACCTTCACGCAGGGCAGCTCGATCACCGCCGCCTGCCGCCAGCTGAAATCGGCCGCCGAGATTGCCCTGATCCAGCGCGCCATGGACATCACCATGGAGGTCCACCGCGCCGCCGCCCGTGCGCTGCAGGTCGGCGTCACCACCGCGCAGACCAAGGATTTCCTCGACCGCGCCCATCGCAAACTCGGCATGAGCTGGACCAGCGGCGCCGCCCAGTTCGGCGAGGCGACCGCCTACCCCCATGGCGTGCCCCATGAGCAGACCCTCGTCGACGGCGACATGGTGCTGATCGACATGGGCACCAAGGTCGGAGGCTACCGCTCGGACATCACCCGCACCTATGTCTTCGGCGAGCCGACAGAACGCCAGCGCGAGATCTGGAACCTGGAGAAGAAGGCCCAGCTCGCCGGCTTCGCCGCAGCCCAGCTCGGCGCGCCCTGCGAGAACGTCGATTTCGGCGCGCGCGGCGTCATCGAGGCGGCCGGCTACGGCCCCGGCTACAAGGTCCCCGGCCTGCCCCACCGCACTGGCCACGGGCTCGGCCTCGACGTCCATGAGGAGTCCTTCATGGTCAAGGGCAACAAGACCCCGCTCCAGGTCGGCATGTGCTTCTCGATCGAGCCGATGATGTGCATCTACGGCGAGTTCGGCGTCCGCCTCGAGGACATCGCCTACATGACGCAGGACGGCGCGCGCTGGTTCACCCAGCCCGCCCACACCGTCGACGACCCCTTCGCCTACGAAGCCTGAACCAAGCCGCCACCCAAGACCCTCGACAAGAACAACCAAAGGAAGAAGCAGATGGCTTCGAACATCTTCTCCGGGACGATCCCGGCCCTCATGACGCCCTGCAAGGCCGACCGCACGCCTGATTTCGACGCCCTCGTCCGCAAGGGGCAGGAGCTGATCGCCGCCGGCATGTCGGCCGTCGTCTATTGCGGCTCGATGGGTGACTGGCCGCTCCTGACGGACGAGCAGCGCATGGAAGGCACCGCCCGGCTGACGAAGGCGGGCATTCCCGTGATCGTCGGCACCGGCGCGCAGAACACGCAGCGCGCCGCAGCGCTCGCCGCTCACGCCAAACAGGTCGGCGCCAAGGGCCTGATGGTGATCCCGCGCGTGCTCTCGCGCGGCCCCTCGGCGACCGCCCAGGCCGCGCATTTCGGCGCCATCCTGGAGGCCGCCGACGGTCTGCCGGCGGTGATCTACAACAGCCCCTATTACGGCTTCGAGACCCGTGCCGAGCTGTTCTTCAAGCTGCGCGAGAGCTACCCCAACCTGATCGGCTTCAAGGAGTTCGGCGGCGCCAAGAGCCTGACCTACGCAGCCGAGAACATCACCGGCCAGTCGGAGGACATCACCTTGATGGTCGGCGTCGACACGCAGGTCTTCCACGGCTTCGTCAATTGCGGCGCCAGCGGCGCGATCACCGGCATCGGCAACGTGCTGCCCGAGCCGGTGCTGCGCCTCGTTGCGCTCTGCGAGAAGGCCGCCACGGGCGACGTCGCGGCGCGGGCCAAGGCGCTCGAACTGGATGGCGCGCTTGCCGTGCTGTCGAGCTTCGACGAGGGGCCGGACCTCGTGCTGTTCTACAAGTACCTGATGGTGCTCGAGGGCAGCCCCGAATACGAGCTGCACTTCAACGCCTCCGACAGCCTGACCGAAGGCCAGAAGCACTACGCGCGCACCCAGCTCGCGCTCTTCAACACGTGGTACGCGGCCTGGAAGAAGGCCTGACGCGATCCGGCGAGGCCATCCGGCACCGTCCGCGCCCGGGCGGTGCCGTCAAGCCATCCGGCGCGTGACCGGCAATGGTTGCGACTCGATCCGGTCGCGACCATTGCGCTTGGCCGCGTAGAGCGCCTCGTCGGCGCAGCCATAGAGCATGTCCTCGTCGATCGGCCCCTCGGCGGAGCAGAGCCCGATCGAGACCGTCGCGTGGTCGAGGTCGGGGTGTAGGCTTCGCCAGGGCGCGCGGGCCAGCGCCACGCGGATCGCGAGCCCGACCCGGTGAGCATCCGCCGGCGAGGCCCCGCCAAGAACCACCCCGAACTCCTCGCCGCCGATCCGCGAGACGAGCCGCCGGTGGCCGCTCGCCTGCTCGGCCACGATCGACCCGATCATCTTCAGACAGGCATCGCCGACGAGGTGGCCGAAGCGGTCGTTGATCGCCTTGAAATGATCGACGTCGATCGCCAGCAGCGACAGCGGCCGGGCGATCCGGGCCTCTGCTGCCAGGAACGTCATGAAGGCGCGCCGGTTGGCGAGGCCCGTCAGCGCGTCGGTGCCCGCGAGCTTGGCCAGCTCTTCGTTGGCCCGTTGCAGCGCCGCCTGTGCCTCGACGAGCTCGATATGCTGGCGCTTGGCGGCCGTGATGTCGGCGTGGGTGAAGAAGCCGATGCCGCCGATGCTGTGCCGGGCGATGACCCTCAGCCAGCGCTGGCCGGGCAACTCGATCTCGAAGGGCGCCCCGTCATAGCGCAGGCCATTGCGAATGGCGGCGCGCCAGGCGCCGGCCGGTGACCCCTCGCGCCAGCACCAGGCGATGATGTCGTCGAGCGTGCAGCCGACGACCGGCCGGTCTCCGGGCAGGCCATAGAGCTGCCTGAAGGCATCGTTGGCGGCGACGATCCGATCATCCGCATCGAGAATGGTCGCTCCGTCGGGAATGAAGGGCAGCGCCTCGAACACGGGCAGCACGAGCTCGGGAACGGCCTCTGCCCGATGTTCGGCATCCAGCCGCTGCCACAGCCGCACACGTCCGCCATCGGGAGCGCGAAGCGACGAGGCCCGCAGCCGGCGACCATGGTGGATGAACTCGAAGGGCTGCGTCTGGTTGTCGTGGCGCGCAACGCCTTCGGCGATATAGCGCTCGACCTCGGGCATCTCCTCCGGAGACAGGCGGCAGCGATAGAAACGAACGAGATTGTCCGCGTAGGGCTCGCCGACATAGATCTCGCCGTCATCCTCCGGGAAGAACTGCAGGAAGGTGTTGTTCCAGCTGACGGCATCCAGCCGCGCGTCGTACTCGCAGGCGGCAATGCCGAGCATATCCAGGGAGGCATGCAGGTACGGCGATAGGATCATGCCCTTTCATGCCGCACGGGCCTTAACAAGCAGTAAGATACCCCGGAATGGCCCCGGCCTCAGCCGACCTTGCCGTAGCCCGCGAACTTGGCGCTCACCCGCGCCATCTCCGCCTCGTCGAGAATGACGGGCTCCAGCCCGGCAGCGAGGATATCGAGATACTGCCCGGCCAGATTTTCGACCTCGGCCACGATCTGGTGGGCCCCGGCGAGCGAGGCGCCGAGCGCGATGACGCCGTGATTGGCGAGCAGCACCGCCTTGCGGCCCTCCAGCGCCCGCACCGCATTCTCCGCCAGTTCGGGCGTACCGAAGGTCGCGTAGTCGGCGCAGCGGATGTCGGCGCCACCGCAAAGCGCGATCATGTAGTGAAACGCCGGAATGCCTCTGCGCGTGCAGGACAGCGCAGTGGCACGCGGCGAATGCGTGTGCACGATCGCCTGCGCCTCCGGCCGCGCCCGATAGATCGCGGCATGGAAGGGCCATTCCGAGGACGGCTTGCGCGCGCCCGAGAGAACCATGCCGTCGAGCGACAATTCGATCAGATCCTCCGGGGTCGTCTGGGCATAGGGCAGGCCCGACGGCGTGATCAGGAAACCGCCTTCGGTCCGGGCCGAGACATTGCCCGATTTCGACGGGCAGAAACCTGCATGGTCGATGGCCTGCGCGACGGCGACGATGCCGGCGCCGAGTTCGTTTCTGCTCATGATCTCGTCCTGCTCACGCCGGGGGCCGTCCGGCCCGTTCCGGAAACAGCCGTGCCAGCCCCTCCGCGCTCGCCTCGCAGACGCCGCGCTCGGTGATGAGCCCGGTCACGAGCCGGGCCGGGGTAACGTCGAAGGCGGGGTTGGCGGCGTTGCTGCCGGGCGCGACGACGCGGATCGAGCGCACCTCGCCATCCTCCCCCAGCCCGGTGAGATGCGTCACCTCCCGCGCCGCGCGTTCCTCGATCGGGATCTCGCGCAAACCGTCCGACAGGCTCCAGTCGATGGTCGGCGACGGCAGCGCGACATAGAACGGCACGCCGTTGTCATGCGCCGCCAGCGCCTTGAGATACGTCCCGATCTTGTTGGCGACATCGCCGCTGGCCGTCGTCCGGTCGGTGCCGACGATGACCATATCCACCTGTCCGTGCTGCATCAGATGCCCGCCGGCATTATCCGCGATCACCGTATGCGGCACGCCGTGGCCGCCGAGTTCGTAGGCGGTCAGCGCCGCGCCCTGGTTGCGCGGCCGCGTCTCGTCCACCCAGACATGGACGGGCATGCCGGCATCATGGGCCAGATAGATCGGCGCCAGTGCCGTGCCCCAGTCGACGGTCGCCAGCCAGCCGGCGTTGCAATGGGTCAGGATGTTGAGCGTCGCGCCTTCCGCCTTTTCGGCCGCGATGGAGCGGAGCACGCCGAGCCCGTGCTCGCCAATGGCGCGGCAAAGCGCGACGTCCTCATCGCAGAGCGCGGCGGCCTCGGCATAGGCGGCCTCGGCCCGCTCCGGCCCCGACAGCGGCGAGAGCCGCGCGCGCATCCGCGCCAGCGCCCAGTGCAGATTGACGGCGGTCGGCCGCGTCGCACCGAGCAGGGCGAGTGCCGCTTCCAGCGCCGCGTCGGAGGCGTCCGCGCGCATCGCCAGCGCCACGCCATAGGCGGCCGTCGCCCCGATCAGCGGCGCGCCCCGCACCACCATTGCGCGAATAGCCTCCGCTGCCGCCTCTTGCGAGGACAGGGTCACGGTCTCGAAGCGGAAGGGCAGCCGCGTCTGGTCGATGACGCAGACACGCCAGCCATCCGGCGCGAGCCAGATCGTGCGGTAGGGCTGGCCGTTGATCTTCATGCGGCCGTCAATGCCCGCCGAAAGCGACGAGCGTGCGAACGGGCACGCCGAGCCGGCGGACCCGGTCGGCGCCGCCGAGATCGGGCAGGTCGACGATGAAGCAGGCGGCGACGACCTCAGCCCCCAGCTGCGACAGCAGGTTGACCGCACCTTCCGCCGTCCCGCCGGTTGCGATCAGGTCGTCGACCAGCAGCACGCGCTCGCCCGGCGACACCGCATCCTTGTGGACCTCGATCTCGTCGGTGCCGTATTCCAGCTCATAGGTGACGCTGACGGTCTCGTGCGGCAGCTTGCCCTTCTTGCGCACCGGCACGAAGCCGGCCGAGAGCTGGTGGGCCACCGCCCCGCCCAGGATGAAGCCGCGGGCCTCGATGCCGGCGATCTTGGCGATCTTCAGCCCGGCGAAGGGCTGCACCAACTCGTCGACCGCGCGGCGGAAGGCGCGGGCGTCCCCCAGCAACGTGGTGATGTCGCGGAACACGATGCCCGGCTTGGGATAATCCGGAATGGCGCGGATGCTGTCGGCAAGGTTCATCGCAGTCAGTCCGCTTTCAGGAGGCGACCCGCCACGGCGTCGAGCTTGGCGAGCAGGGCGGGATCGCGCATTTCGGGCGCGGTGATGAGGGCATTGTCGAGCGCGTTGTGCGAGCCGGCGGGACAGGGCACGCGCTCCGGCGGGAAATCGGCCGCCAGCCGCGCCACCAGCCGCTTCGCCTTGTCGGCATTCTCGTGCAGCACCTTGACCACGGCGGCGACATCGACCGGCCCATGCTCCTCGTGCCAGCAGTCATAGTCGGTGACCATCGCGACCGTCGCATAGGTGATCTCGGCCTCGCGGGCGAGCTTGGCCTCGGGCATCGCCGTCATGCCGATCAGGTCGTAGCCCAGCGTCTTGTAGGTCATGGATTCCGCGTAGGTGGAGAATTGCGGCCCTTCCATCGTCACCAGCGTGCCGCCGCGCACGAAGGGCAGGCCCTCCGCCGTAGCGGCTTCCGCGATCAGCCCCTGCAGCGCCGGCCCGACCGGGTGGGCGACGGAGACATGGGCGGCGCAGCCCCTTCCGAAGAAGGAGGAGGCCCGGCCGCTGGTGCGGTCGACGAACTGGTCGACCAGCACGAACAGCCCCGGATAGAGCTCGGCCTTGTAGGAACCGCAGGCGGATAGCGACACGAGATCGGTCACACCGGCCCGCTTCATCACATCGATATTGGCGCGGTAGTTGATCTCCGAGGGCGGGATCGCGTGGCCGCGGCCATGGCGGGGGAGAAAGACGATCTTCGTCTTGCCTATCCGGCCGATCCGCAGCACGTCGGACGGCTCGCCCCAGGGGCTTTCGATGCGCTCCTCGCGCAGGTCGCTCAGCCCCGGCAGGTCGTAGATGCCCGACCCGCCGATGATCCCCAATACCGCTTCGCTCATCTCGCTATCCCTGATGCCGGGGCGGGACTGTGCCGCGCGGGCGCCGGTGCATCAAGCGGCGCCTCGCCACCAACGAAAAAAGGCCCCGTCGCCGGGGCCTTCTGCGAAAGCGGGAAGGATCAGTGGGCGGGCGTGCCGTCGGGCATGCGCGACCAGACCTTCTTCTTCGTGTAGTAGAGCAGCCCGCCGAAGATGAGCAGGAACAGCATCACCTGCATGCCCGTGCGCTTGCGCGCCTCGAGATGCGGCTCGGCCGCCCACATCAGGAAGGCCGTGACGTCCTTGGCGTACTGCTTGGCGGTCTCCGGAACCTGCGGCTGGCCGTCGGCGCCCTTCGGGAACTCGACCTGGCCGTCATTGAGCGGGTTCGGCATCGCGATCAGATGGCCGGGCATATAGGTGTTGTAGTACTGGCCCGGCAGAAGCGTCACGCCCTCGGGCGGCGGGTCCTTGTACCCCGTCAGCAGCGCGGCGATGTAGTCCGGCCCCTGCTCCTGGTACTGGGTGAAGATGTCGAAGACGAAGCGGGGGAAGCCGCGCTCATAGGTGCGCGCCTTTGCGATCACCGAGAGGTCGAGCGGGTAGGCGCCACCGTTGGCGGCCCGCGCCGCCTGCTCGTTCGGGAAGGGCGACGGGAAGGCGTCGGCCGGGCGGCCGGGCCGCTCGAACATCTCGCCCGTCTCATTGGGGCCGTCCTTGACCTGGTAGGTCGCGGCCAGCGCCGTAACCTGGCCGGCAGAGAACTCCGGGCCGCCGGGTTGCGCGAGGTTGCGGAACTTCAGCAGCGAGGCCGCGTGGCAGTTGGCACAGACCTCCTTGAAGACCTTGTAGCCGCGCTGCAGCTGCGCCCGGTCGAACTTGCCGAAGGGCCCCGAGAACGACCAGCTCAGCGCCGGCGGCTCGACGCGCTCGCCGGCGGCCTGCGCCGTCAGCGGCAGGGCGGCGAGCATGAGGCCGAAAGCGGCCGAACGAACCAACATCTTGCTCATGATTCGTCTCAGCCCTTGGCGTTGGGTTCGGCGGCGACCGCGGTGCCCATGCGCGCACCCGATCCACCCTGCAGCGTGCCGAGCACGGAGTCGGCGATGGAGTTCGGCAGCGCCTTGGGCCGCTCGAACAGGCCGACGACGAAGAGCGCCACGAAGTAGCCGAAATACAGCACGGTGAAGACCTGCGAGGCGATGACGTAACCGCCCTCCGCCGGCATCGCGCCGAGATAGCCGAGGCCGATGCAAACCACGGCGAAGGCCCAGAAGAGCTGGCGGGCGATCGGACGGTAGCTCATCGACTTGACCTTGGAGCTGTCGATCCAGGGCAGGAAGGCGAGCACCACGATGGCCGCGCCCATGGCGATGACGCCGCCGAGCTTGTCCGGCACCGCGCGCAGGATCGCGTAGAACGGCAGGAAGTACCATTCGGGGACGATGTGCGCCGGCGTCACGGCCGGATTGGCCGGGATGTAGTTGTCGGCATGGCCGAGGAAGTTCGGCTGGTAGAAGACGAAATAGGAGAACACGAAGATGAAGCACACCATCGCGAACAGGTCCTTGACCGTCGCATAGGGCGTGAACGGCACGGTGTCCTTGGCGACGTTCTTCACCTCGACGCCGGTCGGGTTGTTCTGGCCGACGTGATGCAGCGCCCAGACGTGGAGGATGACCACGCCGAAGATCATGAAGGGCAGCAGGTAGTGCAGCGAGAAGAACCGGTTCAGCGTCGGGTTGTCGACCGAGTAGCCGCCCCACAGGAAGGTCACGATCGTCTCGCCGATCACCGGCAGCGCCGAGAACAGGTTGGTGATGACGGTCGCGCCCCAGAAGGACATCTGACCCCAGGGCAGCACATAGCCCATGAAGGCGGTGGCCATCATCAGCAGCAGGATGATGACGCCGAGGATCCAGAGCACCTCGCGCGGGGCCTTGTAGGAGCCGTAATAGAGGCCGCGGAAGATGTGGATGTAGACCGCCAGGAAGAACATCGAGGCGCCGTTGGAGTGCAGGTAGCGCAGCAGCCAACCATAGTTCACGTCGCGCATGATGTGCTCGACGGAGTTGAACGCCAGCGTCGCCTGCGGCGTGTAGTGCATCACCAGGATGACGCCGGTGACGATCTGGGCCACCAGCATGAACATCAGGATGCCGCCGAAGGTCCAGAAATAGTTCAGGTTACGCGGCACCGGATAGGACACCGCGGAATCGTGCGCGAGGCGGATGATCGGCAGACGCGCATCGAGCCAGCGCTCGAAACCTGTCTTCGGGACGTAGGAGCTGTGACCACTCATGCGGATTGCCTCGGGGCTGTCTCGTACAGGCGGGATCGGGGCGAGCGGGACGCTCAGCCGATCCGGATCTTGGTGTCGGCGCTGAAGGCGTAGGGCGGGATCGGCAGGTTGAGCGGCGCCGGCCCCTTGCGGATGCGACCCGACGAATCGTAGTGCGAACCGTGGCAGGGGCAGAACCAGCCGTCGAAATCGCCCTTCGGGTCGCCGGGCGAATTGCCGAGCGGCACGCAGCCGAGATGGGTGCAGTTGCCGTACACCACCAGGAATTCCTCGTGGCCCTGCTTGACGCGGGCCTGGTCGGGCTGCGGATCGGGCAGCGAGGCGACGTTGACCGCGCGGGCCTCGTCGATCTCCTTCTTGGTGCGGTGGCGCACGAAGATGAGCTTGCCGCGCCAGAACAGCTTGATCGCCTGGCCTTCCGCGATGGGGGCGAGATCGAGATCGATCGGCGCACCCGCAGCCACCGTCTGCGCGTCGGGCGCGAGCTGGCTGACGAGAGGAACGACGACGGCGCCGAGCCCGACGGCGCCGACGGCGCCTGTGGCCAGCATCAGGAAGTCGCGACGGGTGGATTCGGTCGGTTTCGTATCGGTCGCGTTCGCCACGATCCAATCCTCTAAAACGTCGATCGAGTTTTGGAAGAACTCGAAATTGCAACCCAGCGCCGTGTTTAGGCGCGCGTTGTCACGGCCGCAATGCGGCGGCGCGTCACTGCCGCGCTCTTTGGCATGCAGATTGGACGAAGTCTACTGTTGGCGGGCATGCGGCGGTGCATGACGCCCGCCCGCTGGCGAGGGCTCAGGCGGGCAGCGTTTCGGCGTCCGCCGCGGCCAGGAACCCGCCCGACTGGCGCGACCAAAGCCGCGCATAGAGCCCGGGCCTCGCGACCAGTTCAGCATGGGTCCCGACATCGACGACCCGGCCGCGATCGAGCACGATCAGCCGGTCGAGCGCCGCGATGGTCGACAGCCGGTGCGCGATGGCGATGACCGTCTTGCCCTGCATCAGTGAGGTGAGTTGCTCCTGAATCGCCGCCTCGACCTCCGAATCCAGCGCCGAGGTCGCCTCGTCGAGAATCAGGATCGGCGCGTCCTTCAGCAGGACCCGTGCGATCGCGATGCGCTGTCGCTGGCCGCCGGAAAGCTTCACGCCGCGCTCGCCGACGCGCGAATCGAAGCCGCGCCGCCCGTCCTGGTCGCTGAGGCCCTCGACGAATTCATGTGCCGAGGCCTGGCGCGCCGCCTGCGCGATCTCATCGGCCGTCGAGCCGATGCGCCCATAGGCGATGTTGTCGCCGATCGAGCGGTGCAGCAGCGAATTGTCCTGCGTCACCATGCCAATCTGCGCGCGCAAGGAGTCCTGCGTGACATGGGCGATGTCCTGCCCGTCGATCAGGATGCGCCCGCCCTCGAGAGGGTAGAGCCGCAGCAGCAGGTTGACGAGCGTCGACTTGCCCGCGCCCGAAGGCCCGACCAGTCCGATCTTCTCGCCCGGCCTGATCTCGATATCGAGACCTTCGAACAGCCCGCCGCCCTTGCCGTAGTTGAACCGCACGCCTTCGAAGCGGATCGCGCCATGGTCGACGGCCAGCGGCGCCGCGTCGGGCGCATCCGTCAGATCGTGCGGCTTGGCGATCGTCTCCATGCTCTCCTGCACCGCGCCGATATTCTCGAACACGCCGCGCACGAGATGGATCAGCCAACTCGACATCTGGACGAGGCGCAGCACGAGGCCGATCGACGCCGCGACCGCACCCGGCGTCATCGCACCCTGGCTCCAGAGCCAGAGGCAGAGCCAGGCCGTGACCACGACCAGCAGGCTGTTCATCGTCTGCAGGATGACGCTGACGCCGGTGATCAGCCGCGACAGGTTGAGGAAGGCGGTGTTCCAGCGCGACAGCGACTCGCGCACGGCCGAGCGCTCGGCATCGGCCCGGGCGAAGAGCTTCACCGTCAGGATGTTGGTGTAGGCGTCGACGATGCGGCCCGTCGTCGAGGAGCGGCCCAGCGAATTGGCCTCGGAGCGGCTTTTCGCGCGCGGCACGAAATAGACCAGCAGCGCGACATAGGCCGCGAGCCAGACCAGCACCGGCAGCGCGAGCCACAGCGAGGTCGCCCCGAAGAAGCCGATCGCGACCGAGGCGAAGATCAGCGCATACCAGAGATCGTCGATGACCTCGATCGTGGCGCCGCGGATCGACTGCCCGGCCTGGATCACGCGCGAGGAGAGACGCCCCGCGAAGTCGTTCTGGAAATAACCGAGTGCATGGCCGAGCGTGTAGACATGGTTGCGCCAGCGGATCTGGTTGGTGATCTGCGGGACCACGACCTGATCGACGATCGCGTGATTGGCGAAATAGACCAGCGGCCGCACCACCACGAGCAGGAACGCGGCGCCCCCCAGCAGCCAGCCATGGTCGCGGAAAATCGTTTCGGGTGACTGCGTCGCCAGCAGGTCGACGAACCAGCCGACCATCAGATACATCGCCGCCTCGATGCCGCTGAAGCCGAGCCCCGTCAGCATGACCAGGAACAGCCAGCCCTTCGCACCCTTGATGTGATGCCACATGAAGGGCCAGACGCCGCGGGGCGGTGTCTCGCTTTCGTCGAAGGGGGCGAAGACGTCGATCCGGCTCTCGAGCCAGCGGAACAGCGGAGTGAACATGTCCGCCCTCCTCTGGACCGGCATGGCGACGAAATCGGGGCGGGCATCGGCGGCGCGGCCGGCCCAGGCAGCCCGCCGATATGGCGTGCAGCCACGCGAATTGCCAGTCTCGCCTGCGCATGCCCGCCGCGTGCCCCGTCCTTGACGCACCGGCCGCCTTCACCCCATGACAGCATCAGGATGACGGCGACCGACGAAACAGCATCTCCGACGGGTCGGGCGCCGCTGCGCCTGGCGCTCTACCAGCCCGACATTCCCCAGAACACCGGCACGATGATCCGCATGGCCGCCTGCCTCGGCCTGGCCGTCGACATCGTCGAACCCGCCGCCTTCGACGTCTCCGACCGGCATTTCCGCCGTTCGGGCATGGACTATCTCGAGCGCGCGGCCGTCACGCGCCACGCCTCCTTCACCGCCTTCGACCGCTGGCGCCGCGAGGCGGGGCACCGCCTGATCCTGGCCGAGACCGATGGGCCGACCCGCTATCTCGACCTCGCCTTCGCACCCGGCGACATCGTGATGCTCGGCCGGGAATCGGCCGGCGTCGCGGCCGAGGTCTATGCCGCCGCCGATGCGGTGGTGCATGTGCCCATGCTCGCGGGCCTGCGTTCCCTCAACGTCGCGATTGCAGGCGCCCTGGTTCTGGGCGAAGCCTTGCGGCAGATCGGTGGCTTCGCGGCGCCGGTGCAGGCCGAAGACCACCAAGAACGACATCAAGGGTGAGGAGACGGGGATGACTGACCACAAGGCCGCCGCCGCGGCGCCGAGCGACCCCGCCGCGCTGGAGAGGGCCGAGGCGATGAAGCCCCGCGCGAAGGCCTGGTTCGAGACGCTGCGGGACCGCATCTGCGCCTCCTTCGAGGCGATCGAGGACGAGGCGACCGGCCCCTTCCCGCCCGAGGCGGACGCCCCCGGCCGCTTCGTCCGCACGCCTTGGCAGCGCAACAACCATGACGGCGCGCCCGGCGGCGGCGGCGTCATGTCGATGATGAGCGGGCGCGTCTTCGAGAAGGTCGGCGTCCATGTCTCGACCGTCTACGGCACCTTCCAGCCAGAATTCGCCGGGCAGATCCCCGGCGCGGCGGAGGATCCGCGCTTCCACGCCACGGGCATCTCGCTGATCGCCCATCCCTGGAACCCGCACGCGCCGACCGTGCACATGAACACGCGCTTCGTCGTCACCACGAAGCCCTGGTTCGGCGGCGGCGCCGACCTCACCCCCGTGCTGGTCGCGAGGCGCAACCAGGACGATCCCGACGCCATCGCCTTCCACGCCGCGATGCGCGACCCCTGCGAGCGCCATGCGCCGATCGCCGACTATCCGCGCTTCAAGGCCTGGTGCGACGAGTATTTCCACCTGAAGCATCGCGACGAACCACGCGGCATTGGCGGCATTTTCTACGACTATGTCTGGTCGGGCGATCCGGACGGCGACCTCTCCTTCACCCAGGCCGTGGGCGAGGCCTTCCTCAACGCCTATCCGCCGATCCTGCGCGCCAACATGGGCAAGCCCTGGAGCGCCGGCGAGCGCGAGGAGCAGCAGGTCCGCCGCGGGCGCTATGTCGAGTTCAACCTGCTCTACGACCGCGGCACGATCTTTGGCCTGCGCACCGGCGGCAATGTCGACACGATCCTCTCCTCCATGCCGCCGACGGTGCGCTGGCCCTGAGCCGGCGGCGCCATCGCCTGCCGGCTCCGCCATATGGATGACGCTCGGACAGCGCCGAGCGGCCAGCCTGCGCTCTCCAGTCGCAGCGGGAGTCGGCGGCCATGGCGCGCATCGCTCTGTTATCGCCCAGAGAATATGTCGACCTGCTGCACGCGCTGCCGGTCCCGGGCTATACGGGCTACCCCGAGGGGCTGGTCGCGGTCACCTCCTACATGTCGGCCAATCCGCAGTTCGGCGGCGGCAAGGGCGGCAATGCCAAGGCCGGTCGGCTCAACGGGCTGCTGCAGTCGCTGACCAAGGGAAAGCCTGAATCCTATCTCACCGGCCAGCCGGGCTATGGGCGCGTGTTCAGCGGCCAGGGCCTGCCGATGGACATCGCCATCGTCATGTCGCTGGTGAACGCCAACCGCGACGTGCTCGCCAAGGACCCGACCTTCAAGGACTATTTCAAGGTCGGCGATTTCCTGCAGGCGATGGCCGATGACGGCGTCTTCGGCATCGACTGCATCGGCTTCGTCGGGACCTACCTGGTCCAGTCCGGCCTCGAGCCGAAATATGTCGGCCGCCGTCCGCTCGATTTCGCCGGGCTGTTCAAGCCGGTCAAATCCCTCGACCAGGTCCGGCCCAACAGCGTCGTAATGCTGACCAACGGCCTGCATATCCAGATGATCGACGCGGTGCGGCCCGCCAATGGCGGCCTTATGGTCGATCTCTGCCAGAGCACGAAGGGCGGGCCGCAGGTCAATGTCGGCGTGTCGCTGACCCAGCCGCATTCGGGTGGCAGCTACCTGCCGGTCGACGAATTCCGCAAGGCGAATGCGAACAAGACCTACCAGGCGGACTGGGAGGCGGACAATCGGGCGAGGCAGGCAGCCGGTGGCAAGGCGCGCGACTATGAGAGCTTCCTGCGCGAGAAGATGACGGCGAAGGGGCGCCACTTCGGCTATCTCGGCGGCGCCATCTTCCAGCTCGGCGGCAATGGCGCGCCCGGCAACATCGTCTCCGGCTCGGTCTATGTCGGCGTCGTCGACGGCGGCATCTCGATCCGCACACCCTGAGCGATGGCGTCCTCCAGGAGGCGCAACTGCGCCTGCGCGTCATCGGGAGCTCCGGCCTCGACCCAGGCGTGCCGCGCGGCCTCGAGAACCCGGCCGATCGCCGGCCCCGCCGGGATGCCGCGCGCGATCACGTCCCGCCCCGTCGGCTGGAAGGGCGGGGTGCGGCCCAGTGCGGCGATCATCGCCTGCGTTCGCTCGACGGACTCCGCACCACGCCCCGCCAGCAGCACGAGTCCGGCGGCCACCGCGTCCTGACCGACCCGATGGGCGAGATGGCGCAGCTGCGCCAGCGTCGCCGGCGAACCCCGGCCCGAGAGCCCCTCGAGCGCTAGGACAATGCGCTCGATCCGGTCGAACTCGTCATTCGACAGGCGAAGCTCCTCGCGCAGGCGCAACGCATCCTCGCGCACGCCGACGGCGAGCGCCGCCAGCCGGAAGGCGGGAAAAACGCCCTCGCCGCCGCCCTCGGTTACGGCCTCGAAGCGCGCCAGATGCGGCACGCGGCCGATCATCGGCATCAGAAGTCCGGCCTCGGCCATGGTGCGCAGGACCGGCGCGGCGCCCGCCGCGACCAGCAGTTTCATCAGCTCGGCCCGCACACGCTCGCGTGACAGCCCCGTCAGCCCTCCCCGCCCCGCGATGCAGGCGCGGACGCCGTCGGCATCCGGCGGGCCGGCCCCGTAGCGCGCATGAAAGCGGAAGAAGCGCAGGATCCGCAGATAATCCTCGCGGATCCGGGTTGCCGCATCGCCGATGAAGCGGATGCGCCGCGCGGCGAGATCGGGCAGCCCGCCGCAGGGGTCATGGACAACTCCGGCCCGGTCGAGCGACAGCGCATTGACCGTGAAGTCCCGCCGCCGTGCATCGGCGACAAAATCGCGCCCAAAGCGGACCGTCGCGCGCCGGCCGTCTGTCTCGACATCCTCGCGCAGCGTCGTGACCTCGCAGGCGACGCCGTCAGCGACGAGGGTCACCGTGCCGTGCTCGATCCCCGTCGGCACGGCCTTGAATCCGGCCAGCCGGCCGCGCCGCATCGTCTCCTCGGGCAGCGCGGTCGTCGCGAGATCGACATCGCCGATCGGCTCGCCGAGCAGGGCATCGCGCACGGCGCCCCCGACGATGCGCGTTTCCTCGCCCTCGCCGTTGAGCGCCTCCAGCAACCGGGAGAGCGAGGGCCGCGCCAGCAGCGCGGCGATCCGCCCCTCGGGGGAGGTCATTTGAAGCGGCCGGGTACCAATTGCCCGTTCTCCATATGCGGCGGCTCATAGGCGCCGGTGCTGCGCGGCGCCGTCCAGCCGCCATAGGCGACGAGCGCGATCGCCAGCGCCAGCCCGACCACCGCCAGCCAGAACACATGCCGGCTCCAGTGCTCCACATCGAGCGGGTTGCGCCGCTTGACGACGAGATAGCCGGCGAAGACGCAGAAGGGCAGGACGAAGAGAAGCACCTCTTCGATGATCGAACGCAGCATGGCCTTGATCGTCCAGTCCTGTTCAGCCTGAGAGCCGCTCGTAGAGATTGCGGATCATCCCGGCAGTGGCGCCCCAGATATAGCGATCGCCGAACGGCATCGCATAGTAGGTGCGGTAGAGCCCCTTCCATTCACGGCCTTCGCGGCGGTGATTGGCCGGGTCGAGCAGGAAGGACAGCGGCGTCTCGAAGGCCTCGTCCACCTCATGGGCGTTCAGCGTCAGCGAGAAGGGCGGCTCGACCAGCCCCACCACGGGCACGATCCGGTAGCCCGTTCCGGTCAGATAGGCATCGAGGAAGCCCAACGTCCGCACCCGCTCGCGCGGCAGGCCGATTTCCTCCTCCGCTTCGCGCAGCGCCGTCACGACCGGAGAGCCATCGACCGCGTCCACACGCCCGCCGGGAAAGGCGACCTGCGCCGAATGGCTGCGCAGCGTCGCGGCACGCTGGGTCAAAATCACGGTCGGCCCCTGGGGCCGCGGCACGATTCCGATCAGCACCGCCGCGGGAACCGCCGCCATCTCGTCGGGCGGCGGCACCGGATGCGGCTGGTGATCGTGGTCGCCGCGCGGCCGCGCGATCACGTCCCCCGGCTGCGGCGGATCCGGCCGCAGCCGGCGCTGCGCGAGTTCCGCGAATTGCTCGGCCGTGAGATCAAGCGCCTGCATCACAACCCGTCGATCTCGCTTGCCGGCACGGCCGGATGGAAGAGCCCGCCCGCGGCCACCCCGAACTGCGCCACGCCCTCGATCTCGCGCACCTCGCCCAGCGCCAGCAGATCATAGGTCAACGCCCGCGTCAGCCGCGCCCAGAGGTTGCGCCGGACATGGACATAGGGTTTGAGCCCATCCCCTGTTGCCTCGCGCTCAAAACGAATCGGATGGTCAGGCCCGACCTGGACGAGGTCGTCCACCTGCGTGCGGAAGCCGATGGTTCGCGCATCACCATCCCCCTCGACCGCCATCTCGACCGCCTGGAAGGGCGCGTCCTCGACCGTGATTCCGAGCTTTTCGACCGGGGTCACGAGAACGTAATCCTCCCCATCCCGGCGCAGGACGGAGGAGAACAGCTTGACCAGGGCCGGCCGGCCGATCGGCGTGCCCTGATAAAACCAGGTGCCGTCGGCCGCGATCCTGATGTCGATAGCGCCGCAGAAATCGGGGTTCCAGCGCTCGACAGGCGGAATCCCGCGGGCCTTGCCGCCCTGCAGCGCCGCCATCAGCCGCTCCATCGCCCCGCGCGTCTCGCTCATCGAAACCCCTGCCGGTGCCGCCTGCGGCATAGTGGTTGCATCGTCGTCCCTGCCTTGAACTCCACATAATCGTGAAGCCGAGTTCTGTGCACCGCGTCATTCCGCCCTTGAGCCGGCATGGCGCCCCGTCCACACTCAACGGCTCTGGCCGTTGCAAGGTTGCGGGACGCCGGAAGGCGCGGAACCGAGGGTGAAGGAGATCGACATGGTGGCGCAAGTCCGTGCGGCGGAAGCCAACCCCCCCGTCAGCCTCGATACCGGCATCGTCGAGGCGGCGGAAGCCGCGCTCGGCGCCATCGGCGCGGCCCGCGCCGAGATCGGCCGGGTCATCTTCGGCCAGCAGAAGGTCGTCGATCTCTCTCTGATCACGCTGCTCGCGGGCGGCCACGGCCTGCTGGTCGGCGTGCCCGGCCTCGCCAAGACCAAGCTGGTCGAGGCGATGGGCACCGTGCTCGGAATGAGCGCGCGGCGCGTCCAGTTCACCCCCGACCTGATGCCCTCCGACATCCTCGGCTCCGAGGTTCTCGACGAGAGCGCCGACGGCAAGCGCCATTTCCGCTTCATCAAGGGTCCGGTCTTCGCCCAGCTCCTGATGGCCGACGAGATCAACCGCGCCTCACCGCGCACCCAGTCGGCCCTGCTGCAGGCGATGCAGGAGCACCACGTCACCGTCGGCGGCGAGCGTTACGATCTGCCGGCCCCCTTCCATGTGCTGGCAACGCAGAACCCGATCGAGCAGGAAGGCACCTATCCCCTGCCCGAGGCGCAGCTCGACCGCTTCCTGCTCGAGATCGATGTCGCCTATCCCGACCGAGAGGCCGAGCGCCGCATCCTGCTCGAGACCACCGGTGCCTCCGAGCACAAGCCGGCCCAGGCGATGACGGCGGAGACGCTGATGTCGACGCAGCGGCTCGTGCGCCGCCTGCCCGTCGGCGATGGGGTCGTCGACGCGATCCTCGATCTTGTGCGCTCCGCCCGCCCCGGCGAGGGCAGCGATTCCGCGATCACCGACAAGCTCGCCTGGGGTCCCGGCCCGCGTGCCAGCCAGTCGCTGACGCTGGCCTGCCGCGCCCGCGCGCTGGTCGAAGGGCGTCTCGCGCCCTCGATCGACGATGTGATCGCGCTTGCCGTCCCGGTTCTGAAGCACCGCGTCGCGCTGACCTTCGCCGCCCGCGCCGATGGCGAGACGGTGGAAGGCATCATCGGCAAGCTCGTCGAGCGATTGGGATAGGGGGCGAACACGGATGCTGCGCACGCGCGTTCTTGGATCGGCCGAACGCCAGCCCGCGAGGCCGGTCGTCACCGCCTCGCTCGATCTGGCGGCGCGCCTGCCCCGGCTGATCCTCGAGGCGCGGCGCGTTTCCGCCAGCCTGCACGGCATCCACGGACGCCGCCGGGCGGGCCCGGGCGAGACCTTCTGGCAGTACCGCCCGCTCGTCACCGGCGAATCCTCGTCGCGCATCGACTGGCGCCGCTCGGCCCGTGATGGCCACCTCTTCGTCCGCGAACGCGAATGGGAAGCCTCGCATGCGATCTGGCTCTGGATCGACCGTTCCGCCTCGATGGGCTTCGCCTCCTCGCTGGCTCTGGCCTCGAAGGTCGATCGCGCCCTGATCGCTGGATTTGCGCTGGCCGAGACGCTGGTCGATGGCGGCGAGCGTGTCGGCCATCTTGGGCTGACCCGGGCGCTGGCCTCGCGCCGCATCGTCGAGACGCTGGCCCAGGCGATCCTGGCCGATGCCAAGGGGGCCGATCTCGATCTGCCGCCCGACGGGCCGCTGCCGCGCCTGGCCGATGCGATCATCATCACGGACGGGCTGTCGCCGGCCGATTCGCTCGCCCGCCGCATCGCCACCCTCGCCTCCTCCGGAGCCCGCGGCCATGTCCTGCTGATCGCGGACCCGATCGAGGAAACATTCCCTTTCACCGGCCAGGCCGAGCTCTTCGATCTCGAGGATGGGCTCTCGCTGCGCGTCGGCGATGCCGGCTCCTGGGGCGCGGAATATCGCCAGCGACTGGAATCGCACCGCGACGCGATCCGGGAAGCCTGCCGCAAGGCGGGCTGGACGCTGACGCTCCACCGCACCGACCGACCGGCGAGCGAAGGCGTGCTGCGGATCGCGAGCCTCGTCGCGGCGTCGCGCGGAAGCGGGAGATAGCCGGTGCTGAACGCGCTCCCCCTCGCCTTCTCCGCCCCGCTCGCACTGGCCGCGCTCGCGCTACTGCCGGCGCTCTGGCTGATCCTGCGGGTCACACCGCCGCGACCGCGCCGGATCGACTTTCCGCCGCTCAAGATCATGGCCGATCTCGTCGCCAAGCGCGAAATGCCCGCCCATACGCCCTGGTGGCTGCTGGCGCTGCGCATGCTGGTGGCGGCATTGGCGATTCTCGCGGTGGCCGGCCCGGTCTGGAACCCGCCGCGCGATGCGGCCCCTCTGCGCGGCCCGATGCTGCTCATGATCGACAACGGCTTCGGCGCCGCCGTGGACTGGCCGGAGCGCCTGCTGGTCGCCGAATCCCGCGTCGCCGCCGCCGCGCGCGAAGGCCGCCCGGTCGCCCTGCTGGGCCTGGCCGAAAATCCCGCCGAAATCACACTGTCGGAGCCACGCGCCGCGCTGGACCGGCTGCGCGCCTTTGCTTTGCAGCCGCATGCCCCGGACCGCGGCGCGCATCTGCCACGGATCGAGGCCTTCCTGCGCACCGCCCCGGACGCCGAGATCGTCTGGGTGACGGATGGCCTTTCCATCACCGATGACGGCGCCTTCCTCGCCAGGCTGAGACAGGAGGCCGGCTCCGGGCGCGTCTCGATCCATGCAGGCCCCATCGATCAGCTCGCCCTCACCGCGCCCGAGAACCTCGCCGGGGCGCTGGCCGTGAAGGTGCTGCGTCCCACCACCAGTGCCGCCGCCAGCGGCCTTGTGCGCGCGCTCGATCTCAAGGGCCTGCCGCTCGGCGATGCGCCTTTCATCTTTAACGGCTCGGACCTGCAGACGACGGCCCGCCTGACCCTGCCGATCGAGGTCCGCAATGCCGTCTCGCGGCTCGAGATCGTCGGCGAGCGCAGTGCCGGCGCGGTCGCGCTGCTCGACGACCGGTCCAAGCGCCGCCGCGTCGGCATCGTCTCCGGCGCGACCACCGACACGGCGCAGCCTCTGCTGTCGCCGACCTATTACGTCTCGCGCGCCCTCCAGCCCTTCGCCGAGATCCGCGAGCCGCGGCCGGGCTCGACCGACCCCGTCGGCGAATTGCTGGCGCAGAACCTCTCGGTGCTGGTGCTGGCCGATATCGGCGCGCTCGATCCCGACACGGCCGGCAAGATCAACGCCTTCATCCAGCGCGGCGGCGTGCTGCTGCGCTTCGCCGGCGCACGCCTCGCCGCGGCCTCCGACGAGCTGACGCCGGTGCGCCTGCGCCGTGGCGGCCGCACGCTCGGTGGCGGTCTCTCCTGGGAAACCCCGCGCAAGCTCGCCGCCTTCACCCGCGAGAGCCCCTTCTTCGGCGTGCCGGTCAATGACGATGTCCGCGTCAGCCGGCAGATCCTGGCGGAGCCGGAGGCCGATCTCTCCCGCAAGACCTGGGCGGCGCTGGAAGACGGCACGCCCGTCGTCACCGGCGAGCGCCGCGGCGACGGCATGATCGCGATGATGCACGTCACCGCCGACACGACCTGGTCGAACCTGCCGCTGTCGGGACTCTTCGTCGAAATGCTCAGGAAGATCGTCGGTCTCGCCGGCACCGGCCCGGCCGAGCCCCAGGGAGAGGATGCCCGCGTGGAGACGCTTTCGCCGACCCGCGTGCTCGACGGCACGGGCAGCTTCCGCAGCCCGCCCGCCACGGCCCAGCCGGTGGCACGTAGCTTCACCGGCCGCGCCACGCTCGCCCACCCGCCCGGCATCTATGGCCCCGCAGACGGCTCGCTCGCGGTCAACGCGCTCAACCCGGCGGACACGCTGCGCGCGATCGACCTCGCCGCGCTGGGCGCGCCGATCCTGCCGGTCGACAAGCCGGTCGCGCTCGACATCCGCCCGCAGCTTCTGGTGCTGGCCCTGTTGCTGCTGGTCGCCGACACGCTGGCGACGCTCTGGCTCGGCGGCCGGCTGAACTTCGCCCGCCGGGCCCGCCGCGCCGCACCCGCCGCCATCCTCATGGCGCTGGCGCTCGGCGGCGGCTCGCTGCTGCCGGACGAAGCCCGCGCCCAGGCGCCCGCCTCCCCCGCGGCGACGCCGGTGCCGGACCAGCGCCCGCCGATCCCGCGCGAGCTCTTCGCCGCCGGTGCGGTCACCCGCCTGGCCTATGTCGTCACCGGCGACCGCGCGGTCGACGAGATGTCGAAGGCCGGGCTCGCCGGGCTCAACGTCGTGCTCGGCGCGCGCACTGCGCTCGAACCGGGCGAGGCCGTTGGCGTCAACGCCGACCGCGACGAACTCGCCTTCTTCCCGGTCCTGTACTGGCCGATCGTCTCCGGCCGGCCGATCCCGTCCTCGGAGACGCTGCGCAAGCTCGAGGCCTATATGAAGGGCGGCGGGCTGGTGATCTTCGACACCCGCGACGCGATGAGCGCCCGGCCCGGCGGCGGCACGACGCCGGAGGGCGACCAGCTCCGGCGCATGCTGCAGACGCTCGACATTCCCGAGCTCGAGCCGCTGCCGCGCGACCACGTCCTGACCAAGACCTTCTACATCCTCGACGGCTTCGTCGGGCGCTACGACAGCGGCACGACCTGGGTCGAGATCCTGCCGCCCGCCGGCGCGGACGGCCGCCGTCCGGCGCGGGCCGGCGACAATGTCTCGCCGATCGTCATCACCTCCAACGACCTCGCCTCGGCCTGGGCCGTCAACCGTCGCGGCGAACCCATGGTGCCGCTCTCCGGCTCCGATCCGCGCCAGCGCGAAATGGCGCTGCGGGCCGGCGTCAACCTCGTGATGTACGCCCTCACCGGCAACTACAAGGCCGACCAGGTCCATGTCCCGGCCCTGCTCGAAAGGCTGGGCCAGTGAGGCACGCTCGAATGATGCAATGGCTGCGGGGGCGTAGCGACAGGACCTTGATCTGATGTGGAGCCTCTCCTTCGCGCCGCTCGTCCCGCTGCCGCTGCTGATCGGCCTTGCCGTTCTGGCGGCGCTGGCGGCGGGCGCAGCGATCGTGCTCGCCGGGAAGAGCGCCATCCTGCGCGCGCTCGCGCTCGTCGTGCTAACGCTGACGCTGGCCGACCCGTCCCTCGTCTTCGAGGATCGCGAGCCGGTGAAGGATGTCGTCTCCGTCGTCGTGGACCGCTCCGGCTCCAACCGCCTGAGCGACCGCTCGACCCAGACCCAGGCCGCCCAGGCCGAGATCGAGCGCCAGCTGCGCGGCATCGGCAATGTCGAGTCGCGCATCGTCGAGGTCCGCGATGCGCAGGGCTCGGGCGACGGCACCCGCCTGTTCGAGGCGCTGGCCGCCAGCGTGGCCGACGTGCCGTCCGAGCGTGTCGCGGGCGCGATCGTCATCACCGACGGCCTCGCCCACGACACGCCGCCGACGGCGGAGGCGCTGGGCCTGCGCGCGCCGCTGCATGTCCTGACCACGGGCCGCGAGCGCGAGATCGACCGCCGCATCGTGCTGGTGGATTCGCCCCGCTTCGGCATCGTCGGCAAGGACCAAACGGTGCGGCTGCGCGTGCTCGAGAAGGGCGGCCCCGGCCGCGCCGCCCTGACCGTGCGGCGCGACGGCGAGATCGTCGCCCGCCGCGAGGTCACGGTCGGCCAGACCGTCTCGCTGCCGGTCCGCATCGACCGTGGCGGCCCCAATGTGATCGAGATCGAGGCAGCCCCCCTCGACAACGAGCTGACGCTCGCCAACAACCGCGCCGTCATCACCATCGAGGGCGTGCGCGACAAGCTGCGCGTGCTTCTGGTCTCAGGCGAGCCGCATCCCGGCGAGCGCACCTGGCGCAACCTGCTCAAGGCCGACGCCAATATCGACCTCGTCCATTTCACCATCCTGCGCCCGCCGGAGAAGCAGGACGGCACGCCGATCAACGAGCTCTCGCTGATCGCCTTCCCGACGCGCGAGCTGTTCCAGGTTAAGATCAAGGAATTCGACCTGATCATCTTCGACCGCTACGCCAACCAGTCGATCCTGCCGCTGGTCTATTTCGACAACATCGTCCGCTATGTCCGCGAGGGCGGCGCGCTGCTGATCGCGGCCGGGCCCGAATATGCCGGCGCCCAGTCG
The DNA here is from genome assembly GCF_040546595.1 of Bosea sp. OAE506. Classification (NCBI taxonomy): domain Bacteria; kingdom Pseudomonadati; phylum Pseudomonadota; class Alphaproteobacteria; order Hyphomicrobiales; family Alloboseaceae; genus Allobosea; species Allobosea sp. OAE506. The sequence continues at coordinate 2,287,130 of NZ_JBEPOB010000001.1, read as the reverse complement.
CTGGCGCGGACGCCGCTTGGCCAGATCCTGCCGGCGACACCGGACGGCTCGGTGATCGACGAGGCCTATCGCGCCCGCGTCAGCGAGCCCGGCAAGCGTCATCCCGTAACTCGCGACCTGCCGGGCTCCGAGGTCGAGCCGCCGCAATGGGGCGAGTGGCTGCGCATGGTCGGCGCCCGTGCGCGCACCGGCTCGCCGGTGATGACCGGCCCGGGCGAGCGGCCGCTGCTGATGCTGGCGCGCGAGCAGAAGGGCCGCGTCGCGCTCTTCCTGTCGGACCATGCCTGGCTCTGGGCCCGCGGCTTCCGCGATGGCGGCCCGCATCTCGACCTGCTGCGCCGCCTCGGTCACTGGCTGATGAAGGAGCCCGATCTCGAGGAGGAGGCGCTGCGCGCCGTCTCACGCAGCGGCTATATCGAGGTCGAGCGCCAGACGCTGGGCGACAATCCGGCACCGGTCGTCGTCACAGGCCCGGACGGCCAGTCCCGCTCCGTCCCGCTCGAGCCGGGCCGCCCTGGCCTGTTCACGGCCCGGATCCCCACCGGCGAGTTCGGCCTGCACCGGATTGCCGGCGACAATCTCACCGCTTTCGCCAGCGTCGGGCCCGAGAACCCGCGCGAGCTGATGGAGGTCGTCAGCGACCCCGCCCAGCTGCGCACCCTGGCCGAAGCGACCGGCGGGTCGTCGCGCCGCATCGGGCAGGAGGCCAGCTCTGACGTAATCGTGCCGCGGATCGTGCCCGTGCGCTCGGGCAGCCAGTTTGCGGGCTCGGACTGGATCGGCCTGCGCATCAGCGATTCCGGCATCGTGCGCGGCGTGCAGATCTCGCCGCTCTTCGTCGGGCTGCTGGGACTGGCCCTGCTCTTCGGCGCCCTCGTCGCAGGTTGGCTCGGCGAAAGCGGGCGCCGCTTCAACCGCAAGCCCGATGCAGCGGCCTGAAGATCTGGCGCGTCATGGTCGGGCTTGACCCGACCATCTCGGAAACCAGAATTTCCGTGTCATGAGATTCTCGGGTCAAGCCCGAGAATGACGATGTGGCAAGCCTTATGCGCCTGGCTTGATCGCCGTGACCGCGCCGCGCCGTTGCGCCAGCACGCCCTCGACCAGCTCCAGCGCCAGGAACCGCGCCGGATCGGCCGGGCCGGGCAGCACGAGCTGGCCCGGCGGGATGACCTTGAAGCCGAAGCGGGCGTAATAGGGCGCGTCCCCCACCAGCAGGATGAGGTCGTGCCCGTCGATGCGCGCGGCCTCGATCGAGCGGTTCATCAAAGCCGCCCCGATGCCCCTTCCCTCGAAGGCCGGATCGACCGTCAATGGCCCCAGCATCAGCGCGCCATGGCCGCCGGCCATCACCGGCGTCACCCGGATCGAGCCGACCAGAAAAGTGCCGACATGCGCGGCGAAGGTGAGCGCCGGATCGGGCGGTACGCCCTCGCGCAGGCGGAATGCGGTGCGCGCGAAACGCCCGGGCCCGAATGCCCGTTCATGCAGCCGCTCGATGGCGGCGGCATCGACGGGAAGTTCGTGGCGAAGGGTCAGGGGAAGCGAAGTCATGACGGCGGCGAACCTGCGGACGGCAGAGGCTGGGCATGTGAGGGCGGGGTCCGCGCACGGCGCGGCCCTGCCCGAAGCGCGTTCAGCGCGCCGGTCGTCGCAGGAGGGAGATCGGAAGCCCGTTGGTCATGGTGGCGGCGCTGTAGCAGAGCACCGGGCGGTCGTCTATCGAGATCACCACTCCGCCGCCACTACGCGACCGCCCGCGATCTCATCCAGCCGTCGGCGAGTTGCGGGCGTCAGGCCCTGCGGCAGAGCCGCGAGCGCAAACCAGCCGGCCTCCGCGATCTCCATGTCGGGCCGCTTGTCCCCATCGACCGCGAAATTCCGCACCACATAAAGTGCGACATGGTCGCGCCCTGAGATCCTGCGGTTGAAATAGAGGCCGAACAGCGCTGCCGGGCCGGTCAGGCTGATGCAGGCCTCCTCGCGCAACTCCTTCACCAAGGCATCCACCATCGTCTCGCCGACCTCGACCCCGCCGCCGGGAAGATGCCAGCCGGGGGTATAAGTATGCCGGACCAGGAAGACCTCGCCCCGGTCATTGAGAACCGCCGCACGCACGCCCAGCGTCATGCCGCGCTTGAGCCGGAAATAGAGATGAAGCAGACGGGTCTGCAATCGCTGGAGCCCGGTGAGGCGGGCCTCAGGCTCACGCGCCCCATTGTCCTGTGATGCTCCGCTCACGCATGGACTCCGATCGTTACCGAATTGTATATGCAAATGACGCATGGCGGACCCCCGCCCGGCGTTCCCCAACGTCACAAACGCGCCGCAAACCAGGCCGATATCGCGGCCTCATTGCTGGGGAATACCGACATGCTTCTCTCTTTCATCATCGCCCGCTTCCGCGCCAAGCCCGCCTTCGTCTGGCAGCCCGCGCTGACGCTGACCGATTCGCGCATCGTCTCCGAACTGACCGGCGCCGCCAACTGAGCCGTTCGCGCCGTCCGTGTCTGCAGAAGCCTGCGGCACGGGTGGCTTGACGATCGCTTGGCCGCAAGGCTAGCGCAGAGCGTGTTCAAGCTCGCGCACCTGTCCGATCCGCATCTCGGCCCGCTCGCGGGCTTTTCGCTGCATCAGCTCATCGGCAAGCGCGCCACCGGCTATGTCAACTGGCGCCGCAAGCGCCGGCACGCCCACGACATGGACATTCTGGCGCTGATCGTCGCGGATATCCGCGCGCAGATGCCCGACCATGTCGCCTGCACCGGCGACGTCTCCCATATCGGCTTGCCCAACGAGTTCAAGACGGCGGTCACCTTCCTGGACGAGTTCGGGCCGCGCGAGACCGTCAGCTTCGTGCCCGGCAACCACGACGCCTATACCCGGTCCTCGCTCAAGGCGCTCGCCTACCATCTCGGCGAATGGGTCACGGGCGACGACGGCAGCGTCGGCTATCCCTGGTATCGCCGCCGCGGCCCCGTCGCGCTGATCGGGCTCAACACCGGTGTGCCCACCCTGCCCCTGATGGCGACCGGGAAGGTCGGCCGCGACCAGATCGCCAAGGCCGAGATCCTGCTCGACCGCGCCCGGGACGAGGGGCTGATCCGCGTCGTGCTGATCCATCACCCGCCCTATGTCGGCGGCGCGCGCCGCTCGCGCGAACTGGTCGATGCCGCCGCCTTCGAGGCGATGCTGGCGCGCAAAGGCGCCGACCTCGTCATCCACGGCCATAACCACCGCTTCTCGCTGGCCTGGCGCCCGGGCGTCGGCCGCGACGTGCCGATCGTCGGCGTGCCCTCGGCCTCGATCGGCCCGCGTGGCCATGGCGAAATGGCGAGCTGGCACCTGTTCCGGATCGAAGGCGATGGGCGCGACCCGCATATCGCCTTCGAGCAGCGCGGTTTCGAGCTCGACGGCACGGTCATGCGCCGCCAGGAGATCGCGCTTCACACCAAGCCGGTTTAGGCGCCGTCGTGCTCGGCCTTGTGCCGAGCATCCACGCCTTGAACACGCCCTCGACCAGCGAAGACGTGGATGGTCGGGACAAGCCCGACCATGACGGTAAAGCGCAGAACGCCGCGTCAGGCCGCCACGCTGGCGGATTGGCAGCGCGCTCAGATGCAGCGCCCGCCATCGACGGCGAGCACCGTCCCCGTCACCATCTCCGCATCATCCGAGCAGAGATAGAGTGCGGCATTGGCCATGTCCTGCGGGGTCGAGAGCCGGCCCCAGGGAATCGAGGCGCGGAACTGCGCGCGCTTCTCGGGCGTGTCCTCGCCCATGAAGGTCGCCAGCAACGGCGTCTCGCCGGCCACCGGCGCGATCGCATTGACGCGGATCCGGTCCGGCGCCAGCTCCACCGCCATCGACTTCGACAGCAGGTTCACCGCACCCTTCGAGCCATTGTACCAGGTCAGGCCGGGACGCGGCCGAACGCCCGCGGTCGAGCCGACATTGAGGATCACGCCGCCGCCATGCTCGCGGAAATGCGGCACGGTCGCCTTCGCCATCAGGTAGATCGACTTGACGTTCACGGCGAAGACGCGGTCGAACTCTTCCTCCGTCACCTCGATCATCGGCATATTGCGATGCGTCGTCCCGGCATTGTTGACGACGATGTCGAGCCGCCCGAGCTTGGCGATGACACGCGCGACGGCCTTGTCGACGCTCTTGGCCTTGGCGACGTCGCAGGCCACCGCGAAGGCCCTGCGGCCGATCGCCTGAGCGGCTTCCTTAGCCTTGTCGCCGTTGAGGTCGAGCAGCGCCACCCGCGCGCCCTCGCGCACGAAGGTCTCGGCGATGCCGAAGCCGAACCCCTGCGCCGCGCCGGTCACCAGCGCCGTCTTGCCCTTCAGTCTCATCGTCTTTCCCCTGCCAGCAGGCCGCGTGTCGCGGCCCTTACGCGCCGATCTCCTCGCGGAGCATCTCCAGTTCCAGCCAGCGCTCCTCGAGCCCAGCGATCTCGCGGGTCACCTCTTCGAGACGCGTCGTCGCCTTGGCGAAGAGCTTCGGGTCGCGCGTGTAGAGATCGCCGGCGAGCGCCTGGTTCAGCTTGGTGGTCTCGGCCTGAAGCACCGCGATCTTTTTTGGAAGCGTCTCCAGCGCATGCTTCTCGTTGAAGGAGAGCTTGCGCTTCGATGTCGGGGCGGCTGGCGCGCTCGGCGCGGCCACGACCGGCTCCGCCGCAGTGACACCCGCCTTTGAGGCGACCCTAACCTTCGCGCCGACGCCGCGCCCGCGCTGGGCCAGCATGTCGGTGTAGCCGCCGGCGAACTCGGTCCAGACGCCGTCGCCATCGCAGATCAGCGTCGCCGACACGACGCGGTCGATGAAGTCGCGGTCATGGCTGACCAGCAGCACGGTGCCCTTGTAGTCGGCCAGGAGCTCCTGCAGCAGATCGAGCGTCTCGAGGTCGAGATCGTTGGTCGGCTCGTCCAGCACCAGCATGTTGGAGGGCTTCGCCAGCGCGCGCGCCAGCATCAGCCGGCCGCGCTCGCCGCCCGACAGCGCGCCCACCGGCGTGCGCCGCTGCAGCGGCTGGAACAGGAAGTCCTTCATATAGGCGATGACATGGCGCGGCGTGTCGCCGACCATGACCTGGTCCGAGCCGCCACCGGTCAGCGCATCGCCCAGCGGCGTCGCCGGATCGAGGCTTTCGCGTCGCTGGTCGAGCGTCACCATCTCAAGCGAGACGCCGAGCTTCACCGTGCCGGAATCGGGCGCGAGCTGCCCCGTGAGCAGGTTGATCAGCGTCGTCTTGCCGGCGCCGTTGGGGCCGACGATGCCGATCCGGTCGCCGCGCGCGACGCGCAGCGACAGATCCTTGATCACGACATTCGAGCCATAGGCCTTCGAGACGTTCACCGCCTCGATCACCAGCTTGCCCGAGGTCTGCGCTTCGCTGGCCTCCAGCTTGACGCTGCCGACGGCGAAGCGGGCGGTGCGGCGCTGCTCGCGCAGGCCATGGAGCTCGCCCAGCCGGCGCTGGTTGCGGGTGCGCCGGGCGCTGACGCCGTAGCGCAGCCAGTCCTCCTCGCGCGCGATCTTGCGGTCGAGCTTGTGGCGGTCGAGCTCTTCCTGCGCCAGCACCTCGTCGCGCCAGGCCTCGAACTCGCCGAAGCCCCGGTCCATGCGCCGAGTCAGGCCGCGATCGAGCCAGATCGTCGCGCGGGAGAGATTGGTCAGGAAGCGACGGTCATGGCTGATCAGCACCATCGCCGAGCGCAGCGATTTCAGCTCCTGCTCGAGCCATTCGATCACCGGCAGGTCGAGATGGTTGGTCGGTTCGTCGAGCAGCAGGATGTCGGGCTCCGGCGCCAGCACGCGCGCCAGCGCGGCACGACGCGACTCGCCGCCCGACATGGTGGCGGGGTCTTCCTCGCCGGTAAGGCCGAGCTCGTCGATCAGATACTGCGCGCGATAGGCGTCGTCGCCCGGCCCAAGTCCCGCCTCAACATAGGCCAGCGAGGTCTTGTAGCCCGTAAAATCGGGCTCCTGCGGCAGATAGCGCACGGTGCAGCCGGGCTGGACGAAGCGCTCCGCCTTGTCGGGGTCGACCAGGCCGGCCGCGATCTTCAGCAGGGTCGACTTGCCCGAGCCGTTGCGCCCGACGAGGCAGACGCGCTCGCCGGCCGAGACCGCGATCTCGGCCGCCTCCAGCAGCGGCTGTCCGCCGAAGGTGAGCGCGACGTCGCGCAGATGCAGCAAGGGGGCCATGGCGTGTCCGTATGGGAGATGGAAGGCGGGATAGACCGGCGGACCACCGATGTCACGCCCGCAGGCCCTGGCATGGTGCTTGCCACACCCTGCGCGGTCGCTAACCTTGCAGCGCCAGATAGCGAAGAGAGCCCCGATGCCCCGCCAAAACCCGATCGGAATCGGCCACAATGGCGGTCCGCCGCTGCAGGACCGAAAGCGCCGCTCCAGCAGCGGCTCGGGCCCGATCGGCCGCTTCTTCGACTGGCGCTTTGCCCACCGCAAGGCGTGGAAGAAGCCGCGCGACATCGCGTTGCGCCGCGAGGACAACGCCGAAGCGCTTGGCCTGACCTATGAGGAGTATTCGCTGGAGATCATGGAGCGCGGCTATCACCCCCAGCCCGAGCATGTCGCAGGGATCAAGGCGAAACGGGCGGAGCGGCGCCGCGCCGGAGGCGTCGTCGGCCAGTCGCTGAAAGGCCGCCGCCTCGACTGAAGGCCTTGCCTCAGGCGCCCGTCCAGCGCCGCAGCGCGCGCGTGACCGGGGCCTCGAAGAGACGGTGCACCAGCAGCGCCGCGATCACCGCGCTGGCCAGGGCGGCCGCGACGAAGAGCCAAGGCTCGAGCAGCCCGAGCCGCGCGAAGACCTCGCGCAGGCCGCGAATCGCGAAGGGGTGGACGAGATAGAGCGCATAGGAGGCGTCGCCCACCCGCACCAGCGCCGTAGCGAGCGCCGAGGGCGCGGCTGGCTCTCGCGAGCCCGTCACCGCCGCCAGCACAAGGAGCGCGGCCGCCGAACCATGCAGGGCCAGATCGCGCCACGGCCCCGCCGGCAGCGGCGCATGCGGGCTCCACAGCAGGAGACCGACGGCGATGGCCACCAGCGCGACGCGCGGTCCGGCTCCCAGCTTCAGCCCGCGCCCGCGCAGCAGAGCGATCCCCATGCCGGCCGCAAATTCGAGCACGATTGGCTGGCCCCAGAAGCCGAAGGGCAGCGGCAGCGGCCCCATCACGGCGCTTGAACCGACGAGGATCGCCAGCGCGAGCGTCACCACAGGCACGACGAAAGCCCGCGGCAAGGCGAGCGCAGCTGCAAACAGGGCGTAGAACAGCATTTCGTAGTTCAGGGTCCAGCCGAGCGAATAGACCGGCTGCACCAGCCCGCCCGGCGAGGCGACCGGCCAGAACAGGTAGGAGGCCGCGATCTGCGTGAGACTTGGCGCCGCAGAGTTGAGCGCCGCAGGCAGCGCCAGGCCGATCAGCAGGAAGAGCGTCGTCGCCGCCCAGTAGAGCGGCACGATCCGCACCAGCCGCCGCTTCAGGAACAGGCCGGGCGCACCGGGGCGGTCGAACAGCGACGCCGAGGCGTGCACCATGATGAAGCCGGAGACGACGAAGAAGATGTCGACGCCCGCCATCCAGGGCAGCAGATCGCTCGGCGCGAAGGACCGCCCCCCAAGCCGGGCCAAGGCCGCCGCATCCGGCTGGACATGATGCACCGCCACCATGAAGGCGGCGAGCGCGCGGAGCATCTGGATGGGGAGGATGGCGGACAAGGCGGGCGGTCACACAGGGAGAGGCCCGCCGGGCGGCATGCCGTCCTCAGCCAAACCACAAGCGCGCGGGATCGTCGAGGCCGAAGCGCTCGGGCGCGGCTGCGATGGCAGCCATGCCGCGCTCGGCGGCATCCGGCGCCGTCACCACATGCAGCGCGAAGCGTGCGGCCAGGTCCTCCATCGGCGGCTTGGCCGCGAAGACGGTCCCAAGGGCGCTCTTCGCCGCCAGCGGCAGCAGGCGCGGCACGATCCCGCCGGAGAGATAGACGCCGCCCGTCGCCTTGAAGGCGAGCGCGAGGTCGCCGGCGACGCGGGCGAGCAGCCGCCAGAAGCAGATCACCGCCATCAGCGCGGCCGGTTCGCCGTCCAACGCCAGGGTGGTGACGTCCGCGGCGCTGACATCGGGCTCAACGAGGCCCGATCCGTCGGCGACGGCGCGGTGGAAGCGCACCAGCCCGTCCCCGCTGAGCAGCGCTTCCACGGTGACTCGCGGCAGCCCCGCGGCCAGCGCCGGCCAGATCTTGTCTTCGGTCGGGTCTTCCGGACCGACGCCGATATGCCCAGCCTCGGTCGGCACCAGCACGCTGCGGCCGGCCCGGGTCACGAGCGCGGCTGCGCCAAAGCCCGTTCCCGGCCCCAGCACGAGCCGCGTGCCGCCTGCTTCCGGATCGCCGGCCACCAGCGTGGTCACGTCGCCTTCACCCAGCACGGCGAGCGAAGCGGCCTGCGCCTCGAAGTCATTGACGAGCAGCCCCTGCTCCAGCCCCAGCGCTCGGCCGAGCGCGGGGCCGTCGAAGGTCCAGTTCGCGTTGGTCAGCCTGGCGCTACGCCCTTCGAGCGGTCCGGCCACCGCCAGAATCGCGGAGCGCGGGCGCTGCGCCAGCGTCGTCAGCACCTCCTCCAGCGCGGCTTCGGGTGTCGCCTGGCTGCCGGTGGGGATGCGGGCCAGATGGGTCGGCACGGCGCCCGGCTGCTCGACCAGCGAGAGGCGGCAATTGGTGCCCCCGATATCGGCGACCAGCAGAGGCCAGGCGAAGGGCGGCATCAGACCGCGTCCAGCGGGTCGGGCCGCGGATCATGCCGGCGATAGGGGGCAAACCAGCCGAGCCCTTCGAGCGTCCCGGCGCGCGGCCGGTACTCGCAGCCGACGAAACCGTCATAGCCGAGTTCGTCCAGCAGCCCGAAGAGCTGCGGATAATCGGGCCCCTGGTCGTCGGGCTCGTGGCGGCCATGGGCGCTGGCGATCTGGACATGCCCGACGAGCGGGAACATGGCCTTGAGCCGGCCGGCGACATCGCCGTGGATCAACTCACAATGGTACATGTCGAACTGCAGCCTGACGTTCGGCCGCCCGGACTCGCGCACATAGGCCGCGGCCCGGTCGAAGTCGTTCAGGAAATAGCCCGGCATGTCCTTGCCATTGATCGGCTCGAGCAGCAGTTCGATCCCGTGCGGGGCCAGCGCATCGGCGGCATGGGCGAGCGAGGCGCGATAGGTCGCCTGCGCCGTCGCGTCGTCAGGATCGGCCAAGCCCGCCATCATGTGCAGGCGCTTCACGCCGGTCTCGTGGGCATAGGCCAGCGCCGTCTCGACGCCGGCGCGAAACTCGGCCTCCCGGCCGGCTAGCGCCGCGATGCCGCGCTCGCCCTTGGCGAAATCGCCCGGCGGCAGGTTGAACAGCGCCTGCTGCAATGCCCCGCCCGTCAGCGCGAGTCCGACCTGCTCGGCCGGGTGCTCATAGGGGAACAGGAACTCGACCGCCTCGAAGCCGGCATCCGCCGCCGCCTTGAAGCGATCGAGGAAGGCCCACTCGTTGAACATCATCGACAGATTGGCGGCGAAGCGAGGCATGGCGGTCCCGGAGGCTGTTGATCTCGCGCGAAGCTAGCGTGCCGCGCCGCCCGCGTCATGCGGCAACGCGGCATTGGCGCGATGCGTTCCGCCCGGCGCCTCCGCCCCGGTTACTTCTTCTCGGCGCGGACCGGCGGGTTCGGGTCCTTGGAGAAATTGCGGAACACCATGTCGGGCGAGGAGGTGTTGTGGCGCGAATGGGTCGTGCGGCCCATCCAGACATCGGTCGCCTTGCCGGTGGTGAACGGCATCAGCGGCTCCTCGCGCCAGCCCTTGGCGCCGGGCTCGCGGATGGCGATGCGGGCGACGTCGTTGTTGAACTCGGTGACATACATCGAGCGCAGCGCGACGAAAGCCTTGCCGGCACCGACCGGCCGGTCGAGCACGGCGTCGAGCACCATCCGGTTCTCGTCGACATTGTCGAGCTTCAGCGTGCCGGAGGACCCGTCCTTGAAGCTCATCTTGAACGACACCGTCTTCGGGTCGAACTCGATCTCGCGGATGTTGACGACCGGGCGTGCGCCGTCCTGCTCGATCGGCCCGAACAGGAAGGACGAGCCATAGGCGGTGGCGGCCAGCGGCGCGGGCGGCATCGGCCGGGCGCGCCAGTAGCCGTCCTGCGGATAGACCACGAGCAATTCGTGCGAGCGGTCCTTGCCGAGCTTCCAGAGCTGGACGAGATGCAGCCCCTTCTCGACGCGGTCGCCGACCTTGAAGGTCGTGTCGGATGGGCGCCAGAACGTCGGGAAGGTGTAACCGACGAGCCAGTACTCGATGCTCTCGTAAAAAGTCACGCGCCGCGGCGGCGTCACGGCGGCGAAGACGGGGTCGCCCGTCATGTCGCAGGCGGTCCAGTCCGCATCCCAATTGTCGCGCATCAGCCCGGCGATATAGGCCGGATGCGCAGCCTCGATCTGGAAGCGGCGCACCTCGGGCGAGATCGCCTTGATGGTGACGTTGTCCTTCTCGGCGCAGAGCACCGGCTCCGACTCGTTCTTGACCTCGACAGCGACATCGCTGGCCGCGAAGGCGGGCACAGCCGAAAGGGCCAGAGCGAAAAGGGCGAGGCGGAGGCGGTTGGCGCGCATCGTGGTCGGGTCTCAGTTCTGAAGGAGGGCGTAGACATCGCCCGAATTGGCGGAATGCGGAAGGTCGCGCAGATAGTCGCGCATGGCCGGTGCGGTCACCGGCGCCGCGAACTCCAGGCGCTGGCTCTCGCCCAGCGAGACCGTGAATGCGTAGGGCCCGAGCGCCTCGAGCCGGGCGAGGCAGGCCTCTGCAACGTCGCGCTGGATGGTCGTGAACTCGAAGGAGATCACCGGCACGCGCCGGGACAGGCCCGCGAGCACATGCGCCTCGAAGCCCTCGACGTCGATCTTCAGCAGCGCCGGCAGTCCATGGCGCGCAATCAACGCGTCGAGTGTCGTGGAGGGCACCTCGATCTCGCGGTCCCAGACCTGCTCCTGCCAGCCTTCCGCCCCGCTCGCCGCGCCGACGAACGCGTCGGACGCCGTCGAGACGGTGGGGTTGGCGCTGTTGATCCGCAGCCGCACGACGCCCTCGGCATCGCCGCAGGCGGCCTCGACCAGCGTGACCTGCGGGTCGCGGCCATGGATCAGCCGCAGCGCGCGCGCCGGCCCCGGCTGCGGCTCGAGCGCAACCACCCGCGCGCCCAATCTGCGGAAGCAGGAGATGCGGTCTCCGACATGGGCCCCGATATCGAAGGCGAGCTCGCCGGGCTTGAGGAAACGGCCATAGAGCGCGTCCATGTCGCCATGGCGGGACTTGTCACCGTGATAGACGCGCAGCGACCGTCCGATGGCCCTGGCCGTGCCGGGTGCGTGGAGCAGGGGGCTCATGAACGGGTCTCCGCGCGGATCGCCTGCAGCACCGGCGGCGGATCGAAATCCTCGGGGATGCCGCAGAGCCCCTGCCGCGCGAACCAGGCGCCGAGCGAGGGCAGCGCCGTCGCCATCGCGAAGGGGATCGCCAGCAGATAGCCGGCCGTCAGCGGCAGCGACCAGATCAGCAGGCTCGGCGACAGCACCGCCAGCGTGCCGAACAGGTAGAGCGCAAAGAGCAGATGCGGCCACAGCCCGGAAAAGGCCGTCGCCAGCGAGAGCGCATGGGCGTCGCGCGCCTGCCCGCCCCAGCCGATGCGCGAGCGTCCGAAGAGCAGCCCGATCATGAACAGTGTCGTGCGGAAGCTCAACACCGCGCCCTGCAGGAAGGCGAAGACCAGCTCGATCGCAGCCGAGGCGACGAAGCGCAGACGCCCGCCATAGGCGCCAGCACCGCCCCGCGACAGCAGGATGTCAGCGAAGCCCGCGAGCTTGGGCGAGAGATACATCGCCAGGAAGAGCAGGTAGAGCCCTGCCGCCAGCCCGGCGGGATAATCGGCGATCCCGCGATCCTCGATCGCCTTGAGCGGCAGCAGCGCGATCATCAGCGTCCAGGCAGGCAGGCCGAGAAACATCAGGATCGCCCAGAACAGCTGGAAGCGGCTCATCGGCAGCAGGCCGGGAATATCCATCAGCTTGAGGTACTGCAGATTGCCGAGGCACCAGCGCAGGTCGCGCTTGGCAAAGTCGAGCATGGTCGGCGGATTTTCCTCCCAGCTGCCGCCCTCGACCGGCAGCACACGCACCTCGTAGCCAGCGCGGCGCATCAGCGTCGCCTCGACCTGGTCGTGGCTCATCACGGCGCCGCCCAGCGGCGCGCGACCCGGCAGGACGGGCAGATGGCAGCCATCGCGGAAGGGCGCGATACGGACCATCGCGTTATGGCCCCAGAACGGGCCGCAATCGCCGATCCACCAGGCGGACCCCATGGTGTAGGGCCGCATGCCCTGGCGCATGCCGAACTGGAACACCCGCGCGAAGGCGGACTGGCTCGGCATGCCCACGACGAGGCTCTGGAGGATGCCGAGCTTCGGATAGGCCTGCATCATCCGCGTCAGCTTCACGATCGCCTCGCCGGACATCACGCTGTCGGCATCGAGCGGCAGCATGAGTTCGTAGTCGGCACCCCAGCGCTCGCAGAAATCGCGGACATTGCCGGCCTTGAAGCCGGCATTGTCGCTGCGGCGACGATAGATGATGCGGCAGTCCTCGCCTGCCTCGGCCTGCCAGGCGGCGGCCAGCCTTTCCTCGGCGGCGGCAACCTCGGGATCATTGGTGTCGGACAGCACGAAATAGTCGTACCAGCCGCCCTCGCCCGTGGCGTTGAGGCTCTTCTTGACCACATGCAGCCGGGCGAAGGCCCGGGCCGGGTCCTCATTGCGAAGCGTCATCAGGATCGCGGTGCGGACCGCGATCGGCGTCGGCAGATCACCGGCGGCCGCAAAAGGAGCGACCCGCTCGAGCCCGTCCTTCACGCCATGCAGCAGCCAGAAGCCGAGCACCGCGTTCCAGAAGCCCAGCACCGTCCAGGGTGCGCCGAAGAGAAAGGCGACGAGGATGGCGCTGTCGGCCACCGTCCAGCCGCCGGCACCGAGGACCTGCGCCAGCCCGTAGAGCAGCGCCGCCAGCGTCGCCAGATTGAGGCCGAGCACCAGCCAGCGCCGGCGCGACAGCACCGCCCTGTCCTGCAGCCCGGCGGGGGTGGACCCCGCCGCGGGCAGCGGCGCCGGTGCGATGGTGAGGCCTTGCGCCGCCGGCTGGAACGTGGTCGGAGCGGGGCGCTCGTTCATGGCTGTCTCTGTCATGCGATCGATCGAGGCGAGGCGGGTGGGGCAGAGCGGACGGGGAGGCAGGACATGGCGCCGAACGACAAGGCCGGGGAGCTAAAGCCGGCATTTCCGTCCAGTGCAAGCGCCCAGGCGACGGCTCTCTGGTATGTCGCGCCGCGTGAATGCGCCCTGAACGCGGAGACGCTGCCGCCGCTTGCCGCAGGCGACTGCCTCGTCCGCACGCTCTGGAGCGGCGTCAGCCGCGGAACCGAGCGACTGGTCTGCGAGGGACGCGTGCCCGAAGGCGAATATGGCCGCATGCGTGCCCCCTTCCAGACGGGCGATTTCCCCTTCCCCGTGAAATATGGCTACTGCGCCGTGGGCGTGGTGGAAGCGGGCCGTGCCGACAGGCTGGGCCAGACGGTCTTCTGCCTGCATCCGCATCAGGACCGCTTCATCGCACCTGCCGACCGGCTGACCCCGGTGCCCGACGCGGTGCCGGCTCGCCGCGCGATCCTCGCCGCCAATATGGAGACCGCGCTCAACGCTCATTGGGACGCCGGCTCCGGCCCGGCCGACCGCATCGTCGTGGTCGGCGGCGGCGTGCTCGGCCTGCTCGTGGCCTGGCTGGCCGCGCGCCTGCCCGGCGCGGAGGTGACATTGGTCGATGTCGCACCGGCCCGCGCCGAACTGGCGAAGAGGCTCGGCTTCGGCTTCGCCCTGCCGGCCGATGCACCGACCGGGGCCGATCTCGTCTTCCATGCCAGCGCCTCGCCCGCCGGCCTCGCCACCGCCGTTGCATCGGCGGGCTACGAGGCCCGCATCGTCGAGCTGAGCTGGTATGGCGAGGGCACGGTGCCGGCCCCGCTCGGCGGCGCCTTCCACGCCGGCCGGCTGCAGCTCGTCTCGACGCAGGTCGGCGGCATCTCCCCTTCGCGTCGGCCGCGCTGGGATTATGCCCGCCGCGCTGCCGCCGCCCTGGCGCTGCTCGCCGATGAGCGTCTCGACGCGCTGATCAGCGAGGACATCCCGTTCCGCGAGGCGCCGGCCCGCCTGCCCCCGGTCCTGGATCCCTCCTGGCATGGTCTGACGGCCGCCATCTGCTATGAAGCGGCCACATGACACCGCCTCGGACCCATCCCCGCCCGGCACTGGTGCCGGAGCTCTCCATCACGGCCTTGCCCGTAAGCCTCGCCTTCTGGTGCGACCTGCTGGGCTTCCGTGTGCTCTACGACCGCCCCGAACAAGGCTTTGCCGCGATCGAGCGCGACGGCGTCGAATTCATGCTGGAAGAATACGAGACCGGACCGACCGAGCGCAGCTGGGACACGGGTCCGCGCGAGAAGCCCTATGGCCGCGGCATCAATTTCGAGATGACCGTCAGCGAGATCGCGCCTCTGCTCGAGCGGCTGGAGCGCGCAGCCTGGCCGCTCTTCTTCGGACCGGAGGAGCGCTGGTACCGGATCGGTGCGTCAGAGGAGACCGGAGTCCGGCAGTTTCTCGTACAGGACCCCGATGGCTATCTGCTGCGTTTGTCCCAGTCGCTCGGCCGGCGACCCCTCCAAGCCTGACGGCGACCCCACTCCAACCGAGGAACTGATATGTTTTCCGTCGAAGTCCGCGACCGCATCATGATCGGCCATTCGCTGCCCGATCCCTTCTTCGGCCCCGCCCAGAACATGCATGGCGCGACCTTCGTGGTCGACGTCGCCTTCTTCCGGAAAACGCTGACGAAGCAGAACGTCGTGGTCGATATCGGCGCGGCGCTCGACGTGCTGAACAAGACGCTGAAGCCGCTGAACTACCAGAATCTCGACACGCTGCCGCAGTTTTCCGGCGTGCTGACGACCACCGAATTCCTCTGCAAATACATCTTCGACGCGATGGCCGGGGCGGCGCGCTCCGGTGCGCTCGGACAGGACGGGGCCGGGCTCTCCCGCATCCGCGTCACCCTGCACGAGACCGACCTCGCCCGCGCCACCTATGAGGGCGCGCTCGCGTGAGCACCATCGCCTTCGCCATTCCCGGCGATATCGGCCTGCCGACGGGCGGCTACGCCTATGACCGGCGGCTGCTGGCGGAATGGCGCGACATGGGCGTCACGGCAGAGCACATCGCCCTGCCGGGCTCCTTCCCCTTTCCCACCGCGGACGATCTTCACGAAACCGGTCGGGCCCTCCTGCAGCGGCCCTATGGCGACACGCTGCTGATCGACGGGCTCGCCTATGGCGCCTTTCCGGAAGGCATCGCAGCCGGCTTGGCGGATCGGGTCGTCGCGCTGGTCCATCATCCCCTCGCGCTCGAAACCGGGCTGGCCTCCGATATGGCCCAGCGCCTGCGCGAGCGCGAGACGGCGGCCCTGCGCTATGCGCGGGCCGTGGTGGCGACGAGCCCGGCGACGAAGCGGCTGCTGGTCTCCGATTTCGGTGTCCCCGAGGCGCGCATCGCCGTCGCGCTGCCCGGCGTCGATCCGGCGCCCCGCGCCGCAGGCTCCGCCAACGGCGAGCCGCTGAGCCTTCTGGCCGTGGGCTCGGTCGTGCCGCGCAAGGGCTACCCCGTCCTCGTCGAAGCCCTCGCCGGGCTGCGCGACCGCGACTGGCGGCTGACCCTCGTCGGCGCGACGGACCGGGCACCGGAGACGACGCGCGACCTCGTCGCCGCGATCGAGGCCGCGGATCTGGGCGGGCGGATCGATCTCCTCGGCGCCATCCCCGACGCCGCGCTGGCGGACGCCTATGCCCGCGCCGATCTCTTCGTCATGCCCTCGCTCTTCGAGGGCTACGGGATGGTGCTGACCGAGGCGCTGGCCCGCGGCCTGCCGATCGTCTGCACCACGGGCGGCGCGGCGGCCGAGACGGCGCCCGACGCGGCGGCGCTGAAAGTCGCACCCGGCGACGCCGCCGCCCTTGCCAAGGCCCTTGCAACCCTGATTGATGCGCCGGCACTGCGCCGGTCGATGGCCGATGCGGCCTGGGCCGCTGCCGCGGCCCTGCCGCGCTGGCGCGAGGCGGCGACCGTCGTCGCCGAAACATGTCTGCCCGGTTTCGGGCGAAAGGGGGGCTGATGGGGGGCTTTTCTCCAGAATGGCTAGCGCTGCGCGAGCCGGCCGACCATGCGGCCCGCAACCCGCAGGTGCTCGCCGCCGTCGGCGCGCATTTCGCCGCCAAGGGCTCGGTCACCGTGGTCGACCTCGGCTGCGGCGCAGGCTCGAACCTGCGCGGCACCTATGCGGCACTGCCGCTGCGCCAGCACTGGACCCTGGTCGATCTCGACGAGCGGCTGCTCGCCGCGACGCGGCAGACGCTCGCCGGCTGGGCGGACGAGGCGCGCGAGCAGGGCGAGGAACTGGTCCTGCAGAAGGGCGACCATCTCATGACGGTCGACACGCGGCAGGCCGACCTCAACAAGGACCTGGAATGGGTGCTGGGCTGGCAGCCCGACCTCGTCACCGCCGCCGCCCTCTTCGATTTGACGTCCCGGCGCTGGCTGGAGCGCTTCGTCGCCGGCCTGACCAGCCTGCGCCTGCCGCTCTACACCGTGCTGACCTATGATGGACGCGAGACCTGGCAGCCGCCCCATCCGGCCGATGCGCGCATGCTCGCGGCCTTCAAGCATCACCAGCATGGCGACAAGGGTTTCGGCCCTGCGGCCGGGCCGGAGGCGACCGACGTCCTGGCAGAAGCGTTCCGGAAGTCAGGCTTCGCCGTCTCGATCGGCGACAGCGCCTGGCGAATCGACGAGACCCGGCGCGAGCTCGCGCAGGTGCTGGCCAAGGGCATCGCCGACGCCGTGCTTGAAACCGGCCATGTCGATCCGGCGACCGTCGCCGACTGGCTCGCCGCCAAGGCGCAGAACCCCTCCGCGCTGGTCGGCCATCACGATCTCTGGGCGCGGCCGGTCTGACCGCTTAGGCCTATTTCAGGCCGGGCAGCATCCGCCGCAGCACGCCGTCGCGGCGGATGAAGTGGTGATAGAGCGCCGCACCGATATGCGCGCAGGCGAGAAACGCCATCGCGATCGCGAGCTTGCCATGGACATCGAGCACGGTTTCCGCGCGCGTCTGGTTCGGGGCCACCAGGGCCGGCAGGTCGAACAGGCCGAAGATGGTGAGTGACGGATAGAGCGACACGCCGAGCCAGCCCAGCAGCGGGACCACGAGCAGCAGCCCGTAGAGCAGCCAATGCACCAGATGCGAGCCTGCCTTCTGCCACCAGGTCAGCGTCGGCTCATCGGGCGGGGCGCCCTTGAGCAGGCGGTAGGCCAGCCGGCCGGCGACGAGCCACAACACCAGGAAGCCGAACAGCTTGTGAGCGCTGTACATCGCGTTGGTCGTGGCGTCCCAAATGTTCAACGTGTCGCCGCGATAGGTCATCGCCAGCCCGGCGGGTACCATCAGGACGACCGCCGCGGCGGTCACCCAGTGCATGTGACGCGCCGCAGCCCCGTAGATGCGGGGCTTCTGCCCGTGATCGGTCTGCGCCATCATCACCTCCGCCCGGTCCCGACATTCATCAGGTGTTCAAGCTGGGCATCCTATACCGCTGCGTCGACTGCGCCAGCGGCTCGTGGCAGTGCATCCCAAGGGAGGCAGGGTTGCGATGGAACTGCCTTCGCGTCAGGCGCGTTTGATGGAAAACTGTGCAGCGATGATCTATATCGCCTGTGCGCCCGTAGAAGCCTTACCTCCCGCCGGACACAGCCTTGCCTGGGCCCGGATTCCTGAGCCAGCCCCATCTGACGGACAATCCGATGCTTCAGTCGCGTACGCTGTTCGGACGCCCGCTCGAGACGAGCCTCGTGGCGGTGGACCGGGCCATTTCCGAATTCCGCGCCGGGCGCCCGGTGCTGCTGCGCGCCGGCGAGTCGCGCCTTCTCGCGCTGTCCGCCGAACTGGCGGATGCCGATCTGGTCGCCCGGCTCGATGAGCTCGCCGGCGGCAAGGCCTATCTCGCCCTCACCCCGGCCCGGCTGCGGCGCCTCGGCGCGAAGAACCGCACCGAGACCGGCATCCTGGCCATGCCGACGCTGGATCTCGCCCGCATCGAGATGCTGGCGCTGAAGATCGATGGCAAGGTCGACGCACCCGTCGCGCCGGCTTCGGCGCTGGACGATAGCGCGCTCGAACTCTCCCGCCTGTCGCTCGTGCTGCCTGCGACCATCATCGTTCCCGTGACGGCCGAGCAGATCGCGGGCGAGCCGCTGGTCGAGGTCGAGAGCGAGGCCGTCAACGGCTACCGCGCCGCCCAGGCGGCGACGCTGACCATCGTCGGCCGCGCGCCGGTGCCGCTCGAAGGCGCGCCGGACACCGAATTCGTGGTCTTCCGCGGCGGCGAGGGTCTGCGCGACCAGGTCGCGATCCTCGTCGGCAATCCCGATCTGTCGGGCCCCGTGCCGGTGCGGCTGCACTCCGCCTGCCTGACAGGAGATCTGTTCGGCTCGCTGAAATGCGATTGCGGCGACCAGCTGCGCGAGACGGTGCAGTGGATGGCCGAGAACGAGGGCGGAATCCTGCTCTATCTCGACCAGGAGGGCCGCGGAAACGGCATCTCCAACAAGATGCGCGCCTACAAGCTGCAGAGCCAGGGCTGGGACACCTATGACGCCGACGAGGTTCTCGGCTTCGATCTCGACCAGCGCCATTTCGACTTCGCCGCGACGATGCTGAAGCAGCTCGGCGTGACCCGGGTCACCGCGCTCACCAACAACCCGCTCAAGGTCGGCGCGATCAAGGCGGCGGGCCTGGAGGTCGATGCGACGCAGCGCGTGCTGGGCCGGCCCAATGTCCACAATGTCCGCTACCTCGCGTCGAAGCGCGATCGCGCCGGCCATTTCATCGACATGGACGCGCTGATGGCGCGAGCCGCGCCGAAGGATTGAGCCGGCCGGCGAGGCTGCCGCCTTGCCGCGGGGACTTGAACCGCCGGGCGAGTTCGGGCACCGCAGCCCGATGCCCCTGAACGATGCTTCCGATCCTGCAATGACGCCGTCACGCTGGCCGCTCGCCACCGTGGCGGCGATCGTCGTTCTGGCCTGGGTCGCCCTGTCCTGGCCGTGGTTGTCGGGCGTCGTCACCATCCCCTGGGACGCCAAGGCGCATTTCCAGCCGCAGCTCCAGTTTCTCGCCGAAGCTTGGCACAGCGGCCGCTCGCCGTTCTGGACGCCTTACGTCTTCGCCGGCTCGCCGCAGATCGCCGATCCGCAATCCCTGATCTTCTCGCCGCCCTTCGCGCTGATCGCGGCGCTCGAGCCTGTGCCTGGCTTCAGGCTCGGCGACGGGGCGGTTCTCGGCACGCTGCTGGCGGGCGCGCTCGCCTTCGTCTTGATCTTCCGCGACCGCGACTGGCACCCGGCGGGCGCGGTCGTCGCGGCGCTTGCCTTCGCCTTCGGGGCGGCGGCCGCCTGGCGCATCCAGCATATCGGTCAGGTGCTGAGCCTCGGCTATTTCGCGATCACGCTCGCGCTGATCGCGCGGGCGCTGGAGCGCGGTTCGATCGCCTACGGATTTGCCGCCGGCCTCGTCGCCGGCTTCATGGTGCTCGGCCGCGACCAGGTCGCGCTGCTCGGCGCCTATGTGCTGGCTGGCCTCGTGCTGGCCGCCATCGCCATGGCGCCCCGGCCCTTGCAGGCGCTGAAGACCAGCCTGTTGCCCTTGATGGCAGGCGCGCTCGGAGCCGTGCTGGTCGCAACGGTGCCAATCCTGCTCACCGCCATCCTGGCAGAAGGGTCGAACCGCCCGACGATCGACCTCGTCGGCGCCGGAAAGGGCTCGCTGCATCCGGCCGCCCTGCTGACAGGGCTCTTCGCCAATCTCTATGGCGCGGCCGGGCCGCTGGAGAATTTCTGGGGCGCACCGAGCCCAGCCTTCGAGGCGCGCTTTGGCCCGCAGGACCTCTATCTCGCCCGCAATATGAGCCAGCTCTATCTCGGGCTGCTGCCGATAGGTCTGATCCTGACGCTGGGCCTCGTCCGCGGCGCACTGCTGCGCCGAGAGATCGTCGCGCTGAGCGTCGCGTCCCTGCTCGTTCTGATCTACGCGCTGGGCCGCTTCACGCCGGGTTTTGCCCTGCTCTTCGAAGTGCCGGGCGCCTCCTTCTATCGCCGCCCCGCCGACGCGCTGTTCATCCTCGGTGCGCTGCTGGCCCTGCTTGGCGGCTATCTCACTCATCTGGTCATGACCGGGACGGCTCCACGCGCGCGGCCCTGGCAGCGTGCCGTCGAGGTCGCGATCTTCGCCGGTGCGCTCGGCGTGGCGCTGTGGCTCGCCTGGACGGTGGGGAAACTCTCGGTCGCGGCCGTGCCGATCGTCACCGCACTGCTCTGCGGCGTGCTCGCGCTGGGCGCGCTTGTGGCCGCACGCGGCCTGGCCCTGCGCGGGGCCGCCGTCGCGGCTGCCGTGGTGCTCGCCGCGATGCTGACCGTGGATCTCTCGGTCAACAACGGCCCGAGCGAATCCACCGCCCTGCCCTCGCGGGACTACGATGTGCTGCGGGCCGACAGCGCCAACGAGACCATTGCGCTGCTCAAGCGCGAGACCGCTCGCACCGCCGGCCCGGACCGGCGCGACCGCATCGAGCTCGCCGGCATCGGCTTCCACTGGCCCAATGCCAGCCTCGTCCACCGGCTCGACAACACGCTCGGCTACAACCCGCTGCGGCTCGGGATCTACAGCAAGGCGACCGGCGCGGGCGACCATGTCGCCCTGCCTGACCAGCGCACCTTCTCGCCGCTGATGCCGGGCTACCGCTCGCTGCTGGCCGATATGCTGGGCCTGCGCTTCATCGCCACCGGCGTGCCCGTCGAGCAGATCGACAAGGCCCTGAAGCCCGGCGACCTGACCCTGATCGCCCGCACGCCCGACGCCTATGTCTACGAGAACCCGCGCGCGCTGCCCCGGGTGCTCTTGGTGACGAAAGCCGAGACCGCCGACTTCGACGCGATCCTCGCCACCGGCCAGTGGCCCTCAGGCTTCGACCCGCGCCGGACCGTGCTGCTCGACCGCGCGCTCCCGCCCCTGCCGCGCGACCCGCTGGCGACCGGCCGGCCCGCAGGCACGGCGGCACCGGCGGGGGCCAACCCACCCGGCCAGAGCCCGGCCGGCAGCGTCCGCATCGCCGATTACGGCACCACCGAGGTGACGCTTCGGGTCGAGGCGCCGCAGGGCGGCTATGTCGTGCTCAACGACGTCTGGCACCCCTGGTGGCAGGTCGAGATCGACGGCGCCCCCGCCGAAATCCTGCGCGCCAACGTCCTGTTCCGGGCCGTCGCCGTCCCGCCGGGCCGCTCGACGGTGCGCTTCGTGTTCAGGCCGTTCCGGGGGCTGTTCCAGGATGTCGGGAAGCGGCTGCAGGCGGGACGGTCACCAGGGCTAGAACGTCACTCTCGGCCGAGCCACGACTTAAGCCAGCGCCGCCATCGCGGCGACCGGTTTCACCGGGCTCCCCGCCAGCACGGCCTCGAGCCCCGCCGGATCGAGGACCCCATCCCGCATCGTCTCGTCGCGGTGGATGCCGCCGGCGATGAACAGGCTGTCGAAACCCATCAGCCGGGCGCCGGCGAGATCGGTACGGACCGCGTCGCCGATCACCAGCACCTTCGCCGGATCGACCGGATGGCCACCGCGCGCCGAGCGGGCCGCCTCCAGAGCCAGGTCATAGGCCGGGCGATAGGGCTTGCCGGCATAGGCGACGCGGCCGCCCAATTCCTCGTAGATCAGCGCGAGCGAACCGGCGCAGGGCAGCAGATCATGCCCGACATGGACGACGAGATCGGGATTGCCGCAGATGAAGGGCAGCCCCCGCGCCGCGAAGCGCTCCAGCAGCGGGCGATACTGCTCGGGCTGCTCGGTGCGATAGTCGTTGAGCTCGGTGGCGACGACCAGATCAGCCTCGTCTTCCGTGACCAGCTCGACATCGGCCTGGTCGAAGACGGCGCGGTCGCTTTGCCAGCCGATATGGAAGATCTTGCGGTGGTGGCTCTCGGCGATGAGAGAGCGCGTGACGTCGCCAGACGTGATCAACCGGTCCCAGGAGCCCCGCGGCACGCGCTTCTTGTCGAGGAGGTCGGCCACCTGCTCGGAGGGGCTCGGCGCATTCGAGAGCAGCACCACCGCCCCGCCCTGCTCGCGGAAATGCATCAGTGCCGCGCAGGCCGGCGGCAGCGCCCAGACGCCGTCATGCACCACGCCCCAGACATCGCTGATCAGCACGTCGTAGCGGGCGAGCAGCGCGCCCGCCTCATCGAGAACCGGAACGGCCATCACTTCGCTTTCTTCGCCTCGAGAGCCATCCGCGCCTCGACATCGGCGCGGCGCGGCAGGGGAGCCACCGCACTGAACCCCTGGGTGGACAGGGCCGCGGCGACATTGGCGTAGGCTCCGGCCGCAAAAGCGTCGCCGGTGCGGATGTATTCAGCCAGGAAGGCCCCATCATAGCAGTCGCCGGCGCCGGTGGCGTCGATTGCGTCCACCTTGATCGGCACCAGCCGCTCGCGCCGCTCCGGCGTCGCGACCAGAGAGCCCTCATGGCCGAGGGTCAGCGCGACGATCTTCGCGCCCAGCCGCAGATAGAAATCGGCGATGGCGTCGGCATCGCTCAGGCCGGTGAGCTGTGTGGCATCGTCATAGCCCGGCAGCACGATGTCGGCCATGCCGCAGGCGGCGTTGATGATCGCCTTGGCGCGCGTCAGCGGCCAGAGCTTGAGGCGCAGATTGGTGTCGTAGGCGGTGGTGACACCGGCCTCGCGCGCAAGCGCGAAGGCTTCGAACACGGCGTCGCATGCGGAGGCCGAGATCGCCTGGCTGATGCCGGACGCCTGCACGATCCGCGCCGAAGCGATCAGATCCCGCGGCACGTCGCGCGGCCCCATCAGGCTCGCGGCCGAGCCGGCGCGCAGATAGGAGAAGACATGGCCGGACGGGCCGTGATCGACGAAATAGAGCCCCGTCGGCGCGCTTTGATGCGTCGTGACATGGGAATCGTCGACGCCTTCGCGGCGCCAGAGCTCGCGGATCGAGCGGCCCGCCATGTCGTCGCCGAGCGCACCCAGATAGGCCGTCTTTGCACCCTGGCGCGCGGCGGCGATGGCGCAGTTCGAGGTGTCGCCGCCATGTCCGAACTGGAAGGCGCCGCTTGCGGCGCGGGTGGCGTTGAACTCGCCCAGCGGCTCGCCGATGCAGAGGAGGTCGAAGCGGGTTTGGGTCACGGGGCGAAGACCATCTCGTTGGACGCTGGGCGACCGCAGCGCGGGCGCGCCTTCCTAGAGCATGATCGCGGCAGGGGGAACGGCGTTTGCGTGGGAAAGCGCTACTCGGCGGCCTCCTGCTGCGGCGGCAGGTTCATCAGCCGCTCCGCGACGGCCATGATCTCGCGCCGCAGGGCCGCATGCGCTTCAGGATCGGAATGTGTGCCACCGGCCTTGCGGGCCTCAGCGGACTCGCGCTGGAGCCGGGCGCGCTCGGCCCGCGACTGCTCCAGCATGCCCTGCAGCGTCTGCAGTTCGGCATGGACCGTCTCCAGCCGCCCGTCGCGCTCGGCGATGTCACGCTTCAGGGCGGCGATATCAGCGGCGTCGCGCCCGGTCTTCGCCTCCTGCCCTGCCTTCATCCGAGCCATCTCCTGCTCCAGCGCCTGCTTGGCCTCGCGCTCCGTCGCGTGGGTCGCGACCTCCTGTGCCAGCCGGCTTTCGAGGCTCGCCGCCTCGGCACCTGCCGCCACGGCGCGCGCATCGGCCGCCGCGAGCCCCGCTTCCGCCTGCTCCACACGCGCGGCCAGCGCGTCGGCCCTCAGCCGCTCGCCGTCGCGATCCTCCGTCATCGCCGCCAGCATCGTCTGGCCCGCGGCATGGTCCCGCTCCTTGGCTGCCAGGCGGCCAGCGAGATCGGACGCCTTCCCTTCCAGAACCAGGATCTTCGTCCGGTCCTCGACCTGCGCCACACGAATCTGGTCGTAGTCCTGCCGCAGCCTGGCGAGTTCGCCCTCACGCTCGGCCAGCAGGGCCAGGGTGCGCACCAGGGTCTCTCGTTCGCCAGCAAGCTCCGCATCACGGGCCGCGAGGTCGGCGCTGGTCCCGGTCAGCGAGCCGCGGGTCTCGGCGAGATCGCGTTCGAGGCTGGCGAGATCGGCGATGCGCTGCTGGAGGGTCGCGCTTGTCTCGGCCAGCGCGGCGCTCTCCGCGGCGAGCGCCGCCTGCGTTCGCGCGAGGTCGCCCCGGGTCGTCTCCAGATCGGTTTCGAGGCCGGCGATGGAGCCGTCGCGCTCACGCACGACGCCTTCGAGTTCGCCGATCTTCATGTCGCGCCGGCCGAGATCCTGCATCGCGGCCGCCTTGGCCGCGAAGGCGCGCTCGCTCTCCTGCTCGACGGTGCGGGCCCGCAGCGCCAGCTCGGCGCGCAGATGGTCGCGGTCGGCCGCGATCTCGGCGAGCGACAGCGGAAACGCCGCTTCCGCCCGCTTGCGGGCCAGACGATCGGCCCGGCGGTTCAGCGCCGGCACGATCGACAGGGCGATCAGGCTGGCGCAGAGGAAGCCAAGCGCGACGAGCATGGCAGCTTCGATCAAGACGAGCGGCTCCACATCCGGGGATCGTCAGACTAAGGCAATGCGCCTCAAACGGGAAATCCGTTTTCTTCGCGCGTCCTGCGCCCGCGCCGGCGGCTCAGAACGGGTTCCAGGTCGCCTGGGGCGTGAACTTCAGATAGCCGAGATTGACGCCGAGCCGCCAGCCGACGCCGGTGCGGATCGGCACCACCGTGACTCCCTCGGCCGCCAGCGCGGTGAAGCCGAAGCCGCCGATGAAATAGGCCGAGCCGTCGACGCCGACGAAGCGCTGATACAGTGCCTCCACCGCCGGCAGCCCGTAGACCAGCATCATGGTGCGGGCCCCTTCGCCACCGAAGTCGAAACCGACCGAGGGGCCCTGCCAGAACACCTTGCGGTCGCCGGCATTGCGGGTGAACAGCGTGCCCTCGCCATAGCGCAGCCCTCCGACGAAGGCGCCTGAGGCTTCCTGGCCGAGCACATAGCCGTTCGGCTCGCCCCAGCGCCGAACCGCCTCCTCGACTGCGAGCGCCAGCCCGCGCGAGACATTGCCAAAGAACTGGTGGCCGGAGGTCACGAGCTCGTTCTGGGAAAAGGAGCGGCTCTGCCCGTAGGATTGCTGCGCTAGCGCGGGCCCGGCGAGCGGCCCCAGCGGAACGGCCGGCGCGAGGCCGGCACCGGCGAGGGCGAGACCTCCCTTGATCAGGCTGCGGCGAGAGGTGGTCATGGGGTGCGATCTCCGGGTGTCGGCCGCGTCACCCGGTCGATGGGCGGGGCCTTGGTCACGGGTCTCCGGCCGCTCGAACGGCCGTGGGGTACGGGGCTTGCCATGCCGGGCGCCGTCAACGGAAAAACAACCGTCGCGCACGATCCGGCGCAATCCGAACCAATTCTGTAACCACTCTGATACCCCCCAAAGCGTATCCAACCCGTGAAGACGCCAGCCAGGGGGCACGTCCACCGGCAGCGACGGAGGTCAGGATTTGCCGGTGATGAAGGCTGGAACAAGGCGGGGCTGCGGCGCCGCGTCGGAGAACCTCGCACTGCGGACGCGCCCGGCGCGCCCGGTGGCGGCGATCGCCCTGCTCGTGCTGATGGCGCTGGCGGTACCGGCCACGGCCGGCTCCGTCCGGTTGCCCGCGGGCCTGCCGGATCTGCCCTCCCTGAACGAAGGCGTGCAGCGCGACATCCAGTCGGGCCTTGCTTTGCGCGGCTATGACCCGATCGCCTATCGCCTCGAAGGGCAGGCGGTGGCCGGGGACCCGGCCTATGAGATCGTCCAAGACGGTGTCGTCTGGCGCTTCGTCTCGGCGGCCAACCGCGATGCCTTCCGTGACGCGCCTGCGATCTACACGCCCGCCTTCTCGGGCTATGACGCTTCGGCGGTGGCGGAGGGTCGCGCCGTCGAAATCGACCCGCGCGAGTTCGCGATCGTCGGCTCGAGGCTGTTCTTCTTCCGCACCGCGGAGAACCGCCAGCGCTTCCTCGCCGATCCGCAGTTGCAGCACCGCGCCGACGGCCTCTGGAGCAGCGTGGCGCAGAGCGTCGCCCGCTGAACCGCTCGCGCTGCGCTCAGATGGCGGCCAGGGCCCGCCGCGCCAGCTCCTCGCTGGACGCCGCGACGAAGGGTGGATTGCAGAAGCCACGCGCGAGGCAGCCGTAGCGCGGCAGGCTGCCGTCGAGGCTCAGCACGATCCCGCCCGCCGCGGTCAGGATCGCATCCCCCGCCGCGATGTCCCATTCCATCGTCTGTCCGCCGCGCACATGCAGATCGGCCTCGCCCGAGGCGAGCATCCCGAACTTCACGGCTGACGACATCGGCAGCGTCGCGGTCGAGCCGAGCGCGCTCGCAACCCCGTCGCTCATCGCGTCGCCATGGAAGCGGCTGACCAGCGTGGTCGGCCCGGAGGGCGGCAGTGGCCGCACCGCGATGGGATATGCCGGTCCCAGCACCTCGCCCGCGGCGGAGACGGCCTGCTCGAAAGCGCCCTGCCCCGCATACCAGACACGGCCGCCGGCCGGCGCCGCGATCGCACCAGCCACCGGCCGATCGCCCCGCACCAGAGCGATCGCGACGCAGTAGCTGTCGCCGCCCGCGAGAAATTCACGCGTGCCGTCGAGCGGATCGAGCAGGATGAACAGCGCGGCCGGGGCGACCTCCGAAGCACTTTCCTCGCTGATCACCGGAATGCCGGGCAGGAGCCTTGCCAGCGCCTTCTTGGCCGTGTGGTCGGCGGCCATGTCGGCCGAGCAGACGGGCGAGCCGTCCGCCTTGATGGTGACGTCGCGGGCAGCCCGCATCGACAGCAGCACCGCGCCGCTGAGCCGCGCCGCCTCGGCGAGCCGGCGCGCGATCTCGTCGAGATCGGCGAGGCGCGGATCGTCGGAGGGTGGGGTCGGCGTCACCGGCGCGGCCTTCCGGCCTGGCGGGTCTGGATACCGGGGCTTAACCACATGAAAACCAAGATACCACCATATCTCATCGAACGGTGAGCCGTTTGCCCGCTGCGCCCGGCAGCAATGACCCCAGGACATGTCCCATGACCGCCATCTCGCTCGAGCCGCTCGATCTGGCCGCGCTCCTCTGCAGCCGCGTCTGCCATGACGTGATCAGCCCGGTGGGAGCCATTGTCAACGCTCTGGAGGTGCTCGAGGAAGACGACCCGTCGATGCGCGACTTCGCGCTCGAATTGATCAAGAAGAGCGCTCGTAACGCGTCCTCGCGCCTGCAGTTCGCCCGCCTCGCCTTCGGGGCCGCCGGTTCCGCCGGTGCCATGATCGACCTCGGCGACGCCGGCAACGTCGCCAACGGCTTCCTCAACGATGAGAAGCTCTCGCTCGACTGGGAGGCGCCGCGGGCGCTGCTGCCCAAGAACCAGGTCAAGCTCCTGCTCAACCTGCTGATCATCGCCACCTCGGCGGTGCCGCGCGGCGGCAAGCTGGTCTCGCGCGCCACGGTGGAAGGCGAGCAGGGCAGCTTCACCATCACCGCCAGCGGTTCGCATGCCCGCATCCCGGCCCATGTCGAGGAACTGATCGCCGGGCGTTCCGAGACGGGCACGATCGACGCCCATGCGGTCCAGCCGCTCTATACCGGCATGGTCGCCAAGGCCGCCGGCATGGCGATCAGCTTCGCCATCGAGGGCGACACGGTGACCATCACCGCGACCAAGGCGGAATAAAGCGAAACAGCGCGCGGTTTCCAGCCAATCTCAACCGATCATCAACCCTTCTGATGCTTAGCTGTTGGCGTGTGTTGTCGCGTTGAGTGGTGGTCCCCTGCATGGACGACTTGCTGCAAGAGTTCCTGACCGAGACGGGCGAGAAATCTCGACACCGTCGATCGGGAGCTCGTGCGCTTCGAGCAGGAGCCCAATAACCGCGACATCCTCGCCAATATCTTCCGCCTGGTTCACACGGTGAAGGGCACCTGCGGCTTCATCGGCCTGCCGCGGCTCGAGGCCCTGACCCATGCCGCGGAAACGCTGATCGGGCAGTTCCGCGACGGCGCCAATGTCAGCGCGATCGCGGTCACGGCCGTCCTGGAGACGATCGACCGGGTCAAGGACATCCTTTCCGAACTCGCCGAAAAGGGCGAGGAGCCGGCCGGATCCGACGAAAACCTGATACGGGAACTCGGCCTCCTGGCCGATCATGCCCGCAGCCAGCTGCAACAGGCCAAGCCGATTGCAGCCGGGACCGACCCCGTCGCCGCTTACCTTGCGCGCCATGCGCCTCCGGAGCCCTCCCCGCCGACGGAAGACGGGCTCGACCTCGTCTTCCGCGCCGCGCCCGGACCACAGCGCGGCCGCGACGGCCGCATCGAGACCGCCTCCCTCCCCGCGACGGCCGAAGAGGCCGCGACGCGCGACCTGCGCCCCGTCGGCCCGGCGACGCTGCGGGTCAATGTCGACACCATCGAGCACCTGATGACGATGGTCTCCGAACTGGTGCTAACGCGCAACCAGCTGCTGGAGATCGCCCGCAAGCAGGATGACAACGGCCTGAAGGGGCCGCTCCAGCGTCTCTCGCTGATCACCGCCGAGCTGCAGGACGGCGTGATGAAGACGCGCATGCAGCCGATCGGCAATGCCTGGTCGAAGCTGCCGCGCATCGTCCGCGACCTCGGCGCCGAGTTGGGCAAGCGCATCGAGCTGATTACCGAAGGCGCCGATACCGAACTCGACCGGCAGATCCTCGACCTCATCAAGGATCCGCTGATCCATATGGTGCGCAACTGCGCCGACCATGCCATCGAGCAGCCGGCCGAGCGGCGCGCACTCGGCAAGCCCGATTACGGCACCATCCGCCTCGCCGCCTATCACGAGGGCGGCTCCGTCACGATCGCCATCGCCGATGACGGCCGCGGCCTCGACATCGACCGCATCCGTCGCAAGGCGATCCGCCAGGGGTTGGCGACCGAGGCCGAAATCGAGCGCATGAGCGATGCGCAGATCAGCCGCTTCATCTTCTATCCGGGCTTCTCCACCGCCGACAGCATTACCGCCATCTCGGGCCGTGGCGTCGGCATGGATGTGGTCAAGGTCAATGTCGACGCCATCGGCGGGCTCATCGACATCGTCACCAAGCCCGGCCAGGGCACGACGATCACGATCAAGATCCCGCTGACGCTGGCGATCGTCGCTGCGCTGATCGTCGTCGCGGGCGACCAGCGTTTCGCCATTCCCCAGATCGTCGTGCGCGAACTCGTTCGCGTGAAGCCGGGTGCGGATCACCGCATCGAGGACATCAACGGCGCCCCGATCCTGCGACTGCGCGGGCGGCTGCTGCCGGTCATCGCGCTCTCGGCCCTGATGGGGACCGCCGAGCCCAGCTTCGAGGACGGCTTCATCGTCGTCACCCAGATCGGCGAACGCCAGTTCGGGATCCTGGTCGACGGCGTGTTCCACACTGAGGAAATCGTCGTCAAACCGATGTCGAGCAAGCTGCGGCACATCCCGCTCTTCTCCGGCAACACCATTCTCGGCGACGGCGCCGTGGTGCTGATCGTCGATCCCAACGGCGTCGCGGGTCTCGTCGGCGGCACCGGCGCGGGCGAAGCCTTCCATGTCGAGGCACCGTCGAACGCGGTTCCGGTCGTCGAAAAGACGACCATGCTCGTCTTCCGCACGGGCGAGGACGGACTGCGCGCCTTACCGCTCTCGCTGGTCACCCGGCTCGAGGAGGTCGACGCCCGCCTGTTCGAGCATGGCAGCGGCCGCACGCTCCTGCATTACCGCAACCGCCTGATCCCCGTGGTCCCGGTCGCGGAGACGCGCCTGCGCCAGGAAGGGCTGCAGCCCCTCGTGATCATCTCCGACGGCGACATGACTGTCGCGCTCGCTGTCGACGCGATCGTCGATATCGTCGACGAGGTCCTCGATATCGAGATGGCCGCCGTCCAGGACCGCGGCATCGTCGGTTCCGCGATGATCCGCGGCCGCGCGACAGACATCGTCGACCTCGCCCACTACCTGCCGATGCACGAGCGCGGCTGGCGTCAGCAAGGCGCCGGCGCGGGCGAGCGCGCCGCCGGCGCGAATGTTCTGCTGGTCGAGCCCTCGCGCTTCCTGCGTGACATGCTGACGCCCGTCCTCAAGGCGTCCGGCCATCGCGTCGTCTTCGCCTCCGACTTCGAGGCCGCCCGCCAGCAGCTCGCGCTGGAGTCGATCGCGACCGTGCTGATCGATATCGACGGCGACATCGACGGCGCCTTCGGCTTCGCCACCGCGCTCCGGAATTCGCCCGACGGCGACCGCCTGCGCCTGATCGGTCTGACGACGCTGGTCACGCCCGATCTCCACATGCAGGCGGGGCAGGTGCGGCTCGACGAGGTCATCGCGAAGTTCGACCGTCGCGCGCTGCTCGGCGAGCTGGCCGACCGGCGGCCGGGTCTGAAGGAGGCGGCATGATCTCCGGCCAGAACGAGACTATGGAGCGGGGCGACCATAACGCACCGGTGGAGCCGTCGCTGACGGCGTTCGACTCCCTCGATTACGTCACTGTCCGGATCGGCGACCAGCTGCTCGGCCTGCCGATCGGCCGCGTCCACGACGTCTTCATCACCAACCGCATCACGCTGGTGCCGCGCGCGCCCTCCGAGATCGTCGGCCTGCTCAATCTGCGCGGGCGGATCGTCACTGCGATCTGCCTGCGTCGCCGGCTCGGGCGCCCGGTCACCTTCAGGCAAGATCGCGAGGGCAAACAGGAACTCGTCGCGGTCGGCATCGACCATGAGGGCGAGGCCTATGCCCTCATCGTCGACGCCGTGGGTGAGGTGATGCGCTTGGACCAATCGACCTTCGAACCCGTCCCCGTCCATCTCGACCGGGCCTGGACCGCTCTGGCCACCGGCGTGCACCGGCTCGACGACCGCCTTCTCGTCGTTCTCGACGTCGACGCCATCCTCGCAATCGAGCTGGACGCGGCGGCCTGATCCGCCGCCGCTCCGATCTGGAGACCAACCATGAAGTATTGTCTCGTCGTCGACGACTCCGCGGTGATCCGCAAGGTTGCCCGGCGAATCCTCGAAGGCCTCCAGTTCCGCATCGCGGAAGCCGAGGACGGCGCCCGCGCCATCGACGCCTGCAAGGGCGAGATGCCCGATGCCGTGCTGCTCGACTGGAACATGCCGATCATGGACGGCTACGATTTCCTGCGCACGCTGCGCCAGATGCCGGGCGGGCGTCGCCCCAAGGTCGTCTTCTGCACGACGGAGAACGACATCGCCCATATCGCACGGGCGATGCACGCCGGGGCTGACGAATACATCATGAAGCCCTTCGACAAGGAGATCGTCGCCTCCAAATTCCACCAGGTCGGGCTGCTTTGACCGACCTGCGCTCGCCTCTGGACGAGACGGCCGCCCCGACCCAGGGTGACGCGGCGCATCCGGAGGCCGGCGCATGAACAGGCTCTCCTCGGCCGGCAATCCGCCGCCCGGCCGCCACAAGACAGTGGTGATCGCCGATGATTCGGTGGTGGTGCGCGGCCTCTTCGCGCGCTGGCTCGGCGAGAGCGGGCAGTTCCATCTCGTCGCCGTCGCCGGCGACGGCGAGACCGCCGTGGCCCATGCCGGACGCTTCAAGCCCGACGTCATGGTGCTCGATCTCGACATGCCGGGCGTGGACGGTGCCACCGCCCTGCCGCAGATCCTGAAGGAAAGCCCCCATACCGGCGTGCTGCTGGCTACGACGCTGACCGAGCGCAACACGCGCATCGCCCTGGAATGCATGACCAAGGGCGCGATGGACGTGGTCTCGAAGCCCGACAGCCGCAGCGGCCTGACCCTCTCCCTCGATTTCCGCAGCGAGTTCCTGCTGAAGCTCGGCAATGTCGCGCAGGCGCGGGCCCGCCCCGGCCCCCTGCCCTACGAGTTCGACGTCGAATTCACGCCCCCCAGCACGACGAGCCTGCGCCAGTTCGTCTCCGTCGTGCCGCGCTATCTCGTGATCGGCGCCTCGACCGGCGGCCCGCGCGCCGTGGCTCGGGTGCTCTTCGACATCGGCGATGCGCTGCATGACCTGACGACGCTCGTGGTCCAGCACATGCCGCCCGTCTTCACCGCCTCCTTTGCGGAGCAGATCGCGAGCTATATCGGGATCCCCGCCCGCGAGCCCTTCGACGGCGAACGCCTCGTGCGCGGCACGATCTACATCGCGCCGGGCGGCCGCCATCTCGGCATCGACCGGAGGCTGGGGCACATCACCGCGAGCATCGGCGACGGTCCGCCGGTCCGCTTCTGTCGGCCTGCCGTGGACGTGCTCTTCAACGACGCCGCGCGCCATCTCGGCTCCGCCGCACTGGGCCTCGTGCTGACCGGCATGGGCTCGGACGGAACGGAGGGCGCCGGCGCGCTGCGCCGGGCGGGCGCCGCCGTCATCGCGCAGGACGAGCAGAGCAGCACGATCTGGGGCATGCCCGGCTCGGTGGTGCGGGCCCAGCAGGCCTCGACGGTGATCCCGCTCGACGACATCGGCCCGGCCATCCGCAGCCTCGTCCGGACGGGGCAGCCGTCATGACGGAATCCGATTTCGCCTTCCTGCGGCAGCTGCTGCTGCAGCGCTCGGGCCTCGCGCTGAGCCCGGACAAGCGCTACCTCGCGGAGAGCCGCCTTGGGATCCTGTGCCGCCGGCGCGGGATCGCCGATCTCGCGGCGCTGGTCCAGTCGCTGCGCTTCGGCACCGACCCGGCCCTCGAACATGCGGTCGTTGAGGCGATGACGACCAACGAGACGCTGTTCTTCCGCGATCACACGCCCTTCGAGCTGTTCCGGGACGTGATCCTGCCCGAGCGCCTCCAGACGAACGCCGCCAGCCGGTCGCTGCGCATCTGGTGCGCCGCGGTCTCGACCGGCCAGGAAGCCTATTCGATCGCCATGATCCTGGACGAGATGGCGCCGCGTCTGGCAGGCTGGAAAATCCAGATCGTCGGCACGGACATCTCCGGCGAGGTGCTGGAGCGGGCCCGCAAGGGCATCTACAGCCAGTTCGAGATTCAGCGCGGCCTGCCGATCCAGATGCTGCTGAAGCATTTCCATCAGGAGGGCGACAAATGGCGCATCTCCGAGCGGCTGCGCGACATGGTCGAGCTGCGGCAGCACAATCTGCTGGAATCGAGCAGCCATCTCGGCCAGTTCGACGTCATCTTCTGCCGCAACGTGCTGATCTATTTCGACGTGCCGACCAAGGCGAAGGTCCTGGATGGCATGGCGCCGCGCCTCGTGCCGCAGGGTGCGATGCTGCTCGGCGCGGCCGAGACGGTGATCGGCATCTCGACGCTGATCGTGCCCGACCGCCAGCATCGCGGCATCTATCGCAGCCAGGGCTCGATCCACGCCCAGCCCGCCGGCCTCGGCCTGCCGCTAGAGCCTGTCCGCGCCACGGCCGGCCTGCGCTACTGAGCCGGCCGCCGCTCGGCCTGCACGACCCGCATCCATGCTCCAGACAAACAAAAACCCCGCCTTCCGGCGGGGTCCCCGTCAACCTGTCGTGTACATCCGACGATCAGGTTGCGATCAACATGCGCGATGTTCGTGACCGCCATATGACGGCCCGCAGCTCGGCAACCGGTCAGGCCGGAATACGTTCCTCGGCCTCGGTCGGCTCGCGTAGCACATAGCCGCGGCCCCAGACCGTTTCGATGTAGTTCTTGCCGTCCGACGCATTGGCGAGCTTCTTGCGCAGCTTGCAGATGAAGACGTCGATGATCTTGAGCTCGGGCTCGTCCATGCCGCCATAAAGGTGGTTCAGGAACATTTCCTTGGTCAGGGTCGTGCCCTTGCGGAGCGAGAGCAGCTCCAGCATCTGGTATTCCTTGCCCGTCAGATGGACGCGGGCCGCATCGACCTCGACGGTCTTGGTGTCGAGATTGACGACGAGGTCACCCGTGGTGATGACCGACTGGGCGTGGCCCTTCGAGCGGCGCACGATGGCGTGGATGCGGGCGACCAGCTCGTCCTTGTGGAAGGGCTTGGTCAGGTAGTCGTCGGCGCCGAAGCCCAGACCCTTCACCTTGTCCTCGATGCCGGCAAGGCCGGAGAGGATCAGGATCGGCGTCTTCACCTTCGCGACCCGGAGCGAGCGCAGAACCTCGTAGCCGGACATGTCGGGCAGGTTCAGGTCGAGCAGGATGATGTCGTAATCGTAGAGCTTGCCGAGATCGACGCCCTCTTCGCCGAGATCCGTCGTGTAGACGTTGAAGCTCTCGGATTTGAGCATGAGCTCGATCGACTGGGCGGTCGCGCTATCGTCCTCGATGAGCAGAACCCGCATGTCCACGTCCCCAATTTCGCCCGCAGGCAAGCTGACCGCTCTTCTCGTCCGAACCCCCACGGCTCAGGACGACGACGTACTTGCCCGTTGAAACGCCACGCGACACGCTACGAGGAAATGGTTAACAAACCGTGATTCCCGTGCGCAAGCGCTTCCTTGGGGAAAGCCGGCGATCCTTGTCGAGGTGAGTCGAATTTGACACGGATCGTGACGCTGTTCGCCCGCGAAAGACGCTTTCGCGGAGACCATGCCGCGCTTCGGGCCGGAAAGGCTCCCTCGGCACGACGCAGTCTCGATACACAGTGTTAATCGGCCGGCTTAATGAAGGGTAAACGCGCCCGGTCGCTTGCAAGGTTTCGCACAGCCCTGGCGCGGTTTCGTGGCAGGCGAGGACGGCGCGACACGGCCCTCAGGAGCGGCTCTGGTAATAAAGTCCCGTCAGGTAGCCGGAGCCGAGCGCCAGCAGATGGCCGGCGAAGACGAAGAAGCTGAAGATGTCGACCGCGCCCAGCAGCACCCAGGACGCAAACAGCAGCAGGATCGCGAGCAGCAGCATGACCGCGCGCTGCAGGCCATCGGGGAAGAGCCCGGCGCAGGCTCCCAGAGTGAACAAGGCGAGCGCGAGGATCATCGGCCGGTCCGGTGTGAGATCCGTCCGGCCTAGGAGCGGGTGCCTTTCCGCGTGGTTGTGTTTCCACAGGCAATCCGATTCAAATTGGCCGCATCCGGCTGGCCCCTGCCGCTGCGCCGGGGGCGGCGTCGGCGGACGCAGCCCGACGGTTGCCGCCCTGCCGCCGAGAGGTTAACCGGGACGAGCATGAACAGCCCCGCCAACGGCCAGGATCGACTCTCGGGCCTCGCCGCCACGATCGCGGGGCTCGACCCCGTCATTGTCTATGGCCGCGTCAACGCCGTGCGCGGGCTGCTGGTCGAGGTTGCGGGGCCGATCGGCGCGATGAGCCTCGGCGGGCGCGTCGGCATCGAGATCGCGCCCGGCAGCCGCGTGCCCTGCGAGGTCATCGGCTTCTCGGGCGACCGGGCGTTGGTCATGCCCTTCGGCGGGCTCGACGGTGTGCGCCGCGGCTGCCCCGTCTATATCGACAAGGCGGCGCCGGGCCTCAAACCCACGCCCGCCTGGCTCGGTCGCGTCGTTGATGCGCTCGGCCGCCCCGTCGATGGCGGCCCGCCTCTGCCGCAGGGCGAGGACCTCTATACCTTTCGCAACGACCCGCCCCCGGCGCATTCCCGCCGCCGCGTCGGTCGCCCGCTCGATCTCGGCGTGCGCGCACTCAATGCCTTCCTGACCTGCTGCCTCGGCCAGCGCATGGGCATCTTCGCCGGATCCGGCGTCGGCAAATCGGTGCTGCTGTCGATGCTGGCGCGCTATGCCCGCGCCGACGTCAACGTCATCGGCCTCGTCGGCGAGCGCGGCCGCGAGGTGCAGGAGTTCCTGCAGGACGATCTCGGCCCCGAGGGTCTGGCGCGGTCCGTCGTCGTCGTCGCGACCTCCGACGAGCCCGCTCTGATGCGCAAGCAGGCCGCGCTGACGACACTGACCATCTCGGAGTATTTCCGCGACCAGGGCCGGCAGGTCATGTGCCTGATGGATTCCGTGACCCGCTTCGCCATGGCGATGCGCGAGATCGGCCTGGCCGCCGGCGAGCCGCCGACCACCAAGGGCTATACGCCGACCGTCTTCGCCGAATTGCCGCGCCTGCTCGAGCGCGCCGGCCCCGGCATCGGCGACGGCGCCATCACCGGCCTCTTCACCGTCCTCGTCGACGGCGGCGACCATGACGAGCCGGTCGCCGACGCGGTGCGCGGCATTCTCGACGGGCATATCGTGATGGAGCGCTCGATCGCCGAGCGCGGCCGCTTCCCCGCGATCAACGTGCTGAAATCCGTTTCGCGCACCATGCCCCGCTCCTGCGACCCGGCCTTCTACCCGGTCGTGCAGAAGGCGCGCGCCACGCTCGCGACCTATGCCGACATGGAGGAGCTGATCCGGCTCGGAGCCTATCGCCAGGGCGCCTCGCCCGAGGTCGACGAGGCGATCCGGCTCAACCCGGCGCTGGAGGGCTTCCTGAAGCAGGCCAAGGACGACGCGACACCCTTGGGCGAATGCTATGCCCGGCTCGCCACCATCATGAACGGCTGAGGCCGCGCTCGCGCCCGAGCAGACGCAGCAGCGCCAGCATTGCTAGAACGGCCAGCCCCTGGATCGCGGCGGCGGCGACCAGCGCCTGGTCGCGCCCGAGATGCTCGATCATCGCGGCGAAGAGCAGCGGCGCCGCTGCGAAGGCGAGGTTCTGCGGCACCGTCAATCGGCCCATCAGCGTGCCATAGGCCTGGCGGCCGAACAGCGCGAGCGGCAGCGTCGCCCGCGCCACCGAGATCACGCCCATGGCGGCACTGAAGCAGAGCACGAAGCCGCTCGCGGCGAGCGGCGTGCCCGGCAGCACCACCAGCATCAGGCAGGCGAGCGGGCCGAGCACCAGCCCGGCCAGCGCCGTCCGCTCCACCGGCAGCCGGTCGCCGAGCGTCGCATCGACGAGCCGCGCCAGCAGCGTCGCCGGCCCGCTCAGCGCCGCGATGGCGACGGCCTCCGCCGCACCGATCCCCGCATTCTGCAGCAGGTCGATCAGATGCAGCGGCAGGCCCCAGGAGACCAGCCCGCTCGCGGAGAAGATCGCCGCGACCAGCCAGAACGCCGTACGGCGATCGACCGGCGCGACACGCGCCTCGTCCGGGCGCGGTGCACCGGCGGCAGACACAGGAACGTCGGCTGCGCCCTGGCGGTAGCGGGGCACGGCGGCATAGATCGGCAGCACGATCACAATCTGCATCGCCGCGAAGATCAGCCAGGTCGTCCGCCAGCCGAAACCGGCCGAGAGGGCGGCGGTGAGCGGCCAGAACACCGTCGAGGACAGGCCTGTCGCCAGCATCATCAGGCCGATCACCCGCCGCGCCTGCGGCCCGACCAGATGCGCGATCGTGACGCCGCCGACATTGGCGAGCGAGAAGGCATGCCCGATGCCGATCACGACCCAGCTCGCCAGATAGCTGATCGGCCCCTGCGCGAGGCTGAGCAGCACGAGGCCGAGCGCGCAGAACAGCGCGCCCAGGCACATCGCGCCGCGCGTGCCGGATCGGTCGAGATGGCGGCCGACGGCCGGCGCCAGCGCCGCCCCGGTCAGGAGGAGCAGCGTGATGCCGCCGAAGACGGTGGTGACGTCCAGGGAGAGGTCGCGCTGGATGTCGCGCGACACGACCGAGAGCGCATAGAAGGTGGAGCCCCAGCCGACGATGCGGGTGACGACGAGGCCGCAGATCAGCAGGCCGTGCTCGGGAAGGCGCGGAAAGGCTGGCAAGGCGGGCAATCCCGGAGGCAGGCGGCGGGGCGCGGGAGCGGCCCGGACACCCCGCTACTACCCGCTGCCGCCGTCATGCGTCAGCAGCAGCCGCGCGCGCTGCCCATGCAGCGAATGCGAGGCTTTCCGGTAAGGAACGATCAACCTCCTTGCGCCATTGTGCTTTTTGTCTCGCGGCAGGAGTTCCGGGCGAGCGCCGAGGGGTCGGCGCGCGCCCCATGCGTGATCAGGAGTTGGAAACGACATGAAGTCGCGAGACACGTTACTGCGTCTCAAGCGCTTCCAGGTGGACGAGAAACGTCGCCGGGTAAGCCAGATCGAGATGATGATCGCAGATTTCCACCGCATGGCGAGCGATCTGGATCGCGAGATCCAGAGCGAGGAAGCCCGGGCCGGAATCTCCGACCCCGCCCATTTCGCCTACCCGACCTATGCCAAGGCGGCGCTGGGCCGCCGCGACAATCTCCGCCAGTCCGCCGACAATTTGAAGGGCCAGCTCGAGGAGGCCAAGGCCGAACTCCAGGAGGCCTTCGAGGACATGAAGAAGGTCGAGATCCTCGACGACCGCGAGAAGGCGACCGAGCGCGCCGCCGAAGCCGCCCGCGACCAGGCGATGATGGACTCGATCGGTTTGCGCCCAAGGGCGTGAGCCGCGGTTGAAGTCGTGAGGTTCAAAGGCCCGCCGGGGTTCCGGCGGGCTTTTTTGTTGCGCGCAGGGAGTAGCGCGCGTCCCGAAACCAAGGTCTGCATCGGGTCGGAAGCAGCCACTAGCTCCAGTTCTGTTCGGGCGCACTCGCGACTGGACCCGACGCGAACGTTGATGCAGCGAGCTTAGCTTCTCAGCCCCGCCAGCGGCGAATAAGCCAATCCATCGAGCGCCCAGCGCACCAAGCCGCTGCCGACATGGCCAAGTATGCTGGTATGAGCAGGATTGCGAAGGCGAGGCCCTGTCCGGTTTGAGACGACCACGCGAATACGGCTGAAACGACAAGGGACAAGCCCAAGTAGCACGAGGCAATGAGAAGCGCCGATCTGAACGATGCCTCCGCTAATCCTAAGAAAAACGGGAAGCCGACGATAAAAAGAGCGAAGCCAATAAGAGCCATCGTGCGGCCCGTGTCGACAACGTCAGGAGCAATCACGGCTGACCGCCAGCGTTCATTTCGATACTGGGCTTCTTGGTTCAACTGAG
Organism: Bosea sp. OAE506; assembly: GCF_040546595.1. Classification (NCBI taxonomy): domain Bacteria; kingdom Pseudomonadati; phylum Pseudomonadota; class Alphaproteobacteria; order Hyphomicrobiales; family Alloboseaceae; genus Allobosea; species Allobosea sp. OAE506. The sequence goes on along the minus strand of NZ_JBEPOB010000001.1, from coordinate 2,247,988 downwards.
CTGAACATTTAGTTGCGATTTGCCAACTCCGGGCCTTCTGCAATGGGTCGTAAGCAGACACTAGTCAGGCGCTGGAGTGTTTCAGTCACGCTGCGCGCGTTCGACGCTTTAGTTCATCGATGATGTCTTTGATCTCGCAATCCAAGACGTAGAGATCCCCTAGCGAGCGACCGTTGAAAGAGCGGCCGAAAGGGCGTCCCATCGCTCGGTAAAAGATGGGGGCGTGCAAAGGGCCTCTGCCGAAGGGCATTGCCAAGCCGATCTTGTACACCCATCGGCTTACCCAATCGCCAGTCTGCGGTTCAAGCCATTCACGATAGGCCAGACATGTCTCAAGCTGCGAGGCAAGTTCTTCATCGCCGAGCTTTGCGAGGTCGCCGCGAAGATTGATGCCAAATCTCAAGTGGCACTCCGGTGTCCGGCCAAGGGCGTCATGCGATTATCTAGCTATCATTACACAGCTCATGAAAGCTTATCGTATCTCATGTCAGCCGAGGGTCGAAAGCTGGCCCATCGCCATCTCCCAGCTTCGCCCCCTACCCGATCACCGGATGATGCGGCACGCAGTCCCGGCGCATCTGCCCCTTGAGCCGCGGGTCGTCATCGACCTCCACCCCCCGTTTGAACACGGAAAACCCCGAGCGCTGGTAGAATTCCGGCGCGGAGGGGTGGTCGAGCGTGCAGGTGTGGACCCAGAAGCGGGCGATCGGCTTCGCCCAGGCCAGCGCCAGCGCCCGGTTCATCAGCCAGCGACCGGCGCCCTGGCCCAGCACGGCCTCGTCGAGCCCGAAGAAGGCGAGCTCCGCCTCGCCGGCCACGCGGAAATCCAGTTCGAGCAGGCCCTGATCGGTGCCCTCGCGGCGAACCATGTAGGTCTCGACATTCGCGTCGGCGAGGATGGCCGCCACCTCGGCGCGGGGCTTGACCAGCCGGCTGAACCACATCCAGCGCTCGCCCAGCCGCCGATACATCGCGAGATAGCGATCGAGCTCGTCCGCGCCGAGCCGCTCCAGCGCAAACCCCTCCAGACCCGGCGGATCGGGCCGCTCGGGCGGCCTCGCGAACATCTCCAGCGAGGTGACGATGGCGGCGATCTTGCCGGGCGGCAGGTCGGTGGTGCCGGTGAGGCTGATGGTCAGGGTCTGGGTCATGTCGGCCTGGGCGGTGGAACGGGGACCGGCGCCCGGCCGGATTCGGCTGGCGCCCTGCCGCGATCATGACATGATCGGGGCGGAGACATCACCTCATGGCGAAGCGGCATCAGCGGGCAGGGACAGGCGGGCGCGGCCTCGCGCTGGCGCGGCTCGCTGTCGCACTCGCGATCATGCTGCTCGCCGTGCTGCCCCATGCGACGCTGGCTGCAAGCCATGCCACCCCGGGCGCCGGCCACACCCAGCCACACCCAGCCGCCGCGGGGCCGACGCCCTGCCATGGGGAGGCCGGCCATCACCACACGACGCCGGCAGCGCCCAAGCACGCCATGCCCTCCTGCTGCATTCTCGGCTGCGGCCTACTGGGTGAGGCCCCTGCCCTGCCCGTCACCAGCGACCCGGTCGGCTGGCACAGCCTAACCCCCGTGGCGGTAACGGCGAAGCCTGAGCGGACGCCGGAGCCGGCGGAGCGCCCGCCGCGGCGCAGCCCGGCCTGAACCCTTCCGCCCTTTTTCGTTTCGAGGGATTAGCACGCCCGGCCTTCGTGCCGCCGCGGCCTCCCGTCTTCATCGAGGACCACCCATGACAGGTTCCGTTCCCACCCGCCTCGCCCTCGGCCTCGTCGCCGCGCTTGCACTCGGCGGCACAGCGCTCGCCCAACAGCATCAGGGCCACGGCTCCCATGCCGGCCACGGCAAACCCGCCGCGAAGGCGGCCGACAGCGCCGCCACCACCGCCTACAAGGCCGCCAACGCGAAGATGCACAAGGACATGGACATCGCCTTCACCGGCGATGCCGACGCCGATTTCGTGCGTGGCATGATCCCGCATCACCAGGGCGCGATCGACATGGCCAGGGTCATGCTCGCCCATGGCAAGGACCCGGCGCTGAAGAAGCTCGCGACCGGCATCATCGCCGATCAGGAAAAGGAGATCGCGATGATGCGCGACTGGCTCAAGGCCAACGGCAAATAGCGATCCACGACACGGCAGGCGGCGGCGACGCCGCTTGCCCTTACCCTGGCCCGCTGGCACACAGGCGCAAGGCGCGCTCGTCGCTGCGCCGCTTTCGCCGACCTCCCACGCCCCTCGCAGCCAGCGGGTCTCATGAAGCGCTATCTGGATTACCTCTGGCCGATCATCGGGCTCGTCGCGGTCGTCTGGTCCGTCGACCTTCTCTGGGACAAGCTCAAGGCCGAGGCCGGGACGGACGAGGCGATCAACGCATTGCTCGCCCAGGGCAGCTTCTGGGACAATCTACGCATCGTCGCGAGCCGCATCGGCCAGAAGATCGCGGTGATCCCCACCGATGCCTTCTTCCACGCCGCGCTCGCCACCCTCGTCGCCTATGCGGCGCTCGCCTGGTACGACCGCATCGCCCTGCTCCATCTCGGCAAGGAGAAGGGCATCTCCTGGCTCTATATTTCGGTCTGCTCCTTCGTCACCTACGCGCTGTCGCACAATATCGGCGCCTCGGTGTTTTCCGGCGGCATGGTGCGGTTCCGGGCCTATACGGCCAAGGGGTTGAGCGCCGGCGAGGTCGCGGTGCTGGTCGCGCTGTGCTCCTTCACCTTCGCCTTCGGGACGATCCTGCTCATGGGCCTCGTCCTGCTCTATGAGCCCGAGATCCTGCGCCCGCTCGGCCGGCTCTCGCCCTGGTTCGCAATCGGCGACAATGGCGCCAGGCTGATCGGCGTCGCCATGCTCGGCTTCGTCGCGCTCTACACCATCGGCTCCTGGCTCAAGTTCAGGCCGTTCAAGCTGGGCAAGCTCGAGATCATCTATCCGCGCCTGCCGATCGTCTTCCGGCAATATCTCGCCGCGCCGCTCGAACTCGCAGGCGCGGCCGGCATCATCTATTTCGCGCTGCCCGAGCAGGGCAATCCGGGCTTCATGATCGTGCTTGGCGCCTTCCTGCTCTCCTTCTCGGCCGGGCTGCTCAGCCAGGTGCCCGGCGGGGTCGGCGTGATGGAGGCGGTGTTCCTGGCGGTAATGCCAGGTATGCCGGCGCCGGCCGTCTTCGCAGCGCTGCTGATCTGGCGCATGTTCTACCTGATCATCCCGCTGGTCGTGTCCCTGCCGGTGGTGCTGGCCTTTGAGCGCGCCCAGCTCAAGCGCAACACGCGCATCGCCCCGCCGCCATAGCACCGCCCCCAAAGGCGGGAACCGGTTTTCGGAGCAAGCCGGTGCGCGAGGATGCCGGTCAGCGCCTGAGCGCGATCGCGGCAGCCGCGAACATCAGCGCCGCGCCGATCGCCTCGCTGCGGCCGAAGGGCTCGTTGAGCAGCAGCACGCCGGCGATCACCGCGATCACCGGGCTGACGAAGGCGTAGAGCCCGGCCCCGAAGGCGCCCCAGTCGCGCAGCAGCCGGATGAAGATCGTGAAACCGATCAGCGAGCCGGCCCCGACCAGGAAGGCGAGCGCCGGCGCCACCGGCCAGGCCAGCAATCCCGCGAGTTGGGCCGTGCCGACGGGCTCCAGCACCAGCGTCACCACGATCAGCCCGGCCGCGCCGATCGCCGTCTGCCAGCTCGCCAGCGTCAGCGTCGGCATCGTCCCCGCGATCGGCCGGCTCAGCACCGCGCCGATGCAGTAGCACAGCGTCCCGAAGGCGACCGAGGCCAGCCCCCAGGCTTCGAGCGCATCGCGCGCCGCCACCCCGCTTGCGAGGCGCTGGCCGAAGAGGAAGCCCAGCCCCGCCGTTCCCAGCGCGATCGCCAGGATCCGCCGTCCGGTGATCGCCTCCCCCTCGATCAGCCGCACCGCGATCAGCGTCCAGATCGGGATCGTCGCCATGTTGACGATGGCGGACAGGCCGGAGGGCGCATGGGCCGCGCCCCAGAACAGGAAGGCGTAATTGGCAGTGTTGACCAAGAGCGCCGTGCCGATCAGCCGCGGCCAGGCGGCGCGCGGCACCTTGCCCGCATCCCGCCCGGCCCAGAGCAGCAGCAGCCCCCCGGCGATGACGAAGCGCGCTGCGGCGAGCAGCAGCGGCGAGGTGTGCGCGGAGGCGATCCTGACCGGCAGGAAGGTCAGTCCCCAGACGAGGCAGAGCAGGGCAAAGAGGGCGGCGTTGCGCGACATGCCCAGCCGTCTTAGGCGAGGCGGGGCGGCCTCACCATTGCACTGCCGGCATCGGCGCCCCGTGGAAACGGGCGGCGCCGGTGCCCGCTCAGACGGTGCCGACCGTCTTCAGCCGCACGCGGGGATGAATCTCGGCCTGGGAGAGCACCGGCGTCTCCCTGCGGAAGCGCTCGATGATCTGGCGCACGAAGGGCCGCGCCATGCCGGAGGTGACCAGCGCCGGCATCTCGCCCATGCGCGCCGCATCTTCGAACTTGTCGCGCACCTGATGGACGAATTCCTGCAGCCGCGAGGGCTGCATGGCGAGATGGCGATCCTCGCCCTGGCCGATGATCGATTCGGCGAAGACGCTTTCCCAGGCCGGCGAGAGCGTGATGATCGGAAGCAGGCCCTGTCCGTTCGAGAATTGCGCGCAGATCTGGCGGGACAGGCGCATGCGGACATGCTCGGCGATGTCGCGCGGGTTCTTCATCCCGCCTGCGGCCTCGGCGATGCCCTCGATGATCGTCGCGAGATCGCGGATCGAGATGCGCTCGGAGAGCAGGAGCTGCAGCACGCGCTGGATGCCCGTGGTCGAGATCTGGCTCGGCACGATCTCCTTGACCAGATCGGAATGGTCCTTGGGCAGCTCGCGCAGCAGCTTCTGAACCTCGGCATGCGAGAGCAGCTCCGGCATGTGCGACTTCAGCACCTCGGTCAGATGCGTCGAGATCACCGTCGCGGCATCGACCACGGTGTAGCCGCGCAGCTGCGCCTCGTCCTGCAGCGCGCCGTCGATCCAGGTCGCGGGCAGGCCGAAGGTCGGCTCCAGCACATTGTGGCCGGGCAGGTTCACGCTGCCGCCCATCGGGTCCATGGCCATGTACTGGCCGGCATAGACGATGCCGTGCCCGGCATCGATCTCCTTGATCTTGATGTAGTAGTGGTTCGCCTCGAGCTGGACGTTGTCGACGATCCGCACCGCCGGCATAACGAAGCCCAGCTCGGCCGCGAGCTGGCGGCGCAGCGCCCGCACCTGGTCCGTCAGCCGGTCCTGCCCGCCCGCCGAGTTCACCAGCGGCAGCAGCCCATAGCCGATCTCGATCTTCAGCTCGTCGAGCTTGAGCAGGTCGTTGAGGGTCTCTTCCTTCGGCGTCCCGTCCGCCTGCAGCGGCGAGGCCGCCTGGGCTGCGTCCGCGACCTCGGTTTCCCGGGCCTTGGCCAGCTGCCCGAAATGGCGCGCGAGCCAGGCCGAGCCGAGCGCCAGCGTCAGGAAGGGCAGCATCGGGATGCCGGGCAGGATCGCAATCAGCAGCATCACCGCCGCCGACATGCCGAGCGCCTTCGGATAGCCCGAGAGCTGCTTGCCGAGCGCCTTGTCGGCGGCGCCGCGCACGCCCGATTTGGAGACGAGCAGGCCCGCCGCGGTCGAGACGATCAGGGCGGGGATCTGGCTGACGAGGCCGTCGCCGACCGTCAGCTGGGTGTAGTTGTGGGCGGCCGCGCCGAAGGTCATGCCCTGCTGCGCGACGCCGATGATGATGCCGCCGAGCACGTTGATGAAGGTGATCAGCAGGCCGGCGATGGCGTCGCCGCGCACGAACTTGGACGCACCGTCCATCGAGCCGAAGAAATTCGCCTCGTCCTCGAGCGCCTTGCGGCGGACCTTGGCGACCTCCTGGTCGATCAGGCCGGCCGAGAGATCGGCGTCGATCGCCATCTGCTTGCCGGGCATGGCGTCGAGCGCGAAGCGGGCCGCGACTTCCGCGATGCGGCCCGAGCCCTTCGTGATGACGACGAAATTGACGATGATCAGGATGGTGAAGACGATCACCCCGATCACGAAATTGCCGCCCATCACGAAATTGGCGAAGGCCTCGATGACATGGCCGGCGGCCGAGGTGCCCTCATGGCCATGCGCCAGGATCAGGCGCGTCGAGGCGAGGTTCAACGCCAGCCGGAACATGGTGACGATCAGCAGCACGGTCGGGAAGGCCGAGAACTCCAGCGGCTCCTCGATGAAGAGCGCGGTCATCAGCACGAGCACCGACAGGATGATCGAGAGCGCCAGCAGCATGTCGAGCAGGATGCTCGGCAGCGGGAAGATGAGCACCACGAGGATGCCCATGACGCCGATCGCGAGGAACAGGTCCGGGCGATTGAGGAGCTTCCCCAGCCCCCCGCGGCTCATGTCGAAGCCGCCGCCCGTTCCTGGTGCCGTTACATCGGTCATCGACCAGCCCGCTCCCCGCGCGAAACCCGCGCGCACTCGGCAATTCTTGCCGGGCATAGGGTGAACGAGTGGTTAAGACGGTCGAAATAGTCGGGCACGGAACCCTTTCCTGAACGGACCGTTATCGTATGGCCGCGGTGCGGCCCCATTCGGCCCGCCCCATCGGGTTGGGGTGGTTGACCTGGTTTTATCAAAAACCACAGCTACTGGAGAACGACCTTGGATAGACGTTCATTCGTGATGAGCCTGTTCGGCGGCCTTGCCGCCGCCAGCGTCGGCGGTATCGCCTTCGCGCAGGCCGCAGAGACGGAGATGCCGGTCAAGGCCGGGGAGCTGGACGCCGCGACGAAGGCGGCCCTCGACAAGACCGATGCCGATTTCAACCAGGTCGTGGTGCGCGAGCGCGTCGTTCGTCGCCGCGGGCCCTATCGCCGCCCGATCGTGCGCGAGCGCGTCATCGTGCGCCGCCGTCCGCGCCCCTATTATGGCCGCCGTCGCGGTCCGGTGGTCCGGCGCCGCATCATCGTGCGCTGAGCGCGACAATCGAGGGGCGGCGGCGCAAGCCGCCGCCCTTTTTCGTGGCGCCCCGTCGATCCGGGACGCAGGGCGAGCCTGGAGGTCCTTTCACATGGCAGAGCCCGTCCCCAGTGCAGGGCCGGCGCCCGGCGTGATCGCCACGGCGATCCCCGCCCGGCTCGACCGGCTTCCATGGTCGCCCTTCCATACGCTGGTGGTGGTCGCGCTCGGCGTGACCTGGATCCTCGACGGCTTGGAGGTGACGCTGGCGGGCTCGGTCTCCGGCGCGCTGAAGGACAGCCCGGTTCTGCGCTTCAGCAATGCCGAGGTCGGCATGGCCGGGGCGGCCTATCTCGCCGGCGCCGTCATCGGCGCTCTCTTCTTCGGCTGGCTGACGGACCGGCTCGGCCGCAAGAAGCTCTTCACCCTGACGCTGCTGGTCTATCTGGCGGCGACGGCGGCCACCGCCTTCTCCTGGAATTTCTGGAGCTTCATCGTCTTCCGCTTCTTCACCGGCATGGGCATTGGCGGGGAATACACGGCCATCAACTCGACCATCCAGGAGCTCGTCCCGGCGCGGGTGCGAGGTTGGGTCGATCTCGTCATCAACGGCTCCTTCTGGATCGGCGCAGCGCTCGGCGCCGTAGGGGCCATCGTCCTGCTCGATCCGGCGGTCATCGACCCCGAAATCGGCTGGCGCCTGGCCTTCTTCATCGGCGCAGCCCTGGGCCTGATCATCCTCGTTCTGCGGCAGTGGATCCCGGAGAGTCCGCGCTGGCTGATCGGCCATGGCCGCACGCAGGAGGCGGAGGCCATCGTCGCGGCGATCGAGGCTCGCGCCGGCGTCACCTATGACCCCGGCGAACGCCTGCCTCTCACCCATCTGAGGCCGCGTGCGGTGACGCCGCTTCGAGAGGTCTTCCACGTCCTCTTCGTCGTCCATCGCCCGCGCGCGCTGGTCGGGCTGTCGCTGATGGTCGCGCAGGCCTTCTTCTACAACGCCATCTTCTTCACCTATGCGCTGATCCTCACGGACTTCTACAAAGTCCCCTCCCAGTCCATCGGCTGGTTCATCCTGCCCTTCGCGGCCGGCAACTTCCTGGGTCCGCTGATCCTCGGGCGCCTGTTCGACACGGTCGGCCGCCGGACAATGATCGCCGCGACCTACGCCCTGTCGGGCCTGCTGCTGACGGGCACGGGCTATCTGTTCTGGCGGGACGTCCTGACTGCGCAGCAGCTCACCCTGTGCTGGAGCGTGGTCTTCTTCTTCGCCTCCGCCGCGGCGAGCTCGGCCTATCTGACCGTCAGCGAGACCTTCCCGGTCGAGATGCGCGCGTTGGCGATCGCGGCCTTCTATGCGGTGGGAACCGGTGTCGGCGGCGTCGCCGGACCCTGGCTCTTCGGGGCGCTGATCGACACCGGCTCGCGCGGCAGCGTCTTCGCCGGCTACCTGCTGGGCGCCGCATTGATGCTGGCGGCGGCGGTCATCGCGGCCCGTTTTGCGATCCCCGCGGAACGACGCCCGCTCGAAAGCATCGCCCGCCCGCTCAACGCAGCCGATTGACGCTACGCCTGCAGCCGGCCCGTCGCCGCGGGTTCAGCGCAATTGATACCGAACGGAACAAAGCATCATCCGAATGCATTATCCCAAACCGTCCTTTTGCCCCTAGGATGCCGGCGACGGTGCAACGACAACATCCATCGGAGGATCTCGTGGACAGACGTTCATTCATCATGTCTCTGATCGGCGGCATGGCGGCAGCCAGCCTGGGCGGCATGGCCGTTGCCGAGGCGGCCCAGCCCCAGCCGGCGCCGACCCCGGCTCCCGTGCCGGCGCGCGATGACGAGGCCGTCACGGCCGAGGTCAAGGACGGGCTCGACAAGGCCGAGGCCGACTACAGCCAGTACTATTATTATCGTCGCCGGCCGCGCTATTACGCCCGCCCGCGGGCCTATTACCGGCCGCGCTACTATGCCCGGCCCCGCTACTATGCCCGTCCGCGGTACTATGCGCGTCCGCGCTACTACCGCCGCCGTTGGTGACGCGGCTGCGAAGGGTCAGAGCGCGCTGACGCGCGCCTGACCCGGCTCCGCCACGGTGATCCCGGCGGAGGTGTATTCGCTCAGCTTGTTGCGCAGCGTGCGGATCGAGATTCCCAGGATCTTGGCCGCATGGGTGCGGTTCCCCAGGCAATGGTCGAGCGTGTCGAGGATCAGTTCGCGCTCGACATCGGCCACCGTATGGCCGACCAGCGAGCGTGTCATGGCCTCGGCGGTCTGAGCGGCACGGGCGGCGCTGTCGCGTCCAGAGGCGGGGCCAAGCGTCTCGCCCTCGGGGGTCATCACCGCTTCGGTGCCGATTTCGTTGCCGCGCGCCAGCAGCACGGCGCGGTGGATCGTGTTCTCCAGTTCCCGGACGTTGCCGCGCCAGGCGTTGGTCAGCAGCAGCTTGCGCGCATCCGGCGCGATCGGCCGCAGCGGCATGCCGTTCAGCTCGGCATATTTGCGGGCGAAGTGATCGGCCAGGGCCAGAATGTCGCCCGGCCGCTCGCGCAGCGCCGGCAGCCGCAGATGCACGACGTTGAGGCGGTAGAACAGGTCCTCCCGGAACGAGCCTTCCCGCACCGCGTCACCGAGATTGCGGTTCGAGGTGGCGATGATGCGCAAATCCACCTTCACCGGCGTCGTGCCGCCGACGCGATCGATCATCCGCTCCTGTAGCGCGCGCAGCAGCTTGGCCTGCAGGCGGACATCCATCTCCGAGATTTCGTCCAGCAGCAGTGTGCCGCCATTGGCCTCCTCGAACTTGCCGATGCGGCGCGCGATGGCGCCGGTGAAGGCGCCCTTCTCATGGCCGAACAGCTCGGATTCCAGCAGATTATCGGGGATCGCGGCACAGTTGACCGCGACGAAGGGCTTGTCCTTGCGCAGCGACTTCTGATGCAGATGCCGTGCGATCACCTCCTTGCCGGTGCCGCTTTCGCCGGTCACCAGCACGGGCGCGTCCGAGCGCGCGATCTGGCCGACGAGCTGGACCACCCGCTCCATCGCCGGGTCCTTCCAGATCAGGCTGGACTGGTCGGCCGCGACGGCCTCCAGAACGGCCGCGATCAGCTCCGGATCGGGCGGAAGGGGCACGTATTCGCGCGCGCCGGCCTGGATCGCCGCCACCGCGGCCCGGGCATCCGTCGAGGTGCCGCAGGCGACGATCGGGGTGCGGATGCGCTCGGCCTCGAGCGCCGCCACGAACTGCGCCACCGGCAGCGTGACCTCGACCATCAGCAGGTCGGCGCCCTTGGAGCGCAGCACGGCCAGCGTCTGCTCCAGGCTTTCGGTATGGGTGACGTTGGCGCCATGCGCGATCGCGATCTTGGCGGCCGCGATGAGCTGTCCCTTGAGACCGCCGGCAATGATGAGACGCATGGCTGAGGCCCTCCTGCGTAAAGACGTGACGGGTCGGCCGGGACTTACCGGTCGGCCTTGATGATTTCGGTCATGGTGACGCCGAGCCGGTCCTCCACGACGACGACCTCCCCGCGCGCCACGAGGCGCTCGTTGACGAAGATGTCGATTGCCTCGCCGACACGCCGGTCGAGCTCCAGCACGGCGCCGGGCACGATCTGCAGCAGGTCGCCGATCGCGATCTTCGACGAGCCGAGCACGGCGGAGACGTTCACCGGCACGTCGAAGACCTGTTCGAGGTCTTCCGCCGTCTTGACCGGCACCGGCCCCGACCGCGCGACCGAGCTGTCGTTGTGGTCGAAGGAGAGATCTGCCGGATTGAGAGGCGGCAGCTTGAGATCGTTGTCCGTGCTCATCGCGCGTCCTTACTCCACAGGGGGCCGAAAGCCGGGAAACGCTGTCGCAACGGCCTGGTCGACCAGTTGTCCCAGCCGCTCCCGCTCGATCACGAAGCCGCCCTCGGCCCATTCGATGCGCCCGTCCCCGGGCGCGATGTCGGGCTCGCCCAGCACCACCAGGCGCCCGGCGAAGCCGGTCTCCTGCGCGAGGCGCTTGACCAGCGCCTCGGCTGATTCCACGGCGCCCTCGTTCACCCGCATCACCAGATGCGGCGCGAGCCGCGCATGTGCGAGGCACTCGCGCAGCGCCTGCTCCAGGCCCGCGAGCGGCCGCTCGCCCAGTGCCGCGCCCGCCAGCGCCCGCGCCGCGACGATGGCGACATAGGCTGCGCGCGCCTCGACCTCGGCCGCATGGGTCGCTTCCTGTGCGACCAGACGCTCGGCGGCCCGCGCCAGCTGGGCGACCAGCGCGTTGAGCTGGCCTTCCGCCTCGCGCCGCCCCTGCTCGGCGCCGGCAGCGAAACCCTCGGCACGTGCTGCCGCGATGTCGGCTTCGCCTGCCGCCCTGCGGCCACCTTCGCGGAAATCCGTCCCGAAGGTGAACTTGGTCGCGCTGCCCATCGTCAATAGACCAGCTCGTCTTCGGCATTGCCCTTGGACAGGATGATCTCGCCCTTGTCGGCGAGGTCCTTGGTCAGCGCGACGAGCTTCTGCTGCGCCTCGTCGACCTCCTTGAGCCGCAGCGGCCCGAGGCTCTGAATGTCGTCCTGCATGTTCTTGACGGCGCGCTGCGACATGGCGCTGAAGAAGAAGACGCGCATCGCCTCACTGGCCCCCTTGAGCGCCCGGGTCAGCGTGTCCTTGTCGACCTGGCGCATCAAGGTCTGCAGGCCCGCCGGATCGAGCTTGCCGAGATCCTCGAAGGTGAACATCAGCGCCCGGATGCGCGCCGCCGAATCCTGGTTGGAGACGTCGAGCGCGGAGAGGAAGCGCATCTCGGTCTGGCGGTCGAAGCCGTTGAAGATCTCGGCCATCATCTCGTGCGGGTCGCGCCGCCGCGTCTGGGTCAGCGTCGCGACGAACTCGGTGCGCAGCGTGTTCTCGATATGGTCGAGCGCTTCCTTCTGCACCGATTCGAGCCGCAGCATTCGCCCGACCACCTCGATCGAGAGATCGTTCGGCAGGTTGCGCAGCACATTGGCGGCATGGTCCGGCCGGATCTTGGAGAGGATCACCGCGATCGTCTGCGGGTATTCGTTCTTCAGGAAGTTGGCGAGCACCACGGCGTCGATGTTGCCGAGCTTCTGCCACATGTTGCGGCCGGCGGGGCCGCGGATCTCTTCCATGATCATGGCGACCTGGTCGGTCGGCAGGATCTTCTCGAGCAGCGAGATCGTACGGTCGAAGGAGCCGGTCACGGCGCCGGCGCTGGACAGCTTGCCGACGAAATCCAGCATCAGCCGCTCGACATCGTCGGAATCGACCGTGCCGAGCTCCGCCATCGCGCGGGTGATGATGCGGATTTCCTCGTCGTCGAACTCCGACCAGATTTTCCGGCCATGCTCTTCGCCGAGCACGAGCAGGATGACCGCGGCCCGCTGCGGGCCGGTCATCTCGTCAACGTTGGTGACGCCGATACCGCCGCCTTCGATCGAGCCGATATCTCGGCCTTCAGGGGCGCGCGCTGCGAGGGAACGTGCTTCGGCCATGGCTCAGTGACCCGTCATGCCGCGGCTTTTTCGTGGATCCAGGTGCGCAGCACCGCGACGCTGTCCGCCGGGTTCTGCGCGACCATCTGGCCGATCCTCTCGACCGACTGCGCCTTGAGCTGGCCCTTGATCTGGGCGACTGCGAGCATGCGCTCGGACGGCATATCGACGCTGAGCGGATCGACGCCGTCGGCGCCCGGCAGCGCACGCGGTGCGGACGGATCGCCGGTCGTGTCGGCCGGCACCATCGCGACGCCGTTGCGCATGAACATCGGGATCGCGCGCGCCACGCCGGGGTCCGGCGCCAGAACCTGCTTGAGCAGCGGCCGCACCACCACCATCAGCACGATCAGCGTCAGCAGGGCGATCACGCCAATCTCGGCGAAGCGGGTAATGTCCTCCTTGGTGACGGAGAGCAGCTGCTGCATCAGGCTCTGCTCGACCAGGTCGGTCGCTGCCGGCGGCGCCTCGGCGAAGCGCAGATTGACGACCTCGAGCTTGTCGCCGCGGGTCTCGTCGAAGCCGGCGGCGGTCCGCACCAGCTGGCCGATGCGCTCCAGATCCTCGTTGCTGCGCGGCTGGTAGGTCACCTCGCCATTGGCGCCGCGGGTATAGGTGCCGTCGACCAGCACGGCGACCGATAGCCGCTTGACCCGGCCACCCTCGAGGACTTCCGTGCGCGTCGTCTTGGAGATCTCGTAATTGACGACCTCCTCGTTCTTCTGGGAGTTGTCGCGCGGCGTGTTGCCGCCCTGCCCTGCCTGGGCGCCGGGCAATTCGTTGCCGACCGAAACCGCGCCGCCGCCCTCGGAGGTCGTCGAGGCCTCGGTCCGGTTCTGGCTGGAACGGACGACGCGGCTCTCGGGATCGAAGGTCTCGGACCGGCTCTCGATCCGGTTGACGTCGAGCGAGGCCGAAACCTGCACCCGGGCGCGGCCATGGCCGACGATGCTGGCAACGATGTCCTCGATCTGCAGCTTGAGCCGGCGCTCGATGCCGACCTGGCGCTCCTCGATGCCGAGCCCGGCGCCGTTGTCCGACTGGGCGCCGTCAGCCAGCAGACGGCCGCGCTCGTCGACGATCGAGACCCGCTCGGGCTTCAGCCCGTCCACGGCCGAGGAGACGAGATGGCGGATGGCGCGGACCTGCGCCGCATCGAGCTCGCCCGCCAGCTTGAGCGCGATCGAGGCGCGCGGCGGCTCGCGATCGCGCTCGAACAGGCGCTTTTCCGGAATGACGAGATGCACGCGCGCGGCCTGGACCCGGCTGATCGAGCGGATCGTCCGCGACAGCTCGCCCTCGAGGGCGCGCATGTGGTTGATGTTCTGGACGAAGCTCGTCGAGGAAAAGGCATCGCCCTTGTCGAAGATCTCGTAGCCGACGCCGCCGCCGGCCGGGATGCCCTTGCTGGCGAGATCGAGCCGCAGCCGCGGCACGACGGTCTTGTCCACCAGGATGGTCTGGCCGTCGCCGCGCAGCTCGTACTTCACGCCGCGCGCATCGAGATCCTTGAGGATGGAGCTGACGTCCTGCGAGGACAGGTCGGAGAACAGCACGCCCATGGCGGGCTGGGACATCCGCAGCATGACGAAAGCGAAGAACCCGACGAGCGCCAGCGTGACCGCCAGCATCGCCGCCAGGCGCGGGGCCCCGAAACGCGAGAACTGTTCGACGATGCCGCTCACGCCGCTATCCGTTTCACAAAGTCGTCCTGCCCGCTTCCGGTCGCGGGTCACTAGGCAAGTTTTTCCCGGTGCGTGGTTAGCGTCTGGTTAATTTTTGCCGGCGGGGCGTTAAGATTGTCCCAGGCCGGGCCAGAAGGCGGTGGGCAAAGCCCTGCGCGGGCCCTGATGACCGGCCCGAAAACGAAAAAGGCGCCGGTCCGGGGACCGACGCCTGGTGGCATCCTGCAGCAGGGCTGCGATCATTGGCGGTAATGCTGGATCCGGGTGGTCCGCAGACCGGCCAGGCCGTGCTGGTCGATCGACATCTGCCAGCTCAGGAACTCGTCCACCGTCAGCGTGTAGCGCTGGCAGGCTTCCTCGAGGCTGAGAAGGCCGCCGCGCACGGCGGCGACGACCTCGGCCTTGCGCCGGATCACCCAGCGGCGGGTATTCATCGGCGGAAGGTCGGCGATCGTCAGCGGACTTCCGTCCGGTCCGATCACGTATTTCACCCGCGGTCGCAAAGGCTCGGTCATGGTACACTCACACAACTCAACAGAGCTACTTGTGCCGAGCATAGGGCTACCGCTTTAAGATTTGCCTAAGGCGAAACCCACGGCTTTCGCCATTGCTGATTCGCCTCACTGCGTCCGCACCACGCTCTTCACCTTGTCGATCGGCACGCTGATCGCACCGATCTTCAGCGTCGGGATCGATCCGGTGAAGTCGACGCCGTCGACGACACCGCTGATCTTGGTCGTGGCCGTCATCACGGCGCCCGCCGTATCCTTGGCGTCGATCGTGACCGTGTATTCGCCGTCCGCCGCCGTCTGCGCGGTCGAGGTCTTGCCGTCCCAGGTGAATTTCTGGTCGCCGGCGACGAGGGTCTTGGTCTGCGTCTGCACGACGCTGCCCTTCGAATCCTTGATCGTGATGGTCGCGACGCCGCCGCGCGGCACGTTGACCTGCCACTCGGCCTTGCCCTTCTCCAGCCGCGTCGTCGCCCCGTCGGAGGTGATCGTCGCGCCAATGAAGCCGACCGCGCTCGTCGCCGTGCCGGCCGAGTTGAGGCTGAGCAGCGAGCTCAGCGTCTCATTGGTCTTGAGCTGCTGCTCGACGCCCGCGAATTGAACCAGCTGCTGCGTGAACTGGTTGGTGTCGAGCGGATCGAGCGGCGACTGGTTCTTGAGCTGCGTCGTCAGCAGGGTCAGGAACTGGTCGAAGTTCTGCGCGATCGCGGCGCCGCCCGAGACGGTGCTGGAGCTGCCCGTGGTGCTCGTGGTGTTCGAGGTCGAGCTCGTGGTGCTGGAGACGGCCATGGCGCTCCTCCCTGGTTCAGACGCTCATGTCCACGCCACCCAGCCGCACGAAGCGGCGCTGTGGCGCGGAGAGCGGGGTGACGGCGATATCGTCGCCGGTCTCGGCGCCGGCGGAGGGTCCGCGCGAGCGCTGTGGCGTGTCGTCCTGCTGCCGCTGCTGGCGGAAGCCGGACTGGTCGGAGGGGTCGCGCAGGCTGATGTCGACGCCGCTGTCGGAGGGCTTGAGCCCCGCCTGTTCGAAGGCACGCTCCAGCGTCCGCGCATCGCGCTGCAGCAGATGCAGCGTCTCGACGCGGTCCACGACCATCTTGGCGCTGACCTCGCCCGTGTCGGAGATCGACAGCGTGACGTCGACGCGGCCGAGTTCGCCGGGGTCGAGCCGGATGTCGAACTGCCGCGCACCCGACAGGGCCTTGAGGCCGATCTCGATCGGCAGCACATGCAGCGGCGTCGGCGGGCTATCGTTGCTCGCGTGGCCGGGCTGAGCGGGCGTCTGGGCCAGGATCGGATCCGGCGTCGAGAGCAGGCGCAGCGGATCGGGCCGGGCCGAACCCTGGGCGGTGAGCGAGGACAGGTCGATGGCGCTCAGCGCCTGGTCGAGCCGCTCGAGCGGCTTGAACTCGGCCGTCGCCACGGCGGTTGAGGCCACCGCGGCATCCGGCTTGGCCACGCCCTCGGCATTGGCCGGCAGACCGGCCGGGAGGGCTTCCGCCTTCGGGGCATGCGCCTGCGCCGCCTCGGCCGCCAGCGTCACGGCTGCGGCAAAGGCATCGGTGCCGGGCTGCGGGGCGGGAGCGCCCGCAACCTCCGGACCGGAGGCCTGTCCAGACACGGGCTGCGGATTGGCACCCGGAGTTGCGGGCATGCGGGCGGCGATCGCGGCGGCGGCCTGTGCGGCCGCGGCCGTCCCGCCCTTGCCGGCGAGCACGTCCCCATCCTGAGGCGGCGCGGACGCGGCGGGCCCCGGCGTCGTGGCCGGAGCGGGAACGGCGAGGGGCTGCACCGGGACGGTCGGGACCGGTGCGGTGGTCACGAGGTCGGGCAGCGCGACGAGAAGGGCGCCCTCACCCTTGGACTCCTCGGCCGGGCTCGCCGCTTCATCCGTCTCGGCGGTCGCTTCGGTCTTGCCGGCCTGAGGCGCGGGGATGGCGCCGGCAGCCACGGCCGCGCCGGGCAAGGTCGCGGGGGCTTGGGCAGGCGTCTCGCCCTGGGCCGCCTGGGCGATGGTGACGAGCGCCGCGACGTCGAGATCGGGCTTCGCGGCCGATGCGGGCTTCGGCGCCACGGCCGGCGCGGTGGTGGGTTTCTGCGGCTCGGTCTGCCCGGCCTTGGCCGCCTTGTCGGCAGTGGCTTCGCCGGAGGTGTCCGCCTGGCCGGATTCCTCCGCCTTGGCGGACTTCGCCTCGTCGCTTTGCGCCTTGCGCTCCTCAGTGGCCCTGGAGGGCTCCCGCCCGTCCCGCACCGGCGCATCGGCCTCTGCGCTCGCCTCGCGGCGCTCGCGGGAGGCGGCCGGCGCCTCGCGGACCGGCTCGTCCTGCGGCAGGACGAAGCTTTCCCGTTCGCTCGGCTCGCGCTCGGCCGCACGGCGGCGCGGACCGGCATCGGCAGGCGCAGAGGCAATCGACAATGGCTGAATCGACATTCGGTTCGTCCGCAACACGGGCCAGCAAGCCCCTGCGACCTTCCAGCAAGCCGCGAGCCAGAAACGATCCCAGCGATTCCAAGAGGTTAGCGAGCAGCAGCAGCGGCTTTCGCGGCAAGAACCGCCGGATGGTGCCCGACGGCCGGCAGGTTTTGCCCATCGCGGCTGGCCGCGCCGCGCCAAAGCCGGTATAGAGCCGCCTCCATTTCCCTTGACCGACGGACTGCTCCGCTTCCCATGACCGCGCCCCGCAACTCCCTCGACATCGCCAAGCCGCCCGCGGCCACGCGCGTCGTGGCGGCGATGTCGGGCGGCGTCGATTCCTCGGTCGTGGCGGCGCTGCTCAAGCGCGAGGGCTATGACGTCGTCGGCGTGACGCTGCAGCTCTATGATCATGGCGCAGCCGTCCACCGCGCCGGGGCCTGCTGCGCCGGGCAGGACATCCATGACGCGCGCCGCGTCGCCGAGCAGATCGGCATTCCCCATTACGTCCTCGATTACGAGAACCGCTTCCGCGATGCGGTGATCGAGCGCTTCGCCGAGAGCTATCTCGCCGGCGAGACGCCGATCCCCTGCGTCGAGTGCAACCGCACGGTGAAGTTCCAGGACCTGCTCGGCCTCGCCCGCGAACTCGGAGCCGATGCGCTGGCGACCGGGCACTACGTGGTCGGCCGTGAGCTCGCCAATGGCCACCGGGGCCTGTTCCGCGCGGCCGATGCCAGCCGCGACCAGAGCTATTTTCTCTATGCCACGACGCAGGAGCAGCTCGACCTGCTGCGCTTCCCGCTCGGCAGCATCGACAAGGCGCAGACCCGCGCGCTGGCCGCCGAACTCGGCCTCGGCCTCGGCATCGCCGACAAGCCCGACAGCCAGGACATCTGCTTCGTCCCCAATGGCCGCTATGCCGATGTTATCGAACGGCTAAAGCCGGGTGCGGCGCGCCCGGGCGAGATCGTCCATCTCGACGGCCGGGTGCTCGGCCGCCACGAGGGCGTGCTGCGCTTCACCGTCGGCCAGCGCAAGGGCCTGGGCCTGAGCACGCCGGAGCCGCTCTATGTCCTGCGGCTCGACGCCGACGAGGCCCGCGTCATCGTCGGCCCGCGCGAGGCGCTCAACGTCCGCGAGGTCCGGCTGCGCGATCTCAACTGGCTCGGCGAAATGCCGCTCGACTCCCTGCCGCCGGAAGGCCTCGACGTCGCCGTGCGTGTCCGCTCGACGCGCCCCCCGCGCGAGGCGCGGCTGCTGCGTGACGAGACCGGGCTGAAGGTCGAGCTCGCCACCGACGAGGAGGGCGTCTCGCCCGGCCAGGCCTGCGTCATCTATGCCGATGCCGGCCCGGGCGCCCGCGTGCTCGGCGGCGGCACCATCATCCGCCCCGAATTGCGGATGCCGCAGGCGAGGCCTACCGCCGACCTCGCCCTCTCCTGACGCCGGCCACCCGGCTCCTTCCGTCCATCCTGCTCGCGAGCCGCTCCATGCCGGTGCCAGACCATCTCGAAAGCCAGAAGCGCGTCTACGCCGTCTGGGCGCGCATCTATGACCGGATCTACCAGAACCTTCTGGCCGGGCCGCAGCGCGAGGCCGTGGCCGCCGCCTGCGCCTGCGGGCCCGACATCCTCGAGATCGGCGTCGGCACGGGCCTGACCCTGCCCTATTTCACCGCCGGATCGCGCGTCGTCGGCGCCGATCTCTCGCTCGACATGCTCAAGGTCGCCAACCGCAAGGTCGCCAGCCAGGGCCTCTCGCATGTCCGCGGGCTGATGGTGATGGACGCCTGCCGGCTCGGCTTCGCCGACGAGGCCTTCGACGCCGTCACCGCGCAATTCGTCATCACCCTCGTGCCCGATCCCGAGCAGGCGCTGACCGAGATGGATCGCGTGCTGAAGCCCGGCGGCGAGATCGTGATCTCCAGCCGCCTCGTCGACGATGGCGGGCCCTTCGCGGCGCTCTGGTCGGCGCTCGCGCCGCTCGCCCGCGCCGTCGGCTGGAGCTCGGACTTCAAGGTCAGCCGCCTGACCGGCTGGGCCGCGCGCACCGGGCGCTACGAGACCACCCATGTCGGTTCCGGCTATTTCAAGGTGGTGCGGCTGCGCAAGCTCGCCTCCGCCGTCGGCAAAGTCTGACACGGCGAGGCTTGACGAGCCCCGGCTCGCCCCCCTATATCGCGGCCTCCGACGGACGGCAGCCTTTGGGCGGGCCGGTCATTGGGGCGGGGTAGCTCAGCTGGTTAGAGCAGCGGAATCATAATCCGCGTGTCGGGGGTTCAAGTCCCTCTCCCGCTACCACTCGTACCCCCACATCGGGGGCGCGTTCTCCGGTCAGGGCCGAGATAGGCCCGACCACATCAACAGAATATCCCCCATCGGCGGTATCCCGGACGACGATCCGGCTGATCGTGGCGCGGAACGCATCGACGAGCGCCGCCTCTGTCGCGACATTGGCGAGGCTACCGGCGGCCTTGAGGCGGGCCGCGAGGGTATCGATGTTGCGCCGATAGGCTGCGATCGCACCGGGATGCAGCTCGACCACGGGAACCTGCGCCGCCGCGAGGGCAAGGTCGCGCTCCGCGTCGGCCTGCTGCCTGCGCAGCTCTCCGATCTTCTCCTCGACACTCTCGATCGACGTGACGCCGCGCGCGTAGAGGTCGATGAGCCTATCGATCTGCCCCTTTGCGTCGGCGAGCCTGCGCTCCGCCTTGGTCCTGTTGCGCGTCGCGTCGCCGATCTGGGCTCGCCGCTCCTCGCGATAGACCTTCAGGTACTCCTCGATCAGGACAGGGTTTTCGAGCTGGGCTTGCATCCCTTCGATCACGGCGCGTTCGATCCGGTCGAGGTGGTAGCGCCGGCCATTGGAGCAGCGGCCGCTCTCCGTGTTGGAGCTGCACCGGAGCCTGTCTCGGCCGGCTGACTTGTCGTGGATCACAAGCGGGCCGCCGCAGCAGCCGCAGCGGGTGAGGCCGGAGAGCAGCCGCTTCGGCCGCCGCATCATCGCGCCCTGCGACGATGCCGCCTTGCGGTCCTTCTTGCGCGCCTGCGCGGCTGCGAAGAGGTCCGCCGGAACGATCCGGAGGTGCTCGGCCTCGGCGTGCTGCCACTCGGCCTCTGGGTTAATGCGAGAGATCCGGCGGCCCGTGTCGGGGTCGCGGACCATGGTCACGCGGTTCCAGATCAGGCGGCCGTCATACAGCGCATTGAGCAGGATCCCGTTCCCGCGCTCCGCATTGCCGTTGATGGTTGAGGCGTTCCAGTTCGTGCCGCGGGGCGCTGGGGCGCCCTCCTGATTGAGCCGAGCCGCAATGTCGCGCGGGACCGATCCGCCGACGAAGTCCTCGAAGATGCGGCGGACCACGGCCGCCTCCTCCTCGACGATCTCCAGCTCGCCGGGCCGGCCCGCGATCGGCCGGTAGCCAAAGGCCCGTCCGCCCGCGCTTCGGCCGTCACGCACGACGCCTGCCATTCCTCGGCGTGTCTTGTGCTTCAAGTCGGTCAGAAAGATGGAGCCCATCAAGGACCGGAGCCCGACCTGAACCGCATCGGCGACGCCGTCGTGAACGGCTTCGAGGCTGATCCGGTTGTGGGTGAGCCGCTTGAAGACGCCTGCGAGATCCTCTTGATCGCGGGAGACGCGATCGAGCGCCTCGACGATCACGACGTCGAACCGGCCTGCCTTGGCGTCGGCTAGAAGGTCTAGGATGCCCTCGCGGCCGACCATTGACGCGCTGGTCTTCGCGCGATCGGAATACTCGGCTACGACGACTAAGCCGCGAGCGCTTGCATAATCTCGGCACAGCGCGATTTGATCTTCCACGGACCGATCGCTCTGTTGGTCAGTCGAGTATCGCGCGTAGATTGCAGTGCGGTTTCCAACTCGAAGATCGCGAACCATGCAGGAATCCTTTCGCTTTGTGCTGCTGGGACGAAGGCATGTGCGTCCCGTGCGGCGTCGGCGCGCGAGAGGGCTCGAACGAAGTCGATCAGCGGTTGAGGTGGGGTCGCTCTCGCCATGGCTCCTGCCCTCGTCGATTTGGAAAAACACTGCCGTCTGAGGCGCTTAGGCAACTAGGCCGGACGGCCACGCGCACTGTCAACACTTGATTACCGCCGCGACGCACGTTAAATCTGCAACACCGGCGACAACCGGTTGGATGGACAAATTGCCTCGGCGACGCGCTTGCGCGACGGGCACCATCTGACCGTTCGCCGCCGCGCTCGGTCTCTATCGTCAGGCCGAGCATGACGCTCGGCCTTCATGAAGGACCGAGACGTTGGAACCGAATGATCTCCTTAGGGCGCTGAGGCGCCCAAACTACCGCGTCTCCGAGATCGCTGCACTTCTCGATCTCAACGCGGCTAGCGTCTACCGGATGTTGGAACGCGGCGACCTTCGCAGTGCTCGCGTCTGCGGATCCCTCCGCGTGAACAGATCGGCGCTCGCCGAGTACATCACCGCCAAGCGTCTCGAAGTCGATCCTACGGTCCTCGACGGTGGCTCGCGATGAGCGCGCTCCTCAAGATCCACAGCGACATCGCCGAAGCTCGGGAACGGCTCGACACGCTAACCGAGGCCGCCGAGCTGGCGCTCGACCGCGGCCGCCGGGGACCAACCCCCGCCGAGATCGAGCGTGCGAGGTATCTGCTCGCGCATTTCGAGCGGCAGCTTGAACTAGCCGGCGGCGCGGCCGCGTCCGTACCCCTTACACACAGGAGCACCCGATGATGAGACAGCCGAAGACGCTCCACCTCCCCGCCGACCTGCCCAGCGCGAAAATGATCGCCTTTCCGCTCGCTGCGCGACGGTGTGATATCGAGCACCTTGCCAGCCGGGTCCTCGCCGTCAATCTGACGCGCGGTGAGTTGGAAATCATCCACGCCTTGAAGCGCATCCAAGAGCGTATGCTGAAACAGGGCTTCAGCATCGAACAGGTCAGGGAGCAGCTCGGGGCATTCGAGGGGCGCGTGCGGGCGGAGTTGTGGCGTCACGATCTTTGCGATCGGGATGGCTCGGCATGAGCGCATCACTTCAAAAAGTCGGCCGCGCGATCAGCCCGTCATTTGCGGATCGAGTGATTGACGATCCTGCCCCGGTCGATCGGCTTTGGACACGGCAAGAAGTTGGGGAGCTTAAGCTGGTCATCGCCGGCCTGCGGATCACGCCATTGGAGCGGCTGATCGGTCTCGTGATCATCGACCACTACAATTTTCAATCCGGTCGATGTCATCCATCAATCGCGCGCATCGCTGCCAAGGTCCGCACCAAAGAGGAGAACGTTCGGCAAGCGATCAGACTTTTGGTCGCAGCAGGCTGCATCTCCCGAATTTCGTCGAGCAGTTCAGGCTCGTTTCTTCTGCACCCCGAGGACGCCAAAGTCGGCAATCTCGGTCCCAGCACACCCCCCTCCAAAAAAGGGGGGGGTCGAGCAAGAACGCTACCCCCCCTGAAAAAGGAGGTAACCCTCCCCGAAACGGGGGGTCTAACCCCCCCCAAAAAAGGGGGGCTAACCATGATTTAACCATGGGGAAGAATGTCCCTAAGGACATTCTTCCAACCGGCGAGCTTCAAAAAACAGATGCGCGGGAACACGCGCTTGAGGCGCGTGCCCCGCTCCGGCCGGATCTCGAAAGCACAGGCTGGCGAACACAATCAGACGATGACCTCGCTGCCGAGCTGGCCGAGTTCGCAGAGTGCTTCGACCCCACCGACGAATACGACTTCGACGATGACGAGCATGAGGCCTTACCGGAGGAGCCTGCGTATCTTCAGGAGTGGCGCGCGGCTTCGCCTTGATGACGCTACGCGGGTCTCGCCCCGAGGCGAGCCCGCGACAAAGCAATGCGACTTTGCGTTCCTCACATAGCTTGCAACAAATTCCTCAACCGGTGTGGACCATCATTGCTATCGGAACTATGTTTCGGCTGCGAGGGACAGATGGCACACTCACCAAAATCTACGTCAGGCAAAATCGGCCGGAACGCCGCGACAGGTCGCTTTGTGATCGTCAAGGAGCAGAATGCCTCATGGAAGGCGTTCGGAAAGATTTATGAGAAGCGGAAAGATGTCCCGTCGAAGCTCGGCGAGCTGTTCCGCGTCCACAACCAGCACCAATCGAAGCGTGGCTGACGAAGCCGCGCTCGATTTATCGAAGTTCAAGATTGAGCCGATCCGAGCCAAGCCGGGTCGGCTCACTCAATTTTGCGGCTACCCAGAAATCGATCATTGGATCGAACGCGAAGCCTATAATCAGCACTGCAAGGGTTTCAGACGGGTCTATTGCGCCTATGAGGAAGGCTCAGAACAGCTAGTCGCGCTCTACTCGCTGCTGATGGAAGTGGTCACGGTTCGCCGGCCGAAGCCAATCGCCGGGGTTCGCCTCACCGACCCGTTCCCTGCCCTCGGTATCGGCTACCTTGCCGTCAGCACTTCGATCCAGCGCAAGGGCCTGGGCTCACTTATGCTCGCTGACGCACTGACGCGCGCCGTCGCGCTTGCCGATGTGGTCGCGTTTCCTGCCGTCAAGCTGCGTGCAGCAGAGCCATGGCTGGTCGAGTATTACGGTCAGCGATCGTTCCTCCAATACGACAGCACGGATGAGCAGCGGATGCTCGTGCCGACCCGCACGCTCATCGAAGCCGCCCGCGACGCAGTCTGACTGGTCCCATCACTCAACTTCCTCGACCTATGACCCCTCGCCTCCCCGGCCCTCCCCGCTCGACGCGGCGCGAGCCACACAGAAGGCCGTGTAGGACCGCGCGCCTTGACCCCGAGCCGGGAGCCGCAGCGCCCCCGCGCCCGTGCACAGCCTCCTGTGTGGCAGGGCGGGGTGATCGGCAGGCAAGGGGTCCATGCAAAAAAGGTACTCCCGAAGGGGGGAGGGGGGCGCGGGTCTCGCGGCCCCAAGTTTTGAGCGTAACACCGTTTTTTTCGTCTTGACTTTGCTTTTCCGAACAGCCGGTTGGAAAACCGCTTGAAAAGCCCTGTTCCGCACCTCCTATTCGGAAATCAACCAAGGATTTCCAACCGCCCCTCGTGGAATTTTGACCAGCCGCGCGCCCTCAGAAAGGGTAGATCTCGACCGGTGCCGGCTGTTGAAGAAGGGCAGATCCGAAGGCCCGGAGCGCCGCCTCACGGTCAACCTTGATCATCGCGATCGCCAGTCGCTCAAAGCTTTCTCCCGTGATTTCGAGCCGGACTTGCGTAATCCCGCCGCCTTTGGAAGGCATCGAAAAATCGAGGCGAATATGACCTGGATGATCCTCGAATGGACCGGGCGCGCTTAGTCCGACCCGGGATGGATCTGTCGACCAAGTCAATGCTGTTAAACCTGATCTTTTCGCCGTGATCGTCATACGGTGCGCCTTTCCTAATCAGAGTTGCCCTCTGCATGCGCTACGCTCGATTGATAATGCAAACACCGTGATCGCCCCGCCTGTGACGGCTCGACCTATTGGATCGCGGACGGCTTCCACCGTCACGCCGCAGCCCTCACGGCTGCGATCGGGGAGATCGACGTCGCGGTTCAGCCCGTCGGGCTCCGGGACGCGATCCTCTTCGCTGTCGGCGCCAATGCGACGCACGGGCTCCGGCGTACCAACGCGGACAAGCGGCGGGCCGTGACACGGCTGCTCGACGATCCCGAGTGGGCGACGTGGTCCGACCGAGAGATCGCGCGGCGGTGCTCGGTAGACCACAAGACGGTCTCTGCCTTGCGGCCTCGCCTATCTGGGGAAGTTCCCCAGATGCAGCCTCGCTTCGTCGAGCGCGGCGGCAAGACCTTCGAGCAAAACACCGCCCAGATCGGCCGGGCGCCGACCGGACATTCAGCCGAGCCCGTCGCTGGGTCCGGAGCCGGCCGTAAGCGGAAAGTCTGCGAAGTCGCCTCCGCCCTAGGCAGGAGAGCCTCAATCCGGCAGTGCTTCTTCCTTTGAGCCGGCTGTAGAGCGCGTCGTGAACGGAGCGGCTGCCAAAGCCGCAAGAAGCACCAGGGGGACCACGTGTCAGAAAGTCTACGCAGACGGGCAGGTTTCAAGAAGCACCTTCACACCATTTGGCCCGGACGGAAGGTTGAACCAAGCTTGCAGATCGTAGTAGCAGGGGGTGACACCACCCCGCATTGGCTGGCGGAGGCCTCGGCGATGGTGCCGGAATGGCGAGCGGATGTCCGCGACGTCTACATGCGTTGGGCCATCACCATCAACGCGATGCACGTGGCCCGAAATCGCTACGCCGCGGCGCCAGAGCTTGCCTTGGAGACGAAATCGCTACGTTCGGACCGCTCAGGAAAGACTGAGGTTCGTGTGCTCGACACATGGACCGCCCTCGACACGGCGCGGAACTACGAGCTCGCGACGCCCTTGCTGGCGGCCTATGGTTTTGCTGACCTCTACGGGCTCTTCGAGGAGATCGTCTTCGAGTTCTATCTCATTTTTTGGAACGATAATCCTGAGCGGCTACTGCGGGGAGAGGAATTTCGAGAGCTGAGGCGCGCCTATAAGAAGCGTAACGCTGGCCCAGCGGCGGCTGAGCAGTGGGAGGGGGCGTGGGCCGATCGGCTTTCGAAGTGGAGGCGCAAACGTGGATACGACGGTCTCCATACCGTATTCGCGAGCCTGTATCGCGACGGCGGCCTCAAGCGCCCGAGCGACTACAAACTGACCGATGTCAGCGACTGGTGCAAAACGATCCAGGCGGTAGGAGAGCTTCGCAACCTCATCACGCACGGAGTGGGCGAAGTGAGTTCGGAACTCGCCGAGTATTCAGCGAGCGTGCCGTCAAACGTCTTCTCATTCAAACAGGCCGAACCGCTCCAAGTCACTCTGGGGCACCTGATGTTTCTGGAATGCTTCTTGGACCAGATGCTCAACGCAATAGGCGGATCGCTGTTAGAGCGGGCCTATGGTCCCGTCCTCAGTTTGGCGATTGAGTGACCGCAGCGGATCGGAAGCCGCCTGATTGGGCTCAGCCAATATCTGAGCCGGGATCATTCGCCCCAGCCGATCCGCTGTCAGATCAAAACCGATAGTGATCAGACAGCACATCGATCATATTGAAGGCTAACGCAACAATTACAAAAATTGGTAACGATTGAGAACAAAGCAACAGAATGATGCGAATGCGATGAAATCGGATCGAGAGCCGATTTTTTAATTCGGTTTTTGTGACGCATCCCTGACAAGTGGATCGCCGGTTTACCACGGCACGCGGGACGCTAGCGCTGGCGGCGGAACCATCTGCCGCCAGCGACCACCGAGGGGACATCCTTTGCTTGTAGATCTCAATCGGAAGACTGGACGGAACTCCTTTTGCTCATCGAGGACCAACAAGCCTACAGGATCGAGCCGCGCCACGGCCGAAACCCCGAGGGCGTCCTGTGCAAGCCGCTAACTCAGCTCACCCAGCGCAAGGCGCTACCCCCTCGCGACGTAATCGAATTTACGCGGGCCCTGAGAAGATCCGCGCGGCCTACCTTGCCGGTCAGGGAAAAAATGCGACCGAGATCGCCGAGGTTCTCGGCGGCACAACGCCGCGCCGCGTTCGCGACATGCTCCGCGACGCAGGTGTTGAAATGGTGCGGCCGTTCGGCCGACCGAAGGCCGTTCGGATAGACTGCACGAACACGGATGTGCGTCGGCTCGAAGAGGCCGCGGCCGAGCGAGAGGCCGCGCCCGGAGACTTTGCGCTCCACCTTCTTCGGCTCCTCCTGAGCGAGCCTATCCTGCTGAAAAACCTTCTCGACGAGAGCGACACATGACGTCCCCTCGTCCTTCACTCTTTCCCGGAAACCTACGGAACCGACCATGCTCGCCACCATCCGAAAAATGCTGACCTCTGCGCCCCATGCGCCGCCGTCCGCCGCCACGATCGCCGCCGCTATCGACCATCTCGACGTGAAGATGGTGGAGGCGCGCGCCGCCCTCGCTGCCGCCGATGATCGGCGTGCCGATGCGGTTCTCCTCGGCGACGCCGCTGCAGCGGATGTCCGCCAGACCATCACGGCTCTCGCCGAAAACCTCACTGACCTGACCGCCGCTCGGGACCGCCTTGTGGAGCGCCTGGCCTCCGCCCGCGCCGCCGAGGCAGAGGTCGAGCGGCAGGCCCGCTACGACGCGGCTAAGGCCGCAGCGGAGGCCGCATCAAAGGCGCTGCGGTCGAAATACACCCCCGCAATCGCGACCTTGCGGAGCCTACTCCGGCAGCTTGAGACCGCGCAGGCACTGGCCGAAGCCGCGAACGCCGACCTGCCGGAGGGCGCTGCTCCGATCGGAGACCCGGAGATCGCGGTGCGCGGAATTCCTTGGCAGCACGCCGAAGTCATCAGCGAAACCAAGGTCGAGCGGTGGGTGCAGTCCGGCGGCGACCCGCGCTTCCCGGTCTCGATCGAGGACGAAGCCAAACTTAAGGTCACCGGCACCGACCGCGCCGTCATGATGGTGCAGCGCCCGATCGGCGGCGGATCGGTCGAGCATACCTCAATCCCCTACGAGCGCGTGAAGTTGATCGAGATCGTCAAGCGCCCCGGCGTAGGAGGGCAGGTCGCCCCCCAGATGCGAGACCTGCATCTCCCCGGCCTCCGGCTGTCGGACGGAACCTATTCTCCACCCGGATATTTCGCCGGACACGCCGCGATCATCGCTCTCCTCGACGAGGCCGAGCGCCCCGTTTCGGCGGCAGCGGCGGCGGTCAACGCGCCCGAGCCCGTGACGGAATATCGCGCCGTCCCGATCGAGGCGAGCGCTACGCGCGACAGGTTCGAACTGAGCCTGCCGGCAACGGCAGAGGCGGCGTGATGGGGGCGCTGTTTATCGCGGTCTCATTGCCAGAGACTGTTCTGGTCGTGGATCGCGAGACCTTAGGCGGCACCGTGCTGGTCCGCCGGCCTTCGCGTGGCGAGCTTGCCGACCTCAAACGGGCTGCCGCAGCCGATGACGAGGCCGCGGTTCTGACCCGGTCCTATGGCCTTGCCGGGCTCGAAATCCGGCAAGTCGAGATCCTCGGCCCAAGGGCTCGCGCCGTTCTGGACGATGCGATCGCCGAGCGCATCGCCGAGGCCCGCGCCGCCAGCGTAAACTAACCCCGCCCGCCCGGCTCGCCGGGCTTTACTTTTT
This sequence comes from Bosea sp. OAE506, assembly GCF_040546595.1. Classification (NCBI taxonomy): domain Bacteria; kingdom Pseudomonadati; phylum Pseudomonadota; class Alphaproteobacteria; order Hyphomicrobiales; family Alloboseaceae; genus Allobosea; species Allobosea sp. OAE506. Next base: position 2,219,791 of record NZ_JBEPOB010000001.1, on the reverse strand, counting down.
GGATGGCAGCGATGGCTATCCGTGAGCCTTCGAAGCGCTTTCACGGACACCAACTTCGCATAGCCTTTGACGGCGGCGGCGCCAAAGCGCCGCGCCAGTTCATTGGGGACAGCGGCGATCGGCGCCTTGCATTAACGCAGAGATCGGCGAAGGTAAGCCATGGCGAAGACTCCCCATCTGTTATACGCGCAGCCATGGCATTCGATATTGGTGGCGATGTCGTCTCTACTGCACGCCCATGTTGCCGCTAATCGGATGACCGTCGCTACGTTTTGAACCGTACGCCGATCGAGGTGGCGTCGGACCAGACGACATCAGCTTCCCGCTCGCCACCGAGCGCGGTCGAGCTGACCCTGATCTTGTCGTTCACCGCAAATGGCTTCGAGACCCGCAGCCGCGCGCCGCCGGCCGACAGGTCGATCAGCATGCTCGCATACGCGCGTGCCGAGCCCGCTGCGATGATGTGAGCGGGCTCGACCATCCGAACGCGGCGAAACTGGCGTTTCGTTTCGAGATCCATCGGCGACGGATAGCACTCCCTCCCCCAAGGAAGGCTGCATCCGGAACATCAAATGCGACGGGTTACATCGATCGGAAACCGCCGCCAGCCTCGCTAGAGCGGCGCGTCGGCGCCGTCCTTCTTCACCGCGAGCGACCTCGACGAGGGCGCCATCGGGCAGCGGGCGTTGTAATGCCCTCGCTTGCTCCCACGGCGCCGTCAGCCACGTCTCTAGCTCCTCCGGCTCGGTCAAGATCCCGGCATCCTCATCATCTTGATCAGCCTGCCATGGTTCACGGGCGCCGTATGGCTGGCCCTATGGATGTGGTGGTGGCTCACAGGCTCAGAAATGACGGTTATAGGCTCTGATCTGGACTGAAACAGAAAACCCCGCCGTGGGCGCGGCGGGGCGGGATTAACGGGCGGGTCAAGATCTGAGCGATCAATCGGTACGAATGCCTTCGTTCAGCATGTAGACGTTCTTCAGCTTGCAGAAGTCAGCACGGTGCTCGGTCGGATCGTAGTCCTTCCACTGTACGCGGAAACGCACGGTGCACGAGCCTGCATTGCTCTTCCAATCCATGTTGGCTGTGCTGCCTGCAGGGATCGGCGCCTGCAGCCAGTTCGTGCTCCAGCCGCCGTCCATAAACGTTTGGAAGCCCGTAATGGTCCAGCCTTGCGAACGATTGTGAAGCTTAAAGGGGTAGTCGCTCTGAGCATGCGCGCTCGTGACCACCTGCGCTGCGAGGACCGCAGCCGCTATAACGAGAGTTCGAAACATGAAAAGCTCCATTCTCGCCGATATTGGCGACGCCGGCTGACGTAGAGATACGCATGGCCCTTGTCGAGGCTGAATTCGGATCGACGTTAGCGCCCGGCTGACGGTAATCATGCCGCCGCAGCGTCACGCTCGACCATCAACTGCGCCACCCTGAGCCGGTCAAGCTCGCCGCCAGTTCTGTCGCTGATCCTTTGAAGAAGGTTACTCCTGTAGCGGGGGCGATCACCGCTGGAAGCGTCGCGGCGGCGGCCGCTCCGGAAGGGGTCGCAGCGGATGTCGCGAGCATCACCAACGACTACAAGCCGGCCGAGCCGGGCGTGACACGCGACAACGCCAAGCCGGGGCAGGAGCACAACTTCGGTCTTCGTCGTCGGAAGGCGGCAACCAAGGCCGCGCGTCAGCGGATCCTTGAGACACGCCGCGAGGTCGCGGCTCTCGACGGAGCGGGGCTGGACGCGGGCACGGAAGCGGGGCGCAACATCCCCGATGCCATTGCCGGCGGGATCCGCGTCAACTCGGGAACGGTCGAGGCTGCGGGCCAGACCCTCATGTCTCGGATCACGGCCCTGTTCGGGGCGGGCGTCGATGTCCCGGTCCGGATGAACCCCAACGACGCGGCGCCGACCTCCCTGGCGGTGCCTCCCGCAAACCCGCTGAGCAGCGTTCGGGGCGGCAACGTCACCGTTCACGTCCAGACCGGCAGCGGCGATCCGAACGAGATCGCCCGGCAGGTCAGCAAGCAGGTTGCTCAGAGCTCGCGCGAGGCCCTCCGGGGAGCAAGCTGTCGGCGCTTGAGCGGGACAACCCGCGGTCGGAGTGGGTTCGGCTGCGGGAGGCGGCTACCTCTCATTTGGCTCAAGATGGGCCGATTGAATGGTCCAGACTATCGGACTTCAAAGGCCACCGCTCCCAAAGCGGCGTCCGTCTAGCTTCCGGCGACCTCGGCGTCCCCGGCCAAGCCTAGTGCGTTCTCTCAGGGTTGCTGCCCTCCCGCCCGAAACGAAGGTGCGCGCCCGTCGAGCGGGGTCTCGCCCCATCATTCACCACCCTCCCCCGCGCGATGGTAAAGTCGCTGCTTGCTTACCAGAGCCGCCGGCTATCTCTGAAGTACCTTCATCAGGCGTAAACCGAGGCCTGATAGAGCTTTCCTACAGGCCGGGAGGTAACAGTGGCGATCTGCAAGCATTGTTTCATAGAAGCCGGGTACTTCAACGATATACATCCAGAATGCCAAGAGCGGCTCGACGCTATGAGCGAAGGGCTAGCTAGCGTTACAGCAGCTCTCATGGCCGGTCGCATACCCCGGGTCGCATTCCCCGATCTCTCGCTTGTATTGCAAGATAACGAACGGCCGATTTGGTTTTACAACAACGTTCAGGAGATAGAGCAGGCTCAACGTCGCCGATTTGTCGCAGGATCGCGCGGCGTCTCGATAAGAATGATGAAAGGCGTCTCCTTCCGACTGGGCGCAACGGAAGGAACATCGGTTAGAGAAAGTTACAAAAAATCAGTAGACGTTGGCAATATTATTCTAACTACAAAGAATTTATACTATATTGGCGACGTAGACACCGATATTATCGATCTCGAAGGTGTCGTTCAGTTCGATGACAATCATGACATATTCCGGATCGATGATCGCAAGCATCGCTTCAACTTCAAGATGAAGTATGTTCATGACGCGATGTCGCTGAAGCGGCTCGTCCGTCTCGTGATCGATCTCCCAGTAGATGCCCCTTTGGGAGCACCCGAGGTCAAAGATCCTAACCGTCAGACGCCGCTGGCGCCGCCTTCAGCATTTCCAGCACCGACGCCCTCGCCAATGCAGCGGGTTTTCGGTAAGCGAAAAGCGGTGCCGCTTTGACTATCGCTATTACCAGCGACTAGCCTCGCAGGACTGCAGAATGTTGCTAGAGCGTCGCCTCGGCACCATCCTTTTTCACGCCGCGGGCGACCTCGACGAGAGCGCCATCGGGCAGCGGGCGTTGAAGCGCTATTGCCTGCTCCCATGGCGCCGTCAGCCACGTCTCGACCTCCTCCGGCTCGGTCAGGATCACGGGCATCGCCTTGGGATGGATCGCCCCGACCTCGCGGTTCGGCTCTGTCGTCAGGAAGGCGAACAGGTCGGTGGTCTCCATGCCGATCCTAATCTTGCGGACGCCGGTCCATTGCGACGTCCAGATCCCGGCGAAGAACGCCAGCGGGCGCTCCGGCGCCAGCGCGAACCAAACGTCCTGTTTCGAGCCGTGGTCGAATTCAGAGAACGACGTCAGCGGCACGACGCATCGATTGGCGACGCCGAGCCACGGCTTCCAGTGCGCACTCGCCGTGTTGCGAACGTTTGTGGTGCCGCCATCAGGCTCCAATCGCAGCAGCGCGTCGAAATCGACATCCTTGCCTTTCGCGCGGAGCTTGTTGGCCCGCTTGGTTGCGGCGTCCAGAATGGCCTTCTTCGATGACGGCATGCCCCACCGCACCATGGCGAGTTCGCGCACGCCATCGGGCGCGTTGCGGACGATTGGCGCGGGGTAGTCGGGGAAGATGCCCGGCAGCGGCGGCAGATTGCCCGTCGTGTTGCGCATTGCACGCGTCAGAGCCACGATCGCGGCCTGCCCTTTTGTAAGGCTGTAGAGATTGCACATCCGTCCACTCCCGTCAGAAGGGTCGCCACCCGCGAAACCATGAAGAGACGGCAATCATGAAGGCGAGCATCAGGATTGCGACGGTCAGCAGGCTTGTCCGGTCCGGTGGAGGATCCTCGTCGCTCTCATTCATCCTCGCCCCCCACCCGTCGCCGGGCAGGCGCCGGCTCGGCCGGAAGCATGTCGGCCTTGCCACCCTCGATCAAGGTCAGGCCCGACATCGTGGGGGGCAGATCGGGCGGCCGGCCCGATCCCACGTCGGGAAGGTAGGCACCGCAGCGGTGACCGTATTTCTGCGGCTTACGCAGCTCCGTGTGCGGGTTCCAGGGGCACCCGCCCATGAAGCCGTGCAGCACCGAGCGCACAGGTACGCGATGGCCGTATCGGGCGGCCAGCGCCGCGAGACGGACGTCGGCGTTTCGCGGGCAGACGTGGCAGCGCAAACGAACGACGACCCATGGATATCGGACCAGCGGCGTGCCGGCATCGGGCGGCTTCATATCGCATCGGCAGCCTGAGCGCGGCGAGCCCCGGAAGAGAACCGCCCCTTGACGTCCCGCGACGACGCGGCATCGCCGTCCAAAGCCATCACGGCAAGATCGGGCAACAGATTGCGGATCGCCTCTCGCGGATCGCCGTCGACCTCATGCAACGCGGCGTCGATCTGTTTGTAGGTGATGACGAGTGGGTCGATAGCCGGCGCAGACGCGCGCTGCGCGCTCACGACGCCGAGCCCATCAGATCGGAAAGATTGGTCGGGATCGAGCCGAAGGTTGCGATGACGACGGCAGGCTCGAATTCGCCTGACATAGGGTCGCCGCAGCGGGAGAACGCAATTGCGCCAGCATGATGGATGGCAAGGCCAGCAGCCCTGCTCTTAGCCTGCCATGCGTTCAGCGCCTCAACGGGCTCGCCGGGCAAAAGATCGCCTTCCTCGCCCATCATAATAGGCAAGGCGACGTAGTAGGTTATCGCGGGCATTGGCCCCTCCGATGAGAACGAAGTAAGAACATCACGACCCTCACAACGCTGTCAACGGCGCGCCAAGATTGTGCAAAAGCGATGCTACACCCATTGCGTGACAGGCGAGATCGGAGAGACTGCTGCAACACCTAATCCGGAGCCATCATGATCATCTTCGAACCGTGGGTCGGGTCGCGATACCGCGACCAGCCCGTCCGCCTACTGCTTCTCGGCGAGAGCCACTACGGCGGCGACGAGACGCGTGATCCTGAACCGGGCTCGACGAACCGCGTCGTCGCTGAATGGAAATCCGGCGGATGGGCGGTTCGGTATCTCACGACCGCCGCCCGACTGATCACCGGAAAAGAGCGCTGGCAGATCGACAAGGCAGCCGACCTCGAAGGCATCGCGTTCTACAACTTCGTTCAGGTCAACGTCGGCGACCTACGAAATCGCCCAACGTGGGCTCAGTTCCAAGCCTCGGCACCTGCGTTCAAGATGGTCCTTCGACAGATCGACCCGACCCATGTTCTCGCGACGGGCAAAGGTCTGTGGGACGCCATGCCCAACTTTGATCTCGGCCCGGGGCAGGACGTCGATCTTGCCGGTGCAAAGCGGCATATCGGCCGATATGAGACGCCTTCGGGGTCAGCGCTCGCCACTATGATCCCCCATCTCAGCCGGGGCTTTTCTTCTCCGATTTGGCACGGGCCGGTGAAAGCATTTCTTGAGATGAAGCCGTGACCGAGATCAGGACCAAACCGCTCGACGCCATCACATGGGACGACATTGTTGCGCTCGCGGCCAGTGGCGTCGCAGAAGACGCCATGTTCGAATTCAAGGGGCTCTTGCCGGAGAAGAACGGCAAGGATCATCCTTGGTATGGTGGGCGCGATCTAATCACTGACTCTACGCGCGATGAACTCGCTGCCGAAGTAGTCGCACTGGCGAACGCTTATGGGGGCCGACTGATCATCGGCATTGCGGAGACGCAGGATCGGCCACGCAAGGCGGCCTCTTTGGCGCCATTGCCCCGCTGCGAAAGGTTCGCTGAGCAATTCGAGCAAGCGCTCCGCTCGATCGTCGATCCTCCAATCGGCGGCTTTCAGATCAAGACGATCCTCGATCCCGAGACAGAAAACACAGGGGCGGTAATCATCGCCGTGCCTGCCTCTGATCTTGCGCCTCACGGGATTGGACGCCCGCCGGCAGCATACGTACGGCGCGGAACATCCTGCGAAGCCATGACAATGCGCGATCTCCAATCGGTGTTTTGGGACGCTAGAACCCGCCAGCAAAGGGTTCGCGAGATAAGGGCCGAGCACTCTCAGGAAATGGCCAGTTGGCCTGAGCGCAAGCTGAGTTTAGGTCTCATCGACAGCAATGGGTCGGCCGTTCACCCACAGACGCGAGGCTTATTTTTGAGAGTATCCGCGATACCTCAACAAGCATTCTCGATCTCTCCATTTCCATTTGACCACTTGCGCCAGTCGCTTCGACCAAGCCTGTCGAGGATCGCGCCGAATGCCAGCGCTCCATTCGGGGACGGCTCCTTCGGAAGCGGCTGGACCCGCACCGCGCATGGCGCTTGGTATACAGCGCGGGGACCCGGCCGCTGGGCAGTCCGCGACGATGGAACTCTATCGCTGATTGGCTTTAAGCCGGGAATGCCCGGTGCCAATCCGGACGCCCCTGTCAATTTCCACCATCCGGGCTGGTATGCGGCACTCTGCGGTCAAATGATGATTGCGGCAGACCGCTTACGACGAGACGCGGGAAGACCCGATGTTCCAATTGAACTGGATGTTGAATTCATAGCGGACGGTGAGGTGACCGGCGGAAACACCAGCGCTTACGCGTGGGGGGGTGACACGTCGGGGAAAATGCTGCCGAAAATCGAGATTGGCCCAATCCTTCTCACCTCGCGGGCATCCTTCGATGAAAGTTATAGGCGCCTCGAAAGTGAAGTTTGGCATGCGTTTGGCCTGACAGAGTTCGCTTCCTCCACAATCAATTTCGAGGCGGCTTTCGCTGGGTATCGCCCTGCTTCTTGACCAAATTGCCGTAGGCAGCCGCCGCCAAGGCCGTTATCGACGGCTTGGTCGCTCAGATCGACGAGAACTCGGAGCGCCGCGAGATCAGCGGGATCGAGGAGGCCAAGCTTATCGCTCGGAGGGTTGAGATGATGGACGCGCGGAAGCGGGTTGCGGAGGCGGACCATGCAAATTCGCGCCAAGTTGGCGCGAATTCAAAGACGCCGACTAATCCTAAAGGGTCGGGCTGGAAGGCCGGCGGGATCAAGCAGACCGCCGGCGACCTCGGCCTACCTGAGCAGCGCATCCGCCACTCTCCCGCGATAGCGGGCTTCGGGCCGGAGACAAAGGCCCGCGCCGCGCACAGGCTTAGGGACATGAGCGATCCACAGCGAATAATCGATCCCCTGTAGGATGTTGCATCCGACCGCTGATACGATGACCGACCACACCCTACTCGACGCTTCGGATGCCCTCCGACGACAGCCTCTTGGTGCCGAATTGAAGAAAACCAGAGGCGGGAGAATTAAATGGAATACTCGTCACGCTAAATTAAGCCTTAAGCGCAAGCTGCTTCATAAAATAAATCGTAAATTGAGAAACATACTTGGGTCTGATTTCTGGCGCGATCATGAAGGTCGATAGGTCACAGTATACAGCAACGGAAAGACTTCACGCTCTCGCCTAATTGGCAAACCGAGAGCCGCGCCGACGGTTCTTTCTTTAGCCAAGAATTATTTAGAAACCACGCGTTTCCTGAGGGCTCTTCGAGAGGGCTTGTTTCAGTCTTACCGCGTATCTTCGACCAGAAGAGGGAGACGAGCAAAAAGGAGCCTCGGCGACCGGCCCCCGTCCACTATGCGCAGCTTCTGGGACTTTGCAACAATCAAGGAAATCAGTCCCGCAGTTGCTCTAATAATTGCTAGCGAATACCATCGCTTTAGCCGCGGACGAAGTTGGGTTCCGAGAGCGGTTAACATCGAAAGTTGGGATCCCGACGTAAGAGCGGTGCTTGATGCAGTCGGTTTTTTGAGCCTTGCAGGCACTGAGCCAACATCCTCAGAAATACTCAATATCGACCATCTTTCGATATTGAAGATGCGCGCTGGCAATCAAGCATCGGGGGAGAAAGTTAGCGAACTTCTTGAAGAACTCGGCGTTGCGGCGATGCTGAATGACGCGCCTCTGTATGAGGCGATTATCGAGGCCCTAACGAACACACGACACCACGCCTATCCTGAGACCCATGATTTTGAACCACCCCATGTGCCGGGCTGGTGGATGACCGGATACGTCAACCGGGAAACACGCGAGTTCAGCGTAATTGTGTACGATCAGGGCGTCTCGATCCCCGCCACGTTGCCGCTTTGGAAGCGTTTCGGTGAGCTATCGGCGTTTTGGAGAAAAGCGTTCCGGACCGATCCCGATTTCGAGGACATGGCCAGCGACGGCACCGCGATCCGGGCTGCCATGACAGTCGGCAAAAGCCGCACAAACTTGGCAACTCGCGGCAAAGGCCTCCACGCAATTGAGGATGCAGTTAACCGCTGCGACAACGGAGAGCTTGCAATTTACAGCCGCTGTGGCGAGTATCGAAAAACGTCTGGTAGGCCTAGCCGTCACTTCAACCGGAACGAAGCGGTTGGGGGGACGTTGGTCGTCTGGCGAATGAGTTTTTCGGCGGATCAGCTAGATGATGATCAAAATCGCTAGCGACTTTAGTCCCTATCCGGGCGGCCGTTATCGGACAGACGGCGCTTGGAATGGGCAAGCTTTTCGCGAAGAAAAGCTTGTTCCCGCGTTGCAGCGAGCAGATGTTGTCACCGTCGATTTGGATGATGTCCGAGGTCTTCCTCCTTCATTTCTTGAGGAGGCATTTGGTGGCTTACTGCGAGACGGCTTCAAACTGCCGGATCTTGAGAAGCGGCTAAAAATCGAAGCAAGAAGCCGCCAGTTTGCTCGTTATCCAGCGATGATTTGGCAAATGATGCAGCAAGCATCTGGTAACGTCTCGGCGCGTGCCGTTTGAGCCTGTCCAACTTATAGCCGGCGCGCTTGTAGGTTTTGGAACCACAGGCGCACTGCGCTTATGGCAATACCGACGCGATATGTGGCTCTCGCGGACGAATGAGTTATCGGCAGCGGTTCAACAATTTTCAGATGAAGCAGCCAGCTATTGGGCCGAGGTTGGCCGCAAGGGTGCTCACGAACGGGCTAACATCAAACTTCAGGAAGCGCGGCTGTTGGGAATGAACACCGTCATCGACGGTATGTGGCCGACGATTGGCGACCGCCTAGACGAGCCTGAGGCACACAAAATTGAAGAGCTTCTCAACGAAATGACCGTGATGGCTCTTGGCGGGGAGTTTGGCTCCGAAACGAAAGAGCCGCGGCCGAGCCTTCCAGAACAGATTATTCGGTTAGGCGCTTCGATACGGGTGATGGTTCAAGAGGAAGTCGCCAACGCCCTGACGCTTCGGGGGTGGTGGCGATTTGTTTGGCAACGCGCGGATCGTATTCAGACTGCCGCAGAGCGCGGCGATGTGGCGATAGCTCGAAAGAGAAGTCGGGTCTGACTTTCTGAGTTGCAAGCCCGTATTGAGGCCGTGCGCCCCGTCGGCTTCGTGCCATGCGGGGCGCTTTTTTGCGTTCTGGGCTTTATCGCTAGGCCGCGAAGGACCCGAAAAGAACGGCGTTCTCACCGTGGGGGTTTTGCGCGAAACGCTCTCCCGCTACCAACGGATCTTGGCGATCCACGTCGTCAGAGTTCAGACCTCCGATCACATTCATACGGCGCCCCTGATCGCCCGCATCGGGCGTGAGGCCGGGCAGAGGGTCGAGGGATGTGCAACCTCTACAGCCACACCCGCAACGTCGAGGCGATGCGCCGGCTGTTCGCCGGTTTCGACGTCGCCGCGCAAATCGTGCCGCAGCCCGGCATCTTCCCCGACTATGCCGCGCCGGTCATCCGCAACGAGGGCGGGACGCCGACGCTGGCGCTGACGCGCTGGGGCCTGCCCTCGCCGGTCTTCGCGCTCGAAGGCAAGAAGACCGACCCCGGCGTCACCAATGTGCGCAACACCAAAAGCCCGCACTGGCGCCGCTGGCTCGGCATCCAGAACCGCTGCCTCGTGCCCTTCACATCCTTCAGCGAGTTCAACAAGGCCGAGGGCGGCGACATCTGGTTCGCCTTCGGCGAGGACCGCCCGACGGCGTTCTTCGCCGGCATCTGGACGCCGCAATGGACCAGCGTGCGCAAGCTGAAGGAGGGGCCGGTCTCGTCCGATCTCTACGCCTTCCTCACCACTGATCCCAATGCCGAGGTGCAGGCGATCCACCCCAAGGCCATGCCGGTCATCCTGACGACGCCCGAGGCCTGCGAGACCTGGATGACCGCGCCGTGGGAATACGCCAGCGCGCTCCAGCGTCCCCTCCCGGACGGCGCCCTCCGGATCGTCGCGCGCGGGGTGAAGCAGGACGGGAGCAAATAGGAGAGTTCCAGCACGGCGCAGGAGTCATGAGACGCTTGGGACATCTTGAAACGCGTCGAGCGAAAAGAGTGAAATACTGACTGGCCGGCGCCCAAACAAGCTCATCCGCAGTGACAGCAGACCGAATTGCCGCCGCGCGAAGACGTCAGATCGACGCTCCAAGTATGGTTAATCGTTTATTGAGACAAATTGCGTCCAATCGCCCTCGAACCGGGAGATGGATGATGGTGAGTCGAAGTGGATGGTTGACGACGCTCGCCGGGCTCGCCCTCCTGTCAGGACCGACGCTGGCACAAGGCTTCGATCCGGGCACATCGACGGGCCCTGCAAGCGAGCAAATGTTCAGCTTCACGCCGTCCATCGGGCATCTGCGGAGTGTTTCAACAGAAAACGTCTATGATCCTTTGAGCCGGAGCAAGATCAGCCAGCTCGATTGGAAGAGTCAGGCGATGACGCTGGGCGGTCGGGCAGCCGTGCGCCCGTTCGACGGGGTCGTGCTCCGTGGCAGCCTCTGGGCAGCCGTGGCGTCGCAAGCCGACATGCGCGACCGGGATTGGCTCTTCGGCTACGAGGGCGACGATTCCTGGAGCCACCAGTCGCTGCACCCCGACACCCGCGTTCCGAAGGCATGGCAAGCCGATGTGAGCGTAGCCTATCGGGTGATCGACGGCGGGGATTTCGCAATCTCCGCCCTGGCCGGTTTCCGCCACTATGACATCAAGTACCGGGCTTATGGCGGCAGTTATGTCTACTCGCAGAATGGGTTTCGCGACGCGGTCGGAAGCTTCGATCCGAGCCGGTTGGGCATCTCCTATCGGCAACAATGGGATACGCCCTATCTTGGGCTTGGAACCACTTATCGAGGCGAGACACTGTCACTATCGGCCGAAGTCTATGGGAGCCCCGCCAGCTTCGGCCGTGACCGGGATTATCACGCGTTACGCTACACGCTCTTCACGGAGAAGTTCGCGCCCTCTGCCATGATCGGCGCCAATCTCGCGGTCGAGTACCCTCTCACAACCGCCTTCTCGATCGTCGGCCGCGTCGATTACACCAAATACTTCGAAGCCAAGGGCGGCACTCGGATCTACGACGCCGCCAGCGGCCAGTTTGCGCGTATCCCGAAGCCGGGCGCAGGTGCGGATGCCGAGGCGTTGAACGTCTCACTTGGGGTCAGGGGAAAGATCTGACGCACACGTTGGAATTGGCCCCGCTCGCGAGCAGCTGGACTGAAATGAATAGGCAGGCCGCTGTGGGGCGCGGTATGCGACCTTCTCACGCGACCTCTGAATCGTTTGGCAGCCTCCCTCTTCTGCGGAGCGACGCACCTGGCGAGTGAGGCTGCCCTGATACAGCGGCGCTCCGGCGCCAGCCTCGCAACCGCCGGATACACCGATGACAGCCGCCGCCGACACCACCTGGACCGTTCCCGCCGCCGACGCCGCGCCGCTGGAGAGCATCCGCTTCCATGGCCTGCAGGCCGGGCCGAAGCTGCTCGTGCTCGGCGCCGTGCATGGCAATGAAAGCTGCGGCCCGAAGGCGATCGCGCGCATCGTCGAGGATTGCCGGGCCGGCCGGCTGCTGATCGCGCGCGGCGAGGTTACCTTCGTGCCCGTGACCAACCCCAAGGCCTATCGCCAGAACACCCGCGAGGGAGACCGCAACCTCAACCGCGACCTGCGCGAGCGGCTGCAGCCGGTCGACAACGAGGACCGCATCGGCCGAAGGCTCTGCGCCCTGCTGCGCGAGCACGAGGTGCTGCTCGACGTCCATTCCTTCCGTGGCGAGGGCGAGCCCTTCGTCTTCTTCGGCCCGGAGGACAACACCGGCCCGCTCGAACCCTTCCGGCACGGCGCGGCGGAACTCGCGCTCGCCGCCTGCCTCGGCGTGCCCGTCGCGATCCATGGCTGGCTCGACAACTACGTCCAGATCATCGCCGCGCGCGAGCGGCTGAACCTGCCGCCGCTGTCGGTCACCGAGGGTTTTGGCACGACCGAGTTCATGCGCTTTGCCGGCGGCTATGGCGTGACGCTGGAATGCGGGCAGCATGACGATCCGGCTTCCGTCGAGATCGGTTATGCCGCCATCCGCAACACGCTCGCCCATCTCGGCCTGATCGACACGCCCGCCCCGGCGCCGGCGCTCGCCTGCGTGATCCAGATGACCGAGGTGGTGATCTGCGAGGCGGAGGGCGACCGGGTGGCGGAGGGCTGGAAGACCGGCGACCGCGTCCCGGCAGGCGCCCTGCTGGCGAAGCGTGCCAATGGAACCGCCGTGACCGCGCCGAGCGACGGCTTCGTCATCTTTCCGAGCGCCACGGCCAAGCCCGGCGAGCCGATCTGCCATTTCGGCGTGGCGAGCCCGCGCCGGCCGCTCTGAGCGCCTTCAGAGACAGTTCACCCAGAGAACCCGTGTCTCGCCCGAAGCCGCATTGGCGAAGCGGTGCGGCCGCGAGGACAGGAAGCGGAAGCTGTCGCCCTCCTGCAGTGTCCAGCTTTCGTGCTCGACGCTGAGGTTCATCGCGCCGCTCATCACCAGCCCGGCTTCCTCGCCGCCATGGGTGTAGAGTTCGTCGCCCGTGCTGGCGCCCGGCTCCATCTCGACCAGATAGAGGCTGAGCTTGGCGCCCTCGCTATGCGGCGTCAGCAGCTGCTTGCGGATGCCGGAGCGCCAGAGCTGCAGCTCGCTGCGCCCGCCTGCGCGCACGATCGTCGCGGTCTGCGGCCCCGCCCCCTCGCCGCCCTTGGGAAAGAGATCGCCGATTCCCACCCCCAGCGCATCCGCCATGCTGGCGAGCGCCCGCAGGGTCGGCGAGGACTTGCCGCGCTCGATCTGGCTGAGGAATCCGATCGAGAGATTGGTCCGGCCCGACAGATCGACCAGCGAGAGGCGGCGCTCGCGGCGCAGGCGGCGCAGGCCGGCCCCGATCTCAGAATCGACTTCCGGCCGGGACGGCGTGGCGGCAGGGCTGCTCATGAAGGCTCCATTCGTCGCCGCTATTTCATGCACGTGAAATCGCTTGCCGACAAGTTTGTCCTATGCTCGTATCTTCACGCAGATGAAAATTACCGCGCAACTCAGCCACATGCGCAACCGGGGGATTTTGCGATGGAACGTCGGACCTTTCTGTCGATGCTGGCAGGCAGCGCGCTCGCGGCCGGGCTCACTCCGGCGCAGGCGCAGGCGGTGCTGAAGGTCGGTTCGACGCCGACCGGCAGCCCCTTCACCTTCCTCGACACCAAGACCAACACCATCGAAGGCGTGATGGTCGACCTGATCAAGGCGATCGCCGCCGTCTCCGACTTCAAGGTCGAGGTCGAGGGCATGCAGTTCTCGACGCTGATCCCGTCCCTGACCGGCAGCAAGGTCGATATCGTCGCCGCCGCGATGTACATCACCCCGGTCCGCAAGGAGGTTATCGACTTCTCCGATCCGATCTACACCTATGGCGAGGGCCTGATCGTGCCGGCCACCGACACGAAGGACTACGTCACCCTCGAAGACCTCAAGGGCAAGACGATCGGCGTGCAGATCGGCACGGCCTATGTCGACAAGCTGCAGACCTCGGGCCTGTTCTCGGAGGTCAAGCTCTACAAGACGCTGCCGGACATCCTCGCCGATGTGAACGCCGCCCGCGTTCAGGCCGCCGTCTTCGACCTGCCGATCATCGCCTACAACCTCTCGCAGGGGCAGTTCCCCAAGGTCCGGATCGTCAAGTCCTACAAGCCCGTGATCTCCGGCTCGGTCGGCATCGGCGTGCGCAAGACCGATGGCGAACTGCTGAAGAAGATCAATGCCGGCCTCGCCAAGCTCAAGGCCGACGGCACGGTCGACAAGATCCTGGCCAAGTGGGGCCTCGTGTAATTCGGTAGCAAAAGCCACCCTTAAAGCCGTCATCCCGGACAAGCCGCGAAGCGGCGCCGATCCGGGATCCATGCCGGAACGGTTCCGGAATGGATCCCGGGTCTTCGCTTCGCTTCGCCCGAGATGACGTGCCGTCGTTGGCGGACTGCCGCGACATCCTTTCGAACCACCGCCAAGAACCGCATGCAAACATTCCTGCGCGACGCCACCCAGTTCCTGCCGCTGCTGCTGCAGGGCATCAAGTTCACGCTGATCGTGGCGCTGGGCTCGCTGGCGCTCTCGACCGTGCTCGGCCTGGTCTGGGCGCTGATGCGCGTCTCCGGCATCGGCTGGCTGGCGACAACCGCCAAGATCGTCGTCAACACGCTGCGCGGCATCCCGATCCTGGTGCAGCTCTTCTACATCTACTTCGTGCTGCCCGAGTTCGGCATCGCGCTCTCGGCGCTTCAGGCGGCGATCATCGGGCTCGGCATCGCCTATTCGGCCTATCAGTCCGAGAACTTCCGCGCCGGCATCGAGGCGATCGACCACGGTCAGATCGAGGCCGCCCAGTCGATCGGCATGGGCTGGGGCCTGACCATGCGCCGGGTGATCCTGCCGCAGGCGGTCCGCCTCGTGCTGCCGCCCTATGGCAACATCATGGTGATGATGCTGAAGGATTCCTCGCAGGCCTCGACCATCACGGTGGCCGAACTGACGCTGCAGGGCACGCTGATCGCCTCCTCGACCTTCAAGAACATGACCGTCTACACGCTGGTCGCCCTGCTCTATCTGGCGATGTGCCTGCCGCTGATGGCGCTGGTGAGCTGGCTCGAACGCCGCTTCGGCAAGGGGACGCGGCGATGACCAGGCATGCGGTTGCGGGCGCGCCGATGATCGAGATCACCGGCGTCACCAAGAGCTTCGGCTCGTTTCCGGTGCTCAAGGGCATCACGGCGAGCGTCGCCAGGGGCGAGGTCGTCTGCCTGATCGGACCGTCCGGCTCCGGCAAGTCGACGATCCTGCGCTGCATCAACGGGCTCGAATCCTATGATGGCGGCGCGATCACGATCGACGGCGAGCGCGTCGAGCGCGACAAGCCCTCGATCGTCGGCATCCGCACGGCGATGGCGATGGTGTTCCAGCGCTTCAACCTGTTCCCCCACCGCACGGCGCTGGAGAACGTCGTCGAGGGGCCGATTTTCGTGAAGAAGGAGCCGGTAGCCCAGGCGATGGCACGCGGGCGCGAGCTGCTCGATCGTGTCGGGCTGGGCAACAAGATGGACGCCTATCCCGGCCAGCTCTCGGGCGGTCAGATGCAGCGCGTCGCCATCGCGCGCGCGCTGTGCATGCAGCCCAAGGCGATCCTGTTCGACGAACCAACCTCGGCGCTCGACCCCGAACTCGTCGGCGAGGTCCTGCAGGTGATGAAGAGCCTGGCCGAAGAGGGCATGACCATGCTCGTCGTCACCCATGAGATGGGCTTCGCCCGCGAGGTCGCCGACCGCGTGCTCTTCCTCGACGGCGGCGTCATCGTCGAGCAGGGCCCCTCGCGCGAGGTGCTGAGCGCGCCGACCCATCCGCGCACACAGGATTTCCTGCGCCGCGTGCTGCGTCCGATCTGAGGAGCAAGCCCCGTGGCCGAACCCTTCCCGCTCGCCCCCTCGCTCTGGTTTGCCACCGCGCCGGCCGCCGCGCCGACACCGCCGCTGGCGCAGGACGTCAGCGCCGATGCCTGCGTGATCGGCGCCGGCTTTGCCGGGCTGTCGACGGCGCTGCATCTGGCGGAGGCCGGCGTCTCGGTCGTGGTGCTCGAGGCCCATGAGCCCGGCTGGGGCGGATCCGGCCGCAATGGCGGGCAGGTCATCCCCGGCATCAAATATGATCCGAGCGAAATCCTCGCCAAATTCGGCCCCGTCGCGGGCGAAGCCCTGATCGGCTTCGTCGGCTCGACCGCCGATCTCGTCTTCGACCTGATCGCGAAACACGGCATGGATGTGCCGCACCGGCGCGCCGGCTGGATTCAGGGCGCGCATACGCCGGCCATGGTCGAGACGGTCAAGCGCCGGTCCGCCGAGTGGCAAGCACGCGGCGTCGACGCGCAGTTCCTCGACAAGGACGCCGCTGGCAGCCTGCTCGGCACGGATCGCTATCTCGCCGGATGGGTCGACCGGCGTGCCGGCGGCGTGCAGCCGCTGGCCTATGCGCGCGGGCTGGCGAAGGCAGCCCTAGCAGCCGGCGCCACCATCCACGGCCAGAGCAAGGTCGTAGCGCTCACGCGCAGTGGCGCGACCTGGACCGTGCGGACGACCCAGGGCGCGACGGTGACGGCGCCGCGCGTCGTTGTCGCGACCAACGGCTACACCGGCGACCTGATACCCAAGCTGCGCCAGACCGTGATCCGGCCGAACTCCTTCATCGTCGCCACGCAACCGCTGTCCGACAATGTCGCGGGCACGATCCTGCCCGAGGGCCAGGTCGTCTCGGACACCCGCCAGTTGCTGCTCTATTTCCGCAAGGACCATCAGAACCGGCTGCTGATGGGCGGCCGCGGCCCCTTCCGTGAGCCGAAGGATGCGTCCGACTGGGCCCATCTCGAGCGCGTCGTCGGCAAGATGTATCCGCAGGTGAAGGGCGTGCCCTTCGACTTCCGCTGGTGCGGCCGGGTGGCGCTGACGCGCGATTTCCTGCCGCATCTGCACGAGCCCGAGCCCGGCCTGCTCGTCGATATCGGCTGCATGGGCCGCGGCGTCGGGCTGCAGAGCGCCATGGGCAAGGCGATGGCGGCCTACATCGCAACCGGCGACAAGGGCCGCCTGCCCTTCCCGGTCGTGCCGATCACGCCGCTGCCGCTGCACGCGCTGAACGAACTCTACGTCTCGGCGATCATCGCCTGGTACCGCCTCACCGATGGCGGCATGAAGGACAAGGCGGCCTGAGCGCCGGCGGCGGGCCTTCCCGCCGCCGGCGCGGATCTCTCAGACGCAGCGCCCGCCATCGACCGCCAGAACGCTGCCGGTCACCATCTCGGATTCGTCTGAGCACAGGAACAGCGCCGCATTGGCGATGTCCTGCGGCGTCGAGAACCGGCCCCAGGGAATCGTCGCGGTGAAGGCCTTGCGCTTCTCCGGCGTGTCCTCGCCCATGAAGGTCGCCAGCAGCGGCGTCTCGCCGGCCACCGGCGCGATCGCATTGACGCGGATCCGGTCCGGCGCCAGCTCCACCGCCATCGACTTCGACAGCAGGTTCGCCGCGCCCTTGGAGCCATTGTACCAGGTCAGGCCAGGACGCGGCCGGACGCCGGCGGTGGAGCCAATGTTCAGGATCACGCCGCCGCCATGCTCACGGAAATGCGGCACGGTCGCCTTCGCCATCAGGTAGATCGACTTCACATTGACGGCGAAGACCCGATCGAACTCCTCCTCGGTGACGTCGAGCATGGGCTGGTTGCGATGGCTGATGCCGGCATTGTTGACGACGATGTCGAGCCGTCCAACCTTGGCGATGACGCGCGCCACCGCCTTCTCGACGCTCTTGCCCTTGCCCACATCGCAGGTCACGGCGAAGGCCCGGCGGCCGATCGCCTGCGCGGCCTCCTTGGCCTTGTCGCCATTCAGATCGAGCAGCGCCACCCGCGCGCCCTCGCGCACGAAGGTCTCGGCGATGCCGAACCCGAACCCTTGCGCCGCGCCGGTGATCAGCGCCGTCTTGCCCTTCAGTCTCATGATCTGTCCTCGGTCGTCCTGGGAATGCCATGTTTTTGGGAGCGCCATCTTTGGCCGGGCCCGATGCCCGCGGCCAATGCGATTTGGCGATCCCGCTCAGACGGAAATGCTATGGCCGCACGCCCGCGCGCCTGCATGCTCCCGGCTTATGCCGGGGATCGCGAAACGATCTTTGACAGGCCCCGCCATTTGCGGCCCGATGGCGGCAACGACACAAGCCTGCCGAGGAACCGCCTTCATGAAGATCCGCGCCGCCGTGCTGAACGCCAGCCCCGTCTCCGCTCCTTACGCGCAGAGCCGGCCGCTCTCGATCGAGGAGGTCGAGCTCACCCCGCCGGGGCCGGGCGAAGTGCTGGTGCGGGTCCGCGCCGCCGGTCTCTGCCATTCCGACCTCTCGGTGATCGACGGCAACCGGCCGCGCCCCGTGCCGATGGTGCTCGGCCATGAGGCGGCGGGCGAGGTCGTCGAGCCCGGCCCCGGCGTCCAGGATCTGAAGAAGGGCGACCGTGTCATCATGGTCTTCGTGCCCTCCTGCGGGCATTGCTCGCCCTGCAGCGAGGGCCGCCCGGCACTTTGCGAGCCTGGCAATGCCGCCAATGGCATCGGCGAGCTGATCGGCGGCGGTCGCCGGCTCTCGGCCCATGGCAAGCCGGTGCATCACCATGTCGGCGTCTCCGCATTCGCCGAATACGCGGTGATCTCGCGCCATTCGCTGGTCAAGCTCGAGGCCGACATTCCCCATGAGATCGCGGCGCTCTTCGGCTGCGCCGTGCTGACCGGCGTCGGCGCTGCCGTGAACACGGCCAAGGTCAGGGCCGGTGAAACGGTCGCCGTCGTCGGCCTCGGCGGCGTCGGCCTGAGTGCGCTGATGGGCGCGGCCGCGTGCGGCGCTTCGCGCGTCATCGCGGTCGACCTCTCGGAGGAGAAGCTCGCCATCGCGCGGGATCTCGGCGCGACCGACACCTTCAACGCGGGTGACCCCGGTGTCATCGAGGCGATCCGCGCCGCGACCAAGGGCGGCGTTGATCACGGGCTGGAGATGGCGGGCTCGGTCAAGGCACTCGACCTCGCCTACCAGATCACGCGGCGCGGCGGCACGACCACGACGGCGGGCCTCGCCAACCCCGCCCATACCCTGTCGCTGGCTCCCGTGCGTCTCGTCGGCGAGGAGCGGACGCTGAAGGGCTCCTATGTCGGCTCCTGCATCCCGGTGCGCGACATCCCTCGCTTCGTCGATCTCTATTTGCGCGGCAAGCTGCCGGTCGACAAGCTGATGACCAGCCAGAGCGGGCTCGACGGCATCAACGAGGGCTTCGATGCATTGAACGAAGGCCGCACGATCCGGCACGTCATCATGATGTGAGAAAGAGCGTCATTCTCGGGCGGAGCGAAGCTCCGACCCGAGAATCTCTGGCAAGAGATGCTCGGGTCGGGCCCGAGCATGACGCGCCCTGCCCCCTCACCCGTGCTTGTGCACGATCGTCTTGGTCACAGCGAACTCCTCCAGCGCAGCAAAACCCTTCTCGCGGCCATGGCCGGATTTGCCGGTGCCGCCGAAGGGCAGCTCGATGCCGCCGCCGGCGCCATAGCCGTTGATGAAGACCTGGCCGGCGCGGACCTTCTTGGCGACGCGCTGCTGGCGCCCGCCATCCTTGGTCCAGACCGCTGCGACGAGCCCATATTCGGTGGAGTTGGCGAGCTTGATCGCATCCGCCTCGTCGCTGAAGGGGAAGGCGGCGAGCACCGGCCCGAACACCTCCTCCTGCTCGAGCCGGTTGCCGCGCGGCACCTTCCCGAACAGCGTCGGCGTCACATAGAAGCCGCCATTGGGCACGCCCTGCGCGATCTGGCCCTCGGCGATGACCGGGATGCCGGCCTCGCGCGCCTGGTCGACGAAGCTCTGCACGCGCCCGCGCTGCCTGGCGTTGATCACCGGGCCGCAATCGAGATCCATCTCAGGCGTACCGGCGCGCAGCTTGGTGAACTCCTTGGCCACCGCGCCCATGAAGTCGTCATAGACGCGCTCCTGCACCAGCACGCGCGAGCCGGCCGAGCACGTCTGCCCGGTGTTCTGGACGATTGCCTTGCAGACGATCGGGACCGCCGCGTCGAAATCGGCATCGTCGAAGACGATCTGGGGCGACTTGCCGCCGAGTTCGAGCGTGCAGGGGATCAGATGCTCGGCGCAGGCGTGCTGCAC
Organism: Bosea sp. OAE506; assembly: GCF_040546595.1. Lineage (NCBI taxonomy): Bacteria > Pseudomonadati > Pseudomonadota > Alphaproteobacteria > Hyphomicrobiales > Alloboseaceae > Allobosea > Allobosea sp. OAE506. The sequence continues at coordinate 2,199,614 of NZ_JBEPOB010000001.1, read as the reverse complement.
CATCTTGCCGACCTCCGGCGAGCCGGTGAAGGACATGAAGTCGACGCCGTGATGGGCCGAGAGCGCCGCGCCCGCCTCGTGCCCGCGGCCGGTGACGATGTTGATCGCGCCATCGGGGAAGCCGACCTCGGAGGCCAGAACCGCCAGCCGCAGCGCCGTCTGGCAGGCCTCCTCGGCCGGCTTCAGCACCACGGCGTTGCCCATGGCGAGCGCCGCGGTCAGCGACCGCCCGAACATCTGCGCCGGGTAGTTCCAGGGCAGGATATGGCCGGTGACGCCATGGGGCTCATGGATGACGTTGACGCTGTAGCCGTTGAGGAAGGGCACGATATGCCCGTGCACCTTGTCGGCCGCGCCGCCGTAGAACTCGAAATAGCGGGCGGTCGCCTCGATATCGGCCCGGGCCTGCGCCATCGGCTTGCCCGTGTCCTGCGCTTCGGTGCGGGCGAGCTCGTCGAAATTGTCGAGCACCTTGAGGCCGAGCTTGGCGATCAGCCGGCCGCGCTCGGCCGCCGTCAGCTTGCCCCAGGCGCCTTCATAGGCCGCGCGTGCCGCCTTCACGGCGTCGTCGATATCCTCGGCCGTGCCGCAGGCGATGCGGGTAAACTCCTCGCCGGTCGCCGGCGCCAGCACGGCCATGGTCTCGCCGCTGCGGCCCGCCACATGGCGGCCGTTGATGAAGTGCTGGGTCATGGGGTTTCTCCTAACTCGACAACGAGTGCTTGATCTCAAATTCGCATCGCCATCCTGGGCTTCGTGCAGCGAAGTCCGGGACCCATCGTAGAGCGCTGGAGCCCTCCGATGGATCCCGGAGCTGCGCCACTTGCGCGGCTTGTCCAGGATGACGGTGTGTTCCGTCCGCTAACTAATGCAGCCCCGCCGCTTCGAGCGAACTCGCCGCCAGGCCGCCGGCCACCTCCGTGACCTCGCCGCGCTCGATCGCATAGGCGCGCTCGGCGAAGCTGCGCAGCAGACTGGGGTTGGATTCAGTGATGAGCAACGCGATCTCGGGATGGCTGTCGCGCAGCGCGCGCAGGGCGGTTGCGTAACGCTGCGCCAGCACCGGCGCGAGGCCCTGGAAGGGTTCGTCGAGCAGGATGACGCGCTGCCCCACCATCAGCGCCCGGGCTAGCGCCGCCATCTTGCCCTGACCGCCCGAAAGCCCGGCCGCCGCGCGATGGCGCAGATCGGCCAGTTCCGGCAGCACCTGGTAGATACCCTCCAGCCGCCTCGCGATCTCGGCGCCCGGCACCTTCATCACCTCGGCCGGCAGACGGATGTTCTCCTCGATCGAGAAGCTCGAAAACAGCCGCCGATCCTCCGGCGCATAGCCAATCCCGAGCCGCGGCCGCTCATGCGGTGGAATCGTCAGGATCGGCCGGCCGTCGAAGGCGATCGTCCCCTCCGTCACCGTCATGAAGCCCATGATGGCGCGCAGCAGGCTGGTCTTGCCGGCGCCATTGCGCCCGATCAGCGCCACGGCTGCACCCTCGTCCAGCGCGAAATCGACCTTGCGCAGCACCTGCACGCCCTCGATGACGGCCGACAGTCCCCTGATCTCCAGCATGGCTAGACTCCCACCCCGATCACGGTTTCGCGGACCTCGGGATGATTAAGAATCTCGTCGGGCGTGCCTTCCAGTGCGATGCGCCCGCCCGACCAGACCGCGACGCGGCTGGCGTAGCGCGCGACCACGTCCATGTCGTGCTCGACGAAGATCGCGGTCGTGGCGCGGGCGTCGAGCGCGCGCGTCAGCGTGTCCATCACCTGGAACTTCTCGGAGCTGGAGACGCCCGAGGTCGGCTCGTCCATGAAGATCAGCTTCGGATCGAGCGCCAGCGCCACCGCGATGTCGATCAGCTTGCGCATGCCTTCGGGCAGTTCCCGCACCAAGCGCTCGGCAGTGTCGCGCAGGCCGACGCTGTCGAGCAGCGCGACCATTTCCTCGCGCTTGGGGTGGCGGTCGAGCCGCAGGAAGGGCGACCATGTGCCCTCGCGTGCGCTCAGCGCCAGCAGCAGGTTCTCCATCACCGTGTTGTCGGTGAAGAGCTGCGGGATCTGGAAGGAACGGCCGATGCCGCGTCGCGTGATCGTGCGCGGCGACAGGCCCGTCACATCCTGCCCCGCAAAGATCACGCGGCCCGATTGCGGCTTCAGATAGCCGGTGCAGAGGTTGATGAAGGTGGTTTTGCCGGCGCCGTTGGGGCCGATGATGGCGATGCGCTCATTCGCCCGCACGCTCAGCGAGGCGCCGTTGGCCGCCAGCACGCCGCCGAAGCGCAACTCGAGATCGCGCGCCTCGAGGATGATCTCGCTCATCGGCCGCCCTCCCCGCCGGCGCCGGATACGGCCGCGCGCTTGCGGCCTGCGATCAGCCCGTAGAGTCCGCTCGGCGCGAAGAAGATGATGACGAGCAGCATCACGCCCAGCACCGCATGCCACGTCTCGGGCGCATGGACGGCGGCATAGCCGCGGATGATCTGGAACATCAGCGCGCCCAGGAAGGGCCCCGCCACGCCGCCGACGCCGCCCAGGATCGCGATGAAGACGAACTCGCCCGAGCGCACCCAATAGGCCAGCTCCGGCGTGACATGGCCCGAGACCAGCGCGATGATCGCGCCGCCTAGTCCCGCCAGCAGCCCCGAGAGCAGATAGGCGCCGTAGAGCACCTTGCGGCTGGAGACGCCGAGATATTCCAGCCGCGTCTCGTTGGACTTGATCGCCTCCAGCGCCTTGCCGCCGGGCGAGACGAGATAGCGTGCGACACCGAGCGCCGCGACCACCGCCAGCGCCAGGGTGATGTAGAACATCCAGAACTCGAAGGTCTCGCGATCGAGCGTCATGCCCGCCAGCGTCGGCCGCGGCACGCGCTTGCCGTCGGCGCCGCCGGTCACCGAGAACAGCTTCTCGAGCAGCGAGAAGAACACCATCGAGATGGCCAAGTTCAGCATGCCGAAGAAGATCGCGCGGTAGCGCACGATAAAGAGCCCGACGATCGCCGCGACGAGCCCCGAGGCCGCGGTGGCGATCGGCACCAGCAGCAAAACCTCGTGGCCGACCTTCGCCGCCGCCATGAAGGCGACGACATAGGCCGAGAAGGCGAAGAACAGCCCGTGGCCGAACGAGACCTGCCCCGCCCGCAGCAGGACGAGGATGCCGAGCGCCGCCAGCCCCTCGCACAGCGCGACGGTGAGGATGACCGTCGCCCAGGGCGAGATCAGCGGAAACACGATGAGCGCGATCAGCAGGGCCGCGCCGATGAGATACTGGCGCGCCATCAGACTTTCCTCGTCTGCAGCGTGGTGAACAGGCCTTCCGGCTTGATCAGCAGCACCGCGACCATGATCAGATAGGGGATCAGCACGTCGAATTCCGGCGCGAAATAGACCGCCGCCGAGCGCCCCAGCCCGATCATCAGGGCGGCCACCGCCGCGCCCTCGATCCGCCCCAGCCCGGCCGTGGCCGCCACCGCGAAGGACAGCACGATCATGCCCGAGCCGATGCCCGGCGTCAGCGAGGTCGTCGCCGAGGAGAGCGCCCCGCCCAGCGCCGCCAGCGACGCCCCGATCATGAAGGTGAAGAGATAGATCCGCGTCGCGTTGATGCCCATCGCCATCGCCGCCTCGCGGTCCTGCGTCACCGCGACGATCGCGCGCCCGAAGGCGGTGCGGCGCAGGAACAGCCGCAGGCCGACCAGCACGGCCAGCGCCACCAGCGGGATCAGAATGAGCTGGTACCGCGTGTAGAAGATGCCGAAGACCTCGACCGTGCCGAGCCAGTTCATCGGCGCATTGGCGAAGAGCGGCTGCGTGCCGAAGACGACCTTCTGCGCATCCTCCAGGATCATGAAGACGGCGAAGGTGACCAGCAGCTGCAGCACCTCTTCCTTGCCGTAGATGCGCCGCAGCAGCAGCGCCTCGACCAGCCCGCCGACGACGACGCCGACGAGGATGGCCGAGATCAGGAACAGCGGGAAGGCGAGCCAGGTCGGCAGGCCCATCCCGGCCGCCGCCAGCACGGCGCTCGCCGCGACATAGGCGCCGATCGCGTAGAACGAGCCATGCGCGACGTTGAGCACGCCGAGCACGCCGAAGATCAGCGACAGCCCGACCGCCACCAGGAACAGCAGCGAGCCATAGGCGAGGCCGTCGAGCGCGGCGAGGAAGAGCATTTCAGGAGGCATAGGAGCTCGTTCGTCAGAGGTGATGCGACCGGCTGCCGCCATTTTTAATGAAGCGCGGCGTCTTGGGGCCTGCGTCATGGTCGGGCTTGACCCGACCATCTCGTAAACCAGCGATCTGGTTCTGAGATTCTCGGGTCAAGCCCGAGAATGGCGCTTGACGAGGGCCCCTGCAGCGAGGCGGCTTGCCCCTACTTCGAATAGTCGAAGGTCTCGATCGACTTGTCGTTGACCAGATCCGGCTTGACCTTGGCGAACCAGTCGAGCGACTTCTCGCCGACCGGCGTGGTCACCAGCTTGCCGGGATAGAGCGCCATCTTGTCGTAGACGGCGAAGGGGTACTCCGGCACGCGCTTGGTGGTGCCGAGCATCTGGTCCTCGAGGCCCTGATGGTCTGAACGGATGGTGATCGTCCCGGTCAGCGACTTGAACTCCAGCCCCTCGAAGGCGGCGATGACCTGCTCCTTGCTCGGCCACTTGCCGCCATTGGCGGCGGAGGCCTTCTCATAGGCCTTCACCAGCCCGGTCACGGCCTGGTTCATGTGGAAGGTCGGGTAGATCGGATACACGCCGGTCTTGTCCTTGTACTTCTTCACGAAGGACTGCATTTCGGCGGCGTTCTTGTACTTCGGATGCAGGAAATAGTGGTCGCCGCGCGAGCCGACGATCACGCCTTCCGGCAGCACGTTGCCGAGTCGCTCCAGCGAGCTTTCGGCGAGCGGCAGCACGAAGGTGGACTGCTTCAGCAGGCCGCGCGCGGCCGCCTGCTGGACGAAGGTGTCGAGGTCGCCGCCCCAGGAGGTCGAGATCACCACGTCGGGCCGTAGCGCCGAGAGGCGCGTGATCTCGGTCGAGAAGTCGGGCGCGCCGAATTTCGGGAAGAGCTCGGCGACGACCTTGACGTCGGGCTTCAGGGCCTTGAGCCCGGCCTGCAGCAGCGCCCAGGATTCACGACCCCAAGCATAGTCCTGGTTGACGACCGCGATCGTCTTGAAGTCGGGCTTCACCTTCATCAGGTAGAGCAGCGTCGCCATCATCTCGGCGCCGGCATGGCCCTGGGTGCGGACCGAATACTTCCACTTGCCCTCTTCGAAGATGGTCTGCGTGCCGCAATCCCACATCACGTTGACGACCTTGAGGTCCTCGGCGACGGGGGCGAGCGCGTTGCAGGAGCCCGACGAGATCGCGCCGAACATCACCTGCGCGCCCTGGTCCTGCACGACGCGGCGATATTCCGAAATCAGCTGGTTGGTGCCGGCGCCCTCGTCGACATAAACCGGCTTCACCGGCACGCCGAGGATGCCGCCCTTGGCGTTCACCTCCTCGAAGAACAGATCCGCGGCATTGCGGCCGGGCACGCCGAAGACCGAGGCCGGCCCCGACAGGAAGGTCGCGATGCCGACGACCAGTTCCTTCGGCTTCTCCTGCGCCTGCACGGGCAGCGCCATCAGCGCTCCCAGGGCGAATGCGGCTACGGCTGATCTCTTGGTGCCCATGGTGACCTCTCCCTGAATCGTTTCTGGAGCGCGCTCTTGGGTGGCACGCTGCCTGGAGCCGAGAGGGGTGCATGGGCGATCCGGCAGGACAAGTAGGATAAAACGATGAGGGCCATAGGGATTATCTATGGAGATCGCGGCACAGCGAGCATTTCGCTATGCCCCTCATCGCAAAACCCTATTTGACTTAGGTTCGGCTTCGACGGCCCGTCTGGGAGGGTGGATGGGACGGCGGCTCGCCGGGACGATGATGAACGCCCTCGATGGAATTCTGGTGGTGGCGCTGGAGCAGGCGGTGGCCGTGCCGACCGCGACCTGCAAGCTCGCCGATGCGGGTGCGCGCGTCATCAAGCTGGAGCGCGCGGAGGGCGACTTCGCCCGCGGCTATGACGACTATGCGAAGGGCCTGTCCTCCTATTTCGTCTGGCTCAACCGCGGCAAGGAGTCCTGCCGCGTCAACCTCAAGCAGGCCGACGATCGCGCCATGGTCGAGGCCATGCTCGCGCAGGCCGATGTCTTCATCCAGAACCTCGCACCGGGCGCCACCGGAAGGCTCGCCCTGGGCGCGGCCGAGCTGCGCGCGCGCTATCCCCGGCTGATCACCTGCGACGTCTCCGGCTATGCGCCGGGCACGCCGCACCACACCCGCAAGGCCTACGACCTGCTGGTCCAGGCCGAATCCGGCCTTGCCGCCATCACCGGCACGCAGGCCTCGGGGCCGTCGCGCATCGGCGTCTCGATCGCCGACATCGCCACCGGCCAGGCGGCCTATGCCGCGATCCTGGAAGCGCTGCTGCGGCGCACGAAGACCGGCGAGGGGTCCGCGATCCAGCTCTCGCTGTTCGATACGCTCGGCGACCTGATGAACGTGCCCTATCTGACGCGGCGCTATGGCGGCATCGAGCCGCCGCGGCTGGGGCTCGCCCATCCCTCGATTGCTCCCTATGGCGTCTTCTCGACCGCCGACGGCGATGTGCTGATCTCGATCCAGAGCGAGCGAGAATGGCAGATCCTCGCCCGCGAGGTTCTCGGCAGCGCGGCGCTCGCCGAGGACGCGCGCTTCGCCACCAATGTCCTGCGCGTGCGGCAGCGCGAAACGGTGGATCGCGAGGTTCAGGCCCTGCTGGCCACGCGGCCCTTCGCCGAGGTCACCGCCGCGCTCGATCGCTACGCCATCGCCTATGGCACCGTCTCCAGCGTCGGCGACCTGATCACCCACCCCGCCGCGACCGCCCTGGCCACGCCGACGCCGTCCGGCCCCGTCGAGGTCCTCGCCCCGCCCGCGATCGTCGACGGGCAGCGCGTGACGATGCGCCCCGTGCCGGCGCTCGGCCAGCATGATGAGGCGCTGCGGGCCGAATTCGGCCGCTTTCCGGGCCCTTGAAGACAGCAACCATGCAGCACCCATCCGACCATGCCGAGATCCGCGACGCCGTCGCCCGCCTCTGCGCCGGCTTCCCTGGCGAGTACTGGCGCAAGCTCGACCGCGAGATGGCCTATCCGACCGAGTTCGTCACGGCGCTCACCGAAAGCGGCTTTCTCTCGGCGCTGATCCCGGAGGCCTATGGCGGCGCCGGCCTGACGCTGTCGGCGGCGAGCGTCATCATGGAGGAGATCCAGCGCCAGGGCTGCAATGGCGGCGCCTGCCATGCCCAGATGTATGTGATGGGCACCGTTCTCCGGCATGGCTCGGAGGCGCAGAAGCAGGCCTGGCTGCCACGCGTCGCCTCGGGCGAACTGCGCCTGCAGGCCTTCGGCGTCACCGAGCCGACCAGCGGCACCGACACGACGGCACTGCGCACGACCGCACGGCGCGAGGGCGACCACTACGTCGTCAACGGCCAGAAGATCTGGACGAGCCGCGCCGCGCAGTCGGACCTGATGTTGCTGTTGGCGCGCACCACCCCGCGCGACCAAGTCGCCAAGCGCACCGACGGGCTCTCGGTCTTCCTGCTCGACATGCGCGAGGCACTGAAAAGCGGGCTCACCATCCGGCCGATCCGGACGATGATGAACCACGCGACCACCGAGGTCTTCTTCGACAATGTCCGCATCCCCGCTGACAACCTCGTCGGCGAGGAGGGCAAGGGCTTCCGCTACATCCTCTCCGGCATGAACGCGGAGCGCATCCTGATCGCGGCCGAATGCGTCGGTGACGCCAAATGGTTCATCGAGAAGGCCTCGGCCTATGCCAAGGAGCGCCAGGTCTTTGGCCGCCCGATCGGCCAGAACCAGGGCATCCAGTTCCCGATCGCGCGGGCCTACGCCAATATGCGCGCTGCCGAGCTGATGGTGCGCGAGGCGGTGCGGCTCTACGAGGCCGGCGAGAACGCTGGTGCAGAAGCCAACATGGCGAAGATGCTGGCGGCGGACGCGTCCTTCGAGGCAGCCAATGCCTGTATCCAGACCCATGGCGGCTTCGGCTTCGCCGAGGAATACGATATCGAGCGCAAGTTCAGGGAGACACGGCTCTACCAGGTGGCGCCGATCTCGACCAATCTGATCCTGTCCTATCTCGCGGAGCATGTGCTGGGCATGCCGCGGTCGTACTGAAAGCGTTCGTACCGATGGACATCGACCATCTCCGCGGCTGGATCGGCCGCATGGAGGAAGCCTCGGACCTCGTTACGCCGCGCCTGGTCGAGAGCTATGCGGCCACCTTCGCGCCCCATCTCGCGCCGGTCCCGCAAGGCGACGCGCCGCTGGCGTTGCACTGGTGCCTGGCGCCGCCGATCGCGCCGATGAGAGCGCTCGGGCCTGATGGCCATCCGGCCAAGGGCGATTTCCTGCCGCCCGTTCCGCTGCCGCGACGGATGTGGGCTGGCGGGCGTCTCGAGGCGCTGGCACCGCTCCGTGAAGGCGATCTCGTCACGCGCCGCTCGACCATCGGCGACGTCACTGCCAAGGAGGGGCGCACCGGCGCGCTCTGCTTCGTCGCCGTCCATCACGAGGTCTCGACCCCGCGCGGGCTCGCCCTGCGCGAGCGCCACGACATCGTCTACCGCGAGGCCTCGAGCCTGCCAGCCGCAGCGCCCGCCGCCAACGCCGCGCCGGAGCCGGCCGATCTCGTCTGGGAGGTCGAGGCCAGCCCAACCCTGCTCTTCCGCTACTCGGCGCTGACCTTCAACGGCCATCGCATCCATTACGACCAGCCCTATGCGACCGCCGAGGAAAGCTATACCGGCCTCGTCGTCCACGGGCCGATCCAGGCGACGCTGATGCTCAACATCGCCGCGACCTTGGCGGGGATGACGACGCTGGCGCTGGATTATCGCGGCCTGAGCCCGCTGATCGCCGGTGGCCGCTTTTTCGTCAAAGCCCGGCGCAACGCAGACGGCACGATCAGGACCTGGACCGAAGGCGCCGATGGGCGCCTGCGAATGGAAGGCTCGGCGCGTCCGCTTTAGGCAGCGCGCAGCGGGTCTCACGCGTACAGCGTCGGCGGCCCGCCATCCTGGCCCAGCGTCGCCGTCCAGGTTTCGTCGGTGACGAGGCCGCGCAGGATCTCCCAGGACAATTGGCCGATCGCGCGCGCCGCCGCCGGCATCGGCCGCTCGGTCGAATAGGCGAGGTAGACCTTGCGGTAGAGCGTCGGGCGCTCCAGCGGCCAGGTCCGGAACAGCCCGGCCTTCTCCTGCGCCGCGACCGCCATGCGCGGCAGGATGCTGTAGCCGAAGCCCTGCTCCACCAGCCGCTTGATCTGGCTGTAGGATTCGATCTCGATCGCCGGCTGGATGGTCGTCCCGGCCGAGGCCGCCGCCTCGTCGATCTGGTCGCGCAGACCATGCCCGATGCCGGGCAGGATCAGGTCCAGCGCCGCCGCATCGGCCATGGCCACCGCCTTCCCGGGCGCAGCCGGCGCTCCCGCCGTCCCCGCCGCCGAGAACAGGCAGAGTTCCTCGGTGAGGACATGGTGGATGCCGAGCCCCTTGGGGTCGGAGGTCGAGTAGATCATCGCGAGATCGACATCGCCGCGCCGCAGCCAGTCCAGCACGAAGCCGCTCATCGCCTCGGCGATGCGGATGCGGATGGCCGGGTAGCGCTCGCGCGCCGCCTGGATCAGCGGCACACTGAACTGCTCGCTCACCGTGCCCGGCAGGCCGATGCGGACCTCGCCGCCCGGCAACTCGGCCTCGCCGCGCACCGCCTCGCGCAGCGCCCCGAACTCGGCCAGGATGATATGGGCGCGGGCCAGCAGGCGCTCGCCGGCCTCTGTCGGCAGCACGCCGCGCGTGCCGCGATGCAGCAGCGCCACGCCGAGCTCATCTTCCATATGGCGCAGATGCTGGCTCAGCGCCGGCTGCGCCACGCGCAGCTTGGTGGCCGCCTTCGAGAAGGAGCCCTGCTCGACGATGGCTGCGAAATAGCGGAGCTGCCGTAAATCCATCGCCGTTCCGGTCTCCCCCAGGCCTGCGGCGAGCCGCACGCCTGCATAACGGCGCCGGGCGCCCGTGACCAGCGACGCACCACGCTTCCGCCAGCTTTGCGTTATGGCCGCTAGAGCGAACCCGTATTGGTCCGGCCGCCGAGGCAGGTGCATCGTCCTGCCCGGAGCCGAAGGAGAGGCGAACGCCCCCTCGTGCAAACCCAAGAGCACAGGCCGCAAAGCCGGCCCCCCACTGCCATCAGGAGGACATGCCATGTCGAACGACCCGTTCCGTCTGCCGTCGGCGAGCCGCCGCGGCTTCCTGGGCGCAGCCGCCGCACTTGCCGCAACAGGCGGTAGCCTCCCGCTGATCGGCCCGGCGGCCGCCAAGGCGCCGCTGTCGAAGACGCAACCGGCCTATTTCTACCGCTTCATGCTGGGCACGGCGGAGGTCACCGTCGTCTCCGACGGTCCGCTGCCGCTCGGCGACCCCGGCACGAGCTTCCTCGGCGTGCCCAAGGAGAACGTCTACGGCATGCTCGAGAGCAGCTTCCTGCCCAAGGACAACGTCGTCCTCGAGCAGAACATCCCGATCGTGAACTTCGGCGACCGGCTCGTCATGTTCGACACCGGCATGGGCTTCTCGAAGCTGTTCGGGCCAACGACGGGCCGTCTGGCCAAGAGCATGGAAGAGGCCGGCATCAAGCCCGGCGACATCGACGACATCGTCTGCAGCCACGCCCATATCGACCATATCGGCGGCATCTGCAGCGCGGACGGCAAGCCGCTCTTCCCCAATGCCCGCATCCATATCAGCCAGATCGATTTCGATTTCTGGACCGACGAGAGCAAGCTCGGCTCACCGCTCAAGGCCTTCATCGAGCATGCCCGCGCCAATCTGCTGCCGGTGCGGGACCGGATCGTCTTCTTCAAGGACCAGCAGGAATTCCTGCCGGGCGTGCAGGCGATGGCAGCCCCGGGCCACACCGCCGGCCACCACATCTTCAAGGTCGCCTCTGCGGGCAAGTCCTTCGTCTTCCTCGGCGACCTGACGCATCACGCCGTTCTACTGACCGAAAACCCGCGCCTGGAGTTCGCCTATGACAGCGACCCCAAGCAGGCGGTGCAATCGCGCGTCCGCCTGTTGACGATGCTAGCGCAGGAGAAGACGCCGGTGATGTCCTACCACTTCGCCTGGCCGGGCTTCGGCAATCTCGCCAAGGCGGGCGAGGGCTTCCGCTACTACCCGGCGCCGATGCAGCTCATCCCCGTCTGAGACTGATCAGCCGTCCACGTCGCTCGCGCCTGGCGGGTCATAACCCGGCAGGCGCGACACCACCCCGGTCACCGGCCGCAGATGCTCGTCGAGAACGGCGCGCGCCCGCCCCTCGTCGAAGGCCCGCAGCGCCGCGATGAAGTCGCGATGCTCGACCCGGATGCGCTCGATTCGCCCCGGATCCACCGCAAGCGCCCGCATCGCGACGCGCTGCTGCCGCGCCCCCAGCGACTGGTAGAGCTCCGAGAGAACCTCGTTGCCCAGCGCCTGCACCATCCCGAAATGGAATTCGCGGTTGAGCTCGACACGGGCGAAATGGTCGCTGCCGGCGATCGCGTCGAGCCGGTCGAGCACCGCCTCCATCGTCTCGGGCAGCACGATCTTCTCCCGGCAGATGCGGGCGACCGCATAGCCCTCGATCATGCGGCGGGTCTCGTAGAGATCGGCGAGTTCCTGCGCCGTGACCTGCCGCACCAGCGCGCCGCGGCGCGGCAGCAGGTCTATGAAGCGCTCCGCCTCGAGCCGGTGGAACGCCTCGCGGACGGGCGTCCGCGACACGCCCATCACGGACGAGATCGCCTCCTCCTCGACGAAGGAGCCTCCGGCGTAGACGCCGCGCAGGATCTGCTCGCGGATATGGGCATAGACCCGCTCGCGGGCCGGCCGGCTTTCCGCATCCTGCGCCTGGGGCGGCGTCATCACGTTCAAGGTCGAGCGTCCTCATCGGGCATGTCGATGCGGCAACTCTAGGCGCTTCGGCGCCAGACATCAAAAATCCGCCATGTATACACGACGCATGACCCCCATGCGCAACCGGACTGGCGTTGTCGGCCCGATGGCGCTCTTCTTGCCAGACGAGGGCTGCCGGACAGACGCGACGACGCGCCCGGTGACGACGACCACAGCGAGGAGAAAGCCGATGACGATCTCACGCCGCACGGTGCTGGCTGCCGGACTGGCCGCACCCTTCGCGAGCCTGCCGCTGCTCTCCCGCCCGGCCAGCGCCCAGCGCGCCGCCGGCATCCTGCGCTACGGCCTGTCGGCCTTCCCGCCCAATCTCCAGCCCTGGGTCTCGACCGGCGCCTCGGCCGGCACGGTCAAGATGCTGATCCACCGCAGCCTCGTCTCCTACGGCCCCAAGGGCGAGTTGCGCGGCGAACTCGCGACCTCCTGGTCGCTCGATGGCGACGGCGCCTGGGTCTTCAAGCTCCGGCCCGGCTGCGTCTTCCACAATGGCGATCCGGTCACCGCCGAGGACGTGAAGTGGTCGATCGAGCAGATCGCCGGCGAGAAATCGACCGCCTATATGCGCAGCCAGTTCCAGAGCGTGGAGCGCATCGAGATCCCCGATCCCGGCACGATCCGCCTCGTCACCAAGACGCCGCAGGCGACGCTGCCGAGCTGGTTTGGCAACTACAACACCTTCATCCTCTCGCGGAAATCGACGCCCACCGAGTTTATCGGCGCCGGCCCCTTCCGGCTGGTCGGTCAGGAGCGCGGCTCCTCGGTCGAGATCGCCGCCTTCGACAAATTCTACAAGCCCGGCATCCCCAAGCTGAGGGGCATCAAATTCGTCGTCTATGCCGACGAGAATTTGCGCTTCGCCGCCCTCCAGTCGGGCGATGTCGACATGATAGAATACGTCCCCTGGCAGTCGATGGCGGCGGTCGAAGCCGATCCGCGCCTCAAGCTCGACAGCCAGGAAGGGCCGTTCATGGACGTGCTCTTCAACGGCTCCAAGCCGCCCTTCAACGATCCGCGCGTGCGCCGCGCCGTCGCTCACGCCGTGCGGCGGGAGGACATCGTCAAGGTCGCCTTCTTCGGCCGCGGCAAGCCGCTCGAGGGGCTGCCGATCGCCGAGGGCACGCCCTGGTGGGACAAGGACCTCGCCCATGGCTGGAACTACGACCCTGCCCGCGCCAAGGCGCTGCTGACGGAAGCGGGCTTCGGCAACGGCTTCCAGACGACCCTGCTCGCCACCGCCCAGTTCGGCATGCACAAGGACACCGCCGAGATCGTCCAGCAGCACCTCGCCGCAGTCGGCATCCAGTGCGAACTGCAGCTGCCCGACTGGTCGACCCGCGTCGCCCGCGGCTCGAAGGGCCAGTACGACATGGCGATCCACGGCGTCTCCTCGGACAACAACGATCCCGACGGGCTGACGGTCGTTCTCGACACGACGCTCTCGCCCAGCCATGGCCGCTCCTTCCGCGTCGACGCGCCGCGCACCATCGCCGCCCTCGCCAAGGGCCGCGCTGAGTTCGACCAGGCCAAGCGTGTCGAGATCTACAAGGAGATGCAGCGGGCCGCGCTCGAGGAGGTGCCGCTCGTCGGCCTCGCCTGGCGCAGCCAAGGCTACGGCATGGACAAGGGCGTGATGGGCTTCACCAACCTGCCCGGCGCCCTCTCCAATTCCTCCGGAAACATGCTCGAAGAGACCTATTTCGGATGAGCGTGACCTGGCTCGCGCGCAAGCTGACGGTGGTCGCAGGCCTCGCCTGGCTCGTCGCGACGATCGTCTTCCTGGCGCTGCACATGGTGCCCGGCGACCCCGCCGAGCTCCTGCTCTCGACCGGCGGCGTCTCGCCGGACCCGGCCTCCGTCGCAGAGCTGCGCGAGAAGCTCGGCCTCGAGCGCCCGCTCTTCGTGCAATACGCCGCCTTCATCAGTGGGCTGCTGCGCGGCGATCTCGGCACCTCGCTCATCGACGACTACCCGGTGATCAGCGAGATCGCGCTGCGGCTGCCGCGCACGCTCGAACTGATCGCCGCCGGCAGCGTCATCGCCATCCTCGTCGGCGTCCCGGCGGGTGTCTTCGCCGCGCTCGACCGCGGCGGAGCCTTCGACCGCGCCGCCTCCGCCGTCACCGCGCTGCTGCTGGCCGTGCCGGTCTTCGTGCTGGGCACGCTGCTCGTGCTGCTCTTCGCGCAGACGCTGCGGATCATGCCGGCCGGCGGCTTCGTGCCCTTCGCGCAGGACCCGGTGCAGCATCTGAAGCTGCTGATCCTCCCCGCCATCGCCATCGCCAAGGGGCTGGCCGCCGTCCTGTTCCGGATGACGCGTGCGGCGATGCTGGACGCGCTCGCCAACGACTATGTCCGCACCGCCCGCGCCAAGGGCCTCTCGCCGACCCGCGTCATCGTCGTCCATGTCCTGCGCAACGCGCTGAACCCGGTCGTTACCGTGCTCGGCCTGCAGATGGGCACACTGCTCGGCGGCACGGTGCTGGTCGAATACGTCTTCAACTGGCCGGGCATGTCGACGCCGCTGCTGCGCGCGGTCGAGGGCCGCGACTACCCCATGGTGGTCGGCATCGTGCTGACGATCTCGGTGCTGTTCCTGCTGCTCAACCTCGTGGTCGAGCTCGTCCACGCCCTGCTCGACCCCCGGGTAGCGCATTCATGAGCGGCAACCGGCATTTCAAGCGCCTCTGGCTGCCCGGCGGCTTTGTCGCCCTGATCGCGCTGGCGGCGCTCTGCGCGCCGCTCTTCCCCCTGCCCGACCCGATCCGCCAGGACGTCGCCAACCGGCTCGCCGGCCCCATGGCGGGCTCCTGGCTGGGCCGCGACGAGTTCGGGCGGGACGTGCTGGCGCGCCTGCTCTGGGGCGCGCGCACCAGCCTGGGCGTGGCCTTCGCCTCCGCCTTGACGGCCGGCGCCATCGGCGTGCTGCTGGGGCTGATCGGCGGCTGGGGCAAGGGCGCCGCCGCCTTCCTTTCCGTGCGCAGCATGGACGTGGTGCTGTGCTTCCCGCCGGTGCTGCTCGCCCTGCTGGTGGTGACGCTGCTCGGCCCGGGCGCCGCGACGCTGATCCTCGTGCTCTCGGTGCTCTATCTGCCGGGTTTCGCCCGCGTCACCCATGCCGAGGTCCGAGCCGTGAAAGGCCGGGACTTCGTCGAGGCGACGCGCGCGCTCGGCGCCCGGCCCGCCTATCTGCTGCTGCGCACCGTCCTGCCCAACATCGCCGGGCCGATCCTGGTCCAGCTTTCGCTGGCGGTCGCCGCCGCCGTCGTTCTGGAGAGCGGGCTCTCCTTCCTCGGTCTCGGCGTCGTCCCGCCCGCCCCCTCCTGGGGGCTGATGATCCGCGGCGCGCGCGCCACCATGGAGCAGGCCCCGCTGCTGCTGGTCTGGCCCTGCGCGGCGCTGACGCTCACCATCCTCGCCATGAACCTGCTCTGCGACGGCCTGCGCGACGCGCTCGACCCGCGCACCGCCGGCCGCTGAACCCTCTCCGAAACCTGCAAGGACACCGTCCCATGGCTGCCAAAACCGACCCCCTCGTCCATATGGGCACGATCACCGGGGGCGAGGCCCGCGAGATCCTGAAGGACAACCCCATCATCCTGCTCCCCATGGGCAGCCATGAGGACCAGGGCCCGCACGCCCCGATGGGCGACTATCTGCTGGCCGAGAAGATCGCCGAGCTCGCCGCCATCCGCGCCAGCAAGGCCGGGACGCGCACGCTGGTGGCGCCCGTCCTGCCCTTCGGCGGCGCCGACTGGTTCGGCTCGATGACCGGCGGTATCGCCATCTCGCAGGCGACGCTGACCACCGTCATCGCCGAGATGGTGGATTCGCTGCACCGCAACGGCCTCACCCGGATCATCGTCATCAACGGCCATGGCGGCAATGTCGGGCCGATCTCGGAGGTCGCCCGCGAACTCTATCTGCGCGAGCAGATCGTCCTGCCGAGCCTTTATCTCTGGCGCATCGGCTACGGCCTGCTGCCGGGCATCCTCGGCGGAGCCGACAAGGCCGCCGCCGTCGCCGGCCACGGCGCCGACCCGCTGACCTCGATCGGCCTTCACCTCTTCCCCGAGCTGATCCGCAAGGACCTGATCCCCGACGCCAAGCCGCTGAAGCGCGACCCCATCCTCGATCTGCCCTTCACCGGGCTGGGGCTTGCGAGCTTCGAGGGCCATGAGGTCGCGATGCCCAACGAATATGACGAGACCTACAATCTCGGCGTCGCCAAGGGCGATCCGCGCCTCTGCTCGGCCGAGACCGGCGCCGCGCTGACCGAGAAGCTGACCGACATCTGCGCCCGCTTCATCGCGCATTTCGCCAGCAAGGTCGAAGCCTGATCCTGACGCCGCCGCGGCATGCCGCGGCGGCCCTCCCCAGCCTCGTCGGAACGGGCGATGGTGTCGCAGCCCAACCTCCCTCCAGAAGCACACCTGCCATGACCCCCACCGCCCGCGCCCCCCGCGTCACCCCCTTCACCTGCGACAAGAAGCCGGCGACGGGCTCGCGCGGCATGGTCGTCACCAACCATCCGCTCGCCTCGGCCGCGGGTTCCCAGATGCTGCTGGCGGGGGGCAACGCGGTCGATGCGGCGGTGGCCGCACTTTTCGCGCTGACCGTGGTCGAGCCAATGATGGTCGGCATCCTCGGCGGCGGGCTCGCCCATATCCGCATGGCCGATGGCCGCCATGTCGTGCTGGACGGGCTCTCGACCGCGCCGCGGCGCGCCACGCCCGACATGTATGACTGCCTATCCGACGAGATCGACAAACAGCGCGACGTGCGCGACCGCGAGAACGTCGTCGGTCCCAAGGCCGTCGCGGTGCCCGGCGCGCTGGCCGGTTGGTGCGAGGCGCTCGCCCGCTTCGGCACGCTGCCCCTGGCCGACGTCCTGCAGCCGGCCATCGCGCTTGCCGGGCGCGGCTTCACGGTCACGCCCTATCTCTCCAGCTGCATTGCCGACAATGTCGCCGATCTCTCACGCGATCCTGGCCTCTCGGCCCTGTTCCTGCGCGATGGTCAGGCCCTGCCAGCGGGCACGCGGCTGGTCCAGAGCGATTACGCCAAAAGCCTGCGCCTGATCGCCGAGACCGGCCCCGCCGCGCTCTATGGCGGCCCGCTCGGCAAGGCGCTGACCGATTTCATGGCGGCGAATAGTGGCTTGATCGGCCCGGACGATCTGGCCGGCTACCGCGTCGAGACGCGCGAACCCATTCGCGGGAGCTATCGCGGCCATGAGATCCTGGGGCCGCCGCCGCCGGCTTCCTCGGGCGTCCATATCGCGCAGATGCTGAACATCCTCGAGGGCTACGACATCGGCGCGCTCGGCTTCGGTTCGCCCGACGCGATCCATCTCCTGGCCGAGGCGCTGAAGATCGCCTTCGCCGACCGCGCCGTGGCCACAGCGGACCCCGCTTTCGTCAAGGTCCCGGTCGCCCGGCTGATCGACAAGGCCTATGCTGACGAACGCCGCGCGCTCATCGCCATGGACGAGGCCAAGACTTGGTCTGCGGGTCTGGCGCCGGGCGAATCCAACGACACCACCCATGTCACCGTCGCCGATTCCGACGGCAACGTCGTCACCGCGACACAGACCATCAACGGCCTGTTCGGCGCCTGCACCCAGATCCCCGGCACGGGGATGCTGGCCAACAACTACATGTTCAATTTCGACCCGCATCCCGGCCGCGCGCTCTCGATCGAGCCCGGCAAGCGCGTCTTCACCTCGATGGCGCCGATGATCGTGCTGAAGGACGGCAGGCTCGCCTTCGCGCTCGGCCTGCCCGGCGCGCTGCGCATCTTCCCCTCGGCGTTGCAGGCGATCGTCAATCTGATCGACCACGGCATGAGCCTGCAGGAAGCCGTCGAGGCGCCGCGCATCTGGACAGAAGGCGGGGCGCTCGAGCTGGAAGAGGCCTTTCCCGAAAGCGTCGCGGACGCGTTGCGCGCGCGCGGCCACCGCATCGTCCGGATGCCGCGAATCGCCGGCGGCATGAACGCCATCCGCTTCGGTGACGACGGCACGCTCACCGGCGCCGCCTGCTGGCGCGCCGACGGCACCCCGGTCGCGATCTCGGGCGGCCTCGCCCGCGCCGGCGCCCGCTTCACGATCTGACAACGGAACGAGACGATGACCGAGACCATCTGCCTCCTCGACATGACCACGCCGGCGCGTGCCGAGAAGCTGCGAGCCTTGCTGCCGCCGGGCTTCGTGCTGACCCATGGCACCGCCCGGGGCGACGAGCACATGAAGGAGATCATCGCAGAGGCCGACTACGCCATCTCCGGACAGGTGGCCGTCTCCGGCGACGTCCTGCGCGCAGGCAAGAGGCTGAAGCTGCTGCATAAATGGGGCGTCGGCTACGACAATATCGACATCGCCACCGCCAGGGAACTCGGCATCAAGGTCGCCCGGACCACGGGCAGCAATGCGCTCCCCGTTGCCGAATTCGCGCTCGGGCTGATGATCTCGGCTCTGCGCTATATCGGCTACGGCCATGCCGAGCTGAAGAAGGGGCATTGGAGCACCGGCAGCCTTCCGGGTGAGACCTTCATGCTGTCGGGCAAGACGGTCGGCCTCATCGGCTTCGGCGCGATCGGCCAGAACGTCGCGAAGCTGCTCCGGGGCTTCGGCTGCACCATCCTCTACAGCAAGCGCCAGCCGCTGGACGCGGCCGAAGAGGCGGCTCTGGGCGTGCGCTATGCCACGATGGCAGAGATCCTGGCGCAGGCGGACATCGTCTCGCTGCATTGCCCGCTGACGCCGGAGACCACCAACCTGATCGGTCGCGAGGCCTTCGCGAAGATGAAGAAAACCGCCGTGCTCATCAACGTCGCGCGCGGCGGCGTCGTCAACGAGGCCGAATTGGTCGTCGCCCTACGCAACCGGGTGATCGCGGGCGCCGCGATGGATGTCTACGCCATCGAGCCACTGCCGGCCGACAGCGACCTGCTGACGCTCGACAATCTCGTGGTCACGCCGCATCTGGCCGCCATGGCCGCGGACAATTTCGCCCCCACCGTGTCGCGGATGTTCGCCAACATCGCCCATGTCTCGCGCAGCGAGCCGGTGCCGCCGAAAGACCTCGTCGTCTGAGCAAGGACCTCTTCATCTAAGACTGCGACACGCCGTCCACCGGCTAGCTTGATATCGATCAAAGCTAGCCGGCACCGCCCCCTCTAAGCCTCGTCCATGACAGCGTGCGCGAACAGCGCCGCAGGGTGAGCAGGGGCTGGGCATGGCGACGACGGGCAATCCGATCCGACAGGCGACGATGGGCGAGATGGTGGGCATGGCGCTCGCCGCAGTGACCTTCCTGGGTCTTCTGCTGATCGCCGCGAAGACCGATCATGGCCCCTACGCCTTCCATGCCGCCGTCGGCATGGCCGCGGCGCTCGGCAGCATCTTCCTGATCGGCAACCGCTGCTTCAAGCCGGGCACCGGTCCGGCGCCGCAGGAGATCGACGGCCGGCCCAACTACAACATGGACCCGGTCAAGTTCGCGACGCTGGCCTCGCTGTTCTGGGGCATCGCCGGCTTCACCGTCGGCCTGATCATCGCGCTCCAGCTCGCCTTCCCAGTGCTGAATTTCGATCTGCCCTGGACGAATTTCGGCCGGCTGCGCCCGCTCCACACCTCGGCGGTGATCTTCGCCTTCGGCGGCAACGTGCTGATCGCGACCTCCTTCTACGTCGTCCAGCGCACCTCGCGCGCCCGGCTCGCCGGGGATCTGTCGCCCTGGTTCGTGGTGCTCGGCTACAACCTCTTCATCGTCATCGCCGGCACGGGCTACCTGCTCGGCATCACCCAGGGTAAGGAATACGCCGAGCCGGAATGGTATGCCGATCTCTGGCTGACCATCGTCTGGGTCGTCTATCTGCTGGTCTTCCTGCTGACGCTGGCGAAGCGCAAGGAACCCCACATCTACGTGGCGAACTGGTTCTACCTCGCCTTCATCGTCACGATCGCCGTCCTGCATCTCGGCAACAATCTGGCGCTGCCGGTCTCGATCCTCTCGCCCAAGTCCTACATCGTCTGGTCGGGCGTGCAGGATGCGATGTTCCAGTGGTGGTACGGCCATAACGCGGTCGGCTTCTTCCTCACCGCCGGCTTCCTCGCGATCATGTATTACTTCGTGCCCAAGCGCGCGAACCGGCCGGTCTACAGCTACCGCCTCTCGATCATCCACTTCTGGGCGCTGATCTTCATCTATATCTGGGCCGGCCCCCACCACCTGCACTACACCGCTTTGCCCGACTGGGCGCAGACCTTGGGCATGACCTTCTCGATCATGCTCTGGATGCCCTCCTGGGGCGGCATGATCAACGGAATCATGACCCTCTCGGGCGCCTGGGACAAGCTGCGCACCGACCCGGTGCTGCGCCTGATGGTCGTCTCGCTGGCCTTCTACGGCATGTCGACCTTCGAGGGCCCGCTGATGTCGATCAAGGCGGTCAACTCGCTGTCGCACTACACCGACTGGACCATCGGCCACGTCCATTCCGGCGCGCTGGGCTGGGTCGCCTACATCTCCTTCGGCGCGATCTACTGCCTCGTTCCCTGGCTCTGGAACCGCAAGGAGCTCTACTCGCTCAAGCTGGTGAACTGGCACTTCTGGGTCTCGACGCTCGGCATCGTCCTCTACATCTCGGCGATGTGGGTCTCCGGCATCCTGCAGGGCCTGATGTGGCGCGCCTACACCTCGCTCGGCTTCCTCGAATACTCCTTCATCGAGACGGTCGCGGCGATGCACCCCTTCTACGTCATCCGGGCGCTGGGCGGCGCACTCTTCCTGACCGGCGCGCTGATCATGGTCTTCAACGTCTGGATGACCATCCGCAGCGGCGAGCCGGAGAGCGCCCAGGACAACGCCCCGCTTCAGCCCGCCCTCGTGCCGGCCGAGTAAGGACTGCTTCCATGACGAGCATCGAACACAACGCCCCGCGCAAGTCGCTCTGGTCCAAGCACAAGATCTTCGAGACCAACTCCATCATCCTGATCATCGGCGTGCTGCTGGTGATCTCGGTCGGTGGCTTGGTCGAGATCGCGCCGCTCTTCTACCTGAAGAACACGATCGAGAAGGTCGAGGGCATGCGCCCCTACACCCCGCTCGAGCTGGCCGGCCGCGCCATCTATGTCCGCGAGGGCTGCTACAACTGCCACAGCCAGATGATCCGCCCGCTGCGCGACGAGATCGAGCGCTACGGCCACTACTCGCTGGCGGCGGAGAGCATGTACGACAAGCCCTTCCAGTGGGGCTCGAAGCGCACGGGGCCGGACCTCGCCCGCGTCGGTGGCAAGTATTCCGACGAGTGGCAGCGCGCCCATCTCGCCGATCCGCGCTCGCTGGTGCCGCAGTCGATCATGCCCGGCTACCCCTTCCTGACCAGGAACGAGCTGAAGTTCGACGACATCGCCGATGAGCTGCGCGCCAATCGCGGCGGCGGCGTGCCCTACACCGACGAGATGATCGCCCAGGCCGCCACCGATCTGCGTGCCCAGGCCACGCCGGAGCACCCCAAGGCCGGCGAGCTCGAGGCGCGCTACCCCAAGGTCCAGGCCCGCGATTTCGACGGCGATCCGGCCCGTATCACCGAGGCCGACGCGCTGATCGCCTATCTCCAGGTGCTCGGCACGCTCGTCGACTTCAAGCTCTACGACAACAAAGCCAACATCCGCTGAGCGAGGGGACCATGGACACGACCTATCAGTGGCTCGCGCGCTTCGCGCAGTCCGCCGGCCTCCTCTACTTCGTCGGCATCTTTCTCTCCGTCTGCGTCTACGCCTTCTGGCCGGCCAACCGGGCCCGGTTCGAGGAGGCCGCCCGCACCCCGTTGCAGGACGACTGAACCATGGCTCAGCATCAGGACCATCACGAGGTGGACGCCCATACCGGCGTGTCCACGACCGGCCATGAGTGGGACGGGATCCGCGAACTCAACACGCCGCTGCCGCGCTGGTGGCTCGGCATCTTCTACGCCACCATCGTCTGGTCGGTGGGCTACTGGGTCGTCTACCCGGCCTGGCCGCTGATCACTGGCGCGACAAAGGGCGTCATCGGCTATGCCTCGCGCATCGAGATCGCCAAGGATCTCGCTCTGCTGCAGCAGCATCGCGCCACCCAGTCCAGCGGCCTGGCGGAAGCCTCGCTGGAGCAGATCAAGGCCGACCCGTCGCTGTTCCGCATCGCCATGGCCCAGGGCAAGGCCGCCTTCGGCGACAACTGCGCCGCCTGCCACGGCGTCGGCGGGGGCGGCTCGAAGGGCTATCCCAACCTGAACGACGACGACTGGCTGTGGGGCGGCACGCTGGCCGAGATCCACCAGACGCTCCAGAACGGCGTCCGCGTTGCCGGCAATGCCGACAGCCGCATCAGCCAGATGCCCGCTTTCGGAAAGGATGGCGTGCTGAAGCCCGCCGAGATCCGCGCCGTCGCCAACCATGTCCGCGAACTCGCCGGCCTGCCGACCGAGCAGGGCGCCGACCTGGTCAAGGGCCGCGAGCTCTTCGCCACGAACTGCGCCGCCTGCCATGGCGACGCCGGCAAGGGCAACAAGGAGCTCGGGGCGCCGAACCTCAGCGACGCGATCTCGCTCTACGGCATGGACATGGCCTCGCTGACCGAGACCATCACCAACAGCCGCGCCGGCGTGATGCCGGCCTGGGGCCAGCGCCTCGACCCGACCACGGTCAAGGCCCTGACGATCTATGTCCATTCGCTGGGAGGGGGCCAGTAGCCATGGCCCTTCAGGAGACCGATCTCGGGGATCTGCCGCTCTTCGCACCGACGAAGAAGGTCTATCCGCAAAGCGTGTCCGGCCCCTATCGGCGTGCCAAGTGGCTGATCCTCGGGCTCTGCCTCGGCGTCTACTACCTGCTTCCCTTCCTGCGCTGGGAGCGCGGCCCGAACCTGCCAAATCAGGCGGTTCTGGCCGACCTCGCCAATGCCCGCTTCTATTTCTTCTTCATCGAGATCTGGCCGCAGGAGGTCTACTACTTCACCGGCCTGCTGATCATGGCCGCCTTCGTGCTGTTCCTGATGAACGCCGTCGCCGGCCGCGTCTGGTGTGGCTATCTCTGCCCCCAGACGGTCTGGACCGACCTGTTCCTCGCGGTCGAGCGGTTTTTCGAGGGTGACCGGCGCGAGCGGATCAAGCTCGACGAGGGGCCGTGGACCGTCAGCAAGGCCTGGCGGAAGTCGGCCAAGCATTTCGTCTGGCTGATGATCGCCTGGTGGACCGGCGGCGCCTGGGTGCTCTATTTCGCCGACGCGCCCACGCTGGTGCGCGATCTCGCGACCTTCCAGGCCTCGACGACGGCCTATGCCTTCATCGCGATCCTGACCTTCACGACCTATGCGCTCGCCGGCATCATGCGCGAGCAGGTCTGCAACTACATGTGCCCCTGGCCGCGCATCCAGGCGGCCCTGACCGACGACGAGGCCCTAAACGTCACCTATCGCTACGACCGCGGCGATCCGCGCGTCTCGGTGAAACAGGCCGAGCGTCTGCGCAAGGAGGGCCAGCCCGCGGGCGATTGCGTCGACTGCCGCCAATGCGTCGCCGTCTGTCCCACCGGCATCGACATCCGCGACGGCGCCCAGCTCGACTGCATCCAGTGCGGGCTGTGCATCGACGCCTGCGACAACGTGATGGAGAAGATCAGCCGCCCCAAGGGCCTGATCGGCTACGACACCGACGACAACGTCAAGCGGCGCATCGCCGGCGAGACCCCCGTCTACAACCCGCTGCGCCTGCGCACGATGATCTATGCCGCGCTGATCCTCGTGGTCGGCGGCGCCATGGTCTGGCAGCTTGCGACCCGCCGCACCGTCGAGCTCTCGGTGCTGCACGACCGCTCGCCGCTCTTCGTGCGGCTGAGCGACGGTTCGATCCGCAACGCGTACACGATTCGGATCCTCAACAAGCGGCCCGACGAACGCCCCGTCGCGCTGACGGTGCACGGCCTGCCGGGCATCCGGATCGAGGCGGTCGGCGTTGCCGCCACGGCGGATCTGCGCCCCGTTGTCTCCGTCGCACCGGATTCCTCGCGCGAGGTGCGCGTGCTGGTGACGCTGCCGCCGGATGTGCATCCCGACAAGACCCAGACGATCACCTTCACCGCCGCCGATCTCTTCGCCGGCGAGATGGTGACCGCCACCGACCATTTCATCGCGCCCTGAGGGGGCACGCCATGTCCTGCTGTGGAGCCTTCATCATGCCCGTGGACCTGATCGCGCCGGCCCCGCCGCGCAACGACCGCCCCTTCCGCCTGAGCGGCCGGATGGTGGCGGCGACGCTGGTCGGCTTCTTCGTCGTTGTCGCCGGCGTCAACGGCCTGATGATGACGGTCGCGATCAGCACCATGCCCGGCGTGGACGTGAAGAGCGCCTATGAGACCAGCCAGCGCTACAACGGCGAGATCGCACGGATGCAGGAGCAGGCCGCGCGCGGCTGGACGGCCGAGGCACGCCTTCGTCGCAGCGGAACCGACGCCGTCGTGAACCTGTCGCTGCGCGACCGTGCGGGCGCGCCCGTCACGGGGCTGTCAGTAGCCGCGCGCCTCGAGCACCCCGCCACGCGCCGCGAGGACCGGGAAGCCGCGCTCGCCGAGGCTGCGCCCGGAACCTACCGCGCCGACATGGCCGCGATCCATGCCGGCGGCTGGACGCTCGCCATCATCGCGCGGCGCGGCGACGAGACGGTCTTCGTCACCCGCAGTCGCATTGTGCTGGAGGACTGACCCCGTGGCGACGCAGCAGGATCTCTCCGTCTTCGTACGCCATGGCGAGGGCGGGGTCGCGGGCATGGAGCTCGCCGTCGAGGGCATCCGCTGCGCGGGCTGCATGCACGCCATCGAGAACGGCCTCGGCAAGGACGCCGCGATCCTGAAGGCGCGCGTCAACCTCGCGCTGAAGCGCGTCACCGTGGAGTGGACTGAGGGCACGCTGCGTCCGGAAGCCGTGATCGAGCGGCTCGGCGCGCTCGGCTTCAAGGCCTATCCCTTCCTGCCCTCGGCCGAGCGCGACAGCGTCACGCTCGAGGAGCGGCGGCTGCTGCGCTACCTCGCCGTGGCGGGCTTTGCCGCCATGAACATCATGCTGCTCTCGGTCTCGGTGTGGTCGGGAGCCAATGGCGACATCAGCCCGGTCACGCGCGACTTCTTCCACTGGCTTTCGGCCCTGATCGCCCTGCCGACGGCGGCCTATGCCGGGCGCCCCTTCTTCGAGAGCGCGCTGCGGGCCCTGCGCGCCGGCGCGGTCAACATGGACGTGCCGATCACGCTCGGCATCGTGCTGGCGCTCGGCATGTCCGTCGTCGAGACTGCCAACCATTCCGACCACGCCTATTTCGACGGCGCGGTGATGCTGATCTTCTTCCTGCTGATCGGCCGCTATCTCGACCAGATGATGCGGCGGCGCACCCGCGACCTCGCGGGTAATCTCGCCGCGCTCAAGGCCGAGACCGCGACCCGCCTGATGGCGGACGGCACCACCGTAACCCTGCCCATCGCGGCGATCGTGCCGGGCGACCTTGTGCTGGTGCAGCCGGGCGAGCGCGTCTGCGTCGACGGCATCGTCGAGACCGGGCATTCCGAGATCGACCGCAGCCTCGTCACTGGCGAGACCGATCCGGCGCCGATCCAAGCCGGCGCGCAGGTCCATGCCGGCACGATGAACCTCACGGGCGCGCTCGGAGTCCGCGTCGTCGCCGCCGGTGCCGGCACGCTGCTCGACGAGATCGAGCGCCTGATGAGCCAGGCGGTGGAGAGCCGCTCGCGCTATGTCCGCCTCTCGGACCGGGCCGCCCGCCTCTACGCCCCCTTGGTCCACGCCACGGCGCTCGCGACCCTCGTCGGCTGGATCGCTTTCGGCCTCGCCTGGCAGGAAGCCCTGATCATCGCGATCACGGTGCTAATCATCACCTGCCCCTGCGCGCTCGGCCTCGCCATCCCCGCCGTTCAGGTCGTGACGGCCTCGGCCCTGTTCCGCCGCCAGGTCATGCTCAAGGAGGGCGACGCGCTGGAACGGCTGGCAGAGGCCGACCTCGTCGTCTTCGACAAGACGGGAACGCTCACCCTGCCCGAGCCCGACCTGCTCAATGCCGACGAGATCGCCGCCGACAGCCTCGCCGCCGCCGCTGCGCTCGCCGCAGCCAGCCGGCATCCGCTCGCCCAGGCGATCAGCCGCGCGGCCGGCAGCCGCGCCCCGCTCGCCGAGACGCAGGAGCATCGCGGCCTCGGCCTCTCGGCCCTGGTCGACGGCGTCGAGATGCGGCTCGGCAGCCCGGCCTTCTGCGGGGCGGAAGCCCTGGCCGAACGCGTCGCAGCCGACCTGCCGACCGCCTCGCTGATCGCCTGGCGGCATGGCGACCGGGAGGCCGTCTTCGCCGTCGGCCAGAAGCTGCGCCCCGAGGCACGCGCCTGCGTCGAGTCTCTCCGTCGCCTCGGCCTCGAGCCGATCATCCTCTCCGGCGACCGCGAAAGCGCCGTCGCCGCCGTAGCGCGTGATCTCGGCATCTCCCAGTGGCAGTCGGGACTGCGCCCCGACGAGAAGCTGCACGTCCTCGACGATCTGGCGAAGACCGGCCGCAAGGTGCTGATGGTCGGCGACGGGCTCAACGATGCCCCCGCCCTCGCCAAGGCCCATGTCTCGATGTCGCCGATCAGCGCGACCCATCTCGCCCAGGCGGCCGCCGACATCGTCTTCCTCGGCGACAGCCTGGCACCGGTCGCTGCCACCATCGCCATCGCCCGCAAGGCGCGCACGCTGATGATGGAGAACCTCTGGTTCGCCGTTCTCTACAACGCCATCGCCGTCCCGGTGGCGATCGCAGGGTTCGCGACGCCGCTCGTCGCCGCCGCCGCCATGTCCGGCTCCTCGCTCGTCGTCACGCTCAACGCCCTTCGCGCGGCGCGGCAGCCGGCGGCGCCCATCACCAAGGCCGCATCATGAACATCCTCGTCATCCTGTTCCCACTGGCGCTCGGGCTGGGCCTCGCCGGGCTCGCCGCCTTCTTCTGGTGCATGCGCAACGGCCAGTATGCCGATCTCGAGGGCTCGGGCTGGCGCGTGCTCCAGGACGACGATCTCGGCCTGGACCCCGTCGAGGATCTGCTGGACGAGGACGCGCCGACGGCGCGCGGCGGCACGCGCAAGCCCGCCTGATTGACAGGCCGGCCGATCTGAAACATTGGGTTCGGTCAGGCGGGAGCCGTGATCGCGACCCTCCCGCTCTTTCCCCGACAGGGCGGAACGGGCACGATGACCACGGTTTCACCCCGGCGCGTCCTGTTGACCGGCGCGGCTGGCTTCGTCGGCTTCCATGTCACGCAGGCCCTGCTCGCCCGCGGCGTCGAGGTCCTCGGCATCGACAATCTGACGCCCTACTACGACCCCGCTCTCAAGCAGGCGCGGCTCGACCGCCTGCTGCCGCGCGAGGGCTTTTCGTTCCAGCCGCTCGACATCGCCGACTATGACGGGATGCTCGCGGCTTTCGCCGCCTTCCGCCCCGAGGCGGTGATCCATCTCGCGGCCCAGGCCGGCGTGCGCTACTCGCTCGACAATCCCCGCGCCTATGCCCACTCCAATCTCGACGGGTTCCTCTCGGTGCTCGAGGCCTGCCGGCGCCACCCGGTCGCGCATCTCGTCTATGCCTCGTCGAGCTCCGTCTATGGCGCCAATGCCAAGGTGCCCTTCAGCGAGCATGACGGCGCCGACCATCCGGTCTCGCTCTACGCCGCGACCAAGCGCGCCAACGAGCTGATGGCGCACAGCTATGCCCAGCTCTATGGAATTCCCGCCACGGGCCTGCGCTTCTTCACCGTCTACGGCCCCTGGGGCCGACCGGACATGGCCTATTTCAAGTTCACCAAGGCGATCCTCGAAGGCCGGCCGATCGAGGTTTATGCCGAGGCCGAGATGAGCCGCGACTTCACCTATGTCGACGACATCAGCGAGGCGATCGTCCGCCTGGCCGCGCTGCCGCCGAAACCCGGCGACGCGGGTGCTGCTCATGACCCCGCCACGGCTGCAGCGCCCTGGCGCATCTACAACATCGGCAACCACACGCCCGTCCGGCTCGACCGCTTCATCGCGGTGATCGAGGCCGCCTGCGGCAAGGCCGCGATCAAGCGGCATCTGCCGATGCAGCCCGGCGATGTGCGGGCGACCTATGCCGATGTCTCGGACCTGATGGCGCGGGTCGATTTCCGTCCCGACACGCCGATCGAGACCGGCATCGCCCGCTTCGTCGCCTGGTATCGCGACTTCTACGGCGTCCGCGAAAGCTGATCAGCCGCCGACGACCTGGCGCGAGAAGCGCGACACGGAATCGTCCAGGCGCCGCGCGGAGCCATCGACTCCGGCCGCCGCCTCGGAGACCTGACGGCCATTGTCCATGGTCAGCGCCGCATCGGCCGCGACCAGATCGATCGCGCTCGCGGCGCGCTGCGTTTCCCGGACCGCCCGCCCCAGCAGATCGACCATGGTACGGATCGCCTCGGCCTGCTGATCGACCGCGAGCACGATCCCGCCGGTCGCGCCGACGATCGCCTCCGTGGAGACGCTGATGTTCATCACGGCGGCGAGCGAGCGCTCGGTCGCCGTCCTCACCTCCTCGATCCGGTCCGAGATCTCCTTCGTCGCCGCCTCGGTGCGCTCGGCCAGCCCCTTCACCTCGGTCGCGACCACGGCGAAGCCGCGTCCGGCGATGCCGGCGCGGGCCGCCTCGATGGTGGCGTTCAGCGCGAGCAGATTGGTTTGGGCGGCGATCTCACGGATCAGGTCCGAGACTTCGCCGATATCCCGCACGGAGCGGGTCAGCTGCTCCTTGATCGCGATCGACGCCGCCACATCCGCCGCCGCCGTCCGCACGAGCTGCGTCGTCCGGTCCGCTTCGGTGCGGATCAGCGCGATGGTGTCGGTCAGCTGATGCGAGCAGGCTTCGACGGAGGCGATGTCGTCGCTGGCCTCGCCAACCTGCGTCAGCAGCCCGCCGAGCTTGTCCTGCGAGCGCTGCGAGATCGCCACCAGCTGCTCGGCCGCCCCGTTCATATGGTCGACCGACTGGAAGACCGGCTGGAGGATCGCGCCGATCTCGTGGCGGAACGCATCGGCCTGATGCTCCACCTCCTCGCGCCGCGCCTCCTCGACCCGCGCCCGCGCCTGCGCCTCGACGCCCAGCGCCTGGGCGCTGCCGATGGCGCGCACCCTGTCCAGGAAGAGCTGCGCCATGCTGCGCAGCGAGACCAGCATCACCGAACCGTAGATCCACTGGAAGGTCAGGTTCTCGACGGCATGGTCGAGCGGCGACAGGGCGATGTGGAGAACGCGCGCCCCGAGGATCAGCCCGGCGAAGAGCAGCGCCGCCGCGGGCATGCTGGCCATGGTGAAGGTGCCGGCGCAGACGAGCCCCGCCAGCAGCGTCGCCGTCAGCACCTCCATCTCGGGAACGACGGTCGGGTTGAACACCGCGGCCATCACCAGCCAGGGCGCGGCCATCAGGGCGGAGTCGATCAGGATGCGGTCGTTGAACTTGGCGGACGGACAGTCATCGCGATTCCGCTCGCGGATCCGTGTGATCCGCAGAATGCCGAGCACGCCGATGGCGACGACGGAGCCGCTCCAGAACAACGGAAACCAGAGCCAGCCATGGAGCATGGCCGTGATGGCGACGAGCACCGCCGAAAGCAGGTTGGAAAGCAGGATCGCCGGCAGGATGCGGGCGAACTGCTCCCCCTGCGCACGGCGAAGCGACGCCGCCTCGGCCTCGTCCAGCGGGACGATGCACAGCCGGCGATTGACCCAGTCATGGTAGCGTGCCGGCCATGTCGCTTTCGCTGTCATCGCCGGCAGGCCTGTTTCGTCGCGTTCACGCTCGCCTCCAGCGCTCATCGGGAAGGCGAGATTAGTCAAGACATCTCAAGCCGCGGTTAACGGTGACGCTGCGTCAATCGCTTAGGTTGTGCCGGGCTCCCAGATCCCTCAGACCGCGCCATGCGCCTCGACATAGAGGGCGTAGAGCGAATGGCTGCTCGCCATGTAGAGGCGATTGCCCTTGGGGCCGCCGAAGCAGAGATTGGCGCAACGCTCCGGCAGTCGAATGAAGGCCAGCGGCTTTCCGGCCGGGCTGAACACCATGACCCCGTCGAGATCCTCTGGCTTGCCGCGCAGGCCGAAGACCTTGCGTCCACCCGTCTCGACTGGCTCGGCATTGAGGGCGCCGTTGCTGCCATAGCCGCACCAGAGATTGCCGTCGCGATCGACCCTGAACCCGTCGAGCGCGCCGAAATCGGCGGCGTCGACGACCTTCGTCTTGTTCGAGGCCTTGCCCTGTGCGTCGATGTCGAAGCTCCAGATGCTGCGGTTCGGCGTGCCCCGCCATTCCACGACATAGAGCTTCTTCTCGTCGGGCGAGAAGGCGAGCCCATTGGGGTTGAGCAGGTCGGTCACGACCGCAATCAGCTTCCCGTCCGTGCCGATGCGGTAGACGTTGGTCGTCGCCTGCTCGGACTTGGCGCGCGAGCCCTCCCACTCCCCGTTGATGCCGAAGAGCGGATCGGTGAACCAGATCGTGTCGTCGGACTTCACGACGACATCGTTGGGCGCGTTCAGGCGCTTGCCCTCGAAGCGGTCGGCCAGGACGGTGATCTTGCCGTTCTTCTCGGTGCGGGTGACGCGGCGCGTGATCGAGTGTTCGCAGGTGACGAGCCGCCCCTGACGGTCGCGCGCATTGCCGTTGGCGAAATTGGCGTTCTCGCGGAAGACGGTGAAGCTGTTCTTCACCTCGTCATACTTCATGATCCGGTTGTTGGGGATGTCGCTGACCAGGACATAGCGCCCTTCCGGGAAATACACCGGCCCCTCGGCCCAGCGCATGCCGCTGGCGACCTGCTCGATCGTGCTCGAATAGATCCGGTACTTGCCGAAGCTCGGATCGAGGATCTCGACCGACGGATCGGGATAACGCTGGTTCGGCTTGAACGGAAAGGCCTGTCCGAGCGCCGGCCCCGCCAGCGCGGAACCGGCAGCGGCGAGGCCGCCCGCGAGCCATTGACGACGCGACGTTTCAACCATGATGTCCCCCCAGATTTTATGGTGATTGTGGTCGTGGCGGGACGCGCCGCCTCGGCAGCGTCCCGATTCAGCCCGCGT
Organism: Bosea sp. OAE506; assembly: GCF_040546595.1. Taxonomy (NCBI): domain Bacteria; kingdom Pseudomonadati; phylum Pseudomonadota; class Alphaproteobacteria; order Hyphomicrobiales; family Alloboseaceae; genus Allobosea; species Allobosea sp. OAE506. Next base: position 2,168,400 of record NZ_JBEPOB010000001.1, on the reverse strand, counting down.
CACGGCCGGCTTCGCCGTCATTCAGGTCTGGATCAGGTCGGTCAGGACCAGCCGGGCCGCCACGCCGCGAACTCGGCCTTGGTCTGTTCGTTGGCCGGATAGAGCCCGAAGATGCCTTGCCCGCCGCGGACCCGCTCGGCGACGAAGTCCTCATAGGCAGTCTGCTCGTAGACCTCGGGCGCGATCTCGTTGGCGAGATGGGCGGGGATGACGCAGACGCCCTCGCCGTCGCCGACGATGATGTCGCCCGGATAGACCGCGACATCGCCGCAGGCGATCGGCGCGTTGATGTCGAGTGCGTGGTGGCGGATCAGGTTGGTCGGCGCGCTCGGGCGGTTGTGATAGGCCGGGATCGCCATGGCTGCGATCTCGGGCGAGTCCCGGAAGCCGCCATCGGTGACGATGCCGGCGACGCCGCGCTGCATCAGCCGCGACACCAGGATGCCGCCGGCGGAGGCCGCGCGCGGGTCCTTGCGTGAGTCGATCACCATGACATGGCCAGGCGGGCAGTCCTCGACCGCGCGGCGCTGCGGATGCTGCGTCCCCTCGAAGGTGCCGAGATGATCGAGATCCTCCCGCGCCGGGATGTAGCGCAGCGTGAACGCCTCGCCGACCATGCTCTCGCCCTTCTGGCTCAGCGGCCGCACGTCCTGGATGAAGACATTGCGGAAGCCGCGCTTGAACAGCGCCGTCGTCAGGGTCGCGGTCGAGACGCGCTTGAGCTTCTTGCGGTTTTCGTCGGTGAGGGTGGTCATGATGTTGGCTAAGGCTCCAGCGAAGGGTCGAGCATGTCGTCAGCGTGAGACGAATGGCGTGGCGGTCGAGAACCGGAGCGGAGCGGACATCGGTCCGTGAGCACCGGAAGCGCAGACCGCCGCGTCAGGCGGTCGCGCTGGCGGGATGATCGGCCCTTCGATCACTCGATCCGGACATTCGCCTTCTGCGCCACATCAGCCCAGCGCTTGGTCTCGGCGGCGATATGGGCGGTGAACTGCTCCTGGCTCGACCCCACCGGATCGACGCCGAGCTTCTTCATCTGGTCGATGACGCCGGGCTCGCGCATGATCGCCTGAACTTCAGTCGAAAGCTTGGCGACGATCTCCTTCGGCACACCGGACGGCGCGAAGAAGCCGTGCCAGGACGCCGCGGCATAACCCGGAATGAACTCGGCCAGCGCCGGCATGTCCTTGGCGACGGCGAGGCGCTCGGGCGTGGCCGTGGCGAGCGCCCGGATCTTGCCGGCTTCGACATGCGGCCAGGCGATGGTGATGTTGTCGAAGGTGATCTGGATCTGGCCCGAGAGCAGGTCCTGCGTCACCTGCCCGCTCGAGCGATAGGGCACATGCACCATGTCGGTGCCGGTCGAGACCTTGAAGAGCTCGGCCGCCATATGGGTCGAGGTGCCCGCCCCCGAGGAGCCGAAGGAATACTTGTTGGGGTTCTTCTTCAGCAGGTCGATCAGCTCTGGCACCGTCTTCACCGGCAGATCGACATTGACCATCAGGATGTTGGGCACGCTCGCCACCTGCGAGATCGGCGCGAAATCCTTGATGTGGTCGAAGGGCATCTTCGCATAGACGGCCGGATTGATCGCATGGGTCGAGACCGTGCCCATGGTCAGGGTGTAGCCGTCGGGAGCAGCCCGGGCGACCGCCGCCACGCCGGTGTTGCCGCCGGCGCCGGGCCGGTTCTCAACGATGAACTTGCCGTTGAGCCGGGCGCCGAGCCGCTCGGCCAAGACGCGTCCGAGCAGGTCTGTCGTGCCGCCGGCCGCGAAGGGCACCACGATCGTCACCACCTTGTTGCCGGGATAGTCGCTCTGCGCCAGCGCGGCCGGAGCGGCCAGCAGGCAAGCGGCGGCCAGCGCCGCCCTGCGTGTCATCGTCATCTGTAGTCCTCCCATGACTGTCGCTGTGCCGGCACATCGGCGCCGGCGCGGTCCGTTGTCGGATCCTTGCCCCATCCGATAGCACAGGATTCCAGATTTGAAATCTGAAATTTCAGACTTGTCGCCGCTTGTCCTTTGTGGTGAGTGATGCGGTGATGGAGCATCGGCTTCGCGGGCCGCATGGCGGATTCGCGAGGGCCGGCGCCCGCCCCCGGACAGACAATGCCCCAGACGCTGACCATCGAACCCGTCGCCCCTCACCTGCTGCGCTCCCTGCGCGAGCATGTGCATGAGCGGCTGCGCCGGGCGATCGTGGCGGGGCGCTTTCGCAATGGCGAACGCCTGAACGAACGCCATCTGGCCGAGATGCTCGGCGTCAGCACGACGCCGGTGAAGGATGCCATCCGAAAGCTGGAGAGCGAGGGACTGGTGCGCACCGAGGCGCGCCGCGGCGTCTTCGTTGAGTTCTCGCCCCGCCAAGCGCTCGAGATGGCGCTGGGGCGCGCCGCGCTCGAAAGCGTCATGACGCATATTGCCGCCAACCGTCTCAGCGAGGCCGACCTGTCGGAGATCGCGCGGCTGATCGAGGAGATGGCGCATGCGACGCAGCACAGCGCGCTGGAGGACCTCGTCACCCTGAACGAGGCCTATCACGGCGCAATCCACCGAATCTCGGGCTGCGGCTATCTCGAACGCCGGCTCGACGGGCAGCGCATGTACGACCATGCCCAGCGCATCGCCCTGCTCTCGGAGCCGTCCGAGCGCGGCCAGGGCTTCGAGGAACATCGCTCCATCTACGAGGCACTGCGAGCGCGCGATCCCGCGCTCGCCGAAGAAAGAATGCGCCGCCACATCGTCCGCTCGGCGAAAGCCCATGTGCGGCAGGTGTTCGGCGCCGATGCGGAAGGGTTGGACTATGACGAGTGATAAAATCCGCGGTGCGTTGCGCGGCATTTCGGGCGTGCATGTCACCGCCTGGGGCGCGGATGGCGAGGCCGACTGGGCGGTGACGGGGAAGATTGTTGCGCGCATCGCCGCCGCGGGCATCCACAATATCGTCTCGGCCGGCAACACCGGCGAATTCTACCCGATGACGACGGACGAGGTCGTGCGCAGCCATGCGGTGGCCGCCGAGGCGGCCGCCGGCAAGGCGCTGGTCACCGCCGGAATTGGCAGGTCCCTGCGCGAGGCGGTCGCGACCGGGAAGCTCGCAGCCAAGGCCGGCTGCGACGCGGTGATGGTGCATCACCCGCTCGACCCCTTCGCCGCGCCGCAATCCCAGGCGGACTACATCCTCGCCATCGCCGAGGCGCTGACGCTACCGCTGGTGGCCTATATCCGCTCGGATGCGATCGGCGTGAAGGATCTGGTACGCGTGGCGACCCACCCGAATGTCGCCGGCGTCAAATTCGCCTCGACCAATATGATGCTGCTGTCCGAATGCGTGCGGGCCACGCAAGGCACATCCGCGAACTGGATCTGCGGCCTCGCCGAGGGCTGGGCGGCGCCCTTCTATGCACTGGGCGCCCGCGGCTTCACCTCCGGCCTGATCAATGTCGCCCCTGAACGCTCGCTCGCCGTCTGGCACGCACTAGAAAAGGGCGACTACGCCGCCGCGCGGGTCGAGGTCGACGCCATCGCCGGTTTCGAGACGCTGCGCACGAAATACGGCAACGGCGCCAACGTCACCGTCGTCAAGGAAGCGCTCGGCCTGCTCGGCACCGCCGTCGGCCCCGTCCGCCTGCCCGGCCTGCCGGAGCTCAACGCCGAGGAGAAGGCGCAACTGCGCGCCATCGTCTCCGGCTGGGGCGCCCAGCGCGCGGCTGCGGAGTGAGATCCGTCATTCTCGGGCGCAGCGAAGCGTAGACCCGAGAATCTCAGGACGCGATCGCATTGGTTTTCGCGATGGTCGGGTCAAGCCCGACCATGACGCCCGGTGCTCAACACAAGAAACCATCCGAGGAAACGCCTATGTCGTCCCATCCCCGCAAGGATCCTGCCCGCAAGACGCCCGACACGCTGCGCAGCAAGCGCTGGTTCGGCGCCAGCGATCTGCGCTCCTTCGGTCACCGCTCGCGGGCGCTGCAGATGGGGTTCGCCCATGACGAGTTCATGGGGAAGCCGGTCATCGGCATCATCAACACCTGGTCGGAGATCAACCCCTGCCACACCCATCTGCGCGACCGCGCGGATGCGGTGAAGCGGGCGGTCTGGGCGGCGGGAGGCTTTCCGGTCGAGATCCCCGTGATGTCGGTCTCGGAGCAGTACCAGAAGCCGACCACCATGCTCTATCGCAACTTCCTGGCGATGGAGACGGAGGAATCGATCCGCTCCCACCCGCTGGATGGCGCGGTGCTGCTCGGTGGCTGCGACAAGTCCACGCCGGCCCTGATCATGGGCGCCTGCAGCGCCGGGCTGCCCTTCATCTATGTCCCGGCGGGGCCGATGCTGCGCGGCAACTGGGCCGGCAAGGTGCTGGGCTCGGGCGCGGACGTCTGGAAATACTGGGCCGAGAAGGAAGCCGGCAACATCACTGACGACCAGTGGAAAGACATGGAAAGCGGCATCGCCCGTTCGCATGGCACCTGCATGGTGATGGGCACGGCCGCCACCATGATGAGCCATGCCGAGGTGCTCGGCCTGACCCTGCCGGGCGCCTCCGCCATCCCCGCCGCCGACGCCGCCCATCCCCGCATGGCCGCAGCATCAGGCAAGCGCATCGTCGAGATGGTCTGGGAGGATCTGACGCCGGACCGCATCCTCACCCGCAAGAGCTTCGAGAATGCGCTGACCGTCCACATGGCGGTGGCGGGCTCGACCAACGCCATCATCCACCTGATCGCCATGGCCGGGCGCGCCGGCGTGTCGCTGACGCCGGACGATTTCGACGCCGTCTCGCGTACCGTGCCGGTGATCGCCAATCTGCGCCCGTCCGGCGAATTCCTGATGGAGGATTTCTTCTATGCCGGCGGGCTGCCTGCCCTGCTGAAGCAGCTCGAGAGCAAACTCCACACCGACGCGATGACGGTCACCGGCAAGCCGATCTCGGAGACCATCGCGCTCGCCACCGTCTATGACGACAACGTCATCCGCCCGCTCGACAACGCGGTGACGACCGCCAACGGCCTCGCGGTGCTCAAGGGCAACATCGCCCCCGATGGCTGCGTCATCAAGCCCTCCGCCGCCGAGCCGCGCCTGCTGAAGCATTCCGGCCCGGTGCTGGTCTTCGAGGACTACAACGCGATGATGAAGGCCGTGAACGACGAGAGCCTCGACGTCACCGCCGACCACATCATGGTGCTGAAGAACTGCGGCCCGGTCGGTGGTCCCGGCATGCCGGAATGGGGCATGATGCCGATCCCGAAGAAGCTGCTGAAGCAAGGCGTGCGCGACATGCTGCGCATCTCGGACGCCCGCATGTCGGGCACCAGCTACGGCGCCTGCGTGCTGCATGTCGCGCCCGAAGCCTATATCCGCGGGCCGCTCGCCGCCGTGCAGACCGGCGACGTCATCAGCGTCGATGTCGAGGCGCGCAGCATCTCGGTCGCCCTGACCGACGCGGAAATCGCCGCCCGTCTCGCCGCCTGGACCCCACCGGACCGCGACTATCCGCGCGGCTACGGCAAGATGTCGGCCGCCCATATCCGCCAGGCAGACAAGGGCTGCGACTTCGACTACCTCGAGGGCACGGCGAAAATCCCCGAGCCGGAGATTCACTGAAAGCCGTCATCAGCCTGTCAACGCCGCTGACCAGTTTGCCGCTCCCGTGAGGAGGGGAAGCCATGGTCACGCGTCGTCATCTGCTCGCCGGCGGCATTGCCGCGCCGGCTTTGTTGCCCCGCCTGGTGCGGGCACAGAGCGATACGCGGCCGATCCTGCGCGTCGCGGTGCAGGCCCTGCCGCCGACGCTGGAGCCGCTCGAGTCGATCTCGAATGTCGGCTTGCGGGTCACGTACAACGTCTTCGACACGCTCTGGCGCCGCGACTTCCTGGCTGAGGCAGCCGAAGGCGCGGCAGCAGCTCGTGCCGCATCTCGCCACCTCGCTGCGCCAGCGCGACCCGCTGACCTGGGAGGTCAAGCTCCGACAGGGCGTGCGGATGCATGACGAGACCGTGCTGAGCGCCGACGACGTGCTCTCCACCTTCTCGCCGGAGCGCATGTACGGGGCTCAGGTTCAACATCATGAGGGACGCGTCAATTTCGGCCATCTCGCTTCGGTCGAGGCGGAATCGCGCGACACCATTCTGTTGCGCACCAAGACGCCCGACGTGGTGATGCCGCAGCGCCTGGCCGCCTATGGCGGCTGGATCCATTCAGCCAAAGCCTATGCCGAGCAGGGCATCGCCGGCCTCCGTCAAAAGCCGATCGGCAGCGGACCTTACCGCGTCGCATCGTTCCAGCGCGACCAGCGCGCCGTTCTCGAAAGCCATGACGACTACTGGATGGGGCAACCCAAGGCCCGGCAGATCGTCTTCACCGTCGTCCCCGACGCATCGAGCCGGCTGGCCGGGCTCCAGGCCGGCGACTTCGATCTGGTCACCAATCTGCTGCCCGAGCAGGCGCAGACGCTCTCAGGTAACAGGACCTTCGAGGCCGTCGATATGCCCTTGGAATTCGCCCACATCCTCTATTACGACACGCGCAATCCGGTCCTGCGGGATGCGCGTGTTCGTCAGGCCCTGAACTACGCCGTCGATTACGACACGCTCGGCCAGTCGCTTTGGGGGGCTGGCTTCCAGCGCATGGCGGCGCTCCAGACGCCCTCCTTCGGCCCGCTCTACGACAGCGAGCGTCGCGGCTTCACCCACGACCCCGAGCGGGCGCGCCAACTGCTGCGCCAGGCGGGGTACAAGGGGGAGGAGATCGTGATCCGGATCACGCCGGGCTACTATCTCCAGATGCTGCTGGCCGTGCAGGTCATCCAGCAGATGTGGGAAGCCGTCGGCGTCAAGAGCCGGCTTGAGACGATCGAGAACCTGGCGCAGCTGGTCAACCCGGGCGCCGATGTCCGGCCGACCTCGATCGCCTTCCGCTTTCCCGACCCGCTCGGCGGCGGGCTGATGGTGCACCTGTCGAAGGACTATTTCCTGCAAAAGTCGGGTTTCTGGCAGCCGACGACCTTCAACGCCATCAGCGATCAACTGCGCCTCGCGACCGACCCGGCCGAGCGCAGGCGTCTTTGGTTGCGTCTCATGGACGAATACGAGGCGGAAGCTCCGGCGCTGATTCTCTACCCGGTGCGCGAATACTTCGCCAAGCGCCGAAGCGTGAAATGGACGCATTACCCGCTCTATTACATGGACTTCCGCTCCTTCAACCTCGACTTCGCCTGAGGCCGGCATGACCCGCATCATCATCCTGTCCGACCCCCATCTCTCGCCGACGCATGGCTTCTTCTGGGAGAAATGGCTTCTGGTGCGCGATGCCGCCGCGCGGATCGAGGCCACCTGCACCATCGTCAACGGCGATCTCTGCATCGACGGCCCCGACAGCGACGCCGAGATGGAATTCGCGGCAGAGGCCCTTTGCGCGTTGCCGGGGACGGTGTTGCCGCTACCCGGCAATCACGATGTTGGCGACGAGCCCCCGGGCCAGGACGTCAGGCAGTTGATCGACGAGTCCCGCCTCGCCCGCTGGGATCGCTTCATCGGCCCCGACCGCTGGCGCCATGACCTCGATGGCTGGACCCTGCTCGGCGTCAACGCCCAGCTCTTCGGTTCGGGCCTGGCCCGCGAGACCGGGCAGAACGACTGGCTCGACGCGGCGCTCGCCGACAGCCGCGGCCAGCGCATCGCGCTCATCCTGCACAAGCCGCTGTTCATCGAGCATGCGAATGAGGCCGATCCCACCATCGGCTCGATGGGCCTCGCGCCCCGGCGCGACCTGATGCGACGCCTGGCGGGCGCCGATACGCGATTGATCGTCAGCGGCCATCTCCACACCCATCGCGACCGCGTCGTCGGGGGCATCCGCCATCTCTGGGTGCCCTCCTGTGCCTTCGCCGGCAGCCATGGCTATCCGGATGATCCGGCCTGCGGCTTCCTGACGCTCGATCTCGATGGCGACATCGTGACGACCGCGGCGATCCGCCCGCAGGGGCTGGTCTCGCATGAACTGGCCGCCATCAAGCAGCACGGCCGCTACAAGTTCCTGCGCGAGATGCCGCACAGCCCGCCGGACCTCGCAGCCTCGACGCGGCTGGCCTTCGCGCAGGCGAGCGGCTAGCCTCGAGCCCGCAAGCGAGGGCAAGACCGCCAGCGCGACGGAACGATCCATGACCCATTCGCCGGCTGTCTCGCCCTCCCTCTCCTGGCAGGACGCCTTCGAGACGCCGACGAACTCGCAGATCGAGCAGGAGCGCTGGGTGCTGGCGATGTGCGGCGGCCGCCGGGGTGGGCGCTTCGCCGAGATCGGCGCCTTCGACGGCGTCCTGCACAGCAACACCTGCTTCCTCGAAGCCGATCATGGCTGGGGCGGCGTGCTGGTCGAGCCCAACCCGATCCTTTTCGCCAGGCTCACTGCCAGCCGCAAGGCCGCCTGCCTGGAGCGGGCCGTCCATCGCGAGGGTGGGCAGTTCCTGTCCTTTGTTCCCTCGCAGGAGATCGGCACGCTGGCCGAATACGCCGAATCCGACGGCTATGCCGAGCACAGGCGCCAGGCGATCAGCGAGAACGGGCTGATCACCGTCGAGACCGTAACCTTCGACCAGATGGACGAAGCCGACGGGCAGGTGGGCTCGGGCTTCGACTATGTCTCGCTCGACACGGAAGGCTCGGAGCTCGACATCCTCAGGACGATCGACCTCTCCCGCCATGCCATCGCCCTCTTCACCATCGAGCACAATTTCGTCGAACCGCGCCGCGAGACGATGCGGACGCTGCTGGCGGAGGCCGGCTATCAGCGGCTGAATGTCGGCTTCGACGACTGGTACTGGCATGAGGGCCATCTGCGCGCGCGCAATGGCGGGATGCTGCCCGACATCGCCGCCATCAACGCGCATGTGAAGAGCATCTATCTCGACTGAATCGGGCCCGTTCACAGCTCGGCGTCGAAGGCGATGCTGCCGAACGCAGCCTGCACGCGGCCAACGGCCGAGGCCGTCACTGAAACACGCGCCTCGCGACGGGACAGCACCGTGAGCGCCGGACTTCCACCCGCGACATTCACCATGCCCGAGACGGCGAAACTGGCGCTGGGCGTCGCCCGCATCCGGGCCGGCAGCATCGGGGTGTGGCCCACCGCTCCGCCCGCGGCCTGATAGGCGTCGACCGACAGCGAGCTCTCGAACCGCCAGAAATAGCGGGCACAGAGCAGCTCTTCGAGCGTCGCCGGCCGCGGGACCCAGGCGCTGGCGCGGCGACCGAACTCCAGCTTGATCCGGCGCAGCGTCACGGCAGGCCCCACCGGCGCCAGCCGGACCGGGAGCGCGCCGGTGTCGCCGACGGCCGGCGTCAGGGTCACGCTGCGCCGGCCCGTCCCCGCGGTGATCGAACCCGAGACGCTGCCGACGGTCACCGCGAGCGCCCCACCCGACAGCCCCTCGACCGACAGCGTCAGCGGAAGGCCGGCGAAGGACGAGAGCCCCCACAGCGCCGGCTCGACCGGCTGCACCAGTGCCCCGGCACTGAGGGTGAGGTCGTAGCCCGCCACGGAAATCGTCGCCCCGACCGAGCCAGCCTTCCAGCGGTCGAAGCCATAGATGCCCGCCGCCAATGCGCCGCCGGCGAAGCCGCGCTGGTTGATCTGGAGATCGCCATTGAGCAGGAGATTGCCGGCGCTCGCCCACAGCGTCGCCGGCAGCGAGACCTCGCCCGTCGACCGCTCGACGGTGAGCGCCTCGGTCCAGGCCGCGCCGTCGCCGCTGACCTTCAGATGCAAATCGTCGTCGCCGGCAAGGCCGATCTCGGCGCGGCCGGAATAGCCGTCCTGAAACAGCAGGCTCGCCGTCTCGCCGGCGGCCGCCTTGTTGAGCTTGAGCTGATGGCCGGCGCCGTCATGGTTGAACAGGCTCGCCGGCGCCTGCACCACGAAGCGGGTCGTCATGTCGGCGGTGCCGTTCACGCCCCAGAGGCTGGCGCCGAGGCTGCTTAGCGGGCTGTCGCGGCGCCATTCGCTGCCGGTCCAGAGGTTATGCTCGGCCTCGTCGGCGACCCAGGCCTGCCAGCCCGGCCGTGGCATCAGGAAGATCCAGCCGCCATCCTCGAACAGCGCAATCTGGTCGGTGCGGCCGGCGAAGGCGCCCGTCGCGCCGGGCGGGATGATGAAGGCCGAGAGCTCGCTCGGCACCGCCGGCGGCGTGCCTGCAGAGCGGCTATCGACGGTGAGATGCACCAGCGCGTCGAGCCGCGTCAGGGCGTCGTTATGGGTGACGTGCTTCTGTGCCTGGCCTGCGGCGAGCAGGGGCAGGGAAAGCCGCGGCGTTGCGGTCATGGGGCCTCGCGGGGTCGGGCGCCGCCTCGGCGCCGGGGGATGCGAAGCCCAGCATCGCCTCCCGCGCAGGCACCGGGGATAAACCCCCTCGCCTATCCCCGCGTCACTGGCCTGTCAGAACACACGCGGCCTCAGGCCCGCATGGAACCAGGTGATCATCGAATAGATGTCGTAGACCGGCCGCCCGGTCGCCGCCTGCACGGCCGCGGCATAGGGCGGCATGTTCGTGCATTCGAGCACGATCGCGCCCACCTCCGGATGCCGCGCCACCAGATCGAGCGCCGCATCGACGACGTCCTGCCGCGCCAGATCGACATCCATGTCGTCCTTCTCGGCCTTGATCAGCACGCGGAAGAACTCGCGGCCGCCCTCCGTCCCGGTGACCGGCGTGTCGAGCGGCACGCCCACCTTCTCCAGATGAGCGGGCGTCAGGCTGCCGGCCGACACCGTCACGACGCCGACCCGTTGGCCCGGCGGCAGCGTCGCCTGCACCCAGGGCACCTGCATCAGCGAGGAGGTCGCGACCGGCACGCCCACAGCCGCCGCGAGCTCGCGCTGGAACAGGGAGAGGAAGCCGCAATTGGTGGTGATCGCTTCCGCCCCCAGCCGCACGATATCCTGCGCGGCGGCGATGAAGTCCGGCAGCAGGCCGGCAGCCCCCTTGAGCACGACCTTGTCGGGGCTCGCCCCGCCCACCACGCGGTAGAGCACCGGGAAAGGCCAGGTCCCGCCATTGCCCATGTCGCCGAGGATACGCGGGAAGCGCGCCTCCAGCATCAGAATGCCGAGCGGCGCGCCATAGATGGCCTTGCCGCCGCGCGCGATGCGCTGCCCCTGCGATGGAACGGCGGCGTTGGTCATGGGCTTTGTCCTGCGATGCGTCTCCACCAGACCTAGCCCGGGGAAGCCAGCCCGCCAAGCCGGAACGCGCCACCGTTCCGGAATGGCACAGCCCTACCCGCCGCCCGCTGGCCAGGCCAGAGCCATCGAGGCGAAAAGGCCGATTTATCAGGGATTTGATCCCATCCCGACCGGATCTGAACCAGTCTCCGCCGGTACGCCGATTGCGACCCTCGCACCCCGACAGCGCCGAATGCGCAGCCTGTGCCGGAGCGGCACAGCGCGCCCAGGTGCATCGCGGAGTGAGCGCGCCCATGAGCGTCAACGACATCGCACCGGCAGCCTTTGCGGCGCGCGACGCCCGCGCCCACATGCTGCGTCACTGGCTCTGGCTGATCACGGCGGCGGCCGATGCGGTGGTGATCCTGGTGATGGTCGGCCTCGTCTCGCTGGCCTATCACCTGCCGGTCTATGGCGATGCCCGCGCCGACAAGGCCACGCTCGAACTCGCCCTCATGCTCGCCGCCATCTTCGTCTTCGTGAACGCCACGCGCGGCCGCTACCAGCTTGCCAACTACCTCTCGACCAAGGGGCAGATCGCATCGGCCTTCTCGCTCTGGAACGTCACGATGGTCGCCTTCATCGCCATCCTGTTCCTGGCCAAGATCGCCGACCACTATTCCCGCGGTGTCGTGCTGGCGAGCTATCTGGTGGGCATCCCCGTCATTGCTCTGGCGCGCTCGGCCATGGTCCGGACGATATCGATCGGCAGCAAGACCGGGCGCATCACCAGCGAACGCGTCTTCCTCATCGGTCGCGAGCCGGACGTGATGTCCTTCGTCTCGCGCCACCAGCCCTGGAATGTCGGCTACGCGATCATCGATGTCGCCTTCCTGCGCAGCAACGATGCCCGCCGGATCAACGACCCCGCGGCTGCGCTCGCCGCCGATCTCGCCAGCGCGGTCGCGACCTGCCGGACCAAGCGCCCCGACTCGGTCTTCATCGCGCTGCCCTGGTCGGACCAGGAGACGATCGACGCCTGCATCGCCGCCTTCATGACGCTGCCCGTCGCGATCCATCTCACACCGGAAAAGATCATGGATCGCTTCGAGCGGCCCCACATCGTGCGCACCGGCAGCCTGACGAGCCTGCGCCTGACCCGGCCGCCGCTCTCCCTGGCGGAGATCGCGCTGAAGCGCGCCTTCGACTTCGTCGCCGCCTTCGCCATCCTGGTCCTGTCGGCCCCGCTGCTGCTTCTGGTGGCCCTGGCGATCCGCCTCGATTCGCCGGGCCCCGTGCTGTTCCGGCAGCGACGCTACGGCTTCAATCAGGAGGCCTTCCGGATCTTCAAGTTCCGCACGATGACGACGACCGACGACGGCCACGTCATCGTCCAGGCCCGGCGCGACGACCCGCGTGTCACCCGCGTCGGGCGGCTGCTGCGCCGCACCAATCTCGACGAGCTGCCGCAGTTGCTCAACGTGCTCGCTGGGCAGATGTCGCTGGTCGGGCCGCGCCCCCATGCGCTGGCGCATGACGAGGCCTTCGAGCGCAAGATCGCGCTCTATGCCCGGCGTCACAACGTCCGCCCGGGGATCACCGGCTGGGCACAGGTGAACGGGTTGCGCGGCGAAACCGATACCGACGAGAAGATGGCGCGTCGCATCGCCTATGATCACTGGTATGTCGACAACTGGTCGTTCTGGCTCGACCTCGCGATCCTGCTGCGCACCGTCTTCAGCCCGAAGGCCTTCCAGAACGCGCGGTAAACGCAGCGGCTGGGCGTCGACACCTCAGTTGCTAAGGTTGACTGGCAACAATATCGTAAAGAGCGCTATTTCAGCGGCCGGTTGGGTGCACGCCGGAGCTTACACGGTGTTGTCGGTTGCCGAACAGCTTTGGGAGCTTACAATGGCAGAAGCGACGGCTGCCGAACTCATCAAGAATTTCAGCCGCTACATGGACATAGCACAGCGCGAACCTATAGCCGTGAAGAGCCATGGCCGAGTTAGCACCTATTTGGTGTCGGCGACTGCTTACGAGGAACTGCAGCGCTACAGGCAGATTGGGCAACAGAGTTTTGCTACCAAAGATTTGCCATTCGATCTGATCAGTTTGATCGCACAATGCCGGATGGCGCCCGAGCATGATTGTCACAATGCCCTGCTGAACCCCGCATGAGGCGCGGCATTGCCGCAATGCCAAGCACGAAGCGGTCATTTCATCAGTCTTCATAAAATTCGATTTCAGCCTCCGTGCAGCCGCCGTGACTAGATAAAAATTGTTATAAAATAACATAATATTTACGAGAAATTAATCTATCAGTATAAAATAATTTCTTGAATCTTACCCTCTGAAAGCCGGGTCGGCGCGATACCCAAATATTCATACCAGCCATCACCATAAGCTGTTGCAGTGTTAGCCGCGTCCCGCCCGAGATAGACGCTGCCGCGGCTCGACGGCGGAGAACCCGTGTCGGTGACGACCGCGACGCCGTTGCGGGCCACGGAGCGACCGGTTCCGTCGAAGGCGCAGGCGGCGGCGTAGCTGCTCATGCGCAGATCGGCCCCCGCCGCTGTGGCAAGTTGCGCCGAGCCGTCCATCAGCACGGACAAGCGGTTCGACTGGGCGCGCAGCAACGAGGAGGTTCCGTTGACGCCGACAATGCGGGCTGCATTCCGCTCCAGCCTCTGGCCGCGCACCGCGAGCGTCGCGGCGCTGCGTTGAAGCAGCGCCTCCAGCACGGGCGAGAGTTCGGCCGTCTCCGCCGCCCGGCTCACCGCCGCGCCGACTGTCGCGATGTAGGGCGAGGCGAAGCTGTTGGCCTCGAGCTGGGCGAGGCGGACATCGCCGCTCATCGTCAGCGTCAGCGTGCCGGCCGCCGGAGTGAAGACGAGTGAGACGCGGCTCGCGGCGCCCGCCCCCGCCAGCGGCCCGGCGCTCGACGCGCCGGACAGCGCGATGCTGCCCGTGCCGGTGAAGGAGAGCGCATAGCTCTGCGCCGTCACCGCTAGGCTCTGGCTGGCCGGAGCGGCGCTGTTCAGCAGCAGATTGGCGGAGGCGCCGTTGAGCGCGAGCTGCCGGCGCCCGTTCGTCCAGTCGAAGCGCGGCTGGTCGGCGGCGAGATCGGCCCGCATCACGCCTTGCGCGTCGAGATAGGAGCGCGCCGGGCCCGAGCTGCAGGTGAAGGCGATCAGCTCAGCGAAGCTCGCCGCCCGCTTGACGCGCAGCGCCGCCGCGCTCGCCCCGGCAATGCCGGCGAGCGGCACGGTGGTGATGGCGTAGCGGTCGGCCGAAAAATCGGCGATGGCCGCGAAGTCGGCATAGGCCGGCGCCTCGAACCAGGCGCGCTTGCCCGCGGGCGTCAGGCGCGCCAGATCGAGCGGGTCGCGCCGGCGGCGCGTCAGGGTAACGGGCTGTGCGACCATGGTCAGCCCCAGTATTCGAGCGAGCCCTTGCAGGCGGTCGCCGCCCGCAGGCACAGATGCGTCGCCGCCGCCGGCAGCCGCCTGACCCCGGGATTGAGGGCGCTGCCGCTGCCGTCGGTCACCGTCGCCGCGGGCAGGGTCAGCGCGGTGTCGACGAGCCCCGCCTTGACCCGGACATCGCCGTCGAAGGAGAGCGAGACGAAGCGCGCCCCGGCGGGAATGGCCACGCGCAGCAGCGTGTCGGCGGCGAGCACGATGTCATAGATGGTGTCGGAGAATTGCGGCGCCTGGGCCAGGCGCCCCGAATTCAGCGGATACTCCTCATGGAAGGCAAGCATGATTGATCCCCTCGCTGGATGGAGGGGAAGTCTAGGCATGCCCCGAGGTGCCGGGGATAAGTCTCAGGCAAACCGTATAGGAGTTAGGCTGCGTTATATTTCTTCCTTGCCTCGGGCGCGAGGACACCACGCCCGACATCGACATAGGTAAAACCCTTGGCGCGGACCTGTTCGGCCCGGTAGACATTGCGTAGATCGATGAGGACCGGCGCCGCCATGGTAGCCTTGAGCCGCTGGAAATCGAGCGCGCGGAAGATGTTCCACTCGGTGACGATCACCGCCGCATGCGCACCCTCGACGCATTCATAGGCGTCGTTGCAGTAGACGACGCCGCCCGGCAGCATGCCCTTGGCCTGCTCCATGCCCTCCGGATCGAAGGCGCGGATGGTCGCGCCGCCATCCTGCAGCGCGGTGACGATCGACAGCGAAGGCGCGTCGCGCATGTCGTCGGTGTTCGGCTTGAAGGTCAGACCCAGCACGGCGATGGTCTTGCCGCGCACCGAGCCGCCGCAGGCCGCGACGACCTTCTTCGCCATCGCCCGCTTGCGCAGATCGTTGACGGAGGCGACAGCCTCGACGATGCGCGAGGGCGTTCCGTAATCCTGCGCCGTCTTGATCAGCGCCAGCGTGTCCTTCGGGAAGCAGGAGCCGCCATAGCCCGGCCCGGCATGCAGGAACTTGCTCCCGATGCGGTTGTCGAGGCCCATGCCGCGCGCCACGTCCTGCACATTGGCGCCGACCTGCTCGCACAGATCCGCCATTTCGTTGATGAAGGTGATCTTCGTCGCGAGGAAGGCGTTGGCGGCGTATTTGGTCAGCTCGGCCGTGCGGCGGCTGGTGTTCAGGATCGGCGCGCTGTTGAGGTAGAGCGGCCGGTAGACATCGGCCATCAGCGTCTGGGCGCGCGGGTCGTCCGTGCCGATGACGATGCGGTCCGGGCGCTTGAAGTCGTCGATCGCCGCGCCCTCGCGCAGGAATTCGGGATTCGAGACGACGGCGAAATCGGCATCCGGGCGCAGCTCGCGGATGATCCGCTCGACCTCGTCGCCGGTCCCGACCGGCACCGTCGATTTCGTCACGATGACGGTGTAGCCGTCGAGCGCATGGGCGATCTCGCGCGCCGCGGCATAGACATAGGATAGGTCGGCAAAGCCGTCGCCACGCCGCGAGGGGGTGCCGACCGCGATGAAGACCGAATCCGCCTGGGCGACCGGCCCGGCCAGATCGGTCGTGAAGGACAGGCGCCCGGCCTCGGCATTGCTGCGCACGAGTTCCGACAGGCCGGGCTCGAAGATCGGGATCTCGCCCTGCTTCAGCGCCGCGATCTTACTCTCCATCTTGTCGACGCAGACGACCTCATGGCCGAAATCCGCGAAGCAGGCGCCGGACACCAGCCCGACATAACCTGACCCGACCATCACGATCTTCATCGGACACTCCCCAAAACCGTCCCAAACCAATCCCGTAGCGCGCTTACCATGCGGAGACGGGTCGCCCAAGTCCTTCGCGGATCCGGGCGCTCAGCCGATAGACCCGGCCGACTTCAACGATATGACCGCCCCTCGCTCCGCAGGTGCCATCCCTTGGCGCCGTCTGGGCCGCTCGTCGCGCTGCGGAGATCGACAGCTTCCCCAGCCCTATGAAACCAGGGGCCGCCACGCGCCGCCCGAGGGAGCCGCGAGAGCCACGCCCATTGGCATCGGATCCACGCAGATCCAGCCCGATCGGGCGGACCCGCCCGTTTCCCGCTCGAGCGCGCGACCGACGAAGGATTTGTAGCCGAGCCAGGATCCGATAACCCGGGAACAGCCACCGCAGGTGACCGGTGCATCGTCCGCGATCACGGGCGGCGCCACGACCGACACCGCACCGCAGACGCAGGAATCGAAGGCCTGTATCGTCTTGATGTCGGCCACCGGAACCTCCCGCCACTCTCTTGCGGTCCGTTTTGCAAGAACGAGGCCAGCCTGTTCTGGCCTGTTTCGGCACAGGACTGGCTTCGCCTTACGTCAGAACTCGGTCTGCTCGCCCGGAGCCGCGGCGATTTCGGCGGCCATCCGCAGCAGATATTGCCCGTAGTCGCTTTTCGACAATCGGGAGCCAAGGGTCTCGAGCTGGGCTGTGTCGATCCAGCCCTGGCGGCAGGCGATTTCCTCGGGGCAGGCGATCCGCAGATCCTGGCGGCTTTCCAGCGTGCGGACGAACTCGCTCGCCTGCAGCAGGCTGTCGGGCGTGCCGGTGTCGAGCCAGGCGAAACCGCGCCCCATGCGCTCCACGGCGAGTTCGCCTCGCGCCAGATAGGCGCGGTTGACGTCGGTGATCTCGAGTTCGCCCCGTGGCGAGGGGGCGAGCGAGGCAGCGATCTCGACGACCTGCGCGTCGTAGAAATAGAGACCCGTCACCGCCCAGTTGGAGCGGGGGGCCTTGGGCTTCTCTTCGATCGAGAGGGCCTTGCCCGCGGCGTCGAAGCTGACGACGCCGTAACGTTCGGGATCGCGCACCTGATAGGCGAAGACGGTGGCCCCGCCCTGGCGCTGGCGCGCCGCGCGCATCATCGCCGTCAGCGCGTGACCGTAGAAGAGATTGTCGCCGAGGATCAGCGCCGAAGGCTCGCCGGCGACGAAATCGGCCCCGATCAGATAGGCCTGCGCCAGCCCGCCGGGATGGGGCTGCTCGGCATAGCTCAGCCTCAGCCCCCATTCCGAGCCGTCGCCGAGCAGGCGCTGGAAATGCGGCAGGTCGAAGGGGGTGGAGATGATCAGGATGTCCCGGATATCCGCCAGCATCAGCGTGGTCAGCGGGTAGTAGATCATCGGCTTGTCGTAGACAGGCAGAAGCTGCTTCGACATCGCGAGCGTCATCGGGTGGAGCCGCGTGCCGGATCCGCCGGCGAGAATGATGCCCTTCATGGCTTCTGTTCCAATGCTTCCTGCTGCAGCAGCCGCGCGACGCAGGCGGCGAGCGAACCGCGCCAGGGCGGCAGCCGCACACCATGCGCGGCGGCGAGCTTCGTCCCGTCGAGGCGGGAATTGGCCGGCCGTCGCGCCGGCGTCGGATAATCGCTGGTGACGATGCGCCGGACCGCGACGGGCCGGCGCCCGAGCGCGGCCGCCTCCGCGAAAATCGCCTCCGCGAAGGACGCCCAGTCGGCCTCGCCCTGCGCGGCCATGTGGAAGACGCCGCGCAGAACCGGCTCGGCAGGCGCGCCGGCGAGGTTTCGCGCCACGGACAAAACCGCGTCCGCAATGTCGAGGGCCGAGCTCGGGCAGCCGATCTGGTCGCAGACGACCGACACCTCGTCGCGGCTCTCGCCCAGCCGCAGCATGGTGCGAACGAAGTTCCGGCCGTAGGGCGCATAGACCCATGCGGTACGAAGGATGGCGTGATCGGGCGTCGCCGCCGCCACGGCCTGCTCGCCGGCCAGCTTGCTGCGGCCATAGGCCGACACCGGACCGGTCGCGTCGTCCTCGCGATAAGGCTGCGGCGAGCTGCCGTCGAAGACATAATCGGTCGAGATCTGGATCACGGGCACGCCAAGCGTCCTCGCCGCGGCGGCGACCGCGCCCGCACCGGCGGCGTTGACCGCGAAGGCCTGCGCCTCCTCGCTCTCGGCGAGATCGACCGCCGTATGGGCGGCGGCGTTGACGACGATGTCCGGCCGTGCCGCCGCCAGCGCCGGCGCGATCGTCTGCGGGCGTTCGAGATCGAGTTCCGGCCGCCCAAGGGCGATCAGCGTCACGCCCGCGGCCGGCGCGCGCTCGGCCAGCGCCCGCGCGACTTGGCCCTCGCGTCCGGTGACGACGACCCTCACGCGAAATACCGCGGCAGCTCGGCCAGGCGCGGGTGCCGGCGGTCCTTGTCGGAGAGGATCAGGCGCTCTGCCGGCAGGCCCCAATCGATGCCGAGCGCGGGATCGTCGAAGGCGAGGCCGTGGTCATGCTCCGGCGCATAGGGCGCGCTGACCTTGTAGATCACCTCAGTGTCGGGCTCGAGCGTGACGAAGCCATGGGCGAAGCCGGCGGGCACCAGCATCTGCCGCCAGTTCGCCGCCGACAGCTCGACCGCCACAAACTTGCCGAAATCCGGCGAGGAGACGCGGATATCGACCGCGATGTCGAGGATGCGCCCGCGCGGCACACGGATCAGCTTGTCCTGCGCGAAGGGCGGCGCCTGGAAATGCAGGCCGCGCAGTGTGCCTACCGCCGCCGAGAGTGAATGATTGTCCTGCACGAAATCGAGCGTGATCCCGGCCTCGGCGAAGGCCTGGCGGCTATAGGTCTCCGAAAAGAAACCGCGATGGTCGCCGAACCGCTTGGATTCGATGATCCTGACCGCCGGCAGCGCCGTCGACTCGACGTGCAGCATCGTCAGCGGCCCCCATCGGCCGCCGGGACCGCACCGGTGCCGAGACGCTCGCCGCGATAGACCCCGGAGCGGATGTCGTTCCACCAGTCGGCATGGGCGAGATACCATTCCACGGTGCGGCGCAGACCGCTGGCGAAGCTCTGCCTCGGCGCCCAGCCGAGCTCGCGGCGGATCTTGCCGGCGTCGATCGCATAGCGCGCATCATGGCCGGGCCGGTCTGCGACATGGGTGATCAGCCGCGCATGCGGCCCGGCGGGATCGGGCCGCATCTCGTCGAGCAGCGCGCAGATCGCACCGACGACCTCCCGGTTCGACATCTCGGCCGATCCGCCGATCGCATAGGTCTCGCCCGGCCGGCCCTGCTGCGCCACCAGCAGCAGCGCCTCGGCATGGTCCTCGACATAGAGCCAGTCGCGCACATTGCGGCCATCGCCATAGATCGGCAGCGGCTTGCCCTCGACCGCGTTGATGATCATCAGCGGAATCAGCTTTTCCGGGAAATGATAGGGCCCGTAATTGTTCGAGCAGTTGGTGACGAGCGTCGGCAGCCCATAGGTGTGGTGCCAGGCCCGCACCAGATGGTCGGAAGCCGCCTTGGAGGCAGAATAGGGCGAGGTCGGCGCATAGGCCGTCGCCTCGTCGAACAACCCATCGGGCCCGAGCGAGCCGAAGACCTCGTCGGTCGAGATGTGGTGGAAGCGAAAGGCCTCGCGCCGCACGCCATCGAGCCCGCGCCAGTGCCGCAGCGCCTCCTGCAGCAGCACGAAGGAACCGACGATATTGGTGTCGATGAAGGCGCCCGGCCCGTCGATCGAGCGGTCGACATGACTTTCGGCGGCGAGATGCAGCACGATATCGGGGTCGAAATCAGCGAAGATCGCCCGCATCCGCTCGCCGTCGGCGATATCCGCCTTCTCGAAGCGATAGCGCGGATCGGAAGAGACCGGCGCCAGCGACGCCAGATTGCCGGCATAGGTCAGCTTGTCGACGACGCAGACGGTCGCGTCCGTCTCGGCGATCAGCCTGCGCACCACGGCCGAGCCGATGAAGCCCGCGCCACCCGTTACCAGAAACCTCGAACTCGTCGGCAAGGCCGCCATCGCTCCCGTTCAATAGGCGCATCTAGGCGATAGAAGGCCGAAGCGTAAACCCGCCGCCGGCCTGTCGCCTCAGCGACCCTGCCAGAGCGCAGGCCGCTTGCCGAGGAAAGCCTCCATGCCCTCGCGGAAATCGGCGCTGTCGTAGCACATCACCACCAGGTCGTCGCCGCCATCGGCGGGCACCGTGGCCGCGGTCAGCCGGCGCAGCGCCTCCTTCGTGGCCCGCATGGTCAGCGGCGCATGCCCGGCGATGGTCGTCGCCAGTTCGCGGGCCCGGCTCATCAGCGCCGCGTGATCGGCGACGATCTCGCTGTAGAGGCCGACGCGGTGCCCCTCCTCCGCCTCGATCAGCCGCGCGGTGAAGACGATGTCCTTGACCCGGGCCGGCCCCAGGAGCGCCGCGAGTCGGGCGTAGTTCGCCATCGACAGGCAGTTGCCCAGCGTGCGCGCGATCGGAAAGCCGAAGCGGGCCGTCGGCGTGGCGATGCGGATGTCGCAGGCGCAGGCAATGCTGGCGCCGCCGCCGGTCACCGCCCCCGCGATCGCCGCGATCATCGGCACCGGGCAGCACTCGATGGCGGTGATGACCCGCTCGATCTTCTCCTCGTAATCCAGCGCATCCTGCGCCGAGGCGAAGCTGCGGAACTGCGCGATGTCGGTTCCGGCGGCGAAGGCGCGGTCGCCGGCGCCGGTGACGACCAGCACCTTCGGCGCGCCATGCGCGGCCGGGTCGCTGCAGATGGCCGCCAGCCGCTCATACATCGCGAAGGTCAGCGCGTTGCGGGCCTGGGGGCGGTTGAGCGTGATCGTGCCGATCCCGTTGTCCACCACGTAGAGGATTTCGTCGTCCATGCGCCCGCTTCCGTCGACCCCCGAGGGAGCGGGACTATCCGGTCAGGCATCGACCGCGTCAACGGTGGCGGTGCCCGTGGCGAAATCGCGACCTGGCGCGGCCTCGATCAGGGCACGTGTATAGGCATGCGCCGGCGCAGCGAAGACCTGCGAGGTCGCGCCCTGCTCGACGACAACCCCCTTTTCCATCACAACGATGCGGTCGCAGATCTGGGCGGCCACCCGCAGATCATGGGTGATGAACAGGATCGCCAGGTTGAAGCGCGCCTGCACATCGGCCAGCAGCGCCAGCACCTGCTTCTGCACGGAGACGTCGAGCGCCGAGACCGCCTCGTCTGCGATCAGGATCTCCGGCTCCATCGCCAGAGCCCGGGCGATCGCGATGCGCTGGCGCTGCCCGCCCGAGAACTGGTGCGGATAGCGCTCCAGCGCATTGGGCTGCAGGCCGACCAGTGCCATCAGGTCGCGCGCCCGCTGCAGCGCCTCCGTCTCGCCGAGGCCGAAATTCATCGGCCCCTCGATGATCGAGGCCCCGACCGTCCGGCGCGGATTGAGCGAGCGAAATGGGTCCTGGAAGACCACCTGGATCTTGCGGCGATAGGGCCTCAGCCGCCGCTCGGGCAGCTGCGCGATGTCGATGTCCGGCACCAGGATGGAGCCGACGCTGGGTGGCATCAGCCGCGCGATGCAGCGCGCGACCGTGGTCTTGCCCGAGCCCGACTCCCCGACGATGCCGACCGTCTCGCCCCGCCGCACGCGGATCGCAACGTCCTTCGCCGCGTGGACGACCCGCTCCTTCCGGAACAGCGCCTTGGAACTGTAGGTCTTGCCGAGCCCGGCCGTTTCCAGCGCGAGCGGCCCGAGCACCGGCTGGCGCTGCGCGGGCTTCAGGCTGGGAACCGCAGCGATCAGCATCTGAGTGTAGGGATGCTGCGGGCGCGTCAGGACATCGGCCGCGGCGCCCTGCTCGACGACGCGGCCCTTCTCCATCACCACGACCCGGTCGGCGATTTCCGCGACGACCCCGAAATCATGGGTGATGAACAGGACGCCCGTGCCGCGACGGCTCTGCATGTCCTTGATCAGCTTCAGGATCTGCGCCTGCGTGGTGACGTCGAGCGCGGTTGTCGGCTCGTCGGCGATCAGCAGCGCGGGATCGAGGATCAGCGCGGCGGCGATCATCACGCGCTGGCGCTGCCCACCCGAGATCTGGTGCGGATAGGAGGCGTGCATCCGCTCCGGCTCGGGCAGGCGCATCGCCTCCAGCATGGCGAGAACCTGCGCGCGCCGCTCAGCCGGGCCGAGATCGGTGTGGATGCGCAGCACCTCCTCGATCTGGTCGCCGATCGTCAGCACCGGGTTCAGCGCCGTCATCGGCTCCTGGAAGATCATCGCCATGCGGTCGCCGCGCAGCGCCCGCAGCCGCTGCGGCGACGCCGTCAGCAGATCCTCGCCCTCCAGCCTGATGGCCCCCGCCACGGGCTTCAGCGCCTTGGCGAGCAGCCCCATCACCGAGAAGGCGGTGACGGACTTGCCCGAGCCCGACTCGCCGACGACGCAGACGATCTCGCCCGCGCCAACGCTGAGCGAGACATTGTCGACAGCCAGCGCCCGGTCGCCGCCACCGGGCAAGGCGATGTTCAGCCCGGCGATCTCCAGGACGGGTGTCTGTGCATCGCTCATCGGCCGGTCATCTTCGGGTCGAGGGTGTCGCGCAGCCCGTCGCCCAGCATGTTGACGGCCAGCACGGTGATACCGAGGAAGATGCCGGGATAGAGGATGTTGTGCGGGAAGACGCGGAAGAGGTTGCGCCCCTCCGCCATGATGTTGCCCCAGGTCGGGATCTCCGGCGGGATGCCGATGCCGAGGAAGGACAGGATCGCCTCCACCAGGATCGCCGACGCTGCGATGAAGGTGCCCTGCACGATCAGCGGCGCGATAGTGTTGGGCAGGATATGGCGGACCATCAGCTTGGGCAGCCGCGTGCCGGCCATGATCGCGGCCTCGACATAGGGTTCCTCGCGCACCGACAGCACGATCGAGCGGACCACCCGCACGACACGGGGGATTTCGGGCACGATGATCGCGGCGATCACCGAAGTCAGGCCGCTGCGGAACAACGACACGACGGCGATAGCCAGCAGGATGCCGGGGATCGCCATCAGCCCGTCCATGAAGCGCATGATGATGCCGTCGAGCGGCCGGACATAGCCGGCCACCAGCCCGATCACGAGGCCGATGGCGATCGCGATCGAGGCGACGGAGACGGCGATCAGCAGCGACACGCGGGCGCCGTAGACGACGCGGCTATAGACGTCGCGGCCCAGCGAATCCGTGCCCATACGGTGCTTGAAGACCGTCGTCGTGCCGTCGTCGGCGCGGATCGTCCGCTCGAAGCCCGGCACGCGGTTGCGCGTGCTGGGATTGATCGCGGTCGGATCCATCGTGCCGAGCATGGGCGCGAGCAGCCCCAGCAGCGCCATCAGCAACAGCACCCCGGCCCCGATCACGACCACGGGGTTGTGCAGCAGGCGCCTCAGCACCGTCCGCGCCGGCGCAACCGGCTCGGAGGCGGCGGGCGCCAGGAGTGTCGGCTCGGCGCTCAATAGCGGATCCTCGGGTCGAACAGGCTGTAGGCGAGGTCGATCAGCAGGTTGATGCCGACATAGACGCCCGAGAACAGCAGGATGACGGCCTGGATGGTCGGGTAGTCGCGCGCCAGCACCGCATCGACCGTGAGCCGGCCGAGGCCGGGGATCGCATAGACGCTCTCGGTGACCACGACCCCCCCGATCAGCAGCGCGATGCCGATGCCGACGACGGTGACGATCGGCACCGCCGCGTTCTTGAGCGCATGGCGGAACAGGATCTTGCGCTCAACCTGCCCCTTGGCGCGCGCGGTGCGGATGTAATCCTCGTTCAGAACCTCGAGCACGCTCGCCCGCGTCATCCGCGCGATCAGCGCGATGTAGATCACCGAGAGCGTCACGGCCGGCAGCACCAGACGCTGCAGGAAGCCGCCGAACCCGCTCGAGATCGGCTGGTAGCCCTGGACCGGAAACCAGCCCAGCGTGATCGCGAAGACATAGATCAGCGCGTAGCCGATGACGAAGACCGGGACCGAGAAGCCCAGCACCGAGAACCCCATCACGATCCGGTCGATCCAGGAGCCGTGCTTGTAGGCCGCCAGCACGCCGAGCGGGATCGCGACGCAGATCGCGATCAGCATGGTCGCGAAGGCGAGCGACAGGGTCGGCTCGATCCGTCCCGCGATGAGCTCGCCGATCGGCTTCTTGAAGAAGAAGCTTTCCCCGAGCTCACCCCGCATCAGGTTGCCCGCCCAGATCGCGAACTGCGTCGGGATCGGCTTGTCGAGCCCGAGCCGGTTGCGGATCAAGGCGATCTGCTCGGTCGTCGCATTGTCGCCGGCGATCACCGCGGCCGGGTCGCCCGGCGTCAGGCGCAGCATGAGGAAGACCAGGACGGCGACGATCACCAGCACGGGGATCGTCGCCAGCAGGCGCCGCAGGATGTAGCCAAGCATCAGGGCCGGGTCCGCGCGATCAGCCTCGTCCCCTCACTTCTTCTCGACATTCCAGAACACCGGCGCCGGCGCGGTCAGGATGCCGGTGAGGCTTTTCCGGGCCGCGATCGGCACATTGTACTGGCCGAGATGGACATGGGTGACGACCTCGCGCCAGCGCATCTGCACCGCCTCGGCGATCGCCTTCTGCTTGGCCGGATCGGGCTCGCGCGCGAAATCGTCGCGCAGCTTCTCCATCTGCTCGTCGCAGGGCCAGCCGAACGCGGCCTTGTCGCAGCTCGCATTGAAGAAACCGGCCATCACCGGGTTGAGGATGTCAGCCGAGACCCAGGAGGTCTGCATCAGGTTCCAGCCGCCCTTGTCGACGGGGTCCTTGCGCACGCGGCGCGACACCACCGTCTGCCAGTCGGAGGACTGCATATCGACCTTGAAGCCGCCCTTTTCGAGCAGTTGCTTGGCGACGGGCCCGAGATTGGTCAGGGACTGCAGGTCGGTCGAGTGGAGCAGCACGATCGGCTTGCCGTCATAGCCGGCTTCCTTGAGCAGCTCCTGCGACTTCTTGAAGTTGGATTCGAGCAGCCCCTCCATGCCCTTCTCGGAGGCGAGCGGCGTCTTGCACACGAACATCGCCTTGCAGGCGTCGTAGTATTCGGGATTGCCGACGGTCGCCTCGAGGAAGTCCTTCTGGTTGAGCGCATAGGTCACGGCCTGCCGGACCTTCGGATTGTCGAAGGGCGGCTGCGTGTGGTTGAAGCGCATCGTGTACTGCAAGCCGAGCGGATTGTAGTTCCACAGCTTGATGTTCTTGTCGCTGGCGACCAGCGGGATCAGGTCGAAGGCCGGCTGCTCGATCATGTCGATCTCGCCCGCCAGCAGCGCGTTCACCGCCTGCTGCTGGTCGGTGACCGCCAGCCATTCGATCCGCTCGATCTTCGCAACCTTGCCACCGGCCAAGCCCGAGGCCGGCTCGGCGCGCGGCTTGTAGTCCTTGAACTTCGTGTAGACGATCTTGTCGCCCGGCTTCCATTCGTCGAGCTTCAGCACGAAGGGGCCCGACCCGATGAACTCCGAGATCTGCGTGTTGGGGTCGGTCTTCGCGACGCGCTCGGGCATCATGAAGGGCACGTTCGACGATGGCTTGCCGAGCCCGAAGATCAGCAGGCCAGTCGGCGATTTCAGCTTCACCGTGAAGCTCTTGGCGTCATCGGCGGTGATCGTCTCGACGAATGTCATCAGCTTCTGGCCGACGGGGTCCTTGGCCGACCAGCGCTTGATCGAGGCGATGCAGTCTTCGGAGGTGACGGGCTTGCCGTCATGCCAGAGCAGCCCGTCGCGCAGCTTGAAGGTATAGGTCAGCTTGTCCGGCGACTCGGTGAAGGTCTCCACCATCTGCGGCTTGATCGCGCCGGCCTCGTCCATCGAGAACAGCGTGTCGTAGATCATGTAGCCGTGATTGCGGACGATATAGGCCGTCGTCCAGATCGGATCGACGATCTTCACGTCGGAATGCATCACGACCTTGAGGGTCTGCGCCTGCCCCAGCGAGGCGCCCGCCACGACGGCACATGCAGCCACCAAAGTCTTCAAACGCCAGGCCATGGTGCTCTTCCTCCCTGTCTGATGCGCTTGCGGCGCGCCGCCGTCATGCAGGCGCTGTGCCACAGCGCCGTGCATGCTCGCCCGGCTTCCTCACGCGGTCAATCGCGCCAGCAGCCCGGCCATCAACCGCGTCCGCTGCAGCAGGCTTTCCAGCTCGATATGCTCCTCGAGCGTGTGGTAGCCGGCGCCGAGCAGGCCGAGCCCATCCAGCGAGGGCAGCCCGGCGGCTCCGGTGAAATTGGCGTCCGAACCGCCACCGGCCGAGCTGTGCTCGAGGTTCCAGCCCAGCTCTGCGGCGACCTCGCGGGCAAGGCCGAACAGCTTCAGCGTGGCCTCGTCCGGCTCCCAGACCGGGCGGGTGACGCCGCGCGTCACGGTGAAGCGCGTGCTGTCGGCGTTCTGCACGGTGAGCGCCAGCATCCGCTCGACCCCGCGGTCGAGATCGGCCTGCCGCTTCGCCATGCTGAGCGCCTCGGCACAACAGGTTGTCGGCACACAGTTGACCCACTGCCCGCCCTGGATGACGCCGACGCTGAAGGTGCAGTCGTCATCCGTCATCGCCTCGATCGCGAGCAGTTGCTGCGCCATCATGCTGATCGCGGAGCGGCCGTTCTTGAGCTGCGAGCCGGCATGGCTCGGCCGCCCCTCGGCGAGCAGGTTGAAGCGCGCGATCGCATAGCGTCCCGTGACGACGCCGTTGCCCGGCCGCCCCGGCTCGGGAACCAGGATGAAGCGGTGCCGGCGAGCCTGCTCGAGGATCAGCTCGCGCGTGCCGGGGCTGCCGATCTCCTCGTCGCTGGTGAAGAGCACGCTGACCGGCAGAGGCGTCTCGATCCCCGCCTTGGCCAGCGCGATGATCGCCTGCAGCCCGGCATAGGCGCCGCCCTTCATGTCGAGGATGCCCGGCCCGTAGCAGCGCCAGCCATCGCGCCGGAAGGGCAGCGTCTTCAGCGTGCCGACCGGATGCACCGTGTCGAGATGCGACATCATCAGGATGCCCGGCTCGCCCTGCCGCGGATGCGGAAAGTCGCCGCGCACGCAGTCGCCGAGCCCGGGCGGACCGGGAAAGCGCGTGACGCTCGCCCCCGCCGCCGCGAGTTCGCTCGCCGCGAAGTCCATCATCCGGTTGACGGCCGCGACGTCGAAGGTCGGGCTCTCGCATTCGATCCAGGGCCGAAGGCCCGCGAGCAGGGTGTCGAGATCGAGCGGCAGATCGGCGGGGTTCATGCGGGGCGCCTTCAGGCTTTGCTGCGCGTTTCGACAAGGCGCGCCAGCAGGCTCGCCCCGATCGGTAGGATGCCGTCATCGAGCACGAAGGCGGGATTGTGGACCGGCACGCTGCCGGCATGGCCGACCCAGGCATAGGCGCCCGGCACCACGCGCAGCATGTCGGCGAAATCCTCGCTGCCCATCACCGGCTTCGGCTCGGTCAGGACATTGCCCGCCCCGACGATCTCGGTGGCGACCGCTGCTGTGGCGACCGCCTGCTCGGGATGGTTCACCAGCACGTCGAAGATGCCGCGGATGTCGATGTCGATCTGCACGCCGAAGGTCAGCGCCATGCCGGCGCAGATCTCGCGCATGCGCTCGCGGATCAGCTTGGCGATCTCGGGCGAGAAGGTCCGCACCGTGCCGGCCAGCGCGGCCTCCTCCGGGATCACGTTATAGGCCGAGCCGGCATGGATCTGCGTGATCGAGAGCACGGCGGCCTCGCGCGGATCGGCATTGCGGCTGACGATCGTCTGCAGCGCCGCCGCGAGCGAGATCGCGACGATGACCGGGTCGCGCCCGACATGGGGCATGGCGCCATGGCTGCCCTTGCCGGTGATCTTGATGTCGAAGAAATCCGCTCCCGCCATTGCCGGGCCGGGAAACACCGCGATCTGACCGGGCTCGAGATTGGGCGCGTTGTGGATGCCGTAGATCTCGTCGCAGGGAAAGCGCTCGAACAAATTGTCCGCGAGCATGGCGCGCGCCCCGCCGAGCCCCTCCTCCGCCGGCTGGAACACGAAGATCGCCGTGCCCGCAAAACCGCGATTCTCGGCGAGATAGCGCGCCGCCCCCAGCAGCATCGTGGTGTGGCCGTCATGGCCGCAGGCATGCATCCGGCCGGGGATGGTCGAGCGCCATGGCAGGTTGGTGATCTCGTCCATCGGCAGCGCGTCCATATCGGCGCGCAGGCCGATGCGCCGGCCCGGCCCGCCCGTGCCTTCGAGGACACCGACCACGCCGGTGCCGCCAATGCCGCGATGCACCTCGATGCCCCAGGCTTCCAGCTTCGCCGCGACGATGCCGGAGGTTCGGACCTCCTCGAAGCCGATCTCGGGATGGGCGTGGAGATCGCGGCGGATGGCGACGAGTTCGTCCGTGAAGGCCTCGATCGCGGTCAGGGCAGGCATGGCAAGCAACTCCGGGAGGGTTGGGGGCGATCAGCCGAAGACGGGGCCGAGCGGCGCGGTACGAAGGCCCGGGCGCAGATGCTTCCAGGGCAGCACGGAGGGATCGACCGGCATCGGGCCGGGCGCGGCACAGACCAGAATCGAATGCGCGATCGGCTCGAAATCGGCCCGGAAATGCACGGAGCTCTTGTTGACGAGGATCGCCTGCTCGGTCGGCTCGATGCCGACCTGCCGATACATCGCCTGGTCGGCCATCTGCGCCTTGCGCGAGGCGACGACGATGCGGACCCCGCCGATCCGCAGCGCGGCGCAGGGGCCGAGATTCATCCGCGATCCCCCGAAGAACGGGCCCGGCGCCACGAAGCGCCCATCCGACAACTGCTCGACGATGAACTCGCCCTCCAGCGGCACATCGCCGGCAATGCCGGACTTGGCGCCGAGCGCCGCCTTGATCGTCGCCCCGACGCCTGCAGCATGGGCCTGCGCCGCCACCTCGGGATCGACGATCAGCCCGATCGCCGCCCGCTGCGCGCCATTGCGGACGAGCGCGCGCGCCATGCCCATCGTATCGGAATCCCCGCCGGCACCGGGATTGTCCTGCGTGTCGGAGATGACGATCGGCTTCGTCGCCCCCACCGACAACGAAATAGCTTCCAGAACGCCCGCATCGGGCTCGAAGACCTTGCCGTTGAACGCCGCTTCGCTCGCCATGACGCGCGCAGCAACAGCATCGGCCGCGCGGTCGGCGTCTCCTTGCGTCGCGCCATAGGCGACGACGGTCGGCCCGCAATCGGCGAAATCGGCGGCCGGAAAGCCCGGCAGAAAGGACAGCGTCGGCACGCTCTCATCCTCGAGCGCGGCGAGTTCGGCATAGATCGTCGCGCACGGCTCCATCGCGGTGGCCTGCCAGGCGATCGGGATCAGATAGGGAATCTGGCGGAAGGCCTTCGCGTCGCGCCTGGCCGTTCCGATCAGCCTTGAAAGATAGGTCGTCGCGCGGCTGCCCGTCAGCGCCATGTCGACATGGGGATAGGTCCGGTAGGCAACGAGTGCATCGGCGCTGTCGACCATCAGCTGCGTGACATTGCCGTGCAGGTCGAGGCTAGCAACCAGCGGCACATCGGGGCCGATCGCGGCCCGCACCCGCCGCAGCGTCTCGCCCTCCCCGTCGGGAAAGCCTTCCGCCACCATGGCGCCGTGCAGATCGAGATAGACCCCGTCGAGCGGCAGGGCCGCCGTGATGCACTGGACCAGTTCGCTCAGCAGCGTCTCGAAGGCCTCCGCCGTGACATGGGCGGAGGGGCTGGCGGCGCACCACAGCGTCGGCACCATCTCCCAGCCGAGCCCGCGCGCCGTCTCGACGAAGCCCGACGCGCCGACATTGACGTTGCGCACCGCCTCGAACACGGCCTCGCCCCGCGCCAGGGACGGCCAGCCGCCACCCTGGACGAAGGCGTCGAGGCCTGCCTTGCTCGGCGCGAAGGTATTGGTCTCGTGCAGGAATCCGCCGAAGGCGATGCGAGGCGACATGAACGGCAGGCTCCGGTCCGACAGCGAACCGGCGCAGGTCATCACGCCAGCGGACCGGCTTCAAGGCCGAAAACGCGACGGCTGCCTCTCAAAGAGGCAGCGCAGCCGCCGCCGTCACTTCTCGACGAAGGCGCGCTCCACCACATAGGTCGCAGGCGTGGAGCTCGAGCCCTCGACGAAGCCGCGTCCCTCGAGCTGGAGCTTCATGTCGGCCAGCATCGCCGGGCTGCCGCAGAGCATGACGCGGTCGCTCTCGGCATCGGCGAAGGGCAGGCCGAGCGAGGCAAACCAGTCCGGCGAGGCAAACAGCTCGGTCACGCGCCCGCGGTTGCGATATTCTTCGCGGGTCACGGTCGGGTGGTAGATCAGCTGGGTGGCGACCATCTCGCCGATCAGCTCGTCGGCCGGCAGCTCCTCGCGGATGAAGGTCTCGTACGCCAGCTCCGACACCAGCCGCACGCCATGAACAAGGACGACCTTCTCGAAACGCTCATAGGTCGCGGGGTCGCGGATCAGGCTCATGAAGGGCGCCAACCCCGTGCCGGTGGAGAGGAAATACAGGTTGCGGCCGGGCACCAGATTGTCGTGCAGCAGTGTGCCAGTGGCCTTGCGGCCGATCAGAACCTCGTCGCCAGGCACGATTGTCTGCAGCCGCGAGGTCAGCGGGCCGTTCGGCACCTTGATGCTGAGGAATTCGAGCTCCTCGTCATAGGGCGCGCAGGCCATGCTGTAGGCGCGCAGCAGCGGGCGCCCCTCGACCATCAGGCCGATCATCGCGAACTGGCCGGCCTCGAAGCGGAAGGCGGGATTGCGGGTGGTGCGGAAGCTGAACAGCGTGTCGTTCCAGTGGTGAACCGACAGAACCTTCTCGACATACTGGTTGCTCATGCTCGCGTCTTCCGTCAGCCCATGTCACGCGCCCTACCCGGGCGCCCGTTCGTTCCGATGAGGCGTGGCCTCTCTCCTCGAAGCCGGCGCGCAACGCAAGCGCCAGCCCTGATTTCTGCGGTTTGCAAAAGCCCGGCCGATGCAGCCGCTCAGATTTCCTTGGCATCCAGCGCGCGGTAAAGCGGCAGGGCCAGCGGCGCGATGCGACGGATGACGTCGCGCATCGGCTGGGCCTTCGGCTCAGAGAGCGGCAGGCCGAGCGTTTCGACCGGTACGCCTTGCGTCGCCCGCGCGAGTTCCCGGCCCAGCGAAACCGACAGCGCCACCGCTCGGCCATTGCAGCCGACCCAGCCGAAGGCGTCCGGCCCGAGCCGGTGGATGCGCGGATAGCCCGGCACCTGGGGTTTCAGCACGTCGTCCGGCGTCATCCCGATATAGCCGGACCAGACATAGTCGAAGGAGACTTCGCCC
Source organism: Bosea sp. OAE506 (assembly GCF_040546595.1). NCBI lineage: Bacteria > Pseudomonadati > Pseudomonadota > Alphaproteobacteria > Hyphomicrobiales > Alloboseaceae > Allobosea > Allobosea sp. OAE506. The sequence goes on along the minus strand of NZ_JBEPOB010000001.1, from coordinate 2,136,727 downwards.
AGCTGCGGCCACAGGCGCATCAGCCGCTCCGCCACCGGCTTGCGCAGATTGTCGCCGCCGGCCCCGGGGAACACCGCTGCACCGCCCGTAACCAGCCGGTTGCGCGCGTCCCAGCGCGCGAAATAGAGCTCGCGATGCGTGTCCGACATCGCCTGCCGGTCGGGAATGATGGTCTTGGCGATGTTGTCGCTGATCGGCTTGGTCGCCATCTGCCAGGACAACACGGGGACCACCTCGGCGGCGATCCCGGGGGCAAGCCCGCTCTCGAATTCGTCCGTATAGGCATTGGTCGCCAGCACCAGCGCCCGGGCCGTCACCGAGCCCCGCGCGGTCTTCACCAGCCAGCGGTCGCCCTGCCGTGTCATGCTGGCGACAGGCGAGCGTGCATAGATGACGGCGCCCAGCTTGAGCGCGACCTGTGACAGCCCGCGCGCCAGCGCGAGCGGGTTGATATGGCCGCCGGTGCGGTTCCAGAAGCCGCCGAACCAAGCCTCCGAGCCGGTCATCCGCGCGGTCGCGGCCCGGTCGAGCAGCTCGACCGGCGCGTCGATCGTCGACCATTCGCGCACCCGCTGCTCCGCCAGCCTGAAGCGGCCGGGCGAATGCACCGGCTGGACCCAGCCCGCCTGCTCGGCCTCGGCGGCAATGTCGTATTTGCGGACCGTGTCGAAGAGATATTGCGCGCTGTCGCGCAGCACCGCGTTGAAGCGCTCGCCGGCCTCGCCATGGCGCGCCACCATGGCGGAAGGGTCGTGCCCTGCCAGCGTCGGGATGACCTGGCCATTGTTGCGGCCAGACGCCCCCCAACCCGGCTCGGCCGCCTCGACCACCGTAACGTCGACGCCGGCCTCGCGCAGATGGATCGCCGTCGACAGGCCGGTGAAGCCGGCGCCGATCACCACAACATCCGCCTGCACCTCGCCCTCCAGCGCGGGCAGGACCGGGCCGGCCGGGGCGGTCGCGGCCCAGAGCGAGGGCGGCCAGGTGACGGGGGCAGAGGCGGACATGGGCTTAGCTTCCCGAGGCGGCGACAGGGGCGCCGAGATGGCGGCGGGAGCCATCCTTGCCACCTCACGGCACGGACGCAAGGGGCGCCTTCTCGCGCCGAGAACAAGTGGAGTTGGATTTTCTCCTGAAGCGTAGTCTAGCGAATACGTTGTTCTAAAATCATCGATATATCATTCTGAGCTTGGAATATTCATCCACGTCTCGCTATGTTTGCAGCGCAGCAGGGGGCTGTCGGGACGGAGCGACGAGGCGATTGCGCCCCGGCCGCGCTTCAACTGAACTCTCATCCCTGTCGGCCTTCGACCAAGGGTTCCCCATGTCGCTCCAGCACATCCTCGGCCTCGACCATGTCGTGGTCACCGTCCGCGATCTCGACGCCGCTGCCGCGCAGTGGCGCGCGCTCGGCTTCACCGTCTCGCCGCGCGGCACGCATTCGCCGATCCTCGGCACCGGCAACTACACGATCATGTTCGGCGAAGATTACGTCGAACTGCTCGGCATTCTCACCGAGACCGAGCAGAACAAGCCGACGCGTGACTATCTCGCCAAGCGCGAGGGCCTGGAGCGCGCCGCCTTCACCACGGATGACGCCGCCGCCGGCGCCGAGGAGCTGAAGAGCCGCGGCATCGAGGCGCTCGGCCCGATCCATTTCGGCCGACCGGTCGAACTGCCGGGCGGCGGCACGGGCGAGGCGCGCTTCAACGTCATCCGCTGGCCGCTCGGCGAGCAGCCGGGGGGCCTGCGCATCTTCGCCTGCCAGCACCTCACCCGCGAGACGGTCTGGATCCCCGAGTTGTTGGAGCACGCCAACGGCGCACAGCGGATCATCCGTCTCGAAGTGCTAACTGCAGATCCCGCAGCGGCCGCCGCCCATCTCGGCCGTCTGATCGACGAGCCCGCCCGCGCCGAGGGCGATGCCTGGCTGGTGCCGAGCGGCGGCAAGCGGGCCGACATCCTGTTCTACGACGCCGCCGCCTTCGCCAAGCGCTACCCGCAGGCCGTCCGTGACGGCGCCGCCCCGGAAGGCGCTGTGGCGCTCGTCGTCGCAACGACCGACATCGCCGCGGCGCAGGCCAGCCTCGGCGGGACCGCCACGGCCCATGACGGCGCCCTCAGCGTCGCGGCGAGCGCCGCCAACGGCATCGTCGTCACCTTCCGCCCGCAGTGACCCGCCTGCGCGGTCGGGAGCGGGACCGTTGACGCCCGCTCCACCCGCGCCCATCGTTTCCCTTACGTGAGCTCAGGCACCGAGGACCTTCCCATGGACATGACCCGCCGCGCCGCGCTTCTGACCAGCGCCGCCATCGCCTCCAGCGTCGCCTTCCCGATGCGCTCGCTGTTCGCGCAGGAGACGCCGCGCAAGGGCGGAGTCTTCACCGTCCATTACGGCGCCGAGCAGCGCCAGCTGAACCCGAGCCTCCAGGCCTCGACCGGCGTCTACATCATCGGCGGCAAGATCCAGGAACAGCTGGTCGATCTGGACGCCACGGGCAAACCCGTCGGCGTGCTGGCGACGAGCTGGGAAGCCGCGCCCGACGGCAAGACCATCACCTTCAAGCTGCGCGACGGCGTGAAGTGGCATGACGGGCGCCCCTTCACCTCGGCGGACGTGCAGTTCACCGCAATGGAGATGTGGAAGAAGATCCTCAACTACGGCACGACGCTGCAGCTCTTCCTCACCGCCGTCGACACGCCCGATCCGCTGACTGCGGTCTTCCGTTACGAGCGGCCGATGCCGCTGAACCTGCTGCTGCGCGCTCTTCCCGATCTCGGCTACATCTCGCCGCGCCACATCTATGAGGGCAAGGGCGACATCCGCCAGAACCCGGCCAATCTCGCGCCGATCGGCACCGGCCCGTTCAAGTTCGTCACCTATGAGCGCGGCCAGCACGTCATCGCCGACCGCAACACCGACTACTGGCGCCCCAACGCGCCCCATCTCGACCGCATCGTCTGGCGCGTCGTCACCGACCGCGCCGCCGCGGCCGCCCAGATGGAAGCCGGCCAGATCCATTACAGCCCGTTCTCGGGCCTGACGATCTCGGACGCCGCCCGTCTCGGCAAGGACCCGCGCTTCATCGTCTCGACCAAGGGTAACGAGGGCAACGCCCGCACCAACACGATCGAGTTCAACTTCCGCCGCAAGGAGCTGGCGGATATCCGCGTCCGCCGCGCCATCGCCCATGCGCTCGACATCCCCTTCTTCATCGAGAACTTCCTCGGCGACTTCGCCAAGCGCGGCACGGGCCCGGTCCCCTCGGTCTCGACGGATTTCTATCCCGCCGACAACGGCCCGCAGTACCCCTTCGACAAGAAGCGTGCCGGTGCCCTGCTCGACGAGGCCGGCTTCAAGGCGGGCGCAGGCGGCACCCGCTTCTCGCTGCGCCTGCTGCCGGCTCCCTGGGGCGAGGACATCACGCTGTTTGCCACCTTCATCCAGCAGTCGCTGGCCGATGTCGGCATCAAGGTCGAGGTCGTCAGGACCGATGGCGGCGGCTTCCTGAAGCAGGTCTATGACGACCACGCCTTCGATCTCGCCACCGGCTGGCACCAGTACCGCAACGACCCGGCCGTCTCGACCACGGTCTGGTATCGCTCGGGGCAGCCCAAGGGTGCGCCCTGGACCAACCAGTGGGGCTGGACCGACGAGACCATCGACAAGATCATCGACGACGCGGCGACTGAGGTCGACGTCGCCAAGCGCAAGGCGCTCTATGGGGAGTTCGTCCGCCGCGCCAACACCGAACTGCCGATCTGGACGCCGATCGAGCAGATCTTCCTGACCGCGATCAGCGCCAAGGCGCGCAACCACTCAAACACCCCGCGCTGGGGCTCGAGCTCCTGGCACGATCTGTGGTTGGCGGAGTGACCGCCCTCGATCGCTGAAGTGCAGATCTGATGCGCATCCTGACCCTCGCGGGGCGGCGTCTCGCCGCCTCGATCCCGACGCTGCTGTTGATCCTGATCGGGGTCTTCGTCCTGCTGCAATTCGCGCCGGGCGACACGGTCGATGCGCTGATGGCGCAGATGGGCGGTGGCGACGCCGAGACCGCCAAGCAGCTGCGCCAGTATTACGGGCTCGACGTCTCGGCCTGGGCGCAGCTCGGCAACTATCTCTGGCGGCTGGTGCGGCTCGATCTCGGCTTCTCGGCGATCTACGGCAAGCCGGTCGCGACCGTCATCGGCGAGCGCCTGCCGGCCACGATCCTGCTGATGACCGCCTCGCTCTCGCTCGCCTTCTTCTTCGGCCTGATCTTCGGCGTCATCGCCGCGCGCGGCGTCAACCGCTGGCCCGACACCCTGATCTCGACGCTCGGCCTCGTCTTCTACGCCATGCCGACCTTCTGGTTCGGGCTGATGGCGATCGTCGTCTTCTCGATCTACCTGCAATGGCTGCCGGCCGGCGGCTTCGAGGACATCACGGTCGCCCGCACCGGCTTTGCGCGCACGCTCGACATCACCAGCCATCTCGTCCTGCCGACGCTGACGCTCGCGCTGTTCTACATGGCGATCTATCTGCGCATCATGCGCGGCTCGATGCTGGAGGTGTTGACGCTCGATTTCGTCCGCACCGCCCGCGCCAAGGGCATGGACGAGACCCGCGTCGTCGTCCGGCACGTCCTGCGCAACGCGCTCCTGCCGATGGTGACGCTGATCGGCCTGCAGGCCGGCACGATGCTCGGCGGCTCGGTCGTGGTCGAGAGCGTCTTCTCCCTGCCGGGGCTCGGCCGCCTCGCCTATGAATCGGTGATCCAGCGCGATCTCAACACGCTGCTCGGCATCGTCTTCGTCTCGGCACTGCTCGTCATCACCGTCAACTTCATCGTCGACCTGCTCTACGCTCGGCTCGACCCGCGCATCTCGACGGGGAGCTGACACGATGTCCCTCCTGAAGCTCTATTTCCGCAGCCCGCCGGCGGTGATCGGCCTCCTGCTCCTGATCCTCGTGCTGGCGATGGCTGTCAGCGCCGACTGGCTCTATCCGCGCGATCCCCTCGCACTCGCCGGGCGGCCGCTGATCTGGCCGTTCGCCAATCCCCGCTTCCTGCTCGGCACCGACAATTCCGGCCGCGACATCGCCGCCCAGATCTTTCACGGCGCCCGCATCTCGCTGCTGATCGGGCTGGTCGCGACGCTGATCTCGGTGGTGATCGGCATCACCATCGGCGCCGTCGCCGGCTATTACGGCGACTGGGTCGACACCATCCTGATGCGTGTCACCGAGGCCTTCCAGACCCTGCCGAACTTCATCCTGCTGCTGGTCCTGGTCGCTGTCTTCGGCTCGACCATCACGACGGTCACGGTCGCGATCGGCATCGTTTCCTGGCCCGCCTCGGCGCGGCTGACGCGGGCCGAGTTCCTGTCCCTGCGCAACCGCGAATTCGTCCAGGCCGGCCGCACGCTCGGCCTGCGCGACGTGAAGCTGATCTTCGGCGAGATCCTGCCCAATGCCCTGCCCCCCGTCATCGTCTATGCCAGCGTCGTCATGGCGATCGCGATCCTGCTCGAAAGCGCGCTCGCTTTCCTCAAGCTGTCGGACCCCAATGTCGCCTCCTGGGGCAATCTGATCGGCGCCGGCCGCGACGTGCTGCGGGTGCAATGGTACGTCTCCGCCATTCCCGGCGTCGCCATCCTCGTCACCGTGCTCGCCGTCTCTCTCGTCGGGCAGGGCCTGAACGATGCGCTGAACCCGAGGCTGAAGGGCCGATGAGCGCGATCCTTACCCTCGACGCCGTCAGCGTCAGCCTGCCCAAAAACGCCGACCGCCCCCATGCGATGAGCGAGGTCTCGCTGTCGCTCTCTGCCAACGAGATCCTCTGCGTCGTCGGCGAATCCGGCTCCGGCAAGTCGATGACGGCCAATGCCGTGATGCGGCTCCTGCCACCCGGCGTCGCCATCGATGGCGGGCGCATCCTGTTCGAAGGGCGCGATCTCGCGGGCCTCACCGAGCCGCAGATGCGCAAGGTCCGCGGCGCCGGGATCGCGATGATCTTCCAGGAGCCGATGACGGCGCTCAACCCGCTGCGCACCATCGGCGACCAGATCGGCGAGATGTTCCAGCTCCACACCGATCTCGGCAAGACGCAGATCCGGGACAAGGTCCAGGCCCTGCTCGAAGAGGTGCGGATTCCCGACCCCCTCGCGGCCGCAAAAGCCTATCCGCACGAGCTCTCCGGCGGGCAGCGCCAGCGCGCCATGATCGCGATGGCACTGGCGCTCGATCCGAGGGTGCTGATCGCCGACGAGCCGACGACGGCGCTCGACGTCACCACCCAGGCCCAGATCCTCGAACTGATCCGCGACCTGCAGAAGCGCAAGGGCACCGCCGTCCTGTTCATCACCCATGATTTCGGCGTCGTTGCCGAGATCGCCGACCGCGTCGCGGTGATGAGCCAGGGCCGCGTCGTCGAGCAGGGCACGGCCGAAGCCGTGCTCGGCAACCCGCAGCACCCCTATACGAAGCAGCTCATTGCTGCCGTCCCGCCGCTGAAGGCCCCGCCCCCGCGCGAGCTCGCCACGGAGGCCATCCTCGCGGTCGAGCACGTCTCAAAGACCTATCGCACCGGCGGCTTCCTCGGCCGGGGCCAGCGCGTTACCCATGCCGTCCGCGACGTCTCGCTGGTCCTGCCCAAGGGCGCGACGCTCGGCATCGTCGGCGAATCCGGCTCGGGAAAGTCGACGCTGGCGCGCTGCCTGGTGCGCCTGATCGATCCCGACAGCGGCGCCATCCGCATCGGCGGCACCGACATCGCCAGCCTCTCGAAATCCGAACTGCGCGCCGAGACGCGCCATATCCAGATGGTCTTCCAGGACCCCTTCGCCTCGCTCAACCCGCGCCGCAAGGCGGGCGATGCCGTCGCCCAGGGGCTGATCGTCCACGGCACGCCCCGCGCCGAGGCGATGGCGCGCGCCCGCGAGCTCTTCGCGCTGGTCGGGCTCGATCCATCCGCCATCGACCGCTACCCGCATGAATTTTCCGGCGGCCAGCGCCAGCGCATCGGCCTGGCGCGCGCGCTCGCCCTGGAGCCGCGCGTGCTGGTCGCCGACGAGCCGGTCTCGGCGCTCGACGTCTCCGTCCAGGCGCAGGTGCTGAAGCTGTTGGCCGATCTGCGCGCCCGTCTCGGCCTCTCGATTGTCTTCATCACCCATGACCTTCGCGTCGCGGCTCAGGTCTGCGATCTCGTGGCGGTGATGAAGAATGGCGAGGTCGTTGAGGCGGGCCCGATCGGGCAGGTGTTCGGCGAGCCGCAGCACGCCTATACCAAGGCACTGCTCGCCGCGATTCCCGGCCGCGAATTTGGCCTGCGCGAGCCCGCACCCGCCCTCTGACCGGCGTGGGCGCGGCCCTGGCCACCGGAGATGCCATGACCATCCGCGCGGAACTGACCGAGCGCTTCCTGCGCTACGTCGCCATCGAGAGCCAGAGCGACGCCGCGGCGACGACGCTGCCCAGCACGCCAGGCCAGCAGCGCCTGGCCGATCTGCTGGCGCAGGAGCTGTGCGGTCTCGGCCTGTCCGACGTCGTCGTCGACGATCACGCCACCGTTACGGCGATCAAGCGTGGCAACCGGCCTGGCGCGCCGCGGATCGGCTTCATCGCCCATATCGACACGGTCGATTCAGGCCTGTCTCCCGTGATCCGCCCGCAGATCCTGCGCTTCGAGGGCGAGGATCTCCGCCTGAACCGCGAGCAGGACATCTGGCTGCGCGTTGCCGACCATCCCGAGATCGCGCGCTGGCGCGGCGCCGACATCCTGTTCAGCGATGGCACGAGCGTGCTCGGCGCCGACAACAAGGCGGCCGTCGCGATCATCATGACGCTGCTGGCGCGGCTCGGCCCCACGGACAGCCATGGCGACATCGCGGTCGCCTTCGTGCCGGACGAGGAGATCGGCCTGCGCGGCGCCAAGGCGCTCGATCTCGCCCGCTTCCCCTGCGACTTCGCCTATACGATCGACAGCTGCGAGGTCGGCGAGGTCGTCATCGAGAATTTCAACGCCGCGGCGGGAGAGATCGTCTTCACCGGCGTCCCCGCCCATCCGATGTCGGCCAAGGGCGTGATGGTCAACCCGCTGCTGATGGCGCACGACTTCATCGCCGCCTTCGACCGCGCCGAGACGCCCGAGCACACGGCAGGCCGCGAGGGCTATGTCTGGTTCATCGAGATGACCGCCAATGCTGGCCAGGCCCATCTCAAGCTCGCCATCCGCGATTTCGACCGCCAGAGCTTCGCACAGCGCAAGCGGCGTGTGGCGGAGGTGGCGGAGACGATCGCGGGTCGCTACCCGACGGGGCGGGTCTCCTGCAGCATCACGGACACCTATGGCAACATCTCCGACAGCCTCGGCGACGACCGGCGGCCGGTCGATCGTCTGCTGGCGGCGATGAAAAGCCAAGGCGTCGAGCCGAAGCTGATCCCGATGCGCGGCGGCACCGATGGCGCGGCGCTCTCGGCTCGCGGGTTGCCGACGCCGAATTTCTTCACCGGCGCCTACAACTTCCATTCGCGCTTCGAATTCCTGCCGATCCCCGCCTTCGAGACCGCCTTCGCGGTCGCGCGGGCGGTCGTCGTCGAGGCCGGCTGAGGCGGCGCCTCAGCTCAGGCGGCGGCCCGGCATCGTGTCCATGCTCGCCGTGTCCTCCGCCCCATCCTCGGCGAAACCGGGCAGGTAAGCGTCGCAGGACGGGGCCAATATCCGCCTGTCGGCCAAGCGGCGCAGCAGCGCGCCCTTCAGCAGGCAGGCGCCGCCGCCCGCCATGCCGGAGCTCTCGGCGAGATCGAGAAGGCAGGAGGTGCAGGGCGCCTCGGGGAAGCGCGCCGCCTTGCGGCCGACGAGGCGCGGTGAGGGGAGCATCGGGGACGATCCGGCGATTTCGGGCGAAGCCGGTATCGATTGTGGCGCCACGGTCTCTCCAACCGGTTAACCGGGCTGTCAAATTGACGCAACGTCAGCAATCTGCAGCCGGCGTCGCCTTGCACAACGGCATTTTAACCGCCCGCCGCGATGCTCACCCGGTTGCGGCCCCAGGGACCCCCCATGCCCTCTCGATCCTCCCATCGCGTCATCGATCAGGGATTGCGCGACGAGGTTTACATCTCGCTGGTCCGCTCGCTCTATGCCGATCCGCGCACCTTGATCGTCGGTTCCAGCGGCTCCGTCATCGCCGCCTTCGTCACGGCTGCCATCACGGAGCACGTCGCCTTCTATGGCTGCGCCGTCGTCATGCTGCTGATGACCCTGGTCAGGGCCGTCGACGCCGCGCAGTTCAGGGCCGCATCCCGGACCATTCGCCGACCCAGCCAGGCCGCACGCTGGGAGCTGCGCTACACCGCCTTCTCGTCGATCTATGTCTTCGTGCTGGGGCTCTGGTCCTTCCTCGCCTTCGCGCTGCATGCCAGCGCGCCCGTCCAGCTCCTCGCCTTCTCGATGACGCTGGCCAACATGATCGGCGTGGCCGGCCGCAATTACGGCAGCCGCATGCTGGTGATGACGCAGCTGAGCTGCGCCGGCATTCCGTTGCTGGCGGGGCTCACTCTGGCCGGCAACAGCCATTATGCCGTCGTTGCCTGCGTGCTCGCGCCTTTCCTGTTCAGCTTCAAGTCGATCGCCGACAAGCTGCGCGCAACGCTGACGACGGCCGTCATCTCCGCCAAGCACGAGCGCCTGCTGGCGGCCCGCCTCGAGACGGCGCTCGACAACATGGCTCACGGCCTGTGCATGTTCGACCAGGCCGGCATGCTTTCGCTGGTCAACCGGCGCCTGCCGGGCATCGTCGGCCTCCCGGTCGGCCTGGCGGAGCCCGGCCGTGGCATCGGGCGCCTTCTGGTGCGTGCGCAGCGGGCCGGCCTCATCGGCCGCACGCAGTTGCGCAGCCTCGTCCTCGCGGCCCGGCTGGCGCTGCGCGACCACAGCGAGGCCCGCCTCACCACCAGCCTCGTGAACGGGCGCATCCTCGAGCTCACCTTCCGCACCTCCGACGTCACGGGCACGGTCGTGGTGATCGAGGACATCACCGAGCAGCGGCAGCAGGAGGACATGATCCGCCAGCTCGCCCATTACGATCCGCTCACCGGCCTGCCCAATCGCAGCCTGCTGCGGGCGCATCTCCAGAGCCTGATCGCCGAGGCGGGGAAGAGCTTCGCCATCCTGTTCATCGACCTCGACCACTTCAAGAAGGTCAACGACACTCTCGGACACCCTTGCGGCGATGCGCTGCTGGTCGAGGTCTCGCGCCGGCTCACCGCCCTGCTGCCCTCCGCCTCGCTCATCGCCCGCCTCGGCGGCGACGAGTTCGTGGTCATCATGCCCGACATGATCGACCGCGAGGCGCTGGAGAAGATCACCGCCCGCGTCAGCGCGAGCCTGCTGCAGCCCTACGAGATCGAGGGCAACGCCATCGTCAGCAGCGCCAGCATCGGCATCGCGATCAGCCCCGATGACGGGCGCGACCCCGACATCGTCATCCGCAACGCCGATCTCGCGCTCTACGCCGCCAAATCGGGCGGGCGCGGCTGCGCGCGCTTCTACGACAGCAGCATGATCGAGGTCGCCCGCGCGCGCCGCATCGTCGAGATCGACCTACGCGAGGCCCTCGCCCAGGACCAGTTCGAGCTGTTCTACCAGCCGATCGTGGCGATGAAATCTGGCCGGATCACGAGCTGCGAGGCGCTTCTGCGCTGGCGTCACCCCGAGCGCGGCATCGTCTCGCCCGGCGAGTTCATCGGGATCGCCGAGGAGGTCGGGCTGATCGCGCAGATCGGCCGCGTCGTGCTCGACAAGGCCTGCCGCGAGGCGATGCACTGGCCGCGCAGCGTCTCGGTCGCGGTCAACATCTCGGCCATTCATTTCCGCGGCGATGCGGTGGTGGAGGATGTCGCGGCGGCTCTGGGGCGCACGGGGCTCTACCCCTCGCGCCTCGTCGTCGAGCTGACCGAATCGGCCCTGATGCAGGACGACGCACTGGCTCTCTCGACGCTGAACCGGCTGCGCGAGCTCGGCGTGCGGATCGCGCTCGACGATTTCGGCACCGGCTATTCGAGCCTGAGCTATCTCCAGACCTTTCCGCTCCACAAGATCAAGATCGATCGCTCCTTCGTCTCCGGAGGTCGTGAGACCCAGAAGGACCAGACCCTGCTCGTCGGCATCGCCCGCCTCTGCAAGGAACTCGGTCTCACGGTCGTCGCGGAAGGCGTGGAGACGGTGGGCCAGCTCGACACCCTCGCCCGCATGGGGGCGATCGACGAGGTCCAGGGCTATCTCCTCGCCCGGCCCCAGCCCACGGCGCAGGTGCGCGACCTGATCGCCGCCTTCGCCCAGCGCTCGCTCACCGCCAGCGTGGAGCGTCTGCCGGTGCGCCGCAGCGCCGGCTGAGGCACAGCCGGCCCGCCACCGTCACATACCGGTCGCACAGCCCACAAAACGCCCGCAAGCGACGTTGCGGCAGGCTCAAACTTGTGCAGACGGCCGCTTGACGACTCTCGCGCGCGCCGATGATGGTTAAATCCAGTTAACCATCATCGGTCGCGTCATGGTCGAAACCGCCGCTCTCCCGGGCTCCTCCTTGGCCGACCGCGTCCTGCGGTCGCTGGAGCGCATCGAATACCGCCTCGCGACCTCGGCGGACGACCGCGACCGCGTCTTCAACCTGCGCTACCGCGCCTATCTCCGCGAAGGCGCGATCGCGCAAAGCGACGATGAGCGCTTCACCGATCCAGTCGACGACCATCCGAACTGCCTGATCTTCGGCGTCTATGCCGATGGCGATCTCGCGGGGGCCATCCGCCTCGGCATCACCGTGCCGGGCCTGCCGCAAATCCCGACCGCGCAGGTGTTTCCCGATGCGGTCCTGCCTCTGATCGAGGCCGGTCATGTTCTCGTCGACCCGACCCGCTTCGTCGCCGATCCGCTCTGGTCGCGGGCCCTGCCGGAACTCGCCTATCTGACGCTGCGCCTGCCCTGGCTCGCCATGGAGCATTTCGGCGCGGACATCATGCTCGCGGCCGTCCGGCCCGAGCATTATCCGTTCTACCGCCGGCTCTGGGGCAATACCGTCGTCGCCCCGGCCACGCTCTATCCAGGCCTTTCGAAGCCGGTCATGCTCTCCCAGCTCGACTACGCCAGCGCAGCGCCCCGGGTCGAACGGCTGTACCCGTTCTTTCGCGCCCGGGAGGACGAGCGCGCTGCCATCTTCGGCACCAGCGCGATGCCCTGGCTTCCGCTCGGCGCCCCTGCGATGGCCGGCCCGCTCCGGGCCTGAGAGGCGGGGACCGGGGCCGCCTAACGGATGAAGCGGTATTTGGTTCCATGCGTCGGGGCATGAAACCTCTGCCGTCGCTTGCAAAAAACGAATTCCCTCCCGTTCCGGCAATGCTCTAGAAGTCTCGTGCCCGACATCGCCTCCGCGGTGGGGCTCGCACCGGATTCCGCCCGGCGCGATGGCCCTGAATGGCGGATCCGCATGCCCGACGCCGACCCTGCCCCGGTTCTCCAGTTCCTCAAGGGCGACAGCGAGCTCGCCGGGCTGATCGCCCGGTTCGACTGGTCCGCGACCACGCTCGGTGCCATCGAGACCTGGCCCGCCACCGTCCGCTCGGTCGTCGGCATGATCCTGCATTCGCCGCTGCCGATGGTGACGCTCTGGGGCGAGCCCGGCATCATGATCTATAACGACGCCTATTCCGGCTTCGCCGGCGCGCGCCACCCGCAGCTGCTGGGCTCCGAGGTCCGCAAGGGCTGGCCCGAGGTCGCCGATTTCAACGACCATGTCGTCAGCACTGTTTTCCGGCAGGGCCGCACGCTCTCCTACAAGGACCAGGAACTGACCCTGAACCGCGGCGCAGGCCCGGCACAGGTCTGGATGAATCTCGACTATTCTCCGATCCTCGGCGACGACGGCGTCCCGCTCGGTGTCATCGCGATCGTCGTCGAGACGACGGAGAAGGTCACGGCGGACCGGCAGCTGCGCAACGAGCGTCTGCGGCTGCAGCAGATGTACGAGCAGGCGCCCTCCTTCATGGCGATGCTGGAAGGGCCCGAGCACCGCTTCACCCTCGTCAACGAAGCCTATCAGGATCTGATCGGCCGTCGCGACGTGATGGGCAGGACGGTTGCCGAAGCCCTCCCCGACGCCGCCGAGCAGGGCTATGTCCGCATCCTCGACGACGTCTTCGCCAGCGGCGTGGCCTATCGCGCCTCGGGCGCGCGCTTCCAGGCGCGCCATCCGGATGGCGGGCCGTCCTATACGCGCTTCGTCGATTTCGTCTTCCAGCCCATCGCCGACGCTTCGGGCACGGTCACCGGCATCTTCGTCGACGGCATCGATGTTTCGGACCGCATCGTCGCGCAGGAAGCGATCCGCGCCAGCGAGACGCAGTTCCGCACCTTCGCCCAGGCGATGCCGAACCATGTCTGGACAGCGCCTGCCGACGGCCGGCTCGACTGGTTCAACGAGCGCGTGACCGAATACAGCGGCCGCGAACCCCAGGAACTGCTGGGCGAGGCCTGGATCGCCATCGTCCATCCCGACGATCGCGATGCCGCGGTCAAGCTGTGGCAGGAAGCGCTGACCTCCGGCGACCGCTACGAGACCGAGTTCCGCATCCGCAGCGCGGCCGGCGAATTCCGCTGGCACCTCGTCCGCGCTGTGCCGATCCGCACCGGCGAGGGCGAGATCATCCGCTGGATCGGAACCAACACGGACATCCACGAGCAGAAGCTCGCCGAGGTCGAGACCACGCGGGACCGCGACCGGCTGTGGAAGCTGTCGCAGGAGCTGATGCTGGTCTGCGACTACGAAGGCCTCGTCACGGCGGTCAATCCCTCGGCCGAACGCCTGCTCGGCTGGACCGAATGCGAGATGGTGGGCCGCCCCCTCGCGGACTTCGTCCATCCCGACGACCTCGACAGCACGGCCGCCGAGGTCCTCAAGCTCTCGCATGGCGCCACGACGCTGGCCTTCGAGAACCGCTATCGCTGCCGGGATGGCAGCTACCGCCTGCTCGACTGGACCGCCGTACCGGATGACGGGCGCATCCACGCCATCGGCCGCGACATCACCGAAGAGCGGCGCGCCACCCGCGACCGCGACCGGATCTGGAACCTCTCGCCCGTGCTCAAGGTCGTCGCCGCGCGCGACGGCACCGTGACCGCCGCGAACCCGACATGGACAAAGGTCCTCGGCTGGTCCCCCACCGAGACCATCGGCCGGACGATCCTCGATTTCGTCGAGGCGGCAGATCGCGAGGCGGCTGCCGCGCGCCTCGCCCGGCTCGCCGAGGGCGCCCCGATCATGTCCTCCGAAAGCGTGATCCTGACCGCCGATGGCGGCCGGCGCCGGATCGCCTGGACGAGCGTGCCCGACGGCGACACGATCTACGCCTTCGGCCGCGACATCACGGCGGAAACGGAAGCCGCCGCCGCGCTGGCCAGCAGCGAGGCCGCCCTGCGGCAGGCCCAGAAGATGGAGGCGATCGGCCAGCTCACCGGCGGCGTCGCCCATGACTTCAACAACCTCCTGCAGGTCGTCAGCGGCAACCTCCAGCTCCTCGCCCGCGACGTAGCCGGCAATGAGAGGGCGGCCCGCCGCATCCAGAACGCGATGGAGGGCGTGGCCCGTGGGTCCCGGCTCGCCTCGCAGCTGCTGGCCTTCGGACGGCGCCAGCCTCTGGCGCCCAAGGTCATCAATCTCGGCAAGCTCATCCGCGGCATGGACGAGATGCTGCGGCGCGCGCTCGGCGAGACGATCGAGATCGAGAGCGTCGTCGCCGGCGGGCTCTGGAACACGCTGGTCGACCCCAGCAATGTCGAGAACGCCCTGCTCAATCTCGCTATCAACGCCCGCGACGCCATGGAGGGCCGCGGCAAACTGACGATCGAGGCCGGCAACGCGGTGCTCGATAGCATTTATGCCCGCGCCCATCCCGATGTCACGCCGGGCCGCTACGTCATGCTCGCGGTCACCGACACCGGCTCCGGCATCCCGCCCGAGATCGTCGACAAGGTCTTCGATCCCTTCTTCAGCACCAAGCCCGAGGGCAAGGGCACGGGGCTCGGGCTCTCCATGGTCTACGGCTTCGTCAAGCAATCCGGCGGGCATGTGAAGATCTACAGCGAGCCCGGCGAGGGCACCACGATCCGCCTCTATCTGCCCCGCTCGGCCGAGGGCGAGGACGAGCTCGTCACCCTGGATTCAGGCCCGATCGCCGGCGGTACCGAGACCATCCTCGTCGCGGAAGACGACAAGGGCGTTCGCGAGACGGTCATCGAGACGCTGACGGATCTCGGCTATCGGGTCCTGCAGGCGCCGGATGCGAAATCGGCGCTCGCCATCGTCGAGAGCGGCATCCCGATCGACCTGCTCTTCACCGATGTGGTGATGCCGGGCCCGATGAAGAGCACGGAACTCGCGCGCAAGGCGGTCGAGCGCCTGCCCGGGCTGAAGGTTTTGTTCACCTCGGGCTACACCGAGAATTCGATCGTCCATGAGGGACGGCTCGACGAGGGCGTCGAGCTGCTCAGCAAGCCCTATTCGCTGGAGCAGCTCGCCCGGAAGGTGCGCCACCAGCTCGCCAATGCCGCGCAGCAGCGGCAGGCGACCGAGCTTCCCCCGGCCGCGGAGCCGGCTCCGGCACCGGTCGCGGAGCGCAAGCTCTCGATCCTGCTCTGCGAGGACGACGCCCTGATCGCCATGGCGACCGTCGACATGCTCGAGGATCTCGGCCACTCGGTCATCGAGACGGGGCTGGCCCGTGACGCGCTCGCCATGCTGGACAAGGCGCATGTCGACATCCTGCTAACCGATGTCGGTCTGCCTGACATGCCGGGAACGGTGCTCGTCGCCAGGGCGCGCGAGAAGCGACCGGACCTGCCGGTGGTCTTCGCCACCGGGCATTCGCGCGTCGAGGGCGTCGAGATCGACGACAGGACTGCGCTGGTGGTGAAGCCCTATCAGCCGAGCCACCTGGCAGCCGCGGTCGCGAAGATCGCAGCGCTGCTGGGCCGCGGCTGAAGTACGCCCGGTCGCGGCCGCCGCCTCAGGCGACGGCCTTCGCCTTGCCGTCGCTCACGGTGATCGCGAACAGGCCGACATCGGTGGCCGCGCTGCGGAAGCCGCCCTCGCAATAGCAGAGATAGAACTCCCAGAGCCGGCGGAACGGCTCGTCGAAGCCGAGCGGGCGGATCGACTGCCACTGCACCAGGAAGCGCCGGCGCCATTCCTGCAGCGTCAGCGCGTAGCTGTCGCCGAAGCTGAAGCGGTCGGCGAGGTTCAGTCCTGCCGCGGTGATCTGCTCGTTCATGGCGCTGTGCGACGGCAGCAGCCCGCCCGGGAAGATGTAGTGCTGGATGAAGTCGGCGCCGCTCGCATAGGAGGCGAAGCGGCTGTCTTCGATCGTGATCGCCTGCAACACGATGCGGCCATCCGGCTTCAGGCAGTTGCGCAGCGTCGCGAAATAGGCGGGCCAGAACTCGCGGCCGACCGCCTCGATCATCTCGATCGAGACGATGCGGTCGAACTGGCCGGTCACGTCGCGATAGTCCTGCAGCCGCAGATCGACCTGCTCGGCAAGGCCGGCATCCGCCAGGCGCTTCTGCGCATAGGCCAGCTGCGACGGCGAGAGCGTGATGCCGGTGACATGGCAGCCTTCGCGCGCCAGCCGCTCCGCCAGAGCCCCCCAGCCGCAGCCGATCTCCAACACGCGCTCTCCGCCCTTGAGCTGGAGCCGCTCGACGATCAGGTCGAGCTTGGCGGTCTGGGCCTGCTCGAGCGTCTGGCCGGGCTGCGTGTAGAGCGCCGAGGAGTAGGTCATGCTCTCGTCAAGCCACTGCGCATAGAAGGCATTGCCGAGATCGTAATGGGCGGTGATGTTGCGCTTGCTGCCGCGGCGCGTATTGGCGCGCCCCAGATGCAGCATCCGCGTCAGCAGGCGGGCCGGCCAGCTTCCCGAGATCAGGGCGCGCAGCGTGTGGTCGTTGACCGCCGCGAGCTCGATCACCGCCGTCATGTCCGGGCTGCTGAAATCGCCGTCGCAATAGGCGCGCGCGAAGCCGATATCGGCTTGCAGCACGAGCCGGCGGATCGCCCGCCAGCGCTTGAGCACGATCACCGCCTCTGGTCCGGGCTCCGGCGCCTGTTGCACGATCACCGACCCGTCGGGCGTCACAACCGTCAGTCGGCCCCGCGCCAGCCGCGCCATCAGCTTCGCCAGGAAGGCTCGCGACAGTCCTAAGCTCCAATCGGTGCCGCTGCGTGCCCGACGATCCTGAGGCTGCTGCCGTACTTCATCTGTCATCGCCAGTGTCCGACCGTTTCCGCTGGAACGCCACCCCGGTCCGAACGTTGGAGGCAGGGGCTTGCTGCCACGCATCCTTCGCCGTTGGTGGTTTTGTGACTCCATACGCTGCGACACGGCAAACAGATTTGCGAATGCAGACTTGAACCCGTCCGGGACGCGATCTGCAGCCCCGACCTCGACGTATCACGACGACACAATCCGGAGAGCAGAATGACCTTCCTTGCAGGCTACCTCGTCTTCCTGCTCGTCTTCGGGGTGATCGATGTGATCTGGCTCTCGCTGATGGCGGGGGCGCTCTACCGGCCGGCTTTGGGCGATGCCCTGCTGGAGAAGATCCGCTGGGTGCCGGCCCTGCTGTTCTATTTCGCCTTCCCGGCCGGGCTGATCCATTTTGCGCTGATGCCCGCCCTGGCTGGCGGCTCGGCGATGGCGGCCTTCGTCAACGGCGCCCTGCTCGGCCTGCTGGCCTACGGAACCTACGACCTCACCAACTACGCCACGCTCCGGCGCTGGACGCTGGGTATCACCATGGCGGACCTCGCCTATGGCAGCCTGGTGGCCGGCGTGTCGACGCTCGCCGCCTATGCCGGCGTCGTGACGATGCGCGGCTGGGGGTGGCTCTAGGCCGGCTTCAGCCGGTAATGGCCGACGCCCCAAGAGTCGCCGCCCGCATAGCCGAACAGCCCGCTGGTCGCGAGGAAGAACAGCCGCCAGCGCCGGCGCCAGAGCGCCGCGTCCGCGCCATAGACCTGGGACAGGATCGGGTCGATGACCGGGAGATTGCGGTCGAAATTGACGAGCCAGTCCTCGGCGGTCCGCTGGTAATGCTCGCCGCTCCAGTGCCATTCCGACTCGACGTCGAATAGCTCCGGGAAGCCATGCACGAGGCGCCGGCTCGGCATCAGCCCACCGGTGAAGAAGTGCTGCGCGATCCAGTCCGACTTGTCCTCGACATCGAAGCGGTAGCAGGCCGAGCGGTGGGTGAAGACATGCAGGAACAGCCGTCCCTCCGGCTTCAGCCAGCCGCGCGCACGCGAGAGCAGCTCGGTCCAGTTCGCCATATGCTCGAACATCTCGACCGACACGATGCGATCGAAGCCGCCCAAGGTCGAAAAGGCGTTCATGTCCGCGGTGACGACCCGCAAATTGGAGAGCCCACGCGCTGCGATCTCGCCTTCGATGAAGGCTCGCTGCGAGGCGGAGTTGGACACCGCGAGGATTTCGGCGCTGGGCAGCTTCTCCGCCATGAACAGCGACAGCGAGCCCCAGCCGCAGCCCAGTTCGAGGATGCGCTGCCCGTCCTGCAGATCGGCATGCTCGAGCGTGAGTTCGAGCGCGCGGACCTCGGCCTCGTCCAGCGTCGTCTGAGCCGTCTCGTAAAAGCAGGACGAATATTTGCGCCGGGCGCCGAGCACGGCCTGGAAGAAGGCGGCGGGCACCTCGTAATGCTGCTCATTGGCGGCGTCTGCATGCTGGGCGATGGGGTAGTTCCCCATCGACGCGACGAAGTCGCTGTCAGGCAGGGCGTCGCCCTGCTGCAGCTTGCGGTCGGTGCGGCCGACCAGCGTCGCGATCCCGGCACGGGTGACGAAATCCGGAAGCGGCAAACGCTCGCCCCAGTTGCCCAGGTGGTCGAGTATCGTCATCGGAAACCTCAGCCGGCGGCCGGAGGCCAAGGCAGCAGGGCGCTGGTCCGCCGCTGATAGGCCCGGTAGGCGTCGCCATGCTTGGCGACCATGTGCTCTTCGAGCGGCGGAATGCCGGAGATCCGCGTCAGGAGCAGTGTCATCGCGAGCGGTGCGAGCAGGGCGACGAAGCCGAAGCCATAGCCCGACGCCGCAATGGCGATCACGGGATAGGCGCTCCACAGCACGCATTCGAAGAAGTAGTTCGGATGGCGCGACCACGCCCAGAGCCCTTCGTCGCAGATCCGGCCCTTGTTGGCGGGATTACGGGCGAAGGCCCGCAACTGCCGGTCGGCAATGGCGCCGCCCCCGACGCCGATGGCGAAGACCAGCACGCCGACGAGATCCTGCAGGCCGAGCGTCGGCGCGGGATGATGCGCCGCCAGCACGATCGCGATCGCCAGCGGCGTGCTCGCGAGGGCCTGCAGCATCAGGAAGCGAAACATCTGGCGGTCTTTGTCGGCCCCCCAGTCGCGCTTCAGCTTGGCGTAGCGCGGATCGTCCGAGATGCCCCGGGTGCGCGAGGCGACATGCAGCCCCAGCCGCAGCGCCCAGGCCGCAGCGAGCCCTGCAACGAGCAGGCGGCGCGACATCGGCCCCGCACCGAAGGGCAGCAGGGCGCCGACCATACCGGCTGTCCCCAGACCGAAGGTCCAGACCGAGTCGATCCAGCCCGAATTGCCGGTGCGCCGCTCGACCAGCCAGGCTCCCGTCATCGCCACGACCATCACGACTGCGACGGTCGCCAGCGCGAGCAGGAACGAAAGCGCCGTCACAGCCGCACCAGCGGTTGCAGCAGCCGGCCGAGCCAGCCCCGGAACTGCACTTCACCCGTCAGCGCGACGATGCAGGTGCAGCCCTCCACGGCATCGACATGGGGGTGGTGCTCGTGGTTCTCGTTCGCCTCGTCGAAGTCGCCGCGGGCAAACCGGCCATATTCGTGCTCGTAGGCGCCGGACAGGATCGTGGTCCACTCATGGCCGCTATGGCGATGCTCGGGCAGCCGCGTTCCGGGTGCCGCGCGCAGCATGAAGACGCGCGCTTCGGCACCGGGGACATTGACGCGGCGCAGCGCCACGCCGAGCCCGATCGGCTGCCAGCGGCCGAGCTCGTAGGGCTGCAGCACGCGCGGGAGTCCCCGCTCAACCGGCCGGACCGGGGCCGGTACATCGCGCCCCTCCCGCTCCAGTCGAGCCAGCGCGTCCTCCGCCGAGGTGAGCATCGGCACGGCTTCGCCGGTGGCCAGAACCCCGCCGCCGACCGCCTCGATCTCGCGCAGCGCCCTTGCGGCGGCGGCATTCATCTCGACATGCGCCGCGACCACGAGCGACATGCCTTCGTCGAGCCGGCCTGCGGCGAAGCCGGCCAAGGTCTCGTCCGACGGGAGATGCCGGGCGTTCATCGCAGATCCTCCAGATGTCGGCGCAGATGCGCCATGGCCAGTCTTAGCCGCGACTTCACCGTTCCGAGCGGGATCGAAAGCTTGTTGGCCACGTCCTGGTGGCTGAAGCCCTCGAGGAAGGCGAGTTCGACGACTCTGTATTGCTCTTTGGACAGTCCCTTGAGCGCGACGCGAACCCGCGCGTCGCGTTCGGATCCGGAGAGCACGTCATCGGGCTGCTCCGGCCCCTCTTCATCCTCGAGGATGTCGAAGACCTGCGAGAGGCGCGAGCGCTTCTCCCGCCTTGCGTAATCGATCCTGAGATTGCGCGCGATCGTCGCAATCCAGGTGCTGGCGCCGGCCTTGGCGGGGTCGAACAGCGCCGCCTTGCGCCAGACCGTCATCAGCGTTTCCTGCGCCAGCTCCTCCGCCAGATCCGGCGGAGTGCCGCCCCGCATCAGCAGCCCTTTTACACGCGGCGCGAAATGGTCGAACAGTCGCGCGAAGGCTTGGCGGTCGGCGGAAGACGCGATGGCCTGAACAAGGGCGTCTGCATCCATGGGGACGGTGATCGAACCTCTCCGCACCCCGGCCGGAACCGAGGCTCGTGACTTTTGTCCTGTTGCGGGCGTTGCGAACATGGCCCTTCTACGCGGCCCGTTCGCATCTGGATCAGAACGCCAGCCGCGAATGCCATCTCCCTCCCGGGACGGTGGCTGGAGGACCGGCTACCATTCCCTGCCCTAAGGATAAAGACTGAACCGTTTGGGACGGCCGGTCGTAACCCTTCGGTCTGCCGCGACAAAGGTCGGTTCATGCACGGCTCCTTTCCCCAGCCCCTCCGTATCGCCGTCATTGGCTCCGGTATCTCGGGGCTCTCAAGCGCCTGGCTGCTGTCGCAGCGACATGACGTCACGCTTTATGAGAGCGCGCCGCGGCTGGGCGGGCACGCCAACACGGTCGATGTCGCGCAGCGCAGTGGCGGGGATGTCCCGGTCGACACCGGCTTCATCGTCTACAACGAGGCGACCTATCCCAACTTCACCGCGCTGATGGCCCATCTGGGCGTTGCCACCAAGGCGACCGAGATGTCGTTCGCCGTCTCGCTCGACGAGGGCCGGCTGGAATACAGCGGCACCAGCCTGTCGGGCCTGTTCGCCCAGCGTCTCAACCTGCTCAGCCCGCGCTTCTGGTCGATGCTGTCAGACCTGCGCCGCTTCTATGCCCAGGCGACGCGGGACGCGCAGTCTTCGGCGCTCGCCGGCCAGTCGCTCGGCGATTATCTCGATGCCGGCCGCTATGGCCAGGCGTTCCGCGAGGACCACCTTCTGCCCATGGCGGCTGCGATCTGGTCGGCCCCCTGCAACGAGATGCTGTCCTACCCCGCGGCCGCCTTCATCCGCTTCCACCACAATCACGGCCTGCTGAAGCTGACCAATCGCCCGGTCTGGCGCACGGTCGATCGCGGCAGCCGCTCTTATGTCAAGCGTCTGCGTGAGGCGTTTCGCGGTGACATCGTGCTGGGCAACGCCGTGCGGCAGGTGACCCGCCTCGAGAGCGGCGTGAGCGTCGAGACCGTGGATGGCGAGGTACGCGGGTTCGACCACGTCGTGCTGGCGACCCATGCCGACCAGGCGCTGGCGATGCTCGCCGATCCCTCGGCCGAGGAGACGACTCTGCTGGGCGCGTTCCGCTACAGCTGCAACCGCGCCATCCTGCACACCGATGCGACGCTGATGCCGCGCCGCCGCAACGCCTGGGCGAGCTGGAACCATCTCGGCGAGCGCAGGGCGCCGGACGCACCCTGTGCCGTCACCTACTGGATGAACCTGCTCCAGGGTCTCGAAACCGAGCAGCCCCTCTTCGTCACCCTCAACCCGCCGCGCGATCCGGCCCCTGGCACGGTGCTGCGCGAGGAGATGTACGAGCACCCGATCTTCGACGGGCCGGCCCTGGCCGCGCAGGAGCGGCTCTGGTCGCTGCAGGGCGGCCGGAACACCTGGTTCTGCGGTGCGCATTTCGGCGCCGGCTTCCACGAGGACGGCCTGCAGGCCGGCCTCGCGGTCGCGGAGGATCTCGGCGGTCTGAAACGCCCCTGGAACGTGGCAGACGACTCCGGCAGGATCGTCCGCACGCCGGTGACGGCGGGGCTGGAACGCGCGGCATGACGACGGAGACCGCCTCGGCGCTGTATGTCGGCCGGGTGCGGCACCTGCGGTTTCGGCCGCGCCGGCACAAGCTCGCCTATCGTGTTTTCTGGATGCTGCTCGATCTCGACGAGATCGACGGCCTCGCGCAGCGGCTGCGCGTCTTCTCCCGCAACCGCTTAAATCTCTACGCCTTCCGCGATGCCGACTACGGCGACCGCACCGGCGCGCCCTTGCGCCCGCAGGTCGAGGCCCTGCTGCGCGAGGCGGGGCTCGATCCCGATGGCGGGCCGATCCGCCTGCTCACCATGCCACGCATCCTGGGCTACGCCTTCAATCCGCTCAGCACCTGGTTCTGCCACCGCCGCGACGGCACGCTGATGGGGATCGTCTACGAGGTGCACAACACCTTCGGCGAGACGCACAGCTATGTCTCGAAAGTCGTGGAGACGGACGGCCCGGTCGCCCAGGAAGCCCCGAAGCGCTTCCATGTCTCGCCCTTCATGAACCTCGCCATGGACTATCGCTTTGCGGTGGCGCCACCGGCGGCCACGATGTCCGTCTCTATCGACGGCTCCGACGCCGAGGGGCGGCTGATCGCGGCAACGATGAGCGGCGAGAGGCAGCCCATCTCCGACAGCGCGCTGCTCGGCCTCCTGGCGAGCCACCCCCTGCTGACGCTGAAGGTCACGCTCGCCATCCACTGGCATGCGCTGAGACTGGTGCTGAAGCGCATCCCGCTCGTCCGGCATTCGCCGCCGCTGCAACCGAACGTGACGCTCGGACACCCGCTTCCTGCACGCGAGACGGGGCGCTCCTAGCCGCAGCTGGGCCGTCGGCAGACCCCACGCGACGACACACGAAAAAGGGCGCCCGGAGGCGCCCTTTCGCTTGGTTCAATCGGAACCGAGGATCAGCGACCGCCGAAGAGGTCGATCTCCTCGTCGCGATGGCGGCCACCCAGCATCGCGGCGAGATACGCCGCCGCAGCACCGACCAGCAGCACGGCCGCCGTCAGGAAGGCGACGATGATGCCCGTGCGACGGGCCTTCTCGGCCGCCTGCTTGGCGGTTTCCTTGGCCTGGTTCAGGCCCGCATAGGCGTCGTCGATGCGCTTCTCGGCTTCGGCCTGCGGGATGTTCATCCGCGCCGCCATCCGCGAGGCGACATACTGGCGGTCGCCGGCGTCGAGGCTGCCATTCGCCAGGCTGCGCACGAGGATGCGCGAGGCTTCCTCCCGCTCGCCCTGCGTCGGCGGGGTGGCGCCGTTGGAGCGCATCACGGTGTCGAGCGCCGAGGCGAGCGGATCGGCCTGCTGGCTGACCAGCGAGGAGGCACCACTCGCAAGCGAGGCCGCGCCCGAGGCCGCCGTCCGCGCCGCGCCCATCAGGGAGGACGAGGTCAGGAAGGCGACGAGAAGCGCACCGACCGCCCAGACGACGAGACCGTGGGCTCCGTCGCGCACGCCGCGCTCATGCGCGCTGGCATCCCCGAGCGGCTTGCGCATGCGGCCGGCGAGATAGCCGCCTGCACCGCAGGCGGACACCGTGACCCACAGCGCCCAGAGGGCGCCGGCGATGGCGAGCGCCATCAGGCTGGTGGAGCGCCCCGTCTCGGCCGAGACGAGCGACAGGCCGATGGCGGAGCCGAAGGCGGCCATGATCGTGGAGATCGCGGCGGAGAGCACCGCTCCGCCGAGGATGGGGCTCCATTCGAGATAGGAGCCCGCCGCGGTTTCGGAACCGGGTGGTGAGACGACGACGACGTCAGTTGAGCCGAGCGACATGGCGGACCTCACCGGAGTCCGAGGAAGGACAGGATCGCGAGCACGACCACGACGAGACCGACGAGATAGATGATACTGTTCATGACAGCCCCCATTGAGCAGGCGCGCAAACGCCGATGCCCGCTCAACGAAACGGCCGGACAGAAGTTCCGCTCTCGACGCCGCGGGGCCGGCACGCAGCCACCGCGGCGATGGCGTTATGGGGAGCGCCGTCCCTGCCAGCTTTCGACGCGGTCGATGATCCACATTGTGAAGCGGGCCATCGGCCGCTGCAGAAAGGGAACGTCGGCCGCGATCAGCATCAGCCCGAGCGGCAGCATCCAGACGCCGAGCAGCGGCAGGAAGGAGAACACGCCGCCGAGGATCAGCAGGAGCCCGGCGGGCAGCCGCGCCCAGCGCGAAGCCGGATGCCGCAACCAGCGCAGCCCCGAGGCCAGGCGCGCCGGCAAGATTCGCTCCAGCCGCTTGAAGGCGGCGCGAAGCTCCTGCTGGGCGCTGAAGAGAGGCTGCGTCTGGCTCATCGTCGCTCTGTAGGGTTGAGGGGCTGGGCGGGACCGAGCCCTAATGGGCCAGCACTTCGGCGAATTCAGGGTGACGGCGCGCCCAGGTCGCGACGAAGGAGCAGGCCGGGACAATCCGGCGGCCGCTGTCGCGGGCCGATTCGAACAGGCCACGCACCAGCTGCGAGCCGATTCCCCGGCCTTCATGGGCAGCCGGCACTTCGGTGTGGGTAATGATCAGCCGGTCGCCGTCGCGCCGGAAGGATGCGAAGGCGGTGCCGCCGGGAAAGCTCATCTCGAAGCGGCCGGCGGCTGCGTTCTCGATGACGATGCCGGTCTGTCGCTCCTGCGCTGGCATGATAACTCCCGTCGCTCCGGCCGAGAATCGGCGCGGGTCCAGAACGGGATATGGGGCCGCGATCCCGGCCCGCAAGCGATGGATGGTCCCGGCCGCGCCTGCTGGACGGCTCAGGCGCGTGCCGAAACGGCTGCGCTAGTGGCGCGTCCCGTTGCTGAAGGCGCCGGTCCGGATCTTGTCGGCCAGCCCTTCGGCGAAGACGGCGGTGGCCTCCTCGCCATAGGTCTCGACGAGCGTGCGGAAGGCCGCGAACAACGCGGCATGGGCGAGCGCATCGCTGTCCAGCCCATCCTGCTGCGCCTCGGCGAAGGCGTCCTCGACATAACCATAGGCGACGCGCCGGGCGTCATGCGTATCCTCGACCGAAACCAGATCGAGCGGCAGATCGTCGGAGATGATGGACATGAAGGCGAGGACTCTACGGCTTGCTCGGATCGGCGTCTTGTCGCGCGGCGCTGGCGCTGATGTCGCAAATCGTGCCGGTTTGGGCGCGCTTCGCGAGGGATCGCGTTCAAAGCGACCATAGGGCGTGCCAGAGCGGCACGCTACTGCCCCCTTTCGAAAAGGTTAATGCCCGGAGCCAAATCGCGCGCAACGGCGAAGTTGGCGGGCGGCTGTCACCTATCCGCCATAGCGTCCGGCCAGCGAACGCGCGAGCCGTTCGCCCTCCGCCGCCAGGCGGGTCGAGGCCTCCTGGCTGCCCTCGGTGCAGGAGCGGTGGGTCAGCGAATAGGCGCGGAAACCCCGGTTATAGGCGCTCGTCAGCCTTTCGCGCCGCCCCGCACTGCGCCCCTCCGCCTCGACGAGCGCGGCCATGCGCTCGCGCCAGCCCTGCGCCTCCGACCCTGCGCAGAGCGTCCGCAGATAGGCGAGCGACCCCATGATCTCGGCGAGCTTCAGCAGTTGCGGCTCATAGGGAGGCGGGGGCGGCTCCGGCGCGGGGGGCGGCTCGGCCGGCTTGGCCGCGGCAGGCGCGCGCGGCTGTTGCGCGAACGCCGCCTGCGGTGCCGCGCCGATCAGCAATGCGAGCAGCCACAGTCCGGGCCACCTCATGCGGGCGCGTCCTCCCAGCAGGATGCGCTGCGCCCGCCGCACCACGTCGGCGAGCTCCCGCGTCGTGGCGAGCCCGCCGAGCTTGAGCGGGTCCGCCCACATCACGGCCCCCGCCTCCGGCCCCGGCGTCGGCTCGCCGGAAACCCATTCGCCGACGAAGGACGCGACCACGAAATGATGGGTGATCGCGCCGCTCTCGTCGCGCCCGAAGATCTCGACATGGCGGTTGAAGCCGAGGATGCGGGCGCTGACGCCCACCTCCTCCTCCAGTTCGCGCAGAGCCGCCTCTTCCAGCGTCTCGCCTGCCTCGACCTTGCCGCCCGGCAGCGACCAGAGCCGGTCGGCGGGCGGCTTGGTCCTGGTCGCGAGCAGCACCTTGCCCTCCTTGAAGACGGCGACCGATGCCGCCAGCACCGGGCGCGCCGGAGCCTTGCCCGGCGCCGGGAAGCGGATGACCTGCGCGCCGTCGCCGCTCATCTCAGCCGGCCCGGATCATACGTGCTGGCCGCCATTGATGTGGAGCTCCGCCCCGGTCACGTAGCTCGAGGCGTCGGTGCAGAGGAAATGGATCGCGCGGGCGACCTCCTCCGTCCGCCCGAGCCGGCCCAGCGGCAGCGTCGCGACGATCTTCTCGGTTCCGGGCGACAGGATCGCCGTGTCGATCTCGCCCGGCGAGATCGAGTTCACGCGAATCCCGAGCGGTCCGAAATCCGAGGCCATCTCGCGCGTCAGGCTGGCGAGCGCTGCCTTGGAGGTCGCATAGGCCGCCCCCGCGAAGGGATGGACTCGCGAGCCCGCGATCGAGGTGACGTTGACGATCGTGCCCTTCGCCGCCGTCAACTCGTCCAGCAGCCCGCGCGCCAGCATGATCGGCGCGAAGAAATTGACCTGGAAGACCTTGTGCCAGTCGTTGAACGAGGTCGTCGCCGCGCCGAGCCGCGCGCCCTTCGGCCCCTTCGGCGAGATGCCGGCATTGTTGACCAGCGCGTTGAGCTTGCCGCCCTCCGCCGCCCAGCCGCCGCTTGATTTCGGCGATGCCGCGCATCGTGTCCTCGGGGTCGCCGAGATCGATCTGGACATGATCGTCTGCCCCTGACGGCCAGGGGCACTTGTCCGAGAATCCCTGCCGCGAGCAGGACAGGATGCGCCAGCCCGCCATCGCGAACTGCATCACCGTGGCATGGCCGATGCCGCGGCTGGCCCCGGTCAGCAGCATCACCGGACGTTTGCCCGGCTCGGTCTTGGGAAAGTCGAATTTCGGCATCGCCATGGCGCTATCGATCCTCAGGGGTAAAGGCGCTCGCGCGTCCAGGGCTGGTCGACGGCGGGGCGGCGGAAGACGACACGATCATGCAGCCGGAATGCGCCGTCCCGCCAGAATTCGAGATAGACCGGGCTGATGCGAAAACCCGTCCAGTGCGGCGGCCGCGGGATCGTGCCGACGCCGAACTTCGCCGCCTGCAGGGCAACCGCCTTTTCCAGGGCGAAGCGGCTCTCGAGCGGGCGCGACTGCTGCGAGGCCCAGGCACCGATCCGGCTGTCGCGCGGCCGCGAGTTGAAATAGGCGTCCGCCATTTCGTCGCTGACCAGCGACACGGCGCCGCGGACGCGAACCTGCCGGCGCAGGCTCTTCCAGTGGAACAGCAGCGCAGCCTTGGGCTGCGCCAGCAGCTCGGTGCCCTTCTGGCTCTGGGTGTTGGTGTAGAAAACGAAATCCTCGCCGTCGCGGCCGTTGAGCAGGACCATGCGGCTGTTGGGCAGCCCCTCCGAATCGACCGTCGAGAGCGCCATCGCGTTGGGGTCGTTCGGCTCGCTCTTCTTCGCCTCCTCGAACCAGGTCTGGAACAGGCCGAAGGGGTCCTGCTCCTGGGTGAAGTCACCGCTCGTTAACTGTTCCACGTGTCTAATCCTCGACGAATGAAGCACTGCGTTTGGGCGAGCGCGAGCGGTGAAACCGGACCGATCCGAGGGACTATATAGGACAGGCTACGAGCCGTCCCAAAGCCATGTGCGGCGCAGCGGCGCCATGCGTGCGCTTGCCCTTGCCGGCGCGGTGCTCACCGGCCTCGCCGTCGCCGGCTGCTCGGTCTCATTCCCGATTATCGGCCTCTCCAGCAAGGCGGAGGACGAGATCGCCACGACATCCTCCATCCTGCCCGCCCGCGGCACCACCAAGCCCGGGCCCCTCGCCTCGCTCTCCTCCGAACTCGGCCCGGAGGATCTCCGCCGCGCCGAGGGCGCCATGGCCGTGGCGCTCGATCCGCAGGGCAACGGTGCCGCCGTCTCCTGGGACAACCCGCAGAGCAGCATGAAGGGCTCCTTCACCCCCGTCGGCGGCCCTTTCCTGCGGGCCGACGAGATCTGCCGCGCCTTCATCGCCCATGTCGCGACGCAGACCGGACCGCAGCGCCTGCAGGGCACGGCCTGCCGGCCCTCGGGCGGCGAATGGGCGGTCAAGGACATCGGCCCGTGGAAGGGCACCGGCTGAACCGGATCGTTCTGTCGAACTTGTCCGCCGGGCTGTTGCGCTCAGGCCACACCATTCCCAGATAAGGCTGCGAGATCAGGATACCCGCCGGCCCGCCTCCGGCGCGGCGGTCAGCAGTGCCACATGGGGTTCAGGAATGCGCGACCCGTACCAGATTCTGGGCGTCGCCCGCTCGGCCAGCGAGGCCGACATCAAGAAGGCCTATCGCCGCCGCGCCAAGGATCTGCATCCCGACCGCAATCAGGACGATCCCAAGGCACAGGACCGCTTTGCGGAGCTCAACGGCGCCTATGAGATCCTCGGCGACGAGGCCAAGCGCAAGCAGTTCGACCGCGGCGAGATCGACGGCGATGGCAAGCCGAAATTCTCCGGCTTCGAGGGCATGGGCGCAGGCCGCGGCGGCCGCGCCGGTGGCTTCGAGTTCAATTTCGGCCAGGGCGGACACCCCTTCGGCGCCGGCGGCGGCGCGAGCGCCGGCTTCGACCCGTCCGACATCTTCGGCTCCCTCTTCGGCGATGCCGCACGCCGCGCCGGCAAGGCCCGCCCCGAGCCCCAGAAGCCGCCGGAACAGAGCTTCACCCTCGAAGTGACGCTGGCCCAGGCCGTCGCGGGTGCGACGCGGCGCGTGCGTCTGCCGGGCGGCCGCGAGGTCGAGGTCACGATTCCCGAGGGCGTCGCCGACGGCAAGGTCATGCGCCTGCGCGGGCTCGGCCAGACGGACCCGTTCTCGGGCCAGACCGGCGACGTGCTGATGACCATCAAGGTCAAGCCGGATCCACGCTTCACCGTCGAGGGCGACGACCTGCGCACCCGCGTGCCTGTGCCTCTCGCGCGCGCCGTTCTGGGCGGCCCTGTCCACATCCCTACGCTGACGGGCGCAGTCGAAATGACGATCCCGCCCCTGACCGGAACGACGCGCTCCTTCCGCCTGCGCGGCAAGGGTCTCAAGGGCGAAGGCGACAAGCCCGGCGATCTCTTCGTCTCGATCGACATCGAGATGCCGGAAAGCGATGCGGAGCTGACGGCGCTGCTGAAGGCGCGGGTCGAGTGAGGCTGCGCGCATTGCGGGCAAATCCGGTTTCCACTTGCCGCGCCATGCTCTAAGAAGCGCCCTCGTCTTTTCCAGTTCGCGGGTCCCCCATGCCTGAATCAAACGCTCTCGCCCGGCCGACGGCCAATCTCCTCAAGGGCAAGCGCGGCCTCGTCATGGGTGTCGCCAACAACCGCTCGATCGCCTGGGGCATCGCCAAGGCCGCGGCCGACGCCGGCGCCGAACTCGCCTTCACCTATCAGGGCGACGCGCTGAAGAAGCGCGTCGAGCCGCTCGCCAAGGAACTGGGCGGCCATGTCGTCGGCCATTGCGACGTCACCGATTCCGCCTCGATCGACGCCGTCTTCGCCGAAGTCGAGAAGCTCTGGGGCAAGCTCGACTTCGTCGTCCACTGCATCGCCTTCTCCGACAAGGACGAGCTGACTGGCCGCTATGTCGAGACGACCGAAGCGAATTTCACCAAGTCGCTGCTGATCTCCTGCTACTCCTTCACCGCCGTCACCCAGCGCGCCGAGAAGCTGATGACCGATGGCGGCTCCATGCTGACGCTGACCTATTACGGCGCCGAGAAGTGGATGCCGCATTACAATGTCATGGGCGTCGCAAAGGCCGCGCTTGAGTCGAGCGTGCAGTATCTCGCCGCCGATCTCGGCCCCTCGAAGATCCGCGTCAACGCGATCTCGGCCGGCCCGATCAAGACGCTCGCCGCCTCCGGCATCGGCGATTTCCGCTACATCCTGCGCTGGAACGAATACAACTCGCCGCTGCGCCGCACGGTGACGATCGAGGAGGTCGGCGAGACCGCCGTGTTCCTCGTCTCCGACATGTCGCGCGGCATCACCGGCGAGATCCTGCATGTCGATGCCGGCTACCATGTCGTCGGCATGAAGGTGCCGACCGCGCCGGACATCACCCTCGACAAGGCCGAGTGAGGCGAAGCTAGACCGCCGGCAGAGCCCGCAGCCGCTCCGTTGCAGCCGGGTCCCGGCGGATGGTGTCGTCGATGACCGCTTCGAGGAGGTCCGTGACTGATCGCCCACCGATCTCCAGCCCCGGCGCGATCTCCGCCAGCGGTGCCAGCACGAAGGCCCGCTCCGCGATCCGCGGATGCGGCACCTGCAAACCGGGCTCGTCGATCGCCTGCCCGCCATAGGTCAGGATGTCGATGTCGAGCGTGCGCGGCCCCCAGCGCTCGCGCCGCTCGCGCCCGCCCTCGCGTTCGAGGGACAGGCAGAGGTCGAGCAGCGCGCGGGCCGACAGCCCGGTCTCGATCAGCACCGCCATGTTCAGGAATTCCGGCTGGTCTAGCTTGCCCCAGGGCGCCGTCCGGTAGACGCTGGACGGGCGAACCAGCGAAACCGCCTCATGCGTCTCCAGCCGGCGAAACACAGTCGCGAAAGCCGCAACCGGATCGCCCAGATTGCCACCGAGGCCGAGCGTGGCCTCAACCCTCACGCGCAAAACTCAGCTTGATGCCGACGCTGGCGAGCGTCGCATGGATTGGCGGGGCCGGCTTGCGCAGCGTGACCTCGACGCGGGTGACGGGGGGAAAACGCTCCAGAACGGCCATCGCCACCGCGCGGGCGGCCGCCTCCAGCAGGTTGAAGCGGCGCGTGGTGAAGACCTCCGTCACCACGCCGACGACGGTGCCGTAGTTCACGGTATCGGCCAGCGCGTCGCTGACGGCGGACGGCCGCAGATCGGTTTCCAGCGCGAGGTCGAGCACGAAGCGCTGCCCCAGCCGTTCCTCCTCGGAAAAGAAGCCGTGATAGGCGTAGATATCGAGCTTCTCGATCAGAATGACGCCGGTTTCGCTCACGCGCTTGGCTCCGAAGACTGTGACAGGGCGGCCCAGACCTTGAACGCCTGCACATGCGGGGCGATGTCATGGGCGCGAATGATGGCCGCTCCCTGCGTCGCCCCGAAGAGATGGGCGGCGACGCTGCCGGCGACGCGCTCGGCGGGAACACTCTGGCCCGTGACGACACCGATCACCGATTTCCGCGAGGCCCCGAGCAGGACCGGGCATCCTAGGCTCTCGAGCTGTGCCAGTTCGCGGATCAGGCGCAGCGACTGCTCCGGCGTCTTGCCGAACAACCCGATGCCGGGATCGACGACGATCTGCTCGCGCGGCACACCCGCCTCGCGCGCAATCGCGATCGACCGTTCGAGGAAGCGCAGCACGTCGGACAGGATGTCGAGCCCGGGGTCGGTCGTCTCGCGGTTGTGCATCAGGATGATCGGGGCGCCGTGCCGCGCGGCGACACCGGCAATGGCCGGGTCGCGCTGCGCGCCCCAGACATCGTTGACGATCGAGACGCCCGCCTCCAGCGCCACCTCCGCCACTTCGGCCTTCCAGGTGTCGATCGACAGCGGCGTGCCGACCCGCTCGCGCAGGCCGGCGATCACCGGCAGCACACGTCCGAGCTCGGTAGCCGCATCGAGCGGCGCATGGCCGGGCCGCGTCGATTCCCCGCCGACATCGACGATGTCGGCGCCCTCCTCCACCAGCCTGACACCATGCGCGATCGCCTGCTCGGCGTTCTGCAGCATCCCGCCATCGGAGAAGGAATCGGGCGTGATGTTGACGATCCCCATCAGCAGGGGGCGGTCGTTCAGGGCGAGCCTGCGACCATCGGGCAATGTCAGGGCCGGCGGCATGAAGCGGCATCCGAAAGGGACGGAGAGCCGCCTATAGACCGGCGACTGCGACAGGCCAAACAAAACGGCGGCGCGCCGCCATGGCTGCGACGCATGGCCCCGCATCTGGCAGATGCTTTGACCTCGCGCCCGGCACGGTGCAGAAGCCCGGCATGGTCCCGATCACGCTCCCGCACCGGCTCATCCTCATCCGCCACGGCGAGACCGACTGGAATCGCGAGGGCCGCCTCCAGGGCGGCCAGGACATCCCCCTCAACGATCTCGGCCGGCGTCAGGCAGCCGAAGCGGCCGAGCGACTGCGGACGCTGGCTCCCGGCTTTGCTGCGCTCGACTATATCGGCTCGCCGATGAAGCGGGCGCGCGAGACGATGGACATCCTGCGCGCCACGCTGGGGATGGAGGCAGGCGCCTACCGCACCGACGACCGGCTGAAGGAGCTGACCTTCGGCAGCTGGGAGGGCTACACCTGGCGCGACATCCGCAAGGCCGAGCGCGAGCAGGCGCAGCTGCGCGAGCGCGACAAATGGAGCTTCGTGCCACCCGGCGGCGAGAGCTACGCCATGCTCGCCGAGCGCATCCGGCCGGTTCTGGAGGGGCTGCCCGGCGAGACCGTGGTGGTCAGCCATGGCGGCGTCGCCCGCGCCGTGCTCGCCCTCGTCGGGGCCGTGCCACCGGCCAAGGCCTCGATGGTCGAGATCTGGCAGGGCAAGATCCTGGTCGTCACCGGCAACCGCGCCGACTGGGTGTAGCGCCGCTCACGTCAGCGGGCGGGTTTCCGCGATCTCGATGCCGAACCCGCTGAGCCCGACGAAGGAGCGCGGCGACGAGGCCAGGTTCACGATCGAACGCACGCCGAGATCGCGCAGAATCTGCGCCCCGAGGCCGACCTCGCGCCATTGCTGGCTGCGCTGCGCATCCGCCCCCTCCTCGACCGGCTTGATCGGCACGCCGGCCGAACCGTCGCGCAGATAGACCAGCACGCCGCGCCCATCCTCCTGGAAGGCCCGCAGCGCACACTGGATAGCGCCCGCTCCGCCGATCACATCGGCCACGACGTCGGCGCGGTGCAGCCGCGACGGGATGCGCTCGCCTTCGCCGATCTTGCCCATCACGAAGGCGAAATGCTGCGTGTCGTCGAACGGTGTCACATAGACATGGCCCGTCATCTCGCCGAAGGCGCTCTTCACCGGGAAGGAATGGACCCGCTCGACCAGCTTCTCGCGCGACTGGCGATAGGCGATGAGGTCCGCCACCGTGATCTGCTTCAGGCCGTGCTTCTCGGCGAAGGCGACGATCTGCGGCCCCTTCATCACCGTGCCGTCGTCATTGGCGAGTTCGCAGATGACGCCGACCGCCGGCAGATCGGCGAGCTTGCACAGGTCCACCGCCGCCTCGGTATG
Organism: Bosea sp. OAE506; assembly: GCF_040546595.1. Taxonomy (NCBI): domain Bacteria; kingdom Pseudomonadati; phylum Pseudomonadota; class Alphaproteobacteria; order Hyphomicrobiales; family Alloboseaceae; genus Allobosea; species Allobosea sp. OAE506. The sequence goes on along the minus strand of NZ_JBEPOB010000001.1, from coordinate 2,102,915 downwards.
GCCCGAGCGCATCAGCACCCCGCCCTCCTTGGCGATCAGCGGGAAGACATGGCCCGGCCGCACGAAGTCGCCCGCGCCCATATTGCCGTTCGCCAGCGCCCGCACCGTGTTGCAGCGCTGCTCGGCCGAGATGCCGGTCGTCAGCCCGTGCTTGACGTCGACCGTGACCGTGAAGGCCGTGCCCAGCGGCGCGTCGTTCGAGGACACCATCGGGTCCAGTCGCAGGCGCCGGGCTTCGGATGCGGTCAGGGGCGCGCAAACGATGCCGCAGGTGTTGCGGATGATGAAGGCCATCTTCTCCGGCGTGCAGAGCGAGGCGGCGACGATCAGATCGCCCTCGTTCTCGCGATCATCGTCATCGGTGACGATGACGATCTCGCCGCGGGCGAAGGCCTCGATGGTAGCGGTGACGTTGTTGGGCATGGCGGCCTCGCGCGGCCTGACCAGGCCGAGGAAATCATTGGGGGTGACGGCGCCGCCGGTGGCGGCGGCGATGCGCTCGGCGCTTTCGCGCGAGATCCAGGCGCTCTGGTCGTTGCAGAGCGCCGTCACGCTGGCCGGCGATAGGCCGACCAGCCGCGCAAAGGCGCTGCGGCCGATCTTGTTGTGTGACAGCCAGGCATCGAGCTTCATACCGACAAGTTAGGGCAGCCGCCCTTCATCTGCAATGAAGCAGGCGCGCAATTTCAGTATGGCTGAAATGCAAGGACGCTATCGGGTCACGCGCGCGATGCGCACCGTCACTCTTGGAAAGGCCAGCGCGCCTTGACCACGCCGACCTGCGCCCGGTGGCGCAGGAAATGATCGGCCAGGACGCAGGCGACCATGGCCTCGCCCACCGGCACGGCACGGATGCCGACGCAGGGATCGTGGCGGCCCTTGGTGAACATCTCGGCCTCGCCGCCACTGCGCGTCACGGTCGCTCGCGTCGCGAGGATCGACGAGGTCGGCTTGACCGCGAAACGCGCCACGACCGGCTGTCCCGTCGAGATGCCGCCGAGGATACCGCCGGCATGGTTGGAGAGGAACAGCGGCCGGCCGTCATTGCCCGCCCGCATCTCGTCGGCGTTCTCCTCGCCGGAAAGCGCGGCCGCGTCGAAGCCGTCGCCGATCTCGACGCCCTTGACGGCGTTGATGCTCATCAGCGCCGCCGCGATCTCGGCGTCGAGCTTGCCGTAGATCGGCGCGCCCAGCCCAGCGGGGACGCCCTCCGCGACGATCTCGAGAACCGCTCCAGTCGACGATCCGGACTTCCGCACGCCGTCGAGATAGCCCTCGAAGAAGGCGGCCGCCTTCGCATCCGGGCAGAAGAAGGGATTGCGACCGACCTCCTCCCAGTCCCAATTGGCGCGGTCGATCTTGTGCGGCCCCATCTGGACCAGCGCCCCGCGGACGACGAGCCCCGGCACCACCCGGCGCGCGATCGCCCCCGCCGCCACCCGCATCGCCGTCTCGCGCGCCGAGGACCGCCCGCCGCCGCGATAGTCGCGGATGCCGTATTTCACGTCATAGGTGAAATCGGCATGGCCCGGCCGGTACTTATCCTTGATCTCGGAATAGTCCTTCGAGCGCTGGTCGACATTGTCGATCATCAGGCCGATCGAGGTGCCGGTCGTCACCTGCACGCCGTCGCTCTCACGCGCAAAGACGCCCGAGACGATGCGGACCTGATCGGGCTCCTGGCGCTGCGTGGTGAAGCGCGACTGGCCGGGCCGGCGGCGATCGAGATCGCCCTGGATGTCGGCCTCGCTCAGCGGGATCAGCGGCGGGCAGCCATCGACCACACAGCCGATGGCCGGCCCATGGCTCTCGCCGAAGGTCGTGACGCGGAAGAGATGGCCGAAGCTGTTGTGGGACATGGAAACCTGCACAGAAATCCGTGCAGGCTCATAGTCCCGGGCAGGACTGGCGGTCAAACACCATGCTGTCGCTCAATGCCCCGCAGGCACCGGCGCGGGCACCGCAGGCGCCCCCTCCCAGCGCGTATGCGCCGGCAGGTTCTCGCCCTTCATGATGACGGTCAGCAGCCCGACCTGTGCGTAGTCGCCGACATGGGTGTCGTAGAGCACCGTCGCCCCGGCCCCGACGCAGACGCCCTTTCCGAGCTTGACCCGGCCGACCTTCATCACCCGGTCCTCGTAGAGATGGGTCTGCAGGGCGGAATGGGCGTTCACGGTGCAGAAGTCGCCGACATCGATGCAGTCGAACTCGGTGATGTCGGTCGAGTCGAGCCAGACGCCCTTGCCGTATTTCGCGCCGAACAGCTTCAGGAACCAGGGCAGGAAAGGCGTGCCGCGCAGGTAGTCGAACAGTACCTTGCCGCCGAGCCCCCAGTAGAGCACCGCCACCGCCTCGGTGCGCATCGCCCACCAGGACCACATCGGCTTCATCACGGGCTTGTAGACGCCCATCATCAGCCACTTCATCGCGGCGCAGATCAGCGCCTGGATGACAGCGATCAGAACCGCGACGCCCATGAATGAGAGCACCAGCCCGACCCAGTCCTGCTCGTTGATGCGCTGCTGCAGCACGAGATCGACCGCGATCGTGCCGAAGGTGATGAACAGCATCGCCGGGAAGGAGGTGTGCAGGGCCTCGAAGGCGCCGCGCGCCATCTGCTTGCGCAGCGAGGGCTTGTAGGTCCAGTCCGCGCCAAGATCGACCTTCTGCCGGTTCGGCAGCTTGATCGGCGGCGAGCCGAACCAGGTGTCGCCGGGCTGCATCCGGTCATTGGCCGGTGGCTTCGACTTGATGCCGATCAGCACGCGGTCGGGGATGACTGCGCCCGGCGGCACGACGGCGTCGTTTCCGACGAAGACCTGCTCGCCGGTGCGCGTCATGTCGAGCCGCATATAGCCGCGGCGCATGTCCTCGTCGCCGAAGACGACCTCGTCGGCGATGAAGTTGCCCGCCCCGATCCCGGTCAGGTCGTAGCGGCCGGAGAGATTGGTCGAGATTTCGGCACCGGAGCCGATGCGGGCGCCCATCAGCCGGTACCAGGCACGCATGTAGATGGTGGCAAACAGCGAGGACAGTGTCTCGAGCGTGACCTCGGTGGCCAGCGCCACCGTCCATTTGCGGGCATAGAAGCCGGAATGGATAGAATAGGAGCCGGAGGTCACCCGCGGCAGGATCGCCCAGCGCAGCCCCGCCATCAGGAAGACGGTGAAGGAGATCAGTCCGATCGCGGTCGGCCAGGTCAGGAGTGGCAGATACCAGAGATAGCTGATCTCCGACCAGGTCGAGATCCAGTCGTCGATCTGGTCGAACAGCCAGAACGCCGGGAAGATCGGCAGCAGGCTGATCGGCGGCACGACGACGAGCATCAGCACGTAGAAGGCGGTCAGCGCCGAACGGCGAGCCGGGCCGGCCTCGGCCTGCGGCGGCAGGGCCGCGAGATCGACCATGCCGGTCTTGCGGGCCGGCGAGCCGTCCCAGATCTCGGCGTCGGCGATGCGCGCCTTCGGCGGGATCGGGGTCAGGTCGGCGATTTCGGCATGGTCGCCGATCACGCAGTCATGGCCGAAGACGACCGACGCGCCGGCGCAGACGTCGCGCCCAATGGTGATGCGACCGATGATCAGCTTGTCGCCGATCGCCTCGCCATTGGCGAAGGTGGTCTTGGAGCCGAAGCTGGTCCCGTCACCGATCTCGATCAAGTCGATCGCGCCGGCCTCGTAGTCGGAGATGATGACGTCGCGCCCGACCTTGGCACCCAGGAGCCGCCAGTAGACCCGCATCACCGGCGAGCCCTGCAGCCATTTGATGTGGACGAGCCCGGCGACGCGCGCCGCGAACCACCAGCGGAAATAATAGACGCCCCAGAGCGGATAGACGCCGGGCTTGGTCCGCCCCAGCACGATCCATTTCAGCGCGATGGCGATGAGCCCGGTGACGATGGTGATGGCGACATAGACGCCGAGCAGCGCGAAGATCTGGCCGACCAGCGGCAGATCCTCGCCCGACAGCAGCATGTAGGTGACGAAGATGCCGAGCCACTGCGCCGTCGAGAGGCCGATGATCAGCGGCAGCGCCACCGCCTGGGCCAGCCCGCAGAGGAAGCGGCGCAGGAAGGGCGGCGGCGTGAAGGAGAGGTCTTCAGCCGCGGCGATGCCGCGACCGTCCAGGAGCGCCGCCATGCCGCGCAGCGTGCGGGCGCCATAGACGTCCTGCAGCGTGATGCCGGCATAGGACGGGTTCTCGCGGACGATCGAGATGAAGCGCGCCGCCAGCAGCGAATGCCCGCCGAGATCGACGAAGAAATCGGCCTCCAGCGGCAGGCTGGATGCGCCCAGCACGCGCTTGGCGGCGTCGAGCAGTGCGGCCTCGGTGGCGTTGCGCGGCGGCTCCTGCTCGCCCGGCGCGCTCGGCGCCGTCAGCGGCGCGGCCTTCAGCATCCGCCGGTCGACCTTGCCGGAGACCATGCGCGGCAGCGAGCCCACCGCCTCGAAATGCGCCGGCACCATATAGGGCGGCAGTTTCTCCCGCAGCGCGGCGCGCAGCACCGCGCCGTCGACGGCGACGCCGGGCTCTGCCACAACGAAGGCGACGAGGCGCTCGATCTCGTCGTCGGTCCGCATCACCACGGCGGCCTGATGCACGCCCGGCTCATCGGCGAGCTTCGACTCGATCTCGCCGAGCTCGACACGGAACCCACGAATCTTGATCTGGTCGTCGATGCGCCCGTGGAAGACGATGTTGCCGGCCTCGTCGAGGCTGACCGCGTCGCCCGAACGGTAGAGCACCGGATCCTCGGGGCCGAAGGGCTGGCCGAACGGATTGGCGATGAACTTCTCGGCCGTGAGCTCGGGGCGGCCGTGATAGCCCTGCGCCACGCCCGGGCCGCCGATCAGCAACTCGCCCTGCTCGCCGGGGCCGACCAGCGCCATCGCCTCGTTGACAACATAGGCGGTGTAGTTGGCGATTGGCCGGCCGATGGTGACGGTTTCTCCGGGATGAACCTCCGCAGCCGTGGCCACCACTGTGGCCTCGGTCGGGCCATAGGTGTTGAGGATGCGCCGGCCCGGCTTCGACCATTTCTGAACGGTCGCCGGCGGCAGCGCCTCGCCGCCGAGCAGGATCAGCTTCAGCGAGGGCACGTCGGACGGCAGGATGCCGAGCAGCGTCGGCACCGTGTCGATCACGGTGACGCCGGCCTCGGTGAGGATCGCCGGCAGCTTCTCGGCATCGCCCATCATCTCCGGCGAGGCGACGAAGAGCGTCGCGCCCGCCAGATAGGGCGTCCAGATCTCCTCCATCGACAGGTCGAACGCGACCGAGGCGCCCTGGAAGACGACGTCCTCGGGGCCGATCCCGTAGAGGGCGTTCCCCGAGCGCAGGAAATGGCAGATGTTGCGGTGGCTGATGACGATCGCCTTGGGCGTTCCCGTCGAGCCGGAGGTGTAGATCAGATAGGCCGGATGCTCGCGCGTCAGCCCAGGCGCCCGGGCGGGCATCGGGTGGCCGTCATCGCCCTGGGCGAGCGCGTCCGGCGTCCAGACGCTGCGCTCTGTAGCAGCGGCGCGGCCGGTCCACGCCTCGCAGGTGACGATGCCCTTGGCCTGCGCATCGGCGAGGCAGACCGCGATGCGGTCCACGGGTGCTTCGGCGTCGAAGGGTACCCAGGCCGCTCCCGCGCGGGTGATCGCGATCTGCGCGATCAGCAGGTCGATGCCCCGCGGCATCCAAAGGCCGACGAGATCGCCGGGCCCGACGCCCTGGCGCGAGAGCCCGCGCGCCTGCCGGCCCGCCTGCGCCCAGACCTCCTCATAGCTCAGCCGGCGGCTGCCATCGACCAATGCGGGATGGCTGCCGCGGCCCTCGACGGTGGCGGCGAGGACTTCGCCCAGCACCTCGTCGCGCAGCAGATCGGCACGCTTGTCGCCCGCCATCATGGCGACGACGGTCGGGCTCGCCTGGTCGGTCGTTCCCGACAGGATGGTCATGTCGTTCATCGCGCCCTGTTGCGCACGGCGCGTCAGTCTCGCGAAGCGGCCGCCACTGGCGCCCTCCCCGATCTGACGCAGCCTCACGCACCCCGTTGTTGCTGGAAAACGCGCGACCCGACGCCGTTTTCCCAGTCGATTCCCCCGGCCGGGCGAGTGCCGCAACGCGGCCCCGCACTAGCACGCTTCTCCTGCCCGCACACCTCTGAACCCATGATGAACGCTACTCACGGGCCGATGCGACGCAGCGTCATCCCCGCATCAGCGCCATCACATGGGCGGCCGCGGAACGGGAGAGACCCTCCAGATCGTAGCCACCCTCCAGCACCGAAACGACGCGCCCGCCGCAGCAGCGATCCGCGATCGCCATCAGCTCCTGCGTCGCCCAGGCGAAATCGGGCTCCTTCAGGTTCAGATTGGCCAGCGGATCGCGCCAATGAGCATCGAACCCCGCCGAAATGATGATCAAATCCGGCGAGAACGCGGCGATGCGCGGCAGCAGCACGCTCTCCATCGCCTCGCGAAAGGCGTCCGACCCGTCGCCGGCGCTCAGCGGGGCATTGACGATGGTGCCATGAGCGCCGCGCTCGGAGAGGGCACCCGTCCCGGGATAGAGCGGCATCTCGTGGCTCGAGGCGTAGAGCACGCTCGCGTCGTCCCAGAAGATCTCCTGGGTGCCGTTGCCGTGATGAACGTCCCAGTCGAGGATCGCGACCCGCTCCGCGCCGTGGCTGCGCTGGGCGTGGCGGGCGGCGATGGCCCCCTGGTTGAAGAAGCAGAACCCCATTGCCTTCACGCTCTCGGCATGGTGGCCGGGCGGCCGTGTGGCGCTGAAGGCGTTGGCGACGCGCCCGGTCATGACCTCGTCCACCGCCTGAACCGCCCCGCCGACACCGTGGAGCACCGCCTCGACCGTGCCGGGCGACATCGTCGTGTCCGCGTCGAAGGGCACCAGCCCTTGCTCGGGCGACGCCGCCAGCACAGCCTCGATGAAGGCGCGCGGATGGCACAGGCCGATCTGCTCCAGCGTGCCGCGCGGGGCGGCCTCGCGAATCAGCGGCGCGAAGCGCTCGGTCTCGAGCGCCGCCTCGACGGCCCGCAGGCGATCGGGACGTTCGGGATGGCCGAGCGGTGTCTCATGCGCGAGGCTGGCGGGGTGGGTCAGCAGGAGTGTCGTCACAGGCGGGTCCCCTCGGGACGGTCGGAGAAAGGAAACGTGACAAGATGGTCACGGTGCAGTGCGAAACGCGTGATTCGCCGCGCCCAAGCGGAACCCAAATTGCGCGGCGTCCGTTTGCGCCCTAGACCATGCGGCGACGCCCAGAGGTCGAGCTGAAGCCGACGGATACGAAGCGTTAACCCTGAATTCATCATAAAGATCGCCTTTGGGCCGTCTGGTGGACGTCATGAAACAGACCGCGATCCTTGCCTTGGCGCTCTCGACCCTGCTGGGAGCCTGCCAGTACAAGAGCGTCAACGCTCCGGCCCTGTCGCAGAGGGATGCCGAATACATCGCCCTGGTGCCGACCTTCGAGCACCATCTCACCCATCTGCCCTACGAGATCGCCGACCCGACCGGCCAGCCGGCCGGCACCATCGTCGTCGATACGCGAGAGAAGTATCTCTATTACGTCCTGCCGAACAAGAAGGCGATCCGCTACGGCGTCGCCACCGGCGACGAGGCCTTCGGCTGGACCGGTGAGGCGATCGTGCAGCGCAAGGCGGAATGGCCGCGCTGGACGCCCCCGGCCGAGATGATCGCGCGCTGGCCCCATCTGGCGCCCCGTGCCGGCGGCATGGAGGGCGGCCCCGACAACCCGCTCGGCGCCCGCGCCCTGTATCTCTACCAGAATGGCCGCGACACGCTCTATCGCATCCACGGCACCAACGAGCCCGAGACGATCGGCCGCTCGGCCTCCTCGGGCTGCATCCGGATGCGCAACATCGACGTGATCGACCTGTTCAACCGCGTGCCCAACGGCACGAAGGTGATCGTGACCTGATCTGAGAGGGGGCGGCGTCGTCAGGCGCTCAGCCGAGTTCGATCAGAACGATCTCGGGGGGAATGCCGAAGCGGATCGGCAGCTGGCTCGTGCCGATGCCGCCCGAAACGACGAGATCGCGCCCCTCCTCGCGGACATGGCCATAGGCGTAGCGCCCGCCATAGCGCGACGGCACGATCGGCGCCCAGCCCAGAAAACGAACCTGCCCGCCATGGGTGTGGCCCGACAGCGTCAGCGTCACGCGGTCCGGCATGCGGGCGAAGACGTCGGGCTCATGCGCCATCATGATCACCGGCAGCCCGTCATCCCCCACCTGCGCCAGCGTGCCCTCGAGATCGTCGATGCCCTGCGCCCAGCCCCGGCGCTTCGGCAGGAAGGCGATCTGGTCGCCGAGCCCGGCGAGCCAGAGCGGGCCAGCCGCCGTATCGAGCCTGACGGCCTTGTTCTCCAGCACGGGAATGCCGGCGCGCTCCAAGGCGAGACCGACCTGCGTCGGGCCCTTGCGATGGGTCTGCGTCGGCTCGTCATGCCACCAGTCGTGATTGCCCAGAATGCCGAAGACGCCATCGCGTGCCTCGAGCCGGGCGAGTTCGGTGGCGAGGTCCGCAAGCGCCGGGTCTGAGGCGATGCGCCGGCGGCTGGCGACGAAATCGCCGAGCAGCAGCGTCAGATCAGGCTTGAGCGCGTTGGTCGCGGCAACCAGTTCGGAGACGCGCGCCAGCGGAACATGCAGTGACCCGACATGGAGATCGGACAGGATCGCCAGCCGCAGGCGGCGCCCCTCCGGCCAGCCTCTGGGCGTGAGCCGGTAGCGCGTCAGGTTCTGCCGCCCGGGCTCCCAGACCGCAGCATAGGCCCCCGGCCCGGCCATCGCCAAAAAAAGACCGGCGAGAGTCCGAAGAACTCTGCGCCGGTCAAGCATGGAGGGTCTCGAATGGGTCTAAGAAGTCAGTCGTCGAAGCCGTGGCGAAGGACACCGGCAAGCCGGGATGGTGCATCCTTCGCACGGTGATCCAACGCAGCCGGGGCGCGCCTTGTTCCAGCGGCCAGAGCGGGAAGCGCGATGGGCTTGAACCAGGATGCGTAGGCCTCCCGGGCATGGGCATCGTGGAAACTCGCATGGGCAGGAATCGAGCGGCGGGGTTGAGACGGGGTGGTCATGGGTTCCGGTTGGGTTGGCGTCCGTGGCGGCGACGGGTTCGTCGCCGCACCAGAAACTGACCCAGGATCGGGACTCCAAAACGGCATCATCGTGATGCGTTCGCGGCGATTTGTGTCGCACCGTCACATTGCGCCACAATCATGAACGACCTGCAGTGCACGCGATGCGGCAGAGTGCCGCCTCCGCGTCAGGCTGCGAGCAGGCCTTCCGCCTTGGCCCAGGCCAGCGTCTTGTCGAGGGCGCGCTCGTAGCGGTCGAACATCTCCTCGATCTCCGCCTCCTTCATGATCAGCGGCGGGCAGAAGGCGACGCGGTCGCCCATGGCGCGCAGGATCAGGCCTTCCTGCTGGGCAAACAGCACCGACTTGGGGCCGACGCCCTTCTTGATCTCGAAGGAAGCCTTGGTCGCCTTGTCGCGGACCAGCTCGACGCCGCCGATCAGGCCGACGCCACGGGCCTCGCCGACGAGCGGGTGCTCCTCGAGCTTGGTCAGTCGGCGCAGGAAGGTCGGCGAGACGCTGCGGACATGTTCCACGATCTTGTCACGCTGGTAGATCTCCAGCGTCTTGACCGCGACCGCGCAGCCGACCGGGTGGCCGGCATAGGTGTTGCCATGGCCGAAGGTGCCGATCTTGCGGCTCTGCTCGACCAGGACCTCGTAGACCCGCTCGTTCATCATCACCGCGCTCAGCGGGAAATAGGCCGAGGTGATCTGCTTGGCGCAGGAGAGCGTGTCGGCCGCAAGCCCGTAGGTCGTGGTGCCGAACATGTTGCCGGTGCGCCCGAAGCCGGTGATGACCTCGTCGGCGATGAACAGGATGTCGTATTTCGCCAGAACGGCGTTGATCTTCTCGAAATAGCCAGCGGGCGGCGTGATCGCCCCGCCCGCGCCCATCACCGGCTCGGCGATGAAGGCGGCAACGGTGTCGGGCCCCTCGCGCAGGATCATCTCCTCGAGTTCCGCAGCCATGCGCGAGGAGAAATCCTGCTCGCTCTCGCCGGGCTCGGAGAAGCGGTAGTGATGCGGGCAGGAGGTGTGGAGGATGCCGGGCAGCGGCAGGTCGAAATCGATATGGTTGTTCGGCAGGCCCGTCAGCGAGGCCGAGGCGACGGTGACGCCGTGATAGCCCTTCAGCCGCGAGATGATCTTCTTCTTCTGCGGCCGGCCGAGCGCATTGTTCATGTACCAGACGATCTTGATCTGGGTGTCGTTCGCATCCGATCCGGAGGCGCCGTAGAACACCTTGGAGATCGGCACCGGCGCGATCTCCTTCAGCTTCTCGGCCAGCTCGATCGCCGGGTCGTGGCTGCGGCCGCCGAAGATGTGCTGGAAGGGCAGCTTCTTCATCTGCTCATAGGCAGCCTCGATCAGCTCCTGGTTGGAGTAGCCGAGCGCGGTGCACCAGAGGCCCGCCATGCCCTCCAGATACTCCTTGCCGCTGCTGTCATAGACATAGACGCCCTTGCCGCTCTCCAGCACGAGCGGCCCGGTTTCGCGATGCGCCGCGAGGTTCGTATAGGGGTGGACGAGAGTCTCGATGTCGCGGACGGCGAGGTTGGACAGCATCGTGCGGATCCCCCTGATGCGAGTGGCGTCTTCTGTCAGCATAGACCGGCACCCGCGCAAGCGCTGAGCGAATTTATCGCAACCCGAGGCAGACTCTGCCGCAGGGCCGGCCCGCTTGGGGCGGATCCTTCGCGGGGCGTCGCGGGACCGTCCGCTCCCGGACGGACTTGTCAGGCGGCTCCGGCCCCGGCATCGTCGCCTCCTGTTTGGAAGGGTTCGGAAGAGGCCGCATGATCGACCCGGCAGCGATGGTGAACCGGCCTGCCGCGGGCCGGGACTGCGGCAGTTGCACGCTATGCTGCAAGGTCTACGAGGTCCCGGCGGTGGAGAGCCAGGCAGGGACCTGGTGCCGCCACTGCCTGCCGGGTCGCGGCTGCGGCATCCACGAGACGCGGCCGCAGCATTGCCGTGCCTTCTTCTGCCTCTGGATGACGCAGGATTTCCTCGGCCCGGAATGGAAGCCGGACCGGGCCCGCTTCGTCCTTACCATGGACCCGGTGACGCGCTGGCTCTTCGTCCAGGTCGATCCCGGCGCCGCGCAGGGCTGGCGCAAGGACCCCTATCTCGGCCAGCTCAGGCGCTGGGCGGCGGCGGGCGACCGGCCGGTGATCGTCTTCGTCAACAAGGTCGCGACCGCGATTTTGGCGCAGGGCGAAATCGCGCTGGGTGAGATCGGCGCGGATGAGCGCCTCGTCCTGCGCGAACTCCCCGGCGGCCGCAAGACCCTCGAGAAGGTGTCGCGGGTCGGCGCCTGACCGGCCGTCAGTCCTCGTCGGCGGCCCGGGCCAGATCGCGCCAGGCCAGCACCAGCCGGTCGAGCTCGGCCAGATCGTCCCCCGGCAGCTTGCCCAGCGTCTGCGCCACGAAATCGCGCTGCGCCTTGATGCCGGCCTCAGCCAGCCTTCGCCCCTCCGGCGTCAGGTGCATGGCATAGGAACGCCGGTCCCCGGCGATCGCGCGCCGCTCGACGAGGCCGGCCTGCACCAGCCGGTCGACCAGCCCCGAGACATTGCCCTTGGTGACGTAGAGCCGCTCCGCCAGCTCGTTCTGGCTGATGCCCTCGCGCTCCGTCAGCGTCGACAGCAGGTCGAACTGCGGGATCGACAGCCCAAGCGCCCTGATCCGGCCCGTCATCTGGCCGAGCATGCGCTGGTGCAACCGCATGAACCGGAACCAGACGCGATCGGGTTCGGTCGCATCGGCACGCGGCGCTGTCTTCGAATCCGTCACGGGTTGGTCCTTTGTCACGATCGATCACGCCTAAACCATCTCACGGTTGCAGGCGAGATGATCGTGACGGCAGGACGAAGGCGCCTTGCCTCCGTGGCTTCGTCGCGTCATCGATGGCCCATGCATCGCCGTCTCGTCTTCGAGGAACCCGTCTCACGTGCCGCGCTCTGGAGCCGGCGCCTGGCCTGGTTCGCGCTGGCGGTGCTGCTGCTCGCCCTGCTCGTCTTCCGCAGCGGCGAGCCCACGCTGGAAGGCCTCGCTCCCGTCGCCGCTGCCTATGGGCTGGCGCTGCTCGCCCTGCTCCTGTCGCTCCTCGCCTTCGCGCGGATCTGGCAGACCGGCCATCGCGGTGTCGGCATGGCGGCCGGCGCTTTCCTGATGGGCGTGCTGATGCTGGTTCCGGCCGCCTATGTCGTCTTCAAGCTCGTTACCCTGCCGGCGCTCGCCGATATCTCGACCGACATCGACGATCCCCCCGCCTTCAGCCGCTCGCGCATCGCGCTCGACGCCCGCGCCGGGCGGGTGCCGCCTGATGTTCCGGCCGAGCGGCGCCGCCTGCAGCGCCGGGCCTATCCGAAGACGGTGCCGATCGTGCTCGAGGTCCCCGCCGAGACGGCCTTCGACATCGCCCGCCGCGCCGCCATCGCCCGCGGCTGGCAGGTGCTGGAGGCGACGCGCCCCGGCGGGCGCAGCGGCGCCGGGCGCATCGAGGCGGTCGCCCGCGCACGCCTGCTGCGCACGGCCGAGGACATCACCATCCGCATCCGCCCGCGGGCCGACGGCAGCCGGATCGACATCCGTTCGGCATCCCGCATCGGCCCCCACGACCTCGGCATCAACGCCGCCCGGATCGCCGCCTTCGCCGATGAGGTCGAACTGCTGGTCGAATCGCGCTGAGGTTCAGGCGGGTCGGTAGCGGCTGCCGAGCCCCGGCACCGCCTCGTCGCAGGTGACGGTTCCCCGCAGCACGAGATCCTCGAGCTGCGCCAGCACGGAGAGGGCCGCAGCGGCGTGCAGTGCCGGCGGCAGCCCCTGATAGATCGGCGGCACCATCGCTGAAATCCGCTCGTCACCGGCCCGCAGCCGGCCGAGGATCGCCGCCTCGCGCTGCCGCCGGTGCTGCACCAGCCCGCGCAGGAAGCGCTGCGGCTCGGTCACCGGCCCGCCATGGCCGGGCCGGTAGAGCGCATGCTCCATCCCGCGCAGCTTTTCGACCGAGGCCATATAGGCCGCCATCGACCCGTCCGGCGGGGCGACGATGGTGGTCGACCACGCCATGACATGGTCGCCCGAGAACAGCGTCGCCTCCTCGGGCAGCGCGAAGGCGAGATGGTTGGCAGTGTGGCCGGGCGTCTCGATCGCCAGGAGGCTCCAGCCCGGCCCCGTCACCGCGTCACCCTCGGCCATCAGCCGGTCCGGCGCGTGCTCGGAATCGGCAGCGGCGTCCAGGCGGGTCGCCTCGCCCGCGGCGAGTTCGCGGAAAGGCCGGTGCGGCCCGCAGCCGACGATCTCGGCGCCCGTCGCAGCCTTTAGCGCCCGCGCGCCGGGCGAATGGTCGCGATGGGTGTGCGTGACCACGATATGGCTTACCGTCTCGCCGGAGACCGCCGCGAGCAGCCCCGCCAGATGGGCTTCGTCCTCCGGCCCCGGATCGATGATCGCGACCCGCCCCTGCCCGACGATGTAGCTGCAGGTGCCGGTGAAGGTCATTGGCCCGCCATTGCCGGCGATCAGCCGCCGCACCAGGTGCGAAAGCTGAACCACCTCGCCGGGAGGAGCGGTCGCGCTGCGGTCGAATTCGATGTCGTCGCTCATGCCTGTTTCCGCAGGGCCGCCGGGCAAGCCTGCGCGGGCCGCGCGGCTTGTGGGGCTTTGCCGCATTTTCTATAGACGGAAAAGCCGGCCGCGCAGCGCGGCCATCGCAGACAGGACGACAAGCCCATGGCGCAGATGCTTCCCCTCCAGGCTCCGACGCTGGCCCATGCGGCCCTTCCCGCCGTCTCCGGCCCGCGCGCCGCGCTTCTGCGCAACATCGCGCTCGCCGTCGCCGGCAGCCTGCTGCTCGTGCTGGCCGCCAAGATCAAGGTGCCGTTCTGGCCGGTGCCGATGACGCTGCAGACGCTGGTCGTCTTCGGCGTCGGCGCGGCCTATGGCTCGCGGCTCGGCGCCGCCACCGTCGCGCTCTACATCGCCTATGGCCTCGCCGGCCTGCCGGTCTTCACCAACACCCCGCCGGTCGCCGCCGGCCCGCTCTACCTCGTCGGCCCGACGGGTGGCTTCCTGGTCGGCTTCGTCGCCGCCGCCGCCATCGCCGGCTGGGCTTCCGTTCGGGGCGCCTCGCTGGCGCGCCTCGTCGGCGGGCTCGTCGTCGCCGAGGTCGTGATGATGGCGCTGGGCTTCGGCTGGCTGGCGCTGGGCGCCCAGATGGCAGCCGGCACCACCGGCATCGGCTTCGCCAAGGCCTTCGCCTTCGGCGTGCAGCCCTTCCTCCTGGGCGATCTGCTCAAGCTGGCGCTGGTCGCCTGCCTCGCCCGCGCCGGCTGGTCGGCGCTGCAGCGCCGCGGCTGAACGCTTCGCACTGACGAGACGATCGAGGCCGGGCGCAAGCCCGGCCTTTTTCATGTCTGCCTGGTTTCCTGCTCGCCTGATTCGGGGGGAGACGCTCAGCCCTGCGGCGTCGAACTCGTGCAGGTCTTCTGGTCCGGCCCGGTGAAGAAGGGACCGAGATTGCCGCATTTGTCGCAACCCGCGAGCAGGGTCGCGAGGCCGAGGATGCCGAGGAGCTGGAAAGCGCGCTTCATGATGATGCCCGTGATGCTGTCGGGCGTTTCTAGAGCCTCCCCGGGCAAATGACCATCACCGGAGCGAAGGCCACCTCTCTTGCCGCCCCGGCCGGCGGAGGCGATGATCCCAGGAGAAAGGCCTTCTGGAGGATGACCATGATTGCGCGCCTCGCCATCGCCATGACGGCTCTCGCGCTGGCGCCCTGCCCATCGGCCTTCGCCCAGGATCGCACCGTGCCGGTCCGGTTCCAGCCCGGCGCGACCGCGGCGAGCGTGAAGGGTACGGTCCGGGGGCAACAGGGCATCAACTACACCTTCGAGACGACAGCCGGGCAGACGCTGCAGGTGCTGTTCACGCCGTCGAACCGCTCCTGCACCGTCAATGTCTACGCACCGGGCGCCGACGAGGCGGTCCATATCGGCTCGGTCGCCGGCAACGAATTCGGGCAGACGGCGACGCAGGCCGGGACCTATCGTGCGCAGGTCTCCCTGGTGAGGAATGCGGCTCGCCGCAACGAGACCTGCCGCCATACGCTGTCGATCGAGATCACCGGCCGACCCGGCGGGAGCAGCGCCGGCGTCTCGGACGCGATGCTCCGCGACCGCTGCCGGGCCGAGGCGGCGCCGATGTATGGCGTCGCCCCGCGCCGGATCGCGCTTGCGTCAAGCGTCGGGCCCTCGGCCGAGGGCGGCCTTCAGATCGACGGCACCGTCGACAAGGGACGCGAGGGCCGCAAGAAGCTGCGCTGTCTCTTCACGCGCGAGCGCGGCTTCGACCGCGTGATGGCGATGACGCCGGACGGGCGCTGACGGCCGCCAGGGCCGGTGCCAAAGAAAAAGGCCCGTGAGGGCCTGTCTCCGAACGTCTTGCGATGTCCCGGGAAATTTTGGTCGGAGTGGCAGGATTTGAACCTGCGACCCCCTCGTCCCGAACGAGGTGCTCTACCAGGCTGAGCCACACTCCGATCAACTGGTGGCGGGCTTATAGCCAGCGCCGCGGCGCGGCGCAACAGGCGCGGCGGCCTCGCGTGACGAATTATCCGCTGGCCCTCCCCGCACCGTCGCTCGCGCAGGTGTCGCGCCACCACCGAAGCCCCGCGCAGAGGGCCTCTCGCGACGATCTGGCCGGTTGCGCGCGCTCCCGCCGCGTTCTAGAAGGCGCGACGCGTTGGGGCGTCGCCAAGCGGTAAGGCAGCGGTTTTTGGTACCGCCATGCGGAGGTTCGAATCCTCCCGCCCCAGCCAGCCATAAACGCCGAACCAGATATTCAGCCCCGGCGGCACTTCCTGCGACAGTGTCGAGGGTTAGCTGGGCCTGCTTGGTCTGAGGGTGCTGCGGCCGGCCGGTAATCCGCTATTTCTGTCCGATTTCTGGCCATGGTCTGGCGGGGGGCTTTTTCGTGTTCCGTGGGGATTGGCGACAGAACTGTTCGCAATCCTTTGCGCAGAGACCGGTTCGACAATCCGGCCGCCGCAAGCAAATCAGCGCGCGGTGGCCCGCGCGCCGTTACACTATCCATTCTCGGACTAAAATTAGCTGGCGGGTAGACGCTGTTCCTGGTCGGCCCAGTCATGGGGCAGAGCTGCCGTCAGCCGGCTGATAGTGAGATTGCTTTGGCGCGGCGCCGTCGGCGATGGCGCGGATGATGGTTGGCGAGAGGCAGGCGAGTGGCAGGAGTTTTCGAACATTGCGCTCGCCCCTGCCTTCGCTCTCGTCGATTGCATCCGTCGAGGCGAGCGATCCGTCGATCAGCCCAGACATCCAACGGCGCGCTTGCGCGATCGTCGTGAGGATCTCTTGGGGCGTATCGTGATCGAGCCTTGGCAGTTGCGATGGTTGATTAGCGACGCCCTTGCGCCGGCCCTGAGGCTGCCAGGAAAACGGCGCGATGATCACGCCATGATCTTAGGCCGCACCGTCCGCATCATCGTCGGATCGACAGTCGATGCTTATGCGGTCGGGGTGAAGGGTGATGCGGGCAATGGCGTTGGGCGTCGTGGTCGCCATCACCGCCGCTTCGATCTTGGGCGCCTAGACTCTCGCAACCGAACCAGCCGCCCCCTTGCGATGCTGCAGCACGGCCTGCAAGACGTAGTAGCGGTAGCGCACGCCGTCTTGACGTTAGGGCGAGACATAAAAATTTCCTTCCATGCAGTAAAACGGGAATAGCCCCGTCACCAACTCGATCCCGCCTCGGCGCATAGCCGGCAGGGTTCTTTAGGAGAGTGGCGCGCTCACCGCCGCGCCGTCGGACATACCAATGCTCGACAGCACAACGAAGTCCAGTCGGTTTACGCGGCTTTATGTGAGGTTGGGATCGACGCCCTCTGCCGGCGTCCTATTGCCGTCCGGCGCTAGTTCGTCGCACCAAGTGATCATCTCGCCGAGTTCGGCGTCGCCCAACGTTGCTGCGATCAACAAGTCATTCAGCTACAGGATGATATCTCAAGGGTATTTAATACGAGACTTGGTGACGAAACGCGGTAATTTGATAACTTACGGCTCCGCAGGTGAAAGGCTTTTGCCAGCCTGTCTATGGGCGCCGAGCAAGACTAACGATAATCTGGCTACCAGCCCGTCTGTTCGCAGGATCGAGCGTCCGTGCTAGATCATTGAGTGGCGGCAAATTGGCTATATGTAGTATTTTTACCGTTCCCTGAACGTCCTGTCGAACTGTGTGGTGATTGGTTTCAGCAGAAAGGCCAGCGGCGTGCGCGGCACGGTCTCGATATAGGCCTCGGCCTGCATGCCCGCGATGACCCTGACCGGGGCCAGCCGCTCCATCTCACTGCGCGGCAGAGCGACCCGCACAGTGTAGTAGACAGTGCCTTGGCGCTCGTCGCGGCTGATGTCGGCGCTGATGCGCGAGACCTTGCCGATCAGCTCGGGATTGGAGGCCTGGTTGCCCGCCTGGACCTTGACCCTGACGGTCTGGCCAAAGCTGATCTGGTCGATATCAGTCGGCGCGACCCTTGTGTCGAGCTGGAGCTCGTCATCGGCCGGGACGATCAGCATGGCCGGCTCGCCGGGCTGGAGCACGCCGCCGAGCGTGTGAACCGTCAACTGATGCACCGTGCCGCTGCTGGGGGCGCGCAGATCGATGCGCTTGAGCTGGTCCTGAGCCGCCGAGCGGCGCTCGACCAGCTCGCCTTCGCGGCCCTGGATCTCTCGCAGCTCCTTCATCACCTCGGCGCGCTGGTCCTCGTCGATCTGGATGATCTGCAATTCGATCTCGGCGATCTTGCCTTCGGACTGTGCGATGTTGGCGACGAGCTGGCCACGCTGGCCCTCGATCGAGGCCTGGTCGCGCTGCAGCGCGCTCAGTCGCGTCAACTGGATCAGGTTGCGTCTGTAGAGATCCTCTACGCCGACCAGCTCGACAGCGATGATCGCCGCCTCGCGCTCCTTGGCCGACTGCTGGGCCGTCAGTCCCTTGATCTCGTCGCGTAACTGGGCGACGCGCTTGCGCAACTGGGCGCGCTGGCCATAGCGAGCGGCACGGCGCACCTCGAACAGCCTGGTCTCGGCCGCGACGAGCTGGGCGATTTCGGGAGTGGCCTTGCGGGCCTCGATCTCCGGCGTCAGGCTCAAAGCCACCCCACCGTCGCGCTCAGCGGCGAGACGCAGCGAGCGCACCGCGAATTCGTCGATCTGCTTTGAGACGATCTGGTAATTGGCGCGGGCCACCGTCTCGTCGAGACGCAGCACGACATCGCCTGCCCAGACGCGGTCGCCCTCGCGCACCATCAGCTCGCCGACGACGCCGCCGGTCGGATGCTGCACCTTCTTGACTTCGCTGGCGACGACGAACTGGCCGGTAGCCGCGACCGCGCCCTGCAAGGTCGTCGTCATCGACCAGACGCCGAGCGTGCCGGCAAAGAAGCCGACGACGGAGAGGCCGATCAGCTGCTGCTTGCGCAGGGACCGGATATAGTCCGGCTTGGACTGGCCGGGCGGAGGCTGGTTGGCTGTCAGTTCGGTCATGCGGACACCACCCGGGCTGGGCGCGCCATCGGGCCGGACACGGGCTGAGCAAGCGACTGCAGAACCTCGTCGCGCGGACCGGCCGTGCCAATGCGGCCGTCCTTGAGGACGGCGACGAGGTTGACGGCGGCGAGCCCCGACGGGCGATGGGTGATGACGACGGCGATGCCGCCGCGCGCGCGGACCGAGCGGATCGCCGCGTTGAGCGCCTCATCGCCGGCGTTGTCGAGATTGGCGTTGGGCTCGTCAAGCACGACGAGGAAGGGATCGCCATAGAGCGCGCGCGCCAGCGCAACGCGCTGGCGCTGGCCGCCCGAGAGCGAAGCGCCCGCCTCGCCGATGCGGCTGTCGTAGCCCTTGGGCAGTTCGAGGATCAGGTCATGGGCGGCGGCCGCGCGGGCTGCCGCAATGATCGCCTCCGGATCGGGAGTTGCCGCGAACCGAGAGATATTCTCGGCCACCGTGCCGTCGAAGAGTTCGACGTCCTGAGGTAGATAGCCGATATGGCGGCCGAGCTGATCGCCCCACTGGTCGAGCGCCGCGCCGTCGAGTCTGACCTTGCCCTTATGGGCCGGCCAGACGCCGACCAGCGCGCGTGCCAGCGTCGATTTGCCCGAGCCGGTGGGGCCGATGACGCCGATCGCATCGCCCGCCGTCAGGCGCAGCGAGACGCCAACGAGCACGGGCGTGGGCTGACCTGGCGGGCCGACGACAAGGTCCTTGGCCACCAGGTGCCGGGCCGGGGCAGGCAGCGGCAGGCGCTGCTCGTCGGCGGGCACCAGCGCGAGGCTGCGCTCGAGGCGGCGATAGCTCTGGCGGGCAGCGACGAACCCCTTCCAGTGAGCGACGGCGGTCTCGATCGGCGCCAGCGCCCGCGAGGTCAGGATCGACGCGGCGATGATCACGCCGGCCGAGATCTCGCCCTTGATGGCGAGATAGGCGCCAAGCCCGAGAGATGCCGATTGCAGGATCAGCCGAAAGACCTTGGCGAAAGCGCCAAGCCCGCTGACGACGTCGCTCGCCTTCAGCGTCTCCGTGACATGGCGTTCGCTGATGGCGCTATAGCGAGCCAGGAAGGCCGGCCGCATGCCGAGCGCGCCGACGACCTCGGCGTTGCGCCGGGTGGTCTCGACGAGATTGTGTCGATGCACTGAGACCTCCGCCAGAGCCCGCGCCGGCGGCTGGCTGCGCCGCTCGGTCAATAGGGTCAGCCCGATGATGACGACCACGCCGCAGACCGTCAGCCAGCCGAGCCAGGGATGCAGCTGGAAGATAACGATTAGGAAGATCGGCATAAAGGGCGTGTCGAAAAGCGCAGTGGGACCGAGTCCCGAGAGGAAGCCGCGGACCTGGTCGAGATCGCGCACGGGAGCCACGACCTCGGAGCCGCGCACTCCCTTTAGCGGCAATTCGGCGACGACCTGATAGACCCGCGGCGCGAGCAGCTCGTCGAAGCGCGCGCCGATCCGCGCCAGCATGCGCGTGCGCAGTCCGTCGAGCACGCCCTGCAGCAGAAAAGCTGCGAGCACGATAAGCGAGAGCGCGACCAGCGTCGGCACTGAACGGCTGGTCAGCACGCGGTCATAGACCTGCAACATGTAGAGCGAGCCGGTCAGATAGAGGATGTTGACCAGCGCGGAGAAGACTGCGACGCCGCCAAACCAGCGCGTACACGCCCCGAACGCCCGGCTCACCTCAGGCGAGCGCGCGCCATCTTGAAAGGAATTGCTCATCAGTTCCCGCTTGATGTGGTACGGATGCATCTAACTAAGCTGGGCGGCTCGAAGAACGTCAATTTTTTTCGTGGGGGCTTATGCATTCCCGGCGTGGCACAGAGGTCCGTTGCTGGAGGTAGGCTCGACCTTGAGGCGTGCAGTCTGAGTGTCGGGGGCGTCAGCTGGCGCTGACGTCGCTTATGTTCCGGCGGTTCGGTTAAGCCAGACGAGCCGGCGGATGTTGTAGGCGTGATTGGCGATGCCGATCTTGGTTTTGGCCCTTGCGATGCCGATCGTGCGCACAAAGAGGCCCATCCTCGCCTTGTGCTGTGCGCAGACATGCTCGACGAGGGAGCGGACCTTCGACTTCGCGTTGTTTGCGTGCCGCGTCGCCTCCGGCATGGGCCTGCGCTTGGGCTTCTTGCGATGAATCATGCTGACGAAGCCGTGCTTGTCGAGGAAGTCCTCGTTAGCTGCGGAGCGATAGGCGCTATCGGCCCAGACGGCCTTTGACGTGTTGGTGGTATCGAGCAGGCCCCCGCGTAGCCGCGCGCCCTCATAGGCGGCCACATCCGTCACCAGCCAGCGACGGATCAGGCTGACGTGCTCCCCGAAAACCCGGCCAGTCTGAACTGGAATTTTCCATTTATGATCCCGCGATCGGGACGAGGAGAGTTCCATGAAGGCATCGAAGTTCACCGAGGCGCAGATCGCGTTCGTTTTGAAGCAGGCTGAGGGTGGCGTGCCGATCGCGGAGGTCTGTCGGAAGGCCGGCATTTCGGACGCGACGTTCTATAACTGGCGCAAGAAGTACGCCGGGCTGATGCCGTCGGAGATGAAGCGGCTGCGGCAGCTTGAGGAAGAAAACGCGAAGCTGAAGCGGATCGTGGCGGACCTGTCGCTTGACAAGGCCATGCTGCAGGATGTGCTCTCAAAAAAGCTCCGAGGCCTGCACGCAAACGCGAGCTCGTGGACAAGCTGCGAGGTGAGTGGAAGGTCTCGACGCGGCGCGCCTGCTCGGCACTGCGGATCGACCGCTCGCTCTACGTCTACAAGTCGAAGCGGGGCGCGCAGGCCGAGCTGACGCATCGGATCAAAGAGATCTGCGAGACGCGTGTGCGATATGGCTATCGCCGCGTGCATATCCTGCTGCAGCGGGATGGCTGGGCGGTGAACCCGAAGCGGATCTATCGCCTTTACAAGGAGTTGGGCCTGCAATTGCGCAATAAGGTGCCCAGGCGCCGGGTCAAGGCGAAGCTGCGCGAGGACCGTCAACCGGCGACGCAGACGAACGAGACCTGGGCGATGGATTTTGTCCACGACCAGCTCGCGACGGGCCGCAAGATCAGGGTCCTGACCGTGGTCGACATCTTCTCCCGGTTCTCGCCGGCCGTAGATCCGCGCTTCAGTTATCGCGGCGAGGACGTCGTCGTGACGCTTGAGCGGATCTGCGGCGGCATGGGCTACCCCCGGAGCATCCGCGTCGACCAGGGCTCGGAGTTCGTCAGCCGCGACCTCGATCTCTGGGCCTATCAGAAGGGCGTCGTGCTCGACTTCTCGAGGCCGGGCAAACCGACCGACAACAGCTTCATCGAGTCCTTCAACGGCAAGTTCCGGGCCGAGTGCCTGAACACGCACTGGTTCATGAGCCTTGACGACGCCCGGGCAAAAATGGAGGCTTGGCGTAGAGACTACAACGAGGTCCGGCCACACAGCGCCATCGGCAACAAGCCGCCGATATCGCTGATGAACGGCTCTCCGGCGCCCCCGCCGGCATGAGCCCTAACCCCGGACGATTCCAGCTCGCGCTGGCCCAAAATCGGGGAGCACGTCAACGCGAAGATGATGGCGCCGGAGTCGCCAAAGCGTTTGGCCGATCGAACGAGGGCCTTGAGGAAAACCGTGAACTCCGTCTCGGTCATCTTGCCTGCCGCCATCGCAAAGTCGCGGTGATCGTGCAACTTGCTCTTGCTGACATTGCCCCGAATCCGAACGTTGGAGGGCGGATCCGTGAAGACGACCTGCGCCATGTCGTTTCCAAGGACTGCGACTAAAGACGCCAACGCCTGCGCATCGCCGCATAACACGCGGTGGGCGCCAAGGTGCCAGAGATCGCCGGGACGCGTCACGGCGAGCGTGAGAGCGGATTCTTCCCGCTCTGCTTTCGCCTTCTTCGGACGGTCGATAATGAGATCCATCTGAGGCGTGTCAAGCCGATCGCCTCGACATCAAAGTCTGGCAGCACGATCAGATGCTGCAGCTCAATCGCCAGGATCTCCGGCTCCCACCCGGCCAGGAGAGCCAGCTGATTGTCGGCGATGATATAGCAACGCTTCTCATCGGCACTGAGATGACAGAGCCGGACGACCGGAACTTCCTGAAGGCAAGCTCATGAGCAGCCTGCCAGTGGCCGTGACCGGCGATGATGACATTGTCCTCGTCGATCAGAATTGGACTGTTGAAACCCCATTTGCGGATCGAGCGCCCCAGCCAGCGTTTCTCAGCCGTCGATCGACCGCCTCAGCCTGCAGCGCGGGCCAAGACGCGGTCGTGCAGCAACATCCCTGCGATCATCGCCAGGACGAACAGCAGCACCGGGGGCAACCCGGTGCTCAGCGCCGTCACCGCCGGGCCGGGGCAGAAGCCGGCCAGCCCCCAGCCGGCCCCGAACAGCAGCGAGCCGGCGACGAGCCGCCGGTCGATCCGCTCGCTCGGCGGCATGTGGAACTGCGTGTCGAGCAGTGGCCGCCCCAGCCGCCGCTGGAGCGCGACACCCAGCGCCGCGACGCCAACGGCCCCGCCCAGTACGAACATGAGGCTGGGGTCCCACCGCCCGCTGGCGAGGTCGAGGAAGCCCAGCACGCGGGCCGGATCGATCATGCCGGACACCGAAAGCCCCAGCCCGAACAGGATCCCGCAGAAAAGGGCTGCGCCGAAGCGGGCGAATGCGAGCGCCGTCACGACAGGAGCCCGATCACGGTTGCGGTGGCGACGCCGGCAGCGAGGAAACACAGCGTCGCGACGAGCGAGCGTCGCGACAGGCGCGCCAGCCCGAGGATGCCATGGCCGGAGGTGCAGCCCGAGCCCATGCGGGTGCCGACGCCGACAAGGAGCCCGGCTGCCACCACAGCAGGCCAGGACGCCGCGACCGTCAGCACGGGCGTCGCCCCGGTCAGGGCGTGATGCAGCGGCAGACCCGCCAGCAGCCCGAGCAGAAATCCGACGCTCGGACCGCCCTGCCCCGCCAGTGAACGACCCAGCATCCCGCTGATCCCGGCGATCCGGCCATTGAGCAGAAGCAGCAGCGCAGCCGAGAGGCCGAGCAACGCGCCGCCGAGCAGCGCAAATCCATAGGAACTCATCATGACTCCTGGGTCCGGCAGAAGATGGCGTAGAGCGCCTCGATCAGCTGGGCCGCCTTCTGCTGCGTCAGCCGGTAGTGGATCTGCTTGCCGTCGCGGCGGGTTTCGACGATGCCGGCCTCCCGGAGCACGCCAAGCTGCTGGGAAAGCGCCGGCTGGTGGATGTCGAGCAGCCGCTCGAGTTCGCCCACGGCGTATTCGCCCTCGGTCAGCTTGCAGGCCAGCATCAGGCGGAGCGGATGCGCCATCACCCTGAGCAGCGCGGCGACCTCGACCGCGCGCTCCGCCATGAGCGCCGCGCCGGGATCGGCCCGACCGTCTTTCTGATCATTATACATTATCATATAATATATATTGAAAACGGCGAAGGCAAGCGACTGCACGGTCTTTTCGCAGGCACCCACACCGCGATGTGCTAGCGTCGGCGCCTCTGCCCACGGGGCTTCGGATACAGCCGATGAATGCGATGGACGGCTTGGGTTTGGCGGGGTTCGTCGTGGCCTGCGTCGCAGCGGCGAGTTCGGGCGCGATCTTCAAGCCCGGCGCCTGGTATGAGGGGCTGGCGAAGCCCTGGTGGCGGCCGCCCAACTGGCTGTTCCCGCCGGCCTGGACGCTGCTCTATTGCATGATCGCGGCGTCCGGCTGGCTGGTCTGGCGCAAGGCGGGCTTCAGTGGCGCCGCCCTGCCGCTGGCGGTCTACGGCGTCCAGCTCGTCCTGAATGCGATGTGGTCGGGCGTGTTCTTCGGCCTGCGCCGGATGGACCTCGCCTTCGTCAACGTGTCGGCGCTGTGGCTCTCGATCGCGGCGCTGATCGTGCTGTTTGCGCCGATCGATTCGCTCGCGGCCTGGCTGCTGGTCCCTTACCTGGTCTGGGTCAGCTTCGCGGCATTCCTGAACTTCACCGTCTGGCGGATGAACCCGAACGCCCCGGCCTGACGGCGCCGTTCGTCAGGCGCCGACATATTTGAAATGGGCGCCGACGCTGCGGTAGGAGGCTTCCAGCACATCGACACCGCCGGCGAGCCGCAGCGCTTCGGCGGCCACGAGACCGAGCTCGACCGCTTCCCGGCCAGGACGATCGTCGCTGGCCGTGATGCGCTGCGATCCATCATGGGCGGTGATCTGCGCGTGGAGGAAAAGCCGGTCGCCCTGCCAGGTCGCGCTGGCTCCAACGGGCAGGCTGCAGCCGGCGCCAAGCGCATGCAGCAGCGCCCGTTCGCAATCGACCTCCGCGCGCGCCTTGGGGTCCTCGATATCCTTGAGCATGGAAAGGATCGTCGGGTTGTCGTCGCGCGCCTGCACGCCGAGCGCGCCCTGCCCGATCGCATAGGGAAACAGGATCGGGTCGAGCAGCTCAGAGGTCGCGCCCTCGAGGCCGAGCCTCTGCAGTCCGGCCTGGGCCAGGATCACCGCATCCAATCCGTCATCGCCGTTGATCTTGGCTAGACGCGGCCCGACATTGCCGCGGATCGGCACGACCTCGACATCCGGACGCAGGCTGAGGATCTGCGAGCGCCGCCGCAGCGAGCCGGTGCCCACGCGCGCGCCCTCGCGCAGATCGGCCAGCGTCGAGCCGCAGAGCACGTCGCGCGGATCGACCCGCTCGGGCACCGCCGCCAGCACCAGCCCCTCGCGCAGCGTCGTCGGCAGGTCCTTCAGCGAATGCACGACGATGTCGACCTCGCCCGAGGTCAGCTGGTCCTCATGCTCGGTCGAGAACACGCCGATGATGCCGAACTGGTGGAATTCGGAGACGCGGTCCTTGTCCGCGATCGTCGCGATCGGATGCAGCGAGAACTCGGTGTCGGGATGCTTCGCCTTGATCAGCGAGGCGATGTAGTTCGTCTGCGCGATGGCGAGGGGGCTGCGGCGCGTACCGATTTTCAGAAGCATGGACGAATGACCTAAGCCTGGGCCCGGAGGGCGCACTCGTGAACGATCGAAGTCTCTATCAGCCGAGCAAGTCGCCGAGGCAACGTCAACTGCTTTCCCATCCCGGACCGCACCGTCATCGCGCCACCAGCGGGAAGGCGGCAGCGATCGCCCAGGCGAAGGCGAAGGCATTGGCGAGGCCGGCCATGAAAGGGTGGCCGCAGCGCCTGAACGCCCAGGCGCTGAACAGCCCGTAGACGAGGAAGAACAGCACGATCACCGGGACGATGATCAGCAGGAAGAACAGCCGCTGGAAATCGAGCGCGACCGCCAGGCCGAGCGAGACCAGGAAGGCGAGCTTCGAGGCGAGGAACGCCCCGCGCGCCGCCCCCTCCCCGCGCGTCAGCCATTCATCGGCGAGGAAATAGATCAGCGTCCCCGCCAGCGTCGCGGCAAAGAGCGGCAGGCGGTGGCCGGCCGGCACGAACGCCGTCACGAAACTGTGGACCGGCCAGGCGAGCGCGACGAGCCCGAACAGCATCAGCGCAGCCGTCCCGGCCGCAAGCCGTCCCCGCGACACGATCGAAAGTGGAGCCGAGCGCCCGCGCTTGGCGAAGGCGATGCAGAGCGCCGTCAGCACACCGTAGGTGGCGAAATGCACGGCGAGATAGTCGCCGACGATGACGGGCAGGAAATTCGTCGGCACGAGGCGCAGCAGGACCGGCGTCAGCAGCGCCGGCAGGATCAGCGGCAACGCTATCTTCCTCCAGCTGAGCCCCGCCCCCACCGGCGGCGAGGCTGCACGCGGCAGCAGCGCCGATAGCGGCCAGGCCAGCAGCACGACGCCGGCGAGCTGCAGCAGGATCCAGACGCCCCGGCTGTCGAGATCGGGGTTCGCCACAGCAGGCCGCCCAAAGCTCGCATCGAGCCAGGCCAGCGCCTCGCGCAGGCTCGCCTCGTTGTAGAGCACACCGACATGCTCGGCCCGGGGGCTGACCGCAGCGCGCCGCGCGGTCCCCGCGGCGATGTCGCCATAGGTAACGCCCGCCTCGGGGGATACCGGCGCCGAGACCAGCCCGACCGCGCGCAACGCCTCGCGCCTCAAGCCCCCCTCCCATTCCCCGGCTATGACCAGCAGGTTGCGCGGGCTCGTCGCGGTGACGGCCGGCGAGAACATCGAGACCGCCACCGTCGCAGTGACATCGGTCCGGCTCTGGGCGACGCGGACGATGATGTCGGTCGCCATCGAATGACCGAGCAGGGCGAGCCGCCCGTCGCCCAGCCCTTTGGCCCGATCGACGACATTCGCGGTCTCGTCCACTAGCCGGCGCGTCGCACCGTCTTCCCGGGAGATGCTGCCTGTAAGCGGCATCGGATTGGCGCCATGGCCGGCGAAATCGAAGGTCACCGCGACATAACCGGCACGCGCGAGCGTGACCGCGAAGGGCTGCATCAATTGCTGCGAGCCGGCGAAGCCATGCGCGATCACGACGACCGGGGCAGCGCCCTCGGCCCGGAGCGGGCGGAACACCGTCATCGGCGTGTCCTCCGCCGTCATCGTCTCGGTGGTGATGCCGCGCCGCGCATCCTGCAACTGCGCCAGGGCGATCCCGATCGCGACGACGGCGAGGCCTCCGAGCAAAAGCTGGATCCCTCCCAAGGCTGGCCGGCCCGGATCGCGCGACCTCATCCCGCGCGCACGCCCATCATCTAGAATCCCGCGGGCAGGCTGCGCACCGCGACCGCCGCAGCCATCATGCCGAAGACGAAGAGCGGCACGCCGAAGCCGCTGTAGAACAGCGCCTTGCCGACCGGATCGCGCAGGAAGCGCGCCATCAGGACGCCCTGCGCCGCGAGCAGGGCTGCGACGATCGCCGCCTGCACCGGCCGCTGCCAGTGCAGCAGCAGCGCGATGACAACGACCTGCGGGAGCGCCATGGCGAGGCAGGCGATTTTCGCCGCGCCCGGCGCGCCGAGCAGCACGGGCAGCGAGCGGATCCCCATCTGCCGGTCGCCCTCCATCGCCTTGAAGTCGTTGAGCGTCATGATGCCGTGGGCGCCGAGGCTGTAGAGCAGCGCCAGCAGCAGCACCGGGGCCGGCGGCAGCGCGCCACCCAGCATCACCGCGGCGCCCGTCACCCAGGCCAGCCCCTCATAGGAGAAGCCGCAGGCCGCATTCCCGAGCCAGCCATTGCGCTTGAGCCGCAAGGGCGGCGCGCTGTAGGCCCAGGCGAGGAAGAGGCCAAGGCAGGTCGCGATCAGCACCCAGGAGCCGAGCAGCGAGGCGACCGCCAGCGACAGCACACTCCACAGCGCGGCGATGTAGAGGCCCCAGCGCCCGGGGATGCGGCCCGAGGGAATCGGCCGGTGCGGCTCGTTGATCGCATCGACCTCGCGGTCGTGCCAGTCGTTGATCGCCTGGCTCATCGCGCAGACCAGCGGTCCGGCGAGCACGATGCCCAGCAGGGCGACGGGGGCGTTCGCTATCAGCGGCACGCCGGACGACACCACCCCGCAGGCGAAGGCCCACATTGGCGGAAACCAGGTGATCGGCTTCAGCAGTTCGAGCACGGCCGACGGCGCCGGGTAGGCCACCGCGCCAGCGCCGGGCCTGAGCGTGGCGCCGGTCTCGCTCACGCCGCAGCCTCCAGCCCGATGCCTTCGAGACGGTCTTCCAGCGCGTCGCCGGCCTCCTGAAGCGCGGCCAGCGTCGCTGCATCCGGCTGCCAGTATTGCCGCGCCTGCGCCTCGATCAGGCGGTTGGCGAGCTTGGCGGAAGCCGTCGGGTTCAACGCCGCCAGCCGTTCGCGCATGGCCGGATCGAGGAGATAGGTCTCGGTCAGCTTCTGGTAGACCCAGGGCTCGACCTGCCCTGTCGTCGCCGACCAGCCCATGGTGTTGGTGACATGGGTCTCGATCTGCCGCACGCCCTCATAGCCGTGCTTGAGCATGCCCTCGTACCATTTCGGGTTGAGCATGCGGGTGCGCGTCTCCAGCGAGACCTGCTCGGAGAGCGTGCGAACCGTGCCCTCGCCGCGCGTCTGGTCGCCAATGTAGACCGGTGTCGCCGCGCCCCCCTTGGCCCGGCGGACGGCGCGGCTGATGCCGCCCAGCGTATCGAAGTAATTGTCCACCGTGGTAACGCCGAGCTCGACCGAATCGAGGTTCTGATAGGCGAGCTCGACGCCGCCGAGCACGCTGCGCAGAAGCTCGGGCTGCTGCACCGCCCGCCCGCCGCGCCCATAGGCGAAGCCTTTGCGGCGGCTGTAGGTTTCGGCCAGCTCGTCCTCGTCCTGCCAGCGCCCGCTCTCGACGAGGTTGTTGACGTTGGAGCCATAGGCGCCCTCGGCGTTGCCGAAGACGCGAAGCGACGCGGTCTCGAGGTCGCAGCCATGCTCGGCCTGGTAGGCGAGCGCATGCTTGCGCACGAAGTTGCTCTCGGACGGCTCGTCGGCGGAAGCCGCGAGGAAGGCCGCTTCGGCCAGAAGGCGGATCTGCAGCGGCAGCAGGTCGCGGAAGATGCCGGACACCGAGATGACCACGTCGACGCGCGGCCGGTCCAGCGCCTCCAGCGGCAGCAGCTGCGCGCCCGCCAGCCGGCCATAGCCGTCGAAGCGCGGCTCGGCGCCCATCAGGGCCAGCGCCTGGGCGATCGGCCCACCTTCGGTCTTGAGATTGTCGGTGCCCCACAGCACCAGCGCCACCGTCTCCGGCAGGGCATGGCCGTCCGCGACATGCCGGTCGAGCAGCCTTGCGGCCTGCCGCGCCCCGTCCCTGACGGCATAGGCGCTGGGGATGCGGAAGGGATCGAACCCGTGCAGGTTGCGCCCCGTCGGCAGTACGGCCGGCGTCCGCAAGAGGTCCCCGCCCGGCGCCGGCCGGATGAAGCGTCCGTCCAGCGCCCGCATCAGCCCGTCGAGTTCGTGATCGCGCGCCAGCAGGGCATCCGTCGCGGCGAGCTCGGCGAGGCCGGCCAGAAGCGTGTCCTCCGGTTCCAGACGGGCCGCACGCAGCGCCTGCTCCGGGCTGAGCCCGGCCACCAGCCCCTCGACGACGGCCCGCGCCGGCCTGACGCCGGAGCCCGAATCGACGATCGCCATGAGCATGTCGGTGCGCTCGGCCTGGGAGAGCGGCTCGCCGACGACATGCAGCCCGTGCGGGATCAGCGTGTATTCGAGTTCCAGCACCGCCTCGGCGAGCTTGCCGATGCGGGCATGGCGCTCCTCGCCGCTCCAGTCCGGCTCGGCCGGCGCCAGATCGAGCGCCGAGGCCTGCGCCTGGATCAGCACCGCCAGCTCCGCCGCTTCGCGCATCTCCTCGGGCGCGAGACCGCGCCAGCGGTCCAGCGAGCCCTTGAGCTCGATCAGCCCGCGATAGAGCCCGGCCGAGGCGACAGGCGGCGTCAGATAGCTGACGAGGGTCGCAGCCCCGCGCCGCTTGGCGAGCGCGCCTTCGGACGGGTTGTTGGCGGCGTAGAGGTAGATGTTCGGTAGGTCGCCGATCAGCCGGTCAGGCCAGCACTGGGCCGAGAGCCCCGTCTGCTTG
Source organism: Bosea sp. OAE506 (assembly GCF_040546595.1). Taxonomy (NCBI): domain Bacteria; kingdom Pseudomonadati; phylum Pseudomonadota; class Alphaproteobacteria; order Hyphomicrobiales; family Alloboseaceae; genus Allobosea; species Allobosea sp. OAE506. Next base: position 2,072,746 of record NZ_JBEPOB010000001.1, on the reverse strand, counting down.
CCCGGCATGAACTCGAGCGCGCCATGCGTGCCGAAATGCAGCACGGCATCGGCGCCGAAATCCTCCCGCATCCAGCGATAGAAGGCCGAGAAGGCATGCGTCGGCGCAAAGCCCTTCTCGAAGAGCAGCCGCATCGGGTCGCCCTCATAGCCGAAGCCGGGCTGGATGCCGACGAAGACATTGCCGAAGCGCTCGCCCAGCACGAAGAGGGAGGAGCCGTCGCTCTGCTGACGGCCCGGAGCTGGGCCCCATTGCGCCTCGATCTCGGAGAGCCAGCGCTCGCGGCGGATATGGTCGCCTGCACCGATCCGGACATGGACATTCGCCATCGCGCCGTAACGCGCCGCATTGCCCTGGATGATCGCTTCGCGCAGCGCCTCGACGCTGGCGGGCACCTCCACGGCATAGCCCTCGCGCTGCAGGGCGCCGAGCGTCCGGTGCAGCGATTCGAACACTGAGAGATAGGCCGCCGTGCCGGTGTTGCCGGCATTGGGCGGGAAGTTGAACAGCACGATGCCGATCTTGCGGTCGGCACGGCTGCGCCGCCGCAGCGTCACCAGCTTCTCGACCCGCGCCGCCAGCGTTTCAGCCCGCTCGGCGCAGACATGCATGTCGCGCTGGCCTTCGCTGGCAGGGAAGGTGCAGGCACGGGCGCAACCGCTGCACCGGCCCGGCTGGTCTGTGCGTCCGCCGAAGACGATCGGCCCGGTCGCGCCGTCGAGCTCGGGAATCGCGATCATGATCGTCGATTCGACCGGGAGCAGGCCGCGATCCGAGGCGCCCCACTGGTCGAGCGTCTGGAACTCGGCCGGATGAGCGGCGATATAAGGCACGTCGAGCCGGGCCAGCACCTCCTGTGCGGCGCCAGAATCGTTGTAGGCGGGCCCGCCGACCAGCGAGAACCCGGTCAGCGAGACCAGCGCGTCGATCACCGGCCGCCCGTTGCGGACGAGAAAGGCGTCGATCGCCTCGCGTGCATCAAGGCCGGTGGCGAAGACCGGCAGGACGGAGAGCCCGCGTGCCTCCAGGCTGCGGATGACGCCGTCGTAATGCGCCGCATTGCCCGCCAGGACATAGGAGCGCAGCACGAGCAGACCGACAGTGCCCTTGGCGCCGGCGACGGCCGGCAGGGCCTGCGGATCGGTGCCGACCCGGCCCGGCATGGCAGGGTGATAGATGCCGGTCTCGGGATAGGCGACCGGCTTTCCGACCTTCAGCGAACCGCGCAGGGCGCGCCGCGGCCCGTCGGCATAGCGGTCGACCAGCAGCCGCACGAGATTGGCGATGTTCTCCTCGGAGCCCGCCAGCCAGTACTGCAGCGCCAGGAAATAGGCGCGCACGTCCTGAGCGGTGCCGGGAATGAAGCGCAGAATCTGGGGCAGGCGGCGCAGCATCTTCATCTGGCCGGCGCCGCCGCTGGCGGCCTTGCCCTTGCTGCCGCGCAGGCGCTTGAGCAGGGCCATGGGCCCGCTCTGCGGCCCGTCCATGCGGAAGCGCCCGACGCGGGTGAGCTTGGTGATCTCGCCGGCCGACATCAGGCAGACCATCGCGTCGCAGCTCTCGCGCCGCGCCTGCAGCGCCGGAACCAGCGGCAGGAAATGGTCCTCCATGAACAGCATCGTGGCAACGACGATGTCGGCGCTCGCGATGGCGTCCTGGCAGCGGGCGAGCAGGCGCGGATCCGCCGACCATTCGGACGCCGCATGGACGCTCAGTTCCAGCCCGGGAATGTCCCGCTTCAGCGCGGCGTGAGCCCGCAGCGTGGCGCTGGCGACATGCGTGTCCATGGTGACGATGACGACGCGGACCGGCGTCGCATCACCCGCTGAGCCCTTCGCCGCGGACCCGACCATGTCACGACCGCTCGTTTGCGGACGCGGCGGCGAAGCCGTCTTCGGCCTGCGGAGACCCGCCGGCAGCGACGGCCATGCGCCAGCCCAGCAGCCTGCGCGTAGGACAGGCATGAAGCGCGTCGTAGAGGGGTTCGCGGTGCGCGGCCGCATTCCTGTCCGTCGCGGAATAGGCAGACGGCACTGTTTTCGCGCTGCGGGAGGAAACCGACCGGCTCAGTTCTGCGTGAAACGTCATGGGACGCCTCCTGCCGACGCCGTCAACCGGATGGCGGTTGCGCTCGCGGCAAGGGAGAGGCTCGCTCCGTGGGCGGCATATGTCAAGTTTGATTGACGGTTCAAGACGCCATAAATGTATATTTGCCTTTACATTCGGACGTCTTGCGCTACCTTCCCTCAACGGGATCGGTTCGCGGCGGCGCTTATCGGGCGCAGTCGCCCAGGCGCGTGACCCCTGCCGGCGGAGCCGGCACCGAGCGGCTTCGTTTCAGGGTTGTGTTCGGCGCAGCGGAACGGCGAAAGCCGCCCTTTGCGAGCCGGCCTCGCTCGACGAGCTGCGGGGGGAAGATCAGGACCATGCCGACGGCACCGGCCTTCCCGGTGCTTTGGAACGCCTTCCGTCCATGCAGGCCGACAACGGAATGGGCCTCGTTGCCATGTCTTCTCCGCCGCCCCGGGACCACACCGCGCAGCCACCGGCCGAGGCATGGCCGGCGGGCGATCCGGATCTTGCGCGCGCCGTCATCGATGCCGCAGCCGATCTCGTGCTGCTGGTCGATGCCGACGGCGTCATCCGGGCAGCGGCCGGCAGCGCGCTCGCTGCACTGACCAGCCGAGCCCCCTGGGTCGGACGCGCCTTCGTCGACACCGTCGCGCCGGACAGCCGCAGCAAGGCCGAGGGGCTGGTCGCGACCCGGCTTCCGCCCCCCAAGGGGGTCGGCGAACTCAACCACCTCGCCCCGGAAGGCGGCCTTCGCCCCTTCGGCTACCGCGTCGTCTCGCAGACCGGCGCCGGCCTGCGCTGCCTCGTGGGGCGCGATCTCGCTGCGGTCGGCGCGCTGCAGCAGCGCCTGCTCGAGGCCCAGCAGGGCATGGAGCGCGAATATGCGCGGCTGCGGCTCGCCGAAACGCGCTACCGCATGATTTTCCGCTCCGCCCCCGAACCGATCGTCATCGCCGAGGCGGCGAGCCTGAGGCTGGTCGAAGCCAATCCAGCCGCTCTCGACGAACTCGGCCTGCGGGCCGACCGGCTGGGCGGGGTCTCGCTGACCTCCCTGTTCTCGCCCCTGAGCGGCGACGCGCTCGCCTCCATGCTGGCGGCCGCGCGGCATTCCGGCGAGGCGGCGGAAATCGAGGTCTCCCGGTCCGGCAGCGCGCGCCGCACCTCGATCCGCGCCATCGCGTTTCGACAGGACGGAGCGGTGCATCTGCTGGTCCGGCTGGGGATCACCGCTCCGGAAGGCGCGGGCGTGGCGGCCGACCCCGCCCTGCGCCATGTCCACGGCATGGTCGAGCAGACGCCGGATGGCTGCGTGATCATGAGCGCGGACCGCCGCGTGCTCCACGCCAACCGCGCCTTTCTCGAACTGGCCCAGCTCTCCTCGCGCCATCAGGCGCTCGGCGAGCCGCTCGACCGCTGGCTCGGGCGGCCCGGGATCGACCTGCCGCTGATCCAGGGGACGCTCGCCGACCACGGCGTCGTCCGCAATTTCCCCACCATCGTCCGCGGCGCCTTCGGCAGTGTCGAGGCGGTGGAGTTGTCGGCGGTGACGGCCTGGGCCGGCGAGACGGGCTCGACCGGCCTGATCATCCGCAGCAAGGGCGCGCAGCTCATCGTGCCGCCGCAGCGCGGCCCTACCCTGCCACGTTCGGTCGAGCAATTGTCCCAGCTCGTCGGCAGCGTGCCGCTCAAGGACATCGTGCGCGAGACCAGCGACGTCATCGAGAAGCTCTGCATCGAATCAGCGCTCGATCTCAGCCGGGACAACCGCGCCGCTGCGGCGCAGATGCTGGGCCTCAGCCGCCAGGGCTTCTACGCCAAGCTGCGCCGTCACGGGCTGGGAGATCTCGTCGAGCAGGACGAGCCGGTCTGAACGAGCCCGACACGCTTACCGCGCGCCGGGGCGACGCAGCCGCAGCACGAGATCCGCGATATGGGCGAGGCCGCCGAAGCTCAGCGCCGCCAGCGTCGCGCCCGGCGCCGCCCCCGCCAGCGCGCTGCGCAGCGCCAGCAGCAGTCCCAGGCCCGACAGGACCGTCGGCAGCAGCGAAAGCCGCGTTTGGCCGGGGCGCCGGACCGACAGCCCGATCAGCACAAGCTCGACGACGATGATGGCGAGCGCCAGATCGACGACGCTCGCGAGCCCCGGCAGCGCCATCAGCGCGCCATGCCGAGCAAATGGCTGAGATCGTTGAAGAAGACCCGGACATGCGCCATGAACTTGCCGCGCACGAGCTGCTTGTTCATGTAGGAATCCCAGGTCAGCTTCTGCACGTCCGGGTTGCGGCAGAGCTTGACGAACTGCTCGCGGCGCTTGTCGTTGCGGTACCAGATCCGCTGCATCAGGCCGAGAATCCAGAACACCCGGCCATGATCGGCCATGAAGCGCTTGCGGGCGGTGGCCAACGCGCGTGCATCGCCGGTCTTCAGCGCAAGCTGGACGGCCTCGCCGGCCAGCCGCCCGCCCAGCATGGCGTAGTAGATGCCCTCGCCCGAGGCCGGCGCGACGACTCCGGCCGCATCCCCGGCCAGCAGCACGTCGCGGCCATTGTCCCATTTCCGCAGCGGCTTCATCGGGATCGGCGCCCCCTCGCGCCGGATCGTCTCGGCGCCTTCGAGCCCCGCCTCGCGGCGCAGCACGCTGACGGCGTCCTTCAGCGAGAAGCCCTTATGGGCGCTGCCGGTGCCGATGCTGGCCGTGCCGCCATGTGGGAAGACCCAGCCATAGAAATCGGGCGAGATCCGCCCCTGATAGACGACGTCGCACCGCTTCGCGTCATAGCCGCCGCCGGCCTGGGTCGGGACACGGACGATCTCGTGATAGGCGAAGACGAAGGGCGGTCGCTTGCTGCCGGGCATCGCGGCACGGGCCAGGGGCGAATTGGCGCCGTCGGCACCGATCACCATCCGCGCCCGCAGGCTGAGCGGCGCCTCGCCGTCGCGGGGCCGCAGATGCAGCCGCGCCGTCCCGTCCGGGTCGCGCTCGAAACCCTCGAAGGTCGCGGTGACGCGCCGCGCGCCCGACTGGGCCGCCCGTTCGCGCAGCCATTCGTCGAAGGGCTCGCGATCGACCATGCCGACATAGCCGTCGTCGATGGGCATGTCGACGCTGGTCGCCGAGGGCGCGACCATGCGGGCGCAGGCGATGCGGGCGACGATCTGCGAGGGCGGGATCGCGAAATCGCGGATCGCGCGGGGCGGAATGGCACCTCCGCAGGGCTTGATCCGCCCGGCGCGGTCGATCAGCACGACGCTGTGTCCCGCGCAGGCGAGATCGTGGGCGGCGGTCGCCCCCGCGGGCCCGCCGCCGACGACGGCGACATCGTAGGTCATCTCCGGTTCGTCACGCAAAGGCGGCTGGACCTGATTCATCGCGGTCACCCTGGGTTGGGAAGGAGAAGTCCGTCACGGTCGCGCGGTGCGCGGCGCTCGCGCTCCGTCGCCTGTCGCGCCACCGCCAGAGCGAGCGCGGCCGAGACGACGAAGAGCAGCGCCTCGACCGCGAAGACACCGGCATAGGCCACGGCCGGTGTGCCGGTGAGATGCCGCGCGAGGTCCGTTGCGCCCGCGCCGCACAGCCCGCCGAGGCCGAAGGCGACGCCCTGCGCCGCACCCCAGAGCCCCATGCGGACACCCTGGCGCTCGGGCCGGCCCTCGCCGACGAGGCGCATCATCGAGCCGATCGCCGCCACCGCGTAGGCGCCGTTGGCGAGCCCCAGCGCGAAGACGGTGCCGCGCAGCGGAAAGCCGCTGCCCGTGAAGGGCGACAGGGCAAGCCCCGCCAGCGCCAGCGCCGAGGCGATGCAGCCGCCGACGGCCCAGAGCCGCAGCGACCCCGCCCGCGCTCCGGCCAACGTCGTGACGACGGCGACGAGAACCATCCCGGCGAGAACCCCGCCGTTCTGGACCCCGGCAAGCCGCGTGCTCTCCCCCGGCGTGAAGCCGAAGACGGTGCCGGCGAAGGGCTCGAGGATGAGGTCCTGCGCGCTGTAGGCGATCATCGAGACGAAGATGAAGATGGCGAAGAGCCGGGCCTGCGGCTCGTCCCAGACCTCGCGCAAGGCGGCGCGGAAACCGGTATCGATGGCGCCCGCGGATTCGGCCGCGGCAGCGCCGCCGCCGGCTATCTCGACGCCGCGGACCGCCAGCACGGTGACAGTGAATGCGATCGCGCTGACGGCACCGGAAATGGCGACAAGCCGGCCTGTCGAGAACGGGTCGAGCAGATGGCCGACGAGCCCGGCCGTGACGATGAAGCCGGCGATCATCATCACCCAGACCACGGTCGCGGCGGCCGGGCGGCGCGCATCGGCGACGCGGCGCGAGAGCAGGATCAGCAGGCAGGTGCCGCTGGCGCCGACACCCATGCCGATCGCCGCGAAGGAGAAGGCAGCGAGCAGGACGCCGGGCCAGAAGGCGCTTTCCATCAGCGCCGTCGCCACCGCGGCACCAAATCCGCCCAGTGCCAGCACGGCCATGCCGCCGATGATCCAGGGCGTCAGCCGCCCACCGACATCGGAGCCATGGCCCCAGCGTGGCCGCAGGATCTGCACCGCGTAATGCAGCGCGACCAGCAGCCCCGGGAGGACCGCCGGCAATGCCAGCTCGACGACCATGACGCGGTTGATGGTGGAGGTGGTGAGAACGACGATGGCACCGATCGCCGTCTGCACGAGGCCCAGGCGCATGATGCCGACCCAGCCCAGCGGCGCGCTCATCGCGCGGCTCCTTCTGTCCGCCCGGCGCAGGCTTTCACAGCCGGTGGGGAGCTCGAAGGGAGGGTAATGGCCTGAGGGCGCTTCATGACCCAAGGCTAGGCCCGCAGGCCTCAGGTCGTCAATCTAAACTGACAGATTTGAGATCAAAAAATGTCAACTCAACATGACAATCAGCAGCTGCGTTAGTTCAGATCGCTGCCGTCGTCCTCGCCGTCGTCGAGATCGCCCAGGCCGTGGCGGCGCAGCTTGGCGTAGAAGCTCTGGCGGCTGAGCCCGAGCATGTTGGCGGCCGACGCGCGGTTGTCCTTGCTCAGCTCGAGAGCGGCTTCGATGCAAAGCTTCTCGATGACATCCGTGGTTTCGCGCACGAGTTCGCGCAGCGACACGCGCCCGACCAGCTCGGTCAGATGCTCGACCGAGCGCGGCAGGCCGCGGCTGCGCTGGCCGGCCAGCGCGTTGCGGACGCCGAGGCTGCGAATGACGAAGCCATAGGAGGGCGTGCTGCCGCTCAGCGCCGGCACGGCCGAGAGTTCGACCTCCTCCACGGTCCCGAACTGGCCGCGGATGATGGTGTTGAAATTCCGGACGACGCCATGCTCGGTCAGCGTCACCATCAGCAGTTGCAGGTCGATGCCGGGCCGGCCGAGCCAGCTGTCGAGCGGCTCGCCCAGCGCCTGGTGCTTGCTCGAGAGCTGCGCCAGATCGAGGAAGGCGCGGTTCGCCTCCAGAACCTTCAGATCGGGGCTGATCACCACAAACCCGTCGGGCAGTTGTTCCAGCAGGCCGACAATGCGGCTCTCGGAAGCGGATTCGGCGCCCCCCGCACCTGCGACCGGCGTCAGCCGGATCAGCAGATAGCCGGCATTGTCCTGGCGGAAGGCCGAAGCCAGCGCCCGAAACCGCTTCGCACCGGATGCGAGCGTGATCTCGGTCTCGTCGGCGCGGCCGGTCGCCTGGACGGCGCGCAGCATGCCCTGCAGGGCCTCGCCGCTCTCGGGCGCAAGCCCGGCCAGAATCGAGGTGTTGGCCAGCTTGTCGGCCGGAAGCTCGAGCTGCTGCTGAGCCGCCGGGTTGGCCTCGACCACGCGCAGCTGAGCGGTGTCCACGATCACCACCGGCTCGGATGTGAGATGGAAAAGCATGCGATAGCGGGTTTCCGCCATCCGCAGCCGCGCATATTCGCGCTCCATCGCCTGCTGCGCCTCGACGAGCTGCTGCTGGAGATGGGTGAGATTGCGCAGGTCGCGGCCAAGCGCGACGATCGTACCGTCCTCGCCGACCTGCATGGCCGAATAGCGCACGGGGACGTCACCGCCCTCCAGGACGTGGGTCAGTTCGCGAAACTGGATCGAGGTTTCGCTGCCGGCGTTTGCGATGAGATCGAGAACCTTCGGCCGGCTTTCGAGGGACACGACATCGACCCAGTTGCGGCCGATCCAGTCCCGATGCCCGCTGCGTCGCAACTGCTCGGTGCCGACCGAGACGTCGAGGATGACGCCGGCACTGTCGAGCACAAGCGCGATGTCGCTTGCCGCGGTAATCAGGCTTCCGGCAACCTCGGGCGCAAGCCTACCCAGCCATCCGGACTGACCCTTGAAACCGAGTGTAGGAGCCTGGGGAGCAAAGACGTTCATAACGACGGGTACCCGGTTCCTGCCTACGAGGGGCGGTCTGGAGGCCGTTAGCAGATAACGACGCCCCCGGTCATCAACAAGTAATCTTTTTCGTTTCGAGCATCCAGTCGACGCGCTTGACCGCTTCCGCTGCGTCGCGCGCTCCGAAGTCGGCACCGAGCGCAACCGCCAGCGCCGGGTCGTCCACGAACAGGTTGCCGCCGAGCATGATGTGGACGGATTTGTTGCGCGAAGCCGCACGGACGGCCGTCACCACCGATGTCACGCCGGCGGCCGAAACCTCGCCGCTGGCGGAGAGCCCCACCAGATCGAACCATTCGGTGCGGACATGCTCGATCAGGATCGGCTTCGAGGGCAGGAATTCGGACTGCACATGCCAGCCGGCGCGACGGAAGAACTCTTCGACGACGGCCAGACCGAATGTGTGCTGCTCGCCCGGCACGACGGCCAGGAGAATCCTGCCTCGCTCGACGGTCGGGGCGGGGGTGACCTCGAAGGCCGGCCCGTAGACACGGAGCAACTGCTGCAATCGGGAGAGCCCGACGGTCACGTCGACGAAGGTGCAGCGGTCCTGCTCCCAGAGCACACCGAGATGGCGCGCTGTGGCCGAAAGGATCGTGGTGATCAGCGCCTCGGCCGTCAGACCGCGATCGCGCATCCCGTCAAGATGCGCCCGAGCCGCACTCAGCGGCTTGTGGACGACCATTTCGGCGAAGCTTGCGACATCGGCATCGGTCATCGTGATGGCATCGCCCGCGCCGGCCGGGCGTGGCACCACACCCGGCGCTCGATGCGCCAGCATCAGCCGCGGAATGATCTCGGTCTCGATGGTGCGCGCCAGGTCAGCACGCAAGCCTGGCTCCGGCACGGGACTGACGGAATCGAGGGGACACCAGTTGGTTCCCGGTAAATCTGGCAGGCTGCACACGTCGTCTGAATAGGTCGATCGTGCAGCCAGGGATGAGCGTCCCGAGTCAGGCATGAGGCCACCTCCCTCAGGCAACCGTCCGATCCAGCCAGGAACTCTGTCGGTCCTGTTACGTAGTGGCCGCCGAGGCGTCCCACGGTCTGGAAGGCAGTTCCTTTGACCTATGTCAAAGAGTGAAGCACGACCTTGCCCCATCCGCAATCATGAAATGATTATGGATCAAATCTGTATTCGCCCAAGAGCAATGCCGTTATTCCACGGCAAAAACTGTTGCGAAAACAACAAAAGGACCAGCAAAACCAAGCTGATCGGCCCCTCCTGACCCAGAGGCGGAGGGCGGCCCTTGGGGGGCGCGCGGCGCCACTCACGATGCGGCGATGTCACCCTAGGTTGGCTCGCCGCGTCTGTCCACTTATTTTGACATTGCATTGCAGCAAAGTGTCATGATGAGTTGACACTTGTGCGATGGGGCGCCAATCTCCCCATATCGACGCCGCGGCGATCCGCCAGCGGCGCAGCGGACCGGAGACGTCCGATGCCGGCAGGGGCCAGGGAAAGCAGCGCCAAGACGCTCTACACGCCGGAGCAGCGCCGGCGCCGCGACGCGTCCCGCTGGACACTGGTCCAGGGCGTGCTCGCGCCTCTGCAGTTCCTCGTCTTCCTGTGCAGTCTCGCGCTGGTGCTGCGCTATCTCGCGACCGGCGCCGGGCAGGACGCGGCGAGCGTCTCGATCATCGCCAAGACGCTGGTGCTCTACACCATCATGATCACCGGGGCTTTGTGGGAGCGCGATGTCTTCGGCGTCTATCTCTTCGCCCCCGCCTTCTTCTGGGAAGACGCGGTCAGCTTCGTCGTCATCGCCCTGCACACCACCTATCTCGTCGCCCTGCTCGGCGGCTGGCTGACGCCGGTGGAGCAGATGCTGATCGCGCTCGCCGCCTACGCCACCTATGTCGTCAACGCCGCGCAGTTCCTGCTGAAGCTGCGCGCGGCCCGCCTTCAGGCGGCGGCCGCCCCCGGCGCGCTGGACGACCGGCTGGAGCTTGCGTCATGAACGCGCCCCTGCTCGCCACGCCGGTTCCCGCCTCGGGCTGCGACGCCCCGCCGATCCTGCGCGAGCGCGGCCAGCGCGAGGTCTTCTGCGGCCTGACCGGGATCATGTGGCTGCACCGCAAGATCCAGGACGCCTTCTTCCTGATCGTCGGCTCGCGGACCTGCGCCCATCTGATGCAGTCGGCCGCCGGCGTGATGATCTTCGCCGAGCCGCGCTTCGCCACGGCGATCATCGAGGAGAAGGACCTCGCCGGCCTCGCCGACGCCAATGCCGAGCTCGACGCCGTGGTCGAGCGTCTGCTCGCCCGGCGCCCCGAGATCCGGATGCTCTTCCTCGTCGGCTCCTGCCCCTCCGAGGTCATCAAGCTCGATCTGTCGCGGGCCGCGCTGCGGCTCGGCCAGCGCTTCGCACCGCAGGTCCGGGTGCTCAACTATTCAGGCAGCGGCATCGAGACGACCTTCACCCAGGGCGAGGATGCCTGCCTGACGGCACTTGTCCCCATCCTGCCGGAAGAGCCCGCAGGCGCGCAGGCCTCGCTGCTCGTCGTCGGCGTGCTGGCGGATGCAGTCGAGGACCAGTTCCGCCGCCTCTTCGCCGCGATGGGCATCACCCGCCTCGCCTTCCTCCCCGCACGCCGGGCCGGCGAGATGCCTGCGGTCGGTGCGAACACCCGCTACCTCCTCGTCCAGCCCTTCCTGGGCGAGACGGCCCGCGCGCTGGAAAACCGCGGCGCGACGCGGCTGCCGGCGCCCTTCCCGCTTGGGGCCGAGGGCACCACTGCCTGGCTGCGCGCCGCCGCCGACGCCTTCGGCGTCGCGGATTCCGTCTTCGAGGCCGCCATCGCCGCCCCGCGCGAACGGGCCAGCAAGGCGCTGCAGCATTCGCGCCGGGCCTTGCGCGGCCGGCGCATCTTCTTCTTCCCCGACAGCCAGCTTGAGATCCCGATCGCGCGCTTCCTGTCCCGCGAACTGGAGATGGAGCTGGTCGAGGTCGGCACGCCCTATCTGCACAAGGAGCATCTCGCCGCCGATCTGGCGCTGCTGCCGGCCGGCGTCCAGCTCAGCGAGGGCCAGGACGTCGACCGCCAGCTCGACCGCTGCCTGGCAGCGGCGCCCGACATCACCGTCTGCGGGCTCGGCCTCGCCAACCCGCTGGAGGCGCGGGGCCTGACGACCAAATGGGCGATCGAGCTCGTCTTCACCCCGATTCAGGGCTTCGAGCAGGCCGGCGATCTCGCCGAGCTGTTCGCGCGGCCGCTGAACCGGCGCGCGGCGCTGGAGGTGTAGCGATGCAGCTCACCGTCTGGACCTATGAAGGCCCCCCGCATGTCGGCGCGATGCGGATCGCGACCGCGATGACCGACGTGCACTACGTCCTGCACGCCCCCCAGGGCGACACCTATGCCGACCTGCTCTTCACCATGATCGAGCGGCGCGGTGAACGCCCGCCCGTGACCTACACCACCTTCCAGGCACGCGATCTCGGCGGCGACACCGCCGACCTGTTCCAGCGCGCCGCCCATGACGCCTATGAGCGCTTCAAGCCGGCGGCGATGCTGGTCGGCGCCTCCTGCACCGGCGAGCTGATCCAGGACGATCCGGCCGGTCTGGCGCGCGCGCTGGGCCTACCGATCCCGGTGATCCCGCTCGAATTGCCCTCCTATCAGCGCAAAGAGAACTGGGGCGCGGCCGAGACCTTCTACCGGCTGGTGCGGGGCCTCGCCGGCCCGCACATGCCCGCACCGGGAACCGCCCGCCCTGCCCGCAAGCCCGGCGAGCCCGCCCGCTGCAACATCCTCGGGCCGACGGCGCTGGGCTTCCGCCACCGCGATGACGTCCGCGCGGTCACCGATCTGCTCTCGCGCCTCGGTGTCGTGGTCAACGTCACCGCGCCCTGGCAGGCGAGTGCCGCCGACATCGCCCGGCTCGGCGACGCCGACTTCAACGTCGTGCTCTATCCCGAGATCGCCGGCCAGGCCGCGCAATGGCTCAAGCGCGCCTTCGGCCAGCCGACCGTCGCCACGGTGCCGATCGGCGTCGGGGCCACGCGCGACTTCGTCACCGAGGTGGCCCGTCTCGCCGGTGTCGACCCCGCCCCGGTCCTGGCCGATGCGGCCTCGCGCCTGCCCTGGTATTCACGCTCGGTCGATTCGACCTATCTGACCGGCAAGCGTGTCTTCGTCTTCGGAGACGCGACGCATGCGATCGCCGCCGCCCGAATCGCCAGCGAGGAGCTGGGCTTCAAGGTCGTCGGCCTCGGTACCTATTCCCACGAGCAGGCCCGCGATGTCCGCGAGGCCGCCGCCCGGCTCGGGCTCGAGGCCCTGATCACCGACGATTATCTCGAGGTCGAGGCGGCCTGCGCCGAGCTGCAGCCGGAGCTCGTGCTCGGCACGCAGATGGAACGCCACATCGCCAAGCGCCTCGGCATCCCCTGCGCGGTGATTTCGGCCCCGGTCCATGTCCAGGATTTCCCGGCGCGCTACTCGCCGCAGATGGGCTTCGAGGGCGCCAACGTCATCTTCGACTCCTGGGTCCATCCGCTGATGATGGGCCTCGAGGAACACCTGCTCGGCATGTTCCGCGACGATTTCGAGTTCAACGACGGCGCCGGCTCCTCGCATCTCGGGCATGGCACGAAGCACGCGGCCGGTCGCCCGGCCCCGGTTACCGACGCCGTCGAGCGCGCCCCGGTCGTCGCCGCGATGGAGGCCCCGGTGCTGGTCGCCGAGAGGCCGATCGTCCTCAGCTGGGCGCCCGATGCCGAGCTTGAACTGAAGAAGATCCCGTTTTTCGTGCGCGGCAAGGCGCGGCGCAACACCGAAAAATTTGCAGGCGAGCGCGGGATCAGCCCGATCACGGTGGAGACACTCTACGATGCCAAAGCCCATTTCGGCCGCTGATTTCGTCCCCACTCTGCTGGCGATGGTCATGATCGACCGGCGCCGCGCCCTGATGGGCGACGGCGCCATCGCCCCCGACGCCCCGCGCGGGGCGGAGCAGGCTTCCGGCCACCGGCCGAGCCACGCGGACCGTCAGGCCCGCGATCGGCGCGGCGAGCATTCGAGCGAGGCCCGGGCATGACCGTCCTGTTCCAGCATCCCGGCCTCAAGGCCGACTACCGCGCCAAGACACCGCCGCCTCCGGGCGAGGACGGCGAGGGCTCGGTCCAGGTCCAGATGGACCAGCTCATGGCCTGCGAGAGCGCCAAGGTCTTCGCCGTCTACGGCAAGGGCGGCATCGGCAAGTCGACGACCTCCTCCAACCTGTCCGTCGCCTTCTCGAAAATGGGCAAGCGCGTGCTGCAGATCGGCTGCGACCCCAAGCACGATTCCACCTTCACCCTGACCAAAAAGCTGATGCCGACGGTCATCGACGTGCTCGAGACGGTAAACTTCCATTCTGAAGAGCTGCGCGTCGAGGATTTCTGCTTCGAGGGCTACAACGGCGTCATGTGCATCGAGGCCGGCGGGCCGCCGGCCGGCACCGGCTGCGGCGGCTATGTCGTCGGCCAGACGGTGAAGCTGCTCAAGGAGCACCACCTGCTCGAGGACACCGACGTGGTGATCTTCGACGTGCTCGGCGACGTCGTCTGCGGCGGGTTCGCGGCGCCCCTCCAGCATGCCGAGCGGGCGGTCATCGTCACCGCCAACGACTTCGACTCGATCTTCGCGATGAACCGCATCGTCGCCGCCATCAAGGCGAAGTCGAAGAACTACGAGGTCCGCGTCGGCGGTGTCATCGCCAACCGCTCCGCCGGCACCGACGAGATCGACCGCTTCAACGCCGCCACTGGCCTGAAGCGCCTCGCCCATTTCCCCGATCTCGACGCCATCCGCCGCTCGCGGCTGAAGAAGGCGACGCTGTTCGAGATGGGCGACGCGCCCGAGGTCGTCGCCGTCCAGCGCGAATACATGAACCTCGCCGAGCAGCTCTGGGCCGGCGGGCCGGCGCTCGACGCCCGCCCGATGAAGGATCGCGAGATCTTCGATTTCCTGGGGTACGAGTGATGGCGGACGCCAACTACATCCAGCGTCGCGGCGAGTTGCAGACCTATTTCGACCGCACCGCGGTCGATGCCTGGGCGCGGCTGACTACCGACGCGCCCGTCAGCGGCATCCGGGCCACGGTGCGCGCCGGCCGCGACGCCATGCGCAACAAGCTGCTGGCCTGGCTGCCCCATGACATTCGCGGCGCCCGCATCCTCGACGCCGGCTGCGGCACCGGGGCGCTGGCCGTCGAATGCGCCCTGCGCGGCGCCCATGTCACCGCCATCGATCTGTCGCCGACGCTGGTCGCGCTGGCGCAGGACCGCAGCCCGCGCAAGCTCTGCGGCGGTTCGATCAGCTTCCGCACCGGCGACATGCTCGACCCGGCGCTGGGCCGCTTCGACCATGTCGTCGCGATGGATTCCCTGATCCACTACAAGGCCGCCGACATCGTCGGCGCGCTCTCGCGCCTGGCCGAACGCACGGCCGGCTCGATGCTCGTCACCCATGCGCCGCGCACGCCGGCGCTGACGCTGATGCACTGGGCCGGCCTCGCCTTCCCGCGGGCGGACCGTGCGCCTGCGATCGAGCCCGTCAGCTCGGACAGCCTCGCTCGGGCCATCGCCGGCGAGCGCAGCCTCGCGCCGTGGCGGATCGGCCGCAGCGAGCGGGTCTCCAGCGCCTTCTACAAATCTCAGGCCCTGGAGCTCGTCGCCCGATGAACCCGGTTTCGGCCGCCTTCGTGAAGGGTCTGACGCGGATCGGTCCGCGCTGGCTGCCCTTTGCCGATGCGGCCTCGCCGGAACTGCCGCTGGGCCGGATCCTGCGGCTCTCGCTCTTCCAGATCGCGGTCGGCATGGCCACCGTGCTTCTGGTCGGCACCCTCAACCGGGTCATGATCGTCGAGCTCAACGTCTCCGCGACGCTGGTGGCGGCGATGGTCTGCCTGCCCTTCCTGTTCGCGCCGTTGCGCGCGCTGATCGGCCACCGCTCCGACATGCATCGCTCGGTGCTGGGCTGGCGGCGGGTGCCCTATATCTGGTTCGGTTCCCTGCTGCAGTTCGGCGGGCTCGCAATCATGCCCTTCGCGCTGCTGGTTCTCTCCGGCGACGGCGTCGGCCCGGTGCTCTACGGGCAGATCGGGGCGGCGCTCGCCTTCCTGCTGGTCGGTGCCGGCCTTCACACGACGCAGACGGCGGGGCTCGCGCTCGCCACCGATCTCGCCACGCCCGCGACCCGCGCCCGCGTGGTCGCGCTGCTCTATGTCACCCTGCTGCTCGGCATGGTCGCGAGCGGGCTGGTCTTCGCCTGGCTGCTGGCGGATTTCTCGCCCCTGCGCCTGATCCAGGTCGTCCAGGGTGCCGCCGTCGTCACGATGGCGCTGAACGTCATCGCGCTGTGGAAGCAGGAGGCCCGCAACCCGGCCCTGACCCGCGCCGATCGCGAACGCCCCGCCTTCGCCACCATCCTGCGCAGCTTCGTCGCCCGGCCGGGAGCGACGCGCTTCCTCGTCGCCGTGGCGCTCGGGACCGCGGCCTTCAACATGCAGGACGTTATCCTCGAGCCCTATGGCGCCCAGGTGCTGAAGCTCAGCGTCAGCGGCACGACGATGCTGACCGCGCTGCTCGCTCTGGGCTCGCTGGCCGCCTTCGCCCTGGCCGCGCGCGCCCTGAATGCGGGCGTCGATCCCTACCGTCTCGCCGCACTGGGCCTCGTCTTCGGCCTGGTCGCCTTTCCCTGCGTGATTTTCGCGGGCACCATCGAGACACCAGGCCTGTTTCGCTTCGGAACGGTGCTGATCGGCTTCGGCGGCGGCCTGTTCTCGGTCAGCACGCTGACGATCGCCATGGAGCTCGACGACGGCCCGCAGACCGGTCTCGCCGTCGGCATCTGGGGAGCCGCCCAGGCCACCGCCGCGGGAATAGCCATCGCGCTGGGCGGTGCGATCCGGGACGGTTTCGCCGCGCTCGCGAGCAGCGGCGCGCTCGGGCCGGGCCTGTCCGATCCGGCCGCTGCCTATAATGCCGTCTACCACATCGAGGTCGCGCTGCTCTTCGCCACGCTGGTCGCCATCGGCCCGCTGGTGCGAAGCGCTGCCGTCGCGCGGCCTCTTCCCCCGACACGGTTCGGCCTGGCGGAGTTTCCAGGATGACCGCGACCCGACCGAAGACCCTGCAAGGAGGGCTCTCTGATGCGTGAGATCATGGGATATATCGACGTCGCCCAGGTCACGATCTGGTTGTTCTGGCTGTTCTTCGCAGGGCTCGTGGTCTATCTGCGCCGCGAAGACCGGCGCGAGGGCTATCCGCTCGAATCTGACACCCATCCCGGCAAGTTCCTGCCGCCGAGCCTTGTCTTCTTCCCGGCGCCCAAGACCTTCCGCCTTTCCAACGGCACCTCCGTCCAGGCGCCCAACGGCCGGCCCGACGGGCGGGTCCTGGCGGCGCGGCCGACCGCGAAATTCCCTGGCGCCCCGCTGGCCCCCACCGGCGCCAACCCGATGCTGGATTCGATCGGCCCCGGCTCCTGGGCCGAGCGGGTCGACGCTCCTGAGATGAGCTACGACAACCACATCAAGATCCTGCCCGTGCGCGTCGCCACCGGCTACGCGGTCTCGGCCGAGGAGGATCCGCGTGGCTATGACGTCATCGGCGCGGACATGAACGTGGCCGGCAAGGTCGTCGATCTCTGGGTCGACCGCTCGGAGGCGCTGCTGCGCTACTTCGAGGTCGCGCTCCCGAGCGGGCGCAACGTTCTGCTGCCGGTGACCTTCTCCGACATCAAGCGCGGCGTGAAACCCGGCATCGGGCGCATCAAGGTCGAAGCGCTGCTGGCCAGCCAGTTCGCCGACGTGCCGGCCCTTCGCAAGCCCGACTCCGTCACGCGGCTCGAGGAAGAGAAGATCTGCGCCTATTACGGTGCCGGCACCCTCTATGCGACGCCTCACCGCGCGGAGCCGCTGCTATGAGCCAGGACGACTTCGCCTTCGAGCCGATCCCCGGCCTGCCCGCCCTGCCGCCGGAGGGCGAGACGATCCTCTGGCAGGGCAGCCCCGACTGGCGCGGCCTCGCCTGGCGCGCCTTCCATCTGCGCGAGGTCGCCTGCTATTTCGGCGCCCTCGTCGCCGCCCAGCCGGTGCTAGCGCTGGTGCAGGGCACGCCGCTCACCGCCACGCTGCTGCCGATGACCTGGCTCGCCCTGGCGGGCAGCGTCGCGGCGGGCCTCCTCGCCGGCCTCGCCTATCTGGCGGGCCGCGGCACCGTCTACACCATCACCAGCCGGCGCCTCGTGCTGCGCTTCGGCATCGCCCTGCCGATGACGATCAACCTGCCCTTCTCACTGGTTGCCCAGGCGGGCCTGAAGCTGCGCCGCGGCGGCAGCGGCGACATCCCGGTCAGCCTCCTGCCGGGCGAGCGCGTCTCCTACATCGTGCTCTGGCCCCACGCCCGGCCCTGGCGGCTAGGCCGCCCGGAGCCCATGCTGCGCGAACTGCCCGAGGCCGAGCGCGCCGCCGCCATCCTCGCCCGTGCGCTCGCCGCCCATGCCGGGAGCGCGGTTTCCCTGCCCCAGCCCGCGACCGCCGCCAACGATGCGCGGCTGCCGCAGGGCATGGCCGCCGCGAGCTGAGGAGGCGGCGATGAGCGACACCGCCCTTCCCCCTCAACCTGCCGCCAGCCTGTCGCCCCCGCGCTGGACGCTGGTCGGCATGGCCCTGCTGGTCGTCGCGACGATCGCCATCGCCGGCCTCGCGCGCCAGACCGGCATCGGCGCCACCGGCATCCCCGACAGCCCGACCGTCGCGCGGGCCGATCTGCGCTTCGAGGACCGCGAGGACGGCTCTGTCCTGGTCCGTGACGGCTCCGGCCGGGTGATCGAGACGATCGCCATCGGCGCCGACGGCTTCATCCGCGGCACGATGCGCAGCCTCGCGCGCCAGCGCAAACAGGCCGGCCTGCCGCGGGACTTGCCCTTTCTCCTGGAGCGCCGCGAGAATGGCCGCCTGAGCCTGAGCGATCCCGCCACCGGCGGCCGAATCGAGCTCGACGCCTTCGGCCCCGGCAATGCCGCCACCTTCGCGCGCTTCCTGTCCTCTCGGGAGAACCGCTTATGACCGACTTCACTTTGACGGAAAGAACCATGGCCGAGCCGAAGCAGTTCGACGTCGGCTGCACCATCGAGGTGTCGCACACCTTCGAGAGCCTGCACGCCCATGTCACGCTGGACGGCGACGTGCGCATTCGCCCCGGCGACGAGGTCATCGTCCATGGCGAGCCGATCAAGGTGCCCTATGGCGAGGTGCAGACCTTCCGCCGCATGGCCACCGTCAAGCGCGCCGGCTGGCTGGAGCAGCTCTGGACCAAGATCTCCGGCCGCGCCGAATTCATGGAGCTGCTGGAATTCAGCTTCTCGGAAAGGACCAAGCTATGACCGCTGCAACCCTTTCGGCCGGCGCCATGCGCGCGGCCCCCAATGAAGCCACCCGCATGGCCCAGCAGGACACCATGCTGACGCCGCGCTTCTATACCACCGATTTCGACGAGCTCGACAAGATCGATGTCACGCCCGTCCGCGCCGAGTGGGACGTGCTGATCGCCGAGATGAAGAGCGACCCCAACAAGGGGCATTTCACCCGCAACGCCGACTGGAAGCTGGAACTGGAGAAGATCCCCGAGCCGCTGCGCAAGGAGTTCATCGACTTCCTGGTGTCGTCGCTGACGGCCGAGTTCTCCGGCTGCGTCCTCTATGCCGAGATGCGCAAGCGCGGCACCAACCCCGACATCTGCGAGCTGTTCAAATACATGAGCCGCGACGAGGCCCGCCATGCCGGCTTCATCAACGACGCGCTCAAGGAGTTCAGCATCGGCGTCGATCTCGGCTTCCTGACGAAGGCCAAGAAATACACCTTCTTCAAGCCGAAATTCATCTTCTACGCGACCTATCTCTCCGAGAAGATCGGCTATGCGCGCTACATCACCATCTTCCGGCACCTCGAGCGCCATCCCGACAAGTGCTTCCACCCGATCTTCCGGTGGTTCCGGGAGTGGTGCAACGACGAGTTCCGCCATGGCGAGGCCTTCTCGCTGCTGATGCGGGCCAACCCGCATCTGCTGACCGGCGGCAACAAGCTCTGGGTGCGGTTCTTCCTGCTCGCCGTCTACGCGACGATGTATGTGCGCGACCATGTCCGGCCGGAGTTCCACAAGGCGCTCGACATCGACCCGACAGAGTATGATTTCGAGGTCTACCGCATCACCTCCGAGATCTCCCGCCAGGTCTTCCCGGTCGTGCTCGACACGCAGAACCCGAAGTTCCGCGCCGGGCTCGAGCGGGTCCGCATCCTCGCCGGCAAGATCGCCGAGGCCTCCGAGCAGGGTGGACTGGCCGCGCAGATCCGGATGCGCGCCTATCAGGCCCAGGTCGGCTACGCGCTGCTGAAGCTCTACCTGCTGCCGACGATCAAGAACGAGATCCCGCGCACCAGCCGCCTCCAGCCGGCCTACTGAGGGAGCCGCGCCTTGGTCACCATCGGCCTGCCGATCGTCGCGACACTGATCGCCTGGTGGTTCTCCACCGGGGCGATCCTCTATCTCGACGGGCTGCCGAAGGCGACCTTCCGCTGGAGCATGGCGGGCGGCACGCTCGCCTTGCTCGCAGCCCTCTGGGGCCTGGACGTCACCGCCAGCGACACCAGCGTCGCCGGCGCCTATCTCGCCGTGTTCTGCGCCCTCGTCGTCTGGGGCTGGAACGAATTGGCCTTCCTGCTCGGCTATGTCGCCGGCTCGACCCGGGAACCCTGCGACCCGACCTTGCGCGGCTGGCCCCGCTTTGCAGCGGCGACGCGGGCGATCCTGCATCATGAGTTGGCGCTGCTCGCCTCGCTGGCGCTGGTTGCGCTGCTCACGGCCGACGGGGCCAACCGGTTCGGCCTGGCCACCTTCGCGCTGCTGTTCGCCATGCGGCTCTCGACCAAGCTCAACATCTTCCTCGGCGTGCCCAACACGACGGTCGAGTTCCTTCCCGACCACCTCGCCTATCTGAAGAGCTATTTCCGCCACCGCGCGATGAACCTGCTGTTCCCGCTCTCGGTCACCGCCGCGACGCTGATGAGCGCGTGGCTCGTCCACAGCGTGGTGCGCGCGAGCGACCCCTTCGCCGTCACGGGCTTCGTCCTTCTCGCGACCTTCGCCGTCCTCGGGCTCCTGGAGCACTGGTTCCTGGTGCTGCCCCTGCCGATCGCCGAGCTCTGGGCCTGGGGCCTGCGCTCGCGCGATGAAGCCGGCTCCGAGCCCGCAGCGCCCGCGACCCGGCCGTCCCTGCCCGTTCCCTCCACCACCGGCCTCGCGACCCCGCGCGCCGTTCCCCCGCCAACCCTCGTCGCATAGCGCGACAGCGCGCTCCCAGGAGGCCGCCGATGGACTACGAGATGTTCTTCCGCAAGGAACTCGACGGGCTCCACAAGGAAGGCCGCTACCGCGTCTTCGCCGATCTGGAGCGCAAGGCCGGCCAGTTTCCCCGCGCCACCTTCCATGGCACGGACGGGCCGCGCGACGTCACGGTCTGGTGCTCCAACGACTATCTCGGCATGGGCCAGAACCCCGACGTGATCGCGGCCATGCATGGCGCGATCGATGGCTGCGGCGCCGGCGCCGGCGGCACGCGCAACATCAGCGGCACCAATCACTACCATGTGCTGCTCGAGCGCGAGCTCGCCGATCTCCACGGCAAGGAAGCCGCGCTGCTGTTCAACTCGGGCTACATGTCGAACTGGGCCTCGCTCTCGACCCTGGCCTCCCGGATCCCGGATTGCGTCGTCGTCACCGATGCGCTGAACCACGCCTCGATGATCGAGGGCATCCGCCATTCGCGCGCCGACAAGGTCGTCTTCGCCCATAACGACCCCGACGATCTGCGCCGAAAGCTGCAGGCCATCGATCCGCGCCGGCCGAAGCTGCTCGCCTTCGAATCCGTCTATTCGATGGATGGCGACATCGCGCCGATCGCGGAATTCTGCGACCTGGCCGAAGAGTTCGGCGCGATGACCTATATCGACGAGGTCCATGCGGTCGGGCTCTACGGCCCGCGCGGCGGCGGCGTCAGCGAGCGCGAGGGCATCAGCCACCGCCTCGACGTGATCGAGGGCACGCTCGCCAAGGGCTTCGGCATCATGGGCGGCTACATCGCGGCCAGCGCCGCCACCTGCGACTTCATCCGCAGCTTCGCCTCGGGCTTCATCTTCTCGACCTCGCTGCCGCCGGCCCTGGCAGCAGGCGCCCTGGCCTCGGTCCGTCACCTCAAGACGAGCCAGTCCGAGCGCGCCGGCCAGCGCGACCGCGTCGCGGCCGTCCGGGCGCGGCTGGATGCCGCCGGCATCCCGCACATGCCGAACCCCAGCCACATCGTGCCGGTGATGGTCGGCGATCCCGTGCTGTGCAAGCGCATCAGCGACGAGCTGCTCGAGCGCTTCGACATCTATGTCCAGCCGATCAACTATCCGACCGTTCCGCGCGGCACGGAGCGGCTGCGGATAACACCCTCGCCGCTTCATTCCGACGCCGACATCGAGGCGCTGGTCGGCGCCCTCGGGGCGATCTGGGGCCAGGTCGGGCTGCGCCGCGCAGCCTGAGACGGTTCAGGCCGTGGCGCGGGAACGGCAGGCGCTCAAGATCGCCTCTGCCAGTGCCGGGTCAGCCACGGCACGCGCCAGCAGGATGCCGCCGGCGCACAGAGCCAGGATCGCGAGCGCGCTTTCGCGCTCCTCCGGCGGCGCCAGCATCGCCGCGACCTGATCCATCCCCTGCGCGTAGATTTCGCGCGTCGCCGTATCGGCACGCGCAATGTCCGCGCTCAGCGCCGGTAGCAGGCAGCCCTGCTCGACGGCGTCGCGGTGCTGCATCGACAGATAGCGCTGCGCGAAGCTGATGGAATCGCCGCCAGCGGCGCGTTCAGCCTCCGCGCTGGCCAGCAGGCGGAGCATTCCCTCCTCGACCACGGCAGCAAACAGTTCGGCCTTCGAGCCGAAATGCGCATAGACCGCGCCCGAGGTTTGGCCGGCCTCCCTGGCGAGTCCATCGATCCCGATCCCGGTCATCCCCTCCCGCCGAAACCGCTTTGCCGCCGCCGCGACGAGCGCTGCGCGCGCAGCCTGCTTCTGGTCCGGACGCATCCGCATGAAACCTCCAACAATAACGATCGCTATCTTTAAATTGACAGATAGCGATCGTTATCTTATCCAGAACCCGTCTTGTCGAGCCCGCGCCGCGTCTTCGACAGCTTTCGGGAGCATTCTCATGACCTCCAGCCCTTCCGTTGCCGCATCACCTCACCAGCTGCATTACTGGCGATCGCCGGCGATCTGGATCGCCCTCATCGCCGCCCTCGCCTTCCTGGTCGCTGGCCTGCGCTTGATCATGCTGCCCTCCGCTGCGTCGGCCTCGTTCGGCATGCCGATGGTCAGCGACAGCGAGACGCTCTTCGTCCAGGTCTACGGCTCACGCACCGTCCTGTTGGCGCTGGTCGCGATCGCACTCATCGTCGCCCGACAGCTCGTCGGCCTCGTCGCGCTGCTGACGCTGGCGCTGCCTCTGCCGCTCTTCGACATCTGGTTGCTCTCGACCCGCCATGGCTTCGGCCCTGAGCTCGGCCGCCATCTCGCCTATCTGGCCTTGCTGGCGCTGACCGTGGGGATGCTCTGGTGGAAAGTCCTGGGCGACCGTCGGGCCAGGGTCTGACCGCTCGCCACGAAAAAGGGAGGCCGTTGCCGGCCTCCCCAGGGATCGTCCGCTCGGTCGCGGTCGAGGATGATGCGGCTGGCTCAGGGCCGCGCGGGAGGGACCGGCGTCGCCGGCCACATCGTCGGGTCGCTCGGCGCGAACCGGTGCTTGATCGCCCACTCGTACCAGTTGTCGACGGCGGTGCCCGTGAGCAGGATGCCGATGCCGCCGGTCAGCGTGCACAGCACCGCGAACCACCAGGCCCAGCGATGGATCGACTCCATCGTCGCGTTGAAGCCCATCGTCCAGCGCCAGAACAGGGCGGCGCGCTCCGAGGCCGTGCCGCGGTCGACGATCTGCTCGATCTCGCGATCGCCGCCATAGCGCGAGACCGCCAGGATGGTCGCGCCATGCATCGCGAAGAGCAGCGCCGAGCCGTAGAGGAAGGCGATCGAGAGCGCGTGGAACGGGTTGTAGAAGAGGTTGCCGTAGCGCAGCGAGAAATTCTGCGTCCAGTCGAGATGCGGGAAGATGCCGAAGGGCACCGCCTCGCTCCAGCTCCCCATCAGCAACGGCCGGATGAAGCCGAGCACGAGGTAGAGCCAGATCGCCGAGGCGAAGGCCCAGGCCACATGCGTTCCCATCCCGAGCGCCCGCGCCCGGTTATAGGTTCGGACCCACCAGAGCAGGATGGAGGTCGTCAGGAAGAAGCCGGCAAGCAGCCACCAGCCGCCCTCCTTCAGCGGCGGCAGGATCTTGAGCCCATGTTGCGGCAGCGGCGCCGCGAGCTGGAGCCAGAACAGCTCGCGCACGAACCGGATCGGGTCCCAGTTCACCGAGGCCAGCATGTTGAGGCCGATGATCTCGAAGGCGATGATGCCGCAGACGATCGAGGTGACGCCGGTCCAGCCGAGATAGATGGGGCCGACCTGCGCGTCGCCGATCATGCCGAAGAGGTGGACGACGCGGGTCGCCGAGCCGCGCCGCGTGCCGCGACCGGGGATCGGGACGCCCAGATCCGGCGCGCCATGGATCTGAACCCGGGTGAAGATGTTCTGGTAGGTTGCCATCGCCTTGATCCTTGGAGAACCGGGATGAGGTGGGTGGCGGCGCGCGGCGTGGCCGCGCGTCGCGGGAGAGCGGGCTCAGCGCCAGATCGAGAAGTGGCGCGACAGGTCCCACCACTCGGCCCAGCCCTCGCTCCAGTAGGGCCCGCTGATCACGATGCAGACCGCGCTCCAGAAGGAGGCCGAGACCGCCAGGAAGAGGCCGAGCCGGTGAACGCCGAGCGTGCCGATCGAATAGCCGATCGTGTCGCGGAAGAAGCTGTTCTCGTGCTCCGGCGTCTTCACCGGCTCGCCGCGCTTCGGGTTCGTGGCCGACAGGATCAGGCCGCCATGCAGCGAGAGCGCCAGCGCGCTGGTGAAGAAGAACGACACGGCGATCATATGCGCCGGGTTGTAGTGGAACTGGAGATACTGGTAGCCGACATTCGACACCCATTCGAGATGGCTGAAGATGCCGTAGGGAAAGCCATAGGCCCAGGATCCGAGCAGGAAGGGCCGCACGATCACCAGCGTCACATAGGCGAGGATCGCGAAGCCGAAGGCCACGGGTACGTGATAGCCCATGCCGAGCTTGCGGCAGATCTCGACCTCGCGCAGCGCCCAGGAGACGAAGGAGCCGGTCGCGCAGATCGTGATAATCTGCCAGAGCCCGCCTTCCTTCAGCGGCGCGAAGCGCAGACCGTATTCGGGCTGGGGCGGGTTGATCGAGATCAGCCAGGGGTTCCAGGTCGGCCCGATCGCCGCGCCGTAGAACACCAGGGCCGTGCCCAGCGCCGCGAAGAACACGGTCGCGACACCGAAGAAGCCGACATAAAAGGGGCCGACCCAGAAGTCGAAGAGATCGCCTCCGATCAGCGTGCCGCCTCTGACGCGGTATTTGCGTTCGAAATTGAGCAGAGCCATCGTCGCATCCCTCCGCGGGCGCCGGCATGCATGGCCGCGCCTCGTCTGAACGGTTTGGTCCCGGCGCGAGCCGGTCGGAGCGGCAGACGGGACCGGGACGAACCCTGCACCCCGTCCGCCAGTGTCGTCAGCCGATCCGCGAGATCGTCACATCCGAGGTCGGAGCCTCGATCTGCAGCACGGCGGCGGCTTTCTTCGGCCCCTCGATCCAGTTGAACCTGTTCGTCGAGAGCAGGATGAAATGGATCAGGATGGCGAGCCCGAAGAGGAAGGTGAACAGCGCGATCAGCGTGCGACGCGGATCGAACAGCAGCCAGATTTTCCACATGGTTCCGCTCCTTCCTTATGAGATCAGCGAAACGGCGGTGGTCAGGGCCGTCTTCACGCCTTCATCGAGGGACGCATATCCGTTGGGTCCGGGCAGCCAGGGCCGCCATGACCAGACCAGGAAATGCGCGATCACGGCGATGACCGTGAAAGCGATGAAGCTCGTGATGAAGAAGCCGTGGAATTCCTTGGCTTCCGCTTCGGTCAACCCTGACAGTGAGTCTCTCTCTGTCATGATCTTCTCTCCTTTGGCCTTGCGGCCGTTACCGCACGAAGCCGTGCGGCTGGCTGCCGGGCTTTGACCCCCGGCAGTTCCTCCCGCCCGAACCGGGCGAAAGCGCTTGCCCCCTCGCGTCCCGGCTTCAGCCCATGAACATGAAGGGAATGGTGGCGTTGGCCTGGGCGCGAGCCTGGGCGACGAGCGAGATCCGCGGGCCGGCGGGGGCAGGGCTGACGAGCCTCTGCACCAGCGCCGCCGCGAGGAAGAAGGGCATCGAGAGGGCGGTCAGCCGCCGGCACATGCGCCGGTCGGAGGCCAGCGACTTCACCCGGCGGAGATGGTCCTGCTCCGAATGGCGCGCGGTGAACTGCATGGTCATGCGAATCTCCTCCCCTCGGGAACGGTTCTGGTGCGGCGGTCTTGCCGCCGAAGCTGGCTCGGTGCGCTCATGCGAAGGCTCCTTCGCGGCTGGCGACACGATCGACATGGTCGGCCTGGACCCGGGCGGCGCCGGCCTGCCGGGCGCGGGCCTCGGCGGCATCGCGCAGGCGCTTGGCGGCGGAAATCCGCACCAGCACCGGCTGCCGCTCCAGGCAGTCCTCGAGCAGAGCCTTGGCCTCTTCCGACCAGGGCAATTCGCGATGCAGGCGCGCAGGCGTCGCCTCGACGGCGTCCATCTGCGTGCCCAGCGGCAGGATGTGGAAGAGCGCGTCGAACAGTGCGTTGCAGACCTCCTGGACCAGGTAGGTCGCGCCCGCATAGCCCATGAAGGGCGTGCCGGTGTGCCGGCGGATCACGGCGCCGGGGAAGGAGGCGGGGATGTAGATCCCGCGCCCGCCGGCCTCGGCCATGTACATGCGCTCGTTGAAGGAGCCGAACAGCACCAGCGGCGGCTTCTCCTTGAGCGAGGCGCGGACGGCGTCGTTGTCGGATTTCTTGCCCGCGCAGCGCGACGCCGAGAAGGTGCAGGGCAGGCCCATTTCCGTCTCGAGGAAATGGCGGATGCCGCGCGCATAGGTCTCGTTGGCGACGATGGCGAAAGAGGCTGTACCGAAGAAATCCTGCGTCACCGAGCGCCAGAGATCCCAGAGCGGCTTGATCGTGGTGTGCTTCTCGCGCTCGATGAAGGGCTCCGGATCGAGCCCGAGCAGCTCACCCAGCGAGCGCAGGAAGGCGGTCGTCGAATGCAGCCCGATCGGCGCCTGCAGATAGGGCCGCTCGAGCGCCTCGCAGAGCAGGCGGCCATATTCGCGATAGAGGCAGACATTGACCTCGGCATCGGCCAGCCGCTGCACCTGCGACAGATGCGAGCCGAGCGGGAAGGTCATGTGGACCTCCGCGCCGATGCCCTCGATCAGGCGGCGCACCTCGGCGAGGTCGGAGGGCATGTTGAACATGCCATAGGCCGGGCCGATGATGTTGACCTTGGGCTTAGCGCCCTCCTTGCGCGGCTTCGCCTTGGGGACGATGCCACGCTTGGCGCCATATTCGCCCCAGAGCCAGAACAGCGCGCGGTCGGCGCATTGCCACTGGTCCTCGTCGATCGTGCGGGGCAGGAAGCGCTGGATGTTGGTGCCTTCCGGCGTCACGCCGCCGCCGATCATCTCGGCGATCGACCCGGTGACGACCACGCTCGGCAGATGCGGATCGAGCACCGCATTGGCACGCTTCATCGCGCCCTCGGTGCCGTGCTGACCGAGTTCCTCCTCGGCGAGGCCGGTGACGACGATCGGCAGCTCATGCGGCGGCAGCGCATCGGTGTAGTGCAGCACCGATGTGACCGGCAGGTTCTCGCAGCCGACCGGGCCGTCGATGACGACCTGCAGGCCCTTGATGGCGCAGAAGACGTAGACCGCCCCCCAATAGCCCCCGGCCCGATCGTGATCCTGGATCAGCATCACGGAATCTCCTCGGCCGCCGCCTTCGCCTTGGCGGCGCGGCGGGCGAACTTCTCGCGGAAATCGGGATGCAGTTGCGGCGTGTCCTGCCAGGTGCCGGCGGTGTCGCCCTCGCCGACGCCGGCGAAGAAGGCCTTCATCGCGTCCATGCGGCCCTTGTTGCCGATGGCGGCATTGACGACCTGGGCGAGCGAACCCGCGCCGGCGGGCCCGAAGAGTGGCCGCGCCGAGATCAGGTTGGTGAAGTAGAGCGCGGGAATGCCGAGCTGCTTGGCCTTCTGCACCACCGGCGTGGTGCCGATCGCGAGATCGGGCTGGAACTCGGCCATCGCCGCGAGATCCTGCTCGAGCGTGGCGCGGAAATTGACCATCACGCCGCGTGCCGCCAGCCATTCCCGGTCGGGCTCCGACCAGGGCGTGCGCGGGCAGGCGGTGCCGACATAGCGCAGGTCGGCGCCGCTCTCGACGAGCAGCCGCGCGACCAGAAGCTCCGAACCCTCATAGCCCGACAGCGTGATCCGGCCAGTGATCGGCATCGCGGAAAGCGCGCCGCGGATCGCCGGGACCAGCCGGTTCTGCGCGGCCTCGACCAGGGGCTTGGCGACGCCGCAGGCCGCGCCGATCGCCGAAAGCCAGGCGACCGTGCCCTCGACGCCGACCGGGCCGGAGCCGACGATGCTGCGACCGGCCGCTTCGAACTCGCGGATGGAAGCCGTGTAGAAAGGGTGGATCGCCGCGACGACCGCGCAGTCGAGCGCGGCATAGAGCTCGCGCCACTCCCGCGTCGGCACGACCGGGCCGGCCGCCAGACCCAGAGGCTCCAGCATCATGCCGATGCCGACGGGGTCGGCCGGAAACATCTCGCCGAGCAGGGTGACCGTCGGACGCTCCTCGCGGCCGGCGCGCGGCGCCTGGACCGGGCCGGCCTCGGCCTCCTTGCGGGCGTAGGACAGCATGGCGCCTGCCAGCACGTCCTTCGCCTCGGCATGGGTCGGCACGCCGAAGCCCGGCACGTCGATGCCGATGATGCGGACGCCGTTGATCTCCTTGGGCAGCAGTCGCAGCGGCACGCCCGACGCCGACGGGACGCAGAGATTGGTGACGACGATCGTGTCGTAGAGCGCGGGGTCGGCGAGTTGGAACACCGCCTCGCGGATGTCCTCGAACAGCTTGCCGGTGACCAGCGTCTCGGAATTGAACGGCACATAGCCGACCGAGCGCCGCGCGCCGTAGAAATGCGAGGTGAAGGTCAGCCCGTAGACGCAGCAGGCCGAGCCCGACAGCACCGTCGCAGTGCGCCGCATGCGCAAGCCCACCCGCAAGGAGCCGAAGGCCGGGCACATGCTCTGCGGCTTGTCATGGGGCCCGACAGGATAATCCTTGGCAAAGCGCTCCAGCATCTCGGCATTGCCGGCCGCGGTCGCTGCGCTGCGCATCGCCTCCTTGCCGGAGTGGCAGCCCAGCCCGTCGCCTTTCGTCGCCGCCGCGTTGATCGCGGGGGCGGTGGCGGCATCGGGAAGAGGCTGGTGCACGGTCATGATGCGCCTCAGACCTGGTCGTAGACGACTTCGAGGGTCGCCTTCTTGAGGGCGGAGGGGCCGCACATGTCTTCCAGCGTGGCGGGCACCAGCACGACGTCGCGACCGGTGCTTTCGCTCGAGAACAGGGAGAGCAGCGCGTCCTGCGTCAGCGGCGTCGGCCGCACCGGCGGCGCCTCGGAGACGTTCAGTCCCAGCTCCTCGAACAGCGGCGCCCAGACATCGCCGGGCCGTCCGATGATCTCGTAATTGGCGCTCTTCTTGCGGATGTCGTCATTGGCGGGAATGGCGGCGAGAACCGGAATCCCGACCTTGTCGCAGAAGGCCTGCGCCTCGCCGGTGCCGTCATCCTTGTTGATGACCATGCCGGCGACGCCGACATTGCCGCCGAGCTTGCGGAAATACTCCACCGCCGAGCAGACATTGTTGGCGACGTAGAGGCTCTGCAGGTCGTTGGAGCCGACGACGATGACCTTCTGGCACATGTCGCGGGCGATCGGCAGGCCGAAGCCGCCGCAGACCACGTCGCCGAGGAAGTCGAGCAGGACGAAATCGAAGCCCCAATCGTGGAAGCCCAGCTTCTCCAGGAGCTCGAAGCCGTGGATGATGCCGCGCCCGCCGCAGCCGCGGCCGACCTCAGGTCCGCCGAGCTCCATCGCGTAGACGCCGTCCCGCTTGAAGCAGACATCGCCGATCTTGACGTCCTCGCCCGCCGCCTTCTTGCGCGAGGAGGTCTCGATGATGGTCGGGCAGGCCTTGCCGCCGAAGAGCAGCGAGGTGGTGTCGGATTTCGGATCGCAGCCGATCAGCAGGACCTTCTTGCCCTGCTGGGCCATCATGTAGCTGAGATTGGCGAGCGTGAAGGACTTGCCGATGCCGCCCTTGCCGTAGATCGCGATGATCTGCGTTTCCTTGGTCGGGGCGGTCGTGACGACCGCGTCCTGGGGCTGGGCGGCCTCGTCGCGCAGGCGGGCGGCCATGGCGGCGGCGGGCGAGGGAACGGGATTTCGGATCTGGATGTTCACGAGCAGGCACTCCAGTCCAGGATCATCTTGAGGCAGGACGGATCGCTGAAAGCGGTGCGATAGGCGGCCGGCGCGTCATTCGCCGGGGCGCTGTGGGTGATGAGCCCGTCCAGCGAGAGCCGTCCGTCGGCAATCAGCGTCATGACGATGTCGAGGTCGGTCTGGCGCCATTCGGCGGCGACGCGCAGCCGCGCCTCGCGCATGAAGGCGGGCGGGAAGGAAAAGGCGATCGGCTGGTCGTAGAAGCCCGCGAGCACGATCTCGCCCTGGGGCGCCAGACTTGCGATCAGCGTGTCCAGCAGCGAGGCGTCGCCGCTGACGTCGCAGATCACGCGATAGTCCTTGCGGGCGTCCGCCTCGGCGGAGACGACCGTGTAGCCTTGCGCCTGCGTGGTCCGCAGCGGGTTGCTTTCCCAGACGACCGGCTGGCCGCCATGGGCGAGAACGAGCCGGGCGAGCAGCCGTCCGAGCACGCCATGGCCGATGATCAGCTCGGGAAGCGCGCCACCGGCCAGCGCATGCTGGGCCGTGGCCGCAAGCGCCAGCAGCACGCCGGACGGACCGAGCGTCTCGGGGATCGGCACGGCCTTGGCGCCGGCTACGACGAGATGAGAGGAGGCACCGCCGAACAGGCCGCGCGCTTCCTTGAAGCCGCGGGAGCCGGGCACGAAGACGAGCTCGCCGACGCTGCGTCCAGAGGACTGGCCCGCCTGGATGACCCGGCCGACCGATTCGTAACCCGGCACCAGCGGATAGCCCATGCCCGGGAAGGGCGGCATCCGGCCCGACCAGAGCAGGCGTTCGGTGCCGGTCGAAATGCCGCTCCAGGCCGTCGCGACGACGACGTCGCCATCGGCAGGCGCAACGAGTTCCAGTTGGCTGAGAACCAGATGCTCGGGCCTT
This sequence comes from Bosea sp. OAE506, assembly GCF_040546595.1. NCBI lineage: Bacteria > Pseudomonadati > Pseudomonadota > Alphaproteobacteria > Hyphomicrobiales > Alloboseaceae > Allobosea > Allobosea sp. OAE506. The sequence goes on along the minus strand of NZ_JBEPOB010000001.1, from coordinate 2,041,762 downwards.
TCGACGAGGACTGCCAGCGCATGCATCGGGGACAACTTTCGGGGTCGGGGAGCCAGCCGCTCTGGCCGCGCTCCGTCGCCTGAGTGTCAAGCTATCGGAACACAGTCATGTGTCAATCTTAAATTACACATGAGTTGTCAGGCAGCGCGGGCGGTCATGCCGCCGGTCAGCAGCGGCCGCCGCGTGCGCAGTGTGCGGATGTCGGTGAAGCCGGCCTCCTGGAGGAAAACCGTCAGTTCCTCGGGGCTGCGGGCACGGCCGCTGCCCATGGCGAGCAAATAGAAGGCGAAATAGGCCTCGGCCATGCGCCGGGTCACGGGCGAGCCAGCCATCGGCTCCGCGATCAGCAGCGTGCCTCCGGGCGCGAGCGCGGCGCGCACCCGCTTCAGAAGCGCGCGCACCGCCGCGTCGTCATGATCGTGAAGAACCCGAACCAGCGTCGCGAGGTCGGCGCCTCCCGGCAGCGAGTCGCGGTGCATGTCGCCTCCCGCGACTTCGGCGCGCAGCGAAAGACCCTCCGCCGCGAAGCGCAGCCGCGCTCGCTCGGCAACGGCCGGCAGGTCGAACAGCATCAGCGCCGGTGCCGCGGCCTGGGCGGCGACGCGGCAGAGGAAGGCCCCCTCCCCGCCGCCGACATCGAGGATCCGGCGATGCTGCGAGAAATCGTAGGCCGCCAGGATGTCGTCGGCGACGAAATGCTGGGACTGCGCCATCAGCGCGCTATAGGCCGCGACCTCTGCGGGCGGCGCCGCCGCCGGTTGGTCGGCCGTTGCATAGGCCCAGTAACCCGACAGCGCGGTGGGCCGGCTCTCGCCCCGCAGTAGAGCCAGCGGATCGGCGAGATCGTCATAGAGCAGGCGGTGATGGGCGATCATGGCGCCCACGCCAGGATTGCCGAGCAGCGCGGCCCCCAGCATGGCGAGGCCATAACGTCCTCCGCTGCGCCGCTCGACCAGATCGAGCGCAGCCGCCGCGCCCAGCAGCCGCTCGGTCGCGGCCTCCGTCAGCGAGAGCCGGGGCGCCAGCTCGGCGGCGCTACGGGGCGCCTCGTCGAGGATGCGGAACAGGTCGAGCTGGATGCAGGCCTGCAGCACCTGCGCGTAGACGAAGCCGGCGCAGAGATCGAACAGCGCCTGCGACTGTCGCTGCGCGATCGGCTTGGTGAGGGGAAAGGAGGCGGCGAAGCGCTGGAAGCGCGGGCTCGCCACCAGGCGGTTGCGCCATCCCGCCAGCCGGTCGGCCAGCGAGACCGGCTGGGCCGGTTCCGCGACAGGCCCGGCGGCTGGGACCGAGGCCGGGCGCATGGTCAGGCCGCGCGGCGCTGCAGGCTCTCGGGCAGGAAGCTCTTGGCCGTGAGGCCGATCAGCGTGCCGAGATCCTGCCGGCCCGGGCAGGCGGGGATGGCGGCGATCGCCTCCAGCACCAGCGCATCGAGATGCGCGATCGCCGGGCCGAGGCCATGAGCCAGCGCATAGTTCGGGCGCAGATGCGCGGCATCCTGCCCGCAAGGCTTGCCCAATTCCTGCGGTGTCGCCGCCACGTCGCGGATATCGTCGGCGACCTGGAAGGCCTCGCCGAGCTTTTCGCCGAGCCAGCGCCAGTCCTGATGCGCGACGCCCGCGGCCGCAGCACCGGCCATCGTCGCGCCTGCAAACAGCGCCCCGGTCTTGGCCTGGTGATAGAGCGCGCAGTCGATCGCGGCCTCCGATTCCCAGGCCTGCCCGGCCACGATCCCGCCACGGCTGCCGACAGCGCCGCCGACGACCCGCAGCAATGTGCCGAGGCTCTGCGGCCGCCGCGCCGGCGCCTCGGCCAATGTCTCGAAGGCCAGCACGATCAGCGCATCGCCGGCCAGAACCGCCAGCGGCTCGCCATAGGCCTTGTGCAGCGAGGGCTTCCCGCGCCGCATATCGGCATCGTCGAAACAGGGCAGGTCGTCATGGACCAGCGAGGCGCAGTGCAGGAACTCGATCGCCGCCGCCGCCGCACTGGCCATGGCAGGGTCGGCATCTTCGCAGGCCCGCGCCACGGCCAGCGTCAGCCGCGGCCGGATGCGCGCCCCGCCGGGAAACACGGCATGGCGCATCGCCTGAGCCAGCAGCGGGGGGCAGTTCTGACGGTGACCCGCGGCCAGCGCCGCCTCGAGGGTCTGTTCGATCCGTGTCCCGGTATCCATGCGACCCTCCGAATGAGCGTTCTTTCAAACTGACATTCTATGTGTCAATAAGAGTGGACAGTTTCGCGATGAAGTCAACGGGGACGCGGAGGGCGAGTGAACACGCGACGCATCGTCGTCATCGGCGCCGGAATCGGCGGGCTGGTCTCGGCCCTGCTGCTCGCTGCCCGCGGCTTTGACGTCACCGTGGTCGATCAGGCGGCTGGCCCCGGCGGCAAGATGCGCGAGGTCGCCGTCGGCGGGCGCAGGCTCGATGCCGGCCCGACCGTGATGACGATGCGCTGGGTCTTCGACCGCGTCTTCGCGGAAGCCGGCGCGTGCCTCGACGATCATCTGGCCCTGACCCCGGCTTCCATCCTCGCCCGCCACGCCTGGAGCGAAGGCGAGCGGCTCGACCTCTTTGCCGACCGCGCGGCCTCGGCCGATGCGATCTCCGCCTTCGCCGGCCCCGCGGAGGGGCGCAACTACCTCGCCTTCTGCGACCAGGCGCGCGGCCTGCACGATGCGCTGAAGGACAGTTTCATGGCGCGCGAGCGGCCGAGCCTGCTCGGGCTGGTGCAGCATGCGGGGCTGGCTGGCCTGCGCCAGCTCTGGGGCGCGAGCCCCTTCGGCACACTCTGGGACGCGCTCGGAAACAGCTTTCAGGACCAGCGCCTGCGGCAGCTCTTCGGCCGCTACGCCACCTATTGCGGCTCCTCCCCCTTTGCGGCGCCGGCGACGCTGATGCTGGTCGCCCATGTCGAGCAGGAGGGCGTTTGGCTGGTCGAGGGCGGGATGCACCGGCTCGCACAAACCCTGGCCGCGCTCGCCGAAGCGAAAGGCGCAACGCTGCGCTATGGCGAGGCCGTCAGCGAGATCCTGGTCGAGGGCGGCCGCGCCGCCGGCGTGCGCCTCGCCGGAGGTGAGGTCCTGCGTGCCGACGCGATCGTCAGCAATGCGGACGTGAACGCCATCGCCATCGGCCGCTTCGGCCCCGACGCCAGCCGCCACGCGCCGCCGACGCGGCCGACGCAGCGCTCGCTCTCGGCGGTCACCTTCGCCATGGTCGCGCGCACCTCCGGCTTCCCGCTGCAGCGGCACAACGTCTTCTTCTCGAACGACTACGCCGCCGAATTCGACGCAATCTTCCGCCAGGAGCGGCTGCCGTCCGAGCCGACCGTCTATGTCTGCGCGCAGGATCGCGACGAGTCCGGCCATGCACCGCACGGCCCCGAGCGCCTGCTCGTCCTGGTCAATGCCCCACCGAGCGGCGACCGTTCCCGCTTCCCGCCAGAGGAGATCGAGACATGCCTGCACAGGAGCCTCGCGCGGCTGGCGCAATGCGGGCTGGCGGTCTCGCCCCAGCCGGATGCGACGCTGGCGACCCAGCCGGCGGATTGGGAGGCGTTGTTTCCCGGGACGGGGGGCGGTCTCTATGGCCGCTCGACGCATGGCGCGATGGCGAGCTTCGAGAGGCCGGGCTCGCGCAGCCGCCTGCCGGGGCTCTACTGGACGGGCGGCAGCGTCCATCCGGGGCCGGGCGTCCCGATGGTGGCGTTGTCGGGCCAGCTGGCGGTGCAGAGCCTCGTCGCGGACCTCGCTTCGACATCCCGGTCCCGTCCGGCGGCTATGCCTGGTGGTATGTCGACGCGCTGAGTGACGACGGCCGCTACGGGCTCAGCATCATCGCCTTCGTCGGCAGCGTCTTCTCGCCCTATTACGCCTGGGCGCGGCGGCGGGGACGGCACGACCCGCTGGATCATTGCGCGCTGAATGTCGGTCTCTACGGCCCCGGCGCCCGCCGCTGGACCATGACCGAGCGCGGCCGGCGCCATGTCGATGTCGGGCCTGAGCGCTTCGTCATCGGCCCCAGCGCCCTGCATTGGGACGGGTCGTCGCTGACCATCGCGATCGACGAGATCGGCATGCCGCTGCCGGTGCCTCGCCGGGTCCGCGGCACGGTCCGCGTCACGCCGCAGGCGATCACCGACCATGTCGTGACGCTGAACCCCGACGGCGCCCATCGCTGGTGGCCGGTCGCCCCGCTCGCCAGGGTCGAGGTCGCGCTGGAGGATCCCGCGCTGCGCTGGAGCGGCTCCGGCTATTTCGACATGAACCAGGGCAACGCGCCGCTCGCCGACGGCTTCCAGAGCTGGCACTGGTCGCGGGCCGCGACGGCCGGCGGCGCCGCCGTGCTCTATGGCGGCACGCGCCGGGACGGCTCGGCCTTCGATCTGGGCTGGCGATTCGACGACGGCGGCCGCGCGACCCCCCTCCAGCCGGGCCTGACCGCCGCCCTGCCCAGGAGTGGCTGGCGCATCGCACGCGAGACCCGCAGCGACCGTGGCCGGCCGGCCGCGCTGGTGGAGACGCTGGAGGACACGCCCTTCTATGCGCGCTCGCTGGTGAAGACCTCGCTCGCTGGCGAGAGCGTCACCGCCATGCATGAAAGCCTGTCGCTCGACCGCTTCGCCAACCCGGTCGTGCAGGCGATGCTGCCCTTCAGGATGCCGCGGAGGTCTTGACCGTCGGGTCGGCGCCCGCCCGCGCGGCCTCCGCCGCCTTGGCGGCGTCCTTGGCCTTTTCGCGGCGCAGGTCCCAGAGCTGGTAGAAGCCGAAGCCGAGGCACAGCCCGAGCGTCAGGACCATCTCGGCGATGATCAGCGCACTGGACGACATCGGACAATTCCTCCCTCACGGCCCTCTGACGACGGAGCGCTCGACCCGGCCGAGACGCTCGAACATCTCGATCACCGCCGCAGCCCGGCCAACCAGATTCCACCATGCGGGAGGCGCGCCGCGCAAGGCCGGGCGCGCCGCCTGCGACATCGCGGCCGCCGCGACCAGATAGGCCGTGCCCGGCAGCGAGGGCGCGGCCAGACCGTCCTCCCCCGAGCCGGTGACGAGCGCACCTGCGAGCAGCACGAGCTTGCGCCGCGCCGGCACGACGGCGCGCTGCGAGACGCTGTCATGCCCGCGCCGCGCCACCTCATGCCCGATCTCGGCATAGATCGCCCGCGCCGCCCGGATGCCGGGGCGGCAGGCGGCCGGCAGCGCCGCAATCCCCGCATCGGCACGCGCATAGAGCCGCTCGGCCTCCGCCAGCAGACGCGCCACGACCCCGGCGAGCGCCGGCGTGAACTGCGGCCGGGCCAGGAAGGCCTCGGGGTCGATGCCCGCCTCGCGCAGCCAGGCGAGCGGCAGATAGATCCGCCCCATCGCCGCATCGGTGCCGACATCGCGGGCGATATTGCTGAGCTGCATGGCCACGCCGAGATCCGCCGCCCGTGCCAGCACGTCCGCCGAGCGGCGCTCCATCAGCACCGCCATCATCACGCCGACCGAGCCGGCGACGCGCGCCGCATAGCTGCAGAGATCATCGAGCGTCTCGTAGCGCCGGCCCTGCGCGTCCCAGGAGAGCCCCTCGATCAGCGCCATCACCACGCTGCGCGGCACGCCGAAGCCGCGCACGGTCTCGGCGAAGGCGCGGTCGACCGGATGGTCGATGGGGCGTGCCGCATAGGCGCTCTCGACCCGCCGCTCCAGCCGCGCCACCGTCGCCGCATCGCCCGGCCCCTCATCGATTGCATCGTCCGCCAGCCCGGCAGAAGGCGTAGAGCGCCGTCGCCGGGCGCCGGATCGCCCGCGGCAGCAGCAGCGCCGCCGCCCGGAAGGATTTCGAGCCGTCGCAGAGCATGCGGTCGCAGGCCGCGAAATCCTCCGCCGAGAGGCCCGTAAGATGCGGATCAGACCAGTCGGGTCGCATGAGGCACCACCGTATCGAGAATGGCTGCAGAGGAGAGGACGCCGGGCAGCCCGGCGCCGGGATGGGTCCCCGCGCCGACCAGATAGAGCCGGTCGACCTCCTCGCTGCTGTTGTGTGGCCGGAACCAGGCGCTCTGCAGCAACCGCGGCTCCAGCCCGAAGGCCGCGCCATGGACCGAGAGCAGCTCGTCGCGGAAATCAGGCGGCATCATCAGCCGCGAGCTGACGAGGCTGTCGCCGAGCCCCGGCAGAAGGGTCGCCTCGAGCCGCCGCTGGATGCGGGCGCGGAAAGGCTCGGCCTCGGTCGCCCAGTCGGTGCCGCTCTGGAGATTGGGCACCGGCACGAGCGCATAGAAGGCGTCGCAGCCCTCGGGCGCGAGGGCAGGATCGGTCGCCGTCGGGCGATGCAGATAGAGGCTGAAATCCTCCGACAGCACCTTCCGCTCGAAGATGTCCTCGACCAGCCCGCGATAGCGCGGGCCAAACAGGATGCTGTGGTGGGGGACGCTGTCGTAGCGGCGGCGCGTTCCGAAATACCAGACCACGACCGACATCGAATAGCGCGCCCGCTTGAGCTTCGCATCGCTCCAGCGTTTGCGCGGCTGCGCCTTCAGCAGCGTGCCGTAGGTATAGGCGGCATCGGCATTGGAGACGACGACATCGGCCGCGATCGCCTGGCCATCCGCCAGCCGGACCCCTGTCGCAGCGCCATTGGCCACGGTGATCTCCGCCACCTCCGCGCCGTAGCGCAGCGTCGCCCCCTGGCCCTCCAGCAGCTTCACCAGCCCCGCGACGAGAGCCCCCGTTCCGCCTTGCGCGAAATGAACGCCGAACTTGCGCTCGAGATGGATCACCAGCGCGTAGATCGCCGTCGTCGCGAAGGGGTTCCCGCCGATGAAAAGCGGGTGGAAGCTCAGCGCCGTCCGCAGCCGCTCGTCGCGGACATGGCGTGCAGCGAGACCATAGACGCTGCGGTCGGCCCGTAGCCGTGCCATCGCGGGAAGGGCCTTCAGCATATCGACGAGCGTGCCGAAGGGCACATCCGCGAGCTGCTCGAAGCCGACCCCGTAGATCGCCTCGGCATCGCGCATGAAGGCCTCGTAGCCGGCGGAATCGCCGGGCGCGAAGGCGGCGATCCGCGCGCGCATCTTCTTCTCGTCGCCGCAGCAGTCGAGGCTCGAGCCGTCAGCGAAGATCAGCCGGTAGAAGGGATCGAGCGCGGTCAGGCTGACATCGTCCTCCATCCGCCGCCCGCACAGCGCCCAGAGCTCCTCGAAGAGATGGGGCGCGGTGACGATCGTCGGCCCGGCATCGAAGGTGAAACCGTCCTGCCGGAAGACGCGAGCGCGGCCGCCGGGCTGGTCGAGCGATTCCAGCACGGTGACGCGGTAGCCCCGCGCGCCCAGCCGGATGGCGGCCGCGAGCCCGCCGAAGCCGGAGCCGATCACCACGGCGTGGGGCCGGCGGTCGGCCTCGGGCTGGCGGGTGCCGGCCCCCAGGCTCGGCGGATGAAGCTCGCTCAGCATGACGCGACCGCCTCCCTGTGGCGCAGCATCTCGGCGCCGATCAGCGCCGCGATCTCCGCCGGCTTTTCCTCATGGACGAGATGGCCCGCGCCCGGCACCGTCTCGATGCGCGCATCGGGCAGGCGCCGCGCGACCTCGCGCGCATCGGCGGGCGGCACCGCCCGGTCGCCGGCGCCGACGACGAGCAGCACCGGCAGATCGAGGCGACCGAAGCCGCGCCCCAGCGTCTCGAGATCCCAGTTCGCCATCATCCCCAGCGTGGAGGCGATATGAACGCGGTTGGAAAACAGCCGCTGGTAGAGCTCCTGCCCGCGCGCATCGAGCCGCGAGCCGGTGCCTTCCAGCAATTGCGTCACCGCATCGGCACTCCCCGCCCGCCAGGCGAAGAAGCGCGGCACCAGCGGGTTGAGCACGAGCAGCCGCGCGACTGACGGAAAAAGCTGCGAAGCCACGCCCTTGAACGGCAGCAGCGCGCCATTCAGGCTGATCAGGCAGGCGGGTTCGATCGCCCGGGTCAGCACCATCTGCATCGCGATCGCAGCGCCGGCGGAATGACCGACGATCCCCTCCGGTTCGACTCCGAGCTTGCCAAGCAGCGCGGCGAGGCCGCGCGCCATCGCCGGCAGCGAGAGCCGGTCGCGCTCCGGCGCCTCGGTGAAGCCATGGCCCGGCAGGTCGGGCGCGACGACATGGAAATCGCGCGCCAGCAGTGGCAAGAGATCCCGCCAGGAATGGGTCGAGGCACCGGTCCCGTGCAGCAGCAGGAGCGTCGGCCCCCGGCCCGTCTCCTGAACATGCCAGGACAGGCCGCCGGCCTCGACGAAGCGACTGGCGGCGCGGTTCGGCCAGTCCCGCCCCTCGCTCGCCCAGGACAGCGCCGCGGTCATCGCGCGGCCGCCAGGGCCGCACCGACGGCGCGGCCGACGCCAGCCGCATCGGCCTGTGGCAGCGGCAGATAAAGCCCGCCCATCGCGGCCGCGATCTCGGCCGCCTGTGGCTGCGGCTGCGGCGAGGTGTCGATCAGGATCGCGTTGAAGCCTTCGCCACGCAGGCCCCGTGCCGCGGCCAGCGCGTCGGCCTGCGCCTGTGCTCGCCCCTGCCGCCCGGCGCGGTCGATATTGGCGCGGCCGTCGGTCATGAAGACCAGCGCCGGGGTTCGTCCCTTGCGCCTGACGGCATCGGCCAGCGCAGAGGCGGCCTCGATGGCGGTGGCGAGTGGCGTGGCGCCGCCACCCGGCAGGCCCGACAAAGCCCGCTCCGCCGCGACCAGCGAGCGCGTCGGCGGCAGCACGATCTCGGCTGCGCTGCGCCGGAAAGCGATCAGCGCCACCTCGTCGCGCCGCACATAACACTCCGCCAGCAAGAGCCGGACGGCGCCCTTCGCCTCGGCGAGCCGCTGCAGCGCCGAGGAGCCGGAGGCATCGACGACGAACAGCGTCGCGGTCTCGCTGCGCTGCTTGTGGCGCGCGACGCGGAAGTCCTCGCGGCGGACGATCAGCCCCTCACGGCCTGCCATCGCCGCCTCGCTGCGCCGCAGACGCTGCCAGGGCGCCGCGGCGCGCAGGGTCTCGACCACATCGAGCTTCGCCGCACCGCGCAGATCGCCCGCCTTCGAGCCGATGACACGGCCACGCCGCGCCGCCTTCTGGATCTGTCCGGCCCGCCCGGCCGCACGCGCCTTCACCCGTCCGCCCGAAGCGAGCAGCCGGGCGAGAAGCCCGGGCGGCAGCGCTGCACGCGCAGCCGCGAGCACGAGATCGTCAAGATCGCGCGGCGCCTCGCCGGAGGCGGTCTCGCCATCCTCGGGAGGCGGATCATCCTGCTGATCCGTCTGGGGATCGGATTCGTCTTCCGGCACGGCCGGAAGCCGCGTCGCGCGCGGCGCCAGAACCAGTGCGGCGGCCAGCGCCGCGTCGGCCTCCGCCACCGTGTCGCGTCCGGCGAGTGCAGCGCTCAGCCGCGCCACTTTCACCGCCTGAAGCGCCGCACGGAAGGAGTCGATCCCCAGCGCGAATGCGGCCGCGCACAGGCTGGCGAGCATGTCGTCGGCAATTGCAGCCGCCGGGCGGGCCCGCGCAGCCGCCATCTCCGCAGGCGAAAAGATGTCAGGCTCGATGTCGCGATGCGACAGCGGCGTCAGGTCGAGCCGCAGGGCCAGCCGGTCGGAGAGCGCTGTAGGAAGCCGTTCCTCCTTGGAGAGGCCCTCGTCCAGCGCCAGCACACCGAAGCGGCTAGGCAGCGTCAGGCACAGCCCGTCGCGCTCCACCGTCACCGCACCGGCATCGAGCACGGCGGCGATGCGGGCGGCCGTCCCAATCTCGAGCCGCTCGGCCATCGCGATCACGACAATCCCGCCATCGGCCTCCGCCAGCAGCCCGCGCTCGCCGACGGGGCGTCCCGCCGCCAGCGTCGCGGCCAGATCGAGCCCACCCAGCAGCCGTGCATCGCTAATGCCAGCCGGCATCCGCAGCAGCCGCTGCCCGCCCCCCAGAGCGGCGAGCCGGGCCAGAAATGCGTCACGGACCGGCCCTGCCGGCGCCCGCAATGTCATCCCACCAAGGGCAGCAGCATCGAGGGCCAGCAGGGCGGCCGCGTGCTCGGCCAGCCGCCAGGGCGACAGCGCCGGACGCTCCGCACCGGCGCCCACCGCGCTCACGGCCCGAACACCTCGGCCAGAGCGCGTTCGATCCGCACCGTCGAGCCCGCCTCGTCGAGCGGGTTGCGTCGCAGCCGGTGCCGCAGCGCGATCGGCGCGACGCTGCGGATATGGCTGTCACCAATCGCCACGTCGCCTTCCAGCGCAGCGAAGGCACGCGCCGCCCGCATCAGCGTCAGCTCGCCGCGTAGCCCGTCGGTGCCCAGATGCAGGCAGAGCTCGGCGACACGGCCTAGCGCGGCATCGGAGGTCTCGACCATGGCCAGCCGCTTGCGGGCGGCGACGAGCTTGCGCCCCAGCGCCGCATCGGCAGCCCGCCACTGCGCCGCAAAGCCATGCGGATCGCGATCATAGGCATCGCGCCGCTTCACCACCGCGATGCGGGTGGGCAGGTCGGCGGGCGTCGCAACCTCCACGGAGAGGCCGAAACGGTCGAGCAACTGCGGGCGCAATTCGCCTTCTTCCGGGTTGCCGCTGCCGACCAGAACGAAGCGCGCCGGATGGCGGATGCTCAGCCCCTCGCGCTCGACGACGTTCTCGCCCGAGGCCGCCACATCGAGCAGCACATCGACGAGATGGTCCTCCAGCAGATTGGCCTCGTCGATATAGAGGAAGCCGCGATTGGCGCGCGCCAGCAGCCCGGGCTGGAAGGCCTTTTCGCCGCTAACCAGAGCCTTCTCCAGATCGAGCGCGCCGACGACGCGATCCTCCGTCGCGCCCAGCGGCAGATCAACCACCGGCACCGGCACGAGATGGGTCTTCTGCCCGCGCGCTCCCGCCTGGGGAGCACAGTTATAGGGATCGCCGACGACGGCGCGCATCGGCGGCAGCAGGGCGGCGAGCGCCCGCACGGCGGTCGACTTGCCCGTGCCGCGATCGCCGAAGATCAGCACACCGCCGATGGTGGGGTCGATGGCGGCCAGCAGCAGCGCCCGCTTCATCTCCTCCTGCGCCACGATGGCGGAGAACGGGAAGGGCGGCGGACGGCCGCTGCCCTGCAAGGCCGTTTCCTTCTTTGAAGCGGACCCCCGCTCGCGGGTCGGCGCCGTCACCGGCGAGCCGGATGGCCGCCCTGCCTCCGCAGGCCCGCCCTCCTCGCCTCGGAGAACCTGTCCGACGACATCCGCATGATCCAGGGGCCCGTCCATCGCCGTCTTTCCCCGTTTCAGGACGCCATCGCCTCGACGAGCCGCGGCGGCAGGCGGAACACCACCTCCTCCTCGGTCCCATCGAGTTCCTTCACCGTCACCGAGCGGAAGCCGCGCAGCCGGTCGATCGTCTCCTGGATCAGCCGCTCGGGCGCCGAGGCGCCGGCGGTGAAGCCGACGGTCTCGACCGTCTCGAACCAGGCCGGCTCGATCGCATCCGGACCCTCGATCAGATGGCTCGGTACGCCGGCGATCGCGCCGACCTCGCGCAGCCGCGTGGTGTTGGAGGAGGAGCGCGAGCCGACGACGAGGATGAGATCGCAGTGCGGCGCCATCGCCTGCACCGCCGCCTGCCGGTTCTGGGTCGCGTAGCAGATGTTGCGGATGTCGGGTCCGACGATCGCCGGGAAGCGCGCGGTCAGCGCGGCGATGACCTCGCGCGTGTCCTGAACGCTCAGTGTCGTCTGGCTGATATAGGCGACCCGCTCCGGGTCGGCGACGACCAGCCCGGCGACTTCGGCGGCCGTAGCGACGACATGCAGCCGCCCGTCGATCTGGCCGCGCGTGCCCTCGACCTCGGCATGGCCCTCATGGCCGATCAACACGACGTCGTAGCCGAGCTGCGCATAGCGCCGGCCCTGGTTGTGGACCTTCTGGACGAGCGGACAGGTCGCGTCGATCACGTCGAGCCCGCGCGCCGCCGCGGCCGCCTCGACCCCGCGCGACACGCCATGGGCCGAAAAGATCGTCGTCGCGCCCGCCGGGATCTGGTCGACCTCGCCGACGAAGACGGCGCCCTGGGCACGCAGGCCCTCGACGACATGGGTGTTGTGGACGATCTCGTGGCGGACATAGACCGGCGCGCCGGTCTGCGCGATGGCGCGCTCGACGATCTCGACCGCCCGCACCACGCCGGCGCAGAAGCCGCGCGGTTTGGCCAGCAGCACCGTCAACGGGCGCTTGAAGGGCGTCACGGCGTTCATGTCGAGGCCTCGTGCAGCGGGACCGTTCCGGGCGCGATCGCCGGCACCAGCCGCAGGCCCGCCGCGCCTGCCATGGCGCTGCGGCGGGCAGCCGGCCGGCAGAGCCCCGTCGCCAACGCGACGATCGCATCCGCGTCGAGCCCGGCCTGCGCATAGAGCCGCGCCTGGCTGTCTTGGTCCTGGAAACGGTCCGGCAGGGTCAGCGTCTTGATCTTCAGCCCGGCCTCGAAGAGCCCGTCATCGGCCAGCGCATGCAGCACGAAGGAGCCGAAGCCGCCGACGGAGCCCTCCTCCACCGTGATCAGCGCCTCGTGATGCTGCGCCAGGCGCCGGATCAGCGCCCGGTCGAGCGGCTTGGCGAAGCGCGCATCGGCGACGGTGGTCGACAACCCCATCGCATCGAGCAGCTCCGCGGCCTCGAGGCATTCGCCCAGTCGCGTTCCATAGGAGAGGATGGCGACCCGCGTGCCCTCCCGCAGCACCCGCCCGCGGCCGATCTCGAGTGGCATGCCGGTCTCGGGGAGCGCGACGCCGAGCCCTTCGCCGCGCGGATAGCGCAGCGCGATCGGCCCCTCGTCATGGGCGCAGGCGGTGGCGACCATATGCACGAGATCGGCCTCGTCGGCCGCCGCCATCAGCACGAAGCCGGGCAGGCAGCCGAGATAGGCGGTGTCGAAGGCACCCGCATGGGTCGCGCCATCGGCGCCGACCAGCCCCGCCCGGTCGATGGCGAAGCGCACGGGCAGTTTCTGCAGCGCGACGTCATGAACGATCTGGTCATAGGCGCGCTGCAGGAAGGTCGAGTAGATCGCACAGACCGGCTTCAGCCCCTCGCAGGCGAGCCCGGCGGCGAAGGTCACCGCATGCTGCTCGGCGATGCCGACATCGAAGAAGCGGGAGGGATGCGCCTTCGCAAAGGCATCAAGCCCGGTGCCGGAGGGCATGGCGGCGGTGATGGCGACGATGCGCTCGTCGCGCGCCGCCTCGCGCAGCAGGGCCTGCGAGAAGACCTTCGTATAAGAGGGCGCGGCGGCCGGCGCCTTCTCCTGCTGCCCGGTCGCGACGTCGAAGCGGACGACGGCGTGGTACTTGTCCGCCGTCGCCTCGGCCGGGGCATAGCCCTTGCCCTTCTGCGTCACGACATGGACGAGGATCGGCCCGTTCGGCGCATCGCGGACATTGCGCAGCACCGGGATGAGGTGGTCGAGATTGTGGCCGTCGATCGGCCCGACATAGTAGAAGCCCAGTTGGTCGAACAGCGTCCCACCCGTCAGGTAGCCGCGCGCGTGTTCGACGGCACGGGTGATCTTGGAATCGAGCCCGCGTCCGAGCCGGCGCGTCAGCTGGCGGCCCTGGTCGCGCAGCGAGAGATAGGCCTTGCCGGACAGTAGCCGCGCCAGATGTGCCGACAGCGCACCCACCGGCGGGGCGATCGACATGTCGTTGTCATTGAGGATGACGATCAGCCTTTTGCCGAGCGCACCGGCATTGTTCATCGCCTCATAGGCCATGCCGGCCGACATCGCGCCGTCGCCGATCACGGCCACGACATGGCCGTCCTCGCCCTTGAGGTCGCGGGCGACGGCGAAACCCAGCCCCGCCGAGATCGAGGTCGAGGTGTGGGCGGCCCCGAAGGGGTCGAACTCGCTCTCCTCGCGCTTGGTGAAGCCGGAGAGCCCGCCGCCCTGGCGCAGCGTGCGGATGCGGTCGCGCCGGCCGGTCAGGATCTTGTGGGGATAGGCCTGATGGCCGACATCCCAGATCAGCGTGTCGCGCGGCGTGTCGAAGAGATGATGCAGCGCGACCGTCAGCTCCACCACGCCGAGCCCTGCCCCGAGATGGCCGCCGGTGACGGAGACGGCGTCGATCGTCTCCGCCCGCAGCTCATCGGCAAGTTGCTTCAGCTGAGGCTGCGACAGGCGGCGCAGATCGGCGGGAGAGGTGACGCCGTCCAGAAGCGGGGTCTCGGGCATTCCATTCCCCTTCGCGCCTCGATGTGTCAGCTTGAATTTACATATTGATGTCAAGCTGTCGATACACTACGAAGGAGTTGCACGACATGCAATCGCTTTGGTCGTGCTTTTTGGACGTTCGGCCCCCGACGATCCGCAAGAGGCGCGAGGCCTGAAGACCAGAATGAGCGACGATGGGTTGATCGGCGGAACCTTTTCCGGCGTATTGCCTTCGTTGGAATTGGACGAAGTCTCGGAAAGGTCACACGCCATGAGACAGCTTGCCTACGCAGCCACTGCCGCATTCCTCTTTTTCCTGCCCGCCACCGCACAGGCCCAGGATCTCGCCGCCGGCGAGAAGGTCTTCCTCCAGTGCAGGACCTGCCACCAGGTCGGAGAAACCGCGAAGAATGCCGTCGGCCCCGTCCTCAACGGGCTGTTCGACAACCGCAAGGCCGGAACGCACGAGGGCTATACCTATTCGGCGGCCTACAAGACGCTGGACAAGGTCTGGAACGAGGACAATTTCCGCGTCTACATCAAGGATCCGCGCGGCGTGACGCCGGGCACCAAGATGATTTTCCCGGGCCTCAAGGACGACACCCAGATCACCAATCTGGTCGCCTATCTCAAGCAGTTCGGCCCTGACGGGAAGAAGAAGTAAGGCGCCGCAGCGCCTCTCCAACGATCTCCCGACCGACTCGCGCCCGGCCTAAGGCCGGGCGCTTTTTGTTGGGCGCCACCTCAGGCGAAGCTGCCGATCCGGAACAGATCGACCGGGTTGGTGGTGTTCATCCGGCGAAGCTCCGCCTCGGAGAAGCCGTCCGATTCGAGGAGCACGAGGAACTCCCGGAAGGCCTCGACCGGCGGCGGCAGCAGATAGATGCCGGCATCGCCCGAGACGATGGCGCGGTCGCCAGCGGCGCGGATGCGCGGCGTCAGATCCTGCACTGTCTTCGACGGGGCGCGGTGCTTCTCCTGGTCGACATGGGTGAGCCCGACCTGTGTCGCATGGGTCAGGACGAAGAACGAGAACTCGCAATAGGCGCCCAGACCCACCAGCGTCTCGATGGTCTTGATATCGTAGCCGCCGGCATGCGTGCGTACGCGGGTGGCCCCGCGCTTCTTGGCCTCTTCCGCCAGCGCCACGGCCTCCCAGCCATCGACATGGCCGCAATCGAAGACGATGTCCCGCTCGGCGCAGAGGTCGATGATCGCGGGCACCGGGTCGGGCACCTTGCCACTCTCATGCACGCCGAAGGCAGCCTCCAGATAGAGCCCCGTGCGCCCCTCGCGCCGCGCCACCGCCTTGGTGTGATGCGTCGGCAGCGAGAGGAAGCGCGCGCCGGTGCCTGGCCCGTAGCCGTAATCGACCGCGTTGCGCGCCGCCTCATAGGTCACACCGCCGGCGGTGGGCTGCATGATCAACCCGCCGAAGATCTCGATGCCGAGATGGCCGAGCTCGGCCGCAGCCAGCGCGGCATAGCCCGACGAGTTCATGAAATTGTCCATCAGCCCGATGGCGCGCATCCCGGCCGCGGCCGCCTGGCGCACCGATTCGAAGATGTTGGCGCTGCGCCCGTTGAGATGCGGGCAGGTGTGGACGTGGCAGTCCACCGCGCCCTTCAGATAGTGCATGCCGTAGCTCATCGGGGCTCTTCCTTCAGTGCCGCAGGATGCGGCGGACGAAATCGGCGCAGCGCTCGGTCTGCGGCGCGTCGAAGATCTGCTCGGGCGGCCCGACCTCGACCACCTTGCCGTCGGCCATGAACACGACCTTGCTGGAGATCTCGCGGACGAAGCCCATCTCGTGGCTGACGATCAGCATGGTCATGCCCTCGGCGGCGAGCACGCGGATGGTGTCGAGCACCTCGGCGACGAGCTCGGGGTCGAGCGCCGAGGTCACCTCGTCGAGCAGCAGGATCTCCGGCTTCAGCGCCAGCGCGCGGGCGATCGCGACGCGCTGCTGCTGGCCGCCGGAGAGTTCGTCCGGATAGGCCTCGATCCGATGCGACAGCCCGACCTTCTCGAGCAGTGCGCGCGCCTCGCGCTCGACCTCGGCGGCGTCGCGCTTCTTCACGATGGTCGGCGCGATGGTGACGTTGCGCAGCGCCGTCATGTTCTGGAACAGATTGTATTGCTGGAACACGACGGCGAAGCGGTCGCGCACCTTCTTCAGCGCGGCCGCGCTGCCATAGTCGACCTGCGCCCCGGCGACATGGACGACCCCGGCATGCGGCTTCAGCAGCCCGGTCAGCACGCGCAGCAGCGTGCTCTTGCCCGAGCCGGAGGGGCCGATGATCGAGACGATCTCGCCGCGCTTGACCGACAGCGAGACATCCTGCAGGACCGGCGCCGTGCCATAATTGGCGCTGAGCCTATCGATGACGAGATGGGGCAAGCCGGCGCTCCAGATGCGATGCGAACAGGTTCAGCGGATAGCAGAGGACGAAATACAGGATCAGAATCGTGCCGAAGCAGATCGCCGCCGAGAAACCCTTCTGGTTCAGGATCTTGGCGGCATAGGTCAGCTCGACCACGCCGATCTGCGAGGCGATCGAGGTGCTCTTCACCAGCCCGACCGAATAGGTCATCGAGGGCGGGATGATGATCGCCCAGGCCTGCGGCAGGATCACCCGGCGCAGCGCTGTCAGCCCGCCCATGTTCATGGTCTCGGCCGCGTCCCACTGGTTCTTGTGCACCGATTCCAGGCCGGCGCGGATGTTCTCGGCCGAGAAGGCCGAGGCCGAGAGCGCGACCGTGGTGGCGGCGACCGCGAACATGCTGGCGTCGAAGCCGGCGAGCTGGAAGGCGAAGAACACCACCATCAGCTTCACCAGGAAGGGGATGCGCCTGAAGATCTCGACATAGATCGTGGCGAACCAGCGCAGCGGCGCGAAGCCGACGATGCGCTCGTTGCGCAGCACGGCGAGCCCGAAGCCGACGAGGAAGCCCAGCCCGCAGCCGACGAGCGAGAGCAGCGCCGTATAGGCGAAGGCCTTCCCGAGGAAGATCAGGTTGTAATAGCCGAAGAAGCGCGGCGCCTCCTCGATCAGCGAGGTCATCGGCAGCCCTCCGGCCTGGGACGACGCCGTTCCATCAGAAGACCTTGCCCTTGATGCGGAAGAAGTAGCGCCCGACGGCGTAGAGCGCCGCGCTCGCGACCAGGGTCAGCGCGATGTAGTAGAGCGCCGCGATCGAGAAGATCTCGAAGGAGCGGAAGGTCTGGGCGTTGATGTTGTAGGTCCGCCCGGTCAGTTCCTCGACGCCGAAGATCGCGGCGATCGAGGTCGTCATCGTCAGGATGATGTACTGGTTCGACAGCGGCGGGAACAGAACCTTGCCGATATGCGGCAGCACCACGTAGCGGATGATCTGGATGCGCGAGAAGCCCAGCGTCTCCGCCGCCTCGATCTCGGCCTTGCGGATGGAGCGGAAACCCGCCCGCTGGATCTCGGTGAGATAGGCGCCGGCATTGATCGCCATGCCCAGCAGCACGGCCTGGTAGGAGCCGAGCACGATGCCCCAGTCCGGCAGCGCGAAATACAGAAAGAAGATCTGCACGAGCAGCGGCGTGTTCAGGAAGAACACGACATAGGCCTTCACCAGCCAGCGCAGCGGTCGCGGCCCATATTCGAGCACCGAGGCGCAGACGAGCCCGATCGCCCAGCCGATCACGAAGGCGATCGCCGCCAGCTGCAGCGCGAGCCACGCACCGCCGGCGAGATAGCCGAGATAGGGCGTCACCTGCCCGTATTGGAGGGTGTAGGCCATCAGGACAGCGACCGGCTACATTGCAACACCCGCTCCGTCATTCCGGGCGCAGCGAAGCGGAGACCCGGAATCCATCCTAGAGCGTCGGCGCCCTTCGATGGATTCCGGATCGGCGCGGCTACGCCGCTTGTCCGGAATGACGGGGCTTGGGTCCGCAGGACCATCGGCTTGGGATGGCGCAGAGGCATCAGAAATACGGCGTGACGGGCACTTTCGTGTCCATCGGCTTGAGGAACCACTTCTCCCAGATCGCCTCGACCGTGCCGGCCGTGTGCAATTCGTAGAGCGCGATGTTGAGCCAGTCGCGGACCGAGTAATTGCCCTTGGCGACGCCGAAGCTCGAATAGGTGACGCCGTATTCCGGCGTCGCCACCACCTTCCACTTGATCGCCGGGAAGATCTTCAGCCGGTAGGCCACCGCGTCGATCCCGTCGAAGGAGGCGTCGCCGCGCCCCTGCGCCAGCGCCCGGTCGCGATCGTTGTAGTTGTCGAGCAGGACGAGCTTGGCCTTGGGCAGGTTCTTCTGGATGAAGGGGATCGCGGTCGTGCCGCGCACCTGGATCAGCGTCACGCTCTCGCTGTTGAGATCGGCGAGCTTGGCGAAGGGCTTCGCGTCGGTGGTGACGATCCCGTAATTCTCCGAATGGATCGGCGCGGTGAAGTCGATCACCTTGGCGCGCTCGGAGGTGCGGCTCATCGCGCCCATCACGACATCGACCTTGTCGGCCACGACGAAGGGGATGCGGTCAGGCGAGCCGACCTGGACCAGCGTGAGCTTGACGCCGAGCTTGTCGGCCACCCGCCTTCGCCAGCTCCGGCTCGAAGCCGTCGATCTCGTTCTTCTCGTTGAACAGCGCGCGCGGCGGCAGCGTCGGGTTGACGCCGACGCGCAGCTCGCCGGCCTTGAGGATGTCGTCGAGGGAGCGGGCGGAGACCGGCGCGGTCGCGCCCAATCCGAGGCAGGCGGCGAGCAGGCAGGCGAAGCGCGACATCGTCATTCAAGCCTCCTCAGAAGAGCACTGCAGCATTGTCATTGTATACGTTCGGCATGCAATGAGGCCATTGCCCGGCGCGATTGTCAACGCGGGGCGCCCGCTTTCTCGACATGGGCGAGCGCCTTTTCGAGCCGGCGGTATTCCTCCGGCGGCAGCGGCGCGAAAGGCGGGCGCACGGCATCGCAGGCGAGCCGCCCGAGGATCTTCAGGCAGGCCTTGAGGCGGGTGGTGGCGCGCCCGCCCGGCGCCTCGCGATAGACGGCGCAGGCGAGCGGATAGATCGCGTCATGCCAGTGGCGGGCGGCATCCCAGTCGCCGGCCTGCGCCGCGCGCCAGAGGGCCACCAGCGGGGCCGGCGTCACTGCCGCGAGGCTGACCTGGCTGCCCTCGGAGCCGATCAGATAGCTCGTCAGCAAATGCTCGTCGCCGGAGCCCAGCACCGCGAGGTCCGGCCGCAATCCCTTGGCGAGCCGCCGGTTGGCGTCATAGGTCGCCACCTCCCAGCTGCCCTCCTTGATGCCGCAGACCAGCGGCAGCGCAACAAGCCCCGCCAGCGTCGCCGGGTCATAAGGCATCGCGCCCGCACCCACCGGCGCCTGGTAGAGCAGGAAGGGCAGACCGCAGCCGGCGATGGCGTGCTGGTGGTGCAGCAGCGCCGAATCACGATCGCGAAACAGCCCCCAGGCATTGGGCGGGAACAGCAGGATGGCGTCGGCGCCGGCCTCTTCGGCGTCGCGCGCGTGCAGCGCCGCGTCGAGGCTCGATTCAGCGTTGACCCCACTGGTCAGGAAGACGCCCGGCCCCAGCACCTCCCGGCAGATCGCGACGACGCGGCGCTTCTCCTCGCGCGTCAGCAGGAAGTTCTCGCCAGCATGGCCGTTGATGAGCAGACCCTCGATGCCGTCATGCCCCGCGACCGCCGCGACATGGTCGGCGAGCGCCTGCTCGTCCATGCGGAACTCCGGCGTCATCGGGCAGATCGTCGCCGCATGGATGCCGGTCAGGCGCGCGATGGCGGCCGCAACCCGGCTGTCGGATGCAGTGGCGGGGTCAGACATGCTGTGGCTGTTCATCGGTGGCTCGGCCTGCATCGGCGGATGGAGTGGGCGAGGAAGCCGGCGACGTCAGCAGCCGGTCGATCGGGAAGAGCGGGTCCGCAGGCTCCTGCCCGAGGATGCGCTGGGCGAGCAGCCGGGCGATGTAGGGGCCGCTGGTGTAGCCGGAGTGGACGCTGCCGCAGATATAGGCGTCGGGGATGCCCGGGATCGGCCCGGCCGCCGGCAGTGCATCGGCCGTCTCGGCTTCCAGCCCCGCCCAGGCGCGCGCCAGCCTGGCATTCCGCAACGCGGGGATGGCGTGACAGGCGAGGCGCATATTGCCGATCAGGCTCTCGGGCACGAGTTCGACCCCGCCGCGCTGCCGGTCGCCCCGACCCTGCCAGCCGCCGCCGATCACCACCGTGCCATGCGGATACTGCTTGAGCGACAACAGCCCGCTGGCGATGCCGACGACCGTGCGCATGACGGGCGCCACGCGCTCGGTCACCGCGAGCTGGTTCACCAGCACCTTGATCGGCAGATGAATGCCGAGCCAGGCCGCCATCTCCTCGAGCCAGACCCCGCCAGCCAGCACGAGCCGCTTGGCCCGGACCGGGCCTGCCGCGGTCTGCACGGCGAAGCCGCCCTCCTCGCGTTCGACACCGGAGACGGGCGTCTCCTCGCGCAGATCGACACCGGCCTCGATCAGCGCGGCGCGATAGGCCTGCCCCGTCAGATAGGCATTGGCATAGCCGTCGACCTTGCAATGCCCGGCGAGCAGGACGCCGTCGCCGAGCCCCGGCTCCACCGCGCGCGCGGCCTGCTCCGAGATCAGCTCGATCGGCGCACCCGCCTCGCGGCGCTTGCCGGCCCGGAAGCTGAGCAGTTCCGCCTCGCGCTCAGTGAAGGCGAGCGAGAGCCCGTCGCAGACGACGACGCCGACATCATGCCCCAGCCACTCCCGCGCCGAGGCCCACATCGCATGGGCCTGCAGCGCGTAGGGGATCAGCGCCACCCGCGTCATCTGCATGGTCAGCGTGCCCGCATTCACGCCCGAGGCCTCGCGGCACAGCGCACCGCGCTCGAACAGCACGGTCCTCATGCCGGCCCGCGCGCAGAACAGCGCCACCGTCGCGCCATGGATGCCGCCGCCGACGATGGCGAGATCGTAGGGCGCGCTCATAGTGGGGCCGGCGTCGGCACGGGGATGTCGGCATAGTCGAACTGCCCAAGCAGATCGGCCAGCGGCACGGGGCGCAGCGGCGGCCGCCCGGTCCAGTAGCCCGCTGCCTCGCGCGAACCGACATGGCGGGCGAGCAGCGTCGCCGCCGTCTCGCCGCACATCCGGCCCTGGCAGGGGCCCATGCCGCAGCGGGTGAAATGCTTGAGCTGGTTGATCTCGCGCGCACCGGCCGCGATGGCGGCCTCGATCTCGCCGCGGCGGACATCCTCGCAGCGACAGACCACCGTATCGTTGGCAATCCCCTCGACCATCGCCGGCCGCGCCCGCATGAGCCGGTTGATCGCGCCGGCGAAGACCAGCGCCTTGTCAAGCGCGACGCGCGCCTCCCCCGCTTCCCGGGCAAAGACATCGTCCGACAGCCGGCCTGCATCCTGCGCAGCCGCCAGCCCGGCGAGACGCCCCGAGAGCCGCGCCGGCTCGGCACCCGCCACCGCCGTGCCGTCGCCGACGGCATAGAGCCCCGCGATCGAGCAGCGCCCGAAAGCGTCGCGCACCGGCGTCCAGCCGCCCGCCTCCGGCGCGAAGCGATGCTCCGCCCGCAGCAGCTTCGGGATCTCGCTGCCCGGCACCAGCCCGTGGCCGATGGCGAGTGCATCGGCAGCGAACACCCGTGACTTGCCGTCAGTGGGCCGCCCCTCCGCATCAACAGGCGCGACCGTCACCATCTCGCAGGCCTCGCAGCCGGAGACGGCCGTGACCGTATGGCGAAACAGCACCGGCACGCGCGCCGCGCCCAGCTTCAGTGCCCATCCAAGGCCCTGCCGCAGCAGATCCGGCCGGCTCGCCATCGCCGGAAGCGCCTTCAGCCAGTCGCCCGGCCCCGACAGATCGATGATCGCCGCGACCTCGCCGCCCCCCGCGACGATCTTGGCCGCCACCGCCGCCAGCAGCGGCCCGCAGCCCGCCACCACCGTGCGCCGACCCGGCACCATGCCCTGCGACTTCAAGAGGATCGTCGCCGCCGCGAGCCCGATCACGCCCGGCGTCGTCCAGCCCGGAAAGGGCACCAGCCGCTCATGCGCGCCGGTAGCGGCGACCAGCCGCGGCGCGGTGAAACTCTCGCTCCCCGCCTCCGTCACCGCATCGACGCGAAAGGCGCCCGAGATCGACCAGACCCGCGCGCCGCCCTTCCAGACCACGGATGAAGCGGCAACCGCCGCGCGCAGCGCATCCCCCGCCCGCTCGTCGGCGCCTCGCTTTTCGGGTGCGACCGAGAGGCCAGCAGGCGGCGCGCGATAGACCTGCCCGCCGGGAGAGGCGGCCTCGTCCAGCAGCACCACCGACAGCCCGGCAGCGCTTGCGGCCAGAGCCGCAGCGGCGCCGGCCGGGCCGGCTCCGATGACGATGAGATCGGCTGGCGTCATCTCAAAGCGAGCCCTTGAGTTCGACGACAAGCCCGTCCTCGACAGGCACCTGGCAGGACTGGCGCAGCACGCCGTCCACCTGCACCACGCATTCCTGGCAGACGCCCATGAAACAATAGGCGCCGCGCGGCGAGAACTCCCGCGGGCTGTGGCGCAGCCGGGTGATACCGGCTGCCAGCAGCGCCGCAGCGAGCGTTTCGCCGCGATGGCCGCCGACGGCCGTGCCATCCACTTGGAAGGTGACGGCAGCACCCCGCCGGAACCCGTCCGCAATCCGCAGAGCCGTCATCCGTTCGTCCGATTCCCCGCCCGCCGCCGCTTTACAAGGGCGACGCAGTGTATACAGTCCGTGGACAATCGGTGCAACATGGGCGGCCGTCAAGAGCAGGCCATGACAGCAGCCGAGGCGTTCAACCTGACTGTCTGAGGGGACCCATGCTCAACAAATTCGCGCTCGGCCTTGCCGCGCTGCTCGGCCTCGCCACCGCCGCGCTTCCCGTAACGGCGGAAGCCCGGACACTCGACGAAATCCTGAAATCCGGCACGCTCAAGGTCGGCGTCAACCCGACGCTGCCGCCGCTGGCCAAGTTCGACGAGAAGAACGAGATCGTCGGCTTCGACGTCGATTTCGCCACCGAGATCGCCAAGATGCTGGGCGTGAAGCTGGAGATCGTGCAGACCGGCTCGCCCGACCGCATCCCCTTCGTCGCCTCGGGCAAGATCGATCTCGTCATGGGCGCGATGACGCGCAATCCCGAGCGCGCCAAGGTCATCGACTTTACCGTGCCGGTTCACACCGAGGTCTTCGGCGTGCTCACGACCGAAGCCAAGCCCTACAAGGATTGGAAGGAGCTCGACAGCCCGAGCGTTACCCTGATCCAGGTGCGCGGCACCACGCCGGTGAAGTTCATCGAGGACAACCTCAAGCAGGCCAAGGTCACGCTGCTCGACAACTACCCCGACGCCGTGCGCGCCCTGGCGCAGGGTCGCGGCGATGCGATGATCGACGTGATCGATTTCGTCGGCGAGCAGATGAACCGCTTCAAGGACGTGAAGTGGAAGGTCGTCGAGACGCCGGTCGACGTCTATTATTGCAGCTTCGGCCTCGCCAAGAACGCGACCGGCCTGAAGGACTGGCTCAACGTCGCGATCTTCGAGATGCACCGCCGCGGCAAGACCGACGCGCTGTGGGTCAAGTGGTTCGGCATCAAGATGCTCAACCCGACCGGCTTCACGCCCTACTTCTGATCGCTCCGCCGTCATTGCGAGCGCAGCGAAGCAATCCAGGCCTCCACGTCTCCTGGATTGCTTCGTCGCTGCGCTCCTCGCAATGACGGCGTGCCTGTCCTCCGACCCGACTGACAGCGCCCGTGACTGCGCCGAACCGCCCCGCCGCCCCCGGCGAGATCCAGACCGTCTGCGGCCCGATCGCGCCCGCCGATCTCGGCCCGACGCTGATGCACGAGCATCTGCTCTGCGACGTCACGCCGCCGGAGCTCGCCGCCCAGGGCCTCCCGCAAGTCGAGATTACGCCCTGGAACGCCTCCGAAATCCGCTATCACTGGTGCCGGCACTACGGGAACCACATCCTCTCGGATGTTTCTGAGATGACGGAGGAGGTGCGGCTCTTCCGCGAGAGCGGCGGCCGCGCCATCGTCGAGCTGACCATCGAGGGCATCAAGCCTGACCCGCTCGGCCTGCGCGCGATATCGCAGGCGACCGGCGTCGCGATCGTCGCCGGCTGCGGTGTCTATATCGAGAGCTTTGCCGGCGAGGCCCTGACCACGCGCTCGACCGACGACCTCGCCGCGCTGATGATCGCCAGCGTCCGCGATGGCCTCCACGGCAGCGATGTCCGCGCCGGCATCATCGGCGAGATCGGCATCAGCGATCCGCCGACCCCGGGCGAGCTGCGCGCCCTCACAGCCGCAGCCATCGCCCAGCGCGAGACCGGCGCCAGCATCAACGTCCATCCCGGCCGCGACCCCGCCTCGCCCCTGCAGGTCGTCGCGCATGTCGCGGCGGCCGGCGGCGATGTCACGCGCCTGATCATCAGCCATCTCGACCGCACCTTCGCGACCCTCGACCAGGCGCTGGCGCTGGTCGAAACCGGCGCGATCGCGGAGTGGGATTTCTTCGGCATCGAATCCTCGCATTACCCCTTCGCGCCGATCGACCTGCCCAATGACGGCATGCGGCTGAACTGGATCGCCGGGCTCGTCGCGCGCGGCCATGGCGCGCAAGTGACGCTCTCGCAGGACATCTGCACCAAGACGCGGCTCAAGCGTCACGGCGGCCATGGCTATGGCCATCTGATCGAGAATGTGGTGCCGATGATGCGCCGCAAGGGATTCGACGAGGCCATGATCGACCAGCTCCTGATCGAAACGCCGCGACGGCTGCTCACCCTTGTCTGATTCCGGCGCCGAGGCCCTGCGGCGCAGCCGGCGCGACATCGTCATCGGCGCGCTGCTGATGGTGGTGGCGACCTTCTGCTTCGTCAGTCTGGATTCGATCCTGAAGGCGCTGGCGGCACGCCATGATGTGCTGTTCCTGGCCTGGGGCCGCAACCTGTTCCAGGTCGTCTATCTCGTCGCCGCGATGCCGTTTCTCGGCGCGCGGCGCATGCTGGTAACGCGACACCCCGTCATTCAGCTCTGCCGCGGCGCGGCACTGGTCGGCACCACCGTCTTCATCGTGCTGGCGCTGAAGACGATGCCGCTGGCGCAGACCTATGCGATCACCTTCTCGGCCCCGCTGATCGCCACCATCCTGGCGATGATATTCCTGAAGGAGCAGCCGTCGCTGCGGCGCTGGGCCTGCATTCTCGCGGGCTTCGCCGGCGTGATGGTCGCCTTGCAGCCGCAGGCCCCGGGTGCCGGCGGCTTTCTCGTCTTTCCGCTCGCCATGGCACTGGCGAACGCCGGCTATCATGTCCTGACGCGCGCGATCGCCGGAGACGAAGATCCGCTGGCGATGCTGTTCCATGTCGGCTTTTTCGCGCTTGCGATCACCTCGCTCGCTCTGCCCTGGTCATGGTCGCTGATGGCGCCGTGGGAATGGGGCCTGCTGGCGGTCGGCGGCGCCTTCGGTACGCTGGCGCATCTTCTGCTGATCGAGGCCTTCCGGCGCGCACCCACTGCGGTGATCTCGCCAATGATCTATTCCCAGATCATCGCCGCCTGCCTGATCGGCTATCTCGTCTTCGAGGAGGTGCCGACGCCGGCGACGCTTTTGGGCGCAGCCATCGTCATCGCCAGCGGCGTGGCGCTGATCCGCTCGCGGACCTGAGCCGGCGCGGAGGCGTCCGAAGCGTCAGGAGATATTGTCGAGCGAGAAGCGCGACAGGCTCTTGATATGCGCCTGGGCGGCCTTGCGGGCGCGCTTGGGGTCCTCGGCTTCCAGCGCGACAACGATCTCGAGATGCTCGACTGCATCCTGCCCGACGCGGTCGGCGAGCCGGGCGATCTCGAACAGCCGCGTCGTCACCCGCAGCGAGCGGATCATCTGCCCCATCACGGCATTGCCGCAGCCGTCGATATAGAGGCCGTGGACATTGTCGTCGGAGCGCCAGTGAGCGTCGGTGTGATAGGTCGTCGCCGCCATCAACTCATCGATCTCGCGATGGACCATGGCGAGCTTCGCCTGCGACAACCGGCCCGCGGCGAGCGCCGCCGCCTCGCCCTCGAGCAGTTCGCGCACCTTCAGGCTCTGAAGATATTCGCCGAGATCGACATTGCGCACCATGAAGGAGCGGTTGGCGGCCTTCACCACCAGGCCCTCGCCCTCCAGCCGCTGCAGCGCCTCGCGCAGCGGCGTCCGCGAGATGCCGAGCACATCGGCGAGCTTCGCCTCGACGATGACCTCGCCGCCCTTGAGCCGGCGCCCGCGCACCATGTCCGACACCGCCTTGTAAGCGAGGTTGGAGAGGTTGTAGCCGCCGGTCTGCTCGGGGGTCTCGCCCGGCTCGGTCAGGGTCATGCGCGAGTCTTCGTCCTCAGGTTGCAGGACCGTCTTTGGACGAGGCGGCGCCGGCCATCAAGTCCGGAAGCGGTACCGGCCATCACCGGTGGCGCCCGGCAGGCTCGAACCCTGTCGGAAGCTGGCCCGCCGGAGCCGCCAGCGCCGAGCGCTCGCGTGCGACATGCCCGCCCTGCCCCGGCTTCCCGACGAGCTCGCCGTCGCGCACCAGCACCTGCCCGCGCAGGATCGTGGTCACCGGCCAGCCCGTCACCTGGATGCCCTCATAGGGCGTGTAGTCGCTGCCATGGTGCAGCAGGGACTGGCTGATCGTGACCTCGCGCCTGGGGTCCCAAATCGCGATATCGGCATCCATGCCGATCGCGATCGAGCCCTTCTTCGTCAGCCCATAGGTCTTCGCATGGTTGGTCGCGGACAGCGCGACGAACTGGTTCAGCGTGATGCGCCCCTTGCCGACCCCTTCCGAGAACAGGATCGGCAGCCTTGTCTCGACGCCGGGGATGCCGTTGGGCACCCAGCGGAAGGAGGTCCTGCCCTTCGGGATCAGCTTGCCGGCGGGATCATCGTAGCGGAACGGGCAATGGTCGGAGGAGAAGACGTTGAAGATGCCGTTCGACAGGCCCTCCCAGCAGGCCTGCTGGCTGGCGGTGTCGCGCGGCGGCGGCGAGCAGACATATTTCGCGCCCTCCATGTTGAGGCCGTCCATGTCCTTCTCGGTCAGCACGAGATATTGCGGGCAGGTCTCGCCATAGACCTTGAGGCCCCGCGATCGGGCGCGTGCGATCTCCTCCATCGCCTCGCGGTTCGAGACATGGACGATCATCACGGGCACATCGACGAGTTCGGCGAGCGAGATCGCGCGATGCGTCGCCTCGCGCTCGACGGGAATCGGCCGCGACGTCCCGTGGAACTTCGGCGCGATGTGCCCGCCCCGCTCCAGCCGGTCGGTCAGGAAGCGGATCGCGTCGTAGTTCTCGGCATGGACCATGACGAGCGCGCCGGTCTCGCGCGCCACCGACATCACCTCGAGCATCTCGCGGTCGTTCAGCGCCAGCCCGTCATAGGTCATGAAGACCTTGAAGGAGGTGTAGCCGTCCTCGATCAGCGCCGGCAGGTCCTGCCCCAGCACCTGCTCGGTCGGCTCGGAGATGACGAGGTGGAAGGAGACGTCGGTGTAGCAGCGCCCCTCCGCCAGCTTGTGATAATCCTTCACCGTCTCGCGCAGCGACGTGCCCTTCTCCTGCATGCAGAACGGCATCACCGTGGTGTTGCCGCCGAACGCCGCCGAGAGCGTGCCGGAGGCGAAGTCGTCGGCCATGACGATGCCGTCACCGCTCGGCTGGGCAATATGGACATGGCTGTCGATGCCGCCGGGAAGCACGAGATGGCCGGTGGCATCGATCGTCTGCTTCGCCGGGCCGAGATCGTGCCCCATCGCCACGATCGTCCCGTCGCGCACGCCGATATCGCAGGAGAACGTGTCGGAGGCGGTGGCGACCGTGCCGCCGGCGATGACGAGATCGTAGCTCATGAACTATCCCTGGCAGGCGCTTCGACCCCTCGGGACGGCCCGACGGGATACAGACTGTATGCAGCCGGCATTTTGATGGTTCGGCATCCGCGCCGCAAGCGCGAAAGATGAGCGTGGACGATCGGGCGCTCTGCAGCCCCATCTACCGTTAACCATAACGCCACTCCGAGATGGGCGCCCGCCCGAATCCGGCGCACAGAGTTAATGCGGCGTTAAACCAGCCCCAACGGGCCGGCGGGAGTTCTCGATGATCGGCCTCAGCCGTCCGGTCCCCAGTGCGGGGGACATCCTGCGCGCGCACCGCGGCGAAGGACCCGGCTTCAACGCCCTGCGCCTCGGCCTCTCGATCCTGATCCTCGCCGCCCATTCCGGCTGGATCGCGGGCGCCGACGTCAGCAACGACTGGACGGGTCTGCGCGGTCTCCTGCTGCTCAGCCTGGTTCCGGCCTTCTTTGCACTGAGCGGCTTTCTCGTCACCGGCAGCGCGGTGCGCACGGCGGCGGTCACGCCCTTCCTCGCGCTGCGCATCCTGCGGATCGCGCCGGCGCTTCTCGTCGAGGTCACGCTCTCGGCGATCATTCTGGGGCCGCTTTTCACCACCTATCCCCTGATCGACTATGTCCGCGACATCCGCTTCATCGAGTATTTCGGCAACATCGTCGGCCGCATCCGCTTCGAACTGCCGGGCGTCTTCGAGACGAACCCTCTGCCCGGCACGGTCAACCAGAACCTCTGGACCCTGAAGCCGGAATTCTACTGCTACATCCTGATGGCGCTGATGATCGGCTTCGGCGCGCTGCGTCGCCGGCGGCTGCTGCCACTGGCGATCCTCGGTCTCGCCTGTGCCGGGACGGCGGCCGCCTATCGGTTCGGCTTCGGCGCCCAGCCCGGCAATTACCACTGGGCGGTGGCCGTGCTGCATTTCCTGACCGGCTGCGTCTTCTACCAGTGGCGCGACGCGCTGAAGATGCACTGGCTGCTCTTCCTCGGCGCCCTCGCCGTCGCCATGCTGCTGATGGCAGGCGACCGGGCGCTGGGCTTCCTCGTCGCGCCGTTCCTCACCTATTGCGTGATCTATATCGGGTTGCTGCCGCTGCAGCTGCCGAAGTCGATCAACCGGCTCGACATCTCCTACGGCATCTATCTCTACGGCTTCCCGATCCAGCAGGCGCTGATCGCCAAATTCGCCGTGCTGCATGGCTCCGGCCCGCTGCTCTTCGCGGCCTCGCTGCCTCTGGCGATCGTCTTCGCGCTGCTGTCCTGGCTCTATATCGAGAAGCCGTTCCTGCGGCTCAAGCGCCATGTCGCCGTGCCGGCGGCTGGCCCGGCCGCCGAGACCATCGCCCCCGCGGCCGCCCGCTGAGGCCGGCGCCGCGGTACGGGGCTCAAGCCCGCCGCATGCCCATCCGGCTCGCCAGTTCCAGCGCCAGGACGGAAAAGGCCAGCAGCAGCCAGATCGGCTCCGCCCGGTTGAGGAAGAAGGATTCGAGCATCCCGACATAGGTCAGGAACATCACCATCATCGCCCCGAGATCGGCGAGGCGGCGCCGCTGCGGATCGGCCTGCGCGGCGAGATAATTCCCCAGCGGCTTGATCATCAGCACATAGATCATCACCAGCCCGCCGGGAACGCCGAACATCAGCAGCGCGTCCAGATAGCTGTTGTGGCCGGAGCCGATGCCGCGGATGTCCCAGCTCGCCTCGAAATTCTCTTCAAGCCGCGTGACGACAGGCGTCTGCCAGAAGCTGACATAGCCGTAGCCGAGCCAGGGTTTCTCCGCGATCTTGGCGGCGGCGAACTTCCAGATCTCGTCGCGGCCGGTGAAGGTCGGGTCGGCGTTGATGGCGGCGGAGAGCTGCAGCAGTGCTGGCGAGAACACGGTACCCACCGTCAGCGCGCCGACCAGCAGCACCATGCCGGCATGCATCGCCAGCATCAGGCGTGGCCGCCCCGTCAGACGCGCCAGCAGCACGAGGCCGATCGCGATCGGCAGGAAGCCCATTGTCGTCTTGGAACCGCTGTTGAGGACAAAGACGACGCTGAGCAGAACGACCGCCGCGCCGCGCCAGCGCAGCCCCATCCGCCACACATAGATGCCGATCATCGCCACCATGGAGAAGACCGGGGCGGCGTAGTTCTTGTGCGTGAGATGCCCGCGCCAATGGCCGGCATGAACGCCCTCGACACCATCCGAACCATGGATGGCCAGGGAGGGCGCCAGCAGCAGCGCGGCATAGACCAGCGCCAGCAGCGCCAGCGTCGCATTCGCCGCCGCCGTGGCGAAGCTCTGCTCGCTCCAGGGCAGCAGCAGCACGCCGGCCACGAGCACCAGGGCGAAGCTCGCCAGCAGCAGCGCCCGGAACGAGGCTTCGGAATCGACCGCCTGGGGCAGCGAGATCGCTGCCACCACGAAGACGACGATCAGGCTGCTGGTCCGCAGCCGCGCCAGCGCCGCCCGCTCGCAGAAGGCCGCCATCGCCGTGCCGTAGATCAGCGCGAGCGTGACATAGCCGATCTGGTTGACGATGTTGCCGCTCGACTCGCCCTCGAGCGTCTGCGGCGGCCCGGCGAAGGGCTGCAGCGTCAGCAGCAGCAGGAACAGCCCAAGCCCAGAGAGGAACGCCGCGATCGCGTGGGCGCGGGCCTGCGCCGCGCGACTGTCGATCGCGCCGTCGCCGCCCCTCGCCTCGCCCGCCGTGATCGACATGCCGCTCCGCTGGCCCTTCCGGCCGCAGGGGCCAAGGCCGACGATAGGGCGCGAAGCTTAAGACCCTGTAGCCGCGATCCCCGAAAGCCGGCCCGGTTACGTGCCGACCTTGGCGAGCACGTCGGCCCGCAGGAAGCGCTCGATGAACAGCATGAACAGCACCGAGGGCACGAGCAGGATCAGCGCCGTGATCGAGGCGACCTGGTAGTTGCCGCCCATCGCGGCGTTGTAGAGCAGGAGCGGCAGCGTCGTGACCTGGGGCACGCCGACGAAGAAGGTTCCGGTAAACTCGTCGAGCGATTCCAAGAACACGAAGATGCCTGATGCGATGATGCCGGGCGCCGCGAGCGGCAGCGTCACGGTGAAGAAGGCCCGCAGCGGCGAGGCCCCCATATTGCGCGCCGCCAGTTCGAGATCCTTGTCGACCGCGGCAAAGGCCGCCCGCCGCGATCCAGACCGAGAAGACCAGCCCATGCGCGGCATGGACGAGAACGACCGCAAAGACCGTGCCGTTGATGCCGAGCTGGTAGAAGATCCGGGCGACGTTGATGTAGATCGCGACCGAGGGAAACGCCTGCGGCAGCAGGAACATCAGCATGAACAGCGCCCGCATCGGCAGCTTCAGCCGCGCCAGCGCGTAGCCGGCCGGGATCGACAGCGCGAGTGCGAAGACCACCGTCAGCACCGCGATCCAGACGCTGGTGCCGAGCGATGCCATGGCATCGCCGGTCGGCCGGAAGACCTGCTCCCAGTAGCGCGTGCCATAGGTCACGGGCAGCTTGTAAGGCGTGTACCAGCGCTCGGCCACGGACCAGAGCGCGAGGTTCAGGATCGGCCCGATCAGGACGAAGGCGAAGGCGACGAGCAGGCTCGCGGCCAGGATCGTGCGGGCGGAGGATGCCAGCCTCGTCATCGCGGCGCCTCCTGCGACAGGCCGCGCCGCAGATACAGGATCGCGGCGCCCGCGCTGATCAGATAGGTGATGACGCCCAGCGCATTGGCCGTGGCGTAGTCGCCATAGGCGTTGATGCGGAAGGCCATGTCGACGGTCAGCATGGTCGGCTGCGAGCCCGAGACCATCAGCGGCACCGAGAGCACCGAGAGCATCGTCACGAAGGAGAGCACGAGCGCGACCAGCAGCGTCTGCATGACCTGCGGCAGCGCCAGTTCGATCAGCACCCGCAGCCGCGAGGCACCGAGATTGCGGCCGGCCTCCAGCGTCGCCCGGTCGATCGAGGCGAGCGCGCCCGCCAGCAGCAGCGCCACGAAGGGCGTCTGCTTCCAGACGAAGGTGGCGATGATGCCGCGCCAGTCGAGATAGCTCACCGCCTGCAGCGGCTCCATCAGCCCCAGCGAGACGAAGCTGTTGTTCATCAGCCCGTTCTTGGCGAGGAAGGTGCGCATGCACTGCGCCGCGACGATGAAGGGGATGAAGAGCGGCCAGCGATAGAGCGCCTTCAGCGTGCCGACGATCCAGCGGTTCTCGCCGAGCGTCAGCGTGCCGGCGATGACGATGGCGGCGAGTGCCGTTAGCGCGCAGGAGGTCAGCACGATCACCACCGTGAAGACCATGTCGGTCGAGTAGAGCTCGAACGCCTTGGCGAACCACTCCAGCGTGAACGCCCCGTCCTTGCTGAAGGCGGAGATCAGCGAGAAGCCGAGCGGATACAGAAACAGCGCCGCGACCAGCACGAGGCCGGGAGCGATCAGGATCAGCGCCAGATGGCGTTGGGACAGGCTCATTCGAACGCGCTTTTTTGAGGAAGAGCGGCCCGGCATCGTGCCGGGCCGGAGGCTTGCGTCATGGTCGGGCTTGACCCGCCCATCTCTCGAACCAGCGAGCTGCAGGCGGAGCTTCTTGGGTCCGCGCTGCGCTCGCCCGAGAATGACGTGGCGTGGGATGCCGTCTCAGTTCGAGACCTTCTTCTCGTAGCCCTCGAGGATGTCGTTGAAGTAGGGCGCGATCGGGAAGGCCTTGCCGTTCTTGGCGAGGTCGGCCGGGGTGACGTCGACGAAGAGCTTGTCCCAGGCGGCCTTGTCGAGCTTGCCCTCGAGGTTGGCGGCGTCGATGCCCGGATACCAGTTGAACTTCTTGACGATGCCGTCGGCCTGCACCTGCGGCGAGGTGGCGAGCGCGATGAAGGCCTCGGCGAGCTTCTTCTGCCCGGCCTTGGCGGGCACGGCATAGTACATCGGCTGGCCGGGCATGCCGGGCGAGACGAGCTTGAGCTTCATGTTCGGCGGCAGCTTGCCGTCGGCCTGCCAGGAATAGAACATGTCGACCCAGACCGGGCCGATCGCGATCTCGCCGCGGTTCAGCATGTCGAGCGTGCCGGCATTGCCGGGGGTGATGACGGCGTTCTTGTTGAACTCCTTGAGGTCGGCGAAGGCCTTGTCCCAAGTCGTCTTGGTGGCCGCGTCATAGGGGCCCTTCATCAGCTTCTCGGCGTCGCCGCCGAAGGCATAGACCCAGCCCGCCACGAAGGAGACGCCGGACATACCGCCCTTGATGCCGTTATAGCCGAACTGCTTGGGGTTTTTCTTCGCCCACTCAGCCAGCTCGGCGAAGGTCGAGGGCGGCGTCTTGACCATGTCGGCATTGTAGGCGAGCGCCGTCTGCGACTGGAACATCGGGATGACATAGCCCGAGACGTCGGTGCCGAGCGCGTTCTTGGCGGCGTCGCCGGTGGCGAGCTTCGCGGTCGCGACATTGGCCGTGTATCTGTCGAGCAGCCCGTCCTTGACCATCTGGCCGGCGGCCTTCTGGTGGATCACGACGACGTCGAAATCGGTCGTCGCCGCGCCCTTCTGCGCGTCCAGCTTCTCGAGAATCTTCTGCGAGCCGGAATCGCCCGCGCCCGTCCCGACCGAGACGACCTTCACGCCGGGATTGGCCTTCTCGAACATCGGGCCGAGGAAGTCCTTGACGTAATCGACCATGTTCTGGTCGCCGGCGGAGGCGACGTTGAGGGTCTGGGCCGAAAGCGGGGATGCCGCCATCAGCGCCGCGAGCGAGCAGGCAATCGTGAGGATGCGCATGGGAGACTCCTGTGGTGGGACGTCAGGCGGCGATCCCGGCCTCGGATGCCGGGAAGATGTGCAGGCGCTGCAGCGGGATGCGCAGGCCGATCGTGGTTCCGAGTTCGTGGCGGTCGGCGTCGTCGACCGTGATCTGGCGACCGGCGGCCTCGACCCGGTAGCGGTAGACCCCGCCCGGATAGGCGCGCGCGGCAATCTTGGCCGGGACCAGAAGATCCCCGCCCGCCGCCGCATCGCTGGCATCGAGCCTTGCGACGTCGTCGCGGAAATAGGCGACCGCCTCGCCGGCCGGCAGCGCCTGGGCCGCCTCCGGCGCGAGCCGCGCCATCGCCGTGCCGGCCGTCACCGAGGCACCGCTCTCGGCGCGCGCGACATGCAGCGGCAGCACATTCTCGGCGCCCATGAAATTCGCGACGAAGGCACTCGCCGGGCGGTCATAGACCTCCTCGGGCGTGCCGACCTGCGCGACGCGCCCCGCCTGCATGATCACCAGCCGGTCGGCCATGGTCATGGCCTCCTCGCGGTCATGCGTGACATGGACAGCGGTGAGCCCGAGCCGCTGCTGGATGGCGCGGATCTCGTGGCGCATCACCATGCGGATCTTGGCGTCGAGATTGGAGAGCGGCTCGTCGAGCAGAAGGATGCCGGGATCGATGGCGAGCGCCCGGCCGAGCGCGACGCGCTGGCGCTGCCCGCCCGACAGGGCCGTAACCTTGCGGTCCTCATAGCCGGAGAGGCCGAGCATGGAGAGCAGCGCGCCGACCTTGGCCGCGATCTGCGCCTTGGGCACGCCGCGCAGCTTCAGCCCGTAGCCCATGTTCTGCAGCACGCTCATATGCGGCCACAGCGCATAGGACTGGAACACCATCGCCATGCCGCGCTTCTCCGGCGGCAGCGGCGCGACGTCGCGCCCACCGACCAGGATCGCCCCGGACTCGACCGGCACGAAGCCCGACAGCGCGCGCAAAAGCGTGGTCTTGCCGCAGCCCGAGGAGCCCAGCAGCGCGGTGAAGCTGCCCGGCTCGAAATCGAGGCTGACGCCATGCAGCACCCGCGTGCCGCCATAGGCGACCTTCAGGTCGCGCACGGCGATCGACGCGCCGCTGCGCGGCCCGTTGGGCATATCGGTTGGCACGGTGCCATCTCCCTAGAACGCGCATTTTGCTCAACTGGAATGGAATGGATCTTCCATTTCCGATACGCTTGGAGCAAACATAACGTCTGTGTTGGACCGTGTGCAATAGGTTTATGAAGCTCTGATGACGGCTGCGATCCACTCCCTCTGGCTGATGCCCTCGGCCGAAGACGGCGCCCTGCTCGCAGGTGTCCTCGCCGATCTCTCCGCCCGCTTCGGCGCGCCGCTCTTCACGCCGCATCTGACGATCGCTGGCGATACCGACAGGCCGGTGACGCAGCTCTCAGCCGAGATATCAGCCGCCGCCGAGATCGCGGCTTTCTCGGAGGCTGTGCTGGGGATCGAGACGAGCGAGACGTTCTTCCGCTCCTTCTATGCGCGCTTCGCCGTGTCGGACCCGCTGGCGGCGCTCAAGCGCCGGCTCGACCCGCAGACGCGCGAGCCCTTCCTGCCACATGTCTCGCTGCTCTACGGCCCGGTCGCCGCCGGGCCGAAGGCGGAGGCCGCGGCGCAGGTCGCGACTGCCCTGACCGGCCGCCCGATCCGCTTCGACCGCCTCTGCGTGGTGACCTCCGGCCAGGACGTCCCGATCGCCGACTGGCGCATCGTCGAGACGGCGGCGTTGGGCTGACGCCCCTTAACCGTCATTGCGAGCGCAGCGAAGCAATCCAGCAGGCATAGAGCTCTACGAGACTGGGTTGCTTCGCTGCGCTCGCAATGACGGATGTTGCACCGCCCGTCCTATCCTGCCCCGGAAACACCGCGTCATCCCGGACAAGCCGCGCAGCGGCGCAGTTCCGGGATCCATCATAGGACGCGGCGATGCCCTAGGATGGATCCCGGAGCTCCGCTTCGCTACGTCCGGGATGACGGCGGTGGTTCAACCGCGAACCCTCACCCCCTTGGCAGCGCCTCCAGGAACCGCGCCGGCTCGCCCTGCGACGGCGTCACGATCTCGGCCTCCCACATCACCTTCCGGCCGCGCACATAGGTGCCGACCGGCCAGCCGGTGACGGTGACGCCGTCATAGGGCGTCCAGCCGCATTTCGAGGCGCCCCAGGCGTTGGTGATGGTCTCGCGGCGCTTCAGATCGACGATGGTCAGGTCAGCGTCGTAGCCCGCCGCAATGCGCCCCTTGCCCTCCATCCCGAAGATACGCTGCGGCCCGTGGCTGGAGAGATCGACGAAGCGCTCGAGCGAAAGTCTGCCGGCATTCACATGGTCGAGCATGATCGGCACCAGCGTCTGCACGCCCGGCATGCCGGAATGGCTGGCGGGATAGGCGTGGTGCTTCTCCTCATGGGTATGGGGCGCATGGTCGGAGCCGAGCACGTCGACGATGCCCTGCTCGACGCCCCACCAGATGCGCTGGCGGTGGCTGTCGTCGCGGATCGGCGGGTTCATCTGGGCATAGGTGCCCAGCCGCTCGTAGCAATCGGGCGCAACCAGCGTCAGGTGGTTGGGCAGCACCTCCACCGTCGCGACATCCTTGTGGTCCTTCAGGAACAGCATCTCGTCGCCGGTCGAGATGTGCAGGACATGCACGCGCGCGCCCGTTTCATGCGCGATCCGCACCAGCCGCTGCGTGCAGGTCAGCGCGACTTCCGGCGAGCGCCAGACCGGGTGGCTCGCCGGGTCGCCGGTGACGCGCAGGCCCATCCGCTCGCGCAGCATGCCCTCGTCCTCGGAATGGAAGGCGGCCCGCCGGCGCGTCTGGCGCAGGATGGCGGCGACGCCCGCATCGTCCTCGACCAGCAGGTTACCGGTGGACGAACCCATGAAGACCTTGATGCCGGCCGCGCCCGGCAGGCGCTCCAGCTCGGGGATGTCCTTCACGTTCTCATGCGTGCCGCCGACCCAGAAGGCGAAGTCGCAATGCATGCGGTGCCGCCCGCGCGCGATCTTGTCGGCCAGCGCCGCTTCGCTCGTCGTCAGCGGGTTGGTGTTGGGCATCTCGAAGACGCAGGTGACGCCGCCCAGCACCGCCGCGCGCGAGCCGGTCTCCAGATCCTCCTTGTGGTCGAGCCCCGGCTCGCGGAAATGCACCTGGGAATCGATCACACCGGGCAGGATGTGCAGCCCCGTGCAATCCACCACCTCGCCGGCCGAGGCGCGCGAGAGATCGCCGAGCGCCATGATCTTGCCGCCGGTGATGCCGAGATCGCGCTGCACGCGCCCGTCATGGTTCACCACCGTGCCGCCCTTGAGGATCACGTCGAACATCTGCGGCATGGCGGGGCTCCCGGTCGGTCTGCGATGAACCGCGATTAGCCGAAACGGCGTGCGCTGGCGAGTTGAGAACGCGCGCGAAGCCGCCTACCTATCGGGTCAATCGTCATTGCGAGCGCAGCGAAGCAATCCAGGGGCCGCGCGCTCTACGTCCTTCTGGATTGCTTCGCTTCGCTCGCAATGACGGACACGCCGGAGACACCCCTATGCCCGCCACCCATCTGATCGACCGCGGCGTCATCCGCGTCGCCGGCGAGGACGCCCGCCCCTTCCTGCAGAACCTCGTCACAAACGACCTCGACGCGGTGACGCCAGAAAAGGCCGGCTACGGCGCGCTGCTGACACCGCAGGGCAAGATCATCTGCGATTTTCTGGTCGTCGCAGTCCCCGATGCGGAGGGCGGCGGCTTCCTGCTCGACACGCCCCTGCTCCACACCGCCGACCTGATGAAACGCCTCAAGCTCTACAAGCTGCGCGCCAAGGTGACGCTCGACGACCTCACGGAGGCGACGGCCGTGATCGCCACGACGGATGGTGGTGCGCTGCCGGCCGATGCGGGCCTCGTCTATGCCGATCCGCGCCTGCTAGGACTGGGCCAGCGCGCCCTGATCGACCGCAGCAGTGCCGCCGAGATCGCGACCGCCCCTGCGGAAGACTGGCATGCCCGCCGCGTCGCGCTCGGCATCCCCGAGGGCGGCCGCGACTTCGCCTATGGCGACGCCTTCCCGCATGAGGCGCTGCTCGACCAGACCGGCGGCGTCTCCTTCAAGAAGGGCTGCTATATCGGCCAGGAGGTCGTTTCCCGCATGCAGCATCGCGGCACCGCCCGCACCCGCGTCGTACCCGTCGTGTTCGACGGCGGCATCGCCGCCGAGACCGGCGCGGAAGCCGTGGCCGGCGGCAAGCCGCTGGGCAAGATCGGCTCCGGCGCGAACGGCCGCGCGCTCGCTCTGCTGCGACTCGACCGTGTCGCCGATGCGCAGGCTGCGGGCGAACCCCTGCTCGGCGGCGGCATGGCCTTTACGCTGGCGAAGCCGGATTTCATCCGCTTCCCCTTCCCCGGAGAGGCGGGCTTCGGAGCCGCGGCATGAGCGACACGACCACCGCGGGCGAGGAGCGCACCGCCATCGCCGGGCCGGACGGCAAATTTCGCTGCCGCTGGCCGGGAACCGACCCGCTCTATCTCGCCTATCA
This sequence comes from Bosea sp. OAE506, assembly GCF_040546595.1. Taxonomy (NCBI): domain Bacteria; kingdom Pseudomonadati; phylum Pseudomonadota; class Alphaproteobacteria; order Hyphomicrobiales; family Alloboseaceae; genus Allobosea; species Allobosea sp. OAE506. The sequence continues at coordinate 2,003,347 of NZ_JBEPOB010000001.1, read as the reverse complement.
CGACACCGAATGGGGCGTGCCGGAGTACGATTCCCGCGCGCTCTGGGAGAAGCTGATCCTCGACGGCTTCCAAGCCGGACTGTCCTGGATCACGATCCTCCGGAAGCGCGACGCCTTCCGCGCCGGCTTTGCCGGTTTCGAGCCCGAGGCCGTCGCGCGCTTTGGCGAAACGGACGTCCAGCGCCTGCTCGCCGACCCCGGCATCATCCGCCATCGCGGCAAGATCGAGGGCACGATCAAGAGCGCGCGGGCTTATCTCGCCATCAACGAGCGCGAGCCCTTTGCCGATTTCCTCTGGAAACATCTCGACGGCCGCGTCCTGCAGAACAGCTTCCGCACCCAGGGCGAGGTGCCCACACAGACGAAGCTCTCCGAAGCGATCGCGAAGGATCTGAAGAAGGCCGGCTTCACCTTCTGCGGCCCGACGATCGTCTACGCCTTCATGGAAGCCTGCGGGCTGGTCAACGACCACCTCACCGGCTGCTTCCGCTGGCAAGAATGCGCCGCGCTGGCACGCGACATCAGGCCGGCCGCCTGACCATGGCCCGCGCCCCCGCCCCGCCGCGCGCCTGGCAGCGCATGCTGTCCGGACGCCGGCTCGACCTGCTCGACCCCTCGCCGCTCGATGTCGAGATCGAGGACATCGCCCATGGGCTCGCCCGCGTCGCGCGCTGGAACGGCCAGACGCAAGGACCCCATTCCTTCTCGGTCGCGCAGCACAGCCTGCTGGTCGAGGCCATTGCCGATCATCTCAACCCCGACTGGTCGGAGAGTTGGCGGCTTATGGCGCTGCTGCACGATGCGCCGGAATACGTCATCGGCGACATGATCTCGCCGTTCAAGGTCGTGATGGGCGACGCCTACAAGGCGGTGGAGACGCGGCTGCTCGGCGCCATCCATCTGCGCTTCGGCCTGCCGGCGGCCCCGCCCGCTGTACTCAAGCGCAAGACCAAGGAGGCCGACACCATCGCCGCCTTCCTGGAGGCCACCGAGCTCGCCGGCTTCTCCCGCGAGGAGGCGCTGCGCTATTTCGGCCGGCCGCAGGCACTGCCGCGGGCGGTGACGGCGCTGCTGCAGCCGCTCGACACGCAAGGCGCGCAGGAACTGTTCCTGGCGCGCTTTACCGCGCTCACTGCGTCAGGCGGATCTGGCTGATCTCGCGGGCGATCTGCTGGAACACCGGCGTCAGCTGCGAAGCACTGCTGACCTCGTAGTACATGCCGGGCGAGCTGGCGCAGTTCTGCAGCAGCGTCCTGTTCCCGTCGATGACGCGCACCGTATAGACCCTGATTCCGGCGTCCTTGGCGCTCTGGCAGGCCAGCTTGGTGCGGTCGTCGATGGCGCTTGCGCTCGAGGTGAAGCGGTTCTGCGTGTTCTCGCCGTCGGTCAGCAGGATCATGTATTTCGACAGCCGCGGCGTCGAGAACGGCTTGGCCTCGCCGAAGGGGACGCCCGGCGTCAGCGTCGCCATGCCCCAATTGGCACCGATGGTGACGTTGGTGTTGCCCACCGGGGTCATGCCGTTGATGGCGTTGGCCAGCGCCGTCCAGTCCGAGGTCAGCGGCAGGATCGGCGCCAGCGTCGACTGCGCGCAGAAATCCGCCGGATAGAGCGTGCCATAGGCGGAGACGCTCTCATTGTCCTTGACGTCGTTGGGCTGGTCGCGGTCGCTGATGCAGCCGGTCCAGCTCGACTTGTTGATCGTGACGGTGTTGGCGATCCAGTTGCCCCGGCGATCCTGCGACCAGGTCGTCTTGCTCTGGTCGTAGCGCAGCCAGGACTCGTCCTTCAGCGTTGTCGAAACCTTGACCTGCGTGGCGAAGGGCACGACCGAGATGCGGATCTGGTCCGTGGTCAGCGTCGCGTCCTTCATGATCTTGATGAGGTCGAGCGAGGCGGCCTTCAGCGCGTCCATCTTGCCGGACGAGCCCATCGAGCCCGTATTGTCCAGCGCCAGCGCCAGCTCGATCGTGTTCGTGCCCCAGGTCGACTGGGCCGAACTCGCCACCGTCACGCTGTCCTTGCCGATCAGCCGCGTCAGGCTGGTGTCGATCGACAGATTGGCCGCCACGGTGATCGTGCGGGCCGTCCGGTCAATGGTGATGTTGGCGCTGGTGAAGCTCTTGGCGGCCTCGCCGCTGAGATTGGCGGCGACCCATTTGTTGATCCGGTCGCGCAGCTCGCTGTCGCTCAGCTTGGTCGCGTCGCGCGCTGCCATCAGCGCCGCCGAGTCGACCGCCGAGTTCAGCTTCATGCGTGCTTCGGTGGCGCGGGAATAGTCGATGGTCGCGCCCGTCAGCCCGATGATCGGCACCAGCGCGAAGCCGAAGATCGTGATCACATTGCCGCGCTCGTCCGAGCACAACCGCTTCAGCCGCTTCAACATGACAGGCACCTTCATGGCTATCCCCCGATATCCGGGCTCAGGAGAGCAATGGCGCCTTGCCGCGGGCTGAATTCGATCGTTCGAATTGTCGGTATCGCCGCCATTTGACGGCTTTTGACGAAATCGCTGTTGACGCCCACAAACGTGACGCAACGTCATATTTTCCGTTTTGGAAAAGGTCTTCCCCTTTTGCACCCGTTTCGTGAAGGATGCTCCTGAGCGATAACCCGCGGCACAAACCGCCAGCCGGAGTGCATGCGATGACCGAAGCTTCCCTCACCCTTCCCAAGGGCGTCGTCGTCAAGGGTGCGCTCGCCGCGCGCTATGACGAAGTGCTGAGCCACGACGCGCTCGCCTTCGTCGCCGACCTGCACCGCCGCTTCAACGAAACGCGCAAGCGCCTGCTCGCCCTGCGCGCCGAGCGCCAGAAGCGTTTCGACGCCGGCGAGACGCCGGACTTCCTGGCCGAGACCCGCCATATCCGCGAGGGCGACTGGACGGTCGCGCCGATCCCCGCCGACCTGCTCGACCGCCGCGTCGAGATCACCGGCCCGGTCGATCGCAAGATGATCATCAACGCCCTGAACTGCGGCGCAAAAGTCTTCATGGCCGATTTCGAGGACGCCTCCTCGCCGGTCTGGGCCAACATGGTCGAGGGCCAGATCAATCTGAAGGACCGCTGGGCCAACGCGATCGACTTCACCGATCCGACCACCGGCAAGGCCTACAAGCTTGGCCCCAAGCCAGCCGTGCTGATCATCCGGCCGCGCGGCTGGCATCTGCCGGAGGCCCATATCGAGATCGACGGCGAGATCGCGTCGGGCTCGCTGGTCGATTTCGGGCTCTATCTCTTCCACAACGCCAAGGCCGCGCTCGCCGCGGGCTCGGGCCCCTATTTCTACCTGCCCAAGCTCGAGAGCCATCTCGAGGCACGCCTCTGGAACGACGTCTTCGTCGCCGCGCAAGGAGCGCTCGGCCTCAAGACCGGCACGATCAAGGCCACCGTCCTGATCGAGACGCTGCCGGCCGCCTTCGAGATGGACGAGATCCTCTACGAACTGCGCGACCACATGGCCGGCCTGAACTGCGGCCGCTGGGACTACATCTTCTCCTTCATCAAGAAGCTCGCCCGCAACCCGGCCTTCGTCCTGCCCGACCGCTCGCAGGTCGTGATGACCAAGGCCTTCCTGAACGCCTATTCGCTGCTGCTGATCAAGACCTGCCACCGCCGCGGCGCCTTCGCCATGGGCGGCATGGCCGCGCAGATCCCGGTGAAGAACAACCCCGAGGCCAACGCCGCCGCCTTCGCCAAGGTCAAGGCCGACAAGGAGCGCGAGGCCAGCAATGGGCATGACGGCACCTGGGTCGCCCATCCCGACCTCGTCCCCGTCGCCATGGAGGTCTTCAACCGGCTGATGCCGCAGGCCAACCAGCTCGACAAGAAGCGCGAGGACGTCAACGTCACCGCCAAGGACCTGCTGGAAGTCCATCAGGGCACGCGCACGGAAGAGGGCTTCCGCGAGAACATCCGCGTCGGCGTGCAGTATCTCGAAGCCTGGCTGCGCGGCCGCGGCGCGGTGCCGATCTACAACATGATGGAGGACGCCGCGACGGCCGAGATCAGCCGCGCCCAGATCTGGCAGTTCGTCAGCTATGGCGTCGAGGTCGACGGCACCACCAAGGTCACCCCCGACCTGTTCAGGCGCTGCCTCACCGAAGAAATGGCCCGCGTGAAGACCGAACTCGGCGCGGAGACCTACGACAAGGGCCGCTTCCCCGAGGCGATCGCGCTGTTCTCGGAGCTCTCGCTGGCGCCGCAGTTCGAGGATTTCCTGACCCTGCCGGCTTATGGAAAGCTGTGAGGGGCTGAGGCTCTGCTAATGCAAGGGCGCCGCCGCGAGGCGCCGCCTTTTTCGTCTGCAATGGGTCGGAAGCGGACGTTCACCCGCTAGTTGGCCCCTGCCGGTCCGGCATCTGCCAGAGCGAGATTCAAGCATTTCGCTCCCGTATGCAGAGGTGCATAGTCGCCTGCTGTCTGAAGAGGGGGCGAAGTTGGCGTACGAAGACCTAGCTGTTGTCGATCTCCGCGTTAATCAGGCGAATGACCGCCACGGCGAAGTCGGCAGTGAAGATCTCGCTGTTGCAGAGCTTTTTCGCCTGCACGATGTTCAGATGCGAAATCTCGCAGCAGACATTGCTGAGGTCGGCGCAGTATACGACCCACCGCTTGTCATGCCTGCCGATGATAGCTTCATAGTATTCGACGGGAATCGGAGGATTACCTGTCTCAAGCTACTGCTCGATCCGGCGCGCACCCCTACTGCGGATCTGCGTGTCCACTTCACTAGGCTTCGCGATGAAGCGCGCGAAGTCGTCCCTGACCGCTTGACTTGCCAAGTCGAGAGGGACCGCAACCTTATCGACAGTATCCTCTTCCGCAGGCACACCGGCTCTCAGCGAGCGCGGCGTGGGGCAGCTCGGCTGGAATGATCGTGCCAAGCTCAATTTCGTGGAGCGCACCGGCCAAGGCGGGGGCATCAACGTCGCGGCCGAAGTCGAGCGATTATTGGCCGATGCTGACCGACTTCCTCAAGGAAACATTCCATGGTCGACTTTGACTAGACTTCTCTCGTCGGAGGAGTTTCGCAACCGCGCCGGTATTAGCACGGGCGGCCGCCGTTTCCGCCTTACCCATGAGCACGGTGCCGTGACCGATGCGCTGCACCGCATCACCAGCGACCTCGCCAATCAGGTGGTTACCCTCGGCGGCTTATGGAACAACGAGGGGAAGCGGTCCTATCTGAATCGCCTGCAGGACCAAGGCGTCCTTCCTGCCGAGAACGAGCGCCTAGCCGAGCCCGTCGATGCGCTTGGCGCCGTCCGCAATCCAAGACGTAATCAAGCGCCGCCTCGCCCGCCCCAGACGACATTCATTCCTTCCGACGCGCCCCACATTCAATGGACTGCGGCTCAGCAGCGTGCCCGGGCGATATGGGAGGAGCTGCAGTTGCTCACACTGCGGGAACATCCGAATGCTGTATCGGCGCTTATGCGCATCCTCCTCGAGCTCACGGTGGAGAGCTACATTGCCGAGCACGCGCTGAACGTTCCCGATAACCTTTCACGTAAAGTGGGTGCGGTCGCCACCAGCCTACTCCAGCGGCAGATCATCAACCGGGACTACTTCGACGAGTTGGAACGCATAAGGCTCAATGACCAGCTCATTTCGGTTGCGAGTATGCAGCGCTATATCCACTCGCCAGATTTCGCGCCGATGGAAAACGAGCTCCGAGTCTACTGGGCAAGGCTGGGACGCTTCCTTGTCGCGACGCTCAACCGGTGACGACCGAGACTGGCTCATCGGAACTGTCGTAACGGCATTCTGCAGACCGCTGCGCCCGACCATCCCCGCCCCCCCCGCATTGCAGGTCTAGCGGCTTGGCGGGCCAAGCCCTCTGACGACGCCACCAGTGACGGTCGGTTTTATCGAGAGAGGTAATTCCTGTTAAAAATCAGGATTGGCGCTAAGCGGATGTTTGTTCGAACGACTCGCTATGTCTGCAGGGGGGCCGAAGCAGACCTAGGCGATCAGCGAAAGGCGCGGGGAACCCCTCTCCTGTAAGGAGAGGGGCTGGGGAGAGGTGTCGGCCCCTGGACCAGCGGGGCGCAGACCTCACCGCTGCCGAGGCATAAGGCGCCGGCTCCTTCCCCGTCATGGTCGCCCTTGTGGCGACCATCCACGTCTTGCGACGCCGATGCCGGGCGAGCCGCTCTGTGGAAGGGCATCGCCGATCGTTCCTGCGTGAAGACGTGGATGGTCGGGACAAGCCCGACCATGACGGGGAGGATCGGAAAATTAATCCCCGCTGCTTCTTTCTCACCCTAGGATGCCACCACCTCATCCCCGAGGGGCAGCCATCCAGAAGGCAAGCCGTTGGCGGGGATGGGCGCGGCGCCTGCGGGCTGGTTTGCACCCCGCACTCGGGAGGCTTCGGGGCACCGCCGAAAGCCGCCGCCTGCGGTGGCGTTTTCCACTCAAAGTGATGCAGACTGCGCAAGCTTGTCTGCATGGGGTACTACGGCCCCTGTGCGAGGAGCTCGCTGGACAGGTCGTTCGCATCACGCCTTCGTCCCATGCCTGACGGCGCGACAACCCGATGAGGGGAACTGGCGTCCAGGGCTCGCGGCGGAGGCTGGCTTTCGACCCGATAAGCGCGGCCCGAGGTCAAAAATCGCCGACAAGCGGAGCGCCACGGGGCGTGCGGATGGTGGCTCAATCCATCCGCGCCGCATCCTGGCTCAACGGATGCGGATATCGAGACCCGCGCCTCGCGGCGCTCCGCTGCCCCTCATTTGTGACGCCGGCGTGGAAGCGCAGGCGGGGATTTCGGCTGGCCGTCATTCTCGGGCGAAGCGAAGCGCAGACCCGAGAATCTCAGGCCGATAAGGGCGAGGAGCCTCTCTCGTCCCGAGATGCTCGGGGCGAGCCCGAGCATGACGCCCGCTGCCCTACGGCGCCGGCGCCACCGTCAACGTCATCTGGGCGCGGCCGATGCGGCCTTCCTTGTCGACGGCCAGGATCTCGATGATGTGCTTGCCCGGCGGCACCAGCACGGCGGGCGCCTCGATGCCCTGGGGCGTGATGAAGGCCTTGACGCGGGCGGTGACGTCGAGCGCCGGCTGGCGCCGGTAGATCACCTGCACCTTCTCGGGATCGACCGGCACGCCGTTGCTCGGCAGGAACTTCACCGCCAGCCGCAGCGGCTTGCCGGCGACGCCGCTGTCGAGCGTCCCTTGCGTGTCGATGCCGGGTCCGCGCGTGAGATTGCGCGTCGGAACGCCGGTCGCGTCTGGAGCGGGCAGCCCCGCCTCCTCGCGGGTGATGAGCTGGACGGGCTCGGCCGCACGCAGGGGCGCAGCCGCCAGCAGGACCGCGCAGGCGACGATGGCGGGCAGGAAAGCGGGCAAGAGAGCGGGCAACAGGCGGCAGGCGGTCGGCTGGATCATCGCGGTCACTTCAATCCCAGGAGGCCGGCGATCAGGCCGGCGGCGACGGACAGGACAGTGCTGGCCATGAGAATCGCGGTTTCGATCGTCTTCAGCGTTTCGAGCGGCAGTTTTCCGTGAACGGACGACAGGCCCTGGCGCAGCCCCGGCAGCGAGGCGAGGCCCTTGGCGCTGAGAGCGGCCTGGGACACGCGCAGCAGCATGCCGGCGAAGAGCGAGGCGCCGATGCTCAGCGCATAGAACATCGTTTCGCGCCAGGCGGCGACTCCTTGTGGCAGCACGGGGATGTTGTCGCTCCAGCCGAGCCATGCGTTCATTGTCGCGACGGAAAAAATCGCGAAGGCCACCGTAACCGCGATGTCGATCTTCGCCAGCCGGGGCCGCACGCCGAGATAGACGGCGCCCGTGACGAAGGGCACGACGATCGAGGCAGTGCGCAGCACCCAGAGTGGCAGGTCGAGCCAGAACACCACACTGGCATAGGCCCCGAGCAGGACGAGGAAGCCCAACAGCAGCGCCCAGAGCCGGCGACGCGGCGGCGGCACCAGCGCGGCGGCGGCCGCATCGGCCGCATCCGCCAGCGCGACATCGTCCGAGCCCGGCGCGGTCGCCGCCGCCCCCGCAGCGGGCGCAGGCACGGCCTCGGCCTTGAAGCGGCGGACCTCGTCGAGTGCCTGTTCGAGGGAGGCGCGCGCCTCCTCCAGCCCCGTGATCCGTCGCTCGGCGGCATCGAGCCGGCGCAGCAGCGGCAGCACCGGCGTCAGGTCGCGCCCGCAGCATCGGCAGGAGATCGCGCCGGGATTGAGTTCGGCGTCGCAATAGGGGCAGACGAGCTGGTCCGTCACGGCATTCTCGCAGGGCCCATGCAGGGCGCTGGCTCAAAGCCACAACTTCCGGTCGCGTGCAAGTCCGCTGCGGAGCGCTACAAGGGTGACGTCACGAACAGGGTGCCCCGGATATGAGCCAGCCCGCCTTCCCCACCCGCCTCGCGGCCGCCGTCGAGCGCTATCGCGCCGAGGTCGCCGGCCCCCGCGAGCATCTCTCGCTGCTGCGCTGGCAGATGGCGGAGCGCCATGCGCTGGACTCGCGCGACTGCTTCCCCGGCCATGTCACCACCAGCGCCTATGTGCTCTCGCCCGATCATGCCCGCATCCTGCTGATCGACCATGTCGTGATCGGCCGCTGGCTCCAGCCCGGCGGACATTGGGAGGAGGCCGAGAGCTTCCATGCCTCCGCCGCGCGCGAGGCGCTCGAGGAAACCGGCGTGCAGGGGTTGCGGCTGCATCCCTGGCACGAGGGCACCGACCTGCCCTTCGTCATCGACAGCCATGACGTCCCCGGCAAGCCCGCGCGCGGCGAGCCGGCCCATGTCCATCACGACCTGCAATACCTCTTCCTGGCCGATCCTGCGGCGCCGCTCGTCGCCCAGATTGAGGAGGTCCATGCCGCCGCCTGGAAGCCGCTCGCCGAACTCGCCGAGATCGCGCCGCTCGGCCTCGCGCGGATCAAGAGTTTGACGCCGCAAGGGTGAAGCCCCGGCCTCCTGTTGCACGGGCACCATACTGTAACAATGTTTCATCTGGAGGCCATGCCGCCTCTGGCCGGAAACGCTTCATTAAGCATAACTGACGCAAGGTCGGGTACCGCGCGGCGGCCTTCTCGCTCGCGCTAACCAGCGCCCGCCGGTCCGGAGCCCGCCATGTCCCGCCACACCCTCATCTCGTCCTCCTGCGCCCTCGCGGCCCTGCTGCTCGCGACCGCCGGCAGCACCCATGCCGCCGACCTGCCCTCGCGCAAGGGCGCACCGGTCGCGCCGCCGGTGGCGCTGGCCTGCAGCGAGAACGAAGGCATCCCGACCGACGCCTTCGGCTTCACCACCGGCTCCGACGTCGCCGACAAGGGCTCCTTCGGCCCGAGCCTGACCTATGGCGGCGCCTATGGCACCCGCACGGGATCGTCCAACAGCCACGGGCTGATGCTGCAGGGCTCCTATGGCCTGCTGCCCTGCCTCGAGGTCGGCCCCTATCTGCTCGGCGGCTATTCCCGCTCCTCCCTGGCCGGGATCAGCACCGACGAGCGCAGCTTCGGCGCCGGCATCGAGACCAAATACAAGATCCTCGGCCGCGACATGCACGGCATCGGCCTGACCGCCGTGATCGACCCCAGCTTCAACCGCATCGACCCCGACGGCGCCGGCCGCTTCACCGCCTACAACACTGGCCTGCGCCTCTTCGCCGACAAGACCCTGATGCCGGGCAAGCTCTACGCGGCACTCAACCTGTCGCACGACATGACCTGGACGGGTCCCGATCCCTATGCCCGCTCCTCGACCTTCACCGTCGGCGGCTCGCTCGCCTGGCAGGTGCTGGACGGCGTCTATCTGAGCGGCGAGGTCCGCCACCAGCGCGCCTACAACACGCTCGGCTTCGCCAAGGAAGCCGGCTACGCCACCTTTGCCGGCCCCGGCGTGTTCTGGCAGGCGACCAAGCAGTTCGCGATCTCGGCCGCTTACAATGTGCAGGTGGCGGGCAAGGCCAAGGGCCAGCCCGGCGATCTCGACCTGACCAATTTCAGCCAGCACCTCGTCAAGGTGAAGGCCGCCTACAGCTTCTGATCACGAGCCTTCGGCGCGCGCGCCACGCTCGCGTCACGAAAACGCTTCACGAAGGCGGGTGCAGCGATGCGTCCGCCTTTTCGTTGGCGCAGGCGCTCGCGTTGACGACCGCCGGCAACGCCTCTAGAAAAAGCTCGTCGATACTCCACCCCAGTATCAAGGCGCCGATGCCGCATAGCCCCGAGGAAAAGAAGCGCGCGGTGACGCGGCTCAAGCGCATCCGCGGCCAGGCCGATGCGCTGATCGCCGCCGTCGAGCGCGGCGAGCCCTGCGGCGCTCTGCTGCAGCAGCTCTCGGCCCTGCGCGGCGCCGCGACCGGGCTGATGGCGGAGGTGCTGGAAAGCCATCTGCGCGAGACGCTGATGGGCCAGGCCTGTGGAGATCACAACGCCCACGACCCTGTCCCGGCTGGCGAGCCGGCCGAGATCGGCGAGATCATGCGTGTGATCCGCCCCTATCTGAAATGACCCGAGAAACCGAGGAAGGAACCGCCCGATGAAGACCCGCGCCGCCGTCGCCTGGGAAGCCGGCAAGCCGCTCACCATCGAGACCATCGAGATCGGCGGCCCGAGGGCCGGCGAGGTCCTGGTCGAGGTCATGGCGACCGGCATCTGCCACACCGACGCCTACACGCTGTCGGGAATGGATTCGGAAGGGAAGTTTCCCGCGATCCTCGGCCATGAGGGCGCGGGCATCGTCCGCGAGGTCGGCGCCGGCGTAACCTCGCTGAAGCCCGGCGACCACGTCATCCCGCTCTACACGCCCGAATGCCGCAGCTGTAAGTCCTGCCTCTCGCGGCGGACCAATCTCTGCACCTCGATCCGCTCGACGCAGGGCCAGGGCGTGATGCCCGACGGCACGAGCCGCTTCTCCTGCGATGGCGGCGAGGTCTTCCACTACATGGGCTGCTCGACCTTCGCCAACTTTACCGTCCTGCCCGAGATCGCGCTCGCCAAGGTCCGTGAAGACGCGCCCTTCGACAAGATCTGCTACATCGGCTGCGGCGTCACCACCGGCATCGGCGCTGTGATCTACACCGCCAAGGTCTGGCCGGGCGCCAATGTCGTGGTCTTCGGGCTGGGCGGCATCGGCCTCAACGTGATCCAGGGCGCCCGCATGGTCGGCGCCGACAAGATCATCGGCGTCGACATCAACCCGGCCAAGCAGGAGATGGCGCGCAAGTTCGGCATGACCGATTTCGTCAATCCCAAGGAGGTCGGCAACGACAAGGTCGTCCAGGCCATCGTCGATCTCACCGGCGGCGGCGCCGACTTCTCCTTCGACGCCACCGGCAACGTCAACGTCATGCGCCAGGCGCTCGAGTGCTGCCACCGCGGCTGGGGCGAGTCGATCGTCATCGGCGTCGCCGAGGCCGGCAAGGAAATCGCGACGCGTCCGTTCCAGCTCGTCACCGGCCGCGTCTGGAAGGGCACGGCCTTCGGCGGCGCGCGCGGCCGCACCGACGTGCCCAAGATCGTCGACTGGTACATGGAGGGGAAGATCAACATCGACGACCTGATCACCCACAAGCTCTCGCTCGACGAGATCAACCACGGCTTCGATCTGATGCATGAGGGCAAGTCGATCCGCAGCGTGGTCGTGTACTGAGGCCATCCGTCATTCTCGGGCGAAGCGCAGCGCAGACCCGAGAATCGCGTGCCGGGAGAGGAGCCCCTCCCGGCAGAGCGCGACTGCCCCATAAAAGGCACTGGTTTCCGAGATGGTCGGGTCAAGCCCGACCATGACGGGCACGACCAGAGCATAAGGAACACCCCATGGAACTCGTCTCGTCCTCGAAGGCCTTCGGCGGCTCGCAGCGTGTCTATCGCCATGACAGCACGGCCTGCGCCTGCCCGATGACCTTCGCGATCTTCCTGCCGCCGCAGATCGAGGACGGGCCGGTTCCCCTGCTCTGGTATCTCTCGGGCCTGACCTGCACGCATCAAAACGTCATGGACAAGGGCGAGTACCGCGCCGCCGCGGCCGCCAATGGCGTCGCGATCATTTGCCCCGACACCAGCCCGCGCGGCGAGAGCGTGCCCGACGAGCCGGGCAACTGGCAGTTCGGCTCCGGCGCCGGCTTCTACCTCGATGCGACGCAGGCGCCCTACGACACCAACTACCGGATGGAGAGCTACATCCGCGACGAGCTGCCGGAGCTGGTCGCGCGGCATTTCCCGGTCGACATGACCCGCCAGGGCATCTTTGGCCACTCCATGGGCGGCCATGGCGCAATCACGCTCGCGCTGAAGAATCCCGAGCGCTATGCCTCCGTCTCCGCCTTCGCGCCGATCGCCCAGCCCTCGACCGCCGGCTGGTCGCGCCCCGCCCTCGAGAAATATCTCGGCACCGACGAGCGCGCCTGGCGTCCTTACGATGCGACGCTGCTGATCGCCGACGGGCACCGGGTGAAGGACCTGCTGGTCGACCAGGGCACCGCCGACGGCTTCCTCGACGAGGGCCTGCGGCCGCAGCTGCTCGAGGTTGCCTGCGCGGCGGCCGGCATCCCGCTCGAGCTGCAGATGCGGGAGGGCTACGACCACTCCTACAACTTCATCTCGACCTTCATGGCCCAGCACATCGCCTGGCACGCGCAGAGGCTGGCAAAGGCCTGAGAGCGAACGGCCGGCGGATTTTTTTCGACCGCCTGTCGAAACCGGCCGGGGCTGGACGTCATCATGCCAGCCGGGGGATGGTTCTCCGGCGTCAGGTGACGAGGAGTTCGCCCCATGCAGTACATGTTGATCTTCCGCGAGACGGACACCGAATTCGGCCTGCGCGACGACCCCGCCAAGGGGCCGGCCTACTGGGCCTCATGGATGGCCTATGTCGGCGCGCTGAACCAGGCCGGGATCGTGGTCAGCGGCGCAGGCCTGCAGCCGCCCCACAGCGCCACGATGGTGCGGGTGCGCAACGGCCAGCGCCAGGTACAGGACGGACCGCATCCCGACACCAAGGAGCAGCTCGGCGGCTATTTCGTCATCGACGTGCCCGACCTCGACGCCGCGCTCGACTGGGCGGCGCGCAGCCCGGCCTCGTCCTATGGCTCGACCGAGGTGCGCCCGGTGCTGCCGCCCCCGCCTCAGCCCTCCGCCTGATGACAGCGGAGGCCGGCGCCGCCGACGAGGCGCGGATGGCGGCCGATTTCGCCGCCCGCGCCTCCTATGGCCGCCTGCTCTCTCTGCTGGCCCGCGACTGGCGCGATCTGGCGGCAGCCGAGGATGCGCTTGCGGAAGCTTTCCGGCTGGCGCTCGACCGCTGGCCTTCGGACGGCGTCCCGGCCCGTCCGGAGGCCTGGCTGCTGACGACCGCGCGTCGCCAGCTGATCGACGGGCGGCGCCGCCAAACCATCCGCGCCGCGGCGGAGCCGACCCTGACCCTGTTGGCGGAGCAGGATGCGAGCGCCGACGGCGCAGCCTTTCCCGATGAGCGGCTCAAGCTGCTCTTCGTCTGTGCCCATCCGGCGATCGACGCCGCCGCCCGCGCACCGCTGATGCTGCAGACTGTGCTGGGCCTCGATGCTGCCCGCATCGCCCAGGCCTTCCTGACCTCGCCCGCGGCGCTCGGGCAGCGCCTGGTGCGTGCCAAGGCCAAGATCCGCGATGCCCGCATCGCCTTCGCCATTCCCGAACAGGCCGAGCTGCCCGGCCGGCTCGATGCCGTGCTGCAGGCGATCTACGCTGCCTATGGCAGCGGCTGGGAGGATATTGCAGGCGCCGATCCCCGGCGCCGCGGCCTCGCGGAGGAGGCGATCTGGCTGGCGCGGCTCGTCATCCAGCTCCTGCCTGGCGAGCCCGAGGCGCGGGGCCTGCTCGCGCTGATGCTGCATGGCGAGGCGAGGCGCGAGGCCCGCAGGGCGGCCGACGGCGCCTTCGTGCCCCTCGCCGAGCAGGACACCGCGCGCTGGTCTGCCGCGCTGATCAAGGAGGCGGAAGCCGAGCTGGCGCGAGCCGCCCGCCACGCGACATTGGGGCCGTTCCAGCTCGAGGCGGCAATCCAGTCCGTCCATGCCGCAAGAGCGGTGACGGGACACACCGACGCCGCAGCCCTGGCCCGGCTCTATGAGGGGCTCGCCCGGCTCGCACCGACGACCGGCGTGCTGGTCAGCCGGGCAGCGGCTTTGGCGGAGGCATCCGGCGCAGAGACCGGGCTCGCGGCCCTGGCCGAGCTGCCACCCGGCGACGTCCTGTCCTACCAGCCCTTCTGGGCCCTCAAGGCCCATCTGCTGCGCCGGTCCGGACAGGGTGAGGCCGCCCGCGAAGCCTATAAGCGCGCCATCGGCCTGAGCAGCGATCCGGCCGTACGGGACTTCCTGATGCAGGCGTCGCAGCGCCGGGCGGATTGAGCCTCGCCGAGCGGGGAACGCGCACGATCCGCCGGACGTTGAACCCTGCGATCCACAGGGGTCAGGGGGACTTCGTCATGGCATCGCGTTCCGATCCGCTCACCAACCGCACGCTCTTCACCCGCCTCTCGCAGGCGACCGCACGCTGGGCCGGCAAGCCGCAAACCTTCGCCGTCGCGGTCTCGGCCATCGTGATCTGGGGCCTGTCGGGGCCCTTCTTCGGCTTCAACGACACCTGGCAGCTGGTGATCAACACCTCCACCACCATCATCACCTTCCTGATGGTGTTCATCATCCAGAACAGCCAGAACCGCGACACGGCCGCGATGCAGATCAAGCTCGACGAGCTGCTCGCAAAGGTCGAGGGCGCCCGTCAGGAGCTGATGGATCTAGAGGAGCTCGACGAGGAGAAGATCGAGGGCATCCGCAAGGAGTTCGAGAAACGGGCGCGTGCAGCCCGCGAAGGCCGCCCGCTCGCCGAAGAAAAGGCCTGAAGCCCGCAAATTTCGCCTTGCCGTCATTGCGAGCGCAGCGAACCAATCCAGAAGGCATAGAACGCAGCGCTGGATTGCTTCGCTGCGCTCGCAATGACGGGATGTCTAACGCGCTAAGGCCGCCCTCACACCACCGCGGTCAATCCACCATCGACCATCAGCAGATGGCCGTTGACGTAGTCGGAGGCCGCCGACGACAGGAAGATCGCCGCGCCGACCAGCTCCTTCGTCTCGCCCCAGCGCCCGGCCGGCGTCCGGTTGCAGACCCAGGCGGTGAAGGCCTCGTCGGCGATCAGCGCCTTGTTGATCTCTGTGGTGAAATAGCCCGGGCCGATCGCATTGGCCTGGATGTTGTGCTTGCCGAGTTCGGCGGCGAGCCCGCGCGTCATCATCTTCACCGCGCCCTTCGAGGCCGTGTAGGGGATGATCGTCGCCCGACCGAGCTCGCTCATCACCGAGCCGATGCTGATGATCTTGCCGCGCTTGCGCGGAAGCATCCGCTTGGTCACGGCCTGGGTGACGTAGAACACCGAGTGCAGGTTCGTCGCCATCACCTCGTGCCAGCCATCGACCGGGAACTCGTGGATCGGCGCGCGCTTCTGCATGCCGGCATTGTTGATGAGGATGTCGATCGGCCCGATCTCGGCCTCGATCATGGCGACGCCCGCCTCGACGGCCGCCTGGTCGGTGACGTCGAAGGGCGCCACCGAGACCTTGCGGCCCGCCGCCGAAATCGCCTGCGCGGCGCGTTTCAGCTTGGCTCGGTCGCGTCCGTTCAGCACGACATGCGCGCCGGCTTCCGACAGCCCTTCCGCCAGCGCCAGCCCGATGCCCTGACCGGAGCCGGTGACGAGGGCGATCTTGCCCTCCAGACTGAACAGCGACAGAGACATGGCCGATCCTCGCGAGGGTGAAGCATCTGCGGCAGTTTGCGTTTGCGCCGGTGCCGCCGCTTTCGGTAAGCATCTTTCAATCGATTAGACAATCGAGCCGACACAGAATGAGGGCGGGCGTCGTCGCCCTCGCAGGGAGAAGCCGCCATGCGCGCCGTCGTCATCCATGCCGAAAAGGACCTCCGCATCGACGAGGTCGCCGTCGGCGAACCCGGTCCGCGGCAGGTCCGCGTCAAGATCGAGGCCGGCGGCATCTGCGGCTCGGACCTGCATTACTACCTGCATGGCGGCTTCGGCACGATCCGCGTGCGCGAGCCGCTGATCCTCGGCCATGAGATCGCCGGCCGGATCGAATGCGTCGGCGCCGAGGTCACCCGCGTCAAGGTGGGCGATCGCGTTGCCGTCAATCCCAGCCGCGCCTGCGGCCATTGCCGCTACTGCCAGATGGGCCAGCAGCAGCACTGCACGGACATGCTGTTCTATGGCAGCGCCATGCGCTTCCCCCATGTCCAGGGCGGCTTCCGCGAGATGCTCGTCATCGAGGAACGCCAGGCGGTGAAGGTCGCCGACCATGTCAGCGCGGCCGAGGCCGCCTTCGCCGAGCCGCTCGCGGTCTGCCTCCACGCCGTCAAGCGGGCCGGCCCGCTGCTCGGCAAGCGCGTCCTCGTCACCGGCTCGGGGCCGATCGGGATCCTCACCATCATCGCCGCCAAGGCCGCCGGCGCGGCCGAGATCGTCGCCACCGACGTGGTCGACGGGCCCCTGCCGACAGCACTGAAGATGGGCGCCAGCCGCGCCATCAACGTCATGGCCGAGCCGGAGCGGCTCAAGGCCGAATACGGCGCCGAGAAGGGCGCCTTCGACGTCATGTTCGAGGCCTCGGGCAACCAGCATGCGCTGACCGGCGCCTTCGACGTGGTGCGCTCCGGCGGTGTGATCGTGCAGATCGGCGTCGGCGGCAATTTCACTCTGCCGATGAACGTCGTCGTCGCCAAGGAATTCGACCTGCGCGGCTCCTTCCGCTTCCATGAGGAGTTCGACTGGGCGGTGGCGATGATCGGCTCGAAGACGATCGACCTCTCGCCGCTCCTGACCGCGACGATCCCGGTCGAGCGCGCGATCGAGGCCTTCGACCTCGCCGCCGACAAGTCGAAGGCGATGAAGGTCCAGCTCGCCTTCGGGTGAGGTGAGGGATTTCATTCGCGCGGTCATCCCGGGCGACCGTAGGTAGACCCGGGATCCATGCCTGAGCCGTTCCGGAATGGGTCCCGGGTCTGCGCTCCGCTCCGCCCGGGAGGACGGCGCGTTTGGGGTAAGGCACTCAAGTCGGTGCCGCCCATCTACGATCCGTCACAAAACGTGAGAAGGCGGAAACCAATTCCCGCTATAGAACGCAGCCGAGCGGGCTCCTCGCCCGGTTGGACGGACACGACATGACACGCAAATACTTCGGGACCGACGGCATTCGCGGGCGCGCCAATGGCGTGATCACGCCGGACCTCGCTCTCAAGGTCGGCCAGGCGACGGGTCTCGCCTTCCAGCGCGGCTCCCATCGCCACCGCGTCGTGATCGGCAAGGACACGCGCCTCTCCGGCTACATGATCGAATACGCCATGGTCGCCGGCTTCACCTCGGTCGGCATGGACGTGATGCTGCTCGGCCCGATGCCGACGCCGGCGGTCGCGATGCTGACGCGCTCGATGCGCGCCGATCTCGGCGTGATGATCTCCGCCTCGCACAACCCCTATGAGGACAACGGCATCAAGCTGTTCGGCCCCGACGGCTACAAGCTCAGCGACGAGGTCGAGGCCGAGATCTCCAAGCTGATCGATTCCGATCTCGCCCCGCGCCTGTCGAACGCGCCGGCGCTGGGCCGCGCCAAGCGCATCGAGAGCGCCCATGCCCGCTATATCGAGTTCGCCAAGCGCACCCTGCCGCGCAATATGAGCCTCGAGGGGATGCGCATCGTCATCGATTGCGCCAATGGGGCCGGCTACAAGGTCGCGCCCGAGGCTCTGTGGGAACTCGGTGCCGAGGTCATCGCCATCGGCATCGAACCCGATGGCTTCAACATCAACAAGGATGTCGGCTCGACGGCGCCTGACGCGCTGATCGCCAAGGTGCGCGAATTGCGCGCCGATATCGGCATCGCGCTCGACGGTGACGCCGACCGTGTGCTGATCGTCGACGAACTCGGGCAGGTCGTCGATGGCGACCAGCTCATGGCCGTCATTGCCCGCACCTGGCAGGAGGATGGCCGCCTGACGCAGCCTGGCGTGGTCGCCACCGTCATGTCCAATCTCGGCCTGGAGCGCTATCTGGCGGGACTGGGCCTCAGCCTCGCCCGCACCGCGGTGGGCGACCGCTATGTGCTCGAGCACATGCGCAGCCAGGGCTTCAATCTCGGCGGCGAACAGTCCGGCCACATCATCCTCTCGGATTTCGGAACGACAGGCGACGGTCTGGTCGCGGCGCTGCAACTGCTGGCCGCCGTCAAGCGGCAGGACAAGCCGGTCTCAGAGGTCTGCCACGCTTTCGAGCCGCTGCCGCAGATCCTCAAGAATGTCCGCTACAAGCAGGGCCAGCCTCTCAAGGAGAAGCCCGTCGTCAGCGCCATCGAGGCCGCCCGCCAGATGCTTGGCGAAAGCGGACGCCTGGTCATCCGCCCCTCGGGCACCGAGCCGGTGATCCGCGTGATGGCGGAAGGTGACGACCGCGACCTCGTGATGCGCGCCGTCGACGACATCGTCGAGGCCGTGACCAAGGCGGCGGCGTAGCTAGCGTCAGCCCGCCGGGCTCTGCCCTCCCCGTCATCCCGGCCGAGCGGCACAGCCGCGCCGCCGGGATCATCCAGCGGCTAACCGCTGCCTGCTCGGTCGCTGGACGAAGCGTCGCTTCGAGCCGGCATGGCGGCGCTCGGACCGACAGCCCCTCTGCGCCAATTAACCTCCCGGCAAGTATTCGGGCCGGCTTCAGACTTTTTTCAGGTTAATTCCTAAGGTTAAGTCTCATTTAAGGAATTGCCGGCATCGTTCCCTCGTCGGTAACACGCGCGGCCTGCGTAACGGGTGCCGCGCAAACGCGAGGGACACTGCCATGGGCAGCCTGAAAACTATTGCGCTGACAAGCGCCTTGGCGCTCGGGGCGTCCGCCGCCGCCGCCGCCGATCTCGCCTATCCCGCTCCGCCGCCTCCCGAGCCGCTCGGCCTCAAGGGCACGATCAGCAGCGGCTTCTACCTGCGCGGCGACATCGGTGTCGGCTCGCAGTCCTTCGACGAGCTCGATGTGAAGCTGAACAACGGCCCCGTGCTCGCCACGGCCGGCGTGACCTCCTTCTCGACCGTCAAGCAGGATCGCGGGTTCGCCGCCTTCGCCGGCGTCGGCATCGGCTATCAGTTCAACAGCTATCTGCGGTTCGACCTGACCGGCGAATACCGCGGCGGCTCGTTCAACGGCCGCGACCAGCTCTCGTACAATTTCGGCATCCCGACCAACCAGACCAATGTCTACCGGGCCGATGTCGCGACCTTCGTGGCGCTCGCCAACGCCTATATCGATCTCGGCACCTGGAACTGCCTGACGCCTTATCTCGGCGTCGGCATTGGTATGGCCAACCACACCGTCAGCGGCCTGACCGACAACGGCGTCAACCAGGCCGTGGGCGCTGCCTTCGCCAACGCCTCCTATGCCTATGGCGACTCGGCCAGCAAGACCAACCTCGCCTGGGCGCTGATGGCCGGCGTCTCCTACGACGTCACCTCGAACCTGAAGCTCGACATCGGCTATCGCTACCTGAACATGGGTGACGGCCCGACGGTCGGCCTGCGCGGCGCCAACGGCCTGCTCGCCAATCCGAGCTCCTCGGTGCGCTTCAAGGGCATCGACAGCCACGACGTCCGCATCGGCATGCGCTGGAACTTCAGCGACCCGAGCTGCTGCGGCCCGGTCGAGAAGCCGATCGCCTACGCGCCGGCGCCGACCGTCCGCAAATACTGAGGGCAGCCCCCTTCCCGATCGCAACGGCGCGGACCCTGGTCCGCGCCGTTCGCGTTTCAGGAGCGTCGCGCGCGGTGTTCAGCGCAGCAGCGAGCCGCCGGTCATCTCGGCCGGCTGCGGCACGCCGAGCAGCGCCAGCAGCGTCGGCGCGATATCGGCAAGGCGGCCATCCGCGAGCGCCGCGGCGCCGCTGCCAATCACCATCACCGGGACGGGGAAGGTCGTATGCGCCGTATGCGGCGCGCCCGTCACGGGATCGACCATCAGCTCGCAATTGCCGTGGTCGGCGGTGACCAGAAGTGCCCCTCCCGCCTTGGCGACAGCCTCGGCGATGCGGCCCAGCCCGGTATCCACGGTCTCGACCGCCTTGATCGCGGCGCTGAGCACGCCGGTATGGCCGACCATGTCGGGATTGGCGAAGTTGAGCACGACGAGGTCGTAACGGCCGGACGCGATCGCCTCGACCGCGCGCTCCGTCAGCTCCGGCGCCGACATCTCCGGCTGCAGGTCATAGGTCGCGACCTTGGGCGAGGGCACCATGACGCGGTCCTCGCGCGGATAGGGCGTCTCCTCGCCGCCGTTGAAGAAATAGGTGACGTGCGGGTACTTCTCCGTCTCCGCCATGTGGAGCTGTGCGAGCCCCGCCTTCGCCACCGTCTCGCCGAGGCCATTGGCCAGCGTCTGCGGCGCGAATAGCGCCGGCATGACCCCATCGAGCTCGGCGCTGTAGGAGGTCATGCTGACGGCCTTCGCCAGCACCGGCCGCCGCGGCCGGGCAAAGCCCGCAAACTGCGGGAACAGCACGGCGTCGAGGATTTCGCGGATCCGGTCCGAGCGGAAGTTGAAGCTCAGCAACCCGTCGCCGTCCTCCATGCCGGCATAGCTGCCGATCACGCAGGCCGGGAGGAACTCGTCGTTGACGCCCCGCGCATAGGCGGCCTCGATCGCGGCGGCGGTGTCGGCGAACTCCGGGCCCTCGCCGAGCACCATCGCCCGCCATGCGGTCTCGACGCGCTCCCAGCGGTTGTCGCGATCCATGGCGTAGTAGCGCCCTGTCAGGCTCGCGATCACCGCCTGCGGCGGCAGCGCGGCCACGAAGTCGCGGACATAACCGGCGGCCGAACGCGGCGGCGTATCGCGCCCATCGGTGAAGATGTGAACCCGCACCGGGATGCCCTGCTCGACGAGCAGATGCGCCAGCGCCACCGCATGGTCCTGATGGGCATGGACGCCGCCGGGCGAGACGAGCCCGAGGAGATGGCAGGCGCCGCCGCTGGACTTCAGCGCGTCGACCAGCCCGCTGGCCGCCAGGGCCTGCCCGAGCGAGCCATCCTCGATCGCCTGATTGATCCGCGGCAGATCCTGCATCACGACGCGGCCGGCCCCGAGATTGAGGTGGCCGACCTCGGAATTGCCCATCTGCCCGGGCGGCAGGCCGACATCGAGCCCCGAGGTCTTCAGGAAGGCATGGGGCGAGGCTGCCCAGAGCCGGTCGAAATGCGGCGTATGCGCCAGGCGCACCGCGTTGTTCTCGGCCTCCTCGCGCCAGCCCCAGCCATCGAGGATCATCAGCATGACGGGGCGCTTGGCAGAGGCGGCAGACATGACGACCTGTGAGAAACTGTGAAGACCGCTGTGCGGATACCATGCGCCGCAGCGCCATTGCGAGTGCTAAGAAGATGCGGGGATGTGAGCGGGAGGAACGGGCATGATGATCGAGGCTGTCGTCTTCGACGCCTATGGCACGCTCTTCGACGTCCAGTCGGTCGCGGCTGCGACCGAGGCCGCCTTCCCTGGCCATGGCACGGTCATCACCCAGCTCTGGCGGCTGAAGCAGCTCGAATACACCTGGCTGCGCAGCCTGATGGGTCAGTACGCCGATTTCTGGACGGTGACACAGGATTCGCTGGCTTACACCGTCGAGACGCTCGGCCTCTCCGCGACGCCCGAACGCCTCGCCGAGCTATCCGCGGCCTATGATGCGCTGGCGCTCTATCCGGAGGCGCGCGAGGCGCTTGAGGCGCTGTCTCCGCTGCGGCTGGCGATCTTCTCGAACGGCAGCCCCGCCATGCTGGCCCGTCTCGTGGCGCAGTCAGGGATCGGCGCGCTGCTGGAGACCGTGATCAGCGTCGACGAGATCGGCGCCTACAAGCCCGATCCCCGCGGCTACGCTCATGTCGAGGCCAGGCTTGGCCTGTCGCGCGAGCAGATCCTGTTCGTCTCCTCCAACGGCTTCGACATCGCCGGCGCGAAGGCGCATGGCTTTCGCGTCGCGCGGATCGCCCGCCTGCCCGATGAGGCGCTGCGCGGCGATCTCGCGGCCGCCACAACGATCGACCCGACGCTGATGTTCAAGGCGTTGCGAATGCGCCCCGAACGGCTTGGCTTCGAGGCCGACGTCACCATCGCGCGCCTGACCGACCTGCCGGCGCATCTGGGCGTCTGACAGCTCTTGACCACCACCCGAAGCCGGAGACCCCGATGATCAAGCTCTACTACCACCCCTCGCCCAACCCGGCGAAGATCGCGCTCTTCCTCGAGGAGGCCGGGCTTCCCTACGAGATGGTGCCGGTCGACACCCGCAAGGGCGACCAGTTCAAGCCGGACTTCCTCGCCATCAACCCCAACGCCAAGACGCCAGCGCTGACCGACGGCGACGTCACCGTCTTCGACAGCAACGCGATCCTGCTCTATCTCGCCGAGAAGACCGGGCAGTTCCTGCCCGAGGACACGCCGAAGGCCCGCGGCGAGATGCTGTCCTGGCTGATGTTCGTCGCCACCGGCATCGGCCCCTATTGCGGCCAGGCCGTTCATTTCAGCCGCTTCGCACCCGAGAAGATCCCCTATGCGATCAACCGCTACGCCCGCGAGGCCGAGCGGCACTGGGGCATCATCGACGCGCAGCTCGGCAAAGGCCGCTACATGCTGGGCGAGCGCTATACCCTGATCGACATGTCGGTCTGGGGCTGGGCAACGCGGCTCGGCTTCGCTGTCGGCGATCACTGGGCTGACCTGTTCCCACATGTGAAGCGCCATCTCGACGAAATCTCGGCGCGGCCCGCCGCCCAGCGCGCCATCGCGCTGAAGGACGCCTTCGCCTTCAAGACGGACTTCGACGACGAGGCTCGCAAGATTTTGTTCCCGCAGAACGCGTTTCTCGGGCGCGCGTGACCCGTCGGCCACAATGCTGCGGAAGCTGAAACGATGAATAAAGGGCGTCAGGCCGCAACATATATTGCACCAGCCTGATCATTGCAGCAGCCTCAACAAAAATGCCGCGGTCACAGCGATGTGATCGCGGTTTTTATCCTGTTCGGACGATTGGTCGATTGTGTGTCTTTGCTGGCATAGCCCCCGTTGGATCCGGCAGGCACGGTCTGCTCCTTGACGATCCTTCGCCTGAAAGGCGACCGACTGACCGGGAGTGCTGCACCATGACCAAGACCATCCTGTCCGCATTGGCACTGGTTGCCCTGAGCGGCACGGCCTTCGCGGCCGACCTGCCGTCGCGCAAGGGCGCCGTCTACGCACCTGTGGCGCCGGTCTTCACCTGGACCGGCTTCTATGCCGGTGTGAACGCGGGCGCCGTCTTCACGGACAACAAGATCAGCACGTCGGGCACCGCCCCGTTCACGATCGGCAACGTGCTCGCCGAGCGCCGGCCGTCCTCGCTCTCCAATGACGAGACCGGCTTCATCGGCGGTGCGCAGATCGGCTACAACTACCAGATCGGCAGCTTCGTGATCGGCGCCGAGACGGACATCCAGTACACCGACATCTCCTCGCGCACCTCGCGGGTCGGCACCAGCAACGCCAACTCGACCTTCACGCAGGAACTCGACAATCTCGGGACGGTGCGCCTGCGCGCCGGCTATGCCTTCGACCGCGTCCTGGTCTACGCCACCGGCGGTCTGGCTTATGGCGACGTGTCGAACCGCGCGACGTTCTTCAACGCCGCGATCCCCGGCCAGGTCGACTATGTCGGCAGCAAGAGCGACATCAAGGTCGGCTACACCGTCGGTGGCGGCGTCGAATACGCCTTCACCAACAATCTCTCGCTGAAGGCCGAGTATCTCTACTACGACCTCGGCAAGCAGAATGTCGCGGTCAACCAGGTCAACTTCGCCCTGGCACCCGGATCCTACGTCTCCCGCATGGAGAATACCGGCCACATCGTCCGCGCCGGCCTGAACTATCGCTTCAGCACCTTCTGAGCGGACGCAAGCCGACACTGTCGAAGCCTCGGGCCTCCGCGCAAGCGGGGGCCTTTTTCGTCGGGGGCCGGTCCGAAGGAGCGGCGCGGCGGAACAGTCTCAGCCGCGCCCGGCCTCCTCGCCATCGCCGTCCTTCAGCGCGTCGAGCGGCGCGTCCAGCGTGAAGACGAGGCCGCCCGGCAGATAGGCGCTCTCCGCGCGCCCGCGCGGTGACGGAAAGGTCCGCTCGATCAGGCGCGAGCCGAAGCCCCGCCGCGATGGCGGCTTCACCGGCGGGCCCCCGCTCTCCTGCCAGCGCAGCCGGAACTGCGGCGCACCATCGATCTCATCGACCCGCCAGGACAGCGAGACGATGCCGGCCGGGCTGGATAGCGAGCCGTATTTCACCGCATTGGTCGCGAGTTCGTGCAGCACGAGCGTCAGCGCCAGCGCCGCGCGCGGACCCAGGACGACCTCAGGCCCGCCGATCCTGAACCGTGCCGGATCGCCCTGGATACCCATGATGCTGGCCGCGATGTCGGCCATGGCGGCATGGGCCCGGACACCGCCCACCAGCAGGTCATGCGCCCGGGCCAGTGCGCCCAGCCGCGCGGTGAAGGTCTCGTTGGCCGCCTCCAGCGAGGTCGCGCCGCGCAGCGTCTGCGAGGCGATGGCCTGGATCATGGCGAGCGTGTTCTTCACGCGATGCGCCAGCTCCTGCATCAGCAGGCGCAGCTGCGCCTCCGCCTCCTTGCGCTCGGTGATGTCGATATGCGCACCGATCAGCCTCTGCGGCCGCCCCTCGCCGTCGCGCTCGATCTGCGCCACCGCCGAAATCCAGCGCACCGCCCCGTCGGAGGGCCGGATGATGCGGTACTCCATCTGGTAGTCGAGCGCCTTGCCCGCCACGGTCTCGCGGAAATGGCTTTCCACCATCGCTCGTTCCTGCGGATGGATGCGGCGCACCCAATCCTCATGGCTTTCATTGACTGCCTCGGGCGGCAGCCCGTGAACCAGGAGATATTCAGGCGAGCGCGTGTTGCGGAATCCCTCGCGGAGATCGACCTCGAGCCCGCCGACCTTGCCGATCTTCTGGACCTGGGCGAGTTCCTGCTCACGCCGGCGCAGCGCCTGCTCGGCGGCGTCGCGCTCGCGCTGCGCATGGATGAGCTCGGTGGTCTCGATGACGACGGCCAGCACGCCGAGCCCGCTGCCCTCATCGTCGAGGATCGGGCTGTAGTCGACATTCAGCCAGACATCCTCGGCCACCCCGTTGCGGTGGAGCACCAGCGGCAGATCCCGGAAGGACAGGGGCCGCCCGCTCGCGAAGACGGTCTCCATCACCTCGTCATGCAAGGCCCTGACCTCGGGCCAGGCCTCGTGCAGCTCTTGCCCGAGGATGCCGGGATGCTTGGCGCCGGCGATGACGGCATAGGCGTCGTTGTAGAACAGGAGCCCCTTGGGCCCCCAGAACATCACCATCGGTGTCGGGGTCGCCAGGACCAGCTGCAGGGACGAGCGCAGCCGTTCCGGCCAGGTCGCGAGCGGCCCGAGCGCAGTCTCGCGCCCATCCCAGCCCCGCAGCATCGCGCCAACCTCGCCGCCGCCGACAGGCCAGGATCGCTCCGTCATCCATCCACCCCCAGCCGAGCAACGCACCCGCAACCCTGGCGCCCCCCTGGCTTTGATGCCAGCCCCGCGAGGTTGCCGCAACTGCGCCGGTCCGCCGGCAGCACTATCAGGACAGACTGCGTCCCCCTACGTCAAATGACATGGGCCGGGGGCAGGTCCGGCATCCCTGAAAGCAGTGGCAGAGCACGAGGTTTCGCGGCAGTGTCGCCCGCAACGATTCCGGCCGGACGCACCGGCCCTGCAAAGCCTGAAGAGGGGCGGGAATGCCGACTGACATCGAGATCGCCCGCGCGGCGAAGCTTCGTCCGATCGCCGACATCGCCGGGCGTGCCGGCATTCCCGTCGATGCTCTCGACCCCCATGGCAAGTTCATCGCGAAGGTCGACACCGGCGCGATCCCCGATTTCGCGACGCGGCCGGACGGCAAGCTGATCCTCGTCACCGCCATCAACCCGACCCCCGCCGGCGAGGGCAAGACGACGACGACGGTGGGCCTCGGCGACGGCCTGAGCCGCATCGGCAAGAGCTGCATGATCGCGCTGCGCGAGCCCTCGCTAGGGCCCTGCTTCGGCGTCAAGGGCGGCGCGGCCGGCGGCGGCCATGCCCAGATCGTGCCGATGGAGCAGATCAACCTGCACTTCACCGGCGATTTCCACGCCATCACCAGCGCGCACAACCTGCTCGCCGCTTTGATCGACAACCATGTCTACTGGGGCAACGCGCTCGGCCTCGACACCCGCCACATCGCCTGGCGCCGCGTCATGGACATGAACGACCGGGCCCTGCGCCAGACCGTCTCCTCGCTCGGCGGCGCCAGCAACGGCTTCCCCCGCGAGGATGGCTTCGACATCACCGTCGCCTCCGAGATCATGGCGATCTTCTGCCTCGCCACCGATCTCGACGATCTCGAAGCCAGGCTCGGCCGCATCGTCGTCGGCCGCACTCGCGACAAGCGACCCGTCACCGCCGCCGACCTCAAGGCGACCGGCGCCATGAGCGTTCTTCTCAAGGACGCGCTGATGCCGAACCTGGTGCAGACGCTGGAGGGCACGCCTGCCTTCGTCCATGGCGGCCCCTTCGCCAACATTGCCCATGGCTGCAACTCGGCCATCGCCACGCGCGCCGCGCTGAAGCTCGCCGATTACACGGTCACCGAGGCCGGCTTTGGCGCCGATCTCGGCGCCGAGAAGTTCTTCGACATCAAATGCCGCAAGACCGGGCTGAAGCCCGCCGCAGCCGTGATCGTCGCGACCGTCCGCGCGCTGAAGATGCATGGTGGCGCGTCGAAGGAGGTGCTCGGCAGCGAGGATCTCGGCGCGCTCCAGGCCGGGCTCGCCAATCTCGCCCGCCATGTCGGCAACATCCGGAAGTTCGGCGTGCCGCCGATCGTCGCGATCAACCATTTCGTCAGCGACACGGAGGCCGAGCACGCGCTGATCGCGAACTACTGCCGCAACCATCTCGGTGTCGAGGCGGTGATCTGCCGGCACTGGGCGCAGGGCGGCGCCGGTACCGAGGAGCTGGCGCACAAGGTCGTCGCGCTGGCCGAGAGCGGCGAGGCCGATTTCGCCCCGCTCTACCCCGACGAGATGCCGCTTTGGGAGAAGCTCGAGACCGTGGCGCGGGAGATCTATGGCGCGCAGGGCATCTCGGGCGATGCGAAGGTGCGCGCCCGTTTCGCCGAGCTGGAGGCGGATGGCCACGGCCACCTGCCCGTCTGCGTCGCCAAGACCCAATACTCCTTCTCCGCCGACCCGACGCTGCGCGGCGCGCCCTCAGGGCATGTCGTCCCGGTCCGCGAGGTCAGGCTCTCGGCCGGCGCCGGCTTCGTCGTGGCGATCTGCGGGGACATTATGACCATGCCCGGCCTGCCGCGCGTGCCGGCAGCAGAGCGCATCCATATCGATGCACAGGGCCGCATCGAGGGGCTGTTCTGAGGCCAAGGCCGGCCGCGCCGGCCAGCACATCCCCGCAACGAAAAAGGGCGCCGCGAGGCGCCCTTTCTGTTGGTGACTGCAGAAGCCGGTCAGACCTGCGGCTGCGGCTCCAGCCCGGCATCGGGCTCGCCGCGCTTGCGGCCCTTGCCCGCGCTCGGCACGGCCGAGCCGCGCGGCGTCGAGGGCGTGTCGTCGATGTCGCGCGTGGGGCGCTTGCCGGCGATCAGGTCGCGGATCTCCTCGCCGGTCAGCGTCTCGAACTCCAGCAGCGCCTCGGCCACCGCCACGAACTGCTCGTGATGGTCGGTGAGGATCTTCTTGGCGTCCTGATAGCCGGTGTCGACCAGCTTCTTCACCTCGGCGTCGATCTTCTGGGCGGTCGATTCCGAGATGTTCTGGCTGCGGCCCATCGACATGCCCAGGAAGACCTCTTCCTGGTTGTCGCCATAGGCGACCATTCCGAGCTCGTCCGAATAGCCCATCTGGGTGACCATGGCCTTGGCCATCTTGGTCGCCTGCTGGATGTCGCCCGTGGCGCCCGAGGTCACGTTCTCGCGGCCGAAGGTCATCTCTTCCGCCACGCGCCCGCCCATGGCGACCGCGAGCTGGGAGGTGAACTCCTTGAACTTCATCGAGTAGCGGTCGCCTTCCGGAAGGAACTTCACCATGCCCAGAGCGCGGCCGCGCGGGATGATCGTGGCCTTGTGGACCGGGATGCCGGCCGGGACATAGAGCCCGACGATGGCGTGGCCGGCCTCGTGATAGGCGGTGAGCTTCTTTTCCTCCTCGGACATGGCCATGGACTTGCGCTCGGCGCCCATCATGACCTTGTCCTTGGCGTCCTCGAACTCGGCATGGGTGACCATGCGCTTGCCGCGACGGGCCGCCAGCAGCGCCGCCTCGTTGACGAGGTTCATCAGGTCGGCGCCCGAGAAACCGGGGGTGCCACGGGCCAGGATGCGCAGATCGACATCCGGAGCCATCGGCACCTTGCGGACATGGACGCGCAGGATCTTCTCGCGGCCGGCGACATCGGGGTTCGGCACGACGATCTGGCGGTCGAAGCGGCCTGGGCGCAGCAGCGCGGGGTCGAGCACGTCGGGCCGGTTGGTGGCCGCGATGATGATGACGCCCTCGTTCGGCTCGAAGCCGTCCATCTCGACCAGCAGCTGGTTCAGCGTCTGCTCGCGCTCGTCGTTGCCGCCACCGAGGCCGGCACCGCGATGGCGGCCGACTGCGTCGATTTCGTCGATGAAGATGATGCAGGGCGAGTTCTTCTTGGCCTGCTCGAACATGTCGCGGACGCGGCTGGCGCCGACGCCGACGAACATCTCGACGAAGTCCGAACCCGAGATCGTGAAGAACGGCACATTGGCTTCACCCGCGACGGCACGCGCCGTCAGCGTCTTGCCGGTACCGGGAGGGCCGACCAGCAGCACGCCGCGCGGGATGCGCCCGCCCAGCCGCTGGAACTTCTGCGGATCGCGCAGGAACTCGACGATCTCGGTCAGGTCTTCCTTGGCCTCGTCGATGCCGGCGACGTCCTCGAAGGTGACGCGGCCATGGGCTTCGGTCAGGAGCTTGGCCTTCGACTTGCCGAAGCCCATCGCCCTACCGGCGCCGTTCTGCATCTGGCGGGACATGAAGATCCACAGGCCGATGAAGATGACGAAGGGCAGCGAGTTGACCAGCAGCGCCATGAACCAGGGCGTACCCTCGGACGGCGCGCGGGCCGAGACCTGCACGCCCTTCTGGGCCAGCGTCTTGAGCAGCGCCGGGTCGCCATAAGGCGCGTAGGTCACGAAGCTGCGCCCGTCGGAGAAGGTGCCGGAAATCTCCTGCCCGGCCACGACGACGTTGCTGATGCGCCCGGCCTCCGACTCGTTGATGAGCTGGCTGTAGGGGATCTCGTTGACGTTGGCGCGCTGGCTCGGGCTCTGGAACAGCGTCACGAGCGCCAGAACCAGCAGGAAGATCACCACCCAAAGGGCGAAATTTCGGAAGTTCGGATTCATCATCTGTCCGATCAGGCCTGCCGGACCAACCGGAAGAGGCCGAGAGTTTGCCAGTCTAATCTAGGTGCGACCACGCCCCTTGCCAAGGGAAACGCAAAAGCACCTTTCGCCTATGATGACGCAGGGTGAATACCGCGCCTGCGTGGCCCCTCTGGCCGCAGCGAGAGCGCGCCGTCGCGGCGCAGCGTCAGCACCGTCCCCGCCAGCGTGCGCGTCAGCGGCAGGCCCGCCTGCGCTGCCTCCAGCAAGGCCGACACGAAGGCCTCCAGCCGCTCAAGCCGGACCGCGCCCTCCGCTTCGACATCCAGCCGCGCGATCGCCAGCGCGACGACGCGCAGCACAATCTCCTCGGGCTCCTGCCGCAGCGCCTCGAAATTGAGCCGCAGCAGCGGCGCTCCCGGCTCCGCCGACAGCTGCGCGTCCGCGATGGCTTGCGCGCGCGCAGACACGGCCTCGTCCAGACGCGCCAGCCGCCCCGCCAGCAGCGACAGGCGCTCGGCATCCAGCCCCTCCGCCGCGAGCTGAGGCATCAGGGCGCGCCAGCGGGCCCGGGCGAATTTCGGATCGCCATTGCTCGGATCGGTGACGAAGGGCAGCCCGCGCGCCTGCGCGGTTGCGATCAGCCGGGCCTTGGGCAGCCCGAGCAGCGGGCGGGCCAGAGCCATCCCGTGCCGCATCACGCGGGTCCGCATCCCGGCGAGGCCGGACGGCCCCGAGCCGCGCGCCATCCGCATCAGCAGCGTCTCGGCCTGGTCGTCGCGCGTATGGGCGGTCACGAGCACCGCGCCGCCGATCCGCTCCGCCTCCTGCGCGAGCAGAGCGTAGCGGGCCGCCCGCGCCCGCTCCTGCAGCCGGCTGGAGGGCTTGTTTCCCTCCCAGTGCAGGATGCGATGAGGGATTGCGAGGCGGGCGCAGAGCGCGGCGACCGCGACGGCTTCATCGGCCGAGGCGGCGCGCAGCCCGTGATCGACGGTCGCCGCCGCAAGAAGCGGCCGCCCCGGTTCGCGCGCCCAGTCGGCCAGCAGCGCCAGCAAGGCGACGGAGTCAGGTCCGCCCGAGACGGCGACGAGCAGGCGGGGCTCACCCGCGAGGTCCGCAAACAGCGGCGTCGCCTCGCACGCCCCGATAGGCGGATAGTCGTTGGAAAGCGGCTCGACCGCGCTCAAGCGCAGCCCGAGCGGCGCCGCTCGCGCTCGATGCCCTGACGGACGGAGTTGGACGCGGCGGGATAGTCGATGCCGACCTTGGCATAGGTGGCGCAGGCCTGGTCGCGGGCGCCGAGCCCATTCAGCGCAATGCCCAGCCGCAGCAGGCTCTCGGGCGCCTTGGCCGACTTCGGCGCATCGCTGCTGACCTTCAGGAACTGCTCGGCCGCCTCGCGATAGCGCTTGCGCTGGAGATAGCTCTCGCCGAGCCAGTAGGTCGCGTCAATGGCGAGCCGGTCGCGCGGAAAGCTCTGCAGAAACTGCCGGAAGCCCATCTCGGCCTGCTCGTATTCCTTCCGCAGGATCGCGGCATAGGCGAGGTCGTAGGCCTCCTTGGCGGTGGCGGGGCCGCTGGCCGCCGCGACGCTGGCGCCGCGCGGGGCCGGCTGCGGGAGCGGGCCCCCGGGAGCGCCCCGGCCGACGCCCTGCAGGTCGAGCGGGCCCTGCCCGGCTCCGCCTTCCGCGAATTCTTCCTCAATGATGCCGCCGATACCGCCATTAAGCGGGCGCGGCGCCCCGGCGGCGCCGACCTGCGTGCCCGGATCGAAGGCGTCGCTGCGGCGCTGCGGACGCGGCGCACCGCCCGCGGGCGGCGCTCCGCCCGGCGCGGCTGCGGCAGGCGCACGGCCGCCTCGCTCGTTCAGGCGGAACTCGACATCCTCCTGGAACTTGCGCAGCTGCTCGCTGAGCCGCCGGTTCTCGAACTGCAGCTGCTCGATCTGGCCCGAGAGCTGGCGGATCTGGTTCTCCATCCGCGAGGTCCGCACGACGAGATCGGCGGCGTCCTGCGCCGAAGCGGGCAGGCTCAGGCAGGAGACCGCCGCGCCCAGCGCCAGGGCGGCGAGGCCGGAGCGGAGCTTCCAGGCGGGAGCATGGATTCGCAGCATGCGTCAGGAACCGGGTTGGAGTGGGGATGGCCCGCTATAACACGCTGCGACCACGGCCAAAATATGAAAAGGCCGGCGCCGTTCCCGAAAGGGAAGGCGCCGGCCCGAACGTCGCGAGGTGCGGATGCGGCGTCAGACGCCGCCGCCGGCCCCGTCCAGAACCGTGACGGAGCGGCGGTTCTGCGACCAGCAGGAAATGTCGTTGCAGACCGCGACCGGGCGCTCCTTGCCGTAGGAGACGATGCGCATGCGGTTGCCCTGGATGCCGCGCGAGGCGAGATAGTCGCGCACGGTCTGGGCGCGGCGGGCCGACAGCGAGAAGTTGTATTCGCGCGTGCCGCGCTCGTCGGCATGGCCCTCGACCACGAAGGTGTAGCGCGGATAGCGCTGCAGCCAGGTGGACTGCTTGTCGAGCGTTGCCACCGCAGTGGGGGTCAGGTCGGTGGAGTCGGTCTCGAAGAAGACGCGGTCGCCGACATTGACGACGAAGTCCTGCGCGCTGCCGGGCGTGGCTGCGCCGCCGGCGCCGAAGCCGTTGGCGTCGGCATTCTGGTCCTTGGCGCAGGCGCCGAGCGCGAGCGTGGCGGCGATGGCGACCGCGAAGCGAACGGCGCGGCCGGTGGAGAAGAAGGTGGCGAGCATGATGAACTCCGGGCGTTCGAACTTGGCGAGGCGCGTGTCTCGGACGACGATGACGGACAGAGGCTGCGATGCACTTGCAGGCATCAATGAAGCGTCAACCTAAACGAGACCTTGCCAGATCAAGGCGAAGTGGCGGCATTGCGGCATATGGTTAATCAAATCCTTCAATCCGGGATTCGCGGCCCGGTTGTGGCATGGGGGGCACAGCCTGCCGGGCTTCGGGCGCCACCGCCACGCTCTCCGGCGCCCCCGCAGCGAACCGCGCCTGGTATTCGCGCGGGCTGATGCCGACGCGCCTGCGGAAATGGTGACGCAGCGTATCCGGCGTCCCGAGCCCGACGGCCAGCGCGATCTCCTGCGTCCCGAGCTTGCCGGCCACCAGGAGGCGCTTCGCCTCTTCCACGCGCTCGCCGATCAGCCAGTCGCCCGGCGACGAGCCGGTGGCGTCCAGGAACCGCCGCAGGAAGGTCCGCAGGCTCATCCGGCACTGCGACGCCATCTCCGCCGTGGTCCAGGGCGCGTGCAGCTTCGCGCGCATCGCGTCGAGCAGCGGCGCCACTTCGGAATGGCGACGGCGGGCCACGGGCCGCTCGAGGAACTGCGCCTGCCCACCCGTGCGATGGGCCGGCATCACGAGGCGGCGCGCGACGGAGTTGGCCGCGTCGGCTCCGAAATCGCGCCTGACGATCTCGATCAGCAGATCGATGCCGGCAGCGCTTCCCGCCGAGGTGAAGATACGCCCATGCGCCCGGTACAGCGAGGCGTCGTCCACCTCGACGGCCGGATGCCGGGCACGCAGCGCCGCGGCGTAGCGCCAATGCGTCGTCGCCACCCCGCCGTCCAGCAGGCCCGTCGCCGTCAGCACGAAGGCACCCGAGCAGATCGAGGCGAGCCGCGCACCGCGCTCATGAGCCCGCCGCAGCCGCTGGCACAGCGCCTCGGGAACGGGATGATCGGCCCCTTTCCAGCCGGGCACGACGATCAGATCGGCCGCGTCGATCAAGTCGGGGCCGTGCTGGGGTGTCAGCAGGAAGCCGCCATGGGCCTGCAATGGCCCGTCCTCGACCGCGCAACTGGCGAACCGGTACCAGCCCTCGCCCATTTCCGGGCGCGGGAGTCCGAAGATCTCCGCGACGATGCCGAACTCGAAGGTGCAGAGTCCGTCATAGAGCAGCGCGACGACGAGGGGGCCGGTCGTGTTTGGCATGATCTGCCCGTACTCTGTCATTCACGCCAATTGCAAGAAGACGGGGTCCTCCGCGAAATGAGCGGGCCAACAGGAGCCCGCCATATGACCACCGCCACGCCCCCCACGGCCGTGACCGCCGTCCCCGCCGCGCCCAGCGATCTCGCCCGCGCGCACTTCGCAGCCGAGTTCACCTTCGAGACCGATTGCTGGGATGTTCACGACGCGCTGTCGAAGCAGCCCGACTTCGTGCTGCTGGACGTCCGCAGCCCGGCGCTCTTCGCCCGTGGCCATGTCGCGGGTGCGATCAACCTGCCCGTCGGCAAGATCATCAGATCGAAGCTCGAGGACTGGCCGCAGGACACGCTCTTCGTGACCTATTGCGCCGGGCCGCACTGCAACGGCGCCGCCAAAGCTGCACTGCGGCTGGCGGAGCTGGGCCGGCCGGTCAAGATCATGGCCGGCGGCGTCACCGGCTGGATCGACGAGGGGTTCACCCTCGCATCCGCGAAAGCGACGGGCTGAGCCTTGCCGCGTCACCGCGCCCGCTCGCGCGGACGGTGACGAACCGGCTGCGCGCCCTCAGCGCGCCGCCGTCAGCAGTGGCGACCAGGTCGGGTCGGAGGCGAAGGCAGGAGTCGCCACCGGCACTTCGACGCGACCGGTGATGTCCACCATGTAGAGCTTCCCGCCGGACTGGCCGCCGGGGTCGCGGAAGAACATGATGTACTGGCCGTTGGGCGCCCAGTTCGGCGCCTCGTTGTGGAAGCCCTCGGTCAGCAGCCGCTCGCCCGAGCCGTCGGGGCGCATCACGCCGATGGCGAAGCCGCCGCCGCCACGCTTGGTGAAGGCGATCAGGTCGCCCCGCGGCGACCAGGTCGGCTGCGAATAGGAGCCCTGGCCGAAGGAGAGGCGCTTGCCCTCCCCGCCTCCGGCGCCCATCACATAGAGCTGCTGCGAGCCGCCGCGGTCGCTCTCGAAGACGATCTGCGTGCCATCGGGCGAATAGGAGGGCGAGGTGTCGATCGCCCCCGTCGAGGTCAGCCGCATCGTGGTACGCGAGCCGATGTCGATGGCGTAGAGATTGGCGTTGCCGCCCTGCTGCAGGCTGAGCGCGATGCGCCCGCCATTGGGCGCGAAGCGCGGGCTCGAGGTCATGTCCGGGAAATTGCCGACGATCTGGCGCTGGCCGGTCTCGATGTTCAGCACATGCACGCGCGGCTGCTCGCCGAGCCGCTGCGACATGTAGGTCACTTCCTGCGACACCGGCGAATAGCGCGGCGTCACCACCGAGACGGAGCCGTCGGTGAGGTAGCGCACATTCGCCCCGTCCTGGTCCATGATCGCCAGTCGCTTGCGGCGGTTCTCCTTCGGGCCGGACTCGTCGACGAAGACGACGCGGGTGTCGAAGAAGCCGCCGACGCCGGTGATCTTGGTGTAGATCGCGTCGGAGATGATGTGGCCGACACGCCGGGCGTTGTTCGGGTCGGTGAAATACTGCTGGCCGTCGGTCTGCGTGCCGGTCGTCACGTCCCAGAGCCTGAACTCGGCCTTGATCCGCCCCGAGCCGTCGCGCGAGACGCGGCCCGTCACGAGGGCCTGCACACCCGCCGCCTTCCACGAATTGAATTCCGGCACGGCGTCGAAGGGTGGGTTCTTGTCGGGATGCCGCGCCTTGTCGATCGGCGCGAAATAGCCGCAGCGCTTGAGGTTGTTGCTGATGACGCCGGAGACCAGAACCCCGCCCTCGCCGCCGAAATCGGCGATGGCGATCGGCAGCGGCTGGAAGCTGCCGCCTTTCAGGTCGATGACGAGTTCGGCACGCGCGGCTGCAGGCATCAGCAGCGAGGCGCCGGCGAGCGCGAGCAACCGGCGGCGCGAGGGCGCGGCCGGCAGGAGCGGGAGAGGATTGCGGTCGATCAGGGTCACAGTACGTCCCTTGCGTCGAAATTGACGACGACATCGCGCCAGTCGTCATAATAGGCGGCGAATTGAGCCGGGATGCGCAAAGGCGCGCAGCGGCGGGTGGCGGTCAGGGCGGAGCTGGCCGCGACCGCAAAAAGCGGATCTGAGGACGAGTTCACCACACCCGGCGGCGACAGCAGCGAGCCGTCGGCGGCAAGCTTCATGCGCACCTGCGGCACCACCGCACCGCGCGCATTGGCGAGCGCGATCGGCACGTTCCAGCACTTCATCAGCTGGTCCTGGATAATGCCGATCAGCTGGCCGCGCAGCGACGGGCTGAGCTTCTGCGAGGAGCCGCGCTCGGTGCCCAGCGAAGCCGTGCGGTTGACCTGGGGCGCGGCCGAGCCGGTCGACTGAGCCTGCTCCTTCGACTGCAGCAGCTTGGAGATGTCGCTCGGATTGAAGTTCTTGGCGATCTCCATCTCGCGCCTGGCCTTCGCCTCGGCCTCCTGCTTGGCCTTCGCGGCGGCGGCGATCTTGGCCTTGGCCTCGGCTTCGGCCTTCGCCTTCGCGGCAACCTCGGCCTTTTCCTTCGCGGCCTGCTCGGCCTCGGCCTTGGCCAGCGCCTCGGCCTTCGCCTTTGCGGCCGCTTCGGCACGGGCATTCGCCTCGGCTTCCGCCTTAGCCTTCGCGGTGGCCCGGGCGGCCTCCTCGGCCTGCTTCGCCTTGCTCGCGAGCTCGGCCTCGGCGGCGAGCTTGGCCAGCTCCTCGCGCTTCTGCTCGGCGATCTCGGCGGCGCTCGGCCCGCTCTTCTGCGGCGGCTGCTTAACCGGCTCCGGCGGCTTCACCTCGGGCTTGGGCAGATTGGCTGACCGCGAGGGCGGCAGCGGCGCGGCGGCGTTGTCGTCTGCGGTCTTGAGTTCGGCAGGGCGGGTCGGCGGCGCCGGCGTGTCCTGCTTGGCCTCGCCCTCTTCCTTGCGCTCGACGATCTCCGCCTTGCGCTCGGCCCGCTGGAGCGGCTGCTCCTGAACCTTCTCGGCCTTGCGCTCGCCGCGCGTGACCTGATTCAGGGCGCTGGCATCGACCATCTCGACCGCGATCGCTTCCTCATTGTCCGGCAGCGGCGCAGGCGAAGAAAACGCCAGCAGCCCCGCGACGAGAAACGTCGCGTGGCCGAGCGCCGACATCACCATGCCCGGTTCGGAGGAGAGCTTCACCGCCTGCGTATCCCCGATTCCATCCTGCTCAGCGCGACGCCGGCTCGGTGACGAGCGCGACCCGCTTGAAACCCGCCGAGGTGATGGTCGACATCACCGAGGCCACGCGCCCGTAATCGACCATGCGGTCGCCACGGACATAGATGCGCTCGTCGAAGCCCTGCTTCGCCAGGCCCTGCAATTTGGTCACCAGATCGGGCTCCAGCGTCGGCTGGTCCTGAAGGAAGATCTGGCCCTTGCCGTCGATGGCAATGGTGATCGGCTTCTGGTCGACATTGATCGGCTTGGCGCCGGTCTGCGGCAGGTCGAGCGGAACGCCCGTCGCGATCAGAGGCGCCGCGACCATGAAGATGATCAGCAGCACGAGCATGACGTCGATGAACGGCGTCATGTTGATCTCGGCGATGGCGCCGTGCCTGCGGGCGCGGCGGCCGCGCCGGCCGCCGGACTTCCCACCGGATGCTGCTGACATGCCCATGGTCTCAGCCCCTCACGCCGCCAGCCGCTCGTCGATCTGCCGCGACAGGATCGCGGAGAACTCGTCGGCGAAGGCTTCCAGCCGGCTCGAGGCTTTGGCGACCTCGGCCTGCAGCTTGTTGTAGGCCATCAGCGCGGGAATCGCGGCGAACAGGCCGATGGCGGTGGCAAACAGCGCCTCCGCGATGCCCGGCGCCACGACGGCGAGCGAGGAATTCTTGGACACCGCGATGGCAGTGAAGGAGTGCATGATGCCCCAGACCGTGCCGAACAGGCCGATGAAGGGCGCAGCCGAGGCGATGGTCGACAGCACGAGCAGCTTCGATTCCAGCCGTTCGGTCTCACGCTGGATGGTCACGTCGAGCACCTTGTCGATGCGCTGCGACAGGCTGGCGACGGAGCGCCCGCCATTCTCGAAGGAGCGCTTCCACTCGCGCATCGCCGCCACGAAAACGGCGGACATGTCGGCGGCCGGCTTGGCCGCCAGCTCGCGATAAAGCTCCTCCAGCGAACGACCCGACCAGAACACCTCCTCGAAGGCATCCATGTCGCGCCGGGTCCGGCGGTAGAGCAGCGTCTTGTCGATGATGATCGCCCAGCACCAGATCGACGCGCCGATCAGGCCGAGCATCACGAGCTTGACGACGATGTGGGCGTGCCAGAACAGCGTCCAGAACGACATGTCGATCTGCGGCGCGGCCTGCGCGACGTCGGCGGGGTTCATCCTGTCATCCTTTTGCCAGGCGGCTCGGACCGGTCTCCCAGCCAACGCCCCGCCACACGCGCCACGGGTGACCCCGCGACGCCGCCCGATCCGCGATCCGGGGAAATGCCGTGGCCCCTCAATCGCCTTTGAATCCGGCGAAAGATGGGCGCAAACGGGGTTTCCTGCGAAACGCATGCTCGCGATCGAGTTAAGCCTCCGGCAAGGTTAATGCCGGGTATACGCGCGACCCCGCAGGCGCCGGCGAAGAGCCTCCGGACATGAAAAGGCCCGCCCCGGTTTCCCGGGACGGGCGCATTGATGGCAGGCAATGCAGGGCTGCGGTCAGCCGGCGCTGGCCTGCGGCTCCGGGTTCTCGCCGCGACGGGCGGCCATGAACTGGTCGAACTCGGCCTTG
Source organism: Bosea sp. OAE506 (assembly GCF_040546595.1). NCBI lineage: Bacteria > Pseudomonadati > Pseudomonadota > Alphaproteobacteria > Hyphomicrobiales > Alloboseaceae > Allobosea > Allobosea sp. OAE506. Next base: position 1,965,195 of record NZ_JBEPOB010000001.1, on the reverse strand, counting down.
TCGCGGGCCATGCGCAGCCGGCCCAGGAAATCCTGGAATTCCTTCTGCTCCTCCTCGAGGCGCCGCAGCGTCTCGGCCCTATACTCGTCGAAGGCGCTGTTGCCGCTGGAGGGCCCGCCGCCCCAGCCGCCGCCGAAGCCGTGACGGCCGCCCATGCGTTCCTTCAGGCGCTCCATCTTGCTCTGCAGACGGTTCATCCTGTGCTCGTAGCGCTCGGCACCGCTCATTCCGCAACCCATGCGTCCACTCCAGAACAGAAAGGCCAGGGTCGCCAGACCCAGGGGCCAGAACACGATGAAGCCGAGAACCGCGAAGGCGATCCAGGCTCCCTTCCCATAGTCATCGAGCTTCTCGACGATCGGCATTGGTTCCTCACCATGACAGAGCGTGAATGTAAATCACATTTACATAAATGGGGGACGGCCCTCGGCTTGTCAAGATCGGCGTCCGGCTGACCTTCGTGCTCGCCGTGAGGCGGATCCTCGCCCCGCCATGGCGGGACGGTGGCGGCGATGTATGGTGAGCCATGGCGCCCATACTCACCGTCCTCCTTGCGCTATTGATCCTGCCCGGCTGCCTGGCCCACCCGTCAAAGCCCGCCGATCAAGGGCTCTGCGAGAGCGAGCGGACCCGACACGGCAAACTCCGGATCATCTGCCACTGAGACGGCAGCGCCGCTGCCGCCGCGACGGCGTCTCCCGCACTAGGTCTTGGTGGGGTTGATCCCCAACCCCTGCAGATAGATCAGCATGCCGGCTTCCAGCAGCTCGGCCGCCGACATCGGCAGCGGCCGCCGCCCGCCATCGGCCCGGCCGAACAACGCGGCGACGCCATGCGACATCGACCAGACATGCAGCGCCATCATCAGCGCCGGCGGGCGCTGGCCTGCGGGAAGCAGCGCGATCAGCGCCTCGGACGCCGCGCGCAGGTTCTGGAAGGCGCGGTCGGCCGCCATGCGCAGTTCGGGGCTGGCGTCGAGCGAGACGCCCGCCTCGAACATCGCCGAGTAATAGGCCGGCTCGTCATGGGCGAAGGTGAGATAGGCCAGTCCCAGCCGGTGAAAGGCGGCCTGCGGATCGGGCCGGCCCTGATCCCAGGCCCGCGCGAGCGCCGCCTCGAAGGCGACGAATCCGCGCGTCGCGACATCGGCCAGAAGCTCGTCGCGGTCGCGGAAATGCCGGTAGGGCGCGGCCGGGCTCACGCCAGCGAGGCGGGCGGCTTCCGCGAAGGTGAAGCCGTTGGGCCCCTTCTCGCGGATCAGACCCAGAGCGGCCCGCACCAGCTCTTCCTTGAGATTGCCGTGGTGGTAGCCGCGCGGCGGGGCCTCGGGCTTGTCGCGTTTCCAGCTCATGTGACGAGCGCTAACATGGTGAGGCGGGCGCGTCGATCAGCCCTTAATCCGCGATCCCCAGGCGCCGTCGCAGGCCATCGGGAATGCGGCGCGCCCGGCCGCCGCCGACGCAAGCGACCTTGACCTGCGCTGTCACCAGAACCTCCTCGCCGCGCAAGATGCGCTGCTCGACATCCATCGTCGCGCCCCGCGCCGCGACAGAGCGCGTCTCGACCGTCAGAAGATCGTCCATCACGGCCGGCCGCAGGAAGTCGATGGTCATGCGACGCACCGCGAAGCCCAGCGCCGTCTCGCCGTCGAACAATTCCCGCTGCTCGACCCCGAGGGACCGGATCAGCTCGGTGCGGCCGCGCTCCATGAAGCGCAGATAGGAGGCGTGGTAGACGACGCCGGAAAAATCCGTGTCCTCGTAATAGACCCGGACGGAGAGGCTGTGGGAGGCGGTCATGGCGTCTTGATCATGGCTTCTTGCAGGGCTTCTTCATGAAGGAGCCGCACTCATAGGGCTGCGACAGCAGTTCACGCACGGCGTAATCCTGGCCTTCGACGCGGTTGACGATGTCGTCGATCTTCCAGGCCCCGCCCTCCTCCACCATGCTGAAGCGCACGCTGACCGGCTGCTTGAAGCTGCGGAAGCTCGCCGTCACCAGCGCCTTTCCCGCAGCGGGAGGCGCTGTAACGCTGACCTTCAGGTTCTTCACCTCGCCGTCCTGGCCACCAAGAAACGGGTCGGCCCCGAGATTGCCCATCTCGCCCGCCTCGTCCTGGTAGAGCTCGTCGCGCGCGAACAGGAAGGCCAGCTCGCGGCTCATCAGTCGGTCGCGATGCGGTTTCTGCCAGGGCGCCGTGACGGGCTTGCCGGCGGCTCCGGCGAGATGGCGGGCGGTGATGGCATAAGCTTCGCGCACCGGAGTCTCTGGACCGGCAGGAGCGGCAAGGGCTGCACCGGCTGAGAGCGTCGCCGCAATGATCAGTCCGGCCGTCGCGGCCCAGAACGGCGGCACCGACCGTCGTGAGGGGTCCATGTTGTTCAGCTCTCCATCAGCGCGGCATAGTCCTGCCCGCCATACAGCACCCGCACGATCCTGACGCGGCTCCCGAGGATGCGATACGCAATCACCGCCCGGCGGTAGGGCAGAATGCGCAGGCCGGGCGAAAGGTCGGCCCGCTCGACACCCAGTTCGGGAAAGGCGCGCAACTGCAGGCATTGCCGCTCGATCGCGGCGACCCATCGGCGCGCGGCCGACAGATTGTCCCGGGCGATATAGCGAAGAATGGCCTCGAGGTCGGACCGCGCCCGTCCCGAATAGACCAGATCAAGCGGCATTCGGGCCTTGTCTCTGCAGCGACGCGGCGACGCGGTCGAGATGGTCCCGGATCTCGTCCGGCGTCACATCCGTCGGGTCCGCATCCCCTTCGGCGATCTTGGTGCGCAATTCGTCGAGCGTGGCCGAACGCGCCTGCTCGCGGGCAATCCAGGGCGCCATGGCGGCCCGCAGCACCTCCTCAGGGCTGGCGAAGTCGCCACTCTCAACCCGGGCCGTTACCAACTCTGCAATATCGGGGGGAAGCTTCACTGCCATCGCCCGACCCTCCTCAATGCCAAGATAAGGCCGTGGCGGCGATCCGCCAACTCACGCCTCCCCGTCCCCGAACAGCCCGAATTGCGCGGCCTCGCGGCTGGGCTCGGGCAGGCCGAGATGCCGGAAGGCGTGCGGCGTCAGGATGCGGCCACGCGGCGTGCGCTGGATGAAGCCCTGCTGGAGCAGGAAGGGCTCGATGATCTCCTCGATCGCGTCGCGCGGTTCCGAGAGCGAGGCGGCGATCGTCTCGATCCCGACCGGCCCGCCGCTGAAATTGATCGCAACCGTCGTGAGATAGCGCCGGTCCATCTGGTCGAGGCCGATCGCGTCGACATCGAGCAGCTTCAGCGCCTTGTCGGCCACCTTGCGCGTCACGATGGCATCGCCGTCGACGATGGCGAAGTCGCGCACCCGCCGCAGCAGGCGCCCGGCGATGCGCGGCGTCCCGCGCGAGCGTTTGGCGATCTCGTTGGCGCCGTCATCCGACATCGGCACGCCGAGCACGCGAGCGCCACGCGCCACAATGCCCTGCAACTCCTCGACGGTGTAGAACTGCAGCCGGATCGGGATGCCGAAACGGTCGCGCAGCGGCGTCGTCAGCAGCCCGGCGCGTGTCGTCGCCCCCACGAGAGTGAATTTCGGCAGGTCGATCTTGACCGAGCGGGCGGCGGGCCCCTCGCCGATGATCAGATCGAGCTGGTAGTCCTCCATCGCCGGATAGAGGATTTCCTCGACCGCCGGATTGAGCCGGTGGATCTCGTCGATGAAGAGCACGTCGCGCTCTTCGAGATTGGTCAGTTGCGCCGCGAGGTCGCCGGCCTTGGCGATGACCGGCCCCGAGGTCGAGCGGAAATTGACGCCGAGCTCCCGCGCCACGATCTGCGCCAGCGTCGTCTTGCCGAGCCCCGGCGGGCCGACGAAGAGCACATGGTCGAGCGCGTCGCCGCGGCTCTTGGCCGCCTCGATGAAGACCTGGAGATTGGCCCGCGCCGCCGCCTGGCCGGTGAAATCCGACAGCGACAGCGGCCGCAACGAGGACTCGGCGTCGTCGTCGCGCTTCTCGGCGGAGAGCAGGCCGGGGCGTTTGGGATCGCTCACTTCGCCAGCTCCCGCAGGCCGAGCTTGATCAGTTGCGCCGTGCCAGCCCCCTCGCCGGCCTCACGCGCCGCCGCCGCCACAGCCGCCACGGCCTGCGCCTGCGGATAGCCGAGATTGCTGAGCGCCGAGACGGCGTCCGCCACCGGCTGCGGCAGCTTCTTGTCCTGGAGCGCGCCGGCGAGCTGTGCGACGCCGGGATCGCCATGGCCGAAGGCCGGCGCCTTGTCCTTCAGCTCGGCGCAGATGCGCTGCGCCAGCTTGGGGCCGACGCCGGGCGCACGTGCCACGGCCGCCTTGTCGCCGGTGGCGATGGCGGTCGCCAGAGCGCCGGGCTCGAAGGTCGAGAGGATGGCGAGCGCGACCTTGGCGCCGACGCCCTGCACCATCTGCATCAGCCGGAACCAGTCCCGCTCATTGTCGGAGAGGAAGCCGTAGAGGCGGATCGCATCCTCGCGCACATGCGTCTCGATCGACAGCACCGCCGCCTCGCCCGGCTTCGCCAGCCGCTGCAGCGTCCGCGACGAGCATTGCACGACATAGCCGACGCCCTGCACGTCGAGGATGACGTGATCCTCGCCATAGGAATCGACGATCCCCTTGAGCTTCCCGATCATGGCCCTCACCCCACCCGCATCTGCGCGACCAGCGCGCGCATGCCGCGATGCTGGGCATGGCAGATCGCCACCGCCAGCGCATCGGCCGCATCGGCCGAGCGCGTCTCCGCCTTGGGCAGCAGCACGCGGATCATCATCTGGACCTGCTTCTTGTCGGCATGGCCGACGCCCACCACCGTTTTCTTGACGAGGTTGGCGGCATACTCCGCCACATCGAGCCCCGCCAGCGCCGGCACCACCAGCGCCACCCCGCGCGCCTGGCCGAGCTTCAGCGCCGATTGCGGATCGCGGTTGACGAAGGTCTCCTCAACCGCGACCTCGTCGGGCGCATGGGCGTGCACCACGCGGCTGAGTCCGTCATGGAGCTGGCGCAGCCGCTCCGCCAGGGACAGCCCGGCCTCGCTCTCGACGCAGCCGCAGGCGACGAAGCCAATCTTGCTGCCCTCCGAGACGATGACGCCCCAGCCCGTCTTCCGGAGGCCGGGGTCGATGCCGAGAATGCGAATCGGTGGGTTCATGTCGGGCGCAGCCTAAACCTTGGACACGCTTTGTTCCATGCGGCGCCCTAACGATTCCTTCCCGTCCCCGCCGTCGATGAACGGCGTGCATCGGTCGCATCACGCCAACGGGGGTTGTCGCGGGCGCCGCTTGGCTGTTGGTGCAAGGCTGGCTCCCGCGCCCCGCCCGGACATGATGCAAGACATCCTCGCCTCCCTGTTCCCCGGGGTCTCAGCCTCCGGCCTCGCCGTCCTGCTGGGAGCGACGCTGCTCGGCGGGCTCGTGCGCGGCTTCACCGGCTTCGGCTTCGCCATGGTGTTCATGCCGCTGGCCTCGATGGTGCTGGGCCCGGTCGCGGCGCTGGGGCTGATCTGGTGCATCGACCTGCCCTTCGCCCTGCCCATCGCGGCGCGCAATGTCCGCCAAGCCGAGATGCGCGAGGTGCTGCCGCTGCTGCTGACCGCCACGCTCGCCCTGCCGGCCGGCATCTGGCTGCTGATCTGGCTCGACCGCGAGACGATGCGCTGGATCCTGGCCGGGCTCATCCTGGCGGCGGTCGCCGTGATGGCGTCGGGCTGGCGCTATCACGGGCGGCCGGGCATCCCGCTGTCGCTCGGCGTCGGCGTCCTCTCGGGGCTGTTCAATGGCATGGCCTCGATCGGCGGCATGCCGCTGGCGGTGTTTTGGCTCGGCGCCCAGCGCAACGACCGCCACAAAACCCGCGCCAATCTGCAGACCTTCTTCGGCTTCTCGACGCTGATCAGCGGTACCGTGCTGTGGTGGAAGGGAATCCTGACCTCGACCGCACTGCTCATGGCGCTGCCGCTGATGGCGGTCTACGGGCTGGGCATGTGGGCGGGTACCCACGGCTTCCGCCTCGCCGACGAGAGCGCCTTCCGGCGCATCGCCTATGTGGTGATCTTCCTGAGCGCGCTGATCAGCCTGCCGCTCTGGGACGGCTTCGTGGGGCGCTGAGGGCTGAAACCGTCATGCTCGGGCTCGACCCGAGCATCTCATGACCAGAAGGTTTGGAAGCCTCGTCCTGAGGGAGATTCGCGGGTCGAGCCCGAGAATGACGCCGCCTTACCCGAGCTTCGCCATCACCTCGTCGGAGATCTCGTAATTGGCGAAGACGTTCTGGACGTCGTCGTCATTGTCGAGCGCTTCCATCAGCCGCATCATCGAGGCCGCCTTTTCCTCGTCGAGCGGGGCCGAGGTCGTCGGCCGCCAGACCGGCTTGGCCGAGGCCGGCGCGCCGAGCGCCGCTTCCAGTGCCTTCGAGACCTCGTTCAGCGCGTCGAAAGCGCACAGGATGGTGTGGCCGTTTTCGTCGGAAATGACGTCGTCGGCCCCAGCCTCGATCGCCGCTTCCATCAGCTTGTCGGCGTCGCCGGCTTCCAGCGGATAGGCGATCTCGCCGACGCGGTTGAACATGAACGAGACCGAGTTGCTCTCGCCCATCGCCCCGCCGGACTTGGTGAAGTAGGAGCGCACGGCCGAAGCAGTGCGGTTGCGGTTGTCGGTCAGCGCCTCGACGATGACGGCCGCGCCACCCGGACCGTAGCCCTCGTAGCGGACCTCGTCATAGTTGTCGCCCTCGCCGCCGGCGGCCTTGTTGATGGCGCGCTGGATGTTGTCCTTGGGCATGTTCTCGGCCCGCGCGGCGAGCACGGCCATGCGCAGGCGCGGGTTCATCGCCGGGTCGGGCATGCCCATCTTGGCGGCGACGGTGATTTCGCGCCCGAGTTTCGAGAACAGCTTGGCCCGCACGGCATCCTGCTTGCCCTTGCGATGCATGATGTTCTTGAACTGGGAATGACCGGCCATGGAACCCGAACCTCTGCTGCCTTTTCGTATTTCCGGCGCCGCCGGAAGGGCATCGAGCGTCCCCGGCGGATAGAGCGGCCTTATAGGCGCCGCCCTCGCCGCCGCGCAAGCGAGAGCCGCCGTTCCGGCCCGGGCGGGATAGGGGCGGATTCATGCGACCACAGCAACCCGACGTTAAGTCAGCCCGGCCATACTGCAGGCACACAGATGATTGCGGCGCTCGAGTGCCGGCCGACCCCTGCGGACCCCGATGACCACCCAGCACAGCAAGCTCGTCGCCGAGCAGGAAATGCGCCGTCGCGCCTTCCAGATCGGCGAAGCCGACATGGCGGCACTGAGCCCCTATGCCCAGCAGGCCAGCCGGTGCCTTCCGGCCCTGCTTGATGCGATCCAGGGCGAACTGTCCCCCTGGCCGGAGACGGCGCGCGCCTTCGCCCTGCCGGAATTGCGGGAGCTGAGGCTTGCCCACTGGATCAGGCTGACCTCGGGCGATCTCGGCAGCGCCTTCCTCGAATCCGCCCATCGCCTCGCCTCGGCCCTGCAGCGCCATGGCGTGCCGGCCCATGGCATCGCCATCGGGCACGCGCTCGTCACCAACCAGATCGGCATCGAGCTGGGCCTGGACCGGACGGCGCTGCAGAGACTGCGCTGGTGGCAGGGCCGCGAGCGCAACCGCCGCATCGCCGCCCGCTCGGCGCTGAACAAGGCCGCGGCCCTCGATCTCGAGCTGCTGCTGGAGACCTATGGCCGCCTGCAGGAGGAAGCGCGCGAGCGCACCCGGTCCGAGATCGAGGGCTTCCAGGCCCGGATGCGCCAGGTCGTCGAGGCCGTGAGCTTAGGCGCCCGCCGCGTCGAGGGGCTCGCCGCCACCATGAACGCCGTGGTGCAGGACACCGGCGCCCAGGCGATCATCGCCGCCCGTGCCTCGGACGATGCATCCGACAACGTCCAGAGCGTCGCCAGCGCCACCGGCGAGCTGACCGTCTCGCTCGACCATGTCGCCCTGGAGGTGACACGGGCGGCCAGCATGGCTCACTCCGCCAACGCCGCGGCGGTGAAGACCGACGTCATCGTCAAGAGCCTGGCGACCTCGGCCCAGACCATCGGCTCGATCGTCGAGATGATCCGCACCATCGCAGCCCAGACCAATCTGCTGGCGCTGAACGCCACGATCGAGGCCGCCCGCGCGGGCGAGGCGGGCCGCGGCTTCGCGGTGGTCGCCACCGAGGTGAAGCAGCTTTCGGCCCGCACCGCCCAGGCCACCGACGAAATCGCGGCTCAGGTTCCGGCCATGCAGGCGGCCACCCATGAGGCCGTTCAGGCGATCGAGAGCATCGTCGCCTTCGTCCGCCAGATGCACGACACGACAGCGACCGTGGCGAGCGCGCTCGAACAGCAGCGCTGCGCCACGCAGGAAATCGCCCGCAGCGTCGATCTCGCGGCGGTGGGCACCCAGGAGGTCGCTCAGACCGTCTGCGGCGTCAGCGAACTCGCCGCCACGGCCGGCGGCAGCGTCGGCGAGGTGCTCGATCTCGCCGGCACCCTCTCCCGCGAGGCGGCCTCGCTGGCGAGCGCCTTCGAGGGGTTGATGGCCCGCAGCAGCGCCGCCTGAGGCCGGGGTTCGGCGCCGCTCAGGCCTCGTCCCAGGGCGGGGCGGCCGGCGCCAGATGCGGCCCCAGCCTGACCGGCCAGACGCCCCGGGCGAGGCCCGTGCCATCGTCGATCTCGACCGCCAGGCCCGACAGGCTGCCCTCGCCCGACGCGGCTTCCAGCCGCGCACCCGGCGTCTTCTGCAGGAAGCGCCGGATCGGCTCCTCCTTCTGCATGCCCAGGATGGAATCATAGTCGCCGCACATCCCGGCGTCCGACTGGTAAGCCGTGCCGCCGGGCAGGATGCGCATGTCGGCGGTCGGCACATGGGTGTGCGTGCCGACGACGAGGCTGGCGCGGCCGTCGAGGAAATGGCCGGCGGCCTGTTTCTCGCTGGTCGCCTCGGCATGGAAGTCGACGATGACGGCGTCCGCCACCTCGCCCAGCGGGCAGGCAGAGAGTTCGCGCTCAAGCGCCTGGAAGGGGTCGTCGAGCGCATCCATGTAGATGCGGCCCATGACGTTGACGACGAGCACCCGCGCGCCGTTCCTCGCCTCGATCACCGCCGCGCCGCGCCCGGGCGTGCCCTTGGGATAATTGGCCGGCCGCACCAGCCGGTCCTGCCGCTCGATGAAGACGAGCGCCTCGCGCTGGTCCCAGGAATGGTTGCCCAGCGTCACCGCATCGGCCCCGGCCGCGAGCAACTCGTCGCAGATCGCCTCGGTGATGCCGAAGCCTCCGGCCGCGTTCTCGCCATTGATCACGACGCAGTCGAGCTTCCACTGCTGGCGCAGCCGCGGCAGGCGCTCCTGCACAGCGACCCGCCCGGGGCGGCCGACGACATCACCAAGGAAGAGAAAACGCATGGAAGGGTCCGGAAGCGGAAGACGCTCCTCCGTCGCGCGAAAGCGGACGGGAATCAACCGGGCGCATTCGCGCATCTGGGGCCCTGCTACACCTACGACGTCATTCCGGCCAAGCCGCAAAGCGGCGCCGCGCCGGAAACCATCATCGAGCGCCGTCGGGCCTTACGATGGATTCCGGGTCTGCGCTTCGCTGGCCCGGAATAACGTCGAGGTTGGCAACAAGAGGAGGGGCAGCCGCTCACCCGCAGCGGATCGTCTCGCGCTCGGTGACGATCCAGTCGAGGCGCCGGTCATGCGGCTCGTCAGGAACAGTGTCGATTTCCTGCGCGGCATAGGCGATGCCGATGCTGGTGACGGCGCCGAGCTCGGTGAGCTTCGCATCGTAATGGCCCTTGCCATAGCCGATGCGGTAGCCGCGACGGTCGAAGGCCGCGAGCGGCACGATCAGGATGGCCGGCACGCTCTCGGGCTGGGCCGGGTCGGGCACCAGCGTGCCGAAGCCGCCCGGCACGATCGGCTCATAGGGCGCCCAGCGCCGAAAGAGCATTCGCTTGGCGACAATGGCCGGCAGGCAGAGCGGCAGACCGCGCTCATGCAAGGCTTCGAGGACCGGCCTCGGATCGGCCTCGGAACGCATCGGCCAATAGGCCGAAATCGGGCCTTCCGCGGCGTCGAACACCGGCAGCGCCAGCATGGCTTGGGTGATCGCCTCATCCCAGATCAGGCGGTCGTCGATTTCGAGCGCGTCGCGCCGGGCGAGCGCCTGCTCGCGCAGGGCGGCTTTGCGCACAGCCTCGTCGGGAAGAGAAGACAGGTCGGTCATCGGAAAGTGCGGAGCCACCTCGGCCGTGGAGTTTCGATCCCGGGACACCTACAAAGTAGGTGGGCGCCGTGTGCTCGGGTCCAGGGACCCAAGCAGGGACAGCTCCCTAGGGAGTCGTATGGGCCCGGAAATACATACTCTCACGCACCAGACAGCCCCGCCACGCCAATGTAGGCGGGACGCCGGCAAAGCGCCAGTGCCGTGCCGGGTATTTCGGGGGAAGACTGCCCGTCAGGCTACGACCGACGCTAACCCTGAGGGCTCGGCAGCAGGCTGCGCGCCACGGCCTCGATGCGCTCGGCCGCGCCCATCAGCGCCTCGGCCGCGCGTTCCTCGACCTCGCCGACGCGCTGGTCGGCCGCCCCGGCATCGCCCTGGAGCGAAGCCAGCTGCGCTTCCAGCCGCGCGACGCGCCGCTGCATCTCCGAGGCCTCGTCGGCGACCATCAGCGCCGCCATGACATGGAGGCGCATGTCGCCGATCTCGCCGAAGGCCTGGCGCATCTCCTGGATCTTGCCGTCATAGACGCGGGCGAGCGCCTCGAGATGGGGCTCTTCCCCGTCCCCGCAGGCCATGCGGTAGGCCTTGCCGGCGATGGTGACATTGACTTGCGGCATGGCGATCTCCGCTCAATCGTCCCGGCCGCCGGCGCCGGCCGCGGCCGGCTCGCGATAGGCGGGGCCGGTCTCCGCGTCCTCGCCGCCGTCACCGCTGTCGTCGGCAGCCTGCGCCGGGCCATCGACCTGCGCCCGCTCGATCACGGCGCCGATCACATTCATCGCGCGCTGCAGGCGCTGGTCGACATCGGCTGCAGCAGTCTCGACATCGCCGAGCCGCGCGGTCGCGCCATCGAGCTCGGCTGCAAGCCGCGCCCGGTCGTCCTGCATCAGCGCCAGTTCGGTTTCGAGATTGGCACGGCCCCGCTCCGCCTCGACGCGGCGGCGGGCCGCGGCCTCCAGCTGTGCCAGGGCGCCGTCCAGCCGCGCCAGGGCCTTGTCCACCATCAGGCTCGCCACCGTGGCTCTCCCTTCTGATCGAAGCCGGCTCACACGATTCGGACCCTAGACCAACTCGCACGAAAACGTGAATCGGCAGCGCCGGGATGGACCTCCTTCGCAAGGGCTTGGCCGGGATTGCTTGTCCCGCATCGCAGCGAAAGACTGCCGCATCGCAGCAAAAACCGGGGCGGCGGAGGCCCTCTTGCGAATTGACTCCCACCGAGCCCGCGGCCTAAGCCGGGCCACCATTCGTGACCGGAGAGCGGTCGGAGATCGGGCCTCTGCTGGCCCGCCGCCCGCACGGGTTGGGGCCGCCGCTCCGCCCTCGCCAGACGGAGCCAGGAAGCATCATGACCACGACCGACCGTGCCCAGCACGACAAGCTCGCCAACGCCATTCGCGGGCTCGCAATGGACGGCGTCGAGAAGGCCAAGTCCGGCCATCCCGGGCCTGCCCATGGGCGCCGCCGACGTCGCCACCGTGCTCTTCACTCGCGTGATGAAGTATGACGCGGCCGATCCACGCTGGCCCGACCGCGACCGCTTCGTGCTCTCCGCCGGCCACGGCTCGATGCTCCTCTACGCCCTGCTCTATCTCACCGGCGCGCCGGGGCTGGAGCTCGATGATCTCAAGAAGTTCCGCCAGCTCGAGTCGAAGACGCCGGGTCACCCCGAGAACTTCATGACGCTCGGCGTCGAGACGACGACCGGCCCGCTTGGGCAGGGTCTCGCCACCGCCGTCGGCATGGCCATGGCCGAGCGCATGCTCGCCGCCGAGTTCGGCAAGAAGGTCGTCGACCACCACACCTATGTGCTCGCCTCCGACGGCGACCTGATGGAGGGCATCAGCCAGGAGGCGATCGCGCTCGCCGGCCACCAGAAGCTCAATAAGCTGGTCGTGCTGTGGGACGACAACGGCATCTCGATCGACGGCCCGCTCTCGATCACCGACAATGTCGACCAGGTCGCGCGCTTCAAGGCCTGCGGCTGGCGCTCCGAGCGCGTCGACGGTCATGATCCCAACGCCATCGAGGCCGCGATCCGCCGCGCCCAGAAGTCCAGCAAGCCGACGATGATCGCCTGCAAGACGATCATCGGCTTCGGCGCGCCGAAGAAGCAGGGCACCTCCAAGGCCCATGGCGAGGCGCTCGGCGCCGAGGAGCTCGAGGCCGCCAAGAAGAACCTCGGCATCACCGGCGGCGCCTTCGAGGTCGCGGCCGAAGTGCTGAAGGCCTGGCGCCAGGCCGGCAAGGCCGGCGCCAACGAGCATGCCAACTGGCGCAGCCGCTTCGGCCTGCTCTCCGAGCGCAAGCGCGCCGAGTTCGAGCGCCGCCTCGGCCATGGCCTGCCGGCCAAGCTCGGCAAGGCGATCCTCGCCCACAAGAAGGCGCTGATCGCCGCGCCCCAGGCCGTGGCGACCCGCAAGGCCTCGGAGCTAGCGCTGGAGGCGATCACCCCGGTGATGCCGGAGCTGGTGATGGGCTCGGCCGACCTGACCCCTTCCAACAACACCCGCACCAAGGCGGCCGAGGACTTCACGCCCAGGACCCCGAAGGGCCGCTATGTCCGCTACGGCATCCGCGAGCACGGCATGGCTGCCGCGATGAACGGCATCACGCTGCATGGCGGTTTCCGCACCGGCGGCGGCACCTTCCTGGTCTTCGCCGACTATGCCCGCCCCTCGATGCGCCTCGCCGCGCTGATGGGTCTCCCGGTCGTCTATGTCATGACCCATGACTCGATCGGCTTGGGCGAGGACGGGCCGACGCACCAGCCGGTCGAGCAGATCGCCTCGCTGCGCGCGATGCCGAACATGCATGTCTTCCGCCCGGCTGACACGATCGAGACGGCCGAAGCCTGGCAGTTCGCGCTCGAGAACACGAAGGGCCCGACCGTTCTGGCCCTCTCCCGCCAGAACCTGCCGCAGCTGCGCACCGACGCCACCGCGACGAACCGCTCGGCCAAGGGCGGCTACGAGCTGATGGCAGCCGAAGGCGGCAAGGCGCAGGTCTCGCTCTTCGCCTCGGGCTCCGAGGTCGAGATCGCGGTCGCGGCCCGCAAGCTGCTGGCCGAGAAGGGCGTGAGGGCGCGCGTCGTCTCCGTGCCCTCGCTCGAATTGCTGCTGGCGCAGGACGAGTCGACGCAAAGCGCCATCATCGGCGACGCGCCGGTGAAGATCGCGATCGAAGCCGGTGTGCGCTTCGGCTGGGATGCCGTGATCGGCCATGACGGCGCCTTCGTCGGCATGCACTCCTTCGGCGCGAGCGGCCCCTACAAGGAGGTCTACAAGCATTTCGGCATCACGCCGGAAGCGGTCGTCGACGCCGCAATGAAGCGCCACAACGGCTGACAGCGGCCACGTTGGAGAGAAAGCGGGGTCGGACCCGGCTTTCTCTCACGCAAACACTTGCTTTCGGTCACGCTTTGGCCGAATTGCCCGCGTGAATGGCGCGCGAGCGCCGGAGTTCGGCGAAGGAGAGGTTCGAGATGACGGTCAAGGTGGCGATCAACGGCTTCGGCCGCATCGGGCGCAACGTGCTGCGTGCGATCATCGAGTCGAAGCGCAAGGACATCGAGGTCGTCGCGATCAACGATCTCGGCCCGGTCGAGACGAACGCCCATCTCTTCCGCTTCGACAGCGTCCATGGCCGCTTTCCCGGCCAGGTGACTGTCTCCGGCGACACGATCGATGTCGGCCGCGGCCCGATCAAGGTCACCGCCGTGCGCGACCCCAAGGATCTGCCGCACAAGGCGCTGGGCGTCGACATCGCGCTGGAATGCACCGGCATCTTCACCACCAAGGAGAAGGCCTCGGCCCATCTCGCCGCCGGCGCCAAGCGCGTTCTGGTCTCGGCCCCCTGCGACGGCGCCGATTTGACGGTCGTCTTCGGCGTCAACAATGGCCAGCTCACCAGCGACCATGTCGTCGTCTCGAACGCGTCCTGCACCACCAACTGCCTCGCGCCGGTCGTGCACGTGCTTCATGACGCGGTCGGCATCGACAAGGGCTTCATGACCACGATCCATGCCTACACCGGCGACCAGCCGACGCTGGATACGATGCACAAGGATCTCTACCGCGGCCGCGCCGCCGCGCTCTCGATGATCCCGACCTCGACCGGTGCCGCCAAGGCGATCGGCCTCGTCATCCCCGAGCTGAAGGGCCGTCTCGACGGCTCCTCCGTTCGCGTGCCGACGCCAAACGTCTCGATGGTGGACTTCAAGTTCATCGCCAAGCGCAAGACCACGGTCGAGAAGATCAACGACGCGATCGTCAAGGCGAGCAAGCGCGGCCCGCTCAAGGGCATCCTCGCCGTCACCGACCAGCCCAACGTCTCGATCGACTTCAACCACGATCCGGCCTCGTCGACCTTCGCGCTCGACCAGACCAAGGTCATGGACGACAAGTTCGTCAGCGTCGTCGCCTGGTACGACAACGAGTGGGGCTTCTCGAACCGCATGAGCGACACCGCTGTCGCCATGGGCAAGCTGCTCTGATCGAACGCCCTTCCGAGGCCGCGCCGCACCGGTGCGGCCTCGCTCACTTCTCCAATCGAACGGAACGACCATGGCCAAGATCGAGCCGACCGTCGCATCGCCTGCCGAAACGTCGATGCCGACGACCGTCACGCCCGCCCCGAGCTATGGCACACCCGTGATCGTCGGTGGCAGCGCCACCGAGTCCGCACCGGTGACGGAGCCGCGCCAGCTCGACCAGCTCTCCCGCATCGAGGAGAAGGCCGCCCGCATCGAGGAAAAGTTCGCCCGCTACGAGGCCGTGCTGACCCGCGCCGAAGCCTCGCTCGAGCGCAGCGCCCACAAGGTCGACGCCGCCGCCGGCACGATGGACTTCGCCGCCATCCGCGGCGAGATCGCCGCCCTGCGTGACCGCGTCGACGCGACGCCGCGCGCCGCCACGCTCTTCACCACGGCCATCGTCACAGCGGTTCTCACCGTGGTTCTGACCATCCTCGTGCTGCGCTTCGGCGTGCCCGGCCTGATGCCGAGACTGCTGCCGTGACCGCCTTCAAGACGCTCGACGACGCCGACCTTGCCGGCAAGCGCGCGCTGGTGCGCGTCGACCTCAACGTCCCGATGGAGGACGGCAAGGTCACCGACACCACCCGCATCGACCGCATCCTGCCGACGATCCGCGAGATCGCGGCCAAGGGCGCCAAGGTCGTCCTGCTCGCCCATTTCGGCCGCCCCAAGGGCCCCGATGCCAAGAACAGCCTGAAGCAGGTCGTGCCGGCGCTGGCCCATGCGCTCGGCCAGCCGGTGACCTTCGTGGCGGACTGCATCGGCGACGACGTCGCCAAGGCTCTCGCGGCCGCCAAGAACGGCGATGTGCTGCTGCTCGAGAACACCCGCTTCCACGCCGGCGACGAGAGGAACGACCCCGATTTCGTCAAGGCGCTCGCTGCCAATGGCGACCTCTACGTCAATGACGCCTTCTCGGCAGCGCACCGCGCCCACGCCTCGACCGAGGGCCTCGCCCATGTCCTGCCGGCTTATGCCGGCCGCACCATGCAGGCGGAGCTGGAGGCGCTCTCCGCCGGCCTTGACAACCCCGCCCGCCCGGTCATGGCGATCGTCGGCGGCGCCAAGGTCTCGACCAAGCTCGACCTGCTCGGCAACCTCGTCAGGAAGGTTGACGTCCTCGCCATCGGCGGCGGCATGGCGAATACCTTCCTGGCCGCACGCGGCGTCGATGTCGGCAAGTCGCTCTGCGAGCACGATCTCGTCGCCACCGCCCGCGAAATCGAGGCCAAGGCGAAGGAAGCCGGCTGCGAGATCCTGCTCCCGGTCGATGCGCTGGTGGCGCGCGAGTTCAAGGCCAACCCCGGCCATCGCGTCGTGACGGTCGGCGAGGTCGCGGCCGACGAGATGATCCTCGATGCCGGCCCCCTCAGCGTCGCCGAGGTCGTGCTCAAGCTCGACACGATCAAGACGCTGGTCTGGAACGGGCCCTTCGGCGCCTTCGAGCTGCCGCCCTTCGACACCGCGACCGTCACCGTCGCCAAGGCGGCTGCCGCGCGCGTCAAGGCGGGCAAGCTCGTCGCGGTCGCCGGCGGCGGCGACACCGTCTCCGCCATGAACCATGCCGGCGTCGCGGACGACCTGACCTATGTCTCCACCGCCGGCGGCGCCTTCCTCGAATGGATGGAAGGCAAGCCATTGCCGGGCGTCGAGGCGCTGCGGAAGGGCTGAGAAGGCCATCTCCTCAGACTTCATCCTAAGGAGCGCTCCGCAGGAGCGCGTCGCGAAGGATGCTTCAGTCGACGCGGATTTCCCCGCTCCTCGGCACGGCCCCTCAGGGAACCGCCTTGCGGCCGTCCGAGCCAGTGCCACGCTCCATCCATGGGCGACGCTGATCAAATCGGCGAAGACCGCCTGAGAAGAGCAATCCGGGCGGAGGTCGCCTCTATCAGGCGAAGGGCGCGTTCGCGTGCAGTCGCTGGCTCGCCAGACGAGGCGAGAGTGCAGACCTTGTTGCGAAGGCAGGCCTGGTCGCTGTCGTTGCGGGAAGGCAGGGCGGAACTGGCCGCTGTGAAGCCCGAGATTGATTGGATGCTCCGGCTGGACGATCGCTTCTCCGCATGGCTTCGCAAGCAGCGGGACTGAGCCGAAAGTCCGAGCCCGCGGACGCTGAATCCGATCCCCAAACGCCGCTTTCGCTTTGCCATCCGGCCGGCGGCGCACTACATCCTCCCCATATCCATTGCCTCAAGGGGAGTGCCAACGTGGCCCGTATCACGCTTCGCCAACTGCTCGACCATGCCGCCGAGAACGACTACGGCGTGCCCGCCTTCAACATCAACAACATGGAGCAGGCGCTGGCGATCATGGCGGCAGCGGATGCCACCGACGCCCCCGTCATCATCCAGGCCTCGCGCGGCGCCCGCTCCTACGCCAACGACATCATGCTCAAGCACATGATGGACGCGGTCACCGAGATCTACCCGCACATCCCCGTCTGCGTGCATCTCGACCACGGCAACGAGGCCGCGACCTGCATGACCGCGATCCAGGCCGGCTTCACCTCGGTGATGATGGACGGCTCGCTCCATGCCGACGGCAAGACCCCGGGCGACTGGGACTACAATGTCGGCGTGACCAAGCAGGTCGTCGACATGGCCCATCTCGGCGGCATCTCCGTCGAGGGCGAGCTCGGCGTGCTCGGCTCGCTGGAATCCGGCGAGGGCGAGAAGGAGGACGGCCACGGCTTCGAGGGCAAGCTCAGCCACGACCAGCTCCTGACCAATCCGGAAGAGGCGGTGAAGTTCGTCGCCGAGACCAAGGTCGATGCGCTCGCGATCGCCATGGGTACCTCGCATGGCGCCTACAAGTTCACCCGCAAGCCCGATGGCGCGATCCTGGCGATGAACGTCATCGAGGAGATCCATCAGAAGCTGCCGAGCATGCACCTCGTCATGCACGGTTCCTCCTCGGTGCCGCAGGACCTCCAGGACATCATCAACCAGTATGGCGGCAAGATGCCCCAGACCTGGGGTGTGCCGGTCGAGGAGATCCAGCGCGGCATCAAGCACGGCGTCCGCAAGATCAACATCGACACCGACAACCGCATGGCGATGACGGGCCAGATCCGGAAGATCCTCTCCGAGCATCCCGGCGAGTTCGACCCGCGCAA
This sequence comes from Bosea sp. OAE506, assembly GCF_040546595.1. NCBI lineage: Bacteria > Pseudomonadati > Pseudomonadota > Alphaproteobacteria > Hyphomicrobiales > Alloboseaceae > Allobosea > Allobosea sp. OAE506. The sequence goes on along the minus strand of NZ_JBEPOB010000001.1, from coordinate 1,947,296 downwards.
GTACCTGAAGCCCGCCATGGAGGCGATGACCAAGCTCTGCAGCTTGCGCCTGCAGGAGTTCAACACCGCCGGCCAGGCCAGCAAGATCAAGCGCGTGCTCACCACCGCCGAAATGGCCAAGCGCTACGCCAAGGGCGAACTCGACCCGACCTTCGGAAAGGCCGCGTAAGCAAGGGACGTCATTCTCGGGCCGCGCGACGCGCGGACCCGGGGATCTCCTGGTGATGAGGCAACAAAAAACGCCCGGCCTTTCGCCGGGCGTTTGCTTTTTGCGAGAGACGGTCGGGGCAGGCCCGACCATGACGCTGGCGATCAGACGCCGATCTTGCCGCCGCCCTTCTTGGTGATCGCCACCACCGACGGCCGCACCGGCATGTCGGGCTTGAAGTCGGGCCAGCGGGTCGAGAGATCCTCGTAATAGGAGCGGCGGCCGAAGGCCGGCCAGTCCGGACCGTCGTCGCCGGGATGCTGAACCGCCACGAAGGCCGTGGTGTCGTCGGGCGTGAAGCAGGGGCCGCAGAGTTCGGCGCCATGCGGCACGCGGTAGAACAGCTTCGAGGTCCGTCGCGCGCCGCCCTCCGTATCGACCGCCCAGAGCCCGTCGGTGCGCCCGGTGACGTCGGGGCCGTTGCCGTCGGTCGAGACCCAGAGGCGCCCGGCGGAATCGACCACCGAATTGTCGGGCATGCCGAACCAGCCGCTCCTGGTCGTGTCGGTCGAGAAGGTCGCGCCGACGGCCGCCACGGACGGATCGCCGCATTTCAGCAGGATCTCCCAGCGCCCCTTGGTCGCCGTGTGGTCGCCGCCCTCTTCGATAATCTCGATGATGTGGCCGAAGGCGTTCTTGGCGCGCGGATTGGCGGCGTCGACCTGCTCGTCCTTGCGGTTCGAATTGTTGGTGAGCATCACATAGACCTTGCCGGTCACCGGATTGGGCGTGATGTCCTCGGGCCGGTCCATCTTGGTGGCGCCCAACAGGTCGCCGGCGCGGCGGGCCTCGATCAGCACATCGGCCTGGCTCTGGAAGCCGTTAGCCGCGGTCAGCGGCCCCTGCCCGAAAACCAGCGGCAGCCATTCCACCGTGCCCTCGGCCGCGAACTTCGCAACGTACAGCGTGCCGGAATCGAGCAGGTCCAGATTGGCCGCGCGGTTGTTGGCGTCGAAGCGGCCGGCAGTGACGAACTTGTAGACATAGTCGAAGCGCTCATCGTCACCGAGATAGGCGACGACGCGGCCGTCCTTGGCGACGATCATGTCGGCGCCTTCATGCTTGAAGCGGCCGAGCGCCGTGCGCTTCTTGGGCACGGAGTTCGGATCGAACGGATCGACTTCGATCACCCAGCCGAAGCGGTTGGCCTCGTTGGGCTCCTTCGCCAGGTCGAAGCGTTCCTCGAACCGGCCCCACGCGTAAGGGGAGGACGGGATCGCGAGGCGCTTGTAGTTGACCTCCTCGCGATGGCCCTCCGGCAGCTTGCCGGAGAAATAGCCGTGGAAGTTCTCCTCGCCCGAGACGAAGGTCCCCCAGGGCGTCATCGCGCCCGAGCAGTTGTTGAGCGTGCCCAGCACCTTGCGGCCGCTGGCGTCCGCGCCGGTCCTGACGCGGTCGGTCCCGGCGACAGGCCCCGACAGCTGCATCTCGCTCGCGACCGTGAGGCGGCGGTTCAGCTTCGAATCCGTCACCAGTGCCCATTGGCCGTTGGTGCGGCGGATCTCCGCGACGGTCGCGCCATGCGCCATCGCCTCGATCCTGAAGCGCTCCGGCGTCGCGTTCTTCAGGACCGGCTTGCCGTCCTTCATCTCGACGACGCCGGGAAACATCAGATGCGGGTTGGTGTATTCGTGATTGACGAAGAGCACGCCATGGGCGGAGGGGTCGGCCGCGCCCGGCATCGGCAGATAGCCGACGAAGTCGTTGTTGTAGCCGAACTGCTTGGCCTGGGCCTCGGGCGTCTGCTTGGCCGGGTCGAAGGCCGGCGCATCGGCCGTGACGGGGTCGCCCCAGCGCAGCAGGACCTGGGCGTCGTAGCCCTCGGCGACGTGGTGGTCGGCATCGACGCCGGCCTCGACCTCCTTGAAGGCGAAAGCGGATTTCGACGACTGCGCCTGCGCCTGCTCGGCCGTCTCCAGCGCCAGCGTGCCGACGGTCGCCGAGATCGCAGACACCGCCAGCGCGCCCTTCAGCAGGCCGCGGCGCGAGAAGCGCTGGGAGATCAGTTCGCCCATTGTGGCGTTGTCGGTCGGGTTCTGCGGCGCGGCGTCTTCATGCTCCAGAAGGCTGGCGCCGAAGGTCGATTCGTAGGGGCTGTCCTGGCTCATGGGTCCTGATCCCGGTGACATGCGCAGATTGGCATTGGAACAGATCGACGCCTAGCCGGCGAGGGTGACGTTGCGGTGACGGCGGCGATGATGCGCCCTGCGCATCGGGCCCTTCCGGCCGGCGCGATATTCTGGTTGAACGAGCCCCCCGCCGGCGCCGCAGGACCCGCATGTCCCTCCTTTTCTCAGCCCTCGTCGCCGTCTTCGTCGGCTTCGCCGCCTCGGTCGCGGTCGTGCTGGCGGCGGCGCAAGCGCTGGGTGCGACGCCGGCCCAGACCGTCTCCTGGATCGCAGGCCTCGCACTGGCGAAAGGGGCCGCGGGTCTCTGGCTGTCCTGGCGCCACCGCATGCCGATCATCTGCGCCTGGTCGACGCCGGGAGCCGCGCTCATCGCCGCCAGCAGCGGGCTCGACATGGCCGCTGCCGTCGGCGCCTTCCTGCTGGCCGCGGCGCTGATGATGCTGACCGCCGCTTTCCGTCCGCTCGGCGCGCTGATCGAGAAGATCCCGATGCCGATCGCCGCCGCCATGCTGGCGGGCGTGATCTTCCGCTTCGTGGTGGCGGTGTTCGACGAGATGCGGGTCTCGCCCGGCCTCGTCCTGCCGCTGCTGGCGGTCTTTCTGCTGGCGCGGCTGATCAATCCCTTTCTCGGCGTCATCGCCGCGCTCGGCGTCGGCATCGTCCTCAGCTTTGCCGCCGGGCTGGCGACATGGCCCACCGGCGGGCTCGCCCTCTCTGGCCTCGAATTCGTCACACCGCGCTTCGATACCGCCGCCATGCTCGGCATCGGCATCCCCCTCTATCTCGTCACCATGGCGGCGCAGAACCTGCCTGGCTTCGCCGTGCTGCGCGCCGCCGGATACCAGCCGCCCGTGCCGGCCTGCCTCTTCGTGACGGGGCTGACCTCCTTCCTCACCGCACCCTTCGGCGCCCATATGGTCAACATGGCGGCGATATCAGCCTCGATCTGCACCGGACCCGACACCCATCCCGATCCGGCGCAGCGCTGGAAGGCGGGCATCCTCTACGGCCTGCTCTGGCTCGCCATCGCCGCGACCGCGGGGCTGCTGCTCGCTCTCATCCTCGCCATGCCCAAGGCGCTGATCGTGGCGGTCGCCGGCCTGGGCCTGGTCGGCTCGCTGACCGGAGCCCTCACCCAGGCCACCGCCTCGGATGCCCATCGCTTCGCGGCCATCGTCGCCTTCGCCGTCGCGGCCTCGAGCCTGACGCTGTTTGGCGTCGGCTCGGCCTTCTGGAGCCTGGTTGCCGGCCTCGGAGTCTTGACATTGGACGCCATCGCGGGCCGTTTGCGCGCAAGATCATGACCACACAATCTCCCCCCACCCGCCTGATGCTCGTGACCCCGCCCGTGGCGGATGCCGACGCGATGGCCTTCCGTCTGATGCAGGCCCAGGCCGGCGGCGATCTCGCCGCGGTGCTGCTGCGGCTTGCGCCGGGCGACGAGCGCAGCCGCATCGAGCGCGTCAAGCGCCTCGCCGGCCCCGTCCAATCCGCCAATGTCGCCCTCCTCGTCGAGGATTCGGCGCTGGTCGCCACCCGCGGCGGCGCCGACGGTGTCCATCTGGCGGGCAGCCCCGAGGCGATCGCCGAAGCGCGCTCCAGCCTGAAGGGCGAGCGCATCATCGGCGCCGGCGGGCTGCGTGCCCGCCATGACGCCATGGATGTCGGTGAGGCCGGCGTCGACTACGTCATGTTCGGCGAGCCGCGCCCGGACGGCTCCGTGCCGCCGCTGCCGGCCGTGATCGAGCGCGCCGGCTGGTGGGCCGAGATCTTCCAGACGCCCTGCGTCGCCTATGCGCCCGATCCCGAATCCGTCGCCGCCCTCGCCGAAACCGGCGCGGAGTTCGTCGCGCTGGGCGAGTGGGCCTTCGAGGAGGGCCGCGATCTGCGCGCCGTCGTCGCGCAGGCGAACGAGGCCATCGCCGCCTGCGCGGCGAGGAAGTCCGCCCGATGACAGGCCTGCGCCGGGCCCTCGCCGGCCTGTGGCTCGCCGGCCTGTTCTTCGCATCGCCCGCTGCGGCGGCCGAGCGCGACCTCGCCTATGGCGCCTACCAGACCGGCCATTACCGCCGGGCTCTCTCCGAGGCGCTCAAGCGCATCGAGGCCAATGGTCGCGACGCGACGGCGATGACGCTGATCGGCGAGATCTACCGCCAGGGACTGGGCGTGCGCCCCGACCAGAAGGTCGCGACCGAATGGTATGAGCGCGCCGCCGAGCGCGGCGACATCAACGCCGTCTATGCGCTCGCCATCGCCCTGCTGGACGACGCCGCCGGTCGGCGCGACCCCGCCCGCGCCGGGGCGCTGCTGAAGCGGGCGGCCGAGGCCGGCCACCCCGCCGCCAATTACAACCTCGCCCTCGCCTTGCTCGCCACGGGCCAGCCCGCCGAGGAGACCCAGGCAGTCCGCAGCCTCGAGATCGCGGCCAAGGGCGGTATCCCCGACGCGCTGCATGCGCTGGCGACGCTCGCCCGCCAGGGCCGCGGCATGCCGAAGAGCGACGAGCAGGCGGCGCGCTGGATGGCCCAGGCCGCCCAGGCCGGCCATCTCCCGGCCGAGATCGAATATGCCATCATGCTGTTCAACGGCACCGGCGTCGCCGCCGACGAGACGGCCGCCGCCAGGCTGTTCCTGCGCGCTGCGGGCAAAGGCAACCCGATCGCCCAGAACCGGATCGCGCGGCTCTACCAGAGCGGCCGCGGCATTCCCCCCGACTCGATCGAGGCTGCCGCCTGGCATCTCGCGGCCCGGGCGCGCGGGCTCGATGACCCGGCGCTCGGGCAGCTCTTCGACCGGCTCACGCACGAGCAGCAGGCCCGAGCCGCGCGCCTCGCCGCCGATCGCATCGAGGGCGCAGCCTTGACGTCGCCCTGACAGGCGAGCAAGGGACCGGACGAGTTTTCTCCCGCCCTCCCCGTCGGCGCTGGCCGCGCCCCGGAGCCGGGCCCGCTGTCTGAACCGGATCCACGCGCGTTTGGGTCCAACTGCTGCGCCGAACGGCGCGAACGAGGTTACCGATGATCCGCTCTCCCCTGATGACCGTGATGACCGACGCCGTGATGAAGGCGTCGCGTTCGCTGAAGCGCGACTTCGGCGAGGTCGAGAACCTGCAGGTTCTCGCCAAGGGCCCGGGCGACTTCGTTTCCAAGGCCGACACCAAGGCCGAGGAGATCATCCGTGCCTCGCTGGAGAAGGCCCGCCCCGGCTATGGCTTCGTGATGGAGGAGGCCGGCAGCGTCGCCGGCACCGACGAGAGCAATCGCTGGCATATCGACCCGCTCGACGGCACCCACAACTTCCTGCGCGGCGTCCCGCACTGGAACATCTCGGTGGCGCTGGAGCGCGACAACCAGTTCGTCGCCGGCGTGATCTACGACGCGGCCAAGGACGAGCTCTTCATCGCCGAGAAGGGCAAGGGCGCCTATGTCAACAACCGTCGCATGCGCGTCTCGGGCCGCCGCGAGCCGACCGAGATGCTCGTCGGCATGGGCGTGCCCCATATCGGCAAGGGCGGCCACCCGCTCTTCCTGCGCGAGCTCGGCGCGGTGATGACCCGCTTCTCCAATGTCCGCCGCATGGGCTCAGCCGCGCTCGACATCGCCTATGTCGCCGCCGGCCGCTTCGACGCCTATTGGGAGCGCGATCTCAACACCTGGGACTTCGCCGCCGGCGCCGTGATGATCCGCGAGGCGGGCGGCACCTTCGGCACGCTCGATGGCAAGCAGCCGACGATGGCGCGCGACATCATCTGCGGCAACGAGGTCGGCGAGCAGGCCCTGCGCACGGCGCTCAAGGGCGTCTGAGCCGCGGGGCGCCGCGGCAACAGCCCGGGCTTTGGTCATATCTCCTTGATCTTTCGCGCTTGATCATCGCGGCATGGGAAGCGACAGTCCCTCCCGTCACGGTGGCGAACGGAAGATTAAGCATGGCGACTGAGGATCTGGCGGCCGAGCGGGACCCGGCCGTGCCCCCGCGGGACGAGACGCGATTCTCGCGCCCGCTGCGCTATGTCGTACGCGCCCTCGTCTTCCTCGCGCTGATCGGCTTCCTCGGCTTCATCCTCCAGGGCGGCCTGGTCACCGCCTTCATGACCAATCCGGGCCTGAACGGCCTGATCCTCGGCTCGCTCTTCGTCGGCGTGCTGATCGCGCTGCGCGAACTCTGGCGCCTCCATGCCGAGGCCCGCGCCGCCACCCGCCTCGCCGCCGACCCCGGCGCCGCGCAGATCCGCCGCGGCGAGGTCATCGCCCCGCTCGGACCCGTGCTGCCGGCGCTCGACGCCCGCAGCCTCGCCCCGGCCCAGGCGGCGACCGTGCTCGAATCGATCGCGGTCCGGCTCGACGATGGCCGCGAGGTGCTGCGCTATCTCGGCGGGCTGCTTGTCTTCCTTGGCCTGCTCGGCACCTTCTGGGGCCTGCTCGATACCGTCTCCTCCGTCGGCAACGTCATCAAGAGCCTGCGCACCGGCGCCGAGGCCGGCGTGCTGTTCGACGAGCTCAAGGCCGGCCTCGCCGCGCCGCTCGCCGGCATGGGCCTGTCCTTTTCGTCCTCGCTCTTCGGCATCGCCGGCTCGCTGATCCTCGGCTTCCTCGAACTGCAGGTCGCCCAGGCCCAACGCCGCTTCCGCAACGAGATGGAGAGCTGGCTCGGCACGCGCACGGGCGGCGCAGCAATCGTTGCTCCGGGCCTCCGCTCGCTGACCGGCGACCCGCTGGCCGACAGGCTGGACCGGCTCGGCGCTGCCATGGCCGAAAGCGGCGCCAACAACCGCGCCGCGACGCAGGCGCTCGCCAGCCTCGCCGAAGGCATCCAGGGCCTGGTCCAGCACATGCGCTCCGAGCAGCAGTTGATCCGCGACTGGGTCGAGGCCCAGGCCGGCCGCGAGAAGGACCTGAAGCGCCTGCTGGAGCGCCTCACAGCCGATAATGTGATGGAGCCCTGACGGCGATGGCCCTCTCCCGCTCCCACCGCCGCGACGAGGTCAATTTCTGGCCGGGCTTCGTCGATGCGCTCTCGACGATGCTGATCGGCATCGTCTTTCTGCTCTCGGTCTTCGTGCTCGGGCAGTTCTTCCTGTCGCAGGAGCTGACCGGCAAGGACACCGCGCTCGAGCGGTTGAACAGGCAGATCTCGGAGCTGACCGACCTGCTCGCGCTCGAGCGCTCCTCGAACCGCCAAGCGCAGGAAAATCTGCAGCTGCTGCAATCCTCGCTCACGCGCGAGCAGGCCGAGCGCGGCCGCATCCAGGATCTGCTCGCCGCCCAGCCCGGCAACCAGGCCGCCCAGCTCGGCGAGGCGCAGAAGGCGCTCGAGGCCGAAAAGCAGCTCTCCGCCCGGGCTCAGGCCACGGTCGATCTCGTCAACCAGCAGATCCAGGCCATGCGCCGCCAGCTTGCCGCGCTGGAGGAGGCGCTCGGCGCAGCCGAAGCCAAGGACAAGGAAGCACAGGCCCGCATCTCCCGACCTGGGCTCGCGGCTCAACGTGGCGCTGGCCCAGCGCGTTCAGGAACTGGCGCGCTATCGCTCGGACTTCTTCGGCCGCCTGCGCCAGGTGCTCGGCACGCGGCCCGACATCCGCGTCGTCGGCGACCGCTTCGTCTTCCAGTCGGAGGTGTTCTTCGACGCCGGCCAGGCCGTCCTCAAACCCGAAGGCCGCGGCGAACTCGACAAGCTCGGCGCCATCATCGCCGATCTCGGCCGCGAGATGCCGCCCGACCTGCCCTGGATCCTGCGCGTCGACGGGCACACCGACAACCGGCCGATCCGCTCGCCGCAATTCCCCTCGAACTGGCATCTCTCGGCAGGCCGCGCCATCGCGGTCGTCGAATATCTCGTGACGAAGGGCATCCCGGCCGATCGCATCGCCGCCACCGGCTTCGGCGACAACCAGCCGCTCGACGTCGCCAACACCGACGATGCCTGGCGCCGCAACCGCCGCATCGAATTCAAGATCACCGAGCGGTGAGGCGATGACGCGCGCCCGAGCAACGGCAGGGATTGTCGCCATGCTGCTCGCCGTCGCGGCCGCCGCCCCCGCCTGGGCGGAGCCTCGCCGCTCTGCGATCGAGGATTGCGCCGCCTGCCATGGTCTCGACGGCATCGCCCGCGACACCGAGGTGCCGCATCTCGCCGGCCAGAACGAGCGCTATCTCTTCAACCAGATGATGGCGTTCCGGACGGGCAAGCGCGCCCACAAGGAGATGCGCTACATGGCCCGCCACATGAGCGTCGAGGAAATCTCGGCGCTCGCTGCCTATTACGCGGCGCTGCCGCCGCGCTGACCGCTGCCGACCGGAGCCCGCCATGCCTTTCGCAGAGCCTGCCGACGCCACCGCCCGCCGAGCCCGGCCGCTGACCATCTGCTACCCCGTCGACGCTCTGCCGAAGCCCGACATGGCGCTAATGTCGCGGGCGCGCGAGCATCTCACCAAGATCGACGAGGTCACGGTCGCGCCGCGAGATGCCGAGGCCTTCAGCGTGCCCGCCGGCCACTTCTTCCGGATCATCGGCGTCGACGGCCCCCAGGTCGGCGATCTCAACCTCTGGAACGCACACGATCTCTCCGAGCGCTTCTTCAGCGGCAAGACCCGCCAGCTCCACGCCACCCATGTCTCGACCGGCGACCGGCTCTGGAGCAGCCTGCCGTCCTTGCGGCCGCTGGCGACGATCACCCATGACACGCTGGCCTGGTACGGCTTCGATGCCGATGGCGGCGGCATCCACGACGTCATCGGCACGCGCTGCGACCCCTACACCAACCGCCTGCTCTCGGGCGGCGACTACCACCATTGCTGCCATTCGAACCTGACGCGGGCGCTTGCCAGGGCGAAGGGGCTGCCGGTGACGGAGGCCGAGATGCATGTCCACGATGTGCTCAACGTCTTCATGTGCACCGGCTTCACCCGCGGGACGCATCAGTACTTCATGAAGGCGAGCCCGGTGCGGCCCGGCGACTACATCGAGTTCTTTGCCGAGATCGACCTGATCGGCGCGCTCTCCGCCTGCCCGGGCGGCGATTGCAGCACGACCCATTCCAGCGATGTCGCCGCCTGCTATCCCCTCAAGGTCGAGATCTACCGCACGCAGCCCGACCTGCTCGCCGGCTGGACCCCGCCGGAGCCCAGCGCCTATCCGCGCACGCATGGGCTGTAGGGCGCCTCCACACCCGCAATTGACAAAGCTGCCCTTGCGGAAGTCAGATCGGTCGGGACGGAGCGGGTTCCGCGGGGGGATTTTGATGAGGATTGCAGCCTTGGTGGCCTTCGCCGCCGTGATGTCGGTCGGTACGCCGGCCCTAGCCCAGCAGCAGCAGACCGAGATCGTCTTCTGCAACAAGACCGGATCCAAGATCTTCACCGCGCTGGCCCATGTCCCCCAGACGACCAAGAAATGGACGCTGACCGCCTGGCAGACGATTCCCGCCGGAGGCTGCAAGAGCGTTGCCCGCTGGAACACGGCCCTGTTCTACTACTATGCCGAGAAGGAAGGCCGGACCCTGCACTGGCCGGCCCAGTCCGGCGTCGACAAGACCTTCTGCGTGCCGACCCGCGCCATCACGCGCGAGATCGTCGGCGGCACCTGCCTGGCGGGCGAACGCAGCGTCGGCTTCAAGGGCACCGTGCCCAACGCGGGCAAGTACACGATCAACCTGGGCTCCTGAGCGCGGCGCGCCGAGGCGGCGCTTACGCCGCCTCGAGCCCGAACTGCAGCGCCGCCAGCCGGGCATAGAGCCCGCCGCGGGCCTTCAACTCGGCATGGGTGCCCTCCTCGACGACGCGGCCGTCCTCCATCACCAGGATGCGGTCGGCAGACAGGATCGTGGCGAGCCGGTGCGCGACGACCAGCGTCGTGCGCCCCTTCATCAGCGCGTCGAGCGCATCCTGTACCGCGCGCTCGCTCTCGGAATCGAGCGCGCTCGTGGCTTCGTCGAGCAGCAGGATCGGCGCGTCCTTCAAAACCGCGCGCGCAATGGCGAGGCGCTGGCGCTGCCCGCCCGACAGCGTCACGCCGCGCTCGCCGACGATGGTGTCGTAGCCATCGGGCAGGTCGCGGATGAAGCCGTCGGCCGCCGCCAGCCGCGCCGCCTCCTCGACCTCGGCCCGCGTCGCATCGGGCCGGCCATAGGCGATGTTGTCGCGCACCGAGACGCCGAAGACGGTCGGCTCCTGCGGCACCAGCCCGAAGCGCTGCCGCCAGGCTTCGGGATCGACCACAGGCCCCGCCATGCCATCGACGAGGACGCGCCCGGCACTGGGATCGTAGAAGCGCAGCGCCAACTGCAAGACCGTGCTCTTGCCGGCGCCCGACGGGCCGACCAAGGCGACCCGCTCGCCCGCCCGAACCGAGAAGGTGAGGTCCGACAACGCCTCGACGGTTCGCCCCGGATAGCTGAAGGACACGCGCTCAAAAGCGAGTTCGCCACGCGCGGGCTGCGGCATCGGCGCCGGGTTCGGCGGAGCGGCGATGGTCGGCTTCAGCGCAAGGATTTCGCCGAGCCGCCCGGCCGCCCCCGCCGCGGCCGAGATCTCGCCATAGACCTCGGAAAGCTGGCCGAGCGAGCTCGCCGCCAGCACCGCATAGAGCAGGAACTGCGACAGCCGCCCGCCGCTCATCCGCCCCTCGAAGACCTCAGTCGCCCCCGTCCACAGCACCCAGACCACGCTGGCGCTGACGAGGAAGATCGCCACACCCGAGAGCAGCGCGCGCGATGCGGTCGCGGCGCGCGAGGCGTCATAGGCCTCGTCCGAGGCCTGGCCGAAGCGGGCCGCCGTCTGCCGGGAAGCGCCGAAGGACTGCATGGTGCGGATCGCGCCGACCGCCTCAGAGGCGAAGGCCGAGGCGTCGGCCAGCCGGTCCTGCGCCGCCCGGGCGCGCCGGCGCACCGAGCGTCCGGAGAAGACCAGCGGCAGCACGATCAGCGGGATCGCGCCGATCACGATGGCCGAGAGTTGCGGGCTGGTCGCGATCATCAGCGAGAGCGCGCCGATCGTCATGATCGCGTTGCGCAGAGCGATCGAGGCCGTCGAGCCGAACGTCGCCTTGATCTGCGTCGTGTCGGCGGTCAGCCGGGAGACGAGGTCGCCGGCCCGACTCGAATCGAAGAAGGCGGGCTCGAGCCGGGTCAGATGGGCGAAGACGTCCGTGCGCAGATCGGCGACGATGCGCTCGCCCACCGTCATGACGAGGTAGAACCGCGCCGAACTCGCCAGCGCCAGCACCGCGACCACGCCGATCAGCAGTACGAAATAGCTGTTGGCGAGCTGCTGCTCGCCGCCGGAGAAGCCGACATCGATCACCCGCCGCACCGCCACCGGCAGCGCCAGCGTCGCCGCCGAGGCGATCACGAGGGCCAGCAGGCCGAGCGCGATCCGTGCGCGATATCTCAGGGCATAGGGCCAGAAGGACGCCAGGGAACGGAAATCCGGCCGTGCTTTGGTGTCGTCTTTTTCGGCTGCGGGCACGCGTCTTTGTCCTGTTCTGCTTGCGCTGTCGGCCCGGCTGAGATATGTGCACGCGACTTCACGACAGGCTCATACGATTTTTTCGACGGGCCGGGCAGGCTTGCCTGCTTGTCGACCACGCCCGTTTTCGACGTTTGAGGATTTAGCCATGGCCAAGACCGGCATCCACCCCGACTACCACACCATCAAGGTCGTCATGACCAATGGCACGGAATACTTCACGCGTTCGACGCTCGGCAAGGAGGGCGACACGCTCAACCTCGACATTGACCCGACGACGCATCCGGCCTGGACCGGCGGCTCGCAGCAGATGCTCGACCGTGGCGGCCGCGTTTCGCGCTTCAACTCGCGCTTCTCCGCCATCGGCGCCCTCGGCAAGAAGTGATCTGCCGGCGGGTTCGCCCGCCTGCCCTGATCTGAATCAAGAACGGCCCGGTCTTTCGACCGGGCCGTTTCGTTTTGGGGTGGGTTGCGGCGCGGCGATCCGCCGCGCGCCAAAGTCAGAGCGCGAGGCCGAGGCGGGCCTGCAGGCTGGCGAGCTGGTCCTTGACCGGATTGGCCTTCTCGGCCGGCGCCGGGGCGCTCATCTGGCCCTCGAGATGGCGGATGCGGGCCTGCAGCCGGAAGGAATGGGCGATCAGGTCGCGCAGGCCCTGCGGCAGGCGCTCCAGCTCGGCCGCCGTGCCGGACACGCCGGTCTCGGGGATGCGGACCTTGGCGTTCTCGGCGCGCGCCTGCTCGGCGGTCATCTCGCCCTCCGCGACTGCGCGCTGAACCAGCAGCCAGGAGGCGATCTGCATCAGCCGCGTCGTCAGCCGCATGCTCTCGGTGGCATAGCCGAGAGCGACCTCGCGCGGCAGCGCCGCAGACTGGGCCCTGCCCTCGCCGTCGAGATAGGCGGCGGTCTGCTCGACCAGCCCCATGCCCTCGCGGAACAGCACCATGAAAGCGTCGGACTTCACGAAGCCGCGTGCGAAGGAGATCGCGCCGTCGTCGCTGGTGGTCTCGCGGATCATCAGGTCGTTCATGGCCTTGTCTCCCATCGGCACAACGCCGTGTCCGCATGGCACGCGTCACGGCTCATGCCGTCGATGTCGCAAGGATAGCGCCGATGGGCGGGGGCCGCGTCGGTAACGTCCGGTTAACCTTAACGCGGGTAGAGACCATAAAAAAAGAGCCGCCCGAAGGCGGCTCGAAGGTCAACAGGGAGGCGTCAAACAGAGCGGGCAGGAGCCACTCGCATCCAGACAAACTGGATGATGCGATTCATACTTTGGAATCGTTAAGGAGCCCTTAACGCCGGCGCCATCTGCCGCTTTTTCAGCCGGGTTTCCGGAAGAACGCATCGGCTGCGCTGCGCGAGGCGTCCTTCTTCGCCCGCGCCTCGTTCAGCCGCTCGATCTCGGCCTGCAGTGCCGCCACGCGCAGATCGATCTCCGCCAGCGACAGCATCGACAGATCCTGCCCGATTTCGTGAACGGGCTTGGGCTTGGGACGGTCATCGTCGGAAAACAGGGACATCGGCGGCTCCATCGGCTCGGTTGACGAAGGTTACCGCCCCGTCGGGCCCTGCGCCACCGGGGCTGAAGCGTCCCCCGTCGCACCGCTTTTTCTTGGACAGGCGCACGGTGCGCGTCTATAAGCCGGCCATCCTGTTCATCGTCGATGATTTGGATGGCCGGCCGAAGAGGCCGGTCGGCGCCCGAGAGCTATTGTCCGCGACGTTGACCCGGCCCCAGCGCCGGATTCCGAGATTCCAGGAGACAGCCCGTGTCGTTACCTCCGCTGATGCCGAAAGCCACCGCGGTCTGGCTGGTCGAGAACACGTCCCTGACCTTCGAGCAGATCGCCGAGTTCTGCAAACTCCACCCGCTCGAGGTGCGTGGCATCGCCGATGGCGAAGTCGCCGCCGGCATCAAGGGGCTGGACCCGATCAATTCCGGACAGCTCACCCGCGAGGAGCTCGAGCGCGCCGCCAAGAATCCGGCCCACCACCTCAAGCTCGCCGAGCGCAAGGTGAAGGTGCCCGAGATGAAGAAGACGAAGGGGCCGCGCTACACCCCCGTCTCGAAGCGGCAGGACCGGCCCAACGCCATTCTCTGGCTGCTGCGCAACCATCCCGAGCTCAAGGACGCGCAGATCATCCGCCTGATCGGCACGACCAAGTCGACGATCGCGCAGATCCGCGACCGCACCCACTGGAACGCCCAGACGCTTTCGCCGATCGATCCGGTCAGCCTCGGCCTGTGCTCGCAGATCGATCTCGACTTCGAGGTCGGCCGCGCCGCCAAGGACCGCCCCGCCGCCGTCGCCGAGATCGGCTCGACGCTGCTTCCCGCCGAGGAGACCACGGCGCCGGAGCCCGCACCGCTCAGCCAGACCTTCGCCGATATGGGCAAGCCCAAGCGGGAGGAAGAGGCGGCGATCGACGTCGACTCTGTCTTCGCCAAGCTCAAGCAGATGAAGCGTCCGGTCGACGAGGACGACGAGGCCTGAGGCGTCTGCGTCTTGCCGATGGCGGCTCGCGCTGACACCCTGCCGGAATGAGTGCCGGACTAGCCTTCACCTTTCTGGGAACCGGCGCGCCGCCTGTCAGCCTGCGGCGCGCCGGTCCCTCCCATCTCGTCGAGGCCGGCGGCTGCAAGCTGCTGATCGATTGCGGTTCGGGCGTCAGCCAGCGGCTTGTGGCAAGCGGCCATCGCGGCGCCGACATCGACCTGCTCATCGTCACCCACGAGCATTCCGACCATCTGGTCGACTTCTATCAGCTCGTCATCTCCTCCTGGCATCAGGGCCGCAGCCGCCCCTGGCGGGTGCTGGCGCCGGCCCCCGCACTGGCCAATCTGCGCGACCAGTACGAGGCCTTCGCGCGCGAGCGCCGCCTGCGCATCGCCTTCGAGCAGCGCCCGGATGCCAGCGGCCTCGACGTCGTCTTCGAGGAACTGCAGGAGGGGCCGGTCGCGGGCCTCCAGGGCCTCTCGGTGACGGCGTTCCTGGTGGACCACAAGCCAGTGGAGCCGGCCTTCGGGCTGACGCTCAGCGACGGCACGAGCCGGATCGTTTTCTCCGGGGACACCCGCCTCACCCCGACGCTCGAGCAGGCCGCCGAGACTTGCGATCTGCTCGTTAGCGAAGTCTATGTCGAGAGCCAGATGCCGGTCGTCGCCGGCATCCGCACGGCCGCCACCGTCGCTGCGGTGAAGAGCTACCACATGACGCCGCAGGTGGTCGGCGATCTCGCGCGCAGGAGCGGTGCGAAAGCCTTGGCGATCACGCATATCGTGCCGCCTGCGGCCGATACGGCGCTGGTCGCGGAGGAGATTCGCGCGAGCGGCTATGCCGGGCCGCTGATCATCGGCGAGGATCTGATGCGGCTGGACTGGCCGCAGCGCCTGCTCCGATGGAACGGCGCGACCATCGGCTTCTAGCCCTGCGATCCGCGCCGGCCCCCTACCCCAGCCCCTTCGCCTTCAGCGCCAGCCCGATCTCGTCCAGCACCGCCGGATCCTCGATCGTCGCCGGCATGGCGTAGTCCTCGCCATCGGCGATCTTCTTCATCGTCGCGCGCAGGATCTTGCCCGAGCGCGTCTTGGGCAGCCGCCCGACCGTCAGCGCCAGCCGGAACGCGGCCACGGGTCCGATCTTATCGCGCACCAGCGCCACCAGTTCGCGCTCGACTGCATCCGGGCTTTGGGTGATGCCGGATTTGAGCACGACGAAGCCGCAGGGCTGCTCGCCCTTGACCGCGTCGCGGATGCCGACGACCGCGCATTCCGCCACCGCCGGATGCGAGGCCAGCACCTCCTCCATGCCCCCCGTCGAGAGGCGGTGGCCGGCGACATTGATGATGTCGTCGGTGCGCCCCATGATGAAGACATAGCCGTCGGCATCGATGAAGCCGGCATCCGAGGTGTTATAGAAGCCCGGATAGGCGGCGAGATAGGATTCGACGAAGCACTCTTCCGCCTGCCACAGGGTCGGCAGGGCGCAGGGCGGCAGCGGCAGCTTGATCACGATCGCGCCCATCGTGCCGGCCGGCACCGGCCGCCCGCCCTCGTCGACGCATTGCACGTCATAGCCCGGCATCGGCACCGTCGGGGAACCCGGCTTCACCGGCAGCAATCCGAGGCCGATCGGGTTGCCGACGATCGGCGAGCCGGTCTCCGTCTGCCACCAATGGTCGATCACCGGCACCTTCAGGATGTCCTGTGCCCAGACCAGCGTGTCGGGATCGGCCCGCTCACCCGCCAGGAACAGCGCCCGGAAATGCGAG
This sequence comes from Bosea sp. OAE506, assembly GCF_040546595.1. Classification (NCBI taxonomy): domain Bacteria; kingdom Pseudomonadati; phylum Pseudomonadota; class Alphaproteobacteria; order Hyphomicrobiales; family Alloboseaceae; genus Allobosea; species Allobosea sp. OAE506. The sequence goes on along the minus strand of NZ_JBEPOB010000001.1, from coordinate 1,931,225 downwards.
AGATCATAGGCCGGCAGCAGGCTCGCCTGCGGGTCCTCCTTGCGGATGGCGCGGAAGGCGGTGGGCGCCGTGAACAGCACGACCGCCTTGTGCTCGGCGATCAACCGCCAGAAGGCGCCGGCATCGGGCGTGCCCACCGGCTTGCCCTCGTAGAGCACCGAGGTCGCGCCCTGGATCAGCGGCGCATAGACGATGTAGCTGTGGCCGACGACCCAGCCGACATCCGACGCGGTGATCATCACCTCGCCGGGCTTCACGCCGTAGAGATTGTCCATCGTCCATTTCAGCGCGACCAGATGGCCGCCATTGTCGCGCACCACGCCCTTGGGCTTACCCGTGGTGCCGGAGGTGTAGAGGATGTAGAGCGGGTCGGTCGCCGCGACGGGGACGCATTCGGCGCGGCGCCCTTGCGCCTTGGCGGCCGCGACCAGCATGCGCCAGTTCTTGTCGCGGGTGGCGTGCATCGACGCCTCGACCTGCGGCCGCTGCAGGATCAGGCAGGTCTGCGGCTTGTGCGCGGACAGCTCGATCGCCTGGTCGAGCAGCGGCTTGTATTCGACGACGCGGCTGGGCTCGATGCCGCAGGTCGCGGCCAGGATGACCTTGGGCGTCGCATCCTCGATGCGCGTCGCCAGTTCCTTGGCCGCGAAGCCGCCGAACACCACCGAATGCACTGCGCCGATGCGGGCGCAGGCGAGCATGGCGAAGGCTGCTTCCGGCACCATCGGCATGTAGAGGACGACACGGTCGCCCTTGGCGACGCCGAGGTCCTGCAGCACGGCCGCGAGCGCCCCGACCTCGTCGAGCATCTGCGCATAGGTGAAGACGCTCTTGGTGCCCGTGACCGGGCTGTCATGGATCAGCGCCGGCTGCTCGCCGCGCCCGTCGCGCACATGCCGGTCGAGCGCGTTGAAGCACGTGTTGCAGGTCGCGTCCGGGAACCAGCGGCCATAGGCGCCCTGGGCGGGATCGAAGATGCGCTTCGGCGGCGAGATCCACTCGATCGCCTGGGCGGCCTCCGCCCAGAACCCCTCCGGATCGGCCTGCCAGCGCCCATAGACTTCGCCGTAGCGGCCCTGCTCCGTCATGGCACCTTCCCCCTCGCTTTTTTGTTGTCGCCATCCCTTCACAGAGGCACGGCGCGCCGTCGAGAGCGACTTTCGCACATGGCGCCCCCGCGCCCTTGATCTTCTACCGCGGCGCGGGAGATGCCACGGTTGATCTGGCGCAAGCGCCGCCCTTCGCCTTTCGGACCTCCCTCACCATGCTGCTCGACCCCGCCTTCTTCGCCGCCATGGTGCCGGCGGTCATCCTGATGGGCCTGTCCAAGGGCGGCTTCTCGGGGCTCGGCCTGCTCTCGCTGCCGCTGATGGCGCAGGTCGTCTCGCCGGTGACGGCGGCCGCGATCATGCTGCCGGTGCTGATGTCGCAGGATGTCGTGACCGTCTGGTCCTACCGCCGTGATTTCGACCGCCGCACGCTGGCGACGCTCCTGCCGGGTGCCGCGCTCGGCATCTTCGCGGGCTATCTGCTGGCGGCGCGTGTGGCCGATGGCGCGGTCGTACTGGCCATCGGGCTGATCTCGGTCGTCTTCGCGCTGCGCAATCTCGTCTCCGGCGGCAAGGCGGAACTGCCGCCGACACGATCGAACTATCCGCAAGGGACTTTCTGGGGCGCACTCTCGGGCTTCACCAGCATGATCGCGCATGCCGGCGGCCCGCCCTACCAGATCTACACCATGCCGCTGCGGCTGCCGCCGGCCGTCTTCGTCGGCACCGGGGCGCTGTTCTTCGCGCTGATCAACATCATCAAGGTCGTGCCCTATATCGCGCTCGGCCAGTTCACGACCGCCAACCTCACCGCCTCGCTGGCGCTGCTGCCGGTCGCCATCGTCTCGACGGTGGCGGGCGTCTGGCTGGTCCGGAAGGTCCCGGTGAAGCGCTTCTACCGGATCATCTACAGCCTGCTCCTGCTGGTCGGGCTGAAACTCACCTATGACGGGCTGAACGGCCTGCACTGGCTCGGCTGAGGACCGCCCACGCACGCGCCCCCTTGCGCGCGATGGGCCGAAGGGATGGATTATCGCCGGGGCCCGCAGAGGCTAAGCCGAACGGGAGGGGACACCGCATGACCATATCCGCCTATGACACCGATCTCGACCGCAACCCGGCCAACCACCAGCCGCTGACGCCCCTGCCTTTCCTCGAGCGCGCGGCGAGCGTCTATCCGGACCACATCGCGATCATTCACGGGCCCCTGCGCCGCAGCTATGCGGATTTCTACGCCCGCTCGCGCCGGCTCGCCTCGGCGCTCGCCCGCCACGGCATCGGCAAGAACGACACCGTCGCCGCCATGCTGCCCAACACCCCGGCGATGCTCGAATGCCATTACGGCGTGCCGATGTGCGGTGCCGTGCTCAACACGCTCAACACCCGCCTCGACGCCGCGATCATCGCGTTTTCGCTGGATCACGGCGAAGCCAAGGTCCTGATCACCGACCGGGAGTTCTCGAAGACGATCAAGGAGGCGCTGGCGCTGTGCAAGGCCAAGCCCCTGGTCATCGACTATGACGACCCCGTCTATGACGGCCCCGGCGAACGGCTCGGCAGCATCGAATACGAGGCGTTCATCGCCACCGGCGATCCGACTTTTGCCTGGCGGATGCCCGACGACGAGTGGGACGCGATCGCCCTGAACTACACCTCCGGCACGACCGGCGACCCCAAGGGCGTTGTCTATCACCACCGCGGCGCCAATCTGCTGGCGACCTCGAACATCCTCACGGGCCAGATGGGCCGGCACCCGGTCTATCTCTGGACGCTGCCGATGTTCCACTGCAACGGCTGGTGCTTCCCCTGGTCGATCTCGCTGGTCGCCGGCACCCATGTCTGCCTGCGCCAGGTCCGCGCCAGGGCGATGTACGATGCGCTCGCCGACCATGGCGTGACCCATCTCTGCGGCGCGCCGATCGTGATGTCGGCCCTGCTCAACGCGCCCGCCGAGGAGCGCCGCGACTTTCCGCAGACGGTCTCCTTCTTCACCGCCGCCGCCCCGCCACCGGAGGCCGTGCTCGCCGGCATGAAGCAGGCCGGCTTCGAGGTGACGCATCTCTACGGGCTGACGGAGTGCTACGGCCCCGCCGTCGTCAACGACTGGAACCGTGACTGGGATGCGCTGCCGGCCCCCGAGCAGGCCGTGCTGAAGGCGCGCCAGGGCGTGCGCTACCCGGCGCTGGAAGGGCTCGACGTGCTCGACCCCGAGACGATGCAGCCGGTCCCGCGCGACGGCGCCACGATGGGCGAGGTCATGATGCGCGGCAATGTCGTGATGAAGGGCTATCTCAAGAACGCGAAGTCGACGCAGGCCGCCTTCGCCGGCGGCTGGTTCCACACCGGCGATCTCGGCGTGCGCTATCCCGACGGCTACATCCAGCTGAAGGACCGCTCCAAGGACATCATCATCTCCGGCGGCGAGAACATCTCCTCGATCGAGGTCGAGGACGCGCTCTACAAGCACCCGGCGATCCAGGCGGCCGCCGTCGTGGCCCGGCCCGACGACAAATGGGGCGAGACGCCCTGCGCCTTCGTCGAGTTGAAGCCCGGCCAGTCCGCGACCGAAGCGGAGATCGTCGCCTGGTGCCGCCAGCACCTCGCCGCCTTCAAATGCCCGCGGACCGTGGTCTTCACCGAAGTCCCGAAGACCTCGACCGGCAAGATCCAGAAGTTCCGCCTGCGCGAGATGGCGAAGGCCCTGTGAGCGCGCTCATTCCTTGGCCGGCGCGGGCGCAGGCGGCGCCGGCGCCGGCGCCGTCCAGGTGTTGATCCAGGTCTCCGAGAGGGTCCGCCCCCGGGCCCGCAGGAACAGCCGGAGTTCGGCCGTCTGCCCGTCCGGCAGGCTGGCATCGACGATGCAGCGGAAACCGCCCGCCGCCGGATTCGGCTGCAGGATGCGCGTGCCGATCGAGCCCGCCGTCACCGACGCCTCGAGTTCCACCCGCCCGGGATCGGCCAGGTAGTAGCCGAGATCGCCGCCGGCGAAGTCGACGATGAAGCGCTTGGTGCCCTGGCCGGCGACATGCCCATCCTCGATATCCGACCCCGCGAAGCTGTGCCGCGTCTGCGCGTAAGGGTGCAGATCATCCGTCGTGGACAGGGCGGTGATGCGGTAGCGGAACTCGGACGGCTCTCCGGTCGGAAGCGGCGTGTTCGGCGTCCAGCAGGCGCCAATATTGTCGAAGGCCTCGTTGTCCGTCGGGATCTCGATCAGCTCGATGCGCCCCTCGCCCCACTCGCCCTGCGGCTCGACCCAGTAGCCTGGCCTTGCATGGTAATGCGCCTCGAGGTCCTGGTAGTTCCCGAAGTCGCGGTCCCGCTGCATCAGCCCGAACCCCTTCGGATTCCGGTCGCCGAAGCTCGAGATGCGCAGACCCTTCGGGTTGCGCAGCGGCCGCCAGATCCACTCACCGCTGCCGGCCTGCATCATCAGCCCGTCCGAATCATGGATCTCCGGGCGGAAATCGCTGCGCTGGGCGAGATCGCCCTCGCCGGCCTGAAACATCGAGGTCAGCGGCGCGATGCCGATGCGCTCGATCACCTTGCGTGGAAAGATCGTGGCGGTGACGTCGACATGCGTCGTGGCCCCGGGCCTGACGACATAGCGATAGGCACCGGCCACCGAGGGCGAATCGAGCAGGGCGTAGATCACCAGATCCGCCGAATCGCGCGAGGGCTCCTCCAGCCAGAGCGCGCGCATGAAGGGAAACTCCTCCGGCTGCGCACCGCCAATGTCGAGCGCCAGCGAGCGGGCCGAGAGCCCGTAGCGATGACCGCGCCCGATCAGCCTGAAATAGCTCGCGCCGAGAAAGGAAATGACCTCGTCCTGCACCCGCGGATCGTTGAGATTCGTCGTCACCGCGAACCCCGCGAAGCCGAGCGAGGGCGAGAGCCCCTTGGGCACCGGCACCTTCCCGTATTCGAACAGGGAGGTGGTGAAGGGGATCGGCATCGCCGCGCCATGGTTGATGACGTGGAGTTGCACCGGCTTGTCGTGCAGGAAGCCGAGATGGAACGGCAGGAGCCGGAAATCCGAGCCACCTTCGCGCCAGAAGGCCTTGTCGCGGCGGAAGCGAATCTCGCGATAGCTGTCATAGGTCAGCTGCGAGAGCTCGGCGGGAATGCCCGCGCCATCCTTGTCGAAGGGCCGCTCGCCGAGCTGGCGCGCCCGCGCCACGACGTCGTCATAGCCGAAGCTCTTCTGCGGCCCGGGCGCCGGCGCCTGCGCGCCCGCCGGCAGCGCGACGAAGGCGCTGGCGGAAGCGAGCAGCCCCAGCAGAGACCGGCGCGAGCGCGCACCGCCCCTGTCGGGCTCCGCATCGCGGCCCGCAGCCGAGCGTTCATCGGGGTCAAACCGCATCATTTCTGTCCGTCCTGCTGGTGCTGCAGCCCCAACAGGAACCGGAGGCGGAAGTTCCGGCTCGCCCGCGGCCGGCCCGTGCAGCCATGAAAAAACCGGCCCCTTTCGGGGCCGGCCGGAACACGCGACGCAACTTCGGCCCGGTGGGCCGGCGCTCAATGGAGCGTTCGGTCCGGCATGGTCTGCCGCACCCGCTCGATCTCCTCCTTCAGCAGCAGCTTCTTTCGCTTCAGCTCGACCACGGTCAGACCGTCGGAGGAGGGGCGGGCCACGGCCTGGGCGATGGCTTCCTCGAGCTGACGATGCTTGCGTTCGAGTTCGACGAGATGGGTCTGCAGCGACATCTGGATCCTCCTGATGAGCGGTTGACGCGATCAATGTGACATAGAGCCGGCTTCACGTCTGCCGGATGGTCCCGCCGGACGGCATGACATTCTGTGATCGTGACCGACTCCTTTCTCCGGCCGCGCGAATGCGACGTGCCGCACCCGCAGGGCCGTTCCCGCACTTGCGGGGCGCCCGGCGTCTGACCATAGTCGCCGCCAATCGCGGCGATGATGGGACGGCGGCACTCCATGGGATTCGAGCTCAGCCCTGACGAGGTCGAGGCCTTCACCACGGAACTGGCCCGGCTGCGCGAGGAGCATCGCGACCTCGACAGCGCGATCGACGCGCTGGAGCGTGTCGGCGCCATCAATCAGGTCCAGGTTCAGCGGCTGAAGAAGCGCAAGCTCTACCTCAAGGACCGCATCTCGCAGATCGAGGATGCGCTGACCCCCGACATCATCGCCTGAGCATCGCAAAAGGCGCGATCGTGGATGCGGTTTTTCGTCCGGCTAAATCGATTTACATGGCCCATCCGCTGCAGTAGAGGCGTTTCGCTGCGGGGGCGGACCGCCCTTGCGGAAGGCTGGCCGCGGCGCTCCGTTGCCGACCTCCCGCAGGTGCGCTACACGGCATGCGACGAGCTTTTTCTCAGGATCAGACCATGGCCGATCACGGACACTCCGCTTCCGACATTCCGCAGATGGACTACCGCGAGCATGAGCGGACCTATCAGGGCTTCATCCACTTCGCCGAAGTCGGCACGGTCGCCTGCCTCGCCATCGTCGCGGTGCTCGCCGTCGGCGGCACCAAGCATGCCTGGGGCATCGCCATCATCGGCACGCTGCTGACCCTCGTCGCCACCGGTGTCGGCATCGCCTCGAAGTCGATCGGCTGGCGCGCGCCTGCGGTGCCGCTGGCCCTGATGCTGCTGGCGCTGCTGCTCGTCTCCGCCCCGCACTGATCCCGCCCGAACACACGCGCCGAGAGGTTCCGCCGCCATGCGCATCGCCGTGCCTGCCGAAACGCAAGGGGCCGAGACCCGCGTCGCCGTGACGCCGGAGACCGTCCGCAAGTTCAAGACCCTGGGAGCCGAGATCGCCGTGCAGAGCGGCGCCGGCCTCGCCTCCGGTATCTCCGACGCGGATTACGAGGCCGCGGGTGCGACCATCGCCGCCGATGCCGCCGCCGCGCTCGCCGGCGCTGCCATCGTGCTGAAGGTGCGCCGTCCCGCCGAGAGCGAGATCAAGGGCCTGCCCGCTGGTGCGCTGGTCGTGGCGACGATGGATCCCTATGGCAACGAGGCCGCGCTCGCAGCGCTCGCCAAGGCCAAGGTCTCGGCCTTCGCGATGGAGTTCATGCCGCGCATCACCCGCGCGCAGGTGATGGACGTGCTCTCCTCGCAGGCCAACCTCGCCGGCTACCGGGCTGTCATCGACGGCGCCGCCGAATATGGCCGCGCCCTGCCGATGATGATGACGGCGGCGGGCACCGTGCCGGCCGCGCGCATCTTCATCATGGGCGTCGGCGTCGCCGGCCTGCAGGCGATCGCGACCGCGCGGCGCCTCGGCGCCATCGTCACCGCCACCGACGTGCGCCCCGCCACCAAGGAGCAGGTCGAATCGCTCGGCGCCAAGTTCCTCGCCGTCGAGGACGAGGAGTTCAAGCAGGCGCAGACGGCCGGCGGCTACGCCAAGGAAATGTCCAAGGAATACCAGGCCAAGCAGGCCGAGCTGACGGCGAACCACATCGCCAAGCAGGACATCGTCATCACCACCGCGCTGATCCCCGGGCGCCCGGCGCCGAAGCTGATCTCGGCCGCCATGGTCGAGAGCATGAAGGCCGGCTCCGTCATCGTCGATCTCGCGGTCGAGCGCGGCGGCAATTGCGAGCTCGCCAAGCCCGGCGAGGTCGTGGTGACGCCCAATGGCGTGCGCATCGTCGGCCATCTCAACGTGCCCGGCCGCCTGCCAGCCACCGCCTCGCAGCTCTACGCCAAGAACCTGCTCGCCTTCGTCGAGACGCTGATCGACAAGGCCGAGAAGAAGGTCGCGGTGAACTGGGACGACGAGCTGGTCAAGGCCACCGCCCTGACCCGCGACGGCGCCGTGATCCATCCGAATTTTGCGGCCAAGCCCGCGCCCAAGCCAGAACCAGAGCCCGCACCGGCCGTCGAGGGGAGCGTCACCAATGGCTAATCCGACACCCGAACAGGCTCTCGAGCAGGCCCGCTCCGTCGCGGCCGCGGCGCGTCAGGCCGCCGATCTCGCCGCCCAGCATGCCGACAGCATCGCGGCCGGCGCCAGCGCGGCGACCGGCGGCTTCGTCGACCCGACCGTGTTCCGCCTCGCCATCTTCGTGCTGGCCGTCTTCGTCGGCTACTACGTCGTCTGGTCGGTGACGCCGGCGCTGCACACCCCGCTGATGTCGGTCACCAACGCGATCTCCTCGGTCATCGTCGTCGGCGCGCTGCTCGCGGTCGGCGTCGAGGCGGCGCCTGCGCTGGGCGACGGCCCGGTCTGGGCCAAGATCTTCGGTTTCCTCGCGCTGGTCCTCGCGGCGGTCAACATCTTCGGCGGCTTCCTCGTCACCGAGCGGATGCTGTCCATGTACAAGAAGAAGGGCTGAGCGCCGATGGCCGCGAACCTCTCCGCCCTTCTGTACGTCGTCGCCGGCGTCCTCTTCATCATGGCCCTGCGGGGCCTCTCCCATCCGACGACCTCGCGCCAGGGCAACCTGTACGGCATGGTCGGCATGGGCATCGCCATCGCGACCACGGTCGTCTTCTTCCCGCCGGCCGGCTTCTCCGGCTGGCTGCTGGTCGTGGCGGGCATCGCCATCGGCGGCGGCATCGGCGCCTTCATGGCCAAGCGCGTGCAGATGACGCAGATGCCGCAGCTCGTGGCCTTCTTCCACTCGCTCGTCGGCCTCGCCGCGGTGCTGGTGGCGGCAGCCGCGCTCTATGCGCCGAGCGCCTTCGGCATCGGCAAGGTCGGCGGCATCAGCGGCGCCAGCCTGTTCGAGATGGGTCTCGGCGTCGCCATCGGCGCGATCACCTTCACCGGCTCGATCATCGCCTTCCTCAAGCTCGACGGGCGCATGAGCGGCAAGCCGATCATGCTGCCGCAGCGCCACGGCATCAATATCGGGCTCGGCATCGCGCTGGTCGTGCTGCTGCTGATCTTCCTGAAGACCGAGAGCCATGTCGTCTTCTGGCTGATCGTGCTGGTCTCCTTCGCGCTGGGCGTGCTGCTGATCATCCCGATCGGCGGCGCCGACATGCCCGTCGTCGTCTCGATGCTCAACTCCTATTCGGGCTGGGCGGCCGCAGGCATCGGCTTCACGCTCGGCAACATGGCGCTGATCATCACCGGCGCGCTGGTCGGCTCGTCGGGCGCCATCCTGTCCTACATCATGTGCAAGGCGATGAACCGGAGCTTCCTCTCGGTCATCCTCGGCGGCTTCGGCGGCGACGATGCCGCCGCTGGTGCCGGTGGAGCCGTCGAGGCGCGCCCGGTCAAGCAGGGCTCCTCGGACGACGCCGCCTACATCATGAAGAACGCCGGCAAGGTCATCATCGTGCCCGGCTACGGCATGGCGGTCGCCCAGGCGCAGCACACCCTGCGCGAGATGGCCGACCTGCTGAAGAAGGAAGGCGTCGAGGTTAAGTACGCCATCCATCCGGTCGCGGGCCGCATGCCCGGCCACATGAACGTTCTGCTGGCCGAGGCCAACGTGCCCTATGACGAGGTCTTCGAGCTCGAGGACATCAACTCGGAATTCGGCCAGGCCGACGTCGCCTTCGTCATCGGCGCCAACGACGTCACCAACCCGGCCGCCAAGACCGACAAGACCTCGCCGATCTACGGCATGCCGATCCTCGACGTCGAGAAGGCCAAGACCGTGCTCTTCATCAAGCGCGGCATGGCGGCCGGCTATGCCGGCGTCGAGAACGAGCTGTTCTTCCGCCCCAACACGATGATGCTCTTCGGCGACGCCAAGAAGGTCACCGACGAGATCGTTAAGGCGATGGCGCACTGAGGCGCCCTTCCCTGTCCCGCTGCAAAAGACCGGCCTCGCGCCGGTCTTTTTCGTTTGGAGCCTGACACCAGTGAGCATCACGATCCGTCCGATGCGCGAGGCCGACCGCGAGGCGGTGACCGCGCTTCTGCTGCAGCTCGCCGCCTGGGAGGCCGGCCTGAGCAGCACCCGCGCCAGCGGCCGTGAGACGGCTCTAGCCTTGCTCGAGTCCGACAGCGCGCAGGCGCAAGGCCAGGGCGGCGCGCAGTTCGTGGCCGAGCGGGATAGCGCCTGCCTCGGCTATCTGGCGCTGCGGCTGGGTCGCACCGGGCCTTATGTGCATGATGAGCTGCGCGACCATGTCCTGATCGAGAACATCGTGGTCTCGGAGCAGGAACGCGGCACGGGCATCGGCCAGATGCTGCTGGCACAGGCCGAACGCTTCGCCCGCGAGCACGGGTGCCGGGCGCTCCAGCTCGGCGCGCTGACCGGCAACGACCCTGCGCTGCGGGCCTATCGCCGGGCCGGTTTCGAGCCCGTCTCCTACGAGATGATCAAGCGGCTCGACTGAGCGTCGCGCGATCGCCACCTTGCTGGGGGAGAAGCGCTGCGATGATGATCCTGACCCGCCTCCTCGGCCTCGCCCTTGCCGTCTATCTCGGCGTCCTCGGCCTGCTCTTCGTGCGGCAGCGCGAGCTCGTCTTTCCGCGCAATCCTGCCCGCGCCGACCTGGCCGCAGCCGGGCTGCCCGCGGCAGAGGAGCTGACCCTGACCGCCGCCGATGGCGAGCGCCTCGTTGCCTGGGCGGTTCCGCCGCGCGCCGGCAAGCCGGTGATCCTCTATTTCCACGGCAATGCCGGCCATCTCGGCAGCCCCGGGCGCATCGCCCGCTTCCGCGCCCTGACCGAGGACGGCACGGGCCTGCTCGCCGTCAGCTATCGCGGCTATGGTGGCTCGACGGGCAGCCCCAGCGAGGCGGGGCTGCATCTCGACGCCCGCGCCGCCTATGGCGCTGCGGCCGAGCGCTTCGGCGCGTCGCAGCTGATTGGCTATGGCGAATCGCTGGGAACCGGCGTGGTGCTCAAACTCGCCGCCGAGGCGCCGTTGGCCGCCGTCGTGCTCGAGGCCCCCTATCTCTCCACCGTCTCGGTGGCGCAGGGCATCTACCCTTACGTGCCCGTCGCCTGGCTGATGCTCGACAGCTTCCGCTCCGACGCGGTGATCGGCCGCGTCAGGGCGCCGCTGCTGGTGCTGCATGGCGAGCGGGACCGGGTGATCCCCTTCGCCCAAGGCGAGGCGCTCTACGGCCTCGCCAACGCGCCCAAGCGCTTCCTGCGCTTTCCCAAAGGCGGGCACGAGGATCTGCCGGCGCATGGCTCGCTGCCGGAGATCCGGCGCTTCCTCGCGGAGGTCGCGCGAGGATCCGTCACGGCGGCGGAGAGCCTCACCGTCGAGTGATCAGCTGCGGAAGAGCCCGCCGCCGCCGCCCAGACGCCCCTGCCCGGCGCGCGCGGCCGCATTGTTGCCGTCGAGCCCCAGAGCGCGCTGATAGCTCTGCGAGGCTTCCGACTTCTGGCCGAGCTTCTCCTGGGCGAAGCCGCGGCCGGCCCACGCATCGGCACTGCGGTTGTCGACATTCAGCGCGGCGGTGAAATCCTCGAGCGCCGAATCGTATTTGCCGACGGCGTTCAGGCTCTGCCCGCGGGCGATATAGGGCGGCGCGTTGTAGGGGTTGCGGTCGATCACCGAGTCGAAATCGGAGATCGCATACTGGTGCTGGCCTTCCTTCTGATAGACGAGCCCGCGCGCATGGAAGGCTTCCGCCGATTCAGGATTCAGCCGGATTGCGGTGTTGAGATCGGCCAGCGCCTGCTGGCTGTTGCCTTGGGCGCGCAGCAGATTGGCGCGCGCGATGAAGGCAGGGGCGTAGTTCGGGGCGACGCTGGTCGCCTTGTTGAAATCGGCCAGCGCAGCGTCGTTGCGGCCGCTCTGGCGCAGCGCCAGGCCGCGATTCGTATAGGCCGAGGCGAGGTTGGGGTTGAGCTGCACCGCCTTGGTGAAGTCGGAGATCGCGTCGGAGAAGCGGCCGACGCGGGCATAGGCCGCGCCACGGGTGTTGTAGGCGCCCGGATCGTTGGGGTTGCGGCTGATGACCTCCGACAGCGAGCCGATATTGACGCTCGCCTCGGCCGCCGAGGCCGTGTCGAGCTCGGCCACGGGCTGCGCCGTCATGCTCGAAACGGTGTCGCAGCCAGCCAGTGCCAAAGCCAGGCCCGCCACCGCCAGCCAGTTTCCGCCACGCATCATGCTCTGCCTCATCGGTCCGGTTCCGTTGCTCGTCTGCTATGCCGCCCCTCGGGCCGGCACCGCTTCATCGCGCTCCCCCAACCGACAGCGCCTCGCTCAGGAGAACGCACGCCAGTGCCAAGACTTGGTTAACGCCGCCAGAAAAGCAACAGCGCCCGGAGAGGGCTCCAGGCGCGGTCGGGTCTTTCGCGATTATCGACGGGCGGGCGAAATGCCGCAGCCCTTCGATATCAGGGGCGCTTCGGCTTCACCGGCGCCGGCAGCAGGCCTTCGCGCTGGAGCTTCTTGCGCTGCAGCTTGCGGGCGCGGCGGACGGCCTCGGCCTTTTCGCGAGCCTTCTTCTCGGAGGGCTTCTCGTAATGACCGCGCAGCTTCATCTCGCGGAAGACGCCTTCGCGCTGCAGCTTCTTCTTGAGGGCGCGGAGAGCCTGATCGACGTTGTTGTCGCGAACGAGAACCTGCACGTGAGTGTCCGTCTTTAGCGGGTTGGCGTTGAATAGCGGGTAAGACGTCCGCGGACGGCGTCTTTGAAGGTTCGTGCGGATAACAGAATTAAATCGGGCTGTCCACGCCGCAACGACCAAAAAATCGCGCCCTGGCCGCCCTTTTCAGCCGGCCTCGGGCCAGACCCGCGTGACATGCCCCATCTTGCGTCCGGGCCTTGCCTCGCGCTTGCCGTAGAGATGCAGATGCGCGCCGGGCTCCGCCAGGATTTCGCGCCAGCGCAGCGCCGCATCGCCGATCAGGTTCTCCATCTCGACACACCCGCGCCGGGCGGCCGAGCCGAGCGGGAAGCCGCAGACGGCGCGCACATGCTGGTGAAACTGCGAGGTCTGGGCGCCCTCGCTGGTCCAGTGACCGGAGTTGTGCACCCGCGGCGCGATCTCGTTGACGACGACGCTCTCGCTTGCCCCCTCGCCGACGATGAACATCTCGACCGCGAAGACGCCGACATAGCCCAGCGCCGCCCCGATCCGCCGTGCCGCCTCGATGGCGGCGGCTTCCGTCGCAGCCGAGACCTGGGCCGGAATCCGCGTGAAGGCGAGGATGTGGTCGCGATGCTCGTTCTCGCAGAGATCGAAGGCGGCGAAGCTGCCGTCAATGCCACGCGCCGCGACGACCGAGACCTCGCGGGCGAAGCTGACGAAGCCCTCCAGCACCGCCGGCGCCCGGCCGATCGCCTCATAGGCGCCGGCGAGATCGGTCCCGGGCAGGATCTTCACCTGCCCCTTGCCGTCATAGCCAAAACGGCGGGTCTTCAAGACGGAAGGCCGCCCCAGAGCGACGACCGCAGCCTCGAGATCGGCCAGGCAATCCACAGCACGGAACGGCGCCACCGTCAGCCCCTGCTCGGAGACGAAGCGCTTCTCGCTCAACCGATCCTGCGTCACCGCCAGCGCATGCACGCCAGGATGCAGCGGCTTGCGGGCCGCGAGGAAGGCCGCGGTCGCCGCAGGCACGTTCTCGAACTCATAGGTCACGACGTCGATGGCATCCGCGAAGCGAGCCAGAGCCGCCTCGTCCTCGTAAGGCGCGACCGTCTTTGCCGCCGCCACGTCGAAGGCCGGGTTCTCCGGCTCGGGCGCGAAGATATGGCTGGCGATGCCGAGATCGGCCGCCGCCAGCGCGATCATCCGGGCGAGCTGGCCGCCGCCGATGATGCCGAGCACGGCGCCGGGCGCCAGCCCCTTAAAAGGCACGCCCTCCCCCACGGACGCGCTCACGCCTCGTCCTTCACAGGGCGTTCCGCGATCGCCGCGCTCTGGCGCGCGCGATAGGCGTCGAGCCGTTCCGCCAGGCCCTCGTCCGACAGCGCCAGCACGGCCGCCGCCAGCAGCGCCGCATTGACCGCGCCGGCCCGGCCGATGGCGAGCGTGCCGACGGGGATGCCGGCCGGCATCTGCACGATCGAGAGCAGCGAATCCTGCCCCGACAGCGCCTTGGATTCGACGGGCACGCCGAACACCGGCAGCGGCGTCAGCGACGCCGTCATGCCCGGCAGATGCGCCGCGCCGCCTGCCCCCGCGATCACCACCTTGAAGCCTTCCGCCTTGGCGCCGGTCGCGAATTCAACCATGCGCTGCGGCGTGCGATGAGCGGAGACGATGCGGTCGTCATGGCCGATGCCGAGCGCATCGAGCGTCTCGGCGGCATGGCGCATGGTCGCCCAATCGGACTGGCTGCCCATGATGATGGCGACGGGCGCGGAGGTGGTGGCCATGGCGGGAAGCGCTTCCGGAAACGCTGGACGGGAAGCGCGCGATCTAGACCGCCCAACGCCGCACAAGCAAGCGCCGAATCGGGCTGACGTCGGCCAATCGGCCTTCGAGACCGCTTTAGCAGCTTGGAAGCCCTCATCCTGAGGAGCCATTCCCCTGGGAATGGCGTCTCGAAGGATGAGGGCTGAGGCGCCGAATGGCCCTAAGCCGTCGCCACAAGCCCGGCCCGCGCCAGCGCCGAGGCCTGGTCGGCCGCCACCGTCTCGATCTGAAAACCCTCGATCTCCGCCTCGAACAGCCGGTGGAAGTTCAATTCCGCATCGAGATGCAGGAACACCCCGCCGAGCCCGATCGCGGCGCGGTCCATGAAGACGAATTCGCGCGGCACCGTCACCGGCCCGCGCTTCTTCAGCGCCTGATGCACCTCGAAGGCCTGGCGGCGGCCCGTACTCGGCCGGGCTGACATCCTCGGCGATGCGGCGCGTGCGGTCCTCCAGCAGCGGCCCGTAGATGAAGCGCGCCCAGATGTTGAGCGTGTCGACCAGCTCCTTGGTCAGCCCCTTGAAGCCCCAGGTCTCATAGGCGTGGACGACGCGCGCCTCGTCGCCCTCCAGCAGGCCGCGATAGAGATCGACGACGCCGCCCACGAAGGACGGCGGGAAGATGCGGATGCAGCCATAGTCGAGCAGGTTGATCCCCTGCGGGGCGCCGTCCTCAGAGAAGACGGTGTAATTGCCCAGATGCGGGTCGCCATGGATGATGCCGTGATGGCTGAAGGGCCGCCACCAGGCCTTGAACATGGCCGTCGAGATCCGGTCGCGCGCCTGCTGCTCATCCTGCTTGTGGGTCAGGATGCCGTCGCCATCGAGCCAGTGCATCGTCAAAAGCCGCTTGGTCGAGAGCGAGGTCTCCAGCGCCGGCACGCGGATCTCCGGCGTCTGCGCCAGCACCTCCTGATAGAGCGCGATATGCTTGGCCTCGCGCTGGTAGTCGAGTTCCTCGCGGACGCGCGCGCCGATCTCCGTGGCGATCTCGCTGGTGTCGATCACCGGGTCCATGCGCCGGTGCAACGCAAACAGGATGTCGAGCTGGGAGATGTCGGCCTCAACCGCCGATTCCATATCCGGATATTGCAGCTTGCAGGCGAGCGCGACGCCCTCCAGCGTCGTCGCGCGGTGCACCTGCCCGAGCGAGGCGGCCGCCGCCGGCTGCAGATCGAAGGAGCCGAAACGCTCGCGCCATTGCGGGCCGAGCTCGGCCATCATCCGCCGCTTGACGAAGGCCGCGCCCATCGGCGGCGCCTGCGACTGCAGCTTCTGCAGCTCGGCGGCATATTCCGGCGGCACCACATCGGGAATGGTGGCGACGAGCTGCGCCACCTTCATGATCGGGCCCTTCAGCCCGCCGAGCGCCTTGGCCAGCGCCTCGGCATTAGAGGCGTTGCGCCCCTCCATCCCGAACAGCCGGGCGCCCGCAATGCGCGCCGCCACCCCGCCGACATTGGCTCCGACACGCGCATAGCGCACTGCCCGGGCAGAAAAGCGGTTGGCTTCGGAGTCGCGATCGGACATGGGGCGGGACGCTTTCGGGTGCGGGCTGGGCTCCTATGTAGGGTGGCGTCGTCGCGGGGCCAATGTGGCGGGTCGTCTCGCGGGACGAGAGGATGTCGGCTTGATTGCCCAATACGGACATCAACGAATGGTTGCTCTCGACCCGATAGCAGACCTTCCGGTGTCCAGCGCAGAAACACGGACGGATGTTAACGCCGACGTAGTACGGCCGGCTTTCGATAGACGACGACTTTCCCCTACGCTCTGGAGGTGTTCTTTGCCATCTCGGATGAAATTGGTAGTGGCTGCCGGCTGTTTGATGGTTGCGCTTCCGTTCTTCTGGTTCGGCATGGCGGCGGTAACTGAGCTTTGGCTTACATCGCCTTATCGCTATCGATTGGCGTTAGTCGTGTCGGTGAATGGCACGGATTTCGTCGCCGCGAGTGTCGTGGAAGGTCGTTTCACTCAGAAGTCTCCTCTCTTGCCGCAGACACGCGGCGTTTCCGTGAGTTTCTCTGGTGAAGCTGTGGCAGTCGATCTTGGCGAGCGCGGCGTCCTCTTTGCGACCCTGCTAGATGTTAAGCGGCCGTTTGCGTCCGGCATGTGGCTTGCTTCGCCGGAAAACATCGTCCAGTCAGCGTTTCCGCGCATCGCGGGGGAAGAGGGCGAACGGGGGTTTGCCCGCGTTCTGCGCCGCTACGCTCAGGGAGGCGAAATCCGGGAGCTACGGCCGGACCAGCTTCCCTTACTGGTGCTCTTTCGCGATATGGCAAACCCGATATCGGTCGAGCAAGTGGACCCATCGAACTTGGAACGACACTTCGGACCGGGCGCGAAGCTGACGCGGGCGACTATCGAGACCGTCCCCGTAGGATGGTTCCCGTTCAACCGCTTCGGCTTGTCGTCCCCACGATGGCTGACAGGGGTCCCCGTGACGAAAACGATAGATGCGAGACTTCCTTGGCTGGCAAGCTATCGCAATCAACAACTCGATGGCAGTCGGTACGAGCGGTCCGAAGCAGCCAATCGACTGGCTAACTCAATGAACGCTGGGGCTTTCAAGTCTTGGCAATAAGCTTTGGTTTTTGACTCACCGCGACCCTCGACACACCTACCGCCCAGCCAGTTCCGCCCTCATCTCCGCGACGCTGGCCGGACGCCCACCCGCAGCCTCGACCAGCCGCACCGTCTCCGCCACCAGCGCCGCATTCGTGCGCTCACACCCGAAGGGCGCAACGGCCCTCAGAACCGCTTACGCCGCCGGTCGGCCAGCACGGCCGTCGCCGCATTATGCCCCGGCGCGCCGGTGACGCCGCCGCCGGGATGGGCGCCCGAGCCGCAGAGATAGAGCCCCGGCACCGGCATGCGGTAATCGGCATGGCCGAGGACGGGGCGTGCCGAGAAGAGCTGGTCGAGCGTCAGCCGGCCATGGAAGATGTCGCCCCCGACGAGCCCGAAACGCGCCTCCAGATCGGCAGGGCCCAGCGCCAGCCGCCCGACCACCGAGGCCTTGAAGCCCGGCGCATGACGATCGACCGTCTCGATCATCAGATCGGCGACCCGGTCGCGGCAGGAATCCCAGTCGAGCCCCTCGGGAAGATCAGGCGCGACATGCTGGCAGAACAGGCTCGCGACATGGCAGCCGGGCGGGGCGAGCGTGTCATCGAGCGCAGACGGGATCAGCATCTCGACGATCGGCTCCTGCGACCAGCCTGAGAGACGCGCCTGCGCATGGGCCCGGTCCATATAGGCAAGGCTCGGCGCGATGATGATGCCGGCGGTGTGATGGTCGCCGGGTTCCGGCAGGCTGGTGAAGCGCGGCAGCTCCGACAGCGCGACATTCATCCGGAAGGTGCCCGAGCCGGAGGCGTAGCGCGTCATCCGCTCGGTGAAATCCGCAGGCACGATCGCCGGATCGACCTTGGAAAACAGCAGCCGCGGATGCAGGTTCGAGACGACCGCGCGCGCCCGCACCACGTCGCCGGCCTCCGTCACCGCACCGACCGCCCGGCCTGTCTCGCTCAGCACTTCGGCGACGGGGCTGTCGAGCCGGATGGCGACGCCGGCTTCCGCGCAGGCCTTCGCCATGGCCTGCGTGATCGCGCCCATGCCGCCGATGGCATGGCCCCAGGCGCCCTTGTGGCCGTTCACCTCGCCGAAGACATGGTGCAGCAGCACATAGGCAGAGCCCGGCGTGTAGGGGCTGGCATAGTTGCCGACGACGGAATCGAAGCCGAGCAGCGCCTTGATCGGCTCGCTCTCGAACCAGCCATCGAGCCAGTCCCCCGCCGATTTGGTGAAGAGGTCCATCACGTCGCGCTTCGCGGTGAGATCGAGCCGCGACAGCCGCCGCGCCACCCGCACGGCATCGATCAGATCCGGCAGCGCCGCCAGCCAACCGCCCTCAGCCAGATTGGGCGGCGCCTGCAAAACGAGGTCGCGCAGCACGCTGGCCACCGTCTCCAGCCGCGCCTCATAGGCCGGCAGACGCTGCGCATCGCGCTCCGAGAACGCGGCGACGGAGGCCGCCGTCCGGCCCGGACCGGCCGCGAGATGGCGCCCGTCCGGCAGCGGCAGGAAGTTGGCCATGCGCCGCTCGACGAGCCGCAGGCCGTGGCGCGGCAATTCCATCGCCGCGATGATCTCGGGCCGCAGCAGGCTGACCGTGTAGCTCGCGGTCGAGTTGCGGAAACCGGGATGGAAGCTCTCGGTGACGGCCGCGCCGCCGACGACGCCGCGCCGCTCCAGAACGGTGACCGACAGCCCCGCCTGGGCGAGCCGGTGCGCGCAGACGAGGCCGTTATGGCCCGCGCCGAGGATCACGACATCGCAGCTCGTCGTCGCCATGGCCGGCTCAGCCCACGGCCTTCAGCCGGGCCCTCACCTCGGCGACGCTGGCCGGGCGCCCGCCGGCCGCCTCGACCAGCCGCACCGTCTCCGCCACCAGATCGGCATTGGTCCGCCCGCAGCCGAAGGGCGCATCCTCCAGCCCGGCGCGCACATGGACGCCGCGCGCGACCGCCGCCGGGATCAGCCCGGTGAGATCCACGCCCAGCCCCGCGATCATCACCGGCGCCTCGGGGGCATCCTCCGCCAGCAGCTTCAGATGCGCATCGAGCGCCCAGTCGCGTGGCGGGAAGCCCCAGGCGAAGGTGTCCGAGAACATCAGCCGGTAGATCGGGCAGGGCATACCCGGATAGGCCTTGGCCAGCGCCGCGCCCAGCCGCGTGAAGCCGGGCTCGTAGATCGCATAGCTCGGATGGATGTTGTGCGCCTGCGCCACCGCCATCCCCTCGCGGATATGCTCGCCGGGGTTCTGGTAGATGAAGCCGGCCTCGCCTGAAGGGATGCCGTCGTAGGTCGTCCAGTTGCAGGAGCCAGGGTCGAGCACGCCCCATTCGACCAGCCCGCGCTTGGCCAGTTCCTCCAGATGCGTGTAGCGGCCCGAGCCGATGATGTCCCCGGCATAGGCCGAGCCCACGATCGGGATGGTCGGATAGACGATCGCGTCGACTTTCGCGCGGATGCCCTCGATCGCCTGGGCATAGAGCTCCCAGTCGTCGCGCTGCCGGCCGGTCTCGAGGTCGTAGACATGCAGATGCACGATCACCGCGCCGGCCTCCACCGCCGCGATCCCGTCGGCGACGATGTCGGGAATGGCGATCGGGATGCCCGGCTGCCGAGCCACGCCCCAGGGCCCGTTGATCGCGGCCTCGATCCAGATGGGTTTGGTCATCGGAATGTCCTCACGCTGACGCATCCTTCGGCCAGTTGTCGCGGATCCACCGTGTCAGCCCCTCCTCCTCGACCTCGCCCGCCGCGAGCGCGAGGATGGCGGCGGCGGCGGCGGGTTCGGGCACGATGAAATCGACGTCGTTGATGTAGAGAAACGTATAGAGCGCCAGCAGGGCCGTGCGCTTATTGCCGTCGATGAAGGGATGGTTCTTCGCCAGGCCGAAGGCGTAAGCCGCCGCCAACGCGGCGAGATCCGCGCCCTCATAGGACCATTTGTTGAGCGGCCTTTCGAGCGCCGACAACAGCATGCCACGGTCGCAAAGACCGCTCCCGCCGCCGTGAATGACGAGTTGCTCGTCATGGATCGCGACGACGATCTCCTCGGACAGCCAGTTCGGCTCGGTCATTTGGCGAGTTCGGCCAGGGCGTTGTGGTAGATCTTCATGCCGCGCCGAGCGGCTTCCATCGCCTTGTCGAAGTCAGGACGCTGCTTCACCAGACGGAAACCGCCCTCCGGCTGTTCAACGACATGGAGGCTGTCGCCCTCTTTCAGCCTCACCCGCGCCAGCAATTCCTTCGGGAGAATGATGCCGAGAGAATTCCCGACCTTGCGGATCTGCAGCACATTCGCGCCGTCAGCCGGCTGAGCCTTCACAGTCTGGTCGATCTTGTTCATGGCGGCCTCCGTTATGCGAAACGTATAACATGACGACTCGCTTTTGTCATGCCTCTGCGCTCAGCCTGCGGCAGCCACCGGTCCCTCGGCGCGTGGACGCCCCGCCCATGCCCCATCGAACACCATCGTCGCGACCAGCCACACCGCCAGCGCCACTGCCGCGACGCCCCCCAGCGTCATGAAGGCTGCCCCATAGCCCCAGGACTGCGCCACCCAGCCCCCCAGCGTCGGGCTCAACGAGGCGCCGATGCCCTGCACCGTCATCACGGCGCCGAGCCCGACATTGAAATGCCCGGTCCCGCGCAGGATGCTGGCGACGAGGCCCGGCAGCGCCACACCGAGCAGCCCCGCCCCGACGCCGTCGAGGATCTGCACGGGCACCAGCACCCAGAAGCCGGAGAACGAGGCGGCGATCAGCCCGCGCAGCGGCAGTGCGAGCAGAGCGAGCACGATGACGAGCCCATAGCCCCGGCTCTGCGCGAGCCTCGCTGCCAGCAGCGCCATCGGGATCATCGTCAACTGCGCCACCACGACGGTCAGCGCCGTCGCGGTGCTGGGGTCGCCCTGCCCGCTCGCGACCATGGACTGGCCGAGCAGCGGCAGCATCGCGCCATTGCCGAGATGGAACAGCATCATGACCAGCGCCATGATACCCAGCGGCGCGGAGGTCAGCAGCATGCGCCAGCCCGAGCCCTCGCGCGCCTCCGCATCATCAGCCTCGCAGCCGCGGGCCGCCTCATGGTCGATCGCATCGGCCGGGATCATCAGCGCGGCGGCCATGGCCCCCACCGCCATTGCGGTCATGAACCAGAACACCGCCTGCAGCCCGAAGACATAGCCGAGCGCGCCGCCCGCCAGCGCCGCAAACATGTTGCCGCCATGGTTGAAGGCCTCGTTGCGGCCGAGCTGCTGCGCGAACCCCGCCTGCCGCACGAGGCCCAGCGTGATCGCGGCGATGGCCGGCGCAATCACCGCCCCCGCCACGCCCTGGACGATCTGCGCGCCGATGGTGATGCTCAGGCTCGGCACATAGAGCATCGTCAGCGTCGCCGCGATGATCGCGACCGAGGCGACGATCATCGCCGCCCGCTTGAAGCGGGTAAGGTCGACCAGCGCCCCCAGTGGGGTCGTCGCCACCATGCCGGCGAGCCCGCCGACCGTCATCACCAGCCCGATATCCTGCGGCCCCCAGCCCTTTTCCTGGAGGTAGACCCCGAGGAAAGGGCCGAGCCCGTCCCGCACATCGGCCATGAAGAAGTTCAGCGAATTCAGGGCGACAAGGGACAAGGCGCAGCTCTCCGGGCCTGACGGCCGGCGACGGAACGTCACCCGCCCCGGCTTTGTTCCGCCCGCCCCGCCTGCATCTCTGGGCCTTGCCAGCGCCGACCACGGCACGCCAAATCCCCCGCCACGACGAAGCAGGTGAAGCCGATGCTCCAGCGCCACGCGACCTATGGCGAGACCGTCGAGCGGTTCCGCTGGGAGATCCCCGCGCATTTCAACATCGGCGTCGCCTGCTGCGACCGCCATGCGGATGGGACGGCGAAACCCGCGCTGCTCTACGAGGACGAGGCGACAGGCCTCGTCACCCTCTCCTTCGACGACCTCAAGCAGGCCTCCAACCGCATCGCCAATCTGCTGCGCGGCCATGGCGTCGCGGCGGGCGAGCGTGTCGGCATCCTGCTGCCGCAGCGGCCCGAGACGGCGATGGCGCATCTGGCGGTCTACAAGATGGGCGCCATCGCGTTGCCGCTCTTCATCCAGTTCGGGCCCGAGGCGCTGGAACACCGGCTCCAGCACAGCGGCGCGGCGGCGCTGATCACGGATGCCGAGAACCTGCCGAAGATCGAGGCGATCCGCCACGCCTTGCCGGATCTGCGGCTGATCATCCTGGCCGACGGTCCCGGCCCCGGTGGCACGCTCGACCTCGCATCGGAGATGGCGAAGGCCTCCGACGCCTTCACCCCGGTCGAGACCCGCGCCGATGATCCCGCCGTCATCATCTACACCTCCGGCACCACGGGGAAGCCGAAGGGCGCGCTCCATGCCCACCGCGTCCTGCTCGGCCATCTGCCGGGCGTGCAGATGCCGCAGGCCTTCTTCCCGCAGGCGGGCGACCTGTTCTGGACCCCGGCCGACTGGGCCTGGATCGGCGGGCTGCTCGATGTGCTGCTGCCCAGCCTGTATTTCGGGGTGCCGGTGCTGGCCTCGCGCGCCCGCAAATTCGATCCCGAGGCCGCCTTCGACCTGATGGCGCGGCACCGCGTCCGCAACGCCTTCCTGCCGCCCACCGCGCTGAAGCTGATGCGTCAGGTCCGCGATCCCCGGCGTTTCGGCTACGCGATGCGCTCGATCGGCAGCGGCGGCGAGACGCTCGGCGCCGACATGCTGGACTGGAGCCGCGAGACCTTCGGCTTCGCGGTCAACGAGTTCTACGGCCAGACCGAGGCCAACCTGCTGGTCGCCAACAACGCCGATCTCTTCCCGATCCGCCCCGGCTCGATGGGCCGCGCCGTGCCGGGCCACCGCGTCGCAGTGGTGTCGCCCGAGGGTGAGCCCCGGCCGGCGGGCACGCCGGGCCTGATCGCGGTCGCCCGCCCCGACCCGGTGATGATGCTGGGCTACTGGCGCCAGCCCGAGGAGACGGATGCCAAGTTCGCGGGCGACTGGCTCCTCACCGGCGACACCGGCCATTGCGACGAGGACGGCTATCTCTGGTTCCAGGGCCGCGACGACGACATCATCTCCTCGGGCTCCTATCGCATCGGGCCGGGCGATATCGAGGACTGCATCATGCGCCACGAGGCCGTGCTGATGGTCGCGGTCGTCGGCGTGCCCGATCCGATCCGCACCGAGGCGGTGAAGGCCTTCGTGCTGCCGCGGCCGGGCATTCAACCGTCAGCAACGCTGGCCGCCGAGATCCAGGCCTTCGTGCGGGACCGGCTCGCCGCCTACCAGTATCCCCGCCATGTCGAATTCGTCACCGAACTGCCGATGACCGCGACGGGCAAGATCCGGCGCAAGGATTTGAGGGACATGGAGGCGGCGAAGGCGCGGGCGGGGGAAGCGGGGTAAAGGTCATGCTCGGGCTTGACCCGAGCATCTCCGGCCGGAGGAGGCCTACCGTCCTGAGATTCTCGGGTCTGCGCTTCGCTTCGCCCGAGAATGACGCGCGCTCGGCGCGCCCTCTAACCCACCTCCAGCACCAGCTCGAAGGTCATCAGCACCGGGTTGTCGCCGCGCCGATAGCGCCCGGCAGCCATCGCCCCGGTATAGTCGACCAGCGCCACATCGATCTGCGCCTGCGGTCCGGCACCATCATTGACGATCGACCCGCCGGTGATCGCGACCTCGGTGGCGAAGTTCTCGACGATCCCGCCCTCCTCGAAGCGCGCCCCGATGGTCGAGCCGACGCCGCCATGGATGGTAGCCCGTACGATGCCGCGCTCGGCGCAGAAGGCCTCCAGCGCCCCGCAGAAGTCGATGTTCGGCTTGACCCTGAGCGCGAAGAAGCGGCCCTCGCGTGTGGCCCCAAGCGGCTCGGCCGGCCTCGGCCCGAACAGCTTGAAATGCGTCTCCGGATCGGTCTCGCCGAGGAAGGCGGCCCCATCGAGCCCGACCGCCGCCAGCGTGATCTCCTCCGCCACCATCGTCTCGTCGGGCAGGATATGGCCGCCGCTGCGCCGCCCGTCGCCCTCGACCCAAAGCGCATGGGCATGGAAGAAGGGTGCGCCGTCGCGCAAGCCGAAGGTCATCGCGCCCACCTCGATGCGGGCCACGCCGGCGGGCCGGAAGGTGTCGCTGTAGAAGGCCGCATGCTCCGGCGTCTGCGAGAGCGCCGGCATGACATAGGCGAAGGGCGAGAGCGCCAGCCCGTCGAGCTTCACTGTCCCGCTGACGAAGCCAGCCGCCGCGAAGCCGCGCCTTATGCCTTCGAGCAACGGCAGGCCGGGCTGCAGTGTCAGCGGAAAGCGCAGGCCGTGGCACTCCGCCCACTGGATGCGGCCGGGCGTCTCCGGTCCGGGCTGCTGGATGCGCCTCACGAGCCCTGCCCCCTCAGCCAGTCCAGTTGCCCGCGCGTCTCGAGTTCGTCGCGCACGAGCCGCTTGGGCACCTTGCCGTATCCGGATTTCGGCAGCGCCTCCCAGAAGAAGAAGCGCTTGGGCATCTTGTAGCGGGCGATCTTCTCCGAGAGGAACGCGGCGATCTCCGCCTCGTCGGCCCGGGCGCCGCCGCGGCAGACGCAGACGGCGACCCCGATCTCGCCCCAGACCGGATCGGGCAGGCCGAGCACCGCGACCTCCGCGATGGCGGGATGGGTCAGGATCTTCTCCTCGATCTCGCGCGGATAGATGTTCGAGCCGCCCGAGATGTACATATCCGAGGCGCGGCCGGTGATGTAGACGAAGCCTTCCTCGTCCATATGGCCGAGATCGCCGGTGCGGAACCAGCCGTTCCGGAACGACTTCGCATTTGCCTCCGGGTTGTTGTAATAGCCGGCGAAGACAGCCGGCCCGATCACGCAAATCTCGCCCTGGACGCCGGTTGCGACCTCCTCGCCCGCATCGTCCTGGATCTCCACCTGCATCGCGGTACGGGCATAGCCGCAGCTGCCGACCCGTGCCTGCGGCCCGTCCTCGGCGACATGCAGCGAGGGCGGCAGCACCGTGATGTTGCCGGTGACCTCGCCCAGCCCGAAATACTGCACGAGCACGGAGCCCAGCGTCGCCAGCGCGCGCTTCTGGTCCTCGCGATACATCGGCGCACCCGCATAGATGACGTAGCGCAGCGAGGAATGGTCGTGCTGCTCGACGGCCGGATGCTCGACCAGCATCTTCAGGATCGTCGGCACGGTGAACAGGCTGGTGACGCGGTGGTGCGCGATCAGCCGCCAGGCCTCGTCGATGTCGAAGCGCTCGGTCGGCAGCAGGATGGAGGCCGCCCCGCGCGCTGCCAGCATCAGCTGGTGCACGCCGGCGCCATGCGAGAGCGGCGCCACCACCAGCGAGCAATCGGCCTCGGTCGTGCCGGGCACGAGGTCGCAGAGATGGTTGGTGATGACAAAGCCCATCTGGCCATGGGTCAGCACCGCGGCCTTGGAGCGCCCGGTCGTGCCGGAGGTGAAAAAGAACCAGCACGGGTCGTCATGCTCGACGGCCACATCCGCGACCCGCTCGCCCCTGTGCCGCGCGATCACCGCGCCGACCTCGTCCTCGCCGAAGGCACCGGGCCCGATACGCCAGGTGAACTCCGGTGCGGGCGCGGCCTTTGCCACGGCTGCCGCATGATCGGGGAAATCGCCATGGCAGAGAAACGCCTTCGCGCCCGAGGAGGTCGAGAGATAGGCGACCTCGTCCGGCAGCAGCCGGAAATTGGTGGGCACCCAGACCGCGCCGATCCGGAAGGTCGCGAACATCGAGACATACATCGCGTCGCAGTTCTTGGAGTGCACCAGGATGCGGTCACCCTTGCCGATGCCGCGCGCCCGCAACCCCGCCGCCAGCGCCGAGACCTGCGCGTCGAGATCGGCCCAGCTCAGCGTCAGATCGCCCCAGACGAAGGCGGGGTGGGCGGCGAGCCGCCGCCCGTTCTGCGCGACGATATGGCCGAGATTCATTACACGCCGCGTCATCGGCGCGACGCCGCCTGCGGGTGCGGAGGCCTGTGTTGCGGTCATCTCAGTGTCTCCCTGAAAGAGAACGCGCCGTCATCCCGGGCGACCGCAGGGAGACCCGGGATCCATTCCTGAACGGTTCAGGCGTGGATCCCGGATCTCCGCTTCGCTGCGTCCGGGATGACGGCGCAGAATTGTATCTGGCGGTGCGGGCGATCGAACTGACGCGGAACTGCATTACACTCGCCTCGCCTCGACCACCGCCGCGACGGGCCGGACGACCCGGTCCGCAACGACGCGGCCCGGCACGAACATCTCCGCCAGCCGCCGCTCCATCGCGGCGACCTCGGCGCGCAGATGGCTGGCCAGCTCGTCCTGCCGCTCCTGCCCCATGCGGCTGTCGATCGCCGCCAGGCTGAGCGCGCCGGCGACGCGCCCGTCCGGATAGCGGAAGGCGATGCCGAGCCCCCAGGAGCTGGCGACCAGCCGTCCGGGGTTGAGGGCGAAGCCGCGCTGCCGCGCCGCGGCCAGATCGGCGCGGATCACGTCGGGCGCGAAGCCGGGATAGCGCGTCGTCAGGACGGGTCCGTTGGCGGCCATGAGGCGGTCCACATCGTCGTCCGGCATGGCTGCGAGAAGCGCGAGCGAGCCGGCCCCGACGCCGAGCGGATGCTGATCGCCGGTCTGCAGGGCATGCGTGCGCACCGGATAGGTGCCCTCCTCGCGATGCAGGCAGACACAGTAATTGTCGCGCCGCACCGACAGGAAACTCGTATCCATGGTGACGGCCGCAAGGCGCCGCAGGCTCTCCATCGCCAGGTCGAGCAGCCCGTGCCGGCGGGCCGCCAGCACGCCGAGCACGAAGGCCTCCTCGCCCAGGCAGTAATGGCGCGTCTGCGGTTCCTGTTCGACCAGACCGGCGCGCATCAGCGCCAGCAGCAGCCGCCGCGCGGTCGGCTTGTTGAGGCCGCTCCCAGCCACGATCTCGGCAAGCGGCAGGCCGCCGGCGGGCTCCCGCCCGATCAGCGCGAGCAGGTTCAGCGCGCGGTCGACGCTCTGCGAACCGGACATGCCGGCACGCGCCTTGTCGCTTGCTCCCACCTCGCATCCTCACGATCGGTCCACGATATGGACCTTGTTCTTGTTGCTAAAGCCTAGAGCGGCCCTTTGCGGATTGCAATGCGAGGATTGTCGTGTAATCTCCGGCCCGATCCACACAGACAGCGAACACAGTGTGGACCGCATCGACGGCTGCCTGACAAGCCAAAACAAGATCGATGCGACCGGGAGGACGACCAATGCCGATGCAGCACCGCCATGCGGGCAGCCGCCTGATGCCCGCCAGCCCGGCCTCGTCGGCCACGGGTGGCCTTGCTCCGCGCTGCGAAGGCTGACCCGCACCATGGTCGACGTCGCCGACAGGATCGCCCTGCCAGAAACCATCGCGGAGCTCGAGGGTGTCCGCCCGGGCTCGCCCTTCATGCGGCCCGTCGAGGCCATCGCGGCCGCGCTCGTCGCGCTGATCATCGGCGTGCTGCTGCTGGGCGTGACCTCGCGCTACGTCTTCTCGCTGCCGGTGATCTGGATAGATGAGGTCGCCTCGATCTCGTTTCTCTGGCTCGCCATGCTCGGCGCCGCCATCGCGATCGACCGCAACGAGCATCTGCGGCTGACGCTCTTCGTCGGCATGATGCCGGAGCGCCTGCGCGGCTTCGCCAACACCTTTGCGCTCTTGGTCGTCGCCGCCTTCCTGCTGGCGATGATCTACCCGGCGATCGACTATGCGATCGAGGAAAGCTTCGTCACCTCGGCCGCGCTCAACATTCCCAACAGCTGGCGCGTCTCGGCGCTCGCCACCGGCATCGTGCTGATGTCGCTGCTGGCCCTGCGCCACGCCTGGCGCACCTCGACGTTGCGCGATCTCCTGCTGGCGACGGCGCTGGTGGTTGCCATCGGCGTCGCCTTCTATCTGCTGACGCCGACCTTCAAGGGGCTGGGCTACAGCAACATCCTGATCTTCCTCGTCATCGTCGTTGCGCTCTGCCTCGCGGCCGGCGTGCCGATCGCCTTCTGCTTCGGCATGGGCACGCTCTGCTTCCTCGTCTTCTCAACCAATGTGCCGATGCTGGTGATGGTCGGCCGCATGGACGAGGGCATGTCGAGCATCATCCTGCTCTCGGTGCCGATTTTTGTGCTGCTGGGCTGCATCCTCGACGCCACCGGCATGGGCAAGGCGATCGTCGATTTCCTCGCCTCCATGCTCGGCCATATCCGCGCCGGCATGTCCTATGTGCTGCTCGGCTCGCTCTTCCTGGTCTCGGGCATCTCGGGTTCGAAGGTCTCGGACATGGCCACCGTCGCGCCCGCCCTCTTCCCGGAGATGAAGCGGCGCGGCTACCAGCCCAAGGAACTGATCGCGCTGCTCTCGACCGGTGCGGCGATGGCCGACACGGTGCCGCCCTCGATCGTCCTGATCGTGCTCGGCTCCGTCGCCGGCGTCTCGATCGCCGGGCTGTTCAACGCCGGTTTCGCCATCGCGATGGTGCTGCTGCTGGCGCTCGCCATTCTCGCGCGCTGGAAGGCCCGCCACGAGGACATGACCGGCGTGCGCCGGCTTTCGCTCTCCGTCATCGGCAAGACCGCGCTGGTCGCCGGGCCGGCACTGGTGCTGCCCTTTATCATCCGCGCAGCGGTCGGCGGCGGCGTCGCCACCGCGACCGAAGTCTCGACCATCGCGGTGCTCTACGCGCTGATCATCGGCATGGTGCTCTATGGCGGCATCGGCCCGCGCAAGCTCTATGCGATGCTGGTCGAGACCGCGGCCCTCTCGGGCGCGATCCTGATGATCCTCGGCACCGCGCTCGCCATGGCCTGGGCCCTGACCCAGACTGGCTTCGCCCGCGACCTCGCCATCTTCATGACCGGGCTGCCCGGCGGCTGGCTCACCTTCATGGCGGTGACGATCGTCGTCTTCATGGTGCTGGGCTGCGTGCTCGAGGGCCTGCCGGCCATCGTGCTGATGGCGCCGCTGATGTTCCCGATCGCCAAGAACCTCGGCATCAACGACGTGCACTACTCGATGGTCGTGGTCACCGCGATGAACATCGGCCTGATGACCCCGCCGATCGGCATCGGCTTCTACATCGCCTGCAAGATCGGCAATGTCTCGCCTGACGAGGCGATGGGCGCGATCTGGCCCTATCT
Organism: Bosea sp. OAE506; assembly: GCF_040546595.1. Taxonomy (NCBI): domain Bacteria; kingdom Pseudomonadati; phylum Pseudomonadota; class Alphaproteobacteria; order Hyphomicrobiales; family Alloboseaceae; genus Allobosea; species Allobosea sp. OAE506. The sequence continues at coordinate 1,902,164 of NZ_JBEPOB010000001.1, read as the reverse complement.
GATCGCCCTGCTGGTGGGCCTCGTCGTCATCGCCGTCGTGCCCGGCCTCTCGACCTGGGTGCTGTGAGGACAGAGCGCCGCCCCGAGCCACCGACCGTCATCAACAAGAACGCCACAATAAACCACAGGGAGAAACGACCATGACCATCTCACGCCGCACCCTGCTCCAGGGCACCGCCGCCGCCTCCGCGGTCGGCACCTTCTCGATCGGCCGCGCCTCCGCCCAGAGCGCCGAGTTCACCTACAAATACGCCAACAACCTGCCGCTCGCGCATCCGCTGAACCAGCGCGCCAACGATGCGGTCGAGAAGATCAAGGCCGAGACCAACGGCCGCGTCGTCATCCAGATCTTCCCCAACAACCAGCTCGGCTCCGACACCGACATGCTGAGCCAGGTCCGCTCGGGCGGCGTCGAGTTCTTCACGCTCTCGCCGCTGATCCTCTCGACCCTGGTCCCCAACGCCTCGGTGTCGGGCATCGGCTTCGCCTTCCCGAACTACGACGCCGTCTGGAAGGCGATGGACGGCGAGCTCGGCGCCTATGTGCGCGGCCAGATCGGCAAGGCCAATCTCGTCGTCATGGACAAGATCTGGGACAACGGCTTCCGCCAGATCACCTCGTCCAAGGGCCCGATCAACACCCCCGACGACCTCAAGGGCCTGAAGATCCGCGTGCCGGTCTCGCCGCTCTGGACCTCGATGTTCACCGCCTTCCAGTCGGCCCCGGCCAGCATCAACTTTGCTGAGGTCTACACCGCGCTGCAGACCAAGATCGTCGACGCGCAGGAGAACCCGCTGGCGATCATCTCGACCGCCAAGCTGTTCGAGGTGCAGAAGTATCTCTCCGTCACGAACCACATGTGGGACGGCTTCTGGTTCCTCGGCAACAAGCGCGCCTGGGAGCGTCTGCCTGAGGACCTGCGCGCCATCGTCGCCAAGAACCTCAATGCCGCCGCCGAGCTGGAGCGCGCCGACGTCGCCAAGCTCAATGCCGGCCTGCGCGAGGATCTGACGGGCAAGGGCATGGTCTTCAACGAGACCAAGGCCGACCCCTTCCGCGACGCCCTGCGCAAGGCCGGCTTCTACGCCGAGTGGAAGAAGAAGTATGGCGACGAGGCCTGGGCGATCCTCGAGAAGGCCGTCGGCGGCTCGCTGAGCTGAGAGCCTTCGACGACCGCGCCCGTCATTCTCGGGCGAAGCGCAGCGCAGACCCGAGAATCTCCTGCAGGAGATGCTCGGGTCGAGCCCGAGCATGACGGCGCGGGTCGACCGCGAGACGAAAGAAGACCACCATGGCCGACCGGCTCAAGGGCAAGATCGCCGTCGTCTTCGGCGCCGGCTCCTCGGGTGAGGGCTGGGGCAACGGCAAGGCGGCGGCCGTCGCCTTCGCGCGCGAGGGAGCGCGCGTCGCCTGCATCGACATCAGCCAGGCGGCGGCCGACGAGACCGCCGCGATCATCACGGCTGAGGGCGGAATCGCCATCGCGCTGGCCGCCGACGTGACCCGGCAGGCCTCGATCGACGCCGCCGTCGCCGCGACGATGACGCGCTTCGGACGCATCAACATCCTCCACAACAATGTCGGCGTGACCCATATGGGCGGGCCGGTCGAGCTGTCGGAAGAGCAGTTCCAGGCCGCGATCGACCTCAATCTCGGCCCGGTCTATCGCTGCTCCAAGGCCGTGATCCCGCATATGCTGGCCGGCGGCGGCGGCGCGATCGTCAACATCTCCTCGATCGCCGCGATCCGCTGGGTCGGCTATCCCTATTTCGCCTATTACGCGACCAAGGCCGCCGTGAACCAGGCGACGGTAGCGCTGGCCATGCAGTATGCAAGGCAGGGCATCCGGGCGAACTGCATCATGCCCGGGCTGATCGACACGCCGATGATCTACAAGCAGATCTCGGCGCAGTACCCCTCGGTCGAGGAAATGGTCGCCGCCCGCGACGCGCTCGTGCCGATGGGCAAGATGGGCACCGCCTGGGACATCGCCAACGCCGCGGTCTTCCTCGCCTCCGACGAGGCGAAGTTCATCACCGGCGTCTGCCTGCCGGTCGACGGCGGCCAGACCTGCGGCGCGAGCGGGGTGGGGTGAGGCGCTGCTTCCGAACCCTGCTCGGAACCTCACCGCCATTCCGGGCAAGCGAAGCGAAAATCCGAAATCCATCCCAGAGAACTATGCTAACCCCTAGCGACGGCCACCAACCGCCGGCACAAGTATCGTGCGCAGAATTTCCGTTTTCATGGTCATTGAGCGCGCCTCCAAAAATCAGCAGTACCAATAGCCCGGGGATCCCAAAGTGGCATTTTGTTAAGCCATTCGCCAAAGCCGGTTTCCGGGCCAAATGACGGCAAATATCTCTGGACACCGACGGTCACAGGAGCACGCGTTGTCTCCAATGTGGCGCTCTTGAAACTATAACCAGGACCGAAACTCGCTGCGATATTGGTCGGATCGACGCGCGAAACCGTCTTTGGATCGCGCGGATCGAGGAAACGGACCATCAACGGCATTTGTTCGGGCCGAAGGGGCGCCACCAGATGCTCGTCACGGTAGCGTTTCAGGTTCTCAGGCAGGGCCTCACCGCCCCTATGTCCGGGCCGGCTATCCCTCGGAAAGGCCGAGTAGACGATCGAGCCCGGTTCGGAGTTGAAGCCTTCCTGGCGCGAGCCGTTCTTCAACAGCACAAAGATCTGCCCTCGCGCACCCAGATCGACGGTCACGGCCTCGCCGACGATGCGCATGCCGCCCGAAAAGCCCCGAGGCTGCTTCGTCTCGAACACTTCGACCACGCTGAAGCCGGACTTCACGCCATCGGGAGTGTTGACCTCGACCGTCAACTTGTAGCGGAAGCTGTTTGTCGGGAAGGCGATGGACCAGCAAGCCTTGAGGCCGATCAGGATCAGCAGCGGGGTCGCAACGATGATGGCGACGCGCTTCAACATTGGCGAACCGCTCACCGGCATCCGGAAGACGGGAAGATAACCCTGTGAGGCAACGCCATCCCGACCAACACCATTCCTCCCGAAGCCGGCCTCGTCCTCTTCATTGCGCCACCGAACCGTGCGGCTTCTTCATTCGTGCCGGCATGGCTGGACCTCTCAAACTAGGGGCTGACTTCAGTCGCTTGATGGATCGAGCCCCGACGACTGGGCGTTGCGGTCCACATTACATGTTCGCGACTAACAGAGTCCTCATCCTGAGGAGCCGCGAAGCGGCGTCTCGAAGGATGGTCCAGGAGGCTCCCGAACCATCTGGAACATCCTTCGAGACGCAGCCTTTGGCTGCTCCTCAGGATGAGGGCTGGAAATTCCTCACCCCCGCCTTGCGATCCAGTCCGCCAGCGGTCCCGCCAAACCCACGCTCTCCTTTCCCGCCGGCCGCGCGAAGCTCCCCGTGCGCGCCTTGAGCGGCCGCAGCAGTGCCAGCGTCTCGGCCTGCTTCACCGCCGCCTGAACCTGGTCGATCACCGGCACGGGAATGCGCTCGCGAACCTTCGCCGCGAGCCCCGCCAGCGGCGCTCCCGCCAGGATCACCACATCGGCCTGCGTGCTCGCGACCGCCTCGTTGGCGAGCGCCACCAGCAGTTCCTCCTTCTCCTCCTGCACATCCGAGATCGAGCGGAAGGCGCCGTCGAGCATGCGGATCCCGGCGCAGCGATCGGCCATGCCGTGCATCTCGACGCATTCCTGATACCAGGGCCCCAGCGCGCTCGCGAAGGTGACGATCGCGAAGCGTCGGCCGAGCATGCAGGCGGTCAGCATCGCGGCCTCCGCCATGCCGACCACCGGCACCTCGAACAATTCGCGCGCCGCGAACAGGCCCGGGTCGCCGAAGGCCGCGATCACCGCGGCATCGTAGGACCCCGCGCGCTCCGCCAGCATCTCAAGCGCGATCGCGCCGCCGATCTGTGCCTCCGCCCGCGTCGAGATATAGGGCACGCCGCGCGGTGCGGTCGCGGGCATGATCTGCGTGTCGGGGCCGACGACCTGCACCGCCGCATCGAGCAGCCGCGTCGTCAGGCTCTCGCTGGTGTTGGGGTTCAGCAGCAGGATCTTCATCGGGGCTCGCTCTCTCGGGATGGCACGCCGCGCCTGCAGGCTGCGTGCCATGGCGCCGCCCTCCGATCCAGCCCGGATCGCCAGCACGGCGCAGCGCGTTCCATCGCTGGAACACTTGATCCATTCCGCGCACGCTGCCAGAAGGGCTGACGCGCGGCGCGCGGCCGGGAGAGAGATGGCATGACGGACGAGACGGCCCTTGCGGCCCCTCGCGATTTCGACGGCCTGAGATCGCTGATCCTCGCCCGCCGCCAGTCGCTGCCCAAGCGCATCGCCCAGGTCGCCGCCTATGCGCTCGACAATCCCGACGAGATCGCCTTCGGCACGGCGGCCAGCATCGCCGACGCGGCCGGCGTGCAGCCCTCGACGCTGGTGCGCTTCGCCCAGCATCTCGGCTTCGATGGTTTCACCAGCCTGCAGAGCGTCTTCCGCGAACGGCTGCGCGAGCGCAATTCGAGCTATGAGGAGCGGCTTAACGCGCTGCGAGCCGATGTCGGCGGCAATGGCGCCAATCACCGCATCCTCGAGGGCTTCCTGACGGCGTCGGGCACCTCGCTCGACCTCATGGCCCGCTCCCTCGACGAGGCGCAGCTCGACCGCGCCCATCGACGCCCTCGCCGGGGCGGAGACGGTCTATATCCTGGCGCGACGGCGCTCCTATCCGGTCGCGAGCTACATGGCCTATGCGCTCGGCAAGCTCGGCGTGCGCAACCAGCTCGTCGAATCGGCCGCCGGCCTGAGCCCCGAGATCCTCTCCTTCGCGACGCAGCGCGACGTCGCGCTCGCCGTCAGCTTCTCGCCCTATGCGGCCGAGACGATCGACGAGGCTCGCCTGCTGTCGGAGCGCGGCGTGCCGGTCGTCGCCATCACCGACAGCGCCTTCTCGCCGCTCGTCCAGTTCGCGACGATCTGGTTCGAGGTCGCGGAGGCCGATTTCGGCGGCTTCCGCACGCTCTCGGCCACCATGGCGCTGTCGATGGCGCTGGCCGTCGGCATCGGCGACGCGCGCCGGGACCGCAAGCCCGGCAAGCCGCGCGGCCGGGCCCGCACCCCCTCCTGACGCCCCCGGCCACACTCTCCAGATCGGGAACATCCATTCCGAATTGACTAGAAAGTAGAACTGTTATTTCGTAAACGACGGATCGCCGGCGCGCGGTGCGCAGCCGGGACCAGGGGCAGGACAAGCCGGGAGAACGACATGGCGGCATCGCAGGGCGGACCCGCGCCGTCGCTCGACGTCATCACCATCGGGCGCGCATCGGTCGATCTCTACGGCCAGCAGATCGGCTCGCGGCTCGAGGATGTCGGCAGCTTCGCCAAATCGGTCGGCGGTTGCCCGGCCAATATCGCCATCGGCACGTCGCGGCTGGGCCTGCGCTCGGCCCTGCTGACGCGCGTCGGCGACGAGCAGTTCGGCCGCTTCCTGCGCGAGCAGCTCGCCCGCGAGGGCGTCACGCTGGACGGACTGAAGACGGACCCGACGCGGCTGACGGCGCTCGCAATCCTCTCGGTGGAGAGCGACAAATCCTTCCCGCTGCTGTTCTACCGCGAGAACTGCGCCGACATGGCGCTGGAGGAGGAGGACGTCGACGCGGCCTTCCTCGCCACGGCCCGCGGCGTCGTCGTCACCGGCACCCATTTCGCGAGGCCCAACACCGAGGCCGCCCAGCGCAAGGCGATGCGGCTTATGCGGGCGCAGGGCGGTAAGGTCATCCTCGACATCGACTACCGCCCCAATCTCTGGGGGCTGGCCGGCCATGCCGCGGGCGACAACCGCTACATCGCCTCGGCAGCCGTTTCGGAGCGGATGAAGAGCGTCCTGCCCGGCTGCGACCTTGTCGTCGGCACCGAGGAGGAGGTGCTCATCGCCTCGGGCGAGAGTGAGTTGCTGCCGGCGCTGAAGACGATCCGCGCGCTCACCCCCGCCACCATCGTGCTCAAGCGCGGGCCGATGGGCTGCATCGTCTATGAGGGCGAAATCTCCGACGATCTCGAAGACGGGATCATCGGCAAGGGCTTCCCGATCGAGGTCTACAATGTGCTGGGCGCGGGCGACGCCTTCATGTCCGGCTTCCTGCGCGGCTGGCTCGGCGGCGAGACCCTGCAGACGGCGGCGACCTGGGCCAATGCTTGCGGCGCCTTCGCCGTCTCGCGCCTGCTCTGCTCGCCCGAAAGCCCGACCTTCGCGGAGCTGCAGTACTTTCTCAAGAACGGCAGCCCGCATCGGGCGCTTCGTAAGGACGAGGCGATCAACCACATTCACTGGGCGACGACGCGTCGGCGCGACATCCCGTCGCTGATGGCGCTCGCCTGCGACCACCGCGCCCAGCTCGAGGAGGTCGCGCAGAAGGTCAGTGCCGACCCCGCCCGCATCCGCGACTTCAAGGTGCTGGCGGTCAGGGCCGCCGCGCGCGTCGCGGCCGGCCGCCCGGGCTACGGCATGCTGCTCGACGAGAAGCATGGCCGCGAGGCGATGTTCGAATTCGCCCGCCACCCCTTCTCCTGGCTCGGCCGCCCGGTCGAGCTGCCGGGCTCGCGGCCGCTGCGCTTCGAGACGAGCCAGGACATCGGCTCACTCCTGCCGGAATGGCCGGTCGATCACTGTATCAAGGCGCTCTGTTTCTACCATCCAGACGACGAGCCCGCGCTCAAGCAGGCCCAGCAGGAGAAGCTGCGCGGCCTGTTCGAGGCGGCCCGGAAGGTCGGTCGCGAATTGCTGGTCGAGATCATCGCCAGCAAGCACGGCCCGCTCGGCCCCGACACCATCGCCCGCGCGATGCAGGAGCTCTACGACCTCGGCATCAAGCCGGACTGGTGGAAGCTCGAACCGCAGGCCTCCCCTGCCGCCTGGGCGGCGATCGAGCAGACCATTGCCCGCAGCGACCCCTGGTGCCGCGGAGTGCTGCTGCTTGGGCTCGACGCTCCCGCCGAGGAGCTGGAGGCCGGCTTTGCCGCCACGGCCGCCACCCCCATCGTCAAGGGCTTCGCCGTCGGCCGCACCATCTTCATGGCCGCCGCCGAAGCCTGGCTCGACGGCCGCATCGACGACGAGGCCGCCATCGCCGACATGGCCCGTCGCTTCGGCGCGCTGACCGAGCTCTGGCTCGCCACGCGTGATCGCAAGGCGGCCTGACCGTGCCGTCCTTGTTCCATCCCCGACGTCATTCCGGACAAGCCGCGCCAGCGGCGCCGCTCCGGAATCCATCGTAGAATTCGGAGCCCTCCGATGGATTCCGGGCCTCCGCTTCGCTCCGCCCGGAATGACGAAGAGGTTCCACCGCCCAATCCGTGGCCGAAGAGACGTTTCATGACCGCCACCATCCGCCTCACCATGGCTCAGGCGCTGACGCGCTATCTCAGCCGCCAGATGACCGAGATCGACGGGCAGCGCCTGCCGATCTTCGGCGGCGTCTGGGCGATCTTCGGCCATGGCAATGTCGCCGGAATCGGCGAGGCGCTCTGGCACGATCGCGAGCGCCTGCCGACCTTCCGCGCCCATAACGAGCAGGCCATGGCCCATGCGGCAATAGCCTACGCCAAGACGAACATGCGCCGCCGCTTCATGGCCGCGACGACCTCGATCGGCCCCGGCGCGACCAATCTCGTCACCGCCGCCGCACTCGCCCATGTCAACCGCCTGCCGGTGCTGCTGCTGCCGGGCGACGTCTTCGCCAACCGCATCCCCGACCCCGTCCTCCAGCAGGTCGAGCATTTCAGCGACGGCACGATCTCGGCCAATGACTGCTTCAAGCCGGTCTCGCGCTATTTCGACCGCATCACCCGGCCCGAACAGATCATCCCGGCGCTCCATCGCGCCATGCAGGTTCTAACCGACCCGGCCGAATGCGGGCCCGTGACGCTCGCGCTCTGCCAGGACGTGCAGGCGGAGGCTTACGACTATCCCGAGAGCTTCTTCGAAGAGCGTCTTTGGACGCCGCGCCGCCCGCGGCCCGACCGAGCCGAACTCGCAGCGGCGACCGCCGCGCTGAAGGCGGCCAGGAAGCCGCTGATCGTGGCCGGCGGCGGCGTGCTCTATTCCGGCGCCAGCGACCAACTCGCCCGCTTTGCGACGCAGACCGGCATCCCCGTCTGCGAGACGCAGGGCGGCAAATCCGCCCTGCCCGACGACGCGCCGCTGAACATGGCCGCCGTCGGCGTCACCGGCACGGGCGCCGCCAACCGCCTCGCGGCGGAAGCCGATCTGATCCTCGCCGTCGGCACCCGCCTGCAGGATTTCACCACCGGCTCCTGGGCGCTCTTCGCCGCCGGCAAGAGCGTGATCGGTCTCAACGTCCAGGCTTTTGACGCCGGCAAGCACCGCGCCTTGCCGCTGGTCGCGGACGCCCGCGAGGGTCTGGCCGAACTGCGTGAGGCCATCGACGGCTGGACGGCCCCCGCGAGTTGGACCACTGATGCCAAGGCCGGCAAGGCGGCCTGGCGCAAGGAGGCGGATGCGGTCACCGCCGCCACCAACGCCGCCCTGCCCTCGGACGCCCAGGTCATCGGCGCCGTCCAGCGCGCGCTTGGCTCAGACATCATCCTGCTGCATGCGGCCGGCGGCCTGCCCGGCGAATTGCACAAGCTCTGGCAGGCGGGCTCGCCCGGCTCCTACCACGCCGAATACGGCTTCTCCTGCATGGGCTACGAGATCGCCGGCGGGCTGGGCGCCAAGATGGCGCGGCCCGACCGCGAGGTCGTCGTCATGGTCGGCGACGGCTCCTATCTGATGATGAACTCCGAGATCGCGACCTCGGTGATGCTGGGCCTCAAGCTCACCATCGTGCTGCTCGACAACCGCGGCTTCGGCTGCATCAACCGCCTCCAGAACGCCACCGGCAGCGCCTCCTTCAACAATCTGCTGAAGGACGCCCGGCACGAGACTCTGCCCGAGATCGACTTCGTCGCCCATGCCGGAAGCCTCGGCGCGATCGCGCTGAAGGCCGGCTCGATCGCGGAGCTGGAAACCGCGCTCGCTCAGGCGAAGGCGAACACCCGCACCACGGTCGTCGTCATCGACACAGACCCGCTGGTCTCGACCGGCGCTGGCGGCGCCTGGTGGGATGTCGCGGTGCCGGAGGTCAGCGAACGCGCCGAAGTCCGCGCCGCGCGGGCGCAGTACGACATCAAACGGCAGCGCCAGCGTGTCGGGAATTAAGCGCGCCGTCATCCCGGGCGGAGCGAAGCGGAGACCCGGGATCCATGCCGGAACAGTTCAGGCATGGATCCCGGGTCGACGCCGCTAACGCGGCTTGTCCGGGATGACGGCGTGTTTCCATCAACAACAGTTTGCGAAAGACCCCAAACATGATCCGCATCGGCGCAAACCCCATCGGCTGGTCGAATGACGACATGCTCGAGATCGGCGGCGACATTCCGCTCGAAACCTGCCTGAGCGAGGCCCGCACGGCCGGCTTCACCGGCATGGAGCTCGGCAACAAGTTCCCGCGGACCGCCGCGGCGCTGAAACCGATCCTCGACGCCCATGGCCATGCGCTCGTCTCCGGCTGGTACTCGACCGAGCTGCTGATCCGCGACGTCGCCGCCGAGATGGAAGCCGTGAAGGCTCACGCGACCCTGTTGCGCGACATGGGCTGCAACGTTCTGATCGCAGCCGAGACCTCGAACGCGATCCATTCCGACATGGCCAAGCCGCTCTCGCTCCGCCCCGTGCTGGCGAAGGATGGCTGGGCGCAGTTCGGCGCGCGCTACACCAACTTCGCTGAAGGCCTGAAGGCAAAATACGGCCTTCAGCTCGTCTATCACCACCATATGGGCACGGTGGTGCAAACCGAATCCGAGATCGACCGCTTCATGGCCGTGACCGGCGAGGCCGTCGGGCTCCTGCTCGACACAGGCCACGCCACCTGGGGTGGCGGTGATCCCGCCCGCATCGCCCGGCACTGGAAGCCCCGCATCCACCATGTCCACTGCAAGGACATCCGCGAGGCGGTGATGTGGCAGTCCAACAAGGAGGACTGGTCCTTCCTGCAGTCGGTGCTGGCCGGCGTCTACACCGTGCCGGGCGACGGACTGATCGACTACGTCCGCGTGCTCCGCGAGCTTCAGGGCTATTCCGGCTGGATCGTCGTCGAGGCCGAGCAGGACCCGAAGAAGGCGGAGCCCGCGACCTACGCGAAGCTCGGCCACGCCAATCTCAGCCGCTTCATCACCGAAGCGGGGCTGGGCTGACGACAGCGTCATTCTCGGGCGAAGCGCAGCGCAGGCCCCAGAATCTCTTGGAGGAGATGCTCGGGTCGAGCCCGAGCATGACGAACCCCGGATAGGAAACCGCCCATGTCCCACCTCAAGATCCGCCCCTCCGGCAGCCACGGCCTCTTGACCCGCGTCACGCCTGAGAGCGCCGGCTGGACCTATGTCGGCTTCGAGCTGCACCGGCTCAAAGCCGGCGAGAGCGTGTCAGCGGCGACGGGGGATCGCGAGGCCTGCATCGTCTTCGTCACGGGCAAGGGCAAGGTCGCGGCCGGCGGGCAGGCTCTCGGCGAGCTCGGCCAGCGCATGAGCCCCTTCGAGGGCAAGCCCTGGTCGGTCTATGTCCCGCAAGGGGCGGACTGGTCGGTGACCGCGACCACGGATCTGGAACTCGCGGTCTGCACCGCGCCCGGCCTGGGCGGCGGCCTGCCGGTGCGGGTGATCGCGCCCGACGCGCTCGGCCAGGAAATCCGCGGCAAGGGCTCCAACACCCGCCACGTCACCAACATCCTCCCCGAGGGCGAGCCGGCGGATTCGCTGCTCGTCGTCGAGGTGATCACGCCCGGCGGTAACACCTCGAGCTACCCGCCCCACAAGCACGACCAGGACGACCTGCCGCGCGAAAGCTATCTGGAAGAGACCTACTACCATCGGCTGAACCCGCCGCAGGGCTTCGGCTTCCAGCGCGTCTACACCGACGATCGCAGCCTGGACGAGGCCATGGCGATCGAGGATGGCGACGTCGTGCTGGTGCCCAGGGGCTACCACCCCTGCGCCACCTGCCACGGCTACGATCTGTACTATCTCAACGTCATGGCCGGCCCGAAGCGGACCTGGAAATTCCACAACGCCGCCGAGCATGAGTGGCTGACGAAGCTGTGAGGCGGGTGCCTGCTCGGCGTCGTTCTCGGGCTTGCCCCGAGAACCTCAGGACGAGAATGCTGGAGCCGGAGATGGTCGGGTCAAGCCCGACCATGACGACGCGCCCCCCTCACGTCCCGCATTTATAGACCGTCCCGGACGTCGACGGCCCCTTCCACTTGATGTCGGCTACGCTGGTCAGAACGTGGGTGCCGCCGAGATCGGCCGCACGGGATTTCAGTCGGGCGATGGCCGCATCGCGCGCCTTGTCGAGGATCAGCACGGCGTGCAGCTCCGAGGCGCCGTCGATCTCGCCGAGCTTCGTGCAGGGCTCGATCACGCTCTTGTTCTCCGTCAGCACCACGATGTTCGTGCGCGAGGTCGGGATCGCGCAGGCGCCGAGCAGGAGGGACAGCGCCAGAGCGGGCAGCAGCGGGAAACGGGGCATGAAGGCTGTCCTCGGGCGGTGACGAAACATCGGCCGCCATGATCCGCCGCTTTGCCGCAATTTCAAGGCCGGATCGATGGACTCATCGCGCCGTCGGTCCGCCAAGATGCAAGACTGCCTCCAGCAGCGTGCGCGCATAGTCCGTCTGCGGCGCGGCAAACAGCGCCAGGCTCTCGCCCTGCTCGACGATGGCGCCATTCTGCATCACCACCGTGCGCTCGCACATCATCCGGACGACGTTTAGGTCGTGGCTGACGAAGAGCAGCGCCAGATCGTCCTCGCGCCTTAGACGGTCGAGCAGCTGCAGGATCACCGCCTGGACGGAGACGTCGAGCGCCGCCGTCGGCTCGTCGAGGATCAGGAGCCGCGGCCGGCAGGCAATGGCGCGCGCGATGCCGACACGCGCCTTCTGCCCGCCCGAGAGCTGATGCGGGAAACGCTCCAGCAGGCTGCTCGGCAGACCGGCGCGCTCGGCGCATTCGCTGACGCGGGCGGTGAGCGCCGCCCCGTCCTTCATGTTCAGCAGGCGCCGCAGCGGATGGGCGATGCAGTCGAAGGCGTTGAAGCGCGGATTGAGGCTGTCGGTCGGGTCCTGGAAGACGATCTGGATGTCCTTGCGCAGCGGCGAGCGGTGGAAATCGCGCGCCGGCAGCGTACCGATCGCCTGCCCGTCGAACAGGATCTCACCCTCGCTGGCGTCGATCAGCCGGCAGACCAGCCGCGAGATCGTGCTCTTGCCCGAACCGGATTCGCCGACGAGGCCGAGGCTCTCGCCGGCCCGGATCGCAAAGGACACATCGTTCACCGCGACCACGCCGCGGTCATAGCGCTTCACCAGGTTCTGCACCTCGAGCAGCAGCGGCGTGCCGGGCACGGGCTTCTTCCCCGAGCCCTCAACCTGAGGAGAAGCCGCAGGCTTCGTCTCGAAGGATGAACCAGGAGGCTCCAGGCCCTCGGATGCCAGGGCCTCCGGCGCCAGATCCGCGATTGTCGAGGTCGCCGTCGGCGAGGCCGCGACGAGGCGCTTGGTGTAGGGATGCTGCGGCGCGCTGAACAGCGAGAGCGGCTGCGCCTCCTCCACCACCTTGCCCTGCTCCATCACGCAGACGCACTGGCAGTAGCGCGAGGCCAGCCCGAGGTCGTGCGTGATCAGGATCATCGCCATGCCGCGCTCGGCGGTGATCCTGGCGAGCAGGTCCATCACCGTCTTCTGCGTGGTGACATCGAGCCCGGTCGTCGGCTCGTCGGCGATCAGGAGCTTCGGCGCGCAGGCGATCGCCATCGCGATCATGATGCGCTGGCACATGCCGCCCGACAGCTCGTGCGGATAGGCGTCGAGCCGCTTCTCGGGCTCGCGGATCAGCACCGCCTTGAGCAACTCGAGCGCCCGCGCCCGGCCCTCGCCCGCCGAGATCGGCTCATGGGCCATGATCGCGTCTGCGATCTGCTGGCCGACCGTGCGGATCGGGTTCAGCGCGCCGCGCGGGTTCTGGAAGATCATCGAGATCGCCGCGCCATGCAGGCGGCGCAGCTGCTTAGAGGAGGCACTGGTGATGTCCTCGCCCGCAAAACGGATGCGCCCGGCGCTGATCCGGCCAGACGCATCGAGCAGCCGCGTCACCGCGAACGCCGTCACGGATTTGCCCGAGCCGCTCTCGCCGACGACGCCGAGCGTCTCGCCCGCTGCGACGGAGAAGGACACGCCGCGCACGGCCTCGACCAGCCCGCGCCGTGTCGAGAAGGTGACGTGCAGGTCTTCGATGGCGAGGAGGGGGGCGTCTTGTGAAGGGTTCACTGTTAAAACTCTGACGCCTGCCAATCGAAACGCACCGTCATCCCGGACAAGCGGCGCAGCCGCGCTGCTCCGGGATCCATCGAAGGGCGCTGGCGCTCTAGGATGGATCCCGCAGCAGCGCTTCGCTGCGTCCGGGATGACGCTGTGGTTCCGAGATCAATCATCAAGCGCGTCACGTCCGCATCCGCGGGTCGAGGATGTCGCGCAGGCCGTCGCCGAGCAGGTTGAAGCAGAGCACGGTCAGCATCAACGCGAGCCCCGGAAAGGCAACGAGCCACCATTTGCCGGTCGAGATGAAGCGGGCGCCCTCCGCGACCATGATGCCCCATTCCGGCGTCGGCGCGGAGACGCCGAGCCCGATGAAGGAGAGCCCCGCCGCGTTCAGGATCGCCCAGCCGAGATTGAGCGAGACCTGCACCGCCATCGCCGGCAGCACGTTCGGCAGGAGGAAGCGCAGGACCACCGAGACGTGGCTGTCGCCGCTGGCGCGCGCCGCCTCGACCCAACCGGCATTGCGCCGGACGTTCACCTCGGCCCGCGCGAAGCGGATGTAGAAGGGCAGGTTGATGATCGCGGTGGCGATCACGATATTCTCGACCCGGTTACCGAGCGCGGCGACCATCGCCATCGCCAGCACGAAGAGCGGGAAGGCCATCAGCACGTCGACGAAGCGCCCGACATAGCGGTCGAGCCGCCCGCCGGTATAGCCGCAGAGCGCGCCGACCACCGCACCGAGCACGAAGGACAGGCTCACGGCGGACGCCGCAATGGCGAGGTCGAGCCGGGCTGCCACGATGAGCCGGCTGAACACGTCGCGGCCGAGCTGGTCGGTGCCCGCCCAATAGGTCGCGCTCGGTGGCTTCAGCGCATTGGCGACATCCGACGCGATCGGGTCGAAGGGCACGATCCAGGGGCCGATCACGGCGAGCACGCACAGGATGAAGGCGCCGGCAGCGGCGACCGCCGTGACCGGATTGCCGCGCAGGATCCAGACCGTGTGGCGCAGCGTGGAGGAGGTCATGGGGTGGAACCTCCACCGTCATTCTCGGGCGAAGCGAAGCGCAGACCCGAGAATCTCAGGCCAGTGAGGCTCGTTTCCGAGATGGTCGGGTCAAGCCCGACCATGACGCAGTTATGAAGGCACCTCATTCCACCGACACCCTGGGATCGGCGATGCCGTAGAGCACGTCCACGGTCAGGTTCACCACGACGAAGATCGAGGCCATCAGCAGCACGAAGCCCTGCACCGGCGCATAGTCGGAGGAGAGCAGCGCATCGAGCGCATAGGAGGCCACGCCGGGCCAGGAGAACACCTTCTCGACGAGCACGTTGGCACCCAGCATCGTCGAGAACACAATGCCGGCGATCGTCAGCACCGGCAGAAGCGCATTCCTCAGCGCGTAGGTGACGATGACCTTCGCCGGCGGCAGGCCGAGCGAGCGCGCCGTGCGGACGAAGTCGCTGCCGAGCGAGGCCAGCATCGCGGCCCGCGTGATGCGCGCCAGCGGCGCCACCACGAACAGCGCCATCGTCATCGCCGGCAGCACGAGCTGCGCCGCCGCCGCGCGCCAGCCCTCCCAGTCTCCGGCCAGCGCAAAATCGATCAGCAGGAAACCGGTCGCGCGCGGCGGCAGCGAGGTGAAGATGTCGACACGCCCCGTCGGATCGGGCGCGAGCCCGAGCAGGTAGTAGAAGGCGTAGATCAGCAAGAGCCCCGAGACGAAGGTCGGCACGCAGACGCCGAGCGCGCAGATGAAGCGCACGAGATGGTCGACCCAGGAGCCCTGCCGCAGCGCCGCCGCGACGCCGAGCGGAATCGCGGTCAAAAGCGCGATCAGCAGCGCCGAGAAGGTCAGCTCCAGCGAGGCCGGCAGCCGGGACCTGAGATCCGCCAGCACCGGCTGTCCCGTGGTCAGCGAGCGGCCGAGATTGCCCGCGCCGATATCCCCGAGATAGCGCAGCAGCTGCTCGGGCACCGGCTTGTCGAGGCCCATCTGCTTGCGGATCATCTCGATCTCCTCCTTCCCGGCGCTGGGGCCGGAGGCGAAGAACACCGCCGGATCGCCCGGCAGCACCCGCATCAGCAGGAAGGTGAAGACCAGCACGCCAAACAGCGCCGGCAGCGACGAGGCGAAGCGCCAGCCGGCCCGTTTGGCGGTGGTGGAGAGTTGCGACATGTGTTGTCTCGCTCGCCCTGTTCCGAACCCGCACCGTCATCCCGGACAAGCGGCGAAGCCGCGCCGATCCGGGATCCATTCCTGAGCCTATCCGGAAATGGTCAGGCATGGATCCCGGGTCTTGGCTTCGCCAAGCCCGGGATGACGGCGGTGGTTTGGGATCAGTGGCGGAGGCCCTTCACTTCCGGCTCAGATCCCGGAAGTCGATCTGGCGGTGGAACTGGTAGACATAGCCCTCGATCGAGGGCGCCATCACCGCGTCCTGCGAGGGCTGCCAGAGCGGGATCTGCGGCATCAGCTCGAAATGCCGCGTGTTCAGCTCCTTGCCCAGCGCCGCATACTTGGCCATGTCCGGCTCGAAGCGGGCGGTCTGGGCCCATTCCGTGATCTTCTCGTCGTTGATCGAGGAGTAGTTCCAGCGGATCGGGCCGATGTAGAAGTTGCGGTAGAAGTAGTCCATCGAGGGCAGCCAGGCGACGATGCCCTCGGTGAAGAACGGCACCTTCTTCTCGTTGATCAGCGTCGACATCTGCGCGTCCGGCAGCTTCTGGATGTCGACCTTGATGCCGATCTTGGCGAGCGATTCCTTCAGCAGCGCGGCCATCGGCTCAGCCGTGCCGGCCTGCCCGACATTGAAGGAGAAGGTCGTCGAGAACCCGTCGGGGAAGCCGGCCGCGGTCAGCAGCTTCTTGGCCTCCGCGAGGTCGGTCTTCACCGGCTGCGCGATCGGGAAGGTCTCGCCCGTCGGCGCCTTGCCGTCGGCCCAGGTCGCGCCATAGAGCGGCTTGCCACGCCCGAACAGCGCCGCCTTGAACATGTCCTCATAGGGCAGCGCGGCGGCGATCGCCTTGCGCACCTCGATCTTGTCGAAGGGCGGCATCTGGTTGTTGAACGAGACGAAGGTGATGGCGTTGTACTGCGGGGTCGAGATGACCTTCAGCTTGCCCTTCTTCTCGAGATCGGCGGCATCCGTGGCCTGCAGGTCGATGGCGATGTCGGCATCGCCCTTCTCGACGAGGTTGGCGCGGGTCGCGGCCTCGGGGATCGTCTGGGTGATGATTCGCTTGAAGGCAGCGGGCTTCTCGGCCGAGCCGCGGTTCCAGTCCGGGTTGCGGCGCAGGATCGTGGTCTCGCCGGGCTTGAAGCTCTCGATGATATAGGCGCCCGAACCCGCTGTGTTTTCCTTCAGCCAGGCCAGCGCCCAGGGGTCTTCGGCGGTCGCCTTCGACTTGGCGAGCTTGGAATTGAAGATCACCGGATAAACCACGGCGAGATTGGCGAGCGCCAGCTTGTCGGGCTTGGGCAGCGTCACCTCGAAGGTGTGCGCGTCGACGACCTTGAACTGATCGGGGCTGGTCAGCGAGCCCGTCAGGAGCTGGCCCTTGCCGAGCACATTGGCCGTGACGGCGCGGTCGAGCGACCACTTCACGTCCTCGGCGGTCACCGGCGTCCCGTCGTGGAACTTGGCGTCCTTGCGCAGCTTGAAGGTGATCTTCAGCCCGTCGGGGCTGACCGTGTAGCTCTCGGCGAGCTCGGGCTGGAACTTGTCGAGGTCGAACACCCATTTGCCGTCGAGCTGCTTCTTCCCGAAGGAGAGCAGCCGGTCATAGGTCAGGAGCGAGAGGCCGAAGGCCTCGCGGGTCGAGCCCGGGATGTTGGGGTCGAGCGTATTGATCGCGGCGCCGGTAACGTGGCGCAGCGTCTCGGCACGGCTTTGCGCCAGCGCCGGCAGCGCCGTCGATGCCAGCAGCATCGACGCCAGGCAGGCGGTCCTCAGGATGCTCATGATGATCCCCTCGCGTTTTTTGTGGTGACGTTCGACAGGTTGGTTCCGAACGGAACAGGATGCAAGCAGGGTGCCATGCGAGCCACGCTCAGCCGACGGGCGTCGGTGGCCGGACCACGGCCTGCGGCTCGTCATAGGCCTGGAACTCCGCCCAGAGCGTCTCGATATCGGCCTGGAAGAGCCCCCGCGTCAGCCCGCCCACGAGCTTGGGCACGGCCGTGGTCATGGCGTTGATCGAGGAGCCCGAGGCGCCGAAGCTCATCGTCGAGGCGATGCTGAAGAGATGGATGTCGGCGATCCAGGGTGTCGCGCCGGGCACCCGCTCGGTCAGCGCATAATCGTCGCCGAGATAGGGGAAGCGCGCCAGCCGCTCGTCCCGCTCGGCCGGCGGCGGCCTGTAGCGATCGCCCCAGGCGGCGATGTTGCCGGCGAAGCGGGCCAGTTCCGGCCGCGCCGCAAGGTCGATCTCGATTCCGGTGGCGGCGATGACGTAATCGACGCGCAACGCGCCCGACGGCGTCACCAGATCGACCCCGTCGCGCCCGTTGATCGCGCTGGCGATCGGGGCGCCGAGATGCAGCCGGAAGGCTGCGTGCCGGGCGCAGCGATCATAGGTCGCCTGCGGGAAGCCCTCGCGCAGCCCCATGATCGCGCTCATGAAGCGCCAGCGCCAGGCATCGTCGAGATCGCCGAGATGGCGCAGGAAGCCGCGGAAGGTCAGCCAGCGATAGGGCTGCACCACCTGGATGTCCTTGCGCCGGCAGAGCAGATGCACCTCCGCCGCCCCGGCTTCCAGCGCGGTCGCGGCATTGTCGAAGGCCGAGGCGCCGGCGCCGACGACTGCCACGCGCTTTCCCGCCAGCGCCGTGAAATCGATCGCATCCGCACAATGCGCCCGGCGCGGCGGCGGCAGTGCCGCGATCACGCCCGGCAGGCTCCAGTCGCCCATGCTCTCCTGGCCCGTGGCGAGCACGACCTTGCGCGCGAAGAGCCGGCTCTCGACACCCGCGCTGCGGACGGTCAGCGCCAGCAGCCCGTCCGCCGGCGCGATGTCGACGACCTCGGCCTCGTTGCGGACGGGGATGCCGGTGACATGGCGGAACCAGTCGAGATAATCCGCCCAATACCCCTTCGGGATCAGCGCCAACTCGTTCCAGCTGTCGGCGCCGAACTTCGCCTCGTGCCAGGACTGGTAGGTCAGGCTCGGCACGTCGAGATCGGGGCCGGTGAAATCCTTCGGGCTGCGCAGCGTGTGCATCCGCGCATAGGTCCGCCAGGGGCCCTCCTGCCCGGCCGGGGCCTTGTCCAGCACCAGGATGTTGTCGACGCGCGAGCGCAGCAGCCCGAAGGCCGTGGCCAGGCCGGACTGTCCGCCGCCGACGATGACGACGTCATGCGCCGGCTGGCCATCCGGCCCCGTCTTCGGCTTCAGCCAGGGCGCGCGCGGATGGGCGATGCGGGCGAGATCAGCCGCGACGCGGCTTGCGAGCAGGGAAAGGCCATCATGTTTCATGGCGGCCCCGATGCAGCGTTCATGCCGTCCATCGCCTCCTCCTCAGGCGGCCAGCCAGCCGCCATCGACGACCATCGTCGTGCCGGTGCTGAAGGATGAGGCATCGCTGGCGAGATAGAGGGCGGCCTGCGCCACCTCCTCCGCCCGGCCGAAGCGCTTCATCGCATGGCGGCTGCGCGAGGCCTCCCGCACCGGCTCCGGATCAGCATGGCGGGCGAAGCTGCGCCGCAGCATCGGCGTGTCGATGGCGCCGGGCGCGATCGCGTTCACGCGGATGCCGTCGGCTGCGTAATCCAGAGCCATCGTCCGCGTCAGGCTGAGGATCGCCCCCTTGGCGGCGATATAGGCACTGTTGCCGCGCCCGCCGGCGATCGCGAGCTGCGAGGCGAAGGTCACGATCGCCCCGCCGCCGCGGGCCTGCATCTGCGGGATCGCGGCGCGCGCGAACAGGAAGGTGCCGCCAACATTGGCGCGGAACACGGCATCCCAATCGTCGGGCGCCGTCGTCGTCACCGTGCCGCCGCAGGAGAAGCCCGCCGCCGTCACCAGCACGTCGAGGCCGCCGAAGCGCGCGGCGCAGGCTGCCACGGCCCCCTCCCCGAAGCCCGGCTCACCCACATCGCCGCACTGGATGATCGCAGCGCCACCGGCCGCCTCGACCTGCCCCTGCGTCTCGGCGAGGCCGGCCCCGTCGCGGTCGACCAGCGCGAGCTGCGCGCCCTCGGCCGCGAAGAGGAGCGCGATCGCCTGGCCGATGCCGGAGCCCGCGCCCGTGACCAGTGCCGTCTTGCCGGCAAGTTTCATCGTCCCGTCTCCATCGTCCGTCCATGCGTGTGCCACCAGGCGGCGAGCCTGTCGGCCGACGCCAGCCCCTCGGTCTGCGCCGACCAACCGATGTCATGCGCAATCCGGGCCACGGCCATCGGGGCACGGTCGGAAGGCCCGTGGAAATCGATGGTCGCCGCCTCGCCCGGCTCCGCCAGTCGGCAGATGAAGCCGGGGAAGGCCTGCGCCAGCCGCTGCCCCCAATCGAGCAGCGTGAAACGCCGGCCGGTCGAGACATTGTAGACGCCGTGGCCCGGCTTCTGGGCCGCCGCCACCGCCAGCACGGCGTCCGCCACGTCGGGCGCATAGATCCAGTCGCGCAGACCCGGCCGCGGCAGGATCGCTGGCTGCCCTCCCGCCGCCGCCGCCAGGATCTGGCAATGCGGGCTCAGCGTGTCGCGCACGCCGGTCGCATGCTCCCAGGGACCGAAGACCCCGCTCAGTCGCAGGCTGACGACGTCGAGCCCCCAGAGATCGCCGAGCCGCGCCCCGACGCGCTCGCTCGCCCATTTGGTGATGGCATAGAGCCCGACCGGGTCGCCCGGCGTCGTCTCGTCGAGTTCGGGCAGGCGCTCGCCGGCAGCGCCATAGGCGGCAGCGGAGCTCAGATTGACCACCCGCCTCACCCCCGCCGCCCGCGCCGCCGCCAGGATCGGCACCTGCGCCAGGAGATTGACCTTCAGCGTCGTGGCCGGATCGGTCGCGTCGCGCTCGCGACCGGCCGTGATCGCCGCGCCCATCACGACGAGTTCGGTGCCCTGCCCCATCGCCGCCCCAACCGCGGCCTCGTCGGTGACGTCGCCGCGGATCGCGGTGAAGGCGCCCGGCAGCCCGGCGAAGCTCCGCAGCGCAGCATCGGGGATCGGCGAGCGGTCGAAGGCCAGGACGTCATGCCCGGCCTGGAGCAGGGCCTCCGCGATGTTGAGGCCGACGAAGCCGGCCCCGCCGAAGATCAGGGTTCTCACCGATGGGCCTTTCGTCCGGACGGTCGCCTGCATGCGCAGACCGTCGATAGGGTGCGCCGCCTGCCCTTCGGGAAACGGCTTTCGGGCTTGAGCTAAGGCCGGGGCCGCGTCAGCCGCAAGCCGCGTCTCGCGCGGGGGCCTGCGCGCCATCGTCGGGGCGGGCCGGATTGCAAGGCCGGCCTTCATCGGCTAGGCCTCCCGCCATCATCATCCGGCCCCGCTCACCGCCGCGGTCCGGCGCATCGTCGCCGCGCCCCCATGCGATCCGAAATCCCGCGCGGCGCCGGTCTTGCCCACCGTTCCAGAGGAGCCTGCCATGGCCCGTAAGAAATCGAAGCCGCTCGAGGCCGAGTTCGTGATGTTCGATGTCGTCTATGTCGACGGTTCGCGCCGCTCCAACCGGCGGGTGCCGACGGAGTTGCTCGGCGGTCTCGACGGGGACGAGCCCGCCCGCGACGCCATCATGGAGCAGGACCGCATCATCGCCGAGAAATCCGGCATGCCGCCGCTTGAGATCGCCAGCCTGACGCGTTCGGGCAAGCCGGTCGAGAAGCCGGCTCGCAAGGCGGGGTGAGCCGGCAGACGGCTCGAGACGCGGCCGGTGTTCGGCAAGCAACGCGCACAGGGGATTTAACCCAAACAGCGCCCTTGTCCTTGACCTGCCAAGGCTCCTGCACTTTAGTCCGCTACAGCCTTTGGGAGGCTGCAAAAAGGGACAACAAATGCGCACCATTCTGATTGTCGGAGCTTTGGCGGCGGTGCTCGCCGGCTGCCAGACGGCTCAGGAGTCGCTCGCCGATGCCGAGATCACTTGCGAGTCGCAGGGCTTCCGCCCGGGCACCCGCGCCTATCAGCAGTGCCGCTCCGCCAACTACGTCGAGAACCGCCGCGCTTCCAACGAAGCGGGCAGCGCCGTTGCGGCGGGCGTCGCGGCCGGTGTCGTCGGCGGCGCGATCGCGGCCTCGGCCAACCGCGGCTACTATCGCCGTGGCTACTACTATGGCGGCCCCGGCTACTGGTGGTGAGAGCGCGACGCGTCACCTGGCGTGACGTGTCCGGCTACTGAAAAAGCCCTGCCGCAGCGATGCGGCAGGGCTTCTTGTTTTGGAGGCCGGGCCCTTCGACCCGGCTCCGAAGGCGAAGGCGCTCAGCGCTTGGTGGTACGGCGACGCTGCGGCGCGCTCTCGCTGGTCGTGGCGGAGGCGATCAGCGAGCCGATGACATAGACCGCGATGCCGACGCCGATCATCGCAGCGATCGGCTCGCGCTCGGCCCGGTGAGCGATCATGCGGCTGCCGTAATCGGCATAGTCGCGCGCCCGGCCAGCGTAGTCGCGCGCCTCGTCACGCGCGCTGCCGGAATGGCTGCGCAGCCACTTCTCGCCGCTCTTCAGCAGACCCTCGCCGGTATCCGCAGCTTCGCTGCCATAGCCCTGCAGCAGCCGGCTCCAGCGGCCGAAATCGGGCTGGTAGCGCTCGTAGCGGGACGGCGACGGGCGCAGCGCAGCCCATGCGATCAGGCCGACGCTCAGCGCGCCGAGCCCGAAGGCGGCCAGCGGGTGGCGCTCGACGGCATCGCGAACCGCTTCGCCGCTCTCGCGAGCCATTTCCACCGGGTCGGTCTCGGTCAGCGCATCCTTGGCGCGGTAATAGCCGTCGCGCACGGTCTCTGTCGCCTTCTCGGCGAGGTTCGACGCCTTGGCGCGGACGGTGCCCGCCAGGTCCTCGGCCTCGTCGCGGGCCTCGTCGATGCTCTTGGGCACGTCGGGCGGGAAGCTGTTCATGGTCGCCATCGTCGAATCTCCTCATGCGGCGCTGAAAGGGAAAGCCCGTGCGGGCGCAGACCGCGCGGCGGCTCGGGCCGTTGCGGAGAGAACGGCCGATCGGCGCGAGTGTTCCCGCGGCGCGTTGATCCACGCAGCTGAAGCGAACGGAAACAGATGAGGCCGCCCTGCGACGCGGGACGGTCACGAGGAGGCCGCGATTGCGTGCGATCTCCTGATTCCCATCCTGCAAGAGACAAGGAGACGCGAATGGACGTTCAGCACCTCCTCATCCAGCAACCCGGCATTCTGTCCGATCCCGAATGGATCGCCCTCGAGAGCATCGGCGAGCGGACCGCCCATTTCGTCTTCGACGACACGATGCTGCATCTGCTGGCAGGTCGCGGCCTGGTCGAATCCGCCGGCAAGAGCTGGCGCATCACCGAACAGGGCCAGCGCTGCCTGAGCGAGCGCAATGCCTGACAAGGCGAACGCAGGACCACCGATCGACGGCCGGCCGCATCGCGCGCCGGCCGTTTTCGTTCTGGAAATCGGGACTAGCCCTCCCCATTCTCGGGACACCGCCCGCTCGTTCCGCAGGATCCGCCATGGCCAAGCCCGTCAGCATCACCGTCTCCCATGAGCTCGGCCGCGAGGGGGCGGTCGCACGCCTGCGCGACGGGATCGACCGCGTCCGCGACCGCCTCGGCCTGCTGAAGATGCAGCTCGTCGAGGAACGCTGGGAGGACGACAGCCTGCATTTCGGCGTCGCCGCGCTGGGTTATACGGTCCGTGGCCGGCTCGACGTGGAACAGACGCTGGTCCGGGTCGAGATGATGCTGCCCTGGGTCCTGGCCGTCTTCGCGGAAAAACTGAAGATCGGCGTCGAGAAACAGGGACAGATCCTGCTGGAGAAACCGCGGACCTGAGCCCGCCAGCACGAAACCTGCACGAAGCTGACCGCCGCGCCCGATTCTTCGGAGAATCCTGCGCTGCGATGTTGAAATCGCGGGGGCCAGCCGGCATGGTCGTCGCTCGCCCCGACCTGCCCCTCTTCGCCTTCTGACCACCTTGGGAGACCCATGCATCACGGCCCGCTGATCGCCATTCTCGTCGCGGGCCTCGGCCTGGCCTTCGTCTTCGGGGCGCTCGCCCAGAAGCTGCGGATCTCGCCGCTGGTGGGCTATCTCGTCGCGGGCGTTGCCGTCGGCCCCTTCACCCCGGGCTTCGTCGCGGACCAGAACCTCGCCAACGAACTGGCCGAGATCGGCGTCATCCTGCTGATGTTCGGCGTCGGCCTGCATTTCTCACTAAAGGACCTGCTTTCGGTGAAGGCCATCGCGGTGCCCGGCGCGATCGTCCAGATCGGCGTGGCGACGCTGCTCGGCATGGGCCTGGGCCTGCTGCTGGGCTGGACCTGGGTCGCCGGCCTCGTCTTCGGCCTCGCGCTGTCGGTGGCGAGTACGGTCGTGCTGCTGCGGGCACTGCAGGAGCGCCGGCTCGTGCAGAGCGAGAAGGGCAAGATCGCCGTCGGCTGGCTGATCGTCGAGGACCTCGCCATGGTGCTGGCGCTGGTCATGATCCCAGCCGTCGCCGACGCGTTGCACGGCTCCCAGCCGGGCGTGCCCTCGCCGCTGTCGACCCAGTTCGACCTCGGCCTCTGGGGCGTCCTGGGCTTCACCCTGATGAAAGTCGTCGCCTTCATCGCCTTCATGCTCGTCGTCGGCCGGCGCGTCATCCCCTGGATCCTGCATTGGGTCGCCCATACCGGCTCGCGCGAGCTGTTCCGCCTCGCCGTGCTGGCTGTGGCGCTGGGCGTCGCCTTCCTCGCGGCCAGCCTGTTCGGCGTCTCCTTCGCGCTCGGCGCCTTCTTCGCCGGCATGATCCTCAGCGAATCCCCGCTCAGCCAGCGCGCGGCGGAGGAATCGCTGCCGCTGCGCGACGCCTTCGCCGTGCTGTTCTTCGTCTCGGTCGGCATGCTGTTCGACCCCGCGATCCTGCTGCGCGCACCCGGCCCGCTGCTGGCGACGCTGGCGATCATCCTGCTCGGCAAGTCGCTCGCTGCCTGGCTGATCGTGCGCGCCTTTGGCAAGTCGAATGCCGTCGCGCTGACGATCTCGGCCTCGCTGGCGCAGATCGGCGAGTTTTCCTTCATCCTCGCCGGGCTCGGCGTCTCGCTCGCCATCCTGCCGCCGCAGGGTCGCGACCTGATCCTCGCCGGCGCGATCCTCTCGATCCTGCTCAATCCGGTGCTGTTTGCGCTGGTCGACCGTTTTGCCAGCGACGGCGCAGGCAAGGCCAAGCCGTCGGCGAAGCCCATGGCGGACGCAGGCGCGGCCTCGCCCGAACCCGTGGTCGAGGTGGCGCCCGATCTCGACATCGTCCCCACCACGCTCTCCGACCACATGGTCGTCGTGGGCTATGGCCGCGTCGGCGCGCTGCTCGGCGCCGGTCTCAAGGCGCGCGGCGAGAAGGTGCTGGTGATCGAGGAACAGGGAGACGCGATCGCGGCCGCGCAACGTGACGGCGCCGAACTCCTGCTCGGCAACGCCGCCGACCCGGCCGTTCTGGCCGCCGCCGGTCTCGACCGGGCGCGGCGGCTCTTCGTCGCGATCCCGCAGAGCTTCGAGGCCGGGCAGGTCTGCGAACAGGCAAGGCGCGACAATCCGGCCCTGCCCATCGTCGCCCGCGCCCATTCGGACGCGGAGGTGGCGCATCTGACCCGCTGCGGCGCCACGCTGACGATCATGGGCGAAGCCGAGATCGCCCGCGCCATGCTGGCGCTCTGCGGGGCGGGAGAGCCGCCGGCGGCGGTTGAGCCTCAAAAGCCGGAATGAGGACGCGCGTCATTCTCGTGCTGGGCGCAGCGCAGACCCGAGAATCTCTGGCAGGAGATGCTCGGGTCAAGCCCGAGCATGACCTCGCGTGGGCAGAAGGGCTCGCCCTCAGACCATCTCGAACCTGATGTCCTGCGCGCCTTCCCAGAGCGTCTTGCGGCCGAGCGTGTAGAGGTTCTCCAGCCCCGAGGTCAGGGTGATGAAGTGGTTGCCGGCGAGCTGGCCCATCTTGCTGGCGAAGTGCACGCCGCCATAGGCGAGCAGGATCTCAGTTTCGCTGATGCCGCCGGGATAGAGGATGATCTGGCCCGGAGCCGGATAGCTGGTGTGGTTCTCGTAGCCGACGCCAAAGTCGAGATCGCCGAGCGGCATCCAGACGCCCTCGCCGCTCCAGCGCACATGCACGATCTTGCTGGTGAACGGCATGTGCCGGAGGAAGGCGGCGCAGGTCTCGGGCGCGTTCTCGAGCTCGAGCTTGGCTTCGAAGGTGAAGGGGCCGGCGGTGACGATGAGCTGGGACATGCGGGTTGCGCCTCTGCGATGGATGCCGATACCGCCGGGAAACGCCCTCCGGGGGCCGCGCCGCGAGACGGTAGAATAAGATTATTTGTGAAATGATCTTATCCCGACTACCCTAGCATAAGGAGGTGCGCCATGGCGACAATGACGATTTCCTTGCCCGATCCGATGAAGGAATGGATCGAGGCCCAGATCAAGCAGGGCGAATACGCCAGCACCAGCGACTATGTCCGCGACCTCGTCAGGCGCGATCGCGAGCGACGCGCCCACCCCGAGCTGACCCTCGCCGATCTCCAGCGCATCGTTGCGGAATCGCGCGCCAGCGGCACGAGCGACAAGACCCTGCCGGATATTCTGGCGCTGGCGAAACGCGCGGCGGAGGGCAAGGCCGGCCGCCATGGCTGAGTTCGCCCTGACGAAAAGAGCGGAGGCCGATCTCTACGACCTCGCCCTGTTCGGACTGGAGCGCTTCGGCGAACGACAGGTCGAGGCTTACCTAGCCGAATTCGACCATGTCTTCGGCCTGCTGGCGGCCCATCCGCGCATGGGCCGTAAGGCAGAGGCGATCGCAAGCGGCGTCAGGCGCCACGAGCATCGCGCTCACGTCATCCTCTATGAGGAGGTGCCGGAGGGCGTCCGGATTCTCGCGGTGGTCCACGCCAGCAGCCTCCGTAGACTGTCCCTGTAGCGGACCGTCAGCCGCTACGAAAACGCCGCCTTCAGGTCGAGCGTCCCGACCTTGCCGATCGCCTCGTAATTGCGCTTTAGCCAGCGCTTGGCCGCCGCCCGGCCGATGTCGCGCAGGCGCAGCAGGAAATCCCAGTCCGCATTAAGCCGCGAGGAGGAGGTCATCTCCGCCAGCGGCGGGCCGCCGTCGATGCGGTGCATCAGCACGCGCTTGTACTCGTTCCGGTCGAGCTTGCCGCCGTCGACCAGCCGGTTGACGAAGTCGATCGCGCGCAGCTCGCGCAGCAGCGAGGCGTTGAAGGTGATCTCGTTCAGCCGGTCCTGGATGTCGCGCGCCTTGGTCGGCAGCTCCTTACGCAGCAGCGGGTTGATCTGCACGAGCAGAATGTCGTCGCCGGCCGCCTCGTAGAACAGCGGGAACAGCGCCGGATTGCCCATGAAGCCACCGTCCCAATAGGCTTCCTTGCCGATCTCCACCGCCTGGAACAGCATCGGCAGGCAGGCCGAGGCCATCAGATGGTCGGCCGTCAGCTCCGGCCCGTTGAACAGCTTGATCTTGCCGCTGCGGACATTGGTGGCGGCGATGAACAGCTTCACTTGCGTGCAGGCCCGGACCTTGTCGAAATCGATCAGGTCCGCGATCACCCCGCGCAGCGGATTGATGTTCAGCGGGTTGATGTCGTACGGGCTCGCCACCTTCGAGAACATCTCGAACCAGAGCATGCCCGGCGGCACGCCGTTGCTGCCGCCCCAGGCGCCCAGCATCGTGTCGATCAGCGAGCGCTCCGAGCCCCCATATTTCCCGTCGACGCTGATCGCCCGCCAGAACGCCTCGAGCTTGGTGCGCGCGCCCTCGGGCCCGCCCTCGATCCAGCCTTCCGCCAACACGACAGCGTTCATCGCCCCCGCACTGGTGCCCGACAGCGCCTCGATGGCGAGCCGCCCGTCCTCGAGGATCGCGTCGAGCACGCCCCAGGTGAAGGCGCCATGCGCGCCCCCGCCCTGCAGCGCCAGCGAGACCGATTTCTGAGCCTTTGGTCCGGCGAGCCCGAGCAGCGGGCTCGCCGCTTTCTTGCGGCCGGTCACGCGGCGGTCCAGCCGCCATCCATCGGCAGCGTCGTGCCGGTGATCGACTTGGCCGCGTCAGTGCAGAGGAAGACGGCGAGCGCCGCAACCTGCTCGACGGTGACGAACTCCTTCGTCGGCTGCGCCGTCAGCAGCACGTCGTTGATGACCTGCTCCTTGGTCAGCCCGCGCGCCTTCATCGTGTCGGGGATCTGCTTCTCGACCAGCGGCGTCCAGACATAGCCGGGCGCGATCGCGTTCACCGTGATGCCCTTGGTCGCGACCTCGAGCGCCACCGTCTTGGTGAAGCCGGCGATGCCGTGCTTGGCCGCGACATAGGCGGACTTGAAAGGCGAGGCGACGAAGGCATGCGCCGAGGCGGTGTTGATGATGCGGCCCCAGCCCTTCGCCTTCATCTTCGGCAGCGCGGCGCGGGTCGTGTGGAAGGCCGAGGACAGGTTGATCGCGATGATCTGGTCCCATTTCGCGATCGGGAACTCATCGACCGGCGCGACATGCTGGATGCCGGCATTGTTGACGAGGATGTCGACGGCGCCGAATTCGGCCTCCGCCTGTGCGATGAAGCCGGCGATCTCCTCGGGCTTGGTCATGTCGGCGGCCGAGAACAGCACCTTGACCCCGAACTCGTTGGACAGCTCGGAGCGCAGCTTCTCCGCCTCGTCGGCAGGCAGGATGCCGTTGATGACGAGATGGGCGCCCTCCTTGGCGAGAGCCCTCGCATAGGCGAGCCCGATGCCGGAGGTGGATCCGGTGATGGCGGCCGCACGGTCTTTGAGAAACATCGGCGTCTGGGCTCCTGACAATCGCTCGAAAAGTGCTTAGGTTCGGCCGGACAGGGCGGCGCCGCCGCGGCGGGACCGCCCGGACAGGATCGCCGCACGTTGCCCGATGACCCTTCGCAACGCAACATGACCAAAATGCAGCCGCACGCCCACAGCCATGGCGACCATGCCCATGCCTCCCACGAGGCCGGCGAATGCCGCCATGCCCATGACCACCGCGTCCATGCGGCGGAAGCCCTGGCCCGGGCCGAGCAGATATGCCGAGAGCGCGGCCTGCGCCTGACGCCGATCCGCGCCAAGGCGCTGCAGGCGCTCCATGCCGATCACCGGCCCGTCGGCGCCTATGATCTCGCCGACCGGATATCGCCTGCCGGCGGGCGCAGGCTGGCGCCGATCTCGATCTATCGCGCGCTCGATTTCCTGGTCGAGCAGGGCTTCGTCCACCGCCTCTCCTCGCGCAACGCCTATGTCGCCTGCCTGCACGGCCATGGCGCCGACGAGGTCGTCGCCTTCCTGATCTGCGAGGCCTGCGGCGGCGTCGACGAGGATTCCTCGCCGGCGATGAAGCAGGCGGTCGCCGCCATCGCCCAGTCGCGCCAATTCGCGCCCTCGCATCAGGTCGTCGAAATCGTCGGCCGCTGCGAGCATTGCCGGAACCTGCAATCATGAGCCAAACGCGCGAGACGGAGCACGGCCGATGAACGAGCGGGCCCTTCCCTGCCTCGGCGCCGAGCATTCGGGGCCGCAACCGCGCCATCTCACCGTGCCGGTGCGCGTCGGCAACGTGCTTGTCGGCGGCGGCGCGCCCATCGTCGTGCAGTCGATGACGAATACCGACACCGCCGATATCGACGGCACTGTCGCGCAGGTCGCCGCACTCGCCCGGCAGGGCTCGGAACTGGTCCGCATTACGGTGGATCGCGACGAGGCCGCGGCCGCCGTGCCGAAGATCCGCGAGCGGCTCGACCGCGTTGGCATCGACGTGCCGCTGATCGGCGACTTCCACTATATCGGCCACAAGCTGCTGGCAGAGCATCCCGCCTGTGCCGAAGCGCTGGCGAAATACCGCATCAACCCCGGCAATGTCGGCTTCAAGGACAAGAAGGACCGCCAGTTCGGCCAGATCGTCGAGTTGGCGATCAGATACGGCAAGGCGGTCCGCATCGGCGCCAACTGGGGCTCGCTCGACCAGGAGCTGCTGACCGCGCTGATGGACGAGAACGCGCTCCAGCCGCGCCCGCTCGACGCCCGCGCCATCATGCGCGAGGCGATGGTCCAGTCCGCCCTGCTCTCGGCCGTCCGGGCCGAGGAGATCGGGCTCGGCAAGGACAAGATCATCCTCTCCGCCAAGGTCTCGGGCGTGCAGGACCTAATCACGGTCTACCGCATGCTGGCCCAGCGCTCCGACTACGCCATCCATCTCGGCCTCACCGAGGCCGGCATGGGCTCCAAGGGCATCGTCGCCTCCTCGGCGGCGCTCGGCATCCTCCTGCAAGAGGGCATCGGCGACACGATCCGCTTCTCGCTGACGCCCGAGCCCGGCGGCGATCGCACGCTCGAGGTCAAGGCGGCGCAGGAACTGCTCCAGACCATGGGCTTCCGCGCCTTCGTGCCGCAGGTTGCGGCCTGCCCCGGCTGCGGCCGCACCACCTCGACCGTGTTCCAGGAACTCGCCCGCGACATCCAGGACTGGATCGCCGGATCGATGCAGGATTGGAAGACGCGATATCCCGGCGTCGAGGCGCTGAACGTCGCGGTGATGGGCTGCATCGTCAACGGGCCCGGCGAATCGAAGCACGCCGATATCGGCATTTCCCTGCCGGGCACCGGCGAGGAGCCGACCGCTCCGGTCTTCGTCGACGGCAAGAAGGTCAAGACCTTGCGCGGGCCCGCCATCGCGGCCGAGTTCAAGGCCATGGTCGCGGACTACGTGACACAGCGCTACGGCCGGCGCGCCGATGCGGCCGAGTGACACGACGGCGCGACGCCTGCCCTGTTCCGGACGCATGACGGTGCCTTTGCGTGATGGCGCCATTGTGTTAGAGGCCCCGGCCTTTCGCTGCAGCGCAGCGCGCGCGGAGATCCCCGATGGGGCATGACCTGACGAATCCCCCGACCCAGAGGACGGAGGATTCCCGTTTCGGCCTGGACAATGGCCACCCCGGACAACACGGCCCGGCCAAGCACGGTCACGGTGGTTACGCCGCCCTGGCGCTGGGCGCGCTCGGCGTCGTCTATGGCGACATTGGCACCAGCCCGCTCTACGCCTTGCGCGAGACGGTGCTGGCCGCGACTGGCGCGGCCTCCGGCGGTCATGGCGGTGGCGGCGCGATCGCGCTGACAGCGCCGATCCCGCGCGAGATCATCATCGGCGTGCTGTCGCTGATCCTCTGGTCGCTGGTGATCGTGGTCACGCTCAAATATGTCGTGCTGCTGCTGAGCGCCGACAACAATGGCGAGGGCGGTACGCTCACCCTTGTCGCCCTAGCGCAGCGCGCGCTCGGCCGCATGCGCGGCGGCGTCGTGCTCTTCCTCGGCATGGCCGGCGCGGCGCTGTTCTACGGCGACGCCGTCATCACGCCGGCGATCTCGGTGCTCTCGGCGGTGGAGGGCATCAAGCTCGTGACGCCGGCGCTGAATGACTATGTCGTGATGATCGCGTCGGGCATCCTGATCGCACTCTTCCTGGTCCAGAGCCGCGGCACGGCCAAGGTGGCCAATTTCTTCGGCCCGCTGATGATGATCTGGTTCCTGACGCTGGCGGGGCTGGGCATCTACCACATCGCCGACGATCTCGGTGTCTTCGCCTCGATCAACCCCTATTGGGGCTTCCGCTTCTTTTTCGCCCATCCCGGCGTCTCGCTTGCCGTGCTCGGCTCGGTCTGCCTGGCCGTCACAGGCGCCGAGGCTCTCTATGCGGATATGGGCCATTTTGGCCGGGGGCCGATCCGCAGCGCCTGGATCTGGATGGTCTTTCCCGCCCTCTGGCTGAACTATCTCGGCCAGGGCGCGCTGATCCTCTCCGACCCGACCGCGATCGACAATCCGTTCTACAAGCTAGCGCCGGAAGGCTTCATCCTGCCGCTGGTGGTGATGGCGACGATCGCGACGATCATCGCGAGCCAGGCCGTGATCACCGGCGCCTTCTCGCTGACGCGCCAGGCGATCCAGCTCGGCCTTCTGCCGCGCCTCGAGATCCGCCACACCTCCGAGACGACCTCGGGCCAGATCTACATCCCGCGCATCAACATCATGCTGCTGGTCGTGGTGCTGCTGCTGGTCTGGACCTTCCGCAACTCCTCGAACCTCTCGCACGCCTATGGCATCTCGGTCTTCGGCGCGATGGTGGTGGATTCGCTCCTGGCGTTCATCGTGATCTGGAAGGGCTGGCGCTGGTCGCTGGCCGCCACGCTCGCGGTGGTGACGCCCTTCCTCGTCATCGACGTCGCCTTCTTCGCAGCCAACATGC
This sequence comes from Bosea sp. OAE506, assembly GCF_040546595.1. Taxonomy (NCBI): domain Bacteria; kingdom Pseudomonadati; phylum Pseudomonadota; class Alphaproteobacteria; order Hyphomicrobiales; family Alloboseaceae; genus Allobosea; species Allobosea sp. OAE506. The sequence continues at coordinate 1,870,380 of NZ_JBEPOB010000001.1, read as the reverse complement.
TGAAGCTGTTCAGCGGCGGCTATGTCCCGGTCCTGCTCGCGGTCGTGCTCGTCGTGCTGATGTGGACCTGGGTGCGCGGCACCAAGATCCTCTTCGACAAGACCCGCAAGACCGACGTCCCGCTGCTGGAATTGGTCGGCATGCTCTCCAAGAGCCCGCCCTACCGAGTCAAGGGCATGGCCGTGTTCCTGACCAGCGACCCGGAGACGGCGCCGGCCTCGCTGCTGCACAACCTCAAGCACAACAAGGTGCTGCACGAGCGCAACGTCATTCTCACCGTCCGCTCGGCCGACACGCCGCGCGTCGCCGAGGAGGAGCGCGTGCGCCTCTCCCGCATCACCGACGATTTCTGGCGGGTCGATCTGGTCTATGGCTACATGGAGAGCCCGAACGTACCCAAGGGGCTGGCCGTGCTGCGCAAGCAGGGCTTCAAGTTCGACATCATGTCGACCTCGTTCTTCCTCTCGCGCCGCTCGATCAAGGCCTCGCCGCAATCGGGCATGCCGGTCTGGCAGGACAATCTCTACATCTCGCTGACCAAGAGCGCGACGGACGCCACGAGCTTCTTCCAGATCCCGACCGGCCGCGTCGTCGAGGTGGGGACGCAGGTGACGGTGTAAGAGGCGCGCGTCATGGTCGGGCTTGACCCGACCATCTCGGAAACCAGTGTTTTCTTGTCCGGAGATTCTCGGGTCTGCGCTCCGCTCCGCCTGAGAATGACGTCACGCGCTCAATCGAGCCGCGCCGCCGTCTCCGGCACCTTCCGCACCCGCTCGCGGTAGAGCAGGTAGAGCCCGGACGCGATCACGATGGTCGCGCCGGCGAAGGTCCAGCCGTCGGGGAACTGGCCGAAGACGAACCAGCCCAGCACGATCATCCAGACGATCTGCGAATAGATGAAGGGGGCCAGCACCGTGGCCGGCGCGAGCCGGTGCGCCAGGATCAGCAGCCAGTGGCCGAAGCCGCCGAAGGCGCCCATGGCGAGCATCACCAGCCAGACGAAGGGCGTCTGCGGCATCGTCCAGAAGAACGGGATGATGGGCAGCACCGCCAGCGTTCCCGCCACGCCGGAATAGACCATCGTGGTCTCCGGCGGGTCGTAGGCCGCGACCTGGCGCGTCGCCAGCGCGTAGAAACTGTAGCAGATGGTCCCGAAGACGCAGAGCAAGGCGGCCGGATGCATGCCGCCGACACCGGGCCGCGTGATTACGAGAACACCCAGGAAGCCGACGCCGATCGCCGCCAGCCGGCGCGGCCCCGGCCATTCGCCGAGCAGCGGCCCGGCGACGAGCGCCACCAGCAGCGGGCCCGCGAACATGATCGACACGGTTTCCGCGAGCTGGAGATATTTGAGCGCGATGAAGTTCAGCGCGGTCGCGCCCAGAAGCAGCAGCGAGCGGACGCCCTGCAGCCAGGGGCGCTTTGTCCGCAGCACGCCGGGATGGCTCCAGGGATTGAGCAACATCAGGACGAGCACCATGCTCACGGCATAGCGCGCGAACACGGTCTGGACGGGATGCATATGGCCCGAGAGCCATTTTGCGCTGGTGTCGAGCAGGGCGAAGAACAAAACCGCGCAGCAGATCAGTCCGATCGCGATCAGGCGGGAGCGGCGGGTTTCCGACAGATGCGGAGAGGCGGCGGGCAAGGCGGATCCCGTCATGCGCTGGGAGAATGGCCGCGCCAGATTTAACCGAAATCGCGCCCCGGACCAGTGCGGCAGCGCATGGACTCCATGCGCGATCGGGACGCGGCGCCCTCAGGCGCCGCGCTCAGGCGTCGCTGTCGGCCTCGTCGCCATCCGCCTCGGGGTCATCGGCCTCGACACCGGCCTTGGAAAGGCCCTTGGCGGCCTTGCGCAGCAGCCGGCGCAGCTGCTTGCGCTCCTTGCCGTCGAGCTTGTCGAGCAGCTCCTCCTCGACCTGCGTCCACACTGCGTCGAGTGCCTCGGCGGTCTTGTGGCCGCTCTCCGTCAGCGCGACCTGCACGAGCCGCCCGTCGCGGCCGCCGCCCTCGCGTGTCACCAGCCCTTGGGTGGAGAGGCGCCCGATGGTCTTGGAGACGGTCGGCGGCTTGACGCGCAGCAGCGAGGCGAGCTCGCCCATCGTCATCGGCGCGGGCTGCAGCGCCTTCAGCGCCTGCTCCTGGCCGGGAAACAGTCCCAGCGCGTTGAGCCGCTCGCCCATGCGGGCGCGATGCAGCCTTGCGGTGACGAGCAAGGCCCGCCCGACGCTCTTCTCGAGTGCCTTGGTCATGTCGCTCGCTCCCCAGCTCAACCCCGGGCTCGATCCTTATGCGGATCAGGAAGTCGCTTCGCCGGCTGCGTGTTCGCTCGCCAAGATGACGATGTGATGACAGTCACCGGCGCGCTGTCACAGAGAGCGCATGCGCTCGGACACTTTGGCCAGGAAGGCCGCCCGGCTCTCCGGCGTCGCGCGGTTCATGTCGTAATGGGCGAGATAGCGCGGACGCGCGGTCGGATGGCAGACCGCTCGCAGCACCCGGCAGACCGCCTTGCGCGGCGGATCGCCCATCAGAAGCGCGCGCCAGCGCGTGCCGCCATAGGTGGTGACGGCAGTGAGCCGGCGGATATTCCAGAGATTGGGGCGGACCTTGCCATCGACCAGCTTGAAGGAGATGCCGGGCAGGAAGACCCGGTCGAAGAAGCCCTTGAGGATCGCCGGATAGCCGAAATTCCAGACCGGAAAGCACAGCACCAGCGCCTCGGCCGCCTGCACCCGCGCCACATAGCCGGCGACAGGATCGGTGTTGGTGGCGAGGTCATGATAGCCGACACGCTCGTCCCGGCTCAGCACCGGATCGAAGCCCTCGGCATAGAGATCGCAGTCGTCGACCTCGTGCCCGGCTGCCGTCAGCGCCTCGACGACGGTCGCATGCAGAGCGGCGCCATAGCTCTCGGGATTGGGGTGAGCGTAGAGGACGAGGACGCGCATCCTCAGCCGACCCCGGCTTCCGAGAGGCTGCGGAACAGGAAGGTGCCGCCCGCCTTGTAGTCGTAGGACGGGTCCTCCCAGGCGATCATCTTGCCCGGGTTGAGCAGCCCCTGCGGATCGGCCTCGCGCTTGAAGGACAGCTGCGCCTCGTCGGTCTGCTTCATGCCGCCCTCCTCCAGCGTGTAGCGGTGCGGGTTGAAGATCGGCGCGCCCATCTCCTCATGGATAGCCATGATCTCCTCCAGCCGCTCCTCCGTCGTGAAGCGCACCAGCGGCAGGCCGAAGCAGGTGACCTTGCCGTCAAAGCGGACGAATTCGAGATGGCAGATCACCTCGTCGCCGAAGCGGCCATGGATCCGGTCGACCAGATCGACCTGGTTCGGGAAGGGGTAGAGCACCTGCAGATAGGTGATCGCGGGATCGACCCGCAGCGCCCGCAGCGTGGTGTGGTTCCAGCCCAGCTCGTAAGCCGGCGGCAGGCCCTTGGCCTCTTCCGGCGACAGCTTGTCCGAGCGCAGCAGCAGCTCCGCGCCCTTGAAGCGCCGCGCATAGGCCAGCAGCGATTCCAGCGCGAAATCGGCGACCATGACGATGACGAGATGGCTGTCGCGCGGCAGGAACTTGCGATGGCGCAGGAAATAGTCGTGCGGCGCCGGCGCGGCGACAACGCAGAGATTCTTCAGCGCCAGCCCATCCTGCTCGCCGAGGCTGTTGGCGAACTCCGTCGCGCCGCGCAGGCTGTCGAAGCCGAGGATCGCGTCGACCCACTCATAAGCCGGCCCGAGCGGCATCTCGACCTGGGTGATGATGCCGTTGGTGCCATAGGCATGGGCGACCTTGTGCAGGTCCTCGCCCTGGAGTTCGAGGATGCGCGGCTGCGCCTCCATCGTCGCGACCCTCAGCCGGATGATGTTGCCCCAGTCGCGCAAGCCGCCCCATTTGATCGAGCCCACGCCGCCCGAGCCGCCGGCGATGAAACCGCCGATCGAGGCCGTCTGGTAGGTCGAGGGATGCAGCCGCAATTCCTGCCGCGAATGCGCCCGCGTCTGCTCGTCGATCCGCGCCATGATCGCGCCGGGCTCGGCGACATAGCGGCCCGGCGCGATGTCGAGCACCTTGTCGAAGCCCGAGAGATCGAGCAGCACCCCGCCCGAAAGCGGCATCGCCTGGCCGTAATTGCCCGTGCCCGTGCCGCGCGGCGTCACGGGGATGCCGAGCGCGTGGCAGGCGGCCAGCACCTCCAGCACCTGCGCCTCGCTCACCGGCGAAACCACAAGATCGGCGGTGACATGGTCGAGCTGGCGCTTCAGCACCGGCGAATACCAGAAGAAGTCGCGGCTCTTCTGCTTCACCAGCGCCGGATTATCCTCGCAGCGGATCGAGCCGAGGCGGGCCTTGAGCGCGGCGATGTCGTAGCGGGTGGTCATGTGATGCGGCTCCACCGTCATGCTCGCCCTTGTGGCGAGTATCCACGCCTTGAACACAGGTCTTGACGAACCAAGACGTGGATGGTCGGGACAAGCCCGACCATGACGGTCAGGGCGAACGAGAGACTCACGACCGCCCGCCCATCAGATGGTCCAGTTCGCGATGGTCCGGCAGCGTCGTGTCGATCGCGCGGCCGGCGACCAGCACCGTGCGGTCCGACTGCGGACGGGCGAAGAACTCGGTCCAGTCCCGCGCCCGGGTCAGGATCAGGTCGGCCGGGCCGCCGGGCGACAGCACGCCTTCCCCTTCCAGCCCCATGAGGGATGCCGGCGTCCGCGCCACCGCATTGGCCCAGTCGGTCCCGGCATGGTCGAGCTGGAGGATGCGGGTGCCCTCGCGCAGCACCTCGATCAGGTCGAGATCGCCATAGGCGTAGAACGGGTCGCGCGTGTTGTCCGACGCGATCATCACCGGCACGCACGCCGCCTTCAGCTCGTGCAGCGCGGTGACGCCGCGCCAGCGCGGGGTGCGGCCGGGCGTCCTGTCCTGCAGATACATGTTGCACATCGGCAGCGAGACCACCGCGATGCCGGCCTCCCTGACCTTGGCGATGATGCGCGCCTGGGCCTGCGGCTCCTGCAGCGCCAGCGAGCAGCAATGCCCGGCGAGAATCTTGCCCGTGAAGCGATGCCGGATCGCGGCGTCCGCGATGTGCTCCAGCGAGCGCGCGGCCGGATCGTTGGTCTCGTCGACATGGAAGTCGAGGTCGAAGCCGTTCTCGATAGCGGTGCGGAAGATCACGTCCAGCGCGGCGTCGAGTTCGGGGATCATGTAGCTGACGCAGCCGAACAGGCGGTTGCCATGCGCCTTCACCGCGGCGACGACATCGCGGACATGGCCTTCGTCCAGCGCGAACTGGATGCCGAAGAGCGGCGAGCCCTGGATCGCGATCCGCCCCGCCCATTCCGCCCGCAACTCCGCCAGCACGGGCCAGGAGAGGCCGATCTGCTTCCCCAAAGAATCGATATGCGTCCGGACGGCGGCGGTGCCATGCGCGAAGGCGCAGCGCAGGCCGAACTCCATCCTTGCGCGGACATCCGTCGCCGACCAGTTCGCCTCGCGGTCGGCCATCACGCTGTTGAGCGCGCCCATGAAGCTGCCGTCGGGATTGCGCTGCCGCGGCCAGATATGGCCCTTGTCGAGATGGACATGGCAGTCGACCAGGCGCGGCAGCACGATGCCGCCGTCGAGATCGAGCACAGGCCCTTCGCCAAGCCCCTCCGTGCCAGCCGGCAGGATCGAGGCGATCCGCCCCTCCTCCAGCGCGAGGTCGACCAGCGCCAGCCCGTCGCGATCAGCGGCAAGCCCACCGGCCTCGACGAGGCAAAGCGGCACGCGGGCCTGGGTCAGACGACAGGAGGGGGCGGACGGCACAGCAGCGAAACCGGTACTCACGGGAACAACATCTCCATCGGCCTCGCCATGCACGATCGATACCGGCGCGCTTGACGGCGGGCAAGCCGCCGCCGCATGAGGGCGGCTTCCCGCCGATGGAGAGTGTCCCCATGCCGCAGGCCAGACTGATCGATGGCAAGGCCATCGCCGCCACCTTGCGCGCGCAGATCGCGACCGAGGTCGCCGGCATCAAGGCGGCGAGCGGCAAGGTGCCCGGCCTGCATGTGGTGCTGGTCGGGGACGATCCGGCGAGCCGCGTCTACGTCGCCTCCAAGGAGAAGCTCGCCGTCGAGGTCGGCATGAACTCGGTGGCGCACCGCCTGCCGGCCGACACCAGCCAGGAAACCCTGCTCGCCAAGCTCGCCGAGCTCAACGCCGACGACGCGGTCGACGGCATCCTTGTGCAGCTGCCGCTTCCGAAGCATCTCGACACCGCCGCCGTGATCGACGCCATCGACCCCGCCAAGGATGTCGACGGGCTGCACCCCATCAATGCCGGCCGTCTCGCCGGCGGCAAGATCGACCCCGAGCAACTGCTCGTGCCCTGCACGCCGCTGGGCTCGATGCTGCTACTGAAGAGCGTCCTGCCCACGCTTGCGGGGATGGAGGCGGTCGTGATCGGCCGCTCGGAACTCGTCGGCCGTCCCGTCGCGCAGTTACTGCTCCAGGCCGACTGCACGGTGACGATCGCCCATTCGCGCACCAAGGACCTGGCCGCCGTGGTGCGCCGCGCCGACATCGTCGTCGCCGCCGTCGGCCGCCCTGGCTTCGTCAGGGGCGAGTGGATCAAGCCCGGCGCCACCGTCATCGATGTCGGCATCAATCGCCTGCCCGACGGCAAGCTCACAGGCGACGTCGCTTTCGCGGAAGCCGTCGACATCGCCGGCGCGATCACACCTGTCCCCGGCGGCGTCGGCCCGATGACGATCGCCTGCCTGTTGAGGAATACGCTGACGGCGTTCAAGGCGCGGCGGGGGTAGGCCAAGACGTCATGCTCGGGCGAAGACCCGAGCATCTCAGGACGAGAGGGCGCCTGTTCTTGAAAGAGATTCTCGGGTCTGCGCTGCGCTTCGCCCGAGAATGACGTGCGTGGAGCGATAGCGCCCCGCGCCCCTCACATATGAATCTGGCGCTTCTCGACGGCCATCGCCGCTTCCTTGACCGTTTCGGCCAGCGTCGGATGGGCGTGGCAGGTGCGGGCGAGGTCTTCCGACGAGCCGCCGAACTCCATCAGCACGGTCACTTCCGCGATCAGGTCGCCGGCGCGCGGGCCGATGATGTGGCAGCCCAGGACGCGGTCGGTCTTGGCGTCGGCCAGCACCTTCACGAAGCCGTCGGTCTGGCGCATCGCGCGGGCGCGTCCATTGGCGGTGAAGGGGAACTTGCCGACCTTGTAGTCAACGCCCGCCGCCTTCAGCTCCTCCTCGGTCTTGCCGAGCGAAGCGACCTCAGGCGAGGTATAGACGATGCCGGGGATCGCATCGTAGTTCACATGGCCGTGCTTGCCGGCGATGATCTCGGCGACCGCGACGCCCTCGTCCTCGGCCTTGTGCGCCAGCATCGGCCCGCGCACCACGTCACCGATGGCATAGATGCCGGCGACATTGGTCTTGAAGTGGTCGTCGATGACGACCCGGCCGCGCTCGGTGGCGACGCCGGCGCCCTCGAGCCCGAGGCCGTCCGTGTTCGGGCGGCGGCCGATCGCCACCAGCACGATGTCGGCGGAGAGCGTGCTCGCCTCGCCGCCGGCCGAGGGCTCGACGGTGAGGGTGGCGCCACCCTTGGCACCCGTCTCGACCTTGGTGACCTTGGCACCGAGGCGGAAGGTAAAGCCCTGCTTCTCCAGGATGCGCTGGAACTGCTTAGCGACTTCGGCATCCATGCCGGGCAGGATGCGGTCGAGATATTCGATCACCGTGACCTTGGCGCCGAGCCGGCTCCAGACCGAACCGATCTCGAGGCCGATCACGCCGGCGCCGACCACGACCAGCTCCTTGGGAACGGCGGCGAGTTCGAGCGCGCCTGTCGAGGTCACGACCGTCTTCTCGTCGACCGTCACGCCCGGCAGGCCGGCGGCTTCCGAGCCCGTGGCGATGACGATGTTCTTGGTCTCGAGCTCCTTGGTGGAGCCGTCCTCGGCGGTGACGACGACCTTGCCGGCGCCCGGGATCGAGGCGGTGCCGTGGAACGGCTCGATCTTGTTCTTCTTCAGCAGGAAGGCGACACCATTGACGTTGGCGTCCACCGTCTCCTGCTTGTGCGCAAACATCGCCTTCAGGTCGAGCTTGGGCTGGCCGACGACGATGCCGAGCTTGGCGAAGCTGTGGCCGGCCTCCTCGAACATCTCGGAGGCATGCAGCAGCGCCTTGGAGGGGATGCAGCCGACATTGAGGCAGGTGCCGCCATGCGTCTTGCGCTTCTCGACCACCGCGACCTTGAGGCCGAGCTGGGCGGCGCGGATGGCGCAGACATAGCCGCCGGGGCCGGTTCCGATGACGACGAGATCGTAGGACATGGAGCTTCTCTCGTGAAATTCAGGCGAGGATATCAGGTTCGGGCGCAGGACGCGCCCGCGAACGGGTGGAGGCGACGCGGATCGGTGGCCATGGACGCCTCCCTTGCCTTCAGTAGACCGCCCGCACCGCCATCAGCATCAGCCCGGCGAGCGAGGCCAGCCAGACCAGCGTGCGCAGGTTCGGGATGCCCGCGAGATAGAGCGGCAGATAGACCATCCGCGCCGCCAGCCAGATCAGACCGCCGAGCAGCCCGATCCCGTCGGCACGATCCCGCAGCATCAGCAACGCGACCAGCAGGACGAAGGCCGGGAAGGTCTCCTGGAAATTCCGCAGCGCGCGGTCGGCGCGTCCGGCAAACTTCCCCGAGGGGGCACTCCCCTCGTCGCGCGGGCTGGCATTCCAGGCCGAACCGCGCTCCCGCGTGACGCTCGTCACCTGCGCGGCGATATGGACGAGCAGGAGGACGACGCCCGCGACGCCCAGCGCCGCCATGGCCGCGTCGCCCTGCACGGCCAAGGCCTCAGAGGTCCAGCACGAGGCGGGCCGGATCCTCCAGCCCTTCCTTGATGCGGACGAGGAAGGTCACGGCCTCCTTGCCGTCGATGATCCGATGGTCGTAGCTGACCGCCAGATACATCATCGGGCGCACCACGACCTGGCCGCCGACGACGACCGGGCGCTCCTGGATCTTGTGCATGCCGAGGATCGCCGACTGCGGCGCGTTCAGGATCGGCGTCGACATCAGCGAGCCATAGACGCCGCCATTCGAGATCGTGAAGGTGCCGCCCTGCATCTCCTCGATCTTGAGCTGGCCGTCGCGGGCCTTCTTGCCGAACTCGCCGATCTTCTTCTCGACGCCGGCGATGGAGAGCTGGTCGGCATCGCGCACCACCGGAACCACGAGGCCCTTCTCGGTGCCGACGGCGACGCCGATATGGTAGTAGTTCTTGTAGATGATGTCGGTGCCGTCGATCTCGGCGTTGACGGCCGGGATCTCCTTCAGCGCCTGCACGCAGGCCTTCACGAAAAAGCCCATGAAGCCGAGCTTCACGCCGTGCTTCTTCTCGAAGACATCCTTGTACTGGTTGCGCAGCGCCATCACCGCCGACATGTCGACCTCGTTGAAGGTCGTCAGCATGGCCGCGTTGGACTGGGCCTCCTTGAGGCGGCGCGCAATGGTCTGGCGCAGCTTCGTCATCTTGACGCGCTCTTCGCGTGAGGCGTCGTCGACCGGCGACGGCGCACGGACCTGCACGGGCGCAGCCGGAGCCGGGGCGGCAACCGCCGGGCCGGTCGCGATCGCGGCCAGCATGTCGCCCTTGGTGACGCGGCCATCCTTGCCCGAGGCATTGACCTTGGACGGGTCGACGCCGCTCTCGGCCGCCAGGCGCGACACGGCCGGGCCGGAATCGCCGGCCTTGGTGGCAGGCTTGATCTCGCTGTCGCCGGCCACTTCGCCGGCCTTCGCCTCGGCGGCGGCCGTCGTGGTCTCGCCGGCCTTGCCGGAGGCCTGCGCCACGGCGGCGTCGGCCTTCTTCTCCTCGGCCTTGGCGGCCGGCGCGGCGGCGGCGCCACCGGCCGAGATCATGCCCAGCAGCGCGCTGACGCCGACAGTGTCGCCTTCCTTGGCGACGATCTCGCCGAGCACGCCGGCAGCCGGCGCGTTGACCTCGAGCGTCACCTTGTCGGTCTCGAGCTCGACCAGCGGCTCGTCGGCCTTCACGGCGTCTCCCGGCTTCTTGAACCACTTGCCGATGGTGGCCTCGGAGACGGATTCGCCGAGGGTGGGTACGCGGATTTCGGTCGCCATGTCAGGCCTCTGTTCTGTTCTGTCTGACGTTTTGGGTGTCTGGGCGTCAGCCGGCGAAGGCTTCGTCCAGGAAGGCGTTGAGCTGGGCGAGATGCTTGGACATCAGGCCGGTCGCGGTCGCGGCCGAGGCCGGGCGGCCGACATAGCGCGGCCGCTTCGACTTCGAGCCGGCATGGCCCAGCACCCACTCCAGATAGGGCTCGACGAAGGTCCAGGAGCCCATGTTCTTGGGCTCTTCCTGGCACCAGACCACGTCGGCGCCCTTGAAGCGCGCCAGCTCCTGCGCCAGCGACTTCAGCGGGAAGGGATAGAGCTGCTCGACGCGCATCAGGTAGACATCGTCGATGCCGCGCTTCTCGCGCTCGTCCAGCAGGTCGAAATAGACCTTGCCCGAGCACAGGATGACGCGCCGGATCTTCGAATCCTTGACCAGCTTGGTCGTCGAGTTGCCGCGCTCGGCGTCGTCATGCAGCACGCGGTGGAAGGTCGAGCCCTCGGCCAGCTCCTCCAGCGTCGAGACGCAGCGCTTGTGGCGCAGCAGCGACTTCGGCGTCATCAGGATCAGCGGCTTGCGGAAGTCGCGCTTCAGCTGGCGGCGCAGGATGTGGAAATAGCTCGCCGGGGTCGAGCAGTTCGCCACCTGCATGTTGTCCTCGGCGCACATCTGCAGGAAGCGCTCGAGACGGGCCGACGAATGCTCCGGCCCCTGCCCCTCATAGCCATGCGGCAGCAGGCAGACGAGGCCCGACATGCGCAGCCACTTGCGCTCGCCCGATGAGATGAACTGGTCGAACACGACCTGCGCGCCATTGGCGAAGTCGCCGAACTGCGCCTCCCACATCGTCAGCGCATTCGGCTCCGACAGCGAATAGCCGTATTCGAAACCGAGCACCGCCTCCTCCGAGAGCATCGAGTTGATGACCTCGTAGCGGGACTGGCCCTCGCGGATATGGTTCAGCGAGGTGTGACGGGCTTCCGTCTCCTGGTCGATCAGCACGGAATGGCGCTGCGAGAAGGTGCCGCGCTCGCAATCCTGGCCCGAGAGGCGCACCGGATTGCCGTCGAGCAGCAGCGAGCCGAAGGCCAGCGCCTCGGCGGTCGCCCAATCGATGCCCTGCCCGGTCTCGACCGCCTTGCGGCGGTTGTCGAGGAAGCGCTGGATCGTCTTGTGGACGTTGAAGCCCGGTGGCACCGCCGTGATCTTCTCGGTGATCTCGCGCAGGACGTTGGCGTCGACGCCGGTGGCGCCGCGGCGCGGATCGTCCTCGTCGGCGCGGATCGCCTTCATGCCGGCCCAGCGGCCGTCGAGCCAGTCGGCCTTGTTGGGCTTGAAGGCCTGGCCGGCGTCGAACTCGATCTCGAGCCTGGCCTTCCAGGCGGCACGCGCCTCATCGACCTCGCCGGGCTGGATCACGCCCTCGGCCTCGAGCTTGGCGGTGTAGAGCTCCAGCGTCGTCTTGTGGCCGCGGATCTTGCGGTACATCAGCGGCTGGGTGAAGCCCGGCTCGTCGCCCTCATTATGGCCGAAGCGGCGGTAGCAGAACATGTCGATGACGACCGGCTTGTGGAACTTCTGCCGGAACTCGATCGCGACCTTCGCCGCGAACACCACCGCCTCCGGATCGTCGCCATTCACATGGAACACCGGAGCCTCGACCATCTTCGCCACGTCGGACGGATAGGGCGAGGAGCGCGAATAGCGCGGATAGGTGGTGAAGCCGATCTGGTTGTTGATGATGAAGTGGATCGAGCCGCCGGTGCGGTGGCCCTTCAGCCCGGACAGGCCGAGGCACTCCGCCACCACGCCCTGGCCGGCGAAGGCGGCGTCGCCATGCAGCAACAGCGGCAGCACCTTGGAGCGCTCGACGATGTCGCCGAACTGGTCCTGCTTGGCGCGCACCTTGCCGAGCACGACGGGGTCGACGATCTCGAGATGCGAGGGGTTGGCGGTCAGCGAGATGTGGACGTTGTTGCCGTCGAACTCGCGGTCGCTGGAGGCACCGAGATGGTACTTCACGTCGCCCGAGCCCTCGACGTCGTCAGGCGCGAAGGAGCCGCCCTTGAACTCGTGGAAGAGCGCCCGGTGCGGCTTGCCCAGCACCTGGGTCAGCACGTTCAGGCGGCCGCGATGGGCCATGCCGAAGACGATGTCGCGCACGCCGAGCGCGCCGCCGCGCTTGATGATCTGCTCCAGCGCCGGGATCAGCGCCTCGCCGCCGTCCAGGCCGAAGCGCTTGGTGCCGGTGTACTTGAGGTCGATGAACTTCTCGAAGCCCTCGGCCTCGACCAGCTTGTTCAGAATGGCCTTCTTGCCCTCGCGCGTGAAGGCGATCTCCTTGTCGGGCCCCTCGATGCGCTCCTGCAGCCAGGCCTTCTGCTCCGGATCGGAGATGTGCATGAACTCGATGCCGACCGTGCTGCAATAGGTCCGCTGCAGCACCGCGACCATCTCGCGGACCGTGGCGAACTCCATGCCGAGCACGTTGTCGATGAAGATCTTGCGGTCGAGATCGGCCTCGCCGAAGCCGAAGGCGGCCGGCGACAGCTCCTCGGTGTCCTTGACCTGCTCGATCCCGAGCGGGTCGAGCTTGGCATGGAGGTGGCCGCGCATCCGGTAGGCGCGGATCAGCATGATGGCGCGGACGGAATCACGCGTCGCCTGCTGCACATCGGCGGCCGAGATCTCGACGCCCTTGGCCTGGGCCTTGCCCTTGAGCTTGTCGGAAACGACCTTCTCGACCACGGCCCAGTTGCCGTCCAGCGCCGAGACGAGCTCGCCATTGGCGTGGATCGGCCAGTTCGGCTTGGTCCAGGAGGCGCCCTTGGCGTTCTGGACGATGGCCTGGCCCTCGTCCTTCAGCCCGGCGAAGAAGCCCTGCCACTGCTCGTCGACCGACTTCGGGTCGGCCTGGTAGCGGGCGTAGAGATCCTCGATATAGGCCGCGTTGCCGCCATAGAGGAAACCCGTCTGCGCGAGAGCCTCGTTGATGTCCTGGCGAGCCATGGTCGTTTCTGCCTTTTCCTGCCTGCCGCTTCGTCTGGCCGTCACGGTCGGCCCCGAGCCGACCCTCTCTTGGGGAGTCCGGCGCGGGACGTGATGGTCGGGTCAGGCCCGACCATGACGCCCCGCCACGGTCTGTCGGGCCCTCAGCCCTTCAACACTTCGACCAAGGTCTTTCCAAGGCGCGCCGGCGAGGGCGAGACCCGGATGCCGGCCGCTTCCATGGCCGCGATCTTGTCCTCGGCACCGCCCTTGCCGCCCGAGATGATCGCGCCCGCATGACCCATGCGGCGGCCGGGAGGCGCCGTGCGACCGGCGATGAAGCCGACCATCGGCTTCTTGCGACCGCGCTTGGCCTCGTCCTTGATGAACTGGGCCGCGTCTTCCTCGGCCGAGCCGCCGATCTCGCCGATCATGACGATCGACTTGGTGTTGTCGTCGGCCAGGAACATCTCGAGCATGTCGATGAACTCGGTGCCCTTGACCGGGTCGCCGCCGATGCCGACGGCCGTGGTCTGGCCAAGGCCCTCGCGCGTGGTCTGGAACACCGCCTCATAGGTCAGCGTGCCCGAGCGCGACACGATGCCGACAGAGCCCGGCTTGAAGATGTTGGCCGGCATGATGCCGATCTTGCTCTCGCCCGCCGTCACGACGCCGGGGCAGTTGGGCCCGATCAGCCGCGACTTGGAGCCGACCAGCGAGCGCTTGACCTTGACCATGTCGAGCACCGGGATGCCCTCGGTGATGCAGATGATCAGCGGGATCTCGGCGTCGATCGCCTCGCAGATCGCATCGGCCGCACCCGGAGGCGGCACATAGACGACGGAGGCGGTGGCTCCGGTCTTGGCCTTGGCCTCGTGGACGCTGTCGAAGACCGGCAGGCCGAGATGGAGCGAACCGCCCTTCCCAGGCGAGGTGCCGCCGACCATCTGCGTGCCATAGGCGATCGCCTGCTCGGAGTGGAAGGTCCCGTTCTTGCCGGTGAAGCCCTGGCAGATGACCTTGGTGTTCTTGTCGATCAGGATGGACATGGTTGCTCCTCAAGCCTTCTTGATCGCGGCCACGATCTTCTGCGCGGCGTCGTCGAGGTCGTCGGCGGGGATGACGTTGAGGCCCGAGGACGAGATGATGTCCTTGCCTTCCTGGACGTTAGTGCCTTCCAGGCGAACGACCAGCGGGACCTGCAGCCCGACGGCCTTCACCGCGGCGATGACGCCACGCGCGATGACGTCGCACTTCATGATGCCGCCGAAGATGTTGACCAGGATGCCCTTCACCTTCGGGTCGGCGGTGATGATCTTGAACGCCGCCGTCACCTTCTCTTCCGAGGCGCCGCCGCCGACGTCGAGGAAGTTCGCAGGGCTTTCACCGTAGAGCTGGATGATGTCGAGCGTCGCCATGGCCAGGCCGGCGCCGTTGACCATGCAGCCGATCGTGCCGTCGAGCGCGATATAGGCGAGGTCATACTTCGAGGCCTCGATCTCCTTCTCGTCCTCTTCCGTCGTGTCGCGCAGCGCGACGATCTCGGGGTGACGGTAGAGCGAGTTGGAATCGAACGAGATCTTGGCGTCCAGGCACTTGATCTGGCCCTGCTTGGTCACGATCAGCGGGTTGATCTCCAGCATGTCCATGTCCTTGGCCACGAACGCGGTGTAGATCTGGCCCAGCACCGTGCCGGCCTGCTTGGCGAGGTCGCCCGAGAGGCCGAGGATGCGCGACATGGCGCGGCCGTGATGCGGCATGATGCCGGTCGCGGGATCGACCGTGATGGTCTCGATCTTCTCCGGCGTGTCATGGGCGACCGCCTCGATGTCCATGCCGCCTTCCGTCGAGATCACGAAGGCGACGCGCGAGGTCGAGCGGTCGACCAGCGCCGAGAGGTAGAACTCCTTCTCGATGTCCGAGCCGTCCTCGATATAGAGGCGGTTGACCTGCTTGCCGGCCTCGCCCGTCTGCGCGGTCACGAGCGTGTTGCCGAGCATCTCCTTGGCGTGGGACTCGACCTCCTCGACCGACTTGGCGAGACGCACGCCGCCCTTGGCGTCGGGGCCGAGCTCCTTGAACTTGCCCTTGCCGCGGCCGCCCGCATGGATCTGCGACTTCACGACATAGAGCGGTCCCGGCAGCTTCTTGGCGGCCTCGACCGCCTCCGCCACCGTCAGGGCGGGGAAGCCGGCGGAGACCGGCGCGCCGAACTCCTTGAGGACGGCCTTGCCCTGGTATTCGTGGATGTTCATGTGCTCGGTTTCCCTGGAAGCTTATGGGGGATGGCGGGGCGGGCGGGGCCGGGCGCTGCGCCGTGAGCGCGCCGCCGGACCCGCCCGTCCTGGATCACGCCAGTGACGAATCGATGGCCTTGCACGCGTCGATCAGGCCCTGCACCGAGGCGACCGACTTCGCCAGCATCTCCTTCTCGGCGGCGTTCAGGCGGATCTTGACGACCCGCTCGACACCCTTGGCGCCGATCACCACCGGCACGCCGACGAACATGTCCTTGACGCCGTACTGGCCGCGCAGCGCGGCCGCCGCCGGCAGGACGCGCTTCTGGTCCTTGAGGTAGCTCTCGGCCATCGCGATCGCCGAGGCCGCCGGAGCGTAGAAGGCCGAGCCGGTCTTGAGCAGGTTGACGATCTCGCCGCCGCCCTTGCGGGTGCGCTCGACGATGGCGTCGAGGCGCTCCTGCGTCGTCCATTTCATCTTGACGAGGTCGGGCAGCGGGATGCCGGCGACGCCGGAATAGCGCACCAGCGGCACCATGTCGTCGCCATGGCCGCCGAGCACGAAGGCCTGGACGTCCTTGACCGAGACCTGGAACTCGTCGGCCAGGAAGTGGCGGAAGCGGGCGGAGTCGAGCACGCCGGCCATGCCGCAGATCATGTTGGGCTTCAGGCCCGAGAACTTCTGCAGCGCCCAGACCATCGCATCGAGCGGGTTGGTGATGCAGATCACGAAGGCCTTGGGGGCGTAGGTCTTGATGCCCTCGCCGACGGCCTTCATCACCTTCAGGTTGATGCCGATCAGGTCGTCGCGGCTCATGCCGGGCTTGCGCGGCACGCCGGCGGTCACGATGATCACATCGGCGCCCTTGATGTCCTCATAGGACGAGGTGCCCTTGTAGGCGGCATCGAAGCCGTCGACCGGCGACGACTCGGCGATGTCGAGGCCCTTGCCCTGCGGAATGCCATCGGCGATGTCGAACAGGACGATGTCGCCGAGTTCCTTCAAGCCGGCGAGGTGGGCGAGCGTGCCGCCGATCTGGCCGGCGCCGATGAGGGCGATCTTCTTGCGGGCCATTGCCTAGTCCTTTGTCTGGCGCTGCGAAATGCCGGAGAACCGGCGAAACCGTGCGTTCCTTTGGCCCAAATGGCCCTTTTGCCGCAACCCTCGCGCGACCTTGCCCGCAAGCCCTGCACAGGGCGTTGCGATCCGGCCCGCCAGCACGCCACCCTCGACTTTTCAGATACTTAGCGGAGGCCGCCCAACGATCCGCCCCAGAATGACACGGAACGGCCGTAATGACAATTTACACAGGATGTAATTCGTCACGCGATTTCGTCAGACGATCCCGGCGATCAGCACCCGCAGCGAAACCCGGATCAGCGTCGACAGCCGGATATCGACCGAGGCCTGGGGCACGTCCGATTCCAGCTCCAGCGCCGCCGGATGGATGAAGCGGTGGGTCGCGTCGATGACGAAGGCGATCGCCCGGTCGCGGTCGCGCGGCTCGAAGGTGCCCGACGCGATGCCCTCGTCGATCACCCGTTCGAACAGCGCCCGCACCCGCGCCCGGTTGCGCCGGCTGATGGCATGGCGCTTCGCCACCGCCTGCGACAGCGCCGCAAACAGGTGCGGCTCCTCGCTCAACAGGTCGCGATTGGCCTTGGCCAGCGCCAGGATCAGCCGCTCGAGCTTGTCGTCGGCAGGGTCGGGACCATCGGCGATGTCGGCGAGATGCCGCTCCGTCGCCTTCAGCCAGACATCGACGACCGCATCGACCAGCGCCGCGCGCGAGGGAAAGTAGCGATAGACATTGGCATGGGTCATGCCCGCCTCTTCGGCCACCGCGACGACCGTGAAGCGCTTCAGCCCGAACCGGCGCAGATGCTCGCTGGCGACCGTGAGGATGCGGGTCTCGCTCGGCTCGCGCTGGGTCATGGCGCTATCGGGCCCCGGGGTGGGAAAGGGACAGCGCCATCCTCACGTCTCCACCAGCCCGCCGCTATCGCCCGAGGCCGCTGAATCCGCCCGGCCATGCGGCAGGCCGAGATAATCGTCGGAGCGCATCTCGATCAGCCGCGAGACCGTGCGGTCGAACTCGAAGGCCTCGCGTCCGGTCTTGGCGCGGTAGAGTTCATGCGGCTCGGCCTGCGCCGAGGCGACGAGCTTCACATGATGCTCGTAGAGCGTGTCGATCAGGATGATGAAGCGCTTGGTCTCGTTGCGCTGCTCGTCGGCCAGCACGGGAATGTCGTCGAGCACCAGCGTGTGGAAGCGCTGCGCCAGCGCGTTATAGTCCGAGGCGCCATAGGCCTTGCTGCAGAGATCGCCGAAGCCCGCCCGCGCCACGCCCGCCGCCGCCTGCGGCAGGACCAGCTCATGGCCCTTCACGTCGATGACGAGGCGCTGCCCCTTCGTCGCGCCGGAGAGCTTGCGGAAGGCGTCGTCCAGCGCGGCTTCAGCCGCGGCGTCGGCCGGCACGCGATAGACCGGCGCGCCGCCGAGCTTCTCCATCCGGAAATCGGTGCGCGCCTCCAGCTTGAGAACCTCGACCTTCTCGGCCAGCAGCGCCACGAAGGGCAGAAACAGCGCCCGGTTCAGCCCGCCCTCATAAAGCCGCGACGGCTCGACATTCGAGGTCGCGACCACCACCACCCCGGCGGCGAACAGCGCCGTGAACAGCCGGCCGAGGATCATCGCATCGGCGATATCGGTCACCGTGAACTCGTCGAAGCAGAGCAGCCGTGCCTCGGCCGCCAGTTCGGCCGCCACGGGCCCGATCGGATCGGGATCCTTGACCTCGCCGGCCTTGAGCTTCTGGCGATAGGCATGGATGCGGCCGTGCACATCCGCCAGGAAGGCGTGGAAATGCACCCGCCGGCGCCGCGGCACCGCGACGGAGTCGTAGAACAGATCCATCAGCATGGTCTTGCCGCGGCCGACCGAGCCCCAGATGTAGAGACCCTTGGGCACGTCCTTGGCGGCCGCCTTCTTACCGAACAGCCAGCCCAGCGCGCTGCTCTTCTGCGCCAGGCGCTGCGCGGCCAGTGCCTCGGCCAGGGCCTGCAGCCGCTTGACCACGGCGACCTGCGCCGGATCGCGCTCGATCGCCCCGGTTTCGACCAGGGCGGCATAGCGTTGGGCGATCGAGGCGGTCATGGCGGCGAGGGTCTTCGGGCAGGCGTTGGGGCCTACCGGGTTACGGCAGCCCCGCCGGCCCGGCAAGCCCGATGCGCTTCAAGCGCGATGCGGGCGCCTCAGGCCGCCGCCAGCCGCGCCCGCGGATTGCGCTTGCGGAAGCGGCGCCTCGCCCAGATCACCAGCCCCGTGCCCCAGAGCCCGGCCAGCACCAGCGACAGCGCCAGATTGAGCCCGCTGCCCCAGAGCGCATGCCAGTTGCCCTCATGCAGCGCGCGCGGCCAGTTCATCGGCGGCGTCTCGAGCCCCTCGCGCGCCACCACCACGCCGGTCAGCCGGTTGCCGACATAGACCCGCGCCAGCAGCCGCCCGCCGCGCACCCGCAGCGAGGTCAGATCGGCGAGGTCATGCGCGCGGGCGACGAGCGGGATCGCCTCGGCCAGCGGCAGTCGCGCCGGCCGTGCCCCACCCGCCGACGTCGCCGGGGTCAGGCTGATGCCGAAGGCGATGGCGAGCCCGGTCAGTGGCGACAGCACGATCAGCGGCAGGAACACCCAGGCGCCAGCCTTATGCCAGCCGCCGAGCGTGTTGCGCAGGCGCGGCCAGCCCATCAAGACACCCAGCAGCGCCAGCATCAGCATCGCGATGGTCGAGGCGGTGACGAGCCAGCCGAGATCGAGCAGCAGCCGCTCATGCAGCTGCCGCGCCGTGCCGAACCAGTCGGCCCAGCCCGGCTCGTCGATCTCCTCGCCGGTCCGCAGGCTGACATCGACCGAGCCGTCCGGCCCGACGCTGTTCAGCGTCATCAGCTGGTCATAGGTACGGATCGTCAGCCCGGTCGCCTTGCCCTCCGGATCGAACTTTTGCAGAGCCGCCAGCACGGAGGCCTCGGTCACCGGCGCCGCGGGCCGCGTGCGCTGCGCCAGCGGCTCGAGCGAGAGCACGAGCCCGCTCAGGATCAGCGCCAGCAGCGGCAGGGCGAAGACGAGCGTGATCCAGCGGTGGAACCGCAGCCAGTACGGCTTGAGCATCATGAGGGGTGACTTTCGGAAGAGCAGCATCGCCTTGGAATCATTCTAAGGTGAGCCGCATCCCTATCGCAAGCCGCCCTGCCCCGCCCTGCGCTGGATCAAACCCGCCCGATGGCCGGACGCACCGAAACCCCCGACCGGCTCACGCCGCGGGGTTTCGGGCTCTTCAAGGCGTATCCGAGGGGATGCGCGGGACGATGGTGGCGTCGCAGTCGACGGCTGCGTGCCGATGTCGATGTCGAATGTCGTGTCGAAGCAGCGCCAACAGCCGCTACCCCGTCCCGCACGCGGATCTTTTATGCCGACCAGATCGCCTTCTGGTTATCCGTGCCACGGGTCGCGCGGCCTGGCTCACCCGCGCGATGGCGATCTGCGCCTCCGCCGCCTTCGGCCCGCAACGGCCTCAGGCGACGAAACCCGCAACCCCGCCCGGCCGCACGATGCCTCGCGACAGCCCCCTTGGTCGGGCGGAGCGAGAGGAGAATAGGCACGGGTTCGGGGGGCGGGGATAAGATTTCCGCTTGCCAGCGTCATGCTCGGGCCCGACCCGAGCATCTCAGGACCAGACATCACCAGCGCCTCATCCGGCCTGAGATTCTCGGGTCTGCGCTACGCTCCGCCCGAGAATGACGCGCGACCGGCGCCCTCCCCTCAACTCCGCCCGGGAATCATCCGGATGGCGTTGCCGAGATGGACGGCGCAGGCCTTCATGTCGTCCTTGGCCATCATGTCGGTGGCCAGGGTCAGCTCCTTCATCGCGATCGCCTTCTTGTCCGGGTCGGTCATCTTGGCGGTCTCGGCGTTCATCTTGGACAGCTCGACCTGGCTGCAGGTCGTCGGCGGCAGCGGCGTGGTGTCGGGCGCCGCCGGCGCGGTCTGCGCCCCGGCCGGCGACAGCGCCAGCACGAAGCCGAGCGCGGCGAGGGTTAGGGTGGTCCTGAACATGGTTTGATCTCCCTGAAGGGGCCGGAAGGGCCCTTTCGCGGGAAACAGGGCGTGGGGAGGATTGTTCCGGGTGGCTCTCCGGCCGGCAGTCGTCACGATTAGCGCGGGCCTCTCGAAGGGTGAGGACGCGTGGCCTACCCTCTCCGCCCCCGCCTCTCCCCGGCCCCCTTCGGCCGCTGCTCCGTGCGTGGGCCCATCTCGTCGAGCGTCGGCTTTTTCGGCAGCGCCCGCGACACCGGCTTGCCCTCGCCGCCGCCGAAATTATGCGGGCCCATATCGGCGTCGGTGGGTTTGCGAGCGCGGGTCGGCGGCAGGTTGGCGCTGGAGCCATAGCTGCGCTCGCCCTTGTACTTGCCGGCCGAGGCCTCGACATCGCCCTGGCGGGCGAGCGGGTCGTCTGAGATGGCGAGTTCGGTTGCCTGCAGGCGCTTGATCTCGTCGCGCAGCCGGGCGGCGGTCTCGAATTCGAGATCGGCGGCGGCCTCGCGCATGCGCTTTTCGAGATCGGCCAGCGCCGCCTTGAAATTGTGCCCGGCCGCCGGCGTGCCGAGCCCGGCATCGACGGTGACGTGGTCGCGCTCATAGACGCTGCCGAGAATGTCGCCGATGGCGCGCTTGATCGTCTGCGGCGTGATGCCGTGCTCGGCATTGTAGGCGAGCTGCTTCTCGCGGCGGCGGCTGGTCTCGGCCAGTGCCCGCTCCATCGAGCCGGTGACCTGATCGGCATAGAGGATGACCTTGCCGTCGACATTGCGGGCGGCGCGGCCGATCGTCTGGATCAGCGAGGTCTCGGAGCGCAGGAAGCCCTCCTTGTCGGCGTCGAGAATGGCGACGAAGCCGCATTCGGGAATGTCGAGCCCCTCGCGCAGCAGGTTGATGCCGACCAGCACGTCGAAGGCGCCCAGCCGCAGATCGCGCAGGATCTCGATGCGCTCGATCGTGTCGATGTCGGAATGCATGTAGCGCACGCGCACGCCGTTCTCGTGGAGATATTCGGTCAGGTCCTCGGCCATGCGCTTGGTCAGCACGGTGACGAGCGTGCGGTAGCCGGCGGCCGTGACATCCTTGATCTCGTCGAGCAGGTCGGCGACCTGGTGCTTGGCGGGGCGGATCTCGACCGGCGGATCGATCAGCCCGGTCGGGCGGATGACCTGCTCGGTGAAGACGCCGCCGGTCTGCTCCATCTCCCAGGAACCCGGCGTCGCCGAGACATGCACCGATTGCGGGCGCATCGCGTCCCATTCCTCGAAGCGCAGCGGCCGGTTGTCCATGCAGGAGGGCAGGCGGAAGCCATATTCCGCCAGCGTCGCCTTGCGCCGAAAGTCGCCGCGATACATGCCGCCGATCTGCGGCACGGTGACATGGCTTTCGTCGGTGAAGACCAGCGCATTGTCGGGCAGATATTCGAACAAGGTCGGCGGCGGCTCGCCCGGCTTGCGGCCGGTGAGATAGCGCGAATAGTTCTCGATGCCGTTGCAGGAGCCGGTGGCCTCGATCATCTCGATGTCGAAGGTGCAGCGCTGGTCGAGCCGCTGCGCCTCGAGAAAGCGGCCCATCGAGTTGAGCTCGTCGAGACGGGCCTTCAGCTCCTGCTTGATGCTCTTCACGGCCTGGGTCAGCGTCGGCCGAGGCGTGGTGTAGTGCGAATTGCCGTAGACCTTGACGAATTCGAGGTCGGCGGTTTTCTGCCCCGTCAGCGGGTCGAACTCGGCGATGCTCTCGACCTCGTCGCCGAACAGGCCGATGCGCCAGGCGCGGTCCTCATAGTGGGCCGGGAACAGCTCGATCACGTCGCCACGCACGCGGAACGAGCCGCGGGTGAAATCATGCTGCGTGCGCTTGTACTGCAGCGCCACCAGATCGGCGATGAGCTGGCGCTGCTCGACACGCTCGCCCAGCTTGATGCCGAAGGTCATCGCCGTATAGGTCTCGACCGAGCCGATACCGTAGATGCAGGAGACCGAGGCGACGATGATGACGTCGTCGCGCTCGATCAGCGAGCGCGTCGCGGAATGGCGCATCCGGTCGATCTGCTCGTTGATGGACGACTCCTTCTCGATGAAGGTGTCCGAGCGCGGCACATAGGCCTCGGGCTGGTAGTAGTCGTAGTACGAGACGAAATACTCGACCGCGTTGTCGGGGAAGAAGCTCTTGAACTCGCCATAGAGCTGCGCCGCCAGCGTCTTGTTCGGTGCCAGGATCAGCGCCGGGCGCTGCGTCTTCTCGATCACCTGCGCCATGGTGAAGGTCTTGCCCGAGCCGGTGACGCCGAGCAGCACCTGGTCGCGCTCCTGCCGCGCGATGCCCTCGACCAGCTCGGCGATCGCGGCCGGCTGGTCGCCGGCGGGCTCGTATTCCGAGTTCATCCGGAAGCGGATGCCGCCCTCGGACTTGTCGGGCCGCGGCGGGCGGTGCGGCACCCAGGCCTTGCCCGGCTCGATGAAGGGATTGCCGCTCTCCAGCAGCGTCTGCAGCGAGGTCGCGGTCGCGGCCGCCGCGCCCTCGGCCCCGATGAAGGCTGCATCGGCCTTCTTCGAGAGCTTGCGCTTGGGCCTCTCCTCGCCGCCGGGCCGTTCCGTGGCGTAGCTCGGCTTCGCCTCATAGCCGGCCTGCGGCTTGTCGGAGAACCCGGCCGCGCCGCCGGGCACGGCCTTGCCGCGGTTGATCGCAGGGTTGAGCAGGTCGGCAAGGTAGCCCTCGAGCGGCTTCAGCTCCTGCCGCGACGCCTTGGAATTGGGCGTGCGCGCCGAGGACGGCTTCTTGGCGGGCTTGGGCTTGGCAGGTGTGTCGGACATGGCTGCAATATGGGGCGCATCCCGTCCGCGCGCGAGAGGGTGCGGCGCATGGCCGGGCACACTGGTGACAGGAGCTGGCAGGAGCGAAGCCCCGCCCGGGGCGGCGGCGCGCGCTAGCGCTCCTCCGCCAGTTCGGCCTTCTTCCGCTCCGCCCAGTCGCGCCCGGCATCGCCGCCCCAGAGCTGCCAGGCGATGAAGCCTGCCGAGGGGTTCTCGGCATTGTCGAAATCCTTGCCGTTCTTGTCGACCGCGTGCCGCGCGAAATAGCTCGCCATGCGCTTGACGACATCCGCCGAGAGCGGCTCGCGCTTCATCAGCTGGTGCGCGCGGGCAACGCCGACGCGGGTGCCGCCGCGCTTGTGCTGCGCCCGCAGCGTCAACCCCTGCTCGGCCGCCTTCGCAGCAGCGGCAGGCGGCGTCAGATCGATCTCCGCCATCAGCGTGCCTCCAGTTCGCTCTGCGATTTCAGCACCCGCGCCCCGTCTTCCTGCAGGACCAGATAGGCCGGCTTCTCCTCCGAGGCGTTGCGGTGGATCCGCTTGCCCTTGATCATCCGGCTGACGGGTTTGGTGAAGACGGCCTCGACCTCGCCCTCGGCCGTGCCGCTGCCCCAGTGCCAGCGGACGGCGGTGCCCTTTCGCAATGGACTTGTCATGCGATCTCTCCATGATCGGCAACCGATGAGAGAAGCAACGCGGGTGACCGCGACCGGGTTCATCGGGGAGGGATTCGCCATGCGCCGCCACCTGATTGCGATCGTGACGGGAGCGGCGGCCCTGCTCGCCTCGATGGGGGCGCAGGCGGTCGGGCCGGACTGGACCTGGCTCGACGAGGACCCGGAATATCGCCAGGCGCGTCGCTGGATCGAGGAGAAGAACTTCCCGCCCGCGATCGAGAAGCTGGAGGCGCTGCTGAAGCGCTCGCCACATTCGCCCGTGCTGCTGAACTGGCTCGCCTATTCGCACCGCAAGCTGAAGAATTACCCGCTCTCGAAGCAGTATTACGACGCCGCCCTGATGCGCGACCCGACCTTCCTGCCTGCGCTCGAATATCAGGGCGAATGGTTCATCGAGACCGGCGACATGGCGAGCGCCAGGGCCAATCTCGCCAGGCTCGCCAGCCTCTGCGGCCGCTGCCATGAATGGCAGGATCTTGACGCGGCGATCGCGAAGGCAGAGGGGCGGTAGACCTCCGTCATTCTCGGGCGGAGCGAAGCTCAGATCCGAGAATCGCAGGACGAGCGAAGTGCGGGCGCCTCAACCTCATGAGATGCTCGGGTCAAGCCCGAGCATGACGCGCTGCTCTCGTTGCCCCAGCCACCCCACCATCCCGGCCGCCGCGGCGAC
Organism: Bosea sp. OAE506; assembly: GCF_040546595.1. Lineage (NCBI taxonomy): Bacteria > Pseudomonadati > Pseudomonadota > Alphaproteobacteria > Hyphomicrobiales > Alloboseaceae > Allobosea > Allobosea sp. OAE506. The sequence goes on along the minus strand of NZ_JBEPOB010000001.1, from coordinate 1,845,744 downwards.
GCCGGTGGCGAAGCAGCCCTGCAACAGATAGCCGCCGGTGGGGGCTTCCCAGTCCAGCATCTCGCCGGCGACGAAGACGCCCGGCAGGCGGCGCAGCATGAAGCCGTCGTCGATCTCGTCGGCGGCGATGCCGCCGGCGCTGGAAATCGCCCGGTCGATCGGCATCGTCCCCGTCAGGCGCACAGGCGCGGATTTGATCGCCGCCGCCAGCGCGGCCGGCGTTTCGTCGAGTTTGCCGCCGACGCTGTCGCGCAACACGGCCACCGCCGCCGGCGAAAGCCCCGCCGCCTTGCGCAGATGGTTGCTCAGCGTCTCACCAGGCCGGCGCTTGCCGAGCTTGTCGGTCAGCCGGGCGAGGTCGAGATGGGGCCGCAGATCAATCTCCAGCACCGCCGAACCATCGCGCGCGATCGCCTCTCGCAGCGGTCCCGACAGCGCGTAGATCGCGCCGCCCTCCAGGCCGTTCGCGTCGATCATCGCCTCGCCCGCAATCTCTTTGCCGGCAAAGCGCAGCGTGATCCGCTTCAAAGGCGCGCCGGCGAAGCGCTCGCGAAGGGTATCGGACCAGGCCACCGCGAAGCCGCCATTGGCCGGCCGCAGGGGCGAAACGGCAACGCCCCTCCCCGCCAGCAGCGGAACCCAACCGCCATCGGACCCCAGCCGCGGCCAGCTCGCTCCGCCGAGCGCCAGCAGCGTCGCATCCGGCGTGAGCGTCGCCTCGCCGGCCGCCGTCACGAAGGTCAGCGCTCCCTGCGCGTTCCAGCCGGTCCAGCGCCGGCCGGCTTCGAGCCGCACGCCGAGCCCGTCGAGCCGGCGCAGCCAGGCGCGCAGCAGCGGCGAGGCCTTCATCGCCTTCGGGAAGACGCGCCCGCTCGTGCCAATGAAGCTCTCCGCGCCCAGCGCGTCGGCCCAGCCGCGCAGCGCCTGCGGCGGGAAGGTGTTGACCGCGGGTTCGAGCCAGTCCCGCGCCGCACCGTAATGCGGCAGGAAGGTCTCCAGCGGCTCGGAATGGGTGATGTTGAGCCCGCCGCGCCCGGCGAGCAGGAACTTCCGCGCCGGCGACGGCATCCGCTCATGGATCGTGACACGATGGCCGGCCTGCGCCAGCCGCTCGGCGGCGGTCAGCCCGGCGGGGCCGGCGCCGATGATGGCGATGTCTTTGCTGTGCATCGGGCCGGCTTGCGCCGTCGGGCGTCGCGGGTCAAGCGATCAGGCGCATGCCGGCGTAACCTCGTCATTCTCGGGCTTGGCCCGAGAATCTCCAGCCGGACGGGCATGGGAGCCTCAGCGTCACGAGATGCTCGGGTCTTCGCCCGAGCATGACGCCTCCCGCCCTCAGACCCGCGCGAAGGTCTCGTCGAAGGCGTAGCCCGCGCCGCGGACGGTGCGCAGCGGGTCCTTGGCGTCGCCCGGCGTGATCGCCTTGCGCAGGCGCCCGACATGCACGTCGACGGTGCGCTCGTCGATATAGACGTCGCGGCCCCAGACCGCGTCGAGCAGCTGCGCGCGGGAATAGACCCGGCCCGGCGCCTGCATCAGGAATTCCAGCAGGCGGAACTCGGTCGGCCCCAGATGCAGCTCCTCGCCGGAGCGGCGCACGCGACGCGTCGTGCGGTCGAGTTCGAGATCACCGGCGACCAGCAGCCCCGCGACATGGCCGGGCTTGGCCCGGCGCAGCAGCGCCTGGATGCGCGCGATCAGCTCCGGCAGCGAGAACGGCTTGACGACATAGTCGTCGGCGCCGGTGGCGAGCCCGCGCACCCGCTCGGTCTCCTCGCCGCGGGCGGTGAGCATGATGATCGGCACCCGCTCGGTGTCGCGCCGCGCCCGCAGCCGCCGGCACAGCTCGATGCCCGAAAGACCCGGCAGCATCCAGTCGAGCAGCACGAGATCGGGCGTGTTGTCGCGCAGGTGCAGTTCCGCGTCGTCGCCGCGCGCGACGCTGTCGACCACGAAGCCCTCGGCCTCGAGATTGTAGCGCAGCAGCAGGGTGAGCGGTTCCTCGTCCTCGACGATCAGGATGCGGGCGGCCATGGCGCGATTCCGTTCTTGGCGTTTGTTCCGGAACGCATCGTCATGCTCGCCCTCCTGGCGGGCATCCACGTCTTGAACGCGGGTTGGGTCCGGCGAAGACGTGGATGGTCGGGTCAGGCCCGACCATGACGGCGAAGGCTCCGGCGCAGTCGGTATTGTCAGCTACCCGTCACGGCCTCGACCGTGATGTCGGTGGTCTCGAGCTTGGGACGGTTGATGTCGAGCGACTCGCCGGTGACGAGATAGTGGATCGTCTCGGCGATGTTGGTGGTGTGGTCGCCGATGCGCTCGACGTTCTTGGCGCAGAACAGGAGATGCGTGCAGAAGGTGATGTTGCGCGGATCTTCCATCATGTAGGTCAGCAGCTCGCGGAAGAGCGAGGTGTAGAGCGCGTCGATTTCGCCGTCGCGATGCCAGACCTCGAGCGCCTTCTGCTCGTTGCTGGTGGCATAGGCGTCGAGCACGTCCTTGAGCTGCGCCTGCACCAGCCGGCTCATATGCTCCAGCCCGACCACGGCGCGGTGCGGCGGCGAGAACTGGCCGGAGATCGCCACCGCGCGCTTGGCGATGTTCTTGGCGAGGTCGCCGACGCGCTCGATGTCGGAGGCGATGCGGATCGCCGAGATCAGCTCGCGCAGATCGTTGGCCAGCGGCTGGCGCCGGGCGATCGTCAGCACGGCGCGCTCCTCGACGTCGCGCTGGAGGTTGTCGAGCCGCTGGTCGGCCGAGATCACCTTCTGGGCGAGCGTCGTGTCGCGGCGCACCAGGGCGACGGTGGAATCGCCGAGCATGCGCTCGGACATGCCGCCCATCTCGGCGAGGCTGCGGCGGATACCCTCGAGTTCGGCGTCATAGGAGCGGACGATATGGTCGGTCATCGCGGCGTGGTCCTTCGGATTGCTGGGGCTGAAGCGGCGGACGATCAGCCGAAGCGGCCGGTGACGTAATCCTGCGTCTGCTTCTTGCTCGGGTTCATGAAGATCGTGCTGGTCGCGGCGAACTCGATCACCTCGCCCAGATACATGAAGGCGGTGTACTGCGAGATGCGCGCCGCCTGCTGCATGTTGTGGGTGACGATGACGATGGTGAAGTCGGCCTTCAGCTGCTCCAGCAGGTCCTCGATCTTGCCGGTCGAGATCGGGTCGAGCGCCGAGGTCGGCTCGTCGAACAGGATGACCTCCGGCTTCTGCGCGATGGTGCGCGCGATGCAGAGGCGCTGCTGCTGGCCGCCGGACAGGCCCATGCCCGAGGTCTTGAGCTTGTCCTTGACCTCGTCCCACAGGGCGGCGCGGCGCAGCGCGCCCTCGACGCGGTCGTCGAGCTCGGACTTCGGCGGCTTCTCGTAGAGGCGGATGCCGAAGGCGACGTTGTCGTAGATCGACATCGGGAAGGGCGTCGGCTTCTGAAAGACCATGCCGATGCGCGAGCGCAACTCGTTCACGTCGACATCGTTGGAGATAACGTTGCGCCCGTCCAGCATCACCTCGCCGGTCGCCTTCTGATCGGGATAGAGCGAGTAGATCCGGTTGAAGATGCGCAGCAGCGTGGACTTGCCGCAGCCCGAGGGGCCGATCAGCGCCGTGACATGCCGGTCGCGGAAGTCGAGATTGATGTTCTTCAGCGCCTTGTGCTCGCCGTAGTAGAAATCGAGGTTCTTCACCGCGATCCGGACGGGCGCGTCGGCATCGAGCGTCTGCGGGCTGAGTTCGAGGGTCGAAAGCATCGAAGGTTTCCTTCGGATCTGACGCGACGGGTTGGAGACGCGGCCGTTACTTGGCGCCGCGCACGATGCGGCGGGCGACGAGCGAGAGCAGCAGGATCGACATGGTGATGATCAGCGAACCGGCCCAGGCGAGCTGCTGCCAGTTCTCGTAAGGCGCCGAGGCGAACTGGTAGATCGTCACCGGCAGGTTGGAGATGCCGCCCGAGAGCGTCGGCGAGAACCAGAAATTGTTGTTGAGCGCGGTGAAGATCAGCGGCGCCGTCTCGCCGGCGATGCGGGCAAGCGCCAGCAGGATGCCGGTGACCATGCCCGACTTCGCCGCCTTCCAGGTGATCGAGGTGATGACCACGGAGGGCGGCGCGCCGAGCGCCGAGCCGGCCTCGCGCAATGGCCCCGGGACGAGGCGCAGCATGTCCTCGGTGGTGCGCACGATCACGGGGATGGCGATGATGCCGAGCGCGACGCCGCCGGCCCAGCCGGAATAGCCGCCCAGCGGCTCGACCATGATGACGTAGACGAACAGGCCGATCAGGATCGACGGCGCCGAGAGCAGGATGTCGTTGATGAAGCGGATCAGGTCGGCGAGCTTCGAGCCCTTGCCGTATTCGGCGAGATAGGTGCCGGCCAGAACGCCAATCGGCGTCGCCACGACGATGCCGAGGAAGGTCAGCACGATCGAGCCGACGATGGCGTTGGCGAGGCCGCCGCCCTCCGAGCCCGGCCCGGGGGTGATCTGGGTGAAGGTCGCGACGGAAAGCCCGCCGATGCCCTTCACGATCAGCATGCCGAGGATCCAGAAGAGCACGAAGATCGCCAGGAAGGTGAAGGCGGTGGCGATCACGCGCATCGCCTTGTCGGCGGTGCGGCGAGAGGGGCGCACCCGGCCCCAGTTGGCGCGCGGGGCGGGAGCGGCGGAGGAGGTCGTCAGGCTCATGATCGGGCTCGCTCAGAAGGACTTGACCCGCGACACCAGGATGCGCGCGATGACCAGGACGACGAATGTGACGAAGAAGAGGATGCAGCCCAGCGCGATCAGCGCGTTGAGCTGCAGGCCCAGCGCCTCGTTGAACTCGTTGGCGATGCGCGAGGCGATCGTCGAGCCGGGGTCCATCACCGAGCCCGAGAGGCGGTTGGCGTTGCCGACCACGAAGGTCACCGCCATCGTCTCGCCGAGCGCGCGGCCCAGGCCGAGCATGATCGCGCCGATGATCGAGACGCCGGCCTGCGGCACCAGCACATGGCGCACCACCTCCCAGGTCGTCGCCCCGATGCCATAGGCGCTCTCGCGCAGCACGGAGGGGATCTGGTCGAGCATGTCGCGCACGATCGAGGCGATGAAGGGGATGATCATGAAGGCGAGGATGATGCCTGCCGTCAGAATACCCAGCCCCGAGGGCGAGCGCGAATACAGGATCGTGCCGACGACCGGCATGCCCTCGACGATGTTGGAGAGCGGCACCTGCACATAGGCCGCAAACAGCGGCACGAAGACGAACAGGCCCCACATGCCGTAGATGATCGAGGGCACGGCGGCGAGCAGCTCGATCGTGGTCGAGACCGGCTGCTTGAACCAGGGCGGGGCGAGCTGCGTCAGGTAGACGGCGATGCCCAGCGAGAGCGGCACGCCGATCAGCAGCGCGATCAGCGCTGTCGAGAGCGTGCCGACGATGGCTGGCCAGGCGCCATAGACATCGGCCTGCGTGTCCCACTGCGAACCAGTGATGAAGCCGAGCCCGAAGGTCTTGAAGGCCGGCCAGCCGCCGATGACCATCGACAGCATGATGCCGGCCAGCAGCACCAGCACAAACAGCGCCGAGAGGAAGCTGGCATTGCGGAAGACGATGTCGAAGGTGCCCTTCGGCGTCTTTCGCTGCGGCCGCGCGGCCGGAATGTTCAGGGTATCGGTCACGGCGGTCATCCGTGGAACTCCGGTCGTAGCGGAACGAGGAGGCGAAGGGCGAGGAGGGTCTCGGTCGGGCCCTCATCCGGAGCTGCGGTCGAGGCCGCCGCGGCTCGGGATGGGGGTCGGAAGGAGAGAGCGAGGCAGGAGCAAGTCCCGCCTCGCCCGGTATCGGGGATCAGAAGATCGGCTTGCCCGACGGATCGGTGACGCCCTTCCAGGAGGCGCGGACCTGGTCCTTAACCGTGGCCGGCAGCGGCACGTATTCGAGGTCGAGAGCGAGCTTGTCGCCGTTCTTGAAGGCCCAGTCGACGAACTTCAGCGCGGCCTGCACCTCTTCCGGCTTCTCCGGCTTGGCGTGGACGAGCAGGAAGGTCGCGGCCGTGATCGGCCAGGCCTCGGCGCCCTTCTGGTTGTTCAGCGAGATGCCGAAGCCGGGAGCCGCGTTCCAGTCGGCATTGGCGGCGGCGGCCTGGAAGGACTTGTCGTCCGGATCCGGGAAGTTGCCGTCGGCGTTCTGGATCAGCGCGTAGCTGAGCTTGTTCTGCTTGGCGTAGGCGTATTCGACATAGCCGATCGAGTTGGCGACCTGCTTGACCGAAGCCGAGACGCCCTCATTGCCCTTGCCGCCGATGCCGACAGCCCACTGCACCGAGGTGTTGGCGCCGACCTTGGACTTCCACTCGGCCGAGACCTTGGCGAGATAGTCGGTGAAGACGAAAGTCGTGCCCGAACCGTCCGAGCGGTACACGGGGCTGATGTTGGCGTCGGGCAGCTTCAGCCCGCTGTTGAGCGCGACGATCTTGGGATCGTTCCACTTCTTGACGGTGCCCATGTAGATCTCGGCCAGGATCGGGCCGGTCAGCTTGAGCTGGCGGGCGTCGATGCCGGCGATGTTGATCGCGGGGACGACGCCGCCCATCACGGTCGGGAACTGGATCAGACCGTCCTTGGTCAGGTCCTCGCCCTTGAGCGGAGCGTCGGTGGCGCCGAAGGCGACCGTCTTCGCCTTGATCTGGCGGATGCCGCCACCCGAGCCGATCGACTGGTAGTTGAGACCGATATTGGTCTCTTTCTTGTAGGCCTCGGGCCCATTTCGAGTAGATCGGGAAGGGGAAGGTCGCGCCGGCGCCGGTGATGTCGGCGGCAAGGGCAGCGCCGGAATGGGCCACGCCCGACAGACCGATGGTCGCGGCCGCGAGAATGAGAAGTTTGCGCATGAGATGTCCTCTCTGGGTCGCAGGTTCAGCGAGCCGTTCAGAACACCTTCTGCATGACAGCTTCATGACACTTCGTCACGCAGACTGTCATGAAGGCGTCATCCACCGTTAAGGAACGCTGTCACGGCTTGCGTGGCGCCGCTCCGAAACGCGGAAGCACCGCCCTGAACGTCGCGCCCTGGCCGAGCGCACTCTCGATCGTCAGCCGCCCGCGATGGCGCAGCACGATGTGCTTGACGATGGCAAGCCCGAGCCCCGTGCCGCCGGCCTCGCGGCTCGCGGCGGTGTCGACGCGGTAGAAGCGCTCGGTCAGCCGCGGCAGATGCTCCGGCGCGATTCCCGGCCCATCGTCGCGCACGCCGACGCTGACCTCGAGCGGCCCGTCGACGACCTCGATCACGACCTCGCCGCCGCTCTTGCCGTATTTGATCGCGTTCTCGACGAGGTTCTCCATCAGCCGCAGCAGTTCGTCGCGATCGCCCGGCACGTTGACGGGCTCGGCCGGGGCCCGCAGCGTCAGCGTCACCTCGCGCTCGCGCGCCATCAGCGTCAGCGAATCCACGATCTCGCGCGAGATGCCGGTGAGATCGACCGGCGTCTCGGGCGCCAGATGGGCGCGCAACTCGATGCGCGAGAGCGAGAGCAGATCGTCCACCAGCCGCGCCATGCGCAGCCCCTGCTCGCGCATGATCGCCAGGAAACGGTCTCGCGCCCCGGCATCGTTGCGCGCCGGCCCCTGCAGCGTCTCGACGAAGCCGAGCAGCGAGGCCAGCGGCGTGCGCAGCTCATGGCTGGCATTGGCGACGAAATCGACGCGCATCCGCTCGGTGACGCGCTGCTCGCTGAGATCCTCGAAGGTGAGCAGCACCGGCCGCCGGACATCGGTCCCCAGCGCCGCGATATGGATGCGGAAGGTGCGCTCGACCGGCACCCGCTCGACCAGTTCGATCACCTGCCGGCCGCCCTGGCGCGCGACGCCGTCGATCGCCTCGATCAGATCGGGATCGCGCATCACCAGCGTCAGCAGCTGCCCCGTCGCGAGGGCCGGGATCAGCGCGCGCATCGCCGGGCTCAGCGCCTGGGCCACGCCCTGCGCGTCGAGCAGCACGGCGGCCGAGCCCATCGCTTCGACGAGCGCCTGCGTCGTGGCGGCTTGGGGATCGACGGCACCGAGCATGGGAAACCTCGACACGGGCAGCGCCGCAGGAAAGGGGGCGCACGCGGGCGCTCCTTCCTGAGGGCCGGCGCGGCGCCCGTCAATTCCCTTCGCCGCGCAGGCCCGCTAGGCTGGGGCATTGCCGAGGAGGCTCCGATGGCCAAGGCCCTGTCAGCGCGCAAGCAGAAGACCGCGATCCGCCTCGTCTCCGACAGTGGTGCGGACGTTCCGACGCCGAAGGCCAATCCTCCCAAGGCCAAGACGCTGAAGGCCGGGACACCGAAGGCCGGGACCACCAAGACGCCGAAGGCCAAGATGCCCCGCAAGCCACTCGGCCCGCAGGGCTTCGACATCGAGGCGCCGACGCTGCCGGCCGCCATCACGGACGCCGCCTTTCGCAGCGGCGACTACCCTTACGGCAAGCGCATGAAGCGCAAGCGCTACGAGCGCGAGCTGGAGCCGCTGCAGATCGAACTGCAGAAGCTCGCGACCTGGGTGCGCGAGCGCAAGGAGCGCGTCGTCGTCCTGTTCGAGGGCCGCGACGGCGCCGGCAAGGGCGGCACCATCGGCCGCTTCACCCAGCATCTCAACCCGCGCCAGGCCCGCGTGGTCGCGCTCTCCAAGCCCTCCGACAGCGAAGCGGGGCAATGGTATTTCCAGCGCTATGCGGCGCAGATGCCCACGGCCGGGGAGATCACCTTCTTCGACCGCTCCTGGTACAACCGTGCCGGCGTCGAGCGCGTCATGGGCTTCTGCACACCGGAGCAGACCGACACCCTCCTGCACGAGGCGCCGGCCTTCGAGGGCATGCTGGTGCGCGACGGCATCCGCCTGATCAAGCTGTTCATCACCATCGGGCCGGAGATGCAGATGCTGCGGCTGCATGCGCGCTGGCACGACCCGCTCAAGCGCTGGAAGCTCTCGCCGATCGATTTCGAGGCGATCCCGCGCTTCGCCGCCTATTCGGAAGCCTTCGACGAGATGCTCCGGCGCAGCTCGACCGACTGGGCGCCCTGGCATGTCATCCGCGGCAACGACAAGCTGCGTGCCCGCCTCAATGCCATCCGCCACGTCCTGCTCGCGATCCCCTATGACGGGCGCGACGAGGCCGCGATCGGCGAGCTCGACCACAAGATCGTCCTCGAGGTGAAGGACTATCTCCACAAGGGCGGCGAGATCTGATCCGCCACCGACGCTCCTCGATCCCGCGGTCCCTCATCGCCCCGCCACGGCACGGCAATGCCCGGCCCTGCGCTGCTTTTTCGACGCCCACCAACCCGGAAGCCCGACCATGACCAAGACCATCCTGATCTCCGGCGCCACCGCCGGCTTCGGCGCCGCAACCGCGCGCCGCTTCATCGCCGCCGGCTGGCGCGTCATCGGCACCGGGCGCCGGGCCGACCGGCTCGACGCCCTGAAGGCCGAGCTCGGCGAGCGCTTCCATGGCGCCACCTTCGACATCACCGACGAGGCGGCGATGGCGGCGGCGCTCGCAGCCCTGCCGGCCGACTTCGCCAAGATCGACGTGCTCCTGAACAATGCCGGCCTCGCGCTCGGGACCAAGCCCGCGCCGCAGACGAAGCTTTCCGACTGGAAGACGATGATCGGCACCAACGTCACCGGGCTGGTGACGCTGACCCATCATCTGTTGCCGGGGCTGATCGAGCGGCGCGGCGCCATCGTCAACATCGCCTCCGTGGCCTCGAACTGGCCCTATGCCGGCGGCAACGTCTATGGCGGCACCAAGGCCTTCGTCCGCCAGTTCTCGCTCGGCCTGCGCTCGGACCTGCAGGGCACCGGCGTGCGCGTCACCTCGATCGAGCCCGGCCTCTGCGAGAGCGAGTTCACGCTCGTGCGCAACGGCGGCGACAAGGCCGCCTATGACGCGCTCTATGGCGGCGCCGATCCGCTGCAGCCTCAGGACATCGCCGACACGGTGTTCTGGGTCGCGACGCTCCCCGCCCATGTCAACATCAACAGCCTCGAGATCATGCCGGTGAGCCAGTCCTTCGCCGGCTTCCAGATCCACCGCAAAAGCTGATCCCGGATCGGGCGCTGGGGTAGCAAAACCTCAGCGCCCCATCACCAGATTGGGCAGCCAGGTCGTCAGCGGCGGCCAGAGCGTGATCGCGACCAGCACCGCCAGCAGCGGCATCAGCCAGGGCACGATCGCCCGCGACATCGATTCGAAGCTGATATTGGCGACCTTCGCCGTGACGAAGAGGACGACGCCGACCGGCGGCGTGATCGTGCCGATCATCAGGTTGAGCACGAAGATCAGCCCGAACTGGATCGGGTCGATCCCGAACTGCGCCGCCGCCGGCGTCAGGATCGGGATCAGGATCAGCATGGCGGCGAGCGCCTCCATGAAGCAGCCGACGAAGAGCAGGAGCAGGTTGACGATCAGGAGAAAGATCAGCGGGTTGCCGGCGAGATCGACCAGCATCGGGCCGACCACCTGCGGGATGCGCGAGATCGACAGGCACCAGCCGAGCGCGGCGGCCGTCATCACCAGCGCCAGCACGACGCCGGTGGTCTCGACCGTCTGCACGACGAGCTCCGGCAGATCGTCGAGATCGAAGCTGCGATAGACGAAGAGCCCGAGCACCAGCGCATAGGCCGTGGCGACTGCGGCCGCCTCGGTGGGCGTGAAGATGCCGGCCATCATCCCGCCGAACAGGATCACCGGCGTCATCAGCGCCCAATGCGCCTCCTTATAGGCGACCCAGAGCTGCGCCACGCCGGGGAAGGGATGGCGCGGCAGGTCCCGCTTCTTCGCGACATGGACGACCATCGCCATCAGCGCGCCGGCCATCAGCAGGCCGGGGATGACGCCGGCGAGGAACAGCCCGCCGATCGAGACATCCGCCGAGACGCCGTAGATCACCATCGGCAGCGAGGGCGGGATGATCGGGCCGATCGTCGCCGACGCCGCCGTGATCGCGGCCGCCGTCTCGGCGTCGTAGCCCTCGTCCTTCATCGCCTTGATCTCGAGCGTGCCGACGCCGCCTGCATCCGCCACCGCCGAGCCCGACATGCCCGCGAAGATCACGCTGGCGAGGATGTTGGCGTGGCACAGGCCCCCGCGCAGCCAGCCGACGCAGGCCGTGGCGAAGGCGAAGATCCGGTCGGTGATGCCGGCCGAGTTCATGATGTTGCCCATCAGGATGAACAGCGGCGCCGCCAGCAGCGGGAAGGAATTGGCTGATTGCGCGATCTTCTGCGGCACGATGCCAAGCGGGAAGCCGCCAAGGAAGGCGAACGCGATCGCCGCCAGCCCCATCGACACGAAGAGCGGCACGCCGATCAAAAGCGCAGCGAACCAGACGGGCAGGATCTGGACCATCAGCATCGTCACAGCGGCTGGCTCCCCGGCTCGGGCGCGACATAGCGGCGGCCCGCCAGTGCATCGGCGATCTCGGCCAGCGCCTGCAGGATCAGCGCGAGCCCCGCCAGCGGCATGACGATGTAGAGCGCCGCCCCCGAGATCGGCAGCGCGATCGACTCCACATCCCAGTTGCGCTCGATCAGCGCGAAGGAATAGCGGATCAGCACGGCCGCGAAGACGATGATCGCGGCCTGCGTCACGATCTCCAGCACCCGCCCCGCCCCCACCGGCAGCTTCTCGGCGAAGACAGTGATGCGGATATGCGAGCGCCGCCGCGCCGCGATGATCCAGCCGACGAAGCCGGTCCAGACCAGCAGGTACTGCGCGAGCTCGTCGGTCCAGGCCAGCGGCGCATTGAGCTGCCGCGACAGCACGCCGAGCAGCACCGCGACCAGCAGCGACAGGAGCAGCGCCACGGCCGCCATGCGCACGATGCGGTCGGAGAGGTGGAGGAGGGATTTCAAAGCATCAGCCTCATTGACGATACCGTCAAAAACACGCGGGTCATCCCGGGCGCAGCGAAGCGGAGACCCGGGATCCATGCCGGAACGGTTCAGGCATGGATCCCGGATCAGCGCCGCTACGCGGCTTGTCCGGGAGGACCCGGAGGTGGTGGAACAGCTTCAGCTCAAAGCGCCGCGAGCGCGTCCCAGGTGCCCTTGCCCCATTTGCCCTCGAACTGCTGGGGCAGCGTCGCCAGCACCGGCTTCGAGAAGCTTGCGAGATCCGGCTCGGTCACGCTCATGCCGGCGGCCTTCAGCGTCGCCACAAGGCTGCCCTCCTGGCTGGCAAGTTCGGCGTCCTGCCAGGCGACGCCCTCGGCGATGGCTGCCTCGAGCAGGCTGCGGTCGGCGTCCTTCAGCCCCTTCCAGAAATCGCCGTTCACGATGACCAGGCGCGGCGTGATGATGTGGCCGGTCAGGATCAGGTGCTTCTGCACCTCCTGCAGCTTGGCGCTGTGGATCGTCGGCAGCGGGTTTTCCTGGCCGTCGACCGCACCCTGGCTCAGCGCCAGGTAGAGTTCGTTGAAGTTCACCGGCGTCGCCTTGGCGCCCCAGGCCTCGACCATGGCGCGGAAGGTGTCGACCGGCGGCACGCGCAGCTTGAGGCCGGCAACGTCGGCGACACTCTTCACCGCCTTCGAGCCGGTGGTGAGGTGGCGCTTGCCGTAATAGGTCACGGCGGCCATGCGCATGCCGCGCTTCTTCTCCAGCTCGGCATTCATCTGGGTGAAGACCGGCGCCTTGGCGACCTTCGCCATATGGGCGGCGTCGCGCCAGAGATAGGGCGCCTCGACCACCGACAGCTGCGGCAGGAAGGAGCCGAGCGCCGCCGCCCCGTCCGTGGTCATGGTGAGCGCGCCCGAGGCGACCGATTCCATCATGTCCTTGCCGGAGCCAAGCTGGCCGGCCGGAAAGGCCTGGATGTCGATACGCCCGGAGCTCTTCTCCTTCACCTGCTTGGCGATCCGCTCGACCATCTGCACCTGCGGATGGGTCGTGGGCAGCATCTCGCCCCAGCGCAGCACGGTCGCCTGCGCGCGCAGGACGCTCGGCATGGCGATGGCCCCGCCCGCGAGAGCGGCGGAGCCGGCGAGGAAGTCGCGTTTGGTGAACGTGGTCATGATGGTCTCCTCCCAATGCGGACCGTCGCCGACACTCTCAGCCCTCATCCTGAGGAGCGCTCGAAGAGCGCGTCTCGAAGGATGCTCCAGATGGTTCCGGAGCCTCCTGGAGCATCCTTCGAGACGCCGCTTCGCGGCTCCTCAGGATGAGGGCTGTGGGATGTCGACGCTGGTCCCTCCCGAATGACGGCCGGTTCTCCCGGCTCGCCTGCTTGACGGTCTCAGTAACTCATCGCCCGCGTACGGGCGTTGCCGATATGGATGCTCATCTCCTCCGCGGCGCGGATCGGGTCGCGCGCCTCGATGGCGGTGATGATCTTGAGGTGGTCGCGCATGACCGGCACCAGGATGTGGTTCTGGATGCGCGTCTCGTATTGCCGGATCAGCCGGATCTTCAGCCAGGTGACGCGGAAGGCCTTGGAGACGATATCGTTGTCGAGATGGTCGATGATCGCCTCGTGCATCAGCCGGTCGACATCCTCCGCATCCTCGATCAGCTGCGGGTCGCCGCCGGCCTCGGCCCGGACGATGATCGCCTCGTGCCGGGCGCGCTGCTGCGCGATCTCCTCGTCGGTGGCGTTGGCGGCGTAGAGCGCTGTCGCCTCCTTTTCGAGGAAAAGGCGGAACTGGAAGGCGTTGCGGATCAGATTGAGATCAACATGGGCGACCTGCATGCCGCGCTGCGGCACGGTCTTGATCAGCCCCTCCGCCTCCAGCCGCGGGATCAGCTCGCGGATGGCGCCGAGCGGCAGGCCGGTCAGCGCCACCAGCTCGCGCTGGGTCACGAACTGTCCGGGCTTGATCTCGCGTGCCAGCAGCCGCTCCGTGAAGGAGGCATAGGCGCGCTCCCTCAGCTTCAGCGGCTCGCCCTCGCGCGGATCCTGCTCGGACTGGTTCAAGACACCCTCCTTCAGGCCGCCTTGGCCTGTGTGATCCTGTCGAAGGCTGCGAACAGCCGCTGCCGCGTCGCAGCGTCGAGCGGCTCCAGCGGCGCGCGCATTGCGCCATAGCCGGCATCGCCATGCACATGGCCGACCAGCGCCTTCACCGAAGCCAGCACGGGATGCGAGCAGATCTCGTCGACCAGCGCGTTGACCGTCGGGTCATCCTTGCCCTCGTAGACGATCGGGCGCAGCAGATGCGGCACCAGATTGGCGACGCCGCAGATCGAGCCCTGCGCGCCGTTGCGCACCGCCTTGGCCAGAAGGCGCTCGTCGCCGACGAGGATGGCGAGTTCGCCATGCGCCTTGAGATAGGCCTCGGTATTGGCGTAGTCGCCCGACGAATCCTTCACGCCGGTGACGACGCCGGGAAAAGCCTTCTTCAGCCGGTCGATCAGCCCGACGCTCAGGCCCACCGCCGTCACCGAGGGGATGTGGTAGAGAATGACGTTGCGGACCGCGGGGAGCTTTTCGAAGAGCTGCGAGAACCAGCGATAGAGCCCCTCGTCGCTGACTCCCTTGAAGTAGAAGGGCGGCGCGACCAGCAGCCCCTTGGCGCCGGCATCGAGCGCGAGACGCCCCTGCTGGACGGCCTCTTCCAGCGACGCCGCCGCGACGCCGGCATAAACCTGCTTCGCCGGGTCAATCCCCGCGCCCATCAGCGCGCCCATCATTGCCGCGCGCTCCGGCAGGCCGAGCGCGGCGCCCTCGCCTGTGGTCCCGTAGAGCGTGACGCTGTCGCAGCCCTGCGCGAGGACATGGCGGGCATGGCTGACCAGCCGCGGCAGGTCGACGCTGCCGCCCTCCCGCATCGGGGTGGTGATGGCGCAGGAGAGGCCGAAGCGGTTGGGATCGATGGACATGGAAAACCGTCTTTCAGAGCGAGAGATCAATGGGTGTGTTGGGCGGGACGTCGGGGCGGGCCATGCGCTCCGCCATCATGGGGATTGCGCGCGTCAGCCATCCTTGAGCCCTCCGGCCGAGAGCCCGGCGACGATCTGGCGCTGGGCCAGCACCGTCACCAGCAGCACCGGCAGCGTTACCAGCAGCGCGGCCGCCGCCAGCGGGCCCCAGGAGATCTGCTCGAAGGTCAGCGAGTTGTAGACCGCCGAGGGCAGCGTGCGGCTGTTCTTGCCGCCGAGCACGACTGAGAAGATGAAGTTGTTCCAGGAGAAGATGAAGGCGAGGATGCCGCCGACCGTGACGCCCGGCATCGCTAGCGGCAGCGCGACATGCCGGAAGGCCTGCCAGCTCGAGGCGCCGTCGATGCGCGCCGCATCTTCCAGCTCCATCGGGATGTTCTCGAAATACCCGATCATGATCCAGACGATGATCGGGATGGTGATGACCAGATGGGTGATGACGAGCGCCGTGATCGTCCCCACCAGCCCGGTCATCTGGAACAGCAGGAACAGCGGGATCAGGTAGGACAGCGCCGGCGTCATCCGCGCGACCAGGATCAGGATCGCGAACTTCGTCGCCTTGCCGCGCGCGATGCCGTAGCCGGCGGGCACGCCGACCGCGAGCCCGATCAGCACCGCCCCGCCCGTGACCAGGATCGAATTCCAGAGGTAGAGCGCGAAATTGTTCTGCGCGAAGACGTCGACATAGTTCTTCAGCGTCGGCGGATCGGGGATGAAGACCGGCGGGAAGGCGGTGTTGTCGAGCTCGTTCTTGAACGACAGCGAGATCATCCAGAGAAACACCAGCACCGCCGGCGAGACCAGCACGAAGACGGAGGCGTAGAAGCCGAGTTTTTTGGCGAGGCGGGTCATGAGCGCACCTGCCCTTGCCCCTCAGCCCTCATCCTGAGGAGCCGCGCAGCGGCGTCTCGAAGGATGCTCCAGATGTCTCCGGAGAACGCTGGAGCATCCTTCGAGACGCGCTCCTGCGGAGCGCTCCTCAGGATGAGGGCTGTGGATGGGATGGCTGCCATCACGCGTTCCACTTCGACTTCTGCCGCGCATAGAGCAGCAGCAGCGAGAGCATGATGACGATGACGAAGAAGATCACCACCACGGCCGAGGCGTAGCCGATCTTGTAGAACTGGAACGCCTGCAGATAGAGGAAGATGTTGAGCGTCTCCGACGCCGTGCCCGGCCCGCCCTGGGTGATCACGAAGATCGTGTCGAAGGCCTTCAGCGCGTCGATCGTGCGGATCACGATCGCCACCATGATGAAGGGCCAGACCAGCGGCAGCGTGATGTGGCGGAACATGTGCCAGTCATTGGCGCCGTCGATCAGCGCGGATTCGTAGGGCTCGCGCGGCAGGCCGGCCAGCCCGCCGAGCACGATCAGCATGACCAGCGGCGTCCAGTGCCAGACCTCTACGAGGATCAGCGTCGGGATCACCGTATCGGGCGAATAGACCCAGGCCTGCGGCCCGATGCCGACGAGCGAGAGCAGGTAGTTCAGCACGCCGAGCTGCGGGTGGAACATCATCGTCCAGACCAGCGCGACGGCGACCGGCGTCGCCATCATCGGCATCACGAAGACCGTGCGCAGCAGGCCCCGGAACGGAAATTCGCGGTGGAACACCAGCGCCGCCGCCGTGCCGAAGACGATCGGCAGCACCACGGCCAGCACCGTGAAATAGAGAGTGTGCCCCATCGACTCGATGAAACGCGTGTCGCGGAACAGCTCGGCGAAGTTCTGCAGTCCGACGAATTCCGGCCCGCCGCCGATCTTCCAGTCATGGCCGGACATGTAGAGCGTGAACAGCCAGGGGAAGACGATCACCGTGCCGACGACGAGCACGGCCGGGCGCCGCGAACAGCCAGTAGCGCGGCGTGAAATCGGCCGAGTGGACGAAGGGCGCGGGCTGCGCCGTCTCGGTCCGTTCTGCGGAGAGGGTCGTCGTGGTCATGCCAGGGCCGTCATGCCCGGGCCTGACCCGGGCATCTCCATGAAACCGCACACGCGTCACGAGATGGCCGGGTCAAGCCCGGCCATGACGCTGCAAACTCAGCCCTGCTCGCTCTTGGCGAGCACGGGCGCGAAGGTCTCGGTCGCCTTCTTCAGCTCGGCCGCCACGTCGGCACCGCCGAGCGCATTGGTCAGCGCCACGCCGAAGACGTCGCGGAACTCCGTCACCGGCACGATCTGCGGCAGCGCCGCGCGCGCGACCTTGGCCGAACCGAGCAGGCAGTCGAAATATTGCTTGCCGAATTTCGACTGGGCGATGGTGTCCGTATCGAGATAGGCCGAGGCACGGCCGGGCGCGCCGGCGCCGGCCTTCAGCATCGCGACCTGCTGCGCCTTGCTGGTCATGAACTGGAGATAGAGCCAGGCCGCCTGCTTCTTCTGCGAGCCGCGCGAGATGCCCATGCCGTCGGCGAACATGCCGGCGTGATGCGCCTTCGGCCCCGGCGGCGTGATGCCGTAGCCGACCTTGCCGACGATGCGCGACTTCGAGGGATCCTCGAGCGGTGTGGCGAAGCCGATGCCGTCGAGCCACATCGCGGCCCGGCCCTGCATGAAGGTGGTCTGGCACTCGTTCCAGTTGAAGCCGACCTGGCCGACGGGACCTGAGTCCTTGTTGAGCTTCTTGTAGAGCTCGCCGGCCCAGGCCGCCTCGGGCGTGTCCGTCAGCAGCTTGCCCTCGGGCGAGGTCGTCTCGATGCCCTGCCCGAGCAGCAGGCTCGCCCAGACCGGCACGTTGGCGTTCTTGAGGCCCCGCGAGACGAAGCCGGCGATGCCCTTGGCGGGGTCGTGCAGCTTGGCCGCGACCGTCGCCATCTCGTCCATGGTCTTGGGGTATTCGACGCCCTTCGCGGCGAAGAGCTCCTTGTTGTAGTAGACCATCCAGTAATCGACGAAGAACGGGATGGTATCGAGCGAGCCGTCGGCCTGCCGCGCATAGGCGACGGGGCCGGCGCCGAAATCCTCGAAATTGAAATCGGGCGAGGTCAGCGAGGCGTCCTTGATATAGGGCGTCAGATCCTCGAACCACTTGCCCTTGGCGGCCATACGCTTCTGCACATGCAGCGAGATACCCGACACGTCGAAGCTCGGCTTGCCCGAGGCGAACTCGATCACCGCCTTCTGCCGCTGCTGCTGCTCGGGCACCTGCTCAGCCGAGACCTTGATGCCGGTGAGCTCGGTGAACTCCTTCTCGGCGGCCTGCATCAGATCCGAGCGCGGGTTCTTCACCAGGAGCACGTCGATCGTCGTGCCCGAGAAGCGCTTCCAGTTGAAAGCCGCCTGGGCCCGCGCCTCGCGCAGCACCAGCGGAGAGCCGATCGCGCCCGCAGCGGCGAAGGCAGCGGTGCCGCGCATCAGCGCGCGACGGCTCGGCTTCAGAAACAGATCGCTCATCTCTCGTCCTCCCTGGACTTCTCGCGCATCGCCCGTTTCGGGCTGTTCTGCGGCGCCGTCCTGCCCGGATTTCTCGGGTGGCCGGCTGCCATCTTGGGCCGGACGCTAATCCCGTTCGAAGGCGGTTGCAAGCTAACATGTCGGTGTGCACATACTCCTACCAACGATAACGGAAACGCCCGATGCCGCCCGCCTCTGCCCTCGCGCCGCGCCTGCTCGGCCGCAGCCGCCTGCCCGTCTCGACGCTCGGTTTCGGCGGGGCGCCGCTGGGTGATCTCTATGCCCATCTCGACGAGGCGCAGGCGGTTGCCACCGTCGAGGCCGCGATCACGGGCGGCGTCACCCTGTTCGACACCTCCCCGCTCTATGGCCACGGCCTCTCCGAGCATCGCATCGGCGCGGCGCTGCGGCGGGTGCCGCGCGACGGGCTCATGCTCTCGACCAAGGTCGGTCGCGTCGCGGAGCCTTTTGCGGGGCGCGGCGACGGCTCGGGTTATCGTGGCGGCCTGCCGCACGGAATGCGCTTCGATTACTCCTATGACGGCGCAATGCGATCACTCGAGCAGTCGGCGCTGCGGCTGGGCGTCGACCACATCGACATCGTCCTGATCCACGATGTCGATGTCTGGACGCATGGCGCGGCAATGATCGAGCAGCGCTTCGGCGAGGCCATGAACGGCGCCTATCGCGCGCTCGAAACCCTGCGCGCCAGCGGCGCCGTCAAGGCGATCGGCGTCGGCGTCAACGAGGCCGATATGTGCGAGCGCTTCGCCCGCGCGGGCGACTTCGACACCATGCTGCTGGCGGGGCGCTACTCCCTGCTGGAACAGCCGGCGCTGGCTTCCTTCATGCCGCTGGCGCTTGAAAAGGGCATCGGCCTGATGCTCGGCGGCGTCTTCAACTCCGGCATCCTCGCCACCGGCCCGGTCCCCGGCGCGCGCTACAACTACAATCCCGCCCCGCCCGAGATCCTCGCCCGCGTCGCCGCGATCGAGGCCGTCTGCACCCGCCATGGCGTGCCCTTGCGCCGCGCCGCGCTGCAGTTCCCGCTCGGCCACGCCGCGGTGGCGAGCCTCGTCATGGGCGCGGTCTCGCCCGCCGAGGTCGCCGACCAGATCGCCGAGCTGTCGCAGCCCGTCCCGGCCGCGCTCTGGGCAGACCTTAAGGCGGAAGGCCTGCTCGCCGCCGATGTCCCGGTGCCCCAATGACCGCGCTTCGCATCGACGCCCACCAGCATCTCTGGCAGATCGCGCGCGGCGACTATGGCTGGCTGACGCCCGCGCTGGGCCCGATCCATCGCGACTTCACGCCCGACGACCTCGCCCCCCTGCTCGCCCGCCACGACATCGACCGGACGATCCTCGTCCAGGCCGCGCCGACCGAAGCCGAGACGCGCTATCTCCTCGCCATCGCGCAGCGCACGCCCTTCATCGCCGGCGTCGTCGGCTGGGCGGATTTCGAAGCCCCCGACGCGCCCGCCCGCATCGCCGCGCTGGCCGCCGATCCGCTGCTGGTCGGCCTGCGCCCGATGGCGCAGGACATCCCCGACCTCGCCTTTCTCGCGCGGCCCGCACTCGCCCCGGCCTTGGCCGCGATGGTCGCCCACGGCCTCGTTTTTGACGCCCTGATCAAGACGCCGCATATCCCCGCCACGCTCGCCATGCTCGCCCGCGAGCCGCGGCTCACCGTCGTCATCGACCACGGCGCCAAGCCCGATCTCGTCGCGGGCGATCTCGGCGCCTGGCGCGAGGGCATCAAAGCGCTTGCCGCCCATCCCGGCACATTCTGCAAGCTCTCCGGCCTCGTCACCGAAGCGGGGCCGGACTGGAGCCTCGAGACGCTGCGCCCGGTCGTCGCGCATCTGCTGGCGACTTTCGGCCCGGACCGCCTGATCTTCGGCAGCGACTGGCCGGTGGTGACGCTGCGCGCGCCTTACGAGCGCTGGTTCGACGCCGCGCAGACCCTGCTCGACGGCTGCAGCGAGGACGAGCGCGCCGCGATCTTCGGCGGCACAGCGCAACGCGTCTATTGCGCCCGGCGCGGGCGGCTGTGACCCGCCTTTTGCCTGAGAGGACGCCCCCGCCATGCTGAAGACCCTCGACCCCGTCCTCTCCGCCGATCTGCTCTGGATCCTCGCCGCGATGGGCCATGGCGACGATCTCGCGCTGGTCGATGCCAACCACCCGGCGGAAACCATCGCGGCTGCCACCACCAGCGGCCGGCTCGTTCGCCTGCCGGGGCTGAGCATGGAGCGGGCGGCCCGGGCCATCCTCTCCGTGCTGCCGATCGACGATTTCGAGCCCGAACCGCTACGGCGCATGGAGGTCGTCGGCGATGCCGCCGCGATTCCCGCCGTGCAGGCGGCGGTGCAAAGCGAGATCGATGCGGCGCTCGGGGCGCCCACGCCACTCGCCGGCATCGAGCGCTTCGCCTTCTACGAGGCGGCGCGGCGCGCCTTTGCCGTCGTCCAGGTCGGCGACCCCCGCCCCTATGGCTGCTTCCTGCTGCGCAAGGGCGTCATCGCTGGCCAGCCGGGGTGAGCCTCCGCAACCTCCGGCGTCATTCCGGACGGAGCGCAGCGGAGCTCCGGAATGACGGAGAGGTTCAGTCGCGAACCCGCAGAACCCTCAATCCTCCCCCTTCGCCACCGCCTGGCGCAGCCGCGCCAGCGCCTCCTTGGCGCCGGCGGCGAGCGTCG
This sequence comes from Bosea sp. OAE506, assembly GCF_040546595.1. NCBI lineage: Bacteria > Pseudomonadati > Pseudomonadota > Alphaproteobacteria > Hyphomicrobiales > Alloboseaceae > Allobosea > Allobosea sp. OAE506. Next base: position 1,824,743 of record NZ_JBEPOB010000001.1, on the reverse strand, counting down.
TGTCCTTGGACTCGGCGTCCTTCGTCAGCAACTCGGTCAGCGCGGCGACCGTGATCTCTTCCTTCGCCGCGGTCAGCTTCAGCACCGCATTGGACAGGATGTTGGGCCAGAAGGCGGCGGCGCCCTTGGCCAGCCCCTTGGCCTTGCGCCCCTCGAATTCACGGGCGAGCTGTTCGGGCGTCTTCTGGGCCATGGACCTGGAACCTGTTGCGGGATTTCGCCGCTGCCTATCACGAAACTCGAGGTAAGCCTTCCCCTTCTCGCGATCGGCGTCCCGTCCTCCCCTGCCCTGCCTGCGCATCGGGGCCGCGACAATCGCATTTGCATGCGGTGGCGACGCGGGGCAGGAGCGGCGCCCATGCGAGCCCGCAAGGCGGGCGCCCCTTCAGGACACCCCTTCCATGCCCCGCCTCCCGCTCATCCTCCCGGCGGCCCTCGCCGGCCTCCTGCTCCTGCCCGACCCGGCCAGGGCCGCGATCACCGACCGCGCGCTCAGCTGCGCCGACTGGCTGAAATCCGCCGCCCACCGCAAGAGCGAGCACCCCGCCCCTGTTGCCGCCAAGATCCGCGCCTTCTGCGCCGCCAACCCGACCATGAAGGCAATCGACGCCGAGATGACGATGACCGGGGATTGAGGGGTTCCCGCGCCCCGCGCGTCATGCTCGGGCTCGACCCGAGCATCTCGGGACGAGAGAGGCTCCCCTGCCTCTTCCGGCCCGAGATTCCCGGGTCTGCGCTTCGCTTCGCCCGAGAATGACGGGCACAACAAATCCCCGCCCGCCTTCCGGGGTCGGTTGATGACGAGGGGCAGCGGAGCGCCGCGAGGCGCGTGGGTCTCAGATCCGCATCCGTTGAGCCAGGATGCGGCGCGGATGGGTTGAGCCACCATCCGCACGCCCCGTGGCGCTCCGCTTGTCGGCGATTTCGCACTCCGGGCCGCGCTTATCGGGTCGAAAGCCAGCCTCCGCCGCGAGCCCTAGACGCCAGTTCCCCTCATCGGGTTGTCGCGCCGTCAGGCATGGGACGAAGACGTGATGCCAGCGACCGTTCCAGCGAGCTCCTCGCACAGGGGCCGTAGTACCCCCAGGGCGGTGCCCCGAAGCCTCCCGGGACCGGGGTGCAAAGCCAGCCGCAGGCGCCGCGCCCACCCCCACCAACGGCTTGCCTTCCGGATGGCTGCCCCTCGGGGATGAGGTGGTGGCAGGATAGGGTCAGAAAGAAGCGGCGGGGATTAGTTTTTCGCGGGACGCGCGGGGAACCCCTCTCCCGGATGGGAGAGGGGCAGGGGTGAGGGACCGCCATTGATCGTCGATGCGATCAGCGTCAGCATCACGGCGCATGACGTCCGAACAGCGCCGATTCGCGAGACGGCTCCGACGGCAATCCACCGAGCCCGAGGACATCCTGTGGTCGCTGCTGCGCAACCGCCGTCTCGATGGGCTCAAGTTCCGCCGGCAGGTTCCGCTTCTGGGCTACACCCTCGATTTCGTCTGCATCGACCGCAGGCTGATCGTCGAGGTAGATGGACGCCAGCATGGCTGGGAAGCGGGCTATGACGCCGAGCGGACGTCCGAGATCGAGCGCTTTGGCTTCACCGTGATCAGGTTTCGGAATGCCGAGATCATCGATGACCGGGATGCCGTTTTGGCTGCGATCCGCAAGGCGGCCAGCGGCTAGCGTGAGCCTCAAGCGGCGAGGGCGGTCCCTCACCCCTGCCCCTCTCCCATCCGGGAGAGGGGTTCCCCGCGCCTCACCGTCACGGTCGGGCTTGTCCCGACCATCCACGTCTTTACGCAGGAACGATCGGCGATGCCCTTCCAAAGAGCGGCTCGCCCGCCATTGGCGTCGCAAGACGTGGATGGTCGCCACAAGGGCGACCATGACGGGGAAGGAGCCGGCGCCTTATGCCTCGGCGGCGGTGAGGTCTGCGCCCCGCTGGTCCAGGGGCCGACACCTCTCCCCAGCCCCTCTCCTTACAGGAGAGGGGTTCCCCGCGCCTTTCCGAAACGCAACCCGGAGTTGTCGCGACCCATAGCTGTAGGAGGCATATCGCTGCGCGGACGGTAAAACGCTCCGGTTGCGAGAAATTGCAGCTAAGCGCTCAACTTGCAGAATCGTGCGCCTTGTGTAGCCTCGATTTCGTCTCTGCACCTACACCGGGATTGAAATGGCACAGCTTCCTTATGTGACTTCCCCCGGGAATATCGACAAAGCTTTGAATGGGATCAAATCCGCGGCAATTCCAGACCGTTTAAGTCAAGATTTTGTCAAAACAATACTGAAGATCCCCGGAGGGTCCGGGGATCAAATGACAAGCTATCTCAAAAAAAGTCGGGTTCGCGAACCTCGACGGAACCCCAAGTGATCTATACAAGAAATTCCGCAACCCGGCATTATCTGGCGAGGCAGTTGCTTCCATCATAAAATTGGGTATGGTCCTTTGTATATCCGAAATTAATATGTCCATGAACTCAACGATCAATCGTTGATCGGATTGATAACGGAATAAACAGGACAGCCACATGATTCTAATACTGTAAAATTAACTTTTGCATGCATTAAGCATTTGAAGCTATTTGCCGATTTTAAGCAGAAAGATATTGTCCTAGAGGCGCCGCATAGAGAGGCGCGCTCGCAGCTGGCTGATTCAGCAACCGCTCCCGCTCCGAGACAACAAGGCGCAATCGGGCTCAATCTTGGATATACGATAAATTTGAATTTGCCCGCGACTTCGGACCCAGAAGTCTTTGATGCTATATTTAAAAGTTTGAAGGCACACCTATTGAGTAGCGATGATGCCTAAGCGGCCTGATGGACTAATCCGAGCCTTTGGCATGTCCGGATTGCAGATCGCATCGGGCATGTCGCGTATTGAACGGCAGTTCGGCATCGATCTTGGACACCTACCTCGCAAGGAAAGGAGCCGGAAGACATCGGAATATGAGCAATTCGAAGCATCTCTCAGGGCTGAGTCGCTGAGAATGTCGGAATTTTATGAGATATTCTATTGTTTGGAAAATTCAATACGACGCCTAGTTGCGGATATTCTTTTGGAAGCGGAAGGGCCTGATTGGTGGGAGAGCGCCAGGATCGATGAGAAACGCATAAAGGAACAGGCCGCGCTGAGACAGAAAAAAGAAGTAGATTCTGGAATAACCCCCAGATCCGAGAACTTGATTGACTACACAACATTTGGCGAATTATCACAAATCATAACAGATAATTGGGATTTATTCGAAACAATTTTTAGCTCAAAGACCGCGGTTAGCAACGCATCTAATCAACTGAATATTCTTAGAGGGCCGATTGCGCATTGCAACCCCACTGACGAATTAGAGCAAGATCGGTTAAACTTAGCGGTTAGGTCTTGGTTTCGCATCATGTCTTAAGAATCAAAGGGCAACGCAGCGTCCTCCATCCCCCCGCTTGACTCCCCCCGCCCCCGCGCTCTACCCCCATCGACGGGACACGCCGCCCCAACGCGGCGCGCCCATCTGTAAGGATGGAGACATCGATGGCGAATACCGTTCCGGCCGCGCTTCCGCGCGTGCCGCATTTCTCGTCCGGCCCCTGCGCCAAGCGCCCAGGCTGGAACCTCAAGGCACTCGGTGACGCCGCGCTCGGCCGCTCGCACCGCGCCAAGATCGGCAAGGACAAGCTCAAGCTCGCGATCGATCTGACGCGCGAGGTGCTGCAGGTGCCGGCCGATTACCGCATCGGCATCGTGCCCGCGTCCGACACCGGCGCCGTCGAGATGGCGATGTGGTCGCTGCTCGGGGCGCGCGGCGTCGACATGGTCTCCTGGGAGAGTTTTGGCGCCGGCTGGGTCACCGATGTCGTCAAGCAGCTCAAGCTGGCCGACGTCCGCACCTTCGAGGCCGGTTATGGCGAGCTGCCGAACCTGAAGAAGGTCGACACCAGGAACCGCGACGTCGTCTTCACCTGGAACGGCACGACCTCCGGCGTGCGCGTGCCCGATGCGAGCTGGATCGCGGAGGACCGCGAGGGTCTGACGATCTGCGACGCGACCTCGGCCGCCTTCGCCCAGAAGCTCGACTGGCCCAAGCTCGATGTCACCACCTTCTCCTGGCAGAAGGTGCTGGGCGGCGAGGCGGCCCATGGCATGATCATCCTGTCGCCGCGCGCGGTCGAGCGGCTGGTGACCTACAAGCCGGCATGGCCGCTGCCGAAGATCTTCCGCATGACCTCAGGCGGCAAGCTGATCGAGGGCATCTTCTCGGGCGAGACGATCAACACGCCTTCCATGCTCGCGGTCGAGGATTATCTCGATGCGCTGCACTGGGCCAAGAAGGTCGGCGGGCTCGACGGGCTGGTGAAGCGCGCCGACGGCAACCTGCGCGTCATCGCGAAATTCGTGAAAGAGAACGACTGGATCGACTTCCTCGCCGTGAAGCCGAAGACGCGCTCGAACACGAGCGTGTGCCTGACCTTCACCGACCCGGCCGTCACCGCGCTGGCTCCGGACGCTCAAGCCGCGTTTGCCAAGCAGGTCGTCTCGATCATCGAGAAGGCCGGCGCCGGCTACGATCTCGGCCACTACCGCGACGCCCCTCCGGGCCTGCGCATCTGGTGCGGCGCAACCGTCCAGTCGCGCGACCTGAAGGCGCTGCTGCCGTGGATCACCTACGCCTTCGCCGAGGCGAAGGCCGGGTTGGGCAAGAAGGCGGCCTGACACCCAGCGTCATGGTCGGGCTTGACCCGACCATCTCCTCCAAGAAGAGGCGCGCTCCTGCGCCTCCGCGTCCCGAGATGGCCGGGTCAAGCCCGGCCATGACGTGCTGACCCCTGTCCCGCGCAGAGCGCCGACGCGCCGCGCCAGCCGAAAGCCATTCTCATGACAGCGCCAAAAGTCCTGATCTCCGACGCCCTCTCTCCCGCCGCCGTGCAGATCTTCAAGGATCGCGGCATCGACGTGACGTTCGATCCCAATCTCGGGAAGGACAAGGACAAGCTCGCCGCGATGATCGGCGACTATGACGGCCTCGCCATCCGCTCCGCGACCAAGGCCACCGCCAAGCTGCTGGAGGCCGCGACCAGGCTGAAGGTGATCGGTCGCGCCGGCATCGGCGTCGACAATGTCGAGATCCCCGCCGCCACGGCGCGCGGCGTGATCGTGATGAACACGCCCTTCGGCAATTCGATCACCACCGCCGAGCATGCGATTGCGATGATGTTCGCGCTCGCCCGCCAGATCCCGGCGGCGGATGCCTCGACGCAAGCCGGCAAGTGGGAGAAGAACCGCTTCATGGGCGTCGAGATCACCGGCAAGACGCTCGGGCTGATCGGCGCCGGCAATATCGGCTCCATCGTCGCCGACCGCGCGGTCGGCCTGAAGATGCGCGTCATCGCCTATGACCCCTATCTCTCACCTGAGCGCGCGGTCGCGCTCGGCGTCGAGAAGGTCGAGCTCGAGGACCTGCTCAAGCGCGCCGATTTCATCACGCTGCATGTGCCGATGACGGCGATGACCAAGAACATCCTCTCGGCCGAGGCGCTGGCGAAGACCAAGAAGGGCGTGCGCATCATCAACTGCGCCCGCGGCGGGCTGGTCGACGAGGCGGCGCTCGCCGAACTCCTGAAGTCCGGCCATGTCGCGGGCGCGGCTTTCGACGTGTTCTCGGTCGAGCCGGCGGAATCGAACCCGCTCTTCGGCCTCGACAACGTCGTCTGCACCCCCCATCTCGGCGCCGCCACCAATGAGGCGCAGGAGAATGTCGCGCTCCAGGTCGCCGAGCAGATGAGCGACTACCTGCTCAAGGGCGCCATCACCAACGCGGTGAACTTCCCCTCGATCACCGCCGAGGAGGCGCCGCGGGTGAAGCCCTTCGTCGATCTCGCCGAGAAGCTCGGCTCCTTCCTCGGCCAGCTCACCGAGGCTCCGGTCAAGGGCATCCGCATCGAGTACGAGGGCGCGGTCGCCAGCCTGAACCTGAAGGCGATCTCCGCCGCCGCCATCACCGGCGTGCTCCGGCCCTTCCTGCCCGAGATCAACATGGTCAACTCCGCCATGGTGGCCAAGGAGAAGGGCATCGTCGTCGAGGAGCTGACCCGCGAGATCGCCGGCAATCTCGAAAGCCGCATCAAGATCGTGGTCGAGGCCGAGGACATGCCGCGCCACGCCGCCGGCACGGTCTTCCAGGACGGCAAGCCGCGCATCGTCGAGATCCGCGACATCCAGGTCGATGCTGAATTCGCGCCGCACATGCTCTATGTCCGCAACGCCGACCAGGCGGGCTTCATCGGCCAGTTCGGCTCGATTTTGGGCGCCGCCGGCGTCAATGTCGCGACCTTCTCGCTCGGCCGCGACAAGCCGGGCGGCGACGCGATCTGCTATGTCGCGGTGGACGAAGCGATCTCCGACGAGCTCCTCGACAAGATCCACGAGATCCCGATGGTCAAGCGCGCCCGGCGTCTGAAGTTCTAAGAGACGCCATGCCTTTTCCCGGCTTTGGCCTCAGGGTCGCCGCCCGCAAGGGCGCGACCCTGGAGCCGCTGAAATTCGAGGTCCGTCGCGACGGGCAGGACGGCGCCTGGTATGCGGTGGCCACCGACGAGAGCGGCATCGTCACCGAGGCGCCGACGCTGGAGGCGCTGCGCGAGCGACTGAAAGAGCTCGTCGCCGACCTGCTCGAGCGCGAGGGCGACTGCCCGATCGAGCTCGAGATCTGCGACGAGCTCGCCTCCGGCTGCTGCGAGCTGCCGCCGCGCTGAAGGCGCGGACCTACTTCACCAGGAGCCAGTCCTCGATCACCAGCGCATCGAGTCCGCTGGTGTAGAACATCAGGATCGCATCCTCCGCCGTATGGAGGATCGGCTTGCCCATGATGTTGAAGGAGGTGTTCAAGATCACCGGCACGCCGGTGAGCTCATGGAAGGCCGAAATCAGCGCGTGATAGCGCGGGTTGCGCTCAGCCGTGACGCTCTGCAGCCGCCCCGTCGCATCCTCATGCACAACAGCCGGCACGCGCGCACGCACCGCCTCCTTCCAGGTGAGCGTGCGCTCCATATAGGGCGCGTCCTGATAATGCTCGAACCAGTCGGGCGCATGTTCGGCCAGGATCGAAGGCGCGAAGGGCCGGAAGGCCTCGCGGTACTTCACCTTGGCGTTGAGGATGTCCTTGGCGTCGGCCGGGCGCGGATCGGCGATGATCGAGCGGTTGCCGAGCGCGCGCGGCCCGAACTCCGCCCGGCCCTGCACCCAGCCGACCAGCTTGCCCTCGGTCAGGAGCTTGGCTGTCACCGGCGCGACCTCATCCGGCGCGAGCCTGCGCAGCCGCGGCTCCCAGGCCTGCATCCGCTCCAGCGGTTCGGTCGAGACGGTCGAGCCGAGATAGGGCGAGAGCGGCCCCTTCGGCGCGCGCCAGTCGGGATTCCGCTGCGCGTGGCTGAGCCAGGCGGCGCCAATGGCATTGCCGTCATCGGCCGGAGCGGAGGGCACGAAGACGTCAGCGAAGCCATGGCGCCCGGCGATCTTGCCGTTGAAGGAGGAGTTGAGCGCGCAGCCGCCGGCCAGCACGAGGTGGGGCGACGGCACCAGCGCCGCGGTTTCCCCCAGAAGCGCCTCCATCATCTCGGCAAAAACGTCCTGCCCGCAGCGCGCAAGATCGGCCCAGCCGCTGTCGAGCGCGTCCGCCGGGCGAAGGCTCAGGATCTCCGCCGCCACCGCCTGCACGACATCGGCCTTGGCGAAGGAGAGCTTGTGGCCCTCGATTGTGTAGAGCCGCCGCAGCAGCGCCATCAGCCGCTCATCGGTCCGGCCATAGGGCGCAAGCCCCATGATCTTCCACTCCTCGCCCTTGGCCTGGTCGAAGCCGGCAAGATCGGTCACCAGCCCGAAATAGAAGCCGATCGATTCGCGCCCGCGATGGCGCTTGACCTCGCGGATGCGCCCGCCTTCCAGCGCGAAGATCGCCGACGCCCCGGTCTCGCCCATGCCGTCGACGACGAGGCAAGCGGCGTCCGTGAAGGGCGAGGACCAGCAGGCATAAGCCGCGTGGCTGAGATGATGACCGAAGCGCGTGAGGCCGGTGACGTTGGCGCGGCCGAAGGCGCGATCAAGCCCGAGCAGCGTACCAATGCCGGCCCGCTGCTGGCCCTGATGCAGCGAGGCGATCAGGGCGCGTTCCGTGCGCTCGGGCACCAGAGAGCGGTTCAGCTCCGGCGAGAGCTTGAGCAAGGCCTCCAGCGAGAAGGAGCCGGCGCGGCTCATCTGGTCGAGGAAGCCAGTGAACTCCGCGCCCCAGCTGGTCGCGATCGCGACCTGCGCATCGGCAGGGACGTAGCGCTTCAGCAGCGCCTCCATCCGCGGCGCCGTATCGGGCTCGCAATTCGGCGCGCGCTTGAACTGGAGATAGCGCTCGGTCGCCTCGGCGAAGTGGACGCCGCCATCGGGGCCGATGATCGCGATGGCGGGATCGTGGAAGGTGGTGGCGAGGCCGATCGTGTAGGTCATGCCGGCAGCCTATGCTGAAACAGCGCGCGCGAGGCAATCCCGGCGGCGGCTCAGCGGCGGAAGGCGACGCTGGCCGCAACCTGCTCGATCCCCGGCGTCAGCCCGGCGAAGGCCGCGTCCTCCGCCACCGCGAGCAGGCGCACGAAGCGGCCCTCCGGCCCCGTGGCGAAATACTGCACGAAGCGCCGCGGCCGCCCGCCGCCGGCATCGATCGTGCCGCCGAGCACGACACCCTCCCCGCCCGCGAAGGCGGTCGACTCGCGCCGGTCGATGCGCGCAGCCTGGAAGTCGCGCGTTGCCCGCAGCGCCGTCTCGGCTGCCTGGGGCGCGCTGGCGAGCGACGCCGGCGCGGAAAGCTGGTAGACGGCGATCAGCAGGGGCTGGCGTCCCGACGGGTCGATGTCGCGTTCGCCCGCCGTCATCATCACGCCCGAGCCGCCGATCGTGTCGAGGATGCGGAAGGGCGCCACCGCTGCGATCGCGAATGGCAGGGCCGTCAGCTTCTCCTCCAGAGTGGGTTGCTTGCCGAAGCTGACGGAAGCCACCATCGCCCGCACCGTCTCCGGCGCGAGCTTGGCCGCCTGCGGTGACTGGATGGTGAGCATCACCGTCTTCGGCCCCTTCAGCAGCGCCACCCATTTGTCATAGGTCACCCCCGCAAGTGCCTGGGTGCCGGAGAGCAACGGCACCGTCTCGCCGGTGGCGGGCCTCACCTCCTCGCGCCGCAGGATCGTGACGTTCTGGCGGGCGAAGCCGGCCTTCGCCGCCTCGACATCGGCAAACAGCACCGCGATCTGGGGATGGGCCTCGGCCGGCAGCTCCGCAACGAGGACACTGCCCTGCGTCAGCGGGTTCACCAGTCCGGCGAAGCCGCTCGCGGGCTCGAAGCCGGGCGGCGGCACCAGTGCAATGCCGGTCCCCGCCAGGGGCCGCGCCTCCTGCGCCGGGGCGGGGCCGGCGAAGAGCACGGAGACGAGGCAGGCGAGCGCGGCGCGGCGCACCAAGGTCAGGCAAGTCGCGAAATTCAGGCAAGGCATGGAGGTCGGTCCCAATTCATCGGCCAGTCAGGCCGGCATCAGGACCTCGCAATGCGGCAAGGATGCGACCCTCAGCGCCGCAGGGCCGCCCCGATCAGGGCCTTCGCATCGGCACTCGCCCAGTCGGCGGGGCCCTGCAGGATCGCTAGCTCGCAGCCCTCGCGGTCGACGATCAGGCTCACCGGCATGCCCTCGACCTTGCGCGCGGCGCGCAACTCCTGGAACACCTTCGCCTTCGGATCGGCGTAATAGGTCAGGGCCTCGATCTGCCGCTCGGCCAGCCAGGCCTTGGGCTTCTCCAGGTTGCGCGTGTCGATATTGATCGTCACCACCGCGAAATCGGGCCCGCCCAGCGCGCTCTGCAGCGCATTGAGCGAGGGCATCTCCTTCAGGCAGGGCGGGCACCAGGTCGCCCAGAGATTGACGAGCACCGTCTTGCCGCGGAAGGCCGAAAGCGTCGTCGGCGCGCCGTCGGGACCGGTGAAGGCGAGGTCGGGCGTCGGCAGCGGCGCGGCATGGACCTGCACGGCCGCGACCTCGCCGCGCGCCAGCGGCGCCATGGCGGCCGCGGCGGGCCGGGCGGCCCTGCAAGATGCGGAATTGCCGGCATCGCCCGCGACGGAGTAGAAGGCCGCACCGCCGGCGAGCGCGACGAGCAGAAGCGCACCGCCTGCGGCGAACCATTTCGATCGTGACGTCATCGGCGTCCTCAAATCAGGAAAGACCGTCGTGAGCAATCGCATGTGGGGTGGGCGTTTCGCCACGGGTCCCGACGCCATCATGGAGGAGATCAACGCCTCCATCGATTTCGACCAGCGCCTCTGGCGCCAGGACATCCGCGGTTCGCGCGCCCATGCCGCGATGCTCGGAGAGACGGGCATCCTGACGAAGGACGATGTGGCCGCGATCGACGCCGGGCTCAAGCAGGTCGAGGCCGATATCGAGTCCGGCACCTTCACGTTCTCGCGCGCGCTCGAGGACGTCCACATGAACGTCGAGAGCAATCTGAAGGACAAGATCGGCGCCGCCGCAGGCCGGCTCCACACCGGCCGCTCGCGCAACGACCAGGTCGCGACCGACATGAAGCTGTGGGTGCGCGACACGCTCGACCAGCTCGATGAGCAGATGGCCGATCTCCAGCTCGCCCTGGCCGAGAAGGCCGAGACCTATGCCGGCGCCGTGATGCCGGGCTTCACCCATCTCCAGTCGGCCCAGCCGGTCACCTTCGGTCACCATCTGCTGGCCTATGTCGAAATGCTGGGGCGCGACCGCGGCCGCGTCGCCGATGCGCGCCGGCGCCTCAACGAATCCCCGCTCGGCGCCGCGGCACTCGCCGGCACCTCCTTCCCGATCGACCGCGAGATGACCGCCAGGGCGCTCGGCTTCGACCGGCCGACCGCGAACTCGCTCGACTCGGTTTCGGACCGCGACTTCGTGCTGGAGACGCTGGCTGCCGCCTCGATCTGCGCCATGCACCTGTCGCGTCTGGCCGAGGAGATCGTGCTCTGGGCGACGCCGCAGTTCGGCTTCGTGCGCCTCTCCGACGCCTTCTCGACCGGCTCGTCGATCATGCCGCAGAAGCGCAACCCCGACGCCGCCGAGCTGGTGCGCGGCAAGTCGGGGCGCGTCTTCGGCACGCTGCAGGCGATGCTGACGATGATGAAGGGCCTGCCGCTGACCTATTCCAAGGACATGCAGGAGGACAAGGAAGGCACCTTCGACGCCCTCCAGACGCTCTCGCTCTGCCTCGCCGCCATGGCCGGCATGGTCCGCGACATGCAGCCCGACCTGAAGGTGATGAAGCGCGCCGCCGGCCTCGGCTACGCCACCGCCACAGACCTCGCCGACTGGCTGGTGCGGGTGCTGAAGATGCCCTTCCGCGACGCCCATCACGTTACCGGCCGCCTCGTCGGCCTCGCATCGGAGAGGAAGATCGGGCTGGAGAAGCTCAGCCTCGCCGAGATGCAGGCGGTGGAACCGCAGATCACCGAGGCCGTCTTCGCCGTGCTCGGCGTCGACCAGTCGGTCCGCAGCCGCGTGAGCTATGGCGGCACGGCCCCGAACAATGTCCGTCGCCAGGCGCGGCGCTGGCTGAAGAAGCTGGCGAAGGGCTAGGATCACGTCATGCCCGGGCTTGACCCGGGCATCTCCGGCAGGAGAGTCTCGGGTCAAGCCCGAGACTGACGCGGCGCCTCGCCTCCGCCGCCATCCTTCGCTACACTCATCCCTCGCATCGCCCGATGCCCGTTCCGCCCAAGGGTTCGCTTCCGTGCTGCACTCCCGCCTGAAACTCGGCCGCGCCGTCCTGGTCGCGGGCCTGCTCGCTCTCGCGCTCGGAGCCTGCGGCCGCAAAGGCCCGCTCGAGCCGCCGCCGAACGCCACCGGCGCGATCGACCTGCCCGATTCGCAGATCGGCGCCGTCGAGAACAACACCGGCGGCATCGGCGAGACCTCGATCCTGGCCCGGCCCGCCAAGGCCAACCGCGCCATCACCGTGCCGGAGAAGCCCTTCGTTCTCGACCCGATCCTCTGAGCCGCCCCCGATGCACCATTTCAGCTATCGCGACGGCGCCCTCTTCGCGGAGGATGTCGATCTGCGCCGCATCGCCGAGGCGGTCGGCACGCCGGTCTATGTCTATTCCTCGGCGACGATCGAGCGGCATTACCGGCTCTATGCGGAGGCGATGACCCGCGCGGCCGGTGGCGGCCGGGCCCATGTCTTCTACGCGATGAAGGCCAACGGCAATCTCGGCGTGCTGAAGACGCTCGCCGCGCTCGGCGCAGGGGCCGACACCGTCTCCGAAGGCGAGGTCCGCAAGGCGCTCGCCGCCGGCTTCCCGCCGGAGCGGATCGTCTTCTCCGGCGTCGGCAAGAGCGAGAGCGAGCTGCGCTTCGCGGTTCAAGCCGGCATCTACCAGGTCAATATCGAGACCGAAGGCGAGCTCGACCTGCTCTCCCGCGTCGCCGCCGCCCTCGGCAAGCGCCAGGAGGCGGTGTTCCGCGTCAATCCCGACATCGGTGCCGGCGGCCACGCCAAGATCACCACCGGCTCGTCGGAGAACAAGTTCGGCGTGTCCTTCGAGGAGGTCGGCCGGCTCTATGCCCGCGCCGCCAACCTGCCGGGCGTGCGGATGATGGGGCTGGCGCTGCATATCGGCAGCCAGATCCGCGAGACCGAGTCCTTCGAGGCGGCCTACGTGAAGATGGCGGCGCTGGTCGGCGACCTGCGCACCGAGGGCCACCGCGTCGAGCGGCTCGATCTCGGCGGCGGGCTCGGCATCCCCTATGACATCCCTAAGACATTCGACCACGGGCCGGGCCTGATCGACGCCTATGCCGACATGGTCGCGCGCGTCACGAAAGGCCTTGAGGTCGAGCTCGGCTTCGAGCCCGGACGCCTGATCGTCGGCAATGCAGGTATCCTGATGACGCAGGTGCTGCACCTCAATCCGCGCCCGACCAAGCAGTTCCTCGTTGTCGATGCCGCGATGAACGATCTCGTGCGGCCGGCCATGTACGAGGCCTATCACGAGATCTGGCCGGTGGCGGAGCCCCAGGCCGGCACGCCGGAGGTCGCCTATGACGTCGTCGGGCCGATCTGCGAATCGGGCGACACCTTCACCACCGGCCGCGTGCTGCCGGCGCTGAAGCCCGGCGACCTGATCGCCTTCATGACCGCCGGCGCCTATGGCGCCAGCATGGCCTCGACCTACAACCAGCGCCTGCTGGTGCCCGAGGTACTCGTGAAGGGCGCCGACTACGCCGTGACGCGGCCGCGCCAGACCTTCGAGGAGCTGCTCGGCACGGATCGTGCACCGCCCTGGCTGGCCTGAACAGGGTTCGCCGGAGCCGCGATCCCGGACCGAGATCCCTGTTCACGAAACGTGGAGCGGGCATGGGCGCGACGTCTTCGCACTGGCCTTGCCATATTCACGTGCTAGCGTCGTGATCCTGGCTCGGATGCGGGCGAGACATCCCGGCGGCATTTGGGGGCGGCTCGGAGCGACGGCATGAAGGAAGCGCAGCGCCGCGAGGCGCCGGTTCGGATCGAGGGCGTGCGGCAGCGTCTGGCACGCCTCGCCATGGCGTCGCGTGTTTCGCTGGGCTGGGAGCGTCTCTGGCCGCGCCTCTGGCTGCCCGTCGCCGTCATCCTCACCTTCCTCGCGATCTCCTGGTTCGGTCTCTGGACCGCCTTGCCCTGGCAGGGCCGCGCTCTGGGCGTCGCGCTCTTCGCCACTGCCCTGTTGGCGTCCCTCTGGCATGTGGCGCGCATCGTCCTTCCGACCCACCGCGACGCGCTGACCCGCCTCGACCAGTCGCTCGAAGGCGGCCATCGACCGGCCTCGGCGCTGGAGGACAGCCTCGCCGTCGGCGCGAAGGATCCCGTCTCGCAGGCGCTCTGGGCCCTGCATGTCGAGCGCCAGAGCGAGCGCATCGAAGGCTTGCGCGTTGCCGCCCCACAGCCGCGCATGGCCAACCGCGACCGCCGCGCGTTGCGCGCCCTGCCGATTCTCGCCGCCGTCACCGCCTTCTTCGTCGCCGGACCCGAGAGCGACCAGCGCCTGCGCGCCGCCTTCGACTGGCGCGGCCCGTCCCTGCCGGCGCCCGCCACCCGCATCGACGCCTGGATCGACCCGCCGGCCTATACCCGCCTGCCGCCGATGCTGATCGACTTTGCGAAGCTCGCGAGCCCGCAGATCAGCGCCCCCGAAAAGTCGACGATCGTCGTCCGCATCGCCGGCAAGAGCGCGATGGACGTCGCCGTCACCGGCCGGCTCGATGCCCTGGCCGAACCCAAGCCCGGCGAGGGCAAGGCGGCGGATGGCAAGCCAGCCGACGCTCAGGCCGCGGCCGCCCCGGCGGCCAAGCCCGCGCCCGGCCAGGCGCCCGCCGTCGTGGAGCGGCGCTATACGCTCGCCGGCAACGGCACGCTGCGTCTCACGGGCAGCGGTGCGCCGGGCGCGACGCTCGCGATCACCGCCATTCCCGACCGCGCCCCGGAAATCGCCTTCCGCGAGCCGCCCAAGCCCGTCACGGGGCCGCAGCCGGGCGGGCTCTCCATCGCCTACACCGCCAAGGATGATTACGGCCTGGCGTCGGTTGAGGCCACCGTCGAGCGCGCTGGCCCGCCCTCAGCCGGCCGCTCGCTGGTCGAGGCGCCCAAGCAGGCGCTCAGCGTGCCCTCTTCCCCGGCGGGCGACGAGGAGCAGAAGAGCACGGTCGATTTCTCGGCCCATCCCTGGGCCGGCGCCAAGGTCCGCATGACGCTGGTCGCGCGCGATGAGGCCGGCCAGGAGGGCCGCAGCGAGGCCGTCGAGGTCGTGCTGCCGCAGCGCACCTTCGCCAAGCCGCTCGCCAAGGCCCTGGTCGAGCAGCGCCGCAAGCTGGTCATGAATGTCGACGACCGCAGCAAGGTCCAGCTCGGCATGGATGCCCTGCTGATCGAGCCCGAACTCTTCATGAAGGAGACCGGCGTCTATCTCGGCATGCGGATGATCGGCGAGCGCCTGCGCCAGGCCCGCAGCGACGATCAACTGCGCGAGGTCGCCGAGCTGATGTGGGCGCTCGCGCTCCAGCTCGAGGATGGCGACCTCTCCGATGCGGAGAAGGCACTGCGCGCGGCGCAGGAGAACCTGCAGCAGGCGCTCGAGCGCGGCGCCTCCGAGGAGGAGATCAAGAAGCTCACCGACGAGATGCGCCGGGCGCTCGACCAGTTCATGCGCCAGCTCGCTGAGCAGATGCAGCGCCAGCAGCAGAACGCCGACCCCAACCAGATGTCGCAGCTGCCGGAGAATTTCCGGACGGTGACGCCGCGCGATCTGCAGAACATGCTCAACCGCATCGAGGAGCTGTCGAAGCGCGGCGACATGGCCGAGGCGCAGCGCCTGATGGAAGAGCTCAACCAGATGCTCAACAATCTCCAGATGGCGCGTCCGGGTCAGCAGGACCCGCGCCAGCGCGAGATGAATCAGGCCCTTTCCGATCTCGACCGGATGACCCGCGAGCAGCAGGGCCTGCGCGACGAGACCTTCCAGCAGGAGCAGCAGCGCCAGAACCGCGCCCAGCGCGGCCAGCGCCCCGGCCAGCAGCAGGCCCGTCCGGGCCAGCAGGGCCAGCGTCAGCAGGGCCAGCGCGGCCAGCAGCCGGGCCAGCAGCCCGGTGAACAGGGCGAGGACGGCGAGGAGGGCGAAGGCCAGCAGGGCGCGCAGGGCCAGCAGGGCCAGGGCGGGCAGAGCCTCGCCCAGCGCCAGCAGCAGCTGCGCGACCGGCTCCAGGATCTGCAGCGTCGCATGCGCGGCATGGGCGCGCCCCAGCAGGGCGAGCTCGGCGAAGCGGAAGGCGCCATGGGCGAGGCCGGCGAGCAGCTCGGCCAGGGCCAGGGCGAAGGCGCGCTCGACGCGCAAGGCCGGGCGCTCGAGGCGCTGCGCAAGGGCGCGCAGAACCTCGCCCAGCAGATGCAGGGCCAGCCCGGCGAGGGCGGCGAGCCCGGCGAGGGCGCCTTCGGCGAGCCGGACGGCCAGCCCGCCGGCCGCCCCTCGGCGCAGCAGCGGGGCCGCGAGGACCCGCTCGGCCGGCCGCAGCGCCAGCGCGACTGGGCCGATGGCCGCGTCCGCGTGCCCGGCGCCGACGAAAGCGCGACCCAGCGCGCCCGCCGCATTCTCGAGGAACTCCGCCGCCGCCTTGGCGACCCGTCGCGCCCGATGGAAGAGCTGGATTATCTGGAACGGCTGCTCAGGCGGAATTGACGCTTGGCGGCCAAAGGCCGCCGATCGTCATCCTCGGGCGAAGCGCAGCGCAGACCCGAGGATCTCCTGCACGAGCTGGTCGGCTCAAGGCCGACCATGACGCGGGCCGTAGCTCGCCACCACCGCCCCGACCACGATCAGCACGCAGGACACGGCGAGTAGCCAGCTCGGCTGGGCGTAGCCCGCAAGCACGAGGATGATCGTCGAGAGCACCGGGGCGGCGTAAGAAGCGACGCCGAGCAGCGCGACATCGCCCTGCTTCATGCCGATGTCCCAGACGACGAAGGCGAGGCCAATCGAGCCAAGGCCGAGCCCGAGCACGCCGACCCATTCGGTCGCCGTCAGCGTCCACAGCGTCGTCTCGAAGGCGAGATGGCAGGCGAAGGCCGGCACGGCGCAGCCGAGCATGGTGAGGCACAGGCTCTCCGAGGGCACCGCAGCGAAGCGGCGCGAGGCCACCGAATAGCTCGCCCAGACGAAGGCGCCGAGCGCCGCGAGGATATGCCCGAGCGCCAGCCCCTGCCCGGCCCCGAGCCCGCCCGAAACCAGCAGAGCGGTCGCAGCCAGGCCGATCAGCGCGCCGACCAGATGCCGCGGCCGCAGCCGCCCGCCCGGCAAAAGCGCCGCAAACAGCACGATCAGCAGCGGCCAGAGATAATGGATCAGGTTCGCCTCGGCGGCCGGCGCCGTCTTCACCGCCGCATAATACAGCGCCGTGTCGCCGAAGGGGCCGTAGAGCCCCAGCGCGAAGGAGGCCGGCGTTGGGCGGATGCGCGAGAGCTGCCCGCGCCCAGCAGCGATGGCGAGGATCAACAGCCCGCCGATCACGAAGGTCATGCCGACGAGCTGGAACGGCGGCACCCGTCCGCTCATCGCCGTGAACAGCGCGAGCGTCGACCAGAGCAGGATGGCGAGGGCGCCGATGAGGGTGGCGGTGCGGGAGGTCATGGGCGCGGCGGGGTTGGAGCGGGCTGGCGGCCTCGATAGCAGGCGGCCGGCGGAAAGCCGATAGTGGGCGGGCGCAGATAAATGTGCCGTCATCCCGGGCGACCGAAGGGAGACCCGGGATGACGGCGTGGTTCTAAACGACCAAGCTGTTAGCGTCTCAACGCAGCGCAGCACGGCCTTGGCGCCATGGCGGCCATGATCGGCACGCCGCGCAGCGCCATTGACCGCGACGGGCGCAAGGATCAAGCGTCAGGGCCATGACGACACTCTCGATGCCGGCCACCGAGCGCCGCCCGCTGATCCCGATCCTCATCGCGCTGAGCGCGGCACATCTGCTGAACGATCTGCTTCAGTCGATGATCCCGGCGCTCTACCCGCTGATCAAGGAGAACTTCCAGCTCGATTTCGGCCAGATCGGCCTGATCACGCTGGCCTTCCAGGTGACGTCGTCCCTGCTGCAGCCGCTGCTCGGCTGGCTGACCGACAAGCGCCCCTGGCCCTATGCGATGGTTGCCGGCATGGGCGCGACGCTGCTCGGGCTCATGACGCTCGCCTTCGCGACGAGCTACCCGATGGTCCTGTTGGCCGCCGCGCTGGTCGGGCTCGGCTCGGCCGTGTTCCACCCTGAGGCGACGCGCATGGCCCGCCATGCCGCCGCCGGCCGCCAGGGCCTGGCACAGGGGCTGTTCCAGGTCGGCGGCCATGCCGGCTATGCGATCGGCCCGTTGCTGGCGGCGGCGATCGTCGTCCCGCGCGGCCAGTCGAGCCTGGCCTGGTTCTCCATCGTCGTGCTGGTCGCGATGGTTCTGATGTCCTGGACCGCCTCGCGCTACAGCGCCTTCCGCCGCAGCCAGCCCAAGGGCCATGGCGACGAGACCGCCGCGCATGGCCTCTCGCGGGGGCGCGTGCTCTTCGCGATGACGATCCTGATCCTGCTGCTGGTCTCGAAGAACGGCTACAACGCCGCCTTCACCTCCTATTACACCTTCTACCTGATGACGCGCTTCGAGATCACGGTGCAGCTCTCGCAGATCATGCTGTTCCTCTATCTGCTGGTCTCGACCTTCGGCGTGATCATCGGCGGCATGGTTGGAGACCGCATCGGCCGCGACCGGGTGATCTGGCTTTCCATCGTGGGGTCTTTGCCGTTTGCGCTCATGCTGCCCCATGCCGATCTGTTCTGGACCGGCGTGCTCAGCGTGATCATCAGCTTCGTCATGGCGAGCGCCTTCTCGGCGATCCTGATCTACGCCATCGATCTCGTGCCCCACCGCGTCGGGCTGGTCGGCGGGCTGTTCTACGGGCTGTCCTTCGGGCTGGCCGGCATCGCGGCGGCCGTGCTCGGCGCACTCGCCGACAAGATCGGCATCGTCGAGGTCTTCCGCATCACGGCCTGGCTGCCGGCCCTGGGTCTGCTGACCTTCCTGCTGCCGAAATCGCGGCGGGGCTAAGCCGGAATGTCATGCTCGGGCTCGCCCCGAGCATCTCCCAGAAAGTGGGCGCCTCTGTTGGCACGCAATTCCCGGGTCGCCGCGCTGCGGCGCCCGGGAATCACGCGCCGATCCCTCACGCCATGTACTGGCCGCCATTAACCGCGAAGGTTGCGCCGGTGGCGAAAGCGCCCTGCTCGGAGGCGAGGAAGACGACCATCGCGGCGATCTCCTCGGGCTTGCCGAGACGGCCCACCGGGATACCGGCGACGACGCGCTTCAGCGCCTCCTCGGGCATCGCAGCGACCATGTCGGTGCCGATATAGCCCGGCGTGATCGCGTTGACGGTGATGCCCTTGTTGGCGTTCTCCTGCGCCAGCGCCTTGACGAAGCCGATGTCGCCGGCCTTGGCGGCGGAGTAATTGACCTGCCCCATCTGGCCCTTCTGGCCGTTGATCGAGGAGATCACGATGATGCGGCCGAAGGAGCGGGCGCGCATGCCCTCGATCACCGGGCGCGTCATGTTGAACAGCGAGTCGAGATTGGTGCGGATCACGTCCGACCACTGCTCGCGCGTCATCTTGTGGAAGAAGCCGTCGCGAGTGATGCCGGCATTGTTCACAAGGATGTCGATCGGCCCGATATCGGCCTCGACCTTGGCGATGCCCGCGGCGCAGGCGTCGTAGTCGCCGACATCCCATTTGAACACCGGGATGCCGGTCTCGGCCTGGAACTTGGCGGCCGCCTCGTCATTGCCGGCATAGCTGGCGGCGACCTTGTGGCCGGCCTCCTGCAGGGCCCGGCTGATCGCCGCCCCGATGCCCCGCGTTCCCCCCGTGACAAGAGCCACCTTCGTCATGCTTCGTCCCTCCTCATGGCGGCGTGGGCGCCGCGCTATTGTTCCGACAGCTTCAGATCGGGCGTGTAGGGCCCCTCGATGTCCTTGATGATGGCCTGGCCGCAGACGACGCGGCCTTGCGCGGCGTCAAAGGTCAGGGTCGGGTGCCCGTAGAGCACCCAGCCCTGGCTCAGCGCCTCCGAGACGCGATGGCAGAAGGAGGCATCGTCCGGCCCGGTCAGATAGCGGTAGAGCGTCGTCTGGCGCGCCATCGCGCTCTCAGCGCTCCAGCGCCATGGCGACGCCCATGCCGCCGCCGATGCACAGCGTGGCGAGACCCTTCTTGGCGTCGCGCTTGATCATCTCGTGCACCAGCGTGACCAGCACGCGGGCGCCCGAGGCGCCGATCGGATGGCCGATCGCGATCGCGCCGCCATTGACGTTGACGATCTCGGGATTCCAGCCGAGATCCTTGTTCACGGCCAGAGCCTGAGCCGCGAAGGCCTCGTTGGCCTCGACGAGGTCGAGATCGGAGACAGCCCAGCCAGCCTTCTCCAGCGCCTTGCGCGTCGCTGGGATGGGGCCCGAGCCCATGATCGCCGGGTCGACGCCCGCCGTCGCCCAGGAGGCGATGCGCGCGAGCGGCTTCAGGCCACGCTTGGCGGCTTCCTTCGCCGACATGATCACCAGCGCCGCCGCACCGTCATTGATGCCCGAGGCGTTGCCGGCGGTCACCGTGCCGTCCTTCGAGAAGGCGGGCTTGAGCTTGGCCATGGCCTCGATCGTCGCGCCATGGCGGGGATACTCGTCGGTGTCGACGACAATGTCGCCCTTGCGGGTCGAGACGGTGAAGGGAACGATCTCGTCCTTGAACCGGCCGGCCTTCTGGGCGGCCTCGGCCTTGTTCTGCGAGGCCACGGCGAAGGCGTCCTGCTCCTCGCGGGTGATCTGCCACTTGGTCGCGACGTTCTCGGCGGTGGTGCCCATGTGGTAGCCGTGGAAAGCGTCCCAGAGCCCGTCCTTGATCATCGTGTCCGTGAACTTCAGGTCGCCCATCTTGGTGCCGGAGCGCAGATGCGCGGCGTGCTGGGCCATCGACATCGATTCCTGCCCGCCGGCGACGATGATGTCGGCATCGCCATTGGCGATCTGCTGCAGGCCGATGGCGACCGTGCGCAGGCCCGAGCCGCAAAGCTGGTTGAGGCCCCAGGCGGTCTTCTCCTGGGGGATGCCGGCGATCATCGCCGCCTGGCGGGCCGGGTTCTGGCCCTGACCGGCGGTCAGGATCTGGCCCATGATGACCTCGTCGACATCGGCGGGATCGACCTTGGCGCGCGTCAGCGCCTCCTTGATCGCGGCCGCGCCGAGCTCATGGGCCGGCGTGTTGGCGAAGGCGCCGTTGAAGGCGCCGACCGCGGTGCGCGCCGCGCTGACGATCACGATGTCCGTATCGGCCATGGGGGAAATCCTCGCTGTTGTCGCGACGCCCGGGCCGGGCCGGGCGCCTGTTCGGCAGGCACCTTCGAAGCCCGCCGCGCCGCCGTCAAGTCAGCCGAAAGAGATGCCCGCGCGCAAACTTGCGGCAGCCGATCCTTGAGATGCCGCAAAGACATGCCGCATCGCCCATGCTGTGATCGGCATTTCCCGGCCGGCGCTCAAAAAACTTGCGACGGGCGCCGCAGCGGCTACCATCGCTCCCGGGAGACCGTCAGTCCGGCCGTCGCGCGATCTTCGCGGAAGGCTACGGACCAACGTGCAGGATGCTGATGGCTAGCGACAAAGAACCGACCGTCATCAAGAAATACGCCAACCGCCGCCTCTATCACACCGGCACAAGCTCCTACGTCACGCTGGAGGACCTTGCGGGGCTGGTCCGCAACGGCGAGGATTTCGTGGTCTACGATGCCAAGTCGGGCGAGGACATCACCCGGTCGGTCCTGGCGCAGATCATCTTTGACGAGGAATCCAAGGACGGGCAGAACCTGCTGCCGATCGCCTTCCTGCGCCAGCTCATCCGCTTCTACGGCGACAGCATGCAGGCCCTGGTGCCGCGCTATCTCGAATTCTCGATGGACAGCCTGACCAAGGACCAGGGGCAGTTCCGCGAGCAGATGACCAAGGCCTTCTCGGGCGGTGCGCTCGGCGGCGGCGCCATGGATGCGCTGCAGGCCCAGACGCGCGCCAACATGGCGATCTTCACCGAGGCCTTCCGGATGTTCAATCCCTTCGCCGCGGCGGCCGCCGCCAAGGCGCAGGAAGAGGCCTCGGCCGCAGCGCCTGCCAAGGGCGACGATCTCGGCGACCTCAAGCGCGAGCTGAGCGAGATGCGCGACCGGCTGGACAAGCTCGCCAAGACGAAGTGAACGCGGGGGCGGAGCGGCCGACAGCCGTTCCGCCAGCCTCCCGGCTCGTCAACCGGCCGCGAGCTTGCCGCTTCGGGCGATCGCCGGCGGTCGCCGCAGTTCGGCTTTCCCGACCAGATGCCCCTGCAGATAGGTGACGCCCCAGTCGGCGAGCATCCGTGCCTGCATCTCGTCGTCGACCCATTCCGCCACCGTATCGACACCGAGATGGCGCGCGAGGTCGATCAGCGTGCGGACATAGAAGCGGTCGTCAGTCGAGCGGCGCAGGTTCTGGGTGAAGGTGCCGTCGATCTTGAGCACGTCGATCGGGAAGGCCCGCAGATGCCGCAGCGAGGTGTGGCCGGCGCCGAAATCGTCGATGGCCACGCGCGCGCCGCGCTCCTTGATCTGGCCGAGCAGCCGGGCGATCCGCGTCGGGTTCTCGATCGTCGCCGTCTCCGTGATCTCGACGATCAGCCGCTCCGCCAGCCCGCGCCCGCCGCTGGTGCAGGCGAGGAAGGCGTCCATCCATTCGGGATCCGAGAGTGAGCGCGGCGAGACGTTGACCGAAAGCGAGAGCGCCGGTTCATCCGCCAGCAGCGCCGCTGCCAGTTCCAGCACGCGGTGGTCGAAGAGCCGCACCAGCCCGCGGCGCTCCAGCATCGGAATCAGCTCGGCGGTCGCGAAGAAGGCGCCGTCGCGCCCGAAGAAGACCCGCAGCAGTGCCTCGTGAAAGGCGATCTCGCGCGTCGTCGCGCGCACGATCGGCTGCAGCGCCAGCTCGATCCGGCGCTCGTTCAGGGCCGCCAGGGCGCTGACGTCGAAGCCCGAATCCTGGTCGACCCGCTCGCGGCTTTCCTGCCGGCGCGCGATCACCGCAGCGTCCGAGGCGCCGGCCTTGGCGCCGGCGAGCGCATTTTCGGCCGCCGACAGCAGCGTCCCGGCATGGTTGGAGAGATCGGGCGCGATCGCCGCGCCGACCCGCAGCCGCACCAGCGCGATGCCACGCGCGGTCTCGATGGCGGCTTGCGCCACGGCCTTGCTGAAGCGGCGCGCCGCGGCCTCGACCTGGTTCTGCGGGCAGCCGGTCAGGAGGATCGCGAAGCGGTTGCCGGAATAGCGCACGAGATGGTCGCGCCGGCGCGTCACCGAGCGCAACCGCTCCTGCACCACGCCGATGATCTCGTCGGTGGCCTCGTGGCCGAAATCGTCGTTCAGCCGTGCCAGTTCGTCGATAGCCGCGACCAGGATGACGACGTTGCGCTCAGCCGGGAGATGCTCCGTCAGCGCCGAGGACAGGCGGTCGAGCAGGGCCGAGCGGTCGCCGAGCTCGCCGGTCTGGCCGAGCAGCTCGTCGGGGCGGACCTGGCGTTCGAGCCGCAGCATGCCACGCGCACAGGCGGGGCGGCCATCGGTGCCGGCGAACCAGCGCCCGGCATCCTCGACCCACATCCGGCGCCCGGCGAGTTCCGCCGCATAGCGCGTCCGGTAGATCACGCCCTCGCCCTGGTCCTGCCCGCCGGAGGAGAAGACGGCGTCGTAGCGGCTGCGGCCGCTGCCCGGCTCGACCAGCCCGGCGAAGCCGAGGCCCCGCGACATGGCCGTGGCGGGAATCGGGCCGAGCACATCGGCCGCGTTCGGGCCCCATTGCAGGGTGTCGCTCTGGATGTCCCAGCTGTAGACGACTTCGCCGATCGACGAGAGCAGGTTGCGCGGATCGACGCGAGCCTCGTCACGCGCACTGAAGATCGACGGCACCGGCATCGGTGAAGCAGCCTCGGGAGGACGGGACGCCCGACGAGCGCAGGACGGTTCGCGGGCGGGGAAAGATGTCCGGAAACGATGCAGTAAGTGTTCTTAACACGCCGTTAAGCCTGGCCGGCCCCTTGCAACTTTCCCCTCTGACACCGCGTTTGCGTATCGGAGTGGCACATGGCCGAATCGGAGCATCGGGATCAGGCGAACGAGCGTGCAGCGGCGGGCTCCGCCATGCTGATGCTGCAGCTCGCGGCAAGCCAGGCCGAGATCGGCCCCTTCGCCCGTCGTGGACGCGAGACACCCCAGATCGCCGCAGGCCATTATCGCGCCGCCACGCGACTGACGCGGGCCGGCGCCAGGTTCCGCGGCTGACCTCACCGACAGCGGAGAGCGTCAGGCGCTCGCCCAACGAAAAAAGCCGGCCTCGCGGCCGGCTCGTGACGCTGCAGGGCAGCGCTTTCGGGGAGACCCTATCGGGTCTCAGACCTCGGCCTCTCAGGCTTCGGTCTTGGCCTTCAGCACCTGGCGGCCGCGATACATGCCCGACTTCAGGTCGACATGATGCGGACGGCGCAGTTCGCCGGAGTTCTTGTCTTCGATATAGGTGGGCTGCTTCAGCGCATCGGCCGAGCGGCGCATGCCGCGCTTCGACGGCGACGTCTTTCTCTTCGGAACGGCCATTGTACTCTCCATCGTGCCGCCGCCCGGAAGCGCTGCCCGCAGGCCACGCCACCGCCACGACGACGGATCAATCTCGTGAGGCGTTGCCCATACACGCTGGCGGCCGCGCTGGCTAGTGCTGAATCCGGCTTTTCGGACTCGCGGACCGGCCAGCCCGCGTCACGCCGGGACCGCGCAATCGCCCAGCGGGCCGAGCTGGCCGACGCGGCGCTGCACCCGCGCGCTCGCCGAGAGCAGGGCCCGGTTCGGCTTGGCCGGGTCCCGCAGCAGCGGGTTGGGCAGGGCACCGGCCAGCCGCGCCGCCTCGGCAGGCGTCAGCCGCGCCGCCGGCTTGCCGAAATGGCGTTGTGCGGCGGCCTCCGCCCCGAACACGCCCTCCCCCCATTCGGCGACATTGAGATAGACCTCCACCACCCGCGGCTTGCCCCAGGCGAAGTCGATCGCCATCGCCAGCGGGATCTCGAGCGCCTTGCGCACATAGGAGCGGCCCGGCCAGAGAAAGACGTTCTTCGCCGTCTGCATGGAGAGCGTCGAGGCGCCGCGCGAGGGGCCGTCCTCGTCCTCCATCACCGCGTTGAGCTCGACCCAGTCGACGCCGCGATGGCTGCAATAGCGCTGGTCCTCGGCCGCGATCACGGCGCGGATCAGGTTCGGCGAAATCTCCGCCAGCGGCACCCATTGCCGCTCGACGGGCTGGAGCGTCAGCCAGCGCCCGATCATCAGCGTCGAGGGCACGGGCACGAAGGCGTAGAGCAGGATCGCGACGAGCAGCAGGACCGGCAGCGCCAGCAGGGCGAACCACAGGGTCCGCAGCAGGCGCAGGACAGGGCTTCGCCGCCTTGCCGCCCGTTCGCCCGCCATCGCCGTCATCCCCCTCGCCTCCGCGCCAGCCTCCGGCTTGACGGGTCGGCCGCTCTCCGGCAAGCCCCGCCGGTCAGCGAACGCGAGGCCCGCGCATGAGTTCCGCCCCCACCCGCCGCGCTCCCGAGGACGCCGACGGGCTCGCCGCCCGGCTGGGCTGGACCGCCGACGCGATCGAGACCCTGCTCGACGACCTGCTGGGCGAGAGCCCGCGCGAGGGCGAAATAGCCCGCCCCGCCCGCCTGCTCGCAGCCATGCGCCATGGCGCGCTCGGCGGCGGCAAGCGACTGCGGCCCTTCCTCACCGTCGAGACCGCCCGCCTCTTCGGCGTCGCGCCCGAGGCCGCCCTGCGGGCCGGCGCTGCGGTCGAGCTCGTCCACTGCTATTCGCTGGTTCATGATGACCTGCCGGCCATGGATGACGACGACACCCGCCGCGGCCGCCCGACGGTCCACAAGGCCTATGACGAAGCGAGCGCGATCCTCGCAGGCGACACGCTGTTGACCTTTGCCTTCGAGGTGCTGGCTGACCCCGCGACCCACGTCTCGGGCGAGATCCGCGCCGCGCTGGTGCTGGCGCTGGCCCGCGCCTCCGGCCTTGGCGGCATGGCCGGCGGGCAGATGCTGGACCTGGCCGCCGAGGGCCGATTCGGCAGCGGCGAGCCCGCCGCTCTCTCGGAGGCGGAGATCCGCCGACTCCAGGCGATGAAGACAGGCGCGCTGCTGGCCGCCAGCGTCGAGATGGGCGCGATCCTCGGCGGCGCCTCGGCCGAGCAGCGCGCCGCGCTGGCGGGCTATGGCCGGGCGCTCGGCGCCGCCTTCCAGGTCGCAGACGACATCCTCGACGTCGAAGCCAGCCCCGAACAGCTCGGCAAGGCCACCGCCAAGGACCAGGACAAGGGCAAGGGCACGCTGGTGCAGGCGCTCGGGCTCGACGCCGCCAAGCGCGAGCGCGACGGCCTCGGCTCGGCCGCTGTGGCGGCGCTTGCGGGCTTCGGGCCGGAAGCCGATATGCTGCGCGCGGCGGCGCGGTTCGCGGCCGAGCGGAAGAGCTGAGAGGCGGCCTACCCTGAGCCCTCGTCCTGAGGAGCGTTCCACAGGAACGCGTCTCGAAGGATGCTTCAGGAGGCTCGCGAGACAGCTGGACCATCCTTCGAGACGCCGCTCACGCGGCCCCTCAGGATGAGGGCTGAGACAATGGCCGACGATCCCAGAGACCCTACCGCCAGCGCCCGAACGCATCCGCCAGGGTCTGGCCGCCCGGCACGCCCTTCTCGAAGGTGATGATGCCGCGGCGGCCTGAGGCGAAGCGGACCGGCACGTCGATCCAGCTGCGGTTCAGGATCAGCTCGATGTTGCGCTCGACCTCGACCGGGACGTTGGAAAGCGCCGCCACGAACAGGTTCTCGCCGAGGGCGGAGTTGATCGCCGAGAGCGGCGCGCCGCGCTCGCTCTCCTCCGTCTTGAACTGGGGCACGCCGACCTCGCGCACCGCTTCCGTCGCCGGATTGCCGGTGCTGGAGAAGCGCAACCCGATGATGTGGGAGGCGGGGAAAGCCGAATCGGTGTTGCGGCGGACGGTGAAGTCGAGCGTCAGGCCGATCTCGGTGATCTCGACCGTGGCACGCACGATCGTCTCGACCGGGCGGCCCTGTCCGACGCTCTCGCTGTCGAGCCGCCAGAAGACGCGGCCGTTCACGGCGCGCGGCGCCTGCGGGCTGTTGGGGTCCTCGGTATAGAGGATCGCCCGTTGCGCCACCGCGATCTCCTGAGAGGGCGCGGCGCCGCTCGCCGGAGGCCGCGTCGTGGGAGCCTGCGTGCCGGGCTCGCCGGCGCGCTCGCTGATCTTGCCGGCGGCATCCGGCTGGGCCGGCTGCGCGGGCGCCTCGCTGCGCGGGCGCTGCACGGTCTCGGGCGGTTTGACCTTGTTCACGTAAAAGGCGGTCACCGCGATGGCAGCGACGGCGATGGCGACGCCACCCGCCACGACAGCCGTGCGCAGATGAACAGGCTTCACCCGCTTCTCGCGTGGCGGCGCGATCCGCGGACGCACCGGCTGCGACTCGGCGGGCTCGCCGCGGGTCTCGCCGAAGCGGTCGTCCTTGGGCAGCGTATCCGGCGCGGCAGCACTCACCGGCGGGCGCAGCGGCAGAGCGGCCGGCTCCGGCAGCGGCGGTTCCTCGAAGACCGGCACGGTCTCCAGCGGCGGCTGCAGCGAATCGATGCCCGGCGGCGGCGGGGTGTCGTCGTAATCGGCTTCGATCCGCGCCACGGCCTCGTCGAGCGACAGCCGCTCGCGCATGATCTCGGCCTCGCCCAGCGGCGGGTCGAGGCTGCGAAGCTGCGCCACGAGGGCGGCCCTGGCACGCTCGTAGATCGCCTGGCGGGCTGCCGGGGATGCGTCGGACAGTCCGGCCACAGCCCGTGCCAGGATGGGATAGAAGTCGGCCATTGGCCTCACTTGTCGCTGTTGCGGGCCTGCGTCAACCCTTGGCGGGCCGGCAGGTTTCCCCCGACCGGTCGCCGCGGACGGAACGGCCGGCCCGGAAACGCCCGGGCCGGCGGCTCAGCCCTCGAAGGGGTTGTGAACGAGGATCGTGTCGTCGCGCTCCGGGCTGGTCGACAGCACCGAGACGCTGGCACCGATCAATTCCTCGATGCGGCGGACATATTTGATCGCCTGCGCCGGGAGATCGGCCCAGGAGCGGGCGCCCGCGGTCGAGCCCTCCCAGCCCTCGATCGTCTCGTAGACCGGCTCGACGCGGGCCTGGTCGCTCTGACCGGCCGGCAGATGCTCGAGGATCTCGCCGTCGAGCTTGTAGCCGATGCAGACCTTGATCTCCTTGAAGCCGTCGAGGATGTCGAGCTTGGTCAGCGCGATGCCGTCGATGCCGGAGGTCTTCACCGTCTGCCGAACCAGGCAGGCATCGAACCAGCCGCAGCGGCGCTTGCGACCCGTGACGACGCCGAACTCCTTGCCCTTCTGGCCGATCAGCTCGCCGATCTCGTCGAACAGCTCGGTCGGGAAAGGGCCCTCGCCGACGCGTGTCGTATAGGCCTTAGCAATGCCCAGCACATAGCCGACCGCCGAGGGGCCGAGCCCCGAGCCGGTCGCGGCCTGGCCGGCGACGATGTTGGAGGAGGTCACGAAGGGATAGGTGCCATGGTCGACGTCGAGCAGCGCGCCCTGCGCACCCTCGAACAGGATGCGCTTGCCCGCGCGGCGCTGCGAATCGAGCAGGGCCCAGACCGTGTCGGCGAAGGGCAGGATCTTCGGCGCGATCCCCTTGAGCTGGGTCAGCAGCTCGGCCCCGTTGACCTGATCGATGCCGAGCCCGCGGCGCAGCGCATTGTGATGCGCCAGCAGCCGCTCGATCTTGGCTTCCAGGATCGCGGGGTCCTTCAGATCGATGACGCGGATGGCGCGGCGGCCGACCTTGTCCTCATAGGCCGGGCCGATGCCACGCTTGGTCGTGCCGATCTTGAGGCCGGCATTGGCGGTCTCGCGGAAATGGTCGAGCTCGCGATGCAGCGGCAGGATCAGCGTGGCGTTGTCGGCGACGCGGAGATTCTCAGGTGAAATCGCGACGCCCTGCGCCTGCAGCCGCGCGATCTCCTCGACCAGATGCCAGGGATCGACCACGACGCCGTTGCCGATGACCGAGAGTTTGCCCGGCCGCACGATGCCCGAAGGCAGCAGCGAGAGCTTGTAGACGACGCCGTCGATCACCAGCGTGTGGCCGGCATTGTGCCCGCCCTGGAATCGCACCACGACATCGGCCTGGCTCGACAGCCAGTCGACGATCTTGCCCTTGCCCTCGTCGCCCCACTGGGCGCCGACCACCACCACATTTGCCATGGTTCAGGGGTTCCTGCTTGTCTTAAGTGAGTCTTGCGCGTGTTGTTCCGGGCAAGCGCCGCACATGAAAAACCCCGGCGCAAGACCGGGGTTTGAAGGCAGGTTCTTGCACGCCCTCATGAGCCAAGAGCGCGCCGAGGTCAAGGTTGGCGCGCATGGCCGGCAACGGCGCGGAGGTGTAGAAGATGAGCCCGCAGTCGCCCGCAGGACCGATGCAGGCCCGCGCCAAGGGGATAGGACACCGATGACGAACACGCTCGACGCCTGGCTCGACCGCCACCATGCGGCCTTCGCCGCGATCCGCCAGGACATTCACGCCCATCCTGAACTCGGCCTCGAGGAGACGCGCACCGCGGCGCTTGTCGCCAAGAACCTGCGTGAATGGGGCGTCGAGGTCACGGAAGGGGTCGGCGGCACCGGCGTCGTCGGCGTCATCCGCGGCAGGCGCGCCGGCCAGCGCGCGGTCGGCCTGCGCGCCGACATGGACTGCCTGGCGCTGGAGGAGCAGACCGGCCTGGCTTACGCCTCGCAGCACCCCGGCAAGATGCACGCCTGCGGCCATGACGGCCACACCACCATGCTGCTCGGCGCCGCGCGCTACCTCGCCGAGAACCCCGATTTCGCCGGCACCTGCATCCTGATCTTCCAGCCGGCCGAGGAAGGTCGCGGCGGCGCCAATGCCATGCTGGCCGACGGCCTGTTCGAGCGCTTCCCCTGCGACGCGATCTACGGCCTGCACAACACGCCGGGCCTGCCGGCCTCGCATTTCGGCACGGCGGTCGGCCCGTTCCTCGCCTCGGCCGACAGCTGGGAGGTCGTCTTCCGCGGCGTCGGCGGCCATGGCGGCTCGCAGCCGCATCTCTCGACCGACATCACCTATGCGCAGGCGCAGTTCGTGCTCGGGCTGCAGGGCATCGTCGGCCGCAACGTGCCGCCGCTCGACACCGCCGTGATCAGCGTCGGCTATATCCATGGCGGCGACGTCAACGCGTCCAATGTCATCCCCTCCGAGCTGGTGCTCGGCGGCACGGCGCGCACCTATTCCGCCGAGATCCGCGACACGATCGAGCGGCGCATCGGCGAACTCGCCGCCGCCACCGCGCTCGCCTGGGGCTGCAGGGCGGAAGCCACCTATCACCGCGGCACCAGCCCGCTGATCAACAAGGCCGAGCAGGTCGCGGTCGCGGTCGCCGCCGCCTCGGCTTCGGTCGGCTCGGCCAAGGTCGACGGCAAGCTGCGCCCCGGCACGGGCGGCGAGGACTTCGCCGAGATGATGCTGATCAAGCCCGGCGCCTTCATGCGCATCGGCAACGGCGTCGAGGCGGACGGCTCCTTCAAGGGCCTGCACACCCCGCTCTACGACTTCAACGACGCCATCATCCCCGACGGCATCCGCTACTGGGTCAATGTCGTGGGCGAAGAGCTCGGCATGGAGCAGCAGGCAGCGGCGGCCTAAGGTCGCCTGCCCGCACCACCAGACCCGCCCTTTTGCCCGCAAAAGGGCGGGTCATCCCGGGCGACCGAAGGGAGACCCGGGATGACAACGTTACGGCCGCTGCGCGCGGTCGTTTGCAGGGCTCCCCTCCATTCGCGTCGGTTGCGCCGTTCCGGCCAGGCGCCTTAAGCGGTCGTCTTCGCCTGCCAACCCCCGGGTCACCACCATGCAATCGCTCGCCATCTCGACGCTCACCATCTGCGGCATCGAGGAACTGCCCGCCCATAGCATCCGCCGCGTCACCCACGTGCTGTCGCTGCTCGACCCCGGCCTGCCGGAGATCGACACCTTCGGGACCTATGGCGAGCACCATCGCGTGACGCTGCGCTTTCACGACATCCTCGGCCCGTCGCAGGGGATGACCCCGCCTCAGCCGCGCCATGTCGAGCAGATCCTGCAATTCGGCGAAGGGCTGCGCGAGGGCGTGAGCGAGCGGGTCGAGGGCCATCTCCTCGTCCACTGCCATATGGGCATCTCGCGCTCGACCGCGGCGATGCTGATGCTAATGGCGCAGAACGATCCCGACGCGAGCGAGGACGAACTCTTCGAGCGCCTGCGCGCCGTGCGCCCGCAGGCCTGGCCGAACTCGGTGATGATCGGTTTTGCCGACGAGCAGCTCGGGCTGGGCGGGCGCCTGACGGAAGGCCTGCGCCGCCATTACGGCCACCAGCTCAAGGTCCAGCCGCAATACACCGACTGGATGACGCGGCTGGGCCGCGGGCGCGAGCTGGCGATGGCGGTGTGAGGGCCACAGCCGTCATGCTCGGGCTTGACCCGAGCATCTCGTGACGCGAAGCCCGAGCCTCTTTCGGAATGAGATTCTCGGGTCTGCGCTGCGCTTCGCCCGAGAATGACGGGGGGCTCCCGCCTCCTCAGTTCAGCGGCCGCGGCATCGGCTGCGGCCCGGGACCCGGTCCCGGCTGCGGGGCATAGGTGACCTCGCGGTCACCAGGCCATTTGATCCGGTAGGCGACCTTGATCTCCTTCTCCGCGCCGGGCGCGAGATCGAAGGTCCAGGCCGAGACGCCACGCTTGTCGCCGACCTGCTTCTCCGTCGGCGGCGTCGTCTGCGCCGGCAGGCTTTCTACCGTGATCGCGCTGCTTTCGGAGAACGGAATCCGCTCGGTCACCGTCACCTTCACCGGCTGGGCGTGCAGGCTCTTCACCACCGTGCGGAACTCGCGCAGATCGGTGCGGCTCTGGCCGAGCCAGTTCGGTTCGTTCTCGCGGCGGCGCACCGGTGCGCGCGTGACCTTGAGCTTGTCATCGGCGCCAAAGCCGAGCTCGACCTTGTCGCCCGGCGCCACCAGCCCGATCCGCCCGCGCCCGATATAGCTGCCGTCGCGATGCAGGGCGACCATGCCCGGCAGCAGCGGTGCCGCCTCCTCATGCACGAAGCTCGCCTCGAGATAGGCCTTATCCTCCAGCTCGGGCACGATCCGCGCCGTCAGCGCCGGCTCGGCCTTTGCCTGGCTGAGCAGAACGGTCTTGGAGGAGCCGTCCTGCGGGATCGTGGCGCGCCCGGGCACCTGGAAGCTCGCCTGATAGGCCCCCGCCTCGACCGTCGCGGTCTGGGCCTCGGCGGCAACGGGAGCGGGCGCGGCCACCGCGCGCTGCGAGGCCTCGGCCTGGGCGTCCGCCTCCGCCTTTGCCCTTGCGGCGGCCATCGGGGCCGGCGCCGTGGCGCGCCGCGCCTCGTAGAGCACCGGCGGCTCGAAGAACATCACCTGTACCGGCGTCAGATCGGGCGCGCGGGTGCCGCCGGCTGAGCGCGTCGTCGACAGCGTCAGCGCCACATCGCTCCAGTCCTCGCCCGTGCGCTGGCGCAGCTCCGCGCGGCGGACCAGGTCGATCCCCGGCTTGCCGCCCGCGCCCGCCGTTAAGAGCCGCGCCTCGTATTGCGGCGTCCAGTTCGCACCCGTAACGCGGTAGCTGACCGAAAACTCCGCCGCCAGCGGCGCCGGCACCTCGACCGCGATGGCGACGTCGCGCCTGGGCGCGCCGGGCCGGCCCGGCTGCGGCTTGGCCCGCTCCAGCGCCGCGATCTCGCCTTCGACATCGGCGGCCCGCGCACGCACGCCGCGCAATTCCTCATGCACCTTGACCAGCGCGGTGCCGATGGCCTCGAACACTGCCGGCCAGTCCGCCACGGCCAGGGCCTTGCCGTCCGGGCCGAGCTTGTCCGGCCCGGTCTGGCCGAAGCGCTCGATCGTCGCGCGCTTGGCCTCGATCGCGGCGATCCGTCCGGCCAGGGTCTCCTTCTCCTCGCGCAGGGTCTTGAGCTTGCCCTCGATCACCGTGTCGAGCACGGGCCGCGCCTCGCCCGGCGCCAGGCGGACATCGACGGCCCCGACCGAGAAGCCGGCGCTGCCGCGTCCCTCGACGCGGATCGAGGCCGGGTCGATCGTCGCGGGCAGCCCGCGCAGCACGATCTGCGAGGCGCCCTGCATCAGCTCGGCCTTGCCCAGCCGCGTCACCACGGCCCCATCCGGATAGACCGTGACCCGGTCGATCCGGGTGGCGAGCTCGATCTCGGCCGCGCCGGCGAAGCCGGGAGCGAGGACGAGGGCTGCGGCGAGGCGGGTCATCATGGTCTGCTATCCCCATAGTCATCACGTGGCCGTGATATGGCGCGTCCGAATTCGGCGGGGCCAAGGCGGAATTGGGCCGGACTGGCGGACGCGCCCATGTCGCGGGATCAACTCGCCCATCGCCGTCGCCCTGTCGTCCTCCACTTGCAGGAGACGGCCGGGACGGGCCCGCCCCAACGAAAAAAGGCCCTGCCGGATGGCAGGGCCTTGCTTGGTTCGCAGCGGTGTGTGGCGCTCAGAACTCTTCCCAGCCGGAGTCGCCGGCGCGGCTGTTGGCGACCTTCCTGGCCGGGGCCAGCGCGGGAGCGGCGGCCTTGGCGGGCGCAGGCCGCGGCGCCGCGGTCCGGGCCGGGGCTCGTGCGAAGGCTGTCTCCGCGAGTTGGCGCAGCCGGGCGGGCTCGGTCGAGGCCGACATCGTGCCATGGCTGGCGGAAGCGCCGTCGGGCCCGGTCCTGAACGCCGCCACGAGGTCGTTGAGCTGGCCGATGCGGTTGGAGAGCGAGCCGGCCGAGGCCGCGCTCTGCTCGGCAAGTGCCGCGTTCTGCTGGGTCATCTCGTCGAGATGGGCCACAGCCTGGCTCATTTCGTCGATGCCGTTGGCTTGTTCGCCCGACGCCGCCGAGATGTCGGCGATGGTGGCGGCGACCTTCTTCGAGGCGGAGAGGATCTGGCTGAGCTGCTCGCCGGCCTGACGGACGAGCTTGACGCCCTCGCCGACCTCGCTGTTGGAGGAGGAGATCAGCGCCGAGATGTCCTTGGCCGCCTCGCTGGAACGCTGGGCGAGCGTGCGGACTTCCGAGGCCACCACCGCGAAGCCCTTGCCGGCATCGCCGGCGCGGGCCGCTTCCACCGCCGCGTTGAGCGCCAGCAGGTTGGTCTGGAAGGCGATGTCGTCGATGACCCGGATGATGTCGGAGATCTTGGTCGAGGCATCCTCGATCCGGGCCATGGCGTCCACCGCCTGGCCAGCAATGGTGCCGCCGGTCTGGGCCGCCTCCATGGCTTCGTTCGCGATCGAGGCCGCCTGGCGCGAGGCCTGGGCCGAGGCCTTCACCGAGGCCGCGAGCTCTTCGGTGGTCGCGGCAGTCTCCTCCAGCGAGGAGGCCTGCTCTTCCGTCCGCTTGGAGAGATCATCCGCGCCCATGTTGATCTCGCGGGCGGCCAGACCGACCTCCGACGAGGTCAGCTGGATCGTCTTCACCGTGGCCGAGAGGCGATCGACCGTCTCGTTGATGGCGCCCTTCAGCTCGGCGAACTTGCCGCGATAGGCGGCATCGACCCGCACCGTCAGGTCGCCGGCGGCGACCGCCGAGAGCGTGCGGGCGAACTCGCTGGTGGCGGAATCCACCACCGCGTTGATCTCGTTGATGCCGGCGACGAGCTTCTGCATCTGCTCGTCGGCCTGGTCGATCTGCAGCCGCGCCGAGAAATCACCCGCCGCCGCCGCAGCCACCACCTCGCCGACATCCGAGACCACAGCCTCCATCGACTGGGCGCGGGCGAGGCGCCGCTCGGCTGCCGCGCGCTCCTGCTCCTCCAGCGCCCGCACCTTGACGAGGTTCTCGCGGAACACCTGCAGCGCCTTCGCCATCGTGCCGATCTCGTCCTGCCGATCGGCATGCGGGATCGGTGTTTCCAGATCCCCGCTGGCGAGACGATCGGTCGTCTTCGTCAGGTCCTGGATCGTGCGGACGTTGCGGCTGACGACGATCATGACGAGCGGCAGCATCAGCACCAGGAAAGCCAGGGCCTTGAGACCGAGCGAGCGTTCGAAGGACCGCAGCTGCTCATGGTCCGGGCGGTCGTCGCGCAGCGTGACGATCTGGACCGGCTCGCCGCCCAGCGTGCGCAGGGACAACGCCGCGACCGTGTAGGGCACGGAGCCCAGCGACACCTCGATGGCCTCACCCTGGCGCTCCGGCAGGGCCGGGAGTTGCTGGAGGCCCGCGACGGTCGAGGCCAGCGGCTTGCCGCGATAGGCGAACACGACATCGGCGCCGCTGAGCTTCTTGATCTCGGCGGCGGTTTCCGTCCGGTAGCGCGAGCCGATCTTGATCGTCCCCAGCCGGTTGCCCTTGCCGAGCACGGGCTGGACGGCATCGACGGAGACTTCCCCCGAACTCTGCGAGACGGTGAGCCCGCTGCCGGCCGTCCCGGAGAGCGCCTGCGAGACGAGCGGGTCCTTGGCCTTGTTGTCCCCATGCTTGGCGGGCTCATGCGCCCGAAGCTGGACGATGCCGGCGGCATCGGTCACCTCGAAGGTGCCGACGACCGGGTCCTGCGTCCGCAGTTGCTGGAACAGCCGGCCCAGCACCTCCTGCATCATCGCCCTGTCGCCAGCCTCGAGCGACTGGATCACCTCGGGATGCGAGGCGAAGATCGACGCATAGGTCTTGATGCGCTGTTCGATCTTGCTGACGACGTCTTCCGCCCGGATCTGGGCCTGGCGGGTGCTGTCCCTCATGCCCTCCCTGGCGTCGCCCTCGAGCGCGAAATGGGCGAAGACGGCGATGACGAAGACACAGAGAACGACGAGAAAGCTGACCGCGGCGACGGCCTTGGTCCGTAGGCTGAGGGCGTTAGGCATCGGGGGGCTCCTTGGCAGCACCCCGAGTCGTAATGACCTAACGTAAAGAAGACGTTATATATCACCTAAACCATTCAAATTGAACGATTTCGATCAATCCTTATCTTGCGCTCGCCACGGTTGAATCCCAGCTGGGTCAGCGCGTGCACTGTGCGCTGCCAGCATCCGCGAGGTGACGCCGCGAACCGCCGGACGGGGCCTCGAAACGGAAGCGCCCGGGCCGACGAGCGGCCCGGGCGTCACGATGCTGCAGTGGCTGAGAGGCGACGGTCGCGCTCAGAACTCTTCCCAGCCGGAATCGCCGGTGCGGCTGTTGGCGACCTTCTTGGCCGGCGCGCGCGGCGCAGGTGCCGGGGCGTGGCGTGGCGCGGGGCGGGCGTCGGCGAAGGCGGCTTCCGCGAGCTGGCGCAGCCGGGCGGGCTCGCCCACCGGGGCGGCAGGCGCCGCATGCGCCACGCGGCCGGAGTCCGGGCCGGTCTTGAACGCCGCGACGAGGTCGTTGAGCTGGCCGATGCGGCTGGAGAGCGAAGCCGCCGAGGCCGCGCTCTGCTCCGAGAGCGCCGCGTTCTGCTGGGTCATCTCGTCGAGATGGGCAACGGCCTGGCTCATCTCGTCGATGCCGCTGGCCTGCTCGCCGGACGCGGCGGAAATCTCCGCGATGGTCGAAGCGACCTTCTCGGAGGCGCTCAGGATCTGGCTGAGCTGCTCGCCGGCCTGGCGGACGAGCTTCACACCCTCGCCGACCTCGTTGTTGGACGAGGAGATCAGCGCCGAGATGTCCTTGGCCGCCTCGCTGGAACGCTGGGCGAGCGTGCGAACCTCGGAGGCCACGACGGCGAAGCCCTTGCCGGCATCGCCGGCGCGGGCCGCTTCCACTGCCGCGTTCAGCGCCAGCAGGTTGGTCTGGAAGGCGATGTCGTCGATGACGCGGATGATGTCGGAGATCTTCTGCGAGGCGTCCTCGATCCGCGCCATGGCGTCGACCGCCCGGCCCGCGATCGCCCCGCCGGTCTGCGCTGCCTTCATCGCCTCGTCGGCGACGGAGGCCGCCTGGCGCGAGGCCTGGGCGGTCGCCTTCACCGAAGCCGCGAGTTCCTCGGTCGTGGCCGCGGTCTCCTCGAGCGACGAGGCCTGGTCCTCGGTGCGCTTCGATAGGTCGTCGGCGCCCATGTTGATCTCGCGGGCAGCGAGGCCGACATCCGCCGACGTCACCTGGATCGTCTTCACCGTCGAGGACAGCCGCTCGACCGTCTCGTTGATCGCGTTCTTCAGGTCGGCGAAGCGGCCCTGATAGGTCGTATCGACGCGATGGGTCAGATCGCCGACGGCGATCGCCTGCAGCGCCTCGGAGAATTCGCTCGTGGCGCCGTCCACGACCGCGTTGATCTCGTTGATGCCGGCCACGAGCTTCTGCATCTGCTCGTCGGCCTGGTCGATCTGCAGCCGCGCCGAGAAATCGCCCGCCGCCGCCGCGGCGACAACCTCGCCGACATCGGTCACGACGGCTTCCATCGACTGCGCGCGGGCCAGGCGCGCCGCCGCGGCCGCCTGCTCCTGCTGCTGCAGGACCGCGACCTGTTCGGAGCTTTCGCGAAGCACGGAGACGGCCTTGGCCATCGTGCCGATCTCGTCCTGCCGGCCGAGATGCGGCACGGTCACCTTGAGATCGCCGCGGGTCAGGGACTCCATCACGCCGCTGAGGTCGAGGATCGGCCGGGTCAGCGAGCGCTGGGCGAAGAACAGCGCGATCAGCAGAGAACCCAGCAAGGTGACGCCGAGCACGATCGGCAGGCCGGTCTGCGCCATCCGGGTGAAGCTCGCCGCCTCGCTCTGGAGCGCATCGCTGGCGGTGTCGGTCGTCTTGGCGAAATCGACGAGAAGGTCGTTGAGAGCCTTGCGGTTGGCGCGGTTGGCGTCGTTGTTGCCCTGGACATTGGCCGCCGCAATCGAGACCTCGCGCGCCAGCTTGATCGTCTCCGAGCGGAAGGTGATGAAGTCCGCGATGGCCTTCTCGATGGCGCGGGTCTGGGCGCGCTCGGCCTCGGGCGCGGTCCGGGTCAGATCGGCAGCCAGGGTCCGCATCTGCGGGAAGCGCGCTTCCATGCCCTTGGCGAAGGGCTCCGCCGCAGCCGCATCCTTCGACATGTAGATGCCGCGTGCGTCCATGACGACGCCGAGGACGTGACCGTTGATCTTGTCGGTGGTGAGCGTGACGTCGGAGAGGTTCGCCGAACGCTCGTTGAGGTCATTGGAGCGCGAGAGAGCCCAGAGGCCGAGGGCCGACGAGATGATGGCGCCCAGCGAGATGATCGCCAGGATCGCAATGATTTTGGTGCGGATAGATTTCAACGACTTCGGGCCCCAGCAACGACACGTTGAAGGTGCCGTCTGAAATGACATCGGGAGACTGCGAGCGCTCTGACGAAGAGAAAGCCAAAGACCTTTCCCAACGTCATAACACCCCCGATTTCCGCCCTCAGCGTTTAAAATTCGATTAACTCAAAAGAGGAATTGCCCAAGCATTATGCAACTTGGACGCGATACGTCCACGTTTTCAGCGACATCCAGCGGCCAGCCGGCCCGCCAGCAGGGTCGATCAGGCCCGTCCGCGCACGCTCGCCTGCGGCTTGACGCGGTGGTCCAGGAAGTTGCGCAGCTCGGTGACGCGGCGGGTGTCGTCCAGCACTTCGGCGTCGAGTCCATGCGCCCAGGCGAGGTCCTGACGGCTCCTGTCGGCGTCGAGCGCGCGCAGTTCGGCGAGCCAGGTTTCTGCGGCGGCCTCGTCGCGCCGGAAGCCCTCCTCCACCAGGATCGGCACCATCCGCCCGAGGATCGAAGCGACCTGGCGCAGCGGAAATTCCGGGTGGTACTGCACGCCCCAGAACACGCCGCCCTCATGGCGGATCTCGGCCGCCTGCACGTCGCTATAGGCGTTCGAGGCCAGGATGGTGGTGTCGCCGGGCGGCAGCACCACCGTGTCGAGATGGATCGCCGGCGCATCAAAAGCCGCCGGGCGCCCGGCCAGCAGCGGATGGCTGCGGCCGGCCTCGTTGACCGTGATCCGCCGGGCGAAGCCGACCTCGCGCCCGCGCGGGTTGCGCGTGACCGTGCCGCCGGCCGCGACCGCGCCCATCTGGATGCCCCAGCAGGAGCCGAAACAGGGCGTGCCGCTGGCATAGATCGCACGCATCAGCTCGATCTGGCGGGTGACCGCCGGCTCGAGCTCGTAAATGTGCAGGGCCGAGCCGGTGAGGACGATGCCGTCATAGGATTGCAAGCCCGCCCCGTCCGGCAGATTGGCGCCCTCATCGGCCGGCAGGCAGATGTCGGTCACCACGCCGGGCTCGATCGCGGCGACCTCGGCGGCATAGGCTTCGGCCGGCTGGGCGCCATAGCCGGCGGCGTGGCTCTCGCGCTGGGCGCGGGTGTTGCCGTCCACGAAGAGCAGGCGGAGCGGGCGTCGGACGACATCGAGCATGGGAGAGGCCGCGGGTGACTGTGGGTGAGGGATGCGCCGGGCGCCGGGCGCCACTGCGCCTCATCCCACATGACGCGAACCGCGCGCAAGGCTATTGCAGGAGCCCGTTTCCCGATCGGTTGACCGCTTGCCCGCGAACCAGACCCTCAAGCAGCGCCTCTGGGGCAATGCCTATCTGCTGCTGACCCTGACGACCCTGATGTGGGGCGGCAATGCGGTGGCCGGTCGCCTCGCGGTCGACGCCATCTCGCCGATGGCGCTGACCTCGCTGCGCTGGGTCGTGGTCTGCGCGGTCATGCCGGTGCTGCTGCGCCATCAGATCAAGGCGCACTGGCCGGTGCTCAAGGCCCACTGGAAGTTCATCGTCGCGATGGGCACCATCGGCTTCACCGCCTTCAACGCCCTGATGTATCTCGCCGCCTATTCGACGACGGCCATCAATATCGGCATTCTCCAGGGCTCGATCCCGGTCTTCGTGCTGATCGGCGCCTTCATCGCCTATCGCACGCCGATCGGCCCCGTGCAGGCGCTCGGCGTCCTCGTCACGCTGCTCGGCGTCGCCGTCGTCGCCAGCCGGGGCGAATTCGCGGTACTCCGGCAATTCGCCTTCGCGCCCGGCGATCTCTTCATGATCGTCGCCTGCACCTTCTATGCGGGCTACACGGTGGCGATCCGCTCGCGGCCGCAGGTGCCCGGCCTCGTCTTCTTCTCGGCGCTGGCGATGGTGGCCTGCCTGGTGTCACTGCCGCTGCTGGCGATTGAGGTCGCGCAGGGCGCCTTCACGGTGAAGACGCCGCAAGGCTGGCTGATCCTGCTCTATGTCGCGATCGGCCCGTCGATCCTGTCGCAGCTCTTCTTCATGCGCTCGGTCGAGCTGATCGGCCCGGGACGCGCCGGCGTCTTCGTCAATCTCGTGCCGGTCTTCGCGCCCATCCTCGCCGTTCTGATCCTCGGCGAGCAGCTCGCGCTCTATCATGGCGTCGCCCTGCTGCTCGTGCTCGGCGGCATCTTCATCGCCGAGCGGCTGGCCAAGCGCGCCTAGCGCAGCGCCGAGACCGCCAGCCGCGCCACGGCGGCATGGGCCGCCTCGCGCTGCTTTGCATCCGTCGTCGAGCCGGCCAGATAGACCGCGATGGCGAAGACACGCCCATTCGGCAGGGTGACGAGCCCGATGTCGTTGGTGGCGTGGTTGATCCCGTCTATCGTCAGGCCGGCACCCGTCTTGTGGGCGAAGCGCGCGCCTTGCGGCAGTCCGGCGCGGATGCGGTCGGGACCCGACTTCGTTTCAAGGGTGATCTTGTCGATCAGCGCGCTGTGCGCCGGCTCGCGCAGCCAGTTGCCCTTCGCCTGCGCCTCGACGAAGGCGACGCTGGCCTCGGGCGTGGCGCTGTCGCGTGGATCCTTCAGGGCCGCCTGGAGAGCCGCCTTGCGCTTAGTCGGATCCAGTGCGGAGAGCCTGGCGCGGTAGGCCGGTTCGTCGATCACCTGCGACCAGCCGAAGCCGGCCAAGCCGAACACCTCGGGCTGGAACTGCCGCTCATAGCGATCGACGGAGATACCGGTGATGCCGCCGGCCTTGAGCATGGCGGTGACCGCCTGCGGCCCGCCGATCTCGCGCATCAGGATGTCGGCGGCGGTGTTGTCGCTCTCGCCGGCGGCGAGCGCGATCAGCTCCCGCACCGGATAGGCGTTGGCCTCACCCTTGAAGGCCTTGGCGAGCGGGCTGTGATAGAGCGAGAATTCGCTGCGCCTGATCGTGACCGGCTGGTCGAGCCTGAGCTTGCCGGCCTCGACCGCCTGCAGCGCCGCAATGGCGAGCGGCCATTTGAACACGCTCTGCATCGGGAAGCGCTCGCTGCCGCGATGCGACCAGAGCGAGCGGTCCTTCAGATCGAGCAGGGCGACGCCGAGCCGGCCCTTGGCCTCCCGCTCGATCGCGCCGATCTCGCGCGACAGCCTCGCCTTGTCCCAATCGGCAAGCGCCGGTGCCGGCGTGAGCCAAGGCGCCGCAGTGGCGCAGGCGAGGATGGCGGTCGTAATGAAGCGAGGCATCGGCGTCTCCCGTGAGCGGCGCGCACGGAAGACGGCGAATGGGGCGCCGGTTTGTCGGGCCGGAGGCGGGACTCAGCTCGCCTGCTTGACCGCGATGCCCTTCTCGGCAAGCAGCGCCTGCAGCTCACCAGCCTGGAACATCTCGCGGGTGATGTCGCAGCCGCCGATGAACTCGCCCTTGACGTAGAGCTGCGGAATCGTCGGCCAGTTCGAATAGGCCTTGATGCCCTCGCGGATCTCCTGGTCCTCGAGCACGTTCACGCCTTTGAACGGCACGCCGACATAGGACAGGATCTGCACGACCTGCCCCGAGAAACCGCACATCGGGAACTGCGGCGTGCCCTTCATGAAGAGCACCACATCGGCGGACTTCACCTCGGAATCGATGCGGGCGTTGGTGTCGGACATGAGCGTGATCCTATGTTGCGTCAGTGGCTTGAAGACGACTTGCCGAGCAGCGTTTCGAGGCCGCTGCGATGATCGAAAGCCGCGTCCAGAAGCTGGTCGAGTTCGAAGGGGTTTTTCGCAGGGATCCCCGGCGGAATCCGGACACCGTAGATCCGCAGCGTATCGGCCGCGAAGCGGAAGGCGCTCTGCCAGATCGCGTCCATGTCGAGATGCTGGCGCATCGATGGACGGTAATCCTCGCGCGCCTCGGCAAGCGCGCGGTTGGTCTCGCCCTCCCAGACCCGGCAGGACAGCGCATCGGGATCGCAATAGGCCTTGATGATGTGCTCCAGCGCGACGCGCAGTTTTGAGGCGACAGCCTTCCACTCGCTGCGTCCCAAGGTTTCGATCTCCTCGGCGATGTTCTCCCAGTCGAGCAGATTCGACAGCTCCGGACGCGTGCGGGCAAGCTCGCGGATGCCTTGAGCCTGGCGTTCGGACCAGCTGACGATGTCGTCCTCGTAAAGCGTATCGGCCGGCATGGCAGCCTCCGCGGAAAAGCTCCCCTAATTCTGGGGAACCGAGGTCGTCAGCGCAAGGGCGTGCAGGACCCCGCCCATGTTCCCCTGCAGCGCGGCATAGACCATCTGGTGCTGCTGCACCCGGGTCTTGCCCTTGAAGGCGGCCGAGGTCACCGTCGCGGCGTAATGGTCGCCGTCGCCGGCGAGATCCTTGATCTCGACGATCGCATCCGGCAGCGCCGCCTTGATCATCGCCTCGATGTCGTGGGCATCCATCGCCATGGCGGTTCTCCTCAGGCGGTCTTGCCGGCCATATAGGCCGGCAGCCAGGTCTCATGGGCGCTCTTCAGATCGGAAACCACCACAGGGGTCTCGCCCGCCAGCGCCAGCGCCGCTCCGCCCGTGCGGCCGAGCACGGCCACCGGCACGCCCGCCGCCGCGATCTCGGCCCGGACCGCATCGGCAGAGCCGGCCGGCACGGTGACGAGATAGCGCGCCTGGTCCTCGCCGA
Organism: Bosea sp. OAE506; assembly: GCF_040546595.1. Classification (NCBI taxonomy): domain Bacteria; kingdom Pseudomonadati; phylum Pseudomonadota; class Alphaproteobacteria; order Hyphomicrobiales; family Alloboseaceae; genus Allobosea; species Allobosea sp. OAE506. Next base: position 1,782,149 of record NZ_JBEPOB010000001.1, on the reverse strand, counting down.
AGAGCACGGCATGGGCCGGGCCCGCCGGCAGTGTTTCGATGGTGGCGCCAATGCCGCCCGCCATGGCCATCTCAGCCAGAGCCACGGCTAGGCCGCCGTCGGACAGGTCGTGGCAGGCGCTGACGCGCCCGGTCGTGATCAGGCCGCGCACGACATCGCCATTGCGGCGCTCGACGGCGAGATCGACCGGCGGCGGCGCACCCTCCTCACGGCCGCAGATCGTCGCGAGATAGGCGCTCTGGCCGAGCCAGCCGGTGGTTTCGCCGATCAGCAGGATCGCCTCGCCCTCCGCCTTGAAGGCGACGGTCGCATGCTTCGTCACGTCCGCCAGCACGCCGACGCCGCCGATGGTCGGGGTCGGCAGGATCGAGACACCGTTGGTCTCGTTGTAGAGCGAGACATTGCCGGAGACGACCGGGAAGTCGAGCGCGCGGCAGGCCTCGCCGATGCCCTTGATGCAGCCGACGAGCTGGCCCATCACCTCGGGCCGCTCGGGATTGCCGAAGTTCAGATTGTCGGTGACGGCGAGCGGGGTCGCCCCGGTCGCGGTGAGATTGCGCCAGGCTTCCGCCACCGCCTGCTTGCCGCCCTCGAAAGGATCGGCCTCGCAATAGCGCGGGGTGACGTCGGCGGTCATGGCCAGGCCCTTCGGCCCGTCCTCGATGCGGATCAGCCCGGCATCGCCGCCCGGCGTCACCACCGAATTGCCGAGGATCAGCGTGTCATACTGCTCCCAGACCCAGCGCTTAGAGCAGAGGTCGGGCGAGCCGATCAGCTTCAGCAGGGCCTGGGCGTTCGCGACCGGCGCCGCGACGCTCTCGGGCGCGATGCGCTGCTTCGGCGGCGTCTCGATCCAGGGTCGGTCATATTCGGGCGCCTCGTCGCCGAGCTCCTTGATCGGGAGATCGGCCATGGTCTCGCCCTGGTGCTTCACGACGAAGCGCAGATCGTCGGTGGTGTGGCCGACGACGGCGAAGTCCAGCCCCCATTTCCGGAAGATCGCCTCGGCCGGCTCCTCATGGCCGGGCTTGATCACCATGAGCATGCGCTCCTGGCTTTCCGACAGCATCATCTCATAGGCGCTCATGCCGTCCTCACGGCAGGGCACGGCATCGAGATTGAGCTCCACACCCAGATCGCCCTTGGCACCCATCTCGACCGCCGAGCAGGTCAGGCCCGCCGCGCCCATGTCCTGGATCGCGTCGACATGGCCAGCCGCCATGATCTCGAGGCAGGCCTCGAGCAGGAGCTTCTCCGCGAAGGGATCGCCGACCTGCACGGTCGGGCGCTTCTCCTCGGCGCCCTCGCCGAAGGCGGCCGAGGCCATGGTCGCGCCATGGATGCCGTCGCGGCCGGTCTTGGATCCGAGATAGACGATCGCCTTACCGACGCCCGAGGCCTTGGCGTAGAAGATCTCGTCCGCCCGCGCGATGCCCACCGCCATGGCGTTGACGAGGATATTGCCGTCATAGCGGCTGTGGAAACCGGTCAGACCGCCGACATTGGGCACGCCGAAGGAATTGCCGTAGCCGCCGACGCCGGCGACGACGCCCGAGACGAGATGGCGCGTGCGCGGATGGTCCGGCGAGCCGAAGCGCAACGCATCGAGCACCGCGATCGGCCGCGCACCCATGGTGAAGACGTCGCGCAGGATGCCGCCGACACCCGTCGTCGCGCCCTGGTAGGGCTCGATGAAGGAGGGGTGGTTGTGGCTCTCCATCTTGAAGACGATGGCGAGACCGTCGCCGATATCGATGACGCCGGCATTCTCGCCCGGCCCCTGAATGACCCAGGGCGCCTTGGTCGGCAGCGTCTTCAGATGGATCTTCGAGGATTTGTACGAGCAGTGCTCGTTCCACATCGCCGAGACGATGCCGAGTTCGGTGATCGTCGGCTCGCGCCCGATCAGATGCAGGAAGCGCTGATACTCGTCGGGCTTCAGGCCGTGTTCGGCGACGAGCTGCGGCGTGATCTTGATGTCGTTGGGAATCACGGGGCGAGGGTTCCTGCCGTTCCGGCCGCGCGGCCAGTTTCGATGCGCGGGGCATAACCCGACTGACGGGCGTAGACAACGCATTCCCGCCGCATCGGCCTCTGCGCGGCCCGGTTGGCACGCCGCCTGCGCTGATTGGGGCAGCACGGGGCGCACCGTGCCGCGGAGGAACATCTCGATGTCGCTTTTGTCCCGTTTCAGGAAGGACCGCTCCGGCAATGTCGCGGTTCTGTTCGGTTTCGCGGCGGTGCCGCTGATCGGGCTGGCCGGCGCCGTCGTCGATTACGGCCGGGCCGCCTCGGCGCGGACGACGCTGAACGCCGCGGTCGACTCGGCCGCGCTGATGGTGGCACGCGACGCCTCGAAGATGACCGACTCGCAGCTGCGGACCCGCGCCGAAGCGCTGATCCGGGCCAATTTCTCCGGCAACACCAGCGCCACGCTCGACGGCTACACGGTCACCATCGACCGCACGGCCCGCACCGTGAACGTCACCGCCAACGGCACCGTCGAGACGAGCCTCGCCCGCGTCATGGGCTTCGACACGGTCGCCGTCGCCTCCTCGGCTCAGTCAGCCTGGGGCACGAACACCATCGAACTCGCGTTGGTCCTCGACAACACCGGCTCGATGGCGGCGTCGAACAAGATGACCGAGCTGAAGAAGGCCTCGCTCGATCTCCTGAAGATCATGAAGGACGCTTCGACCGCCACCGACCAGATTCGCATCTCGGTCGTTCCCTTCGCCACCCAGGTGCGCCTGCCGACGAGCTACAAGGACGCGCCCTGGCTGCGCTACGACCAGACCCGCACCATCGGCAGCGGCCGCAGCCGGACAACCGAAACCATCACCAAGGCGACCTGGCAGGGCTGCATCAGCGACCGCGACAAGCCCAACGATGTGAGCGATGCGAACGCGGTTGCGGGCGTCAACGCCACGCTCTATCCGGCCGATTTCTGCGCCCAGTCGACCCTGACGCCCATGCGCCCGCTGACCAGCGACTGGACCGCGCTGGAAAGCACCGTCAACGCCATGACGCCGGTCGGCAACACCAACGTCACCATCGGCGCCGCCTGGGGCATGGCCAGCCTGAGCCAGGGCGCCCCCCTGCCGGAAGCCGCCGCCACGAGCACCCCGCGCCTGACAAAGTACATGATCCTGCTCACCGACGGCGACAACACGCAGAACCGCTTCGGCGACAGCCAGACGACGATGGACCAGCGCACGGCCGCCGCCTGCGCCAGCGCCAAGACGGCGGGGATCCGGGTCTACTCGATCCGCGTCATCGACGGGAACAGCAGCCTGCTGCGCGGCTGCGCCAGCGAGACCTCGATGTATTACGAGGTCTCCAATGCGTCGCAGCTCGGCCCCATCTTCCAGCAGATCGCCCGCGAGATCAGCCAGATCCGCCTGACGATGTGAGGGCTTCGAGCGCCACGCGCAGATCGGCCGGAATCGGCACCGGGCGCTGCGTCGCGCGATCGACATAGACATGGGTGAAGCGGCCCTGCGCCGCCGCCAGCCGCGAGTCCTGCCGGAAGACCCCGATGCGGTAGGTCACCGAGCTGGTGCCCAGCCGCTCGACGCCGAGGCCGAGTTCGACGGTCTCCGGAAAGGCCACGCTCTCGAAATAGGTGCAGGTCGTCTCGACCACGAGCCCGACCGTTGCGCTGCCGGCGATGTCGAGGAAGCCGTGCTCGACCAGCCAGGCGTTCACGGCGGTGTCGAACCAGGCGTAATAGACGACATTGTTGACGTGGCCGTAGACGTCATTGTCGTGCCAGCGCGTCGGGACCGGACGGAAGACGCCGAAGGCGGCGCGCTCGAGGCGTTCCTGTCTGCCGCTCATCGCCCGGCTCCTCCTAACAGCTCCGAAGTCCGTCATTCTCGCCCTTGTGGCGTGAATCCACGTCTTGAACACCGCCCTCTCCGGAGAAAGACGTGGATAGTCGGGACAAGCCCGACCATGACGGGAAGGGCGTGCCCACACTCATGGTCGGCCCGCCTTGTCGCCCGTCCCGATCTCGGGCACGCCGAGCGCATCCGCCAGACGCGCCTTGGCCGAGCCAGGCCTGAGCGGCTTCTGCTGGCTTTCATGGGGTGCCCAGCCCGAGAGCCAGACGATCTCGAAGGTCGCGCGAAGCTTTCCATCGGGGTCCGCGAAACGCTCGGCATAGAGCGCGGCCGCCCGCATCAGCGTATCGCGGCGCAAGCCCGTCCTTCGCCGGGCCGTCAGGGCATTGCCCCAGCCCAACGCCCGCAGGTCGCGCAGCAGCCCGAACAGATCGCGATAGCGCACGGTCACGACCTCACTGTCGACGACCGGCAGTGCGAAGCCCGCCCGCTGCAGCAGGCTGCCGAGATCGCGCAAATCCGCAAAGGGCGCGATCCGGGGGCTGGCGCCGCCCGAGGTCTCGGCCTCCGCCTCCAGCAGCACCTGCCGCAGTTCGCTCAGCGTGCGCCCGCCGAGCAGGCAGCCGATGAACAGCCCGTCCGGCCGCAAGGCGCGGCGGATCTGGATCAGTGCGCCGGGCAGGTCGTTGACGCCCTGCAGGGCGAGCAGGGACGAAGCGAGATCGAGGCTGGCCGCAGCGAAGGGCAGTCTCTCCAGATCGCCCACCAGATCGGTCCGGCCGCCCGGCGCCTCCGCCATATGCAGCACGCGTGCAGCCTTGCCCCGCAGCACCGGCACGGCCAGCGGCAGCGACGAGCCGAGGTCGGCCGCGTCGCCGAACTGCCGGAGGACGGCCGCCAGCCGCTCCTCCAGATCCTGCGTCGCGCGCTCCAGCAGGAAGTCGGGATAGCCGGCCGCGAGCGCCCGCGTCAGGCGCCGGCGGCCGAGCGCGCGGTCGAAGACAATGCCGTCACTCACCCGGCCGGCTCCGGCCGTGGCGCATGATCAGCGCTCCATGAGCCGCTCGAGCTCCATGCGCAGCTGCGGGCCGAGATCGTCCCGGTCGAGCGCATAAGCGACATTCGCCGCCAGGAAGCCCATCTTCGAGCCGGTGTCGTAGATGTCGCCGTCGAAGCGCACGGCGTGGAACGGCTCCAGCCGCGACAGCGCGATCATCGAATCCGTGAGCTGGATTTCGCCGCCGGCGCCCGGCTCCTGATTGGCCAGCAGGTTGAAGATCGTCGGCTGCAGGATGTAGCGGCCGGTGATGTGCAGGTTGGAGGGAGCCGTGCCCTTCGCGGGCTTCTCGACCATCTTGGTCACCTTCGAGACCTTGGCCTCGCGGTTCTCGACACCGACGATCCCGTATTGATGGGTCTGGTCGTCGGGCACGGGAGCCACCGCGATATGGTTGCCGCCATGCTTGTTGTAGGCGTCGATCATCTGCGCGAGGCAGCCGCGGCCATGGGTGTGGTGCAGCATGTCGGGCAGCAGCAGGGCGAAGGGCTCGTCGTCGCCGATGATGTCGCGCGCGCACCAGACGGCGTGGCCGAGGCCCAGCGGCTGCTGCTGGCGGGTGAAGCTGGTCGCACCGGCGAGCGGCAGATCGGCGGCCAGGGCCTCGATCTCGGCGGTCTTGTTGCGCTTGCGCAGGGTGTCTTCGAGTTCGTAGGCGAAGTCGAAATGGTCCTCGATCACAGCCTTGTTGCGGCCGGTGATGAAGACGAAATGCTCGATTCCGGCGGCGCGCGCCTCGTCCACGACATGCTGGAGCACCGGCCGGTCGACGACCGTCAGCATCTCCTTCGGGATCGCCTTGGTCGCTGGGAGAAACCGGGTGCCGAGACCGGCGACGGGGAAGACGGCCTTGCGGATGCGTTTCGACATTGAAGGTCCAATTGGCGCCTCGGCATGGGGTGCCTGCGGCGGTTCGGGTGGAAGAGCGGCCAGCTCGCGGCTTGGTTGAGCCGGTCACATCGTATTAAAAGCAGAATGAGCTTGCGAGACCGTGAACGCGAGTTGCGTGGCGCGGTTCCTGTAGGCGGGAGGTGGCTGAAGGCGATGGCGGTACTTGTTTCGGGCGGTGCCGGTTATATCGGCAGCCACATGGTTCTGGAACTGCTCGACCGTGGCGAGAGCGTGGTCGTTCTGGACAACCTCTCCACCGGCTTCTGGTGGGCCGTGCCGAAGGAGGTGCCGCTGATCCAGGGCGATGTCGCCGACCAGGAGCTCGTGGCGCGCATCATCGCCGAGCATGGCGTGACCGAGATCGCCCATTTCGCCGCGAAGATCGTCGTCCCGGAATCCGTCGCCGATCCGCTGGGCTACTATCTCAACAACACCGTGAAGACGCGGGCCCTGCTGGAGAGTGCGGTGCGCGGCGGCGTGCGTCGCGTCATCTTCTCGTCCACCGCGGCCGTCTATGGCGAACCCGCGGTCAGCCCGGTGCCGGAGGAGATCGAGCTTCACCCGATCAACCCCTATGGCCGCTCCAAGCTGATGAGCGAATGGATGCTCGCCGATGCGGCGAAGGCGCATGGGCTGAGCTACATCGTGCTGCGCTATTTCAACGTCGCCGGCGCCGACCCCAAGGGCCGCTCCGGCCAGTCCTCCCCCAACGCGACGCATCTCATCAAGGTCGCCGGCCAGGCGGCGCTCGGCCAGCGCGACGGGCTCGAGGTCTTCGGCACCGACTATCCGACGCCCGACGGAACCTGCATCCGCGACTACATCCACGTCACCGACCTCGCCCGCGCCCATCTCGCCGCGCTCGACCATCTGCGCGGCGGCGGCGAGAGCCTGACCCTGAACTGCGGCTATGGCCGGGGCTATTCGGTGAAGGAGGTCGTCGAGGTCGTGAAGGCGGTGTCCGGCGTCGATTTCCCCGTCAGGCTCTCGGGCCGCCGTGCCGGCGACCCCGCCGCCCTCGTCGCCAAGGCCGACCGGATCCGCGACGAACTCGGCTGGAAGCCGGAGCATGACGACCTCGAGGAGATCGTCCGCCAGGCGCTGGCCTGGGAAACAAGCCTAAAGACCCGCAACGCGATGTGACCGCCTCCCCGCGGCGGCTTGCGACACCGCGCGCCCATCATTGCCGCCAGGCTTAACCTTTGGTTAATCTTGTTCGGGCGCTCTGGAGCGACCCTTCTCTCCAGCCGTCCGAGTTGTCCATGCGCCTGTCCGTCATCGCCGCAACGGCCCTGATCAGCCTGGCGCCCGCGCTTGCCCAGACGACGGGCTCGATCAGCACCTCCGCCCGCACGCGTGAGGCCCCGCCCACCCCAACCGCGCGCCCGGCCGAGGGCGATTTCGGCGCCTTCCTGCAGAAGCTCTGGCCGCAGGCCCAGGCGCGCGGGATCTCGCGCGCGACCTTCGACGCCGCCTTCCGCGGCGTGACGCCGGACCCCGCCATTGCGGCGCTGACGAAGAAGCAGTCGGAATTCACGGCCCCGATCTGGGGCTATCTCAACAGCGCGGTCGGCGGCACGCGCATTCCCCGCGGTCGCGATGCGGCAGCCGACAACGCCTCGGTGCTGGCGCAGGTCGAGGCGCGCTACGGCGTGCCAAAGGAGATCGTGCTCGGCGTCTGGGGCATGGAAACCAATTACGGCTCGTTCAAGGGCGACAAGGACACCATCCGCTCGCTGGCGACGCTCGCCCATATCCGCTACCGCGGCGACTTCTTCCGCGACGAGCTTCTGACCGCTCTGGAGCTGATCGAGGAGGGCCATGTCGAGCGCCGCGAGTTGCGCGGCTCCTGGGCCGGCGCCATGGGCCACACCCAGTTCATGCCCTCGAGCTACCGCAAATATGCAGTCGATTTCACCGGCGACGGCCATGCCGACATCTGGAACTCGACCGCCGATGCGCTCGCCTCCACGGCCAACTACCTCAAGGGCTATGGCTGGGTCCCGGGCCTGCCCTGGGGCCTCGAGGTCACGCTGCCCGAAGGGTTCGACCACAAGCTCAACAAGGCGAGCTTTTCGCAATTCGCCTCCGCCGGCGTGCGCAAGGCCGATGGCGGGCGCCTGCCCTCCTCAGGCGAGGGGCGGCTGTTCTACCCCGCCGGCCATCGCGGCCCGGTGATACTGCTGACCGCGAATTTTGACGTCATCAAGAAGTACAACTCGTCGGACGCCTATGCGCTCGCCGTCGGCCATCTCGGCGACCGCATCCTGGGCCGCCCCGCCATCCAGGCGGACTGGCCGGTCCAGGCGCCCCGCCTCGACAAGGCCGGCATCCAGGACCTGCAGCGCCGGCTCAAGACGCTCGGCCTCTACGACCATGACGCCGACGGGCGCATCGGCACCGGCACGCGCGAAGCGGTGCGCCAGTATCAGCTCCGGCAGGGCGAGATCCCCGATGGCTGGCCGACGCCGGCCCTGCTCGCGCGGCTGCGCAGCCCGCGCTGACGGATGCCGCGTCTTCCGCTATGATGGCGCGGCCCCGCAGAGGGGCGCGGATCGAGAGCCCGATGCGTTTGCGCGCCCTCTTCACGATGCTGGCGGTCGCCGGCCTGCTCCTTCTGGCCGGCGGAGCCCCCTCCCACGCGCAGCAGGCGCGACAGGCCCAGCCGCAACCGCAGCAGCAGCGCAGTTTCTTCCAGCTCTTCTGGCAGCAGCCTGCACAGCCCCAGGTCGTCCAGCCGCAGCGCCAGCGCGTCGCGCCGGTGGTTCGCCGCCGCCCGGCGGCTCCCGTCGTCGTCCGCGACGATCCCGTCATCCCCAAGGTCGACGTCGCCCACCACATCCTCGTCATCGGTGACTCGCTCGCCAACCTTCTGGCCGACGGTCTGGAGGAAGCGCTGGAGGACCGGCCCGATCTCGCCGTGATCGCGCGGGCGAAACCGGATTCGGGCCTCGTCCGCAGCGATTTCCACGACTGGCCCAGGGCCGCCGCCGAACTCGTCGCCGGCGATGCCAAGGTCGGACTGGGCGTCATGCTGGTCGGCCTCAACGACCGCCAGGCGATCCGCGAGGGCGAAACCGTTCACGAGCCGCTCAGCCCGCGCTGGCTCGAACTCTACCGCGAGCGCATCAATGCCGTCGCGCAGGCCTTCGCGGCACGGCGCGTCCCGCTGATCTGGGTCGGCGCGCCGCCGGTGCAGAACGCGCGGCTCTCCGCCGATCTGGTGACCTTCAACGAGCAGTACCGCCAGCAGGTCGAGCGTGCCGGCGGGCAATATGTCGATCTCTGGGGCGCCTTCGTCGATGCGGAAAACCGCTACGCTGCGATGGGCCCCGACGTCTCCGGCCAGCCCACGCGGCTGCGGCTCGGCGACGGTATCCACTTCACCGGCGCCGGCGCTCGCAAGGCCGCGCATTTCGTCGATGTGCTGGTGCGGCGGCTGTTTGCGCCAGGGGTCCAGAGCGGCATCATTGCGCTGCCGGTCTCGCCCGAGACCGGAGCCCCGACCAATCCCGAGCTGCAGCCGGGCGGCATCGAGCGCCTGATCGATCAGATGGTCGCGGGCCTGCCCGTGATCAGCCTGCCCGCCGCGCTCCAGGCCAAGCCCGCGGCCGGGCCGATCCTGCCGCTGACGGGGACGGCCGGGCCGGGCGAACAGGCGCTGCTGGTCTCGATCCCCGAGGCGCGGGGCCGCGGCGAAATCGCCGGCCAGCTCGACCGCATCTTCGGCGAGGGCATCCTGCCCGATCCGAAGCCGGGGCGAATGGACGATCACCGCTGGCCGCGGTGAGGCCCAGGGCCCGCCGTCATTCTCGGGCTTGACGCGAGAATCTCACGACGAGAGGCCACTGGTTTCCGGGATGGTCGGGTCAGGCCCGACCATGACGAAAGCCCCTCACACCGGCAGGATCGTCTCGCCCATCAGGTGCTTGTCGATCGCATGCGCGGCCTGGCGGCCCTCGCGGATCGCCCAGACGACGAGCGACTGGCCGCGGCGCATGTCGCCGGCGACGAAGACCTTGTCGACGCTGGTGCGATAGTCGCTGTCATTGGCGACGACGTTGGCGCGCTTGTCCACGGCCGCGCCCGACTGCGCGATCATGCCCTCGATCAGCGAACCGGCGAAGCCGATGGCGAGGAAGCAGAGATCGGCCTGCAGCACGAATTCGGTGCCCGGGATCGGCTGCCGCTTCTCGTCGACGCGGGCGCAGCGCACGCCGGTGAGCTTGCCGTTGCGACCCTCGAGCCCGAGCGTCGCCGCCTGGAACTCGCGCTCGGCGCCCTCGGCCTGCGAGGAGGAGGTGCGGAACTTCGTCGGCCAATAGGGCCAGACGGTGAGCTTGTCCTCGATCTGCGGCGCCATCGGCCGGATGTCGAGCTGCGTCACCGAGAGCGCACCCTGGCGGAAGGCCGTGCCGACGCAGTCCGACGCCGTGTCGCCGCCGCCCACCACGACGACATGCTTGCCGCCGGCAAGGATGGGCGTGATGCCCGAGACGTCCTCGCCACCCACCCGCTTGTTCTGCTGGGTGAGGTAGGGCATCGCGTAATGCACGCCGTCGAGATTGGTGTCCGGCAGGCCGGGATCGCGCGGGGTCTCGGCGCCGCCGCTCATCAGCACCGCGTCATGCCCGTCGACGAGCTCGCGGAACGGCAGCGTCACGCCGATGTTGACGTTGTAATGGAAGGTGACGCCCTCGGCCTCCATCTGCTTGACGCGGCGGTCGATGTGCTTCTTTTCCATCTTGAAGTCGGGGATGCCGTAGCGCAGCAGGCCACCGGCCCGCGCCTCGCGCTCATAGACATGGACCTCGTGGCCGACGCGGGCGAGCTGCTGCGCCGCTGCCAGGCCCGCCGGCCCGGAGCCGACGACGGCGATCTTCTTGCCGGTGCGGACCGCGGCCGGCTCAGGGACGATCCAGCCCTCCTGCCAGCCCTTGTCGGCGATCGCCTGCTCGATCGTCTTGATCGTGACCGGCATGTTCTCGAGGTTCAGCGTGCAGGCTTCCTCGCAGGGCGCGGGGCAGATGCGGCCGGTGAACTCCGGGAAGTTGTTGGTGGAATGGAGGTTGCGCAACGCATCCTCCCAGCCGCCGGAATAGACCAGTTCGTTCCAGTCCGGGATCTGGTTGTGGACCGGACAGCCGGTCGGCCCATGGCAGAACGGAATGCCGCAATCCATGCAGCGCGCCGCCTGCTTCTTGACGTCGCGCTCCTCCAGCGGGAGCGTGAACTCCCGGAAATGGCGGATGCGGTCGCCGGCGAGCTGATACTTCTGCTCCTGCCGGTCAAATTCGAGAAAGCCGGTGACCTTGCCCATGTCCTGTCTCTCGCCGTCCCGCCCGGCCTCGCCGGGCATCCCCGCGGGGCGGGGCGCCTGTCCCGATGAAGTCCCGGGGCGGTCGAAGCCCGCCCGGAACCGACCCTCGTCTTATTCCGCCGCCTGCAGCGACCGCGCCTGTTCCATCTCGCGCAGCGCCCGGCGGTATTCGACCGGCATCACCTTGACGAACTTGGTCCGGTAATCGGCCCAGTTCTCCAGGATGCGCTTGGCCGTGTCAGAACCGGTATAGTCGACATGGTTCGTCAGCATCTGCATCAGGCGCTCCTCGTCATGGCCCGACATGTTGGCCATGTCGATGCGGCCCTTGTGCTCGAGGTCGCCACCATGATGGTGCAGCCGCTCCATCAGGTCCTCCTCCTCCTCGACCGGTTCGAGATCGACCATGGAGAGGTTGCAGCGCTGGGCGAAGGTGCCGTCCTCGTCGAGGACATAGGCGATGCCGCCCGACATGCCGGCCGCGAAGTTGCGCCCCGTCGGCCCGATCACCGCGACGACGCCACCGGTCATGTATTCGCAGCCATGGTCGCCCGTGCCCTCGACCACCGCGACGGCGCCCGAATTGCGGACCGCGAAGCGCTCGCCGGCGATGCCGCGGAAATAGGCCTCGCCCGCGATCGCGCCGTAGAGAACCGTGTTGCCGACGATGATCGAGCGCTCCGGCACGGCCTTGGAGGCCGGGTCCGGCTTGACCACCAGCTTGCCGCCGGAGAGGCCCTTGCCGACATAGTCGTTGGCCTGCCCGGTCAGCTCGACGGTGACGCCCGCGGCCAGGAAGGCGGCGAAGCTCTGGCCCGAGGTGCCTTTGAGCTTCACCGTGATGGTGTCCTCAGGCAGGCCGGCATGACCGTACTTCTTGGCGACGGCGCCCGAGAGCATCGCGCCGACGCTGCGGTCGACATTGCAGATCGGGTGTTCGAGCACGACCGGCGCGCCGGTCTCCAGCGCGTCCTTCGCGCCCGCGATCAGCTTGCGGTCGAGCACGTCGTCGATCGGGTGCTTCTGCAGCTCGACATGGCGGATCGCCACGCCGGGCATGTCGACCTTGTGGAACAGCCGCGAGAAATCGAGACCCTTGGCCTTCCAGTGGTCGATCGCCTCGCGCTTGTCGAGCAGGTCGGAGCGGCCGACGATCTCCTCGAGCTTGGTGAAGCCCATCTCCGCCATGATCTTGCGCACGTCTTCGGCGACGAAGAAGAAGTAGTTGATGACGTGCTCGGGCAGGCCCTTGAACCGCTTGCGCAGCACCGGGTCCTGCGTCGCGACGCCGACCGGGCAGGTGTTGAGATGGCACTTGCGCATCATGATGCAGCCCGCCGCGATCAGCGGCGCGGTCGAGAAGCCGAACTCATCGGCCCCCAGCAGCGCACCGATCACCACGTCGCGGCCCGTGCGCAGGCCACCATCGACCTGCAGCGCGATGCGGCCGCGCAGCTGGTTGAGAACCAGCGTCTGCTGCGTCTCGGCCAGGCCGATCTCCCAGGGCGAGCCGGCATGCTTCAGCGAGGTCAGCGGGCTCGCGCCCGTGCCGCCCTCGAAGCCCGAGATGGTGATGTGGTCGGCACGCGACTTGGCGACGCCGGCCGCAACCGTGCCCACGCCGATCTCGGAGACGAGCTTCACCGAGACGTCCGCCGTCGGGTTGACGTTCTTCAGGTCGAAGATGAGCTGCGCCAGATCCTCGATCGAGTAGATGTCGTGATGCGGCGGCGGCGAGATCAGCCCGACGCCCGGCGTCGAATGCCGGACCTTGGCGATCTTGGCGTCGACCTTGTGGCCTGGCAGCTGGCCGCCCTCGCCGGGCTTGGCGCCCTGCGCGACCTTGATCTGCATGACGTCGGCATTGACCAGATACTCGGTCGTCACGCCGAAGCGGCCCGAGGCGATCTGCTTGATCGCGGAACGCTTCGAGCGCCCGTCCGCCATCGGCTTGAAGCGGATCGGCTCCTCGCCGCCCTCGCCGGTGTTGGACTTGCCGCCGATCTGGTTCATCGCGATCGCGATCGTCTCGTGAGCCTCGCGCGAGATCGAGCCAAAGGACATCGCGCCCGTGGCGAAGCGCTTCACGATCTCGGAGGCCGGCTCGACGCTCTCCAGCGGCACCGGCTGGCGTCCGTCCTCGCTGGCCCGCTTCAGCTTGAACAGGCCGCGGATCGTGGTCAGCCGCTGCGCCTCGTCGTTGACCTGCTTGGCGAAGTCCTCATAGCGATCCTGCGCGTTGAGGCGCACGGCATGCTGGAGCGAGGCGACGACGTCGGGCGTCCAGACATGGTCCTCACCGCGGATGCGATAGACATACTCGCCGCCGATATCGAGGCTGTTGCGGTAGACCGGCGCGTCGCCGAAGGCGTCCTTGTGGCGGCTGACGCTCTCCTGCGCGACCTCGTCGAGGCCGACGCCCTCGATCGCAGTGGCCGTGCCGAAGAAGTAGCGCTCGACGAAGTCGCTCTTGAGGCCGACCGCATCGAAGATCTGCGCGCCGCAATAGGACTGGTAGGTCGAGATGCCCATCTTGGACATGACCTTCAGCACGCCCTTGCCGACCGACTTGATGTAGCGCTTCACCACCTCATAGGCATCGACCTCGGTCGGGAAGGCGCCCTGCTCGTGCAGGTCGAGCAGCGTGTCGAAGGCGAGATAGGGGTTGATCGCCTCCGCGCCGTAGCCGGCAAGGCAGCAGAAATGATGGATCTCGCGCGGCTCGCCCGATTCCACCACGAGGCCGACCGAGGTGCGCAGGCCCTTGCGGATCAGGTGATGATGCACCGCCGCCGTCGCCAGCAGCGCGGGGATCGCAATCCGGTCCGGCCCGACCAGACGGTCGGAGAGGATGATGATGTTGTAGCCGCCATGGACCGCAGCCTCGGCGCGCTCGCAGAGCCGCTCCAGCGCCGCCGCCATGCCGCCCGCGCCGTCGCGGGCCGGATAGGTGAAGTCGATCGTCTTGGTGTCGAAGCGATCCTCGTAATGGCCGATGCAGCGGATCTTCTCGAGATCATCATTGGTCAGGATCGGCTGGCGCACCTCGAGCCGCTTGCGCCGCGAGGTGCCTTCGAGGTCGAGGATGTTCGGCCGCGGGCCGATGAAGGAGAGCAGGCTCATCACCAGCTCCTCGCGGATCGGATCGATCGGCGGGTTGGTGACCTGGGCGAAGTTCTGCTTGAAATAGGTATAGAGCAGCTTCGACTTCGACGAGAGCGCCGAGATCGGCGTGTCCGTACCCATCGAGCCGACGGCTTCCTGACCCGTCACCGCCATCGGCGCCATCAGGATACGGGTGTCCTCCTGCGTATAGCCGAAGGCCTGCTGGCGATCGAGCAGGGCCACATCGGTGCGCTGCGCCCGCGCCTCGACCGGCGGCAGATCCTCCAGCACGATCTGGGTGCGCTTCAGCCAGTCCTTGTAGGGATTGGCGAGGCACAGCGACGTCTTGATCTCGTCGTCGCCGATGATGCGGCCCTCTTCGAGATCGATCAGCAGCATCTTGCCGGGCTGCAGGCGCCACTTCTCGACGATCTTCTCCTCCGGGATCGGCAGCACGCCGAATTCGGAGGCCAGCACCACGAGCCCGTCATCGGTGACGAGATAGCGCGCCGGCCGCAGGCCGTTGCGGTCCAGCGTCGCACCGATCTGCTTTCCGTCGGTGAAGGCGATCGCGGCCGGCCCGTCCCAGGGCTCCATCAGCGCAGCGTGATACTCGTAGAAGGCGCGCCGCTCCTCGTTCATCAGCGGGTTGCCGTTCCACGCCTCGGGAACGAGCATCATCATCGCATGAGCCAGCGAGTAGCCGCCCTGCACCAGGAATTCGAGCGCGTTGTCGAAGCAGGCAGTGTCGGACTGGCCCTCATAGGAAATCGGCCAAAGCTTCGAGATGTCGGGCCCGAACAGCTCGGAATCGACGGATGCCTGCCGCGCCGCCATCCAGTTGACGTTGCCGCGCAGCGTGTTGATCTCGCCGTTATGGGCGACCATCCGGTAGGGATGCGCCAGCCGCCAGGACGGGAAGGTGTTGGTGGCGAAGCGCTGATGCACCAGCGCGATCGCGCTTTCGAAGCGCTCGTCCTGCAGATCCTTGAAATAGCTGCCGAGCTGCGTGACCAGCACCATGCCCTTGTAGACGATGGTGCGCGCCGACATCGAGACCGGGTAATAGGTCGCGGTGGCGCGGTCCTTCAGCTTGTAGACCTTGTTGGAGACCGACTTGCGCAGGACGTAGACCTTGCGCTCGAACTCCTCCTCGGTCGCGATCTCGGCCGGCCGGCCGACGAAGAGCTGGCGATGGACCGGCTCGGTCTCCTTCACCGCCTTGCCGAGATCGGAGCCGTCGACCGGAACGTCGCGCCAGCCGAGGAAGATCAGGCCTTCCTCGATGACGGTCTGCTCGACGATGTCCTCGCAGACCTTACGGTCGCCGGCATCGCGCGGCATGAAGAACTGCCCGATCGCGTAATGGCCGACCTCCGGCAGGGCGATGCCGAGCGTCGCGCATTCCTCGCTGAAGAAGCGATGCGGGATCTGGGTCAGGATGCCGCAACCGTCGCCGAGCTTCGGGTCGGCGCCGACCGCGCCGCGATGGTCGATGTTGAGCAGGATCTGCAGGCCCTGCGCGACGACGGCGTGGCTCTTGCGGTTCTTCATGTCGGCGATGAAGCCGACGCCGCAGGAATCCTTCTCCATCGAGGGGTCATAGAGCCCCTGGCGCACCGGCATGGCGGGGTCGCGCACCTCGGGAAAACGCTCGAAGGCCGGCGTGACCGGCGTCGTGACGCCCACGGTCTCCGGGCTCTCGAAGGCGCCGCTCGACTGGCTGGTTTCGCTCATCGTCAAACCCCGCTTGCCACCGCCCGCCCAGCTTTCGCCGGAGGGCCACCTTGAGTCCATATCACCTGTCGGCCATGCCGGGCCGCCCTGCTCGCCGCGGCTCGCGGAGCTGCAGCAAGGACGGGGCCAACCTGGCCGGGTCGCTCGTTCGTCGGAGGTGGCTTGCGCTGGTCTCGGGGCGCCCGCGTCCTCCGCAGGCGCTGAGGGCTTTCGCCCTGCCGCGCCTGTCAGGCCGCCGCTTTGCGGGCGGCGCGCGTACGAGTGGCTTTGGCGTGTTTGGCCGTGCCCTTCGTCATCGATCCGCTCCGTTGCGATGGCACGACCGTTCCTCTTGCGGGGCCCGGCCGGCGGCTGAAAAATGGGACAGCAACACTGTCCTATTCGCTGAATTTGCCAGAATTCCAATCTCCGCACAAGCGGTGATTCGTCACGCTTCGGAAATTTTATGTTGAATGAACGGCGTGTCCCGACATTTCCGGCATGAAGGGCCGCGATGAAGGCTCACTTCCTGTCGAGCGACCCTGACGCCAGCTCTGGCGGCGCCGCGGCCGGTCCCCTAGGGTGACGGCCCGCCCTCCTCCGGTCTCGCCCCATGTCGCTCGTCATCGTCCCCGTCTACGCCGCGCTGCTGGCGCTGCTCTTCGTCATGCTGTCGGTGTCGGTCGTGCGGCAGCGGCGCAGCGGGCGCGTCGCCATCGGCACCGCCGGTGACCGCGAACTCGAGCGCCGCGTCCGCGTCCACGGCAATTTTGCCGAATACACCCCGCTGGCTCTGCTCCTGCTCGCCATGGCCGAGTTTCGCGGCGCGCCTGGCCTGCTGCTGCACGCGCTCTGCCTCTGCCTGCTCCTCGGGCGCGCGAGCCATGCCTGGGGCGTCTCGCATCTCGACGAGGATCTGCGCTTCCGCGTGGTCGGCATGATCGCCACCTTCCTGACCCTGATCGCGGCGGCGCTGACGCTGCTGGTGCAGGCGCTGGTCCGCTAGGCGGCGGGAGCCCTTGGCGCCGGCGCCGCCGGGCTCTATCGCTGACGGCATGAACTTCATCAGCGACAACATCGCGGGCGCCAGCCCGAAGGTCATGGCCGCGATCGCCGCCGCCAATGACGGACCGGCCTCGGCCTACGGCACAGATGGCTGGACGCAGGCCGCCGAGCGGCGCATCGCCGAGATCTTCGAGCGGGAGGTCGCGGTCTTCCTGGTGACGTCAGGCACGGCGGCAAATGCGCTGGCGCTGGCGAGCCTGACCCGCCCCTGGGGCGCCGTCATCACCCATGAAGAGAGCCATGTCGCCGACGACGAATGCGGCGCGCCGGAATTCTTCAGCGACGGCGCCAAGCTCATCGGCCTGCCCGGCGCCGGCAACAAGCTGTCGCCCGAGGACGTCACCCAGACGTTGGTGCGCTTCCGCGAGGGCGCGCTGCACCAGGTCCAGCCGCAGCTGCTCTCGATCACCCAGGCGACCGAATGCGGCACGATCTACACCCCCGACGAGATCCGCGCGCTGAAGGCGGCCGCCGCACCGCGCGGCCTGGCCCTGCACATGGACGGCGCCCGTTTCGCCAATGCGCTGGTGACGCTAGGCTGCAGCCCGGCTGAGACGACCTGGAAGGCCGGCATCGACGTGCTCTCGTTCGGCGGCACCAAGAACGGCGCCTGGGCAGCCGAGGCGGTCGTCTTCTTCGACCCCACCCGCGCGGCCGAGATGAAATGGCGCCGCAAGCGCGCCGGCCAGACGCTGTCGAAGGGCCGGCTCATCGGCGCCCAGTTCGAGGGGCTGCTTGCCGACGGGCACTGGCTCGACCTCGCCCGCCACGCCAATGCGCTGGCGCAGCGCCTGGCCCAGGCGATCGGGCGCAGTTCGCAGGCGCGCCTGGCCTGGCCCTGCCAGGCCAATGAAGTGTTTCCGATCTTGTCCCCCGCCCTGCAGTCACGACTGAAGGCGGCCGGCGTTGGCTATCTCGACTGGTCGGCGCGCGCATTGCCGGCGGGCGAGGCGCTGGCGGAGGGCGAGGTGGTGGGCCGCTTCGTCATGTCGTTTGCGACGCCGGAGGCGGAGGTCGCGCGGCTGATCGCCCTGATCGAGGCCGCGGAAGGCTGAAACCCTCCCGCTTTCAGCCCCACCCATGCCGCAATCCCTAAGGAAGACTGAACGCCTGTCAGTCCATCCTGGAAGGGTCTGCCCCTCATGGTTCTTCGTTCGACCGCGCCGACGCGCACCGCGCTGATGGGTCTGGCTGTTGCCGGCGCCCTCGCCGGCACCGCCGGCACCGCCTCGGCCCAGTACTACCTCGATGACGACGCGCCCTATCTCGAGCAGCGCTTCGGCTATGGCTACGGCTACCGCTATGTCGCGCCGCGCCCGCCGGCGCCGATCCCGCAGCGCGCGATCTCGCGCATCGCTGCCCGCGACTTCGGGTTGATCCAGGTCGACCGGACCATCGCCACCGGCTCCGCCTATGTTGTCGATGGCCGCACCCGCAGCGGTGCCCGCGTTCGCCTCATCCTCGATCCCTATAGCGGCCAGGAGATCGACCGCATCGTCCTGCAGGCGGCGCCGCGCCAGGCGCCGCGCGTCGCCCGCGTCGAGCCGCGCGAGGAGGCAAAGCCCCGCCCGCCGCGCCTTGCGCCGCAGCCGCCCGAGAGGCCGGCCGCTTTGAAGCCGCCGGGCCAGGCCGCGGCGCCCGCCACCGCCCTCCCGCCGTCCCCGGCAACGCCGCCACGAGCCGAGCCCGCTCCGGCCCCGGAGAAGCCGCCCGCCGCGGCGAGCGCGCCGGCGACCGCGACCCCGCCGGCTCCGGTCGCGCCGCCGCGCGCCGAACCCGAACCCGCTCCAAAGCCGCCCGCCGAAGCCAGCGCCCCGGCGATGCAGATCCCGCCCGCGCCTGCCGTGCCTGCTGCACCCAGCCCGGGGCCGAGCGACCCGGCCACCGGGGCGGATAAGCCCCGTCTCGTCAATCCAACCGATGTGCGCGGCACCGAAGGCGGCGAGCGCACGCCGCCGCTGGCCCGCACCGAACAGCCCGGCATTCCCGCACAACTGCCGCCGGTGCAGCCGCAGGATTCGAGCTCGGCCCAGCCCAAGCCGGAGACGCCGGCCGTCCCCGTCACGCCGATGGAGTGAGGCCGACCCGCTTGTGGACCGCCTTCTGACCACGACGAAAAAGGCGCTCCCGGTTGCCCGGGAGCGCCTCTGTTTTAGGCAAGCCGTGAGGCTGCGATCACGCGGCCTGCGCGGTCTCCACCTTGGCCTCGAGCACCTTGGCCTTGCCGCCGCCGATCGCGATCTGGCGCGGCTTCTTGGCCTCGGGGATCTCGCGCACGAGATCGATATGGAGCAGCCCGTTCTCGAGGCTGGCACCCGTCACCTGCACATAGTCGGCGAGCTGGAAGCGGCGCTCGAAGGCGCGCGCGGCGATGCCCTGATGCAGGATCTCGCGCGGCTGGCCGTTGTCGTTGGCCTGCTTCTCGCCACGCACCGTCAGCGCGTTCTCCTTGCTCTCGATCGCAAGGTCGGCTTCGCCGAATCCGGCGACCGCGATGGTGATGCGGTAGGCGTTCTCGGCCGTGCGCTCGATGTTGTAGGGCGGGTAGCTCGGCGCCGTCTCGGCGCTGCCGACCTGGTCGAGCAGCGAAAACAGACGGTCGAAACCGACGGTCGAGCGATAGAGTGGGGAAAGATCGAATTGACGCATGATGTCCTCCTAAGAAGCGACGTTCGTGTCCAGCCCGCCTCGTCTCGAGCGCGGGCCCGGTTCAGGTTCGCGCAGCCGTTCCGGCCTGCGCAGAGCTGATCTGGGAAGACGTTTTCGGCTTTTCAAGTGGTCCTTCCAGCGGGCATAAACGCTCCCGGCGGATCGGCGGCGTCGCCGCCCGGATTGCGAGCCAGCCGCCGGAAAGTCCCTGATGGCCGACGCCGAACTCTTCGCCCATCCCGACTATCCCATGCCCGGCCACGGCCGCGTCTGGTTCGCTTCGACGCGCGACGGCGCGAGCCTGCGCTTGGCCAGCTGGCGCCCGACGGTCAAGACCGTGCGCGGCACCATCCTCCTCGTCCAGGGCCGGGCCGAGTTCATCGAGCGCTATGGCGAGACCGTCGCCGAACTGCGCCGCCGCGGCTTCCATGTGCTGACCTTCGACTGGCGCGGCCAGGGCGGCTCGCAGCGCTTCGTCCGCCGCGAACGCAAGGGCCATATCGGCTGGCTGCGCCATTACGAGGCGGATCTCGCCCTCGCCCTGGCGCAGATGCGCGAGCGCCTTCCCGGCCCCTATTTCACCCTCGCCCATTCGATGGGCGCGGCCCTGTGCCTCGACGCCGCCCGCCACGACGCGCTGCCTGTCTCGCGGCTGGTGGCGCTGGCGCCGATGCTCGACCTCGCCATCATCGAGAACCCGAAGGCCGCCAGCCGGCTGGCGAATGTTCTGTTCTGGCTCGGCTTCGGCAAGGCCTTCGTGCCCGGCGGCGGCGACACGGCGATTGCGACCAAGCCCTTCGAGGGCAACCGCCTGACGAACGACCCGGATCGCTATGCCCGCAACAGCGCGCTCTCGGCGGCCGCCCGCCATCTCAGCATCGGCGACCCCACCATCGCCTGGGTCCGCACCGCCTTCCACCTGATGGCGCGGCTCGCCGCTCCCAACGCAGCCCGTGAAGTCCGCGTGCCGACGCTGGTGATCGCAGCCGGGCGCGACCGCGTCGTCTCGACACCGGCAATCGAGCGTTTTGCCGCGCGGCTGAAGACCGGGCAGGCGCTCATCCTGCGCGAGGCGCGCCACGAGATCCTGATGGAGAGCGACCTGATCCGGGAGCAGTTCTGGGCGGCCTTCGATGCCTTTATTCCGGGCGAGGACGCGCAGCTCGTGGCCGGCAGCGCCGGTTCAGCCGGCGAGCAGCGCCAGCGCGGCCTGATGCAGCGACTTGTTGGCGGCGGCGAGGATACGCCCGCCCCCGGCGGCGCTGCCCCCGTCCCATGAGGTGACGATGCCGCCCGCCCCCTCGATGATCGGAACCAGCGCGACGATGTCGTAGGGCTTCAGCCCGCTCTCGATGACGAGATCGACATGGCCGGCGGCCAGCATGCAATAGGCGTAGCAGTCGCAGCCATAGCGGGCGAGCCGCACCGCGCTCTCGACCCGGGCATAGGCCTGCGCCTCCTCGCCCTTGAACAGGGCCGGCGAGGTCGTCATCAGCGTGGCACCGGCGAGGGTCTGGCCCTGCCGCGTACGGAGGATGCGCGCCCCGCCCGGCCCGTCATAGCGCGCCTCGCCGCCGTCTCCCCAGAAGCGCTCGCCGGTGAAGGGCTGGTGCATCATGCCGTAGACCGGCACGCCCCGGCGCGTCAGCCCGATCAGCGTGCCCCAGACGGGAATCCCTGAAATGAAGGCGCGCGTGCCGTCGATCGGATCGAGCACCCAGCAATATTCGGCATCGGCATTCTCGTTGCCGAACTCCTCGCCGATCACGCCATGCGCCGGGAACTGCCGCCGGATCAGATGGCGCATCACGCTCTCGCCAGCCTTGTCGCCCTCGGTCACGGGGTCGAAGGCGCCGCCGCGCGACTTGTCCTCGAGCATGTGATGGGCGCGGAAGAAGGGCAGGATCGCCCGGCCGGATTGGGTGGCGAGTTCCGCCACGAAGGCTCCGAAATCGACCGCGCTCATGATCGCTCCTTCTCGCGCCGGCCCCGCAGCGCCCGCCCCTGATGATCGCCGGCCGCCGCGAAGGCAAGCGCCGGGCACTCGCACCGTCGGACAGACCGGCTTGTTCTGCGTCTGACGCATGCCCCATCCGCCGCCCGCTCTCGCAGAAATTTGGTCAGGCCACTTGCTTTTTTGCGCTGCACCGTCATATTGTGCACTGCGAAGGGGCGATGACATCAAGCCTTCGTTGCCCTCCTTGGGCGTTTCCTCCCTAGACTTGGGCCGCCACGAAAGTGTGCGGCCCTTTTTTCTGTTGTGGTGACAACAGCCGCCCTGCCGGGGCCGAACCGGCCCTATTCCGCCGCCTGGCGGAACTCGTCGAGCCAGCCGCTCCAGCGCGCGAAGCACTCGGCCATGGCGGCGGTGATCGCCTCCTCCAGGACGGTGAAGCCGCCATGCGGCAGCAGCGTCGCCTCGTCCATGTAGAGCGCGCGGTTGATCTCGATCTGCAATGTGTGCACGCCGGCGCTCGGCGCACCGTAATGCTCGGTGATGAAGCCGCCGGCATAGGGGCGGTTGCGCGTCACGCTGAAGCCCCGGCGCACGAAGGCGGCCTCGGCGATTTCGGTGACATAGCCGGCCGCACTCGTGCCGAACCGGTCCCCCAGGATGATGTCGGGTTTTACCGGCCCGTCGCGGTCGAGCCCGGTCGAGGGCATGGAATGGGCATCGACCAGGATGCAGGTGCCGAAGGCGCGCTGCGTGCGCTGCACGAGGTCGCGTAGCCCTGCGTGATAGGGCCGGTACAGCGCGTCGATCCGCGCCAGCGCTTCCTCGACAGGGATCCGTCCGAAATAGATCTCGTGCGCATCGCCGACGATGCGCGGAATCGTGCCGAGCCCGCCCGCCACCCGCAGCGAACGGGTGTTGGCGAAGGGCGGCAGCCGCCCCTCGAACATGCGCGGGTCGAGCTCATAGGGCTCGCGGTTGACGTCGAGATAGGCGCGCGGGAACTCGGCCGCCAGCAGCGGTGCGCCCAGCGCCACGCTGCGAGCGAAGAGCCGGTCGACATAGGCGTCCTCGGAGCGACGCAGCGAGCGCAGCGGCAGCCTTGCCCGCTCGACGAAGGCGCGCGGATAGCGACGGCCCGCATGCGGCACATCGACCACCACCGGCACGATGTGCAGGGCCGGCTGGTACAACGTGTAGGGCCGCTCGATCTCGGCGACGACGTCTTCCGGGCCGGTGGGAAAGGGGCGGGATGGCTCGCTCATCTGCGCAGACACAAGCACACAACGCGCGCCGGTTGAAGCGCCGTAGGCGCGTGGCGGCCACCGCTCACGGATTCACCCGTTGTTTACCATAGTGATGCCTTATAGAAACCGTGGGTTCCCACTGCGGGGGCAGGCCGATAACCCTGCCGCCGCAGACGCGCGGGGTGGGGCGCGAACAAGAGACGAGAACGGGACCGGCTTGGCTCGCCGGCCTCCGCTTCACCAGAACACAGGCCTTACGGGACGGACAGATCAGGCCCATGACCAAGATACTTCTCGCCGAAGACGACAACGACATGCGCCGGTTCCTGGTCAAGGCCCTGCAGAATGCGGGCTATGACGTGGCCTCCTTCGACAACGGGCTGTCGGCCTACAACCGGCTGCGCGAAGAACCCTTCGAGCTGCTGCTGACCGACATCGTCATGCCCGAGATGGACGGCATCGAGCTGGCACGCCGCGCCACCGAGCTCGACCCCGACATCAAGGTGATGTTCATCACCGGCTTTGCGGCGGTGGCGCTCAACCCCGATTCGCAGACGCCCAAGGACGCCAAGGTCCTCTCCAAGCCCTTCCACCTGCGTGAGCTGGTGAACGAGGTCGAGAAGCTTCTGGCGGCCTGAAGACCGCCGCCGGGGCCCGCGACGCTTTCTCCACAAAGCGCCTTGCAAGCCTCGAAGCGAGCGGCTATAGCCGCACACCTCGCAACATGGTCGCCCGGCAACGGCGGGACCTGTTCCGAAAGCCGCGACGATATCCCGACGCGGCAGACGGGCGCGTAGCTCAGCGGGAGAGCACTACGTTGACATCGTAGGGGTCACAGGTTCGATCCCTGTCGCGCCCACCATCTTCCAGACCCCGGACATCGCTCCCCATGAGCGGTTTCCGGGGTCTTTGGTTTTTAGGCCTGCGATACGCGCATCCTGTCCCGATTCACGCCCCCATCGTGCCGCCCCCTCACCTTAGCCCCCCGGCGCAGTCAGGCCTGCCCTGCCCTGAACCTTCCGGCGTCACGGGCGTTGGGCCGGCATGTGGCGGGGATGCCCGCCGTCTTGCCAAGAGGAAATGCGACCATGTTCAGGATGATTCTCGCCGGAGCGGCCGGTTGGATGCTGGCGACCCGGCCTGAGTTGCGCGAGCGCGTGCTGGGCGTGACGCGCGACCTCTTTGCGAGGCTGACGGCGCGCTGAGGCTTCCTTCTCGCCCGGCCCGCATCCGCGGCCGGGCGATTGCGCCTGACGGGTGGCAGCCCCGTTGATGCGGGCTGTCGCAGGCAGCCGCTGCGGGCTAGAAGCAGCGCCCCATGCCGTCGCCCGCGCCATCCTCAGCCCTTCCCTTGTCTCGCTCCGCCTGGCTGGCCGAGGCGGGCGCGACCCTGCGTCTTGGCTGGCCGCTGGTCCTGACCAACCTCGCCCAGACGGCGATGACCGCGACCGACGTGCTGATGATGGGCCAACTCGGCCCCGATTCGCTGGCGGCGGGCGCGCTCGGCTCCAATCTCTACATGGCCGTGCTGATCTTCGGCATCGGCGTGATGGCGGCGGTGGCGCCGATGCTCTCGATCGAGCTCGGCCGCAACCGCCATGCGGTGCGCGAGATCCGGCGCACCGTCCGCCAAGGCTTCTGGGCGGCAGCGACGCTGGTCGGGCCGATGTGGCTGTTCCTCTGGCAGGCGGAAGCCGTGCTGACGGCGATGGGGCAGGATCGAGGCCTGGCCGCGGCGGCGGGCAGCTATGTCCGGACGCTGCAGTGGAGCCTGCTGCCCTTCTTCTTCTATCTCGTCCTGCGCGGTTTCGTGGCCGCGCTGCAGCGACCGCTGGCCGCGATGCTGGTGGTCCTGGCTGCGGTGTTGTTCAACGCCTTCGCCAACTGGGTGCTGATGTTCGGCCGGCTCGGCCTGCCCGCGCTCGGGCTGCCCGGCTCCGGCTTGGCCACCGCCCTCTCCTCCGTCCTGATGTTCGCCGGCCTGGCCGCCCTGATTCTGCGTGACCGCCAGTTCCGGCGCTTCCGGCTCTTCGGCCGCTTTTGGGTCGCGGACTGGCCGCGCTACCGTGCCTTCTGGCGGCTCGGCCTGCCGATCGGCGCGACGCTCGCCTTCGAGGTGGTGATCTTCAACGGCGCCGCCTTCCTGATGGGGCTGATCGGCCCCACCGCACTCGCCGCCCATGCAATCGCGATCCAGATCGCCTCGCTGACCTTCATGGTCCCGATGGGCATCGGCCAGGCCGGCACGGTGCGCGTCGGGCGCGCTTTCGGCGCCGGAGACCATGACGGCATCCGGCGCGCCGGACAGGTGGCGATCGTGCTCGGCGTCGGCTTCATGGCAATGACGGCGCTGGCTATGTGGCTGGCGCCGCATTGGTGGGTGCGTCCCTTCCTCGACCTCACCCGCCCCGGCGCGATCGAGGTCGCGGCGCTGGCGATGCATTTCCTGGTCTTCGCGGCCATTTTCCAGATCGTCGACGGGGCGCAGGTCGTCGGCTCCTGCCTGCTGCGCGGCATCAGCGATACGCGCATCCCTATGCTCTATGCCGGGCTCGGCTACTGGGTCATCGGCCTGCCGCTCTCGGTTGCGCTGGGCTTCGGCACGCCGCTCGCCGGCAGCGGCATCTGGATCGGGCTGGCGGTCGCGCTCGCACTGGTCGCGGCGCTGATGCTCCGCCGCTGGGCGGCGCGGGACCGGCTCGGGCTGATGCCGGCCGGGCAAAGCCAGGGAACCTGACGCCCCTCTGGCGATTCCTCCGATCAACAGGAAGGAGATCGCCATGGCAGACGACAGGACGAAGCGCGGCCCGCAGGACCGCTCGCGCATCAATCTCGGCGAGGATTACGAGGTCCGCTACTGGACGGACAAGTTTGGTGTCTCGAAGAGCCAGCTCGAGGACGCCGTCCGCAAGGTCGGCTCTTCGGCCGACGATGTCGAGGCGGAGCTGCGCCGGCAGACCCTCGCCGGGGGCCGATAGCAGGCTCTAGATCTGCGAGCGCAGCAGGCTGGCGAGCCAGTCGGAGAGCTTGTCCCAGAGCGAGCGCGCCTGCCACTGCGCCAGCGTGTAGGGCCGGGCGCGCTTCAGATCGTTTTCGAAGACCGCGATCTGCTCGCGGGCAAAGGCGGGATCGAAGGCGTTGAGGTTGACCTCGTCGTTCAGCCGCAGCGCCCGGTCGTCGATATTGGTCGAGCCGACGGACGCCCAGGCCTCGTCCACCACGACGAGCTTGCAGTGATACATCGTCGGCTCGAATTCATGGATGCGGATGCCGGCCTCGAGCAGCTCGCCCCAGAAATGGCGCGAGGCCCTGCGGACGAGCCGCGCATCGGTGAGTTCGCCGGGCATCAGGATGTCAATCTCGACGCCCCGGGCCCGCGCGGCGAGAAGCTGACGGCGCGTCGTCTCGTCTGGGACGAAATAGGGCGTGCCGAGCCGGATCTTCGTCTTCGCCGCGGACAGTGCCGACATCAGCATCAGATGCATCACGCTGCGCTGGTTGGTCGAACTCGCCACCACCTGGGCGGCGCTGTCCCCGGCCGCAGCGATGGCCGGAAAGAACCGGTCCCCCATCAGCAATTCGCCCGTCGCTTCCAGCCAGTGTTCGGCGAAGGCGGCCTGGAATTCGGCCACCACCGGTCCCTCCACCCGATAATGCGTGTCGCGCCACTCCGCCCGGGTGCGGGCATCGCCGTTCCATTCGTCGCCGATGCCGACGCCGCCGGTGAAGCCGATGCGGCCATCGACCACGACGAGCTTGCGGTGCGTGCGGTTGTTGACCTTGTCGATCGAACGCCAGGACACCGGCCGGAAGCGGACCACCTCGACACCGGATGTCTGCATCCGTTCGACCAGCATCTCCTCCATCGGGATGCTGCCGACCCAGTCGAGCAGCACCTTCACGCTCACGCCCTCGCGCGCCTTCTGCGCCAGCACCTCGGCGAACTGGTCGGCGATGTCTCCGCGCCAGTAGATGTAGGTCTCGAAGGTGATGGTCTGCGTCGCGCCCCGCAACGCCTGCAGCATGGCGGGGAAGATGGCGTTGCCGTTGACCAGGGTCTCGAGCCGGTTGCCCGGCAGGACGCTCGAGCCGAACAGCGCGGCCATCGAACGGGCAAACTGGGGATCGGCGGCCGCGAGGCGATGCGGCAGCGGCTCCTGCAGATCCTTCCGTTCGGGGATCAGGTTCTCCGCCACGAGCCAGCCGACCGCGCCGAGCGCGGCCGACAGCAGCGCGATGACGAGCCGGTTCTTCAGCAATGTCATGATGGCCCCCGCCAGCTCCGCGGGTTGCAAACCCATGCGACGGCGGATGGGTTCCCCGCGGCGGCGGGCATTGATCGCGACGGGGCTCTGCCGCGATAGTTGCGGCCTCAGGCCCGCGCCGCGTGCCCCTTTCCAACCGAAGACGACGCCATGGACATGACCGCGCCCGCCCGCATCGACATGGACCGCTTCTGGGCAACGATCGAGCGCTCCGCCGAGATCGGCCCGGGCCGGCCCGGCGGCCTGTCGCGTCTTGCCGCCTCGGACTCGGACATGGAGATTCGCGACCAGTTCGTCTCCTGGTGCCGCGAGGCCGGGCTCTCCATCCGCGTCGACGGCATCGGCAACATCTTCGCGCGCCGGCCCGGCACGCAGGACGATCTGCCGCCGGTGGTGATGGGCAGCCATCTCGACACCCAGTTCAATGGCGGCCGCTTCGATGGAATCCTCGGCGTGCTCGGCGGACTCGAGGTCTGCCGGGCGCTCGACACGATCGGCCATCGCACACGCCGCCCGATCGAGTTGGTCAACTGGACCAATGAGGAAGGCGCGCGTTTCTCCCCGCCCATGGTCGGCTCCGGCGCCTTTACCGGCGCCTACACGCTCGACTGGGCCCAGGGCCGGGTCGACGAGGAGGGCCGCAGGCTCGGCGACGAGCTCGCCCGCATCGGCTATCGCGGCGAGATGGGGGCCCAGCCCCATGCTTTCGATGCCTATTTCGAGCTGCATATCGAGCAGGGGCCGATCCTCGACCGCGAGGGCATGCAGGTCGGCATCGTCACCGGCGGCTTTCCCTCCACCGGCATGCTGATCGAGTTCAAAGGCGAGACCGCCCATACCGGCCCCTGGCCGATGGAGCGGCGCAAGAACGCGCTGATCGCCGGCGCGCGCTTCCTGGTCGCGGTCGATGATCTCGGCTGGGTCCATGCCGGCACGGGTGGCAAGGCGACCGCCGCCCGCCTTGTCGCCTGGCCCAACAAGCCGGGCATCCTCTCCGACTGGGCCCAGGCCGTCGGCGATGTCCGCCACCCCGACCCGACGACCTCGGCCGTCATGGCCGAGGCCATGCGCCGGGCGGCTTACGAATCGGCGGCGAAGGCCGACTGCAGCGTCGAGATCCTGGATATCTGGCGCTGGGGTGGAAACATCTTCGCGCCCGAGCTCGTCGAGCAGGTCCGCGGCATTGCCAGCGCCCGGGGCTACCGCCACCGCGACATCCTGAGCCAGGCCGGGCACGACGCCTATTTCGTCGCCCGTCACGCGCCGACGACGATGATCTTCACCCCCTGTCAGGGTGGCATCACCCACAACAACGGCGAGCTTTGCACGCGCGAGGATCTCGAGCCGGGGCTGGATGTGCTGCTGAGGGCCGTGCTGGCGCGGGCGGACCGCGTCGACTGAAAGCTTGTGCCGGCAAACCATCGCCCGGGTCCGCTGCGGCAGCGTCCGGAGCGACCGAGAAACGGCGATAAATTACGCTTCACCCCCGATGACGCCACGCTTTACTTGCGCTAGATTGCGATTTCCCGGCCACTCATCCTCGAAGCTCCATGTACGATCGTCGCAAGCCTCCCGCCGCCCAGCCTTTTGTCACCCACGAGAATATCGAAGCCAAGGTCAAATGGTTCGACCCCGAGAAGGGGTTCGGTTTCGCGTCGCCCTCCGACGGTTCGGGCGACGTCTTCCTTCACATTTCTGCGATCGGCCCGCTCGATCAGCAGGACCTGCAGCCCGGCGCGACCATCATCGCCGATCTCGGCGAGGGCCGGCGCGGCCTGCAGGTCGTCGCGGTCCACGAGATCGACGCCTCGACCGCGACGCCTGCGGCGCCCCGCGCGCCGCGCGCACCCCGCGATGATTTCGGTGGCGGCGGCGGTTATGGCGAACGTGGCGGCTACGGTGGTGGCGACCGCGGCGGCTATGGCGGCGGCGGAGATCGCGGCGGCTACGGTGGCGGTGGCGGCTATGCCGATCGCGGCGACCGCGGCGGCTTCGGCAACCGCGACAGCGGCCCGATGGAAGGCCCCTTCGACGGCGCCGTGAAGTTCTTCAACACGGAGCGCGGCTTCGGCTTCATCGCGCCCGACCAGGGCGGCGCCGACGTGTTCCTGCACGTCTCCTCGCTCAGCCGCAGCGGCCTGCAGCCGCCGATGGACGGGCAGCGCGTGCGCTTCTCGATCCGCGCCGGCAAGAAGGGCCCGGAAGCAGCGAACGTCAGCTACATCTGACGCGCCCGCACCGACCAACCGCCAGACCCGCCGGTTCGCGCCGGCGGGTTTTTTTATTGCGCGGCAGGAGGTTCACGACCTGCCGATATGAATGACGGAGTTGGGTCGCAACCGGCCGCAGAAATCGCCTAAGGCAACAAAAATGACACCTGTTTGACTCATGCCTGTCCGATTTCGGTCGAGGACAACGCCATGACGCGAGCCTGAAGCCTCGAAGCTCTTATCGCATCGATGTATTTTCCGAGCTGTACGACAGTTACAAAAAACATCATAAGGCAAAATAGAAATGAATTAACCAATGTAGGAACCTTAGGCCACACAGGATCAGTACAATAATCATTGTCAGGAAACACATACATGATGTCTCCGACTTTGGTTTCTTTATAATAGCCTGCCAGCCATAGCTCTACAACGCATATCTTCTTCTCAGCGGCGTTGGTTTCAAATTGAACAGTTGCGTAGCCTGAGCTTCTCGCGCTCCGGATCGCAATGACTGTCGCCGGGGTCAGCGGTTCAATTTTGCTGCGCTTGTGGCGGCCAGCGTCTTCCATAAGTGCTGTAAGTGAGAGAATGAAAAAGACAGCGCTGACGGCAAAAGTCAGAGCACGCATCCCACGGTGCGGTGGGTTCGCTCCAGCGGTCTGTTCCTCAGTGCGCATGAGCCCAAACTAGCACTGCCACCGCGAGTTCCTGGCCCGAAATCTTAGCTTGGGGTGAGCACATTCTAAAGACCCCTCAGCGGCTCGCGAATGCGGGAGTCGCCGGGGGCTCTGTTCCCGACAGATGGATTGAACCCGACGAGCGGGTGTGGCCGCAACGGGTCGAAAGCAGAAGCCTCAAGCCGACCCAAGATCGGGGCCAGCCGGCGTTAGCGCCTTCGACGGCGCTCAGGATGCAAGCCAGACACCCCAGCCTCACACCCGCTCCAGCGCCTTATGCGGCAGGGCCGGCAGCGTGACCGCGATGGCATCCCCCGGTGCGACCACCCCGCCCTCCAACACGATGCCCATGATCCCGGCCTTGCGGACGATCCGGCCCTCCGCGTCGCGGCCGAGCACGGCTGCGAGCAGTCCCGGCCTGAACGTCTCGATCTGGGCGCAGGGGTTTCGCAATCCGGTGATCTCGACCAGTGCCTCCGCCCCGAGCCGTAGCCTGGTGCCGACTGGGAGGCCCAATAGGTCGAGCCCACGCGTCAGCACGTTCTCGCCCATCTGACCCGGCGCGACCTCGAAGCCCGCCGCGTTAAGTTCG
The DNA here is from genome assembly GCF_040546595.1 of Bosea sp. OAE506. Lineage (NCBI taxonomy): Bacteria > Pseudomonadati > Pseudomonadota > Alphaproteobacteria > Hyphomicrobiales > Alloboseaceae > Allobosea > Allobosea sp. OAE506. The sequence goes on along the minus strand of NZ_JBEPOB010000001.1, from coordinate 1,751,556 downwards.
TCGAGCAGCTCGGCATGGATGAGATGGACCTGCCGGAGATTGGGCTGCGTCGGATCGACCGCGACGCGCGAGCGGTGCTTCACCGTCTCGCCGCAATGCGCGTCCCCCTCGACGCCGAGCCCAGCCAGCAGCCGGATCGCGCCTTGCACCGGCTTGCTGAAGCGATGGCCCATGGCTGCGCTCACCGAGATCACTGTGGCGGTCCTATCCAACGTCCTTGCCTCCCGGCTTGAACAAAACGGTTCGGAAACACACCGTCATCCCGGGCTTGCCCCGGGATCCATCGGAGGGCGCCGGCGCTCTAGGATGGATCCCGGATCGGCGCGGCTTCGCCGCTGGTCCGGGATGACGGCGTGGTTACACCGGAAGGCTGGAAGCTTAGCCGCATCAGGCAGCAACGCGCCACGCTGATACGACAAAGCCGGCCCCGCATCGCGGAACCGGCTTCGCTGATCGGGTTATGGCCCGCCGAAAGCTCAATGGCCCTCGTCGAGACCGCCCATATGCTTCTGGGCGTAGAGCTCGATGCCGATGCGGCCGATGAGGTCGAGCTGCGTCTCGAGGAAGTCGATATGGCCTTCCTCATCCTTCATCAGGGCCTTGAACAGATCTTCCGACGGGTAGTCGGCGACCTCGCGGCAATAGCTCGCGGCTTCCTGGTAGAGCGCGCGGGCCTCGATCTCGGCCTTCAGATCGGCCTCGATCACTTCCTTGACGTTCTCGCCGATCCGCAGCGGATCGAGCGTCTGCATGTTCGGGAAGCCCTCGAGGAAGAGGATGCGGTCGACGAAGCGGTCGGCATGGACCATCTCCTCGATCGACTCCTTCTTCCAGGTCTTGGCCATTTCCTTCAGACCCCAGTTGTCGAGGATCCGGTAGTGCAGCCAGTACTGGTTGATCGCCGTCAGCTCGGAGCGAAGCCCCTTGTTGAGGTACTCGATGACCTTCTTGTCACCCTTCATGGCGCCGACGCTCCGCGGTTACATTAGAATGATCCTAATGTAGGGATCACGGTTCAAAAAGGAAAGGGGAAAAAAATTGGTCCTCGGCCAGAACGATCAGGCGGCGAGGTCGTTCTCGGCCGACAGGCCGTCCATCATCTGCCCCACGGCGATATGGACCGAGCATTCGATGTCGCGGGCCGCGCAGGAACCGCACTGCGTCATGCAGGCGGCGCGGGCCTCGGCGAGGATGGCGCGGACCTCGCGGGCGCAGCGCCCGCAATCGGGGCTGCAGCCCAGGCAATCATAGGCCTCTCCCGCCGTCCGCGGGCCCGTGCCGTCAGGGGCGATGGTGCCCTTGATCTGCCGGCTGGACAGGACGTTGCAGGAGCAGACGATCATCAGTGGCCGCCCGCCGCCAGACGGCTCTCGAGGCTGCGATGCTCGGTGGTCCGGGTCTCGATCTCCTGCCCGTCGGCGCGGCGCAGGCGCACGATGACCTCCACCGAGGAGATCACCATGCCCTCGGGCGCCTCCGGCAGGCCGGCGACCTGGATCGTCGAGCCCGGGATGTCGACGACCGTCTCGTCGTCCTCGTTGTAGAAGTGGTGATGCTCGGAGACGTTTGTGTCGAAGAAGGTCTTCGGGCCGGAGACCGAGACCTGGCGCAGCAGGCCGGCTTCGGAGAACTGGCGCAGCGTGTTGTAGACGGTCGCGAGCGAGAGCGGCTCGCGGGCGCGCAGCGCCTCCTCATAGAGCATCTCGGCGCTGACATGGCGGTCGCCCTTGGCGAAGAGCAGCCAGCCCAGCGCCATGCGCTGGCGCGTCGGCCGCAGGCCGGCGGTCCGCAGCCGCGCCTTCACGGCGCTGATCGGGCAAGAAGCGGGGCTCTTCTGCGGCCAGGGAATCTGGTCGGCCGCGGCCCGCTGGGGGGTCTGATCCTTCAGGGTCGAAAAACTCATCGAAGACGCCTTCCACATCGCCGGCTCTGGCGGCGCGTAGTTTAGAAAACATCTAAACTACTGATATTGCTATTATATTTGTCGAAGTCGCACCCGCTTGTCAATCGCGCGGGCTGCGGCATCCCGTCATCGCAGGCCCGCCCGGAGAGACGCCTTCTCTCAATGGCCGCCGCCTGCACCGGGGGCCGCCGCCGGAGGCTTGCGCATGAACAGCGCCAGCGCGACGAGGGCCGCGAAGATGCAGGTCAGCCCGAGGAAGACGTCACCGAAGGCCAGGGTCAGTGCCTGCTTGTGGGCACGCTGGCTGATCAGCGCGAGCGCCATCTGCTCGGCCGCGTCGCCATAGTCGAGGAAGCGCTGCATCGTCTGGGCGATCGCCTCCTCCGCCACCTGCCGGCCCGCAGCGACATGCTCGTGCAGCCTGACGATGTGGAGATCGGTGCGGGTGTTGAGCAGGGTGTTGATCAACGCCAGACCGACCGCGCCGCCGAGATTGCGGGTGAGGTTGTAAAGGCCGGACGCGTTCTTGAGCTGGGCCGGCGGCAGCGTGCCGAGCGCGAGATTGTTGATCGGCACCATGCACAGCATCAGCGAGACACCCCGCAGGATCTGCGGCGCCAGCAGCTCGTGGAAATCCCAGTCCGCAGTGATTCCGCTGGCGATCCAGGTGCCGAGCGCGAAGCCCGCAAAGCCGATCATCATCTGCACGCGCGGGTCGATCTTGGCCGAGAGCTTGCCGGCGATCGGGGCCGTCAGGAACATGCACAGGCCCGTGACGAACATCGTCTCGCCGATCTGCAGCGCGTCATAGCCGCGGATGCGTCCGAGATAGACCGGGTAGAGATAGGTCAGCCCGTAAAGGCCGATGCCCATGCAGAAGGAAAACAGCGAGCCGAAGGCGAAGTTGCGGTTGGTGAAGGCGTAGAGGTCGACCAGCGGGTCGTCCCGCGTCAGCGCGCGCCAGAAAAAGAGCACCGCGCCGAACACCATGACGAACGAGAAGAAGACGATCTCGTGGCTCTCGAACCAGTCCAGCCGCGTGCCTTCCTCCAGCACATATTCGAGGCTGCCGAGGAAGCCCGCCATGCCGAGCAGGCCGAGCCAGTCGAAACGCTTCAAGAGCCCCTTCTGCGGCTTGTCGAAGTCGATCAGCGTCCAGGCGGCGATGGTGACGCCGATGCCCGGCACGACATTGACCAGGAAGAGCCAGTGCCAGGAGAAGGCACTGCTGAGATAGCCGCCGACGGTGGGGCCGATCGTCGGCGCCAGCGTCGCCACCAGCCCGATCAGTGGAGAAACGACGGGGCGCTTGGAGGGCGGGAAGATCGTGAAGGCGGCCGCAAACACGCCGGGGATCATGCCGCCGCCGATGAAGCCCTGCACCGCACGCCACAGGATCATCTCGTTGATCGAGGACGACATCGCGCAGAGCACGCTGGCGATGGTGAAGCCGGCGGCGGCAATGGTGAAGAAGACGCGCGTCGACAGTGCCCGGCTGAGATAGCCCGAGAGCGGGATCATGATCACTTCCGCGATCAGATAGGCTGTTTGCACCCAGGCGATCTCGTCCGACGAAGCCGACAGCCCCGCCTGGATCTCCGCCAGCGAGGCGGAGACGATCTGGATGTCGAGGATCGCCATGAACATGCCGAAGATCATCGCCACGAAGGCGAAGATCCGGCGCATCGGAATGGCGTCGTCGGCCGGCGGTGCGCCGGCCGGGGTTGTCAGGGTCGCGGTGGCCATGATGGCCTCCCCTTACGAGCCCTCATCCTGAGGAGGCCCGCAAGGGCCGTCTCGAAGGATGCTCCAGTATTCGCCGGAGCCTCCTGGACCATCCTTCGAGACGCCGCCTTCTGCGGCTCCTCAGGATGAGGGCTGAGAAAACATCCAGATGGTCAGCGCTGTCCCGCAGGCCGCGGATCGATCTTCACCACCACCGACATGCCGGGCCGCAGCACATGGCGCGCGGCCGCCTCGGGCGCGAGCGCGATGCGCACCGGCACCCGCTGGACGATCTTGGTGAAGTTGCCCGTCGCGTTGTCCGGCGGCAGCAGGGTGAAGACCGAGCCGGTGCCGCCACTGATGCCGGTGACCCGCCCCTCGAAGACCTGGCCCGGCAGCGCATCGACGGTGATCGAAGCCTTGTCGCCGATCTTCAGCGGCCCGACCTGCGTCTCCTTGAAGTTCGCGTCGACATAGACCTGGTCGAGCGGCACGATCGACATCAGCCGCTTGCCGGCGCTGACGAGATCGCCGAGCTGGACATTGGTGTTGGCGACGAGCCCCGAGATCGGCGCCGCGACGCGGGTGAAGCTCAAATCTCGCTCCGCCTTCTGCTCGGCGATCCTCAGTTCGTCCGCCTGGCGCGCCGCCTCGACGCGCTGCGCCTTCAGCACCTCGACATTCGCCTGCGCGGCGGTGACGCCGGCCACGGCACTACCGAGCGAGGCCTTCGCCTGGTCGCGGGCAGCGACCGCGGCGTCCAGCGTCGCCTGGGACCCGTAGGACTTGGCGGCGAGGCTGTTGGCGCGCTCGAAATCGGCGATCGTGCGGGTGACGCCGGCCTGGGCGGAGGTCTCCTGCGCCTGGGCCTGCTGCAGGCTGGCGCGGCCGGCCTCGATCTGGCTGTCGATGCGGGCGAGCGTCGCCAGGGCCGTGGCCGTCTTGGCGCGGGCGCTGTCGAGTGCGATCCGCCAGTCGCCATCGTCAAGCGCGACGAGCGGCTGCCCGGCCTTGACCTCCTGGTTCTGGCTGACGCTGACGCTGGTGACATTGGCCGAGAGCTTGGCGGAGATCGTTGCCATCTCGGCGCCGACATAGGCATCGTCGGTCGAGACGATGAAGCGGCCATTGAACCACCAGTCCGCGCCGAACCAGAGCCCGGCCCCGATCGCGGCCGTGCCGAGGAGCGCGAGACCGGCACGGCGGACCATCCGGCTCCGGGTCGACGGTTTCGACGCCGCGGAGGCGCCTGCCTCCGGTGCCGGCGCGGACTCGCCCGCCCGTCGGGCCTCGGCGGGCTGAGCGGCGGCTGCGGGCGCATCTTGGGGAGCGGGCTCGACGAGCTTGAAGCGGTCGCGCCGGACATCGCCGCGCGGTTCGGGCAGGATTTCGGCAGCCATGGGATTGTCCCGATGATTACAATTCGAACCGATCAGTTCGATTGCTATTGAATTAGCGCGCCGCTCGCGGCATATCAAGATCGAATCGAACCGAGTGGTTCGATGATTTTGCAGGCGCGCTCTGCGCCTGACGGATGGAACCGATGAACCAAACGGCCGAGCAGCGGCCCAGACCGGCAGCCCGCAACCGGCGGATCGCCGGCATGGACCCTGAAAAGCGCCGCCAGATTCTGGATGGCGCCCAGGCGATCTTCCACGCCCAGGGCTTCGACGCCGCGAGCATGAACGAGATCGCCGCCGCCGCCGGCGTCTCGAAAGGCACGCTCTATGTCTATTTCGAGGACAAGGAGCATCTCTTCATCGCGCTGATCGAGCGCGAGCGGGAGAAGCACCGCCAGCACATGTACCATGCCCTGGCCGAACATCCCGACCTCGCCCATGCGCTCACCGGCTTCGGCATCAATCTGGTCCGTCTGGTGACAGACCCGTTCGCGCTCAGCGCCCACCGGATCGTGCTCGGCGTCGCCGAACGCATGCCGGAGCTCGGCCGCGAGTTCTACGAGCGCGGCCCGCTGCTCGGCGGACAGCGCCTTGCCGCCTTTCTCGAGCGCCGGATCGCGGCCGGCGAGCTCGCGATCGCCGATCCCGTTTTGGCCGCCGCCCAGTTCGCAGACCTCTGCCAGTCGACGCTGCTGCGCCCGCGCCTGTTCAACGCCGAGCGCCGGCCGCCGACGGAAGCGGAAATCGCCCATGTCGTCGACGCGGCGGTGACGATGTTCCTGGCGCGATACGCCGTGCGGGCGGGCTGAGCCGCGTCAGCTTGCCTCGCGCGCCTTGAGGCGCTCGCGATGCGCCGTGTAAAGGCCCGAGCCCGCGATGATGACCGCGCCGACCAGCGTCCAGAGGTCGGGCAATACGCTGAAGATGAAGAGGCCGAACAGCGAGGCCCAGAGCAGCTGGATGTAGGAGAACGGCGCCAGCAGCGAGGCGTCGCCATGGCGATAGGCCAGCACGATCAGCCAGTGGCCCATTGTCGAGGACACCCCGATGAAGACGCCCATGGCGACGATCGTCGGCGTCACCGGAGTCCAGACGAAGGGCACGGCGAGGCTGAGCAGGCCCAGGCCGACCAGCGCCGAATAGGCCAGCGTCGTCAGCGGGCTCTCGGTGCGGCTCATCATCCGCGTCATGATCATCGCGAAGGCCCAGGACAGGGCCGAGGCCACGGCCAGAAGCGAGGCGATCTGGAAGCCCGCGCCGCCCGGCCGCACCACGATCAGCACGCCGACGAAGCCGACCAGCGTCGCCGTCCAGCGCCGCCAGCCGATCGTCTCGCGCAGGATCGGGATCGACAGCGCCGTGACGAAGAGCGGCGCGACGAAGCCGGTCGCGGTCGCATCCGCCAGCGGCATGTAGCGCAGCGCCATCACGAAGAGCACGGACGAAGCCAGGAGGCCGATCCCGCGCAGGATCTGCAGCGCCGGGCGCTGCGTCGACAAGCGGGCGAGGCCCCCGCGCCGCCAGACGATGCCGAGCATGATCAGGGTGAAGGTGCTGTAGCGCAGCCAGCTCACCTGCAGGGGCGAGATCTGCTGCGTCAGCAGCTTGGAGACCATGTCTGCCGAGGTCAGGAAGATGCTGGCCAGCAGCACGAAGGCGATCCCGCGCAGGGGCGCGTCGCGCCGCGGCGGAGCGGCTGCGGTCGGGATCGGCGGCGGCGGTTCGGTCGACGGGGCGTGGGGCACGGCAGAATCGCAGCGGCGGGAACCACGATCTTAGAGAGCTTTGCCGGCGATCGGTTGCGCAAAGAACGACCGGTGCGCATGCAGCCGGAAACGAAAAAGGCGGGCCGCAAGGCCCGCCTCGATCATCGCGCTTCCGTCAAAGACGGCTCAGGCCGCCTTCTGCCGCGGCTGGATCAGCTTGCGGTTGACCAGCACCTCGGCGATCTGCACCGCGTTCAGCGCCGCGCCCTTGCGCAGATTGTCGGAGACGCACCAGAAGGCCAGGCCGTTCTCGACCGTCGCGTCCTCGCGGATGCGGGAGATGTAAGTCGCGTCCTCGCCGGCCGCCTCATGCGGGGTGATGTAGCCACCGGGCTCGTGCTTGTCGATCACGAGGATGCCCGGCGCCGCGCGCAGCACCTCGCGCGCCTCGTCGGCCGTCACCGGCTTCTCGCACTCGATGTTGACGCTCTCGGAATGGCCGATGAAGACCGGCACGCGCACGCAGGTCGCGGTGAGCTTGATCTTCGGGTCGAGGATCTTCTTGGTCTCGACCATCATCTTCCACTCTTCCTTGGTGAAGCCGTCCTCCATGAAGACGTCGATCTGCGGGATGAGGTTGAAGGAGATGCGGGCCGGGAACTTCTTGGTCACGACCTCGCCGGCCGAGAACACGGCGCGCGTCTGGTTGAAGAGCTCGTCCATGCCCTCCTTGCCCGCGCCGGAGACCGACTGGTAGGTCGAGACGACGACGCGCTTGACGCCGTACTTGTCGTGCAGCGGCTTCAGCGCCACGACGAGCTGCGCGGTAGAGCAGTTCGGATTGGCGATGATGTTCATCTTGGTGAAGCCGGCGACGGCGGCGGCGTTCACCTCCGGCACAATCAGCGGCACGTCGGGATGCATGCGCCAGGCCGAGGAGTTGTCGATCACGACGCAGCCCTGCTGGCCGATCTTGGGCGACCACACCTTCGAGATCTCGCCGCCGGCCGACATCAGGCAGATGTCGGTGTCGGAGAAGTCGTAATGCTCGAGCGACTTGCACTTCAGCGTCCTGTCGCCGAACGAGACTTCCGTCCCGATCGAGCGCGACGAGGCCAGCGCCACGACCTCGCTGACGGGAAAGGCCCGCTCGGCCAGGATGTCAAGCATCTCGCGGCCCACATTTCCCGTGGCGCCGACGATCGCGACCTTGAAGCTCATGGTGATGTTCCTTTCGGATGAACCCGGTTGGTCTCCCCCTCGGCACCGTCCGCCCGATGGCAGGGCGGGTCCGGCGTCAGCCCCCGCCGGGGGGAGAGGGACCCGGAACCGAGGCGAGTTTCAGCGCGGCGTGCCGGTGGTCCCGGTCGCCGTTTTGGTCGTGTGTTTCGTCGTCTGACGGACGGTCACAGGGGCCAATCCCGAAGGGCTGAAGACATCGCGGTGTCGCGCGCGGAGCTTCGCCCCGCGTGACACCGGCCTGTGAGAACACCCTGGACGCGCAAAAGTCAATCGGACTGCCCCCGCGTCAGGCTTCGTTGCGGAGCGTTAACCCTGTGCGTTGACCGACGATTCACGCTGCGTCGCGAAACCCCTGCGCCGGTAACGGCCTGCTGACCGCCCCTCGCCCAGCTTGTCGCGGGCGAGGCCGCAGTTTGGCGATGGAGGCGGATGGGTTGCGCGTGGCGTCGGGTCAATTCCTGTTCTTGATGAGGCCCTGGGCCGTGAGGCTGCGGCAGCCACTGGCTGCGCGAGCTCTCGGGCGGGTCCGTCCGTTGCTGGCGGCTCTCATCGCCCGGCTCGCCCGCATCGACGTGACCGCGGCCGCGATCCGCGGGGCCGATCGCATCGAGGCCATGGGCCGCGCGGTCGGTCGCGCCGCCTCCTGGCTCCGCCGCGTCCTGCGGCTGCCGGCGATGCGCCTGACCACCGGCCTCGTCTGGCGCGGCGTCGCGGCTGCCACCGGCATCGGGGCTGCCGCCGCCCTCGTCACGGGCCTGTCCTCGCAGAGCGAGGCGACGAGCGCCGCCTATTCTACACTCTCGGAGACGCCACCGCGCCCTGCCGGCGAGGCGGGAGCGGCGCAGCGCACCGCATCCGCCGGACCGGAGAGCTGGGTGGCCGTCGCCAAGCCGATGCCGATCTTCGGCCTCGAATCCCCGGAGCTGGAGCGCCAGCCTCTCGTGCTCGAAGCACGGCGCAGCGCCGACGGCCGGCAACGCGAGGATCTGCTGAGCTTCGGCGGCTTTGACGAGACCAAGCCGCATCTGACGCTGCGCCTCGCCGTTCGCCACGAGCGCGAGGAGCTGTCGCGGCCCTTCATCGTCGCGCTGGTGCGCGCCGCAGCGGCGCGAGGCCTGTCGGTCCAGCGCAGCAGCCTGCCGGCCGCGGTCGAGACGCGCTTTGGCCCAGTCGAGGCCGCCGACGTGACCCTGAGCGACGGGCCGGTCGGCCGCGCCTGCATCGCCTTCCGAATGGAGGCCGGCACCGTTCCGCTGGCCCTAAGTGGCTGGTGGTGCGGCGGCGAGGGCAAACCGGCAGACCGCCGGCAGCTCGTCTGCCTGATCGACCGTATCGACCTCCTCAACGCCGGTGAGGACCCAGCCCTGCGCGGCGCCTTTGCCCGCAGCGAACTTAACCGCCAGCCGGGCTGCGCCCCGCCGCGCCTTTCCGCCAGCGGGCGCAAGGTGTCCTGGCTCGACGCCGACGCCCCCACACCGGCCCTGCGGACGAAGACCGCCTCGCCTCCGTCCGGCGGCACGCGGCGGCCGGAGAAGCGCTGACATGGCGACCGACAGCCCGCGCGCCATGGCCGTGATCGGCGCCACGGGAACCGCGGCTCTGGGCGTCGCGCGCTTCCTCTTCCTCGCCCTCGGCGCGGCCGTCTTCCTGCTGATCCTGCTGCTGGCCTGGTGGCTCTACGGCAGGATGCCGACCATCGGCCGGGGACAACCCGCCTTTTCCTGGACGATCGAGCCGGCCAACATGCGGGGCGCACCGCTCGTCGCCACCCACCCGACAAGGGGGCGCGAGGAAGGCTGGCAGTTCGGCGGCCCCGGCACCGGCGAGACCTTCGCCGCGCTCGTCCTGGCAGAACCCGACGAGGCCGGCCGGCCCTTCACGCTCACCACCCCGCTGTTCTGGCAGTTCGAGCCCCTGCGCGTCCTGCGTCCGCGGGTCGGCGGGCCGCATTACACGATGACGACCCGCTGGGGCACCTTCACCGGTCGCGATCTGATCTATGCGGAGTTCGACGGCCGCGTGCGGACCTGCATCGTCTTCCGCAACGCCTTCGAGACCGCGGCCTTCGCGCTCGGCGGCTATTACTGTGCGCCCGGGGTCCAAGACGCCAACGCCGCCTCCCTGGCCTGCCTCATCGACCGGATGAAGCTCGAGCCCGCGCGGCGCGAATCGGCGGCTCTGGCCTATCTCGCCGGCCGCTCCGGCCAGGCGGCCCAATGCCAGAACACCACCTTCTACCCGCCCGGCACGCGCCGGGTCGTCAGGGATCGCAAGGGCGGCGTGATCGGCATGGCCGGCGGCTCTGGCGACACATTTCCCCTGTGGCCGCGCTGACAAAATCGTTAACTACGGTAGTCTAGGATTCACCATAGAGTCCCGTTCTCGTACCAAGCGGATCGCCGCTGTTCTGGAGATGTCGTCGCCATGGGTTCGCTCAAGCGTCTCGCCGCCGTTTTCGCACTCTCCGTCGCCGCGTCGACCGTGTGGGTCTCCTTCGCGGAAGCGCAGAACCGCCGCGGCCCGCTGCGCGTGACCGTGCAGAAGCGCAGCTATTTCGACCTCGGCAACGTCGTGCCCGTGGGCTCGATGAACCGCTATGCCAGCCAGCACATGGGCGCGACGCCGGCCTATGCCAGCTTCGGCGGATTCTATGGCGAGGACACCCTGCCCGGCCGCATCGGCGCCGGCGCGAACCCCTTCGCCAACACCTTCGCGACGCCGCGCTTCTGAAGCGTGGCCGTCATGGTCGGGCTTGACCCGACCACCACGCAAACCAGCTCTTTCTCGTCATGAGATCCTCGGGCCGGCGCTGCGCGCCGCCCGATAATGACGTTGGGCGCCTTACGGCAGCGCCTTCAGATAGCGCACCGGCCGCCCCGGCGCCGCCGCCTGCGCGGCATGGACGATCGCATTCGCGTCGATGCCGAAATGGCGATAGAGGTCCGCGACCGTGCCGGTCTGGCCGAAATGCTCTACGCCGAGCGCCTTCTGCTTGTGGCCATGCACGCTGCCGAGCCAGGCCAGCGTCGCCGGATGCCCGTCCAGCACCGAGACGATGCCGCAATCGCGTGAGAGATCGCCGAGCAGCCGCTCGACATGGCTGGTGGCGCGATGGTTGCCGCGCTGGCGCGCCCGCTCGGCCGCCTGCCAGCCGGCATTGAGCCGGTCGGCAGAGGTGATGGCGAGCAGCCCGACATCGCGCCGGTCCTCGCCGAGCAGCCCGACCGCCTTGATCGCCTCCGCCGCGACAGCGCCCGTATAGGCGATCACGACCGAGGCGTTGGGGCCTGGCTTCCGCAGCCAATAGGCGCCGTCGATGATCTCGCTTTCGAGTTCGGGCGTCATGGCGCGCTGCGGCTGCTCGAGCTGCAGTGTCGAGAGGCGCAGGTAAACCGAACCGCCGGTCTCGTCGCGCAGCCAGGTGCGCTCGTCGGGGTCGCCCTCGCCATCCTTCTGCAGATAGTCGAAGGACCAGCGCATCATCACCGCCAGTTCGTCGACGAAGGCCGGCTCGAAGGCGCATAAGCCGTCCTGGCTCATGCCGATCAGCGGCGTCGCGATCGACTGATGCGCCCCGCCTTCCGGCGCCAGCGTCACGCCCGACGGCGTCGCCACCACCATGAAGCGCGCATCCTGGTAGCAGGCATAGTTCAGCGCATCGAGGCCGCGCGAGATGAAGGGGTCGTAGAGCGTGCCGATCGGGATCAGCCGCTCGCCGAAGGTCGCGTGCGAGAGGCCGAGCGCCGAGAGGTTGATGAACAGGTTCATCTCGGCGATGCCCAGCTCGACATGCTGGCCCTTGGGCGAGAACTCCCATTTCTGCATCGACGGGATGCGCTCGTCCTTGAAGGTGTCGGCCATCGAGGCCTTGGCGAAGAGCCCGCGCCGGTTCACCCAGGGACCGAGATTGGTCGAGACGGTGACGTCGGGTGCCGTCGTCACGATCCGGTCCGCCAGCGGCCCGCCCGCCTTGGCGATCTCGTCGAGGATCTTGCCGAAGCCCATCTGCGTCGACATCACCGGCTGGATGCCGGCCTCGAGCTTGGCGGGCACCGGCAGCGCCGGCGCGCTCAGCCGGCGGCGTCCCTCGGCAAAGAAGGGCACGCGGTCGAGGAAGGCGCGGACCTCGCTCTCGGGCAGGGACAACCCCTCGAACAGGTCCCATTCATGGCCGGGCCGGACGCCATTGGCGCTCTGGAAGCCCGCCATCTGCTCCTTGGTCATCAGGCCGGCATGGTTGTCCTTGTGCCCCGCCAGCGGCAGGCCGAAGCCCTTGACGGTGTAGGCCAGGAAGCAGACCGGCCGGTCATGGTCGATGGCCTCGAAGGCCTCGAGGATCGAGGGCAGGTCGTGTCCGCCGAGATTGCACATCAGCTTCGACAGCTCGGCATCGGAGCGGCTCTCGATCAGCTGCGTGACCGGCCCCTGGTCGCCGAGATCGTCCATCAGCCGCTTGCGCCAGGCCGCCCCGCCCTGGAAGGTCAGTGCTGAATAGAGCTGGTTCGGGCAGGAATCGATCCAGGCCTTCAGCCGTTCGCCGCCCTTCTCCTTGAAGGCGGCCTGCTGCAGCGAGCCGTATTTAAGCGTCACGACGTCCCAGCCGAAATTGCGGAACATCGTCTCGAAGCGGTCGTAGAGCCCCTCGCGGATGACGGCGTCGAGCGACTGGCGGTTGTAGTCAATCACCCACCAGGTGTTGCGCAGGCCGTGCTTCCAGCCCTCCATCAGGGCCTCGAAGATGTTGCCCTCGTCGAGCTCGGCGTCGCCGATCAGCGAGACCATACGGCCCTCGGGACGCTCCAGCCCCCAGCCATGGGCGCGGACATAATCCTGCGTCAGCGAGGAGAACAGCGTCTGCGCCACGCCCAGCCCCACCGAGCCGGTCGAGAAATCGACGTCGTCGATGTCCTTGGTGCGCGAGGGATAGCTCTGCGCGCCCTTGTAGCCGCGGAAGTTCTCGAGCTTCTCGCGCGTCTGCAGCCCCATCAGATAGTTGATCGCATGGAAGATCGGCGAGGCGTGCGGCTTCACCGCCACCCGGTCCTGCGGCCGCAGCGCCGCCATGTAGAGCGCGGTCATGATCGTCGCCAGCGAGGCCGAGGAGGCCTGGTGGCCGCCGACCTTCATCCCGTCGGCGCTGTCGCGCAGATGGTTGGCGTTGTGGATCGTCCAGGAGGCGAGCCAGAGGATCTTCTTCTCGAGTTCGGCGAGAATCGGCAGGCGCGGATCGGACATGGTGCGGCTCTCCAGCAGATGCCCGATCATGCGGGAAGCGCCGCGCGATGTGAACCGTAATCGCGGGTTCGGCAAAGCCGTTCTGAGCAGTTTCTGCCACGCGGGCGCGGTTAGCAGCGAGGAACTGCCAAGTACGCAGGCAGGGTCGCCTGCGCCGCCGCGACCTTGCATTCGCCTGTCGCAATCGTCAGGTTGCATGCCGCCGGCCCGCGGCGGGGCCAGGCGACAGGAGACGCTCACCTCATGGACACGCTCTCGGGCTTCAGCATCTTCGTGATCGTCCTGGTGATGCTCGTCGTCATCACCATCGCCTTCCTGGTGAAGACGGTGCCGCAGGGCTACAACTACACGGTCGAGCGCTTCGGCCGGTATTCGCGCACGCTCAGTGCGGGCCTCAACCTGATCGTCCCCTATATCGACCGCATCGGCCACAAGGTGAATGTCATGGAGCAGGTGCTCGACATTCCCTCGCAGGAGGCGATCACCAAGGACAATGCCGGCGTGCGCATCGATGCCGCCGCCTTCTACCAGGTGCTGGACGCCGCCAAGGCGCGCTACGAGGTCTCGGCGCTCGACGACGCGCTGGTTACCCTGACCATGACCAATATCCGCACAGTCGTCGGCTCGATGGACCTCGACCAGTTGCTCTCCCACCGCGACGAGATCAACGAGCGGCTGCTGCGGGTGATGGATGCAGCCGCTTCGCCCTGGGGCGTCAAGGTCACCCGCATCGAGATTCGCGACATCCTGCCCCCGGCCGACATCGTTGGCGCGATGAACCGCCAGATGAAGGCGGAGCGCGAGAAGCGAGCCGCCGTGCTGGAGGCCGACGGCATGCGCCAGGCCGAGATCCTGCGGGCCGAAGGGCTCAAGCAATCGCAGATCCTTGCCGCCGAGGGCCGCAAGGAGGCCGCCTTCCGCGACGCCGAAGCGCGCGAGCGCTCCGCCCAGGCCGAGGCTTCCGCCACCGCCATGGTCTCGGAGGCCATCAGCAAGGGCGACATCCAGGCCGCGAACTTCCTGATCGCGGAGCGCTACACCGATGCGCTGAAGGCAATCGCCAGCGCACCTAACAGCAAGGTGGTGATCGTGCCGATCGAGGCCGCAGCGCTCGCCGGAACCGTCGGTGGTATCGCCCAGCTCACCCGCGCCGTGTTCGGCGACGATGCGGTCGACGGCCGGCGAACGGCCTCCGTGCCGCCGACCGGCCGCAACGCCTGAGGCCGCCGATGCTGCCCGCCATCCTGTCCGGCGCCTGGGGCTGGGTCATCCTCGGCCTCGTCCTCATCGGCGGCGAGGTGCTGGCACCCGGCATCTTCCTGCTCTGGCTCGGGCTCGCCGCCCTTATGACCGGCGCCGTGGTCGGCCTGGTCGGTCTCGGCTGGCAGGCCGCGGCGCTGGTCTTCGCCGGCTTCAGCCTCGTTGCGGTCTTCACGGGCCGCCTGCTGACGCGCCGCAAGGGCGAGGAGCCCGACGCTGCGACCGGGCTCAACGATCGCGGCCGCCGGCTGATCGGCCGCGTCTTCCGGCTGGAGGCGACGATGACAGGCGGCGAGGGCCGCATCCGCATCGACGATTCGTCCTGGCGCGTCACCGGCCCGGAACTCTTGGCCGGGAGCGAGGTGCGTGTCGTGCGCGTCGACGGCGCGACGCTGATCGTCGAGAAGGCGTGAGCGCGGACGGCTGGCGTCGCGCAGAAATCCGGTTGTATCGAAGCGCCAGCGGTCTATAGCGGACGCTCCGCCGCCAGACCGGTCCGCCCCCATGACACTGCCCAGCGAACGCCTGTCCCTGTCCAAGGACCGCATCAAGGTCCTGCTGCTGGAAGGCATCAACGATTCCGCCGCCGACCTTCTGGTCAATGCCGGCTACACCAACATGACGCGTTTGCCCAAGGCATTGGACGAGGACGCGCTGGTGAAGGCGCTGGAAGGCGTCCATGTCCTGGGCATCCGCTCGCGCACGCAGCTCACCGACGCGGTCTTCGCCCGGGCCGACCGGCTCTTCGCCGTCGGCTGCTTCTCGGTCGGCACCAATCAGGTCGATCTCCACGCAGCGCGCAGCCGTGGCGTGCCGGTCTTCAACGCGCCCTTCTCGAACACCCGCAGCGTCGCCGAGCTCACCATCGGCGAGATCGTCATGCTGCTGCGCAAGATCACCGATCGCTCGGTCTCGGCCCATGGCGGTGGCTGGGACAAGTCGGCCAACGGCTCCTTCGAGGTGCGCGGCAAGGTGCTCGGCATCGTCGGCTACGGCAATATCGGCAGCCAGCTCTCGACCCTGGCCGAGGCGATGGGCATGCGGGTGATCTACTATGATCAGACTGACCGCCTGCGCCACGGCAACACCGAGCCGGTCGACAGCCTGCATGAACTGCTGGGCTCGGCCGACATCGTTTCGCTGCATGTGCCCGAGACGCCGCAGACCCATGGCATGATCGGCGCCGAGCAGATCGCCGCGATGAACCCCGGCAGCTACCTGATCAACAACTCGCGCGGCACGGTCGTCGATCTCGACGCGCTCGCCGCCGCGCTGAAGAGCGGCCACCTCGCCGGTGCAGCCGTCGACGTCTTCCCCGTCGAGCCGGCCTCGAACAACGACCGCTTCGTCTCGCCGCTGCAGGGCCTGCCCAATGTCATCCTCACCCCGCATGTCGGCGGCTCGACGGAAGAAGCGCAGGAGCGCATCGGCGCCGAGGTTGCCCGCAAGCTGATCGATTATTCCGATGTCGGATCGACGGTCGGCGCGGTCAACTTCCCGCAGGTGCAGCTCGCCGCCCGCGCGGTCGGCACGCGCTTCATTCATGTCCAGCGCAACGTGCCGGGCATGCTGAGGCGGCTCAACGACGTCTTCGCCGCCCGCGACGTGAACATCGCCGCCCAGAATTACCAGACGGATGGCGAAGTCGGTTATGTCGTGATGGAGGCGGAGAGCATCGGTGCCGATGCGCGCGACATCCTGCGCGAGATCAGGGCTCTCGACGGCACCATCCGCGCGCGGCTGCTCTACCAGCGCGCCTGAGGCGTCAGGAGGCCTTGTCGTCGGCGGCGCCCGGCTTCGTCGGCGCCTGGGCGGCGATCGGGTCGCTCGCCGGGAAGGTGTCCTTCAGCGCCTTGTCGAGCTCGGCGTCCGGGCCCTTCTTGGCGGCCTCGCGCTGCTCCTGCTGTTCCTGGCGCAGGCTTTCCTTGGCGGGATTGGTACTCGCAGTCATGTCGACCCCCTGTCGGGCCCGCGGCGCGGGCGATGGGAGGTGAACGCGTCAACCGGTGACGCGTTCCGCTACAAGCGCCGCGGCCAGGCGAGGCGAACCCGCAGGCCACCGCCCTCCCGGTCCGCGAGCATGAGCGTGCCGCGATGCGCCTCCGCGATCGCCCGCACGATCGAGAGGCCGAGCCCGAAGCCGCTGCCTTCCTTGAGCGTCCGCGCGGCGTCGCTGCGGTAGAACGGCGCGAACACCTTCTCGCGCTCCTCCGGGGCGATCCCCGGCCCGTCATCCTCGACCTCGATGGCGATGGTAGCGGTGTCGGAATCGTCGAGACGGACCGAGACCTTGCCGCCGAACTTGATGGCGTTGTCGATGAGGTTGTTCACGGCGCGCGTCATCTGGTCGGCGTCGCAGACGGCGGAGGCGCGCATCGGCCCGTCATAGATCACGATATGGCCGAGATCGGCGAAGTCGTCGCAGATCGTCTGGAGCAGGGCCGGCATGTCGGTCGCCGTCAGGCTGCCCGAGGCGCGCCCATCGCGCAGATAGGACAGCGCCGCTCCGACCATGCGCTCCATCAAGGCGAGATCGGCGACGATGGCGCGGCG
Organism: Bosea sp. OAE506; assembly: GCF_040546595.1. Taxonomy (NCBI): domain Bacteria; kingdom Pseudomonadati; phylum Pseudomonadota; class Alphaproteobacteria; order Hyphomicrobiales; family Alloboseaceae; genus Allobosea; species Allobosea sp. OAE506. Next base: position 1,734,532 of record NZ_JBEPOB010000001.1, on the reverse strand, counting down.
CTGGCGCTCATCGGCGATCTCGTCGGCGCGCAGCCGCAGCCGCGTGATCGGCGTGCGCAGATCATGGCTGACCGCCGCCAGCATCCGGGTGCGATCGTCGATCAGCCGCCGGATGCGCGCCGCCATGCTGCCGAAGGCGCCGGCCAGCCGCTTCACCTCGACCGGCCCCTCCTCGGGGACCGCGAGCGTGTCGCGGTCGGGATCGAAGCGATCGATCGCCGCCGCCAGGCGCGACAGCGGCGAGGCCACGGCGCGCGCCGCCCAGAGCGAGAGCAGGCCGACGAGACAGGCCAGCAGCGCCAGCATGACGACGAGATAGCCGATGAACGCTCCACCCCGTGGCGGCGGCGCCATCGAAGCCGGCGTCATCGCCAACCCGCTGCCATCGGCAAAGCGGACGCCGAAGGGCGGCGGGCCGAAGCGGCCGGGCGCATGGTCGAGCATCAGCGCCTCGACCTTCGGCCCAACCTGCGTCTTCAGATTGTCGAGAAGCTGACGGTCGGCCCAGAACAGGTTGCGCTCGCTCGTGCGCGCCTCCGGCGGCAGCCGCGAGAGCTGGGGGTTGGCTGCCAGCGCGGTCTCGACGATGACTGCCCTGGCCTCCGGCGCGGGGGCCGCCTCGACCATGCGGGCGATCGCGATCAGGTCCGTGACATAGGGAAAGTTCGGAATGCGCTTGAGCTCGGGCGGCAGCAGCACGAGCAGGGCGACAATGGTGACGAGATTGGCCAGGACCAGCGAGCCGATCGCGATAACGGTGATCTGCGCGGCCGCCCGCGCCGGCATCAGCCGCAGCAGCAGCCGCCTCATCGCTCCGCGCTTTCGGCCGGCCGCTCGATCTCGGGGGAGAACATGTAGCCGCCGGAGCGGATGGTCTGGATCAGTTCGGGCTCGCGCGGATTGCGCTCCATCTTCTGGCGCAGCCGGCTAACGAGCACGTCGATCGAACGCTCGAAGGGCGCGGCCATGCGCCCCTGCGTCAGGTCCAGCAGCTGGTCGCGCGACAGCACGCGCCGCGGCCGTTCGCAGAAGGCAAGCAGGAGGTCGAGTTCGGCGCCCGTCAGCGGCACGCGCTCGCCGTCCGGGTTGAAGAGACGCCGCACCGCCTTGTCGAGCCGCCAGCCGGCGAAGGCCAGCACCGGGCTGTCGCCCACCTCGGCGGCCGGGGCGGCGCCGGCGCGCCGCAGCACCGCGCGGATCCGCGCCAAGAGCTCGCGCGGATTGAACGGCTTCACGAGGTAATCGTCGGCGCCCATTTCGAGACCGAGGATGCGGTCGATCTCCTCGCTCTTGGCGGTGAGCATGATGATCGGGATCGTGCCGTCGCTGCGCAGCCGGCGGCACAGGCTCAGCCCGTCCTCGCCCGGCAGCATCAGGTCGAGCACGATCAGGTCGAAGCGGCCGTCGCGCAGGGCCGCATCCATCTCCCGCCCATTGGGGACGGCCCGGACGCGGAAGTCGTTGTTGCGGAGGAAGCGCGAGACCAGCGTCGCGATCTCGCGGTCGTCCTCGACCACGAGGATATGGGGCGTTCTGCTCATGGTCTGGCTCTAGCGCCGGGTCGGGGCGAGGTCGCGGCCGGAGTTGTTTCCGATTGTTTCTGCCGCCGGGCGCGGAAAAGCAAGGATACCAGAAGCCCCCGCCCAGACGTCATCTAGCAAAGTCGGTGCCACAGAACGGCCGGCGGAAGGGCCCGTGCTGTCGCCATGACCGATCTCGCATCACCTATCATGTCCATTCCCCATCCGCGCCGGATCGCCTGGCGCCGGACCGTCCTTCGAGCGGCGGCCGGCGCCGCGATCCTCCTCGTGATCGCGCTCTGGCTCTGGGCGCTGCCAGCCCTGCTGTCGCGGCAGGGCTTCTTACTCCGCGGCGACGAGGCCTGCGCCCAACCCACCTGGCGCGACCCCGTGACCGGCCGGGCGAACCCGGCCCCCTCCTCCAGCCGCTGCGCGGCCAGCCGAACGGGGACGTGACATGGTGCCGTGTGCCCTTGGAGCTTCTCCCAGCAGCCGCCTCGCGGCGCTTCTCGTGCTCGTCCCTCTCGCCCTGATCGGCGGATCGTTGGCCGGCTTCGCCATCGGCCGCTTCTCGACCGCAGTGCCCTCCTACCGGGACCAGCGCCTCGTCCAGATCCGGGCCGATCTGCGCCATGTTGAAGGAGATTATCTCCTGGCGCTGGGCGATTCCCATGTCGCGCGCTGGCACGCCCGCGCGTTCTGCGGCCTGCCGCTGGTGAATGGCGGACTGCACGGCGCCACCACCGGCGACACGCGGGAGCTGCTGGACGAACTGGCTCTGCCCCGCCCGCCGCGGGCGATCATCCTGAGCGTCGGCACCAACGACGCCAACCGCAAGCGCTTCCGCGAGCCGCCCGAGGCGGTCCTGCGCTTCCGCCAGGCGTTCCGCGGCCTGCTCCGGCAACTGGCCGGGCGCGCGGAGCTGATCGTGATCGCCGCGCTGCCGCGGCTCGATGCACGGCAGGTGCCCGCCTTCTCGGAGGAGGCAGCCCTCGAGATCGCAGGTGCGGCTGCGGCGGCCTGTCGCCAGCAGGGATCCTGCCTCCCTGCCTCCGGCTTCGGCGACGGCATTCCGCTGAAGGACGGGCTGCATCTGGCCGATTACGACCGCGCCTATCGCGAGGCGGACCCCGGCATCTGCGCGGCGCTGGCACCGGGTGACGCCCCGCGGCAGAACCGCGGCGCAGGGGCGCCATGATCGCGCCCCGCGCCCACTGGACCGGGCCGGCGCGAGGCCCCATCTAGGAAAGCCGAACGCCACCGGTTCCCCAGGGAGCCCAAGTCGAGGCTGCCATGGTCGCCATCTCCGTTCTCGACCTCGTTCCCGTCCGCGAAGGACAGGAGCCGGGCGATGCGCTCCGCGCCTCGATCGACCTCGCCCGCCATGCCGAAGCCCTCGGCTACGGCCGTTACTGGGTCGCCGAGCACCACAACATGGTCGGCATCGCCAGCGCCGCCACCGCCGTCGTCATCGGCCAGCTCGCCGCCGCGACGAAGACCATCCGCGTCGGCGCCGGCGGCATCATGCTGCCCAACCATGCGCCGCTGATCATCGCCGAGCAGTTTGGAACGCTCGAGGCACTCTTTCCCGGCCGCATCGATCTCGGCCTCGGCCGTGCGCCCGGCACCGACCAGATGACGATGCGGGCGATGCGCCGCAGCCCGATGTCCTCCGACCAGTTCCCGCAGGACGTCCTCGAACTGCAGGCCTATTTTGCCCCGGCGGGGCCCAGCCAGACGATCCAGGCCGTGCCGGGCGCGGGACTCAACGTGCCGCTCTGGATCCTGGGCTCGAGCCTGTTCGGCTCCCAGCTCGCAGCCGAGCTCGGCCTGCCCTATGCCTTCGCCTCGCATTTCGCGCCCGATGCGCTGATGCAGGCGCTGGCGATCTATCGCGAGCGCTTCAAGCCCTCGGAGCAGCTCGCGCGGCCCTACGCCATGCCCGGCATCAACGTCATCGCCGCCGAGACCGATGCCGAGGCACGCCATCTCGCGACCTCGCTGCAGCAGCGCTTCGTCGGCATGGTGCGCGGCCAGCGCGGCAAGCTGCAGCCGCCGATCGACGACATCGAGACCTACTGGTCGCCGGCCGAAAAGGCCCATGTCGCGGGCATGCTGCGCTACGCCTTCATCGGTTCGCCGGACACGCTGAAGCGCCAGCTCGGCGCCTTCATGGCCGCGACACGTGCCGACGAGATCATGGTCACGGCGCCGATCTTCGACCATGAGGCGCGGAAGCGCTCCTACGAGATCCTGGCCGGCATCGCGCCGGAGCTGGGGGTTGAAGCCAGAGCGGCCTGACACTCAGGAACTTCCGCCCCCACATGGCGTTGCCCGGTCTCGCACAAGGCATTCCGGGGGGACCCATGAAACTCGACGTAGCGGCGACGCTGACCTATGGCTTCGACAGCGACACGCAGGTGATCGCCGCGATCGAGGCCGCGCGCTCGCCCGACCAGACGATCCTCTCGGAAAGTCTCACCATCTCGCCTGACGCGGCGTTGGTGCGCGATCTCCATCCCGAGACGGGTGAACGCCGCTTCCGTGCGGCCCTCTCGGGCCAGGTCGAGATCCGCTACCGGGCGCTGGTCGACAACGGCAACCGCGAGCCTCTCGGCCCCGGCGCGCGCCAGCATGACTGGTTGGAGCTGCCGCAGGAGGTGCTGCCTTATCTGCTGCCGAGCCGGTTCTCGCCCTCGGACGAGTTTATGCGCTTCGCCCAGCGCGAATTCTGCAGCATCCAGGGCGGCGGAGCCCGCATCCTCGCCGTGCTCGACTGGCTGCACGAGCATCTCGACTATGTCCACGGCGTCAGCCACGCCCAGACCACGGCGCAGCACACCTTCATCGATAGGGCCGGCGTCTGCCGCGACTTCACCCATCTCGGCATCGCGCTGACGCGGGCGCTGAACATTCCCGCCCGGGCGGTCAGCGCCTATGCGCTCGACCTCGACCCGCCGGATTTCCACGCCGTCTTCGAGGTCTATCTCGACGGCCGCTGGTGGCTCGTCGATCCGACGCGGCTGGCGCCCGTCGAGGGCATGGTTCGGATCGCGACCGGCCGCGACGCCGCCGACATCGCCTTCCTGACCAGCCAGTTCAACTGCCAGTGCCTGGCCCAGACCATCACGGTTTCGCGCGCCCCGGAGGGCGCCGATCTGCAGGCCGCCTGATCAGGCGGCGGTGGCGCGCCTGGACGCGCGGCGGAGATTGAGCCCCAGCGCCGCCAGGAAGAACACCGCCTGCACCACCACGATGCAGGGCCCTGTTGCGCCATCGAGATGATAGCTCAGGATCGTCCCGATGACGCTCGAGACGATCGCGACCGCGACCGCCACGACCAGCATGGCGTCGAACCGCCGCGTCGTCAGGAAGCCGATCGCGCCCGGTGCGATCAGCATGGCGACAACGAGGATGATGCCGACAGCCTTGAGCGCGGCCACGATCGTCAGCGCCAGCAGCATCAGCAGGCCGAAATTCAGCCAGCGCACGGGAAGGCCGATCGCCCGCGCAATGGGCGGGGTCGAAGGCCACCAGCAGAAAGTCCCGGCGCAGGGCGAGCATGATCACGATCGTCGGCACCGCGATCAGGGCCGTCTCCGCCAGATCCGACCAGCGCACGCCGAGCATGTTGCCGAACAGGATGTGGAGCAGGTGCTGGTCGCTCTCGACCTTGACGAACATCACGAGCCCGAGCGCAAACATGCCGGAGAAGACGATGCCCATCACCGTGTCCTCCTTTACCCGGCTGTTCTCCTTGAGGTAGCCGATGGCGAGCGAACAGCTCAGGCCCGCAACGAACGCGCCTGCGGCCAGCGGAAGGCCCGCGATCTGCGCCAGCACGATGCCGGGCAGGACGGCGTGGGACACCGCATCCCCCATCAGTGACCAGCCCTTCAGGATCAGGAAGCAGGAGAGCACTGCGCAGACGACGCCGACCAGCACCGCAACGAGCAGGCCGCGCTGCATGAACTCGTGCGACAGCGGCGCGATCAGCCAGGCGTCCAGCGCACTCATGGGCCCGTCTCCGGGACGGCCCGCGCGGCCCGCGCCGCCGCCAGCCGCCCGTGCTTGGGCGCGAAGACGAAGGCGAGCAGGAACAGGATCGTCTGGAACACCACGATCAGCCCGCCGGTCGAGCCGTCCAAGAAATAGCTCGCATAGGCGCCCGCCACGCTGGTCACGACGCCCAGCGCCACCGCCAGGCAGATCAGCCGGCCGAACCGGTCGCAGAGAAGATAGGCGGTGGCGCCCGGCGTGATCACCATCGCGATCACCAGCACGGCCCCGACCGTCTGCAGCGCGGCCACTGTGCAGGCGCTGAGCAAGACGAAGAACAGGATCTTCAGCCGGGTCGGGGACAGCCCGACGGCGCGCGCCTGGTTCTCGTCGAAGAAGACCAGCATCAGGTCGCGCCAGCGCAGCATGAGCACGGCGAGCGAGACGATGGCGATGATCGCGACCTGGACGACATCCTCGTCCGAGATGCCGAGGATGTTGCCGAGCACGATCGACTGCACGTTCACCGAGGTCGGGTTGATCGAGACGATCAGGAGCCCCGCCGCGAAGAAGGTGGTGAAAACGATGCCGATGACGGCGTCCTCGCGCAATTGCGTGCGCAGCCGCACCAGTGCCATGGCGAGCGCCGCCAGCATGCCCGAGAAGAAGGCGCCGGCCGCGTAGGGCACCTTGAGCAGATAGGCGAGCGCGACGCCGGGCACGATCGCGTGGGCCAGCGCATCGCCCATCAGCGACCAGCCCTTCAGCATCAGGAAGCAGGAGAGAAAGGCGCAGACGCCGCCGACCAGCGCCGAAACCCAGATCGCCCGGACCATGTATTGGTAGCCGAAGGGTTCCAGCAGAAGATCGATCACGGCGCGCGATCCTTTGCGGGATCGGCCGTCTCGCCGGTTGCCTTGCCGCCGGCGACGCGCTCGCTGTCGCGCTTGCCGTAAAGCACGAGCGGCCGCTCGTCGTCGGTAATGACCGTGACGCGCCGCTCGTCCTTGTCGTCATGGAGATCGGCGCCGCCAAGACGGAAGTGACGCAGCGCGCCGCCGAAAGCGCGCTGGAGATTGTCATGGGTGAAGGTCGTCGCGGTCGGCCCGGCTGCCAGCACCGTCCTGTTGATGATCACGACCTGGTCGCAGAAATCCGGGATCGAGCCGAGATTATGAGTCGAGACCAGCATCAGCCGGCCTTCGTCCCGCAATTCCCGCATCAGCGCCACGATCGCATCCTCGGTCTTCACGTCGACGCCCGTGAAGGGCTCGTCGAGCAGGATGACCTGCCCGCCCTGCGCCAGCGCGCGCGCCAGGAAGACGCGCTTGCGCTGGCCGCCGGACAATTCGCCGATCTGGCGGGTGCGGAACTCCAGCATGTTGACGCGCGCCAGCGCCTGGTCGACGGCCTCGCGATCCGCCTGCCGCGCGATCCGCAGGAGGCCCATATGGCCGTAGCGGCCCATCATCACCACGTCCTCGACCAGGACGGGGAAGGTCCAGTCGACCTCCTCGGCCTGCGGCACATAGGCGACGAGCCCGCGCTTCAGCGCCTGGCCCACCGGCAGCCCCGCGATCGAGACCGAGCCGCGCGCCGGCTTCAGAAACCCCATCAGCGTCTTGAACAGCGTCGATTTGCCAGAGCCGTTGATGCCGACGAGCGCGCAGATCGTGCCGGCCCCGAGCGCGAAGGAGGCGTCGGTCACCGCGGTCACGCCATTGGCGTAGCGCACGGTCACGCCCTCGACCGCAATCGAGGCCATCCCCTCATGGCGGCCGGCGGCCGCGGCGCTCACTGGCCGAAACCCTTCGCCACGGTGTCGACGGTGATCTCCAGCAGCCTGAGATAGGTCGGCACCGGCCCGTCCGCCGTCGACAGGGAGTCGACATAGAGCACGCCGCCATAGCGGGCGCCGGTCTCGCGCGCGACCTGCCGGGCGGCCTTGTCGGAGATCGTGCTTTCGCTGAAGACGGCCGGGATCTTGTTCTTGCGGACGAGGTCGATCAGCCGGCGCACCTGCTGAGGCGTGCCCTGCTGGTCGGCGTTGATCGGCCAGAGATAGGCTTCGCGCCAGCCATAGTCGCGCGCAAGATAAGAGAAAGCGCCCTCGCTGCTGACCAGCCAGCGCTGCGCCGGCGGCACCTTGTCGAGCCGTGCCCGCAGCGGCGCATCCACCGCCCGGATGCGCTCGGCATAGGCTTTCGCATTGGCGGCGTAGACCTCTGCCTTGGCCGGATCCGCGGCCGCCAGCGCCTTGCGGATGTTCTCGACATAGGTCAGCGCGTTCGTCGTCGACATCCAGGCATGCGGGTTGGGCCGCCCCTGATAGGGCCCCTCGGCAATGCCCATCGGCTCGACGCCTTCGCTGACCACGGCGCTGCGGACATTCTTCACATTGTCGAAGAAGCGCTCGAACCAGCGCTCGAGATTGAGCCCGTTCCACAAAACCAGATCAGCCGACTGCGCCTTCATAACATCGAGTGGCGTCGGCTGGTAGTCGTGGATCTCGGCGCCGGGCTTGGTGATCGATTCCACGATCGCCGCATCACCGGCGACGTTCTGCGCGATGTCCTGGATCACCGTGAAGGTGGTGACGACGCGAAGCTTCCTGTCCTGGGCGAAGGCTGCGCCCGACGGGGCCGTGAGCGCAATGCCCAGCAGCATCGCCCCGGAGAGCAGCACGGATCGTCTCGTGGACATGTCGGCTCCTGTCGGTTGGATTGTACGATACGCTATTGCAACGCAATCGCATCTGTCAATGCAGTTGCAACACATTTGCAATAAGAGCCTTTTGCAAATGCGTCGCAGAATTGCTATGCCGGCATCATGTCGGGAGTCGAGCAGCGCGTGGCCGGATTCGAGGGCCAGCTCAGGGATGCCGGGCTGCGGATGACGCAGCAGCGCCGGCTGATCCTGCGCGTGCTCGCGGAAGCCGACGACCACCCCGACGCCAAGGGCATCTTCACCCGCGCCTTTGCGGTCGATCCGACGCTGTCGCTCTCGACGGTCTATCGCACCATGAAGGTGCTGGAGACGCAAGGCGCCATCGAGCGCCACGCCTTCGAGGACGGCGTCTCCCGCTACGAGCATGCCGACCAGGAGCATCACGACCACCTCATCGACGTCGAGAGCGGCGAGGTGATCGAGTTTTCGTCGGACGCCATCGAGGAACTGCAGCGCCGCATCGCTGCCGAGCTGGGCTACGAACTCGTCCGCCACCGGCTCGAGCTCTACGGCCGCAAGAAGCGGCCGGGCGTTCGGGGGAAGAAGGCTTAGAGCGCGTCATGGTCGGGCTTGACCCGACCATCTCGGGAATCAGAAAGCTCGTGCGCTTCTTCCGGATGGAGATTCTCGGGTCTGCGCTTCGCTTCGCCCGAGAATGACGGCCTCGTCTCAGACGCCGACCAGTTCCGACAGATCCGGCCCCATCGGCACGATCCCCGTCGGATTGATGGTCCGGTGGCTCTCGTAATAATGCCGCTTGATGTGCCCGAGATCGACCGTGCCGGCGACGCCATCGACCTGGAACAGCGCCCGCAGATAGGCGCTCAGCCGCGGATAATCGGCGATGCGCCGGATGTTGCATTTGAAGTGGCCGACATAGACGGCGTCGAAGCGGATCAGCGTGGTGAAAAGCCGCCAGTCGGCTTCGGTAATGGCCTCCCCGGTGAGGAAACGGCGGCTCTCGAGCCGCTCCTCCAGCCAGTCCAGCGTCTCGAACAGCGGCTGGACGGCCTCTTCATAGGCGTCCTGCGTCGTCGCGAAACCGGCCTTGTAAACGCCGTTGTTCACTGTCGCGTAGATGCGCTCGTTCAGCGCGTCGATCTCGCTGCGCAGCGCCACAGGGTAGAAATCGCCGGCCTTGGCACCGATCCCGTCGAAAGCGCTGTTCAACATCCGGATGATCTCGGACGACTCGTTGTTGACGATCGTCCCCTGCCCTTTGTCCCACAGCACGGGCACGGTGACGCGCCCGCTGTAGCGGGGATCGGCCCGCGTATAGACCTGGTGCAGGAATTCCGCCCCCCCGATCGGATCGGGCACGACGCCCGGCCCTTCGGCAAAGGTCCAGCCCTGGTCGAGCATCAGCCAGTGGACGACGGAAACGTCGATCATCGCCTCCAGCCCCTTGAGCGCGCGAAAGATCAGCGCGCGATGCGCCCAGGGGCAGGCGAGCGAGACATAGAGATGATAGCGCCCCGGCTCGGCCTTGAAGCCGCCCTCGCCGCTGGGGCCTGGCGAGCCGTCAGCCGTCACCCAGTTGCGGAAGGCACTGTCCTGTCGCTGGAACCGCCCGCCGCTCTTGGCGGTGTCGTACCACTGGTCGCGCCATTGTCCGTCGACGAGCAGGCCCATTGCGCAGTCTCCTTAAGGCTTGGCGGGCCTTGCCCGTCCCGCTTCACCAACCCCGGAGGCCTCGGCCCGTTCCGACGGGAGACGAGGACCTGAGGTCGCGCCCCGTCAGATCTCCGCCCGCCAGGGGTAGCTCCAGGTCTCCGTTAGGGTCTTGTCGCCGCTCTTCAGGAAGGCGCGCATCTCCGCCAGCTGACCCGGCTCGACGACGATGTCGATGAAGGCGCGGAACCCGTTGGTCTTCGGGTTGGGCACGATGAAGGCGCGCTCGATCCGGCCATAGGCGATCGAAGGCACGATCTCGACCTTCTCCGGCTGCCGGAGATGGTAGTCGAGGTCGCCGCCGGCGAAATCGACGATGAAGCGCCGGGCCCCCGCATTGACCGGCTCGCCCGAGCCGAGCGCCTTGGGCTTCGCCTGATAGGTGTTGATGACGCGCCCGCCCGGATGCAGGTCGGCGGAATCCATCATCGACGTCAGCTTGTAGCCGAAGGAGAACTCGCGGCCCGGCTCCAGTGGCGCTTTCGGCGCCCAGAGCGCGACGATGTTGTCGTTGGTCTCGTCCGTGGTGGGGATCTCGATCAGCTCGACGACGCCCTCGCCCCAGTCGCCCTGCGGCTCGATCCAGTAGGACGGCCGCAGTTCGTAGTTCAGGTCGAGATCCTGATAATGCTCGAAGACGCGGTCGCGCTGCATCAGGCCAAAGCCGCGCACATTGCGCTCGACGAAGGAGGAGACCGCCTGCTGCTTGGGATTGCGCAGCGGCCGCCAGATCCACTCGCCCGTGCCGGAATGAACCATCAGCCCGTCGGAATCATGCAGCTCCGTGCGGAAATCGTCATGGAAGCGGCGGTCGTTCTCGCCGGTGAAGAACATCGAGGTCAGCGGCGCCAGCCCGAGCTTGTCGATCGGCTTGCGCGGGAACAGCGTCGCCCCTACATCGACCACGGCGTCCACGTCCGGATAGATATGGAAGCGATAGGCCCCGGTCACCGAAGGCGAATCCAGCAGGGCGTAGACCGTCACCCGCTCGGCGCTTGCCGCCGGCGCCTCGACCCAGAACTCCCGGAACATCGGGAATTCCTCGCCCGGCACGCCGGCGCCGATCGAGAGGCCGCGCGCCGACAGGCCGTAGCGCTGCTCGCGGCCGAGCACGCGGAAATAGCTCGCGCCGATGAAGGATATCAGCTCGTCGAAGACGCGCGGATCGTTGAGCGGGTAGTGCAGCCGGAATCCTGCGAAGCCGAGATTGACCGACAGCGGCTTGTCGAAGCGCACCCGGCCATAGTCGAAGAGATTGGCCGCATAGGGCACCGGCGTCGCCACGCCGTCGCGCACGACATTGACCACGACAGGCCGCGTGAACAGGAAGCCGGGATGGAACATCTGCATCCGGAACGGGCTGCCGTTCTGGGCGAGCAGCGCGCGTTCGGGCCGGAAGCGGATATCCCGCCAGGCATCGAAATCGAGCCGCGACAGCGGCTCGGGCAGCGTCGACCCGGCATCATAGGGCACGGCCGCGATCTCGCGCGCCCGCCGCAGCACGTTCTCGAAGCCGAAGCGCGGCAGCGGCGGCTCGGCGGACGTGTCAGCCTGCGGAGCCGGCTGCTGCGCCAGCAGGGCCGAGGGCGCGGTCGAGAAGCCGAGGGCGGCTGAAAGCCCCGCCAGGACGCGGCGGCGGTCGATCGTGGTCATGACGGATCCGTGGTCTGGCGACCGCCGGAAGCCGGCCGCCGAAGGCTTGCATGCCCGTGACTTAGGCGAGGAAATGGGGCCGGTCTAGGGCCGGGTGGCAAGGGGAAATCGCCAGCGCTCAAGCGATGGCCAGCGTCAGGGCTGGGCGATCAGGCCAAACACCGGTCCTGAAGCAGCAGCGCGTCGCCGCGCATGATGCAGGGGGCGGCGATCGACAGCTCGATCGTCTTTCAGATCGTGACGCCTCGGCTCCTCGACAGGCGGCGATACCGACGACGGCGCGAACCGTACAAATCGATGCCGCCGTCAAAAAACCTCTTGTAGCGGGGGGGCATCATCCGTATATGCGCTCTACCCAATTCGCACGTGCCTGTGGCCGCGTGTCAGTCGGTGGGCATCCGGACAAGAGGCCGGACAGCCGCCAGGTGTTGGAGACGGATGGAGGGGGATGGATATCCCCTCAAATCACGCTCCCGGTTCCCTTCTCCAGGGAACTGTCACCGAACAGCGACTGGCAGCCGGAGGCGAAACCGGCGAACCCCGAATCTCCACGGGGGACGCAGCTTAAAGCAACGACGGAACGGGCTTTTTTTGGTCTCGCTGGTCCTCCAAAGACCAGCACCGAAGAGGCTTGTCCTTCATTGCCGGGCGTGCGGGGTCTTCCCCAAGCGACGGTTACAGGGTCCGGACGTTTCGTTCGGTGATGTGCGGCGTTTCCAACGCGTCGCGGATCGCACGATCGACTCAAGCCGGCTTCATGTCGCATCGGCGCCGCTTGCGCCGGAGGGAGTCGCGTCTCATGACCGAGCGCATCCGTGAATTCCTTCGTACCCGCCGCGAGGATGGGCCCTGCGTCGTCATCGATCTCGATGTCGTGCGCGACAATTACCAGGCCTTCTCGCGGGCCCTTCCCGACACGCGCGTGTTCTACGCCGTGAAGGCGAATCCCGCGCCGGAAGTGCTGGCGCTGCTGGCCAAGCTCGGCTCCTGCTTCGATTGCGCCTCGGTCGTCGAGATCGAGCTCGCCCTCGCGGCCGGCGCCACGGCGGATCGCATCTCCTTCGGCAACACGATCAAGAAGGAGCGCGACGTCGCCCGCGCCATGGAGCTCGGCGTGCGCCTCTTCGCCGTCGACTGCACGGCCGAGGTCGAGAAGGTCGCCCGTTCGGCAAACGCCACCGGCGCGAAGGACGTGCGCATCTTCTGCCGCATCCTCTGCGACGGCGCCGGCGCCGACTGGCCGCTCTCGCGCAAGTTCGGCTGCGTGCCCGAAATGGCCGCGGACGTGCTCGAGCACGGCCATCGTCTCGGCCTGGCCGCCTATGGCATCTCGTTCCATGTCGGCTCGCAGCAGGCGAATGTGAACGCCTGGGATTCCGCCTTGGCCTCGGCCTCGGCGGTGTTCAAGGAGTGCGCCACCCGTGGTCTCTCGCTGTCGATGGTCAACCTCGGCGGCGGCTTCCCGGCGCGCTACCTGAAGCCGATCCCGGGCGTGCCCTCCTATGGCGATGCGATCTTCCAGGCGCTGTCGAAGCATTTCGGCAACCAGCTCCCGGAGACGATCATCGAGCCGGGTCGCGGCATGGTCGGCAATGCCGGCCTGATCGAGACCGAGGTCGTCCTGATCTCGAAGAAGGCCGCGGACGATCAGGTCGCCTGGGTCTATCTCGACATCGGCAAGTTCAACGGTCTCGCCGAGACCATGGACGAGGCGATCCGCTACCCGATCCGCAGCGCCCGCGACGGCGATGCGACAGTGCCCTGCATCCTGGCCGGCCCGACCTGCGATTCGGTCGACGTCATGTACGAGAAGACCCCGTACATGCTGCCGTTCAGCCTCGAGATCGGCGACAAGCTGCTGATCGAGGGCACGGGCGCCTATACGACGACCTATTCGGCCGTCGCCTTCAACGGCTTCCCGCCGCTGAAGCAGTACGTCATCTGACGAAACGGGGCGCCGCAAGGCGCCCCTCCACCATCGGGTCCGGCGAAGCGCCCTGCCATGATCGGCAGGCCGCCCGCAATTTCGGGCGGAGCGTCCGCGCCTCCAGAAGGAAGCGCAGCGGACGTGGCTCCCGCCGGACCCTCTTCCACACATCCCTGTTGCTTGTGGCCGCGTTCGCGCGGCGCCGGGAAGGTCTGCTGATCGCAGGCGCTCCGGCCGGAGGTGCGTCATGATCACGATCCGCGACGAAATCGCTGCCGACATTCCCGCCCGCGAGGCGCTGCTCGACCGCTGCCTCGGCGAGCGCCGCACCGCCAAGTCGAGCGAGCGCCTCCGCGAGGGTCGTTTGCCGGCTGAAGGCCTGGCTTTGACCGCCGAGCGCGACGGCGTCGTTGTCGCGACGGTGCGGCTCTGGCCTGTCGAGGCCGGCGGCAAGGCCGCGCTCCTGCTCGGCCCGCTCGCGGTCGCGCCGGAGCTGCAAGGCGAGGGGCTAGGCCGCGCGATGATGCGCGAGGCGATCTGGCGCGCCGCCTGCCGCGGCCATGGCGCGGTGCTGCTCGTCGGCGACGCCGCCTATTACGAGCGCTTCGGCTTCTCGGGTGATCTGACCCGCGATCTCGCCATGCCCGGCCCGTTCGAGCGCGAGCGCTTCCTCGGCCTCGAACTGCGCGACGGCGCGTTGTCGGGCGCCAGCGGCGTCCTCGCCGCGACCGGCCGTCCGGACGCTGCCGCGCCGTCCGCGGAGCCCGCGCGCCGCGCCGCCTGAGGATAACCATGACGGCCCCGGTGTTTCGCCGGGGCCGTCACGCATCCGTCATCGAAACGTAGCCGCTCCGTCGTCACCGCCCGCCATGACCCCGCCCGAAGGTGGGGGCCATGGCGCAGGCGGTTTTGACGGCAGACAAGGCGAGGGATTGGAGCGCGCCGCGCTGGCGGCCGCGTCAGTCGACCCTGCTCGCCTTCGCGATGCTGGCGCCCTCGCTGCTGTTCCTGGCGCTGTTCACTTACTGGCCGGTCGTCCAGGTCCTCTGGCAGTCGCTGCACGGGCAGGTCCGCGTCGGTGGCCCACAGGCCTATGTCGGCCCGCAGAATTTCCTGAAGCTCTTCGCCGACCCTGCCTTCCGCAAGGCGCTGGCCAACAACCTCGTCTACGCGCTCGGCACGGTGATCCCGAGCCTCGTCCTGGCGCTGGGCTTCGCCATGGCGCTGGCGCGGTCGAGTCGGGTCAATGCGCTGTTCCGCGCGCTCTTCTTTCTGCCCGTTCTGATCCCACTGGTCGCGGCCGCCTCGATCTTCCTGTTCCTGTTCCTGCCCAATGTCGGGCTGCTCGACTACCACCTCGCCAAGCTCGCGATCTCCGGCCCCAACTGGCTCGGCGATCCCGACATCGCGCTCTGGTCGATCATGGCGCTGACGATCTGGAAGAACGCCGGCTACTACATGTTGTTCTTCCTCGCTGGCCTCCAGGCCGTGCCGGCGGACGCCTATGAGGCGGCGATCCTGGATGGCGCCGGCCCCTGGCAGCGCCTGCGCTACGTCACCCTGCCCTATCTCAAGCCGACCATCGGCTTCGTGCTGGTCATTGGCCTGCTCAACGTCGTCACACAGGTCGACCATGTCTTCGTGCTGACCAAGGGCGGCCCGTCGGACTCTACCAACCTGCTGCTGTTTTATGTCTACCAGCAGGCGGTCGAGAACTACGACGCCGGCCGCGCCGCCGCCGGCACGCTGGTAATGCTGGCGCTGTTGCTCGTCGTCACCGCGTCCTCGCTGCGCACACTCGAACGCTCCTTCGGGGAGAAGGAGGCATGAGCGCTGCCACCATGAGCACCGGCGTTTCGACCGGCGAGATCACGCCGAAGCTCGGCTATGCCGCGACGCTGCTGGTCGCCGGCCTCTGGATGGTGCCCTTCCTCTGGATGCTGGTCGCCGCCTTCAATCCGCAGAGCATTGGCACCGGCATGGCCTCGCTGGTGCCGTCCTACGTCCCGACTCTGGCGAATTTCCGCGAGGCCTGGGCCTCGGCCGATTTCCCGCGCTACGGGCTGAACACGACGATCATCAGCTTGGGCATCCTCGCCGTGCAGATCGTCACCATCACGCTCGCCGGCTACGCCTTCGCCCGCCTGGAGTTCCCCGGCCGGACGCTGTGCTTCTATCTCTTCCTGCTCCAGCTCATGCTGGCGCCGGTCGTGCTGATCGTCCCCAATCTGACGACGATCGCGAAGCTCGGCCTCTATGACAGCCTGCTCGGCGTAATGGCGCCCTATTTTGCCTCGGCCTTCGGCACCTTCCTGATGCGCCAGGCCTTCCGGGCGATCCCGCGCGAACTGGAAGACGCCGCCCTGATCGACGGCGCCAGCGTCTTCCAGCGCATCGGCTTCATATATCTGCCCCTGGCCAAGCCCTCGCTCGTCGCCTTCTCGATCGTCTCCGTCACCGCCCATTGGAACGAGTTTCTCTGGCCGCTGATGGTGATCAATTCGCCCGATCTGCGCCCGCTCACAGTCGGCCTCGCCTCCTTCACCCGCGGCGCCGAGGGCGCACAGGCCTGGGGCGTCATCGCGGCGGGAACCCTGCTGGTCAGCGCCCCCCTGCTGATCGCGTTTGCGCTGTTCCAGCGCGCCTTCGTCAACTCCTTCGTCTCCTCCGGCATCAAGTAAGGGAAGCCACCATGACGACCACCCGACGCAACATCCTCGCCGGTGCCGCGCTCGCCGCGAGCTTCGCGCTCTCGCCCGCCTTCGCGCAGGCGCCCACCGAGATCGAGCTGTTCTTCCCAGTCCCCGTCGATGGCCAGCTCGCCCGCGACATGGCCGCCCTGATCAAGGAGTTCAACGAGAAGAACCCGTCGATCAAGGCCACCCCGGTCTATACCGGCTCCTATGACGAGACCCTGATCAAGACCCGCGCCGCGATGAAGGCCGGCAAGCCGCCGGCCGCCGTGATCATGTCCGCCAACTTCCTGCTCGACCTCAAGATCGAGGGCGAGATCCAGCCGATGGACGGCTTGATCAAGGCCGACGGCAAGACCAACGACCAGTTCATGGGCCAGTTCTTCGACGCGCTGCACGGCAATGCCGTCCTCGACCGTCAGGTCTATGGCGTGCCCTTCCACAACTCGACGCCGCTGCTCTACGTCAACACCGACCACCTCAAGGAGGCCGGCCTCGACCCCGACAAGCTGCCGGCGAACTGGGAAGAGCTGGTCGCGACCGCCAAGAAGCTGACCAAGCGCGAGGGCGACCGCGTCACCCGCTGGGGCATGATGATGCCCTCCAACTACGACTATGGTGGCTGGATCCTGCAGGCCCTGACCCATTCCAATGGCGGCCAGTGGTTCAATGTCGATTACGGCGGCGAGGTCTATTACGACACGCCGTCCATGCTCGGCGCCCTGACCTTCTGGTCCGACCTCATCGCCAAGCACAAGGTGCATCCGGCCGGCGTCCAGGCAGGCGGCGCGGTCTCCTCGGCCTTCCTCTCCGGCCAGGCCTCGATGATGCTGCTCTCGACGGGCTCGCTGACCCATATCCGCACCAACGCGAAGTTCCCCTACAAGGTCGCCTTCGTGCCGAAGAACGTGAAGAACGAGGTGCCGATCGGCGGCGCCTCGCTGGTGATCCCGACCGGCGTCGAGGGCGAGCGCCGCAAAGCCGCCTGGACGCTGATCAACTGGATGACGAGCCCTGAGAAGTCCGGCTGGTGGAGCCGCGCCACCGGCTATTTCGCGCCCAACAAGGCCGCCTATGACACGCCCGAGATGAAGGAGTTCATCGCCAAGAACCCCGACGCCGGCATCGCGGTGAGCCAGCTTTCCTTCGCCAAGCCGTGGTTCGCCACCTACAAGACCGTCCCCGTCCGCAAGGCCATCGAGGACGAGCTGGCCGCCGTGCTCTCGGGCAAGAAGACGCCGAAGGAGGCCCTCGTCGCCGCCCAGAAGGGCGCCGACGAGATCATGCGTCCTTATGTCGAGCAGACCGCGCTGAAGCTGCCGACGAACTGAGGCCAGCAACAATCGTCATGCCCGGCCTCGAGCCGGGCATCTCATCATCACTCTTCTGCCTGAGATGGCCGGGTCAAGCCCGGCCATGACGGCGTGCTGGACACCACCATGCTCATCGCCCAGATCACCGACCTGCATATCCGCCCGCGCGGCAAGCCCGCCTATCGTGTCTCCGAGACCAATGCGCTGAGCGAGCGCGCGCTCGATGTCGTGGCGCGGCTCTCGCCCCGGCCCGATCTGCTGGTGATCACCGGCGATCTCACCGATTGCGGACTGGCCGAGGAATATGCCCTGCTGCGCACCATGCTCGACGGCCTCGGCATTCCGGTCCTGCTCGTGCCGGGCAACCATGACCGCAGGGAGACGCTGACCGCAGGGCTGGCGCTCGATCCCCGCCAGTTGCTCGATGACGGCTTCGTCCAGTTCGTCGCCGATTGCGGCCCGATGCGGCTGATCGGCCTCGACACACTGCTGCCGGGCAAGAGCGCCGGCGCGCTCTGCCCCGCGCGGCTCGCCTTCCTCGACAAGGCGCTGACGGAAGCCGACGGCAAGCCGGTCGCGATCTTCATGCACCACCCGCCCTTCGACTGCGGCATCCGGCACATGGACGCGATCCGCCTCCTCGACGGCGCGCAGGAGTTCGCCGCGATCGTCGCGCGTCATCCCAACATTGAGCGCATCCTCTGCGGCCATCACCACCGGCCGATCGTGACGCGCTTTTCCGGCACGATCGCGCAGATCGCGCCAAGCGTGACCCACGCCGTCACGCTCGACCTCTCGGAAGCGAGCCCTTCGACCTTCCACATGGAGCCTCCGGCCTATCTGCTCCATTCCTTCCGCGAGGGTGCGGGCTTCGTCACGCACACGGCTTTCGTCGAGCGCTCGCCCGGCCCCTACCCCTTCGTGCTCGACGCCGATTATCCCGGCAGCCACTAGCCCTCCGCGGGGTGCGCTCGCGACCGCCTGTGCGGTTGATGTTTGACTTAGGCGGCGCTTCCCCCCTAGGAGCCGGGGTGGCTCCGCGCGGCCACCCTCTCAACAGCGCCGATCCCAAAGGAGACAACCCGAGAATGAGCACCTGGCCCGTCTATGGAGAGATCACCGGCCCGATCGTGATGATCGGCTTCGGTTCGATCGGCCGCGGGACGCTGCCGCTGATCGAACGGCACCTGAAGTTCGACAAGAGCCGCTTCGTCGTCATCGCTCCCGATGACCAGAACCGCCACCTCCTCGACGAGCGGGGCATCCGCTTCATCCAAGAAGCCGTGACGCTCGAGAACTACAAGGACATGCTGTCCCCTCTGCTCACCGCCGGCGGCGGGCAGGGCTTCTGCGTGAACCTCTCCTGCGACACCGGCTCGCGCGACATCATGGAGCTCTGCTCGAGCCTCGGCGCGCTCTACATCGACACGGTCAACGAGCCCTGGCTCGGCTTCTATTTCGACGAGACCAAGGGCCCGGGCGAGCGCTCGAACTATGCCCTGCGCGAGATGACGCTCGCCGCCAAGCGCGCGCGGCCCCCCGGCTCGACCACGGCGGTCTCCTGCTGCGGCGCCAATCCCGGCATGGCCTCCTGGCTCGCCAAGAAGGGCCTGCTCAACATCGCCGCCGACATGCGCCTGAACGTGCCGCAGCCGACCACCCGCGAGGAATGGGCCGGGCTGATGAAGCAGGTCGGCATCAAGGGCATCCATATCGCCGAGCGTGACACCCAGCGTTCGAAGAACCCCAAGCCCCCCGGCGTCTTCGTCAACACCTGGTCGGTCGAGGGATTCATTTCCGAGGGCGTCCAGCCGGCCGAGCTCGGCTGGGGCACCCATGAGAAGTGGATGCCGGAGAATGCCCGCACCCACGAGACCGGATCCCAGGCGGCCATCTACCTGATGCAGCCGGGCGCCGCGACCAAGGTCCGCAGCTGGTGCCCGACGCCGGGTCCCCAGCACGGCTTCCTGGTGACGCATAACGAGTCGATCTCGATCGCCGATTATTTCACGGTGCGCGACGACGCTGGCCGGGCGATCTATCGTCCGACCTGCCACTACGCCTATCATCCCGCCAATGACGCGGTGCTCTCGCTGCACGAGATGTTTGGCAATGCCGGCCGCCCGCAGGAGGAGCATCACATCCTCGACGAGGAAGAGGTCATCGACGGCATCGACGAGCTCGGCGTGCTGCTCTACGGCCACGAGAAGGGCGCCTACTGGTTCGGCTCGCAGCTCTCGACCGAGGAGACCCGCAAGCTCGCCCCCTACCAGACCGCAACCGGCCTGCAGGTCACCTCGGCCGTGCTCGCCGGCATGGTCTGGGCGCTGGAGAATCCGAAGGCCGGCATCGTCGAGGTCGAGGAGATGGATCTCGACCGCTGCCTCGAAATCCAGATGCCCTATCTCGGACCGGTGAAGGGCTACTACACCGACTGGACCCCGCTCGATGGTCGCCCGGGCCTCTTCCCGGAAGACATCGACGAAAGCGACCCCTGGCAGTTCCGGAACATTCTGGTTCGGTGAACAGCCGTCATTCTCGGGCGATGCACAGCATCGACCCGAGAATCTCATGACGAGAAGAATGCTGGTTTCCCAGATGCTCGGGTCAAGCCCGAGCATGACGAGCCGGATCAAACGGGCGCTACGGCGCCCGTTTGACGTTCACCCCCGCCAGCAGCGCCCCGCCAGTGAGGAAGAACAGGATCAGCACGGCCAGCCCCGCACGCTGGCTGGCGAACACCGTCGTCGCCAGCGCCACCAGCGTCGGCCCCAGAAACGACGTGACCTTCCCCGACAGCGCGAACAGCCCGAAGAACTCGCCGACGCGGTCGGGCGGCGCCAGACGCGCCATCAGGCTGCGCGAGGAGGCCTGCAGCGGCCCGGCAACGAGCCCGATCAGCAGCCCTAAGCCCAGATAGACCTTCTCCGGCAGCGAGCCGAACAGCCCGTCGCCAGGCGTCGCCGGCGCCGCCTCGATGACGAACAGGATGCGGTCGGGCGCCAGCGAGAGAATGCCGAGGCAAGCCAGCAGCAGGCAGCCGATCGAGCCCAGCACCACCGTCTTGCCGCCGATCGCATCGTCGACCCGGCCACCGATCCAGGCGCCGAACGTGCCGGTCACCGTCAGCAGGATGCCGAACACGCCGATCTCGATCGTCTGCCAGCCGAAGACGCCGGCGGCATAGATGCCCCCGAAGGCGAACAGCGCCACCAGCGCATCCTGATAGATCATGTTGGCGAGCAGGAAGCGTCCCAGCGACGGCAGCCGCGGCAGTTCTCGCAGCGTGTCCATCAGGCGCCCGACGCCGCCTTTCGCGGCTTCCGAGAGGCTCATCCCGGTGCGGGTCGTGTCCGGCGTCAGCAGGAACATCGGCGCGACGAACACTACGAACCACAAGGCCGTCAGCGGCCCGGAGAAGCGGTCGCCCTCGCGCACCGCAGCGTCGAGCCCCAACATCGGCGTCAGACCGACCAGCGTCTTGCCCGTCAGCGGATCGGCCGCCAGCAGCGCCAGCACGATCGCCAGCGAGATCAGCCCGCCGAGATAGCCGATGGCCCAACCCGTGCCCGAGAGCCAGCCCAGCCGCTCCGGCGGCACCAGCCGCGTCATCATCGCGTTGTTGAAGGTGGTCGCGAATTCCGCACCGATGGTCGCGACGACGAAGCCGGCCAAGGCGATTGGCACCGCCCAGGGCGATCCCGGCACGGCGAACCAGAGCGCGCCCGAGCCCAGCACCAGCATCGCGCCGAACACCGCGATCCAGGGCTTGCGCGGCCCGGTCCGGTCGGCAATGCCGCCGAGCAAAGGCGAGAGCAGCGCGATGCACAGGCCCGCAAAACCCGTCGCATAGCCCCACAGCGCCTGCCCCTGCGCCGGATCGGACGCCAGCGCGGCGGCGAAGAACGGCGCGAAGACGAAGGTCGTGATCAGCGTGAAGAAGGGCTGGGCCGCCCAATCGAAGAACAGCCAGGCGGTGACGGCGCGGCGGGGTGGATAGCGAACCGGCGGCATGGCCGCAGTATCGACGGACGAACTCATCTGCACCGCCAGCTGATCGATGTTTCAGCACCAAGCCTCAAACGAGCCGTCGTCCCGGACGCAGCGCAGCGGAGATCCGGGATCCATTCCGGAACGCTTGTCCTGAGAGGCTCAGGAATGGATCCCGGGTCTCCCTTCGGTCGCCCGGGATGGCGGCGAGCAGGGGAAAACCGGGAGAGGTTCACTGCAGCGTCGTCTCGGGATCGCCGCCGCTGCGGGCCAGCTCGATCTCGGTGATCGCGACCAGCACCTCGGCCCGATCCTTCAGGGTCGGCGCTTCCAGCAGAGCCTGCTTCTCGCGCGGGCCGAAGGGGCACATCATCGAGAGCGCGTTGACCAGCGCCTCGTTGGGGGCCTCGTTGACGCCCTTCCAGTCGATTTTGAGCTCGCTCGCCTTGGCGAAGGCGCGCAGCGCCTTGAGCAGCGCGTTGCGATCGACCGACTCTTCGCCGGCCCGGGCCGTGAAGTCGATCAGATAGTCATCATAGCCGATGCGGCACTGGCGGTAGGGGGTCGTCACCGAGAGCTCCTCGGCGATGCGGAAGCGCGCGATCCCGGTCAGCGTCAGGATGTAGCGGTCGTCGCCGGTCTCGGCGAACTGCGTGATGCGACCGAGGCAGCCGACCTGCAGCAGGCCCGGCGTCGCCGCCTGGCGGCTGCTCTCCGGCTCCGGCTGGACGATGCCGATGACGCGATGCGTGCGGATCGCGTCGTCGATCATGGCGATGTAGCGCGGCTCGAAGATGTTGAGCGGCATCTGCCCGCGCGGCAGCAGCAGCGCGCCGCCCAGCGGGAAGACCGGCACCACGGCAGGGCAATCCTCCGGCCCGTTATAGACGGCGTTCATGCCCATCGGCCGCTCCTCGCGTTCAGGAGAACAACAGGGTGGAGAGCTTGCGACGCCCCGCCATGCTGTGCTCGTCCATCGGCCCCCAGGCTTCGAAGAACTGCAGCAGCTGCTTGCGCGCGCCGTCGTCGTTCCAGGCCCGGTCGGCCTTGATGATGGCGATCAGATGATCGACCGCCTCCTCGCGCCGGTCGCGCGCATTGAGCGCCAGCGCCAGGTCGAAACGCGCTTGGTGGTCCTTCGGATCCGCGGCGACCTTCGCCTCCAGCTCCGCCGTGTCGCCGAGCGCCGCGGCCTGCTGCGCAAGCTCGATCGCGGCGCGCACCGCAGCGATCGCGGGATCGGCCGCCTTCGCCTCGGGCACCATGCCGAGGATGCCGATGGCCCCCTCGAGATCGCCGAGATCGAGATGCAGCTTCGCCAGCCCTGCGATCGCCGCGACATTGTCGGGCTCGAGCTCCAGCACATGGGCGTAGAGCTCGCTGGCGCCGGCGGCATCGCCGGCCTCGATCGCCGCCTTCGCCGCGGCGATCAGCTCCTCCGTCTCGCCCGGCCCCATCGTGCCGACGAGCTTCTCGATGAAGGCCTTCACCTGGCTCTCGGGCTGCGCGCCCATGAAGCCGTCGATCGGCTGGCCCTGCTTGAAGGCAATCACGGCGGGGATCGACTGGATGCCGAGCTGGCCCGGGATCTCCGGGAACTCGTCGATGTTCATCTTGACCAGCCGCACCTTGCCGCGCGCCGCCTTGACGACCTTCTCGATCACCGGGGTGAGCTGCTTGCAGGGGCCGCACCACGGCGCCCAGAAATCGACGAGCACCGGCTGCTTCATCGACTCCGCGATGACATCCTGCCGGAAGCCCTGGGTGCTCGTGTCCTTGATCAGGCCGGGTTGCTCGGCCGCATCGCCATTGACCAGCATGGGTCGTCCTTCATCGCACGCATATCGGAAACGGGGTGGTCCGGCCGCGCCCGCAGCCCGGCCCATAGATGGGGAGGATCAGGCGTTCTGTCCATCTTCGGGAACCGGCAAATCGACGATCAGCGGATCGTGGCCGGTCTCGCGCAGGAAGGCGAGCAGATCGTCCAGCTCGAGCCGCAGGGTCGCAGTGTTGATCAGCGGGTGGAAGTTCACCGGCTCGCCGGTCGCGAGATTGCGGTCGAGCACCATGGTGACCGCCCCCGCGCGGTCGTTGATGACGGCGAGCGCGGTCACTGATCCCGGCGTCACGCCGAGCTTATCCATCAGCGCCTCCGCCGAGCAGAAGGACAGCCGCCCGCTGGCGCCGATCGTCTCGTGCAGGCGCTTGAGATCGATGCGGGCATTCTCGCGCGCCGAAACCAGGAAGAGCCGGCCCTTCTTGTCCTTCACGAACAGGTTCTTCGAGTGCAGCCCCGGCAGCGTGCCGCGCAGCGCCTGCGATTCGGCCACCGTGAAGACCGCCTCGTGATCGACGCGCGCATAGGCGATGCCGCGCTCATCCAGATGCGCGCAGAGTTGCTCGGGCGTCAGCGGTGCGGTGGGGATAATCTGCGACATGGAAAGGCGGGCCCGGCCTCGAAAGAGCGTTGGAGCGCTGCGTAACCCGCCGCCAAGGCCGCTACAAGCACCCGCAGGCGGCCGGATCGGCGCGTTCCGCGCCCCATTCCGAAAAAGATCAAACGGCTGCAACAAGGCGCTTGCACTGCGCGACGCTTTGGGGCAATAAGCCGGCCTCCGCGGCGGAAACGCCGCGCCGATGTCCTGATGCGGGAGTAGCTCAGGGGTAGAGCACAACCTTGCCAAGGTTGGGGTCGAGGGTTCGAATCCCTTCTCCCGCTCCAGGACATACAGCCTTCGAGACTGTCGCAAGCGTCGGGCATCCCGGCGCTTTTTGCGTTTTGGTATCACCCGTCGGCCGACCGGAGTGTGCGGCCAGAGCGGCTGTGCAGCGTGGCAGCCGCGGTTCAGCCGCTCCCGAGCTGGGCCTGCCGCAGCGTGGCGCTGAGGGTCGCGACGGAGTAGGGCTTGCGCACGACCGGCGCCGTCTGGTCAATGATCGGCAGGCGCGAGCCGTCATCATAGCCGGTCGCGAAGACGAAGGGCCGCTTCGCCGCCACCAGCCGCCGCGCCACCTCCTCCGAGGTCTCCGCCCCCAGATTGACGTCGAGCACCGCGATGTCCGGCAGGTCTCGCTCGAGCAGGCTCATAGCCTCGGCGACGCTGGCGCAGATGGTGACGCTCGACGCGCCCATCGAGAGAAGCATCTCCTCGACATCCATCGCGATCAGGAACTGGTCCTCCAGCAGGAGCACCTTCTTGCCCTGAACCGGCGAAGGCCCGCCCTCGGGCAGGGTCGACAGCGCCGATGTCTCGGACGGCTCGGCCACGGCCGGCCAGGACAGGAAGCCGCCGGGAATCGTCAGCCGCGCGATGACGCCCGTCGCCTCAAAGCTGATGTCGCTGCGCCCGCCGAGATCGAAGGGAATGCTGCGCGAGACGAGCGCGCTGCCGAATCCCGTCCGCTGCGGAGCGGAGACCGCCGGGCCACCGCTCTCCTGCCAGGTGATCGCGCAATCGCCGGCGTCGGACCGGCTCCAGGTCACGCTCACCCGCCCGCTCTCGCGGGAGAGCGCGCCATATTTCGCGGCATTGGTCGCCAGCTCGTGGATGACCAAAGCGAGCACGGAGAAGGCGCGGGGATCCAGCGCAGCCGGCGGCCCCTCGATCGCGATGCGCTGGCCGCTGCCGAGATAGGGCGCGAGCTCCGCCTCGAACAGCTCGCGCAGCGCCCCGCCACCGGCGCCCAGCGTCGCCTGGTCATGCGCCAGCGACAGCGCGTCGATGCGACCCTGGATCGTCTGCACATAGGTCCGGATCGCGGTCTCGTCCTGCACGGGATAGGAGACGATCGAGCGGATCACCGAGAGGATGTTCTTGACCCGGTGGTTGAGCTCCTGATTGAGCATCTTCTGGCGGGCCTCGGTCTTGCCGCGCTCTTCCGACAGCAGTTCGCCCTGACGCAGGACCACCTCGATCAGGGCACCACGCGCCGATTCCGCCAGATCGAGCTCGACCTCGGCCCAGGGCAGAGAGCGGTTCTCGACCGTCTGCTTCCAGACGGCGAAGCTCTGCCGGGGCGTCAGCCGGTCGCCGAGCGGCCCGGAACTGTAGGTCTTGTTGGGATCGCCGCCCCATTCGACGGTCTGGACCAGCTCGCGCCGGAACAGCAGCAGGTAATCGCGCGGCAGCTGCGACAGCGGGATCGCCAGCACGCCCGCCGCCTCGGCGGCGAAGGCGCGGGCCGTCGGCATCTCCTCCGAGAGAGAACTCGTCGCGAAGACCGCGCCGGGCGAGACCTGGCCGAGGAAGGCGGCCAGCCCGGGCACGGCATCGGCCGGCGGCACCCGCCCCCAGGACGACCACGCCCCGTCGAGCAGCAGCCCGACGCCGTCGCAGGGCACGAGCTGGGGGAAGGACGACAGATGCGAGCGCAGGAAGGCGGCGATGTCGGTGGTATGGACAGAGGAGACGAGCAGATCCTTCAGGAAGCGCCGGGCGCGTTCGCCCGCCTCGAGCTTCTGCTTCTGTGTCAGGGCGCCGAGCTGCAGCGCGAAGAACTCGCCGAAGATCTCGGCCGCGATGCGCTGGTTCATCGACATCGAGCGGGGCGCGTAATGGTGGCAGGCGATCAGCCCCCAGAGCGCACCGTCGACGATGATCGAGACCGACATCGAGGCTGCCACACCCATGTTGCGCAGATACTCGCAATGGATCGGCGAGACGCTGCGCAGGTGCGAATAGGTCATGTCGAGCGGCTGGCCCGCCTCGTCGAGCACGGGCTCGATCGGATGGCGTGCGCCGCTGGCGTCCGACACAAGCCGGATCGGGTTGAGCAGATAGAGCTGGCGCGCCTGCTGGGGAATGTCGCTGGCGGGAAAATGCTGGCCCCGGAAGCTTTCGAGGTCGCTGCGCTTGGCCTCGCTGACGACCTTGCCAGAGCCGTCGGCGGCGAACTGATAGACCATGACCCGGTCATATTGCAGGATCGCGCGCAGCAGCCGGGCCGCGCTGTCGATCAGCTCGCGCGGCGTGCGGACATGGCTGAGCCGCCCGACCAGCGTCCGCGCGAATTCCAGCGGCGAGGCCGGCCCCTCCCGAGTCGCCAGCTCGAATTCGACGATCGCGTTGCCCTTGAAGCGGTGCACGCTGATGTCAAAGGTCCGCGACGTCGTCGAGAGCGTGACCCTCGGCATCAGCCCCGGTCGCGAGGGCTGCCCCGAGCGTGAGAGCGCGTTGCGCAGCTCGTGCACCGGCGTTCCGCCCAGCACATCCTCGAGCTTGCGGCCCACGAGATCCTCGTCCGGCAGGCCCAGGAAGGCGGCCGCATTGGCCGACTGGCGCCGGATCACCACGGCGCCCTCGTCGCAGACGAGCAGGCAGCCATGCGTCTGGATGCTGCCGGGGACGTGAATCGGCTCGCGGTCGCAATTCGTCAGATCGACGGTCGCCATCTCAGGAAAATCCATTGCCCTTCATCGCCGCGGCCGCGTGGTCGAAGGCGAGCGATGCCGCCTGAACCGCTGCCGCTGGGTCAACGCCGGAAAGGCCGTCGATGATCCCGACGAATTGCTGCCAGTTGGACAACCCCTGAGCCTGCGCCGCGAGATGGCGCGCGCCATGGGAGCCGTCGAAGCCGAGCCCGGCCGCCATCCTCACGATCAGGCGGGCGCCCAGCGACGATCCCTCCTGCACGTAGGCGACGCCGATGCGGTGGGAGATGTCTTTTGACAGGTCGAGCGACCGGGTCTCGGGCGGCGCCAGTCCGAGATCGGCGAGATCACGCTCCATCAGCGGGGCGATGACGGCGGGTTTCCAGTCGCCGAAGGCTTCCGGCCAGGCCGGCTCGGCGAGATAGCGCTCGACCGCCAGGCGATGGGCATAGGACGCGCGCAGGAAGGCCCCGTAGCGGGCGGCGCTGTCGATCGGCCCGACCAGCCGGTCCAAGCGCTCATGGGCCGGCCGCGTCTGCTCGCGCAGGAAAAAGCGGAAGGAGGATGCGGGCATGGAACGGAGCGAGCGGGCGAGCGCTCGACGGCCTCTGGTGACGGCACCCCGCCGACGATGATCGGCGAGGACGTCGGGGAACGGGCGGCGGAATGCCGCGGGTGCTCCCGTTCAATGCTTCACGCTGGGTAAAGTTCCAGCGCGCTGTCCGCGCTCAGAGCACGGACGACATCCCGCCATCGACATAGATGATCTGGCCGTTGACGTAGTTCGAGGCCGACGACGCCAGGAACACCGCCGTGCCGATCAGCTCGTCCGGCTTGCCCCAGCGGCGTGCCGGGGTGCGGCCCTTGACCCAGGCGTCGAAGGTCGGGTTGTCGATCAGCGCCTGGTTCATGTCGGTGATCATGTAGCCGGGGCCGATCGCGTTGGCCTGGATGCCGGCCTCCGCCCATTCCGCCGCCATGGCTCGCGTCAGCATCTTGATGCCGCCCTTGGCGACTGTATAGGGCGCCACCGTCGCCCGCGCGAGTTCGCTGGTGAGTGAGCCGATATTGATGACCTTGCCATGGCCGCGCGCGATCATGCGCTTGGCCGCCTCGCGGCCGATCATGAAGGCCGAAGTCAGGTTGGTGTCGATGACGCGCTGCCAGTCGGCGGTGGCGAGCTCGACCATCGGCTTGCGGAACTGGATGCCGGCATTGTTGACGAGGATGTCGACCGCGATGCCGGCTGCGTCAAAAGCCTCGAAGGCGGCGATGATCGCGGCCTCGTCGGTCACGTTGAACGGTGCGGGCTCGGCCTGGTGGCCGGCCGCGCGGAATTCCGCGACCGCCTCGTCGACGCGCGCGGGATCGGTGCCGTTGATCAGAATGCGCGCGCCGGCGACCGCCAGCCCTTCCGCCATGGCGCGACCGAGGCCGCGCGAGGAACCGGTGACGAGGGCGGTCTTGCCCGAGAGGTCGAAGAGGGGATTGGTCATGTCACATCCTCACAGGCTGGAGCGGCGGACGGTCAGGTCCGTGCGCTCGAAGACGGCCGGCAGCAGTTCGACGCCCAGCCCCGGCCCTTCCATCGGCAGGACATAGCCGTTCTCGATCGTCGGCATCGTCGTGACCAGCTCCTTGTACCAGCCGGTGTAGAAGGCGCGCACCGATTCCTGGATCAGCGTGTTGGGCTGGCTGAAAGAGGCATGGATCGCGGCGATGAAGCCGACAGGGCCGATGCAGTCATGCGGCGCGAAGGGGCGGTGATAGGTGTCGGCCATCGCCGCGATCTTGCGGCCTTCCGTCAATCCACCGGTCCAGCAGAGATCGGCCATGACGATGTGCATGGCGTCCCGGTCGAGCATGTCCTTGTAGGGGAAGCGCGACCCGAGCGTCTCGCTGGCGCAGACCGAGACGGTCGTCGAGCGGGCGAACTCGGCCAGCGCTTGCGGCGAGTTCATCCGGATCGGATCCTCGTACCAGCTCGGCTCGTACTGCTCGAGCACGCGGGCGATCTTGATCGCCGTCGGCAGGTTCCAGAGCGAGTGCAGCTCGACCATGATCTCGATCTTGTCGCCGACCGCCTTGCGGATCTTCTCGAACGGCTCGCAGGCCTTGCGCATCTGATCGGGGGTGATGAACAGCCCGTTGTTCTCGATCGCGGCCGGGTCGAAGGGCCAGATCTTCATCGCCGTGATGCCGCTCTCCAGCAGGCTCTCGGCCACCGCATCGGCGTGGTTCATGAAGCCGTGTAGATCCTCATAGGGACCTTCGCTCAGCCCGAGATTCCAGGTCGAGACCGGCTTGATGTTGTGCGAGCGGACATATCCATAGCCGGCGCAGGTGTTGTAGATGCGCTGCTTGTCGCGGCACAGCCCGCCGAGCATCTGGTGGACCGGCTGGTCGCAGACCTTGCCGAATACGTCCCACAGCGCGATGTCGACCGCCGAGGTCGCCCGCGACTCGACGCCGGTCGAGGCCTGCGCCATCGGCAGGTTCGTCATCTCCCGGTGCAGCGCCTCGATGTGCAGCGGGTTCTTGCCCAGCAGCCGCATGGCGAGCGTGTCATGGAGATGGGACTCGACCGCGCCCGCGCCATAGAAGGTCTCGCCCAGGCCGATGATGCCGGCATCCGTATGGACGCGCACCCACAGCACATTGGCGAACTCTTCCGTCCGCAGCGTCTCGATGGCGGTGATCTTCAAAGCCTGCCTCCCTGGCGGCGAACGCTCTTGCACGGCGCGAGCCGCTGAACGTCGTTGATGAGTGCCGGCCCGCCGCAGCCGCCCGACGAGACGGCCACGATGGCTCCGCGAGACCATAGTGCCGCTTGTAAAATATCACAATATGTTTAGTCTCCGCCCGATCGGGGCGCCAAACGAGCTTCGTCGGAGGAAAGCAGATGGCGCAGCGCGCAGGCCGGCCGATCTTGGTGGATGCGGAGGAGTTGCCCCCTGCGCGGCGCAACCGCGTCAACCTGTTCGACCTGGCCTATCAGCGCATCGAGGAGATGCTGGTGCGCTGCGAACTGGCGCCCGGCCGTTTCCTCGCCATGCAGGATCTGCAGGAGATGACCGGCTTCGGGCGCACGCCGGTGCACCACGCCGTCAACCGACTGGCCGCCGACACACTGATCGTCGTCCGCCCTCGCCATGGGCTGCAGATCGCGCCGATCGATCTCGCCCGCGAGCGGGTGCTGCTGCATCTGCGACGCGACATCGAGCGCTTCGTCATCCGGCTCGCCGCCGAGCGCGCCGGCCCATCCCATCGCAACCAGATGCTGCACATGGAGCGCCTGCTGCGCGAGCGCCGCGACGGGCTGACCCTGGCCGAGTTCAACACGCTTGACCGTCGCATCGACCAGATGGTGCTGGCGGCGGCAGGCGAACCCTTCCTTGAGCATACGCTGCGGCCGCTGCACACGCTCTTCCGCCGCATCGGCTTTATCTATCACACGCATATGGCCGAGCAGCCGGGCCTCGCGGGCTCGATCGACCACCATCTCGCCGTGCTCAACGCGATCGCGACCCGCCATGTCGAGCGCGCGGTCGCAGCCTCCGACGCCCTGATCGGCTTCGTCGAGACCATGTTCGACGAGATGGAGATTCGCCTCGATCCCTCGCTGCTCGATTGCAGCGTCGAACCCCTTCTCGCCCCCTGACGGATTTCAACCGCTCGAACCGGAACCGCCGACCATGCGCATCATCTTCCACGGCGAGAACGCCGCCTCCTTCAGCCAGGGCTTTGAAGAGCTCGTCGGCCCCGACGCGCAGGTCCGCATCCTGCCCGATGCGCTGAAGAGCCCGGCGGATCGCGAGGCCTATGCCGCGGCACAGGCGATCATCGGGGTGAAGTTCGATTCCGGCCTGCCGATGCCCGACGGGTTGAAGCTGTTTCACGTCCCCGGCGCCGGCTACGACGCCGTCGATCTGGCGCGCTTGCCGACACAGACGAGCGTCTGCAACTGCTTCGGCCATGAGCAGGCGATCTCGGAATATGTGATGGGTGCGCTGCTTGCCCGCGCCATCCCGCTCGCGGACGCCGACGCCCGGCTGCGCCGCGGCGACTGGGCCTATTGGGCCGGCTCGCCCGACCGCGTCCATGGCGAGATCGCGGGCCGGACCATCGGCCTGCTCGGCTTCGGCCATATCGGCAAGGCGATCGCCCGGCGTGCCAAGGCCTTCGAGATGAAGGTCCATGTCGCCAACCGCAGCCCGGTCGCGACCTCGGACCTCGTCGACCGCGCCTTCGGCCTGGACGAGCTGGAGGCCTTCTGCGGCTCGGTCGATGCGCTCGTCGTTTCCGTGCCTTTGACGGCCGACACCACCGGCCTCGTCGGCAAGGCCGAACTCGCGGCGATGCGGCCCGACGCCGTGATCCTGAATGTCGGCCGCGGCGCCACCATCGACGAAACGGCGCTGTACGAGGCGCTGCACGACCGCCGCATCGGCGGCGCGATCATTGACACATGGTATCGCTACCCAAATCCGGGGGAGCCTAATATTTTGCCGTCCCGACTGCCTTTCCATGAGCTTTCAAACGTTTTAATGACACCGCACATGTCGGGCTGGACCAGCGGCACCATCCGCCGCCGGCAGCAGGTCATGGCGGACAACATCAGGCGGTGCTTCTCCGGTACCGCTCTCATCAACGTCGTGCGAGAAGGGCGGCCCTGAGTCCCGATCGCCAGCAAACCGGCCATCCGAAGCCGGGGCACAAACACCTGACCCAACGCCAAACCGAGGAAACGGCACAATGACCCTGATGAAGCATCTCAAGATCGCCGGCACGCTGCTGGCGTTCGGCGCCGGCCTGCTCGCCGCCGGACAGGCCTCGGCGCAGACGCTGGCCGACATCACCAAGCGCGGCAAGGTGCGCATCGGCGTGCTGATCGGCGCCCCGCCCTATGGCTCGGTCGACTCGACCGGCAATGCCATCGGCTATGACGCCGACGTCGCCGCCCTCGTCTCGAAGTATCTCGGCGTGCCGATGGAGGTGGTTCAGCTCACCCCGCCGTCGCGCATCCCGGCGCTCGAGGCCAACAAGGTCGACTTCCTGGTCGCGACGCTGGCACCGACGCCCGAGCGCGCCAAGGCGGTGATGTTCACCATCCCCTACAGCGCCTTCCAGATGGGCATCTACGCCAAGAAGGGCACGCCCATCAAAACCTGGGCGGACCTGAAGGGCCGCAAGGTCGGCGTCAACCGCGGCTCGAGCGTCGAGCGCGAATTCGTCAACCGCGAGAAGGAGCTGAACCTCACCATCCTGCGCTTCGAGGACGACTCGACCACGATGCAGGCGCTCTTCTCCGGCCAGGTCGACGCCATTGCCGGCCCCGACGCCCAGGCCAACGCCGCCATCAAGGCGCGCGGCGAGACCGAGACCGAGGTGAAATTCTTCTTCGGCATGCAGCCGAACTCGATGACCGTCCGCAAGGACGCCTACGAGCTGAAGCAGTGGCTCAACAACGTCATCTACTTCATCAAGCAGAACGGCGAGCTGAACGCGATCTCCGAGAAGTGGGTCGGCGGCCCGCTGCCGGCGCTGCCCACCTTCTGATCCCTGCACCGGGCCGGCGCGGATCGCTCCGTGCCGGCCTTTTCATGACCTGCGGGTCGCGCCGGACATCGGCGCGACCCGTGCCCGGCGCAGCCCCTGAACAGGGGAGGAGACCTCCTTGCAGTTCGATCCTGTCCTTGCCGAATCCGATCTGATCATCAGCGGTATCTGGCTGACGATCTGGCTCTCGGCCGCCGCGATCGTGCTCGGCTGCTCGCTTGCTGTGCTGCTGGTGGCGCTGCGCACGCTGGCGGGCCGCTGGGCCGGCATCGTCGTCGACGCCTATGTCGAGCTGATGCGCAACACGCCCTTCCTGATCCAGCTCTTCATGATCTTCTTCGGCCTCCCGCTTCTGGGCATCCGCATGTCGGGCGTCGAGGCGGCGCTGCTGACGATGACGCTCAACCTTGGCGCGTATTCGACCGAGATCATCCGCGCCGGCATCGATTCGATCCATAAATCGCAGTTCGAGGCCGGGCTCTCGCTCGCGCTCTCGCGCCGCCAGGTCTTCCAGTACGTCATGCTGCAGCCGGCCTTCGCGCGGGTCTGGCCGGCGCTGTCGAGCCAGTTCGTGCTGATGATGCTGGCCTCCAGCATCTGCTCCTTCATTTCGGTGCAGGAGCTGTCGGGAGCCGCCGCCATCATCGAGCAGCGCACCTTCCGCTCATTCGAGACCTACATCATCGTGACCGCGGTCTATCTGGTCATGGCCCTGACGCTGAAGCTCTCGCTGCTCTGGCTGGGTCGCAAGCTGTTCCCACAGGTTTCCGGCCTCGCCCGGCTCGATGCCAAGGCGGAGGCGGCCTGATGCAGACCTTCGGTTGGCCCGAGGCCATGTTCATCTTCCGGGCAGCGGGCTGGACCCTGCTGCTCACCGCGATCGCCTTCGTCATCGGCGGCGTCATCGGTGGAGCGCTGGCGATCATGCGCCTGTCGCGGATCGCGCTGATCCGCAACTTCGCCTCCGTCTACATCCTGGTGATCCAGTCCATTCCCGTGCTCATGGTGCTGTTCATGAGCTATTACGGGCTCTCGATCATCGGCATCGAGCTGCCGCCCTTCCTGGCGGCGTCGGCTTCGCTCGCCGTCTACGTCTCGGCCTATCTCGCCGAGATCTGGCGCGGCTCGATCCAGTCCGTGCCGTTCCAGCAATGGGAGGCCTCGGCCTCGCTCGCCCATTCGCCGGCCCAGACCTATCGCTATGTCATCCTGCCGCAGGCGGTGCGCATCTCGCTGCCGCCGACGGTCGGGTTCCTCGTTCAATTGGTCAAGAACACCTCGATCGTCTCGGTCGTCGGCTTCGTCGAGCTCTCCCGCGCGGGTCAGCTCGTCAACAACGCGACCTTCCAGGCTTTCCAGGTCTTCTCGCTGGTGGCGGTGATCTATTTCGCGATCTGTTTCCCGCTGTCCCGGCTCAGCCGCCATCTCGAAAAGGTGATGAATGCCAGCCGTTCTCATTGACGACGTCCACAAGCGCTTCGGCGACCTCGAGGTCCTGAAGGGCGTCTCTCTCAACGTCGAGAGCGGCCAGGTCGTCGCGCTCATCGGCCGCTCCGGCTCCGGCAAGAGCACGCTGCTGCGCTGCATCAACGGGCTCGAGGCGATCAATTCCGGCCGCATCGAGGTGGCCGGCCATGTTGTCGACCAGGACCCGAAGAAGCTGCGCGAGCTGCGCAAGGACGTCGGCATCGTCTTTCAGAGCTACAATCTGTTCCCGCATCTGACGGTCGGGCAGAACATCATGCTCTCGCCGCGCATCACGCAGAACGTCCCGCAGGACAAGGCCGCCGAGCTCGCCCGCGAGGTGCTGGCGCAGGTCGGTCTCTCCGAGAAGTTCGACAGCTATCCTGACAACCTCTCCGGCGGCCAGCAGCAGCGCGTCGCCATCGCCCGCTCGCTGGCGATGCGGCCGAAGGTCATGCTGTTCGACGAGGTGACGTCGGCGCTCGACCCCGAGCTGACCGGCGAGGTGCTGCTCGTGATGGAGAAGCTGGCGAAGAACGGCATGACGATGCTCCTCGTGACCCACGAGATGAGCTTCGCCCGCAACGTCGCGAGCACCACCGTCTTCATGCACCAGGGCAAGATCTGGGAGAGCGGCCCCTCGCAGGAGCTGTTCGCCAACCCGCAGACGCCGGAACTGCGCAACTTCGTCAGCGCCGGCTCCAAATAGCGCAGCGCCCCGGCGCCTCCGCGGCCGCCCGGCCTAGGCGCGGGGCTTGCGGTCGCCCCGGGCGGTCCAGCCGCCATCGACGACCATGACGGTGCCCGTGCAGAAGGAAGCGTCGTCGCTGGCGAGCCAGAGCATCGCCTGGGCGATCTCGATCGGCTGGCCGAGGCGCTCCATCGCCTGGCGCTCCTCCAGCCCGCGGCGCAGCTCGGCACCGTCGGGCCCGCTCAGGATCCGGGTGAAGTAGGGCGATTCGATCGTGCCGGGCGCGACGGCGTTGATGCGGATCTTCTGCTCGACATGGTCCACCGCCATCGCCCGCGTCAGCGCCGCCACAGCCCCCTTGGACGCGACATAAGCCGCACGGTCGTGGATGCCGACATGCGCCACCGCCGAGGCCGTGTTGACGATCGCGCCGCCGCCCTGTCGCGCCATCACGCGGGATGGCGTGCTTGCAGCCGAGGAAGACGCCGTTGACGTTGACCGCCATCAGCGCGTTCCAGTCGGCCTCCGACGTCGACACCACGGTGCCGGCGATGCCGTAGCCGGCATTGTTGACGAGGATGTCGAGCCGGCCGAAATCGGCCACGGCCCTGGCGATCATCGCCGCGACCTCGGCCTCCTTGCTGACATCGACCGGATGAGCCGTCGCCCGGCCTCCCTGCCCCGCGATCTCGGCCGCGACACGCTCGGCCGCCGCCGCGTCCCGGTCCGCGACGATCACGGTCGCGCCTTCGCGGGCAAAGAGCGTGGATGCAGCATGGCCGATTCCCGAGCCGCCGCCGGTGACGATCGCGATCTTGCCTGCGAGTTTCATGGCCTTGGCCTCCCCTTGAGAGCCCCGGGACGAGCGAGGCGCCAGGCGCTCACAGCATCACCACGGGCGAAAAATGCTGATCGACGGCCGCCAGGATAGACTGCGCGACGATCCAGGATGATTTCGGATTGCTCGGCGAGGGCCGGTTGGCGATCTCCAGCGAGAACGTGCCGAACTCGCTGCTCGCCCTGACGACATGGGTGTTGCCGCCGGCTTTCGGGTCGCAGACGACGTCGACGCGGGTTGCCTCGAAGCCTGGCCCGGCCAGCGCCAGCGCCGCCGCCACGTTGAGGTTCTGCGGATAGCGCGCCGCCGCCTCGCGCGCGGTCCCGGAAAACAGCGTCACCGGCCCGGCCAGCTCCGCCGGGTCATGGCCGAGCGCGTGCAATTCGGCGGCCCAGGCGGCCGGCGGCTTGCGCGATTCGTAGCGCAGATCGAGCTGTTCCGCATGGCGCACGGCGCGGACATAATCGAGCCCGCCGAGCGCCCCCGACGCCAGCAGCAGCCGCCCCCTGCCCCCGCGCGCGGCCTCGACGAGCCGGGCGAAGATCGCTTCGTCATGCAGGGCGCCGATGGAGGAGATCAGCACCGGCAGGCCGAGCGCCAGACAGCTCGGCACGCTCTCGCGCACCGCCGCGTGACCGGCAGCCTCGATCACCAGATCGGCCCCGAAGGCCGCGACCGCATCGAGCCCCTCGAGGACGGAGACGCCCTCAGGCACCCGCGCCGCCGAGGACGAGCCCGGGCGCAGTAGCACCGCCAGCGCATAGCCCGGTCCGGGCGCCGCGCGCAGCGCCGTTGCGATGTCGGCGGCGATGGCGCCATAGCCGATCAGGACGACCCGGCGCGCCTTCATCCCAGCTCTCCGATCCACTCCACGACCTTGGCGGTGAAAGCGTCGGGCCGCGAGACCGGGAAGAAATGCCCGCCCGAATCGAGCAGGATCTTACGGGCGCCGGGCAGAGCGGCCGCCAGGTCCTCCTGCAGGAAGGACGGCACGATCATGTCGTCGCGTGCGCCCAGCACCAGCGTCGGCATCGGCAAGGCGGCGATGTCGGCCGAGCCATCGAAGGAGAGCAGCGCGTCGATCCGCTCGCGGATAACCTCGCGGGCCTCCGCCGAGACGGGCGCAGCGGCGATCGCCGCCTCATAGACGCTCCAGTTCGCCTCCAGCCAGGCCGGTGGGTAGGAGATCAGCACGGCGGTGGCGGCATAGGCCTGCGGGTTCTCGGCGAGAACGGCGCGCCGCGCCCCGAACAGCGCGCTCATATAGTGGCTCGGCTTCAGCCAGGTCGCACTGAGGATCAGCCCGTCGAGCCGCTCCGGCGCGATGCGCCCCAGGGCCTGCCCGATGCAGCCGCCGGTCGAATGGCCGAGCAGCACCGCCCGCGCGACGCCCGCAGCATCGAGCACGCTGAGGCAGTCGCGAGCGAGCTGGTCGATCGTGCAGGGCGCGCGTCCGCGCGTGCTCGCCCCGATGCCACGCTGGTCGAAGCGGATCACCCGGAAGGACCGCGCAAGCGTCGCCGCATTGCTCGTCCAGAAGCCCGCCGTGCCCCCGAGCCCGCTGACGAGCAGGAGCGCCGGCCCCTCCCCCTCCGCGAAGGCCTGGAGCACCGCCCCGTCGGGGGTCGTCACGGTGAAGCGGGTCGGCACGGCGTCGCTCATTGCAGCGGCGAATAGGCGACGGGCGTCAGGATGCGCGAGTTCTGGATGTCGATCAGCCCATCGACGCGCTTCAGGTAGTCCTGCCAGCGCGGATCGGCGAGCATCGTCTTCCGCTTGGCGGCGCGCTCGTCGAGGCTGTTGTAGCTCCACAGTGCGACGACATGGTTCAGCTCGCCGATTTCCGTGGTGAAATAGGCGATGAACTGGCCCAGATACTCCTTCTGCAGCGGCAAGCCGTACTCGCCGTAGAGCTTCACGAACTCGGCCAGCTTGCCGGCCTTGATGCGATAGTCGCGCTCTTCATAGATCACTCGCGGCCCTCCAGCCTGCCGCGCCCCGGGAACCCGCCTGCGCGCGCGGCTAGCATGCGACGGCCCGGCCCGCCGCGTCACGCGCTTCCGTGAACGGGCCGGGTTGCCATGGGCGCCTGCCGCCGCCAAACAGGATATCGGCGTGGACTCTCGGGCGGGCGGACATGGATACGGAACAGAAGCGCCTCGCGGCGCTGCGGAACCTGCTGGCGCAGGCGCATGAGAAACTCGGGCTGAAGCTCGGATTTCGCCTCTGGGACGAAAGCCTCGTCCCGGCATCCTGGCCGCAGGACGGGCTCGCCATCGCGATCCGCGATCCCGGCGCCATCGCGGCCCTCATCCGCAAGCCGAAGCTCGACACGCTGCTGAACCTGCACGTGACCGACCGCATCGCGCTGGTGAACGGTTCGGTCTTCGATCTGGCGACCGCACGCCCCGAAGGCAAGGTCGGCCGGCTGGCGCGCACCATTCCGAAGCGGGCCGTGTTCGATGTGGTCCGCCGCTTCCTCTTCGCTCCGGGTACGGCACCAAACGCCGTCGATCACCGGAGAGGCGACGAGATCGCCCGCGACGGCGCACCGGCGACCAACAAGGCCAACATCGCCTACCACTACGACGTTTCGAACGCTTTCTACCGGCTCTTTCTCGATGCCGAGATGGTCTACACCTGCGCCTATTTCACCGAGGATCACGGCGACCTCGAGTGCGCGCAGCGTGACAAGCTCGACATGATCTGCCGCAAGCTGCGCCTGAAACCGGGTGACCGCCTGCTCGATATCGGCTGCGGCTGGGGCGCACTGGTCTGCCACGCCGCGCAGCATTACGGCGTCGAGGCCCATGGCGTAACGCTGGCGGAGGAGCAACTCGCCCTGGCGCGCGAGAAGGTGGAGCGGCTCGGCCTGCAGGGCCGGGTCACGCTTCACCTCAAGGACTTCACCCAGATGCAGGGCGAGTTCGACAAGATCTCCTCGATCGGCATGTTCGAGCATGTCGGCATCCGCAATCACCCCTCCTATTTCCAGGCGGTGAACCGGCTGCTGAAGCCGCGCGGGCTGTATCTGCATCACAGCATCTCGCGCCGCGCCAAGAAGACCGACAAGGCCTTCAACAAGATGCCGGCCGAGTACCGCGCGCTGGTGCGCTACATCTTCCCCGGCGGCGAGCTCGACCATCTGGGCATGTCGATCGCCAATCTCGAGCGCTACGGCTTCGAGGTTCACGACGTCGAGGGCTGGCGCGAGCACTACCAGCGCACCACACGGCTCTGGTGGGAGAGGCTGGAGGCCAACAGGGTACAGGCCGAGGCGGAGATCGGCCCGGAGCGCACGCGCATGTGGCTGCTATATCTGGCCGGCTGCTCGCTCGCCTTCGAGCGAGGCGGCGCGCTGGTCAACCAGACGCTGGCCTCGAAGCGCCGCAAGGGCGCCTCGGGCCTGCCACTGACGCGGGCGGATCTGTATCGCTAGAGACGTCGCGGGCATCATGCTCGGGTTTGGCCCGAGCATCGGCTGATCGAGGTTGTCGGGTCTGCGCTTCGCTTCGCCCGGCGAATGACCTCCAGCCTATGTCTTCACGAAGGCGTCGAGCTTCCCGTAATGCTCGGCCAGCAGATAGTAGAAGGTCAGGCGCGACTTGGTCTTGTCGGCCTTCATGTGCTCGCAGATCGCCTTGATCGACGCATCGAGATCGGCGGATTTCAGGCCGAGCTTCTTCTTCAGGAAATTCTCCCGGACGCGCTCCAGCTCGGCGGCGTCGGAACAGGCGACATAGCGGGTGTCAGGCTTGCTCATCACGAGTGCGTACGACTTCGCCATACCGGCGAAGGCCGCTTCGTTGAGCGGCTTCTTGGCGAATTTCTTGACGTCGGCCAGATGATCCATCGTTAGCCCCTCTTGCTCCGAGCGGCGCCGCGCCCGGTTGTGTCTGTCGCGCGACCAAACGTTAACGCGGATTTACGCACTGTCGATAGGCGCCGGCCCGCCCGGGCGCATTTTTGACTCACAGCAAGAACCGCTTGGGATGCAGGAAACGGATGCCGCCTGCGCGCTGGCGGTGGTTGAGCCGCGTCACCCGGAATGCTGCGATGCAGCATCGACCGGAGACGATGCGACGATGAAGCCCACCATCCTGATGGCCCCCAAGATGCCGGCCTCCCTGATCGCACGGTTGCAGCAGGACTACATCGTGCTCGGCCCGATGGAGCGGCCCGTTCCAGAGGCCCTGCCGCAGGGCGCGGAGGCCGCCCGCGTGCTGCTGACCGTCGGCGGCTGGCGCACCGATGCGGCCCTGATCGACGCGCTGCCGCAGCTCGGGCTGATCGCCTGCTACGGCACCGGCATCGAGGGGGTCGACCAGGCCCATGCGCAGGCGCGCAGCGTCCTGCTCAGCAACGCCGCCGACGCAAATGCCGATGCGGTGGCCGAATTCGCCATCGGGCTGATGCTGGCCAGCGTCCGCCAGATCGGCAAGGGAGACCGCTTCATCCGCGCCGGACGCTGGCAGGGCAACGCCATCGAGCGCATGCCCATCGTCCCCGGGCTGCGCGGTCGCCGGCTCGGCATCTACGGGCTCGGCGCCATCGGTGGTCGCATCGCCACCATCGCGGCCGCGCTGGGCATGGAGATCGCCTATCACAACCGCGCGCGGCGCGCGGACCTGTCCTATCGCTACGAGGACAGCCTTGTCGGGCTGGCGGAATGGTCTGATGTGCTGATGGTCGCGGTGCGCGCCAGCGCTGAGAACCGGCACGCGGTCGATGCGGACGTCCTGCGGGCGCTTGGGCCGCAGGGCCATCTCGTCAACATCTCGCGCGGCATCGCCGTCGACGAGGAGGCGCTGTGCACGGCTCTGGAGCAGGGCGTGATCGCGGGGGCCGGGCTCGACGTTTTTGAAGCGGAGCCGAATGTGCCGGACCGGCTGAAGGCGCTCGACAATGCGGTGCTCACGCCGCACATCGCGGCGATGGCCGACAGCGCCCAGGCGGCGCAACAGGAGCTCCTGCTGCGCAATCTCGAGGCCTTCTTCTCAGGCCAGCCGCTGCCCTCCGGCGTGCCGCTCTAGCCGTCGCGCCTCAGGGCAGGACGACGACAGGCGTGCCCATGCGGACGCGCTCGTAGAGGTCGGCGACGTCGTGGTTGTGCATGCGGAAGCAGCCATAGGAGGCGGCGGTGCCGACCGTGCCCGGCATGTTGGTGCCGTGGATCGCGTATTCGCCGCCTGGCCCCAGCCCGATCACCCGCGCGCCCATCGGGTTGCGCGGCGATCCTCCGGGAATGACGTCGGGCAGGCGCGGATTGTCGCGCTTCACCGAAGCCGGCGGCGCCCAGGCCGGATCGACCTGCATCTCCTCGACATATTTGACGCCCTGCCACTGCTTGCCGGCCTTGCCGACGGCGATGGTGTAGCGGATCGCCTCGCCCGGCGCGGTGACCAGATAGAGCCTTCGCTCGCCCGTGCGGATCACGATCGTGCCGGGCCGATAGCGCGGGTCGGGGGCCTGCACGATCTCGCGCGCTTCGCCCTCGCCGGCCGTGGCCGCCCAGAACGGCAGGGCCAGGGCCGCGGCCCACACCATTTCCATCGCTGCACGCCTGGACACCATCGCCACTCTCCCTCCCGCATTTCCGGGCGGAGGCTGCAGCTTCACCGCTGAATCAGCGGTTGAACGATATGGTGAAGCCTTGATTCAGGATGAATCGTCGCTGAAACGGGCCTCGGTTCAGGCGGCGGGGCTGGCGCGATGCTGCTGCGGCAGCAGGAAGGGCAGCCCCGGCACGGGCGCCCGGCTGAGCGAGAGATCGACCTTGAAGACCTGGCGCAGCAGCGCGTCGTCCAGCGTCTTCGCCGGAGCGCCCTGCGCAATGATCTGACCCTGATCCATCACCACTAGATGGTCGGCATAGGTCACGGCGAGGTTGAGGTCGTGCAGCACGATCAGCACCGCCACGCCGCGCGATGCGACGGCCCGCGCCATGTCGAGCAGGGCGAGCTGGTGGCAGAGGTCGAGGCTGGCGATCGGCTCGTCGAGGAACAGCGCCTGCCGGCTCGCCACGCTGCGCCCGGCCTCGATCTGGCACAGCACCCGCGCGAACTGCACGCGCTGCTGCTCGCCGCCGGAGAGTGTCTGATAGGCCCGCCCGGCCAGATCGAGCACGCCCGCAGCCGCGAGGCTTTCGCCGACCAGTGCATCGCGCCGCAGCCGCGTCATCGCCCGGCCGATCCCGTCGACGCCGAGGCTCGCGACTTCATAGACGCTGAACGGAAACACCAGCCGCGCATGCTGCGCCATCACGGCCCGCTGGCAGGCCAGCCGCCAGGCCGGAATGGCCGCCAGCGCTTCCCCGTCGAGACGGATCTCGCCGCCGGAAGGCTTCGCCTCGCCGGTCATCAGCTTGAGCAGCGTCGACTTGCCGGCCCCATTGGGCCCGATCAGGATGGTCGTCGTACCCGGCGCCAGATCGAGCGAGGCGTCACGCACCAGGGCGCGCCCGCCGGCCGAGAAGCAAAGCCCGCGCGCCTGGACGAGCACGCTACGGTCGGTTTCAGACATCGAGCGGCCCCGCGCGGCGCAGCAGCAGCCACAGGAAGAACGGCGCGCCGATCGCCGCCGTGACGATGCCGATCGGCAATTCGGCCGGAGCGACGACCAGGCGCGCGACGATATCGGCCCCGACGAGCAGGATCGCGCCGCCCAGCGCCGAGAGCGGCAGCAAAAGGCGATGGTCAGGACCCACCGCGAGCCGCACCAGATGCGGCACGACAATGCCGACGAAGCCGATCAGCCCGGCCGCCGCGACGCTCGCACCAACCGCGAGCGCCACGAGCAGGATCGCCAGCGCCTTGACCCGCTGGACCGGGATGCCGAGATGATAGGCCTCCGCCTCGCCCAGCATCAGCCCGTTCAGCCCGCGCGCCAGAAGCGGCATGGCCAGCAGCAGCGGAATGATGATCGGCGCGATCGCGGTGAGCTTGGTCCAGCTCGCCCCGCCGAGGCTGCCCATCGACCAGAAGGTCAGGTCGCGCAGCTGGCGATCATCCGAAATGAAGGCGAGCAGGCCCGTCATCGCCCCGGCGAGCGCGCCGAGCGCGACGCCCGCGAGCAGCATGGTCGCCACCGACGTGCGGCCCTGCCGCGTGGCGATCAGATAGAGCGCCAGCGTCGAGATCAGCCCGCCGCAGAAGGCACCGAAGGGCAGCACCGCGAAGGGCAGCTTCATCAGCGTCCCCGTCAGGAACCGGTCGCCCAGCACGATCGTCGCCGCGGCCGCCAGCCC
Source organism: Bosea sp. OAE506 (assembly GCF_040546595.1). Lineage (NCBI taxonomy): Bacteria > Pseudomonadati > Pseudomonadota > Alphaproteobacteria > Hyphomicrobiales > Alloboseaceae > Allobosea > Allobosea sp. OAE506. The sequence continues at coordinate 1,691,870 of NZ_JBEPOB010000001.1, read as the reverse complement.
CGCCCCGGCGGAGACGCCGACGAGACCGGGATCGGCCAGGGGATTGCGGAACAGCCCCTGCATCAGCGCGCCCGATACGGCGAGGCCGGCCCCGACCAGCAGGCCGAGCAGCACGCGCGGCAGCCGGATGTTCATCACCACCAGCACGTCGCGGCCCTCGAGCAGCGCGACATCCCCCGTCAGCCGGGCCCAGATGATCTCGGCAACCCGCCCGGGCGGGATCGCGATGGCACCCTGCCCGATCGCGAACAGCGCAAGGCCGACGCAGCCGAGGCCGAGCCCCGCGGTGGCGATCACGGCCAGGCGCCGCCGCCCGGCGATCAGGATCGCCAGCCCGGCCGGCAGGCCCGCGACGGAGGGCGAGGCCAGCGTCACCGCGCCTGCGCCGTCTTGAGCGGCGGGATCGACGCCTCGGGATAGATCGCGGCCATCAGGTCGCGTGCCGCTGCCGGCGTGCGCGGCCCGAAGCCGAGCAGATAGAGGCCGTCCATGGCGATGACACGCTTCCGCCGCGCCGCCGGCGTCTCCGCGAAGGCGGGCATGGCGAAGAGCGCATCGGGCGACGTGGCGTGGTTGACGTTGTGGCTCATCATCAGGATGACGTCGGGCGCGCCGGCCATGATCGCCTCGTCGGTCATCGTCTTGTAGCCCTCGATGCCGTCAGCGACATTGACCGCGCCGGCATGGCGGATGATCGCGTCGGCCGAGCTGTTGCGCCCGCCGACCATCACCCGGCCGTTCTGGATCGACAGCACGAAGAGCACGCGCCGCGGCTTGGCGATGGTGCCGCGCAGGGTGGTGAGCTCCGCAAAGCCCGCCCGTGTCTGGGCTGCCAGCCGCGAGGCCGGCTCGGCCGCACCCAGCGCGGCGCCGATCGCCTCGATCTTGGCGACGACGCCCGCGGCACTCGTCTCGTCGGAAATGCGGGCCAGACCCACACCTGTTTCGGAGAGCAGCGAGACCGCGCCGGGCGGGCCGGCTCCGTCGATCAGCATGACCAGCGAGGGCTTGAGCGAGAGCACGCCCTCAGTCGACAGCGCCCGGACATAGCCGACATTGGCCTTGTCGCGCAGGGCATCGGCCGGGAACTGGCTGGTTGAATCCACGCCGACGAGCCTGTCCTGCAAGCCCAGCGCATAGATCACCTCGGTGATGACGCCGCCCACCGCGACGACACGCTGGGGCATTTGGCCGAAGGCGGCGCCGGGCAGGCCGAAGGCGCCCAACAGGCTCGCCGCCGCCAGCAGGCTCAGCCCGATCGCGGCGGACAGCTCCCGTCGTGCGGGCCGTCGGCCCGGCCCATCCGAAAGCAGGGTGCGCAAGCGCATCACTCGATCTCCCATCGCAAGCGCCGCCCGCCGGATGACCGGAGGCGCGCGGCCGTCGCCGTGACTGAACGAAGCCAAGTAAAAATCAGTTTTTAATTATTCAAAACTGATTTTAGTCTCAGCGTTATTGACGTTGATATTCAGTTTTACTAGAAGCGGTCAAGGGCGAGGACGAGGGACGCACATCCGGCAGGATGTCGCGGCGGCATCGGCCCCGTGCCGGCCATGCCATCCGCCGGGCCCGCAGGGCCGGCCTAGAACAGGACCATTCCCGATGTTCATCGCGATGAATCGCTTCAAGGTCGTCAAGGGCCAGGAATCGGCGTTCGAGACCGTCTGGGCGACGCGCAAGACCCGGCTCGACGAGATGCAGGGCTTCATCGCGTTTCACCTGCTCAAAGGCCCCGAGCGCGACGACCATACGCTCTACTCCTCCCACACCACCTGGGCCACGAAGGCGGATTTCACGGCCTGGACCAAGTCGGAGCAGTTCCGGGACTCGCATCGCAATGCCGGCGAGAAGCGCGAGCAGCCGCTGTTCCTCGGCCATCCCGAGTTCGAGGGCTTCGAGACCGTGCTGAGCGAGTCCAACCCGCATCGCCCCCTCCAGGCGGCCGAGTGAGGAGGCGGCCATGTCGGACGGCCTGACGATCGAACCCGCGGCGCCCGCAGACGACGCCCTCGCCAAAGCCCGGCGCATCCTGGCCGAGAAGCCCGATTCCATGGTCGAGTCGGTGGCGAAGGAGGCCGGCCTGCCGACCCGCACCGTGCTCGAGCTGACCCCGGCCGAGGGCCGGATGCTGATCGCCCCCGAGCACTTCGAGGCGCTCTGGCAGGAACTGGCGAGTTGGGGAACCGTGATGTTCCTCGTCCACACGCCTGACATCGTGCTCGAATGCGAGGGTGCGCTGCCGGTCGGCTCCTTCGGCCATGGCTATTACAACATCCATGGCGACAGCCCGATCGGCGGCCACATCAAGGCGTCCAACTGCGCCGCGATCTATGTCGTCGACCGCCAGCTCACCAGCCGCCGCGTCTGCTCAGTGCAGTTCTTCAACGGCGAGGGCGAGGTCATGTTCAAGGTCTTCGTCCGCCGCGACGCCCAGCGTGCCCTGCTGCCGGACCAGCTCGCCCGCTTCGAGGCGCTGAAAACAAAATTCAACGAAGCCGCCATCTGATGGCCCGATTCATGGGGTTAGTGCCCGACCATCGGGGCACGGCCCCGCTCTGGTCCGTCATGACGCATCTTTACCCGCCATTAACCCTGTTGGCGCAGCCTGTTTGTCCTGAGGTCGCTCGATCGTGACCCGCATCTCCGACGTCCCATCGTCGGTCGGTGACGGTGATCCGCACGGGGACGGCCTTTCAAACGGTCCAGCCGTGGGGATGGACATGGTCGCTCACGTCGTCCTCGAACGGGCGAGCTTTCCGCCTCGCCGGCCTGCGCTCTCCCTGGCGCAGGGGCGGCGCTTGGTCGCGAGCCGCGTGCCCGCGCTGCGCCAGTCGATCGGGACCGCGGTGCTGCTGGGCCTGCGCTTCGTACAGGCCCGGATGATCTCCGTCTGGGGCCTGCTGATCGCAGCCTATTTCTGCCCGCCTAACGTCTTTGCCGCCTTCGCGGTGTTCGCTGCCGCGGCGACCTTCGTCTCGCTGCCCGCGCTTCTGCGGCTGGAGGCGGTCTTCTTCCGCAGCAGCGCCCGCCGCGAGCTCGCCCTCGCCTTCCGTCTCGCATTGACGAGCGGCATCGCCTTCCTCGCGCTGGCCGGCATCGTCCTTATCACGATCGTGCAGCTCGACTGGCTGCCGCCGCTCATCGGGCTGGTCTTCTTCCTGTCGCTGTCGGCCCGCACGGCCCTGCGCCTGCTCTGGAGCGAGGCGACGGCCGAGGGTGATTTCCGCGCCATCGGCAACAGCAATCTCGTCCAGGCGCTGGTCCAGCCGGTCGTCATGCTGCTGTTGATCGGCATCTTCGGGCCCAAGGCGCTCGCCCTGTTCCTCGCCGACGCGGTCGGGCACTGGGTGGCGACGCTCTATCTCCTCGTCCGTCGCCGCGAGACCCTCTTCGATCTGGTCCATCCGCGACTGTGGTCGCTGCGCGGCCTGAGCTGGGGGCTGCAGCACTGGCACGACGCGCCGCGCGTCCTGCTGCCGGCGGCGATGCTGTCCTTCGGCTTCACCGCCGCGCCCCTGCTGGCGCTGCCCTATGCGGACAACCCGCTGCTGGCGGCCCATGTCGCCCTGGCGATGCGCCTGCTCGACATGCCGACGCAGATGTTCGGCACGGTCTCGAGCCCGCTGGTGATGAGGGCCCTGCGCAGTGGCGACCGCCGACGCCGGCGTTTCTGGATGCGCGGCGCAACCCTCGGTCTCGCGGCCGCCACTGTCGGCCTGTTCCTGCCGATCGCCTTCGGGGCGCTCACCCTCGACTCCGTCTTCGACGGCAGCAAATGGGACGGTGTCGGCGAGGTGGTCGCTGTGATGTCGCTGTTCTACGCCGGTATCGCGCTCTTCAACCCCGTTCACGACATCGCCACGCTGTCGCGCAACACGGCCTGGCAGCTCGCCTCGCATGCGGTCGCATTGCTGGCGATCGTCGCCGCGATCCTGTGGTTCGGCTCCCTCTCGCACGAACTGCTCTACGCCGTCGGCGCGATCTCGGTCGCCCGCGCCGTGGCGCATGTCCTGTTCGTCTGGGTCGCACGGGACGATCCGCAGGACAGCACGGCCGGAGGGTTCTCCGGCGTGCGGCCGGCCGCGCCCTGAACCGCTACTCCCGGCGGATCAGCCGGTCCGCCAGCAGTGACGACAGGAAACCGGGGCGGAAGCTCTGTTCCAGGCGGGCGGGATCGTAGACGTCCCGCGCCCAGTCCAGGAAGGCGATGCCCTTGGCCTCGCCCTCGACGCGGTAGGCGTCGAAGAAGGCATCGAGAATGCCGGTCTTGGCGAAACGGAAATGCCCGTAGCGCAACGACAATTGCCGCGTCGCCTCGGCCAGGGGCCGTCGCTCGTGGATCAGCAGATAGAGCGCCGAGAAGAACCCTGCCCGGTCCGCGCCCGACTTGCAGTGGACGAGCGCCGGCTCCTGCAGCGAGGCGAAGAATTCGCCCGCACCGAGGATGGTCTCGCGATCGGGCGCGCCACGCGAGCGCAGCACGAAATCGACCAGCGCGATGCCGTGGCGCTCGCAGGCTTCGCGCTGCAGCGGCCAGGAGCCGTGCTCACGCCCGCCGCGCAGATTGACGATGGTCTTCACGCCCTGGCTTGCGAACCAGGCGATCTGCCCCGGCGCGGGCTGCGCCGCCCGCCAAAGCTTCGGCGTGACGCGATGGGCGTTGAGATAGGCGAGGCGGAAGATGCCGTGGTCGACCAGCAGCATGTTGGCCCAGGCGCGCAGGCGCTGGCCGCGGCTCTCGATCGGGCGGTCCCAGCGGGCGATCCGCGCCATGCGCCTGGCATAGCGCTCCTCGTCCGGGCGCAGGCGGCTCAGCATGGGCGCGCCCTGCGCGGCGAGCGGCGGCTCGAATGGCGTGTCATGTCGCGCCCGATAGCAGCGGAGGGCCCCCTGCGCAAATCGCCGCTGCGGTCGCTAGGGCCAAGGTCGGGCTTGGCGTTTGCCGCGCGAACCCTCATAAGACCCGCGTTTCCAATCCTGACAGGTCTCCACTCCATGCGCCTCGACGCCATCTCCATCGGCAAGAACCCTCCCGACGAAGTCAATGTGGTCATCGAGGTGGCCATCGGCGGCGAGCCGATCAAGTACGAGATGGACAAGGAGGCCGGCACGCTCTTCGTCGACCGCTTCCTCTACACCCCGATGCGTTATCCCGGGAATTACGGCTTCATTCCGCACACCCTGTCGGAGGATGGCGATCCCTGCGACGTGCTCGTCGCCAACACCCGTCCGCTGATCCCGGGCTCCTACATCGCGGTTCGCCCGATCGGCGTGATGATGATGGAGGACGAGGGCGGCGGCGACGAGAAGATCATCGCCGTGCCGGTCCCGAAGCTGACCAAGCGCTACGAGAACGTCCACAACTACACCGATCTGCCGAAGATCACGCTCGACCAGATCCAGCACTTTTTCGAGCACTACAAGGATCTCGAGCCCGGCAAATGGGTCAAGCTGACCGGCTGGGGCGACGCCACCAAGGCCAAGCAGCTCATCGTCGAGGCGATGGACCGGGCCAAGGCGGCGAAGACCGCGAAGGCGTGAACCTCTCTCCCTCAAGGGAGAGGCGGGCCGCCCGACAGATGGACGAGGGAAAGGGTCGCGCGAGCGGCCCTTTTTCGTTGAGGAACGTCGGACCTCATTCGCGCGGGCGGCGGCGTCAGTCCCCGATCGCCTCGGCGAGGGCGACGACGCGCTTGGCCATCTCGGCATGCAGCAGCTCGACCATGCGCCCGCCGAGCTGGATCGCGCCCTTGCCCTGGTTTTCCGGCAGCGCGAAGGCGGCGATGATCGCCTTCGCCTGGGCGAGCTCGGCTTCATCGGGGGCGAAGACGGCATTGGCAGTGCCGACCTGCGCCGGGTGAATCAGCGTCTTGCCGTCGAAGCCGAGATCGCGCGCCTGCTCGCACTCGGCCAGGAAGCCCTCCTCGTTCTTGAGGTCGTTGTAGACGCCATCGAGGATGTCGAGCCCATGCGCGCGCGCCGCCAGGATCGCGCTGGTCAGCCAGGGCAGCATCGGCGCCCGGCCGGGCACGAAACGGGCCCGCGTCTCCTTGGCCAGATCGTTGGTCCCCATCACGAAGCAGCTCAGGCGGCTGCGCGGATCGCGCGCGGCCCGCGCGATCGCCTCGGCGTGGAGGATGGCCAGCGGTGTCTCGATCATCGCCCAGACCTGCAGTGCCGGCTGTGCCCAGAGCCCGTCGAGCTGCGCACCGATCTGTTCGAGCGTCTCCGGCGTCGACACCTTGGGGATCAGGATCGCATCCGGATTGGCCTCGACCGCCGCGCCGAGATCGTCCCTGAACCACTCCGTATCGACGCCATTGGTCCGGATCACGAGCTCGCGCCGGCCATAGCCTCCGGCCTTGACGGCCGCGCAGACCTGCTCGCGGGCCGCAGCCTTGGCCTCCGGGGCGACGGCGTCCTCCATATCCAGGATCAGCGCATCGGCGGCGATCTCGCGGGCCTTCTCGAGGGCGCGGGCGTTCGAACCCGGCATGTAAAGCACGCTGCGGCGCGGGCGGATGGTGGTCATGGCTGTCTCCCGGCACCGGAGGTCCAGCCTCCGGACGTTCTTCGCTGCACTGCACACTAGACGCAGCCGGCATGCAACGTCAGTTCTGCGAAGGTCGCATGAAGAGGGCGGGACAATGAGTTGGCTGCTGGGCGTGGACGGGTGCAAGGCCGGCTGGATCGCGGCCTGCCTGGACACGGCGAACGGCGGCACGCCTGTGCTGCGGGTGGTGCCGGATTTTCGCGCTCTGCTGGCGCCCGAGCCCGCCCTGATCGCGGTCGACATGCCGATCGGCCTGCCCGATGGGATCGAGGGCTCGGGCCGTGGCCCGGAACAGCTGGTGCGGCCCTTGCTCGGTCAGCGCCAGTCCTCCGTCTTTTCGATTCCGTCGCGGGCCGCTGTCGAGTCTGAAGATTACGGCGAGGCCTGCCGGCAGGCGCTGGCGACCTCGCAGCCGCCCCGCAAGGTGTCGAAGCAGGGCTTCCACCTGTTTCCGCGCATCCGCGAGATCGACACGCTCCTGCGGGCCGAAACGGGACTGCGCGAGCGCATCCGCGAGGTCCATCCCGAACTCGCCTTCGCCACCATGCACGGTGGCCCCCTCGCCCATCCCAAGAAGATCAAGGGGCGGATCAACGAGGCCGGCACGGCCGAGCGGCGCGCCCTCCTGATCGCCCAGGGACTGCCACGAGAGGCCGTCCTTGCCCGGCCGCCGAGAGGCGCAGGCGCCGACGACATGCTCGATGCGCTCGCCGCCCTGGTCGTCGCCCGGCACATCGCCGCCGGGCGCGGACGCCCCTTCCCCGAGCCGCCGGGACGCGATAGCCACGGCATACCCATCGCGATCTGGAGCTACCGGCCCGATCGCTCGCTTTCGCAGGACGCAGCCATGACCGAGAACCCCATCCCGCGCCCGATGATCGAGGCGGCTGCGCAGCGCGTCGCCGGCCATGCCCGCGTGACCCCCGTTATGCGGCTGGGCACCGGGGCCTTCGGCTCGGATGCGGATGTCTCGCTGAAGCTCGAATGCCTCCAGCATGCCGGCTCCTTCAAGACGCGCGGCGCCTTCAACAACCTGCTGTCGCTCGAGGTGCCTGCCGCCGGTGTGGCCGCAGCGTCCGGCGGCAATCACGGCGCGGCGGTCGCCTATGCGGCCCGCGCCCGCGGCGTGAAGGCGACGATCTTCGTCCCCGAGATCTCGCCGCCGGCCAAGATCGAGGCGATCCGCCGCTTCGGCGCCGAGGTCGTGATCGGCGGCGCGTTCTATGACGATGCGCAGGCGGCCTGCGACCGCTTCGTCGCCGAGACCGGCGCGCTCAAGATCCATCCCTTCGCGGCGAAGGAAACGATCGCCGGGCAGGGCACCGTCGGCCGCGAATGGCAGCAGCAGGAGCCCGACCTCGACACCGTCCTCATCGCGGTCGGCGGCGGCGGCCTGATCTCCGGCATCGCCGCCTGGTTTGCCGGCACGAAGGTCAAGGTCGTCGGCGTCGAACCGGCGGGCTCGCGTGCGCTCCAGGCCGCGCTCGAGGCCGGTGGGCCGGTGCAGGTCGACGTCGCCTCGGTGGCGGCCGACTCGCTCGGCGCGCGCAATGTCGGCCCGCTCGTCCACGCCGTCTGCAAGGACACGGTGGACCATGTCGTGCTGGTCCCCGACACCGCGATCACGCAGGCACAGGCCAACCTGTGGCGCGATTTCCGCCTGGCGGTCGAGCCCGGCGGCGCCGCGGCGCTGGGCGCCCTGCTCTGCGGCGCCTACCGACCGGCACCCGGAGAACGGCTCGGCGTGCTGGTCTGCGGCGCGAATGTCGACCTGGGCAAGCTCGCAGCGATCGCGGGCTGAAGGACGAAGGCGCCAGTGGGTTGCACAGGAGAGCTGACCAAGGGTTAGACTGTGCTCATGACCAACCGGCCCGTCGACGACACGCTCAGGGTGATCAAGGCGATCCTCGCGCCGCTGGAGCAGCGCCGGATCGTTGAGATTGGCTGCGGGCGCGGCGCTCTGCTGGCAGGGCTTGCCCAGGCGGGCGCCCGCGTCGCCGGCATCGACCCGGATGCCGATGCCCTCGCCGAGGCGCGCCGCACGGCCCCGACCGCGATCCTGCGCCAGGCCCATGCGGAACGCCTGCCCTTCACCGACGCAGCCGTCAACGCCGCGCTCTTCGTCGACAGCCTGCACCATGTTCCCGTAGCCGGCATGGCGGCCGCGCTGGCGGAGGCTGCGCGGATCGTCGAGCCGGGCAGCGACCTCATCGTGGTCGAGCCGCTCCCCGAAGGCACGTTCTTCAATTCGATGCGCCCGATCGAGGACAAGACGCCGATTTGGGCCGAGGCGCAGGAGGCCATTTCAGCAGCGATTAAGGAAGGACGGCTGCTGCTAGTGGCCACGAGCGAGTATGACCGCATCCAGGCCTATGCCACCGTGACCGACTTCATCGACCACATCGTCGCGCTCGACCCGGCGCGGCGTGAAAAGGCCCTCGAAGAGCGGGAGCGGGTGATGAAGCGCTTTTTCACGCTGGCCGAATATGTGCAGGGCGGCTACCGGCTGCGTCAGTCGATGCGCCTGCACCACCTCAAGCCGTCCGTCGCGGCCCCGCAACCGCCCGCGCGTTGATGGCCGCACGACCGTAGCGCCATCGTCGCGATGGCACACCGGCTGCCCCGCTGTCGACGCCCCATGATCGACCGGTGCCTTTTTTGCACCGTCGCGGCAAGAACTCAGCACAAGACGGCAACGGTCGCTTCCGCCTAGCGTGACGTCACCTGGCGGCGCGCGCCATGCCGGTCGTGATCGACCGCGGCCGCATCGCCGCCCGGGCAGCCTGCTTCAACCCTCGAAGGAGTCGCCATGCGCCGCCAGTTCCTGAAAGCCTCGCTCGCAGCCGCCTTCGGCGCGCTGGTGGGTCTCGCCACGCCGGCTTTCGCGCAGGCGCCCACCAAGATCCGCTTCACGCTCGACTGGAAATACCAGGGCGTCCACTCCTGGTACTTCTACGCCAAGGAGAAGGGCTATTTCGCCGCCGAAGGCCTCGATGTCACGATCGACCAGGGCGACGGTTCGGCCGCGACCGTGACCCGCATCATGGGCGGCGCCTATGATGCCGGCTTCGGCGACATGAACGCCATCATCCAGCAGGCCGTGAACAAGCCCGGCGAACAGCCGGTCATGGTCTACATGATCTACAACAAGGCGCCCTTCGCGATCATTCACAAGGCGGATGGGCCGATCAAGACGCTGAAGGACCTCGAAGGCCGCAAGCTGACCTCGCCCGCGGGCTCGGCGACGCACCGGCTGTTCCCGATCTTCGCCAAGATCAACGGCCTCGACGCCAGCAAGGTCGAGGTCGTCAATATCACCCCCTCCGTGCAGGAGATGATGATGGTGCAGGGCCAGGTCGACGGCGGCTTCGTCTTCACCGTGACCTCCTACATGAACCTGATCGGGATGAAGCTGAATCCCGACAAGGACTACAAGTTCATCATGTATTCCGACTACGGCATCGCTTCCTATTCGAACGGCGTGATGGTCTCGCAGAAGCTGATCAAGGACAACCCCAAGGCCGTGGCCGGCCTGGTTCGGGCAATCAACAAGGCGATGCTCGAGCTCGCGGCCAACCCAGCCGAAGGCGGCAAGGTGATGAACCGCGTCGAGCCCACGGTGAACGCCGAGATCGAGGCCCAGCGCATCGCCTTCACCTACAAGGCGCATATGCTGACCCCCGAAACCGAGAAGCTCGGTGCCGGCGACGTCTCGGACGAGCGGATGGACAAGGCGATCGCGCAGATCGGCGAGGCTTTCGAGCTGAAGACCACGCCGAAAGGCTCCGAGGTCTTCAACCGCTCCTTCCTGCCGCCGCTGGCCGAGCGGACGATGCCGGCTCCCAAGAGCTGAGGCGGACCCACGCCAAAGCGACGATCCTGGCCGGGCGCGCCGAGAGCGCCCGGCTTCCCTGCCCCTGCCGGCCCGCGAACGGACGCCCGACATGATCGTGCTGAGTGAGGCGGATATCCGCACCCTCGTCGATCCCCCTGAGGCGGTCGCGCTGGCCGCCGAGGCGTTCCGGCTCACGGCGGCGGGAAGGGGCGAGGCGCTGCGCGGCGACCTGCGGGCGGACGATCCGAAGCGCGGCTGCCTGCTGCTGACCGGCAGTGCCGGCCCCGATACACTCACGATCAAGAGCAACGTCCATGCCTATCCGGACGGTCCCGAAGCCCCACGCCGCTGGGCCAGCCTGCTCACGCTCTGGGACTGGAGCCGGGCGGAGCCGCGGGCGCTGATCTCCGCCGGGCTCTTCAACGAGCACCGCACCGCAGCGGGTTTTGCCGCCGGCATCGACCGGCTCGCCGCTCCCGACGCCGCCACTGCGACCCTCTTCGGTGCGGGTCGCAGCGCCCCGCTCGCGGCGCTCTATCTCAAGATCGCACGGCCCTCGCTGCGACGGCTGCATCTGGTCGGCCGCTCGCCGCAGCGCCTAGCGGCCCTCGCCGCCACGCTGGCCGGCGAGCCCGCTTTGGCCGATGTCGAACTGGTCACCAACGCGACGCCGGCCGAGGCGGTCGCCGAAAGCGAAATCGTCGTCGCCGTCACGACCTCAGAGGAGCCCGTCTTCCCCGGCAAGGCAGCCAGACCGGGCGCCTGCATCGTGCTCGGCGGCGCCAATCGACCCGGTGCGCGCGAGGCCGACGACGATTTGATCCGCCGGGCCGACATCTATCTCGACGCTCGCAAGGACGCCTTCGCCAAGGCGGGCGATCTCGTCCGGGCGCAGGCCTCGGGCGCGCTCGACGCCGCCCGCATCCGCGGCGAGATCGGCGCGCTGCCGGAGCGCGCGCTGCCGTTCAGCCCCGGCGCCGACGTCACGGTCTTCAAGTCGATGGGCCTGCCGCTGCAGGACGTGCTGCTGGCAGACGCCCTGGTGACGAAGGCGCTGGCCCGCGGCCTGGGCACGCCGGTCGACCTGCAGGGGGCGCCATGACCGAAGCGACGCTCCTGATCCGCGGCGCGCGCATCCTGGCCGGAGCGGCCGCGCAGGACACGCCCCTGGGCGACATCCTGATCCGCGGCAACACCATCGTCGCCGTCGGCGAAGTGCCGCCGCAGCCGCCGGGCAGCATCACGCGCGAGATAGACGGCAGCGGCCTGCTCGCAGCGCCCGGCCTGATCAACGCCCACATGCATTCGCAGTCGGGCACGATGTCGGGCTTCGCCGACGGGCTCAGCCACCCCGCCTTCATGTGGCTCACGCAGGCCCACACCTCGCGCCGCACGCCCGACGAGATCCGCCTCGCCGTGCTGCTCTGTGCCGCGCAGATGCTGACGACCGGCACGACCGCGCTGATCGACCATTTCCCCGGACAGCGCTTCAGCACGGCGGACATGGACGCCGTGCTCGCGGCCTGGGAGGAAACCGGCCTGCGGACGACGCTGGCGATGCGCTTCTTCGACGGGGTCTTTTCCGACATCATCCCCGCTGGCATCGAGGTGCCGGCCTCGGTCGCAGCGGTGGTCAGCGGCTCCGGGCTGCTGGCACCGCATCCGCTCGCCGAGCTGCGCGAGCAGATGCCTGATCTCGTCTCACGCTGGCACGGCCGCGCCGGGCGTATCGGCCTCTGCCCCGCCCCTTCCAACCCGGACCGCTGCAGCGACGAGGCGCTGCTCTTCTGCGCCGAGCTGGCCCAGCGCCACGACCTGCCCATCCACACCCATCTGCTGGAGACGAAGGCCCAGGCGCGGATCGCGCGCGAACGCTATGGCGAGAGCACGCTCGCCTATCTCGAACGCCTCGGCATCCTCTCCGATCGCTGGTCCTGCGCCCATGCGATCTGGCTCGACGAGGCCGACATCGCCCTGATGGCGCAGCGCCAGGCCATCGCCGTCCACAATCCAGAGAGCAATGCCCGCATCGGCACGGGGCGGATGCGGACGCCGGAGATGCTGGCGGCGGGCGTGCCCATCGCACTCGGCACCGACGGCTCCGGCGCCAACGACAACCTCGTCATGCAGGAGGCGATGCGCGCCGCCGCGCTGCTGCACCGCTCGGACCTGCCCGACCGGCGCCAATGGGTCACCTCTCGCGACGCGCTGCGCATGGCGACCGTGGAAGGCGCCCGCGCGCTGCGCCTCGCCGGACGGCTGGGCGAGATCGCGCCCGGACAACTCGCCGACATCGTGCTCTACCGTCTCGACGCGCCCTGGTGGCGCCCGCTCAACGACGCCGCCTCGCAGCTCGTCTTCGCCGAAACGGGGGCGGCGGTGACGACCGCCATCGTCGATGGACGCGTCGTGCTCGATCAGGGCCGCATCACGACCTTCGACGCGCCATCCGTCCTCGACGAGATCGAGGCGATGGAGGCGAGCCTGCGGGCCCGCAACGCCGATCTCTTCGCCGCGGCCGACGCGATCGCCAAAGCCGTCCCATGAGCAAGGCCGACCCATGAGCGCCACCGTCGACCTCGTCATCCGCGACGCACTGCTCGTCACCCCCGAGGCCAGCCGCCATGGCGCCGTCGCGGTGGAGGATGGCCGGATCGTCGCGATCGGCCGCAGCGAGGCGATGCCGCCCGCGCGCCGGGTGATCGAGGCCGGCGGGCGGCCGCTCATCCCCGGCGCGCTCGATGTCCACACCCATGTCCGCGAGCCCGGCTTCTCGCACAAGGAGACCTGGGCGACGGCCACCGCCGCCGCGGCCGTCGGCGGCGTCACCACGATCTTCGACATGCCCAACACCAACCCGCCGACGGCCAATGCCGCCGCGGTGCGCGAGAAGATCGCCATCGCCGCCCCGCAGGCCCATGTCGATTTCGGTGTCTACGGCTATGTCGGCGAGGCCAATCTCGCCGATCTGCAGCCGATGGCGCAGGCCGGCGCCAGCGCCTTCAAGCTCTTCCTCGGCAGCGACAATCCGCTCGTCCCCTGCCCCAATGACGGCGCCGTGCTCGATGCGCTCACGCTGATCCGCGAGACGGGCCTGCGCTGCACGGTCCATGCCGAAAACACACCGATCCTGAACTGGCGCGGCGCGCAGATGAAGGCCGCCGGCCGCGACGACCTCGCCGCCCATCTCGCCCAGCATGCCGACATCGCCACCGTCGAGGCCGTGCAGCGCATCGCCTTGTTTGCGGAATGGACGGGCTGCAAGATCCAGATCGCCCACGAGAACTGCCGCCACGCCTTGCCGGTGATCGCGGCGGCCAAGCGGCGCGGCATCGACATCACCGCAGAGACCTGCCCGCACTACCTGCTGCTGAGCATGAACGACGCCGAGCGGGCCGGCGGCAATGCACTGCGTGTCAAGCCGCCGGTGCGCGAGGCCGGCCATGCCCAAGCACTCTGGGCCGCCCTGCTCGACGGCACGATCGACATGATCTCGACCGACCACGCGCCGCATCCGGCTGAGGAAAAGCACCGCGCCTCGATCTGGGAGACCTCCCCGGGATTCCCCGGCGTCGAGACCTCGATGCGCCTGATGCTGACGGAGGTCGCCGCTGGCCGGCTGACACTGCAGCACTATGTCCGCCTCGCCTGCGAGGCCCCGGCCCGCGCCTTCGGGCTCTGGCCGCGCAAGGGCGCCCTGCTGGTGGGCGCCGATGCCGATCTCGTCCTGCTCGATCTCGACCATCGCGCGCCGATCCGTGGCGCGACCTTCCAGTCCATGGGCAAGGTCACGCCCCTCGAGGGCCGCGAAACCATCGGCCGCGCCGCGATGACCTTTCTGCGCGGGACCTGCGTGGCGCAGGACGGGCAGGTCGTCGCTCCGCCCGGCACGGGACGCGCCCTGCATGCCCCCTGAGCGGGACCCGCCTTCCGGAACCGGAGCGGCCGAGCCGAGACGCCGGCAGGAGAAAATCCGGTCGAAGACAGCGCCAAGCGACGCCGTCACCCCGGATGACCAGTGCCTGGCAGCAGGTTTCGCGACCACGTTGACCTTGATAACAGACAGTAAACCGGCGAGCGAAGATTGTCCTTGCCCTGAACTTCCCCTCAGTTAGATGATGCGTGCCCAAGCTTTTGGCGTTCTCGGGCCTCGGATGGGCTGCTGCATTGCGTAAACGATCGGGTTGCGGCGCGTCCTGCTTCGGCGGGCTCTGGGCGGGAGGCTGCGAGCCCCGATGAAGCCCGATGTGCTCACCACGGCGCTGGCCGAGTGCCGCCGCGCCTTCTGGTCGGTCGGCCTCGTCAGCTGCGCGACGAACCTGCTCATGTTCGCCGGGCCGATCTACATGCTGCAGGTCTATGACCGGGTCATCCCCGGCCGCAGCATCCCGACACTGGTCGGCCTCACGCTGATGCTGCTGGCGGCCTTCGCCTTCCAGGGCTTCCTCGATGCCGTCCGCAACCGGATCGTCATCCGCATCGGCCGGCTGCTCGACGAACGGCTGGCGGGGCCGATCCACGGCGCCGTCATTCTGCTGGCACGGCAGAACCGTCCGCCCGGTGAAAGCGGGCAGCCGCTGCGCGACCTCGACATGATCCGCGCCTTCCTCTCGGGGCCGGGCCCTGCCGCGATCTTCGACATGCCGTGGATCCTCGTTTTCGTCGCGGTCTGCTTCCTGATCCACCCGCTGATAGGAACGGCTGCGATCTTCAGCGCGCTGCTGCTGATCGGCCTGACGGTGCTGACGGAACTGACCGGGCGCGACGGCCAGCGCGAAACGATGCGCGTGACCGCAGGCCGGCATGCCCTCATCGAGGCCGCGCGGCTGAACGCCACCTCGGTCAAGGCGCTGGGCATGACCACCGCCCTGCGCGAGCGCTGGCTGACGGTCAACCGGCGTTATCTCTACGCCATGCAGCGCACCAGCGACACGATCGGCGGTTTCGCCAGCGCCTCGCGGACCCTTCGCATGCTGATCCAGTCGCTGGTACTGGGGCTTGGCGCCTACCTCGTCGTCATCGGGGACATGACCGCAGGATCCGTGATCGCCTGCTCGATCATGATCGGCCGCGCCCTGTCGCCGGTGGAATCGGCGATCGGAAGCTGGAACGGCTTCACCAATGCGCGTCAGGCCATCGATCGGCTCCGGCGCCTTTTCGGAGCCATCCAGGCCCCGGGCGAGACCACTGAGCTGCCCGCCCCCACCCGCTCCCTCACCGTCGAGAACCTCGTCGTGGCGGCTCCGGGTGCGATGGGGGCCCTGCTGCAGCAGATCGCCTTCGGGCTCAACGCCGGGGAGGCGCTCGGCATCATCGGCCCCAGCGCCGCGGGCAAGAGCTCGCTCGCCCGCGTCCTCGTCGGCGCCTGGCCGGCCGCCCGTGGAGCTGTGCGGCTCGACGGTGCGCTGATCGACCATTGGGAGCCGGTGGCTCTCGCGCGCCATGTCGATTACCTGCCGCAGGAGGTCAGCCTGTTCGACGGCACGATCGCCGAGAACATCGCGCGCATGGCAGTCGAGCCCGATTCCGCGGCGGTGGTCGCCGCGGCGAAGGCCGCCGGCGCGCATGAGATGGT
Organism: Bosea sp. OAE506; assembly: GCF_040546595.1. Lineage (NCBI taxonomy): Bacteria > Pseudomonadati > Pseudomonadota > Alphaproteobacteria > Hyphomicrobiales > Alloboseaceae > Allobosea > Allobosea sp. OAE506. The sequence continues at coordinate 1,675,907 of NZ_JBEPOB010000001.1, read as the reverse complement.
GCTGCGGCTGCCCGGAGGCTACGACACGGTCATCGGCGAAGGCGGCGTCACGCTGTCGGGCGGCCAGCGCCAGCGCGTCGCCCTGGCGAGGGCGCTCTACGGCGATCCCTTCTTCGTCGTGCTCGACGAACCCAACGCCAATCTCGACCGCGAGGGCGAGGCGGCGCTGACCCAGGCCATCCTCTCGGTGAAGACGCGCGGCGGCATCGTCATCGCCATCGCGCACCGTCCCGCCGCCGTGGTCGTGTGCGACCATGTGCTCTATCTGGGCCAGGGCACGCAGCTCGCGTTCGGCCCCCGCGACGAGGTGCTGCGCAAGATCCTGGCACCGGCCCCGGCCGCGGGCGACATCCGCCCCGCCGAGCGCCGCAGCGAGGTTGCCTGACATGAAGCCGGACGCCCCCAGGCTCCCCCAGGTTCAGGCCAGCCTCGCGCGGCTCAACCGCGTAGCGGTGATCAGCGTCGCCATCTTCCTGTTCGGCATCGGCGGCTGGGCCTGGGCAGTGAACCTCTCGGGCGCCGTGCTTGCCACAGGCCAGGTCGTGGTCGAGGGCAGCCTTCGTCGGGTCCAGCATCCCAGTGGCGGGGTCGTCGGCCAGATCCTCGTCACCGAGGGCCAGACGGTCGCCTCCGGCGACGTGCTGCTGCGCCTCGACGACACGCTGACCCGCGCCAATCTCGGCATCGTCCGCTCCCAGATCGACGAGCTGGCGGCCCGGGAAGCGCGCCTTCTTGCCGAGCGCGACGGCCAGGCCGCGATCACCTTTCCGACCGACCTGCTGGCACGGCGCACCGATGCGACCGTCGAGCGGGCCCTCGCCGGCGAGGCGAAGCTGATCGACGCCCGCACCCGCTCCCGCGAGGGGCAGAAGGCCCAGCTGCGCGAGCGCGCCGCCCAGTTCGCCGAGGAATCGCAAGGGATCTCGGTCCAGATCGCAACCAAGGAAAAAGAGGAGCTGCTGATCGCGGAGGAGCTGCGCGGCGTCGCCCAGCTCTTTCGGCAGAACCTGACCTCGATGCAGCGCTACACGGCCCTGCAGCGCGACCAGACGCGCGTCGCCGGGGAACGCGGGCAGCTGGTGGCCGAGCGCGCGCGCGTCCGTGGCAAGGTGGCCGAGGTCGAGCTGCAGATCCTCCAGCTCGACCAGGACATGCGGACCCAGGTCCTGGGCGACCTGCGCGACACCCAGGGCAAGCTCGCCGAATTGCGCGAGCGCCGCGTTGCGGCGGAGGACCAGCTCGCCCGCGTCGAGATCCGCGCGCCGATCTCGGGCCTCGTCCACCAGCTCACGGTCTTCACCGTCGGCGGCGTCGTGGCCGCCGGCGAGACGCTGATGTCGCTCGTCCCGCATGACGAGGCGCTCGTCGCCGACGTCCGCGTCCTGCCGACCGATATCGACCAGCTCGTTCCCGGGCAGGACGCGGTGGTCCGCGTGCTGGCCGGCAACCAGCGCACGACGCCGGACCTGCGCGGGCGACTGGTGCGCATCGGCGCCGACCTCACCCGCGAGCCCCAGACCGGGCTCAGCTATTTCACCGCCCGCATCGCCCTGCCCGAAAGCGAGATCCGGCAGCTGCAGGACTTGAAGCTGGTGCCCGGCATGCCGATCCAGGCCTTTATCAAGACGCAGGATCGCTCGGCGCTCGACTATCTCCTGCGACCGCTCGTCGAGCAGGCCGGGCGCGCCTTCCGGGAACGCTGAACCCGGGGCAGCCCAGGCGTTTGGCGGGGGCGGCATCGCCAGCCCCGCAGACGCATTGAACGAATGATGAGCATTCGCAGGGCGCGGCTGCCACGCGCGACAGCGCTCGCCACCCGTCGGTGAGACATCGTCGGAAACATTTCGGGCGAATATCGAAACCACTACTTCATCAGGACGCGGCGCAGCAGGCGAAGACAAACCGCCGGGCCCTTCCCAACCCTGACCAGATCAAATTCATCATAATACTATATCGGATCGACGCCCTTCAGGTTTGTCCCGAACGGCACTTTACGTCACCCGCGGGACTGCGTAATGATCCCCGGTGCGGTAACGTTTCATTAAGCAATATCGGAGCGATCCATGCCTGCCCCGACCAACCTTTCGCTTTCGAACGTCACCGTCATCGAGAATTCGCCGTTCAACACGGTGGTCGGAATCCTGTCGGCGACGGATTCGGATCCGGGCGATGGCATCTCGCGCTACGAATTGGCCACAGGCGGCACGCCCTTCACGATCGTCGGCAATGAATTGCGGCTGGTCGGCACGGCCGATTACGAGGCCCAGCCCAACTGGGTGCTGTCGATCCGGGCCTATGACTTCTCGAACAATTTCGTCAGCGTCGATTTCACCATCGCCGTGCGCGATGCCATCAAAGGCACCGCCAATGTCGACACCCTGACGGGAACGTCCGGCGCCGACATCATTCAGGGTCTCGGCAACAACGACACGCTGACCGGGCAGGCGGGTGCCGACATCATCGATGGTGGCCTCGGCCGCGATCGCGTCAATTACGGCAACGAGACGGGGACGGGTCCGGCCATCGTCAACCTGTCGGATGCCGCCATCCAGTACGATGCCGACGGCGCAGGGCCCGGCGCGCCGGTGGCGATCGCGGCGCGGACCGGCATCGACACCTTCGGCACCATCGATACGCTCGTCGGCATCGAGGATATCCGCGGCACGACGCGCGCCGACTACCTCGTCGGCAATGATGAGGCGAACCTGCTCCATGGCCGCGCCGGCGACGACTACATGCGTGGCAATGGCAATTTCGACGATTTCATCGGCGGTGCCGGCACCGACATTCTCGACGGCACGGACGTGGTCGACGATGCCGATCCGACCGATACGGTCTTCGCGCAGTTCTCCAGCGACGATCCGCTGACCAGCGGTGTCATCGTCAATTTCGGCGATGCGGCGGTGACGGTGGGGGCGGAAACCGTCGACGGCCCATAGGACGCGCGACGCCTATGGCTCCACCGACACGCTCATCGACATCGAGATGGCGCGCGGCACCTACAACGTCGACCAGTTCTTCGGCGGCGACACGAACAACGACGACTACGAGGGCTTCGAAGGGCTCGCCGGCAACGATGTGATCGACGGTGGCAGCGGCTTCGACGAGGTCCGCTACAGCAACGACGCCAATTATCAGAACGCCGCAGGCCTTCTCGGCACGCAGGGCGTCGTCGTCAATCTCTCGACCACCGACAGGACGGTCGATCTCGACGGCGCCGGGACCGGCGCGCCCGTGACCGTGGCGGCCGGCACCGCTCGGGATGGCTACGGCGACACAGACACGCTGACCTCCATCGAAGGCGTTCGCGCCACCAACGCCAGTGACTGGCTGTATGGCGGCGCGGGCGCCGAGCGCTTCCGAGGCTTTGCCGGCAACGACCTCATCGATGGCGGTGACGGAATCGACCAAGTCGACTACCGGCGCGAATGGACCGGCAGCAACGGCGTCACCGTGGTCCTGGGCGGCAGCGTGGCGATCAACGGCATGACGGCGGGCACGGCCCGCGACGTCTCCGGGGCGATCGACACCCTGATCTCCATCGAGGACATCCGTGGCACGGACGGCACCGACGCCATCGTCGGCGACAACGGCGTCAACCTGCTGCGGGGCGAAGGCGGCAACGACAATCTCACCGGCAATGGCGGCAACGACACGCTCCATGGCGGCGGCGGCTTCGACCGTGCGAATTACGGCAACGAGTCGGGCGGCATTGCCGGCCGCGGCGTCATCGTCAACCTGTCGGGCGCAGCGATCACGGCCGATATCGGTGCCGGGCCGACCGTCGTCGCCGCAGCCTCCGCCATCGACACCTATGGCGCGACCGATACGCTGATTTCGATCGAGAACGTGCGCGGCACCGGCAATGCCGACTATATCGTCGGCGACGGCCAGTCGAACACCGTGTTCTCACGCGCCGGTGCCGACGTCATCATCGGCGGCGGTGGCAACGACTTCGTTCAGAGCGGCGGCGGCGCCGACATCATCGACGGTTCGGTCGCCGGCGGCGACGGCTTCGATGTCGACACGGCCTTCTACCAGTCCGATCTCACCGACACGCTGACGACCGGCATCCACGTCAACCTGTCCGGCGTCGCGGTGACCCTGACCGATCCGGTTCCCGGCGCCGGCACCATCACCATCGCCGCCCACTCGGCCAAGGACCCGCTCTATACCGGCGCGACCAGCGAGGCGATCGATACGCTCATCGACATCGAGGCTGTCCGCGGCACCATGCTGTCGGACGTGCTGGTCGGCGGCGATACGCAGAACGACGCCTATGAGAGCTTCGAAGGCCTCGGCGGCGACGACTATATCGACGGCGGTTCGGGCTTCGACGAGGTCAGCTATGCCAATGGCACCTCGGTCAGCGGCACGCAGGGCGCGGTCGTCAATCTGAGCGCGGCCGACCGCATCGTCGGTGGCGTCACCGTTGCGGCGCAGACCGCTCGCGACGGCTTCGGCGGCACCGATCGCCTCATCTCGATCGAGGGGGCGCGTGGCTCCTCCTTCGCCGACACGCTGATCGGCGGCGACGGCAACGAGCGCTTCTCGGGTCTGGCCGGCGCGGACGTGATCGACGGCGGCGGCGGCATGGATACGGTGTCCTACCTGTTCGATGCCGGCTTCGGCAGCGGTCAGGGCGTCCAGGTCAATCTGGGCGAAACCGCGATCGGCACGATGGCGGCGGGCACGGCGCGCGACGGCTTCGGTGCCACCGACACGCTCGTCTCGATCGAGAACGCGCACGGCACCAACTTCGCCGACAATCTCTGGGGTTCCGCGGCGGCGAACGCGTTCAACGGCTTCGGCGGGAACGATTTCATCTCCGGCGGCGCTTTTGCACAGGGCAACGTCTTCACCGGAGACGTCAACGACCGCGCCTTCTACGGCGGTACCCGCGCCGATTACACGATCACCCGCAACGGCTTCGGTCAGTCCTACACGGTCACCGATCTGCGCGCTGGCTCGCCGGATGGCGTCGATCAGGTCGTAAACATCGAATACCTGCACTTTGCCGATCAGGTTCTCGACCTGCGCCAAAGCTTCAACCTTGCGCCGACCGCGATCACGCTGATCAGTTCGCAGGTGCAGGAGAATGTCCAGGGCGCCTTCGTCACCGGCCTCAACGTCTCGGACCCGGATTTTGAGACCGTCTTCACCTTCTCGGTGTCGGACGCCCGCTTCGAGGTCGCCAATCCCGGCTTCTACCAGCTCAAGCTGAAGGCGGGAGTCGCGCTCGATTTCGAGGCGGCCCCGACCGTGACCTTCGACATCACCGCAACCGACGCCTGGGGCGGTAGCTTCACCCGGTCGGTCACGCTGAACGTGCAGAACCAGAACGAAGCGCCGACCATCGTCTCGCCCGTGCCGGACCTGGTGGCGCGAATTGGCCAACCGTTCAGCTATACGATCCCTGCCGGGGCCTATGTCGATCCCGAGGGGCAGCCTGTTTCTCTCAGCGTGATGATCGGGGCCGCGCCCTGGCTCACCTACGACCCGGTCACGCGCACGATCGCCGGCACGCCGCCTGTCGGCTCGTCGGGGACCTTTTTCCTGAATGTGACGGCCTCTGACGGCTCGGCGGCGATTGCTTTCGACAGCTTCTCGCTGTCCGTCGGAGCCGTCGGTGAAAACCTGCGGCCCACCGTCGCCAATCCCGTGCCCGACCAGGCCGTGACCATCGGACAGCCCTTCAGCTACACCATTCCCGCGGGTGCCTATTTCGATCCCGAGGGGCAGGCCCTCACCATCAATGTGAGCGGTCAGCCGGCTTGGGTCAGCTATGACGCGGCAACGCGTACGCTGTCTGGAACGCCTCCGGTCGGCTTCGCGCAGGGCTCGCTGACGATCTCGGTGTCGGACGGGGTGAACCCGCCGGCCATCGATACCGTCAACATTACCCGGCAAGGGTATTTCAACCTGATGCCGGTCGTCGCGACGCCGATCCCCGAACAGGTGGCCAGGATCGGCGAACCGTTCAGCTACACCATCCCGGCCGGCGCCTATCTCGATCCCGAAGGACAGCCTCTCAGCATCAACGTGACCGCACCGGCCCCTTGGCTGAGCTACGACGCGGCGACGCGCACCATCTCTGGCACGCCGCCCGCCGGCTCCACGACGTTCTCGGTCAGCGTGAACGTAAGTGACGGCTTCGGCGGCATCGCTATGGACAACTTCAACCTGTCCATCGGCAGCGCTGGGCAGAACCTGACCCCGACGATCGCGACGCCGGTGCCCGACCAGATGGTCGTGGTCGGCCAGCCATTCAGCTATTCGATTCCCGCGAACGCCTATTTTGACCCCGAGGGTCAGCCGCTCACCGTCAGCCTGACGGGACAGCCGGCGTGGGTGACCTACGATGCCGTGACACGTACCATCTCGGGGACGCCACCGGCCGGGTTCACGCAGGCCTCACTGGCGATCTCGATTTCGGATGGGGTCAACCCACCGGTATCGGACACCTTCCTCCTCAGCCGTCAGGGCTATCTCAACCAGTTTCCAGTCGTTGCGACGCCGATCCCGGATCAGGTCGCCACGATCGGGCAGGCCTTCAGCTACACCATCCCCGCCGGAGCCTATGTCGATCCCGAGGGGCAGCCCCTCACCCTGAGCCTGTTCTCGGGGCCGTTCGCCCCCTGGATCAGCTATGATCCGGCGACACGCACCATCTCCGGCACACCGCCGGTCGGCGCCACAAACGCCACCGTGCAGATGATGGTCTCGGACGGCTTTGGCGGCACGGTATCCGACTCCTTCAACCTGACGATCCAGGCGGGTGCTCCGGGACCCACGCAGATTCTTCTGTCGAACAACAACGTTTCCGAGAATGTCGATCTGCTGACGATCATCGGGACGATCTCGGTCCCGAATACGAATTCCAACAATCTGACTGTCACCGTTTCGGACACTCGCTTCACGGTCTCGCCATCCGGTGTAGATTTCGTCCTCAAGACCGCGGCACCGATCGACTATGAGTCAGGGGCGGCGATCCCGCTGACGATTTCGGTCTTCGACAGCGCGAGCGGCGTGACGATCACGCGGCCGTTCACCGTCAATGTCAGCGACATCAATGAGTCCCCGATCGTCTCGAACCCGATCCCGGACATCAACGTCAGTGCTGGCCAGCTCTTCGTCTACACGCTCCCGGCCGGGGCCTTCACGGATCCCGAAGGCAACCCGCTGACGCTGAGCGCCGCAGGGCTGCCAGCCTGGCTGACATTCGACCCCGTCACGCGCCAGCTCTCGGGAACGCCGCCGCAGGCGAATTCCTCCATCCCGATCACGATCTCCGCGTCTGACGGGTTTATGGCGCCGACATCCGACACTTTCAGCATCCTCGTCGGCAGCGCGCCGGCCAACCAGGCCCCCACCGCGATCACGCTGTCGAACCTCAGCGTGGCCGAAGGCGTGCAGAACGCGGTCGTCGGCACGGTGACCGTCACCGACTCCGACAGCTCGAGCTTCTCCTTCGCGGTCTCGGACGCGCGCTTCGAAGTCGTCGGCACGCCGGGCGCCTATGTGCTGCGGCTGGCGGGTGCCACCGTCCTCACCGCCGAGCAGGCGGCGAACATTCCGCTGACCGTGACCGCCACGGACGGCAGTGGCAACAGCTTCGCGCAGGGCTTCGGGCTGACCGTGCTCAACACGAAGATCGACGGCACCGGTGCCGGCGAGACACTGATCGGCGACGCGACTGGCCAGACCATCAGCGGCCTCGGCGGCAACGACTTCCTGTTCGGCCAAGGCGGCGACGACACGCTGAACGGCGGCAGCGACAATGACGGCCTCTCGGGCGGCGCCGGCAACGACACGCTGATCGGCGAGGACGGGTTCGACTACGCGCAGTACAACCTGCCGGCCGGCTCAGGCGCTCTGACCTATTCCGTGAGCGGCGACGGTGCGACCGTCTTCGCCGGCGGCGTCGCGGTACTCTCGATCCAGCGCATCCTCGGCGGCAGCTATACGGTTCAGGACCTGCGGGCGGGAGCACCGCTCGGCACGGATGCGCTCGCGAGCAGTGTCGAGGCCGTCTTCGTCTTCCTCGATGGTGCCGTCGGGCAGCCACCGGCGCAGGTGCTGACGCTGAACCTCTCGCCGCGGATTGATACAGGCTTCATCCAGGGCAGCATCTTCGGCGATGCCATCGACGCCAGCACGATCCCCGGCGTCGATTCCGCCCAGAACATCGGCATCGATGGTCGCGAAGGCAACGACGTCATCACCGGACATGCCGGCTCCAACTTCATCACCGGCGGCGTCGGCAACGACGAAATCCTCGGCGGCGGCGGGTTCGATACGGCCAGCTACGCGCTGCCGACGGGGACGACCGGGACGCTGTCCTCCTCGACGACCGGCAACGTCACGCTCGTTCGCCTGACCGATGGCGCGACCGTCACCGACGTCTTCCGCGTCACCTCGTCCGGATCCTCGGTTACGGTCGAGGATCTCAGGCCCGGTTCCCCGCTCGGTACCGACACCGTCTATGTCGGTTCCGGCCCTGTGTTCCAGACCGAGTTGCTCAACTTCCAGATCAGCGGCGTCGGCAATGCGCCGCCGGTCCAGAACCTCAACCTCAACATCGCGCCCCAGTCTTTCGCCAATGCCGGCGGTGGCTTCATCCAGGGCAGCATCGGCGCCGACACGCTCTCCGCCAATGTCTTCTTCATGAATGCGGGGAGCGCGGACTCCATCAGCATCGATGGTGGCTCGGGCAACGACATCATCGCCGGCCACGCCGGCTCCAACTACATGACCGGCGGGGCCGGCGACGACGCGCTGTCCGGTGGCGGCGGGATCGATACCGCCGCCTTCATGCTCCCGCTCGGCACCACAGGTACGCTGAGCTCGGTCACCTCGGGCACAGTGACGCTCGTCAAGCTGACGGCCGGCGGCACGACATCCGACGTCCTCCGGATCACCCAGACAGCGGGTGGCTGGACCGTCGAAGACCTTCGCCCCGGCGCGCCGCTCGGCACCGACACGCTCGACCAGACGATCGAGAGTCTCTCGGTCGCCATCGATGGGGGGGCCGGCCAGCCGCCGGTCCAGTCGCTTTTCCTAAGCCTCGCGCCGCAGTTCTTCCCGAACGGCAATGGCGGGTTCGTGCAGGGTGGGCTGGGTGCGGATGTCATCTCGGTCGCAGCGCTCGCTCCGGCCGCTGGTGCCAATGACAGCGCCACCGTCAATGGTGGAGCGGGCAACGACAGCATCACCGGCCATGCCGGCCCGAACGCCCTCGAAGGCGGCGGCGGAAACGACGCCCTCAGCGGCGGCGGCGGGCGCGACGTGGCGCAGTATGCGCTGCCCGCTGGCACGGCCGGCTTTATCGGTGCCGTCCGCGACGACAACAACGTCGTCCGCCTGACGCTGAACGACAATGGCAGCGTCAGCGACCTGTTCTCCATCGTCCGGAACGGCAACGGCACCTGGACGGTGACCGACCTGCGTCCCGGCGCGCCGCTGGGCATCGACACGCTCGCGGCCGATGTCGAGCAGGTCTTCGTCTTCGTTCCGTCGTCGCCGGCAGCGATCACGGTCAATCTCGTTCCTCTGACCGAGACGGCGAACGGGATCACCTCGGTCCTGGGCTCGATCGAACCGGACGTCCTGACGGCGAGCGGCGCCAGCAACAGCCAGATCAACCTGTTCGGCAATCTCGGCAACGACACGCTGACCGGCCATGGCGGCACGAACTATCTCTCGGGCGGACCAGGCAACGACGTCATCGACGGAGCCGGCGGCAACGACACGCTGGTCGGCGGCGGCGGCGCGGACCAGCTGAACGGTGGCTCCGGATCCGACCTCGTCAACTATGCCGACGAGACCGGAGTCGCGGGCGTCGTCGTCAACCTGTCGGGCGATGCGGTCACCCATCTCGATGGCGGCGTCATCGCCGCCCGCTCCGGCCAGGACACCTTCGGCGGCGTCGACACGCTGATCGACATCGAACTCGTCCGCGGCACCAACTTCGCCGACGTGATCTATGGCGGCGATAGCGGCAACGCCGACTTCGAAGGCTTCCGCGGTCTCGGCGGTGCCGACTACATCGACGGCGGCGCCGGCTTCGACGAGACGCGCTACGACCGCGACGCCCAGTTCGGCGGCAGCGCCGGCGTCGTCGTCAACCTCAGCGGCTCCAGCCGCACGGTCGATCGCGACGGCTCCGGTCCTCAGGCGCCGATCACCATCGCCGGTGGTTCGGCGATCGACGGCTTCGGCACGATCGATACGCTGGTCGGCATCGAGGCAGCCCGCGGCACCGCGCAGGCGGACATCTTCATCGGCGGCGCCGAGGACAACGCCTTCATGGGCTATGCCGGCGCCGACGTCTTCGATGGCGGTGCTGGCACCGACACAGCGCGCTACGACCAGGAGTTCAACAATGGCGGCGCGGCCGTCGGCGTGCGGGTCAATCTGAGCACGACGGCCCAGACGCTGGGCGGCACGGTCGTCGCGGCGGGCACCGCCGTCGACAGCTTCGGCGCCATCGACACCCTGACCAGCATCGAGGCCATCCGCGGCACCCGCTTCGACGACATCGTCCATGGCGGCAACGCCGGGGAGACGATGCGCGGCGAAGGCGGCAACGACATCTTCTACGGCAATGGCGGCATCGACACGCTGCGGCTGAACGGCAACCGCGCCGACTACAGCGTGACCGCCATCGCGCCCGGCCGGTTCGAGGTCGTCGATCTGCGCGCCGGCTCGCCGGATGGCATCGACACGATCTACGATGTCGAGCGCATCCGCTTCCTCGACAGCACGATCGACATTTCCGTGCCCGAGGCGGCGCCGACCGACATCACCGCCACCGGTCCGCTCTCGGTGCAGGACACCAGCGGCGCCGGCACCACCGTCGCCACCTTCGGCGTCGTCGATGCCGGCGATCTCGGCCCCCATAGCTACGCCCTGGTCGGCGGCGCGACAGACCGCTTCGCGATCCTCGGCGACCGGCTCGTCGTCGCAGCCGGCGCGAGCTTCGACGCCGAGAACGAACCGGTCGTCTCGGTGACCGTGCGCGTCACCGATCCCGGCGGGATGAGCTATGACGAGACCTTCGCGATCACGGTCGGCAGCCGCAGCCTCGGCGGCAGCGGCAACGACACCCTGACCGGCACGGGCGGCGCGGACCGTCTCTTCGGCCAGGGCGGCAACGACATCCTGATCGGTCTCGACGGCGACGACGCGCTCAACGGCGGCACCGGCGCCGACGCGATGCAGGGCGGCGCGGGCAACGATTCCTACACCGTCGACGACGGCGGCGACCAGGCGATCGAGACCGCGGCCGGCGTCGATGCCGGAGGCCTCGACAAGGTCACGGCCTCGGTCAGCTTCACCCTCGGCGACTTCGTCGAGAACCTGACCCTGAGCGGCACCGCCGACATCGACGGCACCGGTAACGGGCTGGACAACCGCCTGCTCGGCAATGCCGGCGCCAACGTCCTCGACGGCGGCAACGGCGAGGACACGCTGAACGGCTATGGCGGGTCCGATACGCTGCGCGGCGGCGCCGGCAACGACCGGCTCGACGGCGGAACGGGGGCCGACCTCATGGCCGGTGGCGCCGGCGACGACACCTATTATGTCGACGATGCGCTCGACACCGCCAGCGAGGACGACGGCCTGGGCGGGGATGCCGGCGGCCTCGATCTCGTGATGGCCACGGCCAGCACAGTGCTCGCCGCGCATGTCGAGGATTTGCGCCTCGTCGGCAGCGACGCCATCGACGGCACCGGCAATGACGAAGCCAACTCGCTGCTGGGCAACAACGCCGCCAACCGCCTCGTCGGCCTCGGCGGCGCCGACATCCTGACCGGCTATGGCGGCAACGACATCCTCGAAGGTGGCAATGGCGAGGACAGCCTCACCGGCGGCGATGGCGACGACATCCTGCGGGGTGGCGCCGATGGCGACGTCCTGAAGGGCGGAACCGGCTTCGACGCCATGTTCGGCGGCGCAGGCGACGACCTCTATTATGTCGACGATCTCGGCGACACCGTGAGCGAGGATGACGGCAGCGGCGGCGATGCGGGCGGGTTCGACACCATCTACACGACCGTCGACCTGACGGCCGCAGCCGGCGTCGAAATCATCCGCGCAAGTGGCACAGCGGCCCTGTCGCTGACCGGCAATGACGGCGACAACACCATCCTCGGCAATGCGGCCGCCAACATCCTCGGCGGCGCGGGCGGCGACGACACGCTCAATGGCGGCGCCGGCACCGACACGCTGAGAGGCGGCGACGACGACGACCGCCTGCTCGGCGGCGACGATGCCGACCAGCTCTTCGGCGAGGCGGGCGACGACCGCCTCGACGGCGGCGCGGGCGCCGACCTGATGAATGGCGGAGCCGGCAACGACACGTACTATGTCAACGACCTCGGCGACGTCGTCAGCGAGGACGATGGCAGCGGCGGCGATGCGGGCGGTTTCGACGTCGTCTTCAGCAGCGTCGACGTCGCGCTCGGGGCCGGCATCGAGAACCTGTCCATCACCGGCGCGGCTGCCACCAACGGCACCGGCAACGGCCTCGACAACCGCCTGCTCGGCAACAACGCCACCAATCTCCTCAACGGGGCCGATGGGGCCGACCAACTCGTCGGCAATGGCGGCAACGACACGCTGATCGGTGGCGCCGGGGCCGACAACCTCACTGGCGGCGCAGGCATGGACCGGCTGATCGGTGGGCTGGCGCGCGACATCCTGACGGGTGGGGCGGACGCCGACAGCTTCGTCTTCGAGGCTTTGCCGGACACCCGCGACACCATCACCGACTTCCAGACCGGGCTCGACAGGATCGAGATTTCGAGCGCGGCGTTCGGCGGTGGCCTGGTCGCCGGCGGATCGGTCAACCTCGCTGTCAACGGCACGCTGGCGGCCGGCATCGCCGGGTTCACCTACAGCACGGCCAGCGGGGCGCTGGCCTGGGACGCCGACGGCCAGGGCGGCACCGCCGCAGTGGCCGTGGCCGTCCTCACCACAAAGCCCCTGCTCACGGCCAGCGACTTCCAGCTGGTCTGACGACAGCCTTCCCCGGCGCGCGACGCGCGCGCCGGGCTCAGGGCCTGCGGGCCGACGCCGCCCGTTTCAGGGCGAGAGCCGGAAAGAGGGTGTCGATCGCCTCGATCTCGGCCCAGAGTTCGGCGATGATCCAGGCGCGGATCTCGCGGATGATCGGCCGGGCCGGCCGGTTGCGCGGCGTCAGCAAGACGCAGAGCCGGTCGCCGACCGTGAGCCGCTCGGCCGCCGGCACCAGCGCCCCGGATCGGAGAGCATGGGCCACGACCGTCACCCAGCCGAAGGCGATGCCCTGGCCCAGAAGGGCCGCCTGCACCACCACGGCATAATCCGAGAAGGTCAGCGTCTTCGCGGGGCCGGTTCGTCCCGTCGCGAAGGGGGCGTAATGCTCGGCCCAGTCGGACGGAGAATCCGTCAGCCGGATGAGCGTGTTGCTGCCAGCGGACAACTCGGCGGCTTCAGCGACGCTGCAATAACCCGGGCTGCAGACGGGCAGCATGATCTCGCGCGCCACCACCGCCTCCAGCGGCACCGGTTCGTCGTCCCCCACGAACCGCATGCCGAGATCGACATTCTCGACCGGGCCGCGCAGCGAACCGGCGATCATCTGGAAACGCAGATCGACCTGTGGGAAGCGGCTCTGGAACCGGTCCATGCGCGGCATCAGCCAATGCGTGGTGAAGGCTGAGGACACCGAGATCGTCACGGTCTCCTTGCCGCCGCGCAGGCGCTCGACCTCGCGCAGCCCCGCCTCGATGCTGCGGAAGCCGTCCGCGACGCGGCGATAGAGGATCTCGCCCTCGGGCGTCAGCACCGCACCCTTGCCGCCGCGCTCGAACAGGCGCAGCCCGAGATGCCCCTCGAAGCGCGAGAGCATCCGGCTCACCGCCGGCTGCGTGACGTTCAACTCCTCGGCTGCACGCGTGAAACTGCCGCTGCGCGCCACCGCCTCGAAGACGAAGAGCGCATTGCTGGACGACACCATGCGGCGCAGATCGGACATAACATGAGGTTATGTTGATGCTGATTATTTGGCAATTGCCGGGCTGCCCCTGAATCCCGTTTCATGGGCGTGTCGGATGCAGCTTGCGGCGATGGGCCCGAAGAGGCCTGCGCCGCCGGATCAGTCGACCGGGTCCACGCCGGTGCCGCATAAGATCGCCTTATGGCCGGTTTGGGATTCGGTCTTGGCCCCCGCGCCTGCGCGGTGGCGCTGTATCGCAACGGGAGCAGGCTATGGCGAAGAGTGGCGGCGAGCGCGTCGAAATCCGGTCGGCCAGCAAGATCTACGGATCGGTGCGGGCGCTGGACGATGTTTCGCTCGACATCGCGCCACAGGAATTCGTCTCGCTGCTCGGCCCGTCGGGCTCCGGCAAGACCACGCTGCTCGGCATCCTCGGCGGCTTCGTGCAGCCCTCGGCCGGCACCATCCTGTTCGGCGGCCGCGACGTCACCTTCACGCCTCCGCACAAGCGCGACATCGGCATCGTCTTCCAGAACTACGCGCTGTTTCCGCATATGAATGTCGGCGAGAACGTCGCGTTCCCGCTCAGGGCCCGGCGCCTGCCGAAATCGACCTATGCCGAGCGCGTCCGTGCGGCGCTGGCGATGGTCGATCTCGCCGGATACGAGGAGCGCGGCATCGGCCAGCTCTCCGGCGGTCAGCGCCAGCGCGTCGCGCTCGCCCGCGCCATGATCTTCGAACCGCGGCTCATCCTGATGGACGAGCCCCTCTCGGCTCTCGACAAGCAGCTGCGCGAGACCATGCAGATCGAATTGCGCCAGCTGCACAAACGGCTGGGCGCGACGATCATCTATGTCACCCACGACCAGCGCGAGGCGCTGACGATGAGCGACCGTGTCGCCATCCTCAAGGACGGCAAGCTCGTCCAGATCGACAAGCCGTCCCGTCTGCACGACCACCCGGCCAACGCCTTCGTCGCGAGCTTCATCGGCGAGGCGACGCTGCTGCCGGTCGAGCGTGCCGGCAGCGACGCTGTCTCGCTCGCCGGCACGATGATCCGCACCGCCCGCCCCCTGCCGCCGACAGGCGAGCTCGTGCTCGCCGTCCAGACGGAGAAGCTGCTGATCGAGGACGGCACCAGTTCGCCCGAGCGCAACCGCTTCTCTGCCCGCGTCACCGATACCGTCTTTCAGGGCGAGAGCCTGCGCGTCTTCCTCGTGCTCGATGATGGCACGCCGCTCAGCCTGCGCCAGCCGAGCCATTATGAGGCCGCCCGCCGCATCCCCCCGATCGGCGAGCGCGTCGAGATCAGCCTCCACCCGCAAGACACCATCATCGTTCCCAGGGCGAGCGGCTGACCAACCGCGCCGCGCGTCTCCCGCTTTGCCAGCCCCATCAGAGAAGTCGACAGCCATGGCCCTCAAGGATTTCAAGGTTCTCACATTCGACGTCGTCGGCACGCTGATCGACTTCGAAACCGGCGTGCTCAACGCTGTCCGCCGCATCGGCGGGCCGGCGGCCACGAAGCTGAGCGACGACGAGATTTTCGGCCCCTATCTCAAGGGCCGCGAGCTGAATTACGACCGCTCCAGCGAGGCGATGAAGCGGGTCTATATCCATCTCGCCAAGGAGCTGGGCCTGCCGGCCGACGAGGCCTCGGCCGATTCCTTCCAATACGCCATCCTGCAGCATCCGGCCTTCCCGGACTCAGTCGAGGCGCTGGCCAGGCTGCGCAAGCATTTCCGATTGGTCGCGATGACCAATGCCGACCGCTCGACCTTCGCCTTCTACTCGCACACGCTCGGCAACCCGTTCCACGACAGCGTCACCGCCGACGAGGCGATTGCCCCCAAGCCCGATCCGCTGTTCTTCGCTTTCAACCGCGGCCGGCAATCGGCTCATGGTTTCAAGCTGGAGGAGATCCTGCACGTTGCCCAGAGCCAGTATCACGACATCGGCGTCGCCAAGTCGCTCGGCTACACGACCTGCTGGATCGAGCGCAGGCAGGGGCAGGCCGGCTTCGGCGGCACGCCGGCCGTGCCGGAGCTGACCAAGCCGGATTATCATTTCCCGACGCTGGCAGCGCTCGCCGACGCCGTCGAGGCGGGGGTCTGACGCCTTTGGCCGGCGCCTCCGCCTGGTCGTCGCTGGAGGCCGCGCCCTCGCTCTGGGGCGCGACGGCGACGCCGTTGCGCGCGTTTCCCCCGCTGCAGGGCGATGCGCAGGCGGATGTCGTCATCATCGGCGCCGGCTATACCGGCCTCTCGGCCGCGCATCATCTTGCGCAGAGCGGCCTGTCCTCGATCGTGCTCGAGGCCAACCGCCCCGGCTGGGGCGCCAGCGGCCGCAATGGCGGCGTCATCACCGCCAAGTTCCGTCTGTCCTTCCCGGACATCGCGAGCGCCCATGGCAAGCCGATGGCCAAGCGCATGTACGAGATCGCACTGGAAGCGACCGACATCGTCACCGAGCTGGTCGAGGCCTATGGCATCAATGCAGCCGGACTGACCCGCTCCGGCCAAGTCAAGGCCGCCCACAACCACGAGACGCTGGCCTACGCGGTGAAGGAGGCGGAGTGGCTGCGCGCCGAGCTCGGCGACACCACCATGTCCGTGCTCGATGCCGGCCAGGTGCGTGCGGAGACCGGCTCGGACGACTTCGTCGGCGGCGTCCTCAACGCCGGCTCAGGCGGCATCCACCCGCTCAACTATCTGCACGGCCTGGCCGAGGGCGTCTTCGGGCTGGGCATTCCGATCCATGCCGGGACACCAGCGCTGCGCCTGCGTCGCGAGGGCGATGGCGTTCTGGTCGAGACGCCGGGCGGAGTCGTCCGGGCCAAGCAGGCGATCATCGCTACCAACAGCTATTCCGATCTGACCCCGGCGACGAAAGCCTATCAAAGCACGCTGATCCCTTTCCGCAGCGCCATCATCGCGACCGAGACGCTCTCGCCCAATCTCGCCGCCACGGTGATGCCGACGCGGCGCACCTACACCGAGACCAAGCGGATGATGCGCTGGTTCCGAATGGTCGACGACCGCATCGTCTTCGGCGGGCGCGGCGCCTTCGGCAAGACGGAGTCGCCCGCAGCCTTCCGCGCGCTGCACAAGGCGATGGTCGGTATCTTTCCGCAGGTTTCCGACGTGCCACTGGCCTATCGCTGGTCGGGCCTCGTCGCGATGACACTCGATTCCGTACCCCATGTCGGGCGCGTCGATGACCGCATCATGCTCGCCATGGGCTACAATGGCGCAGGCGTCGCCATGTCGAGCCTGATGGGCCGCTATCTCGCGGCTTTCGCCCGGGGCGAGACGCCCGATGTCGGGCTGCTCGACGCCAGCAGCATGCGCCGCGTTCCTTTTTACCCGCTTCGAGAGCCGGCCGTCCGCATGGTGGCCGGCTGGTACCAGTTTCTAGACGCGATCGGACGGTAGTTTTCGAAGATCCGATCCAACAACAGGGGATAATGACCATGCAGCAACGACGCCTGACCTTTGCGACCGCCTGCGCTGCCGCAGGCCTGTCCCTGGCTCTGATGAGCCCGCTCCCCGCCCAGGCGGCCGAACAGATCCTGTTCGTCTCGCAGGGCGGCGCCTACCAGAAGGCGCAGACCATCGCGATCCTCGATCCCGCCGCCAAGAAGCTCGGCATCACCATCAACCAGGACAGCGTGCCCGACGCCTGGCCGATCATGCGCTCGCAGGTCGCCACCGGTAAGCCGACCTGGGACGTCGTGGACGTCGCGACCAATTTTTGCCTGCGCGGCGGCGAGCAGGGCATCGTCGAGAAACTCGACTTCAGCAAGATCCCCAACGCCGCCGCCATGCCAGCGGAGTATCGCAGCGACTATTCGGTCGCCTACGAGTTCTATTCCAGCGTGCTCGGCTACAGCCAGAAGAAGTTCCCCGACGCGGCCACCGCGCCCAAGACCTGGGCCGATTTCTGGGACGTGAAGAAGTTCCCGGGCCGCCGCGCGCTGCGCAACCACCCGCTCGCCACGCTCGAGGCCGCGCTGATGGCAGACGGCGTGCCGGCCGACAAGCTCTACCCGCTCGACGTCGATCGCGCCTTCAAGAAGCTCGAGGAGATCAAGCCGCATATCACCGTCTGGTGGACGTCGGGCGCCCAGTCGGCCCAGCTCCTCAACGACGGTGAGGTCGACATGGTGATGGCCTGGAACGGCCGCATCTCGGCGCTGACGAAGGAGGGCGCCAAGGTCGCCTACACCTACAACCAGGGCATCCTGCAGAGCACGTCGCTCTGCGTGCTCAAGGGCGCGCCGAACCTGCCCACCGCGATCAAGTTCCTGAACGAGGCGGTCGATCCGGTCCACCAGGCCAATCTGCCGCTGCATATCGACTACGGCCCGGCCAACCCCAAGGCCTATGACACCGGCGTCATCCCGGCCGCTCGCGTCGGCGAGCTGCCGAGCGCGCCCAACAATGCCAAGGTCCAGGCGCTGATGTCCTATGCCTGGTGGACGTCGGCCGCCGGCGAGGCGGCCGAGAAGCGCTGGCTCTCCTTCGCGCAGAAGTGAGGCGCGTCAGATGACGTCATTCTCGGGCCGCGCCTGGCGCGGACCCGGGAACCTCTTGCAGGAGAGGCCCGGGCCCAGCCCGGGCCTGACGAGGGCAAACCTATGACCGCCATCGACCCATCCGCCCGCTACAGGCGCCGCGAGCAGGGGCTCATGCTCCTGCTCGCCTCGCCCGCGGTCATCGTTATCCTCGCGCTGGTGGTGATCCCGGTCGGCTGGCTGATGACCCAGTCGTTTTACGACAACGGCTTCACGCTCGAGCACTACCGCCGCATCTTCAGCGAGGCCATCTACTGGCGCAGCTTCACGCTCACCTTCCGCATCGCGCTGATCGTGACGGTGTTGACCCTGCTTCTGGGCTACCCCGTCGCCTATGCCGCCGCCCATGTGAAGCGGCCCTGGGACGTGCTGATCCTGTCCTTCGTGATCCTGCCGTTCTGGACCAGCGTTCTCGTGCGCGCCTATGCCTGGCTCGTCCTGCTCCAGCGCACCGGCGTGACCAACCAGATGCTCGAGGGCCTCGGCCTGATCACGCAGCCGCTGGCGCTCGTCCACAACGAGCTCGGCACGATCATCGCCACCGTGCACATCCTGCTGCCCTTCATGGTGCTGCCGCTCTATTCGACCATGCAGAAGATCCCGCGCGAGCTGATGCTGGCCGGCGCGAGCCTCGGTGGCGGGCCGCTGCACAGCTTCCTGCGGATCTTCCTGCCCCTGTCGCTGCCGGGCGTCGTCGCCGGGCTGACGCTGGTCTTCGTCCTGACGCTCGGCTTCTACATCACGCCGGAACTGCTCGGCGGCGGCCGCACCATCATGATCTCCATGGTCGTGAGCCGGAACGTCGAGCTCTACAACGAATGGGGCGCAGCCAGCGCGGTCGGTGTGGTGCTGCTGGTCTGCGTGCTCGCGATCTTCATGGCGGTGGGCCGCATCATCCCGCTCGACAAGATGCTGGGGCAGAAGTGATGAAACAGCCGCTTCTGCCACGCCTCCTCTTCGGCGCCTTCGTCGGCCTCGTGCTGATCTATCTGATCCTGCCGCTGCTGATCATCGTGCCGATGTCGTTTTCGGCGACCCGCTTCCTGACCTTCCCGCCGCCGGCCCTGTCGCTGCGCTGGTATGCCGAGTATTTCGGCAGCGCCAACTGGATGCAGGCGACCCGGATGAGCCTGCTGATCGGCGCGCTGACGGTGGTCGTCGCGACGCCACTGGGAACGGCCGCCGCCTATGCCATCAGCCACTCCCAGACGAAGCTGATGCGCTCGCTGCACATGATGCTGATGCTGCCGCTGATCGTGCCGATCATCATCGTGGCGATCGGCATCTTCTTCATCTACGCCCGGATCGGGCTGATCCAGACGCTGACCGGGCTCGTGCTGGCCAATGTCATGCTGGGCCTGCCCTATGTCATTACCTCGGTTGTGGCGGGGCTGCAGAGCTTCGACAAGACGCAGGAAATGGTGGCGCGGAGCCTCGGCATGAACCGCTTCCGCGCCTTCCTCACCGTGACGCTGCCGCAGATCAAGGGCAGCGTCTTCGCGGGTGGCATCTTCGCCTTCATCTCCGCGATCGACGAGACGATCATCGCGCTCTTCGTCTCGGGCGGGCAGTACCAGACCCTGACCAAGCGCATGTTCACCGCCTTGCGCGACGAGATCGACCCGACCATCGCCTCGATCTCGACCCTGCTGACGGCCGCCTCCTTCATTCTCGTCCTGCTGGCGACGAGCGGGCAAAAACGGACAGCCTGAGGCCGGCGACCAACCCGCAATTTCCGCTTCATCACACAAAGGGCATATCGATGATCACACGTCACGACATTCAGAACGGCCGCCTGAGCAAGGTTCTGGTCGCCAACGGTTTCGCTTTTCTCTCGGGCCTGACGGCGAAGGACCGTAGTGGCGGCGTCAAGGAGCAGACCGCCGACATCCTCCAGCAGATCGACGGCTATCTGGCGATGGCCGGCACGGACAAGACCCGGATCGTCGTCGGCAACATCTGGCTGAAGGACATCAGCACGTTCAACGAGATGAACGCGGCCTGGGAAGCCTGGGTCGACCCGAAGCAGCCGCCGGCGCGCGCCACGGTGGAGTCCCGCCTGGCCGCCGACAATATCCTGGTCGAGATCCAGGTTCAGGCGCTGGTCTAAGGTCACACGCCCGCCGCGCAACCTCGCGGCGGGCTTTTTGTGGCGCGTCATTCGCGAGCCTTGCCCATCATGTCCCAGAACGCCCCGCTCCCGAGCGTCCCCCCCGGCGATCCATCCTGGTGGTTCAGCGAGGCTCTCGCATGGGAAGGCGGCCGACCGGATTCGCCGTCCCTGTCTGGCGTGATAACCGTCGATGTCGCCATCGTCGGCGGAGGCTTCACCGGGCTGTGGACGGCTCTGGCCCTGAAGGAGCGCTCCCCCCAACTCTCGGTGGCACTGATCGAGGCCGGCCGCTGCGGCTCCGGCGCAAGCGGCAAGAATGGCGGCAAGGTCTCCGGTTACTGGGGCTCGCTCGCCGGCATGGAGGCGAATATCGGTGCTGACGGCGCGCTCGCCGTGGCCCGAGCCGGCGCGCGCGCCCAGGACGCGATCCGCGCCTTCGCGACGGCACCGGGCCGCGACGTCTGGTGGCGCGACGGGGCCAGCATTCGCGTATCCGCCTCACCAGCGCAGGACGCCAAGATCAAGGGTTATGTGGAGACGGCCCGCCGCCTCGGCGTGCCCGACATCGCCCATGAGCTGACGCCGGAGCAGGTCGCATCCTATTGCCGCTCGCCCGCGTTCCGCGGCGGCGTCTACCTGACCGAAGGTGCAACGGTCCATCCCGCGAGACTGGCGCGTGCGCTCCGGCAGGCGACGATCGATGCCGGTGTCTCGGTCTACGAGAACACGCCGATGGTCGCGGTCGAAGCCGGCACGCCCAACCGCATCAGGACGGCGTCGGGCGAGATCATCGCCCGCGAGGTCGTGCTCGCCACCAATATCGAGCTGGCCAGGCGGCCCGAGGTCAAGGCGCATGTCAGCGTCTTCTCATCGTTCGCGCTGATGACCGAGCCGGCGCCCGAGAAACTCGCGGCAATGGGCTGGAACAACGACGAAGGTCTCGCCGACATGCGGATGTTCGTCCATTATTTCCGCAAGACCGTGGATGGACGCGTGCTGATGGGGTCCGGTTCCGGGCCGATCGCTTTCGCCGCCAACACCCGAGATCCGAGCCTGACCACGGATCTCGCTTCGGCGGCCCGTGCCGAGAAGGGCCTCCGCCGGCTCCTGCCCGGACTCGGCGATGTCGGCATCGCCAAGATCTGGGGCGGCGGCATCGACGTCTCCTCCGACCGGCTGCCGTTCTTCCGCACCGTGCCCGGCACGCGCATCCATTACGGCTGCGGCTATTCCGGCCATGGCGTGAACCCGACCTATATCGGCGGCCAATGCCTGGCCTCGCTGGTGCTGAACGCGAGGGACGACTGGTCGAGCCTGCCCTTGTGCACGCGCAGCCTGCCAACGCTACCGCCCGAGCCCTTCCGCGCTGTGGGCGGCCGGCTGGTACGCTGGGGCATCATCGGCTGCGAGGAGGCGGAGGAGCGCGGCGAAAAGCCAGGCGCCGCGATGAGCGCAGCCGCCGCGATCCCGCGCATCTTCGGCCTGCGCATCGGTACGCGCTGAGCAGGAGAAGCTCTGCACCATCGCACCGCAGAGGTGATCGCCGTTGACGCTGCCCCCGAGGCGCCCCCGGGGACAAAACAAAAAACCGCCCTGCAAGGACGGCTTCCGAACATTTTGGAGTTGAAACGCTGGCAAGCCAGCTTTGCGGCGCGATGGCGCTCCCATGGGGAATCGAACCCCAGTTTTCGCCGTGAGAGGGCGACGTCCTAACCGCTAGACGATGGGAGCAGCGCGGCAAGGGCTGCTGTTTAATCGGCCCTCGCGTCCTCTGCAACTGTTTTTGCGCGTCGGATGCGAAATTTGCCGGGGGGCGGGTGTCGTCCTCCGGCGTCGCTCACGGCGCCTGCTCGAGGGCGCGGCCGGTCGTCAGGCCGCGGCGTCCTGCAGCGTCGGATAATCGGTGTAGCCCTTGCCGTCGCCGCCATAGAACAGCGAGGGCTCGGGCGTGTTCAGGGCTGAGTCGCGCCGCAGCCGCTCGACCAGGTCCGGATTGGCGATGAAGAGCCGACCGAAGGCGACCGCGTCGACGCGCCCGCTCTCGACCGCCTCGATCGCCGAGGCGCGGTCGAAGCCGTTATTGGCGATATAGGCCCCGCGGAAGGCCTTACGCAGCGCGTCGTAGTCGAAGGGCAGGAAGTCGCGCGGCCCGCCGGTCGCGCCCTCGATGACATGGATGAAAGCGAGCTCCGCCTCGTCCAGCCGGGCGACGAGATGGTCGAACAGCGGCTGCGGATCGCTGTCGCGCGCATCGTTGGCGGGGGTGACGGGGGACAGGCGGATGCCGACGCGCCCCTTGCCGAACACCTTCACCACCGCATCGACGACTTCGAGCGTCAGCCGCACGCGGTTCTCGATCGAGCCGCCATAAGCGTCATCGCGCGTATTGGTGCCGTCGCGCAGGAACTGGTCGAGCAGATAGCCATTGGCGGCGTGGATCTCGATTCCGTCGAAGCCGGCGGCCTTGGCGTGCTCGGCCGCCTTCGCATAGTCGGCAACGATCCCGGGCAGCTCCTCCAGCGCCAGAGCGCGCGGCGCCGAAACATCGACGAAGCCGCTCTCGACATAGGTCTTGCCCTTGGCGGGAATGGCGGAGGGAGCGACCGGCGCCTGCCCGCCCGGCTGCAGCGAGACATGGCTGATGCGGCCGACATGCCAGAGCTGGGCGATGATCTTGCCGCCCTCGGCATGGACGGCGTCGGTCACGGCCTTCCAGCCGGTGACCTGCTCGGCCGTGTACATGCCGGGCGTCCAGACATAGCCCTGGCCCTGCTGCGAGATCTGGGTCGCTTCGGAAATGATCAGGCCGGCGCCGGCGCGCTGGCGATAATACTCGACATTGAGCGCGTTGGGCGCATCATTGCCATGGGTGGCGCGATTGCGCGTCAGCGGCGCCATCACGACGCGGTTGGCGAGTTCGATGTCGCCGAGGCGCAGCGGCGAGAACAGCGTCGGGTGGGACGGATCGGATCGGGTCATGGGGGTGGTCCTTGGAGGGGCCGCGGCGCGGCCGAAGACGAGGCGGTTCATGGCGGCTGCCGCGGATCAATCCGCGGGCCGGTCCGCCCGCCCTGAAGATAGGTGCTGCAATGCAGCATGACAGGTCTGGCTCTTCAGGCTTTCGTGAACGACATGATCCTGTCGCCGCGGCCGTCATACGCGACGACGATCCTCTCCCCGACACCTCCCAAACGAAGCAAACCATCTCCGCACGCTTGCTGCGGCACGTCGCCGGACCTGATGCGGGCTGGGTCGGGGCCGGTCTGAGGGCCGCCGTCGACATCGTCTACCCGCCGTCCTGCGTCGCCTGCCAGGCCGCCACGGGCGAGGCGCAGGCGCTCTGCCCGGCCTGCTGGGGTGAGATGCGCTTCATCGAGCGGCCCTATTGCGAGCGGCTGGGCACACCCTTTGCCATCGATCTGGGGGACGGCCTGGTCTCGCCTGCCGCCATCGCCGATCCGCCGGTGTTCGCACGAGCCCGCGCCGTCTGCCGCTTCGACGGCACCGCCCGCGAACTGGTCCACCGGCTGAAATACGGCGACCGCACCGATCTCGCTTTGACGATGGGGCGGATGATGCTGCAGGCCGGGCGCGAGCTGCTGCCCGACGCCGATGTGATCGTCCCCGTGCCATTGCACCGGTTCCGGCTCTGGACCCGGCGCTTCAACCAGGCGGCTGCGCTCGCGCAGGTGGTGTCGCGCGGATCGGCGGTGCCGCTCGCGCCGCTCGTCCTGGCGCGGGTGAAGCGCATGCGCCAGCAGGTCGGGCTGACGCGAGCCCAGCGGGCCGACAATCTCCAGGGCGCCTTCAAGGTGCCGCCCGCTGCCCGGCCACAGATCGAGGGCCGCCACGTGCTGCTGGTGGACGACGTCCTGACCACGGGCGCGACCGGCAATGCCGCGGCGCGGGCGCTACTGCGCGGCGGCGCGCGCTCAGTCGACATCCTGACCTTCGCGCGCGTGGTGTCGGACGGCACCTGACCGGCCGTTTCGCCCGGTGACGAAAGCAGGACGAGTCCCTACATTGGGGCCAGCCCCAACCCGATGGACCTTCGCAATGCCTCCCGTCACGATCTACACCACCTCCTGGTGCCCCTATTGCAAGGCCGCCAAGTCGCTGCTGACGAAGAAGGGGGTCGCCTTCGACGAGATCGACGTCGACGGCAAGCCGGAGCTGCGCCAGGCGATGACCGCCCGGGCCGGCGGACGCACCTCGGTTCCCCAGATCTTCATCGGCGAGAAGCATGTCGGCGGCTCCGACGACATTCACGCCCTCGATGCGCGCGGCGAACTCGACAAGCTGCTGGCCGCGTGAGCGCCGCGCCCCTCGCGACATCCGCACAGGGCCGTATGGGCCGGACGCTTTTCGTCACATCATGATCAAATACGCTCTCATCTGCGAACAGGCCCACGAGTTCGAAAGCTGGTTTGCGACCTCGGCCAGCTTCGAGGAACAGGCCAGGCGCGGCTTCGTCTCCTGCCCGGCCTGCAACAGCATCAAGGTCGAGCGTGCGATCATGGCGCCCCATGTCGCGCGCACCGACCGCGGCAAGACGATGATCGAGGCGCCGACCCCGTCGGCCGGCCCGGCGGTCCCCGCGGCCGCGCCCGAGGTCGCGCCTGTCGCGCTGATGGGCGAGAAGGAGATCGCGCTCCGCCAGATGCTCACGGAGTTGCACCAGCAGGTGGCGGCTAACGCTGAGCATGTCGGGAAGCGCTTCGCCGAGGAAGCGCTGAAGATCCATCACGGCGAGAGCGACAGCCGCGCCATCTATGGCGAGGCGAGCCTTGAGGACGCCCGCATGCTGCATGAGGAAGGGGTGGAGTTCATGCCCCTGCCCCGCCTGCCGGGTACGGGACATTGAGGGCACGCGCCACGCGGCGGTCCTGAACCCCACTGCCTTGCGTTGTCGGGCGAAGCGTCGGACTGTTTGGACCGAACCGTCGCAGGAGCGCAAAATGAGACGCCTGTTCTCCGCCTGCCTGATCGCGGTCGCGACTGCGACAGGTGCGTTGGCCGACGCGACGATCCCGACCCGCGATATCGCAGGCGCCAAGGATAGCGCCCTGCTCAAGCGCTATGACGGCTCTTTCATCGTCAGCTACGAGCGCGTCGCCTTCACCGATTTCAAGCTGCCGCTGTCGCGCCTGGAGCCGGTCGACCCCGCTTCGCGCCGCGATGCCTCCAACAACGTCGTTCATCTACCGAAACAGGAGAAGGAGCTGGAAGGCGCCCGCACCCGTTTCGCCTATCTGCTGCCGGCCGAGCGGTCCCCTCTGGAAGTCCTGCGCAACTACCAGGACGAAGTCGAGGCTGCGGGCGGCTCGGTCCTGTTCACCTGCAAGGGCGAGGGCTGCGGCGGCGATCCGGAGCGCTCTTCGGCCGGCGGCGGCGGCGATATGAGCCTGCTGATGTACTTCGTTCGCGAGAGCGAATTGAAGGACGCGGCGTTCTCCAATGGCGCCTGCGCGCTGGCGTCGGCCATCACCGACCAGCGCTTCTTGGCAGCCAGGATGCCTCATCCCGACGGCGAGGCCCATGTCACGGTCCAGACCTATCAGGTGAAGGACGATCTTTACTGCAAGGCGTTCAACACCCGCACGGTCGCAGTCGTCCATATCGTCGAACCGCGCGCACGCGACCGCAAGATGGTCACCGTCAAAGCCGAGGAGATGGCCCGTAGCATCAATGCCACCGGCCGCATCGCGCTCTACGGCATCCTGTTCGACACCGACAAGGCCGAACTCAAGCCCGCATCCGATCCGGCGCTGCGCGAGATCGCGGCGCTGCTCAAGGCCGATTCCAAGCTCTCCGTCCTGATCGTCGGGCACACCGACAATCAGGGCAGCTTCGACTACAATGTTGAACTCTCGCGCAAGCGGGCCGACGCGGTGGTCAAGGCGCTGGTGACGACCCACAAGATCGACGCCAGGAGACTGCGCCCAGCCGGCGCTGGCATGATCGCACCGGCCGCCCCCAACGAGGCGGAAGAGGGCCGTGCCCGGAACCGGCGGGTCGAAATCGTCAAGCTGAACTGATGGGATCGATGATCAGCCTGCGCAACGACGCCCTCGCCGTCGAGATCGCGCCCCTCGGGGCAGAGCTGCAGTCCATCAGGGATGGACAGGGCCGCGACTGGCTCTGGAGCGGCGATCCCGCGATCTGGGCCGGTCGCTCGCCGCTGCTGTTCCCCGTCATCGGCAAGCATCCCAACGGGCAGGTTCTGATCGACGGCGCGCGCTACCCCATCAAGAGCCATGGCGTCGCCCGTACCGCCACCTTCCGGACGCTGGCGCAGGACGCGACCTCCTGCACGCTGAGGCTGACCGACGACGACGAGACACGCGCGGCCTATCCCTTCGCCTTCATCCTCGACATGACCTACAGGCTCGAGGGCGCCTCGCTCGCCATGACGGCGCGGGTCGCCAATCCCGGCACGGCGCCGATGCCCTTCTGCTTCGGCTATCACCCGGCCTTCCCCTGGCCGCTGCCAGAGAGCGCCGGTCTGCCCCACCGCATCCATCTCGGAAATGGCGCGAGCCCCGGCCATCAGCGGCTAACCGCGGACGGTCTGCGCGCGCCCGACCTGCGCCCCTCCGCCTTCGTCGACGGCGTGCTCACCCTCGATCATCAGCTCTTCGCCGACGATGCGCTGATCATTCCGGGGGGCGCGGGCAGCAAGGCCTGGTATGGGGCGGATGGACGCCCCGGCATCGCGCTAGCCTTCGCCGACCTGCCTCAGCTCGGCATCTGGACCAAGCCGAACGGGCCCTTCATCTGCATCGAGCCCTGGCAGGGGCTGACCTCGCCGGTCGATCCCGACGAGCCGCTCGACCGGCGCGAAGGTGCGATCATGCTCGCCCCGGGCGACGCGCGCAGCTTCACGCTGACGGCGACCTTCGGCGTCGAAAGGCCTGCCTGAGCGCCGTTGCGGCGCTCATCCGAAGGTCGCAAGCGACTTCTCCGCCCCTCTGGCGTTATTCTCGCCGCAGTGCAACATTGAGATTGCTCTGAAAAGAGGGTGGAACGGCATGAACGCGATCGACCCCACCGCCGGCCGGGCCCCGCAGCGCGACAAGCCTTGGATCTTCCGCACCTATGCCGGCCACTCCGACGCGGCGGAATCGAACCGGCTCTATCGCAACAACCTGGCCAAGGGCCAGACGGGGCTTTCCGTCGCCTTCGACCTGCCGACGCAGACCGGCTATGACCCCGACCACGTCCTCTCGCGCGGCGAGGTCGGCAAGGTCGGCGTGCCCGTGAGCCATCTCGGCGACATGCGGGCGCTGTTCGACCAGATCCCGCTGTCGCAGATGAACACCTCGATGACGATCAACGCGACGGCGGCCTGGCTGCTGTCGCTCTACATCGCGGTGGCCGACGAGCAGGGCGCCGACCGCAAGACGCTGCAGGGCACGACGCAGAACGACGTCGTCAAGGAATACCTCTCGCGCGGAACTTACGTCTTCCCGCCGCGCCCCTCGATGCGGCTGACCACCGACATCGTCGTGTTCACGGCCCGCGAGATGCCGAAATGGAACCCGACGAATGTCTGTTCCTACCATCTGCAGGAGGCGGGTGCCTCGCCGGTGCAGGAACTCTCCTTCGCACTCGCCACCGCCATCGCGCTGCTGGATTCGATCCGGGCCCGGCCCGAGGTTTCGGCGGCGGAGTTCCCCGAACTCGTCGGCCGCATCTCCTTCTTCGTCAATGCCGGGATGCGCTTCGTCACCGAGCTCTGCAAGATGCGGGCGTTCGTCGAACTGTGGGACGAGATCACGCTCGGCCGTTACGGCGTCGCCGACGAGGCGATGCGTCGATTCCGCTATGGCGTGCAGGTCAACTCGCTGGGGCTGACGGAGCCGCAGCCCGAGAACAACGTCTACCGCATCCTGATCGAGATGCTGGCGGTGACGCTCTCGAAGAAGGCCCGGGCACGCGCCGTGCAACTGCCGGCCTGGAACGAGGCGCTCGGCCTGCCGCGCCCCTTCGACCAGCAATGGTCGCTGCGCATGCAGCAGGTGCTCGCCTATGAGACCGACCTGCTAGAATTCGGCGACATTTTCGACGGCTCGACCGTGATCGACGCCAAGGTCGCCGACCTCAAGGCGGCAGCGCTTGAGGAACTGGCGACGATCGACGCCATGGGCGGCGCGCTCGCCGCCATCGAGACCGGCTACATGAAACAGGCGCTGGTCGAGAACGGCGCGCGCCGGATCGAGGCGATCGAGCGCGGCGAGCAGATCGTCATCGGCGTCAACAAGTTCACCAATAGCGAGCCTTCCCCGCTTTCGGCCGGCGAGGGCAGCGTCGTGACCGTTCCCGATTCCGTCGAGATGGAAGCGATCGGCCGGCTCAAGGCCTGGCGCTCGGCCAGGGAGGCCAAGGCTGCGCAAGCGGCACTCGCCGAACTCTCGGCCGCGGCGAAGGAGGAGCGCAACGTGATGCCCGCCTCGATCGCCTGCGCCAAGGCCGGCGTCACCACCGGTGAATGGGCCCAGACGCTCCGCGAGATCTTCGGCGAGTACCGCGCCCCCACCGGCGTCGACACGACCAAGCTGGGCAGCAATGACGGGCTCGCCACCGTCAAGGCGGCGGTCGCCCGCGCCACCGAGAAGCTCGGCCGCACGCCGCGCTTCCTCGTCGGCAAGCCCGGCCTCGATGGCCACTCCAACGGCGCCGAGCAGATCGCGGTGCGCGCCCGCGACGCCGGCATGGCGGTGAGCTATGGCGGCATCCGCCAGACGCCGGAGGAGATCGTCGCCCAGGCGCAGGAGACGCAGGCCGATATCATCGGGCTGTCGATCCTATCGGGCTCGCATCTGCCGCTGGTGCGCGACGTGACCGCCCGGCTGCGTGTCGCTGGCATGAACGTTCCCGTCGTCGTCGGCGGCATCATCCCGCCCGAGGACGAGAACGCGCTGCGCAATATGGGGGTCGCCGCGGTCTATACGCCCAAGAACTTCGAGCTCGACGGCATCATCGCCGATGTCGCAGGGCTTGCCGCCAAGGACCGCCCCTGACGGTGCCGCGTCCCTCAGTCACCGCCGCCTC
Organism: Bosea sp. OAE506; assembly: GCF_040546595.1. Taxonomy (NCBI): domain Bacteria; kingdom Pseudomonadati; phylum Pseudomonadota; class Alphaproteobacteria; order Hyphomicrobiales; family Alloboseaceae; genus Allobosea; species Allobosea sp. OAE506. The sequence continues at coordinate 1,646,180 of NZ_JBEPOB010000001.1, read as the reverse complement.
CGCCATCCCCGCCGCCGTCGCTATCGCCGCCATTATCGCTCGTCGAGGCCTCGCCCGAGAGGGCGCCGCGGCGAACCAGGACAATCACGAAGATCAGCGGAATGGCCATGATGGCCAGGAAAGCGGCGACATCCTGCATTGACCGGCCTCGCTCCGCCGGGCAGCCCGGCCTCTCCTCGCGTTCCAGCCTGCCACGACCCCGCGCGAATGGCGAGGCAGCCTCGCGCCCGCTCGCGGTGACAACACCGCGCTTCCTGCCTATTTTGCCGCCTTCCTCCGGACCACCGCCTTGATCCTCTCAGACCTTCGCGACCACGAGGCGCTGCGCCGCGCCTTCCGCTGGCAGATCCCGCCCCGTTACAACATCGCCGAGGATGTCTGCGACCGCTGGGCGGCGCTGGACCCTGGCCGGACGGCGATCATTGAGGTTTCGCGCGACTGGCGGGTCACGCCGGTCAGTTTCGGCGCGTTGCGCGACGCCTCGATGCGGCTGGCGAATGCGCTGGCCGCACAGGGCGTCCGTCGCGGCGATCGGATCGCGATCCTGCTGCCGCAGGGCCGCTGCGTCCTGACCGCCCATCTCGCGGCCTACCGGCTGGGCGCCATCGCGGTGCCGCTCGCGGCCCTGTTCGGCGTGGACGCGCTCGCCTACCGGCTGGCCGACTCGGGCGCGAAGGTCCTCGTCACCGATGCGCCGGGGCTGGATAAGCGCCGCCAGATCACCCAGCCCTTGCCCGATCTCGAAGTGATGGTCTCGGTTGACGGGGCCGACGGTGCGGCGCTCGACTGGCACGCCCTGCTTGCAGGCGCCGAGCCGGGTTTCTCGACGGTCGCCACCGGCCCGGACGATCCGGCCCTGATGATCTACACCTCCGGCACCACCGGGAATCCCAAGGGCGCGCTGCACGGTCACCGCGTCCTGCCCGGGCATCTGCCGGGCGTGCAGATGCCGCATGAATTTCTGCCCCAGCCCGGCGACCTCGCCTGGACGCCGGCCGACTGGGCCTGGGCCGGCGGTCTGCTCAACATGCTCCTGCCGGCGCTGCATTTCGGCGTCGCGGTCGTGGCGCGGCCGGTGACGCGCTTCGAGCCGGAGGAGGCCTTCCGCCTGATGGCCGATCTCGGGATCCGCAATGCCTTCGTGCCGCCCACCGCCCTGCGGATGCTGCGCAGTGTCGAGCGTCCGAGCGAGCGTTTCGCCCTGCGGCTGCGCACGGTTGCCGCCGCCGGCGAGGCGCTCGGCGCGGAGACGCTGGCCTGGGGCCATGAGGCGCTGGGTCTGACCATCAACGAGGCCTATGGGCAGACCGAGTGCAACCTCGTGCTCGCCTCCTGCGCCGCGATCGGCGTCAGCCGTCCGGGCTGCATCGGCAAGGCGGTGCCGGGCCACGAGGTCGCGATCATCCGGCCCGACGGATCGGTCTGCGCGCCCGACGAGCAGGGCGAGATTGCGGTGCGCCGGCCAGACCCGGTGATGTTCCTGGGTTACTGGGGCAACGAGGCGGCGACGCAGGCCAAGTTCGTCGGCGACTGGATGAAGACCGGCGATCAGGCGGTGCAGGACGCGGATGGCTATGTCCGCTTCGTCGGCCGCGACGACGATGTCATCACCTCCTCGGGCTATCGCATCGGCCCGGGCGAGATCGAGGACTGCCTGCTGCGGCATGAGGCGGTCGCGCTCGCCGCCGTCGTCGGCAAGCCGGACCCGCTGCGCACCGAGATCGTCAAGGCCTTCGTCGTGCTGAGAGAGGGGCTGCGCGGCACGCCCGAACTCGCGGCCGAGCTGCAGGACTTCGTCCGCCGCAGGCTGTCGGCCCATGAATATCCGCGCGAGATCGCCTTCCGCGACGAGTTGCCGATGACGACCACCGGCAAGATCGTCAGGCGGCTCCTGCGCGCGGAGGCTTGAGTCCACGCCCGCCGACGCGCGGCAGGCGTGACAGGGACCGCCTGATCGCATCCCGCGCACGGCCGGCGAGGTCGCGCGGCGTCGCCACGGTGCCGCTCGCCAGATGCAGGTCGGCCGTCGTCACCCCACCATCGCCGTCGAGGGCAAAGTCCGTCGGCAGGATGATCCGCCGTGCCGGCATCCCCCGCCGCATCGCCGCGATCAGCGCCCGCAGCGGTTGCCGCTCCGCCTCGGCCTCGTCCTGCACGCCGAGATAAAGCCAGTTGAGCGGGCCGCGTCCGATCAGGATCGCACCGGCGAGCGGATCGTCCTCCCGCATCAGCAGGCCGACGCGGCACTGCCGGCTGCGGGCGAGATGGCGCGTCATGGCGCGCAGGAAGCCGACCTCGCGCGTGTCGTGCAGCGTCGCGGCGCCGGCCCGGCCGCGCAGGCCCGAGGCCTCCATCGCCAGGATGAATTCGACCGCATCGCGCAGGGCGGCCTGCGAGCGCGGCTCGACCAGCTTCACCCCGGTCAGGCCCTCCGGCACCTCTGCCGCTGCGATGCCGGGTCGTGGCATCCGGCCGGGCGATGGCGAGACCGTGACCGCGAAACCCGCACGCAGGCCACCCTCGGCCAGTTCCCGCAGGCTCGCGGCCAGCGGCCCGTCCCGGTCGATCGCCCGCAGAACGAGGCCCTGCCCGTCGATCAGCCGCTGCCGGCGCGGGGAGAGAAGCGTGTCGACCACCGCCGCGGCCCGTTGCCGGTCGAGCAGGGGTGCACCCGAGGCGATGCGACGATCCGAGAGGCCGATCAGCGCATCCGGCAGGAAGAAGCCGTGCCGGGGAAAGACCGGGACGAAGCCGAGCAGACGCCGCTGCGACCCCTCCGCGGCTCCCTGCCAGGCCAGAAGCACCGTGACCTCGCGAAACGCGACGAGATGCTGTGCGGCCGCGAGCAGGAAGCCCGGTTCGAAGAACGGATTGGGTTCGAGCGCGCGCCCAGCCAGATGGACCCAAGCCTCGGCGATGTCGCCGCAGGCGGAAAGCGGCCTCGCTTCAAGAACGACCGGCTGCTCCGGCTGGTGCGGCGCCACCGACGCTGCCTTGCCCTCCACGCCCATCGCGGGCGCACCCCTCAACGCCATGACCCGATCCATGCGACCCTGCCTCCACCGCGCTGGATCGATCTGGGGCGGGGCTGTGCCGAATCGGCAAGATTGAGCCCCGGCCGCGACCGATCGGGAGGCTCGCTTCAAGATCGGGGCCGCAGCCCGCGGGTCAGGCGCTGGCTGCGGTCCCGGCTTGCGCGGCCTGGCCGAGGAAGGCGGCCCAGAGCTGCTGCACCACGCTCTCCTCGATATCCTTGACGATCAGCACGAGCCGCGAGCGGCGGTCTGCGTCCGGCCACGCCTCGAGCATCACCGGCGGATGCAGGATCTGCTGCACGGCATGCAGCAGCAGCGGCTGGTCGGGATGCTCGGCAACCTTCACCAGACCCTTGATGCGCAGGAGCTTCGGCCCATGGACGGAGCGCAGCAGCGTCCAGAACAGATCGACCGTCGCCTGCTGGATCGGGCTCTCCGCGGTCAGCGCAAAGGCGCGGATGCTCGCATCGTGGCGGTTGACGTCGTGGTGATGGTGGTCGTGATCGTGATGGTCGTGCCCGTGATGATCATGGTCGTGCCCATGGCCGTGATGATGCCCATGATGGTGGCCGCCATGGTCATGATCATGCTTCGGGCGCTCGCCCGGCAGGGTTTCGCGGGCCAGCCACTGGCCGATCTCGGCCGGGCGCTGTGCCAGATCGTAGAGACCGGCCGCGAACAGCGAACTGGCCGCGGCCTGCGGACCGAGAACGGCGACGCCGGGGTTGAGGAGCGCCAGGCGCTGGCGCAGCGGCGCGAGATCGGCCGGGCGATCCACCAGATCCGCCTTGGTCAGCACCAGGCGGTCCGCCGCGACGACCTGCTTGCGCGCCTCTTCATGGGCGTCCAGCGTCGCCATGCCATTGACCGCGTCGACCAGCGTCACCACCCCGTCGAGCCGGAAGCGCATCGCGAGATAGGGGTGGTTGATCAGCACGTTGAGGATCGGCGCGGGGTCGGCCAGTCCCGTGGTCTCGATGACGACGCGCGTGAACGGCCCGATGCGGCCATTGTCGCGACGGCGCAGCAGATCCTCCATGGTGACGATCAGGTCGTCGCGAATCGTGCAGCACAGGCAGCCGGAATCGAGCAGGATCATGCCGTCCTCGACGCCCTGGATCAGCAGATGGTCGAGACCGACCTCGCCGAACTCGTTCACGACGACGACCGTCTGTGCGAGCGCGGGGTCCTTCAGCAGGCGGTTGAGGAGCGTCGTCTTGCCGGCGCCCAGGAACCCGGTCAGCAGGGTCAGCGGCAGCGGCTCGGGACGGACTTGCGGAGAAGACATGACGACGGCACTCGCCTCGGGCGGGTTTCAGGCCGGAGCCACCGGGCGCCGGACATGTTCTAATGTTACATTAATGACCAGTGTCGCCACGACAAGGGCGCAGCCGAGATATTGCAGCGGCCCCAGCCGTTCGCCGAGCACGACCGCGGCGATCAGCACGGCGCAGACCGGCTCGGCGCAGAAGGCGAGCCCGGCCGCCCCCGGCGAGATCCGCGTCATCGCGGCTACCTGCATGAGGAAGCCGATCAGGTAACCGCCGATCGTCACCGCCGCGGCGAGCGGCGCCAGCGCAAAGGCGGCCGGCGACTGGAACCCGCCGGTCACGGCCAGGATCAGCGCGGTCACGGGCAGGATGAGCAGATGCGACCAGAACAGCCGGGCCGCGAGCGGCGTCTGCGGCAGCGCGGCGCCGGCGAAGAACTGCGTTGCGGCACCCAGGCTCGCCAGCAGTGCCAGGATGAGGCCGCGCGGATCGAGCCCATGGAAATCCGGTCCCACCACCAGCGCGACGCCGATGAAGGCCGCACAGGCCGCGAGCAACCGTTCGAGCCGGAAGGGGATCCGCGTGACGAAGGGCTCGGCCAGCACGATCAGCACCGGATAGGTGAAGAAGACCACCGCTGCGACCGTGACCGGCAGGAAGGCGACCGAGGACAGATAGGCCGACCCGACCAGCGCGCTCATCACCCCGAAGAGCAGGAGCGCGCGCCGCTCGGAGCGCGGGACGGCGAGCGAAGAGCGCCAGATCAGCAGCGCCAGCCCCACGAGCGCCAGCATGATGAAGACGCGGTAGAAAACGAGAAGGGGCCCGCTCAGCCCGGCCTGGCCGGCGATCTGCGCACTGACGATGTTCGTGCCATAGGCGGCGGCGGCGGTCAGCGCCATCGCCATGCCCTGCCGCCGGGCGGTTTCGGCCGTCTCGGCGCTCAAGACGTCATGCTCAGGCGTCGTCGTTCGGCTTGGCCTTGGGCTTGACCGGAGGCTTGGCCGGCTGCGGCTTGGCGGCGGCCTGGGCAGGCTTGCCCGCAGCGGGCTTGGCCGAGGCGGTCGCGGGCGCGGCCTTGCCGGTGGGCTTCACCAGCAGCGGTTTTGCCGGCGGGCGCGGCAGCGGCTTGATGCCGGAGGCCGCACCGGCACGCAGGCTCGCCGGAGCCGCGGCGCCGGACTGGATCGCACCCTGCAGACGCAGCGGTCCACCGGCCTGCGAGGGCTGCGCCGTCTCCGGATCGCTCGGCGCGAAAGCCGTGGTGGAACCGGGGATTGCGCCATTGCTCGACGGCGTGCGGCCGCGATCGGCGAAGATCCCGCTGCCCTGGGCGCCGAACAGGCCGGCCGAAACCGGCGCCGAGGGCGCAACCACAGGCGCCGCGCCGCGCGCGACGCGGCTGTCGCCGCCGCCCGTGACATTGGCCGCGAGCGGGGCGGAGGCCGAGCCGGGGCTACGGCCGAAGGCGACCGGCACCGGCATCGTCTCTGTCCGCGGGCCGAGCGAAATCTTGCCGGAGGGCAGGCGCGTCAGGACCGAAGACGGGCTGCCGAAGACTAGCGTCGAGGCGGTGGCGAAGCGCCCGCCATCATCGGCATTGCCGCCGATGCCCGTGGCTTGCGCCGCGATCGGTCCAGCGCTGTCGGCATCGTCGGCAAGCGCGACGCCGCCGCCCCTGCGCTGGACATCGCCGCAGATGCTGCTGGCGCGCCCGCCTTGCGACGGCAGCGACGCGACGGTGTATCCACCCCCGCCCCATTTCGAGAAACCGTCATCGAGCAGCTGCGCCGCCTTGATCGTGCGCTCGGTGCCGGACAGCGCGCCGAGCACGACCGCGATCAGCGTGCGCCCGCCACGGGTCGCGGTGGCGACGACGTTGAAGCCCGAGGCGCAGACATAGCCGGTCTTCATGCCGCCGACGCCGGGATAGCGGCCGACGAGCCCGTTGGTGTTGTTCAGCACCTGCTTGCCGAGCTGGACCGACGGCGTGTTCCAGTAGTCGGAATAGTCCGGGAACTCGCGCATCAGCGCCATGGCGAGGATCGCGAGATCGCGCGCGCTGGTCTGCTGGTCGGGATGGTGCCAGCCATTGGGATTGACGAAATGGCTGTCGCGCATGCCCAGCCGCGCGGCTTCCGCGTTCATCATCGCCACGAAGCGCTCGACATCGCCACCGACGCCTTCGGCGATCACATAGGCGATGTCGTTGGCCGACTTCACCATCATGATCCGCAATGCGTTGTCGAGGGTCACCTCCTGGCCGGCCTTGATGTAGACCTTCACCCGCGGCTGGCTCGCGGCCAGCTTCGAGGCCGGGATCGCGGTCTCCAGCCCGAGGCGCCCGTCGCGCACCGCCTTGAGCGCGAGATAGGCCGTCATCATCTTGGTGGTCGAAGCCGGATGCCAGGGCTGGCCCGCATTTTCCGCCGAGAGCACCGCACCGCTGGCGGCATCGATCACGAGGCTGGTTCCGGCATGGGCCGGGCCGACCAGCACGGATCCGAAGACGAGGGCGGCGGTGAGGCGGGAGACGATCATCGGGCGGGTCTTGAACCTGGCTTGACGAGGGTTGAAGGCAAGAGGGTTCAACGCGACGCGTGCGGCATTTTCGAGACGGCCGGCACGAAGTCCCGCCCTGGCACGCATACCTACCCCCAGCGGAGCGATTTGCCTAGCCGCCGCAGAGGGTTCACTAAAGCTCAGCCTCTCCTCGCCTCCGGATCTGCCGCGTGAGCCTCGCCCTTCTCTGGATTCCGGCGACCATCGCCGCATCGCTGCTGCAGACCGCCCGCAACCTCACCCAGCGCTCCCTGACCGAGATCATCGGCGTCGTCGGCGCAACGCAGGTCCGCTTCCTGTTCGGCCTGCCCTTCGCGCTGCTCTTCCTCGCCATCGTCTGCACTGTGGCGGGGCGGCTGCCGCCCGAGATCGGAGCCGGCTCCCTCGCCTACACCATCGCCGGCGCCCTCACCCAGATCGCCGCCACGGCCCTGATGCTGGCGGCGATGCGCGAGCGCTCCTTCGCCGTGACGACCGCCTACACCAAGACCGAGCCGGTCCAGGTTGCGATCTTCGGTGCGCTGCTGCTCGGCGATACGCTGACGCCGCTGAAGTTCCTGGCGGTCCTGATCGCCACCGCCGGCGTCGTCGTGGTGTCCTGGAAGCCGGGCGAGAAGCTCACCCGTGCCGGGCTGCGCCCCGCCCTGCTCGGCGTCGGCGCCGGTGCCTTCTTCGCGCTCTCGGCGATCGGCTATCGCGGGGCCATCCAGGCCCTGCCGGAGGGCGGCTTCTTCATCCGAGCGACCACGATCCTGGCGCTCGGCCTGTTCCTCCAGACGCTGGTGCTGACGCTCTACATGCTCGCCGCGAACCGCCCGGCCCTGATCTCCAGCCTGCGCAACTGGCGCAAATCCCTCTCGGCCGGCTTTCTGGGCGCAGCGGCGTCGCAATGCTGGTTCATCGGCTTCTCGCTGACGAGCGCCGCCAATGTCCGCACGCTCGCCCTGATCGAGGTGCCGCTGGCGCAGATCGCCTCGCGGCGGATCTTCGCCGAGGGCACCAGCCGGCGGGAAATGACGGGCATGGCGATGATCGTCGGCGGAGTCGGTCTGCTCCTGTCCATCGCCCTTTAAACAGCCGCGTTCCGCATCGTGGTCCCTCTTTCCACGCACGCCGGAAATGCGCTCCTGCCCGCTTGCGAGGCGCGGGCGGCGAGCGCACATGAGACGTCAAAGTCGGTCAACGCCTGAAAATGTCGACAGGGAGAGATGTCATGAGCGCTGCGATCGTCGGTTGGGCCCATACGCCGTTCGGCAAGCAGGATGCAGAGACGATCGAGAGCCTGATCGTTCGGGTGACGACCGACGCGCTGGTCGATGCCGGCATCACCGCCGACCAAGTCGACGAGATCGTTCTCGGCCATTTCAATGCCGGCTTCTCGGCACAGGACTTCACCGCCTCGCTCGTGCTCCAGGCCGATCCGGCGCTGCGCTTCAAGCCCGCGACCCGCGTCGAGAACGCCTGCGCCACCGGCTCTGCCGCCGTGCAGCAGGGCGTGCGCGCGATCAAGGCCGGCGCAGCCAAGATCGTGCTCGTCGTCGGCGTCGAACAGATGACCACGACGCCCGGCCCCGAGATCGGCAAGAACCTTCTCAAGGCCTCCTATCTTCCCGAGGAAGGCGCCACGCAGGGCGGCTTCGCCGGCGTGTTCGGCGGCATTGCGGCCGCCTATTTCCAGCGCCATGGCGACCAGTCCGACGCGCTGGCGATGATCGCCGCGAAGAACCACAAGAACGGCGTCGACAATCCCTATGCCCAGATGCGCAAGGACCTCGGCTTCGCCTTCTGCCGCGAGGAGAGCGAGAAGAACCCCTATGTCGCCGGCCCGCTGAAGCGCACCGACTGCTCGCTGGTCTCCGACGGTGCCGCCGCGATCGTGCTGGCCGACGAGGAGACGGCGCTGACCATGCGCCGCGCCGTCGGCTTCCGTGGCACGGCCCATGTCCAGGATTTCCTTCCCGTCTCCAAGCGCGACATCCTGCGCTTCGAGGGCGCGACGCGCGCCTGGCAGCAGGCGCTCAGCGCAGCCGGCGTGACGCTCGACGACCTCTCCTTCGTCGAGACGCATGACTGCTTCACCATCGCCGAGCTGCTGGAATACGAGGCCATGGGCCTGACCCGCGAAGGCGACGGCGCCCGCGCCATCAAGGAAGGCTGGACGCAAAAGGACGGCAAGCTGCCGGTCAACGTCTCCGGCGGCCTCAAGGCCAAGGGCCACCCGATCGGCGCCACCGGCGTCTCGATGCATGTGCTCAGCGCGATGCAGCTCGTCGGTGAGGCCCCGGAGGGCATGCAGCTGAAGGACGCCCGACTCGGCGGCATCTTCAACATGGGCGGTTCGGCGGTGGCGAACTACGTCTCGGTGCTCGAGCGGATCAAGTGATCCGCTTCCAGCCCGCTTCGGCCCAAAGGCTGATCCGCCGTTGATCGTCTTCTTCGCGCTGCTGCCGGCCTATTTTCTGTCGATCTTCTACCGGTCGTTCCTGAGCGTCATCGCCGGGCCGGTAATGAGCGATCTCGCCATCGGCCCACGTGAATTCGGGCTGCTCGGCGCGGCCTGGTTCACCACCTTCGCGATCGCGCAGTTCCCGATCGGCTGGGCGCTCGACCGGCTCGGCCCGCGCCGCACCGTCACCGCCGCCATGGCGGTGGGCAGTGCCGGCGCCTTTCTCTTCGCGGAAGCGACGGGCGCGCTCTCGGGCACGCTGGCAATGGCGCTGATCGGCATCGGCTGCGCGCCGATCTTCATGGCGAGCCTCTTCCTCTTCGCCCGGACGGCCGAGCCCGCTCGCTTCGCCTTCCTGACCTCGGTCTTCATCGGGTTGGGATCGCTCGGCAATCTGGTCGGCGCCGCACCGCTCGCCATCGCCGCCGCCCGCTTCGGCTGGCGCCCTTCCATGCTCGTCATGGCGGGCTGCTTTCTCATCGCGACCGCGCTGGCCGCGCTGCTGATCCGCGACCCCGTGCGCGCCGAGAGCGCCTCGGGCAAGGCAGAGGGGCTGCTCGCCGGCCTCGCCAGCATCCTGAAGCTGCGGCCGCTCTGGTTGCTCGCCCCGATCACGCTGACGGCTTATGCGATCCTCGCCACCGCACGGGGACTCTGGGTCGGCCCCTATATGGCCGGCGTCCACGGCTTCGACGCCGTCTCGGCCGGCAACGCCGCAACCGCGATGGCGCTGACGATGGTCGCCGGCGCCTTCATCTATGGCGGGCTCGAAAAGGCGCTCGGACGGATCAAGCCGCTGGTGTTCTGGGGCACGATCGGCACGGCAGGCTGCTTCGCGTTGCTGGCGGCCTTCGGGGCAGGCTCCTCGGTTCTCGCCGTCGCCCTTTTCGCGCTGATCGGCGCCGTCGGCTTCACCTATGCCATCCTGATGGCGCATGCGCGCCTGTTCTTTCCGGCGCATCTGCTCGGGCGCGGCATGACGGCCGTCAATTTCCTCTTCATCGCGGGCGCGGCCCTGACGCAGTCCGGTTCCGGCTGGTTCATCGCCAGCCAGCGCGCCGCCGGCCTCGACGCGGCCACGACCTTCGCCCATCTGCACTGGGCCTTCGCGGGGCTCCTGCTGGCTTCGGCGGCGATCTACGCCTTCACCCCGGAGCGGCCGGCGGCCTGAGCCACGCTTGCGGCGGGACCATTGCGGTATTACCTTCGGCAGTGTCGGTAATACGGAGGCCGCGATGGCGACGACCGTCACCAGCAAGGGCCAGGTCACGATACCGAAACCGGTTCGCGACCGGCTCGGGATCAAGCCGGGAAACGCCGTCGACTTTCGCATGGACCCTGACGGGCGGGTCGTGCTGCTGAAGGTCGAGGGCTCATCCGCCAACCCCTTCGAAAAATGGCGGGGCTCGGCTGGGCCCGGCTTGAGCACCGACGAGATCATGACCCTGACCCGCGGTGACGCGTGAGGGCCACGCTGGTCGATGCCAACATCTTCCTTGATCTGGTGACCAACGATCCCGTCTGGGGCGAATGGTCAGCCGGCCAGCTCGCCGCCGCGATCAGCAGTGGCCCGCTGCTGGTCAACGATGTGATCTATGCCGAGATCTCGATCCGGTTCAGCGAGATCGGCAAACTCGACGAGATGCTGGCGGACTTCCGCGTCGTGCATGAAGCGATTCCGCGAAGGGCGCTGTTCGAGGCGGGAAAAGCCTTCAAGCGCTACCGTTCCGCTGGAGGGCTCCGCGGAAGCGTACTGCCCGATTTCTTCATCGGGGCCCACGCGGCGGCGGCCGATCTCAGGCTGCTCACACGCGATGCGAGGCGCTACCGCACCTATTATCCCGAAGTGGACCTGGTCACGCCCTGACGGGGCACCGTCAGCCCTCGCCCGGCGCCCGCGCCACGATCGCCAGCGCATGCACCCGCTCGGCGAGTTCCTGGGCCAGAGCGGCGTTGACCAGCCGGTGGCGATCGAGCCGGCTCTTGCCGGCGAAGGCCTGCGACACGATGTCGACCCTGAAATGGGTTTCGCCGCCCTCGCGCCAGCCGCCATGGCCCTGATGCTGGTGCGACTCGTCGATGACATTGAGCCGTTCCGGCGACAGTGCAGCCTCGAGCTTGGCAGCGATCCGTTCGGCCATTCCGGTCATGATCGCGCCACCCTTTTGAAGGAGTCCGTCGGGCCTCGGCCCTGTGTTCCTGCCCGTGCCGTCAAGCCCCGCCAACGCATGCTGCGTCGCACTTGCCGGTTCGCCTTCCGAGTCTCATAACCGTTCGACCATGAACTTCAACTCGCGCCTGTTCGACCGTATCAGGATCGGCCCTTCCGAGGCGGAAGCGGTCCAGGAATCCGATGCGCCGCGTTGCGACCATCCGGGCTGCAAGCGGCCGGGCGAATTCCGCGCGCCCCAGGGACGTGGCCGGGAAGGCAAGTTCTTCCTGTTCTGCCTGGAGCATGTGAAGGCCTACAACGCGACCTACAACTACTTTGCCGGGATGAACGACGAGGCACTGGCGGAATACGCCAAGGACGCGGCGATCGGCCACCGCCCGACCTGGAAGCTCGGCGTCAATTCGAAGGCAGCGCGCATGGCGCAGCGCGGGCGCGTCGCCGGCGGCGAGCAGGCCGATGTGCAGGACGCCTTCAACATCTTTGGCGCCCGGCGGGCGCAGACGGCGTCGCAGCCGGAACCGCGCGTCGGCGTGGTCGCCCGCAAGGCGCTGGAGGCGCTGGGACTGGACGAGAATGCCGACGCCGCCGCGATCAAGGCAAAGTACAAGGAACTGGTGAAGCGCTTCCACCCGGACGCCAATGGCGGCGACCGTTCGCGCGAGGGCACGCTCCAGGAAATCCTGAAGGCCTATCAGCAGCTCAAATCGACCGGCATGGTCTGAAGGGGCGCTTCGCGCGCCCCTCTCGCCTCAGGCGTTGCCGAGCTGTGAGCGCTTCGCCCAGCCGGTCATCCGGCTCTCGACGATATCGACGATCGCGACCAGGAAGACGCCGAGCACGGCCAGCACAATCAGCGCGGCGAAGATCAGCGGCACGTTAAAATCCGCCGAGGCGCGCGTGATCAGGTTGCCGAGGCCGAGGTTGGAGGCGTTCTGCTCGCCGATCACCGAGCCGACATAGGCCAGCGTGATCGAGACCTTCAGCGCCCCGAAGAGATAGGGCAGCGAGCGCGGGATGCCGACCTTGGTCATGATGTCCATGCGGCTGGCGCCGAGCGCCTTCAGCACATCCTCCGTCTCCGGCTCGATCGTGGCCAGGCCCGTGGCGACATTGACCACGATCGGGAAGAACGAGATCACGAAGGCGGTCAGCACCGGCGGCAACCAGCCGACGCCGAACCAGATCACCAGGATCGGCACCACCGCCACCTTCGGGATCGAGTTGAAGCCGACCAGCAGCGGATTTAGCCCCGCATAGATCAGCTTCGAGGAGCCGACCAGCAACCCCAGCGCCAGCCCGAACAGGATCGACAGCCCGAAGCCCAGCGAGGTCATCCAGAGCGTGTGGAAGGCGTTGGTGTAGAGCGGCTTCTGATACTGGACCAGCGCGCCCCACACCGCCGAGGGCGGCGGCAGGATGAAGGCCGAGATCGCGAAGGCGCGGCAGGCGGCCTCCCAGATCAGGAAGAAGCCGATCGTGAACAAATAGGGCGCGAGTTTGAGCCAGGTCGAGCGGGTCATGCCACGGCCCTTGCCTCGCGGATATGCCCGCGCAATTCGTGAACGATCTCGGCGAATTCCGGCGTGTAGGTCACGTCGAGATCGCGCGGCCGGGCGAAGCCGATCTCTCGCTCGGCGATGATCCGGCCGGGCCGCGCCGACATGCAGAACACCCGGTCGGCCAGGAACACCGCCTCGCGCAGATCATGCGTCACCAGGATGACGGTGACCCCGCGCTGGGCATGCAGGTCGCGGATCACGCACCAGAGTTCTTCCCGCGTGAAGGCGTCGAGCGCCCCGAAGGGCTCGTCCAGCATCAGGAGCTTCGGCTCGTGGATCAGCGAGCGGCAGAGCGAGGCGCGCTGCTGCATGCCGCCCGAGAGCTGCCAGGGGAATTTCGACCCCATGCCCTTCAAGCCCACCGTCTCCAGCAGCATCTCGGCGCGGGCGACATATTCGGCCTTGTTCGCGCGCAGGCGCGAGCGATGCGGCTCGACGATCTCGAGCGGCAGCAGCAGGTTCTGCAGCGTCGTGCGCCAGGGCAGCATCACCGGGTTCTGGAAGGCCATCCCGGTGATCTTGATCGGCTCGGCGACCTCGCGCCCATCGACGATGACGGTGCCCGATTTCGGACGCTGCAGCCCAGTCGCGAGCTTCATCATCGTCGATTTGCCGCAGCCCGACGGGCCGACGATGGCGGCGAACTCGCCCTCGCGGACCTTCAGAGACAGGCCGGCGACCGCCGGAGGACCCTCGCCGCCGCCATAGACATGGGTGACATCGTGAAGTTCGACGAAGGCGGTCAAGGTCATCCTTCAGCACATGAACGGCGTCATCCTGGGCTTCGCGCAGCGAAGTCCCGGGATCCATCCTGGGGCGCCGTCCGGCCCTATGATGGATCCCGGACAGCGCCGCTGCGCGGCTCGTCCAGGATGACGGGCGATGGGAACTGCGAGGCTCAGAACACCCGCTCGGCCGAAGCCGGCAGGAAGGCGTCAGTGAAGGCGTCGCCCGCCTTGGCCTTATCCTTGAAGGTGAAGGTCAGGGCGATCTGGTCGAGCGCCTTGGCCCAGCGGGCCTTGTCGATGCCGCCGAAGCCATTGGCCTTGACCCAGGGCGTCATCACATTCTGCTCCAGCGTCATCTTCAGCCGCTCGAGCTCGACATCGACTTTGGCGACGTCGTTGCGCTTGATCACGAGCTGCGCACCGAGCTCGGGATTGGCGACCGTGTCCTTGACGCTCTTGGTGATCGCCCGCAGCAGGCCGCGCACCGCCTCGGGCTTTTCCGCGGCGAATTTCGGCGAGACCATGATGACGTTGCCGTAGAGCTCGACGCCGTAATCCGACATCAGCATGACAACGATGTCCTCGACCGGCACGCCGCGCGACTTCAGGTTGATGTAGGAGGAGTTGGCGAAGCCGAAGACGGCATCGACCTCACCCGAGGCGAGCATCGGCTCGCGCACCGGGAAGCCGACATTCTCCAGCCGCATCTTGCTGTCGTCGAGCTTGTTGACCGTCTTGAAGATCGGCCATTGCGCGAAGGCGGCGTCGGCCGCCGGCGCGCCGAACTTCTTACCCTCGAGCGACTTCACATCGGCCGTGACGCCGCGGCTTTTGCGCCCGACGATCGAGAAGGGCGGCTTGTCATAGACCATCATCACCGCCTTGAGGTCGATGGTCGGGTTCTCGTCACGGAAGCGGATCAGCGAGTTCACATCGCCGAAGCCGACATCATAGGTGCCCGAAGCGACGCGTGGGATCGCTTCGCGCGAGCCGTTGCCGGTGTCGATGGTGACGTCCAGACCCTCGGCTTTGAAATAGCCCTTCTCGATGCCCATCAGGAACAGCGCGGCGGGCCCCTCGAAACGCCAGTCGAGCGTGAAGCGGACCGGCGTCTGCGCCTGCGCGACCGGAGCAAGCCCGACCAGCGCAGCGGCGAACCCGGCGGCGAGAACGAGGCGCCCGGCGCAGGAGCGCAGGCGTCCGAAGACGGGCGGGCAGGTCGGGGCGGGCATCGATATCTCCTTGATGGGTTCGATTTCTGTCGGCGACGGGCCTCAGCAATCTTCATGCCGGGGCTGGCTCCCACACTGAAGGAGCGGCGTCGCCGGTCAAGCGGCAATCGGAGCGCCCGAGCCGCGCTGCGGCAAATTCGTGGCAGAATCTTGTTGTGAGGCTCTTGTCGAAGCGGATCGGTGCCCCCATCTGGCGTGGCGGTGGTACCGGGCCCCTCTGGCGGAGCACGTCTGGATGACGTGGCCGCGATGTCGGAACCGCCTTCGACATCAACGCAAACCATAGGCGCCCGGACATGGAACTTCTGCTTGCCGACTGGCTCGGCAAGCCGCTCTGGATGTGGAGCGGCTTCCTCGCGATCGTTTTCGCCCTTCTCGCTTTCGACCTTGGCCTGCTCAATCGCGGCGACCGTGAAATCGGCATCGCCCAGAGCCTCAGGCTGTCGGCCTTCTACATTGGCTTCGCCTGTCTTTACGGCGCCGTCGTCTGGTGGGCCTTCGAGACGGGCAACCTCAAGACGACCGACGGCACCCATGCCGGCGTCACCTATTTCACCGGCTTCTTCATCGAAAAAGCGCTGTCGATCGACAACGTCTTCGTCATCTCGCTGATCTTCACCTTCTTCGCCATCCCGCGGCGCTACCAGTACCGCGCCCTGGTCTGGGGCATCATCGCGGTGATCATCCTGCGCGGCATGATGATCGGCATCGGCGCGGCGCTGGTGCAGGAATACGACTGGATCCTCTTCATCTTCGGCGCTTTCCTGATCGCGACCGGCATCAAGATGCTGATCGTGCCCGAGGCCGAGCCGGATATGTCGAAGAACAAGCTCATCATCTTCTTCAAGAAGCGGATGCGCGTGACCGACACCCTGCATGGCGAGCGCTTCTTCGTCAGGCAGGCGGATTCGGTGACCGGCCGCACGCTGATCTACGCCACGCCGCTCTTCCTGGCGCTGGTGGTGATCAACATCGCCGACCTGATCTTCGCGGTCGACTCGGTGCCGGCGATCTTCGCGATCACGACGGATCCGTTCATCGTCTTCACCGCCAACATCATGGCGATCCTCGGCCTGCGCGCGCTCTATTTCGCGCTGGCCGCGATGGTCCACCGCTTCGAGTATCTGAAGACGGCGCTCGCTCTGGTGCTGGTCTTCATCGGCGGCAAGATCTTCTGGAACCAGATCTTCGGCAAGGTCGACCCCGCGATCTCGCTGGGCGTGACGCTGGCGCTGATCCTCGGCGGCGTGGTCTTCTCGCTCTGGAAGACGCGCGGCCAGGCACACGCGGCGCCGCACGCGGACTGATAGCGTCCCGACGGCGCGCGGCTCACAGCGGCAGCGCGCCGTCGGTCTTGACCTCCTCCATCACCGCATAGGTGCGCGTCTCGCGCACCGCCGGCAGCGCCAGCAGCACCTCCCCGAGGAAGCGGCGATAGGCGTTCATGTCGGCGACGCGGGTCTTGACCAGATAGTCGAACCCGCCGGCCACCATGTGGCACTCCAGAACCTCTGGCGCCCGCTTCACCGCCGCCGCAAACCGCTCGAAGGCGTCGGGCGTCGTCTTGTCGAGATAGACCTCGACGAAGACGAGCAGGTTGAGCCCGAGCTTGAGCGGGTCCAGCGTCGCGCGGTAGCCGGTGATGTAGCCCTCGCGTGTCAGCCGCTTCAGCCTCTCGCCCGCCGCCGTCGGCGACAGCCCGACCTTTTCGGCCAGTTCCACGCCGGCCATGCGGCCGTCTCCCTGGATCAGCGACAGGATGCGGCGGTCGGTTCGATCGAGCACGGGATGAAACTCGGCTGGAGGCTGCTTAGGCCGCGAAAGATACGGCCCTTAAGCCAAAACAGCCAATTGATATGAGGCCCAAGCCGGATGATTCTTCAGATCATCCGCTGCACCGGTTCGGAGCCCCTCATGGCCGCCCCTCTCCCGCCCTTTCGTGCCCCCTTCGCGCAGGACGACGGCGAGATCGCCGCGCAGTTACTGGCCGGCGCGCGCCGGGAACCCGCGGCCAAGGCCCGCATCGATGCCCGCGCGACGGAGCTGATCGAAGCGATCCGCAGCCGCAAGGTCGGGCTCGGCGGCATCGAGGAACTGCTGCGGGAGTATTCGCTCTCGACCCGCGAGGGCCTCGCCCTGATGGTCCTGGCCGAAGCGCTGCTGCGCGTGCCCGACGCCGCCACCGCCGACCGGCTGATCGAGGACAAACTCGGCCAGGGCGACTTCGCCCATCACGAATCAAAATCGGATGCCTTCCTCGTCTCGGCCTCGGCCTGGGCGCTCGGCATCACCGCCCGCGTCATCCAGCCCGGCGAGACGCCGACCAGCATCATCGGCGGCCTCGCCAAGCGGCTGGGCATGCCGACGGTGCGCACCGCCACCCGCCAGGCGATGCGCGTCATGGGCAACCACTTCGTGCTCGGCCAGACCATCGAGGAGGCGCTGAAGCGCGCCGGCTCGAAGAGCGGCAAGCTCTATCGCTACTCCTTCGACATGCTCGGCGAAGGCGCCCGCACACAGGCCGACGCCGACCGCTATTTCGCCTCCTATGCGGCGGCGATCGACGCCATCGGCCGCTCGGCCGGTAATGCCCCGCTGCCGAACCGGCCCGGCATTTCGGTCAAGCTCTCCGCCCTGCATCCGCGCTATGACGCCACGAACCGCGAGCGCGTGCTGGCGGAACTGACGCCCAAGGTGATCGCGCTCGCGCAGCAGGCCAAGCGCTACGACCTCAACTTCACCGTCGATGCCGAGGAGGCCGACAGGCTCGAACTCTCGCTCGACATCATCGACGCCGTCGTCGCTGACCCGTCGCTGGCGGACTGGGACGGCTTCGGCCTCGCCATCCAGGCCTATCAGAAGCGCGCCTCGGCGGTGATCGCCCATATCGGCGCGCTCGCCGAGGCCCATGGCCGTCGCATGATGGTGCGCCTCGTCAAGGGCGCCTATTGGGACACGGAGCTGAAGCGCGCCCAGGAGCGCGGCCTGCCCGACTATCCGGTCTTCACCCGCAAGGCGATGACCGACCTGAACTACGAGGCCTGCGCCGCGCAGTTGCTCGCCCTGCGCCCGCTGATCATCCCGCAATTCGCCACCCACAATGCCCAGACGGTCGCGACCGTCGCCGAGATGGCGGGGTCTGCCGAGGGCTTCGAGTTCCAGCGCCTCCATGGCATGGGCGAGGCGCTCTACGAGAAGCTGATCGCCGGGTCCGAAGGCTTTGCCTGCCGGACCTATGCGCCGGTCGGCGGCCATCAGGACCTGCTCGCCTATCTGGTGCGCCGCCTGCTCGAGAACGGTGCCAACTCCTCCTTCGTCAGCGTCTCCGGCGACCCCGACGTGCCCGTGGCGCAATTGCTCGTGCCGCCGGCGGACATCATCGGCCAGCCCGGCGCGGCGCGGCACCGCCGCATCCCGCTGCCAGCAGACCTCTTCGGCCCGTCACGCAAGAACTCCGCCGGCGTCGAGCTCGGCCATGCCGAGAGTCTGGAGGCCCTGCTGGCAGAGATCGCGGCGGCCGCGGGCAAGCCCTTCCCGGAGGCCACCCCGATCATCGACGGCGCGCCTGCGGGTGGATCCAGCCGCGATATCCGCTCGCCAATCGACAACCACGTCATCGGCCGCGTTACGGAAGCCGATGCAGCGATCGCGGCCCGCGCCATGGCGGCGGCGAAGGCGGGCTTCCCCGCCTGGAACGCCACCCCGGCCCGCACACGCGCGGCGGCGCTGCGCAAAGCTGCCGATCTGATGGAGGCACGTCGCGGCCTGCTGCTCGCCCTGCTCCAGGCCGAAGCCGGCAAGACGCTCGACGATGCCCTCTCTGAGGTGCGCGAGGCGGTCGATTTCTGCCGCTACTACGCCGCAGAAGCCGAGGCGAAGCTCTCAACGCCGACCGCCCTGCCCGGCCCGACCGGCGAGGACAACCGCCTGATCCTGCGCGGACGCGGCGCCTTCCTCTGCATCGCGCCCTGGAATTTCCCGCTCGCGATCTTCGCGGGCCAGATCGTAGCGGCGCTCGTCGCCGGCAACAGCGTCGTCGCCAAGCCGGCGCCACAGACGCCGCTGATCGCGGCCGTGACCGTGCGCCTGCTGCACGAGGCCGGCATCCCCGCCTCTGCGCTCCATCTCGTGCCGGGTGACGGTGCGGTCGGCGCGGCCCTTGTCGCGCATAAGGACGTGGCGGGCGTCGCCTTCACCGGCTCGACCACGACCGCGCGGGCGATCAACCGCACGCTTGCTGCCAAGGACGGTCCGATCGTCCCGCTCATCGCCGAAACCGGCGGCCTCAACGCCATGATCGTCGATGCCACGGCACTTGCCGAGCAGGTCGCGGACGATGTCGTGATGTCCGCCTTCCGCTCGGCCGGCCAGCGCTGCTCTGCGTTGCGCCTGCTCGTCGTCCAGGACGACGTCGCCGACAAGATGGTCGAGATGATCACCGGCGCCGCCCGCGAGCTGAAGCTCGGCGATCCGCGCGCGATCGACACCCATATCGGCCCGGTCATCGACGCCGCCGCCAAGCACCGCCTCGACGGCCATATCGACGCCATGCGCAAGCTCGGCCGCGTCGCCTGGGCGGGGCAGGCGCCCGCCCTCGGCGGCGCCTATGTGGCGCCGCATGTCGTGACACTCGGCAGCGTCGCCGATCTCTCCCAGGAGCATTTCGGCCCGATCCTGCATGTCGTGCGCTGGAAGGCCGGCGAACTCGACAGGGTCATCCACGACATCGAGGCGACAGGCTATGGCCTGACGCTCGGCGTCCACTCCCGTATCGAGACCACGATCGAGCAGGTCACCAGCCGGCTTTCCACCGGCAACATCTATGTCAACCGCAACATCATCGGTGCCGTGGTCGGCGTGCAGCCCTTCGGCGGCCACGGCCTGTCGGGCACGGGGCCGAAGGCTGGCGGTCCGCATTACCTGATGCACTTCGCGACGGAGCAGACGGTGACCATCAACACGGCCGCCGCCGGGGGCAATGCCAGCTTGATCGCGATGGGGGAGTAGGCGAAAGCTCGGCGGCGGCACCGCACGAGTTGAACGAGGGATGGCCATGGACGCGATCAGCTTCGACCACTGCGTCATCCACGTCTCGGACTGGGATCGCTCGAACGCCTTCTATCGGGATGTTCTCGGGGCGGCCGTGGTCCCGAACGGGCCGGGCTTCGTCTACCGGATCGGCGCCGCGCAGCTGAACTGCCACGGTCCGGGCCTCCAGCCGGATCCGAAGGCGAGGCTCCCCGTCCCGCCCGGAGGCAGCGATCTGTGCTTTCGCTGGGACGGGCCGATCGCCGATGCGGTCGCGCATCTCGCCGCCAGCAATGTGCCGGTGGAACTCGGCCCCGTGCCGCGCTTCGGCCGCGGCGGCGCAGGCACGAGCGTCTATTTCCGCGACCCCGACGGCTCCCTGCTCGAGTTCATCAGCTACGCCTGACAACGAAAAAGGGCCGCTTGCGCGGCCCCTTGATCGTCTTGCCGGCGGTGGCTCTCAGGCCGCCTTGCGGGTCTCGAAGACGTGCTTGAACTCGCGCAGCTGCACCAGCGTGTCGTGCAGGCGCTTCTTCTCGTCCTCGTCCTGCGAGCCCGTCAGCTTGGTCTCGGCGCTCAGGATTTCCTGGTCGAGCACGGCGGCGTTGACGTCCTCGAGGAAGCGGCCCTGCTCCGCCAGGATCGTCGTCGAGGCGGCATTGATCTCGACGAGACCGCCATTGACGAAAAATTCCTTGCCGTTGCTGCCGGTCGTCTGGACGAAGACGATGCCCGCCTTCAGCGTGGCGACCAGTGGCGCATGGCCGGCCAGCACCGTCATCTCGCCCTCGATCGAGGGAACGATGACGCTGACGACCTCGCCCGAGAACAGGATGCGCTCCGGCGAGACGAGTTCGAACTTGAAGGTGGCCATCGGTACTTTCTCCCGGGCTCGTCATGGTCGGGTTTGACCCGACCATCGCGAAAACCAGTGTCTTCTGGTCGAAAGATCCCCGGGGCAAGCCCGGGAATGACGCCTGATCAGGCGGCTTCCGCCGCCAGGCGCTGGGCCTTCTCGATGGCTTCGTCCATCGAGCCGACCATGTAGAACGCCGCCTCCGGCAGATGGTCGTACTTGCCCTCGACCAGGCCCTTGAAGCCCTTAATCGTGTCCTCGAGCGCGACCAGCTTGCCCGGCGAGCCGGTGAAGATTTCCGCGACGAAGAAGGGCTGCGACAGGAAGCGCTCGATCTTGCGGGCGCGCGCCACCGTCAGCTTGTCCTCTTCCGAGAGCTCGTCCATGCCCAGGATCGCGATGATGTCCTGCAGCGCCTTGTAGCGCTGGAGGATCTGCTGGACCTGACGCGCCACGCCGTAGTGCTCGGCGCCGACGATGTCGGCCGAGAGCATGCGCGAGGTCGAGTCGAGCGGATCGACCGCCGGGTAGATGCCCTTTTCCGCGATCGAGCGCGAGAGCACGGTCGTGGCGTCGAGGTGGGCGAAGGAGGTCGCGGGCGCCGGGTCGGTCAGGTCGTCGGCGGGGACGTAGATCGCCTGCACCGAGGTGATCGAGCCCTTGTTGGTGGTGGTGATACGCTCCTGCAGGTTGCCCATGTCGGTCGCCAGCGTCGGCTGATAGCCCACCGCCGACGGGATGCGGCCGAGCAGAGCCGACACTTCCGAGCCCGCCTGCGTGAAGCGGAAGATGTTGTCGACGAAGAACAGCACGTCCTGGCCCTTGTCGCGGAAGTCCTCGGCGACGGTCAGGCCCGACAGGGCAACGCGCATGCGGGCGCCCGGCGGCTCGTTCATCTGGCCATAGACCAGGGCGCACTTGGAGCCCTCGCCGCCGCCCTTCTTGTTCACGCCCGACTCGATCATCTCGTGATAGAGGTCGTTGCCCTCGCGGGTGCGCTCGCCGACGCCGGCGAACACCGAGTAACCACCGTGGGCCTTCGCGACGTTGTTGATGAGCTCCATGATCAGCACGGTCTTGCCGACGCCGGCGCCGCCGAACAGGCCGATCTTGCCGCCCTTGGCGTAGGGAGCCAGCAGGTCGACGACCTTGATACCGGTGACCAGGATCTGCGCGTCCGTCGCCTGCTCGGCATAGGACGGAGCCGGCTGGTGGATGCCGCGGGTGGCGGTCGTCATGATCGGGCCGGCCTCGTCGATCGGCTCGCCGATGACGTTCATGATGCGGCCCAGGCACTCGTCGCCGACCGGAACGGCGATCGGGGCGCCGGTGTCGGTCACCGACTGGCCGCGGACCAGACCCTCGGTCGAGTCCATCGCGATGGTGCGGACCGTGTTTTCGCCGAGATGCTGGGCGACCTCGAGGACGAGGCGGTTGCCGAGGTTGGTCGTCTCGAGCGCGTTCAGGATCTCGGGCAGCGCGCCGTCGAACTGGACGTCGACGACGGCGCCGATGACCTGCGCGATGCGGCCGGTGCCGGTGTTGGCGGGCGTCCCGGCAGCGGCGGCGGTCTTCTTCGTAGCGGCTTTGGCCATGGTGATAACCTCGGATTCGCGTTCAGCGTGTCGAAACAGCCGGACGGGCCGGCCGCGTTCAGGCGGTTAGAGCGCTTCCGCGCCGGAGATGATCTCGATGAGTTCCTTGGTGATCATCGCCTGGCGCGAGCGGTTGTAGAGCTGCGTCTGCTTCTTGATCATCTCGCCGGCGTTGCGCGTGGCGGAGTCCATCGCCGACATGCGCGCGCCCTGCTCGGAGGCGGCGTTCTCGAGGAGCGCGCGCAGCACCTGGACGGTGAGGTTGCGCGGCAGCAGGGTCTCGAGGATTTCGCCCTCGTCGGGCTCGTAATCGTAGACCGCCTCGGTCGTCTTGGTGCCGGCGGGGATTTCGGCCGGGATGATGCGCTGGGCGGTCGGGATCTGCGAGATCACCGACTTGAAGCGCGAGAAGAACAGGGTCGCCACGTCGAACTCGCCGGCCGCGAAGCGCGACAGGACGTTCTGGGCGATCGTCTCGGCATTGACGTAGCCGACCTGCTTGAAGGAGCGCAGGTCGATCAGTTCGATGATGTCCTTGTCGAACTGCCGGCGAAGCAGGTCATAGCCCTTCTTGCCGACGCAGATGATCTTGACCGTCTTGCCTCCGGCCTTCAGCGCCAGCGCCTTGTCGCGCGCCAGGCGGGCGATCGAGGAGTTGAAGGCGCCGCACAGGCCACGCTCGGCGGTGCAGACGACCAGCAGATGCACCTTGTCCGAGCCCGTGCCGGCGATCAGGCGCGGCGCGCTCGATCCGGTCACGCCCGAGGCAAGATTGGCCAGCACCGTCTCCATGCGCTCGGCATAGGGGCGGGCGGCCTCGGCCGCGGCCTGCGCCCGGCGCAGCTTCGCAGCCGCGACCATCTGCATGGCCTTGGTGATCTTCTGCGTCGCCTTCACGGAAGCGATGCGGTTTCGTAGGTCCTTAAGGGACGGCATCCGGTCTTGACCCTCTACCCGTCACTGCACAGCGACGAAGCAATCCAGAGCGACTGCGCAGCGAGGCGGCCTGCCCCGCTGCGCCCGTATCGGCGATTACGAGAACGACTTGGCGTAGTCGGTCACGAGGTCCTTCAGCTTCGCGGCGTTCGCGTCGGAGAGGTCCTTCGACTTGCCGATCTCGGCCAGCATATCGGCATGCTTGCCGCGCACCAGCGCCAGCAGCCCGTCCTCGAAGGCGCGGACCTTGCCGACCGGCAGGGCGTCGAGATAGCCGTTGACGCCGGCATAGATCACCACGACCTGCTCTTCCATCTTCAGCGGCGAGAACTGCGGCTGCTTCAGGAGCTCGGTCAGGCGGGCGCCGCGGTTGAGCAGGCGCTGCGTCACGGCGTCGAGATCGGAGCCGAACTGCGCGAAGGCGGCCATCTCGCGATACTGCGCGAGCTCGCCCTTGATCTTGCCGGCGACCTTCTTCGTCGCCTTGGTCTGCGCGGCCGAGCCGACGCGCGACACCGAGAGGCCGACGTTCACCGCCGGGCGGATGCCCTGGTAGAACAGGTCGGTCTCGAGGAAGATCTGGCCGTCGGTGATCGAGATCACGTTGGTCGGGATGTAGGCGGACACGTCGTTCGCCTGCGTCTCGATGACCGGCAGCGCCGTCAGCGAACCGAGACCGGCATCCTCGCCCATCTTCGCCGCGCGCTCGAGCAAGCGGGAGTGGAGATAGAACACGTCGCCCGGATAGGCCTCGCGGCCCGGCGGGCGGCGCAGCAGCAGCGACATCTGGCGATAGGCGACGGCCTGCTTGGAGAGGTCGTCATAGATGATGACGGCGTGCATGCCGTTGTCGCGGAAATACTCGCCCATGGCGCAGCCGGCGAAGGGCGCCAGGAACTGCATCGGGGCCGCGTCCGAGGCGGTCGCCGCGATCACGATCGAGTACTCCAGCGCGCCGCGCTCCTCGAGCACCTTCACGAACTGGGCGACGGTCGAACGCTTCTGGCCGATCGCGACATAGACGCAGTAGAGCTTCTGGCTCTCGTCGCCGGTCTCGTTGTTGGCCTTCTGGTTCAGGATCGTGTCGAGCGCCACGGCGGTCTTGCCGGTCTGGCGGTCGCCGATGATCAGCTCGCGCTGGCCGCGGCCGATCGGGATCAGGGCGTCGATCGCCTTCAGG
Organism: Bosea sp. OAE506; assembly: GCF_040546595.1. Classification (NCBI taxonomy): domain Bacteria; kingdom Pseudomonadati; phylum Pseudomonadota; class Alphaproteobacteria; order Hyphomicrobiales; family Alloboseaceae; genus Allobosea; species Allobosea sp. OAE506. The sequence goes on along the minus strand of NZ_JBEPOB010000001.1, from coordinate 1,621,579 downwards.
CCCGTGGCCATCGGCTCGTGCACCGACTTACGCGGGATGATGCCGGGCGCCTTGACGTCGACGCGGGCGCGCTGGGTCGCCTTGATCGGGCCCTTGCCGTCGATCGGGTTGCCGAGCGCGTCGACGACGCGGCCGAGCAGCTCCTTGCCGACCGGCACGTCCACGATGGCGCCGGTACGCTTGACCGTCTGGCCTTCCTTGATCTCGCGGTCGGAGCCGAAGATCACGACGCCGACATTGTCGCTCTCGAGGTTGAGCGCCATGCCGCGCACGCCGGTCTCGAACTCGACCATCTCACCGGCCTGGACCTTGTCGAGGCCGTAGACGCGGGCGATGCCGTCGCCGACGGAGAGAACCTGGCCGACTTCGGTGACGGAGGCTTCGGACCCGAAATTGGAGATCTGGGCCTTCAGGATCGCGGAGATTTCAGCGGGGCGGATTTCCATCAGCCGACCTCTTTCATGGCAAGACGAATTGAATTGAGCTTGGTTTTCAGCGAGGCGTCGACCATGCGGGAGCCCATCTTCACGACGAGCCCGCCGATCAGCGACGGATCGACCTTGATCGCGACGTCCACATCCTTGCCGGCGACAGCGGCCAGCGCGGCCCGGATCTCGTCGACACGCTTGGGCGCCGGCGTCTCGGCCAGCGTGACCTCGGCGCTGACGATGCCCTTGGCCTGGGCGACGAGCGCCTTGTAGGCGGTGATCATGCCCGGCAGCGCGAACAGACGGCGCTTGCTGGCGACGAGACCGATGAAATTGCCGGCGAGGCCGGTGAGGCCAGCCTTGGCGAGCACGGCCTTGATCGCGCCGGTCTGCTCTTCCGCCGAGAAGGCGGGACTGCTGACCAGATGCCGGAGATCCTCGCTTTCGGCCAGCATGGCCGAGAAGCTGTCGAGATCGGCGGTGACGGCGTCGATGGCATTGGCCTCGCTGGCCAGTTCGAACAGGGCCGTGGCGTAGCGACCGGCCACGCCCGAAACCAGTGATCCTTGCGATCCGCCTTCAGCCACGCGTCAAATCTCTCGTTTCATGGGACCGCCCCGGCGGCCTTCGGACGAAGGCGGAGTGCAAGGTCCCGGCGCTGCGATGTATCACGGACGTGAACCCGGCAAGACGGCTTCGCGACCTAAATGTGGCGGTGCACTAGCATGTGGTTTTGGGGCGCGCAATCCGTTGATGTCGATCCAAGGCACGGTTTTGCCGGTCCTTTCGGAGGCGTGGCGACAGGGCCGGTCGGAACCGCCCGCCCTCAGAGGAAACTCTGCGGATCGACATCGACCGCCACGCGCACCGACCCTTTCGGCTTGCCGCAACGGGCGAGCCAGCCGCGCAGATAGGCCTGGAGGTCCACTCCGCGCTCCGTCTTGACGATCAGCCGCATGCGATGGCGCCCGCGCAGCACGGCGAGCGGAGCCTCGGCGGGGCCCAGCACGGCCACGCCCTCTGGCGCCTCCGCGCAGCGCGCCAGAGCCCGCGCATGCGCCTCGGCCTCGGCCTGGTGGCTGGCAGATACGATCAACGCCGCCAGCCGTCCGAAGGGCGGCAGCCCTGCCGCTTCGCGCGCGGCGATCTCTGCGGCATAAAACCGCTCCGGGTCGCCCGAGACCAGCGCCTTCAACACGGGATGGGCGGGATCATGCGTCTGCAGCAGGGCACGGCCCGGCCTTTCGCCACGGCCCGCGCGGCCTGTCACCTGCCGCAGCACCTGGAAGGTCCGCTCCGCCGCGCGCGGATCGCCAGATGTCAGGCCGAGATCGGCATCGACCACGCCGACCAGCGTCATGCTGGGGAAATTGTGCCCCTTGGCGACGAGCTGCGTGCCGATGACGATGTCGAACTCGCCCGAGGCCACCGCCATCAGCTCGGTCTTCAGGCGCTCGGTGCCGCCCGGAAAATCGCTCGACAGGACGATGCCCCGCGCCTGCGGGAACAGCGTCGCGACCTCCTCGGCCAGACGCTCCACGCCTGGCCCGCAGGCCGTGAGGCTCTCCTGCGCATGGCATTGCGGGCATTCATGCGGCCGGCGTTCGACATGCCCGCAATGATGGCAGACCAGCGCACGGCGGAAGCGGTGATCGACCAGCCAGGTCGAGCAGTTCGGGCACTGGAAGCGGTGGCCGCAATCGCGGCACAGCGTCAGCGGCGCATAGCCGCGCCGGTTCAGGAACAGCAGCGACTGCTCCCCGGCCTCCAGATTGTCGGTCATGGCCTTGGCCAGCGCCGCCGAGATCCAGCGCCCGCGCGCCGGCTTGTCCTGGCGCAGATCGACCAGGCCGAGTGTCGGAAGCGTCCGCCCGCCGAAGCGCTCGGGCAGCTTGAGATGGGTGTAGCGCCCACGCTCGGCATTGACGCGGGTCTCGAGCGAGGGCGTCGCGGAGGTCAGGATCACCGGCGCGTTCTCGATGCGCCCGCGCACAACCGCCATGTCGCGGGCATGATAGGTGACGCCGTCCTCCTGCTTGTAGGCGGCCTCGTGCTCCTCATCGACCACGATCAGGCCGAGATCGCTGTAAGGCAGGAACAGCGCCGAGCGCGCGCCCGCCACCACCCGTGCCTCGCCGCTGGCAATCGCCGCCTGCAACCGCTCACGCCGGCGGCCCGTCACGGCCGAATGCCACAGCCCGGGCCGGACGCCAAAGCGCGCCTCGAACCGGTCGATGAACTGGGCCGTCAGCGCGATCTCGGGCATCAGGATCAGGCTCTGGCGCCCGAGGCGGATCGCCTCGGCCACGGCCTCGAAATAGACCTCCGTCTTGCCGGAGCCGGTGACGCCTTCGAGCAGCGTCACGCCGTAGCTGGCGGCCCTGACCGAGGCGACGAGCGCCTGCGCCGCGGCGGCCTGGTCCTCCGACAACGCCGGCGCCGCATGGTCTGGATCGGGCATCGCCGCGACCGCCTCGCGCGGCAGCGGCTCGACCGCGAAGGTCCCGGCATCGACCAGCGAATCGATCACCGCAGAGCTCACCGAAGCCGCCTCGGCGAGCGCGCTCTTGGCGGTCAGCAGCCCGCCTTCGGCGGCCGCGATCGCCCGCGCCCGCGCCGGCGTCATCCGTGCCGGGGGGGCGCCGACGAGCCGGATGCCCATCTTGGGCCGCTCGGGCCCATCCTCGGGAGGCCGCCGCAGCGCCAGCGCCAGCACGGATCCCTTGGGGGCGAGCGTGTACCAGGCGACCCAGTCGACGAGCTTCATCAGCGCGCCGTCGAGCGGCGGCATGTCGAGCCTGGCGGTAACGCTCTTGAGATTCCCGCCGCGCCCGGCGCCACGCTCCCAGACGACACCGACCGTCTGCCGCGGCCCGAGCGGCACCTGCACGACGTCGCCGGGCGCCAGCACGAGCCCATCAGGTACGGCATAGCTGTAGGCCTGGTCGAGCGCGAGCGGGATCAGCACCTCGACCGTGCCGCCATCCTCCGCCCGCTCCGTTTCGCCGCTCATCGCCCGTGCCTAGCCCCTGCCCGCCATGGCGACAACCGCCTGCCTTACCGGGGCCGCGATCGCATGATGTCTGCCGCCCTCTCCCGGCCAAAAGATCCGAGCCTGTCCATGCCCCGCGCCTCCCGCCTATCCGGTCTCGTCCTGTTCGCTGCCACCTTCGCAGCCGTCGCCGTCATTCCCGCGCACGCCCAGCCGGCGCCGCCCGAAAACTGGCCCGCGATCAAATGCGAGCGCTACACCAAGGCCTATGCCGAGGCGCTGTCGAAGCTCGGGCGCAAGGGGCTGAGCCCCGATTTCCTCGACGCGCACGAGGCCTTCCTGGTTTCGGGCTGCAGCATCAAGGGCGAGGTCTGCCCGCGCAGCGCCGAGGAGCTCAATCTCGCCAATGTCATGGTCGTCATGGGCATGAACCAGGGCATGGCCAGCACTTTCATGCCCTTCGCCTGTCCGAGGCGATGAGCCGCCGCTTCGCGAGGCGTTAAGGTTGCGCCGTCATGCTCCGGACCGACCCGAGGTACAGGCCGCTCCATGACCGATTTCGACACCCTCGCCCGCGCCTGGCTCGACCATCTCGCCCATGAGCGCCGGCTCTCGCCGAAGACGCTGGAGGCCTATTCCCGCGATCTGCGCCAGTTCGCGGCCTTCCTCACCGAGCATCTCGGCGGCGCCCCGAGCGTCGCCGACATCGCCGCCCTGAAGCCGGCGGATCTGCGCGCCTTCCTCGGCCGCCGCCGGCGCGAGGAAGTCGGCAACCGCACGCTGATGCGCCAGCTCGCGGCGCTGCGCTCCTTCGCCCGCTTCGGCGAGCGCACGGGCCGGCTGACCGCCGCCGCCTTCGCGGCGACGCGCGGGCCTCGCATCGGCAAGGCCTTGCCCCGCCCGCTTGAGGCCCGCGCCGCCCGCGCCGTCACCCGGGCTGAGACGCGGACCGGCGACGTCCGCGATCCCTGGATCCTCGCCCGCGACGCCGCCGTCCTGTCGCTGCTCTATGGCTGCGGCCTACGCATCTCGGAGGCGCTGTCGCTGGCCCGCGCCCAGGCCCCCGCCAGCGCAGGCGACACGCTCACGGTGATCGGCAAGGGCAGCAAGACCCGCATGGTCCCGGTCCTGCCGGTGGTCGTCGACACCATCGCCGCCTATCTCGCGCTCTGCCCCTGGCCGCTGCCGCCGGAAGGGCCGCTCTTCGTCGGCGCCAAGGGAGGCCCGCTCTCGCCCCGCATCATCCAGCTCGTGGTCGAAAACCTCCGCGGCGCGCTGGGCCTGCCGGATTCCGCGACGCCGCACGCACTGCGCCACTCCTTCGCGACCCATCTGCTCGGCCGCGGCGGCGACCTGCGCGCCATCCAGGAGCTGCTCGGCCATGCCTCGCTTTCGACGACGCAGATCTACACCCGCGTCGATTCGGCCCGACTGATGGCGGCCTATGATGCGGCCCATCCGCAGGCGGGGCGCTGATCCCAAAAGCCCTGCGGCCTTGGTTGCCGTTCCGGCATGACCTAAGACGCGGGCACGGCAATGGGGGATTGATTCGTGTCTGCGCATATCGAGCCGCCCGAGGGCGGAAACAAGAAGATCGCGCTGCTCATCGCGGTGCTGGCGCTGCTGCTGTCGCTGTCGGAAATCGGCGGCAAGCAGGCCGAGAACGAATCGATCGCCAAGAACATCGACGCATCCAATCTCTGGTCCTTTTTCCAGGCCAAGACGATTCGGGGAACGACCGTCCGGACCGCCGCAGAGGCGATGGAGATCGATCTCGCCGCCACGACCGATCCGGCCGCCCGCGAGCGCATGCAAAAGCGCATCGATGGCTGGAAGGCGACGGTCGCCCGCTACGAATCCGAGCCTGAGACGCAGGAAGGGCGCAAGGAGCTGATGGCTCGCGCCAAGGCAACCGAGCAGACCCGCGACGACCAGAAGGCCCGCAGTGAGAATTTCGAGATCGCCTCGGGCCTCCTCCAGATCGGCATCGTCGTCGCGTCCGCATCGATCATCACCGGCGTCGGCGTGCTCGCCTATGCCGCGGGCGGCCTCGGTGCGCTTTCGCTGGTCTTCATGGCGCTGGCGCTGCTGGCGCCGCGCCTGCTGTTCTGATCAGGCGCCCGCCCCGGGATAGGCCGGCAGCGGCGGGCGCAGCCTCTCCCAGGCCCGCGCCAGCCGCAGCACGCCGAGATCGTCGAAGCGCCGCCCCGTGATCTGCAGCCCGATCGGCAATCCGCCCGCGGTCATCGCCGCGGGCACGGCGATCGAGGGCTGGTCGGACATGTTGGCCGGCAGGGTGAAGACGATGTGCTCGAAGGGCCGGTCCGGATCATGGATCGGCGAGGCGAGTTCGGCGGCGTAGCTCGGCACCGGCGCAACCGGCGACAGCACGAAGTCGAAAGGCGCGCCCTGCTTCAGCGCCGCGTCCTTGATCGCCAGCATCTGGCTCATGCCGCGATAGACGCGTTCGCCAGACAGCGCTTCGCCCCGCTTCGCCCAGGCAAAGATATAGGGCAGCACCTTCGCCTGCTTCTCAGGCGAGAGCGCGCCGATATCGGCCCAGGCGCGCTGGCTCCAGAAATCATCGAGCCCGTCCAGCATCGCCCGCGTCAGGAAGGCCGGCGCCTCCTCGACGATCGCGCCGGCCGCGGCGAAAGCGCGTCCCGCCGCCTCGATCGCCGCCATCGTCTCCGGCTCGACGGGAATACCGATGCCCGGATCGAGCTGCAGGCCGATCCGCAGCCCCTTCACGTCCATGTCGAGCGAGAGCCAGTCGACGTCCTGGGGTGGCAGGCTCATGCCGTCGCGCGCATCGGGCTTCGAGATCTCGCGCATCATCAGGGCCGTGTCGGTAACGGTGCGGGTCATCGGGCCGGCGACGCGGCCGTAATAGCTGGGATCGATCGGCACGCGGCCGAAGCTCGGCTTGAGGCCCACCAGCCCGCACCAGCCGGCCGGCAAGCGAACCGAGCCGCCGATGTCGGTGCCGACATGCAGCGGCCCATAGCCCGCCGCGCCAGCCGCCCCCGCCCCGGCCGAGGACCCGCCCGGATTCTTCGTCACATCCCAGGGATTGCGGGAGAGTTCGTGGAAGCTGGAGAGGCCCGAGGACAGCATCCCGTAATCGGGCATCGTCGTCTTCGCGAGCATCACGAAGCCGGCCTCGGCCAGCCGCGCCGCAACCGGCGCGTCCTCCGGCATGGGCGACAGATCGCGCGCGGCGGTACCGACCGGCATCGGCGTGCCCTTGGTGGCGATGTTCTCTTTGATCGTGCCGGGCACGCCGTCGAGCGGCAGCGCCTCCCCCCTCATCCAGCGCGCCTCGGAAGCTTTCGCCGCCACACGGGCCGCTTCGGGATCATAGGCATAGAGCGCCTTGATCCGCGGCTCCCACTGCTCGATGCGCTCGATCACCGCATCGACCACCTCGACGGGCGAGAGGCTCCGGGCGCGGTAGGCGTCGAGCAATTCGACGGCGCTGAGATCGGCGGGGTTCGGCATGGCGCAGGCTCCGGTCGGCAGGGCGGCGGCAGGGTTCTCGCGGCCTTCCGCCCCGATCCCTCACCACATCCTGCCCCAAGCAAGCGCCGCGCCGAAACCCGGATCAGGCGAAATAATCGGGGTGCTCCGCCTTCAGATGCACGAGGTCCGGCAGCAGCGTCCCCAGATGCTTGCGCATGGCCGCCATCGCGGCAGGCCCGTCATGGCGGCGCACCGCATCGACGATCGAGAGATGCTCGCGGATCACCATCGCCATGCGGCCCGGCACCGGAAGCGTCATGCGCCGGCAGCGGTCGATCTGGCTCTTGGCGGCATGGGCGATCTTCCAGATGCCTGGATAGCCGGCGACCATCGCCAGGGCCTCGTGGAAATCCTCGTCGGCGATGTGGAAGCTCTCTTGCTCGCCCGCCTCGAAGGCCTCGTGCTGGCGCGCGATCGTGGCGTCGAGCCGGCCGATGGCCTCCGGCGTCGCGATGCGCGCCACGAGATCGACCGTCGCACATTCGAGCGCCTGCCGGATGAAGACCGCCTCGGGGATCGCCTCGGTCGGGATCCGCGCCACGAAGGTGCCGGCCTGCGGGAAGATCTCGACCAGCCCCTCCTCCTTGAGCCGGATCAGCGCCTCGCGCACGGGAGTCCGGCTGGTGCCGAAGCGGGCCGTGAGCTCCTTTTCGACCAGGGCGGATCCGGGCACCACCTCCATGGCCAGGATGGCGCGGCGAAGCTCGTCCTGCACCAGCGACGCGGCCGTCGACCGTCCGGCCGGCACGCCGCCGAGAGGCTGCCGCCGCCGCTCGCGCCGCGGGCCGTCCTCGCTCCGGATGGTGATCTGCGCCATCGCCCTGCCTCGCTGCGCCCCGCATCCCCGTCGTCTCGGCCGGGACGGCAGGCCGCTCCGTCCGCCTCGTTTCGCAGATAGCACGGCCCCTCGCGACAAACTAGTATATTAGTATATTGACCGACCATGGCGCCCATGCCTATGGTCCGCCGCTGAGCCTCACAGAGCGCCGGATCCCATGTTGCTGCACGATGATCGCCTGTTCCCCGCCGACCCCGTCACGCGCGGCATTGCGCGGCGGCTTTACGCGACCATCCGCGACCTGCCGATCATCTCGCCGCATGGCCATACCGACCCGCGCTGGTACGCCGAGGACCAGCCCTTCGCCGATCCCGCCACCCTGCTCGTGAAGCCCGACCATTACATCTTCCGGATGCTCTATTCGCAGGGCGTGCCGCTGGAGAAGCTCGGCATCCCGCGCAAGGACGGGACGAAGGTCGAGAGCGACCCGCGCGCGATCTGGAAGCTCTTCGCCAGCCACTGGCACCTGTTTCGTGGAACGCCGACGCGGCTGTGGTTCGAACACGCGCTGGCATCGGTCTTCGGCATCAACGAGCGGCTTTCGCCGGAGAATGCCGACAAGCTCTATGACCGCATCGCCGAAAAGCTGGCCCAGCCGGAGCTGCGGCCCCGCGCCCTGTTCGAGCGCTTCAACATCGAGGCGATCTCGACCACCGAGGGCGCGCTGGACGACCTCAAATGGCACGACATGATCAAGGCCTCAGGCTGGAGCGGCAAGGTCGTCACCGCCTATCGGCCCGACAGCGTCGTGGACCCTGAATTCGAGGGCTTTGCCGGCAATCTCGAGCAGTTCGGTGCCCTGACGGGCGAGGACGTGATGAGCTGGAGCGGCTATCTCGCCGCCCACCGCCAGCGCCGCGACTATTTCCGCGAACGCGGCGCAACCTCTTCCGACCACGGCCACGCCACAGCCCGCACAGCCAATCTCTCGAAGGCCCAGGCCGAGGCGCTGTTCGCCAAGGTCGTCGCCGGCAAGGTCTCGGCCGAGGAGGCCGACCTCTTCCGCGGCCAGATGCTCACCGAGATGGCTAAGATGAGCCTGGATGACGGGCTCGTGCTGCAGATCCATCCGGGGTCCTCGCGCAACCACAACCCGCGCCTGTTCGAGCGCTTCGGCCGCGACATGGGCGCCGACATTCCAGTCCGCACCGAATATGTCGCCGCGCTGAAGCCGCTGCTCGACGCCGTCGGCAACGAGCGCAACCTCACCGTGATCGCCTTCACCCTCGACGAAACCACCTATTCGCGCGAACTCGCGCCGCTGGCCGGCCATTATCCGGCGCTGAAGCTCGGACCGGGCTGGTGGTTCCTCGACGCGCCGGAGGCGATGCTGCGCTTCCGCGAACTGACGACGGAAACGGCGGGCTTCTACAACACCGTCGGCTTCAACGACGACACGCGCGCCTATCTCTCGATCCCCGCGCGCCACGATGTCGCCCGCCGCTGCGACTGCACCTATCTCGCCAAGCTCGTCGCCGAACACCGCCTCGACGAGGACGAGGCGGCCGAGGTCGCCCATGACCTCGCCTACCGTCTGGCCAAGGAGGCCTACCGCCTGTGACCGCTCCGAAGACCATCGACGAACGCCAGGCTGCGCATCCGCGCGACGTCCGCGGCTATGACACCGAGACGCTGCGCGCCGATTTCCTGATCGAGCGGCTGTTTTCGCCGGGCGAGCTCTCGCTGACCTACAGCCATTACGACCGGATGATCGTCGGCGGAGCCACCCCGACGACGACGGCCCTTTCGCTTGCGCCCTTCGCGCCGACGGGGACGCCCTTCTTCCTGGCGCGGCGCGAACTCGGCGTCATCAATATCGGCGGGGCCGGCCGCGTCACCGTCGATGGCCAGGCCTTCGACCTGCCCAATCTCGATGCCCTCTATGTCGGGCTCGGTGCGAAGGAGGTCTCCTTCACGACCGCCGACGCGGCGAACCCGGCGAAGTTCTATCTGACCAGCGCAACGGCGCACCGCGAGGCCCCGCACCAGCTCATCCGCAAGGACGACGCCAACACGATCCATCTGGGCTCGTCGGAGACCTCCAACAAGCGCACCATACGGCAATACATCATGCCCAACACCACCGGCACGAACCAGCTGGTGATGGGGATGACGGCGCTGGAGCCCGGCTCGGTCTGGAACTCCATGCCCTGCCACACCCATACGCGGCGGATGGAGGCCTATCTCTACTTCAATCTCGACCCCGCCCACCGCGTCTTCCACTTCATGGGCGAGCCGACCCAGACCCGCCACCTCCTCGTCGCCAACGAGCAGGCGGTGATCTCGCCGAACTGGTCGATCCATTGCGGCTGCGGCACGTCGAACTACGCCTTCGTCTGGGCCATGGCCGGCGACAATGTCGAGTTCACCGACATGGACCCCGCCCCCGTGGACATGCTGCGCTGATGGCCTCGCCCTTCGACCTCACCGGCCGCAACGCCCTGGTGACCGGCGCCAACACCGGCATCGGCCAGGGCATCGCGCTGGCGCTGGCCCAGGCTGGCGCCACGGTGGTGGCCGCCGGTCGCTCGGACATGGGCAAGACGCTGGCGCTGATCTCGCAGGCCGGCGGAACGGCTCATGGCCTCCAGGTCGATCTGCAGGAGCAGGGTATCGCGCCGCGCGTCATCACACAGGCTGAAGGTCTCGCCGGCCCGCTCGACATCCTCGTCAACAATGCCGGCATCATCCGCCGGGCCGATGCGCTGGATTTCAGCGAGAGCGACTGGGACGAGGTGATGAACGTCAACCTCAAGGCGACGTTCTTCCTGGCGCAGGCCTTCGCGAAATCGGCGGTCGAAGCGGGGCGCGGCGCCCGCATCGTCAACATCGCATCGCTGCTATCCTTCCAGGGCGGCATCCGCGTCGCCTCCTACACCGCCAGCAAGAGCGGGCTCGCCGGACTGACGAAGCTTCTCGCCTGCGAATGGGCGCAGAAGGGCATCAATGTGAATGCCATCGCGCCCGGCTACATCGAGAGCAACAACACGCAGGCGCTCCGCGCCGACCCCGACCGCAACCAGGCGATCCTGGCGCGCATTCCCGCCGGCCGCTGGGGCAAGCCCTCGGACATCGGCGGAGCCGCCGTGTTCCTCGCCAGCGACGCCGCCGCCTACATGCACGGCGCCATCATCCCCGTCGACGGAGGCTGGCTCGCACGATGACGACACGTCTCAATTCCTTCTTCCAGCAGGACACCGAGATCGCCTGGGAGCCGACCGAACCCGGCGTGAAGCGCAAGATCATGGCCTATGGCGAGGATCTGATGGTGGTCCGGGTGGTCTTTGAGGCTGGTGCTATCGGCAAGCCGCACCAGCACCCGCATCGCCAGGCTTCTTACGTCGAGAGCGGCGTCTTCGACGTCACCATCGACGGGCGCACGCAGCGTCTGGTGACGGGTGACACCTTCTTCGTTCCGGCCGATCTCGTCCACGGCGTCACCGCCGTCGAGGCCGGCCAGCTGATCGATTCCTTCACGCCGATGCGGAAGGAATTCGTCTGAGACCGCCCGGCCGGCATCAGCCGACGGGCGCCCACCGAAGGGCAAGAATGACCGGAAAAAGCCGGCTAATCATAACGGGAGAGACAATGATGACCATCACCAAGAGGACTTTCGGCCTGCTCGCGGGCGCCGCCATGCTCGCCTCCGTCGCGCTTCCCGCGGCCGCCCAGACCACGCTGCGCTCGACCGACATCCATCCGACCGATTATCCTACGGTCGAGGCTGTCCGCCACATCAGCAAGCTGCTGGAGGAGCGCACCAAGGGCCGCATCAAGATCAACGTCTTCCACTCGGCCCAGCTCGGAAACGAGAAGGACACGATCGAGCAGACCCGCTTCGGCGTGATCGACCTGAACCGCATCAACATGGCGCCGTTCAACAACCTGATCCCGGCGACGAACGTGCCGTCCCTGCCCTTCATCTTCCGCTCGGTCGCGCATATGCGCACCGTGATGGACGGCCCGATCGGCGACTCGATCCTCAAGGAGTTCGAGAAGCACGATCTCGTCGGCCTCGCCTTCTACGATTCCGGCTCGCGCTCCTTCTACAACTCCAAGCGCCCGATCAACACGCCCGCCGACATGAAGGGCATGAAGATCCGCGTCCAGCAGTCGGACATGTTCGTCGCGCTCGTCTCCGCGCTCGGTGCCAACGCGACGCCGATGGCCTTCGGCGAGGTCTACTCGGCCCTGCAGACCGGCGTCATCGACGGCGCCGAGAACAACTGGCCGTCCTTCGAGTCGACCAAGCATTTCGAGGTCTCGAAGTTCTACTCGCTGACCGAGCACTCGCTCTCGCCCGAGGTGCTGGTGATGTCCAAGCGCTCCTTCGACAAGCTCTCCAAGGAAGACCAGGAGATCATGAAGGTCGCCGCCAAGGAGTCCGTCGCCAAGATGCGCGAACTCTGGGACGCCCGCGAGAAGGCCTCGGAAGCCAAGGTCAAGGCCGGCGGCGCGGTGATCAACGCGGTCGAGAAGCAGCCCTTCATCGACGCGATGAAGCCGGTCTACGACAAGTTCGTCACCGATGCGGCCCTCAAGGATCTCGTCGCCAAGATCCAGGCCGTGAAGTGACACGCTAGGCCCGACGGGCGGCGGATTCCTCCGCCGCCCGTTTTTCATGTCCAGCCCGAACCCCAGGACCGCCCCATGACCGGATTTGCCCGGATGCTCACGCGCATCAATTCGCGCATCAGTCTGGTCGCGCTGCTGGCGGCGGGCTTGGGCCTGATCGCCATGACCGCGATCGTCGCCTGGACGGTCTTCGGCCGCTACATCCTGAACGCGACACCGACCTGGGGCGAGCCGGCCTCGCTGTTCCTGATGCTCTGGTTCATCCTGCTCGGCGGCTCCGTCGGCGTGCGCGAGCTCGACCATATGGGCTTCGATGTCGGCCTGCATTATCTGCGCGGGCCCGCGAAATCGGCGCTCATCATCGCCAATGAGGTGCTGGTGACGCTCTTCGCCTTCGCCATGGTCTGGTACGGCACCGAGCTCGCCGCCAAGGTCTGGAGCGATCGCCTGCCGATGATCGGCATCTCCAAGGGCTGGGACTATGTCCCGATCATCGGCGGTGGCGCGCTGATCGCGCTGTTCTCGATCGAGAAGCTGCTGCTGTTCCTGACCGGTGAAAAGCTCGAACCGATGCCGCTCAACGCCAACGGCCTCGGCGGGGAGGCCTGAGCCATGGCGATCACGATCCTCTTCACCTCCTTCGCCGCGCTCCTGCTGATGGGCGTGCCGGTCGCCTTCTGCCTCGGGCTCTCCTCGATGGCGACGGTGCTCTATATCGGCATCCCGCCGGTCGTGATCTTCCAGCAGATGTCGACCGGCATGAACGCCTTCGCCATGCTGGCGATCCCGTTCTTCATCTATTCCGGCGATCTGATGATCCGCGGCGGCATCGCCGACCGGCTGATCCAGTTCGCCTCCTCACTGGTCGGGCATCTGCGCGGCGGGCTGGGCCAGGTCAACGTCATTACCTGCACGCTCTTCGGCGGCATCTCGGGCTCGGCCGTGGCCGATGCCTCGGCCGTGGGCGGCATCATGATCCCGCAGATGGTCAAGCGCGGCTATGCGCCCGACTATGCCGTCAACGTCACTGCGAACGCCGCGATCATTGCGCTGCTGATCCCGCCCTCGCACAACATGATCATCTATTCGCTGGCCGCAGGCGGCACGATCTCGATCGCCGATCTCTTCACCGCCGGCGTCCTGCCCGGCCTGATGCTGTGCCTCGCCCTGATGGTCGCCGCCTGGGCCGTGGCCGTGAACCGTGGCTATCCGGCGGATATCTTCCCGGGTTTCCTGACCGTCGCACGTCTCTTCATCGCCGCGACGCCGGGCCTGCTGCTGATCGGCATCATCTTCGGCGGCGTCCGCTCGGGCGTCTTCACCGCGACCGAATCCTCCTGCGTCGCGGTGATCTATGCGCTTCTGGTGACGATCTTCGTCTATCGCGGGCTCGACCTGAAGGGCTTCACCCACGCCACGCTCGGCGCTGTCCGCACCACCGCCATGGTGCTGCTGATCATCGGTGCCGCAAGCTCCTTCGGCTGGCTGATGGCCTTCCTCGAAGTGCCGAAGGCGACGATCGCGCTGATGCAGTCGATCTCCGACAACCCGCTGGTGATCCTGCTGATGATCAACGTCATCCTGCTGGTGCTCGGCACCTTCATGGACATGGCGCCGATGATCATCATCTGCACGCCGATCTTCCTGCCCGTCGTCAAGGCGATCGGCGTCGACCCCGTGCATTTTGGTGTCATCCTGATCCTCAACGCCGGCATCGGGCTGAACACGCCGCCTGTGGGCTCCGTGCAGTTCGTCGCCTGCGCCATCGGCAAGGTCTCGATCAGCGAATCCATGAAGACGATCTGGCCGTTCTACGGCGCCAGCGTTGCCGTGCTCTTGCTGATCACCTATGTCCCGGCCTTCTCCCTCTGGCTGCCGGGCGTATTCCGTTGACGCGACTGACGACGAACACCCTCTCCGCCCTGCCCGCCACGGTCCGCCGCCCCGCCTATGATCGTGCGCGGCTGACAGCCGGAATCGTCCATCTGGGCTTGGGCGCCTTCGCCCGGGCCCATCTCTGCGAATACACCGAAGACGCGCTGGAGCTGGAGTTCGGCGCCTGGGGCGTCACCGGCGCGAGCCTGCAGCGGCCCGACCAGCGCGACCGTCTGGGCCCTCAGGACGGGCTCTACACCCTGCTCAAGCGCGCCCCGGCCGGGCCGGAGCTGCGGATCATCGGCTGCGTCGGTGAAGTGCTCGTCGCGCCGGAAAACCCCGCCGCGCTGATCGCCCGCATGGCCTCCTCGGACACGCGGATCGTCTCACTGACGGTCACCGAAAAGGGCTATTGCCACGACCCCGCCACCGGCCGGCTGAAAGCCGACCACCCCGACATTGTCCACGACCTCGCCAACCCGCTCAGCCCCCGCTCGGCGGTGGGCCTGATCGTCGCTGCCCTGAAGGCGCGCCGGGCCGCCGGACTCGGCCCCTTCACAGCACTGAGCTGCGACAACCTTCCCCATAATGGCGGGGTGCTGCGCGGCCTCGTGCGCGACTTCGCGGCGCTCTCCGACGACGGGCTCGCCCAGTGGACCGAAGCCAACGGCGCCTTCCCGGCCACGATGGTCGACCGCATCGTGCCGGCCACGACCGAAGCCGATATCGCCGAGGTCGCGGGCCTGATCGGGCTGGAGGATGCCGCGCCCGTGATCGGCGAGCCCTTCCGGCAATGGGCGATCCAGGACGTCTTCGCCGCCGGCCGCCCGGCCTGGGAGCGCGTCGGCGCCCAGATGGTCTCCGAGGTCGCGCCCTTCGAATTCATGAAGCTGCGCATGCTCAACGGCGCGCATTCCTCGCTCGCCTATCTCGGCTATCTCGCGGGGCACGAGACGGTCTCGGAGGCCAGCGGCGACCCGGTCTTCGCTCGCTTCCTCGAAGGGCTCTGGGCCGAGATCATCCCGACCGTTCCCGCGCCTCAGGGCGTCGTCCTCGGGGACTATGCGCAGGCGCTGCTCGCCCGCTTCCGCAATCCCGCGATCCGCCATCGCACCTGGCAGATCGCCATGGACGGCTCCCAGAAGCTGCCGCAGCGTCTGTTAGGCACCATCCGCGACCGCCTGAAGCAGGACGCCCCGATCGATCATCTCGCGCTCGGCGTCGCCGCCTGGATGCGCTACGTTGCCGGCACCGACGAAAAGGGCGTGACAATCGATGTCCGCGACCCGCTCGCGGCGACCTTCGCGGAGAAAGCCAAGGCGGCCGGCCACAATGCCACGGCGCTCAGCCGGTCACTGTTCGGCATCGAGGCGATCTTCGGCGCCGACCTCCCGCGCGAGCCGCGGTTCACCCAGGCCGTCGAGCGGCATCTTGCGGCACTGTTCGACAAGGGCGCGAAGGCGACGGTGGCGGCGCTGGCAGGGTAACAGCCTGACAGCGTGGCCGTCATTCTCGGGCGCAGCGAAGCGAAGACCCGAGAATCTCCGGCAAGAGATGCTCGGGTCAAGCCCGAGCATGACGGCTGGGAGAACGGTCGAAACGCAGCCCTCTTGATCCCGCCCGCCCCCTCGCGCCAGATGCGCGCATGATCCGCGCAGTCCTCCTCACGCTGGCCCTGCTGACGCTCGCCCCGCAGGCCGTGCTGGCACAGTCGCGCGTCACCGTGCCGAACTTCTGGGATCCGCGCATCCGGCTCGACCGGCCCGAGCCCGGCCCGCCCCGCGTCATCCGCTTCCTGACCGACGACGAGTACCCGCCGCTGCATTTCGCGGGGCCCGATGGCGGCCTGACCGGCTTCTCCGTCGAACTGGCACGCGCCGCCTGCGAGAAGCTCGGCTGGACCTGCACGGTGCAGGCCCGCCGTTTCGATACGCTGCTGGATTCGCTCGCCGAGGGCCGCGGCGACGTGCTGGCGGCGGCGGTGAACCTGACACCGCCGATCCGCGCCCGCTTTGCGGCCAGCCATCTCTATTTCCGCGGCTCGGCCCGCTTCGCCACCACCCGCGGCAACGCCCAGGCCGAACTCGACACGCGCTCGCTGCAGGGCAAGCGCGTCGCCGTCGTCGCCGGCACGGCGCATCAGGCCT
Organism: Bosea sp. OAE506; assembly: GCF_040546595.1. Lineage (NCBI taxonomy): Bacteria > Pseudomonadati > Pseudomonadota > Alphaproteobacteria > Hyphomicrobiales > Alloboseaceae > Allobosea > Allobosea sp. OAE506. The sequence continues at coordinate 1,605,202 of NZ_JBEPOB010000001.1, read as the reverse complement.
ATCTCGAGCGGCTGCTGCCCTTCGTCCAGCGCCGCGAAGCGGCAAGCCTCGCAGCCGCCGTCACGGCCCTGCGCAGCGGCGACGCCGAATTCGTCTTCGGCGACGGCGTAGCGCTCTCGTTGCTGCTCGCTGGCAGCGGCGGCGGCGAACTCGCCTTCACCGGCGGGCCCTTCCTCGAAAGCCGCTACTTCGGCGAGGGCGTCGCCTTCCTCCTGCGCAAGGACGAGGCGCCGCTCAAACGCTCCCTCGACTACGCGCTCCAATCGCTCTGGGACGACGGCACCTATGCGCGGCTTTATCTGCGGTTCTTCCCGGTAAGCCCGTTCTGAGCCACTGCGTCATTCTCGGGCGGAGCGCAGCGCAGACCCGAGAATCTCTTGCAGGAGATGCGTCCGGCCAGAGATGCTCGGGTCTGCGCCCGAGCATGACGCGCGATCTCAGGCCTTCGCTGCCGGCGCGTTCGCGCTCAGCGCCTGCTTCGCCACCGCCGCCAGCCAGCCGGACGCAGCCGGCAGGATCGCGTCGTTGAAATCGTAGCGGTCGTTGTGCAGTTCGCCGCCGGCGCGCACCGGCCCGTTGCCGATCCAGACATAGGCGCCGGGCAACCGCTGCAGGAAATAGGCGAAGTCCTCACCGGTGGAGCTGGGCTTGAGATCACGCCGCAAACCCACCCCGGCCGCCTGCGCGGCCGCCGCGGCGATCTCCTCCTCCGGCGCCGTGTTGATCGTGGCGGCCCCATGCATCATCTCGACCTCGGCCTGCATCTCGAAGGTCGCGGCGATGTTCTGCGCGATCGCGTTGATGCGCCCGAGCAGGCGATCGCGCACCGCTGGCACGAAGGTGCGGAAAGTGCCCTCGATGAAGACGCTGGTTGGGATCTGGTTCGAGGCCGAGCCGCCATGCACCTGACCGATCGAGACGACAGCCGACTCCATCGGATCGATATTGCGCGAAACGATCGTCTGCAGCGCGACGATCAGATGCCCCATGGCGACGATCGGGTCGCGCGTCGTCTCCGGCAGCGCCGCATGCCCGGCCGTGCCGTTGAGCGTGATCCTGAACCGGCCGGGCTCGGACATCACCGGCCCGCGATGCACCGCGATGGTGCCCGCCTCTAGCCCCGGCCAGTTGTGCAGGGCGAAGATGCGCTCCATCGGGAAGCGCTCGATCACGCCGTCGGCGAGCATCGCCTGGGCGCCGCCGGCGCCCTCCTCGGCCGGCTGGAAGACGAACTGCACCGTGCCGCTCCAGCCCTCGTCGCGGGCCAGCAGGGCGGCCGCGCCGAGCAGCGCCGTGGTGTGGCCGTCATGGCCGCAGGCATGCATGACGTGCGGCCGCGTGGAGTTGTAGGGCAGGTCGTTCGCCTCGAGGATCGGCAGCGCGTCCATGTCGGCGCGCAGGCCGACCGACCGCTCCGAGCCGCCGCGCCTCAGCGTCGCCACCACGCCATGGCCACCGATGCCGGCGGTGAAGGGCACGCCGAGAGCCGTCAGCTTCGCCTGGACGAAGGCGCTCGTCTCCTTCTCCTCGCGGCCGAGTTCCGGATGGGCGTGGAGATGGCGTCGCCACGCGGTGAGTTCGGCGTGCAGATCGGGATCCAAGGCGGTCGTCCTCTCAAGGCTCAAGGCCGAGCAACCTATACCCGCTACGCGGTTCCACAACCGCTCTCGACGCATCCCGTCATTGACGCCGCCCTTCGCAATCTGCGAAAGCCCGTCCTCCGCATTTTTTGCAGGATCTGGAGAGGACACCACCCCAAATGCCGGTTTTCGACCCCGCCCTTGTGGACGCCGCCCAGCGTTCGGCCGCCTGGCCGTTCGAGGAAGCTCGCAAGCTGGTCGCGCGGATCGAGAAATCGGGCAAGAAGGAGGTCATCTTCGAGACCGGCTACGGCCCCTCGGGCCTGCCCCATATCGGCACCTTCGGCGAGGTCGCCCGCACCTCGATGGTGCGCCATGCCTTCGAGGTGCTGACCGATGGCGCCATCCCGACGCGCCTGATCGCCTTCTCCGACGACATGGACGGGCTGCGCAAGGTGCCCGACAACGTCCCCAACAAGGCGTTGCTCGCTGCCAATCTCGGCAAGCCGCTGACCGAGGTGCCCGACCCCTTCGGCACGCATGACTCGTTCGGCCGGCACAACAATGCCCGTTTGCGCGCCTTCCTCGACCAGTTCGGCTTCGACTACGAGTTCAAGTCGTCGACCGACAGCTACCGCGCCGGCGAGTTCGACGCGACGCTGCTGAAGATGCTGGCGCGCTACGACGCAATCATGAAGATCATGCTGCCGACGCTGCGCGAGGAGCGGGCGGCGACCTATTCGCCCTTCCTGCCAATCCACCCGGTGACGCGTGTCGTCATGCAGGTGCCGATCGAGGCGCGCGACGTCGAGGCCGGAACCATTGCCTGGACCGATCCCACCACGGGCGAGCGCTTCGTCACGCCCGTCACCGGCGGCCAGGTCAAGCTGCAGTGGAAGCCGGACTGGGCGATGCGCTGGGTCGCGCTCGGCATCGACTACGAGATGGCGGGCAAGGACCTGATCGACTCGGTCAAGGTGTCCTCGCAGATCGCACGTGCGCTCGACGGCACGCCGCCCGAGGGCTTCAACTACGAGCTCTTCCTCGACGAGCAGGGCCAGAAGATCTCGAAGTCGAAGGGCAACGGCCTGACCATCGAGCAATGGCTCGAGTACGGCCCGCAGGAGAGCCTGGCGCTCTACATGTTCCAGCGCCCGCGCGAGGCCAAGAAGCTGCATTTCGACGTCATTCCGCGTGCAGTCGACGAATACCTGCAGTTCCTCGGCGGCTATGAGCGCCAGGACTGGAAGAACCGCCTCGGCAACCCGGTCTGGCATCTCCACCATGGCGAGCCGCCGCAGCCGGAGATCATCGCGACCGGAGAAGGCGACAACGTCTCGCGGGCGCAGATCACCTTCGGCCTGCTGATGAACCTCGTCGCCGTCGCCAATTCCGAGGACAAGGCCGTGCTCTGGGGCTTCCTCCAGCGCTATGCGCCGGGCATCTCGCCGCAGACCCATCCGCGGCTCGACGCGCTGGTCGGCTATGCGATCGCCTATTTCCGCGACTTCGTGAAGCCGGCGAAGAACTACCGTCTCGCCGACGAGACCGAGGTGGCGGCCTTTACCGCACTCGACGCCGCGCTCGCCGCCCTGCCGGCCGACGCCACCGCCGAGATGGTGCAGGACACGGCGCTCGACGTCGCCCGCGCCATCCCGCGCTACCAGAACCTCACCGCCAAGAACGCCACGCCCGAGCGGCCAGGCGTCTCTGGCGAGTGGTGGAAGGCGATCTACCAGGTCTTCTTCGGCGAGGATCAGGGACCGCGCTTCGGCTCCTTCGCCGCGATCTACGGCCTCGCCAACACCCGTGCTTTGGTCGCCAAGGCGCTGGCTGGTGGGCTGGTCGAGGAACACGCGGCGTTTGTCGAAACGCGGAAAGCGGGCTGAGACAACCGTCATTCCCGGGCGCCGCAGCGCGGCGACCCGGGAATCTCTCAGACGAGATCGCGCTGGAGTCCGAGATGGTCGGGTCAAGCCCGACCATGACGAGGTGAGACGACACATGACACCCACTCAAGCCGTCGAGCACGCGATCACCTCCCGCCGCGCGACCCGCGCCTTCCTGCCGACGTCGGTCGATCCTGCCCTTCTGTACCGGCTGATCGAGGTCGCGTCACGTGCGCCGAGCGGCACCAACATGCAGCCTTGGAAACTGCGCGTGATCGGGCCGCAGTCGCGGGCGCGGCTGGAGAGCGCCCTGCTGGCGGCACTCGACGATCCCGATTTCGTCCAGTCCGAGGAGTACCGCTACTACCCCGAGACCTTCCGCGAGCCCTATCAGTCGCGCCGCCGCAAGGTCGGCTGGGATCTCTACGGCCTGCTCGGCGTCACCAAAGGCGATGTCGCCGGCATGAAGCGCCAGAGCGCCGCCAATCTGCGTTTTTTCGATGCCCCCGTCGCGCTGATGCTGACGGTCGACCGCGATCTGGAAATCGGCTCCTGGATCGATCTCGGCATGTTCCTGCAGAGCCTGCTGATCGCGGCGCAGGGGCATTGCCTGCAATCCTGCCCGCAGGCGATCTTCGCGCGCTTCCACCCGGTGGTGCGGCGCGAACTCGCCATCCCTGACAGCGAAATCGTCGTCTGCGGCATCGCCATAGGCCATGCCGATCCGGCGGCACCCCAGAACGGGCTAGTCGCGGAACGCGAGCCGGTCGAGGGCTTCACCACCTGGCTGGATTGAGGCTCAGGCGCTGCGCACGCTCTTGAGCGCGGGCTGGACGGCGTAGTGCATCACCACAATCGCGAGGCCGCCGACGATCAGCCCGAAGATCGCTGAGAACACCGCCCCCGCCAGCCACTCGACGATGCCACCGACAGGCAACAACCGCCCCGCCGCGGCGGCGATGTCGTGGCTGGCATGGCCGAGCGCGGTCATGCCGAACTCTTCCAGCCCATGGATGATGATGCCGCCGCCGACCCAGAGCATCGCCGCCGTGCCGACCGCGCTGAGCGCGGTCAGGAAATGCGGCATGCCGACGACCAGCGCGCGGCCGAGAAGCCGCACCGGCGCAAAGCGGCGCTGGGCCAGCGCAAGCCCGACATCGTCCGCCTTCACGATCAGCGCCACCACGCCATAGACCAGCACGGTGATGCCGATGCCGACCACCGCCAGCACGATGGCCTGCATCTGGAAGGAGGCGCTCGAGACGGTCGACAGCGTGATCGCCATGATCTCGGCCGAGAGGATGAAGTCGGTCTTGATCGCACCGGCGATCTTCTGCTCCTCGAGCAGCTTGGGATCGAGCGCAGCCTTGCCGGCCTCTTCCGGCGTCGCGGCGGCATGCGGCACGACCAGCTCGACGATCTTCTCGGCGCCCTCGTAGCAGAGATAGACGCCGCCCATCATCAGGAGCGGCGTGATCAGCCACGGTGCGACGAGCGCCAGGATCAGCGCGCCCGGCAGCAGGAAGAGCAGCTTGTTCTTCAGCGAGCCGAGCGCGATCTTCCAGATGATCGGCAATTCGCGTGCCGCGGCGAAGCCCACCGCATAGCGCGGCGTGACCGCGGCGTCGTCGATGACGATGCCGGCCGCCTTGGTACCGGCCTTGGTCGCCTGCGCCACGACATCGTCGACCGACGATGCCGCTACCTTGGCGATGCCGGCGATATCGTCGAGCAGTGCGAACAGTCCCGAGGCCACGATTCGGATCTCCCCCCTGGCGCCGCCCCATGGCGGCGCGCCCTCACCTAGACGCGGCAGGGACGGATTGGTTCAGCCCGGGTTGATCTCGAACAGACCCGCGCAGCCCATGCCGCCCGCGACGCACATCGTCACCACCGCGTAGCGCGCCTTGCGCCGGCGGCCCTCCAGCAGCGCATGGCCGACGAGGCGCGCGCCGCTCATCCCGAAGGGGTGGCCGATCGCGATCGCCCCGCCATTGACGTTGACCTTGTCCGGGTCGATGCCGAGCTTGTCGCGGCAATAGAGCGACTGAGAGGCGAAGGCCTCGTTCAGCTCCCAGAGATCGATGTCGGACACGCTCAGCCCGTTGCGCTCCAGCAGGCGCGGCACCGCGAAGACCGGGCCAATGCCCATCTCATCGGGCTCGCAGCCGGCCGAGGCGAAGCCGCGGAAGATGCCGAGCGGCGACAGACCGCGCCGCGCCGCCTCATCCGCCGACATCACGACGCTGGCCGAGGCGCCATCCGAGAGCTGGCTGGCATTGCCGGCGGTGACGAACTGGTCCTCGCCGCGCACGGGCTTCAGCTTGAGCAGGCCCTCCAGCGTGGTATCGGCGCGGTTGCCCTCGTCCTTCGACAAGGTCACCGGCTTCTGGCTGACCTCGCCGGTCGCCTTGTCGGTGACCGCCATCACGGCGCTCATCGGCACGATCTCGTTGTCGAACAGGCGGCGCTCCTGGGCGGCGGCCGTGCGCTGCTGGCTCGCCAGCGAGAACTCGTCCTGGGCCTGGCGCGAGATACCGTAGCGCTGCGCCACGATGTCGGCGGTCTCGATCATGGTCGTGTAGATCGTCGGCTTGTTGGCAAGCAGCCAGTCGTTCATGGCGAGGTCGCGCCGCGTCACCGGCTGCACCAGCGAGATCGACTCGACGCCACCGCCAACCGCGACCGGCACACCGTCCATCACCACGCGCCGCGCCGCGTGCGCGATCGCCTCCAGCCCCGAGGCGCAAAAGCGGCTGACCGTGACGCCGGCCGACTGGACCGGGATGCCCGCGACCAGCGCGGCATGGCGGGCGACGTTGAGGCCGGTCGCGGCCTCCGGATAGCCGCAGCCCATCACCACCTCCTCGACCGCTTCCGGCTCGAGCCCGGCGCGCTCCAGCGCATGGCGGATCGCATGCGCCGCCATGTCGGCGCCGCGAACCTGGTTGAAGGCGCCGCGATGGGCCTTGCCGATCGGCGTGCGCGCCGTGGAAACGATGACGGCTTCGGTCATGGAACCTGTCTTCCCTGCCTTGTGCTGTGGAGATGTCGATCCGCCCGCTCAGGCGGATCGCGCCTTGAGGTCGGCGAAGCCCTTGCCCTCGTCCGCAAGCCGGCGCAACAGCGGCGCCGGTTTTAGCGTCGCATCGCCGGTCTCGGCCGCCAGCTTGTCCAGCCGCGCCACGAGGTTATGAAGCCCGACCGTATCGGCCCAGTACATCGGCCCTCCGCGCCAGGCCGGCCAGTTGTAGCCGTTGAGCCAGATCACGTCGATATCGCCCGGCCGCGCCGCGATGCCCTCTTCCAGGATCCGCGCGCCCTCGTTCACCATCGGGTCGAGCAGGCGCGAGAGTATCTCTTCAGTCGTGAAGCTGCGCCGCGTCACGCCCTGTTCTTCCGAGATGCGCGCGATCAGCGCCTCGACCTCCGGGTCACGCTGCCCGCTGCGGGCCCCTTCCGGATAGAGGAAATAGCCGCGTCCGGTCTTCTGGCCGAACCAGCCGGCCTCGCAGATCGCATCCGCCACAGCCGCCGTCTTGCCGCGCGCCTTGCGCGAGCGCCAGCCGATGTCGTTGCCCGCGAGATCGGCCATGGCGCAGGGGCCCATCTTGAAGCCGAAGCCGGTCAGCGCCGCATCGACCTCATGCGGCAGCGCTCCCGCGATCAGCAACCGCTCAGTCGCGCGGGTGCGCGCCTCCAGCATGCGGTTGCCGACGAAGCCGAAGCCGTTGCCGACGACGACCGGCACCTTGCCGAGCCGGCGGCCCAGCGCCATCGCCGTGACCACCGCATCCTCGGCCACGCCCTGAGGCCGTACGACTTCCAGCAGCTTCATCACATTGGCCGGGCTGAAGAAATGCATCCCCAGCACGTCCTGCGGGCGGCGCGTCGCCGCCGCGATCGTCGGCACGTCGAGATAGGAGGTGTTGCTGGCGAGGATCGCGCCGGGCTTGGCGATGTCGTCGAGCGCGCCGAAGATCTGCTGCTTGACGCCCATCTCCTCGAAGGCGGCCTCGATCACGATGTCGGCTTCGGCGGCGGCCGCGAGACCGACCGCGGGGGTGATCAGGGCCAGGCGCTCGTCGCGTTTCTCCGGCGTCAGCGAGCCGCGCGTCACTGACATCTCGTAGATCGCCGCGACACGGTTCATGCCGTTGTCGATCTGCGCCTGTTCCTGCTCGATCAGCGTCACCGGGATGCCGGCATTGGCGAAGCACATGGCGATGCCGCCGCCCATCGTGCCGGCGCCGATCACGGCAGCCTTTGCGATCGGGCGCGGCTTCACCTCGGCGCCGATGCCCGGCACCCGGGCGATCTCGCGCTCCGCGAAGAAGACATGGCGCAGTGCAGCCGAGCGCGGATCGGCGACGAGCTTCAGGAAGAGTGCTCGCTCGACCGCGAGCCCCTCCGCGAAGCTCAGCTCGAAGGCGCCGCGCACGGCCTCGATCAAGGCCGCCACGTTGGGCAGATCGCCCGACTTCTTCATCGCGTCGGTGGCCAGCGCCTCGAAGGCCGCGCGATCGGCGGCCGTCAGTTTCGCGCCGGCCTTGCTGAGACGCAGCGGCGCGCCGCGCCCTGCGAGGGCGCGGGCCTGCGCCACGGCGGCCGCGACGAGATCATCGCCCGTCACCGCATCGACCAACCCGAGCTCCAGCGCCTTGCCGGCATTGACGGGCTCGCCCGAGAGCATCATCGGAAAAGCCTTCGCCGCCCCGATCAGCCGCGGCAGGCGCTGCGTGCCGCCCGCACCGGGGATGAGTCCCAGCTTGACCTCTGGCAGGCCCAGCGATGCGGTCGGCGCCGCGACGCGACCATGGCAGGCGAGCGCGACCTCGAGGCCGCCGCCGAGCGCCGCCCCCTGGATCGCGGCGACGACCGGCTTGCGGCAGGCCTCGATCGCATCGAGCAGGTCGGGGAGGTAGGGCGCGAGCGGCGGCTTGCCGAACTCGCTGATGTCGGCCCCCGCGATGAAGGCGCGGCCCGCCGCCGCCAGTACGATGGCGCTCACCGTCGGATCGGCAGCCGCCTCCGCGATGACGCTGGCGAGACCAGCCCGCAGGGCCTGGCCGAGAGCGTTGACGGGTGGGTTGTCGATCGTCGCGATCGCGATCTCGCCCTGACGGGCGAGCCGGACGGTCTCCATAGGCATGCGTCCCTGCTGTGCCGGCGCTGGGGCGCGGCCGGTCGAGGGCGAAGGAGGACATGGCGGAGGTCCCCTTTGTCAAGCAGGCCGCACGCTTGACCCCCGGCGAAGCGCCATGCCAAGCCTGCCGTTGAGAGCCGGGCCCGGGAGCATCGATCCGTGGGACCCGGCCGGGCTTGAGGGATGGAGATCCGGGAATGACCAGCGCCGTTCTGACCGAAACCGTGGCGCCCGGCGTCCTGCAGATCACGATGAACCGGCCCGAGCGCAAGAACGCGCTCGACCGCGCCAGCTATCTCGGCCTGATCGCGGCCTTCTCCACGGCGGAAGCCGATGCCGACATCCGCGCCATCGTGGTCACCGGCTCTGGCGGCTGCTTCACCAGCGGCAACGACATCCGTGATTTCGCAGCCTCCGCCGATGACGGCGCCCGCGTCGCGATGGATTTCCTCGGCGCGATCTCGACGGCCACGAAGCCGGTCGTCGCGGGCGTGGAAGGGTTCGCCGTCGGCATCGGCACGACGATGCTGCTGCATTGCGACCTCGCCTTCGCCGGCGCAGGCGCCATGTTCCGCATGCCCTTCGTTACGCTCGGTCTCTGCCCCGAAGGCGCGTCCAGCTATCTGCTGCCGCTCGCGGCGGGTTCCAAGCGAGCAGCCGAACTGCTGATGCTGGGCGAGAGCTTCGGCCCCCAGGCGGCGCTGGACGCCGGCCTGCTCAACGGCGTCCTTGCCGAGGGCAAGGCGCTGGAGGCTGCGCTCGACAAGGCCAAGGCGCTGGCGGCGCTGCCGCCGCAATCGGTCGCGCTGACCAAGATGCTGCTCAAGCGCGGGCAGGCGGCAAGCGTCGCCGAGACCCTGGCGACGGAAGCGCGCCATTTTGGAGAGCGCCTCCGCTCGGCCGAGGCCCAGGCCGCCTTCGCCGCCTTCCTGAAGCGCTGAGGGCCGGCCGGAGCCGGCCCTCCCGTACCGCTCAGGCGGCCGCGACGCGCCGCTCGCGCAGCTTGTCCGTCGCCCAGGAGAACACCGGCCAGAGCAGCGCGGCGAAGGTCATCGCGGCGAGCACGCTCGCGACCGGCCGGCTGAAGAAGGGCAGGAGCGACCCGTCCGACTTGATCAGCGAGGTCACGAAGTTCTGCTCGACCATCGTGCCCATGACGACGCCCAGCACCATCGCCGCGACGGGATAGCCGTTCTTCTCCATCACGAAGCCGATCAGCCCGAAGGCGGCAACACAATAGACCGCGAACAGGTTGTTGCCGGCCGTCGCGAAGGCGCCCACCGCACAGAACACCATGATGATCGGCATCACCGCCGACCGCGGCGCCCCGACGACGCGGCTCGCCAGCCGGATCATGATGATGCCCAGCGGGATCATGATGATGTTGCCGAGAATGAAGATGATGTAGAGCGCATACATGCTCGACGCCTGCTCGGTGAACAGCGTCGGGCCGGGATTGAGCCCCTTCATGTAGAGCACGCCGATCGCGATCGCGGTGATCGTGTCGCCGGGAATGCCGAAGAGCAGCGCCGGCACCCAGCCCGAGGCAAGCGAGGCGTTGTTGCTGGCGCCGGCCTCGATCAGCCCCTCCGGATGGCCTGTGCCGAACTTCTCGGGCGTCTTCGAGAAGCGCTTGGCCATCGCATAGCTGACCCAGGCCGCCATGTCGGCGCCGGCGCCGGGCAGCACACCGATGATGATGCCGACAATGTTCCCGCGGGCCTGCTGCTTGGGATATTTCTTGGTCAGCTCCCACTGGCCCTTGAGGATGCCGCCGAGCTGCCGGTGCTCGAGCTTCGGCGGCTCGCGCTCGGTCAGCGCCCGCATCACCTCGGCCAGAGCGAAGACGCCGACCAGCGCGGGAATGACCTCGATGCCGCCGAGCAGGTCGGTCGAGCCCAGCGTGAAGCGCGCAACGCCGCCGGGATTGTCGATGCCGACGCAGGTGATCAGCAGGCCGAGCAGCATCGAGGCGATCGCCTTGATCGGCGAGGAGCGCGCCACCAGCGTGGCGCACATCAGCCCGAGCATGGCGAGCCAGAAGTTCTCATAGGTCGAGAAGGACAGGGCGAATTCGGCCAGCACCGGCGCCAGCACCATCAGCGAGAGCGTTCCGGCGATGCCGCCAAGCGCCGAGAACCACAGGCAGATGCCGAGCGCCGTCTCGGCCTGGCCCTTGCGGGTCATTGCATAGGCTTCGTCGGTATAGGCGGCCGAGGCCGGCGTGCCGGGAATCCGCAGCAGGCAGCCGGGAATGTCGCCCGAGAAGATCGCCATGGCCGAGGCGGTGATGATCGTCGCCACAGCCGCGATCGGCGAGAGGTAGAAGGTGACCGGCACCAGCAGCGCGGTGGCCATGGTGGCCGACAGACCCGGCAGCGAACCGACGACCAGCCCGTAGATCGCCGAGGCGAAGATCGCGATCAGCACATCGGGCGCGAAGACGAGCCCGAAGGCCTGGATGATGGTGTTCGTCATGATCGCGTCACCACGGGAAAGGCAGGAGACCGCCGGGGAGCGGCACGCGCAGCAGCTTCAGGAAGATCAGGTTGACGACGAAGGGCGCGATGATGGCCAGCGGGATCGCCAGCTTCGGCTTCGCACCGAAGGCGAAGCTGGCGGCCGCGACCATGATCGCTGCAGTCGGCAGGAAGCCGAGCGTCTCGGAGGCCAGCGCATAGAACAGCACCAGTGCCGGCGGCAGCAGCGCCAGCCAGTTGCGCCAGGCCGGCAGCGGCTCGAGCAGTTCGGGCGCGGTGTGGCTGGTGACCTCGGCCTCCGCCACCTCCTCGAAATGGCGTCCGACGCCGAAGACGATCAGCGCCCCGCAGAGCACGAGCCCGGCGCCGACGACCATCGGAAAGGCGGAAGGGCCGACCTGCTGGCCGGGTACCGGCGGCAGCTTCGAGCCATAATAGAAGGCGACCGAGCCAAGCGCCGCAATGGCGCCGCCGGTCAGGCGATCGGACAGTTGCATCGGCAACTCCAGAGTATGGCAAAGGCAAAGGCAAAGACGCCGGAGAGCCCGAGGCTCTCCGGCGTCGAGGAGTGCGCCGATCAGGCCTTGGCCAGGCCGGCGGCCTTCATGGCGGCCGCCATGGCCTTGTCGCCCTCTTCCATGAACTTGGCGAAGCCCGGGCCGTCGGCGAACTTCATGCCGAAGCCGCGCGCGTTCATGAAGTCCTGATAGTCCTTCGACTCGAAGGCCTTCTTCAGCGAGGCGGTGATCTTCGCCTGGATGTCGGCGGGGATGCCCTTCGGCCCGCCGATGCCGCGCCAGGCGCCGACGGAGTAGTTGATGCCGAGCGTCTCGTTCAGCGTCGGCACGTCCTTGAACTGCGGGTTGCGGGCTTCCGCCATGATCGCCAGCGATTTCGCCTTGCCGGCGTCGATCATGGCGCGGGCCTCCGGCACCGAGCAGGTGACGATGTCGATGCCGCCCGCCGCCAGATCCTGCATGCCCGGCGCGGCGCCGTTGGACGGCACCCAGGCGACATGGTCCGGCTTCAGGCCCATCGCGACGAGCCAGCCGATCAGCGCCAGATGCCAGATGCCGCCCTGGCCCGTGCCCGAAGCCTTGAGCTTGCCGGGAGGCGCCGCCTTGATCGCGTCGGCCAGCGCCTTAATGTCCTTGTAGGGGCTCGAGGCCGAGACCTGCACACCCGGCGGGTCTTCGTTCATCAGGCCGAGCGCGGCATAGTTCGTCGACTTCAGCTCCGTCAGGCCCTGATGATGCATCATGGTGATCTCCACCGTGAGCATTCCGATCGTGTAGCCGTCGGGCGCCGCGGTCGCGATCGCCGAATGGCCGACCACGCCCGAACCGCCCGTGCGGTTCACCACGTTGAAGGGCTGGCCAAGCTCCTTTTCCATGAGCTGGGCCACGATGCGGGCCGTGGCGTCGGTGCCGCCGCCGGCGCCCCAGGGGCAGATCAGGGTCACGGGCCGTGACGGCCACTGCGCCTGCGCCAGGGCCGGCTTTGCGATCAGCGATGCGGCTCCGGCCGCGGCGGCTCCCGCGAGCACGCCACGCCGGGTGATGATGTCCGTCATAATGGGTCTCTCCCTAAATCGATTTAGTCACCGAGCGCTCCTCGTCATCGACGGGGCACTCTTGCGTAGACAGCTGCATCTGAACCGATTGTCGCAGCGGAGACAACTGCCTTCGGTGCTAATTTTATAGCCCGCAGACGATCGCCAGCACGGCGGGCGCCGCCTTCTCGACGATCGCGCCCGTGCTCAGATCGGAGCGTCCGGCCGGAGCCGGAGAAGGCGCCGTGGCGCCGGCCTTCGTCGCCGCCGCCTGAACCGATGCCGCACCGGCGAGTGCGTAGCTGCGCTGCGGGGCGATCCCGGCGATCAGGACCTTGTCCGACGGGTTGCCGGTGACGAGCCCAGCAAAGCGGCCCTGGCGGTCGAACGCCGCCGCCCCTGCCTGCCCCGGCTGGAGCGGCGCCAGAACGGCCATCCCGGCAGTGCCCGCGACCGCCTGCCCCGGCAGGGCCACTGCAACGCGCTTGCCCTGCTCTTCCCCGAAGGCCACGAGCACGAGGCTGTCGCCCTCAGTCACCGGGTCGGCGCGGAAGCCCGGCGCAGACAAAGGCGCACCGCCCTCGATATCGAGCAGCGCGATGCCCGCCTCCGGCGCCCCGCGAAGCCGGGCGACACGCCCCCCGGCCCGCAGCGAACGGCAGCCCTCGGTCGCAGCAGCCGCTGTCGCGACCACGCGCTCGCCGACGGCGACACCGCTCGCATGTCTCTCGCTCGGTCGCGTGGCCGAGGCCGCTGCCGCGGTGGCAGCGATGGCCGTCGCCGCGCTCGGGCCGGTGGCCGAGGCCACGGCCGGAGCCTGCAGCAGCGGGCCGGTCGGGAACGGCTCGAAGCTCGCCGCAATCGCGATCACGAGCTTGTCGACGGTACCCGATAGCGCCTTGTCGTAGCCGATCGAGAAGCCCCGCAACCCGGACGGTCCCGAGGCGAGCCTCCGGTAGAACTTCCCGGTCGGCGTCTCGCCGGTGACCACGAAGAAATCCGGCCGCAGCAGCTTGTAGGTGATCTTCCGGCCCGGATTGTTCGGCGTCGGCGCGGTGGCCTTCTCGTAGACGGCCTCCAGCGTCTCGCCCGGGGGCGTCGCCGAAGTGTCCAGCGTCACCTTGCCGTCGGCGCTCTGCCAGCGACTGCCCGACGGCGAGACGTCCCGCTTCGGCAGGACCGCTAGGGGGATACCGATGCGCAGGCCGGTGCGCTCGTCCGCGAGGACGCGGAAGCCCGCCGCCTCGCGAGCCGCCTGCGCGGCCTGGGCGAGACTGCGCCGCTCGGGCGGGCTCAACAGGCCGTCGGCTGCGCCCTTGCCAGCCTTGAAGGCGTTGATCGCACGGAAGGTGAGCGGCCCGTAGCCGCCGCTGACGGCGCCGTTGAAGTGCCCGCTCCAGATCAGGTCGGCCTGGATCGCCCGGCGCTCCGGCTCGGGCAGGTTCTCGAAACCGGCCTGGGCCGCGGCGAGCTGCGGATTGGCCACGGGGGCGGGCGCCTGCGCCACGGCGCTGCCTGCGAACAGGCAGAGGAAGGTCGTCGCCAGCGCGGCTGTCCGCATGCGACGCACAGATCCGGTTCTCATCGCCGCCTCCCTGGAAGGCGCGCATTGAGCGTCAGATCGCCGGGGCCCGCAAGGGGCGCGCGCGTTCGGCCGTTCTTTCGGATTGCACCGCGACGCGCCGGTGATAGCCTGCCGCCGCGACCGCACCCCGACCGGCCTTGCCCGGCATCGCCGCCACGCGGACGTCCTCCGGAGGATTGCCCATGCGCCTGCTGCCCCGCCTCGCGCTTCTCCTCGGACTGGGGCTCGCAGCCCATCCTGCCTTCGCGCAGAAGGCTTATGTCCGCAACGATCTCGCCGCCGACGGCCAGCGGCTCGAAGAGCGCCTCAAGCGCGAGGTCTCCGCCGGCGCCCGCTCGGCCGCCGATCTGGTACGGACCGGCGAGGCCGCGCTCGCCCGTGGCGATGCCCGCGCCGCCCTGCCCCAGGCCAATGCCGCCGTCGTCGCCGAGCCTGCCAACGCGGCGGGCTGGCGCCTGATGGCGCGCGCCGCCAACGGCATTGAGCCGCGCGACTATCGCGAGCGCTGGGAGTTGCGCGAGCGCGCCATCAGCGCCGCGTACCTCGCCTATCAGCGCGCCACGAGCCGCACTGACGAAGCCGCCTCGCTGGGCCTGCTCGCCCGCATCTTCGAGAAGAACGAACTCTGGCGCCCGGCCCTGACGACCTACCGTCTCAGCCTCGATCTCGTCGACAACGCCTCGCTGCGCACCGCCTATGAGGGCCTGCGCGAGCAGCGCGGTTTCCGGCTGACCGACAACAAGGTCGATGCCGATGCCGCAAGCCCGCGCGCCTGCTTCGAGTTTTCCGAACCGCTCGCGCGCGGCCGTATCGATTTCGCCCCTTACGTTGCCATCTCCGGCGGCAAAGGCGATTTCGCCGTCACCGCGGAGGACCGCCAGATCTGCGTCGACGGACTTCGCCATGGCGAGCGCTACGGCTTCGTCATCCGCCAGGGCGTGCCCTCCGCGATCCCCGACGAGAAGCTGCTGAAATCCGCCGACTACGAGGTCTATGTCCGCGACCGGACGCCCTCCGTCCGTTTCACCGGCAAGAACTACGTCCTGCCGCGCACCGGCCAGCAGGGCGTGCCGGTCGTCTCCGTTAATGCCGACAGGCTCGACCTCGAGGTCATGCGCATCGGCGACCGCAACCTGATCAATTCGGTCCATTCGGAGGATTTCCTCGGCCAGCTCGGCGCCTATCAGTCGAAGCAGATCGAAAGCGACAAGGGCCAGCGCGTCTGGACCGGCTCGATGGAGGTCAAATCCGAGTTGAACAAGGACGTCGTCACCGCCTTCCCGGTGGTGGAGGCCGTCGGCGCGCTGAAAGCCGGCGTCTATGTGATGTTCGCCAAGCCGAGCGGCGGCCGCGCGCCTGCCCCCTCCGACAGCGATGGCGACTATGACGACGGCACCACCCGCGCCACGCAGTGGTTCGTCGTTTCCGATCTCGGCCTGACCTCCTTCTCCGGCCCCGACGGCGTGCATGTGCTGGTGCGCTCGCTCTCCGACGCCGCCCCCGTCGCCAATGCCGAACTGCGCCTGCTGGCGAAGAACAACGAGGTGCTGGCGACGCTCCGCTCCGACGCCAACGGCTATGCCCGCTTCGATGCCGGCTTCGCCAAGGGCCAGGGCGGCAATGCGCCGGGCCTCGTCACGGCCTCGCTCGCCGAGGATTACGGCTTCCTCGACCTGAAGCAGACGGCCTTCGATCTCTCCGATCGCGGCGTGAAGGGGCGCGTCGCCCCCGCCGGGCTCGACGCCTTCCTCTACACCGAGCGCGGCGTCTACCGCTCGGGCGAGACGGTCTATCTGACAAGCCTGCTGCGCGATGCCCGCGGCACCGCCGTCACCGGCCTGCCGCTGACGCTGGTGGTCAAGCGGCCCGACGGCGTCGAGTATCGCCGCCGCCAGGTCGAGGACCAGGGCGCCGGCGGGCGTGCCCATTCGATCCCGCTGCTCTCGGGTGCGGCGACAGGCACCTGGCGCGTCCAGGCCTATGCCGATCCCAAGGGCCCCGCGATCGGCGAGGTCTCCTTCCTCGTCGAGGATTACGTTCCCGAGCGGCTCGAACTGACCCTGTCACCGAAGGCGCCCGTCCTGCAGGCCGGCCAGCCGGCCGAGATCGATGTCAGCGCGCGCTATCTCTACGGCGCGCCGGGCTCAGGCCTCGACGTGAACGGTTCGATGACGATCCGCGCCGCCGGCCAGTCGGCCATTCCGGGTTTCGCCGGCTATCAGGTCGGCCTGACCGACGAGGCCTTCGAGCCGGTCCAGTCCGAATTCGAGGAAAGCACCACGACCGACGCCGCCGGCAAGGTCACCGTTACGAACCCGGTCGCGCAGCCCGAGACCAACCGCCCGCTCGAGGCCGAATTCACCATCCGCGTCGGCGAACCCGGCGGGCGCGCCATCGCCCGCTCCGTCACGCTGCCGATCGTGCCCAAGGGCGCCGCCATCGGCGTGCGCAAGGCCTTCAAGGAGGGCGAACTCGGCAACGGCCAGACCGCGACCTTCGACGTCATCATGGCCAATGGCGACGGCCGCCGCCTCGCCAGGGCCGGCGTGAAATGGACCCTGTCCAAGGTCACGCGCAACTATCAATGGTTCTTCCAGGACGGCCGCTGGAACTATGAGGGCGTGAAGTCGACCCGCCGCGTCGCCGATGGCGACGTCGCGGTCACGGAGGCCGCTGCCGCCCGCATCGCCGCGCCGGTCGAATGGGGCAATTACCGCCTCGACGTTTCAGCCGACGGGCCCGATGCAACCGAAACCTCGGTCTCCTTCAGCGTCGGCTACGAGGCCGACAAGACCGCCGATACGCCGGACGTGCTCGATGTCATCATCGACAAGGCGGCTTACGCGGATGGCGAAAGCCTGAATGTCCGCCTCAGCCCCCGCTTCGCGGGCAAGGCGACGCTCGCGGTCATCACCGACCGCGTTGTCGATCTCCGCACCATCGACATCGCCACCGGCGGCACCACCGCGACCGTCCCGGTCAGGGCCGAATGGGGCGCGGGCGCCTATCTCGTCGTGCTCGCCCACCGGCCGATGGATGCCGCCGCCAAGCGCCTGCCCGGCAGGGCGATCGGCCTGTCCTGGTTCTCGATCGGCAAGGAGACCCGTACGCTCGCGCTCGATCTCGGCGCGCCGCCGCTCGTGCGCCCGCTCTCGACGCTGTCGCTGCCGGTGAAGGTCACCGGCGCCCGGGCCGGCGAAGAAGCCTTCGTCACGGTCGCCGCCGTCGATGTCGGCATCCTGAACCTGACCCGCTTCGAAAGCCCCGATCCGAGCAAGTTCTTCTTCGGCCAGCGCCAGATCGGCCACGAGCTGCGCGACCTCTACGGCTATCTGATCGACGGCATGCAGGGCACGCGCGGCGCGATCCGCAGCGGCGGCGACGCCGCCCCCTCCCTCGAAGGCGAGAAGCCGACGCAGGAGCCGGTCGCCCGTTATTCCGGCGTGGTCAAGGTCGGCCCCGATGGCGTGGCGAAGATCGATTTCGAGCTGCCGGCTTTCAACGGCTCTCTGCGCGTCATGGCGGTCGCCTGGTCGGCCGGCCGCACCGGCCAGGCCAGCGCTGAGGTGATCGTGCGCGACCAGGTCGTCGCGCAGGCGACGCTGCCGCGCTTCCTCGCCATCGGCGACCAGTCGCGCTTCCACCTCCAGATCGACAATGTCGAGGGCCCGGCCGGCCCCTATGTCGTCGATCTCGACATTCGCGGCCCGGTGCTGGTGCCGGCCGACGCCACCCGCCGGACGATCCAGCTCGCCGCCGGCGCCAAGAGCCAGATGACGATCCCCGTCACGGCCGCCGGCCTCGGCCGCGCCGAATTCGATGTCCGCATCACCGGCCCCGGCGGCGTCGGCACCGTGCAAAACCTCGCCGTGCGCGTTCAGCCCTCCGCTGCCACCATCGCGCGCCGCATCGTGCGCCCGATCCCCGGCAATGGTGGCGCGATCACCGTCTCGGCCGATCTCCTGGCCGATCTCGTGCCCGGCTCAGGCCAGGTCTCGGTCTCCGTCTCGCCGCTCGCCTCGCTCGACGTGCCCGCCTTGCTCAAGGCGCTCGACCGCTATTCCTATGGCTGCACCGAGCAAACGGTGAGCCGCGCCCTGCCGCTGCTCCATGTCAACCGGCTCGCCTCGCTCGAGCATCTCGCGCTCGACGCCAATGCCGATGAGCGGGTGCAGACCGCGATCGAGCGCGTTCTCGCCCGCCAGGGCGCCAACGGCTCCTTCGGCCTCTGGGGCGTCGGCGGCGACGATCTGTGGCTGGACGCCTTCACGGCGGACTTCCTGACGCGGGCCCGCGAGCGCCAGTTTGCGGTGCCGCAGACCGCCTTCAACCTCGCGCTCGACCGGCTGCGCAACCAAGTCGTCAACACCGGCGAGATCGTCAAGGAGGAGGCGGCCGGCATCGCCTATGCCCTCTATGTGCTGGCCCGCAACGGCCGCCCGGTGATGGGCGACCTGCGCTACCTCGCCGACAACAAGCTCGCCGATTTCGCCACACCCATGGCCCGTGCCCAGATCGGTGCGGCGCTCTCGGCGCTCGGCGATCGCGGCCGCGGCCGCGCCGCCTTCGTCAGTGCGCTGGCCGGGCTGCAGGAGCGCGGCGACGATGGCCTGTCGCGTCCCGATTACGGCTCGCGCCTGCGCGACGGCGCCGCGGTTCTCGCGCTGATTGCGGAATCGGCCGGCGACCGGGCCGAGATCGGCCGCGCTGCCGCCATCCTCGACGGCGCGCGCAACACGGCCCGCTACACCTCGACCCAGGAGCAGGCCTGGATGGTGCTCGCCGCCCAGGCGATGGCGAAGGACGCCGAGGGCATGACGCTGACGGTCGACGGCGCCGAGCGGAAAGGGCCGCTCTACCGAACCCTCTCGGCCGCGGCGCTGGAGCAGAAGCCGCTGACGGTCGCAAATCCCGCCGCGGCCACCGCGCAGGCGGTGATCACCGTGGCCGGCATCCCGACCGGCGCCGAGCCCGCCCTCAACCAGGGCTTCGGGCTGGAGCGCGTGATCTACACGATGAAGGGCGAGAAGGCCGACCCGGCGCGTCTACGCCAGAACGAGCGCTATGTCGTGGCGCTCACGGTCACCGAGCCAGCCAGCCGCTATGGCCGCCTGCTCCTCGTCGATCCCGTCCCGGCCGGGCTCGAGATCGAGAACGCCAACCTGACCGAGGGCGCATCCGTCGCGGGCCTCGACTGGCTGAAGCAGGAGGTCGTTCCCGTCCATACCGAGGCGCGCGACGACCGCTATGTCGCAGCCTTCGAGCGCTCGGGCAGCAAGGACCAGAAGCTGGTCTACACCGTCGCCTATATCGCCCGCGCCGTCTCGCCCGGGCGATACGTCGCCCCTGCCGCCCTGATCGAGGACATGTACCGCCCCGACCGCTTCGGGCGGACGGGTTTCGGCACGGTGGACATCGCCTCGGCGCGGTGATGCACGGCGATCACAAACCGGCATTCTCGGGAGAGGCGAAGCCGAGACCCGAGAATCTCTCGCAGGAAGGTGCGCCCTCCCTGCCTGAAATGCTCGGGTCAAGCCCGAGCATGACGGCGAAAGGCCGCCGCTTCCGCAAGCTTAAGGTGGCAGCCGCATCGCTCGCCCTGCTCCTTGCCGCTGCGGCCGGCACGCTCCTCCACTATGCGGCGACCCTCCCGCCTCTCGACCTCACGGCCACCACCGAGCGCTCGACCGTGGTGCTCGACCGTGAGGGCAGGCTGCTGCGCCCCTTCCTGACGCCTGATGGCCGCTGGAAGCTCCCGGTCGGCACGGTCGATGTCGATCCGCGCTACCTCGCCATGCTCAAGGCCTTCGAGGACAGGCGCTTCGACAGCCATGCCGGCATTGACCCGCTGGGCCTCGCCCGCGCGGCCGGCCAGATGCTGTGGAACGGCCGCATCGTCTCCGGCGGCTCGACGCTGACCATGCAGGTGGCGCGTCTGCTGGAGCCGCGCGAGGAGCGCACACTCGCGGCCAAGCTCCGGCAGGCGATGCGGGCCATCGAGCTGGAGCGGCGCTTCACCAAGGCGGAGATCCTGGACCTCTATCTGACGCTCGCCCCTTTCGGCGGCAATCTCGAGGGCGTGCGGGCTGCCAGCCTCGCCTGGTTCGGCAAGGAGCCGAAGCGCCTCTCGACAGCCGAGGCCGCTCTGCTCGTCGCCCTGCCGCAATCGCCCGAGACGCGCCGGCCAGACCGCTTCGTCGACGCTGCCCGCAAGGCACGCGACCGGGTACTGGCCCGCGTCGAACAGGCAGGCCTCGCCACCGCCGCCGAGGTCGCGGCCGCCCGGGACGAGCCGATCCCGACAGCGCGCAAGCCCTTCCCGAACCTCGCCCCCCATGTCGCCGAGCAGGTCGTGGCCGAGGCACCGGCCGCCCGCAGCCATCGCCTCAGCCTCGACGCGCGGCTGCAGGCCGGCCTCGAAAGCCTCGCCCGCGACCGCAGCCTCGGTTTGGCGCCGCAGGTCTCGATCGCCATCCTCGCCGTCGACAACGACACCGGCGAGATCCGCGCCTCGGTCGGCGGTGTCGATTACTTCGCGGCAGAGCGCGCGGGCTCGCTCGACCTGACGCGGGCGCTGCGCTCGCCGGGCTCGGCGCTGAAGCCCTTCATCTACGCGCTCGCCTTCGACAACGGCATCGCCCATCCCGAGACGATGCTGGAGGACCGGCCGGCGCGCTACGGGCTCTACGTGCCCGAGAATTTCGACATGACCTTCCAGGGCATGGTTTCGGCCCGCAAGGCGCTGCAGCTTTCGTTGAACGTGCCGGCGGTCGAACTGCTCTCGGCGCTCGGCCCGCAGCGCTTTCTGTCCCGGCTGCGCGACGCCGGGGTTTCGGTCGCGATGCCCAGGGAAGGTGGCGCGCCCGGCCTCGCCGTTGGCCTCGGTGGTCTCGGCATCACCCTGCAGGACCTGACGCGGCTTTATGTCGGGCTGGCGCGCGGCGGGGATGTCGCGGCGTTAAGGGTGCGGGCGGAGGACGGGGGCGCGCCCTCGCCACGTCTCGTCGAGCCCGTCGCTGCCTGGTATGTCGCCGATACGCTGCTCGGCGCGCCGCCGCCGCTCAATGCCGTGCCCGGCCGCATCGCCTTCAAAACCGGCACCTCCTATGGCTATCGCGATGCCTGGGCGGTGGGCTTCGACCGCAAGCATACGATCGGCGTCTGGGTCGGCCGCGCCGACAACGGTGCCGTGCCGGGCCTCGTCGGGCGCGTCGTCGCGGCGCCGATCCTGTTCGATGCCTTCGCGCGTCTGGGCCTCGATCCGCGCCCCTTCGCGCAGCCGCCCGACAGCATCGTCGCGACATCGGCCCATCTGCCGCCGCCGCTGCGCCATCTGCGGCAGGACGTGCCGAAGACCGTCACGGCGATGGCGACGCCGTCGCTGAAGCTGGCCTTCCCGCCCGAAGGCGCCCGGATCGACCTCGCCGCATCGGCCGCCGACGGCCGGCCCGAGCTCAACCTCAAGGTCGCCGGTGGCGCGCCGCCCTATACCTGGCTCGTCGACGGCGCCCCGATCCTCAGCCCGACACGGCGGCGCGAAGCGATCTGGCAACCGCCGGGCAAGGGCTTCCTGCGGATTTCCGTGATCGACGGCACCGGCGCCAGCGAGAGCGTCTCGGTGCGGCTGCAGTAGCAGCCTTACGTCATGCTCGGGCTCGTCCCGAGCATCTCAGGGTTCGTGAACGACCCGACCGCGCCAGCGCGACCTGAGATTCTCGGGTCTGCGCTTCGCTTCGCCCGAGAATGATGCGGAAGCGCTTACTCCGCCGGCTGCGGATGCGCCGCCGGCGTCTCCTTCACCACATGCCCATGCACCGAGCGCTTCTTGGTCGCGAGATAAGAGTAGGCGACCGGCACCACATAGAGCGTCAGCAAGGTGCCGAAGCTCATGCCGCCGACGATGACCCAGCCGATCTGCGAGCGGCTTTCGGCACCGGCACCTGTCGCGAGCGCCAGCGGCACCGCGCCCCAGCACCATCGCGCCCGTCGTCATCAGGATCGGCCGCAGGCGGAGCTCGGCGGCCTCGACGAGCGCGTCGACCATCTCCTTGCCCTCCTCCCGAAGCTGGTTGGTGAACTCCAGGATCAGGATGCCGTGCTTGGTGATGAGGCCGACGAGTGTGATCAGTCCGATCTGGCTGTAGACGTTCATCGTGCCGCCGGTGAAGTAGAGCGCGGCCAGCGCGCCGGTCAGCGAGAGCGGCACCGAGACCATGATCACGACCGGGTCGATGAAGCTTTCGAACTGCGCCGCGAGCACGAGGTAGATGAAGCCCAGCGCCAGCAGGAAGACGATCGCGATCGAGGCGCCCGACTGCTTGAACTCGCGGCTCTGGCCGGAATAGTCGATCTGCACGGTCTTCGGCAGCACGCGCGACGCAGCCTGCTCCAGCACCGCCAGCGCATCGCCGAGCGAATAGCCCGGCGCGGGCACGGCGGTTATCGTCGCCGCGCGCAGCTGGTTGAAGCGGATCAGCTCCTTCGGCGCGACCGTCTCCTCGACCTTGACCAGGCTGGAGAGCTGCACCACCGCGCCGCCCCGGCCCATCAGATAGATCGACTGCAGCGCCTGCGGCGTGTTGCGATCCTCGCCGCCGACCTGGATGACGACGTCGTACTGCTCGCCATTCATGTTGAAGCGGGTGACCTGCCGGCCACCCAGCAGCGTCTCCATCGTCCGGCCAATGACATCGACGCCGACGCCGACATCCGCCGCGCGCTGGCGGTCGATCGAGACCTTGATCTGCGGCTTGTCGAGGATGAGGTTCGACTCGATGTTGGTCAGCACCGGCGAGCCGGAGACCTCCGCGATCACCGCATCAACATAGTCCTTGATCTGCGCATAGGGCTCCGAGGAGCGCAGCACGAACTCGACCGGCTTGCTGTTGGCGCCGCCCTGCCCGAGCGAGGGCGGGTTGGTCGCGAAGAGCCGGATGCCGGGCACCTGCGACAGGCTGCGGTTGATCTCCGCCACCATGTCCTGCTGCTTCGTGGCGCGCTCCTCCCAGGGCTTGAGACGGGCGAAGGCCAGCGCACGCGTCACATCCGGGAAGCCGACGATGACGAGATTGGTCTGAACATCCGGGAAGCGCTTGAAGAACTCCTCGGCGCGGCGGGCATACTCCGCCGTGAAGTTCATCGTCGAGCCTTCGGGCGCGACGCCAATCACGGTGAAGCTGCCGCGATCTTCGACCGGTGCCAGCTCGGAGCGCAGGCTGGTGAAGAAGAAATAGCTGCCGCCGGCGACGACGATCGCCAGCAGCACGATCACCGGGCGGATCGCCAGCGCGCCGCGCAGCGAGGCGCGGTAGCCGCGCGAGAGGGCATTGAAGCCGCGTTCGAGCAGATTGTAGAGCCAGCCATGGCTCTCGTCATGCTTGAGCAGCTTGGCGCACATCATCGGCGTCAATGTCAGCGCAACGAAGCCCGAGACCAGCACGGCCCCCGCGAGCGTCAGCGCGAATTCGATGAAGAGCTTGCCCGTGCGGCCGGTCGAGAACGCCATCGGCGCATAGACCGCGACCAGCGTCAGCGTCATCGCCACCACCGCGAAGGCGATCTCGTTGATGCCGCGGATCGCCGCGGCGTTCGGCTCCATGCCGTCCTCGATATGGCGATGGACGTTCTCGAGAACGACGATGGCGTCGTCGACGACGAGGCCGATCGCCAGCACCATCGAGAGCAGCGTCAGCGTGTTCACCGTGAAGCCGAAGGCATACATCAGCGCAAACGAGCCCACGAGCGACACCGGGATGGTGACGAGCGGGATCAGCGTCGCGCGCAGCGAGCGCAGGAAGATGAAGATGATCAGGACGACGAGGACGACCGCCTCGAGAATCGTGCTGTAGACCGCCTGGATCGAGCGGTCGATGAAGACCGAGGTGTCGTAGGAGGTCGCGATCGTCATGCCGTCGGGCAGGTCGTCGATGATCTCGGGCAGCGCGGCGCGGATGCCCTTGGAGACGTCGAGCGGATTGGCCGTGGCCTGCTTGACGATGCCGATCGTGACGGAGGGATTGCCCGAGAACCAGGCGGCGTTGCGTTCCGCCAGCGCGCCGAGTTCGACCTTCGCGACGTCGCGCAGCTTGATCGGGAAGTTGTTGGCGTCCTTGACGACGATCTGCTGGAACTGCTCGGGCGTCGTCAACCCGGTCTGCGAGAGCACCGTGAACTCGCGGTTGTTGCTCTCGATGCGGCCGGACGGGATCTCGACATTCTGGGCGCGAACCGCAGCCTCGATCTCCTGGACGGTGATGTTGTAGGCCGACATGCGCGCCCGATCGAGCCAGATGCGCATGGCATAGCGCCGCTCGCCGCGGATCTGCACCTCGGCCACGCCGGTGATGTTCTGCACGCGGTCGGTGATGAAGCGATCGGCGAAGTCGGTGAGCTCGAGCGGGCTGTGGCGCGAGCTGATCAGCGACAGGAACAGGATCGGCTGCGCATCCGCCTCGACCTTGGCGATGATCGGCTCGTCGATCTCGGAGGGCATGCGGCCGCGCACGCGGCTGACACGGTCGCGCACATCGGACGCCGCGACGTCGGGATCGACGTCGGGCCGGAAGCGCACCGAGATGTTGCTCTGCTCCTGGCGGCTGGTCGAGGAAATGATCTCGATGCCCTCGATGCCCGCGATCGAGTTTTCCAGGATCTGCGTGACCTGCGTCTCGATGATCTCGGCGCTGGCGCCGGTATAGACCGTGCGCACCGAAACGACCGGCTCGTCGATGTTCGGATATTCGCGCACCGTGAGGCGCGTATAGGACACCGCGCCGATCAGCAGCACGAGCAGGCTCAGGACGGTCGAGAAGACCGGCCGGCGGACGAAGAGGGCGAACAGGCTCATCGGCTCAGGGGCTCACGGTGGCGGGCAGCGCGCTCGTCTGCACCGGCGGCTGGCTGTTCTTGACCGAAACCGTGGAGCCGTCGCGCAGGCGCATCTGGCCCGAGCTGACGACCATCATCTGCGGGGTCAGCCCCTTCACGACCTCGACCTTGCCAGGCAGCCGCTTGCCGAGCTCCACGGCGATGCGCTTGGCCTTGCCGTTGTCGACGACGAAGACGACCTTGCCGAGCCCGTCCGGCACGACCGCGGATTCGGGGATGAGCATCGCGTTCTCGCGCCGGTCGACCACGATGGTCACGCGGGCGAATAGCCCGGGCTTGAGCACCAGATCGGCATTGGGAACGGTGGCCCGAAGCCGGATCGCTCGGCCGTTCACGTCCACCACCGGATCGACCGCGAAGATCTTGCCCTGGAAGTCCGCATTCGGAACCGCATCGACCCGGAGGCTGATCGTCTGGCCGACCCTCACCTGCGAGAGGAAGATTTCCGGCACCCGGAAATCGACCTTGATCGGATCGATATTCGTCAGCGTGATCAGCTGTTTGCCGACCGCGACATAGTCTCCGACGCTGACCGAACGCAGCCCGACCACGCCATTGAAGGGCGCGACCAGCGTCGACTGTGCGAGCTTGGCCTGGGAGAGCTGGAGCCGCGCCTCGGCCGAGGCGAGCTTGGCGGTGGCCTCGTCGAAGGCGACCTGCGTGCCGACGCCGCGCTGGTTCAGCGAACGGTTGCGCTCGAAGGTGTCGCGCGCCAGCCCGAGATCGGCCTGCTGCTGCTTGAGCTCGGCGTCGAGGATCGCGGTGTCGAGCCTGACCAGCACCTGCCCCTTTTCGACGCGTTCGCCCTCCTTGAAGCCGAGCGCGATGACGCGGCCCGCGATTTCGGGCGCGATGACGACGGATTCGTCGGCGGCGAGCGTGCCGAGCGCCTCGACCTCCTCGTTGACCGTGCCACGCTCGATCTTGGCGACCTCGACGGGAACCGCGCCGCGCCCCTGCGGCGCCGCGGCGACCGGAGCGGGCGCCTTCGACTTCTCGTAATAGCGGTAGCCATAATAGCCACCGCCGGCCAAGCCGAGGATCAGGAGCAGATAGACGAACCGCTTCATAGAACTGGACGCTCCGGTATGACGCGCTTATTTTAGACTGGACGGTCCAGTTTGATAAGGGCCCCGATGGGCAGAACCATGACAGATGCTGCCGCACCGGAAGTTTCTGCCGACGGCGCGACAGATGCAAGACGCCTGCCGTCACGATTGCGGGCGGACAAGCATCGCGCCATCATCCGCGCGGCCTCCGCCATGTTCCTAGCCGAAGGCTACGAGCGGGTGACGCTCGACCAGATCGCCCAGAGGGCCGGCGTCTCCAAGCAGACCATCTACAGCCACTTCGCCGACAAGGAGGCGCTGTTCCGCGCGATCTGCACGCAACTTGCTGAAAAGCTGACGATTCCGCTGCGCCGGCCGATCGAGGAGGTGGACCTGCGCAGCGCCCTCGTCAGGCTCGGGGAGGACGCCCTGGCGATGATGCTGAACCCGCATTCCCTCGATCTCCACCGCCTCGTCATGAGTGCCGCCGCGCGCTTTCCCGAACTCGGCCAGGCCGCCTACGAGGCAGGCGCCCTGCGGATCATCGACGACCTTTCGACGCTTCTGCTGCAGCGTTCACATGTCGGTGATGGCCTTGCCCGCCCGCTCGACGAGGCACGCGCGCGCATCCTCGCCGAACAGTTCGTCGGCATGCTGCGCGGTTTCCATCAGCATCGCGCACTGATGAATGTCGAGCAGGCCCCGCCCGAGCACCGCGCGGCCTATGTGCGCGACTGCGTCGCGCTGCTGCTCCGCGGCGCCTGAGGCGGCCGACAGCGGGCTGCCCGACCGTCACCCGCCTGTCATCTGCGCCGGCTAGCTGTCGCAGATCGGAAAGCATGGCCCCGACGGCAGGATCTGCCGCGGGCGAAAGCCATGCCAGCACCGGGACGCGAGAACGGCACCATGCTGCGCATCGAAGGTCTGACCAAGCGCTTCGGCGGCAAGGCCGCGGTGGACAACGTCACTCTTGCCATCCCGCGTGGGGAGATGGTCGGCATCATCGGCCGCTCCGGCGCCGGCAAGTCGACGCTGCTGCGCATGCTGAACCGTCTCGCCGATCCCAGCGAGGGCCGCATCCTCTCCGGCGAGCGTGATGTCACCGCGCTGAAGGGCGCCGCGCTGCGCCGCTGGCGCCGTGACACGGCGATGATCTTCCAGCAGTTCAACCTCGTCGGCCGCCTCGACGTGCTCACCAATGTCCTGCTCGGCCGGCTAGACCATCGCGCCGCGGCGCTGACGCTGGTCAAGAGCTTCTCGCGCGAGGACAAGATCCGCGCCATCGCCGCGCTCGAGCGCCTCGACATGGGCCACCTCCTCGCCCAGCGCGCCGAGACGCTGTCGGGCGGGCAGCAGCAGCGCGTCGCCATCGCCCGCGCGCTGGTGCAGGAGCCGCAGATCATCCTCGCCGATGAGCCGATCGCCTCGCTCGACCCGCGCAACACGCAGGTCGTCATGGACGCGCTGTTCCGCATCAACCGCGAGGACGGCATCACCGTCGTCTCGAACCTGCACCACCTCGATATCGCGTCGAAATACTGCGACCGGCTGATCGGCATGGCCGCCGGCAAGGTCGTCTTCGACGGCCCGCCCCATCAGCTGACCAGCGAGATCGCGGCGAAGCTCTACGGCATCGAGGCCAAGGATGCCGGCGCCGAGGCGCTGCACCAGCTCGACGTCATCGCCAGCGAAGAAGCCGAGCGCGCCAAGCAGAACGTCGCCTGAGCCGCCCGAGCCCGCCGACCGAACCACATTTCCAAGACCCGACTGCAACAGGAGCAAAACCATGCTGACCCGCCGTCACACCCTGACGCTCGCCGCTGCCGGCCTCGCCGCCTCGCTGGCCGCCCCCGCCTTCGCCCAGGACTGGAAGGCGAAGTACCCCGAGATCGTTTTCGGCATCATCCCGGCCGAGAACGCGTCGGGCGTCGTCGAGCGCTACACCCCCTTCGTGAACTACCTCGCCAAGGAAATCGGCACCAAGGTCACCCTGCGCATCGCCAACGACTACGCCGCGATCATCGAGGGCCAGCGCGCCGGCAACATCCATATCGGCATGTACGGCCCCTCCGCCTTCGCCCGCGCGCTGATGACGGGCGCGAAGATCGACGCCTTCGCGATCGAGACCAACCTCGACGGCACCAAGGGCTACTACTCGGTCTTCTATGTGAAGAAGGACTCGCCCTACCAGAAGATCGAGGATCTGAAGGGCAAGAACCTCGGCCTCGTCGATCCGAACTCGACCTCGGGCAACAACGTCCCGCGCTTTGCGCTCGACGGCATGAAGATCGAGCCCGAGTCCTATTTCGGCAAGGTCGTCTACACCGGCAGCCATGAGAACGCGGTCATCGCGCTCAACCAGGGCACCGTCGACGTCGCCGCCAACTGGTGGAACGACGAGCAGGAATCCAACCTCCTGCGCATGGCCCGCAAGAACATGGTCAAGGCCGAGGATTTCCGGATCATCTACAAGTCCGAGCAGATCGTGAACTCGCCGATGGCCTATCTCACCGAGCTGCCCACCGAGCTGAAGACCAAGATCCGCGAGGCGGTCCTCAACCTCAACACCCGCGACAAGGCGGCTTTCGACAAGATCTACGAGGGCAAGCAGGGCCCGCTCGTCGCGGTCGACAACAAGGCCTATGACCCGATCATCGAGCTGAACAAGTTCGTCGACGCGCTGCGCCGCAAGAAGGCCTCGTAAGTCGACTGACCCGTCCTGCCCGGGCTTGACCCGGGCATCTCCCCGACGAAGGTCTCGGGCCCGTGCCAGGCGGAGCCCGAGACCGACTCCTCCCCCGACGGACCGCGTTCATGACCCTCGCGATCGACCGCAGCGATCCCGCGATCACGGCTCATGCCGCCGCTTATGCGGCCGCCATGGCGTCCAAGCGCCGCCAGACGCTGATCGGCGCGGCCGTTCTCGCCGTTCTCGTGTGGCTCTCCGCCATCGGCTCGGAGGTCGATCTCGGCAAATTCGCCGACAACGCCTGGCGCTTCCCAAAATACATCCTCGAGACCATGCCGGTGCTGCGCTGGAACAGCCTCAGCGCCGATCTCGCCGAATGGTTCTGGGGCTGGAAGGGCTGGCTCAAACTGCTCTGGCAGACGGTGCTGATCGCCTATGTCGGCACGATCCTCGGCGCGCTCGGCGGCTTCCTACTCTGCTTCGTCGCCGCTGCCAATCTGGGCCGCTCGGGCTGGCTGCGCTTCGCCGCCAAGCGCTTCCTCGAATTCTGCCGCACCGTTCCCGAGATCGTTTTCGCGCTGATCTTCGTCATCGCCTTCGGGCTCGGCCCGCTGCCGGGCGTGCTGGCGATCGCCGTCCACACCATGGGCGCGATGGGCAAGCTGTTCTCCGAGGTGGTCGAGAACATCGACATGAAGCCGGTCGACGGGCTCACTGCGACGGGAGCCGGCTGGTGGCAGACGATCCGTTTCGCGGTCGTCCCCCAGGTGCTCTCCAACTTCGCCAGCTACTCGCTGCTGCGCTTCGAGATCAATGTCCGCGGCGCCTCGATCATGGGCTTCGTCGGCGCTGGCGGCATCGGCCAGGATCTGATCGAGGCCATCCGCAAATTCTACTTCACCGACGTCAGCGCCATCCTGCTGCTGATCATCGTCACCGTGATGCTGATCGATTTCGGCACCGAGCGCCTGCGCCACGCGCTGCTCAGCCTGGAGCACGGCAAATGAGCCTCGCCTTGTCCCCGGCCGAGCAGGCCGCCCTCGTCGCCCGCCATCAGGCCGCCATCGACGGCTCGCTGCGCACGAAGTTGACGACCAGCGCCGTCATCGCGGCGATGGTCGCGCTCTTCCTCTATGGGGTCAGCACCTTCGAGGTCTCGCTCTGGCGCATCCTGTCGGGGCTCAGTAATCTTGGCACCTTCGTGGTGCTGATGCTGCCACCCGATCCCGGCTCTTTCGCCCGCGCCATCATCTTCGTGAAGGCCCTGTTCGAGACGATCGCGATCGCCTTCCTCGGCACGATCCTCGCGGCGGTGCTGGCCTTCCCGCTCGGCTTTATCGCCGCCCGCAACGTCGTCGCCAACAGGATCGTCCACTTCCTCGCCCGGCGCTCGCTCGACACGGTGCGCGGTGTGGATGCCCTGATCTGGGCGCTGATCTGGATCAACGTGGTGGGGCTGGGCCCCTTCGCCGGGATGCTGGCGATCATGACCAGTGATATCGGCGCCTTCGGCAAGCTCTATTCGGAGGCGATCGAAGCCGCCGACCGCAAGCCCGTCGAGGGCGTCACCTCGCTGGGCGGCGGCAGGCTGCACGAGATCCGCTTCGGGCTGATCCCGCAGGTCCTGCCGGTGATCGCGAGCCAGGTGCTCTACTACATCGAATCGAACACCCGCTCCTCGACCATCATCGGCATCGTCGGCGCCGGCGGCATCGGGCTTTATCTCGCCGAGACCATCCGCACGCTGGAATGGCAGCAGGTCTCGTTCCTGATCCTGCTGATCCTGGCCGCCGTCACCGCGATCGACTTCCTCTCGGCAAGGCTGCGCTTCGCGATCATCGGCCAGCGCGCGGCGTAAGCGGCCCCCCGCACTCGCCGATCAGTTGCCCCCGCCGCGCCTGGGCACGGTGGGCAACCACTCGGCCAGGTCTTTCGCCCAGAATTTCGCCAGCCCTGTCGTGCCGTGGCCACGCGTGTCGGCGCTGGCCGGGATCAGCAGCAGCCGCGCCTTGGCGAGACGCTTCAGTTCCCGCTCCATGATGCCGGTCTCGGGCGGGTTGCGCTCGTCATCGACCGAATTGATCGCCAGCACCGGCGCCTTGATCGCCTCCAGCTTAGGCGCGGGATTGTAGTCGCGCGAGGCATCCCACTGGTAGAGGAAGTCGTTCGCATCCGCGTTGAAGGCCGCCTTCAGCCGCTCGTCGAGCAGCTTGTCGGCGGCCTCGCGCGTCGGCGCCATGTGCTGGAAGGCCAGGGTCCCGCCGCTGGTCGCGACACCGAAAAACACATTGGCTGTCCGGAAGCCGGGCGGCTGCACGGTGTAATCCCCGCCCTTCCACTCGGGATCGTTGCGGACGGCGTCGATGATCATGCGCCGCATCATCCAGTTGCGGCTGGACATCTCGGTCGGCTGCGACGCCATCGGAACCAGCGCATCCATGAAATCGGGATGGCTCACGCCCCACATCCACGTCTGCATGCCGCCCATCGAATTGCCCAGCACGAGCCGGATATGGCGGATGCCGAGGCCTTCGCTCACCAGCCTGTGCTGGGCGGCGACCATGTCGGCGTAATGGTAGCGCGGGAACCTGGCTCTCAGGCCGTCGGATGGCTTGGAGGAGGTGCCGGCCCCGACCGCGTCCGGAATGATGATGAAGTACTTGCTGGCATCGAGCGCTTGACCGGCGCCGAACAGTTCACCGGCGAAAATCGGCGTCAGCATGCTGGCGGCGGAGCCCGCCGTGCCGTGGATGATCACGACGGGTTCGCCGGTCGGCTCGCCCACCGTGGCATAGCCGAGCTTCAGCTCCGGCAGCGTCTCGCCGGTGTGGAAGCGGAAATCCTTCGCGACCCAGACGCCGCGCTTGGGCGCGGGGTAATCGGCGCCGATGGCAAGGCTCGCGAGGCCGCAGCTCGCGACAAGGACGGCCGCACGCAGCAGCCCGGTCAAACTGGACATGATGATCTCCCCGGATCGGTTCCCGCGCGATCTTGACGTCGCGTGCTCCCGTTTCGAGCATGGTGCCGAACCCGCATCGGCGCAACCGACATCGCAGGCGCGCCAGATCCCCTCATTCCGCGAAGGGCTCGACCACCATCTCCATGCGCTCGCCGGCGAAGACGCTGCTGACCAGATGGATCGGCGTCAGGTCCGGGAGCGCATCGACCGCGACAGAGACCATCACCGGCGCCCCCGGCTCGATCTCGAGCAACTCGGCCTCGCGTTCGCTGGCGAGCCGGGCCGTCAGCCGCGTCGACAGGCGAACATAGTCGGTGATGCCATAGGCCTTGAGTGCGGCCGTCATCGAGGCTCCGCCTTCGCGGAACGCTGCATCGAATTCAGGGAAGCGGGCGACCGACAGCCAGTGCGTGCCCGTCCCCATCGGCGTGCCGTCGGCGAGGCTGCGCCCCTCGACGCGCCACAGCCGCGTGCCGTCCTCGAGCCCGAGCGTCGAGCAGATATCCGTCTCCCCATCGACCTGCGCAGCCGACAGCATCTCGCTCGAACCGACGAGCCCGAGCCGGCCGAGATTGGCCCGCATGCTGACGCGCCGGCCCAGAGGATAGGCGACGCGCCGCGGGCTTACCTGCGTGCCGCGCCCGCGCGACACCGTCACCAGCCCCTGCTCGGCCAGATGCCGGAAGGCCTGCCGCACCGTGTGGCGATGCACGCCATAGCGCTCCGCGAGCGCCGTGGCGGCCGGCAGCGTGTCGCCGGTGGCATGGTCGCCACGGGCGATCGCGGCGGACAGGTCGTCGGCGATGCGGCGCCAGGCGGTCCCGCTGTCGGCGGTGCCGGCTTCGGCGCCCGGGCCTTCGGTCAAAAAACTGTCATTCAAAATGTATAGACCTTTCCAGGCAGGCACCCTATCATAGTCTAGACATTCACCGACAGCCAGACGGCAGGCGACGATGACGGCACAGACCACCGACAGGCAGCGCTGGATGGCGATCCTCGCCCGCGCCAGCCGCACCGAGATCGCCGATCTCGTTGGGCCGGACCTGCCCGGTCACGAGGTGCTGAAGGCGCCCGAGACCGGCACGGTGATGGTTGAAGGCCGTGCCGGCGGCGCCGGCCGGCGCTTCAATCTCGGCGAGGCGACCGTGACGCGCTGCGTTGTGCGGCTCTCGGATGGCCCGATGGGCTTCTCCTATGCGCTGGGTCGCGACGCCCGCAAGGCACGTCTCGCCGCAATCCTCGACGCCAGGCTCCAGCGCGAGGAGGCGAACTCGCCCCTGCACAGGGCCGTCGACGACCTCGCGGCCCGCCAGAACGCGGCCCGCGACCTCGCCTCTCGCAAGGCCGCTGCGACCAAGGTCGATTTCTTCACTCTGGTCAGGGGCGCGTGATGGCGACAGAGACCCTCATCGGCGCCGGCTTCACCGACCCCGTCTTCCAGTCCCAGGCCACCTTCCGCGCGCTGCTCGGCGCCCTGTCGGAGCCCGGCACACCGCAGACCATCCAGGGCGGCATGACTCCGCCCGAGGGTCTGCATGCGGCGACCGCGACGGCCCTGCTGACGCTCGCAGATTACGAGACGCCGATCTGGCTGCCGCCTGCGCTGCGGGACGGCCCGGCTGGCGCCTGGCTGCGCTTTCATTGCGGAGCGGCCCTCGTCGAGGAACCGCGCCGGGCGGCCTTCGCCGTCATCGACGGCGCCGCGCCGGCGCCGCTGCTCTCAGATTTCGATCCGGGCAATGACCAGTTCCCGGATCGGTCGACGACCATCATCGTGCAATGCGCCGCCTTCGACGGCGGCGAGCCGGTCACCCTCTCGGGTCCCGGCATCGCGACCCGGTGCGAGATCGCCCCGGCGGGGCTGCGGCCGGGCTTCTGGGCCGAGGTCGCCGCCAACAACGCCGCTTACCCGCTCGGCGTCGATCTGCTGCTCAGCCATGGCGACGCCGTCATCGGCCTGCCGCGCTCCACGCAAATCGGAGGGGCAGCCTGATGTATGTCGCGGTCAAAGGCGGCGAGGCCGCCATCCTCGCCACGCATGATCTGGTCGCCGAGGCCCGCCGTGGCGATGCGGCCGTGCCGGAGATCTCGGTCGCGCAGATCCGCGAGCAACAGGGTCTCGCCTGCGCCCGTGTCATGAACGAAGGCTCGCTCTACGACGCCGATCTCGCGGCGCTCGCGCTGAAACAGGCGCAGGGCGACGTGATCGAGGCCGCCTTCCTGATGCGCGCCTATCGCACCACCCTGCCCCGCTTCGGCTCTTCGGAGCCGGTCGACACCGCGAAGATGGCCATCCGCCGCCGCGTCTCGGCGACCTACAAGGATCTGCCGGGCGGGCAGGTTTTGGGGCCGACCTACGATTACACGCACCGGCTGTTCGATTTCGCGCTGATGGACAACGAGAGCGTCATGGTCGGGCTCGACCCGACCATCTCGGGACGAGTGGCAGCCTCCAGCGCGACCGCGGCGGGAGATGCTCGGGTCAAGCCCGAGCATGACGGGTCTGCCAAGCCTGTCGCTTACCCCCTCGACGCCCACATGCCACGCGTGCCCGACATCCTCGGCGCCGAGGGGCTGATGGAGCCCGAGGTTGCGCCCGAGGGCGACCCGCGCCCCTTCGACCTGACCCGCGAGCCGGTCTCCTTCCCGGCCGACCGCGACGTTCGCCTACAAGCGATGGCGCGCGGCGACGAGGGCTTCCTGCTCGGGCTCGGCTATTCCGTCCAGCGCGGCTTCGGCGGCAACCATCCTTTCGTCGGCGAGATCCGCGTCGGCGAGGTCTCGGTGGAATTCGTGCCGGAGGAACTCGGCTTCGCGGTCGATCTCGGCGAGATCACGCTGACCGAATGCCAGATGGTCAACCAGTTTGCCGGCTCAAAGGACGTTCCGCCGCAGTTCACCCGCGGCTACGGCCTGGCCTTCGGCCATAGCGAGCGCAAGGCCATGTCGATGTCGCTCGTCGACCGCGCCCTCAAGGCACGCGACTTCGGCGAGGCGGCCGAATACCCGGCGCAGCAGGACGAGTTCGTCCTCTACCACTCCGACAATGTCGAGGCGGCGGGCTTCGTCGAGCATCTGAAGCTGCCGCACTATGTCGATTTCCAGGGCGAGCTCGAACTGATCCGCCGCATCCGCCGCGAGCGCGAGGCGCGCCTCGCAGCCGAACCCGAGACGCTGCCGGAGGCCGCGGAATGACCGTTCACCAGACCCTGCCCGGCGACGAGGCGAGCCCCGCCTACAACTACGCCTATCTGGACGAGCAGACGAAGCGGATGATCCGCCGCGCCCTCCTAAAGGCCGTCGCGGTGCCGGGCTACCAGGTGCCGTTCGGCTCCCGCGAGATGCCGCTCGCCCGCGGCTGGGGCACCGGCGGCATCCAGGTCACGGCGGCGATCATCGGCCCCTCGGACACGCTGAAGGTCATCGACCAGGGCGCCGACGACACCACCAACGCCGTCTCGATCCGCCGCTTCTTCGAGAAGACCGCCGACGCCCGCACCACGGAAGCCACCGAGCAGGCGACGATCATCCAGACCCGCCACCGCATTCCCGAGGCGCCGCTGACCGCCGGCCAGATCATCGTCTACCAGGTCCCGCAGCCGGAACCGCTGCGCAAGCTCGAGCCGCGCGAGGCTGAGACCCGGAAGATGCACGCCTGGGCCGAATACGGGCTGATGCAGGTGAAGCTCTACGAGAACATCGCCCGCTTCGGCGAGGTCACGACGACCTATGACTATCCGGTCATGATCAACGGCCGCTACATCATGGCGCCTTCGCCCATCCCCAAATTCGACAACCCGAAGATGCACATGTCGCCGGCGCTCCAGCTCTTCGGCGCCGGCCGCGAGAAGCGCATCTATGCGCTCCCGCCCCATACCAGTGTTCGCAGCCTCGATTTCGAGGACCACCCCTTCCGCATCCAGAGCTGGAAAGAGCCCTGCGCGCTCTGCGCTGCCACCGACAGCTATCTCGACGAGGTCGTGATCGACGACCAGGGCTCGCGCATGTTCGTCTGCTCGGACAGCCACCATTGCGAGACGCGTCGCGCGGCCGGCCATCGCGGTGCGATGCTGGGTGATGCGGCGGCAAATGGGCTCGTAGCCAGTGAGGAGAGCACGTCATGACCCTCCACGTCTCCCCACCCGACACCGCCCTCGAACCCGCCCCCCTGCTCTCCGTCGCCGGCGTCTCGCGCTTCTATGGCGAGCGCATCGGCTGTCAGGGCGTCTCCTTCGATCTCTGGCCGGGCGAGGTGCTCGGCATCGTCGGCGAATCCGGCTCCGGCAAATCGACCCTGCTGCGCTGCCTCGCCGGCATCGACCGGCCCGACGAGGGCGAGGTTCTGTTCCGCGGTGGGAGCGAGCCGCTCGACATCTATTCGGTGCCCGAGCAGGAACGCCGCCGCCTGATGCGGACCGCCTGGGGCATCGTCCACCAGAACCCGCGCGACGGGCTGCGCATGGATGTCTCGGCCGGCGGCAATGTCGGCGAGCGCCTGATGGACCGCGGCGACCGCCATTACGGCCAGATCCGCGAGCGCGCGCTCGACTGGCTCTCGCGCGTCGAGATCGCCGGTGCGCGCATCGACGATCGCCCGCGCCAGTTCTCCGGCGGCATGCAGCAGCGCCTGCAGATTGCCCGCGTGCTCGTCTCGGAACCGCGCCTCGTCTTCATGGACGAGCCGACCGGTGGGCTCGATGTCTCGGTCCAGGCCCGCCTACTCGACCTGCTGCGCGTGCTGGTGCGCGATCTCGGGCTGGCGGCGATCATCGTCACCCACGACCTCGCCGTGGCGCGGCTTCTCACCGACCGGCTGATGGTGATGAAGGATGGCCATGTCGTCGAGCAGGGCCTGACCGACCAGGTGCTGGACGACCCGCACCACGCCTATACCCAGCTGCTGACCTCGGCGGTGCTGAGCGTATGAGCGGCTTCGTCCAGCCCCAATGGTCCGGTTTTTCCTCGGTCCCCGGGCCGCAATCGGGCACGGGCGAAGCAGACCCGCAGCCAACGGGGCTGGACATCGAGCGCAGCACGCTGGGACGCGCCGTTCCTCCAGCCGCTTCGCCTCTTCCCCCGAAGCCGCTGCCCCCGCCCGCCGTCCTGGACCACGCTCCGGCGCCGCCCCTCGTCACATTGGCGTCACCCCGTCCGCTCAAGGCACTGACCGCATGACCTCGCAATCCAAAACCGCGCAATCCATGACCACGATGATTCGCGTCGAGAACGTCACCAAGGCCTTCACCCTGCACAACCAGGGCGGCGTCCGTCTGCCCGTCTTCGACGACGTCAATTTCAGCGTCGAGGCCGGCGAGGCGCTTGTCCTCGCGGGCGCGTCCGGCGCCGGCAAGTCGAGCCTGCTGCGCATCCTCTACGGCAACTACCTGCCGAGCGCGGGCCATATCCACATCACCCATGCCGGCCGGCCCGTCGACATCGTGACCGCCGTTCCGCGGACGGTGCTGGACATCCGCCGCCGCACGCTCGGCTTCGTCTCGCAGTTCCTGCGGGTGATCCCGCGCGTCAGCGCGCTCGACATCGTGCGCGACCCGCTTCTGGCGCGCGGCGTGTCGCCCGATCAGGCAAGCGAACGGGCGAAGGCGATGCTCGCCCGGCTCAACCTGCCCGAGCGCCTGTGGACCCTCGCGCCGGCGACCTTCTCCGGCGGCGAGCAGCAGCGCGTCAACATCGCCCGCTCCTTCGTCGATCCCTCCGCCATCATGCTGATCGACGAGCCGACCGCCTCGCTCGACGCCGCCAACCGCGACGTCGTGGTCGAACTGATCGCGGAAGCCCGTGCTAAGGGCTCCGCCATCGTCGGGATTTTCCACGACGAGGCCGTGCGCGAGAAGGTCGCGACCCGCTATCTCGACATCACCGCTTTCCGGAAGGCCGCCTGATGCAGACCGTTCTGACCAATGCCCGCCTGATCCTCGAGGACGAAATCGTCACGGGCACGATCGCCTTCGAGAACGGCGTCATCACGGCCGTCGACCAGGGGCTCTCCTCGCTGCCGGGCGCCGTCGACGCGGGCGGCGACTATGTCGCGCCCGGCCTCGTCGAGATGCACACCGACAACATGGAAAAGCACTTCATGCCGCGGCCCAAGGTCTTCTGGCCGAACGGGCTCGCCGCCGCGCTGGTTCATGACGCGCAGATGGCGGCGGCCGGCGTGACCACGGTCTATGACGCGATCTGCGCCGGCACGCCCTTCTCCGCCAAAGACTACCGGAAGGACATCTTCGCCGATGTGATGGCCTCGCTCGCCCAGGGCCAGGCGGAAGGCGTCTTCCGCATCGACCACCGCATCCACATGCGCTGCGAGCTGACGAGCCCCGACCTGCTCAGGGACATCGAGCCCTATCAGGACGACGCGCTGGTGCAGCTCGTCTCGCTGATGGACCACACGCCGGGCCAGCGCCAATGGCGCAACATCGAGCACCTGCGGACCTACGCGATCGGCAACGGCAAGACCGAGGCCGAATTCGAGGAGGACGTCGCCACCCGCCAGCAGGAGGGCGCCGCCAATGTCTCCAGCAACTGGCAGGCGGTGGTCGCGCTGTTCAGCGCCCGCGGCATCCCGATCGCCACCCATGACGACACCACGGTCGAGCATGTCGAGGAGGGCCTCGCTTCAGGCGCCGTGATTTCCGAATTCCCGACCACGGTCGAGGCGGCCGCGGCCGCCAAGCAGCGTGGGCTCGCCACGATTGCCGGCGCGCCCAATGTCGTGCGCGGCGGCTCCCATTCCGGCGGAGTCTCGGTCTCCGAACTGGCCGAGAAGGGGCTGCTCGACGGCCTCTCCTCCGACTATGTGCCCGCCAGCCTGCTCCAGGCCGTGCTCAAGCTCCACAACGACCATGGGCTCGGCTTGCCCGACGCCATGGGCATGGTCACCTGGAAGGTTGCCGACATCCTCGGCCTGCGCGACCGCGGCCATCTCAAGACCGGGCTGCGGGCCGATCTCGTCCGCTTCAAGGCGCTGGGACCGACCCCCGTGATCGCGGCCGTCTGGTCGAAGGGCGAGCGCGCGTTTTGAGCGGCCCGCGCTACGCTCTCTATTATGCGCCAGCAGTCGACAGCGCGCTCTGGCGCTTCGGCTGCGGGACGCTGGGCTATGACGCCTTCTCGGGCGAGGAGATGGCTTTTTCCGTCCCGCACGGCTGCGACCCGCAGCTCTGGCCTGAACTCACTGCCGAACCGCGCCGCTACGGCTTCCACGCGACGCTGAAGGCGCCCTTCGAGCTGGCCGGCGGTCGCAACGAGGGTGAATTGCGGGCCTTCGCCCGGCAGATCGCCCTCGGCTGCACGGCGGTGCCTCTGGCCGGCCTCAAAGTCACCTCGCTCGGCCGCTTCGTCGCGCTGACGCCGAGCGAGCCGAGCCCCGGCGCTGCAGGCGCTGGCCTTCGGCATCGTCCAGGCCTTCGAGCCGTTTCGCGCAGCGCTAGGACAGGCCGATCGGGCACGGCGCCTCGCCAGCCCGCTGACACCGGCCGAGCGGGCCCACCTCGACGCCTATGGCTACCCTTATGTCGGTGACGCCTTCCGCTTCCACATGACGCTGACCGGGGCGCTCCCGCCGGAGGAGGCACCCGCCGTCGCGGCGGCCTTGGCCGAGGCCTATGCGCGCGCCGTTCCCGCAGGCCCCGTCGCGATCGACCGTCTCGTGCTGTTCCGGCAGGACGAACGGGCCGGCCGCTTCCGCATCATCGACGCCTTCCCGCTCGGCCGCTGACGCCCAGGCCGGCGATCCCCCCAGGACGGAGAACCTCTATGGCCGCCAGGAAGCTCGGGCTCGAACCGGTTATCCATGAGACGGCGGTCGTCCGGGAGGCGACGCTGGGGCGCTACACCGAGATCGGCGCGCGGACCTCCTTCGTCGAGTCGACGATGGGCGACTACTCCTATGTCGTGAACGATTCCAATATCATCTACACGACCATCGGCAAGTTCTGCTCGATCGCAGCGATGACCCGGATCAACCCCGGCAACCATCCGATG
Organism: Bosea sp. OAE506; assembly: GCF_040546595.1. Taxonomy (NCBI): domain Bacteria; kingdom Pseudomonadati; phylum Pseudomonadota; class Alphaproteobacteria; order Hyphomicrobiales; family Alloboseaceae; genus Allobosea; species Allobosea sp. OAE506. Next base: position 1,565,385 of record NZ_JBEPOB010000001.1, on the reverse strand, counting down.
CAGCGCGCCAGCCAGTCGCATTTCACTTATCGCGCCAGCGCCTATTTCGAGGATGCGCAGGACGACGCCGCCTTCTTCGACTGGCGCCGCTCGACGCCGGTGACGATCGGCCACGATGTCTGGATCGGCCATGGCGCCATCATCCTGCCCGGCCGCAGCATCGGGACAGGCGCCGTCGTGGCGGGAGGAGCGGTCGTCACCAAGGACGTCGCGCCCTACACCATCGTCGCCGGAAATCCGGCCAGAGTGATCCGCCGCCGCTTCCACGAAGAGGCGTCAGAGCGGTTGACGAAGCTGGCTTGGTGGGACTGGGACCATCTGTGCCTTCGCGAGGCACTTGCCGATTTCCGCGCCCTCTCGGTGGACGCTTTTCTCGACCGCTACGAAGCGGAGAGGGCCAAAACTGCCTGGTCATTAGACGAATGACGTAGAGAAATGCAACCTGATGGAGAAATTTCCACACAAAATGTCTGTGCATTGAACGTTCGTTAACTAACGAAGCGCTCCATCGTCATTGCACCCTCAGGTGGTGTTACGGGCCAGGAGCCTCCCGATGTCGTCTACGGATCCCCTCACCAGTCGCCTCTCCTTCATGCAGCTCGACGGCCGCGGCCGCGACAAGATCAAGGGCATGCACGACGATATCGTCGCTGCCCTGCCGGGCGCATTGGACACCTTCTACAAGCAGCTTCGCAGCTACCCGGAGACCCAGCGGTTCTTCTCCAGCGAGAAGCAGATCGACGGCGCCCAGCAGCGCCAGACCTCGCATTGGGACCGGATCGCCAAGGGCGAGTTCGACCAGAACTACGTCGCCGCGGTCACCAAGGTCGGCGAGATCCATGCCCGGATCGGGCTGGAGCCGCGCTGGTACATCGGTGGCTATGCCTTGATCCTCGAGAAGATCATCACCGACGTCCTGATCGCCCGCTGGCCGAAAAGCCGCTTCGGCGGCAGGGTCGCAGGCGCCTCCGACCGCGCTGCGGAAATCAGCGCGCTGGTCAAGGCCGCCCTGCTCGACATGGACTACGCCATCTCCGTCTATCTGGAGGCCTCCGAAGCCGCCCGCCTCAGGGTCGAGGAGCAGGCCAAGGCCGCCGAGCGCGCGCTGGCAGCTGAGCGCGAGAAGGCGGTCGACTCCGTCAGCCAGGCAATGGCCGCCCTGGCCAATGGCGACCTGACCTTCCGCATCGGGCAGGACATTCCGCCGGAATACGGCGCGATCCGCGACAACTTCAACGAGGCCGTGGGCCGTCTCGAACAGATGGTCGCGACGATCAAGACCAATTCGGCCGCCATCGCCGCCTCCTCGCAGGAGATCAATTCGGGCGCCTCGGACCTGTCGATGCGGACCGAGCAGCAGGCCTCGGCGCTGGAAGAAAGCGCCGCCACCACCGAGGAACTCGCCGCCTCGGTGAAGACTTCGGCCCAGGCCTCGCGGCGCTCGGTCGCCCTCGCCGACGACGCCACCAAGATCGCCCGTACCGGCGGCGACATCGTCAAGAACGCCACCGACGCCATGTCGCGCATCGAGGATGCCTCGAAGAAGATCTCCGAGATCACCAGCGTCATCGATGGCATCGCCTTCCAGACCAATCTGCTGGCGCTGAACGCAGCGGTCGAGGCCGCCCGCGCCGGCGATGCGGGTCGCGGCTTTGCCGTCGTCGCGGCGGAGGTCCGGGCGCTCGCCCAGCGCTCCTCCGACGCCGCGAAGGACATCACGGGCCTGATCGCCTCCTCGGACGCCGAGGTGACGGAGGGCGTCAAGCTGGTGCGCCTCGCCGGAGGCACGCTGGACCAGATCGTCGAGGCCGCAGCCGCGGTGTCCTCCACCGTGGAGGAGATCGCCAGCGCGTCCGGCGAACAGGCCAACGGCATCGACGAGATGAGCCAGACCATCAGCCATATGGACGAGATCACCCAGCAGAACGCCGCGCTCGCCGAGCAAAGCGCCGCCTCGTCGAAGACGCTGCTCGACCAGATCGAGCAGCTCAACCGGCTGATCGCGACCTTCCGCACCTCGCAGGACGGCCGGATCGCGGTCATGCCTCAGCAGCGGCGCAAGGCCGCCTGAACGAGCGGCCGGCGCTGCTTCGCCGGCCTAGCTCGTCAACCGCCAGACGGTGCTGTGCTTGATGTCGGCATCCTCGAGGGTTCGCGTCACCGGCACGGCATAGCTCGCCAGCGCCTCGAGCCGCTCCTTCGGCAGGTAGCTGCGGCCGGGGTCCCCGATCAGCACGCGCGCCCCGCGTGCGGAGAGGCTCCCCAGCCAGGCGACGACGCGGTCGGCCATGGCGCGCTCGTAGCAGACGTCACCGGCGCAGACGAGGTCCCAGCCCTCGTCGCGCCCGACCAGATCCTCGAGCCGGATCGCCAGCGAGACGCCATTGGCGGCGGCATTGAGCGCCATCGCCTCCGCCGCGAAGGCGTCGATGTCGCAGGCTTCCACGCTCGCCGCCCCGCAGCGCGCCGCCGCGATTGCGACGAGGCCCGAGCCGCTGGCGAAATCCAGCACCCGCCGGCCGCGCGCGATGGCGCGATCGTCGAGGAGATAGCGCGCCAGCGCCTGCCCGCCCGCCCAGGCGAAGGCCCAGAAGGGCGGCGGAAGCCCGATCATCGCGAGCTCGTCCTCGGTCTTCTGCCAGAGCTCCGTCGCCTCCTCGGCGACATGGATCGCGATCTCGGGCGCATGCGGCACCGGCAGCAGCCGGGTATGCTCGCGGATGAAGGCGCGCCGGTCGAGCCCGGGCGCGCTCACGCGGCGATGTCCGTCGTCGGCCGCGAGAGCAGCCCGCGATAGAGCGCCTTGACCGCGTTCATGACGTCGCGCTCGGTATGCCCATCGATCAGCCGCGCACGGGCGCTCGCCCCCATGCGCTCAGCCAGCGCCGGCGCACGGGCGAAGACGACCAGCGCCCGCGCCAGTGCCGCGGCGTCGTCCGGCGGCACCACCATCCCGTCCTGCCCGTCGCGGACGAAACTGCGGCAGCCCGGCACATCCGTCGTCAGGATCGGCCGGCCACAGGCGGCGGCCTCCAGGATCGTGCGCGGCAGCCCCTCGCCGCCGCGCGAGGGCAGAATGCAGAGATGGTGACGCCGCCAGACACCCTCGATATCGCGGGTGGGGCCCGCCCAGTCGATTCCGGGGCGCGACGCCCACTGCTTGAGCGTATCTTCCGGGATCGCCTTGGGGTTGGAAGGGTCGGGCGCGCCGTGCAGCGTGAGCTCGACGCGTGCACCTTCGGCCCGCGCCAGCCGCACGGCCTCGACCGCCAGATCGACCCCCTTGGACCAGAGCAGCCGCGCCACCAGCGCGACCTTGAGCGGCGGCGCCGGCGGCATCGGCTCCGGCATCAGGATCAGCGGATCGACCCCCGCCCCGCCGACGATGACAACCTTGCCCCGATCCTGCGGATCGAGCCCCAGCGTGACTGGATCGTCGGGATTTTCGAACAGGAACCGCACCTGCGGACCGTCGATCGCACCGCGCAGCCAGCCGATCGCGGCCATCCGCGCTGCTCCTGCCGCCAGCCCCTGGCTCGCGCCGAGGAAGCCGAGCCCGGTGAGTGCATAGACCCGCCGCTGCACACCGGCCAGCCGACCGGCGAGGCCCGCCAGCGCGATCGGCTTCAGCGCGATGCAGTGCAGGATATCGGGCCGCTCCCGCTCGATCAGCCGCCGCAGCGCCACGACCTGGCGGACGAGCGCACGTGGATCCAGGCTGCGGCGCTCGGCCTCGAGCGGGATCAGCCGGACACCCGCCGCCTCGAGAACGCGCCGGTGATGGCGCTCGCGGGCGATCACCGCGACATCGAAATCCAGCTCGCGCGCAGCCCGTGCCATCGGCATGAAATGCGAGGCGAAGAACCAGTCCTCGGTGGCGACGAAGAGAAGGCGGGGACGCGGCATGGGCGGACATCAGTCCGATGCGGCGGCGAAGGTCAAGCGGCGCGATGCATTGTGACGGCGGCTGACGCCTTGAACCCGCATCCCGCCGCCATGTTAGTCTGCCCGCGATGCAGGAGGCTGGCATGGACAGGACGGTGACGATGGCGGCAACGAGTAGTTTTCCGGCGGCGCTGGCCAGGCTTCGCGAAGCCCTCGCCGATGTCGCCAATGGCGAGGTCGGGCCGATCAAGGCGCTCTATTCCCATGCCGACGACGCCACCAGCATGTATGGCTGGGGCGGCTACGAGAAGGGCTGGGAGGCGATCTCGCGTCGCTGGGACTGGGCGGCCCGGCAATTCCGGGGCGGCACCGTCAGCCATGACAACGTCACCACCATCGTCGGAACGGAACTGGCTCTCGTCACCGACATCGAGGTTTTCGAGGTGCTGCTCCCGGGGGTGGAAACCCCGACGCGCTGGACCAACCGCGTGACCCATGTCTTCCGCGTCGAAGACGGCGCGTGGCGCCTTCTCCACCGCCACGCCAACCGGCTGGAACAGAAATACGAGCCCGCGCCGCGCCTCGCTCCGGCGTCAGGGGCGTGACGCCGTAAGCGGCTGGACCCGCGCCAGCGCCGCAGCCGCATCGATGCGGCCAGCGCCGTAGACAGGGTCGCGCCCGCGCGATCCGAGATCGACCGCTGTCTCGGTCAGCAGGCGGCGCATCGCTACCAGATCCAGCTCGGGGCGCTTCTCCAGCACCAGGGCGACCAGCCCCGAGACATGGGCGGCGGCGATCGACGTCCCCGAGGAGAAGACGTAGCGCCCCTCCGGCTCGGCCGCAAGCACGTCGACGCCGGGCGCGGCCACGGCGATGTGGCTGCCGCGATTGGCGCGCACGAAGACGCGATCCTCGGCATCGGTCGCCGTCACCGCGATCACATTGGGGTCGGCGGCGGGATAGAGCGGGGCTGCGGCCGGCCCGGCATTGCCGACGGCGGCGACCGCGACGACGCCCTTGGCCGCAAGCCCGGCGAGGCCACGCGACAAGAGCCGGTCTTCCGGACCGGCGAAGCTGAGATTGACGACCCGCGCGCCCTGGTTCACCGCCCATTCGATCGCCGACATGATCTGCAGGCTGGTCCCGTTAGCCCCGCTCGATCCGGCACGTCCGGAAAAGGCGCGGGCGACCAGCAGCCGCGCGGCGGGCGCGACGCCCTGCAGCTGGCCCTGCGCCACGATCGCCGCCGCCATCGAGGTGCCGTGGGCATGTGCCTCGAACGGGCCGCCGAGCGCGTCATACGCGCCGAGGATGGCGCCCCGCAGCTCCGGATGGCCGACATCGACGCCGGAATCGATCACGGCGATCCGCACGGCGGTTCCGCGCGCGAGCTTGTGGACCTCTCCCAACCGGAGCTTGTCGACCACATACTGCGCCGGCAGGTCGCGCCGCGGCTGCGGCGGCGCCCGCAGCGCCGACGGATCGGACAGGCGCAGCGTCGGGACGTCCGAGCGGGTGCTGGTCGCGGTGGTGCTGACCGGCTGGGCGAGGTCCTGCTGCAGTTCGAAGGTGAAGTTGGGCTGGGCTCCGGCGATGGCATTGTCGCTCGCCATCTGGGTCAGGACGGCGCGCAGGTCGCGCCCTTCCTCCAGCCGCGCCCGGATGATCGTCGTGCCCGCGAGCTCGACGCGCCGGCTCGCGATCAGCGTCGCACCGTAGCGGCGCAGCACCGTCTCGGCCTGCGCGTCGGGCGCGAGCTCGAACAGGATCTCGCCAGGTACGAAGCGGGTCTCGTCTGCAGCCGGAACGACGGTCCGCGACGGACGCTGTCCGAAGACGCCCGGAACCTGCCAGGCCGGCGGAGGGACGGTGATGGCGCGGGTCGAGCCGCCCTGCGGAGCGGCGGCCGGCGTGTTGCCGCCGCTCGGGCCCGGCTGCTGCGCCTGCGCGGGCGCGCCGGCCAGCACGAACAGGAGCGCGAGGCAGCCGGCAGCCGACTGAAGGAGCCGGGGCAAAGAACGGGACGACCTCATGATGCGCTCTCCCGACGCGCTCGGATGCGGCGAAGCCTTACCAGAACCGTGCCGTGCCGTCACCGGCCGCGCTCAGGGCGCCGGGGCGACGAAGCGCACGATCGCGGCCTCGGACTTCATCCGGGCCGCGATCGCATCGACCTGGGCCTGGGTGAGCGAGGCGTCGCCGACACGAACCTTGAAATAGCCGTTGGCGCGGGGGCCGTCGACGACCGAGGCATCGAAGCGCTTGAAGAAGGAGGCGATATCGCCGGCCCGCGCATCCGCCGAAAAGCTCAGCAGCACATAGCGCTCCGAAGCCTGCGAGACACTCGAAGCCGTCTCGAAGCCGGTCCGCTCGCGCAGGACGAAACCGGTCAGCGCGATCCCCTGGATGGCGACCAGCGCGACCGCCGCCGCTCCCGCATAGGCGAGGCGGCGTGGCGGCTGGGCTGCGAGCAGCCCGCCCAGCCAGGTGATCAAGCCGCCCTTGGCGGTGGAGAGCAGGCCCTGCCGGCGCGGCTCGGCTTCGATGCCCGCCATCAGCCGGTCGAGAACCCGCGGCGAGGGCGCGCCGAGCCGCTCGTTCAGCAGCACCGTCTCGGCCATGTCGTCCCGTACGATGTCGAGGCGCAGGGCCAGCTCGGGATCCGCGGCCAGGGCGGCCTCGACCCGGATCGTGTCGGCCGGCGAAAGACGGCCGGTGGCGTAGAAAGGCAGAAGCAGCTCGATTTCGGCGCGCTTCGGATCGGTCGCAACGGCGTCGGTCATGACTGAACTCCAAAAGCGCGCACCGTCTCGGCACGGATCACGGAATGGCGGGAACGCATCGGCATGTCGGAGCGGCGGGCGGTGGCCTGCGGCGTCCCCTCAGGGCCAGCCGCGGTCGATTCCCGCCGCCTTGAGCAGCTCTCCCAGCTTCTTGCGGGCATGGAAGAGCCGCGTCTTGACCGTGTTTTCGGGGATGCCGACGATCCTGGCGACCTCCTCGACCGAACTCTCGTGGTAATAGACGAGGTCGATGACCTCGGCATGGTCCCGCGAGAGCTTGGACAGGCAGGCCCGGATCGCGAGCCCCTTGTCCTGTTTCTGCAGCACGACCTCGGGGTCGTCCGCCTCGTCCTCGATGCTGGCGGCGAAATCATCGTCGAGCCCGGCATCGCGCCGCTTGCGCAAGGCCGAATAGGATTTGTTGCGGGCGATGGTGAGCAGCCAGGTCGTGACCGAGGAGCGCGCCTCGAACCGGTCCGCCTGACGCCAGAGGTCCATGAAGACGTCACCCGTCACATCCTCCGCCATCGTCTCGTCGCGCAGCAGGCGCAGCGCAAAACGATAAACCCGCGTCTGGTGCCGCGAGAACAGCACCTTCATCGCGAGCCGGTCGCCACCGGCGATCCGCTTGACGAGTTCTTCGTCGGATTCCGTATGCATCGCCCTCGAGGCCTGACATCCGGCTCGCGAGGGTTGGTCGCAGCGAGCGTAGGAGAGGTTCAACCGTCGGCACGAAAAAATCGCCGGCGACGATTTCGCCTACGTTATCGGCGCGGCGGCCCGACGGAAAGGGGGAAATCCCGCTCGGTGACTTTCTCGACACAGATCAGCCGCCGCGCCAGTTCTTTCCGGAGCGTGGCGGGTGGGTCGAGGATGGAAGAAGAAAGGCAGAGCGGAGCCCGCGCTCAGGCGGCGGGCTTGGCCTTCGCCTTGGTCGTGCGCTTGCCGGCTTCGGCCTTGCTCGCCTTCGCGGCGGCCTTGGCCTCGGCGATCTCAACCTTGGCCCGGATCTGCTCGGCGGCGACGATGGCGGCGGTCTCGGCGTCGGCGGCTTCCTTGGCGAGGCGCAGCGCCTTCAGCCGGGCCGTCTTCTGCAGCACGGCCTCGCGGGCGAGCTGTTCGGCCTCGAAGGCGCGGGAGGCCTCCTGCTTGCGGGCATCAACCTTGTCGAAGGCCCGCTGCGCGCGAAGCTTGATCTCGTCGGACGAAAGGCCTCGCGTCGCCATGGCGGCTCGCTCCGGGTTCGCGGCAGGAGCGGATTCACGATCCGGCCGGAGGGCGCGGAGCGACCCGCCCCTGTTGGGAGGCATGTCACGACGCGGGATCCCTCAGCGAGTCCCGCGGTCTGGGCAGATCCTCACACCGCGGCCACGCCGCGGGAGGGTCCACCGCGCCGGGCGCGGCCCGGCGCTGGAGCGGTCAGCGGCGGCCCTTGCCGGCGGCGCGCATCTGCGCGTACTGCACGGCCTCGAGCAGGACCTTACGCGGGCGCTCGGCGTCACGCTTGGCCTGCTCGGCCTTGCGGGCGGCCTCGCGAGCGATTTCGGCGATCCGCTCTTCCTCTTCGAGGCGCAGACGCTCGATCTCGGCGAGACGCTCCTGCTCGGCGCGAAGGGCAGCCTTTTCGGCCTCGCGCGCAGCGCGGGCAACGGCGACGGCTTCGCGTTCCGCGCGTCGCTGCTGCATGATCGGGTCATCCGGACCGGGCCTCGCCTTGAACCGCTCCAGGAGCGCTTTCTTGGCGGCCGCGGAATTGGCCTGACGATCAGTGAAGCTGCGGTCGTTCGGGTTCTTCAAGGGTAGCCTTCTCTCGGGTTGTGACGGGCGCATTCCGGCCCGCGAGGGCGCAATAATCCAAATTGCGCCCGAATGGTATCGAAATCAGCGCGGCGCGGGTGCGCTTCCAGCGCGCACCGGACGCGGCTTCGGCTTCGGAGCGGCGATCAGGCCCTCGCGCTGCATCTGCTTGCGGGCGACCTTGCGGGCGCGACGGATGGCGTCGGCCTTCTCGCGAACGCGCTTCTCGGACGGCTTCTCATAGGCCGAACGGCGCTTCATCTCACGAAACACGCCTTCGCGCTGCATCTTCTTCTTCAGCACCCGAAGGGCCTGGTCGACATTATTGTCGCGGACGAGAACCTGCATCTGTCACTCCCATGGTTGGAGAATGGAAAAAAGGGTCGGGCACAGGCACCGACCCTTCGTCACGCCGCGATAGCTCAGGCTGGGAAACGGGGGCGCCAGTACATCCGTGGTCGCCCTCCTGCTGTCCTAGCCGGCCTTTGCGGCGATCATCTCACTCGGCGCGGAGCTGATCGGCCGACATCTTGCCCGAACGCTTGTCCTGCGTGAGCTCGTAGGAGATCTTCTGACCTTCCCGGAGATCGCGCATGCCAGCGCGCTCGACGGCGCTGATGTGGACGAACACGTCCTGGCCGCCATCATCCGGCTGAATGAAACCGAAACCCTTGGTCGAATTGAACCACTTGACTGTACCGGCGCTCATGACGAACCCTTTCACGGTATAATTGTGCGACACGGACGGATGTCGCGCGTCGTTTTGCGAATTTTGAGCGGGAAGGTCGTCAGCGTGCGCAGCTGAACTGCGCGGGGCCAAGTCGTTCGGCCTAAATATCGACCCACCCCATATGGGCGCTCGAACCGGCAATGTCAATGCAACTGCCGCGCGAATGCGCCGGCGGTGCCCCCGCCCTCGCGCCCACGCGCTTTACAATGACACGCTTTTCGCCAAGAGGCAGGCATCGTCATCGCCAACATGCGGGTTTCCCTGTCCGTGCAGACGCCGTCGCTGAACCAGTTCCGTCGCATCGTGGTGAAGGTCGGCTCGAGCCTGCTCGTCGACCGCGACCGCGGCCGCCTGCGCCAGGCCTGGCTGGCCGCCCTGGCCGAGGACCTCGCCGAACTGCACCAGCGCGGGGCCGATGTGCTCGTCGTCTCCTCGGGGGCGATCGCGCTCGGGCGCACGGTGCTCGGCCTGCCCTCGGGCCCTCTGCGGCTGGAAGAGAGCCAGGCCGCCGCCGCGGTCGGCCAGATCGCGCTCGCCCGCACCTGGGCCGAGGCGCTGGGCCACCACGCGCTTACCGCCGGCCAGATCCTGCTGACGCTGGCCGATACGGAGGAGCGCCGCCGCTATCTCAATGCCCGCGCGACGCTCGGCCGCCTGCTCGACCTGCGCGCCATTCCGGTGATCAACGAGAACGACACCGTCGCCACCACCGAGATCCGCTATGGCGACAATGACCGGCTCGCCGCCCGCGTCGCCACCATGGCCGGCGCCGATCTGCTGGTGTTGTTCTCCGACATCGACGGGCTCTACACCGCTCCGCCCGCCCGCGATCCGGCGGCGCGTCACATCCCCCTCGTCGAGCGCATCACGCCCGAGATCGACGCGATGGCCGGCGGCGCGGCGTCCGAGCTCTCACGCGGCGGCATGCGCACCAAGATCGAGGCCGGCAAGATCGCCGCCAGCGGCGGCACCCACATGCTGATCGCCGACGGCCGCGGCAAGAACCCGCTCGCGGCCATCTCGCAAGGCGCGCGCTGCACCTGGTTCCTGACCGCCTCGACGCCCGCCACCGCCCGCAAGACCTGGATCGCCGGTTCGCTCGAGCCGCGCGGCACGCTCCATGTCGATGCCGGGGCGGCGCGCGCGCTGGCCGGCGGCGCGAGCCTGCTGCCCGTCGGCGTCAGCCGGATCGAGGGCGATTTCGCCCGCGGCGATGCCGTTCTGATCCGCGATGCCGAAGGGCGACTGCTCGGGCGCGGACTTGTGGCCTACGATGCGGCCGAGGCCGCGCTGGTCCTCGGCAAGGCTTCGCGCGACATCGCCGCCATCCTGGGCTATCCCGGCAGGGCGGAGATGATCCACCGGGACGACATGGCGCTCGGCGTGAGCTAAGGTTGCGGGAAGATGGCGTCTGGCAGGGTGGACATGACGAGCGAAGCGGTGCTGCGCGTGGTCTCGAGCGAGGGGCTCGCCCGCGAGGGCGGAGCTGCGCCGGACGTGGCCGTGCAGATGCAGGCCCTGGGCCGGCGCGCCCGCGCCGCGGCGCGGCAGGTGTCGCTCGCCTCCGCCGAACGGCGCGATGCTGCGCTGCGTGCGATGGCCGGCGCACTGCGGGCGCGTGAGGCCGCCATCCTGGCCGCCAACGCGCTCGACCTCGCCGACGCCCGCGCCGCCGGCCAGACCCCGGCCTTCATCGACCGCCTGCTGCTCGATCCCGCCCGCCTATCCGCGGTGGCCGAGGCCGTCGCCAGCGTCGCCACCCTGCCCGATCCGCTCGGGCGCGTGCTCGCGACCTGGACGCAGCCCAACGGCCTGCGCTTCGAGCGCGTCGCGACGCCGCTCGGCGTCATCGCGGTGATCTTCGAAAGCCGTCCCAATGTCACGGCCGATGCCGGCGCGCTCTGCCTGAAGAGCGGCAATGCCGCGATCCTGCGCGCGGGCTCTGACAGCTTCCGCACCGCCACCGAAATCGCGGCCGCGCTGCGCGAGGGCCTCGAGTCGGCCGGCCTGCCCGGCGATGCGATCCAGCTCGTGCCGACGCGCGACCGGGACGCGGTCGGCGAGATCCTCAAGGGCCTCGACGGCAGCGTCGACGTTGTCGTTCCGCGCGGCGGCAAGAGCCTGGTGGCCCGCGTCCAGAGCGATGCGCGCGTTCCCGTCTTCGCCCATCTCGACGGCAACTGCCATGTCTATGTCCATGCCGCGGCCGAGCTCGCCATGGCCCGCGAGATCGTGCTCAACGCCAAGCTCCGGCGCATCGGCGTCTGCGGCGCCGCCGAGACGCTGCTGGTCGACGAGGCCTGTGCGGCGACGCATCTGGAGCCGCTGGTGACCGCGTTGATCGAGGCCGGCTGTGCGGTGCGCGGCGATGCCCGCACCCAGGCCGCGGCGGCCCGGGCCGAGGCGGCGAGCGAGGCGGACTGGGCGACGGAGTATCTCGACCGCATCATCGCGGTGAAGGTCGTGGCCGGGCTCGACGAAGCCATCGCCCATATCGAGCGCTATGGCTCGCACCACACCGACGCCATCGTCACCGCCGATGCGGCCGCTGCCGGCCGCTTCCTCGCCGAGATCGACTCGGCCATCGTGCTGCACAACGCCTCGACCCAGTTCGCCGATGGCGGGGAATTCGGCTTCGGCGCGGAGATCGGCATCGCCACCGGTCGCATGCACGCCCGCGGCCCGGTCGGAGTCGAGCAGCTCTGCTCCTTCAAATACCGCGTCCACGGCAACGGCCAGATCCGACCGTGAGCGACGAATCCGGGGCGATGCGCCCCCACCTCGCCCTTGAGCATCTGCGCCTGCCGCCCCATGCGCCGGGGCTGCGCATCGGCCTTTTCGGCGGCACCTTCAATCCGGCCCATGACGGCCATCGCATGGCGAGCCTGACCGCGCTGCGCCGGCTTCAGCTCGACAGGGTCTGGTGGCTGGTGACGCCCGGCAATCCGCTGAAGGACAATGCCGCGCTGCCCTCGCTGGCGCAGCGCATCCGCTTCGGCCGCAAGCTTGCCGACCATTCCAAGATCCATGTCACCGGCATCGAGGCGATGCTGCGCACGCGCTACACCGCGGACACGCTGCGCGCGCTCAAGCGCCGCTGCCCCGGCGTGAACTTCGTCTGGATCATGGGCTCGGACAATCTCGCCAGCTTCCACCGCTGGAACGAGTGGCGCACCATCGCCCGGATGATGCCGATGGCGATCATCGACCGCCCGGGCTCGACCCACAGCGCCGTCGCCTCGCCGGCCGCCAACTGGCTCTCCCGCTGGCGGATTTCCGAAAGCCAGGGCGCCGCTCTGGCCCTGACGAAGCCGCCCGCCTGGGTCTTCCTGCATGGGCGCCGCTCCGAGCTGTCCTCGACCATGCTGCGCGAACAGGCCGAACGCGATTGAATTTCGGGCCGGCTGCGCGTATTTTGACCCCATCGCGCATCGAGCGCACAAACCCGTGAGGATACGGATCTGACCCCTTCAACCCGTGGCGAAGCCGAGCCCAAGCCGCTTCCCCAGGAAGCCGTGCAGGAGAATCCTTCTGCCGACAGCATCGCCCTCGCCCTTCACGTCCTCGAGGACATGAAGGCGGAAGACATCACGGTCATCGACCTGGTCGGCAAGACCTCGCTGGCGGATGCGATGATCATCGCGACCGGCCGCGTGAACCGCCATGTCGCCTCCATCGCCGAGTCCCTCGTCGAGGCGATCAAGGGCTCCGGCCTGCAGGCGCCGAAGGTCGAGGGCATGCCCGCCTGCGACTGGGTGCTGATCGACACCGGCGATATCATCGTCCACGTCTTCCGGCCGGAAGTCCGCCAGTTCTACAATCTCGAGAAGATGTGGGGCGCGGACCGTCCCAGCGAGCGCCTCGTCGGCTGACGGCGCGCGCCGCGCATGCGCCTTGCTCTGATCGCCGTCGGCCGTCTCAAGGACGGGCCGGAGCGGGAGCTCTGCGAGCGCTATCGGGAGCGCGCGGCCACGCTGGGTCGCGGCCTCGGCCTCTCCGGCCCCGACATCGTCGAAATCGCCGAAAGTCGCGGCCGCCGGCCCGAAGAGCGCAAGCGCGAAGAGGCTGGCGCCATCCTGGCCAAACTCTCGCCTGGGCTCGTCATCGCGCTGGATGAGCGCGGCCGCAGCGAGGGCAGCGATGCGTTCGCCGCCGGCATCGCCGCCGCGCGCGACGCCGGAACCGGCTCGCTCAGTCTCGTCATCGGCGGGGCCGACGGGCTGGCGCAGGAGATCCGCGCCCAGGCGGCCCGGACGCTCGCCTTCGGCGGCCTCACGATTCCCCATCAGCTCGTACGCGTCCTCGTCCTTGAGCAGATCTACCGCGCGATGACGATCCTCGCCGGTCACCCCTATCATCGCGCATGAGCGCGTTCCGGCCCCTGATTCGTTTCCGTGATGCCGGTCGCCCGCGGCCCCTGGCGGCGCTGCTCCTGGGGCTCGTGCTGGCCGGTGGCCCTGCAGCCGCCCAGCCGCAGCCGGCCGATCCCGAAGCGCTCGCCCGCGAGGCGATGCAGAAACTCGTCGAGAAGCAGGCCCGCGAAGCCGAACTCAAGGCGATCGAGGAGCGTCTGGCCGGCAATGCCGAGGCTCGCAGCAGGCTGGAGGCGGAGATTGCCGCGATCCGGGCCGACCGGGCCGCGCTCAACAAGGCCCTGCTCGACACCACCGCCCGGGCCCAGGGCGCCGAGCAGCGGATCAGCGCGCTCGAACAGCGCCTCTCCCTGCTGCAATCGAGCGAGACCGCCATCCGCCGCTCGCTGGACGGGCGCCGCGGCCTGATCGCGGAGGTTCTCGCCGCCCTGCAGCGGATCGGTCGACGCCCGCCGCCCGCCGTGCTGGTGCGCCCGGAGGACATTCTCGAAGCGGTGCGCGCCTCGATGCTGCTCGGCGCGGTGGTGCCCGATCTGCGCCAGGAGATCGAGGTGCTCGGCACCGATCTGGGTGAGCTGGTGCGGCTGCGCGAGGCCATCGGCAAGGAACGCAACACGCTCTCGGGCGAGCTCGAACAGCTTGCGGGCGAGCGCCAGCGCATCGGCTCGCTCGTCGAGGCGCGCCGCCAGCGCGAGGCCAGCGCAACCCGCGACGCCGAGGCGCAGCGCGGGCAGGACGGAGAGCTCGCCGCCCAGGCCCGCAGTCTGCGCGATTTCGTCGAGCGCATGGAAAAGGAAATCTCCACCGCCAACCGGGCCGCCGAGGCGGCGCGCCAGGCGCTGGAGGCGGAAACCCGCGAACAGCGCCAGCGCATGGCGGCCCTGGCCTTCAAGGACCCGGCCCGCCTTGCTCCCAAGATCGCCTTCGCCGAAGCGCGCGGCCTGTTGCCGCTACCGGTATCGGGATCACAATTGCGTGGATTCGGCGATTCCGACGGCGCCGGCGGCACAACGCGCGGCATTTCGCTGGAAACCCGACCGGGTGCCCTAGTTTCGGCGCCTTCGGACGCTTGGGTCGTTTATGCCGGTCCCTTCCGGTCTTTCGGGCAACTCTTGATCCTGAACGCCGGCGGGGGGTACTATCTCTTGCTCGCCGGGATGCAGCGGATCGACGTGGCGCTGAACCAGTTCGTCCTCGCGGGGGAGCCGGTTGCGGTGATGGGCGAAACGTCGGAAGCTGCAGCGACGATCGTGGGTTCGGGAGCCGGCCGTCCGGTTCTGTATATCGAGTTCAGGAAAGACGGCGTGTCGGTCGATCCGGCCCCGTGGTGGACGAAACCGCTTGGCGAAAAGGTTCGCGGATGATGCGCAAGGTTTCTCTCGTTTTCGCCGGGGCTGTGCTGGGTGCGGGGCTGACCGGAATGGTCACGCAGACGCGCCTGCTCACCTCGACCAGCGCGGTCGCTGCCTCCGCCGAGGTCTATCGCAGCCTGAACCTCTTCGGTGACATCTTCGAGAAGATCCGCACCGACTATGTCGAGAAGCCCGACGAGCAGAAGCTGATCGAGGCCGCCATCAACGGCATGGTCTCCTCGCTCGACCCGCACTCATCCTATCTCGATGCCAAGTCCTTCCGCGACATGGACACCGACATGCGCGGCCAGTTCGGCGGTCTGGGCATCGAGGTGACGATGGAGGAGGGCGTCCTCAAGGTCGCCAAGCCGATCCGCGACACGCCCGCCTTCAAGGCCGGCATCCTGGCCAACGATATCATCAGCCAGATCGACGGCCAGGAGGTGAAGGGCCTCTCCCTGACCCAGGCGGTCGAGAAGATGCGCGGCATCATCAACACCCAGGTCAAGCTGAAGGTCGAGCGTCCCGGCAAGCCCGAGCCGCTGGAGTTCACGCTGACGCGCACGACCATCGTCGTTCCCGCCGTCGAGGAGCGCGTCGAGGGCGATGTCGGCTACATCCGCATCGGTACCTTCAGCGAGCAGACCTATGAGGGGCTGCGCAAGGCGATCGACAAGGTCAACGCCGATATCGGCATCGACAAGATCAAGGGCTACGTCATCGACCTCCGCAACAACCGCGGCGGCCGCCTCGACCAGTCCGTGCTGGTCTCGGATGCCTTCCTCGAGCGCGGCAAAATCGTCTCGACGCGCGGCCGCAACGCCGAGGAGACGCAGGTCTTCAACGCCAAGGCGGGCGACCTGACCAAGGGCAAGCCGGTCGTCGTGCTGATCAACGGCTCCTCCGCCTCGGCGGCCGAGATCGTCGCCGGCGCCCTTCAGGACCACAAGCGGGCCACGATCATGGGCACCCGCTCATTCGGCAAGGGCTCGGTCCAGACCGTGATCCCGCTCGCCGGCAATGGCGGCCTGCGCCTGACGACGGCGCGCTACTATACGCCGTCGGGCAACTCGATCCAGGCCAAGGGCATCTCGCCCGACATCGAGGTGGTGCAGGACATTCCGCCGGAGCTGAAGGACAAGCTCGCCGAGAACAAGGGCGAGGCGGCACTGAAGGGCCATCTCAAGGCGGGCGACGGCAAAGACGAGCAGTCCGGCTCCGCCTCCTATGTCCCCAACGACCCGGCCAAGGACACGCAGCTCACCGCCGCGCTGAACCAACTCCGCGGCGTCAAGAAGGACGCCGCCGCCCCGCAGGGCGAGGCGCCCAAGCCCAACTGAGACGCTGCGGGCGCGCGCCTGGCGACAAACGATGCGGGAGGCTGTCTGATTCGGTTCGAATCCGACATACTCCCGCTTCGCGGACCACTGATTCGGGTCCGTTCGCAAGCTTGAGGACGGCTTCGCTTGGCCGGAACGCCGCTCACTGAGCTCAACCGGCCACTCGGCCAGGACCGCACGACAGCCCGCACCAAGCCGTGGGCTCGCTGGGCCGTGTTTGCGGGAGCCGGACTCGTCGGCCTCGCCTGGGTCGGGCTTCTCCTCGTCGTCGCCGTCAGGCGAGATCCCGATGGCGGCGAGCCCATGGCGATGGCCCGGATCGAGACCCGCACCGTCCCCGCCTTGCCCCCGCCCGGCCCCATTGTTGCCGGCGCCCCGGCCGAGCAGGCCCGCACCCAGTCCAGCGCCCGCCAACTCGAGAACGAATCCGGCGTCACGGTCGTGCGTCCGGGCTCGGATGCACCCGGCGCCATCGTCATCACCATCCCCGACACGCCCACGACGGTGAAGCTGGCGCCCGCGCCGGACAACCGCCTCGTCGAGCGCACCCGGCACGGGCTGCTGCCCAAAATCGCCCCGGACGGCACGACCCCGGCCCAGCTCTATGCGCGCCCCGCCGGGCCGCCGCCTGCCGGCAAGGTTGCAGGGCGGGTTGCGATCCTCGTCGGCGGCCTCGGCATCAGCCCCACCGGCACCGCCGACGCCATCACCAAGCTTCCGGGCCAGGTCTCGCTCGCCTTCGCACCCTATGGGGCCGAGCTGGAGCGCACCGTCCAGCGCGCCCGCGGCGAGGGCCACGAGGTCTTCCTGCAGCTGCCGATGGAGCCCTTCGACTATCCCGATAGCGACCCCGGGCCGCACACCCTGCTGACCGGCCCCAAGGCCGGCGAGAACATGGAGCGGCTGCACTGGGTGCTCGGCCGCTTCACCGGCTATGTCGGCGTGGTCAATTTCCTCGGCGGCCGCTTCACCTCCGACGATGCGGCCCTGTCGCCGATCCTGCGCGAACTCGCAGGGCGCGGCCTGATGGTCGTGGATGACGGCTCCTCTGCCCGCAGCCTTCTCGCCGCCGCCGCACAGCGCGCCCAGATCCCCGCCATGAAGATCGACCGCGTGGTGGATGCGGTGGCCCGGCCGGACGCGATCGACAAGGAACTCGCCGCGATCGAGGCGATGGCCCGGGACCAGGGCGTCGCCATCCTCGGCGCCAGCGCACTGCCGGTCTCGGTCGAGCGCATCGCGCGCTGGGCGCAGACGCTCGAGGGCAAGGGCCTCGTGATCGTGCCGATGAGCGCGGCCCGGGTCCTGCGCAGCCCCAAGACCACCGGATCCCTGAGATGATCTCCGCCACGCCGCCAGACGGCTACCGCCCCTGTGTCGGGCTCGCCCTGTTCAATGCCGAGGGCCTCGTCTTCATCGGACGCCGGGCCAACAAATCACTGCGCGAGCATGTCGCGCCCGGCCATGAATGGCAGATGCCGCAGGGCGGAATCGATGCCGGTGAAACGCCGCTTCAAGCCGCCATCCGCGAACTGCAGGAGGAGACCAATGTCACCTCCGTGGCGCTCCTCGCCGAGAGCCCCGGCTGGCTCGCCTACGACCTGCCGGTCGCGATCGGCAAGGAGGCCTGGAAAGGCCGCTGGCGCGGCCAGGCGCAGAAATGGTTCGCCTTCCGGCTCACCGGCGCCGACAGCGAGATCGACATTGCGACGCCGGCCGGAGGCCACAAGGCCGAGTTCGACGCCTGGCGCTGGGAACGGCTGGAGCGCACGGTCGATCTCATCATCCCCTTCAAGCAGGGGGTCTACCGCGAGGTCGCCTCCCTGTTTTCGCCCTTCGCCGCTGCCTGACCGGCCTTCGTCATCCGGGACTCCATCATGACATTCGACGGTGATCCCGGGCCGGCTTCGGCTTCCCTGCGCGCCCGAGTCGCCCCCGGCGGGGTCCTACGCGCCGGAATCAACCTGTCCAATTTCCTGCTCGTCTCCGCCCGCGCGGCCGACGGCGCGCCGGTCGGCGTCTCGCCCGACATGGCGGGGGCGGTCGCGGGACGCCTCGGCGTGCCGCTGCAGCTCGTGCCCTATGCTTCGCCGGCGCTGCTGGCGGACGCGGCCCAGCGTGACGAATGGGACATCGGCCTGATCGGCGCCGAGCCGCAGCGCGCGCAGACGATCGCCTTCACAGCGCCCTATGCGCAGATCGAGGCGACCTATCTCGTGCCGGCCGCCTCGCCGCTTGCCACGATCGACGCCGTCGATGCGCCCGGCATCCGCATCGCCGTCACGGGCGGGACGGCCTATGGCCTCTGGCTCGACCGCAACATCCGCCGGGCCGAACTCTTCCGCACGGCCACCATGGACGAGACCTTCGCCGATTTTCGCGACCGCGGGCTCGACGCGCTGGCCGGTCTGCGCATGCGCCTCCTGGACGATGCGAAGCAGCTGCCGGGCTCGCGACTGCTCGATGGCCGCTTCATGGCCGTGCAGCAGGCGATCGGCGTTCCCCGCAGGGATGACGGCCTCACCGAAGAGGCCGTTGCCTGGCTCGGCCGCTTCGTTGCAGCGGCGACGGCCTCGGGCTTCGTGGCCGGACGCATCCGCCATCATGGCGTGACCGGGCTGAGCGTTGCCTGATGCGAAGGCGCGACTTGCCGGCCTCGGCGGTGCGGCCCAATTTCCGACAACAGGAACCGCTTTCTCACAGGCGGGTTGCCGGAGCGGCGCCTCAGGCGTGGCGGCGAACAGGAGCGTGACGGTGCAGGACATGATTTGGGCGAAGCTGGCCGAACACCGTCGCGCCACCGAAGCCCGCCCCTTGCGAACCCTCTTTGCCGAAGATGCGGCCCGCTTCAGCGGCTTTTCCGCCCGGCACGACGATCTGCTGCTGGATTACTCCAAGACCGCCGTCACGGCGCAGACACGCACGCTCCTGCTCGAGCTCGCAGAATCCGCCGGCCTCGCTCGCCAGCGCGACGCCATGTTCGCCGGCGAAGGGATCAACACCACCGAGAAGCGCGCAGTCCTTCACACCGCCCTGCGCGCACCGAAAAGCCAACGGATCCTGGTTGATGGACGCGATGTCGTGCCCGCCATCCACGAAACGCTCGACCGGCTCGCCGCCTTCGCGGACGGGGTGCGCGACGGCAGCATCGCCGCCGCCGACGGCGCACCCTTCACCGACATCGTCAATATCGGCATCGGCGGCTCGGATCTCGGCCCCGTCATGGTGACGCTGGCGCTGGCGCCCTATCATGACGGGCCGCGCCTGCATTACGTCTCCAATGTCGACGGCGCTCATATCGCCGACACGCTGGCGAAGCTCGATCCGGCGCGCACGCTCTTCATCGTCGCCTCGAAGACCTTCACCACGGTCGAGACCATGACCAATGCCGCGACCGCGCGGCGCTGGATCGCGGGCGCGCTCGGCGAGGCTGCCGTCGGCGCCCATTTCGCCGCGGTCTCGACGGCGCTCGACAAAGTCGCCGCCTTCGGCATCGCGCCGGACCGCGTCTTCGGCTTCTGGGACTGGGTCGGTGGCCGCTATTCGGTCTGGTCGGCGATCGGCTTGCCGGTGATGATTGCGATCGGGCCAAAGCACTTCCGCGCCTTCCTCGATGGCGCCCATGCCATGGACGAGCATTTCCGCACCGCCCCGCTGGATCGGAACCTGCCCGTGCTGCTCGGCCTGATCGGCATCTGGCATCGCGACATCTGCGGCTACCCCGCCCGCGCGATCCTGCCTTACGACCAGCGCCTCCTGCGCCTGCCGGCCTATCTCCAGCAGCTCGATATGGAATCGAACGGCAAGCGCGTCCGCAAGGACGGCTCGCCGGTCGAGAGGCCCAGCGGCCCGCTCGTCTGGGGTGAGCCCGGCACCAATGGCCAGCATGCCTTCTACCAGCTGATCCACCAGGGCACGGACACGATCCCCTGCGAGTTCATGATCGCGGCGGAAGGCCACGAGCCGGAGCTGGTGCATCAGCACCGGCTGCTGCTCGCCAACTGCCTCGCCCAGAGCGAGGCGCTGATGAAGGGCCGGACCCTGGAGGAGGCGCGCGACGCGCTGACGAAGCAGGGGTTGCCAGCGGCCGAGATCGAGGCCCTGGCGCCGCACAAGGTCTTCCCCGGCAGCCGCCCCTCGATCACGCTGGCCTATCGCCGTCTCGATCCCTTCACGCTTGGCCGCCTGATCGCGCTCTACGAACACCGCGTCTTCGTCGAGGCCGCGATCTGGGGCATCAACGCCTTCGACCAGTGGGGCGTTGAGCTCGGCAAGGAGCTAGCGACGGCGCTGCTGCCGGTCATCGAGGGCAAGGCGCCCGCAGATGCCCATGATTCCTCGACCGCCGGGCTGGCGGGCTATCTCACTGGCAAGGGCTGAGAAGCGTCGCGTAGCAGCTCCAAAAGACCGCAGGTTGCGGCACCTGCAATCATTGCTTAATCTGCCATCAGTGATGACGGAGCGCGGCGATGGCGAGCATGACGATCCGCAACATCGATGATCAGTTGAAGACACGTCTGCGGATGCGCGCGGCTTCGCATGGTCGCTCCATGGAGGACGAGGCTCGCGACATCCTGCGCGCGGCGCTCTCCACCGAAAAGCGCCCGTCGTCCAACCTGGCCGCGGCGATCCGCTCGCGCATCTCCCCGACGGGCGGCGTGACGCTGGAATTGCCGCCTCGCGAGCCGATCCGCGAAGCCATCGATTTCGGCGGATGATCGTCCTCGACACCAATGTGATATCCGAGATGCTGACACCGGCGCCTGACGCCTCGGTCGAGGCATGGCTGACCACACAGCCGCCAGCGTCGATTTTCACGACAGCGATCACGCAGGCGGAGATCCTTTATGGACTTCGGCTTCTCCCGGATGGAAAGCGCCGAAGCGAGCTCGAAGCGGCGATCCGGCCGATCTTCGCGGAGGATTTTGAGGATCGCGTTCTGTCCTTCGATCAACAGGCGGCAGAAATCTATGCGCGTATCGCCGTCATTCGGCGACAGGCGGGCTGCCCGATCAGCCAGTTCGATGCCCAGATCGCAGCGATCGCGCTGTCGCGGGGCGCCGCCCTGGCCACACGCAACGTGGCCGATTTTGCCGGCATCGGCATGACGATCCTCAATCCGTTGGCAATTCACGGGATAGCAACTCGGCACCAAAGGTCAGGCCATCGCAGCGTGTCCTGACCCTTCCGCCTGCCGGGGTCGGCATGCGCTATGCACGTGTCAGACGGGCCGGCTCATCGCGTTTTTGCGCTGGACGCGACACACGGAAGGCCTTCAGGTGAGACGGGATCGATATGAATGACGGCCTGACCGCTTCGGATTCTCCCCGGCTCTCATCTGCGCCCGATGATCCGCGCTCGCTGCGGCGGCGAGAGGACTCGCGCTTCCTCACCGGGCGCGGGAATTATCTCGGCGATCGCGCCGCGGAGGGCGAGTTCGCCGCCGTTGTACTCCGCTCACCCCATGCCCATGCCCGCATCCGCGCGATCGACACCGCGGCAGCGGCGAGCCGGCCCGGCGTGCGCGGCGTCTACACCGCCGCGGATCTCGATGGCCTTGCTCCTCTGCCGACCTCGATCATCGTCGCCACCGTCGAGCCGCTGATCGTGCCGCCACGCTGGCCACTGGCGCGCGATGTCGTCCGCCATGTCGGCGAACCCGTCGCCTTCGTCGTCGCCGAGACCGAGGCAATGGCTCGCGAGGCCTGCGAGCACATCAGCATCGATTACGACATCCTGCCGGCGGTCACCGATTTGCGCGGCGCGACGGACGGGGAGGCGCCGCAGCTCTGGCCACAGGCCCCGGGCAACATCGCCTTCCGCTTCCGCCGCGGCGATCCCGCCGCCGTCGAGCGTGCCTTCGCCAAGGCCGCCCATGTCGTGAGCTGCGATCTGGTCAACAACCGCATCGTCGCGGCGGCTATCGAACCGCGCATCGCCATCGGCCACTACGACACCGGCGCCGACCGCTACCATCTCGAAATCAGCGGCGCCTCGGTTCACGACATCCGCCGCGAACTGGCGCAGGGCGTCTTCGGCTTGCCGCTCGACCGCATCCGCGTCTCGACGCCCGATGTCGGTGGCGGCTTCGGCATGAAGAACGTCACCTATCCCGAATATGCGCTGGTGCTCTGGGCCGCGCAGCGGCTTGGCCGGCCGGTGCGCTGGAGCGCCGAGCGCATCGAGGAGTTCACCGGTGGCGCTCATGCCCGCGACAATCTCAGCACCGCGCGGCTGGCGCTCGACAGGCGCGGGCGCTTCCTCGCGCTCGATGTCGAGACGATCGCCAATCTCGGCGCCTATGTCTCCTCGCTCGGTCCCGGCAGCGGAACCAACGCCCCCGCCGCCGCGATGGGCGGGCTCTATGACATCCCCGCCATGGCGATGGATGTGCGCGGCGTCTTCACCAACACCGCCCCGATCGACGCCTATCGCGGCGCCGGCAAGCCCGAGGCGAACTATCTGATCGAGCGGCTGATCGAAGCCGCCGCCCATAAGCTGCGGATCGATCCGGCGGAACTGCGCCGGCGCAACTTCATCCGCAGCTTCCCCTACCGCCGTCCCGCCTTCGGCATGGTGATCGACACCGGCACCTTTCCAGAGAACCTCGAGCGGGTGCTGGCGGCGGCCGACCGGGCGGGCTTTGCGGCGCGTCGGCGCGCCTCGACCAGGCGCGGGAAGCTGCGCGGCTTCGGCATCGGCTGCTTCCTCGAAACCTCGCGTGGCCGGCCTGATGAGGAGGCTTGGCTCCGGGTCGGGCCGGAGGGCGCCATCGCCATGGCCGTCGGCACCCATTCCAACGGACAGGGTCACGAGACCAGCTTCGCCCAGCTCGCCGCCGCCCGGCTCGGCATGCCGGTCGAGCGCTTCACCCTCGTCCAGGGCGACACGGCTTCGGTTCCGCGCGGCGGCGGCCATGGCGGCGCGCGCTCGCTCCATCTCGGCGGCACGGCGCTGCTGATGGCGGCGGACGATCTGCTCGCGAAGGCGAGGCCCCTTGCCGCGCAGCTGCTGCAGGTCGCGGCCGACAGCCTCTCCTTCGCGGAAGGCCGCTTCCGCAGCGGGCCAGCCGCCGACGGCCTGCCGCGTGAGATCGACCTCTTGGCCATCTCGGCCCATCTCGCGGAGAGCAGCGGCGCACCGCTGGAGGGCCATGGCGACAACCGCTGCGACGTCTTCACCTTCCCCAACGGCGCGCAGGTGGCGGAGGTCGAGATCGATCCGGAGACCGGCGCCGTCTCGATCGAACGCTATGTCGCGGTCGACGATTACGGAATGCTGATCAACCCGCTGCTGGCGGAGGCGCAGGTGCATGGCGGGCTGGCGCAGGGCATCGGCCAGGCGCTGATGGAGGAGGCGCTCTACGATGAAGCCTCCGGCCAGCTCCTGAGCGCGACCTTCATGGACTACGCCGTGCCGCGCGCCGCCGACCTGCCCGCCTTCGACCTGGAGATGGTCGAGGTGCCGACGCGCGCCAACCCGCTCGGCGTCAAGGGCGCCGGCCAGGCCGGCTGCATCGGCGCGCCGCAGACGGTGATCAACGCCATCCTCGACGCGCTGCGCCCGCTCGGCGTGACGCATCTCGACATGCCCGCCACGCCGGCGAGGGTCTGGCGCGCCATCCGGGATGCCCGGGCGGCGAAGCCTTAGGCCATCACCAGCCCGCCATCGACATGGAGCGTCTGGCCGGTGACGAAGCCGCTCGCCTCCGAGGCGAGGAACAGCACCGGCCCGGTCACGTCCTCGGGCGTCGCGATCCGCCCCAGCGGCGTCTGCGCGATCAGCAAGTCCTTCACCGCCTCGGGCGTCCGCGCGCTCGCATCGGTCGGCCAGACCAGCCCCGGCGCGACGCAGTTGACCCGAATGCCGAGCGGACCTAGTTCGGTCGCGAGATTGCGGCTGAAGCCCATCAGCGCCGCCTTGGCGGTGGTGTAGTCGTGATAGGCGAGGCTCGGCCGCGCCACGAGGTCGGTCGCCATGTTGACGATGGCGCCGCGCCCGCGCCGGCGCATCAGCGGCAGGGCCGCCTGGCAGACATTGTAGGTCGCCCTCAGCGCGCCATCGACCTGCGTCTGATAGGCCGACCAGGGCGTCTCCCAGAAGCGCGCGCGATGGTCGGGGTCGAAGACGTAGGGCGCAAACGCGTTGTTGACGACGGCATCGAGCCGGCCCGCCTCCTCCGCGATCCGCGCCAGCATCCCCGCGACCGCCTCCGGATCGGTGACGTCGGCGGCGATCGCCACCGCCTGCCCGCCCGCCGCCCGGCAGGCCTCGACCACGGCCTCGGCGGCAGCATCGCTGCTGCGATAGTTGACGAAGACGAGCCCGCCCTCGGCGGCGAAGGCCCTGGCGATGGCCGCGCCAATGCCCCGGCTTGCCCCGGTGACCAGGATCACCTTGTCGCGGAATGTCATGGCGTGCGCCTCACGGAATCAGATCCGTCTTCACCACCGCGCCCATGTCGATCGGCTTTCCGATCAGCCCGAGCCGGTGGAAGGTGTCGGCGCCCTTCTGCAGCAGCTCCGGATCGAAATGGCCGAGGCCCTTCGCCTGCGTCGTCGGCGACACCGTCGAGATGTTGCGCAGCTTGATGATCTCGAGATTGAGCGCCTCGTCGCGGCCGTTGATCGCACGCGTCACCGCGAGCTTCGCTGCCTCCTCGGGGCTCGCGATCATCCAGGCGGCGCTGTCGCGATAGGCGGCGAGGAAGCGCTTCAGCAGCGGCTTCTTCGCCTCATAGGTCGCCTGCATCACCACGAAGATGTCGCTCGGCAGGTTGAGATGGTCCCTCACTTCGATGACGTCGACCTCCGGCAGCCCCTTCATCTTCGCGACCAGAAGCCCGGTGTCGGTCGCGGCCGTGGCGTCGACCTGCCCCTGGATCAGCGGCGCAAAGTTGAGCAGGCCGGTAACCTCGACCGTGACGTCCTTCTCGGTCAGCCCGACCTGGTGCAGCAGCACCTGCAGGTTCTGGCGCGTGCCGCTGGAGAGCGAATAGACGCCGATGCGCTTGCCCTTCAGGTCGGCCGCCGTACGGATACCCTTGGTCATGGGCGCGACCACGTTGAAGACGTTCTGCGGATAGATGTTGTAGATGGCGACCAGTTTCTCGCCCTTGTCGAGCGCGAGATAGAGCGCCGCCGGATCGGTGAAGGCGATGTCGGCCTGGCCGGTCAGCATGTTCTGGATCGCCGAGCCGCCGCCGGTTCCGGGCACATAGCCGAGATCGATCCCCTTCGCGCGGAAGAAGCCCTTGTCCGGCTCGGCCAGCAGATTGGTGATCTCGCTGATCGGCTGGCTCCAGCCCGCGACCGTGACCTTGTCGAGCGGCTGGGCGTGGGGGGCCGACATCGCAAACAGGCTTGCCGCGACGCCGGCCACCACCCGCGCCGTCATCCTGGGCGCCCGCAGGGCGTCCCGGGATCCATCGGAGGGCACCGACATCACCCTCTGATGGATCCCGGCCCTCCGCTTCGCTCCGGCCAGGATGACGAGCCCCTTCCGGAGGACATGCGAGAGGGCGAACCGACCCTTGGCAATCATGACTTACCCTTTCAAATGGTGGCGCAGCAGCAGCCGCTCGATGAGGAGCGCCGCCTGGTAGAAGGCCATGCCGAGCAGCGTGATCACGATGAAGAGCGCGAACATCAGGCTCGAATCCATCACGCTCTGCGCGGCGATGATCGAGGCGCCGAGCCCGGCCCGGCCGCCGATGAACTCGCCGACGACGGCGCCGACCAGCGCCAGCACGACCGCGACCCGGAACCCCGCGAGGATCACCGGAAGCGCACCCGGCAGCTTCAGCCGCAGCAGCGTCTGCAGGCGGCTGGCGCCCAGCATCCGGAACAGCTCGCGCCGTCCGGAATCGACCTGCGACAGGCCGGTCAGCGTGTTTTCCATCAGCGGGAAAAAGCAGATCAGCGCCGTGATCACGATGGTCGGCGTCAGGCCGAAGCCGAACCAGACGATGAAGAGCGGGCCGAGTGCGAGCTTCGGCACGACCTGGCTGGCGACGATGTAAGGATGGAGCAGCCGGCGCAGCACGGGGGCCTCCGCCAGCAGGATTCCTGTCGCCAGCCCGACCGCGCAGCCCAGCGCCAGCCCGAGCGTCATTTCGGTCGCGGTCACCGCGAGATGCGGCAGCAGGCGCCCGCTGGCGATCTCGCTCCACAGCGTGGCGAAGACGGAAGACGGCGCCGGCACGATCAGGGCCGGAACCCGGCCGAGACGGCACCACGCCTCCCAGCCGGCGAGCAGGGCAACGAGCAGAAGCGCCGAGGCCAGCCGTTCCCTCATGGCGCGGCATCCATCGCCTTGCGCAGCTCGCGGCAGAGCGCGTTGAAGGCCTGGCCATAGCGCAGCTCGCGCGAGCGCGGCCGCGGCAGGTCGATGTCGAGGTCGTGGTGCAGCCGCCCGCCGGCCATGATCGCGACCCGGTCGGCGAGATAGACCGCCTCGCCGATGTCATGGGTGACGAAGAGTACCGTGGTCGCCTGCAGCGCACACAGCGCCAGCAGATCGTCCTGGAGCTCCTCGCGCGTCAGCGCGTCGAGCGCCGCAAAGGGCTCGTCCAGCAGCAGCAGGGCCGGCTGCGTGATCAGCGCCCGCGCCACCGCGACCCGGCTCTGCTGCCCGCCCGAGAGCTGGGCGGGATGCCGCGCCGCGAACGCCGACAGGCCCACTCGGTCGAGCAAAGCGCGCGCTGTCTCGCGATCCGCCTCGCCCACGCTGCGCTTCAGCGAGAGCGGCAGCAGGACGTTGTCGAGCACGCTGAGCCAGTCGAGCAGCGTCGGCTGCTGAAAGACGAAGCCGATCCGCGGCCCCGGCCCGTCGAGCGCCACGCCGTCGATCCGCACCAGGCCCCGCCGCGGCGCCAGCAACCCAGCCGCCAGCTTGAGCAGGGTCGTCTTGCCGCTGCCGCTGCGCCCGACCAGGCAATGGAACGCCCCGCGCGGGATCGCCCAGTCGACGCCGTCGACGATGGCCTCGTCGCCATAGCCGAAATCGGCCGCCGCGAGGGCGACGAAGGCGTCCGGGTTCGCTTCAGTCGACATAGTCGGCGAAGCCGTCGGCGGCGCGTTCGGCCGATTGCTCGATCTCGGTCAGCCTGACGAGGTCGAGCAGGTTGAAGCGCCCGTCATTGTGCCAGCCGGCCTCGGGGGCCGCCATCGCCCCGAAGCCGCAGATGCGGGTGACGCCCGCCTCGCCGAGGAGCGTCGCGATGCGGAACAGTTCGCGCGGCGAGGCCGCGACCGCCGCAGTCTGCAGATAGGCGCGGGCGGGCGCGACCAGCGGCGGCACCGCATCGAGGCTATCGACGGCGACGATCTTGAGCGTGCGGTTGAGCGCGCTCGGCGCGAGTGGCTGGGCGGCGTCGCTGAAGACCACGCTCCAGCCATCGCCGGCCTCGCCCAGCACCACGGTCCCGTCCTCGTCGAAGCCGCGCATCTCCTCGCGGCTGCGCCAGTCGGCAACGCCGGCCGCCTCCGCCACCGAGAGCGCGCGGCGCGGATGGCGCGGGCTAAGCGCGCCGAGTTCCTGCGAGACGCGCTCGGCGAATTCGCGCGGCGAGACCGCCGCGCCCCGCGCGACGAACAGCATCTGCGGCGAGTAGCAGCCCTGCTGCTCCCAGCGCGCCACGTCCTGCGCGACGAGCCGCGCCAGCGGCCCGGCCCGGCGCGTGTCGAGCGCCTCGGCACCAATCAGCCCGAAGCCGATCCTGTGCCCATGCGGGAGGAAGCGCGCCGTCACCGGCACCCGTTCGCGGATCGCCGCCAGCGCGTCATTGCCGCCATAGGCGATGACCGTGTCAGCCTCGCACAGCCAGGCACGCTCCGCCTCCTCGTCGCCGCCCTTCCACCAGACCACCGCCAGGCATTGGCCGAGCTTCGGATCGATCTCGGCGAGGATCTGCGCAAACCAGCCGGCCAGCAGCGGCTCGGCACTCGCGACCTTGCCGACCGTGCCGGCCTTGACCAGCAGCCCCGAGATCAGGCTCCAGAGCGACAGCCCCGGCACGTTCCCCGCCCAGATATGGAGCAGGAGCTGCGGGCCCTGGGCGCGCGTGAACCCGCCCTTCATCGCCGGCTGGAAGCCGTCGAGCATGGCCGGGTTGGCGAAATCCTCGGCAAGGAAGCGCTGCAGTTGCGGCGCGCGGAAGCTGCGGAGATAACCGGAGAGGCCGAGGCGAACGCTCTCGCGGTCATAGCCGGTGACGATTGGCAGCACGGCTTCCGCCCGCCGCCGCCAGGGATCGGCCCGGTCGAGCAGCCTGGCGATGGCGGCGTCCAGCGTCGCGACGATCTGCGAGACCGGCAGCGTCCGGAGATAGGTCCGCGCCTGCTCGCGGACATGGCCGGCGAGCGTTGTGGCCTGCGCCGTGGTCAGCTCCGGAACCCGCACCTGCACGTGCTCGCCCCAGGCGCTGAAATCCAGCGTCCGCCAGGCGACCTCGCCGGCCGGCAATCCCGGCAGATGCCCCGCGGTCTCGATCACCGCCTCAGCCCCGCGCCGCCCGCAGGAATTCCTCGACCGCCACCGAACAGCCCTTGGAATCGGCGCCGTCGACGCGGCCGAGCAACCGGAAGCCGCCCTCGACCATCACGCCGGCATCCTCGGTCAGGATCGCGGAGGCACAGTTGAAATGGGCGAGGTCGTGATGGACCAGCACGCCGGTCGCCCCCTCCGGCAGGTCGCGTCCGCTGACCGGATCGACCACGCGGCTGCGGATCCAGTGCGGGCCGGACTTCACCGGCGGGCAGACCGCGTTGCCGTCGTCGTAGAACTGCGTGCTGAGCTCGGTCATGCCGTACATGTTGATGCAGGCGGTGCGCGGCACGCCGAGCGCCGCCGACAGCGCGTCATAGAAAGCGTCCGGCGTCATCTCGCGCGACTGGCCCTTGAAGCCGCCCGTGTCGAGGATGCGGCTACCGGCAGGCAGCGCGAAACGCCGCCCCTGCGCCGCCAGCGCATCGAGCAGATGCACGAAGCTGAAGCTCGCGCCGAGCAGCGCATAGGGCTCGCCCGAGGCCTCCGCCCGCTCCAGCGCCGCGATCAGCCTGGCGAGATCGAGCCCGCTTGCGCCGATGAACCCTTCGCTGTCGGGCGTTCCGCAGTCCCGCTTCGCCAGGGCGAGGTAATGCGCCAGCGAGGAGTTCGGCATCACCACCTCGTCGGGGAAGAGGATACCCATAGCGATCCGCTCGCGACCCTGCATGAAGCGACGGCGGAAATTCACCAGCATGGAGCGGCTCCAGACCGCCATCGTCGGGTGGTGGCTCTTGCCCCGCACACCGCCCTGCGTCGTGCCGCTGGTCATGAAGATGCGCTCGGCCGCTTCCGGCGGGGTGCAGCTCAGCGTCAGGGTCTTGAAGGCGCTGATCGGCACGGCCGGGATGTCGCGCCAGCTGCGGACGGTGAGCGTCGTGCGCCCGCGCTGGATCGCGAAGCGCCGATAGGGCGCGTTATGGGCGAACTGATAAGCGAAGACGGCCAGCGCCATGCGCTCGAACGCCGCTTCCGACGCGTCGTCCTGCTCGATGAAGGCCAGCAGGGCCTCGATGATCTCGCTCTGCGTCACGTCCGCTCGCGCCTTTCCGCAAGGCCCGTCACCCGGCGACATGCCGGGCCCTGGAGCCTGACGATCCGAAATGACGGCGTGAGCCTGGAAAAGGGGCGCAGGAATGCCGCCCGATGTCCCGCATCCCTACGCCGGCATGACCCGGATCAGGTTCGGAGGGTCACCGCGCTGTCGGACAAAAGCCCGACCGGCGGAATCTCAGCCTCCTAGCGAGGCACCCCTTGGAACAGCGGCCACCATGATGGCGCGCCCGCCCGGCTGTCAAGGAAGCGGCACGGGCACATCAGCCGGTCCGGAGGCCGAAACAATCGCCCATCGGCGGGCGTTACCTCGGCATAACGACATGAGGAGACGGATGATGGACACGGCACGCGAAACCCCCGCGCTCGAGATCCCCGACGAGGGCGAGCGCCTGGCCGAAGCCGGCAGCGCTGCGGCCACCCACCAGGTCAGCCTGCGCACCAACGTCCATGACGAAGGCAGCGGCGCCAACGAGACGATCGATGGCCTCGACGAAACCGACGAGGCGGTCCGCCATGCGGCGGAAGACATCCCGACCGGCCAGCGCCCGGAAGGGCCGGCCGACTCTATCCCTGTCTTCGACCGCGCCGGGCTGCCCCCGAAGGTCTGACGGAGCTGGGCCGGGAGCGAATTAGGCTCCCGGCTTACCCCGTCATTCGGCTGCGGGGGTGACCAGGGGCTGATGTTCCGGCCGCCACGCCAAGAGCGCAGCGCGCCCCGCCTCGGTCAGCGCATAGACGCCACGGCCCGTTTTCTCGAACCAGCCATAGACGTTCCGGTGCAGGATCTTCTGCGCGTCCGGGCAGCTCGGCTTGAGATCGCGCGGCCGTTGCCGCCCCTCCATCATCGCCGCCGCGCAGGCCAGCGCCTGCTGGCGATAAGCCGTCATCACCGGTCGGCGCGTGCCCCCACCGATGACGGGATCTCCCTCACGGCGCCGGTGTTCTTCGACCAGGCGGGAGCGCCGCTTCGGATCCTTGCGCGGTGTTGGCGCAACAGGGGATACGAGCACGTCGACATGGCCGGATGCAGCAACCCCAAGCAGCCCGAGACCGAGACGGCGACAGAGATTGCGGTAGCGCGGATCGCTCTCGCGCCCCTTGCCCCGGGCCGACAGCCGCGCTGCCAGCCAGACCTCGTCACCGATGCTCAGGCGATCGACGCCCTGCAGGATCAGTTCGAGGTTGAAGGTCAGCTTCAGCTCGCCGATCACCACGACGGTCGGGTCACCCGCCCGCACCCCGACCAGATCGCAAGGCCCGACCTCGCCCTTGACGGTGTAGCCCAGCCCCTCGAGGAAACTCTTGACCGGCAGGTAGAGCGACGTTTCCACGAAGGCTCCTCAAACAACCGTCATGCAGCCCAGCCGCAGCGGTGGCAGCGCGCTGCCCACCAAGGCAGCGACTCGCCTGAGATATCCTGGAAAATCCTTCGGCGGCCAGGAAGTGGCGGACAGGGAGTCCGTGTAACTGATTCGCGCTGGCGTTCACAGACGTTCGTTTTTCCGGGGTTTAGCCCGGCTTTTCTCGTCTTCGTGATTGCTGGCGTTCGCCGGCCTTCGCTAGAATCCGCGTCGCCTGTTGGGGTGAAAGTTGGGGTAGCATGGCACGCGAGGTAAACCGGCTGTCGGCGCGGGCCGTCACCACTCTGACCAAGCCCGGCCGCCACGCGGACGGGAACGGCCTTTATCTCGTCATCGACAAGAGCGGTGCGAGGCGTTGGCTGTTCCTGTTCCGGTGGCAGGGCAAGCTCAAGGAAATGGGCCTCGGCGGACTGTCCGTTGTGGGGCTGGCCGATGCACGCGCGAAGGCGGCAGAGGCCCGCCGCTATCTGGACGCTGGAGAAAACCCCATTGAGGCCCGCCGCAAGGCGGAGGCCGCAAAGGAGGCGGTCCAGACCTTCGGCGCCTTCGTTGATGCCCTCCTGCCGACCATCACGAAATCGTTTCGGAACGCCAAGCATCGGGCGCAGTGGAAATCCACTCTCGACACGCACGGCGCAAAGCTTCGGCCGATGCGCCTGGACGCCATCGAGACGGCGGACGTTCTCGCGACGCTGAAACCGATCTGGCAGACCAAGCCGGAAACGGCCTCACGCCTGCGCGGGCGGATCGAGCATGTCCTAGCCGCGGCAACGGCCGAGGGGCTGCGCAGCGGCGACAATCCCGCGCGCTGGCGCAATCACCTCGACAAGCTCCTGCCCAAGCGCGGCAAGCTCACACGCGGCCATCACGCCGCCATGCCCTACACCGCCTTGCCAGCCTTCATCGCCGATCTGCGTGAGCGTGAGGCCGTGGCAGCGCGGGCTCTGGAATTCGCCATCATCTGCGCCAGCCGATCCGGCGAGGTGCTGGGGGCGCTCTGGACTGAAATGGATCTGGTCGAGAAGGTCTGGACCATCCCGGCCGAGCGCATGAAGGCCGGCAAGCCGCATCGCGTGCCGTTGAGCGCCCGCGCCCTCGCCATTCTCGCGGATCTGAAAAAGGCCGAGGCCGGCGAACATGTGTTTCCCGGCGCCAAGGCCAAACGGCCCTTATCGTCCCATGCCTTGCTCATGCTGATGCGGCGGACCTCGGCGAAGGAATTTACGCCCCACGGCTTCCGCTCCAGCTTCCGCGATTGGGCGGGCGAGACGACCAACTTTCCCCGCGACGTGGTGGAAATGGCGCTCGCCCACACAGTCGGCGACGCGACCGAGCGAGCCTATCGACGCGGCGACGCGCTGGAAAAGCGCCGCAAGCTTCTGGAGGCATGGGCGCGCTTTCTTTCGACCGTGAGGGCGGACGCCAAGGTTATCGAGCTGCGGCCCGCGCAAGCGGGCTGACGAGACGGATGGGGCTATCCCGGCCAGGAGAAAAGGCGTTGCACCGCGCCCTGCCCCATCCGACCTTTCCCCCGGTGCGTCGCAAGGTGTGGCGAATGGACGACGAGCCGAAATTTCATGAGACTGAGGAGGGCAAAGCCGAAGCTGCGGCTCTAGCGGCAGCTCGCTTGCAAGATGCTCTTGCGGCCAATGAACACGCTGAGGCTCGACTGCCCGCGCCGCCTGACCCCATGAGCATTCCCTTCTGGACCATGCCGATGGTTGTGGGTTGGGTAATGTCGCGCGACATGGCTTTTGTTGCGACGCTCGCCAGACGAAAGGACGCCGAGCTAGCGACCGTCAGCAAAAGCGCCGCTTGGGACCGCATACATGGAACGCGGGAATTCGTGGCCGATTTTTCGGCCGCACTGCAAGAGGTGGTACGTCGTCTTTTGGAAGGGCGCATCCGCGCAACAACGGGGGGCGACCGCCGTACAGCGATTGAGCCGGCCGAGTGGCAGGATCTGCGTTTAGTCGATAGCTTCGCTGTAGGGCGGGCTCATGGCGTTTACGTTTTAGACGACGCGGCAAATATCAGCCGCCCCAGCCCGTCTATCGCAAGGGATGAGATTTTAAGGTGCTGGCCGGTTGTAGGTGTAAATGATCGAGGATTGTTTGATAGGTCTCAGGACTGCGACGCGCGAGCAAAGGCTAGCGTTCAATCTCGCGCGGTATTCGCCCAATCTATTTCAACACTCCCCGATGGTTACATTTGGCTAGAGGATGCATTTGAGCGCGCTTGGTTGGAGATTGAAGGCGGTAATCCGCCCTCAGAAAACGCGCCGGTTCCTGACTTTGGACCGGGGTGGGTCACTGGCTATTCAAAAGAAACAGACGCCAAGCGCACTTCATCTCGCGAGCGTGTTGAACGACAAATGCGCGAAGCGCTTTCGTCGGGCGAATTGCGGGCAATGATCCAGCATCCGCAAACAGGGGAACCCGGAGAGGTGCCGAAACGCCATCTCTGGATTGACGCGCCAAGGGCGTTCGAAGGCCTCGGCTTAGAGACAGAGGTTCATCACCTCATCTGCCCCGGACCCGATACCAAGGGGCTGCTTGTGTCCGTTCAGGAGAAAGAGTTGCGCGCATTCATTGCCAGCCGAAAGACGCCGGCTGCCGCAAAAGCGACGCCAGCGCGAAAGAGGACGCCCACCAGAGCTGAAATCGAAGCTTGTTTAGCTGCTCATGATGGCGTGCTGAAAGGCGTTAGGGATACGCGAGAGTGGTTTAGACAAAATGCTCCAGAGTGTTCGCGTAATAGCGTTGATGCGGTGCACAACGCCCATGCAGGGGGGCGCCGCCCTGGTCCGAACAATCGATAGTTGAATTGTCCGGATTTAATTGTCCAACTTTATTCGTTCGGGACAATTGTACAATTAGGGACCAGAAATCGCGTCGCCTAGGTTCATGGACGTTCGGTGCGGAACAGCAAACCGAGCGTAACCATGAAGGAAAGCAGATGACGATTGCGACCCCATCAGAAACGAAGGACGCTCTTAGTCCGGCTGATGTTTGCCGCTCCTACAGCATCGGCAAGACGCAGCTTTATGCCGAGATCAAAGCCGGGCGGATCAAGGCTCGAAAGCTCGGCCGCCGCACGTTGATCGCCGCCGCTGACGCGCAGGCTTGGTTCAACTCCCTCCCCGAGTCCAAGAGGGAGGCCGCCTGATGCACCCGGAAACGATGAACCCGGCCGCTGCGAACAGCGCCGGGCTCAGGAATGCGCTTTCCCTGGCAGGAAGCATTCCCGAGTATAACACCGCTGCAATTGTCATCAACCGCATTCAGCGCCTGTTCTGCATCTCTCCGATGCACGCCGCCACGGTCGCGCGTCTTGCCGGGCTCGGCCCGCAGGAGGTGCGCTCATGAAGCCGCGTCGCAACTTCCCCAAGGTGCGCGCCACCATCGCGGATGGCCCGACCATCAACGTCACCGGACGCGAGGCGCTGACACTACTGGCGCTTGCGCAGAACGGATCTAGGGGCGTCTCCGGCATCGACTTCCCTGGCGGCCCTGCTTACCGCCTAGGCGCCTATGTGTTCGATCTGCGCGGGATGGGCGTTGGGATCAGGACGGATCGGGAGGAACACAGCGTCGGCACTCATGCCCGCTACGTTCTGACCACCCCTGTCACCATCGAGGCAGTGGACTTTGGGGACGGGAGGGCCGCCGCATGATGGCCCTTTTGCAAGACGACGCCCCCCTCAGCACGGCTACGGCGCGCGGCTTCATGGTGTCCACCATCGCGCTCGCCTCGCTGCATCTGGACCACGCGGCGGCTCACGTTGCCATCGGCGACGCACGAGCTGCGGCGCGATCCATGAGGAAGGCCAGCGCCAACTTTTGGGCGGCGCTCGATACCCTGCCGGAAGCGGTTTCGGAGATCGAGCGGGACGTCGGGGGTGCGCCATGAGCGCGCCCCTTCCCCCTATCCCAAACCGCCGCCCATGGATGGCGTTTTACGTCTCGGACTACCTCTGCGACACGCTCCACCTGAGCGCGGCACAGCACGGCGCATACCTCCTGCTCATCTCGCATTATTGGGTCCACGGCAGCCTTCCGAACGACGAAGCAATGCTTCAGCGGATCGCACGTTTGACGACAGACGAATGGGCGACCAGCCGGGACACCCTTGCGGCATTCTTTAAGCCGGGATGGGTGCATTCGCGGATCGAAAGGGAGCTGTTGGAGGCCCAGGTAAAATACGAAAAGCGAGCAAACGCAGGACGTTACGGCGGTAAAGCTTCCGGGGCGTCAAGGCGAAACGGGCGAAGCAATGCTGAAGCAATGCTTCCCGAATGCTTGAAGCAGGAGGGAAGCAATGCTGAACCAACTACAACCACATTATATTCCGTATCTAAAGATACGGGCGTAACCGCCTTGGAGGTGCCTTCGGCTCCTACCATCGCAGACCCTCGGACGATGCTGTTCCGCGTTGGCGTTCCTGCCATCCGGCAGCTCACGGGCAAGTCAGACGGGGCAACCCGTGCGCTGATCGGCAGGTGGCTGAAAACCGCTCGGGACGACTGCAAGCGGCTTAGCCGTGTGATTGAAGATGCGCAGGACGCCAAGCCTGCCGATCCGGTGGCATGGATCGAGGCGGCGCTACAGCAACGCCCCGGCCATCAACAGAGCGGCCTTGCTTTCCTGACGGCGAGGGGCTGAGCGATGAACCTGACCAGCGCCCTCGCCGACAACGGCATCCGCCTGCGCAGCTACCGGCCCGGTAACCACAAGCTGCCCTGCCCCCGCTGCTCGGCCTCCCGCAAGAAAAAGGCGGACCCCTGCCTTTCCGTGACCGTCTTCCCCGACGACCGCGCCCGTTGGCAGTGCCATCATTGCCAGTGGACCGGCGGCGTCGGGGGCGAAGACCATCAACCCCAACGGCGCGACCCCCGCATGACCTACAATCGCCCCGCCCGCGTCGCTGCGCCGGAACGCCCTGAAAAGCTGCTCGCCTGGTTTGCGTCGCGCGGCATCAACGCGGCCACCGTCGAGCGCATGGGGATTTATCGAACCCGTGTTTGGTTTCCGCAGATCGAGGCCGAGGCGGATTGCATCGCCTTCCCTTACGAATGGGCGGGCGTGCTGCGGAATGTGAAATACCGCACCGCTCAGAAATTCTTTCGGCAGGAAAAGCAGCCGGAGCCGGTGCTGTACAACGCCGACGCCATCGAGGCGGGGAAGGATCTGATTTTCGTTGAGGGCGAAATGGACGTTCTTGCCATGATCGAGGCGGGACTGCCTAACGTCGTCAGCCTACCCAACGGTGCGCCGGATCGGCCGGAGCAATCCGAAAAGCGATACGAGCCTCTGGCGACGCACGCCGCCGAGCTGGAGGCCGCAGGACGCATCCTCATCGCCACCGACATGGACGGCCCCGGCGAATTGCTAGCCGCCGAATTGGCGCGTCGGCTTGGCAAGGACCGTTGCTGGCGTGTGCGCTTCCCCGCCGCCGGGGACTCGCAGACCAAGGACGCGAACGAATGCCTGATGGACCACGGCGCCGAGGTGCTGCGCGAGTGCGTGGCGCAGGCCGAGCCGTGGCCGGTGGATGGCCTCTACGGCGTGGCCGATTACGAAGACCGGATCTGGCAAATGTATCGCGGCGAAGGCCCCCAGCCTCTGAGCTGCGGCATGGGCGCCGACTTCGACAAGGCCATGAAAATCCTCCCCGGT
The DNA here is from genome assembly GCF_040546595.1 of Bosea sp. OAE506. Taxonomy (NCBI): domain Bacteria; kingdom Pseudomonadati; phylum Pseudomonadota; class Alphaproteobacteria; order Hyphomicrobiales; family Alloboseaceae; genus Allobosea; species Allobosea sp. OAE506. Next base: position 1,528,484 of record NZ_JBEPOB010000001.1, on the reverse strand, counting down.
CAGTTCATCGTGGTCACGGGCATTCCCAACCATGGCAAGAGCCGGTTTCTGGACCAAGTGGCGGTTTCCATGACCAACCTACACGGCTGGCGTTGGGCGGTGTTCTCGCCGGAGACGGGAACCGACAACCACATCGCCGACCTTTGCGAGATCAGGGCGGGCCGCCCGTTCCACCCAGGGCCGAGCGAGCGCATGGGAACGGGCGAGCTAGGCGAGGCGCTGGCATGGGCGCGGCAGTCGTTCCATTTCATCGACGCGGCGGATCACACCCCGTCGATTGATTGGGTGCTGGAGCGGGCGAGGGCCGCTGTTCTGCGCCACGGGGTGCGCGGGCTGATTATCGACCCGTACAACGAGCTGGAGGCCGGCCGCCCTTCGCAAATGTCGGAAACGGAGTTCGTTTCGCAGCTCATCAGCAAGTGCAAGACGTTCGCCAAGCACCACGAGGTGACGGTCTTCATGGTCGCGCACCCGACCAAGATCAGCAATCCGGCTGGTGGGAAGGAGCCTGCGCCGGGGCTGTACGACATCGCGGGCTCTGCGCATTGGCGCAACAAGGCGGATGCCGGCTTGGTGATCTATCGCGACTTTGAGGAACGGTGCACCTACGCCATGTCGCGGAAAATCCGCCGGCAACCGGTCTGCGGCTCCCCCGGCAGCGTGCGGTTTTGGTTCTCGGGGGCAACGCGTCAGTTCGACCCCGTGCCCGGCAGCTATCAAACGCTCGGCGAAAAGGCCGACCCGCGCCCGATCAAGGCCGCTGCCTGATGCAACGGCTTCCTGACTCACAGGAGGCCGTCTGAGCCTCTTGGGTGGGGTGCCCGCTCATGGTAGCGGAGGCTGGGACGAAGGCTGCTGTAGACCGCCCTGAGTCGTTTTTACCGTTTGCGACCACTCTCGCGCGGCACGCACACGCGCCCGAGACCCCGCGTCATTCGACCCGGCCCCCTTAAAAAAATGAGCCCCCACCCACAGGCCGGGGCGGCAAAGCGAACGGCGCCGAACGGTGGCGCATGCCGGCGAACGTAAGCGTAAATCACTGAAATGTAATGGATTTTCAAGGCGCGATGAGATAGTGTCTGTCATCTGATTTGGAGGATGCCATGCGCTCAACGCGAGCCCGCCGCACGGAACAGCTTTTCGTCGCAGCCGAACCGGAACTGCGCGCCGCAATCGAGGCCGAGGCCGCCCGCCGTGATACGTCCATGTCGAGTGCAATCCGCGCCCTGATCCGCTCTGCGCTCGCTTCAAATGGCGGCAGCCTTCAGAGGATTGCGCCGTGAGCGCGAACCCCTCTGAGGCCATTAACGCCACCGTCTGGCAGATGAAGGCGCCGAACGAAGACGCGCGCGGGCGCTTTGGTGAGCTTCACCTTATGGCAAGCAGCCTTGCCATAGCCGCCGCCATTGCGCGCCTAGAGCATGTTTCGATGATGCTGCGCACCGCGCCAGAAGATGCCGCGACCGTCGATCATTTGCTGCGCCTTACTGGCGTCTATTGGAGCGAATGCGCCTCCCATTACGAGGCGTTTAAACAGGTCAACCGCTGTGAAGGAGCGGCCTAGTGGGAAAATCGACGCCGGAAGCTCCACCGTCTCCTGATCCGTATGCCACAGCCCGTGCTCAGACGAGTTCCAACGTCTCGACGGCTGTTGCTAATACGGTTCTCGGCAATGCGGACGAAACCGGCCCTCTTGGAAATGTCCGCTATCAGCAGAAGGGCAGCTACAAGCTGTCTGAGCCGGTGCTTGACCGTGACGGCCGGCCGGTCACCACTAAGCGTTGGGTTCCTGATGCGGGAGGAAACGCAGCGGCTCCCGTTCGGTTGCCGGGCGCGATTCTCAATGAAGAAACCGGCGCCCGCCTGACTGATGGCGAGATGGGGCCGGCCGTTGGCGGCAACTGGGTTGAAGAAGCCCAGATGACAGACCGCGAAATCCCGCAATGGGAGCGCATCGTTACCCTATCGCCCGAGGAACAGGCGAAGTACGACAAGCAGAATGTGGTTCAGCAGAATCTGCTTGACCTCGCTGGCTCTCAGTCCAAGCGGCTACAGGACACGCTAGGCCAGCCGCTAAACTATGACGGCCTGCCGGACGCGGTGAACAGCGTCGATCTGCAATACGGCGCCACCGACTTTGCTGATGTCACCGGGCCGCAGCGCTATCTTCCGACGCAGGACTATTCAGCGGACCGCCAGAAGGTTGAGCAGGCGCTTTATGCCCGGCTGAATCCACAGCTTGAGCAGGACCGCGCAGCGCTCGAAAACCAGCTTGTCAACCAGGGCTTTACGCGCGGTTCAGAGGCGTTTCGCAACGAGCTGGATAGCGCCAATCGGCAGTCTAACGATGCTCGGCTTGGCGTCATCCTTGCCGGCGGGCAGGAGCAGTCGCGCTTGCAGGGGCTGGATCAGGCCCGGTTTCAGTTGGAGAATGCGGCACAAAATCAGGAGTTTGCACAAGCGCAGGCGCGCGGGCTCTATGGCCTGGGCGCGATCAACCAGAACAACCAGACCCGATTGACGGGAGCGCAATTCCAGAACACGGCGCGCGAGCGGGCGTTGCAGGAGCGCATGGCCCTTCGCAACTCACCCATCAACGAGATTTCCGCGCTATTGGGACAGTCTCAGGTCAGCATGCCGCAATTCTCTCCGTTCCAGGCCGGCACCATCGCCGGCACGCCGGTTGGAGATTACGTTTATCGCTCGGCCGATATTGACCAGAAAAACTATCAGGCGCAGATGCAAGCTAACGCCGCATCCAATGGCGGCCTTTTCAGTCTCGGAAGCGCTGCGCTTGGCGGCATGTTCAACGGCGGAACTGGTGGCTTTGCAAAATCAGCCATCGGCGGCCTGTTTTCCCTCTCGGATCGCCGAGCGAAGACGGCCATTCGCCCGGCTGGCGCCCTCAGGAACGGCCTGCCGCTCTATGTCTTCCGGTATCTCGGCGAAGACGAGGAACAGCTTGGCGTGATGGCCCAGGATGTCGAGGCCGTGCTGCCTCACGCCGTAGCCGAGCGCGAGGGCGTGAAATTCGTCAACTACAGCGAAATTTACGCCCCTCTTCCCGATTTGATTGCGGCCTAATCAGGAGCCTCCGCTGTGATTAACTTCGTTCCGCAGTCTACCGGGCTCAACCCTGACGGCTCGCCCGACGCATCGCTGTTGCAGGCCATGGCCGCCCGCAAAAAGGCGCAGGTTGGATCTGGGAGCGGCACGGGAGCGGCGCTGATGCGCGCGGCCTCCGCGCCCGAGCCGGTCTATTCGAAAGCTCATGGCTACGCGAAATTGCTGACCGGCGCCCTCGGCGGGTTCATGGAAGGCGAAAGCGAGCGCCAGAAAGCCGACCAGCAGAAGGCCGGCGCCAAAGCCCTCGGCGAGTATGCGAAATCGCTCGGCCTGCGGGATGACCAGATTCCGCAGCTCATGGGCATTTACCTCACGAATCCCGAGCTTGGGGGGACCATCCTCAAGCAAATGTCGGAACGTGCGTTGAAGCCCGACGAAAAGAGCTTCGGTGTCACCGGCCAGGATATCATGGGCCGGCCGCAGTATGGTTTCATCAACACGAGCCGGGGGACCGTTTCGCCTGCCAATGGCGGACCCGTGAGCGGCGCTGCGGTCAATGGCGCGCCCCCTATTGGCCCAGCCGCGGCCTCGCCCGCTCCTATCGGCTCTGGACCGTCCCCCGTCCCCGCCGGGCCGCCAGCCGTTGGGGAGCGGCTCCCGGCGCCGCAGGGCGGCGCGGCCAACGAAGCCCCGCGCCGCGCTCAGTTTACGGCCAGCGGCTATCCCGCCAACGCGCCCCTTCCGCCCCCAGGCGTCGATCCGAAGACCTATTTCGAGGAATGGTCGAAAAGCCAGACGGCAGCTCAGTTGCCCCCCAAGGGCGATGACGTTTCGGCCCTCCGCAAAGAGGTTCAAAGCCTTCCGAGCTACAAGAATGTTTCGCAGGCCGCACCGATCTATCGCGCGATGTCTGAGGCTGCCGGCCGCGATACCAAGGCGGCAGACCTGAATCTGGTCTATGGCCTCGGCAAGATTATGGATCCCGGTTCAGTTGTCCGAGAGGGCGAAATCGTTCTCGCGAACGATACGCAGGGTCTCGGCGACCGTCTCAACGGCATGATCCGCTCGATTCAGGGCGAAGGCCGCTTGCGGCCGGAAGCCCGCACGGCGCTGATGCAGGAGGCTTATGGGCGCATGACCGCCTATAAGCAGATGTTCGACCAGGATGCGCAGCAGTTCCGGGGCATCGTTGAACGCAACCGGATGAACCCGGCCGATGTCATCCCCGACTTTGGCGAGTTTGAACGCTATGGCGTCCAAGGGCCGCCGGTTCCAGCCACCTTGCAGCAGGACATTGAAGCGGCCCGCGCCGGCCAGCCTGCCCCCGACCGGCTCGGCCAGCAAGCGGGGCCAGCCCCGGCTCCGGCGGCTGCGCCGGCCATGGGCCTGCCGGAAGGCGTCACGCGCGAAATGCTTCAGGCCGAGATGCTGCGGCGTCAACAGGAAGCCGCTGCGGCGCAGGCTGAACAGCAGCCCCGCTTTGTCGATCCGATGGGCGGGCAATACTGATGGCCGACATTTCCAGCCTCCCGACTGAGGAAATCCAGCGGTTGCTTGCGCAAGCCGAGGGGGCCGGCTCGCCCGTGTCTGCGGCAGGCGCCAGCCCTCAGGCTGCGGCGCCCGCGCTCGATCTGCGGTCCCTTTCGACTGAGGAAATCGCGCGGATGCTGGAACAGGCGCAACCCGCGCCCGCTCCTGCGGCCCCTTCGCGCCCCGGTATGCTGGAAAGCTTCGCCCGCGGCGGCGGCCAGGGCGCCACGCTCGGCATGGGAGACGAGATCTATGCAGCGGGGGCGGGAGCCCTTGCCAAAGCGCGCGGCCAAGACTTTGGCCCTGAATTTGAGCGCCAGCTCGCCGAGGCACAGGCCAACAACCGGCGCGCGAAAGAGGAACACCCCTGGACCTATGCCGCAGGCGAGGTTCTAGGCGTCATTCCCGGCCTTGCAGTGGCCGGCACAACCGCGCTGGGGGCGAGAGCACTTGGTTTGGTTGGAAAGAACCTTGCCACGCGCTCAATGGCCTCAGCGGGCTCTGGAGCGGCTATTGGCGCCATTCAGGGCGGGGCGGGGACTGGCGGCACCGTTGACGAAAGGCTGCGCGGTGCTGGAAACGGCGCGGTTTGGGGCGGAGGATTCGGAGCGGCCGGGCCTGCGCTGGGGCAGGCTGTTGGGGCTGGCGTGACCACGGCCACCCAAGCCTTGCGGCCGGGCGTCCACGGCGTGTCTCGGCAGGCTGCAACCATGCTCGCAGACGATATCGCCAATTCAGGCGGCCCGGCCGCGATCCGGCAGCGGCTTAACGAGTTGGGGCCGGATGCCATGCTCATGGATGCCTCGCCCTCGACCATGGGCCGGGCGCAGGGCTTGGCGGTTCTGCCTGACACGCGCGAGCTGGTCACGGCCCCGTTGGTCGCACGAAATCAGGGAACGAACCGGCGCTTGGCGTCAGAGCTGGAAAGCGCGCTCGGCCCGTCCCCCGTTCCCACTCAGGTGGAAGGCGCCCTTGCGGCTTCGCGTCGGCAAGTCTCGGAAGCCTATGAACCGGCTTTCCGTGATGCCCGCGCGGTTGATACGAGCCGCCTCGCCAACGCGCTCGATACGATGCTGGTGGATCTGCGCGGCCCGGCCCGTGAGGGCGTGGCGAGGGCACGGGGGTACCTCAATATCCCCGGCTCCCGTGACCTGGACCCTAACCCGCGCGCCCTGTTCGAAACCCGGCAGGCGATCGACGGGCTCATGCAGGGCGAGGCGAACAGCAAGGTTCTCGGCCAGCTCGGCTTTGTGCGGCAGGCGGTTGACGATGAATTGCGCGCCGCAGTCCCCGGCATCAAAGAGGTGGATGCTCGCTTCCAGGAGTTGGCGCGGCAGTCGGAAGGCTTGCAGCGCGGTTCTCAGGTTCTCGACGGCGGCAAGACGGCCCTGCGCCCGGTTGAGCTGGCCGACGAAATCGCCCGCGGCGTGACGCCTGAGGGCGAGTTGGTTGGACCCTCGGCCTCGGCCTATCGGATGCGGCAGGGAACGCGGGCCGAGATTGATCGGCTGGTGGGAACCCGCGCGAACGACCTCGAGGCGCTGCGGCAGGCCGTCAAGGGCGAGGGCGATTGGAACCGGGCAAAGCTTTCGCAATTGTTTGGCGAGGCCGAGGCAACCCGCGTTTTCAATGCGGTCGATCGCGAAGCCGCTTTCCGAGACGCCTATCGCAAGGTGGTCGAAAACTCACAGACGGCGCAGCGCACGGCGGCAGCGGGAGAGGTTGCCCCGCGCGGCACGCAGGGTTCCGGTCCTGATGTTGGGACGGTTGTCGCGGGAGCTGCCGGCGGCGTCCCCGGTGCGGCGATGGCGATGGGCGCTCGGGGCCTCAGGGCGGCCAATAATTCCGTGATGCGCGCGGCCGACATCGACCGCAACAAAGAGTTGGCGCGGCTCCTGACCAGCCCGGCCGATCCCCGGACGACGGTTTTGATCGACGCCCTAGCGAAGAACGCGCGGGGGGGCGAGCGGGCGATCAAGGCTGGCGAGAGGGCGCGCACCTTGGCGCAGATCCTCATGGCATCCGAGGGCGAGCGGGCGAGTCGGCAGGCGCCGAAATCGCTTCAGTTCCGATAAAGCTGGTAAGCGATGAACGTTCCCATTCCGACGACCAGGCCAACGGCGGGGATACCGAGAAAAACCCACGTCGCAACCCGCCACCACAGGGGCTTGCGGATGACCAGCGGCGGGGGGGCATCGGCGTGAGGCCACCAACCATAAAGGCCCAAGGCGCCAAAAAATCCCAGAATGGCAGCAAGCGCCCATCCGGGTCCGATGCTGACGGCAAGCCAATTGGAAAACCCGTCAGTGAACGGCCGAATGACGATGCCCCAAATGGTCATCAAGGCGGCCGTCAGTACGGCAACCGTTATCGCATAGGTCCAGTTACGCGGCGGGGGCATGTCCGACTGCATTACTCAGATATGGCGATAAGCGGGCCGGAAAGCCAAGCCCCCGGCCATGTTCGGATTGCGCGTCTGAATCGGGATGCATCCGCTCGCGTTTTGATTAAATCGCCAATTTGCCAATTCATTTCGGAACGCCGCAATGGCTAGGCCAACTCCCGGCAGCTTCGTTCGCCTGGACGTGCGGTGGATGAAACGCGAGGGCCTTTTGACGCCGGGCCGTATTTCGACCGTGCGGGAAACCCACCACGGGCGGCCGAGGGGCGTTGTGACGGTCGCGGCCAGCGATGACGGCGTTTGGCTGACAATCCACGGGCGCCGGCAATGGCTCGGCATCACGGAAACCCCCGTGCACCTTGGCGGCTCGCGTCCATGGTTTCGCTGCGGCTGCGGCAACCGGGCGGCCTTGGTCTATGGCTCGCCCCAGCCGGGCGGCTCGCGCTTCGCCTGTCGCGAGTGCAAGCGGCTGGCCTATCCGTCCCAGCGCGAAGATGCCCGTTATCGGCCCGTCACCATGGCCTCACGCATCCGGCAGCAGCTCGGCGGCTCCCCCAGCCTTGCGCAGCCCTTCCCCCCGAAACCCAAGGGGATGCACTGGACGACTTACCAGCGGCGCCGGGCGCGAGCGTTGGCCTATGAGCTGCGCAGCCAGGCGGGAATGCGCGAGGCTCTGGCGCAGCTTCAACGGCGGATCGACCGGCGAGATTATGTCAGCCCTTAAAAGGGCCGAGGCGGGTTTCTTGAGCCCTAAAAGGCGCGCGCGCAAATAGGGGCGGGTTGAGTTTGGGGAGGCGGCCGGAACGGAACGGTTGCAGCCCCAAAGGCGGGGCGTCGCCTGGAGAGGCGCCCCGCCACAGTTTGTAGATGGGGGCGCGAGTGCAAGGCGCAGCCCTCGGCGGGGCGGTTCATAGGTCCAGCATGAATCGCCCCGCCACCGCAAAAGCCTAGACAAGTCAGTTCCCGAAAACCTTGGCGGTGCCAGCAGTTATTCTAGCCTGCGATATGGGGGACGGCACGCCCTTAGATGCCATCACGGCGGGCCATATCTTACGCAGGACGCCAGCGGCCTGGCCGCCGTCTGGCGCGAAACGAAAACGGGAGTGACCTTTCCGCGCTTCATGCTTTCTCTCGCCTGCTGCCCAAGCGGGCTCTACTTGGTTCGGCCCCGCCCCCTATCCTTCACCGCTTCAATGGCAAGTCGCACCCGCGCGCTGATGTCGGAAGCGGCATCATCTTTCGCGTCACCCACGGACGCAAGCGCCATGTCCACCGTCTCCCAGCGCCAGCGGACGCAGCCTGACGACAGCCGAATCGGCCGGGGGATGACGCCTCGGCGCACCATCTCATCAACCGTCGTTTCGCTGATGCTCAGCTCAAAGGCCAGCCCTGCCTTCGTGAGATACGCGGGGCGGCGATTCGCTGGGTTGTGTTCGGTTATGCGCGGCATTTGCACGCTTTCTGGCGGCCAGCTGTCACAACAACAACCTCATCCCATTCGTTCGGTTCGACTTTGGCACTGGCCGTATCCGGCGGCCCCAATTTGATCCTTATCGTGCCGCTGGGGTCGATCTCGATGGTGGCCTGAACCTTGGCCTGCGCGACTGCTCTCAACGCCCGCGCGATATCCGATTGCGTTACCTTGGCGCGCGTTCGGGGCATCAGTGTTTCTCGCTCGATCCGTCCCGGCGCTTGGCCAACCGCAAACCCGCGCCGCCGCCATTCTCGGGGAGAAAGCCACGGCCTTGTTTAACCAAGGCACCAGCCTTTCATTTTAACCGATGACCTCGCACCGACCCGAGTGAACGAGCATCCCGCCAGTAAACATAAACGGGACCGTTTTTTCATAAGTCTTGATCGCGAACAGTGTGACGGATGTAGAGCCGGAGCCTTCCTCGACCCGCGTCAATATCCACCCATTTCCGCTACCGGCGCGTTGGGTGATGTTGAAATAGCGCTGGGTGCCGAACATGCGGACAAGGCCCGTAGTTGTGTCGGCGATAATCACATCGCCCGCGTAAATGTCTTTCGGGTAGGTCGCCTGGAGGCCATCAGCGCTGATATGGCGGGTTTCTTTCATCACACACCGAAAAACCTGCCCTGATGCCGAGGCGTCGGTATGCGCCACGATGCTAAAGAATCCTGCGGCTGCCCCGGCAAACATGCGCCGCATCATGACGCTAACCCTCCCATGCCGCCTGGGAAAACTCACCAGACCAGCCCCAGCCGTCAGGCAGATGCCGGGCCACAATCGAGTGCACGACTTTGCCCGAGATCCGAGGCCGTAAACCGTGAGAAGCTTTCAGGCGGCCGGCAATCTCCAGCGTCGCCGCCCACACGGCATCTGACTGGAACATGCGGCAAGCTTTCTGCCATGCAGCGGTTTGCAGCTCATAGCTATCGCCGCAATCCAGTGCCTCGTATGCCTTGCACATGCCCTCAATACTGGAGGCATCCCCCCGCATTCCGCTGAACACTCGCGCCGGGTTATATCTAAGCTCTGCCACGGGGCCTGCATATGAGGCGACCACAGCGCGGCAGAATTTTGCACCCCCGAGAAGAGCCAGAAGGGCGTCGGCGGCAATCTTTCTGGGGCCGTCTACCAGGCACATGCCCAGCGTTTTGCCGGCGGGGAACGCTTCGATCGAGACTGACTTGACCAGCCGGCCCGATAGGACGTGAGCGACAGCATGGCCCGCCTCGTGCACTGGGGTTGTGTCCCAGTGGTGTTCCATCTCGGCCCTATTGCCCCTGCAAGGTACTAGGTCATCCAAGACAAAAAACGGGTTGCTCTCGGCAAGGGCTAGGCGCGCAACCGCATCCATGGCCGCCGCTGCCGCATCAAGGCGCGGTCGGCAATCAATCTGCGCCGTCATCTGCTTTACCTGCAATATTGGCGAAGCACACGCAGTCGCGTCCATCGGCGCTGGTGAACGTGACGCCGCCTGCCGCGAACGCGGCCCGCAGCTTCTCCAGATTGAGCCCCGAGCTTCGCAGCGGCCCGAAGGTGGGATTCTCCATGCGCTGAATCGTCGGGACCGAGAGCCCCGACCGTTGCGCCAAATCAGCCTGTGACCAACCGGCCAGCTCGCGCCCGGCCTTCACCATTCCTGCAGTTTTCATGTCCTGCGCATAATCCTTGATGCGTGACGCTTGACGTAACAAGTCAATCTCGTTATGTCTAGCACATCACGAACCAAGTTCCACCCATCAAGGACGCCCGAATGACCGCCCTCGCCATCTTTTCCGCAGGCCGCGTGACTTTCGACCGGGCCGCCATCACGCGCCGCGCCTATTCCGAGGGCCGTTTCGCCTTCGCCATGTGCCGCACCATCGCCGCGCGCCATCGGCAGCTTTCGCACTGGCTGCGCAAGGCGTGGCAGGCCGCCAAAGCCGAGGCCGCAGACCTGATGCGCCGCGCCGAACGTGACGCCGCCGTGCGCCGCGACCTTGCCGCGCGCGCTGCCGCTGCGGTCGCGCTGGCCGCCTCCTACGGCACCGCCGAGGCCATCCGGCAGGAGATCGAGGCCGAGAACTATCGCCAGCATTTCAACGGCGACCGCATCGCCGATCTGCGCGCAGCTCTCGCCACCGTGGCCGCCTGACAATGACCTTTTGGCGCTTCCCCCCTCCCCCCACGCAGCGCGTCGCGACGCGGCTTGCCGGCGCCCATTGTGGCTTCTGTCTGGAGGCCGAGCGCACCGATGAATTTTGGACGGGGCGCATTGTCAGCGTCCCCCATGCCCGCCGCGCCATCTGCGAGGCTTGCATTGAATACGCGGACGAAATGGGAGCCTGCGCCCGCCTCGCGCGCCGGCCCGCCAAGGCCACCCCAGGCCGTCGCCGCCTGACAACCTCTCCCCGTCTGGAGCGCAACCGATGAACCCCGCCCCCATGCAAGCCTTCGTCTATTGGATAGAGGCCGCCCGCGAGGATCTGGCCCTCGCCCGCCTCTATGAGACGCCGGCCAACCGCGCCCCAGTCCTGCGCCGCACCATGGCTTGCGTCGCGCTCGCCCTCGGCGCTGCGAACGCCCTTCGCGACCAGCCCCGCCGCAATCTCTGCCTTCGCGTCATGAGGTGGCTTCGCGCCGCGCTGGCCGCCCTCTGACTTCCCCTCCCCAACCAAAGGAACACGCCATGACCATGCCCCGCCGCGCCTTCCTCGCTTCCTCGGCCGCCGCTGTCGCCGCGCCCGTCGCCATCGCCTCCCCCGTCATCCCTGCGGCCTCCGATGCCGTGTTCTCGGCCATCGCCGCCTTCCGGCAGGCCCGCGCCGATTGGCAGGCCACGCTAGACGCCTGCGAGGCTGCTGACCGCGCCTTGCAGGCCGAGGGCGCTTTCCCCTTCGCCACGATCCGCGTTCCCGTGGCGGATCGGGAAATCGCGCTCCAGACCCACGACGAAATCACCGACTACATGCGCGAGCTGCGCAAGCTCTGCGACGCGCGCGGCGTGGCGTGGGATGCCGAGGCCGAGGCCCGCACGACCAAGGGGCTGCGCGACCGTCTGGAGGCCGAGCGCGAGCGCGTCGAAATGATCCGCTGCCGCGTCAATGCCGACGCGCTGGAGGAACGGCAGGAGACGGCCAGCCGTGAGGCCAGCCGATGCCGCGACGTGGCGCTTGCCACGGTTCCCGCCACCGTCGCCGGCCTGCGCGCCTTGGCGGATCTGGTGGCCGATCTGGAGGCCAACGCGCCGGAATTCATCAGCGACCGTGAAGACGCCTCGGCTGCCCTCGCCTCGCTGGCGACCGCCTGCCGCTCGCTCCTGTTGGCCGCCTGACAGAGCCCCCTCAATCAGTCACCCACAGGAGAAAGCCCGATGACCACCCGCCGCAATGTGCTGGCCTCGGCCGCAGCCGCCGCTCTGATCCCCGCCGCTGTCACGGCCAGCCCGTCGCCTGATGCCGAGCTGATCCGGCTAGGTCAGGAGTTCGCCACCGCCTTCGCCGCGTTCCGGCATGCCAATGGCGTCTGGCAAGCCGCAGAGCGCGAAATAATGGCCGAGTGGGCGCTTAAATTTCCTCAAGGCGCAGGCGATACGCATCTCACCGAGTTCTGGACGGCCTATAACGCGAGCCCCGCTGCCCCCGCCTCTGCGGAGAACGAGAGGCGGTTAGACGTGTGCGACGCTATCGCCGCGCAAATCCGCGCCATTAGGCCAACCACGTTCGCAGGGCTTGCAGCTCATGCGAACGTCGCCCGCTTCGACGGCTTCGCACCGTCTCTGCTGGCGCAGGACCGGTGCAATCTCGATTGCCCGCAAATCGCAGTGCTGGACTTCCTCGACCTAGTGGATGGGCTGGCGGCGTGAACGCCCTTCGCCGCGCGCTCTTTCTGGCCGCGACGGTTTCGGCCATCGCGCTCGCCTTCCGCTTCAACCCGTTCCTCGCGTTCTGGACCCCATAGGAGGCCCGCGCCATGTCCCTCGCCTATGACGCCACCCCGCGCCCCAACCCGGCCTTGCTGGCCGCAGTGGGGGCCGCCTCGCCCTGGTGCGGGCATCCAATCGCCGGCTCGCGCATTCGCCCTCGATCAACTTTCACGCCCGGCGCCGGATTGAGGCCGTCATTGCCGCGCTGATCGACGCCCTGGACGAATTGGACGGCGACGCCGACCGGGAACAGACCGCAAGCGAAACCCACGGCGCCGGCTTCCCCCTCGATCTGCTCGGCGATGAGGGCGAGCCCAGCGACAACGGCATCGCCGATTGGGGCGGCCTGTCGGAAGCCCTCGCCCCGCTCTGATGAAACCGAACCCAGCCCCCGGCCTGGAGGCCGAAACCATGACGCAGCTTCAATTCATCGACGGCATCTTGCAGCCCTCGCGGATCGCCGACGCCCTCCCCCGCATGACGGTCGCGCAGTTGGCCGCGTGCGCCAGCGCCAGCCGCACACTTGGACAACTGGCAATCGACATGCTGGCCGCGCCAGAGTTCGGCGGCTTCTGCGAGGCCGGCCAGACCCCGGCCGGCGAATGGCTGGAGGGGATGGCCCTTGCCATGATCGAAGGCGGCGACCGCTGCATCGCTGAGTTGCGCGAGCGGCGCCCGGCGACCAATGACGAGCGCGACGCGCAGGCGAGCGCCTTGATCGGTCACGCTGTCCAATCGAATGAGCCGGTGACCGTGGTCGCGGCGCTGGCAATCAGCCTTGCGTCAAAGCGGCACTAGCCCACCGTCTTGGGGTTCAAGCCGCAGCGGGCGGCAAGGGGCCGGGCGCTTTCTTCGACGCTTGGAACTCGGCTCGAACACGGCGTCGTGCGGGCGCTGCCGTGAAGAACGCTTGCCATAGGGCCCCCTCATCCTGACGATTCAGGATCGGCGATGCACCATCAATCCAGAGGACTACACACCTAGTACGCGATTTGATCAGGCGAAGATCAGCTGATCAAGCGTCTGAACACCCGAGAAATTCAGAATGATGATGCCGCCCGAGTAGTTCAGCGCGCTGGTCGTGATGACGGCATGGCCGCCGTTGTCACCGATGATGAGCTGCGAGGCGCTGACGCCTTCGAAACGGAGATAGTCGAAATTGTCGGCCGCCTCGCCGAAGTCGTAGATCACGTCCCAGACCCCTGCCTGGAAATCGGCCGCGAGCGTCCAGAACTGGTCGTTGCCGGTATCTCCGTACAACTGGTCCGCGCCAGTCCCGCCGATCAGTTGATCCGAGCCGATGCCGCCGCGAAGTTCGTCGCCGCCACCTTGTCCGAATAGCCAGTCGTCGCCACTTTGGCCGACCAGAGCGTTGCTTTGGGCGTCACCAATCAGAAAATCTTGCTGTGCGGATCCTATCAGGCCCTCAATGCCAATGAGACTATCGCCTTGCGCATCGCCGTTCAGGCCAACTCCCGAGTCAAGTCGAACGACGACACCTAGCAAAGAGCCATCGTAGCGGGCGAAGTCGAAACCTTGGCCTCCATCAAGCAGATCGGCGCCGGCACTGCCATCAAGCTGGTCCTGGTCATTCCCACCTCGCAGTGTATCGTTGCCTGAACCCCCGGCGAGAAAATCATTTCCGTTTCCGCCATCAAGACTGTCGGCAGCGCCGTCATCTCCGGTGATGGGAACGAACCCGATAAAGTTGCGAGATTCCACGGCGTCTGTTGTACCGTTATGCGTCAATGTCACTGTTAGGGTGACGGAGCCGCCAAAAGTCCTCGTGCTGCCAAAAAGGGTATCATCGCCGTCACCTCCGATGATAGTATCGGACCCTCTCCCGCCCCATATAACATCGTTTCCAGCGCCGCCATCCAAGTAATCGTCATCTGGATCAGTCGTATTGAAGCCATCCGGAACGCTGCCGAATATGAAATCGTCGCCGCCCCCGCCAAATACAGTATCGCTTCCTATTCCAGCATCGATGAAATCGTTGCCACCAACTGATGAATTCACGTCAGATGCAAAATCTCCTATGATTACATCATTGCCAGTGTTCCCCTGGATGATATCGTCCCCGGCGCCGCCCATGATGTAATCTGAGAGAAACGAGCCAACGACCCCATCGTTTCCAGCCCCAGCATCAACATATGACGCATCAAAGAACGTAAAATACTCATTTCTGCTGGCCACTCCAACAAAAGTCGTCGCATTGAGCTGCGTCATGACACACTCTCCCTTTGTTAGAAGCTAATCCATGGGGTCGTGGAGCCGCAAGCGCATTTATCCGTATTGCTTAGGTTGACCAAATTGTTGAAGGCCCGCGAGGGCAATTTCGTTGAACAGAAAAGCTGCTGTAGGCCATGCTGGAGCTCTGCCGGCCTGAGATCAAAACGCTCGCTCGGACGGCCTTCCTGAAAGCCTCAAACGCGGATCGCGCTGACGAGCGACAGAAAGCCCTGTGGGAGCGTCGAAGGCGGCAAGGAAGCTGATCGGCATGCCAAAGTGACCAGCATCCCGCGCAGGCGTTGGGGCAAAAGTTGGGGTAACATCGGTATCAGCCGCAAAATACCGTTCAATTACAGGTACTTGCGGTGAGGAAGTGGCGGACAGGGAGGGATTTGAACCCCCGATACCCTTGCGGGTATGCCGCATTTCGAGTGCGGTGCATTCAACCACTCTGCCACCTGTCCGCGGTCGCCTTCGGTCGAAGCAGGCGGGTTACTACACGCGGTGTTCGGCCAAAACAAGCCTTCGCTCGCGCGCCGGCCGCTTTCTGTCCCGCGCTGTCGCCGAGGCGTCGCATTCGGCACGTCAGGTGACGCTTTCGCTTGACCTCTGCGACCCCAGCGACTATCGAGCCTCGTCCGGCGTGGGGAAACCCGCGCCCGATCTCTTTTGGCCCCTTGGTTTCGCCACGCGCGAGCCTGAGGCCGGCAAGAGCGAACCCTGACCCGTAACGACTGCCAAAAAGCCGTCCCGCATGCGCCTCGTCAAGGCCGTGACAGGGCGGGGCCGAACATGGAGGATAAAATGTTCGCAGTCATCAAGACCGGCGGAAAACAGTTCCGCGTGACCGCCAACGATCGCATCACCACCGCCAAGATCGAAGGCAACCCGGGCGACACCGTCGCCTTCGACACCGTGCTGATGCTCACCGACGGCGAGAAGACCACGCTCGACGCCAAGGCCCTCTCCGAGATCACGGTTGCCGCCGAGATCGTCGAGCAGGCTCGCGGCGACAAGGTCATCGCCTTCAAGAAGCGTCGCCGCCAGAATTCGAAGCGCAAGCGTGGCTTCCGCGCCGAGCTGACGGTCATCCGCATCACCGACATTCTCACCGGCGGCAAGAAGCCGGAGATGAAGAAGGGCGAGGCTTCGGCCGTCGCGCTTCAGGCCGGCGCTGCCGAGGCCAAGGCCAAGCCCGCCGCGAAGGCTCCCAAGGCCGCCAAGGCCGAGGCCGGTGCGCTGGACGCCTCCAACCTCTCGCTGATCTCGGGCGTCGGCCCGACCATCGAGAAGAAGCTGCGCGCCGCCGGCATCACCTCCTGGAACGACATCGCCGCCTGGACCGAGGCCGACGTCGCCAAGTGGGACGAGGAGCTCAAGCTCCGCGGCCGCGCCACCCGCGAGGAGTGGGTCGTGCAGGCCAAGGAACTCCTGGCCGGCAAGCCCCCGCGGGCCAAGGCCGACCAGGCCGAGCTGGCTTCCGGCGAGGACTACTGACGCCTCCCGTCAGTCCCGTCTTCGCTTCCCCGCCCGAACCGGCTGGCTTTTGCCGCCGATTCGGGTTAGAGAGACCACATCAGTTTTGAGGTAGGGCGTTATGGCTCACAAAAAGGCAGGCGGCTCGTCCCGCAACGGTCGCGACTCCGAAAGCAAGCGCCTCGGCGTGAAGAAGTTCGGCGACCAGGCCGTCATTCCGGGCAACATCATCATCCGCCAGCGCGGCACCCGTTGGCATGCCGGCGTCAATGTCGGCATGGGCAAAGACCATACCCTCTTTGCGACCACGGCCGGCCGCGTCCGATTCACGACGAAACTCGGCCGAGCTTTCGTGAACGTAGTCCCGGCCCAAGAGGCCGCAGAGTAAGACGGCGGATAGGGATTTCTCCGATCCGCCGGTTCCATCGAACCGGAACGGATCAGGGGTCCAGCCCTCTACAGGGTCACCCAAGGTCAGCGAAAGGGAGGTGGGACCAAATCCCAGCTCCCTTTTTCGTTTGCGCCGACGGAGTGACCCGATGTTCCCCGAATTGACCCGCGACGATGTCTTCCGGCTCGAGACCCGCCGTCTCTGGCTGCGCTGGCCGCGCATGGCGGACGCTTCCGCCATTCTGCGTCAGGCGGGGGAGAAAGCCGTGGCCGAGATGACGGCCTCGATCCCGCATCCCTATCCGGTGGATGCAGTCGAGCCCTTCATCTTCGCCATGCGCAAGGGCAATGCGCTGGGTGAGCATCTGGTGCTGGCGATCACGCCGCGCTCGAAGCCCAATGAGTTGATCGGCATGATCGGCGCGCACAGGCAGGCGACCGGCGTGCCCTTCATCGGCTACTGGCTCGGCACCAATCACTGGGGCAAGGGGCTGGCGACGGAGGCCACCCAGGCGCTGATCGACACCGTGTTCTCGCTGAGCGAGATCAAGGCGATCGAGGCCGATGCGCGGGTCATCAATCCCGCGTCCAAGCGCGTGCTGGAGAAGTCGGGCTTCCGCGCCGAGGGTTCCTTCCTGAAGTCCCTGCCGGCCCGCGGCGGGCTCTTCCCCTGCGAGCAATACCGGCTCGACCGCTCGACCTGGGCGGCGCTGAAGACCTGGGGCAGCAGCGGCTGGACCCATGCGCCGGAGATCGAACCCTCCGTCGCCCTCGACACGCCGTGCGAACCCTGCCCGGCGTGAGCGTCAAACGTCATTCCCGGGCGGCGCCTTGCGCCGACCCGGGAATCTCAATCCGGAGATGCTCGGGTCGAGCCCGAGCATGACGCCCAGTTCTGCCTACTTCACGAACGTTCCGCCGAGCTCATCCTCGATATGGATGCGGATGATCTCGTCGAAGCTCGACTCGGCCTTGAAGCCGAGCGCGATCGCGCGCTGCGGGTCGAAATTGCGCGGCCAGCCCTCGACGATCTTGTCGATCACCGGATCGGGGACGCGCTTGATGCGCGCCACGACGCCGTCGCCCGCGACCTTGCGCAACGCCTCGATCTGCTCCGCCACCGTGCAGGAATAGCCCGGCATGTTCAGCGCGCGGCGGGGACCGACGGCCGCCAGGTCCATGGTCGCGGCATGGATCAGGAAGTTGACCGCCGAGCGCGGCGAGGCGTGCCAGTGGCGCACCTGGTCCGACACCGGCAGCACCGCGTCGATGCCGTTCAGCGGCTCGCGGATGATGTTGGAGAAGAAGCCTGACGCCGCCTTGTTGGGCGTTCCCGGCCGGACGCAGATCGTCGGGAAGCGGATGCTGAGCCCATCGAAGAAGCCGCGGCGCGAGTAATCCGAGAGCAGCAGTTCGCAGATCGCCTTCTGCGTGCCGTAGCTCGTCAGCGGCGTCGTGAAGAACTCGTCGCCGATCTTGTCGTGGAACGGCGCCCCGAACACGGCGACCGACGAGGTGAAGACGACACGCGGCTTGTAGCAGTCGCCGGTCAGGCGGATCGCCTCGAACAGGAAGCGCGTCCCGTCGAGATTGATCTTGTAGCCCTTCTCGAAATCGGCCTCGGCCTCGCCCGAGACGACCGCCGCCAGGTGAATGATCAGTTCGGGCCGCGAGGCGATCAGCTTCTCCGCTTCGCCCGGCACCGAGAGATCCGAGACGATGGCATCGAAGGCGAAGGCCGCGCCCTTGGGCGCCTGCGCAGCGACGACATCCTGCGCGGTGATCTTCGCGATGGGCTTGCCGCCAAGTTCGCCGTCACGGGCGAGACGCTCGATGAACTTGCGGCCGGCCATGCCGGCCCCACCGAGAACGAGAATATGCATGGGCTTTCTCCCTGTCGTTTTTTATCTGCGCTCAGAGAGCGAAGCCGCCATCGGCGAGATGGATCTGGCCGGTGGTGTAGCTCGCCTCGTCGGAGGCGAGATAGACGGCCAGCCAGGCGATCTCCTGCGCCGTGCCGAGCCGGCCCATCGGCTGGCGGTCAATGAAGGCCTGCCGCGCCGCCGCTTCCGTGGTCTTGGTCGAGGTCGCCAGATCCTTGATGCGCTGGTCGAGCGAAGGGGACTGGATCGTGCCGGGGCAGATCGCGTTCGAGCGGATGCCCTTCTTGATGAAGTCCGCCGCGACCGCCTTGGTCAGGCCGATCACCGCAGCCTTGGTCGTGCCATAGGCGTAGCGGTTCGGGATGCCACGCACGGAGCCCGCGCCCGAAGCGATGTTGACGATCGAACCCGCGCCCTTCTCCAGCATGCCCGGCAGGAACGCCTTGATCGTGCGGTGCATCGAGGTGACGTTGAGGTCGAAGGAGAAGTCCCAGGCCTTGTCGTCGGTGTCGAGCACCGTGCCGTGATGGACGTAGCCGGCGGCGTTGACGAGGATGTCGATCGTCCCGACCTTCGCCGCGAAGGCTTCGACCGCCTTGTTGGACAGCACGTCGAGCTTGCGCTTCTTCGCCTTGGGAATGCCCTCGAGCAGCGCAACGTCCTTGTCGGTCGCCCAGACGGTCGCGCCCTCTGCGACGAAGGCTTCCGCGATCGCGCGCCCGATGCCCTGGCCGGCGGCGGTGACGACCGCGACCTTGCCCTTCAAACGTCCTGCCATGTGGTGTCCTCGCCTTCGCGTTTCTTGGTGGTAAAATCAGGCCTGCGCGGCCCGGAAGCTTTCGAGACGCGCCTTCTGGCGCCCCTCCGCATCGAAATTGCCGGGGTCGAGCCAGGCTTCGAAGACGGCGTCGACCGCCGGCCATTCGCTGTCCAGGATCGAGAACCAGGCGGTGTCGCGGTTGCGGCCCTTGACCACCATGTGCTGGCGGAACAGCCCCTCATAGCGGAAGCCAAAGCGCAGAGCCGCCCGCTTGGAGGGCTCGTTGAGGTTGTTGCACTTCCACTCGAAACGACGATAGCCCAGCGAAAAACCATAGGCGCCGCAGAGATGGATCGCCTCGGTCGCGACGCGCGTCTTCTGCAGCACCGGCGAATAGGTGATGTAGCCGACCTCGAAGACGCCCTGCTCCGGCCGGATCTCCATCAGCCAGAGATGCCCCTTGGCCTTGCCGTCGGCCTTGTCGATGATCGCGAAGGGCACGATGCCGGCCTTGCCCGCCATCATCGCCAGCAGTTCGCGATAGGCCTCCTTGGTCTGTGGCGGATGCGCCGGCATCCACTCCCAGATGTGGTCCTGGCCGGCATTCACAGCCCAGATGTCGTCGAGATGGCGGGCGGGGTCGATCGGCTCGAGCCTGCAATAGCGTCCTTCCAGAACCCGTGCGGGCGGAAAGGGCGGCGCCGTCCAGTTCAGGATCGGATTGCGGTCGGCCGTTGGGCTCGCGTCGCTCATGGTTTCGTCATCTCCTGCCAGCCCGCGAGATCGGCCGAGACCGACCAGCCTGCGCCGAGTTCGGCTGCGACCGCCGCCATGATGGCGTGGCCCTCGGCCTCCCAGGCGCGCTGCTCGGCTTCGCTGGGAAAGCGAGAGCGGGCCTCGGCATCCTCTTCATAGATCGCGTCGAACGCGTCCATCCAGGCTTCCAGCCGGTCCGCCAGATCCTCGCTCAGCCCGATATCCTCGGCGTCGACGGCGCTGCGGCGGCCCTTGGCGTCCAGCGTCCAGAGGCCGCTCTGCCCAAGCCAGGCCGGCGCGATCAGGAGCGCCCGGCTCATGAGCGCGCCTTCAGATCGTCGCGGAAGAACGGGTCGAGACGCCGCGAGGGCGCATTGCCGGCAAAACCCGCGAAGCTGCCGCCCTCCACGATCTGGCGGGTCGATTCGACGAAGCCGGCCCAGGCCGAGCGCGCCGAGGCGGCGCCCGTCGACAGGCGGCGGACGCCCAGGGCTTCGAAATCGGCGACGGTCAGGCCGAAATCGGCGAAGACCACGACGTTGACAGGCTTGCCGCCTGCTGCGGCGACGATCGCCGCGATCTGCTCGGCGCTCCGCACGCCCGGCGCATAGAGCACGTCGGCCCCCGCCTCGCGATAGGCCTCGAGGCGGCGCACCGACTCCGCCTGCGCCTGGGGATGAGCGGTCAGGAAGCACTCCGCCCGCGCGGTCAGCACCACGCCGGAACCAGTTTCGTCGATCGCCTTGCGCGCGGCGCGGATGCGCTCCACCGCGAGCTCGAACGGATAGAGCGGATCGTCCTCGCGCCCCGTCGCATCCTCGATCGACAGCCCGGCGGCGCCGGTCGCAACGCAGAGCTTGACGTTGGCGGCGACGCCATCGGGCGTGTCGGCATAGCCGTTCTCGAAATCGGCATTCACCGGCAGGTCGGGCACCGCCTTCACCATCTCGGCTATGTGCGCGAGCATCATGTCGCGTGGCACGTCCTGGTCGGCCCGGCCTTGCGTGAAGGCGAAGCCAGCGCTCGTCGTCGCCAGCGCCTTGAAGCCCTGCCCGCGCAGCCAGCGTGCCGAGCCGAGATCCCACGGGTTCGGCATGACGAAGCAGCCGGACGCATGGAGCGCGCGAAAGGCATCGACCTGAGGGGGATAGGCCATTTTAAATCGTTTCAGATACGCTGCGGCAGCAGGACGCGCATAGTGTCCGCAAAGGCGTGCCTTGTCAGCCCCGGTGGCACGCGCAGCGGGATCGGCGCCGATGCGTGCGTGGAATGGCACCCGTTGGCGTCGCTCTCGGGCGGCGCATGGCGCCGACCCGAGAACCTCTTGCCGAAGATGCTCGGGTCGAGCCCGAGCATGACGAAGCGCCCAATCAGTGATTGTCGCGCGGCACGCCGAACTTCTTGTGGATCTTCTGGTACTTGACCGCCGGCTTCAGCACCATGCCCTCGGAGAGTTCGCCGACGATCTTGCGCTGGATCTCCTGCCAGGGCGTCTGGCTCTTGGGGTATTTGTAGCCGCCGGCGGCCTTCAGCGCGGCGCGGCGCTGCGCCAGTTCTTCGGCCGAGATCAGGATGTCGGCGGTGCGCTTGGTCAGGTCGATGCGCACCATGTCGCCGGTCTTCAACAGGGCCAGCCCGCCACCCGTCGCCGCTTCCGGCGAGGCGTTCAGGATCGAGGGCGAGCCCGAGGTGCCCGACTGGCGGCCATCACCAATGCAGGCGAGCGCCGAGACGCCCTTCTTGATGAGGTAATCCGGCGGCCGCATGTTCACCACCTCGGCCGCGCCGGGATAGCCGATCGGCCCGACACCGCGGATGAACAGGATGCAGTGTTCGTCGATGGCGAGCGCCGGATCGTCGATGCGGTGGTGGTAGTCCTCCGGCCCGTCGAAGACGATGGCGCGGCCCTCGAAGGCGTTAGGATCCTTGGGATTTTCGAGGTAGCGCTTGCGGAACTCCGGCGTGATCACGCTGGTCTTCATGATCGCGGAATCGAAAAGGTTGCCGGACAGGTTGAGGAAGCCCGACTGCGCCTTCATCGGCTCGTCATAGGTCTTGATCACGCGACGATCGACCGAGAAGAAGCCCTCACAATTCTCGGCGAGCGTGCGTCCATTGGCGGTAATCGCCGGCTTGATCTTGCCCTTGGCGACGAGCTCGGCGACCACGGCAGGCACGCCGCCGGCACGATAATAGTCCTCGCCGAGATACTCGCCGGCGGGCTGCAGGTTGACCAGTAGCGGGACATCGTAGCCGATCTTGGTCCAGTCCTCATTGTCGAGCGGCACGCCGATATGCTTGGCGATGGCGTTGACGTGGATCGGCGCATTGGTCGAGCCGCCGATCGCCGAATTGATGACGATGGTGTTCTCGAAAGCCTCGCGCGTTAGAATCTTGGAGGGAACCAGGTTCTCCCAGACCATGTCGACGATGCGCTTGCCCGTCAGATAGGCCATCTCGTAGCGGTCGCGATAGGGCGCAGGGATGGCGGCGCCGCCCGGCAGGGTCATGCCCATCGCCTCGGCCAGCGAATTCATCGTCGAGGCCGTGCCCATCGTGTTGCAATGGCCGGCCGAGGGCGCCGAGGAGGCCACGAGATCGACGAAGCCTTTGTAGTCGATCTCGCCGGCGGCCATCATCTGGCGCGCCTTCCAGACGATCGTGCCCGAACCGGTGCGCTCGCCGCGGAAATTGCCGTTTAGCATCGGCCCGCCCGGCAAGGCGATGGCGGGGATGTCCACCGTCGCGGCCGCCATGATCTGGGCCGGCGTGGTCTTGTCGCAGCCAGTCGTCAGCACGACGCCGTCGAGCGGATAGCCGTAGAGGATTTCGACGAGGCTGAGATATTGCAGGTTGCGGTCGAGCGAGGCGGTCGGCCGCTTGCAGGTCTCCTGGATCGGATGGATCGGAAACTCGAAGGGCACGCCGCCCATCTCGCGGATGCCGTCGCGGACGCGATGGGCGAGCTCGATATGGTGGCGGTTGCAGGGCGCGATGTCCGAGCCGGTCTGCGCGATGCCGATGATCGGCCGGCCCGACTGCAACTCGTCCCGCGACAGGCCGAAATTCATCGTGCGCTCGATATAGAGCGCCGTCATGTCGGCATTCGCGGGATTGTCGAACCAGGCCTTCGAGCGCAGCTGCTCCGGCTTGATGCGGCGCGGCGCCTTCTTCTTGGTGGTGGCGACCGGGCGCTGATCGCGCGGCATGTTGCTTTCGGGTGTCTTGGCCATCCTCGTCTTCCTCTCGCACGGCGCGGACACTGGCGGCCGCTTGCCGATCTCTGCTTCCAACAATTCGAGACAGGCTCATCATGCCCATCGGCCCCGGCGCGGCAAGAGCCGATCCGACGATAGTCATACTATTTACGCGCCCTGCATACAGCATGCAATTGGCGCGAAGCGACGCGCCGCACGCTTGCCAGCGCCACCGCTTTGGCGCCAAGAGAGACAGCAAGAGAGGACAAGGCCCCGTCCCAAGCGGGCCGCAGCGCGACCAAGCCCGAGGAAGCCCGCCATGACGCTCCACGTCGTCCCCGCCTTCGCCCGCATCGGCGAGGAGAACGCCTTCGCCGTGCTGGCGCGCGCCACCGAATTGCAGCGTCAGGGCAAGGACATCATCAATCTCGGCATCGGCCAGCCCGATTTCCCGACCCCCGACCACATCGTCGAAGCCGCCGTGAAGGCGCTGCGCGACGGCCATCACGGCTACACCCCGGCCAACGGCATCCTGCCGCTGCGCGAGGCGGTCGCGGCCGATCTGCACAAGCGCTTCCAGGTCGAGGTCTCGCCCGAGAGCGTGATGATTGTGCCGGGCGGAAAGGTCACCATGTTCATGGCGATCCTGATGTTCGGCGAGCCCGGCGCAGAGATCCTCTATCCGGACCCCGGCTTCCCGATCTACCGCTCGATGATCGAATACACCGGCGCGACGCCGATCCCGGTGCCGATCCGCGAGGAGAACGGCTTCGCCTTCTCGGCCGAGGAAACGCTCGCGCTGATCACGCCGAAGACGCGCCTCCTGATCGTCAACTCGCCGGCCAACCCGACCGGCGGCGTCACGCCCAAGGCCGAGGTCGACAAGCTCGTCGCCGGGCTGGCCAAATTCCCCGACGTCGCGATCATGTCCGACGAGATCTACGACCAGATGCTCTATGACGGCGAGCAGCATGTCTGCCTGCTGAGCTACCCCGAGATTCGGGACCGGCTGATCCTGCTCAACGGCTGGTCGAAGACCTACGCCATGACGGGCTGGCGCATGGGCTGGTCGATCTGGCCCAAGCCCCTCTACGACAACGCCCGCAAGCTGGCGGTGAACTCGCATTCCTGCGTCAACGCACCCGCCCAGTGGGCCGGCCTTGCCGCGCTGACCGGTCCGCAGGACGCGGTCGCGATGATGTTGGCCGAGTTCGACCGGCGCCGGAAGGCGGTGGTGAAGGGGCTCAACGCCCTGCCAGGCGTCTCCTGCATCGTTCCGAAGGGCGCCTTCTACGCCTTCCCGAACGTCTCGCAGACCGGCTGGAAGGCCAAGAAGCTCGCCTCTGCCCTGCTCGAGGAGACCGGCGTCGCCACCATCGGCGGCCCCGATTTCGGCGTCCATGGCGAGGGTTATATTCGCCTTTCCTACGCCAACTCGCTGGAGAACATCGAGCGCGCGCTGAAGCGCATGGGCACGTTCCTCAAGAGCGCGAAAGCCGCATGACCTTCGGCGCCGCGAGCTATCTCTACCTCGCGGCGGCGATCGTCAGCGAGGTCATCGGCACCTCGGCGCTGAAGGCGTCGAACGAGTTCACGCGGCCCATGCCGACGATGATCATGCTCGCCGCCTTCCTGAGCGCCTTCTACTTCCTGACCCTGACCTTGCGGACGATTCCCGTCGGCGTCGCCTACGCCATCTGGTCGGGCGTCGGCATCGTCATGATCAGCATCATCGCGCGGGTTCTGTTCGGACAGAAGCTGGACCTGCCGGCCATCATCGGCATGGCGCTCATCGTCGCCGGCGTGCTGGTGATCAATCTGTTCTCGAAATCGACGGCGCATTGAACAAGGGCGTCATTCTCGGGCGAAGCGAAGCGTCGACCCGAGAATCTCCGGCAGGATGAAACGCCCGCAGCCTCGTCGTCCTGAGATGCTCGGGTCAAGCCCGAGCATGACGGGCCCGCCGTCTTAATTCCTCGCCGTGCTCGCCGTCACACCCGGATCGACCTTGAAGCTCGAGGCTTCAAGCACGGCGGTCCCGATCATCGTCTTCACCGAGACGCGCACCGGCACCATGACATTGGTCCCGGCGACAGGCGCCAGCCAGGTGCTGATGTCGCGGTTCTCGATCATGAACTTGGTGCTGGGCCGCTGCGAGCGGTGGCCGGCGATCGGCACATAGCGCACCTGGCAGACCGCCACCGGGCCGCTATAGCCCTCGAGCTTGACCTCGCGGGTGCCAGCCTGGCTGAGCTTGATGTCGTAGCGCGCTGCGCCGTCGAAGATCTGCAGGGTGCGGTTGCAGGCGTTGGACAAATCCTTGCCGGTGACGGGCATCAGGAAGGCGCTGAGCGGGTCGATCACGTTGCGGCGATGGCCGTCGTTCAGCGGGACGCGGTCGGGCTTGGCCTCGATCGGCGGCTCGATCTCGACGGCAGCGACGGTGTTGCTGTCGAGGGCCATGCGCACCGTGCGGCTTTCGCTGGAGCTCGCCGAGCTGACCGCGAAGCTCGTCGGGGAGAGCTTGGCACCATTCAGGCTGCCGCTCGCGGCGCCCGAGCCGCGCCCGCCGGTGAAGCCGCCGACCAGCCCGGTCAGCTTGGCCGTCAGGTCGAGCTTGTAGCCGGAGCCGTCGATTCCGCCGACGAGGCTGGCGGAACCCAGCGTCAGGCCAAGAAGCGACACGTCGTAGCGAGCATCTAGCGAGGCGCCGGCCGCCGGAGCGGCGACGCTCGCGACGGCGAAGGCGAGCATCAACCCGCCCAGAGACGATGCGATGGCGGGTTTCATCCACTTCCTCCAGACGGCCGAGGACACCGACATGCCCTGCGAATCGGTCCGAATCGTGACCCTTTTCGCGGGCTTTGGCGAGCGCGCAGATGCCACGCCGGGCCTCGCGCCTGCCCGTTGCCCGTTTCCGCCCGCCGTCGCGCGGTTTTCCTTGACGGCTCCGCCGGCCTTGGCTATGGAACCGCGACTTCAATTTGACTTCCGGTGCTCATGTCCGGCACGTCGCGTGTCGGCATTTTTGTTTGAGCCAGCCGGTTGGATGTAAGGATCGATACCATGGCGCGCCGTTGCGAACTGACCGGGAAGGCCACCCTCACCGGCCACCTCGTCAGCCACTCGAACCGCAAGACGAAGACCGTCTTCCGGCCCAACCTCGTCAATGTCACGCTGCAGTCGGATGCGCTCGGCCGCTCCGTGCGCCTGCGTGTCTCGGCGAACGCCCTGCGCACGGTCGATCACCGCGGCGGTCTGGACGCCTTCCTGATCAAGGCCTCGGCCTCCGATCTGTCGACCGGCGCCCTGACGCTGAAGCGTGACATCGAAAAGAAGCTCGCCACCGCCTGAGCGGACGAGCCTTTTCGGTTCTGAAGGAAGCGGCCTCACGGCCGCTTTTTTCGTTGGGAGCACCCTCGCGACGTCAGGCGAGCTCGAATTCCAGCAGGACCGTCCGCTGCAGGAACGAGAAATTATCGTCCGAGATCAGGGTCACGATGGTCCGGCCCGCCTCCTGATGCACCGCCAGCCCCTCCATGTTGTCGATCTCCTGGCCGAGATCGGCCGAGATCAGGATGGGGCCGTCCAGCAGCGCGCCGGGCTTCAGGCTCGCGCCCGGAATACGCCGGATGCGCATGCCGACGCCGCGCAAGGTCCGGTACCAGCGCTCCAGGAGCAGCAGGTCGCCATCGGGCAGGAAGGCGAGGTCGGTGATGTCGAACCCGTCATGCCGGGCCACCCGAAACAGCCCGGGCTGGCGACCGAGGATGACGCCGAGCGTCGGCTCGTCCTCCGCCCCCGAGCGCTCGGCGATGGCAACGATCGCGCCAGCCAGTGGCTGGCCCGCCGGCACCACGCCGATCGCCTCCAGCCCGCGATTATCCGGCAGGCGCTTGACCTCGCGCGGCACCGGCACGATCCGGGCTCGCGCCATCACGCCATCCGCTGCCCAATCGAAGCGCAGCACGTCATGCGTCCGCTCGACGCCGAGATAGGCGACGCCGTCGGCGATGCACAGGCTCTCGGTGTCGTAGTAGCGCGAGCGGTGCAGGGGCCGCCCTGAGCTGCCGAGGATGGGCGCGAGCTCCGCGCTCTCCAACCCGGTCAGCCGCCCGTCGCGCGAGGTCAGCGTGCCCGTCAGCCAGAAGCCGTTATCGGTGACGGCGACGAGATCGCTGCCACCGGGTCCGCGCCACAGCCCCGACAGCCCGCCGAAGCGCGGATGGCTGCCGCTGAGCACCAGCCCGCTGCGGAAGGTGAGCTGGCCGAAACGCCTCTTCTCGGGGTTGCGCGGCTCGAAGGCGGCAATCGGCCGTGCCGAAACCGCGACCGGGATCCGGCCGGTATCAGGAGAGGCAGCCGCGGCGGGGCCGGCTGCGGCCCAGGCGCCCAGCCCTGCCAGGGCAGAACGGCGCGTCAGGCGCATCGGGACGACGCGCCTGCGTCTGGAGCCGTGCTCACTGCAGCCGCCGCGATCCGCGCGACGGCTTGGCGTTCAGCCCCGCATCCTCCTCGAAAAGCTCGGCGAGCTTCTCGGTCATGACGCCGCCAAGCTCTTCCGCGTCGACGATGGTGACGGCGCGGCGGTAGTAACGGGTGACGTCGTGTCCGATGCCGATGGCGATCAGCTCGACCGGCGAGCGCGTCTCGATTTCGGCGATGATGTGCCGCAGATGCCGCTCGAGATAGTTGCCGGAATTCACCGACAGCGTCGAATCGTCGACCGGCGCGCCATCCGAGATCACCATCAGGATCTTGCGCTGCTCGGGCCGCGCAAGCAGGCGCTTATGCGCCCAGTCCAGCGCCTCGCCGTCGATGTTCTCCTTGAGCAGCCCCTCGCGCATCATCAGCCCGAGATTCTTGCGCGCCCGGCGCCAGGGCGCATCGGCCGCCTTGTAGATGATGTGCCGGAGATCGTTCAGGCGGCCGGGGCTGGCCGGCTTGCCCGATTGCAGCCAGCTCTCGCGCGAGAGCCCGCCCTTCCAGGCCCGCGTGGTGAAGCCGAGCAGCTCGACCTTGACGCCGCAGCGCTCCAGCGTCCGCGCCAGGATGTCGGCGCAGGTCGCCGCGACCGTGATCGGACGCCCGCGCATCGAGCCGGAATTGTCGATCAGCAGCGTCACCACCGTGTCGCGGAAATTGACGTCCGATTCCTGCCGGAAGGAGAGCGGCTGGTAGGGGTCGATGATGATGCGCGGCAGGCGTGCCGGATCGAGCGCGCCCTCCTCCAGGTCGAACTGCCAGGAGCGGTTCTGCTGCGCCATCAGCCGCCGCTGCAGCCGATTTGCAAGTCTCGCAACAACACCCTGCAAATGCGCCAGCTGCTTGTCGAGATAGGCCCGCAGCCGCGTCAGCTCCTCGGCGTCGCAGAGGTCCTCGGCGGTGACGATCTCGTCGAACTTCTGGGTGTAGGGCTTGTAGTCGGTCTGCGGTCGGTCGTTGGACTTGCTCTCGCGCGGGCGCGGCGCCTCGCCGGCCTCGTCGGCCTCGGAGTTCTCGTCCTCCTCGTCCCAGTCTCCCGAGGGCGCGTCGGAGGCTTCTGTCGCCCCCTCCTGCAGTTCCTCGGTGGCGTCGTCCGAGACCTCGACCTCGGAGCGCTCGCCGGCGCTTTCCTGCTCGGCTTCGCCGTCCTGCTGCTGCTGCTCGTCGGAGGACTGGTCCTTGTTGTCCTCGTCCTCTTCCGAGTCCTCGCCCTGCGCCGTCTGCTCGGCCATGTCGAGCGAGGCCAGCATGTCGCGCACGGTGCGGGCGAAGGCACGCTGGTCCTCGACCGCCTTCGACAGCCGGTCGAGATCGGCGCCGGCCTTGGCCTCGATCTGCTCGCGCCAGAGATCGACCAGCTTCTCGGCCGCCTTGGGCGGCTTCAGGCCGGTCAGCCGCTCGCGAACCATCAGGGCGAGCGCATCCTCGAGCGCGGGCGTCGGCGCGGTCGGTGATCTCCTCATAGCGGCCGCCACGGTGGTAGCGGTCCTCCAGCATCGCGGTGATGTTGCCGGCCATGCCGGCCATCCGCCGCGAGCCGACGCATTCGACGCGCGCCTGCTCGACCGCATCGAACACGGCACGCGCCGCATCGCCTTCCGGCGCGGCGCGGCGATGCACGCTGGCGTCGTGGCAGGCCAGGCGCAGCGCCATCGAATCGGAATGGCCGCGCAGGATCGCGACGTCCTGCGCCGTCAGCTTGCGGGGCGGCTCGGGCAGCCGGGCGCGGTCGCCGACGAGAGAGGGTTTGTCGGCCGCGAAGACGATCTCCATCTCCGGCTTGCGGGCGATCGCCTTCATCGTCGAGGAGATGGCCCGCTTCAGCGGCTCCGCTGGCGCTTCCTTGGTCGTGCCGGGCTTGCGATTGGAAAGGGTCATAGCGCCTTCGCGAAATGGTGGATCCGGTGACCCGCGACGGGATAGTCCTCCATCACGCCGCAGGGCTTGTAGCCGAGCTTGGGATAGAACTGCGGCGCCTGGATGCTCATCGTACTCAGATAGACGCCCCGCGCGCCATGCTCGCGCGCGGCCGTCTCAGCCAGCGCAACCAGCGCCTCGCCATGGCCGGCGCCGCGATGGGCCTCGTCGATCCAGAGCAGGTCGACATGAAGCCATTCCCACTTCAGCTCGCCGATCAGCCCGCCGACGATCGTTCCGGCCTCGTCGCGCAGGCTGAGCGCCAGCGGCTCGCTGTTGCGCGGCCCGACCCGGGCCGCGTTATAGGCACTCAAGCCCGCGACCACGGCCTCCCTCGTCGCCGCGACATCGGTCTCGCGCTGGAGGGTCGCCATGGCGGGGACGACCGTCAGCTCAGGACCACGTTCGCCGCGCTCTCCGGCAACTCCTTGCCGAAGGAGCGCTGGTAGAACTCGGCCACCAGCGTGCGCTCCATCTCGTCGCACTTGTTCAGGAAGGTGACGCGGAAGGCGAAGCCGACATCGCCGAAGATCGCGGCGTTCTCGGCCCAGGTGATGACCGTGCGCGGGCTCATCACGGTCGAGAGGTCGCCGTTCATGAAGGCGTTGCGGGTCAGGTCGGCGACGCGGACCATCTTGTCGATCGTCGCCCTGCCCTCGGGGCTGCCCTGGAAGTGCTTCGACTTCGCCAGCACGATCGCGACCTCGTTGTCATGCGGCAGGTAGTTCAGCGTGGTCACGATCGACCAGCGGTCCATCTGACCCTGGTTGATCTGCTGCGTGCCGTGATAGAGGCCCGAGGTATCGCCGAGGCCCACCGTGTTGGCGGTGGCGAAGAGCCGGAAGGCGGGGTGGGGACGGATGACGCGCTTCTGGTCGAGCAGCGTCAGCTTGCCGGACTGCTCGAGCACGCGCTGGATCACGAACATCACGTCCGGGCGGCCGGCGTCGTACTCGTCGAAGACGAGCGCAATGTTGTTCTGCAGCGCCCAGGGCAGGATGCCGTCCTGGAACTCGGTGATCTGCTTGCCTTCCTTCAGCACGATCGCGTCCTTGCCGACGAGATCGAGGCGGGAGACGTGGCTGTCGAGGTTGACGCGCACGCAGGGCCAGTTCAGGCGGGCCGCGACCTGCTCGATATGGGTCGACTTGCCGGTGCCGTGATAGCCCGAAATCATCACGCGCCGATTATGGGCAAAGCCCGCCAGAATCGCGATCGTGGTGTCGTGGTCGAACCGGTAGTCCGGGTCGAGATCGGGCACATGCGCCTCGGTCGTCGAATAGGCCGGCACCTCCAGATCCGAATCGATCCCGAAGGTCTGGCGCACCGACAGCTTCATGTCGGGCAGGCCGGCGGCAGTCGTCGTTGTCATCATCAAGTCTCCGGGCGTGGGAGCGTGGCCGGGGAAGACCGGTTGTCCCGACGCCGACCGAGGAGGGAGGCAATGCCTCCTAATTAGAGGCAAAGCCCTGGACCGGCAATTCGCAAAGCGCCGGGTCGGCACTTCGCGGCAGGCATGCCGGGCTTGGCAAGAGACGTGCCGCCGGCGGGTCGTTAGCCGCGGGCCCGCGCCGCCAGGAGACGGGTCAGGAGGCCGCCCACCCGCTCCGCGCCGCCGAGATCGATGGAGAGCCGGAGGTCAGAAACCTGCGCCAGCCCCGCCGCGACCGCGGCCGCCAGATCGGCCGGACGGGCCGGCTCGGGGCCCGAGAGCCTCAGGCAGCGCGCCAATCCGGCCTTTTCCATCGCCTCGGCGCGAACCGCCTGCTCCGTCTCGGCCCCCTCGTCGAAGGGCACGACGATTGCCGGCCGGCCCGCGGCGACGAGGTCGAGCACGGTGTTGTACCCGGCCTGGCTGATCGACAGCGCCGCGCGCGCCAGCAGAACCGGGAAATCCGCTCGCACGCGCTCGACCGTGACGTTGGGCGAGGCCGATTGCCGCAGTGCATCGAAATCGCTCTCCGCGACGCCCCTGCCGACGAGGATGCGCCAGTGACGCGAGGCGTCGCCCAGCCGCGCCGCATCGAGGCAGAGCCGAAACAGCGGCAGTGCCGCCGCCGAGCCACCGCCCGAGACGATGACCTCACCCGCGCCCTCCCCGCCGGCCAGCGCGGACGCCGGCACCGACGGCGGCGCCAGATAGCCTGTATAGTGCAGCCGCTGTGCGAGGGCGGCCGAAACCGGCCAGGAGGCCTCCAGCGGCAGGAACTCCCGGTCGCCATGGACGAGGACGCCGTCGAACAGGCAGGACAGACGCTGTTCAGCCTCCGCGATCCGGTCCGGGCGCGGCGTCACCAGCACGTCGCGCACCGAGGCCAGCACCAGCGCTGACGGATTGGCGGCCTTCGCCGCGGTGATCAGCGTCAGGAATTCCTCCGCCAGCTGCCGGCGACCGAAGGGGAAATGCTCGGTCACGACGACATCGGGCTTCAGCGTCGTCGCCAGGGCGGCGAGCATGGCCCGGCGCCGCGCCAGCCGGCTGGCCTCGACCGGGGCGCCCGCTTCGTCCATCAGATTGCGGAAATCCAGCCCCTCGACCTTGACCGGGGGCAGCTGCACGAAGGCGAAGGCCTCGCCCGCCATGTCGCGCAGCGGCATCCCGCCGCTCGCCAGCGTCACGGCGAACCCTGCTTCGGTCAGGGCCCGCGCCAGTTGCGCCGCCCGCACCAGATGGCCGCTTCCGAGCAGATGCGTCACCGCGATCAGGACGCGCGCTGGCACCGCCCCGACGCTCACGGCGCGAGCCCCGCCGAGGCGCGCAGCCGTGCCGCGATCCCGTCCAGCCCCGCCGCAGCCGAGAAGGCGCCCGTCAGCCGGGCCAGCGCCGCCTCGCCGAGCGCGCCCCGCCGCTCCGGCGCCTCCGCAAGGGCAGCAAGCGCTTGTGACAGGGCCGCGACATCGCCGGGCAGCACCAGCAGCCCCTCGACGCCATCGCGCACGAACTCCGGAATCCCGGCGAAATCGGTCGCGACGATCGGCAGGGCCTGGCTCGCCGCCTCCATCACCACATTGGGCAGCCCGTCGCGGTCGCCGTCACCAGCTTTGCGCGAAGGCAGCACGAAGAGATCCGCCTCGCGCAGCGCGGCGATGACATCGCCCTGCGCCTTCGGGCCCGCCCAGGTCACGCGCTCTCCGAGCCCCAGCGCTATGGCCTGCGCCTGCAGCGCCTTGAGCTTCTCGCCGCCGCCGATATGCGTCAGCCGCCAGTGCAGCCCGGCCGGCAGCCGCGCCAGCGCCGCCAGCAGATCGTCAAAACCCTTCTTCTCCACCGCCCGGCCGATGGTGACGATGCGAACCGGGTCGGCAGGGTCGCTCCCGTCGCGCAGCGGGCGTGCCGGGGGCGGCGGAAAGCGGCCGAGATCGAGCCCGTGATAGACCAGCGCGACCTTGTCGGGACGGTCGGCCAGGCGCTGCAGTTCGCGGTGGCCGTCCTGCGTGCAGGTCACGCCCCAGGCGGCATCCGCGATCTTCTCCGATTTCTCCCAGTCCGGCGTCGTCCAGATGTCCTTGGCATGACGCCGAGAACGACCAGCCGAGGCCGCGCAGCAGGGCGGCGTAACGGATTACCGAGGCCGGCGTGTGCAGGTAATGGACGTGAAGATGCGCGGTCGCCGCCGGCAGCTCACGCGCCATCACACAGGCCTGGCCGAAGCGGCGCAGACGGTTGCGCGTGCGATCACGGGCGAGGTCGCGCAGGAAGACCGGCAGCAGCCGCAGCAGACCGGGCCGCATCAGCGCGCTCAAGACGCCGCGCAGCACCCGCCCGGGCTCCTCATGCAGATACTCCGGCAGATAGTGTACCGGCACGCTGATCTGGTCGTGCATCAGGTGGCGTGCGGCATCGGTCGGGCGCCGCAGCGACCAGATCGCGAAGGGCAGGCCGCGCTGCTGCAGGCCGAGCAGTTCCTGCGCGATGAAGGTCTCCGACAGGCGCGGATAGCCCTTCATCGCGATCGCGATGACCGGCTCCGTCATCGCCGGCCGATCAGCATGAAGCGGGTGTAGTTCTTCGTCGGCAGCGCCCCGGCGAAGAGCGTCTCGGAGAGGCCGGCCTGCGCCTGGAACGCCTCAAGCGAGGGCACGCAGCTGCGATGGTCAGGCTCGCGCACGTAATCGTTGGACTGGAGCAGCAGCGGCAGCCCGCGTGGCAAGGTCGAAAGCCAGCCCGGCACATCGGCCAGATGCTCGCAGCTCGTGTTGATCACCAGGCCGGGCTTCGGCTCCTGGGCGGCGAAATCCAGCGCCATCATGTCAGCCGTCAGGCTCCGGAAGCGCCCCTCGGCGAGATGGCGGCGGTTCAGCCGCTCGGCGACGGGTCCGCAGGCCGGGTCGAGATCGACGCTGACGACGGCGGGAATGGACAGCCTGTTGTCGTCGAGCAGCAGTGCACCGAGCACGCCGTACCAGGCCCCGAGCACCCAGACCGGGCCGTCTGGCCGCGGCAGAACCTCTGCCAGCGCATCGACGAGCCAGCGCTTCGAGCCAATCTGCTTGTGATTGAAGGCGATCCAGAGATCGGGCGGCATTCCGTCCGCGACGAGCCGGGCGAGATCGCCCACGACGCGGTTGCCGGTCAGGGCTGCGACGCCGCGCAGAATGTCATAGAAGGCGTCGGGCGGCGCGTCGGACGTCATGTCGTTTCAAGAACGGGGATCGAAGGTGGCGGGACCATATGCAAGCGCGGGCCCAAAGGCCAGCGAAGCCGACCCGGACCCGGACGCCCTCGCCGGAACGCGACTGCCCCATCTCGCCAGCCCCGCGGCGGCACTGCGGCAGGTGCTGGCGGCTCATGCGGTGCGCCACTGCCCCCATATCGTCGAGATCGGCGGCGCCGGCCTGCCGATCACCGGTTTCCTGACTCACCGGCCGACCAGCGTCACCGTCATCGACCCGAAGATTCCAGCCCATGAGGCGGACATGCTGGACGGCGCGCCCTGCCGCCTGCGCCATATCGCCGCCAAGCTGCAGGAGGTCGAGCTTGAGCCGGCTTCGCCCTACGGGCTGGTGCTGCTCGGCCTCTCGCTCAAGCCGTTCGGACGCCGCGCCGCGACGCCGCCGGAACTGCTCGCCCTGGCCGCTGGCGCCGCCGTTCTCGTGATCGATTACGCGCTCGACCTCGAACGGGCGCAGGGGCAGATCGGCGCCCTGACCGCGACACGCACGGACGCGCCCGCGATCGACCTCTCGCTGACGATCCATGACGAGGCGCTGCGCGCCGCCGGCTTCGACCGCAGGCGCTTCCTGGTCTACGGCGACGCCTGACGGGCGCGGCCGCTGGCGACTCAGGCGCCTGCGTCCTCGGGGGGCGCGGTTTTCTTCGGCACAGCCTTGCGTCGCGGCTTGCGGGCGATCGGCGCCGCGGTCTCCTCGCGCTCTTCCGGAGCAGGAGCCGTCGTCTGCCCCGGCGCCGTCGCGGCGGCCTCCAGCACGGCCAGCCCGCCGGTCGCAGCCGGCACATCGACCACTTCGGGAACGATCTCGGGCGCCTCGTCGAAGACGGGGGGAGCCGTCACCCGATCGTCGCGCTCGTCGGCCAGCTCCGGCGCGCTGGCGAAACCGATCGCGTTGATCGGCTTCTCGCGCCCGCGGATGGTGATCTTGAGCGCTGTCGTGCCGCGATAACTGCGTCCGCTGGCGCGGATCGTGTCCTCCGAGACGAGAATGTCGGCGAGCACGCGGCGCGTCGCCAGTTCGAGCTGGGCGGCCACCGCCACCGTCTCGCCGACGGTGATGTCGCGCCGGCCCATGCTCTCGTTCTCGACGGCCCCGGTGATCGCCTGGCCGCTATGGATACCGATGCCGATCCGCAGCGGCAGGGGCAGCGCCGCGCCGAACTCGCGGTTCAGCGCCTCGACCGCCCGCACGATGTCGCCGGCTGCCGCGATCGCGGTCTGGGCGCTGCGGGCGGGCGTTCCCTCCAGCCCGAACACGGCCATGAAGCCGTCGCCATAGAAAGCGTCGATGCGCCCGCCATGGGCCGAGATCGCCTGCGCCATCTCGTCGAAGAAGCGGTTCAGAAGGCCGATCAGCTCCTGCGGCAGCTGCCGGGCCGACAGGGCCGAGAAGGCCCGCAGATCCGCGACCACGACGGTCAGGCCGCGCTTGCCGATGCTGGTATCGGGCTCGATCTGGCCCGGCGTCGTCGCGCTCAGCCGCGAGGCCAGCAGGATCTGCACCTGCACATCGTCGCGCGGGCGGATCTGGCAGGCGAGGCGCACACGCTCGGGTGCCGAGATCCGGCGCAGCAGCTTGGCCTCGTTGACACCCGGCGGCGGCAGCGCGTCGCCGCCGTCGAGCACCAGCACGCGGCAGGTGGCGCAGCGCGCCCGCCCGCCGCAAAGCGCCGCATGGGGAATGCCGAAGCGCCGGAACATCTCCAGCACCGTCAGGCCGGGCGTCAGCTTGCGCACGCCATGACCGACGAAACGCACGGTGATCTGCCGCGTCGTCCGCACCCGGATCTCGCGGATCGCCACGAAGGCGACGAAGCAGCCGACCAGCCCGTAGAACACGCCCTTCGCCCAGGTGACGTTCTGGTTGAACATCACGATCTGCGCGTCCGAAGCGACCTCCGGCGGCATCACCATCTGGTCGGCCTCGCGCCCCCCGACGGCAAAGCCGATCAGGGCAAGGATCGGAATCAGGATCGCGAGCAGCAGGAACGGATCGCGCCAGCGCTGATAACCGTCGCGCGAGCGCAGGGTGAAATGCAGGCCGATGATGCCGTGGACCCAGACCAGCAGCAGCAGGATGGTCTGCGACGCGGCCAGCCCAGGCCAGAGGCGGCGCAGCACCGCGCGGTAACTCTCGTCGAGATGGAAAAAGCTCCCCATCACCCGCGTGCCGACGATGTGGTCGATCAGGAAAAGCGGGATCGCGAGCCCGAGCGCGATCTGCAGCATCTCGCGCGCCGGCATCTTGAAGGTGCGCCGCTGCGCCACCCGCACCAGGGCGAAGAAGGGGTGGACGATCAGTGACCCGTAGAGCGCGACGGTACCCGCCCAGGAATGCCAGAGCCAGTAGCGCCACTCCTGCGCCTGCTCCATCGCCGCGACGCCGGCGATGCCCGCGGCGTGGTTGAGGAAATGCGTGGCCGCGAAGAACAGCAGGATCATGCCGGAGGCGAAGCGGATGTCGCGGCTCCAGGACGAAACCTGCTCAATGCCCATGCCGCCGCGCGGCGCCGCCGCTTGCTGAAGGCTCATGGGGAAATCCGGATCGTCAATGCACCTTCTCCGCATGGAGCGTCCGGTCGGCCAGCCGGTACAGCCGCGAGGCCAGGTCGCGCGTCAGGGCGAGGCT
Source organism: Bosea sp. OAE506 (assembly GCF_040546595.1). NCBI lineage: Bacteria > Pseudomonadati > Pseudomonadota > Alphaproteobacteria > Hyphomicrobiales > Alloboseaceae > Allobosea > Allobosea sp. OAE506. The sequence continues at coordinate 1,491,714 of NZ_JBEPOB010000001.1, read as the reverse complement.
GAAATCGGGGATCGTCTCCAGCAGCTCGAAGAAGAGGTCCTTGGGCAGGCGGAGCGCGACGACGGCCGTCCTCGCCGTGACGGCGCCGACATAGCTGCGTCCCGAGAGCAGCGGCACGTCGCCGACCAGACTGCCCGTATGGAGCGGCAGCCGCGGCCCGTCCCCGTTCGCACCGCCGTGGGAAATCTCGAGATCGCCCTGCAGGACGACGAAGACGCCCTCCGGAGTCTCGCCCTCGGAAATGATCTGCGTCCCCGGCTCGAAGTGCAGCTTCTCGCCCATCAGCGCGACCAGCTTCAAGCGCGGCAGGGGCAGGCTGCGAAACAGCGGCACCTGACGCAGGCAGGAGATATCCGCTTCGAGGGTCATGACCGCGCCTCCATTGCCTCGATGCCGCTCCGCTGGCGCGACGGAGGCGGCGGAGCCGCCTCGTCCTCCTCGCCGGTGCCGCTTTCCAGCGTCGCCGAGGGGCCATTGAAGACGATCCTGAGGGGGATGTCACCGACGAGATGGTCATCCCGGACGAGAAGGAACAGGGTCATGCCGGTACAATGCTCGCGCAGCCGGGCGATGACGGCGTCTGGCTCGGCGGTCGTGGCGAGGAAGGCACCGAGATCCAGGATCGCGATCTGCGGCGCCTTGATCAGCGCTTGCGCCAGGGGCACGGCGAGCTTGAGCCGGGTCGGCAGGAAGCGTCCGCGGATGCCGCAATCGGTGTTGAGCCCGATCCGGTAGAGATCCCCGTCGAGGCCGGCGCGGGCCAGCGCCTTGCGCACGATCATCGCGACCTTCTTGCGCGCATCGGCGACGCCGTGGCCGATGCGGCCGAACATCAGGTTGTCGCGCAGGCTCGCCCCGAGCATCACCTTGTCGGGATCGTAGAAATCGACATCCTCCGCCCCATCGGCGGGGAGATGGTTCTTGAAGCTCGCCCGCGCCCGCAGGATCCGCTGGCGCAGCCGGTCGTCGAGGAGGTTGAGCCGGTGCTTGGGCTCGATGTAGCCCAGCGCCAGCGCCACCAGGTCACGCTCGGCCACGGCATCGAGCGGGCTGCGCATGTCATGCTTGTCGAGCAGCGCCGCGAGCTCGCCCATCCGGTCGAAATCCAGCCCCGAACCGAAGGAGTAGCGCTCGAACAGCGCATGGCCGTGCGGCAGCCCGGCGAAGATCTCGGCCACCGTGCTCGCGATGCGCGAGCCGACCTCGACCAGCGGCTCGACCAGCGACTCCGCCTTCAGGATCGCATGGGCATAGGGCTCGAACAGCAGGGTCTCGTTGGCGAAGCGCGGGCTCATCCGCGCACCGAAGATCAGGTTCTCGGCGATCGTGGCGTTGTCATTGTAGCTCTCGGGGTCGAAGGGCGTGATCAGCCCGGTGAGCTTGCTGCGGGCGAGCTCCTCGGCCACCGCCCAGCGCGCATCGACGATCTGGGCCTTGGCCTCGGCACGCAGCCCGGCCGTAACCTTGCCGTCGAGGCCGAGCTCGTAGACGTCCTCGGCGCAGCCGAACACATCGAGCACCGCCCTCACCCGCTGCGCCAGCTCCGCCTCGTCGGCGACGCCCGCGCCCTCGTAATCCGTCCAGTCGGCCTCGAAGGGCAGCGGCGTGTTGCCCGACCGCAGCGATTCCACGAAGCGCCGGTGCTCGCTCGCCGAGAGCCGGCCCTGCGGACGGATGTCCGGGCGGCGCCGCTTCAGCGGCAGCAGGATGTTGTCGCGGATCGTGCCGGCGATGATCTCGGTCTCGTTGCCGGCATAGCCGATCAGATGGCTCGCGCGCTCGACCGACATGCGCGCCAGCGGGCTGCCGTCGATCATCACCCGGCCGGAATAGTTCATCGCCTGCCGCCCGAGGATGCGGCCGAGCACCTCGAGCCCGCCGCCGGCCGGGCCGACCAGGGCCACGACGCCGGGGCGCGCGATGCGCGCCGACAGCGGCGTCAGCAGGGGCTGGCCGCGATTGTCCAGCATCTGCACCCCGTCGAGCCGGATCTCGCCCGCCTCCGGCAGGCGCGCGACCCCGCCCTCCTCGTCGAGCTGGACGCGGTCCTCGGTGTTGAACTGGGCGATGACCTGCTCGTATTTGATCGTGACGTCGTTGCGCTGCTGGTCCCAGTCGATCAGCTCCTTGATCGGCGGCGGCAGGTCGCGATAGGCGGCGATGACGGCGACGAGCTGGCCGATATCGAGCCGCCCCTGCAGGGCGAAGAAACCGCCGATCGCATAGAAGAAGAACGGCGTGATCTGGGCGAGCAGGTTGTTCAGGAACTTGACCGCGAATTTGCGCTTGTAGAGCGCGTAGCGGATGTCGAAGAGGCGCCCCAGCCGGCCGGCGATGTCCGACTGCACATAGGTCGTCGCGCCATGGCCCTGGATCGTCGGCCCGGCATCGACGATCTCGCCGATGCGCCCGGCGAGCTGGCGCGAGGCGATCTGCCGTTCACGGCCCAGGCGCAGCTGCTCGCGCCGCAGGATCGGGACGATGATCGCCTGCGCCAGCACGATCACGAGCGCGATCGAGCCCAGCCAGAGGCTCTGCACCATGATGAAGGTCAGCGCCGTCAGCGCCTGCGTCAGCAGGAAGACCGGCTGGATGAAGGCGTCGCCGACGAAGCCGCCGATCGGCTCGACCTCGTCCTTGATCATGCTGGCGACCTCGGCCGGCTTCACCGCCCGGATGTCCTCGGGGCGGAAGCGCATGAGCTGGCTGAACAGATCGTAGCGCATCCGGCGCAGCATGCGCTCGCCGAGGATGCCCTTGCGCAGGTTGATGACGTATTTGAACGCGCCGTTGACCAGCACCAGGAACAGGAAATAGCCGCTCAGGCCCAGCAGCAGGCCGAGCTGCCCGACCTGGAATCCCTCGAACAGCTTGAAGCTCGCCCCGCCGAGGAAGGAGGGCAGGTGCAGGGTGAAATCGAGCAGGGTCGCTGTGGTCTTGCCGTCCTTGAAGGCATTGCCCTGGATCGCATCGTTGACGATGCGCTTGGGCACGTCGAAGGACGCCCAGTAGAACGGGATCGAAGCGAGGATGATGAGCAGGACGATGATCTGTTCGCCGCGGCTCTTCTCCCAGACATATCGGAAGAGGCTGGTCTCCAACGGGAATCCTCGCCGGCGCGCCGAAACCGGGCGCCCGTGTCCTGACCTTCGAGCATCCATATGTGTGCCAGCCGCGACGCGAGCGCAATGCGCCGGCTTTCACGCAGCCGTCATGGCGGGGCGACATTGTCCGGCGCGGTGTCGCAGCCGGTCGAAACCCGTTGGCAAACCGGCACTTTCCGCGTCTAGTGGCGTTGTGCTGAGGAAATGGGGGCGACGCTCCGGCGAAGGCGGCTGATGGATATCCTTCGGATCAGCGATCTGCGTATCGGCTTCACCGTTCACGGCCTCGCACGCGATGTCGTCAAAGGTGTCAGCCTGCGCGTGCCCGCCGGCCGCACCGTCGCTCTTGTCGGCGAGTCGGGCTCCGGCAAATCGGTGATCTCCCAGGCGATCATGGGCCTGCTGCCGCGCGCCGGCGGCGTGACCGGCGGCGAGATCCTGTTTCGCGACCCCCTGTCTCCAGAAAGCATCATCGACATCGCCGCCCTGCCGGCCGAGGGCAAGGCGATCCGCGCCCTGCGCGGCGGGCGCATCGGCATGATCTTCCAGGAGCCGATGTCGTCGCTCTCGCCGGTCCATACGATCGGCAACCAGATCGAGGAGGCGCTGCTCCTGCACCGCCCCATGACGAAGGCGGAGGCCCGCGGCCTGATCGAGGCGATGCTCGGCCGCGTCGGCTTCAAGGACCCGGTGCGCGCCTACGGACTCTATCCGTTCGAACTCTCGGGCGGGCTGCGCCAGCGCGCCATGCTCGCCATGGCGCTGATCTGCCAGCCGGCGCTGCTGATCGCCGACGAGCCGACGACGGCGCTCGACGTCACCATCCAGGCCCAGGTTCTCGACCTGATGCGCGATCTCCAGGCCGAGATGGGCATGGCGATCCTGCTGATCACCCATGACCTCGGCGTCGTCGCCAACATGGCCGACGAGGTGGTGGTGATCTATCACGGCGAGATCATGGAGAGCGGCCCGGTCGAGGACATCTTCCGCCGGCCGCGCCACCCCTACCTCAAGGCCCTTCTCAAGGCCTCGCCGCATTTCGACATGGCGGAGGGCGAACGCCTCGTGGCGTTGCGCGAGGCGAGACCCCGCCCGCCCGCCGCACCGCGCACCGCTCCGCAGGCCGGCGCCGAGGCCAGCCCGCTCCTGAGCGTGCGCGGCCTGCGCAAGGCCTACACCACCGGCTCGCGCAGCTTCTTCGGCAAGGGCACGCAGCAGACGGTGCTGGCGGTCGACGATGTCGGCTTCGACATCCGGCGGGGAGAATGCCTCGGCCTTGTCGGCGAGAGCGGCTGCGGCAAGACCACGGTCAGCAAGATCGTCATGCGCGCCGTCACACCCGATGCGGGCTCCATCGTCTTCGACGACGGCCGGACCAAGGTCGACGTGCTCGGCCTCGAAGGCGAGGCGCTGCGCGCCTTCCGGCCCCGGGTCCAGATGATCTTCCAGGACCCCGTCTCCTCGCTTTCCCCTCGCATGACCGTGTCGAACATCCTGCGCGAGCCGCTGGTGGTCCATGGCAAGGGCAGCTCCGGCGAACAGGCCGAGCGGGTGAGGACGCTGATGGAGGATGTCGGGCTCGATGTCCGTTTCCTCAACCGCTACCCACACTCCTTCTCCGGCGGCCAGCGCCAGCGCATCGGCATCGCGCGCGCGCTCGCCCTAGATCCCGACCTGATCATCTGCGACGAGCCGGTCTCGGCGCTCGACGTCTCGGTCCAGGCGCAGATCCTCAACCTGCTCAAGGATCTCCAGGCCGAGCGCGGGCTTACTTTCCTGTTCATCTCGCACAACCTCGCCGTGGTGAACTACATGGCCGACCGCATCGCCGTGATGGCCAATGGCCGCATCGTCGAGATCGCGCCGCGCCACGCGCTCTTCAGCCGTCCGGTCCATCCCTACACCAGGGCGTTGCTGCGCTCGGTCCCCTTCGCCGATCTCGACCGCAAGCTCGATTTCAAGCTGGCCGCACCCGGCGGCGCTTCCGATTCCAGCCATTGGGACCGGGTCTTCCGGCATGATCCCGAAGGCCAGGCCCTGACCCATCTGCCGCTCGGGGACGGCCATTTCGTGCTGGCCCGCCCGGGCGCCGAACTGCGGGAGATGGCGCTGATGAAACCGCTGCGCCCGACGCGCCGCCAGGCGCTGCTGCTGGGATCGGCCGCCGCAGCCGCGACCGGACTGCCGCGCCTCGCCCCCGCCGCGAGCGCTCGGCCCGAGCAGTTGATCGACAGCCCGTTCCTCGAAAAACGCGTCGCCGCCGGCGCGCTGCCGCCAGTGGCGCAGCGGGTGCCGGCCTCGCCCCGCGTGGTCGCCCTGACCGGCGAGGACAGGGCGCCCGGCCGCCATGGCGGCACGATGCGCATGCTCATGGGCGATCAGCGCGACATCCGCATGATGACGCTCTATGGCTATACGCGGCTGGTCGGCTACGACGAGAATCTCGAGATCGCGCCCGATGTGCTCGAGAGCTTCGAGGTCGAGGGCGGCCGCATCTTCACCCTGCGGCTGCGCCCCGGCCATCGCTGGTCCAACGGGGCGCCCTTCACCGCCGAGGATTTCCGCTACTGGTGGGTGCATGTCGCCAACAACAAGCGGCTCTCGCCCGGCGGCCCGCCCCAGGCACTGCTGGCGGACGGCGAGCCACCGGTCTTCGAGGTGCTGAGCGAGACGGAAATCCGCTACAGCTGGTCGAAGCCCAACCCGATCTTCCTGCCGGCGCTGGCCGGGGCGCAGCCGACCTATATCTGCATGCCGTCCGGCTATCTGCGGCAGTTCCACATCGACCATGCCGATCCGGTGACGCTGCAATCGCGTGTCCGGCAGGCGCGCGTCCGGGACTGGGGCGCCCTGCACGAGCGGCTCTCGCGCATGTACCGGCCCGAGAACCCCGACCTGCCGACGCTCGACCCCTGGCGCAACATCACGCCGCTGCCGGCCGAGCAGTTCACCTTCGAGCGCAACCCCTATTTCCACCGCATCGACGAGAATGGCCGGCAGCTGCCCTATGTCGACGAGGTCACGCTGACCGTCGGCACGCATTCCCTGGTGCCTGCCAAGGCAGCGGCCGGCGAGGCCGATCTGCAGGCCCGCTATCTGCGCTTCGACAACTACACCTTCCTCAAGGACGCCTCGAAGCGGATGAATTTCGACGTCCGCCTCTGGACCCGCGCCGAGGGCTCCTACTTCGCCCTCATGCCGAACCTGAACGCCATCGACCCGGTCTGGCGCGACCTCAACCGCGACCTGCGCTACCGCAAGGCCCTGTCGGTGGCGATCAACCGCAAGGACATCAACCAGGTCATCTTCTTCGGCCTCGCCAAGGAGAGCGGCAACACCGCGCTGCCCGAGAGCCCGCTCTACGATGCCGGCCAGGCGAAGCTGTGGATGCAGCACGACCCCGCCTTGGCCGACCGGCTGCTCGACGGGGCCGGCCTGGACAAGCGCGCTGCCGACGGCATCCGCCTGTTGCCCGACGGGCGGAGGCTCGAATTCACCATCGAGACCGCCGGCGAGAGCACCGAGGAGACCGATATCCTCGACCTGATCAAGCAGGATCTCTACGCCGTCGGCATCAAGATCTATCCCCGCTCGACCCAGCGCGACGTTTTCCGCCGCCGCATCGTCGCGGGACAGACGATCATGTCCGCCTGGGCCGGCATGGATAACGGCCTCGTCGCCGCGGACATGGAGCCGGACGCGCTCGCCCCCACCAGCGCCGCCCAGTTCAACTGGCCGCGCTGGGGCCAGTTTCACGAGACCGGCGGCCGCGAAGGCGAGGCACCGGACTTGGCCGAGGCGCAGGAACTCGTCGCGCTCTACGGCCAGTGGCGCGGCAGCGCCACCCAGGCCGAGCGCCGGCAGATCTGGCGGCGCATGCTGCAGATCAATGCCGAGCAGCTCTTCGCCATCGGCGTTGTCAACGGCACGCTGCAGCCCGTCGTCGTCTCGCGCGACCTGAAGAACGTTCCGCAGAAGGGGCTCTACAGCTTCGAACCCGGCGCCTTCTTCGGCCGCTACATGCCCGACACCTTCTGGTTCGACACCCGCAAGACCGTCGGCCTCGACAGGGCCAGGGGCTGAAACCGTGCTGCTGAAATACATTCTCAAGCGCATCCTGGTGATGATCCCGACGCTGCTCGTCACCAGCGCGCTGATCTTCACGGTCATCAACCTGCCGGAAGGGGACTATTTCGAAACGCTGGCCGCCGAGATGCAGGCGCAGGGCGAGAAGGCCGACCTGTCCCGCATCGAGTTCCTCAAGAAGGAGTACGGCTTCGACAAGCCGGTGGCCGAGCGCTACGTCTGGTGGGTGGTGGGCCTGCTCCAGGGCGACATGGGCTACTCCTTCGAGTACCAGCGCCCGGTACGGGAGATCGTCGGCGACCGGCTCTTGCTGACGATGATCGTCTCCTTCGTTACGATCATCTTCACCTGGGTCGTCGCCTTCCCGATCGGCATCTATTCGGCCACGCATCAGTACAGCTGGGGCGATTACGGGCTGACCTTCATGGGCCTGATCGGGCTTGCCGTGCCGCATTTCCTGCTGGCGCTGGTGTTCATGTACGCCGCCAATGTCTGGTTCGGCACCTCGATCGGCGGCCTCGTCGACCCGCAATATCTCAACCAGCCGATGAGCTGGGCCAAGGCCGCCTCGGTGCTGGAGCACCTCTGGATTCCGGTCATCATCATCGGCGCCGGCGGCACTGCCGGCATGATCCGCTCGGTGCGCGCCAATCTGCTCGACGAGCTGCAGAAGCAGTATTACGTCACCGCCCGCGCCAAGGGCCTCCCGCCCGGCAAGGCGCTGCGCAAATACCCGCTGCGCATGTCGCTCAACTTCTTCGTCTCCGATATCGGCGACATCCTGCCCTCGATCGTCTCCGGCGCCGAGATCGTCGCCATCGTGCTCTCCCTGCAGACGACCGGCCCGCTGCTGATCCGCGCTTTGCAGAGCCAGGACATGTATCTTGCCGGCTCGTTCCTGATGTTCCTCTCCTTCCTGACCGTGATCGGCGTGCTGATCTCGGACATTGCGCTGGCGATCCTCGATCCGCGGATCCGCCTGCAGGGAGCGGCGACCAAGTGAGCTCGGCGTCCCTGACAACCGCTTCGACGAAGACGCTGCCGCCCGACGGCGCGCCGCTGCCGCATACGGCCTCGACCGCGCCGTTCGAGCCCAATGCCGTCGAGGTGATGACGCCCGAGCAGGAGCGCGTCTATCTCGCCTCGCAATCGCAGCTGATGTGGTGGAAGTTCCGCCGCCACAAGCTGGCGCTGATCTCCGGCGTCGTCATCCTGGCGATCTATGCGATGGCGGCTTTCGCCGAGTTCCTGGCGCCCTACCACTACACCACGCGCAACACCGACTTCATCCGCGCGCCGCGCCAGGAGGTGCATCTGTTCCATGAGGGGCGCTTCGTCGGCCCCTTCGTCTATCCCTATACACAGCGCCTCAACATGGAGAACCTGAAGCGCGAATACGATGTCGACCGCAGCAGGCCGCAGCCATTGCGCTTCTTCTGCCGCGGTGAGGACTATGTCTTCTGGGGGCTGATCCCCGGCAATCTGCATCTGGTCTGCCCGGCCGAGGGCGGGACCCTGTTCCTGCTCGGCTCCGACCGGCTCGGGCGGGACGTGCTCTCCCGCATTCTCTATGGCGGGCGCATCTCGCTCTCGATCGGCCTGCTCGGGGTCTTCGTCTCCTTCGTGCTGGGCGTCATCATCGGCGGCATCGCCGGCTATTACGGCGGCAAGGTCGATCTCGTCGTCCAGCGCCTGATCGAGATCGTCCAGTCGCTGCCGCATATCCCGCTCTGGCTGGCGCTGGCGGCGATCATGCCGCCGTCCTGGAGCCCGCTGCTGGTCTATTTCGGCATTACGGTGATCCTCGGCCTGATGGACTGGACCGGGCTGGCGCGCGCCGTGCGCTCGAAGCTGCTCTCGCTGCGCGAGGAGGACTACGTCGTCGCCGCCCAGCTCATGGGGGCGAAGCCCGCCCGCATCATCGGCCTGCATCTCGTCCCGGGCTTCATGAGCCATCTCATCGCCTCGGCGACGATCACCATCCCCAAGACGATCCTCGGCGAAACCGCGCTGAGCTTCCTGGGGCTGGGCCTGCGGCCCCCGATCACGAGCTGGGGCGTCATGCTCAACGAGGCGCAGAACATCAATGTCGTGGCGCTGTATCCCTGGCTGCTTTATCCGGTCGTCCCTGTCATCCTCATCATCCTCGCCTTCAACTTTCTGGGCGACGGCCTGCGCGACGCGGCCGACCCATATCGCTGAACGGCTCCAGGCCCACCTACCAATAAAACCCGGTGCGTATCGCCTTCCACACCCCGCTGAACCTCTATGACGACGGTCGCATCTCGGGCGACCGGCGCATGGCGCGCCAGCTCGTCGCGGCGCTGGAGGGACTCGGGCATAGCGTGACGCCGGGCATCGGCGCGCGCGACTTCATGCCGACGCCCGAACCCGGGCGGCTTGCGGCCCATCAGGCCGCTGCAGACCGGCGCGCTGAGGCACTGCTCGCGCAATGGCAGGCCGATGGTGCCGCCCCCGATCTCTGGTTCACCTATCACAACTATTACAAGGCGCCGGACCTGCTCGGCCCCGCCATCACGCAGCGGCTCGGCATTCCCTACGTCGTGGCCGAGGCCAGCGATGCAGAGCGCCGCGCCAGCGGCGACTGGGCTGCCCACACCCGCCTCGTCCGCGAGGGACTGGCGGCAGCCGACCTGCACTTCCATTTCACCGAGCGCGATCGCCTCGGCCTCGAGCGCTGGCGTTCGGATCGCACCGCGCTGATGGAGCTGCCGCCCTTCATCGCCTTCGCAGCAGAGCCGCCGCGTCGCGCCGGTGCCGACGCCTCTATACCCCGGCTCGTCACCGTCGCGATGATGCGCGAGGGCACCAAGGAGAACAGCTATCGCGTGCTGGCACGGGTGCTCTCGCCTCTCCTCGACCGGCCCTGGACGCTCACCGTGATCGGCGACGGACGGCGCCGGGCCGAGGTCGAGGCGGCCTTTGCCGGATTTCCCGAAGGGCGCATCGCCTGGCGCGGCGCGATTCCGCATGACCAGGTCGTCGCGGAGATGGCGGCCCACGATCTCTTCGTCTGGCCGGGCGTGCGCGAGGCCTATGGGCTGGTCTATCTGGAGGCACAGGCGGTGGGCCTGCCGATCGTTGCCTTCGACAGCGGCGGCGTCTCGGCCACGGTACGCGCAGGCGAAACCGCCCTGCTGGTGCCGGAGGGCGACGAGGCGGCGTTCGCTCGCAGCCTCGCAGGGCTGCTCGACGAGGCAGAGCGACGCGCTTCGATGGGCGCAGCCGCCCGCCGCTTCGCCCTGGAAGAACGCAGCCCCGCTGGTGCGGCGGCGATTCTCGCACGGGGGCTGGCGGTCGCCGTCGCCAACCGCGCCGCGCGCCGGGCGCGGCCCGCCATGGAGCCCACGCCGTGACGACGCCTCTCTCGGACCTCTGGGGCGACCTTCAGGCGGAGCTCGACCGCTGGGGCACCATCGGAGGGCGCATCCGTCTCTGGTTGCGCGACGACGATGCCATCGCCGACAGCCCGGCTCTCGACGCGCTGTCGGCGCTCGCCGAGCGGCACGGGCTGCCCGTCCTGCTCGCCGTCATCCCCATGCTGGCTGAACCATCGCTCGGCCAGGCGCTGCGGCGGATGCCGCTTCTGCTGCCCTGCCAGCACGGGACCTGGCATCGCAACCACGCGAAGCCGCCCGCGAAGAAGGCGGAGTTCGGGCCCTCCCGCAGCGCGCCGGACCTCGACGCCGAGATCGCGACAGCCTGGCGGCGCCTCGGAGAGGTGCTGGAGGCCGCGCCGCTGCCGGTCTTCGTGCCACCCTGGAACCGCATCGACCCCGCTCATGCCGCAAGGCTGCCGGGGCTCGGCTTCGCCGGGCTCTCCTGCTTCCGCGGCTACCGGCTCGGCCCCGAAGGCGGCCCGCGCCTCGCCAACACCCAGCTCGACATCATGGATTGGACCAGCCGGACCGGCCGCCGCCACGCGGATCTGGTCGAGGAGACCTGCCGCCTGCTCGCCGCGCACCGTCTCGGCGGCGAGCGCGACATCGCCTTCGGAGTGCTGCTCCACCACCGCGATCATGACGATACGGCCTGGGCCTTCCTCCAGGCCTTCCTCGCCGCGGCGCTGGTCCATCCCGCCGTCCTGCCGGGCGATCCCCGACAGATCTTTGAGCTCCCCCTCTCCACGACGGCGCCCGACCGCCGGACCGCGGAACCATCGCCCCAACCGAACGTTGAGCGCCCATGAAAAAATCGATTGCCGTCGCCGCCGCCCTTTCCGGCGCCCTCGCCCTTGGCGCCTGCAGCACCTCGCCGAGGCCACAGCCCGCTGGCATGCCGCAGAGCACGCCCTCCAAGCGCATCGCCATTATCGGCAGTGAAGTCGTCCTGCCCGATGGCACGCGCGCGCCGATGGACGCCACCGGCGGCTTCCTGCTCCCGAATGGCGAGCGCGTCCTGCGCGACGCCCGCGGTGCCCTCGTCCTCCCCAACGGAAACCGCTGCCTGCCCGACGGGCAGGGCTATGCCTGCCCTTGAGGACAATTCGGGCGGCGACCAGCCGGCTGCGGACTTGGAGACGTTCCAACCTCGCGCTATAAGCGGGGTTGCGTATTCTCAGGTGCGTTCGTCCTCGGCACGAGGTCGTCTGACCTATCTGCGGGGGGCGACGCGGATATGCCTTTCAACGTCGTCGACCTTTCGGGCGCCGAGCGGACACCGCGTAGCTCTCATGCGCCGCGGGTTCTGATCTACAGCCACGACACCTTCGGCCTCGGCCATATCCGCCGCTGCCGCGCGATCGCGAACTCGCTGGTTGCGAGCTATCCTCATATATCAGTGATCATCGTCTCCGGCTCCTCGGTGATCTCGAGCTTCCAGTTCGGCGACGGCGTCGACTATGTCCGCATCCCCGGCGTCGAGAAGCAGACGGACGGGCGCTATGGCCCGCATCATCTCAATCTCGATCTCAACGACACGATCCGGCTGCGGACCGACATCATCAAGCAGGTCGTCCTCTCCTTCGATCCCGACGTCGTCATTGTCGACAAGGAGCCGATCGGCCTGCGCGGCGAGCTGGTGCCGGCGCTCGACATCCTGCGCCGCCGCGGCGCACGCATCGTCCTCGGCCTGCGCGACGTGCTCGACGAGCCGGCCAAGCTTCACGAGGAATGGCGGCAGAGTGGGGCACTCGATGCGCTCGGGCAGATCTATGACGACATCTTCGTCTATGGCCTGGAGAGCATCTACCAGCCGCTGGCAGGCCTGCCGAACCAGCATCTCTTCGAGCACAAGATCCGCTACACCGGCTATCTCAAGCGGGCCGTCCCCAGCCCGATGCCGCCGACGCGCTATCCCCGCATCACCAAGGGGCCCTTCATCCTGGTAACGCCGGGCGGCGGGGGCGACGGCGCCGGCGTGATCGACTGGGTGATCTCCGCCTATGAGGCTGATCCGACGATCGAACTGCCCTCTCTGATCGTCTTCGGCCCCTTCATGTCGCGCGAGCGCCGCAAGGACTTCGCCGAGCGGATCGCCCGCATCCCGAAGTTGGAGAGTCTCGGCTTCGAGCCGCGCCTCGAACTGCTGATGAACCGGGCCCACTGCGTCGTCGCGATGGGCGGCTACAACACCTTCTGCGAGGTGCTCTCCTTCGACAAGCCGGCGCTGATCGTCCCGCGCGTCAGGCCGCGCCTCGAACAGGCGATCCGGGCCGAGCGGGCCGACCAGCTGCGGCTGATCGACGTGCTGCACGATCCGCAGGAGAGCGGCGAGGGGCAGCGCGACCCGCTGATGATGGCGCGCGCGCTCCACGCCCTGCCGCGCCGCATGCCGCCCTCGCAGGCCTTCGTGCCGAACCTGCTGGACGGGCTGCCGACGATCAGCCGCGCCCTGGCGGACGACCTCTCGCTTCCCGTACGCAATCGCGCGCCGGCCCAGAGCAGCGTCGCCAAGAGCTGAAGCACAAAAAGCCGAGCTGAGCTGCGGGAGACCGAAAGGCCCCTTGAGGATGTGCCGCCCATGGGCTGAGGGCATGCCCGGCCTGCCCCCGGCCAAGCCCGCGGCGATGGACAAGGCAGAATAAACTTCTCAATATATCAGCGGCTGCAATAGGGGCCTGCGATCGCAGGGCCTTGACGGAGGAGATGCCCGCCATGGCGCCGCTGCTGTTCAAGAACTTCGCCCTCCTCGAGCCCGATTTCGGCGAGGTGCGCGCCGGCTACGAGCTGCTGGTCGAGGGCGAAACGATCCGCGAACTCTCCGACAAGCCGATCACCTCGAAAACGGCCGATGTCATCGATTGCGGCGGTCGCACGCTGATGCCGGGGCTGATCGACAGCCACGTCCATGTCTTCCTCACCGAGGTCGTGATCCGGTCGCTGGAGAGCATGCCGCTGACGCTGATGACGGCACGCGCCATCGGCCTGATGAAGGGCATGATCGACCGCGGCTTCACCACTGTCCGCGACACCGGTGGCGCAGACTGGGGTATCAAGGAAGCGGTCGACAAGGGCCATGTCGCGGCGCCGCGCCTCTTCATCGCTGGCCAGGCGATCGGCCCGACCGGCGGCCACAGCGACCCGCGCCGGCGCACCGATTTCGGTTCGCGCTGCAACTGCTGCAACGCCATGGCCTATACGATGAACGTCTCCGACGGCGTGTCTTCCGTGCGCAAATCGGTGCGCGAACAGATGCGGCTCGGCGCCGACCACATCAAGATCATGATGTCGGGCGGCGTCGCCTCGCCTTACGACCCGCTCGACTCGCTCCAGTTCAGCCTCGACGAGGTCCGCACCGCCGTCGAGGAAGCCGCCGCCTTCGGCCGTTATGTCTGTGCCCATGCCTATACGCCCGAGGCCATCACCCGCGCCGCAAATTGCGGCGTGCGCGCCATCGAGCACGGCAACCTGATCGACGACGCCTCGGCGAAACTGATGGCGGAGAAGGGCATGTTCCTCACCGCCAACCTCGTCGCCTATTATGCGATGAAGGAGCGCGCCGCGGAATTCGGCATGGATGGCGACATGCTCGCCAAGAACGACCTCGTTATCGACGGCGGCCTGCGCTCGCTGGAAATCTGCAAGCGCGCCGGCGTGCCCGTCGCCTATGGCTCGGACCTGCTCGGCGAGCTCCAGGTCGATCAGTCTCGCGAGTTCCTGCTGCGCCGCGAGGTGCTCTCGCCGATCGAGATCATCCGTTCCGCCACCACCGTCGGAGCCCAGCTGCTGCGCATGGAAGGCAAGCTTGGCACGCTGCGTGCTGGGGCTTATGCGGATATGATCCTGGTTGACGGCAACCCGCTCGAAGACCTGGCCCTCCTGCAGGACCAGGGCGCGCGGCTGCCGGTCATCATGAAGGGCGGCGCGTTCCATAAGAACACGCTGCAGTGAGAGCAGTCTGAATGCGTAGGACAACACGCCGTCATCCCGGACCCGCGCGGCTTCGCCTCGGCCAGGATGGTCGTGCCCGGTCCGGCTTGGCCGGAGAATGCCAGTGAGCGCCACCACCCGCCCGAGCCTGGGCCGCATCGCCCTCAACGGCGCGGCGGCGGTTGCGCTGCTCTACATTCTGCTGCCGCTGATCTTCGTCACCTGGCTCGCCTTCTTCCGGCAGGAGATCCCCTCCTTTCCGCCGGAGGGCTATTCGCTGAAATGGTTCTCGGCCGCCGCCAACAACCAGCCCTTCATCAACGGCTTCGTGCTCAGCCTTCAGGTCGGCGTTTCCGCCACGCTGATCGGCCTGCTGCTTGGCGTGCCCGCGAGCCTCGCCTTGGTGCGGCACCGGATCGTCCTCGGCCCGGCCTACAACACGCTGCTGCTGCTGCCGCTGGTCATGCCGGGCATCGTGCTGGGCACGGCGACCTACGTCTTCCAGATCGAGACCGAGATCGCCACGGGCCTGCCGGTGATGGGGTCGCTCGGAGGCCTGATCGCAGCCCACACCCTCGTGGTCATCCCCTGGGTGGTCCGCCTGGTCACCGCCAGCCTCGTCGGCTTCGACCGCACGATCGAGGAGGCCGCGCAGAACCTCGGCGCCGGTCCCTTCACCACCTTCCGGCGGGTAACGCTGCCGAGCATCCGCCCCGGCATCGTCGCGGCGGGGCTCTTCGGCTTCGTCACCTCCTTCGGCAATCTGGAGATGAGCCTGTTCCTCGTCGGCCCCGGCCGCACGACACTGCCCATCGCCATCCTGCAATATCTCGAATGGAAGATCGATCCGACCGTGGCCGCAGCATCCCTGATCCAGATCGTCCTGATCGCCGTCGCGATGATCGTGACCGACCGTTACGTCAAGCTGAGCCGGGTGGTCTGAGACGATGGCACGGCTTTCGATCGAGAACCTCCGCAAGACCTATGGCGACCTGACCGTCGTCAACAATGTCGACATCGACATCGCCGATGGCGAGTTCCTCGTCCTGCTCGGCCCCTCGGGCTGCGGCAAGACGACGACGCTGCGCATGGTCGCGGGCTTCATCGCCCCCAGCGCCGGCAAGATCGCGATCGGCGAGCGCGATGTCACGGCGCTCCCGCCCTGGAAGCGCAATTGCGGCCTCGTCTTCCAGAGCTATGCGCTCTTCCCGCACATGACGGTCGCCGAGAACGTCGCCTTCGGGCTGGAGATGCGCAAGATCTCGCCGGCCGACAGGGCCCCGCGCGTCGCCGAGGCGCTGCGCCTCGTGCAGCTCGCCGGCTTCGACGAGCGCTATCCGCGCCAGCTTTCGGGCGGCCAGCAGCAGCGCGTCGCACTCGCCCGCGCGCTCGCCATGGAGCCTGACGTCCTGCTGCTCGACGAGCCGCTTTCCAATCTCGACGCCAAGCTGCGCCAGGAGGTCCGGGTCGAGATCCGCGACCTGCAGCGCAAGCTCGGCCTGACCACGATCATGGTCACCCACGACCAGGAAGAGGCGCTGACCATGGCCGACCGTCTGGTCGTCATGGAAAAGGGCGAGGTCCGCCAGATCGGCACCCAGCGCGAGCTCTATGAGCGGCCGGCCGATCGCTTCGTCGCCGGCTTCATCGGCCGCAGCGCCTTTCTCGATGGCGACATCGTCGCGCCCGGTCGCTTCCAGACCAGAGGCGGCGTCGCGATCGGCTGTGCAGCGGCGACCGGCACCGGCGCGGCGACGCTCGCCCTGCGGCCGGAGCGCATCGCTGTCGGCGGCGAGGCGCAAGGGCTTCACAACCGCTTCGAGGCGCGCGTCGAGCACGCCTCCTATCTCGGGGCGATCCTCGAGATCGACGTCAGCCTGTCCGGAACGGACCGGATGCTACTGCAGATCCCGAACAAGGCCGGCGTTGCCGAGCCGAAGCCGGGCGAGACCATCATGATAGGCTGGGCCGAAGACGCCGGGCTCGTTTATCCGCGCGAAGCCTGATCTCGGGCTTCGACGGGCGTCCAACAGGGGAGTACACCATGGCCACTTTCGACAGACGCGATCTTCTCAAGGGCGCCGGCGCCGTCGCGCTCGCCTCCGGGCTCGGCACGCCAGCCCTCGCCCAGGCGGCCGGCAAGGTCGTCGTCGGCACCTGGGGCGGCGACTATGCCCGCCTGCTGACCAAGAACGTCGAGGATCCCTTCCTCAAGCCCAAGGGCTTCGAGGTCGTGCAGGACCAGGCCGGCGATGCGCCGCGCCGCGCCAAGATGGCCGCCGAGCGCCGCCTGCCGCGTGGCACGGTCGACGTCCAGGGCCTGTCCGCCGCCAACATGTTCGAGATGAACGAGGCCGGGCTCGTCGAGGCGATCGATTATTCGAAGGTTCCCAACGCCAAGAACCTGATGCCGTCGATGAAGTACCCCTATGGTATCGGTCACATCTATTCCGGCAACGTGGTGATCTACAATCCCAAAATCATCAGCCCCGCGCCGACCGGCTTCAAGGATTGGCTCGACCCCAAGCACGGCAACAAGATCGGCTTCATCGACATCCAGTATCAGTCGGTCATGATCGCCGCGTCGCTCGCCGGGACCAACGGCGCCTCGATGAACGACCTCGACAAGGCCAAGGAGGTGCTGATGGCGGTCAAGAAGGCCGGCGCCCGCGTTTACCCGACCAACGAGGCCTTCGCCGCGGCGATGAAGAACGAGGAGGTCGGCATCAGCGCGATCTGGAAGGCGCGCGTCGTGCAGTGGCAGAACGCCGGCATCCCCTGCGAGGCGGTCGCCCCGGTCGAGGGCATCCCGGCCTATGTCTCGGGCTTCGTGATCCAGAAGAACGCGCCCAACAAGGACAACGCCTACGCATACATGAACGCGATGCTGGAGAAGGCCGCCCAGGAGGCCTTCGCCGCCGATATGGGCTACAACGGCACCGTCACCGGCCTCACCATCCCGGCCGACCTGCAGAAGCGCATCGGCTTCACCCCCGAGGAGGAGAAGAAGCTCCGCGACCTCGACTACGCCTTCCTCGCCAAGAACGACAACGCGATGAAGGAGTGGTGGGACAAGGTCTTCAAGGCGTGATGAACAGGGCTGGCACGTCATTCTCGGGCGGCGCTCCGCGCCGACCCGAGAACCTCATCACGATGAAGGCGCGGTTATCCGCGTCCGCGTCCGGAGATGCTCGGGTCGAGCCCGAGCATGACGGAGCCACGCCATGAGCGTCACCGCTCCAGAACCCGTCGCAGGCGCGCGCACCGGCCTTGCCGGCCTGCTCGTCGTACCGGCGACGATCTTCGTCGCGATCGGGCTGCTCGGCCCGATCGCGATCCTGTTCCGCTATTCGCTGAACCAGTTCATCCCCGGCCAGTTCATGGTCGACGGGTTGACGATCGAGAACTACGTCAAGTTCTTCACCGACAGCTACTATCTCACCGTGCTGGCCCGCACCGTCCGGGTCGCCGTGGTCTGCACGATCGCCTGTCTCGTGATGGGCTTCCCGCTCGCCTATGTGCTGGCGCGCACGCAGAGCCGCTTCAAGAATCTGCTGATCATCGCCGTGGTGCTGCCCCTCTTCGTCGGCAACGCCGTGCGCGCCGCCGGCTGGATGACCGCCTTCGGCAGCAAGGGCGCGCTCAACGCCTCCCTGATGGGCCTGGGCATGATCGACCAGCCGCTCCAGATCATGTTCACCGAGACCGCCGTGCTGATCGGCATCGTCGCGGTCAACCTGCCCTTCATGGTGCTGACGCTGCAGAGCGTGATCGAGGGCATCCCGCGCAATGTCGAGGAGGCCGCCTTCAGCCTCGGCGCCGGCCCGGCGGCGATGTTTCGCCGCGTGCTCTGGCCGCTGGCCCTTCCGGGCATCCTCGCCGGCACGATCCTGACCTTCATCCTGGCGATGAACGCCTATGCCACGCCCGTCCTGCTCGGCGGCCCGAAGTTCCAGATGATGGGGCCGCTGGTCTATGGCCAGTTCGCCCAGCAGAACAACTGGCCCTTCGGCGGCGCCATCTCCTTCATCCTGATGACCGCGACCATCGTGCTGACGGTGACGGCGCATCTGATCGTGCAGCGGCGCTACCGCTGAAGGCGGCGCCTGCGGCGCGGCGTCACTGGCGCCTGCCGGCGCTGGTCAAGCCGGCGGGGGCGCCTTAAGGGGCGGGTCATGACATTCAGCGGTTCTTTAGTCCCCGTCGCCGTCGGTGCGGTCGCCGTGGTCCTCGTCCTCGGCCTCGCCAATATGCTGCGGGGCGGCAGCGCCGGCACCTCGCAGAAGCTGATGCGCCTGCGCGTCGTCCTGCAATTCGTCGCGATCCTGGTCATCCTCTTCGTGCTGTGGTGGCGCAGCGGCTGAGCCCGCAGGCTCGCGCCCGTCATCCCCAGATTTTACAAGCCTCTGACAAACAAACGTTTTTGGATCGTTGCCAAGGCAACCCAAGACGCTTTGCCGCAATCGTGCCATATTCCGGTCACGAGTCTTTGAGCATCGTTAAGCCTCGTCCCGCCGACAAGAAGTTCAGATTGCTCATGGTTCGCGTCGCGTCGCTGCTCGCTCTCGGTTGTCTGGCAGTCTCGCCTTTCGCGGCGCAGGCGCAGGCCCTTCCCGCCGGGACCTCGAGCTACGCACCGGCCACCACGCCAGCACCCTCCCTCTCCTGGGAAGCCCGCATCGGCGCGGGCGCGTCGCCAATCCAGGCGGCAGTCGCGAGAGCGGCCTGGCGAATTTCAGCGGCGAGATCGCGACGCCACGGCCCTTCACCCTGTCGGATCGCTTTGCCAACGCCTTCGTGCCGCGTTTCCATCTCGGCGCCAGCGCCAATTTCAACGGCACGCGCTTCGCCTATGCCGGCGCGACCTGGACCGTCGACCTGACGCGAGCCGTCTTCGTCGAGGCCAGCCTCGGTGCTGCGCTGAACGACGGCAAGACCGGCGCCGTCATCCCGGAGAACCGGCTGAACCTGGGCTGCAACACTGGCACGCGCGAGGCCGCGGCGCTGGGCGTGCGCCTGAACGACCGCTGGAGCCTGGTCGCGACGCTGGAGCATTTCAGCACCGCCGGCTGCTCCGACCGCACCCAGCCCAAGGGTCCCGCCAATATCGGCGCCCGCCTCGGCTACAGCTTCTGAGACGGGGCGTTTCGCCGCTCTCGCTACCGCACGAACGCCGCTTCCGTCGCGCACGCGCCGCGCTATAAGGCGCTCATGGTCAAGCTCAACCGAATCTACACGCGCACCGGCGACGACGGCACCACCGGCCTTGCATCGGGCCCGCGCCGGCCGAAATACGATCTGCGCGTCGCCGCCTATGGCACGGTCGACGAGACCAATGCCTGCATCGGCATCGCCCGCCTCCACGCCGCCACGGAGGATGCCGAGCTCGACGCGATGCTCGGCCGTATCAGCAATGACCTCTTCGACCTCGGGGCCGACCTCTCGACGCCCGATACCGGCACGCCGCCGGCCTATGAGCCGCTGCGGATCGTCGCCGCGCAGGTCGAGCGTATCGAGGCCGACATCGACCGGCTGAACGAGCACCTTGCACCGCTGCGGTCCTTCGTCCTGCCCGGCGGGACGCCGGCCGCGACCCATCTGCATCTCGCGCGCACGGTCAGCCGCCGTGCCGAACGGCTGATGACCGAACTCGCCCAGACGCCGGGCGAGATCGTCGGCGCGCCGGCCTTGCACTACATCAACCGGCTCTCGGACTTCCTCTTCGTCGCCTCGCGCCATCTCAACGCCAGGGCCCAGGGCGACGTGCTCTGGGTGCCCGGCCAGAACCGCTAGCGGGCCGCGTGTTCATTCCGCTGCATGACGGTGTGCCGCTGCGCTTCATGCGCGCGCCCTATGTCACGCATGTCCTGATCGCGCTCTGCGTCCTGCTCTATCTGCTGCTGACCCTGCGCGAGAGCGAGACCGGACAGATCGCTGTCGCGGCCGGCTTCGGGCTGATTCCCTCGGTGCTGTTCGGCACGGCGCAGCTTCCCGCCGAGCTGCTGCAGGCGCCGACCTGGCTGACGCCGCTGAGCAACGTCTTCCTGCATCTCGGCCTCGCCCATCTGCTTGGCAACATGCTGTTCCTCTTCGTCTTCGGCGACAATGTCGAGGATGCCATGGGCCATGCCCGGTTCCTGCTGTTCTTCTGCCTCTGCGGGCTCGGCGGCTCGCTCGCCCATGCGCTGGTCAACCCGGCCTCGGAGCAGCCCCTGATCGGCGCCTCGGGCGCGATCTCGGGCATCATCGCCGCCTATCTGATGCTCTACCCCCGCGTCCGTATCTGGGGGCTCGCCTTCAACTGGATTCCGCTGCGGATCACCGCGCTCTACGCCATCCTGGCCTGGGTGCTGTTCCAGCTCGTCCAGGCCCTGCTCGACCCGGACGGCCATGTCGGCTGGTGGGCCCATCTCGGCGGTTTGGCCACCGGCGTCGCGCTCACGCCCGTCTTCATCCACCGCCAGGCGCGCCTGTTCGGGCGCCCGGCGCGGGGTTGAGAGGTGCGGTTTGGGCATCGTGGATGGGCTATTCGTGGCGTTGACAAGCGCAAACGGCCGTCGTTACGGTCCGTCCGCATTCGAGCCGAGAGCCGCGATGCCGCCATCCTGCCGCCGCACGCGGCAACGCTCCGGATGCGGCGGGACCAGCCTCTTTTCTGAACGGTGATGACGACGATGAAGATCCTTGTGCCCGTGAAGCGGGTTGTCGACTACAACGTGAAGATCCGGGTGAAGGCGGACGGCTCGGGCGTCGAACTCGCCAACGTCAAGATGTCGATGAACCCCTTCGACGAGATCGCCGTCGAGGAAGCGCTGCGGCTGAAGGAAGCCGGCAAGGCGACCGAGGTCGTCGTGGTCTCGATCGGCCCGGCTCAGGCCGCCGAGACGATCCGCACCGGGCTGGCCATGGGCGCCGACCGAGGCATCCTCGTGAAGGTCGAGGGCACGGTCGAGCCGCTCTCGGTGGCCAAGCTGCTGAAGAAGGTCGTCGAGCAGGAGAGCCCCGGCCTCGTCATTCTCGGCAAGCAGGCGATCGACGATGACTGCAACCAGACCGGCCAGATGCTGGCCGCGCTGCTGGGCTGGCCGCAGGGCACCTTCGCCTCGAAGGTCGATCTGGGCGCAGATGCGGTCGATGTCACCCGCGAGGTCGATGGCGGCCTGCAGACCGTCTCGCTCAAGCTGCCGGCCATCGTCACCACCGATCTGCGCCTCAACGAGCCGCGCTATGCTTCGCTGCCCAACATCATGAAGGCGAAGAAGAAGCCGCTGGACGAGACCTCGGCCGAGACGCTGGGCGTCGACATGGCGCCCCGTCTGACGGTGCTCAAGACCGTCGAGCCCGCCGGACGTTCCGCCGGCATCAAGGTCGGCTCCGTCGCCGAACTCGTGTCCAAGCTCAAGACCGAAGCCGGAGTTCTCTGAGATCATGACGACGCTGCTTCTCGCCGAGCACGACAACAAGAGCCTCAACGAGGCCACCCGCAAGGCCCTGTTCGCCGCCAAGGCGCTCGGTGCGCCCGTCCATGTCCTGGTCGCCGGCCAGGGCGCGCAAGCCGTGGCCGACGCCGCGGCGAAGCTCGACGGCGTCGAGAAGGTGCTGCTGGCGGACGATGCCGCCTATGGCCACCATCTCGCCGAGCCGCTGGCTGCGCTGATCGTCTCGCTCGCCGGCAGCTATGACGCCATCGTCGCGGCCGGCACCACCACCGGCAAGAACGTCACGCCCCGCGTCGCCGCCCTGCTCGACGTGATGCAGATCTCGGAAATCACCAAGGTCGTCTCGCCCGACACCTTCGAGCGGCCGATCTATGCCGGCAACGCGATCCAGACCGTCCAGTCGGCCGACGCCAAGAAGGTCATCACCGTGCGTGGTGCCTCCTTCGCCGCCGCAGCCGACGGCGCCGCCACCGCGCCGGTCGAGGCCGTCGCCGCCACGGCGCAGGACGGCTCCTCCAGCTTCAAGGGCGAGGAGGTCGCCAAGTCCGACCGTCCGGAACTCGCCTCGGCCAAGATCATCATCTCGGGCGGCCGCGCGCTCGGCTCGGCCGAGGCCTTCGCCAAGGTCATCGAGCCGGTCGCCGACCGGCTGGGCGCGGCCATGGGCGCCTCGCGCGCCGCGGTCGATGCCGGCTACGCGCCCAATGACTGGCAGGTCGGCCAGACCGGCAAGGTCGTGGCGCCGGACCTCTACATCGCCGTCGGCATCTCCGGCGCGATCCAGCATCTCGCCGGCATGAAGGATTCCAAGGTCATCGTCGCCATCAACAAGGACGAAGAGGCCCCGATCTTCCAGATCGCCGACTACGCCCTCGTTGGCGACCTCTTCACCCTGCTGCCCGAACTCGACGCCGAACTCGCTAAGCTCGGCAAATAGGCCCGACCCAACACGATCGGCGGCCGGCTCAAGCGCCGGCCCGGTCACGAAACCAGGCCGGGCCGCCGCGAATGGCGGCCCGCATCGCGCCCCGCGGCGGGGCGGCGACACCGGAGATGGAAAAGACCATGTCGGCTCAGGCGATCAGGACGATCGGCATCATCGGCGCGGGCCAGATGGGCAACGGCATCGCCCATGTGGCGGCGGTCGCCGGCTTCGAGGTGAAGCTGCACGACGTGGCCGAGGAGCGCATCAAGACGGCGCTCGCCACGATCGACGGCAACATGGCCCGTCAGGTCGCCAAGGGCGCGATCGGCGATGAAATCCGCCGCGACGCCATGGCCAAGATCACGCCGGCCCCCAGGCTCGAAGGCCTCGTCGACTGCGACCTCGTGATCGAGGCCGCGACCGAGAACGAGGAAACCAAGCGCAAGATCTTCACCGCCGTCTGCCAGCACATCAAGCCGGAGACGATGCTGGCCTCCAACACCTCCTCGATCTCGATCACGCGGCTGGCCGCCGCGACCGACCGGCCCGAGCGCTTCATCGGCATCCATTTCATGAACCCTGTGCCGCTGATGCAGCTCGTCGAGCTGATCCGCGGCATCGCCACGGACGACCAGACCTTCGAGCTCGCCAAGGAATTCGTCGGCAAGCTCCACAAGACCGTCTCGGTCTCCGAAGATTTCCCGGCCTTCATCGTCAATCGCATCCTGCTGCCGATGATCAACGAGGCCGTCTATACGCTCTATGAGGGCGTCGGTTCGGTCGAGGCGATCGACACCGCGATGAAGCTTGGCGCCAACCATCCGATGGGGCCCCTCCAGCTCGCCGATTTCATCGGCCTCGATACCTGCCTCTCGGTCATGCAGGTGCTTCATGACGGCCTGGCGGATTCCAAATACCGCCCCTGCCCGCTGCTGGTGAAATATGTCGAGGCCGGGTGGCTGGGCCGCAAGACCAAGCGCGGTTTTTACGATTACCGCGGCGAAAAGCCGGTTCCGACGCGCTGAACCAGCCGTCGGGCTTCGTCTCGACCCGGGCGACGCTCCCCACCGCATCCTGAAAGAGAGGGTCGGGTCACATCCGATCCCGACGCTCGCGGCGGCCCAATCGCCGCACCCCTTCACATTCCTGTCGTGCCGCGCTTACATTGATGTCCGTACGGGATTCGTCCCGGACGTGAAAGCGGAGGTGCGGCGGGTTTGACGGCGCATGTGATGCATCCGATGGCCTCGCCGGATGGTTGTCCGGCGCTGGTTCTCAATGCCGATTTTCGGCCCCTGAGCTATTATCCGCTCTCCCTCTGGAGCTGGCAGGACGCGATCAAGGCGGTCTTCATGGACCGCGTGAATATCGTCTCCGAATACGACACGGTCGTCCGCAGCCCCAGCTTCGACATGCGGCTGCCCTCGGTCGTCTCGCTCAAGACCTACATCAAGCCCTCGCGCACCCCGGCATTCACGCGCTTCAACGTCTTCCTGCGCGACCGCTTCGCCTGCCAGTATTGCGGCGCCCGTGACGAGCTGACCTTCGACCACGTCATCCCGCGCTCCAAGGGTGGGCTCACCACCTGGGAGAACGTGGTCGCCGCCTGCTCCCCCTGCAATCTGCGCAAGGGCGATAAGATGCCGGCAGCGGTCGACATGTTCCCCATGCAGAAGGCCTACGCGCCGACGATCAACGACCTGCACCGCAACGGCAAGCTCTTCCCGCCGAACTATCTCCACGAGAGCTGGCTCGATTATCTCTACTGGGATTCCGAACTGGAGCCGTGAGGCGCAGCGCGCCTCGTGTGGTGCACCCCATAACAGCGCCATTCTCCCTATAAGACCGCTATGTCGTACCCCAAAAGTGTGCGTCGAACGTAACTGCAACGCCTGGCCGAAGACGGGCGCGAGCCTGGGTACGGGTGCCGACTTCAGAGGACTCCGTTCTTCAGAGATCCCAGCCGAGGCGTGCCAATCTGATCATCGCTCGTGAGCAAAAGCTGGATGACCCGCTAGTCGCGTGGGAGCGTTAGATTCTGGAGGTGGCCCATAGCAGTCGTTGGGAACGTCCGCTTCAGGGCGAATTGCTAAGGCTGGGGTTTGAGCAGCCAAGGGTGGCGCTATTGGTTCGGATGCTGCCCCTGTTTGTGGTCGTCCGTAAAGGATCACACAAGGTACTTCGCTGCTCAGCGTGCAGCGGAGATCCGACCCTGATGATGAAGGTCGACTGCCGATCGCTCTGGCCGGACAGCGACGCTAGCGTCTCTCCCCGAAACCTTTAGCGCCAATTCGAATGCGACTGCCGGCATTGGCTTCCCGAACAGGTAGCCCTGGCCCTCCCTGCAATAATTCCGCATGAGGGACGCTTGCTCGACGGTCTCGATGCCTTCGGCGATCACATCCAGCTTCAGCCCGCTGGCGAGCTTGGAGATGGCCTCGACAATTAATCGGTTTATGCCGCCGGTATCTCCGCCGCTGACGAAAGACCGGTCAATCTTGAGGCGTGTGACCGGGAACTCCTTAAGCATCGTCAGCGATGCGTATCCCGTGCCATAGTCGTCGAAGGCAATGCCGACGCCCGTTTCCCGAAGCTGATAAAGAACCGCATCGATTCGCGACTCGTCGCGAAGGATTGTGTTTTCGGTGACCTCCAGTTCGAGGCCGGAGGGCGGCAGCCCCGTCTCTCGGAGGATGCCGTCAACGACGCTGACGAGGTCGCCGGCTTTGAACTGGGCAGCGAACAGATTGACGCCAATCCGGAAGGCCGGATGGCCTGATTGGCGCCACTCAGCCGCCTGGCGACAGGCCGTACGGAGGATCCACTCGGATACCGGCACGGCAATCAAGCTCGATCCAAGCGTCTCGATAAACGCACCAGGCGCAAGGACACCGAGATCCGGGTGGTTCCAGCGGAGAAGGGCCTCCGCCCCCACGATGGCATAATCCGATAGTTGGACCTGTGGCTGGTAATACAGCTCGAACTCGCCCCGCTCGAAGGCCTGTCGCAGCCCGGAGCTCACGGATGTGCGGGAATGCTGCGCCGGTATCAGGTCCTGAGTGAAAAGCCTCACGCGACCACGGCCGCTCGCTTTCGCTTTGTACAAAGCAAGGTCCGCCTGCTGGAGCGGCAAATCGTCGACCCAGTCTGTCCCCGTGATGGTCGCTGCGCCAGCACAGGCGCCGACATAGACGGAACGCTCCCCCAGCTCCATCTGCATCTCGATCGCTTCGATGCTCCTCCGCGCAAGTTCGACGGCTTGCTGAGGATCTGCTCGATCTTCAATGAGAAGGACAAACTCATCACCGCCGAGGCGGCATGGCAGCACGTTCGTGCCGGCGGTAGCGCAAAGGCGGCTGGCGACGATCTTGAGAACCTCGTCCCCGGCGGCATGCCCCAGGCTGTCGTTGATATCTTTGAATCCGTCGAGATCGACCATGATCAGAGAGACTGGCCGGCCTTGAGAGCTTGCCAGCTTGAGGCGCTCGTCGAGAACAGTCCGATTTGCGAGGCCGGTTAGGGCATCATGTTCGGCCGCGTATTTGAGCTTAGCCTCAGTCTCCTGCCTCTCGGTGATGTCGCGACAGATCGCACCGAAGCAATGTTCGCCATTCTCCCGCCAATGCGACAAGGAGAGCTCAATTGGAAACTCCGTCCCGTCCCTTCGCAGAGCGGGCACTGTGACCAGAGAGCCTACGAGCTTCGTCGGAAGCCCGTCCGCAGCGCGTTCCAAACCCGCCTTATGCATCGCCCGGAAGCGATCGGGAACGATCATGCTAAGCGATTGTCCCACGGCTTCTGCGGCCGTGTACCCAAACATGCGCCCCGCGGCACTGTTCCAGGACACAATACGGTTTCTGCCATCAGCGGTGATGATGGCGTCAGCAGCCGATTCCGCCACAGCATCGAAGCGACGCTGGCCGTCAGCCTCTACGGTCGCCAGGCGTTGAGCTTCGAGCCTGTCCATAACAAGCTCTGCCATCTCGGCCAGACAATCTCGCTCGTCTGCAGTCAGGCCTTGCGGTCGTGGAACAGTGTCCTTGATGCAGAGGGCGCCGATCGTATGGCCATCAGGCGTCAACAGCGGCGCGCCTGCGTAAAACCGGATCGCATGCTCGCCCGAGACGAGTGGTGATGCCCGGAAACGGGGATCAAGCGTGGCGTCGGGAACGACCATCACATGGTGTTTCAGGATTGCATGACTGCAGAAAGAATCCTGCCGAGCTGTACTGCAAACGTCGATCCCCACACGCGCCAGGAAGTGCTGCCTATCGGCCCCCACAAACGACACGATAGCGATGGGGACGCTGAAGGCGCGCTTGGCATGCCGCAGGATCGCGTCGAGACCACGAATGGATCGGGTGGCAGGCTGTTGATATTGAACCAAAGCCATCAAGCGTTCGACCTCATCCGCAGGTCTGAGATCGACAATCAGTTCAGCCATCGAAAGATCCGCTCAAAACAGCCTATTACCTGCGGCCGTACCCCGAAGGGCGAGGTTGCTGGTTGACTTGAAATTCGAGCGTCTCAACAAAATCTTACGGAATTACTCGACGAGGTTCCTCTAGCCGTTCAACGCAGATAGCCTTTGCCTTGAGTGCGGCGCCAAGTCAGGTCTGGCGCGTCTTACCCCAGCGTACGATGGGGGTTTTAACCCCAGCGAGTTTTTGAAACGTCGTCCGTCGCTGGCAGCGCTCTGGCGCCTTAGCGGTGTGCGATCACTGTACCTCACCTCCCGTCTGCGATCGAGACGCCAGCGAGGTCAGGAGCCGCTCGCGTATATGCGACGAGGTCGATCGCCAGGCGGTTGGAGCCCTCAGCCAGGCACGCCTAAGGAGGACCGTGGCTGGGGGCCGGCTCAAACCTGACGTGCTCCCCGAAAACCCGGCCAGTCTGAACTGGAATTTTCCATTTATGATCCCGCGGTCGGGACGAGGAGAGTTCCATGAAGGCATCGAAGTTCACCGAGGCGCAGATCGCGTTCGTTTTGAAGCAGGCTGAGGGTGGCGTGCCGATCGCGGAGGTCTGTCGGAAGGCCGGCATTTCGGACGCGACGTTCTATAACTGGCGCAAGAAGTACGCCGGGCTGATGCCGTCGGAGATGAAGCGGCTGCGGCAGCTTGAGGAAGAAAACGCGAAGCTGAAGCGGATCGTGGCGGACCCGTCGCTCGACAAGGCCATGCTGCAGGATGTGCTATCAAAAAAGCTCTGAGGCCTGCACGCAAACGCGAGCTCGTGGACAAGCTGCGAGGTGAGTGGAAGGTCTCGACGCGGCGCGCCTGCTCGGCACTGCGGATCGACCGCTCGCTCTACGTCTACAAGTCGAAGCGGGGCGCGCAGGCCGAGCTGACGCATCGGATCAAAGAGATCTGCGAGACGCGTGTGCGATATGGCTATCGCCGCGTGCATATCCTGCTGCAGCGGGATGGCTGGGCGGTGAACCCGAAGCGGATCTATCGCCTTTACAAGGGGTTGGGCCTGCAATTGCGCAACAAGGTGCCCAGGCGCCGGGTCAAGGCGAAGCTGCGCGAGGACCGTCAACCGGCGACGCAGACGAACGAGACCTGGGCGATGGATTTTGTCCACGACCAGCTCGCGACGGGCCGCAAGATCAGGGTCCTGACCGTGGTCGACATCTTCTCCCGGTTCTCGCCGGCCGTAGATCCGCGCTTCAGTTATCGCGGCGAGGACGTCGTCGTGACGCTTGAGCGGATCTGCGGCGGCATGGGCTACCCCCGGAGCATCCGCGTCGACCAGGGCTCGGAGTTCGTCAGCCGCGACCTCGATCTCTGGGCCTATCAGAAGGGCGTCGTGCTCGACTTCTCGAGGCCGGGCAAACCGACCGACAACAGCTTCATCGAGTCCTTCAACGGCAAGTTCCGGGCCGAGTGCCTGAACACGCACTGGTTCATGAGCCTTGACGACGCCCGGGCAAAAATGGAGGCTTGGCGTAGAGACTACAACGAGGTCCGGCCACACAGCGCCATCGGCAACAAGCCGCCGATATCGCTGATGAACGGCTCTCCGGCGCCCCCGCCGGCATGAGCCCTACCCCCGGACGATTCCAGCTCGCGCTGGCCCAAAATCGGGGAGCACGTCAAACCACCGCCGGAACAAACTCAAGGCTGGCTAGAAACTGGGGGCAACGTCACGTCGCAAGGCAGCGGGGTCTTCGATCGCGGCCCGCTAGTCGTCAGCCCCGTCCTCGCCGAGGTCGTCCTCAAATTCGAAGGCAATGCCCAGTTCACGGCCCTCTATCCAGCAGACAACCGCTTGATGAACTTCACGATTGACGCCGATGGTAAGCTTGAAGCGCAAGGGCAACTGTGTTGGCGCCTCCAGCTTCAACCGTGCGCCACCGGTGCTAACGTTGTGAGCGATACAGTCGATGGCAATTCCGGTTGCCAGTCGAAGGCGGGCGGGAGATCCTGAGGGAGTAACGCCGGAACCGCCAAAGCGCCGGATGCGGGGTCTAGCGTCAGAGAGCGACATTTGGAGATCTCGTTGCAGCCTCTCCATGATCGCAGGCGCGAGTGAAAAAGGCCTTAACCTAGCGTCATCTCAAGAGGATGGATCTCAGGAAACGTAACGGGAAAGCCTTGCGGCTCCGGCGGCACATCGTTCAAAATTCGCTACCCGATGAAATCCCCATTAAATCGCCCGTCACGGCGGCCGAAAACCGCGCGCCAAAGGACAATGATTGCAGGATCTCTGCAACTGAAATTCGCCACTATGGTCCCAGCGTACTCCAGGTTCATCGCCACAGCCAACCGCGAGCCACCTCGGCTATTGCGCTGACGAAAATGCCCATCCCGACTCGAAACAATGCTGCCGTCAGCGACCGGATGAAAGAACGGATCGCGTTCGTGTCTCACGGCCGGATTGTGACTTCCAATGGTCAACACTGCAAATCAGATATGTTCAGCGGCCAAAGGTGGCGGAAAAACACGGTATTTCAACCGCAGAATGGCAAGACATCATTTTAGAAAATTTGAAACGTGTGCTGGTGCGGGCTCGTGAGTTCAGCCCGCTTTGAGAGACGGCTTCTCGGTGCACACCGCGCTATCGATCGGCTCACCCTGATCATTCAGCCACTGCCATTGCTTGAGGTCCGGTTGGAAAAGCAATGTTGGCAATCCTTGATCACGCGGAACAAGTTTATGTTCTTGAAGAACGTACTGGCGAGCTTTTCCATCAATTTCGACCGTCACTTCGCCCGCCTCATTAGCCCGCTCGATGACGATCTGCCCCGCCTTGAACTGACACGTGAAGACCGGGTTAGCCACCGGGTCCGTCTCAGCCGCCAAGGCAAGGCTCAGAGGCATGAGCAGAAGCGCGACGTGCCAAACCATATTGGTCTCCCAAGGTACCGGACAGGGCGGAAAGCCTCGTCCAGGTAAAAGGTTCCTTTGAGGAACAACCCTTCGATCGCGAGCAGGCGTAACAGTGCCATGTGCTCGGACAGGGTACGCCGAGAACAGCTAAAATAGCTCTAACCCCCTCATTATGAACGCTTATTCATGGAACGGAGGCTTTCGGCCGCAGTTTAGATTGCGACTGAGGGGCAACATGTCCTCGAAACGGAGAAGACCATGATCAAGAACATCGCACTCCTCGCCGCCCTCGCTCTCGTCCCCGCTACTGCCTTCGCGCAGTCCAACTCTGGCGCGGCCGGTGGCGCAGCCAGCGGCGCGGCCACGGGTGCTGTCGGCGGTGCCATCGTCGGTGGTCCTGTCGGAGCCGTAGTGGGTGGCGTCGGTGGTGCCGCTGCTGGCGCGATCGTCGGTGGCATCGCAACCGAGAACCGCGCTGAGTTCCGCACCTATGTGACGCAGCAGAAGGTGCCTTCGGTGGCGTACCGCGAGAAGGTAGTCGTCGGCGCGACATTGCCCGACACGGTCACCTATCGCGAGGTTCCGGCTCGCTATGGCAAGACCGAGTATCGCTACACGGTGGTCAACGACCAGACCGTCCTGGTCGAGCCGAAGACGCGCAAGATCGTTCAGATCATCGAGTGATCAAATCGGAGCCCGCCCTTTCAGGGCGGGCTCTTTTTCCATGAAATCAGGAGCGCCACGCTATGTTCAGGATACTCTTGCTGGCTGCGGGCATTGCCGCAACCGCACTTATCACGGCTCCCGCACAGTCTCAGGTTCGGGTCGAAACACGCATCGAGCGATCTGACGACGACGGACCGCGCTATCGGGAACGGCGTGGGTACGAGGAACGTCGAGGCGGGTATGAGCGTCGGATCGTGCGAAGCCGCTTCCGCGATGACTGTCGAATGGTCGAAAAGCGACGCGTCAACCGGTTCGGCGAAGTTGTCATACGGCGTACGCGTATCTGCGGGTGACACCATGAGGCGGTGGGCAGATGTAGCGCCCGCCGCTTCTGCTTTTCCAGCCATGGTTTCGACAGGAGAGTCCGATGCGAACGCTCGTTCTCGTTGCGGTGGCCATGTTGGGCTTCGGCTCGATCACGCCATCGACTTCACAGGCCGCCACGGTTGCGGGCTTGGCAGCCATCGAGATGCCCGACCACATCGAGCAGATCAAGAAGGGTGGCTACAAGTTCAAAAATGACAAGGGCTGGAAGCGGAACTGGAGCCGGGGCTATGGGTCCAGTCGATACTACAGTGGTCCCCCGCCCCACGCTCGGGCCTATGGGCGGCGCGCTCGTGACTTCGGATATTACCGCTATTGAATCGAACGCGACGGTCCCGCTTGGCGAGATCGTCGCATAGAGCTACATTGAAATTGAACGCCTGCCGTAGCGCCTGCCTGAAGACAGACAGGCCGTGAGGCAAGCGATCAAGCGATTCGAGCAGAAGATGCCACTCCGGCTCTGCGCTGGGCTATGTTGACGTCGGCCCTCAGCTTTTAGCTGCCTTCGCACCATCGCATTCCTGTAGGTGGGCTCGTTTTCAACAATGGCTTAGGTGAAGTGACTTCTCGGAATTTGGTGCGAGCGATCGGGCGGTTCAGGAGACAGAATGTCCGGTATGTGGCAGAGAGCTGGAGTGCGCCCCTTGAGGCGGACAGTGTGACGACAGGGAATTGACCGGGGGAGCCGGGCTTTCGAAGGATGAAAGCCCATGGCCCGACACCGCACCCACAGCATCGAGTTCAAGCGCCAGGTGGCGCAGGATTACCTGGCTGGCGAGACGCTCCATAGCCTCGCCCGTCGACACGACCTGTCGCGCAACCTGATCCGCATCTGGATTCAAAAATTCGAGGGCGGCGTCTTTGACGACGAGGCCGCCGCCGTCGATACGATCGAGGCCTACGAGGCGCGCATCGCCGCGCTGGAGCGGCTCGTCGGCCGGCAGGCGCTTGAGATCGAGTTTCTAAAGGGGGCTCTGAAGCACGGACAGCGGCCGAGAAGCGCGACTACATCTGTCGTCACCGGCCCCGCGGCATCTCTGTCGCAGAAGTATGCCGGCTGATGGGGATCGCGCGCTCGACCTACTACGATAGGCCGGCCATCAGCATCGACGACACCGAGCTCGTCGAGACGATGGCGGCGATCTCCGAGAGCTTCGAGGCCTATGGCTATCGCCGGATGCAGGCAGCGCTGCGGCATCGCGGCCTGGTCGTCAATCACAAGAAGATCAGGCGATTGATGCGCGAGCACAGCCTCCAGCCTCGACGGCGTCGGCGCTACGTCGCCACTACCGATGGCGATCACGAGTTGCCGATCTTCCCGAACCTGGCGAAGGTATGGTCCCGGGCGGGCCGAACCAGCTCTGGGTGGCCGACATCACCTATGTTGCGATCACCGCCGGCTTCGTCTACGTCGCCGTCATCCTCGATGCCTGGTCGCGCAAGGTCGTCGGTTACGCTATCGGCCGATCGATCGACGTCAGGCTGACACTGGCCGCCCTGCGCACAGCCATCGAAAAGCGAGGGCCGCCGCCCGGCTGCGTCCACCACACGGACCGCGGCTCGCAATACGCGGCCGGGCGCTACCGGCAGGCCCTAGCCGAACATGGCCTGGTCGGATCGATGGGGCGCCGCGGCAATCCCTATGACAACGCCAAGGCCGAGAGCTTCATGAAAACGCTCAAGGTCGAGGGCGTCTATCCGATGGCCTATGAGACGTTCGCCGACGTCGCTGCCGACCTTCCGCGCTTCATCGATCAGGTCTACAACTCCAGCCGACTGCACTCCGCGCTCGGCTATCTCAGTCCGCAGCAGTTCGAGGATCAACACGCCCGGCTCACGGTCAAAACCGCAGCCTGATCCTGTCTACCCGCAGGGGCGCACTCCAAGCCGAGGGCAATGTTTGCCCCAGATTGCAACGCGTCGACAATTGGTCTCTGCCCGGGTCAAGAGGGCCTTTGGCCGATGTTCTGAAGCTTCACCAAGGCGTCGGACAAGCGTGCCGCCTCATCATACCTTGTCTCGACATGAGGAGCGGGGGAGTCGGCGTCATTAACGATGGACTCCGCCGAAGAGGCTAAACGTAGAAGCGGGGTAGTAATCCATTGGGCACCTAACATGAGAAACACTAGAGCGACCAGCGCGCCGGCGCCCAGCATACTCCAGAAGGTCCGTACTAACTCGCGGGTTGGCCCTAGTGCGCTATCTACATCTTGTCGAATGAGGAGGGACCAGCCGAAGCTTGGCAGATTGTCGTACCCTACTGCTGGGATGGCGACAGTGATGTAATCTTTGCCATCCGGCCAGCGTTCGTCGAGGACTATTGAGGTCGTCCGGTTAGCTGAGAGTGCCGAACCTACCGCCAGAGGTCTGTTGATCAGATCTGGAGGGCCGAAAAGAACCGTTCGCTCACGAGACAATAGAATAACGTTAATTCCGGGTGCTTGCATGCTGGTGAGGTTAGCGACGACCCAGCGCCAATCGAGATGCGCTCCCAGAACCCCTGAGGTTGCGCCCCCTGTTTGTATGATCGGGGCGGCGAGATCGATGAAGCGCGGAGGCTCAGACTGTTGCGGGAGAAGCTGTGCGAGCAGTTGTGCTTCATGCACATCGACCGCCGTCGGACCGGTCAGACCTCGCCGGAACCAAGGCCGCTGGGCGACGCTAGCTCCCTCTAACATGCCTCGTGTTGAAGCAAGGACCGTTCCCTCGACGTTGGCAATACCAATCCATGAATACCGTTGATCGAGATCTCCGATGAAATTTATCTGCTCTCGCACCTTGTCAAGCTGCTGGAGATTGGCTGACTTTGAGAATGCGTCGACCTGCAGCCAGAGCTGGTGGAGTCGCCGAGCGAGAAGACCGGCGCTGAGTTCGCCACGCCCTACGAGCTTATCAACCAGCAATTGTTCGGCACGGTGTTGTAGGGCGCCTGTATAGAAGCTCCCGGCCGTTATGGCAGGGATCAGCATGAGCAAGGCGCCCCCGACGATCACCCAGGTCCGAAGACTAATGCGTTTAGCTCCCTTCGCTGCCATAATTCGTCTCCTTAGCGAGTGAGGGCCCGCGCCAGCTCGCGGATCATCAGGCTGATGTCACCTTTGTCCGTACCTGGCGTCTGTGACGCGGTGTGCAGCTTGGCGATGATGAGGCTCCGCTGCTCGTCGCTCGGCGAGAGGCTGAGCTGATATCCGTCGCGTGTCGGCTCCCTAACCGACGCTGCGATCGGCCCGATAATAGGCAGCCGCAGCAACACGCTCTGTCCCGGCGCGAGTTTGGCCACGCCACTGACCTGGGCGTGTTCTGTCCCAAAGTTAACAAGCCAGCCGCGCAGCTCCTCTCCTGTCGCTTCGACCACGACTCGCTGCAGCGACTGCCGTTGAGGCTGATTGACGCGTGGCCGCTCAATACAGGCCGCGATTACGACCAAAAGGACGAACAGATTGTAGATCGTCCAGAACATGACAACGATCATGCCATCGCCGGCTGTGCCTGCGTTATTAAAGACGAAGTCCGAATGCAGGTTGACCAGCAGCCCTCCGATCGTCAGCGCGAACATGACAAGGAAGGGCCACATCAACGGCCACTGTACAACGATCTTGGTCCGGTCTCCGCCTTTGGCCGTGACAGAAAACTTGTGCGGACCTTTTGTTAGCAGGCCTGTCGCTGCAGCACGCGTGATCGGCCATGCGGCCACCAACTGCCCAACATCGTTCACAACCGGAATGAACAAGCCCTTTGAGAGCCAATTCAAGACCGCCATCACCGCAATATAATAGGGGCAGTAGTAGATGATGATGTCGACGAGAGACGCATTCACAACTGTCACGCCGCACCACCAATACAGCAGTGGACAAACGATACCGGCCAGACGAAATGAAAAGGTCGTGTTCCAGTACAGCAGCGAGTCGAAGATGCTCAGTCGGTGCAGAAACGACAGCCCGTGCTGGCCGAGCGGGCTGTAGACGTTCCGGACGATTTGCATCATGCCCAGACACCAGCGGCCGCGCTGGACGATGTATTCCTGCAATCCCTCTGGGGCGAGGCCCTCTGTCAGCGCCTCATTCAAATAGACGGTCTTCCAACCGTTCTCGGCCAGCCGCAGCGTCAGCAAAAAGTCTTCAGTGACACTCTCCGTCGGCAAACCTCCGATCGCCTCGACAGCCGCGGTTCTAACCATCGACGAGGTGCCACAGCAAATCGCGATACCCCAGGCGTCGCGTGACGGCTCGACATTATCGAAGAAGTGGCGCTGCTCATCGGGATATGCCGAACTGATGCCAAGGTTGTGCTGAATGGGGTCGGGATTGAAGAAGTGCTGTGGCGTCTGCACTAGGCCGACCGAGGCATCATGAAACAGGGCGAGCGTGCGGTCGATGAAATCGACATGAGGAACGAAGTCAGCGTCGAGGACAGCGACGAATTCCGGCGCATCGGGGTCGGCTGCGCGCGCGCGCAAGGCATAGTTGATGTTTCCGGCTTTGGCATGAGCATTGTCCGGCCGGGTGAAGTACCCGACGCCAAAGCGCTGGCAGGCCTCGGCCAGCCAAGGCCTCCGGCCGTCGTCGAGCACGAACACGCTAGCGGGAAAGGCTGAGGCTTTGGCGCCGACGATCGTTCGCTCCAACACCTCCAGCTGCTCATTATATGTGGCGATGAAGATGTCCACCCGAGGTGGCGCGCCGGGCTGCCACCAACGCTCGTTCAGCCGCGCCTCTTTCTTCCGGTCCTTGACCCGAGATAAGATGAAAAAGGCCACCGACGAGGAGACCACCGTCAGGGCTTCAAGGATCGCGAAGCTCCAGCTGAAGACGGCATCCCACGTCCATGCCAAAGGGGCCGTTGTCTCCGTCAGGCGCCAGATCATGTAGCGCCAAGCCATGGCCATCGCGCCGCCCAGTAAGAGTGCGCGCCAGTACCATCGTTGCGGGTCCAACAATGGCAGCAATAGCATGCGCAGGCCGAGAACTAAGGCGGTCCCGGCGAACGCAGACATGAGGGGCGACAGCGCCAGCATCAGATTCCGAAGCGCGTGAAGAAGCGGCGCATGGCTGCGACCGGCCCAGCGCTGAAGATGACGCGCCCGGTCCGACCTATCGCGCAGCTCAGGTCACTTTGTGCGGCCAGCGTGGGCACACTAACCGTAACATCGAACCGCTGTAGATGCTCGGCGCTCGGACCCACCGCCAGATTGGCATAGAGGCTCGATGCGCCGGAGCCGCCCAGTCGAGTGACGGTGCCGTCGAAGACGCGGTCGTCGCCGAAGAGCCGGAACTGGACGGGGAAGCCGATCGACAAGCTGTCGTACAAGGCTTCGGTGACGCCGGCTGTGACAATCAACGTGCTGCAATCCACCAGCCGCACCAGATCTTGTCCCCGTCGGGCATACTCGCCATCGTCGATCAGAAAATCCCACGCCATACCGGAGACCCGCGTTGTCAGAGACGCCGATGTCAGCCGGTTTACCCTCACGCGTTCAGCCCCGATCTGCCGTTCCAGCTGAGCAATCCGCGCCTCGTGTTGTGTCTGCTCCGCGTCCAGCTCCGCCAGACGCAGATCAAGCTCGCGGACTCGCTGGGAGGAGAACGGCGCGTCGTTGTAGGAATCGCCGATAAAAACGCCGGTGCGAGCCGCAGTTAGCTCTGTCACCAGATAGTTCGTCCGCTGCCTGGCGCTTTCTAACTCCTGTTGGGCAACATCTGAGGCCGCGCGCGACCTTTCGAGATTGGCGGCAGTCTGAACGCCGCGATCGTTCAGCTCGTTGGCTCGACGCAACGTCCCTTCTGCTTCACGCAGTCTTGCAGCTGACGCGTCCTGGGCCGCCCGAGCCTCCGCCAGCCTGGCCTCGATCTGGCCAACACGCCCTTTCTGGTAACTCGCCAGTTGCGACGCAAAGCCATCACGCGCCTGCGTAAGCGCAAGCTTCTGAGCAGAGGCCCGTTTGGCGTCCAACCGCTGGCTGTCGAGCTGACGCTCTAGGTCGATGAGGCGTGCCGAATCGAACCGGTCGTCAATAACATCAGCAATCAGTTCACCCGCTTTGACGCGCGCTCCGATGCTGCGCACCGCGAGCGATACCACCCCTTCGATCGGAGCGCGGACTACCGTGATGCGTGCATTGACAGTGGCGTCAGCAGACGTTCCGGCGAAATGCTCCCCAACCAAAACGTAAAGCCCGCCGATCAAAAGCACCAACCCGGCAACGAGACGAAAAATCTTCATACCCACCAATCCGATTGGCATGCAGCGTCTCGCGGATTCGTAAACGAGCCCATAAACGAGCCGCTACAATGAAACCGTCATTCATCACCGCATGAAGGGCTGCATTTACGTGCTCAACCTGAACCCAAAATTCCCCCGATGGCCGAGCTACCCGCCACGGAGTGCGCAGGGATGCTGGCGGGACGGTGCGGCTCACAGCCAGTGAAGTGATGGGCGCGGACGCACTCGCCGAGATCTTGTCTGAGTTCCGTGAGGAGCATTCGGGTATCACGCTCGAACTCGTGCTGAGCTATCGCGACGACGACATATTGCGCAGGGATGCGATAGCGCCGTCCGGGACCGGCCGACGCAAGAGGCTCTGTTGGCGCAACGCCTCGGGGTGGTCCGGCTCGGCCTGTTCGCGCGTAGGCACTTATTGGCTCGATGCGGGATGCCAGAGTCCATCGCGGCTCTCAAGACCTTCACATTGTCGGCTTCGATTGTGAGGACCGCTGCGCCCGCTCGCTGGCAGCAGGGACGATCTCTCGCGACCGATCACTATTCGCTTCTGGGCTGACAGCGATTTGGCAAGTCTGAAAATTAAACAAAAGATTTTGAATTTGGCTGCGAGACCCTGGGGCCTCGGGGGCGTCTGTCGACCACGACCGTCCAAGTTCATCGTTGCCCAACCGGAGGTGCACGGGGTATCGGTCGGCATCAACCGATGCTGTTTCGCGTTGCCAGCAGCCTGCACGCTCAGGTACGAGGCTCACGATGGGATATTCGATAAGACAGCTCGCCGATGAATTCGGAGTCTCGCTAAGGACCATCCGCTTCTACGAGCAACGTGGCCTGGTCCAAGCCTCGCGGACATCGAAGTTTGCAACAGCCCCTCGTGTTTATAGCGAGGAGCAGAAAGCCCGTTTGGCAGAAATTCTCGATCTGACAAAAATGGGCTTCACATTGACGGAAATAGGCACCGGCGACATTTCGTCCGCCCAGTACGAGCAGCAACTCTCATTCTGTCTGTCCAAGATTTCTGAGCTGGAGGCGTCAGTGTCTCTTATCAAGAAGCGCTTGGCGACGCTCCGCAGTGTCTGAGCGCCTGATCAAACAGGATTGAAATCATTTCGGTTCTAAGACGCGCGCACGGGCACCCGAATGCCAATCTGCGCGCGCTGGTCCAAGGGTTGCTTTTTTGGCAGCCCGGGCAGCCAGTGACCCGTAAATCACTTGGCGCGCCAGTTTACTTACTCCAGGCTGACGCGCATCGTGGCCTTCGCGGGCTAACTGCTGGCGAATATCAGTGGTCATAAGGCGGGCTCCTGCTAACACCGAGCACAGAGATGTTGAGCCAACCAGTGCGGCAGGTGTTGGTCGATTACGCTCATGTCACGCACGTTAGCTCGATCGCCAGGCACGGGGCTGTCCCAATTTCTGCAAGGGTCCAAATTCCAAGCGTCAGGCTCGGGGTCGAATCTCAACGTCGGAAGGTGCACATCCCGCTCAGGTCGAGGGACTTTCGGCGCCGCCTATCGCTGCGAACCGCCGGCTACCCCCGTAGCCAGCCAGCACGCCCGCGTCCCCTGGTGACCCTAGCCATAGACTTTCCGCCAAGTTTCAAATCGGCGGTCACTAGCGCAGTGACTTAAAGGCTGGGCACCACCAGATCAGGTAGAAAATTAAGGAAGTTCCGCTTCGCTATTACAGAGGGCGGAAAAATGACATCGCTAAAAACTCAGTTCGGCATTTTTGCTGCGTTAGTCGTGCTGGGGCTTGCGGCGGGCGGCATGTGGAGCTCCTCGCGACTGCAGGCAGAAGCGCGAGCTGACGCGGTGATTCTGCAGGCAAGCGACGCCATCACTAGCCATCTCCTTGCAACCTTCTACAATGAAGAAATGCGGGTGTTTACCCATAGCGCCGCGGCTTTGTACGAATTCACGGCTGAAGAGAGAGGCAAGCTCCAACGTACGATGCAGACCTATTCCGCTCGTCCCAATGAAGTCGCCGCCTCCTATGCTACGAAGGCTCAGGATGAGGTTCAGGCAAACCTACGGCGTCAGCTGCCTGAGCCCATCCTTGCGCTAATGAGAGCGCAGCTGAATCTGCTCAAGGCATACGATGACAAGTCAAAGGCTGCATTAAGGTCGCTACCCCAGACAAGGCTGGAGCTGCTGGACTTGTTTCGCGATTTAAACGAGATCCGGGGGCAAATTGGGCAGCTCCGACGGCAAATATCGGACGAGCTAGATAATTACAAAGCCAATGCCATCGCTGTGCGAGAGCAAGCCCTCGCACAGCACCAGACCGCTTTGATTGCCTCCTTCAGCTGGATCACGGCGCTGGTGATGATTTTGCTCATCGTCAGTTGGCTTCAGTTCGGTCAATTTGTGCATTGGGTCAAACGCTCGATAATGGATTTCAGCGAGGGTCGGCGCTTTACGCCGACCAGGGTGCGCGAGTTCGCTGTCGTCACAAGCTTGCTAGACAAGCTCCAATTACAGCGTGCTCAAGTGGAGGAAGCAAATAATATCAACGCGCGATTGATTGAATCGCGTGAATCGAGAATCCGGCAACGTGAAGCGGCTGTTGATGAATTTCAGCGTGAAATAAGTGCTATAGCTGAATCTCTGGCTGATGGAGCCAGTGGTCTAAGTATCTCGGCGCATGAACTCGATCGCGCAACGGCTGAGAGCGGTAAAAGCATTGTTGCGTTGACCGCTGGAGCTGAGGAAGCGGATCTGTCAGCAACAGCCGTGGCCAGTGCGTGCTCGGAGATGGCGAGCGCCTCACAATCGCTATCGGCCAATCTTGAGAGCACATTCAGGCTGGTTGCTGAAGCGGACGTATTATCCCGAACGACCGATGAGCAAGTTGCCGCTCTCGAAGCTGGGGCTGCCCAGATCAGCAGCATCGTCTCTCTCATCAGGGAACTGGCGGACCAGACCAATCTGCTCGCTCTCAATGCGACGATCGAAGCGGCCCGCGCGGGAGAAGCCGGTCGAGGCTTCGCGGTTGTGGCTAGCGAGGTCAAGGAACTTGCGTCTCGAAGTTCTGCTGCCACGAACAGCATTGCGGCATTGATCGCCCAGATCCAAGCCACGTGCTCGAAATCGGCTTTGGATATCCGCGAGCTGAGCGAGAAGGTCGCGGCAGCCGGTGGGCGAGCCTATGAAATGTCGACAGGGGTGCAGCAGCAGATGAGCGCTGTAGCAAGCTTGGCCCATATTGCGGAGACGTCGAGCCGCCAGACCAGTGAAGTGCGAAGCAGTCTGCATGAGATTGAGCAAAAATTCGCAGTCACTGCGCAGGTCGGGAAGCTCGTCGAGGCAACATCCCTACAGGTCGTCGCGGCGAACGAGGGAGTTAAAGCCGCCCTGAGGACATTCGTGGACAGGATGGCAGCCTAGGACAACAGCGTTTTGGGCCGCTGGCGCAGCATTGGCTGACCCCGACGCTCTATGATAATCCAGTTTGAAATTTGTTCTGGCCGAATGAGAGTGTCACAACATGACGAGCACCGGCAGTTCCAAAACCGACTGACAGCGCGATCAATGATCTTTCTTCAATCTTGAGCGTCCGCTTCATGGCGGAGCGTCAATGGCAGGAACTGGCGCGTTTCGCCCGCTGCAATCCAAATAAGAAGCTTCTGGCCCGTCAGCCGTAT
This sequence comes from Bosea sp. OAE506, assembly GCF_040546595.1. Lineage (NCBI taxonomy): Bacteria > Pseudomonadati > Pseudomonadota > Alphaproteobacteria > Hyphomicrobiales > Alloboseaceae > Allobosea > Allobosea sp. OAE506. The sequence continues at coordinate 1,450,580 of NZ_JBEPOB010000001.1, read as the reverse complement.
GGCCGCCAAAGGCACACTCGTTACGTCCTCTTCGACTGCGGAAAATCTTCTCGACCATCGACCCAGACGACTCTGATCCTTCAGGCGGTCAGGGTGAGAGTATCAAAACTCTTCCCAACCGGCATCGCCGCCGCGACTATTGGCCACTTTATTCGTATGTCTTTGAGTTGGTGGGCTGGCCGGCTTAAACGGGCGGACGAGCGCTAGCGCAGGTACGGCTCGCCGCTGCAAAGGTGTGGCCTGCGTATCGGAAGGGGTCTGACCAGTACGGAACGTGGCGACGAGGTCGTTGAGCTGGACGATCTTGGCCGAAAGCGACGCGGCGGATGCGGCGCTCTGTTCGGACAGTGCCGCATTCTGCTGGGTCATTTCGTCTAGATGAGCGACGGCTTGGCTCATCTCGTCGATGCCGTTGGCCTGCTCGCCGGAGGCAGCGGAAATATCGGCGATCGTGGCGGCGACTTTCTGCGAGGCGGTCAGGATGCGCCCCAGTGCCTCTCCCGCCTGCCGTACCAGCTTCACGCCATCGCCAACCTCCATATTGGAGGACGAGATCAGGGCCGCGATGTCCTTGGCTGCCTCGCCCGACCGTTGCGCGAGGGTGCGGACTTCCGAGGCGACGACGGCAAAGCCCTTGCCAGCATCGCCGGCGCGCGCCGCTTCTACCGCCGCGTTCAAAGCCAGCAGGTTGGTCTGAAAGGCGATGTCGTCGATCACGCGGATGATGTCGGAAATCTTTTGCGACGCGCTTTCGATGCGCGACATCGCATCCACGGCTTGGCCAGCGATGGCGCCACCCGCCTGAGCTGCCTGCTTGGCCTCATCGGCGATGGCTGCCGCCTCACGGGATGCCTGAGCCGATGCCTTGACTGACGCGGCAAGCTCCTCGGTGGTGGCGGCGGTCTGTTCGAGCGAGGAAGCCTGCTCCTCGGTGCGTTTAGAGAGATCGTCTGCGCCGATAGTGATCTCTCTTGCAGCAAGGCCGACGTCGCTGGACGTGAGCTGGATCGTGCGCACGGTCTGCGCGAGGCGATCGACGGTGTCGTTGATCGCGCCTTTAAGTTCCGCGAAGCGTCCGAGATAGGCGGTGTCGATGCGCTGGGTGAGATCCCCGTCCGCCACGGCTTGAAGCGACTGGGCGAACTCGGTGGTGGCGTTATCGATGACCGCATTGATCTCGTTGATCCCGGCGACGAGCTTCTGCATCTCCTCATCAGCGTCCGTGATCTGCAGCCGCGCCGAGAAGTCGCCCGCGGCAGCCGCGGCAACGACCTCGCCGACGTCAGAGACGACGGCTGCCATGGACGCCGCCCGCGACAGACGTTTGGCCTGTTCGGCCTGGTTGTGTTCCTCCAGATCTCTGACCCGACGGAGGTTGTCGCGAAAGACGCCGAGTGCTTTCGCCATCGTGCCGATCTCGTCGGATCGGTCTGCGGCTCCAATCGAGATGTCAAGGTTGCCCGCAGCGAGTTCTTCGGTCGCCTTCGTGGTTGCCACCAAGGGCCGGATCACCCTCGTGACCACGAACCAGATCGCTCCCACGGCCAGCGCTCCGGCAAAGAGACCGATGGCGGAGAGGATCGCGAGATTGAAGCGATAGGTCTGGTTGGCTGCCTCCCCGATGCTGGCTGCACGCTCATTGGCGCGTTTCACGATGGTGGCGACCGTGCGGTCCATGTCGCCAATCAAATCTCGTATGCCCAACAGCCCTTGGATCGCCGCATCGCGATCGCCCTTGGTGGAATGTGCGAGAACCGCCTGGAGGCCTGTGATGTAAGTCCCTTTGAGGACTTCGTAGCGCTTCAGGGCTTCCTGGTTTTCAGGCAGCGTCAGCAAATTTGCGAGTCGCAGGCGCAGCCCGTCGATTTTCCTTGTCTCCTCGTCGATGTTCTGAGCCAGACGGGCCTTGGCCGCCGGGTCAGAGCTGTTGACGTGCATGTTTAGGAGCAAGTGGCGCCGAACGACCTCGGCGCTCAACTCGCCGCTGAGGCTGACAGTCGGGACCACCTGGTCGGTCAGCACGTGCTCGTCGCGCGCCATGGTGCCAATGGCGATCAAAGCAAATCCCAAACTTACCATGACGACGGCGGCAAGTCCGGCAATACACGCAATGAGTGTCGAGCGGACTGTCATCGTACCCCCGAAAGGACAATTGACGCAAAGCACAGCCAAAATGCGATGAAGGCGGCTAAGGAACGGTTAAGGTAAATAAATTTAAATGTTGCCTGAGCAATCCTGGGCGATCGGCGCATTGCCTCGTCAACAGCCCATACGGCAACGAAGCGGACTGGCTCGCAGGATGCGGTCTGCCATGGCGCGTCCAAATTTCGGGAGCGAGGCGCAGGCCGATCCCCATGGCGGCCCTTATCAACGTCCGCTGAAGGGCAGCCATCCAATGTCGGGAAGTGGCGCAATTCGCTTGGACCAGCGTGGACGCGAGAACCGGTCTTGTCTGATCGCACGGCGGCCGCATGTGGCCTGCATTCAAAGATTTCGGCCACCCACTCCATATGGACGCTCAGCCGCGTTTCGTGCGAGACGAAACTAGAGTTGAGGCAGGCGATCGGCATTCGGCCCTGCGGCCTAGGAAACTAAAATGCTGGTGGGCAAAGCCATTCTGGTCGTCGAAGACGAGCCGATGATCGCTATGATGCTGGACGACCTTCTCGCCGACCTAGGCTGTCGCGTATTGGGGCCTGCGGCCGACATGGATCAGGCTCAGGCGCTGGTTGACGCGGATAGCTGCGACGCCGCCATCATCGATCTGAATCTCAACGGGAAGATGGCGCTGCCACTTATTGAGATACTTCGGAAACGTGGCGTGCCAGTGATTGTCGCGACCGGCTACGGCAGCTCAACTTCAGGCCTTCCGGATGGGTGCCGGGTGGTTGCGAAACCATACGCAATCCAGCACGTCGAGGAGGCCTTACGCGCCTGCTTTACTGACTAACGCAGGGTAAGACCGACTGCTGCTCGACAGACAATTCAAATACACAAACCTTTCGGCACTCAACTCCGCTTAGACCGCATGGCCGAACGCAATATACGAGAGAGGTCCTCCACGGCATAAGGCTTCTGAAGCAGATCGAACCCGTGCCGGCCTTCCTCAGCGAGAACGTGGCTATAGCCGGAAGTGAGAACGACGGGCAGTCCAGGGTACTTTTTGCGGATCTCAAGGCCCAGCTCGACGCCGCCCATGCCGGGCATCACGACGTCGGAAAACACGGCATCAAAGCTGTCATCATCGGTGAGCAGTTTAAGAGCCTCTTGGCCGTTGGCCGCCCACATTGTTTCGTAGCCCAGATCGCCTAGGAGCTGGGTAGAAAATGTACCGACGTCAATATTGTCTTCGACGACCAGCACACGCTTTCCCTTGCCGCCAGCGATGGAGGCCGACACTGACGTCTCAAGCGGCGCCACTTCGAGGCTAACGGGTTTTGCGCGTGGCAGATAAAGCGTGAAGCGGGAACCGCTGCCCAACGCGCTCTGCACGTCGATGTCGCCGCCGGACTGTTTGGCAAAGCCAAAGACTTGCGAAAGTCCAAGGCCTGTCCCCTTGCCGACATCCTTGGTGGTGTAGAACGGCTCAAAGATCTGCATGAGCCTTTCGGGTGGAATTCCCGCCCCCGTATCTTCCATTGAGATCGCAACGAACTCGCCGGGCACACCAACATGGCCCCGGATTTGCGGTATCCGCGCTACGTCATCGACTGTTATCGTCAGGGTGCCCTCGCCGTCCATCGCATCGCGAGCGTTTACTGCCATGTTGACTAGGGCGGTCTCGAACTGGCTGATGTCGGCCTCGATCCAGCAGTCCACCGCATGAAGGTCGGCAACAATCTCGATGCGAGACCCCACAATGCTGCGCAGCATCTCGGCGACGGCGCCTACTCGCGCAGACGGTTCAAAAACCTCAGGCTTCAGCGGCTGTCGACGAGCGAAAGCAAGGAGCTGACCTGTGAGTTTGGCGGCTCGATCAACCGTATCGGAGATTGCGTCAATGTAACGTCGACGACGTTCATCAGCGAGGTTGGGCTTGCGCAGCAGTTCGGTCGAACTCTTGATGATCGTCAGAAGATTGTTGAAGTCGTGCGCAACCCCACCAGTTAACTGACCGACCGCCTCCATCTTTTGCGCCTGGCGAAGCGCGTCCTCGGCCTTGGCCCGCTCTGCCACTTCTTCCGCGACACGGCGCTCCAGCGTCTCGTTGAGATCGCTTATACGTTCCTCAATCGCCTTGCGTGCCGTGATGTCTATTGCTGTACCTAGCAGACGGACACAGCGTTCGCCGCTAAAGACCCCACGGCCTTTTGCTGCAACCCAGCGAACCACACCGTCTTCCTTGCCGACCGTTCGATATTCTACATCATAAAGTGCTCGGCGCGCTGGATCGGCAGCCTCGGCATAGGCGACAGCTGTAGCCTCTCGGTCGTCGGCATGCAGGCCGTCGTAAAAGTCCCGCATGGACACGCTGACGTTGGGCGAGATCCCGAACATGGCCTTCACATTGGGCGGCCAAATCAGTTTATCGCCTATGGGATCGACGTCCCAGAAGCCGATGTCTGCGTGTTCGATCGCCAGCCGGAGACGCTCCTCACTTTCTCGCAGGCGTGCTTCTGCACCGATCCGCTCGACATGAGACCAGCAGCGCTCGACCACCGTCCGGATGATATCGAGCTCGGCCTCTTGCCACTCCCGCGGCTGCTCCTGATGGACTGCCATCATCGCTGCCAAGCGGCCATCTCTCACAACTGGACAGCAGACAATTGCCTGGATGCCGATCGCCTTGAACATCTCAAGGCCGTCGCCCGGCACGACCTCGCCAGCCACGTCGCAAACAACGAGCACATGGCCTCGGCGCATGGCCGAGGCAGCGTTGCTCCCGAAAAGGTCGAGGCTGTATCTCCCGGCCGAGGTTGCGACGCCGGGTGCAACGTAGTCATTGCGGATGACGAAGCCATCGTTGTCATCGTCAACGTCCGCGTAGGCGCAGCGCGAGGCGCCCAGTTGCCGGGCCAAGAGCGTGGCAGCCGCGAGCATCGCGGCCTCCGCGTCGCTCGACCTACGCAATGCGTCGTCCAGTTCGCTGAGAAACCGAAACCTGGCCTCGCTCTTCTGGAGAGCCTCTTCGACGGCTTTGCGCCGGGTTATGTCGGATGAGATGCCGGCAATGCGCAGCGGCGTGCCATCAGCGGCATAATCCGGCCGTCCTCGAACTGCTATCCAGCGGATCTCGCCGGTGTCTGGCAGCACCACCCGATACTCAGTCTCGTAGTCCTCGCGTTTGGCGACGGCTTGCTGGAGCGCCTTAGTCCGATTGGCGCGATCGTCCGGGTGGATGAGTTCGCTCAGCTCCGCGTAGGTGAATGACGCGCCAGGCGCGAGGCCAAAGCCAGCCCGATAGAGATCAGAAACTGCCAGCGTAAAATCTCGTAGGTCAAGTTCCCATGCTCCCATCCCACCAGCTTCAAGAGCAAACCGCAGCCGCTCTTCGCCAGCTCGAAGGGCCTCCAACCGCGCCCGCGCTTCATACTGGCGCCGTCTGCCGCGAAGCGCTGCTTTGACGAGGCTGACCAGCGTGGTCGGATGGAAGGGGCGCTCAATAAATGAGGCGTTGCCTAGGATGTCGAGGTAGCGGCGTGCCGCCGGGTTTCGCTCGATCCCGCCGCCTTGGGTCAGCACGACAAAGGGCATGTCAGACCATTCCGGCTGCGAGGCGATCCAAGCGGCCAGCGGATGAAGATCAGCTGTTGTCAAGGCCTCCTCCGTCAGCACCACGAGCCCGGCTCCAATATCGAGCTCATTGAGGACGCGGGGCAGAGAGGGAAACGCTTCTGCCGTCATGCCGGCTTCGCCGAGCATCGCGACGGCTATAGTTGCGTCTCGGCCACGTGGCGCCAGGACGAGGACGCGTTCGGAAGATGTCGACTTTCTCACGGGTCCTCGGCCCGTATCAGCTGCGGACCGTCGTCAACCAGGGTCGGCACCCCGCGCAGCACGCCCTGAAATTTGACGAGCGGCTCGCCGAGTGAGATTCCACGGCCATCGATGCGGAATTCTCGAATCGTATCCTCGTGCGCGCCCGTTCGCTTCTTGACGACCGATATCGCGCGCCGGACACGGCCTATCGCCTCAAAGTAGCGCAAGAGGATAACTGTATCGGCGAGATAGGTGACGTCGACCGGCGACCTCATATCGCCAACGAGCCCGTGCTGTGCCACGGTCAAGAAGGTGGTTGCCCCCTGCCTGTTAAGATATTGCAATAGCTCGTGAATGTGCAGGACTAGCGCCTGCTCCTGCGGCATGGCGGCCTGATAGCCGTTGAGGCTGTCGATGACGACCGTTCTAACGCCGTGTGCTTCGACCGAGCGGCGTACGCGCTCAGTGAACTCCCCGGGGCTCAGCTCCGCCGCATCCACCTGTTCCATGAACAGGCTACCCGCGTCGATCATACCCTGAAGATCGATGCCCAGCTTTTTCGCTCTGTCGAATAGCAGCCCCATCTCCTCGTCGAAGACAAATAGCGCCGCCTTTTCACCTCGACCGATGGCACCTTCGATGAAGGTCAAGGTCAGCAGCGATTTGCCCGTCCCCGCGGGGCCTAGAATGAGAACGCTCGATCCGCTCTCAACACCGCCGCCCAGAAGTGCGTCGAGTTCTGCCCGACCGCTCGTCACGACGTCCCGCGCGATCCTCTTCTTGTGCTCGGCTGAGACGAGACGCGGGAAGACGCGCACACCGCCGGTCGCGATGGCGAAGTCGTGGTAGCCGCCTCGATAGCGGCGCCCGCGATATTTGCCGACGCGAAGCCGCCGACGGTCTCCGCCGTACTCTGGCGAAGTCTCTTCCAACCTGATGACGCCGTGGGCCACGCTATGAACGGTCTTATCGTTGATATCGGTCGTCAGGTCATCGAGCATCAGCACGGTTGCCCCCTGCCTGGCGAAGTAGTGCTTCATCGCCAGGATCTGGCGCCGGTAGCGCAATGAACTCTGCGCAAGCAGCCGAATCTCGGAAAGGCTGTCCAGCACGACGCGATCGGGCCTCACGCGCTCAAACGCTTCAAAGATGCGTTTGGTCGTTTCTCCGAGTTCAAGATCGGATGAATAGAGAAGACTTTGCTGCTGATCCTCGTCGAGTAGTGTTTCGGGAGGCACGAGTTCGAAGATGTCGATACCCGTCATGTCCCAGCCATGCGAGGTTGCGCCAGAGCGCAGCTCTTCCTCTGTCTCAGACAGCGTAATGTAGAGGGAGCGCTCGCCAGCCTGGGCGCCTGCAATCAAAAACTGGATCGAGATGGTCGTCTTGCCTGTCCCCGGGTTTCCCTCCAACAGGAACAGACGTTGTCGTTCGAGACCGCCCCCCAGCACATCGTCTAATCCCAACACGCCTGTCAGGGCCTGCTGTTTAAATAACTCGTTCACGTTGGGCCCTCGCATTAACTACCCAGGCCACCCGTCGGCCCCGAACAGGTGACCGAAGTCGCTTTGTCCGACCCCGTCCATTTATAGGGCATACCCAAATGACAGCGAGAGGCATTGCCTGACAATGGCAAAAGACATGCATCCGTCCAAAGCGACGCACGGTCAGGGTTCACGACCATTCCTGATCGCCAACGGCGCAAAGAGCTCATTTTATCATACGCTGGCGTGTAAAGTGATTGTACCCACAACCAGTTGAGCAAGCTCACAGCTTATTGAACTTTGTGTCCGTTCCTCGTATTTGCGGCGTGAACCCTGAAATGCGGAGAAGCGATGATGCGCGGCGGCGGAACTGGAGCGCTTTGGAGTAGTACTGGCCTGGGTAGACGGACAATACCGCGGGTTGTTCTTACTGCCTACGTGGTGATTCAAGTGGTCCGGCAAACTCAAGCCGCGATGGCTTTGAGCAGAGTGTCCTCGGAATAAGGCTTGCGAAGGAAGATCGTCTGGGACGGCATGTCGGCTACCGATGGCGAAACTCGTCCCGAGGCGAGGATCAGGATTGTCGGCGGCCAGCGATTGCGGACCGCATGGATCAGCTTCAAACCGTCCATGGATCCGCCTGGCATGTCGATGTCGGAGAAGACGACCGCGATTTCGAGGTGAGCTTCGAGTTGGCGTATCGCGTCATCGGAATGAGCAGCTTCGTACACCGTGTGCCCAGCGTGCTCTATCAACTCAACGGCGCACATGCGGATGAGGGCCTCATCCTCTACGACTAGAACGACTGTCTTGGTCATGGCGAACTTTCGGCTGTCCAACACAATCTAACTGCCTGTGAGCGGTATGGTTGCACTGATGCTGCCTCAAAAGATCATTCGCGAGACCGACCGCTCAGATATTCCGCAATCTCGATCGCTGCCGCGTCGGATTCGAGGTCTTCTCGATCCATATCGGCGCCATCCTTGGACGAAAAGCGAAGGTCAGCTTGGTATACCTGTCTACCGGTATCGTCCTCGACGCAGACGCGCCAACAGGCGACCTTGCCGTGAGGCCGCATGTCAAACGCCATTGCGAATAGTGAGAGTTGGGCGTCGTCGGTGGCCGCCTTCTCGTCTTTGAAATCGAAGGGCTCGTCACCGAAATTAGGCCCATCGCCGTTGTCGGTTGTCACTCTGAACTTTGGCATCGGCATAGACCTTGGGGTCCCCCGCTGATGCAACGGGAAACGGACTTGTTGAGTTCCGGTCGCCGACCGGCACTTCGCAGCGTGATTGACTGGGTCCAATTCCGACCTCTGAACCACGTCGGGTTTGCCGAAAACAATTTCGATCAGGTGGCGACGGCGGCGGGTGAGGCTGACACCGCGCGACGCAGATGTCAGCTAAATGGGCAGTGCTCCAGTGTGAGCCAATGGCGCGATCCGACGTCTCTATAGCTCCCAATTGTACCAGGGACCCGGCCGAGCCGAGCACCGTCCCGTAGAGACAGCTCTTCCTCGAGGCTGCCTAACGACCCATCGCCCGGCACATGCCGGCAATGGGTTTGACTACGGCTGAATCCGCGGCTCGACTGGACGAGTTCTTGCGCGTGCCTCCACTGCTATGTCGGACTAGGCACGGGACGAGGGCTTTCATCCATACGGTAGGCCAATGACGGATTTCTGGACCGACGTTTTTAAAGGGTTTGGTCCAACCTGGAGGAGACGTCTCGCGCTGGTCCGTTATGTCGGCGCAGGCGCTCTCGTCTGCCTTGCGACCGCGCTTGGTGCGGCGCTTGCCTGGTTGACGCCGCTGGACAGCGTCTCCGCGCTCTACATGCTTCCAGTGGTCGTGTCGGCTGTCCGGCATGGCACGGGGCCGGCCGTCTTCGCGGCACTTCTAGGCGCCCTGATGAGCTCGCTGTTCTATCCGCCGCTGTTCAGCGTGCTGGTGGTGCAGCCCGCACAGTTCGTCGATCTCGTCGTTTCGCTCGTCGTCGCGCTAACAATCGGCCGTCTCACCGCCCGGATACGGGCTGAGATGCTGGCGGCGCGCGAGCGCGAACGACAGATCCGGCACCTCTACCGGCTGGGCTCCGACATGGCCGCGGCAAGCGACACGAACTCGATCTACCGGCTCGTGGCGGACCATATGGGCGAGGCGCTGGAGCGACGCGTCGCGATCTTCGTCGCTGGGCGAGATGGGAGGATTGAGGTTGTCCCCGGTTCTACGGCCCCACCGCACCCGGATCGCCTGGTCGAGGCGATCGAATCCCTACTCGCGACTTCGTCCGCCGAGCGAGAGGAGACCGAACGCCTCCAGCTTCCCGCCGGAGAGAGCTGGCTGCTCTGCCGCCTCGGTGAGGCGGGCCGGGCCGGCGCAGTCCTTGCCGTGCCGCTCGCGCAGGAGTCGCGGGAGCCCTCGGACGAATGGGTCGCCCAGGCGCGCTCGATCCTGAACGAAGGCTCGCGCTCGCTCGACCGGCTAGGCCTCACCCGCGCGGTGAAGGAGCGCAATCTGCGCCGGCGCACCGACGAGTTGCGCGACATCCTGCTCGAATCGGTCTCTCATGAATTGCGCACCCCGATCGCGGGCATTATGGGCTCCGCCGGAGTTCTGGCCACGGCCGCCCCGCTGCGCGCCGATCCGCGCCTCCTCGAACTGGCGCAGGGGATTGAGGCGGAAGCGCGCAGGCTCGACCTGCGCGTCCAGAATCTGCTGGACGTGACGCGCATTCGCTCGGGCGCCCTTTTACCCCGCCTCGAAGCTGTCGATCCGCTCGACATCGTCAACTCCGCCCTCGACGCAGCCCGAGACCGGCTGCGCGAGCATCGCATCCTCCGCGCGGTGTCCGAGGACCTGCCTCTCGTCCATGTCGATGCCGTTTTGGTCGAACAGGCCCTGATCAATCTGCTGGAAAATGCCGCCAAGTTCAGCCCGGCCGGTTCGGCCATCCGGGTCAGTGTGAAGCCCACCGCTGACGGCGTCGCTATCGCTGTTGGCGATGCCGGAGCGGGGCTCGACGAGGGCCAGACCGAGCAGATCTTCGAGCGCTTCTACCGCGGCGAACGTCATGCCGACCTTGCGGGAGGCAGCGGGCTCGGCTTGACGATCGCCCGCGTTTTCGTCGAGGGCAATGGCGGCACCATCGCGGCGTCGAGCGAAGGGCCGGGTCTTGGCTCCACGCTGTGCATCACCCTGCCGGGCCTGACCGAACAGCTGCGCAAGGAGGACGAGGATGAGTGAGCGCACCGGATCCAGTACACTGGAGGCACTGGTCGTCGACGACGAGCCCCAGATCCGCCGCTTCCTCAAGACTGGGCTCGACTTGCAGGGCTTCCGCGTCACGGAGGCACGCACCGCGCGCGAAGCCATTGACGCTGCGGTGATGCGGGCCCCCGATCTCGTGATCCTCGATCTCGGTCTGCCCGACGCCGACGGGGCGACGGTGCTGGCGGAGCTGCGCTCCTGGTCACAGGTGCCGGTCATCGTGCTTTCGGTCCGTAATACCGAGGCCGAGAAGGTCGCACTGCTGGAGGCGGGTGCGGACGACTATGTGGTGAAGCCCTTCGGGATGGCGGAACTGCTGGCGCGCGTTGGCGTGGTGCTGCGCCGCAGCGTCAGCCGTGCCTCATCTTCCCCCCTGCTGCGCGTCGGCGGCCTCGTCATCGATCTGGCCCGGCGTCTCGTTAACAGGGACGGGGCGGTGGTTTCTCTCTCTTCAAAACAGTTCGCGCTGTTGCGGGTGCTCGCCACTCATCAGGGCATGGTGCTGACGCATCGCCAGCTGATGAAGGAACTCTGGCCGCAGGATCCCGACCAGGACGTCCAGTATCTGCGCATCTTGATGAAGAAGCTGCGCAACCGCCTCGAACCTGATCCAAGCCGGCCGATCTACCTGGTGACCGAGCTCGCTGTCGGCTACCGCTTACACACTCAGGAGCAGTTCGAGGCCGGTGGCTATGCCGAAGCTATGGCATAAGGGCCTCCGAGGAATGGAACGGCTAAGCGCATAGCTGGTATCCGGGCCGGACAGACGCAGCGCGTCGCCCCTGTCGAGTCCGAGCACCGATGTTGATGGCTGGTCCCTCCTCGACCCGCATCGTCCCGCCCCATGCGGAATTTCTCGCGACATCGCGGTCGAGCGGCTCAGCCGTGGAACAGGCGGCCCATCTGGCCGAACTCGCGCTGCTCTGCGAGCGCGCGACGGCTGGCTCCCCGGACCTCGACTGCGACGTCTACGAGGCCCTGGGCTTCGTCGTCAGGCGCAGGCCCGGCGGCAAGGCCGCCAAGGGCGGTATCATGCGCCAAGGCACGACTTGGAAGAGCGTGGGCCGCCTCACTTCCGACACCGCGGCGACGCTGGGCGTTCTCGCCGAACTCATGCCTGGTACCTGCTGGTCGCTGGCGCACGAGCCCTTGGAAGCAAACGTTTTCCGCGCCGAAGTTGCTGGTGAGCGAACGGTAGCGGCGAGCGCAGCGCTCGCACTGACGGCAGCGATGCTGCGCGCTTACGGCCGCATCGCCAACACTCGGGTACGGGCGGTGAAGCTGGGGCCCGCGGGGCGCGCCGGCGGCGCACCAACCGGCTGAGATTGGGGAAAGCGTAGATGTTCAAGCTCTGGTTGGCGCTGGCCACCATCGGCGGCATGGCGGGACTGGTCGCGATCGCCTGGTATGGCTGCCGCGTGCTGATGCCGCTCGCCCGCGTCATCGACAAGCTCAGCGAGTGGTTGGGGGTGATCGCGAGTTGGCTGGTCCTGTTCGCATCCCTCGTCAGCGCCGGCAACGCGACGATCCGCTACCTGATTTCCAACAGCTCGAACGCCTGGCTCGAACTGCAGTGGTACATGTTCGCCGGCATGGTGCTGCTGGGCGCCGCCTATACGCTGCGCGTCAACGAGCATGTCCGCGTTGACCTGATCTACGGCATGGTCTCTGACCGCACCCGCCACTGGATCGACCTGCTCGGCGGAGCTGTCTTCCTCATGCCGATGTGCCTGGTGATGATCTGGTTCACCTGGCCCTGGTTCGTGCAGTCCTGGACCCTCAACGAGGCGTCGAACAACGCCGGCGGCCTGATCCGCTGGCCGGTCATCCTGCTCCTGCCCGTCGGCTTCACGCTGATCCTGCTTCAAGGCATCGCCGAGATGATCAAGCGTGCGGCCGCGCTGCGCGGCTTCCACGTCCACGAATACGCTTACGAGAAGCCGCTGCAATGATCGACGCGATCCGCGACAATCTCGGCCCCCTGATGTTCGGGGGCTTGGTGGTATTTCTCCTGATCGGCTATCCGGCGGCGTTCTCGCTGGCGGCAGTCGGCCTGTTCTTCGGCTTCATCGCGATCGAGATGGGCGTCATCGCTCCCCAGTACATGGGGAACCTGACCTTTCAGCTCTACTCGATCATCTCGAACGACCTGCTGCTCTCGATCCCGTTCTTCACCTTCATGGGGGCAGTGCTGGAGCGTTGCGGACTGGCGGAAGACCTGCTCGACTCCATCGGCCAGCTCTTCGGTAAGGTCCGGGGCGGCCTGTCCTATGCCGTGATCTTCGTCGGCGCGATCCTGGGCGCCATCACCGGCACGGTCGCAGCCTCGGTCATCGCGATGGGCGTGATCTCGCTGCCGGTGATGATGCGCTACGGCTACGACATGAAGCACGCGACCGGCGTGATCGCAGCGTCGGGCACCATCACCCAGCTCATCCCGCCGTCTCTCGTGCTTGTTGTGCTCGCCGACGTCATGGGCAAGTCGGTCGGCGACATGTATGCGGGCGCCATTGGCCCTAGCATCGTTCAGGTCGCGCTGTTCTGCGCATGGGTGATGCTACTCAGCGTCATCCGGCCCGAGCAGGTGCCGGCGCTGCCCGCGGAGGCGCGCACGCTGTCAGGCTGGCCGCTGTTTTGGAAATGCGTGCGCGGCATCGTGCCATCCTCGGCGCTGATCTTCCTCGTGCTCGGCACGATCTTCATGGGCATCGCCACCCCGACCGAAGCGGGCGCCATGGGCGCGGTCGGCGCTCTGCTGCTGGCGGCGCTCTACCGCACGCTGACCTGGAAACTCACCTATCAGGCGATGTCCTCGACCATGCGCATCACCGCGATGGTGGCGTTCATTCTGATCGGCGCGCGTGTCTTCAGCCTGGTGTTCCAGGGTGTCGGCGGCGGCAAATGGATCGAGCACATGTTGACCGGGCTACCCGGTGGTCAGGTCGGCTTTCTGTCCTTCACCATGGTGTTCGTCTTCTTCATCGCCTTCTTCCTCGACTTTTTCGAGATCGCCTTCATCATCATCCCGCTGCTGACGCCGGCCGCCGAGAAGCTCGACATCAACCTGATCTGGTTTGGCCTCTTGATCTGCGCGAACATCCAGACCTCGTTCATGCATCCGCCGTTCGGCTTCGCGCTGTTCTATTTGCGAGGCATCGCGCCACCTGAGGTAAAGAGCCGAGACATCTATCTCGGCTCGATTCCCTGGATCGTGCTGCAGCTGATCCTGGTAGCCCTGATGATCGTCTTCCCGGAGATGGTGACCTACTGGCTCGACAAGCCACCCGTCATCGACCCTGCTGCCTTGCAGAAGCAGTTCGACGCGATCCCGTCCTTCGGGCCGATCGATATCCAGGGACTGACGCCGCCGAAGCTCTAGAGAGAGACGTTGGCGGCCGCTGGAGCCCGGCTCGCTTCTCATGGGAAGCCGCGCTGAGCTCATTCCGGAATGTCCGTTTTCGGGCAGAGAGCCAAAGTCGGCTATTGGCGCAACTCGCCCGGGCGAACGGAGGGCGGTTTTGGCCCACAGCCGACGTCTACAATGTCTGCTCGCTGGCGGCCCCCTCGCTCACCATCAGAGGATGGCGCCATGTCGATGAGAACCGCGGCAATTGCTTGCTTGAAACACGGGACTGAACCTGCGTGGTGGTCCCGCGCGCTCGTTCCCGCGTCCGGAGGGCTTTGATGCCCCGTTACTTTTTCGACACCGACGACGGTACTTCACCGCTGATCGACCCGGAAGGTTACGAGTTGCCGGACGAGGCGGCGGCGCGGTGGGCCGCGCTGGATGCCCTGCCGGATATGGCCCGCGACAAGATCCCCGATGGCGACCACCGCACATTCAGCGTCAGCGTCCGTGATGCCAATCAGGAGGTCATCTACGCCGCGACGCTGTCACTGATGGGCGGCTGGAAGAAAAGGCTGAGGAAATAGCCGCGTAACGTTCAGTGACATGGTGTTTGTCCAGTCAACGGAACTATGCTTGAAAGTCGCCAAACTGGCTCAAATAAATCTGCAAGCCGATGCCTACCCCGGTCGTCCTCGTTGTGGAAGACGAGGGTTAATTCGGATGGACGCCGTCTCGATGATCGAGGACGCCGGCTTCGAGGTCATCGAGGCCGGAAATGCCGATGAGGCCGTCGTGTTCCTTAAGGCGCGTCCGGATATCTCGATCGTCTTAACCGACATCGACATGCACGGCTCTATGGACGGTCTCAAGATGGCGCATGCGATACGCCATCGCTGCCCGCCGGTCGTCATTATCATCGCGTCTGGCCGCTCACACCCACCGCGGAAGAGATGCCGACCGAGACCGTGTTCCTGCGCAAGCCCTATACGGGGGCGATGGTCGCCAAGGCGTTGCAGAAGGCCGCTTAGTTCACTCGGCCGTTAGCGAATCGATCGGCGCTTCGAGGGTGAACACCACGCCAAGCGGCTGGTAATCGATCTTCGCCGACCCGCCGAAATAGCCGGCCAGGGCCTTCTCGATCATCCGCGAACCGAAGCCGGTTTTCGTTGGTGGGACCACCGGAGGACCATCGACCTCCTGCCAGCGGAGCTGGAACGTGCCTTCGTGAACCCTCCACGTCACGAAGATGCGCCCGTTGTTGTGCCGCAGCGCTCCGTATTTGACCGCGTTCGTGGCTAGTTCGTGCGTGGCCAAGGCCATCGCCAGGGCGCACTTCGACGAAAACTCGACCTCCGGGCCTTTGATCTCGAATCGGCTGGCATCGCCATGAGGCGCCAGCGCCGCCTGGATGAGATCACCGACCGTGGCCTTGGACCAGGCCGCTTGCGTCAGAAGGTCCTGCGCCGCGATCAGGGTTTCCAGACGGGCCGAGAACGTCGCCTTAACTGCGGCGATCTCGGGACTGCCCTTGAGCGTCTGATTCGCAATCGCGATGATCAGCGCGATAGTGTTCTTCATGCGGTGCTTGAGTTCGAGCGCCAGCAGGCTCTGCCGCTCCTCGATCGCCTTGAGGGCGGTGATGTCCCGGGACACCGATAGGATGGCTTCGACCTTGCCGTCCGGTCCGAAGATCGGCGCGATCTGGACGTCCCAATAGCGGGAATTGCCTGCCGCGGTATCGGCGAGACCCTGGAACCGGTAGCTGCGGCCCGCCAAGGCCTCCGTTATGCCGGTCTGCGGTTCGCTGCGACCCGCCTCCGGCCACAAGCCAGGCCATGGGCAGCCTTGCACCTTGCTAAAGTCGGTGACCTCCATGGTGCGGCGGCCACCTTCGGACATGAAGGAGAGGTTGCCATCCAGATCGATCACCTTGATGCAGTCGTCGGACGCAGACAGCAGGCTTCGCATGAAGCGTGCGTCACGAAGCTCAGGTGATGTCACGGGATTCCGATCCGTCTCCGCAGGTGCGAGACGTGGATCACCGTGGCACGGGCCGGTGAATAGACCTAACGCTCATATCTCTGGCCAAATCACCATAATGCAGCTGAGTATTGGCTGGGTCGGAACAGCTGAGAGCGGTCGGCTAGGTTATGCCGCACCGCGTTCGTGCCAAGTTGAGGGGCCCAATCGGGCTTATAGCGTCCCAGATTCTAGTGAGGTTTCCGCTGTTCTAGAGGTTGCCCGGCTACACGGACATGTGAACGCATCGTCAGGGTTTTGTTTGGTCACAGGGAACGGCGATCGTGCGCCGCAACGTCTGCTTGAGAGTGATGCACCAACGTCAAAAACTGGCACAACTATCTCACCCTAGTGTACGGCTGGCGATCTTAGCTCAGCGCTGACGTATGCAGAATGTGTTGCCAGGCGCTGTGTGGAGACAGGCAGCCGAGCGATCGAAGGTAAGCCGACCGCATTGCGGGAAGCGGGCTCCGTTTTCTGCTCCACCAACGCCTTGATGTCGTTGACCAGCGGTGTAATTAATTCTCAGGCTCTGCTATGTACAGCCGCCATGGCGGCGCGAAAGCGTAGCTTCATCGCATTTCCGAGGTGAAAGTGCCGATGCCTAATCAAGCAATCGATTTCCAGGCGCTCTTCTACCGTTTGCCAACACCTTACATGCTACTCGATGCGGATTTGCGTTTTGTGGACATGAATGAGGCATATTTAGCAGTAACGGCACGGCAAAGAGAAGATTTGATCGGCCGTTTCGTGTTTGATGCGTTTCCTGAGGAATCACAGCGGCGTGGCAAGTTCGAGGCGGCCTTCCGACAAGCCTTGTCGGGTGAAGCAAACAGCCTCATCCGCGAGCCCTTCTCGATCCCTGTTCCAGATGCCTTAGGTGGTGGGATACGCGAGATATGGTGGAACTGTCATCATATTCCAGTCATGAACGCGGTTGGCAGTATTGTTGGCATGCTCCAGCATGCGGAGGATAAGACGTCTGAAGTCCTCGCAGAAAAAATGCGCGATATCATTGCTCAAGAATTCGATCACCGTATCAAAAATTTGCTGGCAACGGTTTCTGCCATAGCAAGAAGGACTGCCAGATCCGCTCAATCACCTGCGGATTTTCTCTCTGCATTTGAGGCGAGAATTGCCGCTATGGCGCGAACCCACGATATGCTCGTAAAGGGCGGTTGGGACGAACTTAGTTTGCGGACACTCCTTGAAAGTGAACTCCAGCCTTTTGCACGCGACGAGTACACGTTACGTTTAGTTGGACCACACATTGAGTTGAACGGCCGTCAAGCTCAAACATTGGGGATGGCCCTGCATGAGCTTGCAACTAATGCAGCAAAGCACGGCGCATTTAGTAAACAGGAGGGTCGGCTCGTTGTCGAGTGGACCGTCGATCATGAGGCTCGTAGCATAGTCCTCGCGTGGCGCGAGGATGGTCTCACTGACGTCACGAAACCAGAACGCGTTGGCTTTGGGTCTACGTTGATCGAACGTATTCTTCCCATGGAACTGGGTGCATCAGTCTCCCGTACGTTTGAACCGAAGGGCATGCATTGCATCATCTGCTTACCCCTGGCCACCAAGGGCGCATTGCACCCGTTTTCGCAACCTATTGGCGCGGTACGTCACGCTGACTCACAGCATGTAGTATCGAGCTGACCAAAATGCTGCGTGCCGTTGGACAACAAGTCCACGTGGTTCATGCGGCGACGATAGTCATGCCAGTCCGAGGCTGTTCGACGGGGACCGCCTCGGAAGGTGCGCGAGCGGAAATCTTGCACCTGGCGCGCCCTCGAGTCCGCTTTCGAGCAGGGGCCGAATGTCAGGATATGGCGCACTGCTATCAGGCATATCAGCCTGTCTGGGCGCATTCATTGGGGCTGTAATTGCTCCCAATAAGGTGGTTGGCCAAAAGCTTGGCGGAGGCAATCGGCGAAGGCGCGCAGCTTGGCTGACGGCCGGCGGCCTTCGGGATGGGCGAGATGGATGAACTCAGGTCCCGGCTGCACACCGATCTCGACGATGCCGAGCCGGCCGCTGCGGATATCAGCGCCGGCGATGAACAATGGCAGCAGGGCGATGCCGAGGCCGGCCAGAGCCGCATCCCGCATCATGTCGCCGTTGTTCACCCGCAGCCTGGGTCGCCCACGCACGCTGACCTTCCCTTCGGGGCCATGGAACGACCAGTCACCGCTGCCTCGATTTGTGTAGAAGATTCCGGCATGGCCATTGAGTGCGGTGATCGAATCTGGGCTGCCATGGTGCTCCAGATAATTTGGTGATGCGACGAGCACCCTCCGGCTCGGGGCCAAGGTCCAGGCGACGAGACGCGATTCCGCTATCGGTCCATGACGCAGCACGGCGTCGCAACTGTCGGCGCCGGCCTCGACCCTCCGGTCATCGAGGTCGAGCGTCAGCGCGATCTCCGGATGCTGGGCAAGAAACGGATAGATGGCGGGGCCAAGATGCATGCGGCCGAAAGTGACCGGCGCCGAGATCGACAGCGGGCCGGCCAGCGTGCCCCGCCGCTCGGCCATGTCGGCCGCAGCGTCTTCTACCTCGCGTGAGATGCGCAGGGCACGTTCGAGAAAAGCCGTTCCGTCCTCCGTGAGAGTCAATCGTCTGGCACTGCGATGCAGGAGCGTCGCCCCGAGGCTGCCTTCCAGTTCGGCCAGACGATCGCTGACCACGGATTTCGACAGGCGTAATCTCCGTGCCGCCTCGCTCAGCGAACCGGCTTCCACAATCGCAACGAAGGTCGTGATGCCGTCGAGCTTCACCATCGTTCGGTTTTTCCGGAGATTAGTTTCGCCGAAGCAACGCTAATCCGAACGATCCCTGAATGCTACGTTTCATCATGCCAGCGGGTCAGACAGCGACGGTCACATGACCGCCCTCCCGGCGGGCGGGAGATCAGCGATGTTAAAAATTGCCCCCGTAGTAATTGGAATGCTTGCGGCCACTGCGCCAGCGGCCGCCCAGGTTTCGGACTTCCCGACCTCGTTCAGGACGCAGCAGATTGCGACCAACGGCGTGACGATCCATGTCCGTGTTGGTGGGCAGGGGCCGGCAGTCGTGCTGCTGCATGGTTTTGGCGAGACCGGCGACATGTGGGCGCCGATGGCCGCGGACTTGGCCCGGAACTACACCGTTGTCGTGCCGGACCTGCGCGGGCTCGGCCTCTCGTCCAAGCCGGCTTCCGGCTTCGACAAGAAGACGCAGGCCGGGGATGTCGCTGGCGTGCTCGACGCGCTCAATATCGAGCGTGCCGACCTGGTGACGCATGATATCGGGAACATGGTCGGCTTTGCCTTTGCGGCGTGGCATCCCCATCGGGTCAGTCGCTTCGCTCTGATCGATGCCCCTGTCCCCGGCGTCGGTCCATGGGAAGAGATCCTGAAGAACCCGCTGCTCTGGCATTTCCGCTTCGGCGGGCCTGATATGGAGCGGCTGGTAGCAGGGCGCGAGCGCATCTATCTCGACCGCTTCTGGAACGAGTTCTCGGCGACGCCGGCACGGTTCAGCGAAGCCTCGCGTGAGCATTATGCCAAGCTTTACGCGCTGCCGGGCGCGATGCATTCCGGCTTCGCTCAGTTCGCAGCCTTCGACCAGGACGCAATCGACAACCGCGCCTATCTGGCGACCGGCAGCAAGCTTGCCATGCCGGTGCTGGCGATCGGCGGTGAGAAATCGTTTGGCACCGCAATGGCGGCCGTAATGCGGCCGCCGCTAACGATGTGACCGAGGGCGTCATCCCCGATTCAGGGCACTGGATCATGGAAGAGAATCCGACGGCTACCATCGCCATGGTGAGGGCCTTCCTCGATAAGGGACGATAGCCTTGCCAATCCGAGGCGGTCCGACGGGGCCCACCTCGGGATGAGGAGCGCGCGGTATCCTCCGCCGCTCTTCCGCCGCAGCGGCCCGCCTTCGGGCTGTACGGGTAGGTCCGTTTACAGCGTTCGCGCGAATGAGCCGATCCCATCGGCCATCGGTAACCAAGAGGCGCAAGGACCGCCAAACGCCGTTGACCTTCCCCTATGGGAAGCCTCATTGATCGATGCGACGGAACGAATCGGCGGAGCGTCGTGACTGCAGTCGGTATCCTGGTCCATGCAATCAAGGCGACCGCGCTGGTTGTCCTGTTTTCGCTTGGCTGGGCCATGCAGGTGCAGGCGCATTCCGGCCACGCCAAGCCCAACGCCGTCGCACCGGCCGCGAAGGTGGCATCACAGGACGCGCGCCTGACCATCGCGTCTGCCTCACCCGCGGCTGAAGTCGCCGACATCTGCAAGCCGTCGACGCCCGGAATGTCCGAGCCGATGGGCGATTGCCCGAAGACTGGCGGCGCTGGTCGCAGCTGCTGCGGCACCATGTGCACTGCCGCTGTCATCGAACACGCCATTGCCCCGCTGCCCCTGCGGGTTTCTCACCGCATCCGGCTCGGCTTGCCGCCGGAGCGAACATCTCCCGTGCGAGCGCCGAGTCTCGAGGCCAGACCTCCACGAACCATCGCCATCGCTTGAGCGTCGGCCGGCTGACCAGCCGCGCCGCCGGATGGTCATGTCGATCGTGATGGGTTCGTTTCATGTTTTCGTTCGTCTGCAGCCTCGCACGCTGCCTCGTCGCGCCTTTGGCGCTGGCTTCCCTCCTGTCCGTTGCCCCGCTCGCGGCCCATGAGGGCCACGACCACGGCGCCCCGCCCGCGCCCGTCGTCACGGCGGGCTCGCCGCGGGTTGCGCTGCATTCCGACGCCTATGAGCTGGTCGCCATCCTGCGCGGCGACCGGCTGACGCTGTTCCTGGACCGCTATGCAGGCAACGCCCCCGTCACCGATGCCGGTCTCGTCGTGACGATCGGCACCGGGACGGATGTCGCGGCGACACCGACGCCGGAAGGGACCTACCTCGTGGCCTCGGACCGGCTCGTCGGCTCAGGACCGCTGGAACTCGTCTTCGCCATCACCCATCCCGGCGGAGACGACCTCCTAATCGGAACGCTCGAACGGCCGGCGGCCCCCGCGGCCGGCGCGCCGGCGGGAGCGGGCCACGCCTCCGCTCAGGCTGCGAGCGTCGTCATCGCGGGCCGGCCGGTGCCGATCCTGTACCTGGCGATGGGCGCGGCGCTGACTGTCGGGCTCCTGCTCGGCGCCACACTCCGCCGCTCGCGCCCGGCCCTATCCATGACCGGCCTCGTCCTCGTGCTGCTGATCGCGGGGACGGGCCTGGCGAGCGCCCATGAGGGCCATGATCATGGCGAGGCCGCGAAGGCGGCACCGCCGGCCGGCGATACCCCCCGCCGTCTCGCGGATGGGTCGGTCTTCGCGCCGAAGCCGACGCAGCGGCTGCTTGAGATCCGCACCCAGGTCACCAAGACCGAGGAAGCGCGCAAGACCTTGGCCCTGGTCGGCCGCGTGATCGCCGATCCCAACCGCTCGGGCCAGGTCCAGAGCATCACCGGCGGCCGGATCGTTGCGCCCGAGAGCGGCTTGCCGCGGCTAGGGCAGAGCGTCCGGCGCGGTGATATCCTCGCCTCCGTCGAGCAGGCCGTGCCGCAGGCCGACCGCACCACCATCGCCGAGCGCGTCGGCGAGATCGAGCAGCAGATCGCCATGGTCGAGGCGAAGCTGAAACGCTCGCGCGGACTGGCCGAGCGCGCCATCGCGCCGCAAAGTCAGGTCATCGATTTCGAGATCGAGCTCGCCGGCCTGATGCGGCGGCGCGAGATCGTCGGGCGGATCCGGATCGAGCCCGAGGTGCTGCGCGCGCCGCTCGACGGCGTGGTCTCAGCGGTGCGGGTCGTGGCGGGTCAGGTCGTCGGCTCGCAGGACGTCCTGTTCCAGATCGTCGATCCCGCGGGCCTGTGGATCGAGGCCCTGTCCTATGGCGATGTCGACTTCTCGCAGCTCGACGGCGCCTCGGCGCTGCTGCCCGGCGGCAAGCCGCTCCATCTGTCTTTCCGGGGCACCGGACGGGCGCTGCAGCAGCAGGCGACGCTGGTGCACTTTGCCGTCGAGGACCCGCCCGCCACGGTCGCGATCGGCCAGCCCGTCCGGGTGACGGCCCGCAACGGCGCCAGCGTCAGCGGCATCATCCTGCCGCGCGACGCCGTCGTGCGCGGCGGCAATGGCGAGGCCCTGGTCTGGCGCCATACCGATCCCGAGCGCTTCGAGCCCAGGCCCGTCCGCACCGAACCGTTCGACGCGACAAGGCTGATGATACGCTCCGGCGTCGCGCCGGGCGAACGCATCGTCGTGCGCGGCGCCGAACATCTCAACCAGATCCGCTGAGACGAGGGCGCGATGTTCAACCTCCTCGTCTCGGCCAGCCTGCGCAATCGGCTCTTCGTCATCGCCGCCGCGCTCGTGCTCATGGCCTATGGCAGCTATGTGCTGCCGCGCGTTCCCGTGGACGTCTTCCCCGATCTCAACCGCCCGACCGTCACGCTGATGACGGAAGCCGAGGGGCTCGCCCCGCAGGAGGTCGAGCAGCTCGTCACCTATCCCCTGGAAACGGCGATGAACGGCATGCCCGGCGTGCTGCGCGTGCGCTCCGTCTCGGGCGTCGGCCTCTCGATCACCTATGTCGAGTTCGACTGGGGCACCGACATCTACCGCTCGCGACAGCTCGTCGCCGAGCGGCTGTCGCTCGTGCGCGAGCAGCTGCCACGCGGCGTCAACCCGCAGATGGGCCCGGTCTCCTCGATCATGGGCGAGATCATGCTGGTCGCGGTGACGGCCGAGCGGGCCTCCCAGATGGAGGTCCGCGAGATCGCCGACTTCATCATCCGGCCGCAGATCCTGAACATCGCCGGCGTTTCGCAGGTCATCCCGATGGGGGGCGAGGTCCGCCAGTATCGGATCACGCCCGATATCGCCGCCATGCAGGCGCTCGACGTCACGCCCGAACAGATCGAGGCGGCGGTCACCCGCTTCGGCACCAACACCGGCGGCGGATTCATCGATCAGCAGGGGCGCGAATACCTGATCCGCAATGTCGGGCTGACGCAGCGGCTGGAGGATCTGCGCAACACCGCCGTACTGCAGCGCAACGGCCCGCCGATCCTGCTGCACCAGGTCGCGGGCGTCGACTTCGCGGCCCGGGTCAAGCGTGGCGACGCCGGCTACCAGGGCCGGCCGGCGGTGATCATCGGCATCCAGAAGCAGCCCGAAGCCGACACCGTGGCGCTGACCCGCCAGGTCGAGACCGCGCTGGCCGAGATCCAGAAGACCCTGCCTGCCGGCATCTCGGCTACGAATGTCCAGTTCCGGCAGGCGAGCTTCATCGAGACCTCGATCGCCAATGTCGAGCGCGTGCTGCTGGAGGCGGCGGGCGTCGTCGCCGTCATCCTGCTGCTCTTCCTGATGAACATTCGCGCGACCCTGATCTCGCTGACGGCGATCCCGGTCTCGATCCTGACGACGGTGCTGGTCTTCCAGGCTTTCGGCCTGACCATCAACACGATGACGCTGGGCGGACTCGCCATCGCAATCGGCGAACTGGTCGACGATGCCGTCGTGGATGTGGAGAACATCCTGCGGCGGCTGAAGCAGAACCGGGAGAGCGCGGCGCCCAGGCCGGTGCTGGCGGTCATCGCGGAGGCCTCGCAGGAGGTCCGGTCGGGCATCGTCTACGCCACCGCGATCATCATCCTCGTCTTCATCCCGCTCTTTGCCCTGTCGGGCATCGAGGGGCGGCTCTTCGCGCCGCTCGGCATCGCCTACATCGTCTCGATCCTGGCCTCGCTGATCGTCTCGATCACGCTGACCCCGGTGATGGCATATTATCTCCTGTCGGGCGCGAAGAGCGGCCATGAGCGCGACTCCTTCGTCGTGCGCCATCTCAAGCGGGGTAATGCGGCGCTGCTGCGCTGGGCGTTCGAGACCCGCGCCCTGCTCGTCACCCTCGTCGGCATCGGCGTGGCGCTGGCCGTCTTTGGCGCGACCCTGCTGCCGCGAACCTTCCTGCCGCCCTTCAACGAGGGCACGCTGGTGGTCTCGCTGCAATACAACCCGGGCATCTCGCTGGCCGAGAGCCACCGCCTCGGGCTCCTCGCCGAACAGCTCGTCCTCAGGGTCCCCGAGGTGAAGTCGATCGGCCGCCGCACGGGCCGCGCCGAGCTCGACGAGCATGCCGAGGGCGTCCATTCCTCGGAGGTCGACATCGATCTCCACCGTTCGGACCGACCCAAGGAGGCGGTCCACGCCGATATCCGCGCGGCGCTGAGCGTCCTGCCGGTCTCGGTCAACATCGGCCAGCCGATCAGCCACCGGCTCGACCACATGCTCTCGGGCGTGCGCGCCCAGATCGCGCTCAAAGTCTATGGCGAGGACCTCGACACGATCCGCAGCCTCGCCGAGACGCTACGCGAGCGGCTCGCCTCCGTGCCTGGCCTCGTCGATCTCCAGATCGAGCGGCAGGTCCGCATCCCCCAGCTGCGCATCGACGTCGACCATGACAATGCGGCGCTCTACGGGCTGACGCCGGCCAGCGTCACCCAGGCGCTGGAGACGCTCTCCAACGGTCGCACCGTCTCGCAGATCGTCGACGGCAACCGCCGCTACGATGTCGTGCTGCGGCTCTCGGACCAGGACCGCTCGACGACCGGGCTCGAGGATCTGTTGATCGCGACGCCCGGTGGCCACCTGCCCTTGCGCCTGATCGCCTCGGTCTCCGAGACGGACGGCCCCAACCAGATCCAGCGCGAGAACGGCCAGCGTCGCATCGCGGTCTACGGCAATGGTGACGGCCAGCGCGACATGGCGGCGATCATCGCCGACATCCGCGGGGTCGTCGCGCAGACGCCGCTGCCGCAGGGCTATGTCACCCGCATGGAGGGCACCTTCCAGGCGCAGGAGGAGGCGACGCTGCGGATCGGGCTGCTCAGCCTGGTGTCGCTGGCGCTGATCTTCGTGGTGCTGTTCACGCGCTACCAGTCGGCGGTGCTGGCGCTGATCATTATGGGCAACATCCCGCTCGCTCTGATCGGCAGCGTCGTCGCGCTACACCTTGCCGGGCAGCCGCTCTCGGTCGCCTCGATGGTCGGCTTCATCACGCTCGCCGGCATCTCGGCCCGCAACGGCATCCTCAAGGTATCCCACTACATCAACCTGACCCTCTACGAAGGTGAGCGCTTCGGGCGCGACCTCGTCATCCGCGGCAGCCTGGAGCGGCTGACACCCGTGCTGATGACGGCGCTCTCGGCGGGGCTCGCGCTGATCCCGCTGCTCTATGGGGCCGACCAGCCCGGACGCGAGATCCTGCATCCCGTCGCGGTCACGATCTTCGGCGGGCTGATCTCGGCGACGATCATCGACACGGTGCTGACGCCCGTCCTGTTCCTGACCTTCGGCCGCAAGCCGCTTGACCGCATCGTCGCAAGCAGAGCGCCGGGCGCCGGCGCGTTGTCGCCGAACGAAGCCTTCTGAAACGGCAAAGGAGAATGACCATGTTCAGATCGATCACCGCCCTGGCTATGATCGGTTTCGTATCGATCGCCTCGGCCCATGAACTGTCGAAAGGCCCCAATGGCGGCCCGCTCGTCGACGTCGCCGGGCGCCATGTCGAGATGGTCGCGAAAGGGACCGAGCTCGTTCTCATCCTTACCGACGCCGCCGACAAACCGCTGTCATCGGCGGGAACGAAGGCCGCGCGCGCCATCGTTCAGGACGCCGGCAAGACCGCGACGGTGCCGTTGTCCGCCGTCGAACCCAACAAGCTGGTGGGGACGCTCGCCCAGCCCCTGGGGACGGGCGCGCGCATCGTGATCTCCGCCACGCTTGCCGATGGCCACGCCCTGCAGGCGCGTTTCACCAACAACTGACACCAGAAGCAGGACAAGACCCATGACCCGTTCCATCTCGACCGCGCTGATTCTGCTGGCCCTTGCCGGCCCCGCCTTTGCGAAATCCTCCCATCAGGGGCACGGCGCCGCTCCCGCCCCCGGCACAGCCGGGCCCATGGGCCAGATGGGGATGGGAATGATGAGCATGGAATCCATGCAGGCCATGATGAAGACGATGATGCCGGCGCCTGGCGACGCGGCCTCGACGAAGGACTTCAAGAGCGCCGACATGAAGATGATGCACGACATGGCCGTGCCTTACACCGGCAATGCCGACGTCGACTTCCGCATCAAGATGATCCCGCATCATCAGGGTGCGATCGACATGGCTAAGGTCGCACTGGCCCATGCCAAAGACGAGACGACGAAGACGCTCGCCGCGCAGATCATCAAGGACCAGGAGCGCGAGATCGCCGAGATGCGCGAGTGGCTCAGCAAGAATGCTCCGAAGTGAGCGACGGAGTGAGGGAGGGCATGCCTGCTGGGGTCTGATCCGGGCTGCAGTCCTATAGCGGCGGTTCGCGATCAGCCTGCTGTTTGGCGCCGCCAGTCATCGAGTGGTGTTAGAGTGCGGCTGGATGCGGCCTCCTAAGGAGGATGCAAAATGCCGATTGAGCAGCAGAACGACACTCAACGTCCCGCCTGGAACACAGGACGCCTGATTGGTCCCAAGCCTCCGCTGAAGCCGCGTCACATCTGGGCAATCCGAACGCGGCTTCAGCACGATCATCGCGTACGCGATCTCGTCATGTTCAACTTGGCGATCGACAGTAAGCTTCGCGACTGCGACCTCGTTCGCCTTCGGATCAGCGATGTCGTACTGGGCGGCACGGTGAGACTACGGACTTCGATCATTCAGCAGAAGACGGGCCGACCAGTGCCCTTCGAACTGACAGATCCAACACGCGAAGCGCTGACCGCTTGGCTTCGGCGTCGACCATCTATCGAAGCCGACTGGCTGTTTCCCAGCCGTAGCCACCAAGGCGACCACGTCACCACCAGGCAATATGGACGCCTGCTCGATGACTGGGTTTCGCTGATCGGCCTCGATCCCGCTCTATACGGCACGCACAGTCTGAGGCGCACCAAAGTCGCACTGATCTACAAGCGCACAGGAAATCTGCGAGCCTGCCAGCTCCTGCTCGGCCACTCCAAGTTGGAGAGCACTGTCCGCTACCTCGGCATCGAGGTCGATGACGCTCTGATCTTGTCTGAGCAGACCGATATCTGATCGAGACGGCGCGGCGGCTCCCGCCGCGCCGTAGCTGACCGAGATCCCGTGATTTCCGGCATAGAGCCGGATGGCTCGCGGTGCGCTGAACGTCCGCTCTTTGGCAGAGCACCAATGTCAGGAAGTGGCGCTTGTCGCCTTGGCGCATCTCGGCTGCGCGAGTTGCTGGCGCGGCTCTAACGCGAAGGCACAGAGCTGCAGGATGTCTAGCAACAGTCAACTGGCCTTAGTTGCGGCGTACCGTTACATTCTCTACGCGCTGTTGATCGTGGGGCCGTACGTCCCGCGTGTCGCCATTCGGAATTGCGCGCAAATGTCGAGGGCGCAACAGAATGCCGATCTCCCGGCGATTTCTCGTAACCTCCACCATTGCCTTCCTGCTGACCGCGGCAGCGGCGCTGATGGGTCTGGTCGGTGCGACCGTCTGGCTGAGCCAGCGCGCCCAAACCGATGCCTCGATCATCGATGAGCAGCGCTTGGTGCGCGATCGCTCCGTCGGCGTCAGGGAGGCCCTGCTCTCGGCGGAATCAAGTCTGAGAGGCTATGTGCTGACCAGCAACGAGATCTATCTCGCGCCCTATGAGAATGCCAAGCTCGTGGCGCAAGAGCAGATCGGCAAGCTCGCGGCGGATCTCGCGGGCAGCGCGCGCTTCCAGGCGATGATGCCGCGCCTCAAGGCCCTCGTCGACCAGAGGATCGCGGATCTCGACGAGACGATGCGGGCGCGGACCATCGACGGCCTCGGCGATGCGTTGGCCATCGTCGCCACCAACCAGGGCAAGGCCCTGATGGACGAGGTGGAGGTGTTTCTCTCGGCGATCGTGATCGAGTCCGAGGACGCACTGACCGGCCGGCTGCGGACGCAGACGACCAATATCCTGGCGCTGCGCGTCGGTACGATCCTGGCGAGCCTGCTGATCATCGGGGTGGTTATAGGCGTTGTCGTGACCTTCGCCCGATATACCCGCGAGATCGTGCAGGCCCGCGACGAGCTCGCCCTCGCTAATGCCAGCCTGGAAGCAAGGGTCGCCGAGCGGACGGAGGATCTGGTCCGCGCCCGCGACCGGGCCGAGGTGCTGCTGACCGAGGTCAACCACCGCGTCGCCAACAACCTCTCCTTCATCGGGGCGCTGATCCGCCTGCAGCGGCAGGCGCTTCCCGACAAGGCGGCCAAGGACGCGCTCGACGAGACCGGCGCGCGCATCCAGGCGGTGGCGGAAATCCACAAGCATCTCTACACCTCCGGGGACGTCACTTCGGTCGCGCTGGACAGCTATATGACCGCGCTCCTGGCGCAGCTTGAGCAGACTCTGGCATCCGGCGGTTTCGGCGCGTCCATCAGCCATGAGATCGAGCCGGTGCGGGTTTCCACCAGCGCCAGCATCAGCCTCGGCATTATCATCACGGAATGGGTCACCAACGCCTTCAAATACGCCTATGGCGGGCACAGCGGCGAGGTCCGCGTGCTGGCGCGCAGGCTGGACTCCAACCTGCTCGTTGCGGTCGAGGATGATGGCGTCGGCATGCCGGTCGGCGGGCCGGCGCGCGGCACGGGTGTCGGCTCCAAGATCGTCACCTCGATTGCGCGCTCGCTTAAGGCCGAGGTCGATTATATCAGACGCAATCCCGGCACCGAAGCGCGGCTCGTCATGGCGCTGGAGCCGGTCTCGTGACCTGGCCGGGCGGGATCGGAGCAGGCGGATGAGCGTTACACGTAGGGCGGTACTCGGTGCGCTTGGGCTGGCGGCGGTGCCGGCCCTGCTCCGTTCGCAGGAGGTCGCCCGCGGCATTACCGCCCCGCGACGCTTTGCGCCCTTCGATCCTGCCGCGGCGCGCTGCTCGGCTCCGGGCGGGCTGACCAGGACCCTCGTCTTCGCCCAAGACAACCAGCGCGAATTCGTGGAGAGCGCTGCCCAAGGCATGGCGCTGGCGGCGCGGCAGCGGGGCCTCGCCTTCGAGGTCGCCCTGGCCAACAATGATCCACGCGCGATGGTCGGCCAGGTCCACAAGGCGCTCACCGACCGAGCGGGTGCCCTGATCGTGGCGCCGATCGACGTCGCCACGCTCGCTCCTGTGGTCCGGCAGTTCATCGCTCAGGGGGGCTATGTCGGATCGATTGTTCCGCCGCCGGCCACCACCATCCTGAACGCCCCGCAACTGGCGACAGGCAGAGCTTTGGGCGAAGCCGCCGTGGATTACATCCGGAGGCGCAAGGGAGGCGAAGCCCGTGTCGTGCTGCTGACCCATGACAGCAACCAGTTCCTGGCGCAGCGCTTCGTCGCCATCCGCGCCGCGCTCAAGAGCCTACCGGGCGTGCGCATTATCGCCGACATCTCGCCCAGGACCGTCGACAAGGCAGGGGGCCACGCGACCATGAGCACGATCCTTCTGGCGCATTCTCGTATCGATGTCGTGCTCGGCGCCGACACGGTCGTGCTCGGCGCGCTGGCGGCGCTACGCGAAGCCGGCCTCGCCAGAGACGACCAATTCATCGGGGGGATCGACGGCGAGCCGGAGGCAATCGCCGAAATGCGGCGAAACGGGCCCTACAAGGCCAGCGTCGGGCTCGCCTCGCCGATCTTCGGCTATGCGCTGGCGCAGCACGCCGCTGACTGGCTTGAAGGCGGCTCGGTGCCCCAGGGCCTCGACATCCTCCCGAGCCTGATCTCCCCGGAAAGCCTCGGCCAATTCGAGCGCGACACGGCCGACCCGGCGGCGATCTATCACAACGATGCGCGCCGCAGCTCCTATCTCAAAGTCTATGGCAATATCTGCCATGATAGCCGCGCCGATTATGTCGATTTCGGCTGGTCCTCCGAGCTGAAATAGACGGAGTTTGTGCGGTTGAACTCGTTTGGTTCTGAGGTCCTGGTTTAGGCACTGGCCCAGCTTTAGCTAATGGCGCATCTCGCTCCGGGCCACCGGCCATCGATTTTGGCCTTAACGGTGCCTCGGGATTATCTGATTCCAGATGCGTCGATTGACCCAACCGCGATGCTGGCGCGCCGATACGGAGGTTGGGTTTTGCTTAAATTCCTGCTCAATTTAAGGGCTTGTCGCCAGGCCCGCCATGCTGGGATATGCTTAGTGCTATGGACCCGCACAAAAGCCCAATTGAGCGCGCCTTTGAGATTGCGCGGGCAGGTGCCTGCAGAACCGTTGATGAAGTTCGCAACCTGCTAAGAGCCGAAGGCTATGATCAGAGGCAATTGGAAGGGCCGGCGCTCAGCAAACAGATTATGGAAATCATCAAGAACGCGCGGACTGACGTCTAAGCCCCACAAAGCGATACCGCACTGACGTGCCGCCGCATGTCCCTCGGCGAACCGGAGTACAAAGACGACGGCAGTCTAGAAAAATGCATCAGTGACGCGCGTGCTTTTTTGACAGTGATCAAGCGCGTCGATGAAGCTGACATCAAGGTTCGGCTGATTAACGAGAAATACGAGAGGCTCTAGCGCATTGCGCCAAGCTCTCCTGCGCGGGTTCAACCACAACGCCGGGGGAGTCAGGGTCCAGGCAACCTGAGCCCCGACAGAAAGACCGCCGTGCTGATGGACTGGTCAGGAAGCGCGTCACAATGGCGCTCAACCGCCTGGACGATGACAGCGTCATCGAGGTGAGCCAGCCGGTTTGGAGAATTTTTTCGAAGCCAATCGACAATCCAGCGTCCCACAGCAGTGTGAAGCTCGATGGCGGAGGTGCGATGATGGGTCAGCCACATCTCGCAGGTGATGTAATCCTGCAGGAACTCAGCTTTCCGACGTTCTACGGCCTTGGCCTGCGTCGCGGTCAATGCGACCAGCACGGCGGCCAGCCATCTGGCCGCAATGTATCTTCCACCGTGCGTCATCACGGCCAGCCCTTGTCTCGATAAGCACCCGGTCATTTAGGCGCCGCAGCCCAATCTTGGAAAGTGGGCTAACGGCGGTGCATCAACCACCCATTCAATGGAGTCTGTGACCCTCTTCGGGTTGCGTTGCCCGCAGAATCCGTGAGTAATCCTTAGTGGCCTGCATTAAAGCGACCATTTCAAAGAAATCTTGAGAATTCCGATCTGCCTCGACCAGCTCGGTTATACGCTCCAGCGCCGCGTCAAACTCATCGTCATCTCGAATGAGCGGTTTCGACTGTGCCATTCGACGCTCACCAAGGACTGCTTTGGGGATGATGCGGAGCGATTATTAATAGGAGCCTAAGTCAGCCAGTCGCTCTTAAACCTATCTATCCGGCGCCATGCGTCGAAACGAGTCAGCATTTTGCGCTGGCATGATGACAAGATATGCGAAACCGACTGTCGGGAAAGTGGTCGGTATCCGGCTTGCCAAGGCTGACCAGCGCACTGGTCAACCTTGGCGGTAATCCGTTCAGTGAGTCATTTCAGACGTCTGTCGATGCGCAGCCCGAACTCAATCGAGAACCTGCACAATACGGCCGGTAGCAGGGTCAACCAACACCGTGCGATTATTGACGACGGTGTATCGGTATTCGGTCCTGCCGTACTCGCTCGGCACATCATAATACGTCACGCCCTGTCGAGGTAAGGTACCGCCGACCACGACCGGCTCGGGATAGGTGTACGACGGTCGGCGCTGAGTGACGACGTACTCGCGAAACTTCGGCGTATTATCACCGATGATACCACCGACGATTGCGCCGCCGACGCCCCCTACCACCGCTCCCACGGGGCCGCCGACGACAGCGCCACCGACTGCGCCCGTCAGTGCACCACTCGCAGCGCCGCCTTGAGCACCCTGCGGGTTTTGCTGCGCAAATGCGGTTGCGGGAAGAGCTGCGAGGACCGTCAGAATAGCAAATGCTTTGATCATGGACGTCTCCTCCAGAAAACCGTGCTGGGAGAATTCCGAGCATACGGCAATTGGATAATCAAGCTAAGCTATTTTATCGATGAACGTTCTCATATTTTCATGTTCATCTGCTGTTAATATCGATTCATTTTAAAGCGATGGATCTAGATATGATTACTGAACGCAAGTTACACGATTGAAATTCTTTTATAATCCGTAACGTGTCTTGGCGCTAACCATTGGCCACCCTATGTGTACCGACAAGATACGGATCAAAAGGTGGCAGGCGCTGCCGCTAAGTAGCGTTTCTTCGACCTCTATGAGGATTATTGGCGTCCTCGATCAGCGCACGTAGTCTATCACTCCGTGTCACAGGGGCTATGCGGCAATGCCTACACGCGGCGCCATATAAAACTGGTTCCGCCCATCATGCTTGGCCATGCAGAGGGCCGCGTCTGCAGCCTTGACGATAGACCTCGCCGTATCTCCCTGTCGCGGAATAGCCGAGGCGCCTCCGAGACTCACACTCACGCGCCCCCAGGCCGGATTTTGGTCGTGGACGATACGCAGACTGGCAACTGCGTCGCTCAGCTGCTCTGCGACCTTCGCGCATCCGTCTGCATCGGTGTTCGGCAGTAGGACTGCGAATTCCTCGCCGCCGTAACGCGCAACTAAGTCGAGGGGCGGTGAACAACCGAGCGGAGGGCCTGCGCGAGGGCCTTGAGGTAGCGGTCGCCCGCGTCATGACCGTAGTGGTCGTTGAAGGCCATGAAGTGATTTAAAAAAGTTCCTTGATTGACCTTGCGTCGCTAGGCCTTGCCCATAGGCGTATGTGACAACAATCAGCGGGCAGACGTTTGTTGGAGCCAGCACTCACCGCTTTAGTCGATCGTCCGTTACCCCCGCCAGCAAAGCCTTGGGTCCGTTTAAAGCGGTCGGCGATTGAAGCCTGCCGCTTAAGGCAATCGCGCCATGACATGAATGGGATCGGACTATTCGGTTCATCCGCCGTTGGTGCGTGCCCCGCCATCGCTGAGGCCTGAAGAACCAACGGGAGAAGTCCATGCGACACTTTCTAATAGCTACGCTCGTTGCCATCGGCGCCGCTGTGACAGCGCCTGCAATGGCGGCACCGTCGCTAGCTGGCGCAAACGCCCTCGCTACTGCCGCCACTTCGACCGAGGCGGCTGGGGTCGAGCAGGCGCAGCATCGAGTCAGAGAGGAGCGCCGCCGCTACGGTCGCTCCTATGGGCCGCGCGGCTATGCCTATGGACGTCGCTATGGTGGCCCGCCGCCGCATGCGCGGGCTTACGGCCGGCGTGGCTACGACCGCGGGTATGGCCGTCGCTTCTGATCTGAAGGAGGGCTCGATACTCCATACGATAGGCCGCTGCGCCGAAAAGCTCAGCGGCCTTTTTGCGGTCGGCGCGCGTACCGCTCCGCGAATACCCCAGGCAGTTTACCGCGTTGAATATTTGGGGCTGCTGCTGCAGCTTCTCCCCGCCTGCGCTATCGCCCGGTACGCGGGCAGGTCGTCAGCGGAATGGAGCGATTCGGCCCGCTGGCGGCTCCGCTCATCTTCCAACCTGGCGGCGGTCTAGACCAGCGTGAGATATACAGCGAGAAGCATGACGTTAGTGCCAACGACAGCCATCGCCTTCCGAACAAGCGTGTATCATCTGTAGCGCGCGCCGCCTCGATATGCCAAATAAACGCTATGTCCTACGCTCAATCAGCGCGATCGACGTTCAGCGATATGCTCGGGACACTCGACCATTTGGTCGTCAAGGCACAAGACGCCGGGATTGCCGATGAGGTGCTGGGCGAGAAGCTGACGGAAGATATGTTTCCGCTAGAGCTGCAATTTCGCATCGCCCTCAACCAAGTGCTGTTGGCCCTCAATCAAGTCGGGAGAAAGACCCTGCCCCTTGAGCAAAGTGCCTACAGGTCACTCGCCGACGTCCGCGCCGGCATCGCTTCCGTTCGCTCGCACATTGTACAGTCCGATCCGGCCGAATGGGCCGCCGTTGACGAACCGGTCGATCTGAATTTGCCGAACGGCGTTCGGTTCCTCATGTCGTCGGAGGAGGATATCCGGGACTGGATCATGCCGAACTTCTACTTCCACGTGACCATGGCCTATGCGCTGCTGCGCCATGCCGGACTGAGCCTCGGCAAGATGGACTTTTTGCCTCACATGGCGCGTTACAGAGTTCCGGACGACCGATGAGCGGCGGCTTGAGGCCGACGCAGGAGCGTCAGCCGAGCCCGAACCAGAACATGGCCATTAGGGCAATATCGCGCAGATTGAGTGCGATGCCGACGCGCTCACTGACGCGGTAGGTGACGGAAACAGGCATGACATCCTCCGGCGATGGGAGAGTTATGCGCCTTTTTCGCCAGCCGGGGATAAACTGCGGGTCGGCTGCGGCAGTGAGACTATGCGTTGGCCGCACGACTCCTTCAGGCTCATGCAAGCCATCTCACTCTAGCGCTACGGTAAGCAGGCAGATTGTCGAACAGAGCGATCTTAGTGTTTGTACCGGTCAACGGATTAAAGCCGGCGGGCTCGATGCCCGTTGTGACGCGTAGTGCTTGCAAGACCAACCTCAAAACGCCAATTCGCTCAAACCGATTGGCTTTTACAACAAATGCCTCGCCGTCCGCGCTTGTCAGGATAGCCGAGCGGCCTTTCAAACAGATAGAGCACGGCGGGTAGTTGATCACCGATGATCCTCCTAACAAAATCTGTTCCGAGACCATGCCGAAACAGTAGTCGAGCACGGCGACTTCGGGGCCTTACCGCCTCAGCCGAGGCAACAGCATTGTTGAGCGAGAAAATTTCATCCGTTTTGATGACCCCAACAGCTGCGTGAAACTCGCAAACAAGTCACCCAACATTACGCTGTCATCGACGATGAGAAACTTCGGCATGCGCGAGGCCCTCAGCGATATCCGCTGTTAAAACTGCTCCAGCTCGCGAACAAGATGTTAACCGACCGAACAGCCTTCTCCCCAAACGGGCGTCTGAACTATGCCAAGTCGGAACAAGGATCATGTCGCGGCGTTTTGATGTCGGCCATAACACAAGACGTCCAGTTCAAGACATGCAGCAGCGTCTGCGCCGCGCGCCTTGCGTGAGTGATCGACGCATGTTTTGAACGTTTGCCCACTTTGAGCCAACGCGAGTGTTTCGTGACGATCACCGGCACCCACAACGCCTCTCTGGTCGCCCTGTCCCTGATTATCGCGACGTTGGCGTCGTACGCCGCGCTCGATCTCGCCGGACGGATTAAGGCGACCACAGGCTGGGCATCGCGCGCCTGGCTTCTCACAGCGGCTGTTGCGCTCGGCGGCGGCATTTGGGCGATGCATTTCATCGCAATGCTGTCCTTCAGCATGCCCGGCATTCTAGTTGAGTACGATGCCGGGCTGACGATCTTCTCGTTCGTGTTACCGATTGTGGTAACTGGGTTCGGCTTCTTCATCGTCAAGAGACCTAGTTCGGGACGCGGCGCTCTCCTTGCCAGTGGTCTCGTCATGGGACTGGGCATTGCCGCTATGCACTACACCGGCATGGCCGCGATGAAGATGGGAGCCAGCCTGAGCTACAGGTGGGACTGGGCGGCGCTCTCGGTTCTCATTGCGATAGCCGCTGCGACAACCGCATTGGCTCTCGCCTTCAGTAACACTGGCCCAATACAGCGGGCCGCGGCCGCGATCATCATGGGCGTCGCCATTGCCGGCATGCACTACACGGCCATGGCCGCTGCACAGTTCACGACACACCCATCCGCCGTAACGCATGGCGATCATTTCGGGATCGGACAAGGCAGTCTCGCCACAGCCATCGCCGCCCTTACCTTCATCATTCTGGCGTTCAGCCTGATCGCTGCCAGTTTCGACCGGCGCTTTGCCGCTCTGGCGGAGAAAGAGGCTGAGGCGCTGCGGCGCAGCGAAGAGCAATTCCGCAGGCTTTACCGGGGAACCCCAGTGCCCCTGCATGCACTCAACAGCGACGGCCGTCTTGAACAGGTCAGTGATGCGTGGCTGGAGCTCCTTGGTCACCGTCGCGACCGGGTCATCGGCTCTCCGATCACTCACTTTATGACCGAAAATTCCGCCAGTCGCCGGATCGCGGTCGAGTGGGACACCCTCCTGAAAGCTGGTGTACTGCCCAACGCTCATCATCGGTTCGTCACACGAGCTGGTCGCATTCTGGATGTGATCGTCGCCGAACGCGTCGAACGCGACGAGCAGGGGCACTTTGTCCGTGTGGTTGGAGGGTTGTTGGACATCACGGAGCAAAAACGAGCTGAAGAAGCCCTCCGGCAGGCTCAAAAAATTGAAGCCGTTGGCCAGCTAACCGGAGGTGTTGCTCACGATTTCAACAATCTGCTTGCCGTGGTGATGGGGAATCTAGACCTGCTCAGAAAACGGCTCCCTCCTGATCCAAAGCTCGAACGTCTTGTTCAGAACGCCCTGCAGGGCGTGCAACGCGGCGCGGCGCTCACACAGCGAATGCTTTCCTTTGCGCGCCGGCAAGATCTCCGCGCAGAGGTGGTCGACGTTCCGGCGCTCGTTCGGGGCATGGAAGATTTGCTGCAAAGGTCCATTGGCCCACAAATCAGCGTCTTAACGCAGTTCCCGCTTGCAACCGTCCAGGCTTTTGTCGACGCGAACCAACTTGAAATGGCGATTCTGAATCTGGTTGTGAACGCTCGCGACGCCATGCCCGAGGGAGGGCGTATCGTGATTGCCGTCGATGCGGTTGACGCCCAGCCACGCGCCGAAGGTGACGGCTATATCCGTCTGTCTGTGAGGGATGAGGGAGAAGGCATGGACGATGCCACTTTGGCCAAAGCACGAGAGCCGTTCTTCACGACCAAGGGCGTAGGCAAAGGCACTGGGCTCGGGCTGTCGATGGTGCACGGCTTCGCAGAACAGTCGGGTGGACGGCTGGTGCTATTGAGCGAAAGGGGCAAGGGCACCACCGTAGAGGTCTGGCTCCCTGCAGCTCGCGCGGGGGAACAACCAGTCGAAGCTTCTGGGCCTGCGCAACCTGCCGTTCCGGTGACTCCCTCGCTGCGCATTTTGGTCGTCGATGACGACGCACTCGTCCGCATGAATGCGGTGGCCATGCTTGAGGATTTGGGTCATCAAGTCAACGAGGCATCATCCGGCTTGGAAGCTCTCAGTGTGCTCAATGAACATCGCTTCGACTTGCTGATCACGGATCAGGCGATGCCAAAAATGACCGGCGTGCAATTGGCGGAATCGGTCCGGGCCATTCTTCCGACCCTGCCGATCCTTGTGGCGACTGGTTACGCCGAATTACCCTCGGGTTCTTCGCTGCCACGTCTCAGCAAGCCATTCGACCAAGCTGGATTAGCACAGGCCATTGACGCGTGCTTGAATTCCGCGGCGCGCAATGTCGTGCCGTTCCCGATCCATGCAAGCTGAGTTGAGCAGCTTGGCGCAGCGAGCCCGGCGAATGGCCATCCGACTTGCCAGGTAGCGCGCTGTTTCGCCTTGCCGCATCTACGGTCCGTGAACCAGAAGCTCTAGCGATCGCCCGATCGAGGTCTCGTTTGCTCCCGAAGAACAGCGCATGATCGGTATGCCGGCGAACGATCCGGTAACTGATATACGTCGGCAATTGTCATGCGAGGGCACGATGCGCGTCTGCTCGAAGAAGATACGCTGGCCAGCAGCTGACGAATGCGTCACGAGCTGCCCGAGAGGAAAAGATAGTGGTCCTTTGACACGTGTCGTCTAGCCACCATAGGCCTCGCGGAAAGCCGCAGCAATCATCAGAAAGCTTCGCAGGGGGGAACCCTATAGACCGACGTCCGTTGGATCTGCGGAACAGCCACGGGAGGCGAAAATGAACTCGGTAGCTGCCACGCTTACATTTGTCGTAACAGCCGTGACGGTGACAGTCATGGCTATGTCTGATTCCCGGAACAATCATCCTCTATGCCGAGACGTTCGGCAGGGTTCTATCATCGACGTCATGAACTGCCGTCACGTCGGAATAGCCACGCCAAAGCATGCGCCCACAGCTGCCTCACCGGTTTTGCAGGCTAGTCTCGGGCGGCCAGTGCACTGATCCAAACAGCTAAAACTAGCGATCAGTCACTGCGTGGCGTCGCCAAGCGCTTCCTGATAAGAGCCACTGACGCCTCAAGCTCTGAAATCTTAGTCAGACAGAATTAGAGTTGCTGCTCGTACTGGGCGGGCGAAATTTCGCCGGCACCTATTTCCGTCAACGTGAAGCTCATTTTCGTCAGGTCGAGAATTTCTGCCAAACGGGCTTTCTGCTCCTCGCTGTAGACACGCGGCGCAGTGGCAAACTTCGATGTCCGCGAGGCCTGGACCAGGCCACGTTGCTCGTAGAAACGGATGGTCCTCAGCGAGACCCCGAATTCATCGGCGAGCTGTCTTATCGAGTATCCCATCGTGAGGCTCGCACCTGAGCGTGCAGGCTGCTGCAACGCGAAACAGCATCAGTTGATGCCGACTGATACCCCGTGCACCTCCGGTTGGATGCGACGATGAAATTGGACGGTCGCGGTCGACAGACGCCCCGTGGCCGCGGGGTCTCGTAGCTAAATCCAAAACCTTTTGTTTAACTTTTCAGGCTCTGTTCGCAGAAGTGTTCCGACATGCATTCATGCTTCAGGCTGTGCCATGACGCGTTTACCCATTGTCCTGGCGGTCCTAACTGCGGCCACCTTGATGGTGGCGCCCGCAGCAGCATTCGCCAATGACGCAGCGACGTCGTGCATCACTACGCACGACGACCTTCCCTATCGCATCAGGGTCACCATGTGCCGCTGTCTGGAGGCAAAAGCGAATTCCCTCAGAGGTTGGGTAGAGTGGATCTTCGTCGCCCGTTCCATCCGTCAAGCTGGCGACCTGAACGTCTGTACGTCAGCTGCGCTCAGCGGCTCGGCGACATTGCCACCCGTTCAAGAGCGCAGGGACGATATTGAGATCAGTCGAGCGACTGGGGATGTTACAGGGTCTTTAAGGCTTTCGCCGTCTTGGCTGATCCCCCGGCCGCGCGACCCGCTGCGCCGTCTACCAGCCGACATTGCCAGTCCATAAAGCTTCTATCCGGCGGCATTCGATGATATCGCACACGCGTGCTGCTCGACTATAATTGGTCCGATAGGAAGCGAATTACAAATTACGACGGGGAGAGTTACGGTTTGGATCAGCCCATCGATAACCTGATTAAGATATCCGCCGAGATTGTCGCGGCCTATGTCGGCAACAATAGTGTGGAGCCTGCCAACGTCCCGAACATCATCGACAGCGTTTATGCGGCGCTGACAAAGCTGGGCTCAGGTCCGGAGATGCTAGCCGCGGCAACCCTCGTACCGGCGGTCCCAATCCGTAAATCAGTGACTCCCGAGACAATTATCTGCCTTGAAAACGGAAAACGGTACAAGTCGCTGAAGCGACATCTTCGCACTGCCTACGGCCTTACGCCCGATCAATATCGCGCGAAATGGAATCTGCCTCCCGACTATCCCATGGTGGCGCCTGCACATTCGAAAGTGCGATCCGACGTGGCGATGTCAGTGTGGCGGGAGCGAAAGTCGAGCAAGCCTTCTAGCAAGCGCAAGCGGTCAGCTAAATCTGCAGTTTAGCGAGCATTGCTCAATCTGGGGTGGGATCGACCAAGCGGTTCAGTAGCGTAGCAAGCCCCGTAACGAGCTGAGCAGGGGCAAACGGCTTGGACAGCATCAAACTGTTGGGCACTCCACGAGCAGACCATTGTGA
Source organism: Bosea sp. OAE506 (assembly GCF_040546595.1). Taxonomy (NCBI): domain Bacteria; kingdom Pseudomonadati; phylum Pseudomonadota; class Alphaproteobacteria; order Hyphomicrobiales; family Alloboseaceae; genus Allobosea; species Allobosea sp. OAE506. Next base: position 1,410,864 of record NZ_JBEPOB010000001.1, on the reverse strand, counting down.
GGCGCTGTCGCCGCTCATGTAGATCACTGGCACGGCAGGCGCCGCCTCACGAACCTTTCGCGCCAAGTCCCATCCGTCGGCGCCGGTTCCCATGCGGATATCAGTCACCAGAGCTTTGACTTCGGTCGACCGCGCTTGGAAAGCCTTGATGGCTGATGGCACATGGTGCGCTGTGACGACATCAAAGCCCGCTTCAAGCAGCGTCTCCTCGACCTCCATGAGGATTATTGGCTCGTCCTCGACAACCAGGACCAGTGGTTTTTCCATTCGGTGCTCGCGGCCGACGGGGCAACATTATCCATGTGAATGGTTCGGTCCCGTACCATTTACCGTAAAAGCGGCTATCTTTCAAGTCGTAGATCCCGTGCGTCATCTTGCAGCACTAAACAGGCTGAGATAGGTGCCGTCGAAATCGGCTTCTTTGAGCAACGCGGTCCAATCCTCTAAGATAACGCTAGTGCCCTCTCGGCGGATAAGCCTTTTATCCCGCAGTACTTTTAGGGATCGGTTTACATGGACAAGCGATAGGCCGCAAATATCGGCAACCTGTTCTTGCCGCAGGTCTAAATCAAATCGGTTCTCTGCGGCCAGGCCCACCTGGCGAAGGCGCAGATAAATCTCACAATAGAGATGCCCGATCCGCGCCGTTGCAGATGTTCTTCCCATGGATGCGAGCGCGGCTCTGTGGCTTGCGCCCTCGATGGCAAGCCCCATCCAGATCAGTCGCGCCAAATGCGGTGAGGTGTCTACGAGGCGCCCAAGCTCCTCGTATGACCACGCATCCACTTCGCAGTCCGTCAGCGCGACCACATCGGTGGCGGTCTGCTTCAACAGGTACGCACTTAGACCCATCAGGTCGCCAGGCACCCCGATGCTCGTTATCTGTCGGCCACCCTCCAGCATAGTGTGCTCATGAGCGGCAAGTCCTGACCGGACCAGAAAGCAGGCTTGGGGGTAGGAGCCAACGTCCATGATCGCTTGGCCGCGACCGAAGCGCTGGGTATGGAACCTGACCGAACGGATGAGCCCGATTTCTTCGTCAGACAAGGTATCTCGCGACGAGAGCGCTCTCACCAACATATCCATCTTCTAGCTTCCGTGAGCGCACCCTTCACGCGCCGCTTAAGTTTGCAGATTGGGCTAACGGGTGGCCGATGATGGTCACGATTGACATCGATCAACCCGATTTGCCGGACCGAACCCCAATCTATCGATACCAACCGCTACTGCAAATAATGGCGCCTCTCCTCATTGGCGAGGCTGATGTTTCGCTTGCTCGATCGCGGCCTGGGCCAGCATGGATTCGAGCTTTGCCAGTAGCTCTGGCGAGAAAGAAATCTCGATGGTGTCTCCGGTATCAAGCGACAAGGTGATTGTTGATGACGTCCTTCCTGCCGGATCGACCATCACGCTCAACACATCCAACGCAGTGACATCAACAAAATCGGATTCCGCATGATCGAACGTGCCAGCCACGGTCGTGTCTCTCTCGTGTGAACGCGGTCACCAGCTTAGGCGCCGCCCCTCTCGCAGCGAACCCAATCTGACGCGTCAGGTTCCGGCGGATCCCTATCAGTTATTAATGATTAGCACGGAGGTTGTCCTCGCCTCCCACACGCCGCCGTCGCCGGCCTCGATCCCTATATCCTGAATGATTATTCATGGAACTTGCCCAAATCCATCGGGTTTTGAAAGCCGGCTGGGGAGCAAGGGAGAAACACCATGATCAAGAGCATTGCTTTGATCGCCGCGCTCGCCGTTGTCCCCATGAGCGCCATGTCGCAGACCAACCCCGGTGCGGCCGGTGGAGCCGTTGGCGGTGCTGCGACAGGCGCTGTTGGAGGCGCCCTTGTGGGTGGCCCGGTTGGGGCCGCCGCCGGTGCGATTGGCGGGGCTGCTGCAGGGGCCCTAGTAGGCGGCATCAGCTCGGAAAACCGGACTGAGTTTCGAACCTATGTGCGGGAACAGCGCGTTCCGTCAGTGACCTATCAGGAACAGGTCGTTGTGGGCGCCACGCTTCCCGAAACCGTCACGGTTCGTGAAGTCCCTGAGCAATACGGCAAGACCGAATATCGGTACACTGTCGTCAACGACAAGACGGTGCTCGTCGAGCCCAGGACGCGTCGCATCGTCCAGATCATCGACTGACGATTATCGAAGCGCGAAAGCAGCCCGCCCCATCCGGGGCGGGCTTTTCTCCGGCGTCATCTCTGCAGGACGAAGGACTCCACTCTCTACGCCTCTGCGAGCCCGGTAGGCCGTGGCCCATTCTCGATCGGCTCACGTAAGTCTGTCTCTCGGTGTGACGGGGGTAACCGACTATGCCAAGGCGCGGAGCGGAACTGTTTCAGACCTGCGCGATTGGCCATGTACAAGGCCGCGTCATCAGCTTGATGATAGACCTCGTCGATCATTCATCAACGCAGTAAGGCCATTCGGCCATATGCTTGTGCGGTAGCTAGGAGCGGGCCGGATGGCTTTGTTGAAGGCCGGCAGCCATCGCTTCGGCCGGTCGTCCGGTTTCCCCGGCCCGAAAGGGCTTGCGTACCGGCCGTGTTAAAACCGGGCAAACCCAGGGGCAACTGGGAGCAGTGCGGGTCGCAACCATCAAGAAGCCTGATGGCGTTATCAGCTGAAGATGCGGTCGGCCCCACAAGTGTCGTCAGAGCAATGACCTCAAATCTGGTTCCATTTCATCTCCAGCCCCGTAATGTGAGCGCAGGCGGGGAAACGTTCGATTCGCAAGGACGCGCCATGCTCAAAGTGCTCATCGTTGACGATAGCGAGATGCTGAGGGAGCTCTTCGCCGAATATTTAGAGGCGGTCGGTTTTTGTGTCGTGGGCGTCGTCGGCACGGTTCCCGAGGCGATAGAAGCCGCTCATGCAAAATGCCCTGACGTCGCCCTGCTTGATTATCAATTGGGAAGGCAGTTAGGCCCCGAGATATTCGCGCAAGTGCCGCCGCCACAGAGGCCCGCGATTCTGTATCTCTCAGGCAGGCCTCTCGATCAGATGCTTACCACCGCCAATGCTGAAGCTTATATTCAAAAGCCTGTCAGTTTGCAGGACTTAGCTGCGGCATTGACGGCTGTATGGGTTCGAAGGACTAGTGGGTCGGCGTCCAATATCGCCGTTCCGAACTGCCTTCGTTGGCTCGACAGCTACGCTCGCAAGCTTACTCGGTTCGCCTAACGCCGATTATGTGGCAGTTGCTGACAGCATTCGGCAGCCTCGATGTCAGACGGCTATCCCTGCCCAAGAAGGACGCCGCGCCCGCCATGCGGCGGGCGGGATGGACTACTAAGCTACGGTCGGGGGCGCCACGTTTACCGCGGTGCCCTTGTCAGTCCCAACGCCTGTAGACACGTGCGCCGGAGCAGGAAAGCGTATGAATGCCGGTGCGGTCGCAAGGCTTGCAAAGGTCAGGTTCGTGGGGGGACGCCAGTGTCATGAGATGGCGCATCTCTTGTGACAAAACGGGCGGATAACCGGCAGCCGTTCACGAGATCAATCAGCCAAAAATTGTCGACACACGCGGCGCATCGGCCAATGCCTCGTCGAAGGCAAAGCGCTGCCAGCGTCGCGCGGCCGATGACGCGACAGCGCATTCAATGAAGTAAACGCCGCGCGCGCCGTCCGCCACCGTCGGGTAGTCGGCATCCAGGGGATCGGCGATGGTGCCCGCACGCCGAGCGCCGATCTCGGCAAAGACGCCGCGATAGACGTTGGCAAAGGCCTCAATGAAGCCTTCGGGGTGGCCTGCCGGAATCCGGCCGCCCCGGCGCGCCGCCTCGCATAGCCAGGGCGAGCCCCGCGTCAGGATCTGCGCCGGCCCGTCTCCGCGATGGTGGAAGAGCCGGTTAGGCTCCTCCTGCCTCCACTCCAGCGTGCCCTGCTCGCCTGAGACGCGCAGCCGTAGGTCGTTTTCGAGCCCCGCATTGATTTGCGACGCCACGAGCACGCCCCGCGCGCCGCCGTTATATCGCAGCAGGATGCTGGCATCGTCGTCGAGCGCCCGGCCCGGAACAAGCGCACCGAGATCGGCGATGAGTTCCTCTATTGCAAGTCCTGTCACCGTCGAAACCAGGTTCTCCGCGTGCGAGCCGATATCGCCGAGAGCGCCTGCGATGCCGCTGCGCGCGGGATCGGTGCGCCATCCGGCCTGCTTGTTGCCTGTCGCCTCCAGCGCGGTGGCGAGCCAGCCCTGATTATACTCGACCACGACCTTGCGGATCGCGCCGAGCGCGCCGGATCGCACCATCTCGCGCGCCTGTCGGATCATCGGATAGCCGGTGTAATTATAGGTCACGCCGAAGACGGTGCCGCGCCTGGCGACCGTCGCGACGAGCGCATCCGCCTGTTCGCTCGTATGTACCAGCGGCTTGTCGCAGACGACGTTGAAGCCGGCATCCGCGAAGGCCTGCGCGATCGGGAAATGGCTGTCGGTCGGCGTGACGATCACCACGGCATCGACACGCTCATCGGCCGGGCGCTTCAGCTCGGCTTCGAGCAGGCCCTGCCAGCTCGTATGGTTGTGTGCGTCCGGCACCCCGAGCGCGCGGCCCGAGGCCAGCGCTCGATCGGGTGTCGAGGAGAACGCGCCCGCGGCAAGCTCCGCAAGTCCGTCGAGCGCGATCGCATGGCGATGCACGGCGCCGATGAAGGCGCCCTGCCCGCCGCCGATCATGGCATAGCGCAGCCGGCGTGGGGATTGCTCGGTCATCCGGCGTCTCCGTGAAGCGATGCAGGCGGCCGCGCCGGCGAGGGGGCGGCCGCGGTCGATCCGCCGCCCTCAGAATGGCGAGTCGGGGAAGTAGAAGTCCTTCGCATTGCTCTTGTCGATCAGCACCGAGGGGATGATCGTCGTCGCCGGCAGCTTCTCGCTCTTGAGACGCGCCTCCGCGGTGAGCTTGATCGCGTCGTAGATGAACTTCGGCGAGTAGCTGACATTGGCCTGGATGCGCGGATCCTTGCTGTCGATGATCAGCTTGACCATGTCCTTCGCGCCGGCGCCGCCGAAGATCACCTTGATGTCCTTGCGGCCGGCCTGCTCGATGGCCCGGATGGCGCCGAAGGCCATGTCGTCATCGGCCGCCCAGATCGCGTCGATCTCCTTGAACCGGGTCAGGAAGTCCTGGGTCACCTTGTAGGCGTCGTCGCGGTTCCAGTTGGCGAATTTGGCGTCGAGCAGCTTGACGTCCGGATGGGCCTTCAGCACGGCGTTGAAGGCGTCCATGCGCTCGGTGTCGAGCGTGGTAGGGATGCCGCGCAACGCCACGACATTGCCCTTTCCGCCGAGCGTCTTGACGATGTATTCGGCAGGGATCCTGCCGAAGGCGGTGTTGTCGCCGGCGACATAGGCGTCCTGTGCCGCGGTGTCGGTCAGGCCGCGGTCGACCACGGTGACATAGGCGCCCTTGGCCTTCACATTCGCCACCGGACGCGTCAGCGCGGCCGACTCGAAGGGGAAGACGACGAGCGCGTTGATCCTGTTGACCGTGCTCAGGTCCTGAAGCTGGTTGGCCTGCTCAGTCGCATTGGCGGCGGTGCGGATCGTGATCTTGAGGTCCTTGTGCTTGGCCTCGAGATCCTTCTTGGCCTGGTTGGCCCAGTAGTTGATGCCGCCCATGAAGCTGTGCGTCGCGGCGGGAATGGAGACGCCGAGATTGACGGGCTCCGCGGCTGCGCCGGTCGCCGTGAAGGCAAGGCCCGCTGCGGCCGCAGCGAGCATGATGGAACGTCTGGTCTGCATGGACATCGTTCTCTCCCTTGACTGGCTGCCCTAGCGGCGGCCTTTCTGCAAAAACGCGACGATGATGATGACGAAGCCCTGCACGGCGGCGTTAAGGTAGACGCTGATCAGGCTCGTCAGATTGAGGATGTTGCTGATCACCGAGAGCAGGATCGCGCCGACCACCGTGCCGATGATGCTGCCCTGGCCGCCCTTGAGCGCGGCTCCGCCGACGATGACCGCCGCGATCGCCTCGAGCTCCCAGAGCAGGCCCGTGGTCGGAGAGGCCGAGGCCAGCCGCGGCACGTAGAACAGCGTGGCGATGCCGACGCAGATGCCCAGCAGCATATAGGTCAAGATCTTGACGCCCTCGACGTTGACGGCCGCATAGCGCGCGACGGTCTCGTTCGAGCCGATCGCCTGGACATGCCGGCCATAGGCCGTCTTGTTCAGGATCGCGGCGCCGATCAATGCGACGACGAGGAAGGCGACGACCGGGATCGGCACGCCCAGCACGCTGCCGTAATAGACTGGCGCATAGAGGTCGGCGAGGTTGTTCTGCAGCGTCAGCGCGCCGCCATCGGCGAAATAGGTGAGGTACGCCCGGTAGATCCCGAGCGTGCCCAGCGTCACGATGAAGGGCTCGATCCTGCCCTTCGCGATCAGCACGCCATGGGCGAGCCCGAACACCGCCCCCAGCAGCACCGCCAGAGCGGCGCCCGACACCACCGCGAGCAGAGGCGAGACGCCCGAGCCCGCCGCCCAGTTGATGAACATGATCACGCAGCCGGCGATCAGCGCCGCCATCGAGCCGACCGAGAGGTCAATCCCGCCCAGGATGATGACGAAGCACATGCCCACCGCGATGATGCCGATGAAGGCGGTGCGGGTCAGTACGTTGAGTGCGTTGTCGAGCGTGGCGAAATCGCCGTTCAGCGCCGCCCCGACGAGGCAAAGCACAACGAGCCCGAGCACGGGGCCGATGCTGGCGAGCCGTTCCGCCCAGGGCGTACCGGTCGGGCGGCGCAGATCGGCGGCGGCGCCGCCTCCTGTTTCAGGCTGCGACATCGCGCGTCCCCGTGGCATGAGCGATCATCTCGACCTCCGTCATGTCGGCGCCCGCGACGGTGGCGACCAACCGGCCGCCGCGCATCACCGCGACGCGATGCGCCAGCCCGATCAGCTCGATCAGCTCCGACGAGACCACGACGACCGCGAGCCCCTGCCGGGCGAGTTTCTGGATCAGGAAATAGATCTCGCGCTTGGCCCCGACATCGACGCCGCGCGTCGGCTCGTCGAGCACGACCACCTTCGGCTCGGGATGCAGCACCTTGGCGAGGGCGAGCTTCTGCTGGTTGCCGCCCGACAGCGAGGCCGCACGCATCGACAGCGAGCCGGCGCGGATGCCGAAGGCCTCGACGGCGTGTTCCATGGCCCGGCGTTCGGCACCGTGGTCGAGCCAGGGCCGGGCATAGCGCTCCAGCGCCATCAGGGTGAGATTGGGCGCGAGCGGGAAGTCGACATGCAGCCCCTTGCCCTTGCGATCCTCGCTCAGATAGCTCAGCCCGTGCCGGGTCGCGTGCTGGAGCGTCCGCAGCGTCACCGGCCGGCCGGCGACCTCGACGTCGCCCGTGCCCGGCCTCAGGCCGAGAATCCCCTCGAACAGCTCGGTCCGGCCCGCACCGACCAGACCCGCGAAGCCGAGGATCTCGCCCGGGCGCACCGCGAAAGAGACGCCCTGCGCCCAGCCCGGCACGGTGAAGCCCTCGACCTTGAGCACCGGCGCGGCGGTCTCGTCGAACGGCACCTTCTCCGGGAACAGGTCGGCGATCTCGCGCCCCACCATCATCGTCGCCATGTCGTGGCGGGACAAAGATGCGGTCGGCGCCCGGCCGACGAGGTTCCCGTCGCGCATCACGATCACCTCGTCGGAGATGCGCTCGACCTCGTCGAGCTTGTGCGAGATGTAGACGATGGTGACGCCATCGGCGCGCATCCGCTCGATCAGGGCGAAGAGCCGCGCGACCTCGGACGGCGTCAGCGTCGCCGTCGGCTCGTCCATGATCAGCAGGCGGGCCTTGCGCGACAGCGCCTTGGCGATCTCGACGAGCTGCTTCTCGGCGACGATCAGCCGCCGCACCGGCGTATCGGCCGCTCGCGCCAGGCCGACCTGGGCAAGCGCGGCATCGGCCTCCTGCCGCATCGCGGCCTCGTCGAGGAACCAGCCCTTGCGACGCTCATGGCCGAGGAAGATGTTGCCGGCGATCGTCAGATCCTCGGCAAGGTTGAACTCCTGATGGATCAGGACGATGCCGTGCGTCTCGGCGTCGCGCGAGCCGGAGAAGGCAACTTGTTCTCCCTCGACCAGCAGGCGGCCCTCGCTCGGCTGCTCATAGCCGCCGAGGATCTTCATCAGCGTTGATTTGCCGGCGCCGTTCTCGCCGAGCAGCCCATAGACGCGGCCGGGCTCCAGGGAAAACGAGACCCCATGCAGCACCTCGACCGGACCGAAGCGCTTGACGATACCGTCGAATGCGACGGACAGGCCGCGACCATCAGCGCTCATCGCAGGCCTCCGCTGATCGATGTCTGGCTTCGCAGCGTCTGGCTGGGCCGGATCTGTCTCGGCAAGGTCTGACCCGGCAGCGTCTGGCCACGCATGGCTTCGCGCATCGCCAGCACGCCCGCGCCGATCAGCCCGGTTTCCGGCCCCATCGGGGCCGAGGTGATCTCAAGATGGCGGGTCGAGAGCGCCAGCGAGCGCTGGTTCACGCTTTGGCGGATCGCGGCGAGGAACACCGGCCCAATCTGCGAGACGCCGCCGCCGATGAAAATATGCGACGGGTTGTAGAAGTTCACCAGCGCCGCCAGAACCTGCCCGATCAGCCGGCCGGAGCGGCGCACGATCGCATCGGCCTCGGCGTCGCCGGCCCGGCAGGCGGCGCCGATATCGCTGGCCTCGAGCCGTCCGGTCTCGGCGAGCCGCTGCGCTAGCCCCGCGCTGCGCCCTTTTTCCGCCGCCTCGCGGCCCATCGTAACGATCGCGGGCGCCGCCGCCATCGCCTCGACGCAGCCGCGATTGCCACAGCGGCAGAGCGGGCCTTCGGGATCGACGCAGATGTGGCCGACATCACCGGCCGAGCCGCTGGCGCCGCGATAGAGTTCGCCATGGCAGACGATCCCGCATCCGATCCCGGTGCCGACTTTGATGACAAGGAAATTCTCGATCTGCCGGCGCTGGCTCCAGAGCACGCCGAGCGCCATCAGGTTCACGTCGTTGTCGACGAAGACCGGCGCCTCGGTGATCTCGCGTAGATCGTCGCGGATGGCATAGCTGTCCCAGCCCGGCATCAGCGGCGGGTTGACCAGCTGCCCGGCAGCGAAATTGACCGGACCGGGCACGCCGATGCCCACCGCCAGCACCCGGTCGCGCGCGATCCCATTCTCCGCCAGCATGGCGGGCAGAAGGCTGCGCAGCCGCGCCATGATCGGCCCCGGGCCGGCCTGGACGTCGGCCTCCTGCGAATGCCGCGCGATGACGCTGAGATCGGGCCGCAGCAGCGCCACGTCGAGGCTGGTCGCGCCGATATCGACGCCGACGAGGACGCCGATGCGGCCATGCACGCGCAAGGTCTCGGGGCGTCGCCCCCCGGTCGAATGCTGGACGCCGGCCTCGTCGAGCAGGCCCTGGTCGAGCAGACCGGCCGCGAGCGCGTTGGTCTTGCTGCGCGAGAACCGCAGCGTATCGGAGAGGTCGTGGCGCGCGATCCCGCCGGCCCAGAACGCCGCTTCCAGCAGCGCGAGCTCGTCGGGACTCAAAGCGTGCCAGGGCAAAGCGATGGCGGCCTCCTGCGCTTCCTCGATCGGCCTTGTGGCGGCCGTTGCCCGAAAGCTAGGAACGAACCGCCCGGCCCCTCAAGACCGAACTTCGGCCTAGATCAGGCAGATGTCTGGATGAAGGCGGCGATGCGGCGGTGCCCGTCCGCTCTGGACCGGGCACATCGTCCCGCGCCATCCTGCGCCAAATGAAAAGGGACGAGCAATGCCGGCGACGATGAAAGGCCCTGCGATTTTTCTGGCGCAGTTTGCAGGCGACACAGCGCCATTCGACAGTTGGGCATCTATCACCGCCTGGGCGGCCGGGCTCGGGTATCGCGGCGTGCAATTGCCATCCTGGGACGCCCGCTTCATCGATCTCGCCCGCGCGGCCGAATCGCAGGCCTATTGCGACGAGATCGCGGGCATCGCGGCACAGAACGGCGTCGCGATCACCGAACTCTCGACGCATCTGCAGGGCCAGCTCGTCGCGGTGAACCCGGCCTATGACGCAGCGTTCGACGACTTCGCGCCGGCCGCCCTGCATGGTCGCCCGGTCGCACGTCAGGCCTGGGCGGTGGAGCAGCTCAAGCTCGCGGCCAGAGCCTCGCGCCGGCTCGGGCTCGCCGGTTCGGTGAGCTTTACCGGCGCGCTCGCCTGGCCCTTCGTCTATCCCTGGCCGCAGCGGCCCGCCGGCCTCGTCGAGGAGAGCTTCGGCGAGTTGGCCAAGCGCTGGCGGCCGATACTGGACGTCTATGAGGAGAACGGCGTCGATGTCGGCTTCGAGATCCATCCGGGCGAGGACGTCTTCGACGGCGCGACCTTCGAGCTGTTCCTGGAGCGTCTCGACGGCCATCCGCGCTGCCGGATCAACTACGACCCCTCGCATTTTCTGCTGCAGCAGCTCGACTATCTCGCCTTCATTGACATCTATCACGAGCGCATCAGCGCCTTCCATGTGAAGGATGCCGAGTTCCGGCCCAATGGCCGCCAGGGCGTCTATTCCGGCTTCGCGCCCTGGGTCGAGCGCGCCGGGCGCTTCCGCTCGCTTGGCGACGGCCACGTCGATTTCAAGGCGATCTTCTCCAAGCTCGCGCAGTACGGCTTCGCGGGCTGGCCGGTGCTGGAGTGGGAATGCGCGCTGAAGCACCCCGAGGACGGCGCCCGCGAGGGCGCACCCTTCATCGCCGAGCACATCATCCGCGTTACCGAGAAGGCCTTCGACGATTTTGCCGGCAGCGGCGATGCCAGGCTGGGGCGGCGAATGCTCGGTCTCGATCCGTAAGTTCCTAAGGCCATCGCTCGGGGGCGTATTTTAGCATGTTTATCTTCGACTCGGGCTCGTCGGTCGGTAGAAATTGCTCAATTGCGCATCTGGGACTCGCTCGTTTTCAGCTCAACGTTTTAACCGGCTACCATGATGCGCCTTGTTTACGATGAAAGGGATCGACGATGGCGAAGAACACCATTTGCGTTTGGTACGACAAGGACGCCGAAGCTGCGGCCCGCTTCTATGCCGCAACGTTCCCAGACAGCGCGATAACGGCCGTACACAAGGCGCCCGGCGACTACCCCTCCGGGAAGGAAGGCGATGTCCTCACGGTTGAATTCACCGTCGCCGGGGTTTCGTGCTTGGGCCTCACGGAGGAACTACATTCAAGCACACCGAAGCCTTCTCCTTCCAGATCGCGACGGAAGATCAGGAGGAGACCGATCGTTACTGGAATGCGATCGTCGGGAATGGTGGCCAGGAAAGCGAATGTGGTTGGTGCAAGGACCGCTGGGGCATCTCATGGCAAATCACACCGCGCGTTTTGACAGAGGCCATAGCGGCCGGGGGTGACGAGGCGAAGCGCGCATTCGCCGCGATGATGACGATGGGCAAAATCGATGTTGCGGAAATAGAAGCCGCGCGAAGAGGTTGAGCGCGGGAAACGAAAGGGCCGGCGCTATGCCATCGCCGCTATGATCACGGCTGAAAGGTAGGTCGCCTTCGCTGCAGAAGTTTGGCAAAAGCGTTCGGGCTCAGGCCAAATCACAGAGCGCGATTGGTCATGCCGACGGTGACCCGCCAAGAGACTGCTGAATGAGAATGCCCAGCGTCACCCAAGGTGGCCGCCAGGCCTCGGACCCCCGTAGCGAAAGCCGCTGCCGAATTTCCAGAGCTCGATCTGAGCCACCATTACATTCGCGTCTGACCGTGACATCCACCCGCTTCGAACCTTGCCGACAGACCCTGTGCAATCAGCCTCACTGGCTTCCGACTCGGTCTGATGTCCAAATCCGGCTGATCTAAACTAGCGTGGCGAGAGCGCATCACGTGTCCTATCCGCGCATCGGGGAATGTCAGGTTTTGGCCATGGCCTAAAGGTCAGCTAATGGCGCGTTTCGCCTGAATGCGTCAGCGAAAGTCGATCTGCTTGCCGGTCTCGCTCAAAGGGCAAGAGGAGGCGGCGGATATTGTAGGGCTGATCCCCGAGCATATTGAGGAGCGCCTCCCGCGCGCTCCAGCGTCGCTCGCTGCTCCTGCGTCGCGGACCCTCCTCAGATCTTCCCAACACTCAGTCCACGCCCCAGACCTCGGTCAGTTGCTCGAGGCTATCAAACAGCATCGGCTCGCCATCATCAGGGTAGACCGTCAACTGATCGTCTTGCTCCATGCGCCCGAACCGGCCCTTGCCGGCGGCGCCCTCGACCCATGGCTGCGTTTTCAGCCGCAGAAAGCGCTGGGGCCAAAGACGCGGGCTGCGGATCATCTGAATGTCGTCGCGCTTGCGCGCTTCTATCGCTTCGAGACTGCGGGCCATCGTTGTCTCCCTCCCATCATGACGATCGGCCTGATCCAAACGGTTGCGCCTCGAACCGAGTTTAGGCTTCTCCGGTTGGACCGAGCGGATGCGGCTCACCCCACAACGGCGAGGGCGGCACGCTCCCGTTGCTTTTCCTGTTCAAGGGTCGCCATGCGTCCCCCGAGTTCGACGAGAGCCATATCGACGAGCCGCTGCAGTGGTCGCTCATCCAAGCCGCGGACGATGCGGGCCGCGGCGCACAGGTGATCAGCCATCTCCGCTAAGGGCGGCACCGCGTGTTCTCCCAGCAGATGGAGCGAGCCCAGGAACTCGGTGGGCCGGCCTCGCCGGGCGTTGACGCAGGATGCAATCACCCGGACGGTTGCTACATCCTCACGGCCGACCAGACGCAAGACGACGTCGACCTTTCCGCCAAAATACGAGGCGCGCTCGGTCGCAGCGGCGAATGCTGGCTGATCGTCACGATGCAGGACACTGGCAAACAGACCCAGTTCGATCCCCGCCCGTCCCAGGTCGGTGTCGAAGCCGACTGCAGAGGCCAGTTCCTCCCCGAAGATGAGAAGGCGCTTGCTTACCAGCCAGCGGAACGAGCCGAGATAGCGGCCGCTGTGGAGGTCAGTCGTCATGGCGATAATCCAGGCAAGAGTTAGACCAGGGTTGGCCGAGAGGTCGGCAGAGCAACGTCCTTAACGCGCACGGGCGCCTTGAGGCGGGAACGGAAGGACACCGCCCTCCGCCACCGCCTTCCGCGTGACCAGCTCGGCCTTGGCCAGGCCGAGCAGCGTGGTTGCGACAGGATCGATCTTGATGACCTCGGCGATGAGGGCGTCGGTCATCCTGATCGCGTGATCGATCGAAGCTGGCGCCGGGTGCTCTGAGGACGGCGCCGTCATCAGCAGTTTAGCCCAGGCTTGCGGCCGTAGATCAGCGGCGGCCATGAATCCGGGCCGCAGGTCGGCGATTCCCCATAGAACGGGTTCACGCAGCCGGGAATGTCGCGGTCGGGATACATAGTCGTCGGGCTGACGCCGGGAACCCACTTGTCGGCAGCAGCAGAGCCCAGCGACTTGTCAGGCACAGCCGGATCCGCGGACTGCACTTCGGTCGGCAACGGCCAGCCGCCGTCCAGTTCGACCAGAGGGGATGAGAGCGAAGCCCGGGGATTAGGCGTTAGAGCCTCGAGGGGCCCGGGACGGTCCCACTGACCTTCCGGCCTGACCAGCACTGCCGCTCCCGAATTGACGTGGAGAGGCAGCATCACGCGGTCCGTCACCAGGTCCATCTCATAGTAGACCTCGTCGGTGAGGTAGCTCAGGCCTTCGCCTTCGCGCTGGGTAAATCCGAAGTGCTTCCAAAGCTTGAGCACCGGCGCAGCCGCCTGGCCGTAGAAGCGTTGGAACCCCTTGTCCTGGCCGAAGGCGATGGCAGCCCTCACCAAGCTCATCGCGAGCCCGCCACGGCAGCGGGGCAGCACCGCCAGGCGCTCGATCTTGATGAAGCTGCCGAAGTAGCGCAGCCGGATGCAGCCAGCCGGCTCGTCGCCGACATAGCCGAGCAGATGCGTGGCGCTGTAGTCGTTCCCGTCGACATCCTCCTGGTAGGGGATGCCTCGCTCCTCGACATAGGCCGCGCCGCGGATGGCGATGCATTTGAGCAGGTCGTCGAGGGAGTGAACGACCGTGACCGAGAGCTTCTTGGTGCCGGCCTGTGCCCCTGGGATGTAGTTGTCGTAGGGCTTGCGACCGGCAGCCGGGTCCGGCATCTCGCAGCTCATCAGCGTGCGCGAATGCAGGCGCTCAAACGTCGCGCCCATCTTGAAGCCCATCTTCTCGAAGAACGCCTTGGCCTTCTCGTTGGCGGCCTTGCAGAAAATTGGCAGGTCCTTGTTCTTCGCGCTGGTCATCTTCTCCATGACCAGGGACAGGCCGCCGCCGTGGCCCTTGGGGAGATGGATGAGCCAGAAGTAGAGCGCAGCGGCGCGCTGATGCGGCCGGCAGATGAACTTCAGATCAGGCCGCGCCGTATCGAGCTCGCCGTTGAAGAGCGCCACGGCGCCCTCATGCGTCAGGGGCAGATGGGCCAGAATCCCGATCGGCTGTGTGTCGGGCGCGTCGGCCCACTCGCGCGCGAACGCCGAGATCGTATCGGGGTTGTAACGATAGACGCGCATCACATCATCGAGCGACGCGAGTCCCGGAACATCCTGCCTTGCCATTTCCATGGAATGGCTGATGATTGCTTCGTTCGGGCTGAACGCTGCGTAGCCGCGTCCATAACTCGTGTAGTTGAGCGTGCGAAAATTCCGAACGCCCTTGTCTGCATTGAAATGCTCCTTCGAATAGTTGATTCCCATCACACTGATCCTTCTGGATACAACAGCAACACCGCAACCGTTAAACGTTAATCCAATTTGGATAGGGCGGGGATAGATTGGAAACGACGCACATGGGTCTCAGGAGTGCTCACGTCGAACCGCAGGCGGGCGTCAATCTGAACTGGGACGACATTCGGCTCTTCTTGAAGCTCGCGGAGCGCGGCAGCATTCGTGCCGTGGCCTTGGAGACCGGCCACTCGCCCGCGGCGCTCCGCGGGCGCATCAACGACCTCGAGGCGCAGACCGGCGCCCTGCTGTTCCAGCGCTCCAGAACGGGCATGACCCTCACCGAGACCGGCCGTCGCCTGCTCGTCGTAGCGGAGGGCATCCAGCGTCAGGCGCGCGTCTTCGCCACCCTGCCCGGCCGAGAGAAGGCGGCCCTACGCGCCAGTGTGAAGGTCGGCATCACAGAAGGCCTGGGCGTGTTCTGGCTGGCGCCCTTGTTCAGCGAACTGCGCCACAAGCACCCCGAGATCCAGTTCGACCTGCGCTGTTCGATGGCGCTGCCGAAGATCTCGGAACTGGAGGTTGATCTCGCCATTCAACTCGAAAAGCCGACCGATCCCGACCTGATGGTTCGCAAGATCGGAAGCCTGCACATCGTGCTGTTCGCCTCAGAGGCCTACATCGCCGCGCACGGCGCTCCTGCAAGCAAGACGGACATCCACGACTTCCACTTCATCGAGGTCGAGGGCCCCCAGATCCGCAGCGAGAGGGTCGAGGTCGAGATGACGAGGGAGGACAAGCGCCGTTTCGTCAATCTGAGGGTCAACAGCAGCTCGGCCCAGTTCGTGGCGGCGATCAGCGGGCTCGGTGTTACGGCCTTCCCGACCTATGCGCCCGTGGTCACCCAAGGCCTTGTCCATGTCGCGAAGGACTTTTTGCTCAAGCGCGACATCTGGCTGGCGTATCATCCGCAGTCTGCGACGCTGCCCCATGTCAGGCGCACGATCGACTGGATCGTCGCCTCCTTCGACCCTGCCCGCTTCCCTTGGTTTCGGGAGACCTATGTCAGCCCTGAAGACATCCAGACTTTCATGGATGAACGCCAACTGCGCAGCTTGGTGACGCCGGCGATCGAGCTCAATCTAACCGCGCTCGGGCCACGGACCGAGGAATGCCAACCGGTCAGACGTCCTCGACCTCGCCAAGCGTCTCGACCAGGTCGATAATCCGGCGCCTAACGGCCGCGCTCTTGATGCGCACGAACGCCTTGGTCAACTGCACGCCCTCGCTGCTCGCCATGAAATCCGAAACATGGGCGTTGACGCCCGGCTGGCTGAAGCTCTCGGCCGCCGCGTCACCTGTCGGGGCGCCCTCAAAGAAGAACGACACCGGGACGTCGAGCATGTTGGCGATCTGCTGAAGCCGGCTGGCGCTGATCCGGTTCGAACCCTTCTCGTATTTCTGGACTTGCTGGAAGGTCAGGCCCAAAGCGCCGCCGAGCTTGTCCTGGCTAACGCCAATGACGAGCCGCTGCATCCGGACTCGGGCGCCGACATGGCGATCGATGGGATTAGGCACCTTCTTCAGCATGGACGGCTTCCTGCGCGTGATGAGGTTGAGACAACAGCGCACAGTACAACGGAGTCAAGGCGAGTAGCCCCCGATACAGCGGCGGAGCTCAACAATCGCGCTTATCGAAAGACCAAGAGTGTTATCTGCGGAGGAACTGAACTCCCTGGGCATCACAACGACCGGACTGTCCGGTTCCAAGCAATGCGCCGAGTTGAGCTGTTGGCGCGAGCCCGCTACTGTAGCCGGAACTCGCTGCCCACCGCGCGCAGGTCGGCGGGGCCGATTAGGTCCTTGTGGCTCACCGTGACGCGGAAGAGCTTGCCGTCAAGCTTTGCCTGCCAAAACTCGAGGAAGCGGTTGAGTTCCGGAAAGCGGGGGGCGAGGTCGTAGTCCTGCCAGACATATTCCTGCAGGATCGCTGGGTGGTCGGGCATGCGGTAGATAATGCCGGCTGTGGTTAGTCCGTAGCCCGCGATCTGGCGGGCGAAGTCGCTCGAAGCCATGCCTGTCTGCTCCGTGGTTGCAACCCGCCGATGGCAACGCATCTGCAACGCGGATGCAAGCCAAAAAGTTGCGTTTGCGCTGCCTTTTCAGTCTTTTAGCACTCGCTCGAAAAAAGTGCTGCCACCCTCTTGAACTGCGAAATTGGCAAAACCAGATGATCGCGCGGGCGAACCTGCCGCAGGGCGCCGCGGTTCCTTAGCCGCGCCGCCGGGGCGTCGCCTGCTTTGACCTGTGACCGACATGAAAACGGAGGAACTCATGAAGTTTCGGCCACTGCATGACCGCGTCGTCGTGAAGCGCATCGACGCCGAGGAGAAGACCAAGGGCGGGATTATCATCCCCGACACCGCCAAGGAGAAGCCTCAGGAGGGCGAGATCATCGCCGTCGGCCCCGGCGCCCGCGACGAGCAGGGCAAGCTCGTGCCGCTCGACGTAAAGGTCGGCGACCGCGTGCTCTTCGGCAAATGGTCCGGCACCGAGGTGAAGATCGACGGCGAGGATCTCCTGATCATGAAGGAGAGCGACATCATGGGTGTCGTCGAGGCCACCGCCTCCCTGAAGAAGGCCGCCTGACGAGGCTTCGTCTCCAACCCATCAACCTGAAACCCTCAAGTCTGAAGGAGTGAGGAATCATGGCTGCGAAAGACGTCAAGTTTTCGCAAGACGCCCGCGAACGCATGCTGCGCGGCGTCGACACACTGGCCAATGCGGTCAAGGTCACGCTCGGTCCTAAGGGCCGCAATGTCGTGATCGAGAAGTCGTTCGGCGCGCCGCGCATCACCAAGGACGGCGTCACCGTCGCCAAGGAGATCGAGCTCGCCGACAAGTTCGAGAACATGGGCGCGCAGATGGTGCGCGAGGTGGCCAGCAAGCAGAACGATGCGGCCGGCGACGGCACCACGACCGCGACCGTGCTGGCTCAGGCGATCGTCCGCGAGGGTGCCAAGGCGGTCGCCGCCGGTATCAATCCGATGGACCTCAAGCGTGGCATCGACCTCGCCGTAGAGGCTGTCACCGCGTCGCTCGGCAAGCATTCCAAGACCATCACCGGCTCGGAAGAGGTCGCGCAGGTCGGCACGATCTCGGCCAATGGCGACCGCGCCATCGGTGAGATGATCGCCGAGGCGATGAAGAAGGTCGGCAATGAGGGCGTCATCACCGTCGAGGAAGCCAAGACCGCCGAGACCGAGCTCGACGTCGTCGAGGGCATGCAGTTCGACCGCGGCTATCTCTCGCCCTATTTCGTCACCAACTCCGAAAAGATGATCGCGGAGCTGGAAGATCCCTACATCCTGATCCACGAGAAGAAGCTCTCGGGCCTGCAGACCATGCTGCCGCTGCTGGAAGCGGTGGTGCAGACTGGCAAGCCGCTGCTGATCGTGGCCGAGGACGTCGAAGGCGAGGCGCTCGCCACTCTCGTCGTCAACAAGCTGCGTGGCGGACTTAAGATCGCAGCCGTCAAGGCGCCGGGCTTCGGTGACCGCCGCAAGGCCATGCTGGAAGACATCGCGATCCTCACCGGCGGCACCGCGATCTCCGAGGATCTCGGAATCAAGTTGGATAACGTGACGCTCGACATGCTCGGCCGCGCCAAGAAGGTCCGGATCGAGAAGGAGAACACCACGATCGTCGACGGTGCGGGCTCCAAGAAGGAGATCGATGCCCGCGTTTCGCAGATCAAGGCGCAGATCGAGGAGACCACCTCGGACTATGACCGTGAAAAGCTGCAGGAGCGCCTCGCCAAGCTCGCCGGCGGCGTGGCGGTGATCCGCGTCGGCGGCGCGACCGAAGTCGAGGTCAAGGAAAAGAAGGATCGCGTCGATGACGCCCTGAACGCGACCCGCGCGGCCGTGGAAGAGGGCATCCTGCCTGGTGGCGGCGTTGCCCTACTGCGCGCGGCCAAGGCGCTGGACGGGCTGAAGGCCGGCAATGACGACCAGAAGACCGGCATCGAGATCGTCCGCAAGGCGATCACGGCGCCGGCCCGCCAGATCGTCGAGAATGCCGGCGACGACGGCGCCGTCGTGGTCGGCAAGCTGCTCGAGTCCAAGGACTATGCCTGGGGCTATGACGCGCAGTCCGGCGAGTATCGCGACATGGTCAAGGCGCGGGATCATCGACCCGACCAAGGTCGTGCGCACGGCGATCCAGGACGCAGCCTCGGTCGCAGGCCTGCTGATCACCACCGAGGCGATGGTCGCGGAGCTGCCGAAGAAGGACGCGGCGCCTGCCATGCCGGCGGGCGGGATGGACTACTAAGCTATAGTCGGGGGCGCCGCGTTTACCGCGGTGCCCCTTGTCCGTCCCAACGCCTTTAGACACGTATGCTGGAACAGAAAGCGTATGAATGAGGGCACGTTCGCACGGCTTGCGAAGGTCGGGTTCATGGCGTGACGCCAGTGTCAGGAGATGGCGCGGAGCTTCAAAGCTGCATAGCTGCGGCGGTGATCCGACTACGAAGCCAAGCATTAGCTTGGTCATTACGAGCCTGCGGGTTCCACAGCATTTCGATTCGCCAGGCCGGCATCGGCAGTGGAAGTGGAAAGCTGACGAGACCAACCTCGGTCAGTTTTGCGGCGATCCTGCCTGGCAAGGCGGTAACGAAATTGCTTGAGGCGATCAGCGCAGGCAGCGCCATCATATGGGGAAGCGTCACCACGATCTGTCTCGCGAGGCCGCGCTCTGCGAGAACGCGGTCAATTGCGCCAACGGCATCCCGACGGATCGAAACCAGGGCATGCCGCTGTCGAAGGTAGGTATCGAGCGTCATTCCGCCATCCTGAAGCGCAGGATGTCCCGAGCGAGCTACACCGACAAAGTTCTCTTGGCAGAGACGTTGACGAACCGAGCGCTCAGGCGGCTTCTGGAATACGCCGAGGGCCAGATCGATAACGCCCCGGTCGATAAGCGCGCCGATGTCGTCCTTATCATAGCCGACGATGCGCAACTTCGCCTCCGGCGCCTCGGTTTCCATCATGGCCAGGAACGGGGGCAGGAGAACCGTGGTGGTGTAGTCCGTACTGGCGATCGTGAAGGTCTGGCCTGTCCCGCGCGGATCGAAGGCGAGGCTGGGATTCAGGGCTTGGCGAAGGTGAGCCAATGCCGTCGCAACCGCTGGTGCGATCTGCAGCGCTTTTGGTGTTGGTTGCATTTCGCCACCGGCGCGCACGAACAGCTCATCGCCAAAGAGCTTCCTCAGTCGCCCAAGCGCGCCGCTGACAGCGGGTTGCCGCAGGCCAAGCTGAGCCGCGGCCCGGCTGATGCTTCGGGTTTCCCTGATCGCATCAAACGCAACAAGCAGGTTGAGGTCGATCCCGTTCAGCGTCATCGCTGTCAGCAATACCAACTATCGCTATCGAGGCATAGACGGGGACGGCGCCGCTCGCCAAGTCAGATGAAGCAGGAGGTGAGATATGTCCGACCCAGCTTCGATCGTCAGCCCCTTCATCACGCAGTTTCTTGGTACTGGCGATCTCACTGTTGCAGACGCCACCTTACACCCCAAAGTGCAAGGCATCACCGGCCTGAAGCCAATGGGCCCCATCGACGGACGAGAAGAATACAAGGCCATCGTCACGGCGTTCGTCTCAGCCTTCCCGGCCGAAAGCCCGGTTGAGATCATCGACCAATTCGTCTCGCAGGACGGAGCCCGTGTCGTGACGCGCTTTCATTCGCGGCAACGGCATGCAGGCGAGTTCTTCGGTGTTGCCGCCACGAACCGCGTCATCCTGTTCGATGAGACACATGTAGCCCGGGTCACTGACGGAATGATCGTCGAAAACATCGTCAGTGCGACCAATCTCGAATTCGAGATGCTGATGGCACCGGTCCTGACGCCCCTGATCTTGAAGTGAGGTCCGGTCGATGAGGACCTCACCGCCAACCCGACGTGCCCTCTTGATGGGCGCCGCTGCGTTTTCGCTTCCACTTCCCGTGCGTGCGAAGGCCTATCAGCCCAGTGGTCCCCTCAGTATCGTGAAATTCGATCGACCGGGCGACGCGTCCGTCAATTCATACATCCTGGTCGGCCCGCGCTCACAGGTGATCCTGGATTGCCAGCGGACGGCCGTGGAGGCGCAGCAGCTCGTGGCTATGGCTCGCGGCCTAAATCTTCCCGTCGAAGCGATCGTGCTCTCACATGAGCACCCTGATCATGTTGGCGGCGCTCAGGTGGTCCGTGACGCTTTCCCGGACGCCGCGCTGCTTGCAAGTGAGACAACGCATGACGCGATCCGTCGCGATGGCGCGGCGATGATGGCCGAGATGAAGCGGTTCTTGGGGCCGGTGATGCCGGATGCAGTACCGATCCCGACGCGCGTTCTTCGTCCGGGCGAACGTCTGAGGCTGGCCGACGTCGAATGGCGGGTTGATCAGCTCGGCCCTTGTGAGGCGGTAGGGATGACCATGCTCCACGCAGAAGCCCAAGGTATACTATTCGCCGCTGATCTCGTCGGGAACCGCGTGACGCCCTGGTTGGTAGATGGCCACACAACGGCATGGCTGGCAGAACTGGCCACCGCCAGACAGCGCTATGTAGGGGTTGGCCTCGCGTTGCCAGGCCATGGCTCCGCCGCGCCGATGGTTGCGTTGATCGACGAACAACGGGCCTATCTTGAGAGCTTCCGTACCGAAGTGATGGCCACCATCGGAACCGCACAGCCGACGCCAGAAGCCCTCTCAGCGATCCGCAGCAAGACAGAGGCGCGTTATCCTGGCTATCCGAAGGTGGCGCCCCCTCCCGATCTCGTCGAGCGCAATGCCCGCGCCGTGGCCGCAGAGCTCGCCAGGCGCTGACATCGACAGCGGCCGTAAAGAATTTCGAACGCGCAGGTTTGCATCATGAATCATGCTGTCATTGCGGGCTATGGCCCAGGAATGGGAGCGGCATTGGCTCGCCGCTTCGCCAGCGAAGGCTATTCTATATCGCTGTTGGCGCGCGGAAGAGCCGCGTTGGACGAGGCGGTGACCGCCTTCGCTGACCAGGGCATAATCGCGCGCGGATTTGAGGTCGATCTTTCCCAGCCGTCGGTAATCCAGTGCGCTTTGGCGGAGGTCGCGGCGGCAACGAGCGATCCCGATGTCCTGATCTACAATGCCGCTCGCTGGCGAGAGGCGGCGACGATGGCACTTTCGCCGCAGGACTTTGCGCAAGACCTCTCGCTGGCCATCACTGGAGCCCTCGTTTGTGCTCAGAGCGTCTATCCGGCCATGCGTGCGCGAGGCTCAGGGACGATGCTTTTCACTGGTGGTGGTCTCGCGCTCTATCCCGCCTCTGGCGTTGGCGTTGCCTCTCTGACAGCGGGAAAGACAGGCCTGCGGGGCCTGGTCTATGCGATGGCTCCCGAGCTCGCACCAGACGGTATTCACGTAGCCACAGTGACCATTGCTGGCCAGGTCGCCACGGGTACGGCATTCGACCCCGACATGATCGCGGGTCACTACTGGGACCTTCATAACCAGCCACAGAGTGCTTGGGAGATCGAGCGCGTTTACCGAGGCTGATGTGCTGTCAGCCACCTTCGGCTCAATTGGATCACGAGAGAGTAGCGGCATTTCCGCGACGGGTGGCCTTCTTCGGCGTGCCGTACAAAAACGTCAGCCGATCTCCGAGCCGCTGAGAAAACGCTGCCAAAGCTGCGCTCGCTCAGCAAGCATTGGCCACGAGGGTTCAGATTCGGCCGTCACGCCAGAGCATGACCGCGAGCCCGACAAACCAGACCAGCGTCAGGGGAACGGCCGCACTTTGGATCAGAGCGGCAACCGGGAATGCGACCCGCAGCGCGGTGGCCATGAACATCGCCCCCAAGACGATACCGCCAAGGCCGAGCCAGCTCTTGTCCGCCTGCCTCAGGGCGAAGCCGATCGCGACGAGCCAGATTCCGCTGAGGAGCTGGACACCGCGGCGTCCGTGCTTCGCAGTTGGCCTCGATCATTCAACCCTTGATTGCCAAGGGCGGCCCCACATTAGTGTGGAAACAGCAGCTGCCGATCACGACCAGGGCGATCAACAGCCAAATCCAAAGGTCGGGGCGTCTGAACATCGCAGGCCATCTTCTCAAAAGTGGCCAACGAAACCAGCAATCAAGAGTTCCCAGCGAACCGCATCACCCATCAACTCGGGTGAGCGCCACTCTTCCTGAAGTTGTCGACCGCGCGCTTTGCCAGGTCGTCCTCGTCGATCGCGAGGTCGGTATCCAACTCCCCGCCCGCACTGTGGCCCTGTCAGCGGGGGACTATTTCGACGCGGCGGTTCCGGCTGCGTCCTGGTTCCTCGGCATTACTAGCGACCGGCGCGAGCATCCCGACACCGAAGCCGGTCAGTCGGCCGGCTTGGATGCCGTGCCCTTTTATAAGAGCCTCTGTAACCGCCGCTGCTCGACGCCTGGACAGATCGAGGTTGTATTCGTGTGCGCCTTGATTATCCGTGTGGCCGACGACGAAGAACGTGCCCGAGCCCATTTTCAGGAAGGCCGCGATCTGCTCGATCTGCGGTCGGGATTCCGGCTTGATAGTGGCCTTGTCGGTATCAAACTGGACACCGTATAGAACGGCGCGCCCTTGTGTGGCGATATCCCCGGCCATCTTGCGAGCGTCGACAAGCTCCATCCTCTGCTCGCGTTGCCGGTCTTCGACCACAGTGACGATAGCGATCGCGCGGCCGTCAAAATTTTTGCAATCCCGGGAGGCCTTAACCTCGGCAGCGAAGACCGCTACATGGGCTCCATCGGCCTTTATCAACTGATAGCGTTGGTTGGCATTACTGGCCGTCAGAACGCACCAGCCTGCGGAATAAAGCGCTTTCGGCACCTGATCGCGTGGGAAGACGTGGTGGATCAGCCCTTGCTCGCCACCGCCCGAATCTGCAGCCCTGCCGAGGCTGCCACCACAAGCCTGCTCCCTGCACTGGTACAGGGTCTGTCCGTTACGAGCCTGCAGCTCCTGGTCATAGCCAGATGTGGCTTCGAGCGGGCTGCGCCCCGCGGGTAGGAGATAAACGAAGCGCGTTCTGCGCCCTTGCAAGGTTGTCACGGATTCCGGGGTGCGCAGCAGGTTGTTGGACACCGGGTCTCGCCCGTCCTTGGGCTTGAGCGGTCCCGAGACCAGATCGGCCTCATCGAATGCCGACTGTGAGAAATCGAGGATCACCGAGCCTGCATAACGCTTCAGCCACGGCAGGTCGCTGCCCAAAACATCCTTCGGCGGAACCGCGGTGTCGGCTAGCGCAGAACCGCATATCGCAGCGGCAAGCATATATACGACCAGGCCAACGCGCATGGTATGTCTCCCGAAGAAGCAGCCTAGTCCCAATCATTACAGGATGCCGGCAAGTGTTGGAAATCATTGTTGGGTGTTGTGAACCGCCCCTGGTTTCCCCGCAGATCAATTCGCTTCTTCATCTCCGTCGCATTTCGACGGAGTCCAATTCGAGCCGAGGGCTTCAGGGGGCAACGTCAGCGGTGATGTGGTCGGTCTGCGTGACGTCGACCAGCTCGTGGTTTGGTGCCTGAGCTAGGGGTGCGGATGGGATTGGCTTTGCGCTCACAGGCAGCCAATCGAAGTCGATCCGAAAGCCGACGCTTCAAACCACGTCGGTATGAAGGCCGGCGTCGCTGCGCGGTCGCTGTGGCAGCGGGGTTCGCATTTGGCCCCTTAGCCGACATTTGGAATGTCCGCTTTAGGGCAGCGCATACTTTTGGACGTTAGCCGACCTCTGGAGCGTCTGCTGCCGGGCGGTCGGATACCTGAGTGGCCGGTCGGCAGATCGACGAGACGAGGGCTTCCAAATCGGCTTTGAGCTTCCGATCAGGCTGAAACGCGATTAGGTGCCAAATCTGGGCCCCGACCTCCTCTGCCACTTGGTAAAGCTGCTCCAGCCGGCAGTCTTCAGGACGCTCGCCGAGGGCAGGCAGCACTTTTACGAGTTCTGTCGCACAACGTCTGACTGGGTGCCCGGGAGGGCGCTTGGCTGCGCAAAGTGCAACGCCGGCAATCATGGACGAGATGATGCGTACCATCACCCTGAATGCCTGATCGGGTGGCATCGACGCGATACCCTCTGCGATTTCCGGCAACAGTGGGCTTCTGATCACCGAGAATCCGAGTGGGGCTACGGATAGCATCATTCAGTCCTGGGAAAAGAGCCACGCTGCCAAGTCGGCAGTGCCTGCGTTGGGCGACAAACCGAGAGACTCTCTTGGAGCCTTTCAGCGTGGCTCAGAACTCTTCCCAGCCGGAGTCGCCGGCGCGGCTGTTGGCGACCTTCTTCGCCGGGGCCGGCGCGGGTGCGGCGGCCTTGGCCGGAGCAGGCCGCGGCGCCGCGGTCCGGGCCGGGGTTCGTGCGAAGGCTGTTTCCGCGAGCTGGCGCAGGCGGGCGGGCTCGGTCGAGGCCGACATCGCGCCATGGCCGGCGGAAGCGCCGTCGGGCCCGGTCCTGAACGCCGCCACGAGGTCGTTGAGCTGGCCGATGCGGTTGGAGAGCGAGCCGGCCGAGGCTGCGCTCTGCTCGGCCAGTGCCGCATTCTGCTGGGTCATCTCGTCGAGATGGGCGACAGCCTGGCTCATCTCGTCGATGCCGTTGGCCTGCTCGCCCGACGCCGCCGAGATGTCGGCGATGGTGGCGGCGACCTTCTTCGAGGCGGAGAGAATCTGGCTGAGCTGCTCGCCCGCCTGACGGACGAGCTTGACGCCTTCGCCGACCTCGCTGTTGGAGGACGAGATCAGCGCCGAGATGTCCTTGGCCGCCTCGCTGGAGCGCTGGGCGAGCGTCCGGACTTCAGAGGCCACGACCGCAAAACCCTTGCCGGCATCGCCGGCGCGGGCCGCTTCCACCGCCGCGTTGAGCGCGAGCAGGTTGGTCTGGAAGGCGATGTCGTCGATCACCCGGATGATGTCGGAGATCTTGGTCGATGCGCCCTCGATGCGGGCCATGGCGTCCACAGCCTGGCCGGCGATGGTGCCGCCAGTCTGGGCCGCCTCCATCGCTTCGTTCGCGATCGAAGCCGCCTGGCGCGAGGCCTGGGCCGAGGCCTTCACCGAGGCCGCGAGCTCTTCGGTGGTCGCGGCGGTCTCTTCCAGGCTCGAGGCCTGCTCTTCCGTGCGCTTCGAGAGATCGTCGGCGCCCATGTTGATCTCGCGCGCCGCGAGCCCGACATCAGCAGAGGTCAACTGTATGGTCTGGACTGTCTCGGCCAGACGCTGAACGGTCCCGTTGATGCTGCTTTTAAGGGCGCCGAGCACACCACGATAATCGCCCTGGACCGTATGAGTCAGGTCGGCTCCGGCGACAGCGTCCATGACTTCAGCAAATTCCGTCGTCGCCTTCTCCACCAGAGCTGAGACGTTGTTGAGGCCAACGGCGATTTCGCGAACGAACCCCTCCTTGTTGTCAAGCGGCAGCCTCGCCGAGAAGTCGCCGTTCTGGGCGGCGCCAACGACGGCCGCGACTTCGGCCTGACCCAGGAGCTCGGCTGTCACGTTGCGCCAGACGAGCGTGTGGCCAATCGTCGAGCCATCGTCGGCGCGGATGTAGGCCATGTCGACCAGGATGGTCTCGTTGTCGATGTCGTAGCGGACCTTCCGGATATCGCCATTGTCGATCAGCAGTTTCCTGGAGAGATTGGGGTTGGTGCGGTAGTAGTCGAGATGCTGACCGACCATTTTCTCAACAGCGAAGTCGCCCTTCACGGCACGGAAAACGGGCTCCATTCTCATCAGCATCTCGACCAGGGACGCGCTGAGGAAGGTGATGTTCTCGTCCGGGTCGGTGATCATCAGCATGGTCGGCGACTGGTTCATCGCCGCGATTGTCAGCGCGCTGGCCTCGGCCTCGTGCTTGCCTCGATCCAGGGCGCGCGCGATCTCGCCAATCTCGTTGGCGAGGTTCAGATGCGGAACGGGCTCGGAGAAGTCGTTCTTCTGGAACCGGCGCATCGTTTTGATCAGATCCGCAATCGGATTGCGGATCGACCTGACAAAGCTCAGTGCGATGCCCATGGCCACGAGTACGCCGAGAAGCGCCAATGCAAACTCAATGAACGCCTTTGATTTCAGACCTTCAATGCGCTGATCGAGAAGGCTGACGAGATTGCTCTCGACAGCCTGCCAGAGAGCATCCGATCTTGCAGCGAAAGCTGCCTCGGCGGCGTCGAATTCAGCGGGCTTCAGCGGACTGGGAAGGTTGCTGGCGATCACTTTCCGAAGAGTGGTAGTCAGCGACGACAGGCGGTCAGCGGCAGCATTGAAGGTTGCCAGTTGCTCGCCAAGTGTGGAGCCAAGGTCCTGCCGACTATCCTGTGCTGACTTGATTGACGAACGCAGAGCTGAAAGTCCCATATCGAAGCGCGTCGAGGCTTGAATGAACGCCTCGTACTCGGTCATCGACACTTCCCGGCCAACACCGACGAACGCCTGGTAGCTCTGCTCCATCAGCGCCCGCGCCACGACGATCTCGGGAAGCCTGACGGTCGCAGCGTCCATCAGGTAGTAGGTCGTGACCTCGGGATCGAGAGTCAGATTGGAGCCGTCGGCGATCTTCTGGATGGCAACCTGACCGCGGTCCATGGCAGCCTCGCGATCCTGCGGGTTGGCAAGCGCCTGCCGGAATGCCTCAACCGCTGCCGTCGCGGAAAATCGACCCGAAACGGTCTCGGCCCGCTTCACGGCTTCCAAAGCAGCGGGCGTGAGGCTACTGTCCGGTCGGGCCGCTTCCGCCAAACCAGCCCAAACGTCCCTGACCGCCTTGGCGCCTTCAAGCTCAAGCGATGAGAACGCAACGTCCTTCTGAACAGCCTGTCCGATCAGCAAAGCAAAATGCCCGATAGGCAGCATCAAAACGGCCATGATCGCGGCGATCTTCGCGCCCACGCTGAGGGACGCGATCCGGGTAGCCATTGTTTTCATCGAAGGGGGTCCGCAGCCGGAATAAGCTGCTGAAATCGTGCGGCGGACACCTTAAATATTACCTAAGGGAATTACATAACCAGCAGGTTGATTACGCCTGGCTTGGGATTAGGAGACCTGTCGCTACGACGTCAGTAGGGCGGCTCTCTGCTGACACCGATTGTTGACGATTGGACCATACACGACAGGCTAGTCAGGAGGCCGCCATGTCCGCGCAGGGGTTTCAGTTTCAGGTGACGTCCCGGACGCAACCCGGTGTTCAGGTATTTGTCGTAGCTGCAGCGACGCTATCAAGCGCGGAGAGGATCCTTCAGCGCAACAAAGCCGTTGCCGCAGGATCGACGATTGAACTCAAGCGACAGGTTACTGCTGACGACCTGGCCAAATATGGACTTGCGTCCGGAGACGTTGTCAAAATCTGCTGAACATCGCCGCCCACCCGTCGGCAAATATCGAAGATCCCCGACTGGCGTATTCAACAGGGCGATCGTTCTGCAATAGTCATCCTCACTGCACCGAATTTGCCGAGCGTGCTGGCAACTCGGCCAAGACAGCTTCTTGCCCGTTCCACAAGACTGCTTGGGAGACGTCCTCAGCATGAGCCTGTCTACAAGACAGCAGGCACCCTGTTCGGCTCAGGTCAGTCAGTTCTGAGACGCTCTTTTAACAGGGAAATGGCTTCCTGTAACTCTGCGATTTGATCGAGGCAAAACGCGAGCTGTTGCCGATATCGATCAGCAGACATATCGCCACTTGCAATTTCGTTCAGCGTAAAGCCCATCTTGGTCAGCTTGACGATTTCCGCCAACTGCGCCCGATCTTCTTCGTTAAAGATGCGAGGTACATTTGAAATAGTAGCATCACGAGACGGCTTCAATAAACTCTTCTGCTCATAGAAGCGGATTGTTCGCGGCGTGAGCCCAAACTCCACGGACATCTCGCGAATCGAGTACATCGGCATGTCCTACCGGTAGCGCTCGGCCTGTAGGCTGGCAACGCGCACTCTCCGACGGATGATGCAATCAGCCTTGCCTCCTATCGCATCAGAGCAACTTTAAATGCCTCTTCGAACTCGAATGCGAAAGGCCCCGCCGGATCGGCAGGGCCTTGGTCTGTAGGAGAGCGGCTAAGGGCGGGTCGGGCGCCCGAGGGAGCCGCGCTCAGAACTCTTCCCGGCCGGAGTCGCCGGCGCGGCTGTTGGCGACCTTCCTGGCCGGGGCCGGCGCGGGGGCGGCGGCCTTGGCCGGAGCAGGACGCGGCGCCGCGGTCCGGTCCGGGGCTCGTGCGAAGGCCGTCTCCGCGAGCTGGCGTAGGCGGGCGGGCTCAGTCGCGGTCGACATCGTGCCATGGCCGATCCCATCGGGCCCGGTCCTGAAGGCGGCGACGAGGTCGTTGAGCTGGCCGATGCGGCTGGTGAGCGAGCCGGCCGACGCCGCGCTCTGTTCGGCGAGTGCCGCGTTCTGCTGGGTCATCTCGTCGAGATGCGCGATAGCCTGGCTCATCTCGTCGATGCCGTTGGCCTGTTCGCCCGACGCCGCCGAGATGTCGGCGATGGTGGCGGCGACCTTCTTCGAGGCGGAGAGGATCTGGCTGAGCTGCTCGCCGGCCTGACGGACGAGCTTGACGCCCTCGCCGACCTCGCTGTTCGAGGACGAGATCAGGGCCGAGATGTCCTTCGCCGCCTCGCTGGAACGCTGGGCGAGCGTGCGGACTTCAGAGGCCACGACCGCAAACCCCTTGCCGGCATCGCCGGCCCGGGCCGCTTCCACCGCCGCGTTCAGCGCCAGCAGGTTGGTCTGGAAGGCGATGTCGTCGATGACGCGGATGATGTCGGAGATCTTGGTCGATGCGCCCTCGATGCGGGCCATGGCGTCCACCGCCTGGCCGGCGATGGTGCCGCCGGTCTGGGCCGCCTCCATCGCTTCGTTGGCGATCGAAGCCGCCTGGCGCGAGGCCTGGGCCGAGGCCTTCACCGAGGCCGCGAGCTCTTCCGTGGTCGCGGCGGTCTCTTCCAGGCTCGAGGCCTGCTCCTCGGTGCGCTTCGACAGGTCGTCCGCACCCATGTTGATCTCGCGGGCGGCGAGCCCGACCTCCGACGAGGTCAGCTGGATCGTCTTCACCGTGGCCGAGAGGCGGTCCACCGTTTCGTTGATGGCGCCCTTCAGCTCGGCAAACTTGCCGCGATAGGCGGCATCGACCCGCACCGTCAGGTCGCCGGCGGCGACCGCCGAGAGCGTGCGGGCGAACTCGCTGGTGGCGGAATCCACCACCGCATTGATCTCGTTGATGCCGGCGACAAGCTTCTGCATCTGCTCGTCGGCCTGGTCGATCTGCAGACGCGCCGAGAAATCGCCCGCCGCCGCAGCAGCCACCACCTCGCCGACATCAGAGACCACAGCCTCCATCGACTGGGCCCGCGCCAAGCGCCGCTCGGCTGCCGCGCGCTCCTGCTCCTCCAGTGCCCGCACCTTGACGAGGTTCTCCCGGAACACCTGCAGCGCCTTCGCCATCGTGCCGATCTCATCCTGCCTATCGGCATGCGGGATCGGTGTTTCCAGATCCCCGCTGGCGAGACGATCGGTCGTTTTCGTCAGGTCCTGGATCGTGCGGACGTTGCGGCTGACGACGATCATGACGAGCGGCAAGATCACTAGCAGAAAGACGAGTGCCTTCAATGCGAGGGCCAGCTCGAAAGCCTTCAGCTGTTCGAGGTCGGCCCGGTTGTCACGCAAGGTGACAATCTGGACCGGCTCGCCGCCCAGCGTGCGCAGGGACAACGCCGCGACGGTGTATGGGACAGAGCCCACCGAGATCTCACCGGTCTCACCCTGCCGCTCCGGCAGGGAAGGAAGCTGCTGCAGACCTGGGACCGTCGAGGCCAGCGGCTTGCCGCGATAAGCGAAGACGACATCGGCGCCGCTGAGCTTCTTCATCTCAGCAGCAGTTTCTGTACGGTAGCGCGAGCCGATCTTGATCGTCCCCAGCCGATTGCCCTTGCCGAGCACGGGCTGGACGGCATCGACGGAGACTTCGCCCGAACTCTGCGACACAGTCAGTCCGCTGCCCGCGGTCCCGCCAAGTGCCCGCGAGACGAGGGGGTCGCTGGCCTTGTTGTCCCCGTGCTTCGCCGGCTCATGCGCGCGCAGCACCACGATTCCGGCGGCATCGGTCACCTCGAAGGTGCCGACGACCGGGTCCTGAGTCCGCAATTGTTGGAACAGACGGCCCAGCACCTCCTGTATCCTAGCCCGATCGCCAGCCTCAAGCGACTGGATGACCTCGGGGTGCGAGGCGAAGATCGACGCGTAGGTCTTGATGCGCTGTTCGATCTTGCTGACGACGTCTTCCGCCCGGACCTGGGCCTGACGTGTATTCTCCCTCATCGCCTCCCGCGTATCGCTTTCAAGCGCGAGATGGGACAGCCCGCCAATGACAAAGACGCACAGGACAACGAGAAAGCTGACTGCGGCGACCGCCTTGGTCCGCAGGCTAGAGAATTTTAGCATTGGAGGTTCCCTCTGAGTTTGAACCTTCATAGCTACGTAACGTAAAGATGGAGTTATTGAGCGTTATGATTCATTAACTATTCAAGCGCGCGCTGTAATCGGAACTCGTCTTTAGGTTGTACGATGTAATGCTCGGACATGTGCCCTAAAATTAAGCGAAGTGCCCAGCGTCTAGGCGCCCAGATCCCATGGCAACTTGGCAGTCACGCGCAACGGAAAGTAATTTTTTGCGAGTGGTCGTCAGCGGCACTTTGGTAATGCAGGTGGTTTAAGAAATCCGCGCTCGGTCGCCGACTCAAGTGTCCGCTGTGGGGCTGCTGCTTGATGTAAGTTTGGTGGGGCATCCCGCCGGACCAGCGTCCGGCGCTTCTTGCGCGTAGCCATCGTCTCTACTGCGCCTGGCTGAGCGTGAGGCTCAGAAGAGCCGTCGCGGCCGAAGCTCTCAGCGGGCTTGTTAGCCGTGAAATTCGGCCACCACCACGTCGTCGCTGAGCGGCCTCGCGCGCACCACGAGCTTCTCGGCGTTGGTAGTCACGGTCGCGCTGCCCGACCCGGCGGCAATGGAGTGGGCCGTAATGCCGGGAACTCGCTCGGTTGGTCGGACGGCTTCAACTCGTAAGAAGCTCCTCAACCTTCTGTCGCAAGAAGGCGCGGTCAGCAGGGATGTGGATTGGATTACCGGCCCGGTGCCCGTAGATCGAGGGGATCGGAGCCAATTCGGAGGAACGAGCGTTGACGAGCAGCGGCAGTTCGTCGGCGTTGTCGCTGGGCTGGAAGTAGCTGTCGGTTGCTCCCGGCATCAGCAGAACTCTGGCCGTGATCGCAGCCAGCGCCTTGGTCAGATCGCCGCCGAACCGCGCACAGGCGCTGACGTCACCGTTCTGCCAAGTTGCGATCTGGGCGAGCAGATCGTCGCCTGCACGTCGGGCGAAAGCGCCATCCCAGGATCGCGTAAGGAAGTCCTCGCACGAGACATAGCCCAATCCCCGCCAGGCTTCTTCGCGATAGAAGGCATGCGACAGAGCCCACCCCGCATAAACCCGCCCCATCGCCCTCATGCCTACCGTCGGCTGCGTTACGAACCTGCCGTTCTGGTACGCAGGGTCCGCCTGGATCGCCGCCTTCACGCCTTCAAGAAAGACGTGGTTGAACGGCGCGCAGCGGGCACTTCCGCAGACCACAGCGACGCGCTCGACCATGTCCGGATAGAGCGCCGCCCAGTGATAGGCCTGCATGCCGCCCATCGACCAGCCATAGACGAGCTCGATCCTCTCGACCTGAAGATGCTCGACCAGAAGCCGGTGCTGGACCGCGACGGCGTCATGATAGGTGACGAGCGGATAGCGGCCATCGCTCCAGGCATCCGGCGAGTTTGAAGGCGACGAGGACAGCCCGTTGCCAAACAGGTTGGGGATGACGATGAAATAGCGCTCGGGATCGAGCACGCCGTCCGGGGCGATCAGCCAATGCGTGTCGACATGCTGGGCGCTAAATGAGGTCGGGTAAACGATGACATTGTCGCGGGCGGCATTCAGCGAGCCATAGGTCTTGTAGGCCAGCTTCATCGTGGGGAAGACCTGGCCGGAGACAAGCTGGACGTCGCCGGCATCGAAGGTGGCGTAATGATCGGTTTCAGTCATGAGCGCGCTCTCGGTCTATTGCTGCTCATACCTTTATACAGCCAACTAAACCCGCCCGGATCCGTATTCACGAATTCTGCTGATTGCCCGTATGGCGCCTGCGAAATGCGACGCAGCATAGCGGTTTTCTACGAGGCGCGGCATGGACAGTGAGAGAATTGTCGACCGCGCTAAGGAGATCGAGACCCGGATGACAGGGCCGTGAAAGCAGGCCAAGGACGCTTTAGCGACCGCTGCCGGATGGCACGCTGGTCGAGGTCGCGCGGGGTGTCAGAAAAGACGAGGCGGCGACAGCCTATCCGACGCTTCAGTGCTGAATGAAGCGTCCTTGACGATGCTCAAGCGGATCAGCAAGCCTCCGACATCAACCTTTCGGTTTGGTTGGGCGGGAGGCCGGGGCGAGACGATCGGCAGCCTCTTTTTCCAATCTCTGCGCTTTCAGATTGGCTGTCTTGGCGTCGCGCGCCTGCTCAAGCAGCTCTGTTTCAGACATTATTCTTGCCTGCACAGACGCGCGATTCTGAACGCGGAGGAATGCGTTGTCCGCATCGATACGCTGTTTCGTCTTTCCGGTTATTTACCTAGCCTTTGACCTTGGCTGAGCGTTTGCCTTTCAAGGCGGTCTTTTTGCGCTGCTGACCCAAGCCCATCGACTTTGCTAGCGCAGAGCGCGCCTCGGCATAGGCTGGAGCAACCATTGGGTAATCGGCCGGCAGGCCCCATTTCGTCCGGTATTGCTCCGGCGTCAGCCCGAATTTGCTGCTCAGATGACGCTTCAGCGACTTGAACGATTTACCGTCCTCAAGACAGATGATCGCGTCGGGTGTCACTGACTTGCGGACTGGAACTGCCGGAACCAGGGGTGCGGCGGGAGGGGCCTCTGGCTCGCCGCCGAGCTTGGTCAGTGATGCGTAGACGCTTGCGATGACACCCGGAAGGTCCGATGTGGTGACATTGTTGTTTGCCACAAAGGCTGAGACAATATCGGCTGCCAGTTCGACCAAGTTTTCGTTTTTCACCGACATTATCCCGTGTTTTTGTTAAGTCTCAACGTATTATCTCAGCCTGCCAGTGACTTGCTGATAGGCAATTCGTTCCGTTTATTTGCTTTATCCGCAAGGCAAAATAACGGTTGTCCTCTGGAATTTTTGCGACGCCAGTCAATTTTGGCCGGCGACATCGGTGTCTCGCTTGACGAAGCCTGCAGTCGCGAGAAAAGGCGGCTCGGCCGATGAGGGCGCTTTCACGTGAACGGATTTGCGCGCAGGGACGAGGCTGGCGCCTCCACGCGGCAGCGGAACCCTTTTGGGCCATAGTCCATGTGGGCCTTCCCGTTGAGTTGGCCCGCCAGGATCCGCTCGATCATGCGGGAGCCGAAACCCCGACGCTCGGGGGGACTGGCGGGAGGGCCGCTATACTGTTTAGGGCACAGCGTTGGTCAGAAATGACGCAAGAAATCGCAACTCACCCGTCCTACGATGTTAACGCGACGTGTTCGGCGGCGTTGGTGCATAGCTCGTTCGTGGCTATCGCCAAGCTAACAGCCGCCTCCGGAATAGGCTCCTTCAAAACTGTCTCCACGGTGCGTCACCAGAAGCGGCTTCCAGGCACGCCCTTGAAGGGCCCGACGACATGCGAGGTGATCCAGCCGCCATAGAAGCCTCCGGCTTGCGGCGTCACCTGCTCCCCATCGACCAGGCACTCGTCGAACGGCTTTGCATAGAACGCGATCAAGCCCGCCAAGATCGCGAAGGACGGAGCCGGTGACGGATAGTGCCAGCCGATCTGTTTGAGGGTCTCGTCCGCGAGCACGAGGTCGACGTAGGTCGCCTGTCCTTTCCACTCGCAGATCGACCGATGCGGCGACGCCAGCAGGCGCGCGTTCACACAATCCGGCGGCAGATAATAGGTGGGCGGATGGCTGGTTTCGATGACCCTGACCGAAGCTTTAGTGTCGGCAATTGTCTGGCCACGATACCTGATCAGGATGTGACGCGCACACGGCTCTGCGATGGCGGGGCGTGGATAGGACCAGACACTCTCTTGGTCTGGTCCGGCAGGATCAGGGGTGATGTTCATGGCTCGCCCTTGTGCGGTTTCGCTTCTTCAAATGGCGCGTTCGGCGAAGGGCGGCGCGGCTGGGACGGCTCATCCCTGCGATGTGCCAGATAGGCGTGGATCCGCGCGACGACAGCCGCGCCCTCTCCAATCGCGCCGCCGACACGCTTCACTGATCCGGCGCGGATGTCTCCGATCGCGAAGATGCCGGGAAGGTCGGTTTCGAGCGAACCATCGGTCATGACGAAGCCCTTGTCGTCCAGCGCCATGCCACAGCTAGCGAGCCAGTCAGAAGCCGGGTCCGCGCCGATGAAGAGAAACAGGTTGCGGATCGGCGCATTTGTCTCTTCGCCCGACATACGGTCGCGCCATGTCAGGCTTCGCAAGCCGGTCTCGTCACCGTCGAGGCTCACGATCTCGGTGTGTGGCATGAGCTCGATCCGTGGGTCGGCGGCGATGCGGTCGATCAGATAGCGCGACATGGTGTCGGCGAGACCAGGTCCGCGTACCATCAT
This sequence comes from Bosea sp. OAE506, assembly GCF_040546595.1. Classification (NCBI taxonomy): domain Bacteria; kingdom Pseudomonadati; phylum Pseudomonadota; class Alphaproteobacteria; order Hyphomicrobiales; family Alloboseaceae; genus Allobosea; species Allobosea sp. OAE506. Next base: position 1,375,493 of record NZ_JBEPOB010000001.1, on the reverse strand, counting down.
CCTCACCTTGGTAGCATGCTGGGCTAGGAAGACGGCCGCCTGGCCCGCCGAATTGCCACCGCCGACGAGCACGACCTCCTGCCGGCTGCAGAACTGCGCCTCGATCGGCGAGGCCCAGTACCAAACGCCACGGCCGTCGAATTCAGCGAGCCGGCCGATCGGCGGGCGGCGATAGCGCGCGCCCGAGGCGACGATGACCGCCCGCGCGCAATAGCGGCGGCCATCCTCGGCATCCAGCAGGTTGACGCCGCCTGCGCCGCCAAATGTCAGCGCGGTGATGGTGGTTGGAATTGCAATTTCGACTCCGAATTTCTGCGCCTGCACGAAGCCGCGCGCCGTCAGGGCCTGCCCGGTAATCCCGGTCGGGAAGCCGAAATAGTTCTCGATCCGAGCGCTCGCGCCGGCTTGGCCGCCGAAGCTGCGCCGATCAAGCACCACGACCGACAGTCCTTCCGAGGCTGCATAGACGGAGGCCGCGAGCCCGGCCGGTCCGGCGCCGACGATCGCGACGTCATAGATTCGCGAGGGGTCGGCCTGTCCGATCATGCCGAGCGCCTGTGCGAGCGCTCTTTCGGAGGGCGCTCTGAGCACCGTGCCGTCAGCGAGGAGCGCGAGGGGATAGTCCGCTACTACGGGGTGGATCGTCGTCAGGAGGTCCCGGGCATCCTGATCAATGTCGGGATCGAGCGCGCGGAACGGCAGGCCGTTGCGGCTGAGAAAGTTGGCCAGCGCCACCCGGCCCGGATGATCCGCCGGCGCAATCAGCAACGGGCCGCCCGCGCCGCTGGCGATCAGCTCGACTCGGCGCAAGATCAGCGCGCGGGTGATCCTTTCGCCCAGCATCGCGTCGGCGACAAGCAAAGCACGGAGGTCGGCCGGGTCGAGTACGATCGCCTCGCTGTCCTCGACGGCGACGCCGTCGACCAGCGCCGGCTTGCCGGACAACCCAGCCGTCTCGCCGATGATCGAGCCCGGTCCGTGGTCCGCCACGGGAACTCCCCGGCCCGTCGCGTCATGGCGCGCGATTGCGACACGGCCGCTGACGAGAACGAGCAGCCCGATCCCGACCTCGCCAGTTCGAAATAGCGCAACGCCGGCGGCGTAGCGTCGCCGCATGCCGAAGCCCGCCACGCGAGCGATTTCGCTCTCGCTTAGGATCGGAAACATCTGGTCGTGGCGCTGTGCGCCCGGTCGTGGACTCTCGGTCATGGCGCCTCCTGCCGTCATCCTATGCGAGGATAGCGACACTCGGCAGAGCCCGTCTCATGGGCGCTGTATAATTTCGGCGTTGGCTCGATAGGGCGCGTCGGCTGGCTGCTCTCTCCGCGAACGCTGGGCAGCGCCCCCCTTGAGGCATGTTCTTCGGATCAGGTGCTAGAACCGATCGTGTCGCGGCTCCCGTCGCGCAGGCCAGCTGCAACACGTTGGAGAAGGGCTACCGCAAATCGGCGCAAAACTACCAACGCCCGGTCTCTGGCATACATCGGCGATGAAGCAACGGCGCGGTCCCGCTATCTTTCGCACGCGTTAGCCGCCTAAACAGTTGGCCTTTTATATCGAAGTCGCCCGTCCAATCCGTCGCCATCATGACGGCCAAGATGGGTCGGTGGTGGTCGCCCACGAGCCGTCCAGCAAGGTCTGCTTACCCGGTAACGAGCCCAACGGGGGACGTTAGACAACGCTGCCTCGAAGCTCTCAAGGAAGGAAGACAACCAGATTTTTTGAAGCGCCTGAGCGCAAATTTTCGGTCGGCGATCGCCCCAGTGGCGCATTGCGGAAGTTGCGTCGTGTCGCGCCCGCGGCGTCAGAGGCCGTGCAAGCTCACGCATCTTGTGGTCAGATCCGTCCACCACCTGCTGCTGGTCATGGACACGCGGATTTCCGCTGATGCAACCGCACGCTTGACTCTAGCGCGACGTTTGTTCTGATTATGTTCTCTTTGTTGGGAACGCAAACAATGCAAATTTCGCCGGTCGTCGTTGGCCTACCGATCTACCTGCCGGTCTATCTGAAGGCGGTACGGGCGGGCTTCCCAAGCCCGGCGGACGACTACCTGGACCAACCGATCGATCTAACCCGGACGCTCATTCAGAACGCCCCGGCGACCTTCATCATGACGGTGGCCGGAGATAGCGCGATCGACGTCGGCATCTTCGACGGCAGTCTGATCACGGTCGATCGAAGCCTAGTTCCCAAGGACGGCGACGCCGTCGTCGTCGACGTCAACGGAGAGCGCAGCATCAAGGTCTTCAGGATTGTCGGAGGACGATCCAGCCTCGCGTTCGGTAACCGACGCTACCCCGATTACGACCCTGGGCCGGATGCCGAGATCGACGTCTTCGGCGTCGTGACCAACACGGTCCGGCGCTTCCGCCGATGACCCGGTCCTTTGCCTTGATCGATGGGAACAGCTTCTACTGCTCCTGCGAGAGGGTTTTCGATCCGAAGTTGCGCCGCCGCCCTGTGATCGTGCTCTCGAACAACGATGGCTGCGCCGTCGCGCGCACGGCCGAGGCCAAGGCGCTCGGGATCCAAATGGGCGCGCCGATGTTCACGATCCGCGACCTCTGCAGGCGCGAGGGCGTGGTCGTGTTCTCATCAAACTACACGCTCTATGGCGACATGAGCCGCCGGATGAACACGGTCTATGAGCGGTTCGCGTCCGACATCGAGGTCTACTCGATCGACGAGAGCTTCCTCGACATGAGCCCGGTGGCACCCGGCCAGCGCGAGGAGATGGCACGGGACCTGCGCTCGACCGTATCGACCTGGACGGGCGTTCCCACCTGCGTCGGCATCGGTCCCACGAAGACCCTGGCCAAGCTGGCCAACAAGATCGCCAAGAGCACGCCACAGCTGCGCGGAGTCTGCGACCTCACCAGTGATGAGGCCCGGTCCGAATGGCTGCCGCTGGTGGGGCTCGAGGATGTCTGGGGCATCGGCCGCGCAAGCCAGGCCAAGCTTGCCGCCTTCGGCTGTCACACCGCCGCCGACGTCGCCGCGCTCACTCCCAAGCTCGCCCGTAAGAGCCTGACAGTCGTCGGCGAGCGCATCATCCATGAACTCCGGGGAACGCCTTGCATTGATCTGGAGAGCGTGGCGCCAACCCGGAAGGGCTGCGCCGTCACGCGAAGCTTCGCGGGCCGCGTCGAGAGCCTAGACATGATGCAGGAAGCCATTGCGGCTCATGCGACGAGGCTCGGCGAGAAGCTACGTCATCATGGTCTGGCGACGGACCACGTCACGGTCTTCTTTCACACATCGCCGCACGATCGCGGGCCCTCGCGCTCCGTCTCGACCACCGTCGATTTCCCCGAGGCGAGCAACGACACGCTCGCCCTTGTCCGCGCGGCCAAGTGGGGTGTCCGTCGGATCTGGAAGTATGGGTACCGCTACGCCAAGGCCGGGCTGATGACGGTCGACCTCGTGCCGCTGGAGGCCTCGCAGCGGGCATTGATCGGTGCCCTCGATCGGGAGAAGTCCGGCCGACTGATGGAAGCCTTGGACGCCTGCAACCGGAAGCTCGGACGAGGCGTTGTCTTCCCCGCGGCGGCAGGCATCGCTCGCCAGAAGAAGGCCTGGGTCACGAAATTCGAGATGCGGTCGCCGCGATACACGACGCGGCTGGAGGAAGTCCCCGTGATCGGGAGAGCGTGATGGGGTTCGATCATCAGGTTGAGATGAAGCTTGCGGCCAAGGACGCGACCGGGCGGCTCCGGCGGATCGAAAGCTGGTGCGCAGACTGGGAGATTAGCTTTCGGGTACTGAACCGCTTCGCGGGTTCGGAGACGATCCGCATCGCGTTCGAAGACCAGCGTCTGGCGCGGGCATTCATCGGCCATTTTGGTGGGGTCGTCGTCGACGAGCGCGAGATCCAGGATGCAGTAGCCGGCGACAGGGCCGATGAAGATGCCTACGATCGGCTGGCGCGGGAGTATCCCGATTGAGCGGCCGCTCTTATCCGACCACACCCGATGGCCGGTATTTTCTGGTCGCGGGGCGGCTGTGGCGTTCCACGAACCCGGCCATCCCCGAAGACCGTCGTCATCGGCTCGTCGCGGATCTTATGGATGCTCGGCGGGCCGTGAAAGACGCCAAGCGCGGCAATGGCGAGCTCAGCGCCGCTCGACAAGCTGTCGACGCGGCCAAAGTCGCCTTAGGCGAACGCGGACCGGTCTGGTGGCAGGACGGCGCGCCCGACCTCAACCGTCACCTGGCAAAGAACACGGCTTATGCAGAATGGGCGGCGGGGTTGAAGAATTGCGGGATGGGGACCTAGATTGATGCGGCCGGGCCAACAGCCGCGGGAGGGCGGCATGCGGAAGCAAACCGTCAAACTGACGACCCGCGTGGGTATCGAAGGGGCCTATCGGGTCGACCTGCCGCTCGATCCAGTACCTTGAACGAGCGGCTGTTCGCCATCGGCCTATGGTTGGTCGAGCGTGACATCCCGCATCAGGCCCGCGTGATGATGGAGCCTGAGCACGAGCGCGTCCGCGTCAGTTTCAGCGATGCAAATGACGCCGATGCCTTCCGCGAGCGCTTTGGCGCCAGGCTGAACTAGACGCCGAAAGCTGGAACGGTTAAGCAGAATGCGATCGGCACGAGGCTCTGGCAGGAGATCGGTGCGCGTCCAGCGGATACTGACAGTCGCGTCTTTCGGATCGATACAGGCGCTGCACCGTCCATGGCCGGTTATTTGCCGCGTGCCAATCCCTGCAACGGACGAAAGTCGTCGCGGCAAATGCTGGTCGGTTTGGCGCAATGCAGCGTGCCGCTGGCTGCATAGGCCAGACCAAACCGTTTCAATAGTGCCAATGCACTGGTGTAGCGCCTGCCACCGGTAGCCGAATCTGAGCGATATGGTCACCCAGCAGACAACCTAGATAGCCGGTTCGAAGATCGTGCCCACCGAAGGCGATGCTCGACAGGTTGCGCAGCTTCGTGGCGGGATTATTGTCCATATGCGGGCGGCCCAGTTCATTGGCTAGGAATGACCGCTCTACCCATGCGACGTGCTCGGCATCGGTCTCGCTAAGCATAGTCTCGACAGTGCGGCGCTCCAGATCGATCCGTAGGAGCTGGTTCGAGATCACCCCCGCGATCCAAATATGGCCCTCAGCATCGAAAGCGAGACCATCGGGAAACTGGCCCTCGCCGAATTCGTGCACGACTTGCCTTGTTCCCAGTTGGGCGCCGCGACCGATCGGTAAGCGGCTAAGGCGCCTGCCATAGGTCTCGTTGACATACAGCCAGCCTCCGTCTGGAGAGATCTGGCATTCGTTTGTAAAGCCCAATCCATCAGCGGCCACTCGCGCACCGCGCTCGTCGAGCACCGCGACGAAGCCGGTCGATGAATCCAGTCGATAGTCCAGCGAACGTGGCTTCACCCGCGTCGAAACTGTCAGCCAGAGCCGCCCTTCCCGGTCTCGCACCACGTAGTTGGAAGGCGGGATCAGCTGGCCGTCGATCTCGGTTAGGATCGGGGTGACTTGGCCGTCCCGTGTCAGGCGCCAGATGCCGCCGATCTCCGTGCCGAGATTGGCAATTAGGAACGAACCGTCGGGCTCCAGCGCAATGCCGTTGGGGCGCAGGCCCTCGGGAAGATCAGCTGTCGTGCCGGTATAGAGGGCTTGGGTGCCATCGGGCTTCAGATGCGCTACTCCGCCACGCCAGTCGGCGGTGTAGAGGTCGCCGGTTTTCGTCGCTAGAACGCATTCTGGGCGGACCAACCCCTCGCCAAGCAGCGATACTTCGGAAAGCGCGATGGGGTTCATCCGCGCATGAACCAGACCAGAGCCATCGGGATCGCCTCGACATAGGTGACGGTGAACAGGACGACGAGCGCGATCGCGAACATCGGGATCAGCTCGCGGGAGATCGCGACCATGCCGACGCGCGCAATTTTGGCTGCGACAAAAAGCGTGCCGCCGACGGGCGGCGTGTAGAGACCGATCACTAGGTTGAAGACCATGATGAGCCCGAGATGCACCGGGTCGATGCCGAAGGCCTTGGCCGTCGGGATAAAGAGCGGGGCGGTTAGCATCAGCGAGGGCAGCGGCTCAAGGAAGATGCCGACCAGGATGAGCGCGATGTTAAGCAGCAGGAGGAAGACGTACTTGTTCTCCGAGACCGCCAGTATCGCCTGCGCCAGATTAGCGGGAATCTGTTCGACCGTGATCAGCCAAGACAATGCGCCCGTGGCGCCGACGACCAGCATGACGACCGCGCTGGTGCGGAAGGAATGCAGCAGCATCTCCGGGACCTGGCGCGGCTTGACCTCGCGGTAGACGAATAGCGCCAAAACGAGCCCATAGAACACCGCAACTGAAGCAGCCTCTGTGGGTGTGAAGACGCCGCTCAGGATGCCGCCAAGGATCACCACCGGCATGCCGGACGCTGGCAGGATCGCGACGAAGCTCTTCCAGATCTCGGCCCGGCTAGGCATCGCACCGCCGAGGTCGCAACCAAGCGAACGGCCCTTCCAGATGCAGAGCAGGATGAGTGCAAAGGCGAGGGTGAAGGCCGGAAAAACGCCAGAGACGAGCAGTTCGCGGATCGAGACGTTGCCGACGAAGCCGTAGACGAGCAGCGGGATCGACAGCGGCATCAGCACGCCGATGGTGCCGGCCACCGCGATCAGCGCGCCGGCGAAAGCACGCGGATAGCCGCGCTCGGCCATGCGCGGCACCATGATCGAGCCGATCGCGGCGGAGTCGGCGACGGCCGAGCCCGAGACCGAGCCGAACATCGTGCAGGCGGACACCGTGACGACGCCGAGCCCGCCCGGCATGAAGGCGAGCAGCGAGCGGGCAAAGTCGATCAGCCGTTTGCCGACGCCGCCATGGGTGATGAGTTCGCCGGTGAAGATGAAGAGCGGGATAGCCGCCAGATGCAGCGGCTCGACGCTGGAGAGGTAGGACAGGAAGATCGCCTCAAGCGGATAGCCCTGGCCGAAGATCCAGATCGTCGAGATGGTGGTAAGCAGCAGCGCCCAGACCAGCGGCATGCCGAGCAGCGCGAGCGCGAAAAAGATCGCGCAGATGACGGCGAGAACCATGTCTTAGTCCATGAAGGCTTCTTGAGGGATCGGTTCGCCCCGTGCCAGCAGGGTCGCCTCGTAGATGACGTAGATCAGCGCAAGGCCTGAGCCGACGGGCATGGCGAGGTACTGCGCGCCCATCGGCCAGTGCAGCACCGTCATCTCCTGCTCCATAGTGCCCTGCGCGATGTTCCAGCCGTACCAGACCAGGAAGCCGAGCAGCGTGATGACACCAAGGCGCGTCGCGAGCTCAACGACACGTGTCCAGGCAGGGGGCATCGCCTCGACGAACTCGGTGATGCGCATATGAGCGCCGCGCCGCGCTGCCGACGCGCCGCCCAGAAAGGTAGCCCAGAGCAGCACGAACTCTCCGAATTCGGTGTTCCAAGCGATATCGCTATTGAGCAGCACGCGAGCCGCGACATTGGCAAACATGACCAGCAGCAGCATGATCGCGAGCCCGGTGACGACGACGTCGATCGCGTCGCCGAGCAGGCGCAAGGCTGCCGGTTCAGGGCGGCCGGGACGGTAGAAATAGAACGACCCGTCCGCGGCCCCGGCATCGGGCGTTGCCATCAGCCCATCGCCTTGCGGATGGCGGCAGCCTCCCCGATCATCTGATCGACGGCTGCTGCACCGAACTCCTTTCGGGCGCGCTCGTTTGCGCCCTCGGCGGCCTTGCTCCAGGCGGCGAGATCCGGCTTGACGATGATGGCGCCCTTGGCCGTCATCTCGGCCAAAAGCTTCTCATCGTTGGCGCGAACCTCGCGACGGTTCCAGTCGCCCGCCTCCTTGGCCGCCTTCATCACGCCTTCCTGGTCCGAAGCCGTCATGCCCTTGAAGGCGCGCTCGCCCATGGCGAGCCAGAGCGGCGAATAGACGTGGTTCGACAGGGTGACGTATTTGGCCACCTCGTAGAAGCGCTGGGAGAAAATCGTGTCGATCGGGTTTTCCTCACCCGAGACCGTGTTCTGCTGGATGCCGAGATAGACCTCGGTTACCGGCATCACAACTGGCGAAAAACCGATCGATTCCATGATCCAACGGATCATCTCCACCGGCGCGATGCGCAATTTCCGGCCCTTGGCGTCGGCTGGACTGTTCAGCGGAAAATTAGTGGTAAAGCTGCGGAAACCCGCCTCCCAGTTACCGATCACGCGCATGCCCTTCGCCGGCAGCGCTGCGGCCTGTTTAGCGATGAAGGGCGACGTGTCGTAGAGCTTCCAGCCCTGCTCGTAATTCTCAGCGAGATAGGGAAGCGCGATCAGCGAGAGGTCCTTCACGTGCGGGGTGAAGGTGACCACGCCGGTGACGGCGAAATCGAGTCCGCCGATCTGGAGCTGATCGAGCGATTTGGCGTCGTTGGCGAGCTGGCCCGAATGGTAGACCTGTACCTTATAGCGGCCCTGCGTGTACTTCTCGACCGCAGCGGCGAACATCTCAGCCGCCTGATGACGTGCCCCAACCGACGTATCGGTATGGCTGAACCGCAGGACCTTGGCACTCTGCGCCTGAAGGATGGAAGGAAAGCCCGTGACGGCGAGTCCGGCGGCGGCCGAGCCCTTCAGAAGATCGCGTCTGTTGGTCATGATATCCTCCCCGGATATGGTTGTTGGGCCAGCGGGCGGCTTTGGTGCCGCCTTCTCGTGGATCTAGAGCGTAATGAAGCGACCCTCCTCGGCCGACCGATAGATGGCCTCCTCGATGTCGAGATTGCGGAGATAGTCGCGTCCGGAATTGACGAGCGGCGTGCCCGTGAGCAGATGGTCAATGATGTGGCGCGACTGTCGGTAGACGCAGTCACCGCCATAGCCGCGCTCCTCCCAGTCATAGGCGTGCTCGTATTCTTCCCCGCCGCGTGGGCGGACGAAGAGTCTCCCGAAACCGTCGAGCCGGATCACGCCCTGCGTGCCCTCGACCATCAGCACGCCATTCGTCATCCGCGTGTCCTTTGATGGATGATCAACATGGCGATTGCCGTCGAACAGGCCCGCCGCGCCGCTAGCGAAATCAAAGATCACCAGGCCTGCATCCTCGCCAGCGATGACCGGGTTGATCCGCCGCAGCCGTGCAAAGACGCCGGTGATCTCCCCCATCAGGAACCGGAAGACATCGATTAGATGGATGCCGGTTTCGTGGATGAGGAAGCGCGGCATCGTCTGGAAATAGGGCTGGCGCGACAGATAGGCGTCGGGGCCCTGGCCGTCGCCAGGCCGTAGGCGAAAGCTGATGTTCAGCGGCGTTCCAACTGCCCCAGCCGTCATCAGCCGCTCGGCCTCCAGGAACCAGGGCATGAATCGGAAATTCTCGTGCACGGCGAGCAACGCGCCGGCCTCTTCGGCCGTCTCGACCAGCTCCCGCGCCTCGAGCAAAGCTGGAGCCAGCGGCTTCTGGCAGATCATGGCCACCTTGCGTCTCGACGCCGCCCGCACGAGGTCGAAATGGGTCTGAGGCGGCGTCACGATGTCGATCAGGTTGGGCTTCGTCTCGTCCAGCATCGCTTCCGCTTCAGCGAAGGCACGTGCTTGCGGGAACAGGGCCAAGGCGGCCTCACGCTTCTGCGGGTCGCGGTCGGCGATGCCGACGACGCGCACATTCGCCATCCGGCTCCATGCGTCTTGATGGAAGCGGCTGAAATAACCGCAGCCTGCGATGGCGACCGCAATCGTCATGACTGAGAAGTCCAGGTCATTGCGGATCTGCCTCGCCGCTGCGAATGAGCTCGGCAACGGCTCGGCCAATCTCGACAGTTCCATTGGAGCCGCCGATGTCGTGGCTGCGCAGCCCGAGCGTTCCGAAAGCATGATCAACGCTTCGCTCGATGGCGCGGCCCGCATCGACGGCTGCCTGACTGCCGCGTGTCTCGCCAAGCCAATCGAGCATCAACGCTGCCGACAGGATCATCGCCGTCGGGTTGGCGATGCCCTGTCCGGCGATATCGGGGGCGGTGCCATGGCTCGGCTGGAACATGCCGTTGGCCGCGCCGATGTCGGCTGAGGGCGCAAAGCCCATGCCGCCAATCAAGCCAGCGCCGAGATCCGATAGGATGTCGCCGAACAGGTTCTCCATCGGCAGCACATCGAAATCCCAGGGCCGGCGCACGAGGTCCAGCGCCATCGCATCGACGTAGTGATGGCGCGCTTCGATGTCGGGATGATTGGCCGCGGCCTCGTAAAAGACCTTCCGCATGAACGCGAAGGAGAGGAAGACGTTGGCCTTATCGACCAGTGTGACACGGCCCGGTGTACCGCGGCTCTCGCGTCGTCGACGGGCAAGCCCGCAGCAGAACTCGGTCAGCTTTTCCGTCGTCGCGCGGGTGATGACCTGCGTGTCGCGCGCCTCGCGGTCGTCGATGATCTCGCCCTTGCCGCGCGAGGCGAACATACCCTCGGTCGATTCTCGGACGATGACGAGGTCGATCGACTTGGCACGCTCGTCGGCTAGCGCAAGCCTGACACCGGGGATAGCGCGGATCGGACGCACGCCAGCGTACAGCGAGAAGGCGACACGCAAGTCGAGTTGGGGGGCGATCTCTGTGCCGTCGGGAAAGCGGATGTCGGGCCAGCCCATCGCACCGAACAAGATAGCATCGGCCGCGCCAGCGCGTTCGATTCCGTCCTTGGGCAGGGTCGCGCCGGTCTCGCGGAAATGATGAGCCCCGCCTGGAATTGCCTCGGGCCGGAAGGACAAGCCGAAACGGTCCTCAACGGCGGCAAGCACGGCGGAGGCAGCTTGCATGACTTCGATGCCGATGCCTTCGCCGGGCATCACCGCGAGATGAAACGAGTTCGATGTCATAGACGCTGGATTCCGTGGCGCTCGATGATTGTCGTCAGTTCTTGGCCGCCGCGCTTGCGGTGAGCGAAGTAGAGGTCGCGCGCTCGCTCGCCATCGCCGGCGAGGATCGCATCCACGACGGCACGGTGTTCGGCAGTCGACTGCAGTGGCAGGGGGCGCAACGACAGCGTGAACATCCGGGCGCGATGGGCCTGATCCCAGACGGTCAAGATCATCGCAGCCAAGCGCCTATTGCCGCATAGTTTGGCCAGGCTCATATGGAAGCGCTCATCAGCCATGGCCCAGGCGACGAGATCGGGCTGCGAACCCTCAAGTGCCTTCTCCATATCGTCACAGGCCGTGACAAGACCGGACAACTCGGAGCGGTCGGGTTTACGCGCCACCAGCAGCTCGACGGCCGTTGGCTCAAGCGACATGAGAATCTCGTAGATTTCGCGCATATCGCTTGGCGACAACGCCGAAATCCGCACCCCGTGCCGCGGCACGATCTCCAGCAATCCCTCTTGTTGGAGGCGAACGAAGGCTTCGCGCACAGGCGTCCGGGAAGCCTCGAATTCAGTAGCGATCTGACTCTCCAGGATCTGGGCGCCGGGAGGATAGCGGTTGTCGAGGATCGCCTGCTTCAGCTTCAGGTAGACGGCATCGGACGAGAGCGCAGAGCGCGGGCGCTTTCCTCGACCTCATCATGTCTGGCCAAAACAATCATGTACGCGTCCATTAACGTATGCGTTGGTGAGAACATTGCATTGAGGCGGCTGGGCCTGCAAGTGGATTCTCGTATGAGCGGCTGACTTCACTCGCGGTCCGAGAGGCGATTGGGCCGCCTTGAGGGCAAACCGCGCAGTCACGGTTTGAACCTGCGCCCGCGACGAAATGGGAAATGGCAATCAACTCTCAGGTGGACGTGCCAACAGTCCGGTAGGTCGTCATGGGCTAAAGCCAAAAATTCCGGGACGTTGTGCAGGGCACCAAGATGAGCGCTGGGTGGGCGGAACCGCGCAGGGCGTCGGGGATTGTGTCGAGAACAATCGACCGGTCCCAGCGACAGGAGTGCGCGATGTATCACAACCATCTGGCTGCTCTACACACCGCCATAATCGATGCGCGTGAGGGCTATAGCAAAGCCATCGAGAAGGCTGAGGACCCCGATGTGCTTGAGCGACTGCGTGCTGTCGATGCCCTGCATCAGGCGGCTCATGCCGATATTCATCGGATGCTCTCCACTCATGGTGATAAGGCCGATGACGAAGGTTCGCTCATGGGCAGCGTTCACAAGGCGGTGGTGACGGCAAGATCGGCGATCCTCGGTTTGGACGACGCGTCACTGTCTGCATTCGCAAGCGGCGAAGAGAACACCTTAGAGGCGTATGACGAGGCGATCGACGAGACGACTAACCCGGCCGACCGCACAACTCTGCAGCGGCACCGCGAGGCGCTTGCGTCCGAAGTTTCGAAACTCAATCGCCAGGCCCAGGCCGGCGAAACGGCCGTCATTTGATGAACTTGGCAAGAGCCGGCCTTAATGGCCGCCGGCACGACCTAGGTTCTTGATCGATCAGTACGATCAGCCCGCCGACTCGTGCAGAAAACCCAATTGGCGGCCGAATCGTTGCGTGTTTGCCAGCGGCTGACCTAGCGGCGTTTGTACCGAACACGTCGGCGCCGCGCTTAGACCATCAGCAAATCAGGACTTGATCGCATGACCGCCGACGAAAAAAGGCTCGCCGAGATCGCCAGCGAACATGGATTCAGCCGTGATGCAGTCGAGACGGCGCGCGCCGCCTTGCGTCAGGGTGGTGGACGCATGGCGCAGTTCTCGCACGCCGATTTCGGCGGCATGGCGCAGTGGTCACGCGGCGGTATGAGCATGGTCGGAGCGATGTTCGACAGCGGCCTGAAGGCCAGGTTCGACGCCATGATGGCTGAACTGGCGTCCCTATCTGACCCCGCCACAGCCATGCCGAAGCACGCTGAGCCTATCGCCGCAGCGTCCTCTGAAAGCCATAACGAGTCCGCATGGACTAAAACATTTGGCGCGCCCTCGTCGTCGGGTTCTCAGAACGGGATGCGCTATGCCTACTTTCCCGATGTGCGCCGGCTCGTCGTCGAACGGGGCGACGAGCGCACAATCTACGACACAGGCGATTACGAGATTTCCGGCGTCTCCCAGCAGCAGATGGCCCAAGGGCGGCTGCAGTTTCACAGCCGGTCCGGAGACGTGGATCTGAGTGCGCTGTCGCAGGTCGACGATGAAGCTAGCTGATGGCGCCGCGAACCTTGCAAGCGCTGCGCGAGCACTAATCACCTGTTGTGAGAGAGTTGACGATGTGGAAGTTGATACTGGGCCAAGCGCTGGGCGCTTATCTGACGAAAATCTCTGCCAGTGGGCGGCATCCGCGCTTTGTTTCAGCCCTCCTTGCCCTCGTCGCAACCCGCATGGGCGGCGCCAGCAAGTTGATGGGGATATGGGGCCTTATCGCGGCCCTGACCGGTCGCCGCGGGCGTTGATTCTCTCGCCAAATCTGGGATTGGGTAACTGCGTCATATCCGGGCCAGATTTTCGGGGAGGCGGCACAACGCCTTTGTCCCAAGAATGTGAGCCTAGATCCCGCTCACGATCGAGAATTCTTGCTACAGCCAACCCGTAAATCGCTACTCACCTTGAGCTCTTCACTTTTGCGTTCACGTGTTCGCGACAGGAGCCTCGGCCAACGGCGCGATTGCTGCCAGTTCAAGGCAGGCCCGGCTGGCGCCCCGCAGCGACGTTTCAGTCCGGTCGGCCAGTTGTGTGTCGATGATCGCATGTTCGGTGGCAAAGTAGGCCAGAACAATTGAAACGCGCGGCATGCGGCGGCGAAGGCGTTTGATGGCATAACGCATATGGGATTCGCTTTGCGTCGCGAGGTAGCACAAGCAGATCAACGTGGGCTCCGATAGAGTCAGCGCCGAGAGCTTGGTACTCGACAGGGTGTCTTGCGGTAGCACGCGGTTGGCTAGCCCATGCTTGCCGAGAACCTGCGACAGCATAAGAGCTGCCGCCTCGTCCAGGCTCGACTGAGCTGCGACCAGGACAACTCGCTCGGGTTCACGAAATGCGGCCTTCAGTTGCTCGTCGGTAAGAACGGGGAGGTCCGATGAGCCCTCGGTCTCGTCAGTTTCGTCAACTGCAGCGCCGGCCTCGGCATCAAGCGTCACCTCTCCCGAACTGGGTTTACGGTCCTCGTGGTCGGACAGATCGTCGAGGACTTCGCGAACCGTCTCAAGTATTTGCCTCTGCCGCTGCGCATCAAGAACGCCACGCGCCATATCGCCGGCCGCAAGGCGAAGACCTTCGATAGCTACCTCGTCGTAATAGGCTGACAGGGAGCGCTCCTTTAGGACCTCCTCAGCCTTGTCTGCAGCCTCGGACGGATCTCCCGCCAGCACGCGTTGGTAGAATATCTCAGGGGCGGAGAGCGGCGGCCGGTCGCCCAATAGAACATCCAGGAACTGAAGACGGTCTACATGCCGACCGAGCACCACGAGGCACACGGTCAATGGCGTGGCCAGTACCAGGCCTATCGGGCCCCATAGCCAAGTCCAAAACGTCGCCGCCACGACGATAGCCACCGGCGAGAGGCCGGTGGTCCGACCGTAGACCAGCGGCTCGACCACATGTCCCGCGAGCGGTTCCGCGACCAGAAAGAGCGCGGCAGTCCAAGCTAGCATGGTCCAGCCGGGATCGACCGCAGCAGCGATCACCATCGGAAAGATCGCCGATAGAATGGCCCCCAGATACGGCACAAAACGCAGGATGGCCGAGAGGATGCCCCAGAGCAGCGCGCTCGGCACGCCGATTATCCACAGACCGGTGCCGATCAGCAGGCCGAATCCGGAATTCAACAGCAACTGCGTTAAAAACAGCCGGCTCAGCCGCTTGGCGGCATCGTCGAATGCGGCGGTCGTATTCTGCAGATCATCGGTTCCCGTCAACCGGATGAATCGGTTTCGCAGATCCTCACGTTTGAGCAGGATGAAGACCATAAAGATCAGCACAATGCCGGTCGTCGTCAGGGGGTGGATGAGCGGCGTCAAAAACGCCTGCAGCGTCTGCAGCGCACCCGGTGACGGCTGATGCACCTCAACAGGGATCGGCCGGTTGTCGGCTGGTGGCGAGAGCTGCTGCCCCGCGGCGGCGCGGTCTGGCCGATCGAGTTCCTTGCCAAGTTCTTGGAGGACGTCGACGGCCCGCGAGAGTACTCCCGTTCCCGGTCCTGCCCCTTTTAGCGACGCAATTTTCTCCCGCATTGTGTTTTGGTAGATTGGCAGGTCAGATGCCAGTTGCGTCGCTTGACCGACCATGGCCATGGCCAGTCCGGCGACCACCGCAAACGCGCAAATCACGACACTGACGACGGCGATCGATCGTGGAAGCCGCACCTTCTGGAGCAGCTTAACCAGCGGCGCGAGCACGAAGCTGAACAGGATCGCGAGTGCTACGGGGACAAATACCTCGCGCCCTATATAGAGCGCGCCGATGATGAGCGCGCCCGTGGCCACGCTGCCGAGCCCGCTGGGCGCTTCAACAGGGGGGAGACGGTGCGGCAGGAATTCAGGCTTGGCGCCCGAAGAACGTGTGTCTGCCACGGCGCGTAATCTCCATCCCTAGCCTGATAGCCGCGCAAACGTCCGTCATATCGGTAACTCCGATTAGCGAAGCTGCGACATGAACTCGGACAAGTGCGCGTTTTGAGATGACGACGGTAGCTGTAGCGCCGGAGCATCAGCGCGCCGGGCCGCTATTCCCACTGCCGAAGGCTGAACTCGGATCGCGGAGAGCGGTTCCGCGATTGTCGCCTTTCGGGTGTCAATGGAAGGGCCTCGAGGACGCTCACCCACGCGGTCAGCGTGATTGGGTACCCGAGCGTATAGCGTCGGGACAATCGCCGGAGCAGCAGCTGACGCATGATTATGCGAAGTGGTTGAAGCACCGCGCCTCGAGGCCCAGCGCGCCGGGAACCAGGCTGTGGGGACGACCGTTTTCCAACGGGTGCGATGAGATCTAAACGCGTACCGATGACAAATGGGCCGAATTAAATCGTCATCGATCGCCCTCAACGCCGCATGTTGAGGCAGCTTGGTCTCCGGGCTTACAAAACGGTCAAGCCTGGTATGGGAAGCGCGATGGCCATCTTATTTGACGGACCCGAGACCGCGAGCACCACAATCATATTGGCTCATGGCGCGGGGGCGCCAATGGACTCGGCCGCGCTGAGTTCGACCGCCAAAGCACTGGGCAGTGTGGGATTGAGGGTAGCGCGGTTCGAGTTCGGCTACATGGCAGGTAGGCGATCAGGTGCCGGTCGCAAGCCACCGCCGCGAGCGGAACAGCTGAACCCAGAATACATCGCTGCGGTGGACGCAGCCGGCGCAGAAATGCCGCTCATTATTGGCGGAAAATCGATGGGTGGCCGCGTCGCCAGCATGATCGCCGACGAGCTTTTCGCCGCAGGCCGCATTAAGGGCCTTCTTTGCCTTGGCTATCCGTTCCATCCGCCGGGTAAGCCGGACCGGCTCCGCACCACGCACCTCGCTGATTTGAAGACACCTACGTTGATCGTGCAGGGAACGCGCGACGCATTAGGCAGCCAGGCGGACGTCGCTAAGTACCATCTGTCCTCGGCGATCGAATTCCTATGGCTTGAGGACGGCGATCATGACTTGAAGCCTCGAATAAGCGTCTCGGGCCTGACTGCGGCCGATCATCTCAGAACCACGGCCGAGGCCGTTTCCACTTGGGCTGATCGGATTACGGGTGAAACCGATCGATGAAGGTCGCTACTTTCAACGTCAATGGGATTAACGGGCGCCTTCCCGTGCTGTTGCGCTGGCTGGAGGAGGCTCAGCCCGACATCGTGTGCCTGCAAGAACTGAAAGCGCCAGACGCGCGCTTTCCAAAAAAGGAAATTGAAAACGCGGGCTATGGCGCGATATGGCACGGCCAGAAGGCTTGGAACGGCGTCGCGATACTCTGCAGAGGCCGGGAACCGATCGAGACCCGGCGCGGCCTTCCCGGCGATCTTGGTGACGATCAAAGCCGCTATCTCGAAGCGGCCATCGACGGCATGCTCGTCGGTTGCCTGTACTTGCCGAATGGCAATCCCGCGCCCGGCCCCAAGCTGACCTACAAAATTCGGTGGTTGGAGCGGTTGACCGGTTATGCTTCGGAGCTTCTCGATTTGGATGTTCCGGTTATACTGGTCGGCGACTTCAACGTCATCCCAACCGATTTGGACGTGTACAATCCGGCGCGCTGGCGAAAAGATGCGTTGTTTCTCCCCGAGGTTCGCGATGCCTTTCATGCTCTGGCCGGCCAAGGCTGGACTGACGCCATGCGTGCACTGTACCCAGACGAGCGCATTTACACGTTCTGGGACTATCTCCGAAACGCGTGGGGCCGGGATGCGGGACTGCGCCTCGATCACTTCCTTTTGAGTTCGCAGATCACAAAGCGGCTCGTTACCGCTGGCGTCGATCGTGACGTGCGCGGCTGGGAGAAGGCGAGCGACCACGCGCCTGTTTGGATCGAGCTGTCAGCACCTGCCGTGCCATTGCGGCGCCAACGCTTGTCGACAAGAAAGGGCTCCTAACGAGCATAGGGATCCATCCAAGCTAAGATGCTTCGTGGCGGCCAATGCGAGTCGCTGGCAACCGTGCGTGCGGCCGGCATTGAAGCATATGAGACGTCAATCCACGTTCGAACCGACGCCCGATCGCCGTATGGTCTGACGTCGGATGTCTCAATTGCCGGTTCTACTGCGTTTGAACTGGCGCATCCCGGCGTGTTGCCGCCTCTTTGTGAGCAGCGTCGACAAAGAGGTTCAGTGCCTGCCGGACAGCGATCGTCAGCTCGACGTCGTCGCCGCCCTCGGTGACACCGCGGATAACGAGGCGATCGATCTCGCGCCTGAACGCCCCCTGCAAATCGCCGGTTCGCGGGATCGCCGACCTCAGATCTTTCTCGTTTGCGAAGGCCGTTACGAGAAGCCGGCGCAGGCCTGCATTCAGGGCTTTCGCGATGATGGCATCGTCCTTCGGCATTGAACCTGTTTCTTTCTTGAGCGCCTGTCGGTGGAACCATCGACATCGCCGGCTAGTTCCTCGCGGGCGTTGGTTAAGACGCGGTTGGGGAACGGCTATGGCTCCACGCGCTGTCTGGAAGGGTGTTCTCAAGATCGCAGAAGTTACGTGCCCGGTGTCGCTTTACACGGCCGCCTCGACCTCGGAGCGCATCTCATTCCACACCATCAACCGCAAAACCGGCAATCGGGTGCACCGCCAGTTCATCGACGAGGTCTCAGGCAAGCCCGTGGAGACCGAGGACCAGGTCAAGGGCTACGACAAGGGCGAGGGCGACTACATCATCCTCGAAGCCGATGAAATCGCTGCTGCGGTGCCTGAGAGCGACAAGACACTGACCGTAGAGACGTTCCTGCCTTGCGACGAGATCGACGACATCTTTTTCGACAAGCCCTACTACGTCGCACCCAGCTCGCCCGTTGCCTCCGAGGCGTTCGCGTTGATCCGCGAGGGCATGAAGGGTCAGAAGTCGGCAGCACTTGCCCGGACGGTGATATTCCGCCGCATGCGCTCGATCCTGATCCGGCCGCATGGCGAGGGACTGATCGCGACGACCCTCAACTTCGATTATGAGGTGCGCTCGGCCCAGAACGCGTTCAGCGACGTGCCCAAGATCAAGATCGACGACGAGATGCTCGAACTGGCCGAGCACATCATTAGGACGAAAGCTGGCGAGTTCGATCCCAGAGAATTCGACGACCGCTATGAAAGCGCTCTGGCCGAACTGGTCCAGGCGAAGATCGAAGGGCGCAAGATCAAGCCGCAGAAGCGGCCCGAGCCGACCAAGGTTGTCAGCCTGCTCGATGCGCTGCGCGAAAGCGCCAAGAGCAAGCCTGCCCAAAAAGCGACGAAGGCGCCTGCCGCCAAGGAAGCACCCCGAAAAAAGGCCGGCTGATCACTTCTTGCGAGGCTCGAGGCTTCGCCTCAGCGCGTCCATGATATTCACGACATTGCCTTCACTAGCCTGCGGCTTCGCTGCCTTCGTGGGCTTACGGCCCTTCTGTTTGGCCTTAATGATCGCGAGCAGTTCGTCTTGGACGGGGTCTTTGGCCAGATCAGGCGACCAGTCTTTCGTGCGGGTCGTGATGAGCTTGTCCATCAACGGCCGCAGTTCCGCTTCAGGCTCGGCATCCTTGATCGAGGCGAAATAGTCCTTCTCGGGCCGAACTTCGTCACCATACCGCAGTGTCCAAAGGACGATGCCATTGTCGCGCGCATCCAGCAACACGGCGCGTTCGCGGCGATATAGCACCACGCGGGAAATCCCCACCGTCTTCGTCCGCTTCATCGCTTCCCGGATGACAGAGAAGGCCTCTTCGCCAACCTTGGAGTCGGGCACAAGGTAATGGGGCGCGTCATACCAGATCCAGCCGACCGAGGATCGTGGAGCAAAGGTCTGAATGTCGATCGTGCGGGTGCTCTCCAAGGCGACGGAATCGAGTTCGTCATCCTCCAGGACAACATAGTCGTCATCGCCCTTGGGATATCCCTTGACCTCGTCGTCGTCCGCCACGGGCTTGCCGGTGACGGCATCGACATATCGGCTCTGGATGCGGTTACCGGTTTTCCGATTGAGCGTATGGAACCGGACTTTCTCGCTCTCGGAGCGGGCCGGCATCATTGCGACCGGACACGTCACCAGCGACAGTTTCAGATAGCCCTTCCAGAACGTCCGCGGCGCCATGGTCATATCTCCAACTGCCCCGGTGAACGCAGGGTCTCGTCTCTTCGTTCCCGCGTTGTCCCGCCAACTGAGGGTTAGGCAGATGAGGTGCGCTTTCCGAGCTTCTTGATGGCATCGGTGATCGATCCCGCCGCATCGTCATAGCCGTCCCAAGCCTTCGTCTTCTTTAGAAGCCCAGGCACCGTCCTCACTGTGAAGCGGCTGGGATCGAGATCTGCCTTCACCTGCGACCACGTCAGTGGCATCGAGGCATGGGCGCCGGGCCGGGCCCGGGGTGAGAGCGGCGCCACGGCGGTCGCCATCCGGTCATTGCGAAGATAATCGAGAAAGATGCGGCCGTTGCGGAGACGCTTGGCCATGTTGACGACGTAACGCGAGGGCTGATCGCTCGCGAGCTCCGCACACACCCCACGCGCGAAGTCCTTGGCCGCCGGCCAGTCGCAGGATGCCCGCTTGCCATATGTTAGAGGAACCACGACGTGGAGACCCTTGCCGCCGGTGGTCTTGCAAAAGCTGACCAGACCAAGGGCCTCGAGCCGCTCTTTCATCTCCTTGGCCGCGTCGATCACATCGCCGAAGGTTACGCCAGGGCCCGGATCGAGATCGAAGACAAGGCGCCCGGGTATCTCGGGAGAGCCAGGGGCGCAGTTCCAAGGGTGGAGCTCGATACCCCCGACCTGGGCCGCGGCGGCAAGTCCCTCGATCCGGTCGATCTGCAGATAAGGCTTCCTGTCGCCCGAAACGCGAACGAGTTCGAACAGGTTTGAGGTCCCCATGCCAGCATGGCGCTGGAAAAACGTCTCCCCCTCGATCCCGTCTGGCGTTCGCACGAGGGAACACGGCCGGCCCTTGATGTGGGGAAGCATCCATTCGCCTACGGCTTCAAAGTACTCAGCAAGATCCTGCTTCGAGACGGGGCGGTCGTCCTCAGCGTGTGGCCACAGCGCCTTGTCGGGGTGACTGATGCTGACGCCCATGACGACCGCACGGCCGCCGCGGCCGCGCGATCGCATCGGCGTTGGCTCGGGCGCCCCGACCATCTCAGGATCGGACGGCAGTTCCGCCTCGACCTCCTCGGCCGGCTTGTCCTCGCGCAAACCCTTGAAGGCCGCCTGACGGACCATTCCATCACCTGTCCATCCGGCAAAGGCGATTTCGGCGACGAGCTCGGGCTTCAGCCAAGTCACGCCGGCTTCTCGCTTTGGCGCCCCAATGCCCGTGAATGGCGACGTCTTGGCGGCGACGGCCTTGAGCTTGGGCATCAAAGCATCGATCTTGGCCGCGCTATAACCGGTGCCGACCCGACCGACATAGACGAAGTGCGAGCCGCGGTTCACTCCGACCAGGAGCGACTTGAACTTGCCAGCCGTTGTCGCCCAGCCTCCGATCACGACCTCATGGCCAGCGCGGCATTTGGCCTTCGTCCAGGTGTCGCTGCGCCCGGACACATAGGGCGCATCAGTTGCTTTGGAGACGATGCCTTCCAACGACAGCCGGCACGCCGACTTCAGCACGGCGTCGCCGCCCGTATCGAAGTGCTCGACGTAGCGTAGCGTCACGCCATCGGCTTGTTCTTCCAGATAACCCTTCAGCCGTTCCTTCCTCGCGAGAAGCGGCTCCTCTCGCAGGTCGGCACTCCCGTCGAAGAGCATATCGAAGCCGAAGAAGACCAGATTGTTCGTCTTGTCCTCGGACAGAGCCGCCTGGAGTGCTGCGAAATCCGGCGAGCCATGGTCGTCGAGAGCGACAATCTCACCATCGATGATCGCGGGAGGCAGACCTACCGCCGCCTTCGCGATCTCACTGAACCTGGCGGTCCAATCGAGACCCTTCCGGGTCTTGAGGGTGACGACGCCGCTCTCGATCCTCATCTGGATCCGGTAGCCATCGAATTTGATCTCGTGGACCCAATCCCCTCCACTGGCGGGCCTTTCGACGCTGCGACAAAGCTGAGGCTCGATGAAGGACGGAAGAGCGGGGACAGCGGAGGACTTTTTCGACCTGGATACCTTGGCCGACGAGGGTTCAGGCCTGGATGCAGGCTTGGCCTGGTGGCGCCTTTCACTCGCGGCGAGCCCTTTGCGGCTGTCCCACTCCGCGTCGGGGGAAAGTACCTCCTCTTCCAGCATGAATGGCTTCGGCGACCGGCCCTTACCCGCAGCGATCGTCGCCATGCTGCGGCCCGATGCGACCGACTTGTCATTGGCCAGGACCGCGTCGCCATGGCTTTCGACCGCATGCTCGTCGCGATGCTTGATCAAGAGCCAGTTGGTGCGCTTGCCGCCGTCGCGGTCGTGCCGCATGCGGACGAGGACGAAACTGCCCTGCAGGCGTTCGCCGTCGAGCTGAAACTTAAGCTCGCCCTTTTCGAGTTGCTTCTCGGCGCTGATCTTCCCTTCAGCCTGCCAGTGGCCACGGTCCCAAAGTTGAACCGTGCCGCCGCCATACTGGCCCTTGGGAATCGTGCCCTCGAAATCGCCATATGGCAGCGGGTGATCCTCGACCTCGACGGCCAAGCGCTTGTCAGAAGGGTCGAGTGAAGGGCCCTTCGTCACTGCCCATGAGCGGAAAACGCCATCGAGTTCGAGGCGAAGATCGTAATGTAACCGAGTCGCGTCATGTTTCTGGATCACGAAGCGTAGCCGGTTTGACGCGGCGACGGCGGCCGCGCCATCCGGCTCTTTGGTCTTCTGGAAATCGCGCTTCTGGCGATACGCCTCAAGTTTTTCCAAAGCTCAACCCCATGTTCCAGGTGAGCCCGCAGGACCTCTCAGCGATCTGGCGTCCCATTTCATCGACTTTCGCGCGCCGCTCGCGCTCTGCCCTAAGCTTACTCACAGACGCCGGATTGCTTTCGTTCCGCATGATCACCCTCTCGGTGAGGAGGCAAACGATGGCGGCAGGGGTCTGTTCCCCTTTGCTGGATGTTGATTGCATCAGCGGCCGATATGCGGGCGGTCCCTCCATTTCGTAACATAGGCGCCAATCCGGTTTATGCCACAGCGGACGAGTACGGATAGGGCCTCCGCACTGACCTCTGAGCCTTGACGTTCCTGAATGGTGGAACTTGGAGTCGTCGCTCTTCGAAGCCGAGTCTAATGGGATAGAGAACGAGCTCCGACACGTTCCATGCTGTTGGCGATTGGGTGAACCCCATGCTGATCCGCGCGTTGCGCTGCCATGACGGACGCATTTGAGACCAGCGAACTACAAGGACCCGATAGACAGCGAAGCGAGGTCAGCCTCCGCTTTGGTCGGGCGGTCGACATCAAGGCCAGCGTCGATGTGACCAGCACCGGCTTACTGGCCATCACCGCACTCGTCTCCGGAATCCTTCTTTCAACCGCCGTCGTCGTGCGCAGCGCTATGCGCAAGAGCAGGCGCTTCCCAGGGTGGCCACGATGAAAACGGATATCGAGCCGGAGGGCATCCCGACGGAAGCACCGCTCGCCGCGATCAGGATTGAGACCCTCGAGGACTATGAGCGGGCGACGGTACGCGTCGCAGAGCTCGCCGGGCACGTCGAGAACAGCGCCGAGGAGCGCGAGCTTGAGGCGTTGATCGACACTATTATGCAATGGGACAAATCGCACGATGACGCCACCGCCTGGCGATAAGGAACCTTGTGCCGGTTCCTAGATCCCTGTGAAAGCCGACAGGAGGTCACCATGGCAGACGACAAGACAATTCGCGGCCCGCAGGACCGCTCGCGCGTCAACCTGTCCGAGGATTACGAAGTCCGCTATTGGACTGACACGTTCGGGATTTCGGAATCTCAGCTTGAGGAGGTCGTGAAGAGGGTCGGCCCGTCGGCGTCAGCCGTCGAACTGGAGCTGCGTCGGACGACACTCGAAAAGGGCTAGGCGTCGATCTCGTAGAGGTCCTCGACGTCGGCCTCCTCCCGCAGTCCCTTGTACGACGCGTGCCTCAAATTATTGTCGTTCGTCCAGCCGCGGAAGGCGATCTCGGCGGGCAACGTCGGGGTCACCCAGATCGTGCCCTTTGCCTTTATCGGGATCGCCGGCTTCGGTATCTCCAGCGTTTTCAACTGCCGCTTTAATTCGGTCGCCGTCATCGTCGTGAAGCCAGTCCCGACGCTACCGACGTATGCCAAGCTGTCGCCATTGCGTGCCGCTAGCAGTAACCGACCGATGCCGCCGAGCGCTGCAGCCGACGGCTCATACCCGAGGATCAGAAACGTTTCGGATTGAACGCATTTGATTTTGAGCCAGTCCCCACCCCGCCCGGAGCGGTATGGCGCATCCCGTCGTTTCGCGATGATCCCTTCCAGCCCAAGCTCGCACGCCAACTTCAGAAAAGCGGCACCGTCTGCATTGAGCTCCTCGCTTAACCGGATCGA
The DNA here is from genome assembly GCF_040546595.1 of Bosea sp. OAE506. Lineage (NCBI taxonomy): Bacteria > Pseudomonadati > Pseudomonadota > Alphaproteobacteria > Hyphomicrobiales > Alloboseaceae > Allobosea > Allobosea sp. OAE506. The sequence continues at coordinate 1,351,490 of NZ_JBEPOB010000001.1, read as the reverse complement.
GCCGTGTGGCCTGATCGCGCGGGTTAGCATGTCCCGACGCTCATCTAGGGCCATCCCGCGCAAATCGCGACCGTCAAGGTAGAGCAGATCGAAAGCGTAGAGCAGCGCCCCGGCGGCCGAGCGCTTACCGCCGCGTCCGCCCAAAGCGCGTTGAAGGGCTCCGAAATCCGAGGCGCCTCGCTCGTCGAGCACGACGGCCTCACCGTCGAGGATTGCGCTATCGAGCCCCATCTCCAAGGCGTCATGGGCGATGGTCGGGAATCGCGTGGTCCAGTCGTGACCGCCGCGGGTGAGGATGCGGACTTTGCCGCGTTCAATATGGACGGCCAAGCGATAGCCATCCCATTTGACCTCCATGGCCCAGTCCGAAGTCGTAGGCGCCTTTGCCGCCAACAGAGCCAGACAGGGTTCGACACGTTCAGGCATGGGGTCGAACCGCAGTTCGGACTGTCTGCGATTTCGGCGGGTCGCGACGACATGACTACGTGCCACGTCGTCGCCGACGCCGACCTTAAGCAGGCGCTTGGCCATGCCGTACTCCACACAAATCGAACACAACGGACTCAACGAAGCGCTGACTCAACGGGAGCAGACCTATTCCGTTCCATGCAGCTAACATTGCTTGGGCAAGCCGTTCCGCCAACGCCACTCCATCGCCGCCCCTACATCGGACGCGACATCCTATCCGTAGCGAGACAGACCGGTAATTCTTCAACTACCAGCGGCTGACGATCGTGCTGAACGCGATGATGTGCATGATCTTGAAGACGGGCATCGTCGGGGCAGCAACCGAGCTCAACGCAGCAGCCCCTCGGCCTCAAATTCTTCCCAGCCCGCAAGGCCTGGCGGCGTTTCCTTGGCGGTGTCCTGCCTGGTGGCGCTGGGGCCGGCTGCGGCCTTCCGGGCGAGAGCGGTCTTTGCTGCCGCACGTCGACGGTTCTCGGCGCTCCTGATCGCATCCTCCTCCCGCCAGATCGTCGGGAGATCGCCGTCCTGGATCGTCTCGATCTGTCGAGGGTCAAAGACGTGGAAGGTCACAGCACGGCTGCGTCCGCGAAGCTTTACCGTCCGCGTTCCGATGCTTTGCAAGCGACCATCCTCCAGCCACTTGTGACGTTCGCGCGAGGAGATGCCCAGCACGTCCTCGATCTCGCTCGGAAGCATCGGTAAGTCCGTGATGCTTTCGAGAGTCTCGCCGATGCGGCTGGCAATGGCTTCGAAATCCGCCACGCTGGGATCGGCAAAGATGACGAGCCCGACCTCGACAGTGAGGTGCTTCCGCATTGTCCAGGGAAGACGACGGCGCAGCTCGCGCTCGATCCCCTTCATCCTCACCGAAGATCCTAGGGTCGCGGATGAAGGGAGCGGCCATTCCGCAACCGAGGGGGGCGAAGGCGGTGTCATGCCGGAAAATCCGTACTCGAAATCTGCCTGCGGGTCCTGGCCCATGAGCCGCTAGAGGACGACGACGTTCTGACCGTTACGGACTTCATCCGCGCAGTTGCTTGGCTCAATCACAGCAGACTCGGCTGGGTCGGCGCCACCGGCTCCCGAAGCAGGCCATCTCCCCGTCGCCTCAACTCGGCGTCGGCGCTGAAACGGATATCGACGTCGCGATCCGCCGCGAGGGCCCGCACGGCCGCCTCGGGGAGCTGATCCCAGCCCTTGCCTCGATACGGGCCTGACGGGACGCGCGGCAGGAGCCCGGGTTCGCCACTCCAGAGCAGCAACTGGTCGAGAGGGGCCTCGTTGAGCATGTCGCGCAGGTGATGGGCGGTAACATACGCGTCCGGCATGGCGCGATGGGCCGGAAGGCCGAGGTGGTGGACGAGACCTTTCGGCATGCGCTGATAGCGCAGCATCTGGTTTGAGAACCGCGGAAGATGCGGCCACAGCCGCAGGGCGCCTTTCCAGGTGCAGATCCAGGGGGCGCCTCCCGTCAGCAAGGAAGAGCAGTAACGCATCTCGAAGCTGGCGCGATGAGCAGCGAGCGCTATGACGCCCCCGTCTGGCCGCAACACCGACGGCGCGACCTGCTTCCAGAATGGCGCGCCTGCCACGTCCGCGTCGCGAATGTGATGGACCGCCATCGTGTCGGGCGAGATAGCGCGGCCGGGATCGACGAAGAGCGAACCACGCTCTGCGTCGATATGCCAACGGCCATCTGCATCGCGCGTGACGTCCTGCCATCCGATCTCACAGACGTCGTGCGGGCCGCCTCCCGCTGTTTCCAGGTCGATCACCCTGATGCGCTCGTGGGTCATTGTCAGGAGATCGGCAGTCTTCCCGACAGAACAAGTCAGTAGCGTCGCATTCTTGCGTTTTTTTCGGCTCAGGCGGCTCTTAGATTCACGCGGCGGACCAACGCTCCATCGCCTCCGCCGTGGTCACGTTCAACACAACCTCGTTCGCTGAGACGGACGCGATTAATCCTACGTCGAGATAGTGATGCTCACCACCTGATGAGGGGTCGTTCTTCTTAAGCTTGAGCAGTTCACCGCTGATGCTATCTATCGTGCCGACATGGTTCCGATCAGCCCCGACGACCTTCTGTCCTTCGCGCAACTGGTCTAAATTCACCATGACATGCCTCTTTAAACGGGGTTTGTGATCAGCCGAACACCGCGGCTGCCCTTAAGGTTCCGGCAAGTTGCAGCCTCTGTGCTGATCCAACCCGTTTTGGATTGAGTGTCGACATACGGGCGGATCAGCTACAACGTGCCCCATTGCCGCTAAACGTTATGGCAGGAACCGCCGATCGTGCGGGTGCCGCCAGGGCGCGGCATCTCCTCCCTCCCCGGTTTGGATGCGAGTGCATTCAGCCGCTCGATAGATGGCCACATCACTGGGACCAATTTCGCTCCCGGGACCAAACGTTTTTCGGTTCGGCGCCAGGCGATCGCGTCATCGTACTCGGTGAGCCGATGTGCCGCTTAGCTGGAACGATTCTCCTGCCCGACCGTTCGCGACTCCAGTCGAGTTCGGAGTTGTGTCATGTGTGCCCAGCGGATGTTGCGGTCAGGCCCTGGAGCCGAGGTAATCCGAAGCCCATCAGATTCGCGACCGGACCAGCGCCAAAGTGTGCTCGACCTCGACATTGATGTGACAAACGCGGAGCGAATAATCTCCCGTCTTGCCTATGAGAATGCGCAACTGATTGCGAGACTGGCACGAGCGGGATTGCCCACGGCGATCGAAGACCCTGTTGATCGGGGGCGAGAGCCTGGACACGGTCATAACAGCAAGCCAGACCCGATCGCTGAACTTGCCGCCAGCTTTGCCGCTCAGGTCGTTCATCTATCTTCGATTCAGACCGTGTTTCCCGATGACCAGGACGCAGCAAAGGTAAACGCCAGCATCGAGATGATTGCTGAGGAAGCTGATGCTCTCGTGACGGCGGTCATCAACGACGCCGAGAACCACGGGCTAGAGGCATCTGGGCCTTGGCTTAAAATCCCACTGGTCGAGACCCAGGCATTCGAAGTCCCAATGCCGGATCCCGAAGCCGCCGCGGCGGACAATGAGCTTGAGCGCAGGCGAAACACTTAAGGCCGGAGATCGGCGGCTCTAAGCCGTCAAGGTTACGTAGGAGGCTAACGCCTAGCAGTTCATTTGGACGCGCGGCGAGGCGATACTGCCTAACCATCCGGCCAACGCAGATTTGAAATGCTTGGGCTCTCCCGCTGTGTGGCCGGCGCATCCGCGACATCGCACGAGCCTACCCCGCTCTAAATCGCCTCACGCGTGCCGGGGTCCCGCAAGTCTTGTCTGAACACCACTGACGACGGCCGCCACGAGATGTGTCGAGGAAAAGCCAGCCGCAATTGTGGCCTGGGCACTGCCGGATTGGACGACGGCTGTCTTTGGTCTCGATGATCAAAGCGCACGCCGCGACGCTTACGCGATCCGCTATATGATCCAGCGTATCGTCGGGCTGCCATATCCATTCCAGCACGCCCCGCTTGGCAGCGACCCGACGTCTGGCGGTCGCGCTTTGCAGCGCGGCGTTGAAAACTTTGAGATCGCTTTCCTCTACCGTCCGGTTGTCGATCTCGACGCAGCAGAGGCTATAGAGCGCCTCGCGCAACGCTTTGGCGCGCGATAGGGCTGCGTCTGATGTGTCAGGCTTCGAAGCGGATTGCCTGTGGAGCCGCTGCTGGGTCTCTGCATCGATCAGCTTTCTCCGGCCCGCCCAGATGAGGAGGTCTTCGTAACAATTTAAATAGTCAGGGCCCGGTTCGCCAATCCGGCTATCGACGGTGTTGACGAAATCCAGAGCCAGATGGCCACCCACCAGTGACATCGTATGGACGGATCTGTCAGTCATCCCGCGGAACCTCCACTGAGCATTGCTGTTGTAACGACATAAAGCATTTTTAGCCGTTACGGGATCCGCCGATGGGCTTGGTCGTCAATCCGAGATTGCTAGATTTTGCCCTGCTCTGTCTGATCTGGGGGGCAACCTGGATCGGTATCAAGGCCGGGGTGGAATCGGTACCACCCCTCTTCTTCGCCGGCACCCGCTTTGTGACCGCAGGAGTGTTGCTGCTGGCTTTGGCAAGTTTTCGGGGGGAGCGAGTTAACGTCGCTACCGAGGACAGGCTTCGGTTCCTCGTGGTCAGCCTGCTGATGATCTCCCTCTGCTACGGACCGCTTTTCTGGGGGATGCGCTATATTAGTTCAGGTACCGCGGCCGTGCTGGAGCTGGCCCTGACGCCGATAGCACTGTTGTTTTTTGCGGTTCTGCTGGGAGATGAGCGGGTCGCGGTCCGGCATTTCGTTGCCATCGGCCTGGGCGTTGCCGGAATTGCCTTGTTGTTTGGCCCACAGGCTCTGGCCGAGGCGGCACCCGCCGGCCCCGGCTCGGATCGATATGCTGTAGGCGCTTTTGCGGTTGCATCGGCGGCGTTCACCTATGGGCTTGGTTCCGTGGTCGCCCGGCCGCTACTCAAGACATACCCGCCCTTCTTAGTCGCAGGAATCACGACTTTTGTGGGCGGAGGCGCGCTGTTCGCCTACGCGCTCAGCTTCGAGGCGGGAGCGGTTCGGGCCCTTCGGGGCGACTGGGGCTGGGCGGCCTGGACCGGATGGCTCTTCCTGGTCCTCTTCGGGTCGCTGATCGGCTACACGCTCTACATGCGTCTCTTGCGCGATATCGGCGCCTCACGCGCTGGGAGTTACGCCTTTGTTTCTCCGGTCGTGGCGGTGGTTCTTGGGGTTCTGGTATTTGGCGAAACGATCAAGCCTCTCGACATTCCTGCTGTCATTCTGATGCTCGCTGGCGCCTATATGGCAATGGCAACGCCCAGTCAGGCGCCCAGAAGTGATCGATGAGCAGTGCGCGGGTTTCTGCCATCGAAGCCTAGGCGCATCGGCATTCGGGCCAATGCCTCGCGCCTGACCGTGCCGACGAATTAAGGAACGACGAGCGCGCTTACTGCTTTGGGTGGCTCCGGAACATCCCTCCCATCCGCCCGTATAGCTTCGGCCGAACTGCCTCGCTGTCGGAGCCTCCATGACACCCGCCCATCCCAACAGGATCGCTAAGACCGCGGCGGTCATGGTCGCTGTGCTGGCCACCTTCACGTCGCCTGCATTGGCGCTCTCGGCTGCCGAGGTGAATGCGGTCACCTTCGCTGACCGGAATGCCGCGGTCGCGCCGGGAGCGAACCCGTTTATCGTCAAGGCGCAGATCCTGCTCAGCCGGCGAAGCGTCTCGCCTGGCGTCATCGACGGGGTCGACGGGGATAATTTCCGCAAGGCGGTCGCTCAATTCCGGCGACAGGCGATGCTGCCCGACGGTGAGGAGATCGACGAGCTGGCCTGGCTCAGCCTTGAAGGTGATGCAACCAACGATGTGATCGCCGAGTACACGCTTACCGACAAGGATGCAGCCTACGACTTCGCCGACGAAATTCCGCGCGACTACGCCAAGCAGGCCAAGATGAAGCGGCTGTCCTACACGAGCCCTCAGGAGATGCTTGGTGAGCTCTTTCATATGAGCGAGACGCTTCTCGCCGCGCTCAATCCCCGCCAATCGTTTTTTGAACCGGGTTCCCGGATCGCCGTGGCATCGGGGCGCCGATCGCCCGAGAAGGGCGCGGCCCTGCGCGTCGATGCCGTCAAGGGGACGGGAATGGTTCTGGTCTTCGGCGCTGACGAGCGGCTCCTGGCAAGTTATCCGGCAACCATTGGCAGTGAGCATACGCCCTCGCCTTCAGGCGACTACGCCATTGAGCGCATCGCCCGGAATCCGAACTACACCTACGATCCCGAGAAGAACTTCCAGCAGGGCCAGAACACCGAAACGCTTGTCCTGCCCCCCGGGCCAAATGGTCCCGTCGGGACGATCTGGATCGCGCTGTCGAAGCCAACCTTTGGCATTCACGGTACGCCCGAACCCTCGAAGGTTAGCAAGAGCAACTCGCATGGTTGCATCCGCCTGACGAATTGGGACGCTGAAGAACTCGCCGATTTGGTGAAGACGGGCGTCGCGGTGCGATTCCTGGATTGACGGCGTGCACCGACTGGTCGTTCGGATGATCGCGGCGCTTCTTGCACTGCACGGCACTGTGGCTGATGCACAGTCACGACGTGGCCGGTCCAACAATGAAGTCGCCAGCCCGCGCATCATGACACCCTTTCCGCCGCGACGCCCTGCCGAGTTGAAGGCAAGCAAGGCAGAGCCCGCCGAAACACCTCTCACCTCCACCGCCCTAGAGGGCCCGATTGGGCCGCCTGCCTGTTTTGGGGTCTTTTTCGAGCGCGGCGGCATCGCCTTGCCCGTGGCTGCGGACGGTGACGGCGCCTGCACCATAAAAGACCCCGTCACCTTTCGCGCGATCTCTATGCCCGGGGGCGCGCGGGTTGAGTTCGACAGCGCAGTCACGGTGACTTGCTCCTTCGCGGTCGAAGTTGTCGATTGGGTTCGCGACGATCTACCCGGCATAGTCTCCCGCGAGAACGGCACGCTTTCCAGGCTGATCGGCGTGGGAGGCCATGCGTGCCGACCGCGCAACGGCGTGCCTGGCGCTCAGATCAGTGAGCACGCGACCGGCAATGCGCTCGATCTTGGTGCCCTGGGGCTTGCCGACGGCCGAACGCTTAACCTGGTCGGCTCTGACGCCGCACCGCGGCCCCTGCGCGAGGCGCTTAAGAGCAGTGCTTGTGAGCGCTTCAAAACGGTCCTTGGCCCCGGCTCCGACGCCTCCCACAAGGACCATCTGCATCTCGACATGCGACAGAGGCCCCGCGACTACAAGATCTGCCAATGGCAACCCGACTGACGCGCCTGTCGAGGGACGGCTGCTTTGGACCTCTCTCTGGCGTCCGAGGAACTTAGCGGATTCTGCTCGCGTTCAGTCACGGAGCCTCAAATCCAGCCTCAAGGACGTCCGATGGAAAACGAACAAAGCGGCTTCAAGAAACTATCGGATGTAGCGGGCGATCATCTGCATCGTGAGGGCGTCGCCGCAGGCAGAGACGAGATGACCCGCGGTGCCTCCGGCAGGGCCAGGGCGTCAGGTATTGACGCGGGCGGTGCGATAAACATGGCGGAAGATCGTGTCGGTGAACTCCAGGACATGCTGATTGAACAGGTCCGCGAGCGGCCGTTCCGAGCTGTAGGCTGGGCCGCTGCGGCCGGTTTCGTTATCGGCATAATGTCGGCGCGGTAGGCCAATGCTAGGTGCCAGCTTCGCCTTTCTGATCACCCAGGCAAAATCCTTTCTTGAACGGCAAGTGACCATCTATGGATTGATGTCGGTTGCCGCACTCTTTTGCATTTTCGCAGCCGGTTATGGCTTGGATGCGCTACGCGAGATGCTTTTCGTTCAAGTTGGCGGGGTGATTGCTAGCTTGATCCTAGGCGGGATACTCCTGGTGTTATCGCTCGGCTGCTTCGGCGCCGCGTTTTATCTCAGTCGCTTTCCACGCACTTCTCGCGCGACGTTATCGGCCGATGACAGCCCACGCCGGGGGCCGCTTGTGAGCGGATCGGCGATGCTGGTCGGGGGTGCAATTACTGGGCTCGTCGCAGCGGTCCTTGCCGCGAAACGCCCTAAGCGAGGCAGTCGGACATTCTTTGATCGTGAGCACGTGCGCCGTAGCTCGCTTCGCTGATGGGTGGGTAATGGCCGCAAACAGCTGGAAGCCAACCAAGCGCATAAGGTCGGCATCGCTAGATATGGTTCTGGCCGTGACGATCGGCATCGGATCGGCGCTTGCGCTCTCTCGTCTACAACGCGGCTCGCTGAGTGCGCGGGACGCGGAGCACGAACAGAAAACGGCCCATCAGACGCATGACGGCGGGAGTGCAGCGCAGCCCCAAGAAATCCCGGTTCGCGGCTGGTTGGACATCGCGCGCCGGACCTATCATGAGATCGATAAGGACCGCGTCAGAGCCGTTGCTGCCGGCGTCACGTTCTATGCGCTTTTGGCGCTATTTCCGGCCCTAACTGCGCTTGTCTCCGTCTATGGCCTCGTCGCCGAGCCCGCTACCATTTCGGAGCATGTCGCCAGTGTTGAGGGCCTATTGCCTGCTGGCGCTGGAGGCTTCCTTCAGGATCAGATCGAGCGGATCGTGCAGGGCGGTGAAGGCAAACTTGGTTTTGCGTTTGCAGTCAGCCTAACCCTTGCGATCTGGAGCGCCAATGCAGGTGTCAAGGCGATCTTCGACGCGCTCAATGTGGCTTATGGCGAAAACGAAAAGCGAGGCTTCATCAAGCTGAATCTTGTCTCTCTTTCATTCACCGTGGGCATCCTCGCCTTTATCCTGCTTGCGATCGCAGGCGTCGCTGTAGTCCCAGTTCTCCTTGATTATCTCAGTCTTGGGAAAGGCGGGGAATGGCTAGTCTCGATCGGTCGGTGGCCGGTTTTGATCCTCGTCCTCGTGGCCGGCTTGGCGGCGCTCTACCGCTTCGGTCCCAGCCGTGACGAGGCGCAGTGGAAATGGGTAAGTCCCGGCGCCCTCGTTGCCAGTGTTGCCTGGCTGGTTGGATCGCTGCTTTTCTCTTGGTACGTCGCAAACTTCGAAGACTACAACAAGACTTATGGCACGATCGGCGCGGTCATCGGACTGCTGTCCTGGATGTGGCTCTCTGCAACCATCGTACTCGTTGGCGCCGAGTTGAACTCTGAGACCGAACGCCAGACTCAACGCGACACGACCAAAGGCGCCCCGAAACCAATTGGTCTACGCGGTGCCGATGCCGCAGATCGCAAGGGCTGAAGAATAGAAGCTCGGCCGTCGATTTCATGTCCGACGGACTAGGCAGCCGCCGCTGAAAACCGCGAGGAATGATCGGACGACAGCGCAGACCAAACGTCCCTCTTAGGGCCGTGCACCCGATCAAATCTGCGGGCGCCACAAATCGCGGGGATCAGCGCTCTTGGCCGCTCGATCGTGCTCTTCCTGCTCCTTCTGGATCCGCGCCTCGATCAGCGCCATGTTGAGGAAGTAGGCGAGCGTGCAATAGCCGCGGCCCTCCGCATCGCCCATGAGTTGCTCAATCCGGTCAGCCAGGTCATCGACTTGCCGCAGCGGGATCAGGGGCACCACCGACATGACTTGTCCTCACCACCCTCGCGGCGCCGGCCGGGCGCCGGAGCGGCTGGAAGCATGTCGGCCTTGCCGCCTTCGATCAAGCTAAGGCTCCTCTTTATAGGTGGCAGCTCGGGCAGGCCCCCAGAGGCCAGGTCCGGGACATAGGCGGCCCAGCAGTGTCCATGTCTATTTTGCTTGCGAAGCTCGGTGTGCAGGTTCCAGGGCATCCGCCTATGAACGCGTGCAGCACCGAGCGAACGGGGACGCAGTGGCTGTTGCGGGATGCTAGCGCTGGCAGGCTCAACTCTGCATTCCGTGGACATACATGGCACCAGAGCCGCACGCGCTCTGACATTGCTGGCGGTACCAACCAGTCCTAATCGAGTTGGAGATTCGAGCTGTCGACATCCCCGGCTCGATCAATGTCGATCATAAATGGCTGATCGAAAAGCGGGTTCTCGCCAGGGTATCCGCGCGGATTACAGACAATGCGGGTGTCAGATATTTTATAGTCGAAGCAGTTGTGAACGTGGCCATGAACCCATAGCGCGGGGCGCCCCGAGACAATCACGGATTCAAGATTGCTGAAATAGGCATGGTTCAGAAGCTGACCTTCGTAACGGGGATGGATGCTGCCAGGGTGCGGTGCGTGATGGGTAAGAACTACTGTTGGTCCTGGATGGGGTTGGGCTAGAGCGCTTTCGATGAAGGCCCTGCTGACTGCGTGCAGTTTGGCGGCATGTTTTGGCTCGAACCGTTCCCACGGATCTTTCCGCCATTTGATCAGGCGATGGTCATTCATGCTGCGCCTCGCGACATCCATCGCAAGCGGATTTCGATCGTAGCTCGTCCAGAGCGTCGCTCCGATGAAGCGAATGTCGCCAATCTGGATCGACTCGTTCTCCAGAACTCGGACGCCCTCGAGGGCCTTTAGTTGGGCGAGGCGTTCCGAGTGACCGTGTCGGTAAAACTCGTGATTTCCAGCAACGAAGACGAGCGGAAGTCTTTGCGCCGTCTCGATCAGCCACCGGTCTGACACGATATCGCCGGCCACAACTGCAATGTCTGCGCCCTCTGGAGGTGTCGGCAAAGCCCCCCCATGGTCGGCGTGGAGATCAGACAGGATCCAAAGCTTCATAGAATGATCTCCGTCGGAATGAACCGGTGAAACGTGTGACCGGAGTAAATTCTCGACGCTTCAGGCCTGATTTGAGCACCGAAGCAGGACGGCCACTGCGCAAGACAGATCATCGAATTCAGCATCGATGATCACGCTGGATTCGAATTCGGTATCGCTCCGGGGAGCGCCTCGGTAACCGGGCAGCCGTCCAGACAGCTTGGTGACAGTGGATGGTATTTTGCGAGGACGGCCACGTCGGCGCCTTTGTGGAACTGCGATGACGGGCTGCTCAGCGATTTCGCTCGGGCCTGCTGACACCGGAACCTCCAGCTAGAAACTCTGCGGGCGAGAAGCCCGCTATGTGCGTCGGGGTAGCCTGGTAAGGGCATGCGAAGGCGCGCTCCGGTGGAGGCGCCATGCGCCTTCCGCCCGGCTGTAGGGCTGCTTCGCGCCGATACCGTCACGCAGGCGGCGTCAGGCCGAAACAGTCGTGTTCGCTATTCAGGAGACCAGCAGGTTGCCCACACGCTCGGGCGGAGATGTTGCCAAGTGATCAATTTCATCAGCAGCCCCACAAGCTGGCCTTCCGGGCCAGGGCACTTCTGAGGCAACGAGAAAATTATACATCTGATATCAGAAACAGCATCAGCTTTTTTGGCTTATGGTTAACTTGAGCCATTTGCGTCAACATCAATGGAAGCGCCTGCGCCCGCCGGGTCGTCAGTGCCATTGGCCTCGTAAACGACGACTCCGATCGTTCCTTCTCCAAAAACGAAATGCGCGCCCGCGCGCTCCAACTCGGCTCTTAGGGCAGATTTCAGGGCGATTTTTGGCTGACGGTAGCCGTTTTCAAAATCGTTGATGGTCTTTCGGGATACGCCGGATTTTTCCCAGAGCCAAGCCTGCGACACCCCGAGAAGCATGCGAGCGGCCTGTGCCAAGAAGCCTGGCATATCTGCTTCGGGCGGCATTGGAACCAGCCCAGAGGACAGGACAGAAGTGCGGGGACCGTTTCCTAGATGAAAAATTTTGATGCTACTGCTATAATTCCAAAATAATTCAGCAGACGGTCTGGTGCCTTGGCCAACGAGGAGCCTCGATGCGTCACCAGGCACTCCAGAGACTTCCGGAGGTTCGATGCTTGTTGCCTTCTTGGGTACCGATGGCATGTCTGCCCCTACTTACGCGGCGCTGCTCGCAGCAACTGGGTTCTCGGCTTTGAGCCAGCCGGCGGCGATTCTAGGCGTCGGCGATGGATCCGACTCGCCATTCTTGACCGCACAAAGGATCGCAAACTCCATCCAACAGGTCGAGAGAGGATGCGATTTTGAAGCCGCGGTGCGATCCGCGCTTCGAGAACACCAACACGTCGTTATCGTGACCCATGTCGCGAACCTCAGTTGGCTTCTGACCAAGGGTGTGAGGTTTGTCATCGTCGTTGAAGCCACGCGCGCTCATGAACTGATGGCCATTGCGGCGATTCAATCCATACCTCGCTCTATCTCGGTGCTGCGTTGGGGGCACGCCGACCACAGCGTAGCTATTGGAAAAGCTGCGGAGGCATTCCGGCATACGGATGCCAAAGTGCTTTCAGCGGCGGTTCCCGCGCTGAACCGCAGGGAAACGGACGCGCTCCTAGACTTCCACGATTTGCCGCGGCTTCGGCGGTTAGCAGTTCAGCTAGCAATCGCCTTGACCGATGACCCAGACCAACCGGGCATCAAGTTCGATGAGCGGGGCATTGGCGACCGTTTGCGGGAACTCGCTGACGATATCGAGGCGATTGAGGAAGGTGTCGCTCCCATCGCGGAGGATCTGCTGACCGCTCCGGTGCTGACTGGGTGGTCTAAAGTTCCTCACCAGGTTCCCGTGCTCGCCGGCTTCGTAGCTGGGCATCCGTCCATCGAAAATCTCATCATGACCTCGCAGGTTTACGCAAGTGACGGTCAAACCTGGGCCAGAACGCTCTCGCGCTGGTACCGGCTGGGCCGACCATTCGACCCATCAAAATCCACTCCGGTTCAGTGAGATGGAACCACAATTCGCCGCTCCATCAGTTCGAAAGCCGGGGACCGTATGCCAGTTCGATCCGTTGCTGACACGAATTCTCGCAATCCACGCTACCGGGTTCGGCGGGCGACAAGCTTGATCGCATGGCGAACACTTTCACCCGTCAAGTGCATCGAAGCTGGGATAGCCGCGGGCCTTAACGACCTGGTGCAAATCTTCAGGCCCATCGGCCCGGCCGACCTTCATACCGAAGACGGCGCTGGCTCTCCATCGCAGGTGGTCGGCCAGGCCCTCAAGCTGCTCATGAAGCCAGCTGCGTCGCAGGTTGCGATCGATGTCAGCATGTCGCTCGTGCTTCTGCACGCGCTCCAGGGCGATCCAACCGCGCGCGTACTGATGATGTTCGCTTTGAAGCGAGATCCCATCTCTTCACAGCTGCTCGATGATTGGAATCGCTGGCGGCCCGAACGTGCCGATGGCGGCAACGTGGGCGTTACAGACGGGGGGGGCGGCAATGCGCTCCAATAGCTTGAGAGCAACTATCCTGATGGCGTGCCCCCGCATCGTGCGCATCGGTTTGAATCCCTCGGTCGCGACATCGCTTGAGCCCGCTGCCATTGCGGAGGACATCGTACGGTTTCGGCCTGCCTTCCTTCCGCAAGCCCGGATGTGGGTAAAATCAGCGACCGGGCGGACCTCATTGGCTCGTCCGTGGCCTGACATGCAGAACGCCTACCGTCACACCACAAGGTTAGTACGAGGGCTGGATAAACTTGCAGCAAAAAGTCCGGCCGCAAGCGAGCTGGCCGACTGCATGGTGCTCATGACAGCCGCAGCCAATGAACTGCTATCGGCTTCCCGCCTGACCAATCGCTTGTGGCACAGCGTTGGCCAACTCGCAGAGCTCCGATGCGCGGTCCGCATCGAGGAGTCGCGCCCGCTTCCGGAGACAATTTTCGACAACCTCCCCCCTGAGGTGGTGCTTGATCAACAGGGCGTCGGTGACCTGATCGACAAGGTCCGAAAGATCCTTGGCGAGATAGAGAGTGAAACGACCGATCTGGCCATCGGCATGTCTATGTTAGCTGCAGGAAACACCGCGCCGGAGAATAACTGTCGATCGCTTGCAGAATTGGCGCGTCAGCTAGGAGGGTCCCCCCGGTTGATGAGGAACCTCAATGACAAGGTCTCCATACCGAGTTCCTTGATCAGGCCGGTGGTTGCTAACGTGAGCGATCGGCTAACGAGACCAGAAGGGCCTCAACTAGCCGACGCAGTGATGGTGTGTCCCGCCATTACGGGCTCCAAGGCGGGCAAGGATGCCGTCAAACCGTTCGTCGACGCGATCGGTGCCATATTTCCACTCATCAAGGTGCCTGCGCTGGCGCCTGTGCGACACGCGTTGATCAGAAAATTCCCATATGCCGAACATGCGGCCACCCGCGTTCTCACGGATGTAACGACCAAGCCATTTGTCCACTTCTCGCCAATACTGCTGGTTGGACCTCCAGGGTCGGGGAAAAGCACGTTCGTCCGAATTCTCGCGGATCAGCTCAATGTCGGCCTCATGCGGGTCGATGGCGCAAATGACTTTAGCTCCGGCTTCAGCGGCACCGAGCGGCGGTGGAGCACGAGCGAACCGTGCCGTCCCTTCATGGCAGTAGCGCGCTTCCGACAGGCCAACCCAATCGTGCTGGTCGATGAGATCGACAAAGCCACCTCCCGACAAGATTACGGTCGGCTTTGGGACTCGATGCTACAATTCATGGAGCCAGAAACAGCATCGCGATTTCCGGATCCCTGCCTGCAGGTGGAACTTGATCTGCGGCATGTCTCCATCATCGCGACGGCAAACGAACTGAGCCGTTTGCCGGGCCCGCTTCTCGATCGCTTCCGTATCATAGAGTTCCCGAAACCGGAGCTGCGGCACCTCGAGGCACTGGTCCCCGACATTCTCCAGACTATTGCCATGGACCAAGGAATCCACACTCGGTTCATCGACCCGCTTGATCAGATTGAGGTTGCCGCGTTGGCGCGTCAATGGCGGGGCGGCTCAATTCGTCCACTCAAGCGAGCCATCGAGGCCATTCTCAGAGCCAGAGATCGCATGCGTGCGGACTGCCTCCATTGATAGACCGGTGGTTTTCCTTAGCCGCGGCATGTCGCGGAACCGTTGCCCCGCCGCGAGCCCCCCCATTTTGGCACTTCGCCTGCCGGCCCAGCTGTCCTTTGAGCCGAAGCCAGCTCGTAAGGATTGCGAAACGATACCGTCCCTTACCGCCTCTTGGCGCAGGTCACGGCCACAGAATTAAGCACTCGCTAATTTTCTGGATGATACGCAACAGTGAGTACATCTAACCAAAACCGTAAGCCAAAATCAAATTACTAGTGCAAAGCGTGAGTATAAATCATATCGATCGATCATATGGGAGTTTGAATATAGCCCTATTACTATTATTGCTGAACCTAAAGGTAGCCTAAGAATCATAGGGGGCTTCCATTAGGTCATTCCACCGCAGATATGGGGCTTTACCGAATGTCGAATCTTCCGTTCAAAAGACGAAACGTAATTCCTTACAGTCGCGACGGCTATCGCGGAGAACACCCTGTAGCTCGGTCGGATGGCAGACTCGTACAATGCGAATCTTTGCTCGAACTAGACGCTCTGATGATGCTCGACGCATTTGATCGCACCATCGTCAATGTAGAGAGCCAGCCCGTTAGCTTGGAATATCGGCACAATGGGCGACCTCGAAAATGGACGCCCGACTTTATGATCGAGCGAACCGGCGTAAAGCCCGAACTCGTCGAAGTAAAGACGTTGAAGCGTCTGTATCCGGCAGATCTTCTCGCGCGTGCTGACGCGGCCGAGCGCTTCAAGGCCCTCAAAGACGCAGCAGAGCGAAAGGGGTTCAATTTCCGGCTCCTTACCGAGTCCGAGATCCGCGTTCAACCTGCTCTCTACAATGCCAGGCTTCTCTGCCGGCACTCGTCTCTCCGCCACAACTCGGCTCTCATCCTTCGTGGGCGGGATGCGCTGCGCTCCATGCCCGACCCTTCCGTCATCGGTTTTCAGACAGCACTCGGGCCGGATGTGGATGGGTTCAGCCTAGCAATAACGATGGACTGGCTGGGCCATGCGCTCATGGACCGCAGATCACGCTTTTCGCGATCGTCGACGCTTCGTCTCCTCTAGTTTCACTGGTGCACCATGGATATCGCTCTCCGCCTGCAATCAGGTGTGCCCGTCCGAATTGATGGGCGCTCGTTTATTGTAGGACCGATCGAAGAGCACGGCCGCGTTTTTACCGAGAAAGCGACGGGCCACCAGATCAGGCTGCCGAACGCCGCTCAGCTTCGGATGGCTAGGGAATCTCGTCTCACCAGCGAGGCTTCATTCCGGGCCATCGAGGAGGAGCGTCGGCTCCTTCTGGAGACAGACTGGGGCACTTTCACTGCAGCTGAGAGGCAAATAGCTGAAGAGCGCCGGCGGTTCGTTGCCGCCTTGGACAAGGTAGTTGAACGAGATCGGTTCAAAAAGGCCATCATCGAAGGGGTCATCGACCAGGTTGCCCAAACGAGCGTGCTATCTACCGGGACGCCGTCGGCACGCAGTGTTCGCGAGTGGTATCGCAATTGGGCCATAGCCGGGCGCGACATCCGGGTTCTAGTTCCGCTCAACTTCAAGAAAGGGCGACGCGGACTTCGCCGTCCCAAATGGATGGACGACGAGATCAATCACGCGATCAATGAAGTGTATGCCGTAGGCACGCGTGGATCGGAGGCCGAAACCCGCCGCCGTGCCACCGATCGCATCCGCGCCCGCTCAAGGCGTGAGGGACTTGTGGTTCCGGACCTTGGTCAGAAAGATATCGTCGGCAAGAATGCAATCAGCAAGGCGTTAAAGCGCCGCGAGCAATATGATCTTCTAAGCCGTCGGTACTCTCGGGAGGACGCCGATCGCATTCTCGCTGCGATCGGGATCGGTCCCCAAGGCGACTATCCGCTCGCCGAAGTCGAAATTGACCACACCCCGCTCGACGTTCAGGTTGTTGAGGACAAGACCCTTCTCGGGCGACCATGGCTGAGCGCCCTGATCGACCGCTATAGCCGCTGCATCATCGGCTTTTCACTGACCTTCCATCCGCCTTCGTGGACCAGCACCATGTTGGCCTTGCAACACGCTGTCATGCCGAAAGACAATGCTCTCCAGGACATGGGGGGCATCAACGAAACTTGGGACTGCCAGGGAGTGCCGGACAAGCTGTTCACCGACGGCGGAAAGGATTTCCTCTCTGAATCGATGCGAGCCACCGAGGCCGCATTGAATATGACCCTGGTCCCACTGCCGCGCAGGCGGCCGCAACTGAAGGGCAAGATCGAGCGGTGGTTCGGGAAGCTGGAACATCAAGTCATCCACACTCTCCCGGGGACAACATTTTCAAACGTAGTCCAACGCAAGGGATACAAGGCCGAAGACGAGGCGATCTTGTCCCTCGCGGAGGTAAATTGGGTAGTTACCAAGTGGATTGTCGACATTTATCACCAGGAACAACACTCGGCGACGGGTGAGGCTCCAATGGATAGGTGGAGACGGGGTATCAGCATATGCGGCGTTAAGCTGCCGCCTCCCCGCGAATTATTGGCGCCGCTCACAGGGCTAGTGGTGCCGCGGACGCTGAATAGCCAAGGCATCCGTTTCAAGGATCTATATTGGAATTCCAAAGAATTCTCGGCCTTGCGCAACAGGCTCGGGAGGAGCGTCGACGTTCAGGTCCGGCTGGATCCGCTCGCATTGGACGTAATCCATGTTTTTGATCCCCAGACTAGGAAGTGGATAGCCGGAAACCTTGAGGGCGACGATGCCAAGGGGCTCACCTACCACCAATGGCTGGTCATCAAGAAGAGAGCGGATGAGATAAGCGAGCCGGACGAAGAACGCCGCGACGCCATTTCTCGGGCGAGACGCGAGCTTTTCGAATTCGTCGACGAACTTGTAAAGAGCAGAAAAAAATCGGGCGCATCAAAACGTCTCGGGCGCTTTATGATGGATGGCCGGAAGCCGTCCGAGCACTTAGCCCCAGAACGCGTAGACCTAGACGCAAGCGAGCTGGCTATTGGCAACCACGTGCATGGACAGGGGTATCCGCCCCAGTCCCAGAAGGCACTTCCGCGTGTGGCTCCCTTGACCGCCGAAGAAGCTCGCGCGGAACGCACAGATCAAATTGGTACAATTAATTATGTATCGGATTTCCATGAAGTCGAAGGGGCTAAGCCTCATAGATTAGTCGTCACAACGCGAAGAGCAAGGATTTGAGGATGGTTAAGTCTGCACTTTCTCGGCACGAGCGTCTGGCGTCGATTGGAAACCTGCTCGTTAATACAACTCCCTTCTTCGAGGCAACCAGTAAACTCAGTGACACATATCAAAACTGGGGCACTAGGCAGGAAGGGACCTGTGCTTTTATCGTTGGGGAGCCGGGCGCCGGTAAAACCACGGTGGCGGATGAGTTTCTGCACGAGACAGCCGCGGGACTCGGCACGGAATATATTGCGGAAGCCAGCGCTAATTCCAGCGGCCGATGGGGACTGATCAAGGAAACCGAGACCGGGTTTATTCGTCCAGTGTTGAAGGTTTTCGTTGGGCCCCGCATTATGTTTCGCGGGCTATTTTTCGACCTACTGCTGGCCCTCGGCGTTCGCGCGAACCGAAATGCAAACTTTGCCGAACTGATGTCCCTCGTTATGCGACATCTGAAGGCGCAGCAGGTCAAGCTGATCATTTTTGACGAAACGCACCACATAATCGACCGTCATACCAGGACGACCGCTTATGAGGCGGCAGACTTGCTGAAGATGCTCCTGATCCAGGCAAAAGTACAAATTGTCTGCCTCGGCTTGCCCCATTCGCTGGAGATACTAGCAGCCAATCAACAGCTGGATCGACGCTGTACGGCGAAGTACGAAATCCCACCATTCAGCGACGATGTTGACAACAGCGACGGTGAGTACATGCGGTTCTGCCAAGCGTTGGAATCCGCGTTGCCATTTGACAAGCCCTCAGGTCTGGATCAACCCGGCTTAGCATTACGTTTGAATTCTGCTGGATCGGGCTATATCGGCCGGATAACACATATCGCGCAAACTGCCACTGAACTGGCAGTAAACCGTAACTTGTCATATTTGACCGTTCAGGTTCTAGGCGAGGCCTACAAGAACATCAGCATGATCAACGACGACGTTAATCCCTTCCTCGTGAAGGAATTTCGGCCGGAGCAGTTTTCGTTGCATCGAACTCGGCACGAGGCTCAGAAAGCGAGACCGGTGCAGGGTCGCGGCCGGAAAGCACCAGTCGCGGATTTCACCAAATGAGTTCTTGGAATCAAGACGTTGTCGGCGTACCTCGTTGGGAACAGCCGGAGCCGGAGGAGCCTGCGCACGGGCTGTTCCTTCGCATTGCCGAGATCAATGGCCTTCCTCCCAGCGATATGGCTCGATCAATGGGCTTTTCGCTAGCCAGCCTTAGGCGCGGGTACAACATTGATAAGCTGGCAAGACTGGTCGGATGCGATGAGTTACTCCTGGCATTAAACTCCTTCAGCTTCGCGGTCGGCGAGAAGGTCACGATACGCGGCCAAACGATTGGGCTGCGGCGGGATCTTTTGCGCAAGAAGCGTCGCGTTTGCCGATGCTGTCTCGCGGAAGCTCCTTATCACCGATTTTGGTGGGATCTAAGATTTATAGACTTCTGCCCTCGTCATTGGATCAATTTAGAGGACCGATGTTTCTGTGAAAATTCTCATCATTGGAGTTGGTTTGACAGCAGCGTTGGTATATGTCGGCATTGCTCAGAGCAAATGACATCGCGAAAGCCTGATGAGCTCGCTGAAAGGAAGACCGCTTTCGACCGGCACATCATCGATACAAACGCATATCTTTTGGGTCGTCTCGGTGTATGTACAAAGAAATTTGTTCCGATACTGGATGAATTGCCGTTAGATGAGGTCATCGACGTCATAGAGCGCGTTGGGGCATTTGAGCTCGGTGGCTACTCAAAAAAATGGAAAACAGCCGCCAATCTCCGACTACCTGTTGAGGAAGTTCGGGCGCGAGGATTCAGCATGCTTGCAACAGGTTTCTGGGCCGAATCGCGTGCCCGTGATCCCAGCAAATATATTGAAGCATTTTCTCACGATCCGAACCCTACGATTAACAAGAAGCTCGGATGGTTTTACCATTGGTTCAACGGAAAGGGAGGCAAACGTTTCTCGCCCCTAGAGATCGTGACCTGGTTCGGAAGGGGCTCCCTTTTCGACTCGAAGCCGAATTCGTAGATAATCTGCGGAGCGTGCTAGAAGAAAAATGCAACTTTGATGAAGTCCGAAGAATTCTCGGCGCAGGCCATCTGAGCGTTCAGCGTTTCATCAAGTCAGGCTTTTTCACCCCAGTTGTAAAGGGTGGCGGTGATCGCCACGAATATGCGTTTCGCCGTGATCATATTGAAAAGTTTCTCGAACTCCTAGGAAGGGGCGCTCCTGAGCTGACAGACTGTCCCGACGACGCGCTTCCACTCCAGACGGCTGCGCGCACGTACGCCACGCCACTCGACCGGTTATGTATGAGTATCATCCTTGGCCATACTGAGCTTGCGGGTCGTATCAAGGACGCAAGCGGGCTGGGGCAGTTCGTCATCACGAGGGCGGCCATCAAAAACTTCAAACGACAGTTCCGCGAGGAGGGAGAGGATTACCTCTTAGAAGGCATGTTCCGATTTCGGCATATGCAGCAGTTGGAATTTGATCTCGATGAAAAGGCAGTGCGGTCGGCGGGCTAGCGTAGCAGCCAAGGGCAACCATCGGTTTCCCGGCGATAGCCGGAACCATGAGGTATGACAGAGCAAGAGGCCCGCCGTACCCCACGGCGGGCTTATTCATTTGAAGGCACAATTGATAAGTTGTGACGCCGGCGCCGGCTTCTGTCCGCGATGAGTAGTCCGTTTCGCGTCGAACGCCCAGTCCCAACCGCTCTTTAGCTTCCGCCATATGAGGTGCAAACGCTGTTGCATTTCGCTTTTATGGGGTGAAATGCGACAAAGTTATGCAGGTCAGCGGCGACCAGATTTCAATGAGTTAGATGGTTAACGCTGTTCACCTTATAGGGTGCGGCACACCTCGTCTCAGCCGCGCATCGTGCCCTTCAGGCCGAGCAGGGCCAGCCCCAGCAGGCCGAGCGAGGCCAGCGCGTTCCAGCCCGCCAGCGACAGCCCGAGCCAGCGCCAGGCCGCTTCCGTGCAGGCGACCACACGCGTGGTCTGGAGCTGCTTCATGAAGTCCTGCACGCCCGCCGCGACGGGCGCAGCCGCGCCGCCGCAATCATTGGGGCCGGCGAACCAGCCCCATTCGACGCCGGCATGGTAGATGCCGAGCCCGGTGCTCCAGGCCATCAGCCCCGCGAGCCCCAGCAGCGCGAACCATTGCAGCCGCGGCGAACGCGCCAGCACAAGCCCGGCCGCAGCGAGGCCCATCGCGGCGTAATGCGGCAGCCGCTGCTCGAGGCAGAGCTTGCAGGGCCTGAGGCCCACCACGATCTCGAAGAACCAGGCGCCTGCGATCAGGGCGAGGCAGCCGAGCCCGACCAGGGCGATGACGCGCGACGGCGCGAGCGCGGGGCGCGGCGGATTGAGCGGGATGGACGTCATGGCCGAGGCCCTCAGCAGGACAGAAGCTGGCCGGACCCTGCGACCAGCTTGAGGCCGAAATACAGCAGGATCGCCGCGCCCGCAGCCAGCACGGCCATCACTTTCAGGCGACGCTCGATGAAGTGGCTGATGGCCGGGCCGTAGCGCCGGAGCAGGAAGGCCAGCGCGAAGAAGCGCAGGCCACGCGCCAGCACACAGGAGAGCACGAAGAAGCCGAGCCCGATATGGACGGCCCCGGCCAGGATCGTGACGACCTTGATCGGCGGCAGATGCGCCAGCCCCGAAGTCGCGAGCAGGATCAGCGTGGTGTCCGGCCCCGCACAAGCGCGCAGGCTCTCGAAGGCGGCGAGCTTGCCGTAGAAGGCCAGCACCGGCCGCGCCAGAGCCTCGAACGCGTAATAGCCCAGCGCATAGCCGGCGATGCCGCCCAGCGTCGAGAACAGGGTGGCGATCAGCGCCAGCCGGTAGGCCCGCAGCGGCCGCGCCATCGCCATCGGCACGAACAGCACATCCGCCGGGATCAGGAAGAAGGAGCTCTCGACGAAGGCGACGACGGCGAGCCAGATCTCGGCCCGCGGCCGCCCCGCCAGCGACATCGTCCAGGCATAGAGGCGCCGGATGGGGCCGCCGCGCGAGGGCTCGGCGGCGGGAGCGGAAGCGGGGCTGGACATGGACGGGCTCGGGATCGGGGGCGCATGCGCTGGCAGCGCGGTCTAGCCCCCCCAAGGGGCGGCGTCCATCCGGCCAGGCCTTTTTCGACCCCTCCGGTCCGATTGACCGCCCGCGGTCGATCGCTATAGTCCGCCCCGCCCGCAAGGGGCCCCTGTGGCGGAATTGGTAGACGCGCTCGACTCAAAATCGAGTTCCGCAAGGAGTGCTGGTTCGATCCCGGCCAGGGGCACCATCTCGCATGCGAGGCTGTGGCGCGGCGGAACGGTCAGCCCCAGCTGTCGCCGTCGTCCTCGTGGCGGGCTTCCCACTTCTCGATCGCGTCGACGAGCCCGATCAACTCGGCTTCCTCGGGGCTTCCAGGCGCCGGATGGCCGAGCTCGGCCACCCGTTCAAGCGCGCGGTCGTAATCGTCGGCGCAGCGCACGATCGCCTTGCGTTCAAGGATCATCCTGGCCTCCCTGATTGAGCGCGGGGTGGTTGCGGGTCTCATAGGCCAGCATCGCCGCGCTGATCGCGAGAAATTCGTCCTCCTCGGCCCCTTCGCCTGGGGTATTCCCCAGAGCCGTGAGCCGGGCGAGCGCGGCATCGTAATCGTCGCTGGTCTCGATGGTCATGATGCCCTGCCCGCTCGTCCGCTCCAGCGGAAAACCGATGGCAGCCGGGATCGTTCCCGGCCCCGCCGCTTCAGCGCATCAGGCCCGCCGCGCGCAACGCGTCCTCGATGATCCGGCCAGGGCCCGAAGCGACCGCCGGGCCAGCCTGTCCGCCCGCGAAACCGGCTATCGGCGGGGATATGGGCGCGGCTTGACCTGCTGCCTCCCTCGCCGTGGTCGGCTTCGTCGCGGCGAGCGCCACGGGGTCGCCGATGCCCCAGAAGGCTGCGATATGGCGGGTCGACGAGATCCCCGCCTGCAGCATGTGCGGGCCCGGCACGCCGATGCCGTCGCCGGCGTCGATCGGTGTGCCATGGCCCATCCCTGCGATGGTGAAGGCCTCGATCCGGGCGATGCCGCCGCCATCGCGCCAGACCCGGCGGCGATGCGGCCCGATCGACTGGGTCTCGGACGGGCTCTCGGAAAGGCCGTGCAGGCCGCGCCATTGCAACAGGACGGCCTCGCCCGCGGCCGGCACCACGACATGATCCTGCTGGCCGTGCCAGACCGAGAGCGTCGGCCAGGGGCACGCATGGGGCGAGGCGTTGCGGACAGCCCTAAGCAGCGCGGCCTCGCCCGGCAGGCCCTGGCCCCGCATCCGCTCCAGCGCCTCGGGCACACCCGAGGCGCTGCCATAGGGCAGCCCGGCGATGACCGCGCCCCCGGCGAAGAGCTCCGGATAGGTCGCCAGCATCGCCGCGGTCATGGCCCCGCCCGCAGAGAGGCCGGTGACGAAGACGCGACGGCGGTCGAGACCATAGCCGGCGATCGTGCCCTCGATCATCTGCGCGATCGAGTGGGCTTCGCCAGAGTCCCGGCGGATATCGCCGGGCGCGAACCAGTTGAAGCAGAGATTGGCGTTGTTGCCGCGCTGCTGCTCTGGAAAGAGCAGGGCAAAGCCGTGCCGGTCGGCCAATTGCGACCAGCCGGAGCCGAGATCATAGGCCGCCGCGCTCTGCGTACAACCATGCAGCACGACGACCAGCGGCGCTCCGGGCGCGAGCCCCTCGGGCTTGTAGCGATAGGCCCGCAGCGCACCCGGATTGGACCCGAACCCGGCCCATTCGATCAGCCGGGATGGCTGCGTGGTGCCCTGGCCCGGGCCGCGTGCGGCGGCGAGGCGGGCGATGGTGTCGGACAGTCGGGGCATGATGCGCTCCTGCGCCGGCCGCGACGACATGACGACGGCCCTGATCCTCAACGCGACCATAGCGGTTTATGTTGCGATGCAACATGATCAATCTGCAGCCGGCCTCGCGGGATTGCCGCGCAAGGGCCGATCGCGGAGAGTGGCGCGCCTCCAACGGACGACGACCCGCCTTGCGCATCCTGCTGATCAATCCAAACACCACCGCCGAGGTGACGGCGCTGATGGCGCGCCTGCTCGCGCCGAAACTGCCGCCGGGCGTGACGCTGAAGCCCGTCACCGGCCGCTTCGGCGCGCGCTACATCGCCAGCCGCAGCGCCGCCGCCATCGCTGGCCATGCCACGCTCGATGCCTTTGCCGAGCATGGCGGGGATTGCGACGCGGTCTATCTCGCCTGCTTCGGCGACCCCGGCCTGCTGGCGCTGAAGGAGTTGGCGGGCGTGCCGGTGATCGGCATGGCCGAGGCGAGCTGCCTCGACGCCGCGACGCGCCCGGGGCGCTTCGCCATCGTCACCGGCGGCGAACGCTGGGGCCCGATGCTGCAGGAATTCGTCGGCACCCTCGGGCTGGGAGATCGGCTCGCCGGCATCGAGACCGTCGCCCCGACGGGCGCCGAGATCGCGCGCGATCCCGATGGCGCCGTCGAACTGCTGGCGCAGGCCTGCCGGGACGTGGCCGCGCGCACCGGCGCGACCACCGTCATTCTGGGCGGCGCGGGGCTCGCCGGCCTCGCGCCGCGGATTCGCCCGCAGGTCGGGCTCGACGTGATCTGCTCGGTCGAGGCTGGCCTCGCGGCCGTGCTGGCCGCCCTGCGGACGGCCCAGCAAAAACCGCATCAGGGCGACCTCGCCTTTCCGGCAGGGATCGCCAGCATCGGCCTCGGCGAGAGCCTCGCGGCCCGTCTCGCCGAGCCGGCGCCGACCGGCCGCGCCTGAGCGGGACGGGCTGTCTCAGCCCTTCGCGCCGAGCGACAGGCCGTTCTCGGCGGCGATGAAGTCCGACAGCATCGGCACATAATCGTCGCTCTTCCCGGCGGCGACCGCGCGGGAGAAGCTGTTCTTCACGGCGTTGCCGATCGGGTTCGGGACGCCGGCGGCGTTGGCGACGCTTTCGAGATAGCGGACATCCTTGAGCGCGTTGACCAGCGTGAACTTGTGCGCATCACGGTCGCGCTCCAGCACATACTGCATGAAGGTCTGGTAGAAGCCGCAATCCATCCGGCTGCCGCGCAGCACGCTGTCGAAGGTCTGCGGGGTGATGCCGATCTTCGAGGCCAGCGTCAGCGCCTCGGCATAGATCGCCGCATAGCCCATCGAGAGGAAGTTGTTCAGAAGCTTCATCTTGTGGCCATCGCCGACCGGGCCGAGATGAACGACCTTCTGCGCCCAGGCCTCGATCGCCGGCTTGATCCGCGCGAAGACCTCAGGCGTCGTCCCGACCATCGCCGAGAGCTGGCCGAGCGCGGCCTGGGCCGGTGTCCCGCCGAGCGGCGCATCGGCCAGGTGCAGGCCCTTGGCCTCCAGTTCCGCGGCGATCCGCACGGTCACCGTCGGATCCGAGGTCGAGCAGTCGACGATCACCGTGCCGGGCTTGGCGCCCGCCGCGATGCCGTCGGGCCCGTTCACCACGGCCTCGACCTGAGCCGAGCCGGTCACGCACAGGAAGATGATGCTGGCGTTCTGAGCAAGCTCCCGAGGGGTCTTGGCTTCCCTCGCGCCGCCGGCCACGAGGGTCTCGACCGGCTTGCGGTTGCGATGCCCCATGACCGTCAGAGGGAAGCCCTTGTTGAGCAGGCTCTGCGCCATGCCCTGCCCCATCAGACCGACGCCGATGAAGCCCACTGATTCTTTGGTTGCAGTCATCTTCAATTTCTCCAGTTTATATGAGAATGACGGATCGACGTGACGGAACGCCCGACCCCGAACCGGTCGCAAGCTCGTGCTTCCGGCGCCGGAGAAGAGGGTCATGACCAACAGCGGGCCCAGCGGGGCAGGGCACTCCCTCAAGCCGCCGGCGGCCGCTCCGGGGCCCCGCAGCCGCGTCACGCTGCAGATCATCGCGGATCGGCTGGCGGTCTCGACCGCGACGGTGTCGCTGGCCCTGCGCGGATCGCCGCTGGTGGCGGAGGCGACGCGCAGCCGCGTGCAGCAGATGGCCCGCGACATGGGCTACAGCTACAACCGCAGCGCAGCCTCGCTGCGCACCGACCGCACCAACATCCTGGGCGTCGGCTTCCACGACATCACCAATCCCTACTTCGCCGAGCTGCTGGCAGCGATCGAGGAGACCACCACCGCCCATGGCCGCTCGATCCTGCTCGGCACCTATGGCGAGGATCTCGAGCGGCAGGACCGGGTGCTGAACACGCTGAAGGAATACCGGCCCGACGGGATGATCCTCTGCGCGGCCGGCGGCTCGACGCCCGAGACCTTTGCCCATCTCGTTGCCGCCGGGGTGCCGATGGTGCAGCTCTCGCGCGAGATCACGCCCGCGCTCGACTTCGTCGGCTCCGACGACCGCCACGGCACGACGCTCGCCATGGAGCACCTGATCGGGCTGGGGCACCGCCGCATCGCCTTCATCTGCGCCAATGAGAGGATCTCGACCGGGCGCAACCGCTATCTCGGCTATTGCGAGGCCCTCGCGCGTCACGGCCTGACCTTCGATCCGGCACTGGTCTATTCGGGCTACGGCACCCGTGAGAACGGCTCCAAGGGCATCCAGACGGTGCTCGACGCGCCAAATCCGCCGACCGCCGCGATCTGCATGAACGATCTCGCCGCGTTCGGTGCCATGCTCGGCCTGCGCCATCGCGGCCGCGAGGCCGGCATCGACTTCTCGATCATCGGCTGCGACGACGTGCAGGAGGCGGCGCAATGGTATCCCGCCCTGACCACGATCCGGAACTTCCAGGACGAGATGGGCCGGACCAGCGCCGAATTCCTGATCAGCCGGATCGCCGATCCCGACGCGCCGCCTCGGCGCCATCTGCTGACGCCCGCGCTCGTCATCCGCGGCACGACGACGGCGCCCCGCGGCTGACGCAGCTGGCGGCTCAGGCATCGTTCGCCGGCTTGGCGTTGAGCGCGCGATAGGCCCGCACCACCTGCGAATCGTCGCGGCCGCCATGGCCGAGGCCCGATGCCGCCAGGAACATTTGGTGGGCCGCTGCCGCCAGCGGCAGCGCCGTGCGCGCCGCCCGGCCCGCGTCCAGCACGATCGAGAGATCCTTGACGAAGATGTCGACGGCGCTGGAGACCGGCGGTTCGGCCTCGTGCATGCGCGGCCCGCGATCCTTGAGCATCCAGGACGAAGCGGCCGAGCCGCCCATGATCTCGAACAGCACCCGGCCGTCGATGCCCGCCTTCTCGGCAAGCGACAGCGCCTCGGCCGCCACCGCGATATGCACGCCGCAGAGCAGCTGGTTGACCGTCTTCACCGTCGCGCCCTGCCCGGCCGACTGGCCGACATGGAAGACCTTGTCGCCCATCGCATCCAGGATCGGCCTGGCGAGGGCGAAGCTGTCATCGGGCGCGCCGACCATGATCGAGAGCGTCGCGGCACGTGCGCCGACGACGCCGCCCGAAACCGGCGCATCGACGAAGCGGCGCCCGCTGGCCGCGACCTGCGCCGCGATCGCCTCGACCTCGCCGGGCGGGCAGGTCGCCATCAGGATCACGATCGCGCCGGGCGCCAGCGCCTCCAGCGCTCCGCCCTCGAACAGCACCGCGCGCGCCTGGGCGGCGTTGACCACCATCAGCACCAGAGCCCCGGCCCCGGCGGCAGCCTCCTTCGCGCTCGCCGCAGCATGCCCGCCGGCCGCCACCAGCGCCTCGCGCGCGCTCTCGCGCATATCGAAGCCGGTGACGCGGAACTGGCGCCGGACGAGGTTCTCGGCCATCGGCGCGCCCATGGCGCCGAGCCCGACGAAGGCGATGGAGGGGGTGGTCATGCGATCAGCACTTTCGGCTCTGCCGTCGCCCCCGAGACAGCGGCGAGGCGGGGTCCATCCGGGCGGGGCACGCCCCGGGACAGACCCCGCCTCGCTGCGTCAGGCATGACGGCGCAGTTAGAACGGGCGGCGATCCTGGCCGGGGCGGCCTACTCCTTCACGGCCCCGGTCATCGCCGACACATAATGCTCGACGAAGAAGGCGTAGAGGATCACCAGCGGCAGCGAGCCGATCAGGGCGCCTGCCATCAGCGAACCCCAGCGGAAGATGTCGCCATCGACGAAGTTGGAGATGATCGCCACCGGCACCGTCTTGTTGTGGTCCGAGGAGATGAAGGTCAGCGCGTAGATGAACTCGTTCCAGCACAGCGTGAAGGCGAAGATGAACGCCGAGATCAGCCCCGGAATCGCCAGCGGCAGCACGATCTTGGTCAGGATCTGCCAACGGCTCGCCCCGTCCATCAGGGCGCATTCCTCCAGCTCGTAGGGAATGGTCTTGAAGTAGCCCATCAGCAGCCAGGTGCAGAACGGGATCAGGATCGTCGGATAGGTCAGGATCAGCGCAAACGGCGTATCGAACAGGCCATAGGCGTGGATCACCGCCGAGAGCGGGATGAACAGGATCGAGGGCGGCACGAGATAGGCCAGGAAGATCAGCCCGCCCACCGTCGCCGCGCCCTTGTAGCGGATGCGGGTGATCGCATAGGCCGAGAGCACGCTCGCGAAGATCGACAGGAAGGTCGCCGCGGTCGCGACCGTCATCGTCGTCAGTAGCCAGCGCGGATAGGCGCTGTCGAACAGCAGCTTGTAGATGTGCTGGAACGTCGGCTGGCTGACCCAGAGCGGGTTGCTGTTCTCGAGATCGAGCAGCTGCGAGTCGGGTTTGATGGAGGTGATCACCATCCAGTAGAACGGGAACAGCAGCACGAACAGGATGATCGCGAGCGGCATGTAGACGGTGACCAGCTTGCGCGGCAGCGTCTCCAGATAGGCCATGCCCTCGCGGTGATCGGTCAGCGAGCCCGCGTTGGCGCCGGACTTGAGGGCGGCGTCAGTCATTGCTCTCTCCCTGCTGCCACTTGCGGCGCTGAAGGCCGAACCAGCTCACCATGATCGCGGCGAGGAGGAAGGGCACCATGGCTGTGGCGATGGCCGCGCCCTCGCCCAGCCGCCCGCCGAGGATGCCGCGCTGATAGGACAACGTCGCCATCAGCTGCGTCGCGTTCACCGGGCCGCCGCGGGTCATGGCCCAGATCAACTGGAAATCGGTGAAGGTGAACAGCACCGAGAATGTCATCACCACCGCGATGATCGGGGTCAGCAGCGGATAGGTCACAAAGCGGAAGCGCTGCCAGCCCGAAGCGCCGTCGAGCGTCGCGGCCTCGTAGAGCGAGGGCGAGACCGTCTGCAGACCGGCCAGCAGCGTGATCGCGATGAACGGAATGCCGCGCCAGATATTGGCGAAGATCACGCTGCACTGCGCGAGGAACGGATCGCCGAGCCAGTTGATGTACTGGCCCTTGGCGAGGATTCCGGCCTTCTGCAGCAGCCAGGTGAAGATCGAGAACTGCGTATCGAAGATCCACCAGAACGCCACGGCCGAGAGCACGGTGGGCACGATGAAGGGGATCAGCACAATGGCGCGGATGAACGCCTTGAACGGCATGTGGTTGTTCAGCAGGATCGCCAGATAGAGGCCGACCGCGAACTTCACCACCGAGGCGACGGCCGTGTAGACCAGCGTGAAGGCGGTCGCGTTCAGGAAATCGCTGTCTTCCAGCAGGTACTGGTAATTCTCCAGGCCGATGAACACGCCGCCGCGGCCGATGCGCATGTCGGTCATGCTCATCCACATGCCCAGGAGCAGCGGCCAGGCCAGGAAGAACACCAGGAAGATCATGGTCGGAACCATGAACCAGAAACCCAGCCAGTTGCGGTTGACCATCAGCCGCGACCAGGCGGTGGTCTCCGGCGGAGCGGCGAACGAGCCTGCAGCCATCGCGAGCGCTTCCTCGATAGGGGGGTGCCATCCTCCCCGGCGACGCGACAGACGCCGGGGAGGAGGCCCGCAGATGTGGATCAGTATAAATCCCTCGGCGCCCTTGGGGCGCTCCGGCCGGCGGTGAAGCCGGCCGGAAAGGGGTCGGTCAGCGGTAGATGCGCTGGAGCTGCCGTTCGGCGAGTTGCATCGCGCCCGCAGCGGTCTCGCGACCGGTGCAGAAGCTCGCGAACATGTCGACCACGATGAAGTCCGCCATCGCGGTCGCCGCTTTCTCGTCCAGCTTGCCGCGATGACCCGCGACGAGGCTGCGCTTGGAAGCGTCGCGGAACACCTTGTTCTTCGGGTCCTTGGTCCAGACCGGATTGTTGTCGAAGGCGTTCAGCGTATGCGTGAGGTAGCCAGCGGCCGCCTCCAGCCACGGGTTGAACTGGTCGGCTTCCAGCATGAAGGCCATGAACGCTTTGCAGGCGTTCGGGAACTTCGTGTAGGTCATCGCCATCATCGGGAAGCAGAGCTGGATCTCGGTCGGCTTGCCCGCCGGGCCGATCGGCCAGTAGGCGTGGTCCATATCCGCCGCAATTTCCTTCTGCTTCGGATCGTTGGAGGCGTTCGCCGCGGCATAGATCGAGATGCCGTTGGCGGTCAGCCCGAGTTCGCCCGATAGGAACAGACGGTTGTTGGAGGCGTCGTTCCAGGCCGCCGTGCCCTGGATGAAGGTGTCGTAGAGCGACTTGGCGTAGTTCAGCGCCGCTTCCGTCTCGGCCGAGCGGATGATCACCTTGCTGTTCTCGTCGACCTGCGCGGCGTTGTGCGACCACAGCAGCCAGTAGGCGTAGGAGTTGCCGTCACCCGAGGCGCGCCCGAGCGGGAAGCCCGCCGGCGTGTTCTTGGCCTTCAGCGCCTTGCAGAGCTCCAGGAACCCGGCGGTCGTCTGCGGCACCTCGTTGAAGCCGGCCGCTTTGACCTGCGAGATGCGATAGTTGATGTAGCCGCCGTTGATCGCCGCGGGGATCGCGATCCACTTGTTGCCGAGCTTGCCATAGGCCTCGGCCACCGGGACCCAGCCGCCATACTTCTTGCCGAGGTAATCGGCGACGTCGCTGACGTCGACGCAGCGGTTCGGGAACAGATGGGGCGTCGAATAGAGCGACCAGAAGATGTCCGGCCCCGTGCCGGTGTTGGCCGCGACGGACGCCTTCGGCTGCATGTCGTCGAAGGATTCGGAGGTGACGGTGACGCGCACGCCCGTCGCCGCGGTGAAGGCTGCGACGATCTTGTTGAACTGCTCGTCCTCGGCGACGACGAAGCGGCGCCAACGCATCAGGTTGAGCGTCGCGCCCGCCTCGGGCTTGAAGGGCGAGGCCTGCGCCCAGGCCTTGGCCCATTCGGTCATGCCGGAGCCGACGAGAGCGCCGGCGCCCGCCACGCCGGCGAGGCCCTTCAATGCGGAACGTCGTGTCGGTTTGGTCATCAGCGTCCTCCCATGGACTCGGTTGTTCGGCCCGGGGTCTCGAGCGCCCCGTCGGCCCTGCGCTACATCGCGCCCCGGGGGTTTGTCCCCCGTGAGCCCGGATGATGCTGTTACGCAGCCAGGCTTTTCCCCGTGGCGGCGTCGAAGAGATGCGTCACATTAGTGTCGGGCGTGATGCCGATCAGCTCGCCAGGTTTGGCGGTGATGCGCTCACGGAACACGCAGGTCAGGCTCTGCCCGCCGCAACGGACGACGACCTGCGTCTCGGAGCCCATCGGCTCGACCACGATGACCTCGGCCTTGAGGCCGTTCTCGTCGAGCTGGATGTGCTCGGGGCGGATGCCGAGCACCGCCGCCTTGCCGTTGGCATCGACCGGATGCGTGCCGATCGGCCAGACCACGCCGCCTTCGGTCTCGAAGCCCGCAGGCGTGATCTTGCCGTTCAGCAGGTTCATCGAGGGCGAGCCAATGAAGGCCGCCACGAAGAGATTGGCCGGGCGGTCATAAAGGTCGAGCGGCGCGCCCATCTGCTCGACGATGCCGTCATGCATCACCACGATCTTGTCGGCCATGGTCATGGCCTCGATCTGGTCGTGCGTGACGTAGACCGTGGTGGTCTTCAGGCGCTGGTGCAGCTCCTTGATCTCGGTGCGCATCTGCACGCGCAGCTTGGCGTCAAGATTGGAGAGCGGCTCGTCGAACAGGAAGACCTGCGGATCGCGCACGATGGCGCGGCCCATCGCGACGCGCTGGCGCTGGCCGCCCGAGAGCTGGCGCGGATAGCGATCGAGCAGCTTCTCGAGCCCGAGGATGGCGGCCGCCTTGCCGACGCGGTCGGCGATCTCCTCCTTGGGAGCCTTCCGCAGCTTCATCGAGAAGGCCATGTTGTCAGCCACCGTCATGTGCGGATAGAGCGCGTAGTTCTGGAACACCATCGCGATGTCGCGCTCTTTCGGCGGCACGTCGTTGACAACGCGCGGGCCGATGCGGATCTCGCCGCCCGAAATGTTCTCGAGCCCCGCGATCATCCGCAGGAGCGTGGACTTGCCGCAGCCCGAGGGGCCGACCAGAATTACGAACTCGCCGTCCTCGATGTCGATGTCGACACCGTGGATGACCTGGGTCGAGCCATACGCCTTGCGCACGTCGGCAATCTGCACTGAGGCCATCGGCCCTGCCTCCTCAACGTCGTTTCCTCTGGGCCCGGTGATCCGCCGTGTCGGGCGAGGTCCGGGCCGCATCGTCTATCGGCCTGTTGCGACCGATCGATGAAGGTCACGGTCGGCTAAGCACCGCCTCGCTCCGCGAGGAACGGTCGCTTGCGCCGGCCTTCATCTGCGATAAAGTCATACCATACATGCAGGCGTGTCAAGCGCCGGACCGGGGGAGGAGGAGAAGCCAGACGATGCGGGTGCGCGACTATTCGCGACCGACCACGCTCAACCCCGACCGGCTCTTCGGCCAGGTCGCGCAGAAGCTCGCCGTCGCGATCATCACCGGGGCCGTCAAGGCCGGCGAGGTGCTGCCGGACGAGGACGATCTGCGCAGCGACATCTCGGTCTCGCGCACGGCCTATCGCGAAGCGGTGAAAGTGCTCACCGCCAAGGGGCTGGTCGAGGCGAGGCCCAAGAGCGGCACCCGCGCCGCGCCGCGCGAAAGCTGGAACCTGCTCGATCCGGACGTCCTCGCCTGGCATTTCGAGGCCGACGCGAACGAGAAATTCATTCGCGATCTCTTCGAGTTGCGGCGCTTCGCCGAGCCCGCCGCGGCACGCCTGGCGGCGCAGCGGCGCACCGCCGCCGACATCGCGCGAATCGAGGCCGCCTATCGCGGGATGGCCGAGAACCAGCCCTATGACGACGTCACCATCAGGGCCGACCTCGCCTTCCACGAGGCGGTCTTCGCCGCCTCCCACAACGCCACGCTGATGTGCCTTTCCAGCGCGGTCGCGGCCACGCTGCAATGGTCCCTTCTGCTGAAATCGATCGACGACCGCGAGTTCTTCGTGGCCTCGCTGGTCGATCACGAGCGCGTCCTGGATGCGATCGTGCAGCGCGACGGCGAGCTCGCCGCAGCCCGGATGAAGGCGCTGGTGATCGACAGCCTGAACACCACGCTGGCGATGCTAACGCCTCTTTCAGCGGCCGCGATCCAGAAAACAGCGTGATTAAATCATATTATATATGCGTCCGCGCGGCTTTCGCGGAACGGCCCGGCATGGTGGGATGGCCAAGCGCCGGACGACCTCGAACGGTCTTTCCAAAGGCCGGCGATTGCCGCATTTAATCGATTCATCCGCCCCTGATCAAGCCGCCCATCCCTCTCAGAAGCCTTCGGAAACGCTCCCATGACCCGGCCCAACGCCACCGACATCCTGATGACCGGCCCGATGATGGCCTATGCGGCCGACCAGCTGAAGGCCCGCTTCACCGTGCATGAGCTGTGGAAGGCCGAGGACAAGGCGGCCTTCCTGCGCGAGATTTCGGACCGGGTGCGCGGCATCGCCGGCGGCGGCCATGTCCGCATCGACGGGGCGCTGTTCGACGCGCTGCCCAAGGTCGAGATGATCGCCAATTTCGGCGTCGGCTACGACAATGTCGACGCGGCCGAGGCCGGCCGCCGCGGACTGGTGGTCTCCAACACCCCCGACGTGCTGACCGACGAGGTCGCCGATCTCGCTATCGGCCTGCTGATCGCCACCGTCCGCCAGCTGCCGCAGGTCGACCGCTATCTGCGCGAGGGCAAGTGGCTGAAGGCGCCCTACCCGCTGACGACCTCGCTGCGCAAGCGCAAGGTCGGCATCGTCGGGCTCGGCCGCATCGGCAAGGCCGTGGCGCAGCGCGTCGAGGCCTTCGGCCTGCCGGTCGTCTATCACGGCCGCTCGCGCCAGGCCGACGTCGCCTATCGCTACTATCCCTCGCTGGTCGAGATGGCCCAGGATGTCGACACACTGATCTCGGTCGCGCCCGGCGGCGCCTCGACCCACCACATCATCAACGCCGAGGTGCTGAAGGCGCTCGGCCCCGATGGCATCCTGGTCAATGTCGGCCGCGGCACTGTCGTCGACGAGCAGGCGCTGATCGCGGCCCTGCGCGACAAGACCATCCTCTCGGCCGGCCTCGATGTCTTCGAGGACGAGCCGCGCGTCCCGGCCGAGCTGATCGCGATCGACCATGTCGTGCTGCTGCCCCATGTCGGCTCGGCCTCGGTCCACACCCGCGAGCAGATGGGCCAGCTGGTCGTCGACAATCTGGTCTCCTGGTTCGCGGGCAAGGGTCCCCTGACGCCCGTCGCCGAGACCCCCTGGCCCAAGGGCTGATCAGGTTGGCCGGCGGGCTGCGATACGCGCTGGCCGCGGGCGGACTGGCTCTCTGGGGCCATGCCGCCGCGGCGCAGACGGCTCCGCTGCCGCGTGGGGCGGAGCGAGCGCCGGCCGCGATCGCGCCCCTGCTCGGCGCCTGGACGCTCGAGCAGGTCGGGGCTTCCCGCCAGTGCACGATCACGCTGGGTCCGGAGGCGGCCGGACAGGGCCGCCAGATCCGCTTTCCCGCGACCTGCCGGCGCGCTCTGCCGATTCTCGACACCGTCAGCGCCTGGGCGCCGACCGCCGATGGCGGGATTGCGCTCAGCGATGCCGGCGGCAAGCCCGTGATCCCGTTCGGCCCCGCCAGCGGACAGCGCCGGCAGGGCCGCGGCTCCGATGGCAGGGATTACGGGCTCGACGCCACCGGCTTCGCCCGGGCCTCGCCGCGCGCTCCGGCCGGCCCGGCCGAGACGGCGGCAACCGCTGCCCAGCGTCCGACCGTCGTCGACCTCGCCCGTGCGCCCGCGCCCGAGACGCTGCCGGGCCTCTATGCGTTGATGCGTCAGCCGGGCCGCGAGGCCTGCCGCATCCGCCTTGCGGCGCCCGCGGCGGGACAGCAGGGAGCCGCCCGTTTCGACGGTCTCTGCGCCGATACCGGCATCACGATCTTCGACCCCGTGGGCTGGCGCTATGACGCCGGCCGGCTGACCCTGCTCGCCCGCAAGGGCCACAGCGTCGAGCTGGTCTTCGAGAACGGCCAGTGGCGCAAGGATCCGGCGGTGGGCGCGCCGCTGCTGCTGCGCCGGTCGTCGCCCTGAGGCGGTGCGCCGCCGCCGCCGCACATCGGTGCCGCAGTCCTGCGTGGCCTCTCTGGCAGTCCGGCAGGATCGTTCCTAGATGGGCTGCGGGCGCCCGACACTCCGGCGCCGACCGGAGGAGAGCCCGATGTTCAATGCCAAGTCGCTTCTCGATGCCCTCGTCAGCGCCGGCACGCAGGCCGGCAAGCCAGGCGGCCAGGGCCAGACCGGTTCACTCGGCCAGATCCTCGGCGGGCTGGCCGGGAAGATGCAGCAGGGCGGCGGTTTGGGCGGGCTTGCGGGAATGGCGGGCCAGATCCTGACCCAGGCCTCGCAGGGCGTCGGCGACGCCGCCCGCCAGACGGGTGTCCAGCAGAAGGCCGGCGATGTCGTCGGCCAGGTCACGGGCGGGCGCTCGGCGCAGGACGTGCTGGCCCAGGCCAAGGCGATGTTCGACAAGAACCCGGCGATGGCGACCGCCGTGCTCGGCGGTCTCGGCGCGCTGGTCTTCGGGTCTTCGACCGGCCGGGCCGTCGTTGGCTCCGCAGCCAAGCTCGGCGGCATGGCCCTGATCGGCGGCCTCGCCTACAAGGCCTACCAGAACTACCAGTCCGGCAAGCCCCTGCTCGACGGCGGCAGCCCCGAACTCCTGCCGGCGCCCCGCGGCACCGGCTTCGAGCCGGAGGCGGCGACCGAGGCCACCGCCCTCCTCTTCATCCGCGCCATGATCGCGGCCGCCGCGGCTGACGGCGCCATCGACGCCGAGGAGCGCACCGCGATTCTCGGCGGGCTGCGCGAGGCCGGCTTCGACCAGGAGGCCAATGCCTGGCTGGAGAGCGAGATGGCCAACCCGGCTTCGATCGAGACCTTGGTCGAGGGGGCCGAGAGCCCTGAACTCGCGGCGCAGATCTATACCGCGGCACGCATCGCCATCAATCCGGACACGCCGAAGGAGAAGGACTTCCTCGCGGGCCTCTCCGCCTCGCTCGGCCTCGACGCCGAGCTCGTCGCCAACATCGACGCCGCCGCCAGCGCAGCCAAGGTCTGACGCGCGTCAGGGTTGCTGCCTGATGCCTGACGCGGCGGCGCAAAATGGCGCCGCCGCGTCAGCATGCCATTAAGCATCCGCGTCAAATCGCGGTCGATCATTCCAGTCATCCACGGAGGTTTAGGATTTATCGGCGAGGAAGGCGGGTGCCAGGACGGCGCAAGGCCGTTTGATGCTCGCCCGGAACCGACTTTCGGATTCCCGGATGCAGTAACGGCGCTGGGGAGGGAAAGACGAGATCATGTCGGCGAAAGCGATGATCAGGGCGATGCGTCCGCATCACTGGCTCAAGAACGGGCTGGTCTTCGTTCCCATTCTCCTGAATCACGATGTCTTCGACATTGCCGCACTGGGCCATGGCGTCGTCGCCTTCGTCGCCTTCAGCCTCGTCGCCTCAGCCATCTACCTCCTCAACGACATCGTCGATGTCGAGGCCGACCGGCGCCATCCGACCAAATGCAAGCGCCCGCTCGCCGCGGGCGAGATCAGCGAAGCCCAGGCCTATGCGGCCGTGCCCCTGCTGATCGTCGCCTCCTTCGCCATGGCCTGGCTCCTGCCCCAGCCGCGGCTCTTCGTGCTGGCGCTCGGCGCCTATCTCGCTTTGGCGCTGGCCTATCTCTTCGTGCTCAAGCGCAAGCTGCTGGTCGATGTGCTCGGGCTCGCCGCGCTGCACACGCTGCGCATCCTCGCCGGCAATGCCGCCGCCGCGATTCCGCTCTCTTCCTGGCTCCTCGCCTTCTCGATCTTCCTCTTCCTCAGCCTCGCCTTGGTGAAGCGCTATGCCGAACTGCGGATCACGCAGGATCAGTCCGGCCTGAAAAAGGCCGGTCGCGGCTATCAGGCCGAGGACATCGAGGCGCTGTCGCAGCTCGGCATGGCCTCGGGCTGCACGTGCGCGCTGATCATGGCCCTCTATGTCGACAGCGCCGCCGTCAAGGAACTCTACCGCCATCCCGAGCTGATCTGGCTGATCTGCCCGATCATCCTCTACCAGATGGCGCGGATCTGGTTCCTGGCCCGGCGCGGCCACATGCCGGACGATCCGCTCGTCTTCATGATCCGCGACTGGCGCAGCCAGGTCACCGGCGCGGCGGTCGTCGTCATCATGATCGCCGCGACGCTGCTGCCGTGATCCCCCCGCGCCTCGCGCCCGGCTCCTGGGGCGGCCTTCGGGCCCGCGACAGCCTCCTGCTCGCACCCGCCGCCTGGATCGCCGACCCCACGCCGCAGGACGGCCCCGTGCTCGCCTATGGCAACGGGCGCTCCTATGGCGATTCCTGCCTCAACGATGGCGGGCGCCTGATCCTGACGCGCAGCCTCGACCGGGTCCTCGCCTTTGATCGAGAGAGCGGCGTCGTGACCTGCGAGGCCGGCGTCCTGCTTGACGACCTGATGAACCTCGTGGTCCCGGCCGGCTGGTTTCCTCCGGTCACGCCCGGCACCTGCTTCGTCACCATCGGCGGCGCGCTCGCCAACGATGTCCATGGCAAGAACCACCACCGCGCCGGCACCTTCGGCCGCCATGTCCTGGCCTTCGAGCTGATCCGCTCCGATGGCCGGCGCCTGACCTGCGCACCGGACATCAACCGGGAGCTTTTCTCCGCCACCATCGGCGGCATGGGGCTCACCGGCCTCGTCACGCAGGTGACACTCCAGCTGATGCCAGTCGCCTCGGCGCAGATGCAGCAGGAGGCGATCCGCTTCAGCGGCCTCGACGACTTCTTCGCCATCGCCGCCGCCGCCGACGCCACGCACGACTACACGGTCGCCTGGATCGATTCGCTCGCGTCCGGCCGCGATTTCGGCCGCGGCGTCTTCTTCCGCGCCAATCACGCGCCGGCTTCCGAGGAACCCGAGCCCCGCCCCACCCGCCGCCTGACCTTTCCCGTGCAGCCGCCCTTCCCGCTGATCAACGGGCTGACGCTGCGTGCCTTCAACTGGCTCTACCGGGCCGCCCAGCCACGGACGGCCGAACCGCGCCGCATTCCCTACCGGCCCTTCTTCTATCCGCTCGACCGTGTCGCCCATTGGAACCGCGCCTATGGGCCGGGAGGCCTGCGCCAGTTCCAATGCGTGATCCCGATGGGCCAGGCCCGCGGTGCGGTCGAGGAGATGCTGCGACGGACGCTCGCGGCGGGCGAAGCCTCCTTCCTCACCGTGCTAAAGCTCTTCGGCGACGTGCCCTCTCCGGGAATGATGTCCTTCCCCGTCGCAGGCGCGACGCTGACGCTCGACTTTCCCAATCGCGGTGCGCGCACCGAGCGACTGCTGGCGGAGCTGGATGCCGTGACGCTGGCCGCCGGGGGCCGCGTCAACCCCTACAAGGACGCGCGCATGTCGCCGGCGACCTTCGAGGCTTCATTCCCCCACTGGCGCGACTTCGCCGCCCATCTCGATCCGGGCTTCTCGTCGAGCTTCTGGCGCCGCGTCACCACCGGCTGAGAGAGCCCGTCGCGACCAGCCGAAAAAAAACAGACCTCGCCTTGAACCTCCCCGCCGTGGGCCGCGACCAACGGTCATGGAGGGCGAATGGTTCGCTCCCGACGCCTCAGGGAGATCCTGACGATGACCCGCTTCAAGACGATCGCCACCGGCACCCTCGCCGCTCTGACCCTGGCCACCACCCTCGCCGCCACCTCCGCCGAAGCCCGCCCGCGCTACTGGGGCTATGGCCGTGGCCCCGCCATCGGGGCCGGCATCGTGGGAGCGCTCGCCGCCGGCGCCCTCGTCGCCGCTGCCACCCGCCCGGCCTATGGCTACAGCGCTTACGGCTACGCCCCGGTGCGCCAGTGCGACATGGTCGAGCGCATCAACCGCTATGGCGAGGTCGTCGGCTACCGCCGCGTCTGCGGCTACTACTGAGCCGGTCTTCCGGGGCCAGGAACCCCGGCTCGACCGCTCGATAGTCGCCTCCCCCGTTCGAGACCCCTGATACGACTTGGGCTCCCCGGTTTACCGGAGAGCCCTTTTTCGTTGGGTCGAGCGTGCGCAGGGCACGTCAGGCGACGCGGGCCAGCTCCGCCTTGGCGTCGTTGATCGCCTGCTCGCGGGCCTCGGGGCCGTAGCCCAGCTTCTCGGCACGCACGAAGGTGACGTCGCTGATGCCGATGAAGCCCAGCATCGTGCGCAGATGCGGCTCTTGCGAATCCAGCGCCTGGGTCGGGCCGGAGCTGTAGATGCCGCCGCGGCTCTCGACGACGATGGCGCGCTTGCCCTCGAGCAGGCCGACCGGGCCCTTCTCGCCATATTTGAAGGTCACGCCGGCCCGCAGCACATGGTCGAACCACGACTTCAGCGTCGAGGGGATGCCGAAATTATACATCGGCGCGCCGATGATGAGGGTGTCGGCCGCCTTCAGCTCGGCGACCAGCGAGTCCGACAGGGCCTTCGCGGCGCGCTGCGCGTCATTGGCGGGCTCGGCGCCACGGATCGCGGCGGTGGAATCCGGGGTCAGATGCGGCACGGGGTCGGCGCCGAGATCGCGCTCCACCACGACCAGCGCGGGATCGGCAGCACGCAGACGGGCGACCGTCTCGTCGATGAGCTGCTTCGAGACCGAAGCCGCACCGGCGGCGCTGCTGTTGATGACGAGAAGATGGGACATGGTGCTTGATCCTGAAACCGGGAACGGGTTCGATGCCGCTGATGTAGCGGCGCAGGTCCAGCAACGGAATGCGCAGCCCAAGCACCAAGCTGTTGCACCAACGGGAACACCACCATGTCCGAGCTGGACGACATCCGCAGCTTCGTCGCCGTGGTCGAGAGCGGCGGCTTCGGGCGCGCCGGTCATCGGCTCGGCCTGTCCAAGTCGATCATCAGCCGCCGCGTCGCGCGGCTGGAGGCCGAACTCGGCACGCGCCTGCTCAGCCGCACCACGCGCGGCATCGCCGCCACCGAGGCCGGCCTCGAATTCAAGGCGCGCGGCGAGCGCATCCTGGCCGATCTGGCCGAGGCCCGCGATGCGGTGGCGCAGCAGGCGGGCGGGGTCGTCGGGCGGCTGCGCCTGTCGATGCCGCTGACCTTCGGCAACCGGCATGTCGCGCCGATCCTCGGCGAACTCGCCAGACGCCATCCCGGCCTCGAACTCGATGTCGAGGCCAGCGATCGCTATGTCGACCTGATCGGCGAGCGCTTCGACGCAGCCATCCGCATCGGCACGCTCAAGGATTCGAGCCTGATCGCCCGCAGGATCGCGCCGATCCATGGCGTCATCCTGGCGAGCCCGGCCTATCTCTCGGCGCGGGGGCGGCCCGCCATGCCGGCAGATCTCGCGGGCCATGACTGCCTGCTCTACACCGGCACCAGCAATCCCGAATGGACCTTCAGGGTCGGCCGGCGCCGCGTGTCTATACGTCCCGCCGGACGCCTGCGCTCCGACAGCGGCGAGACCCTGCTGGACTGGGCCAAAGCGGGGCTTGGCATCGTGCTGTTGCCGACCTTCATCGCCAGCGATGCCATTCGCGACGGCGCGCTCGAGCCGCTGCTCTGGGAGTTCCCGCTGCAGGAACACGGCCTCTTCGTCGTCAGGCCGCCGGGGGCCTATGTGCCGGGCAAGGTCCGCGTGCTGATCGACCTGTTGGTCGAGCGCTTCGGCGGCGCGCCCTATTGGGACCCCTGCCAGGCTGCCGCACGCGAGCGCGGCGTCACGCTGGGGTTCAAGCCAGGCTTCGAGGCCGAAGTGGAGGAAGCGCAAGAAGATCATCAGCTGGCGTGATCGGGCTCATCACCCGATTTCGCGTGGCTTTGCGCGGCCGCCCCGGCACTCTGTGGTCTGGCCGGATGGAGACCACCGATGCTGCTCGTGGGAATGCTCGATAGCCCCTATGTCCGCCGGGCTGCGGTCACAGGGACCTTGCTGGGGCTGGAATTCGAGCACCGCTCCGTCTCCGTCTTCCGGCACATGGACGAATTCCGGGCGATCAACCCGCTGATCAAGGCGCCGAGCCTCGTGACCGACGATGGCACGGTGATCAGCGAATCCCTGCTGATCATCCAGCATTTCGAGGATGTCGCCGGCCGCTCGCTGCGCCCGGTCGAGGCGAGCGCCCGGATACGGGACCTGTCGCTGACCGGCATCGGCATCGTCGCTGCCGACAAGGCGGTCGCGATCGGATACGAGCGCCGGCGGCCGGAAGCCCAGCGCCATGCGCCCTGGCAGGAGCGCATCCTCGCGCAGCTTCACACTGCCTTCGATCTGCTCGACGCCGCCGCAGGACGGGGCGAGCTGACGGCTGGCCCCGAATTGCTACCGAGCGACATCGCCGCGGCGATCGCCTGGGGCTATTGCCGCTTCGCGCTCGCCGAACACGCTCTCCCGGAGCGCTGGCCGGCCCTGGCCGAGCAGGCGCGTGCCTGCGAGGCGCTGGATGTCTTCAAACACTGGCCGATCGACCGGGAATAGCGCTGAGAACGGCGATATCGGCGGTTTCGCATTCACCATGCCGAAAATTGCTGCACTGCAACAGTCCGCGCCTCTTGCAATCGGGCGTCGCGGGC
Source organism: Bosea sp. OAE506 (assembly GCF_040546595.1). Lineage (NCBI taxonomy): Bacteria > Pseudomonadati > Pseudomonadota > Alphaproteobacteria > Hyphomicrobiales > Alloboseaceae > Allobosea > Allobosea sp. OAE506. The sequence goes on along the minus strand of NZ_JBEPOB010000001.1, from coordinate 1,309,577 downwards.
GCATCTTCCGAAGCGAGTTAGGGAAGAATCGCCTCCTGGTCGGTCCCGCGCCTTCAGCGCTGACAGCAGGAGATGACTATTGGCTCGTTCCAAGAAGGCCGGCACCACGACCGGCCATGGCGAAGTCCGCCGGCTCTGGCCCGCGGAGCGCGACCTCTTCAAGGCCCATTTGTTGAGGCTCGACGAGGTGACCCGCCGCGAACGCTTCGGCACCGCGGTGAATGACGGCTTTCTCGAGAACTACGCGGTCACCACCTTCGGTGTCGGCGGGCTCGTCTATGCCTATCTCGAGGATGGCGCGGTGCGCGGCGCCGCAGAGCTGCGCGGGCTCGAGGACATCATGGCCCAGACCGGCGAAGCCGCCTTCAGCGTCGAGCGCGACTGGCGCCGGCGCGGCATCGGCGGCGTTCTCTTCGGCCGGCTGATCACCGCCGCGCGCAACCGCGGCATCCGCACGCTCTACATGACCTGCCTGCCGGAAAATGCCGCGATGCGCCGCCTCGCCCGCAAGTTCGAGGCCGATCTCGCCGGCGGCTACGCCGATGTCGAGGGCGTGATCGCCACCGGCGGACCGACGCCCTTCACCATCCTCAACGAGGCGCTCGACACCGCCCGCGGCTTCGCCGCGATGGCACTGTCCCTGCAGCGGCGCCTCTGGCGGCCGGCCCTGTTCGGCCGCTCGCCCGGCGCCTGAACGCTCAGCGGCTGAGCGAGAGCGCAGCGCCCGACTTGGTGACGGCGCCGTCCATCGCGCCGCCGCCGCTGGTGCGCAGCCGCGCCACCACCGTGCCGCCCTGCTGGTAGAGATAAACCTCGCCGTCGCGGTAATCCCAGGCCGTGACCTTCTGCAGATCGCGGTTCGAGCAACCCGCGGCGCTGGCGCGGTAGAGGTCGAGCGCCGGCGCGCTCGAAAGCTGCACGCGACAGGACCCGCCGGTCGCCTCGCGGGCGGTCCAGTTCCCGATCACGCCGTCGCGCGAGGTCACCGCGGGCCGGGCGGCATTGCTGCCGGCCCCGAGGGTGGCGATCTGGCCGCCGCCGCCACGGATCGTCTGGATCTCGGAGGGCTGCGGCGCAGCGGGGCTCGTCGGCGTCGGCTGCGGCATGCCGGGCGCGGCGGGCGACGGGCTGTAATAGGGATCCTGCGGCGGCGGAAGCGCACCGGGCTGGCCGATGGGCGGCGCCGACGCGACCGGATAACCGCCCGGCGGCGGAAGCGGCTCGGAGATGACGGGCGCCGAGCTGATCGCGGGCGCAGGCGGCAGGCTGGGCTGGCCGTAGGATTGCGGCGCGCCGCCGACGAAGCGCTGCGAGCCGGCGCAGGCGGTCAGCGCCAGCAGCGGCAGCAGCCCGGCGGCCTTGAGGGTCATGGCCATGGTCGCTGTCTTCTTGGTCATGAGACGTCGGTTCCGATCCATCATACGGCAGGCCGCTTCGAGCGGGCCCAAAGCGGTTGAAATCTAGCTCATTCCCGTGAACGTGGCATGAGCAAGATCGCGCCGCGCGTCCATAGCCGAGCCCGTCGCGTTTGCGAACCCGCGGCGGAGCCTCAGGTTCCGCAGCGTCGGCCCGTCTCGACCTGCCTTCTCAGGAGCTGCCTGCCATGTCGTCGTCTCCAGCCCCCGCCCTGACGCCGCTGCTCCCGGCGGCAATCGCGCCGCCTTTCGCCCGCTACAGCCATGGCGTCGCCGTGCCGGCCGGCCATCGGCTCGTCGCCTGCTCGGGCCAACTCGGGATGGCGCGCGACGGCTCGATCCCCGAGGATGTCCGGGCGCAGGCCGATCTCTGTTTCGCCAACATCGCCGCGATCCTGGCCGAGGCCGGCATGACTCTGGCCGACATCGTGCGCCTCAACGCCTATGTCACCGACCGCGCTCACATGAAGGGCTACATGGAATCGCGCGACGCCCATGTCGGCACGCCCCCGCCCGCCTCGACGCTGATGATCGTCTCGGGCTTCACCCTGCCGGCCTTCAAGGTCGAGATCGAGGTCCTCGCAGCCGCGCTCTAGCCACCAGCGAACCCTCAGCCCTTGCGGACCATCAGGACGGCGGCGAGAATCGCGACGCCGCCGAAGGCCTGGGCTGGCGAGGGCTGCTCGCCGAAAATCGCCCATGCGGCGAGCACCGACACCAGCGCCGGCCAGACCATGACCAGCGAGGCGGCGCTGGCGCCGTACTGGCCGAGCGAGAGCGTGATCAGGCCCTGGCCAAGCGCATGCGAGACGAGGCCGAGCGCGATCACCGCGAGCCAGCCCTGCAGGCTCGACGGCAGGATCGTCTCGCCCAGCGCCAGCGCGGCGACGAGACAGAAGACAGCACAGATCGCGCTCGCGATCAGGCTGATGCGACCGGCCTCGGCCCCGTCCCGGGCGCGGCGCACGGCCATGATATAGGCGGCGTAGGACAGGGCGGCACCAATGGCCAGGCTGTCCCCGAACAGGCCGCCGGACAGGGCCGCTGCCCCGCCTGTGAATTTGGGCAGGATCAGCATCAGCGCACCGCCGATGGCCAGGGCCAATGCCCCGAGGATGCGCCGGCTCGGGCGCTCGGCGAACAGCAGCCAGCCGCCCAGAACCACCGCGACGGGCGAGAGATTGCCGAGCAGCGAGGCGTTGGCGATCGTCGTGAAGCCGAGCGCGGCATTGTAGAGGACGACATCGACGCCGAAGGCGAGACCGGCGACCACGATCGGCAGCAGCACGCCACTGGTCGTCGTCGGGCGTCCCGGGCGACGACGCTCCAGCCCCATCCAGAGGGCGAGCACCGGCAGGGCGAAGATCATCCGCCAGAACCCGGCCGCCGCCGGCCCGACATCGGCAAAGCGCACGAACACGCCCGAGAAGCCGATGCAGGTCGCGCCCGTGAGAAGCGCGAGAAACATGGCGAGCGCAGGCGCGGTCGGGGCTCGCATGACGGTCGCGGGGGCGGACATGGGTGGGACCTAATTTGACCGTTGCGAGCCCTCATCCTGAGGAGGCCGCCCTGGCGGCCGTCTCGAAGGATGGTCCAGGAGGCTCCGAAGCTGACTGGAGCATCCTTCGAGACGCGGCCTTTCGGCCGCTCCTCAGGATGAGGGCTGAGGATGATGCGTGACCAGGATCGCTTTACCCCGCTTCTATCCATCGGAAAAACGGATTATTCTGATTTAACCATTCTTAAAACCGATCGACGGAGGCGGCGCCATGTCCACGCATTTCGATCTGGCGGCGCTCGACATGCTGGTGGCGGTGGTCGAGAGCGGCGGCTTCACCGCGGCTGGCGCGCGGCTCGGGCGCACGCAATCGGCGATCTCGGTCCGCATCCAGGATCTCGAGAACCAGCTCGGCCACCGGCTGCTCGAACGCTCGCGCCGCGGCGTGGTCCCGACGCCGGCCGGCGAGCGGCTGCTCGCCCATGCGCGGCGGCTGCTGGCGATCCAGCGCGAGGCGCTCGATGATCTCGGCGGCTCCAGCGCCTCGGGGCGGCTGCGGATCGGCATTCCCGACGACTATGTCGACGCCTTTCTGCGCCCGCTGATCGCGCGCTTCGCCGCCGAGCATCCCAAGGTCGAGCTGGAACTCCATTGCGATCTCTCGAAGCGGATCGAGCCCGCCGTCGCGGCCGGCGAATTCGACCTCGCGGTGGTGACGCAGGACCCGAGACGCCCGGTCGGCGAGGTGATCAGGCGCGAGCCGGTCGTCTGGATCGCGGCCCGCGGACACCGGCCGGAATTGCAGGAGCCTCTGCCGCTGGCGCTGTTCTCGGAGGGCTGCCGGGTCAGGCCGCGCCTGCTGGCGGCGCTGGCGGAGGCCGGGACGGATCATCGCCTCGTCTTTTCCTGTTCCCACACCTCGGGCATGCTGTCGGCGGTCGAGGCGGGTTTCTGCGTCACCGCCGTCACCGAGAGCGCCGTGCCGCCGACGGCGCGGCGGCTCGGCCCGGCGGAGGGCCTTCCGGCGCTGTTCGAGCTCTCGGTCGGGCTGATCATGGGCCCTCAGCCGGGGCTGGCGGCGCGCCGTTTCGCCGATGCGCTGCGCGAAGAGATGGCAGCGCCACGGTTGGCCGCGTGAGGCTGTCGCCGTCGCCGCATTGCCCTTTGCCCCCGCGAACACTACTGAGAGCCCATGAAATTCCTCGACCAGGCCAAGATCTATGTGAAGGCGGGAGATGGCGGCGCCGGCTGCGTCTCCTTCCGTCGCGAAAAATTCATCGAGTTCGGCGGGCCCAACGGGGGTGACGGCGGGCGCGGCGGCGACATCGTGATCGAATGCGTGCAGGGCCTCAACACCCTGATCGACTTCCGCTTCCAGCAGCATTTCAAGGCGAAGATCGGCGGCCACGGCATGGGCGCCGACCGCCATGGCGCCAATGGCGAGACCAAGGTGCTCAAGGTGCCGCCGGGAACGCAGGTCTTCGACGAGGATGGCGAGACGCTGATCGCCGACCTGACCGAACCCGGCCAGCGCTTCGTCCTGTGCAAGGGCGGCAATGGCGGCTTCGGCAACGCCTATTTCAAGACCTCGACCAACCAGGCGCCGCGCCATGCCAATCCGGGCCTGATCGGCGAGGAGCGCTGGGTCTGGCTGCGGCTGAAGCTGATCGCCGATGCCGGGCTGATCGGCCTGCCCAATGCCGGCAAGTCGACCTTCCTGGCGACCGTGACCGCCGCCAAGCCCAAGATCGCCGACTATCCCTTCACCACCCTGCATCCGGGGCTGGGCGTGGTGCGGGTCGACGGGCGCGAGATGGTGCTGGCCGATATTCCCGGCCTGATCGAGGGCGCCCATGAGGGCCATGGCCTCGGCGACCGCTTCCTCGGCCATGTCGAGCGCTGCCGCGTGCTGCTGCACCTCGTCGAGGGCACCAGCGAGCACGCCGGCAAGGCCTACAAGACCGTGCGCAACGAACTCAGTCTCTATGGCGAAGGGCTGGACGAGAAGCCGGAGATCGTGGCGCTGTCGAAGTGCGACGCGCTCTCGCCCGAGCTTCTGAAGGAGCAGGTGGCGCGGCTGAAGCGGGCCGCCAAGCGCATGCCGATCGTGCTGTCATCCGCCTCGGGCGAGGGCGTTGAGGCGGCGCTGCGTGCGCTCTTCGTTCATGTCGAGGAGGCGCGTCGTGACGAGGACGCGCAGAACGCCCCCGTCGAGGAGACCGGCTGGCGACCCTGAGGCCGCCAGCCCTTTCCCTCAGCGGGTCGCGCGGCGCGTTTCGCGCACGACGCTCGGCGCGGCCACGGCGCCGGCTGCTCCACCCACGACGGCACCGACCGGCCCCGCCACGAGCGCGCCCGTGCCGGCTCCGGCGGCCGCGCCGCCGATGCGCTGCTCGGTGGTATTGCCGCAGGCTCCGAGCGTGAGGGCGGCGGCAGCGAGCAGGCTCAAGGTCGAGATTTTCATGATGGGGTACCCAGCGTAACGGTCAGCGGGAAACGCCCTGTCCGCAGTTTAGGTTCCGCTCGCCGCGGCGGCGGTGTGGGCGGCAGCCCGAGGCGTGCTTTTCCTGCCTTGGCCGCACCATCCGCCCTTGCGATCTCCGCAAAAATCCGTATACAGCCGGCATCGCATCAGCCGCACCATTCGCGTGGTCGATGAGGGCCGGGTCCGGCCAACGTCGCTGATCTCGTTTTGGCAGGTTCCGTTTTTGACCGGTTCGCCCCTTCAAAAGAGCGGATCGATGGAGTTGAGATTATGAAGATCCGCAATTCGCTGAAGTCGCTGCGCGCCCGTCACCGCGACAACCAGCTCGTGCGCCGCAAGGGCCGCGTCTACATCATCAACAAGGTCCAGAAGCGCTTCAAGGCGCGCCAGGGCTGAGGCTGCGGCGGGCTTTCGCCCGCCTGTGGCACGACCCTGTGGAGATCGCAGAGCGGGGCGCTTTCGGGCGCGCCCGCTTTTTGCGTTGGCGGGTCGCCGCTCCGTGAATTGACCTGCCGCCGACCGCGGCTAGACTGACCCGATGATGACCGCGCGCAAGCTCACGGCCGCCGCTCTTCTCGCTGTGCTGGCGGCCGCCCCCTCGATCGCCGCCGCCCAGGCACCCGCCCCTTCGGACCGCGCGGCGCCACCGCAACGGCCCGGCGCCGTCGCGCCATCCGACAAGGACGACAATCCCGCCGCCTCCGCCGCGCCCTCGCGCGGCCCTGCCGCGACGCTGGACCGGCTCTTCGAGCGGCTCGCGGCTGCCCCCTCCGCCGAGGAGGCCAAGGGCATCGCCAATCTGATCCAGCGCCGCTGGGCGCGTTCGGGCTCCTCGACGGCCGATCTGCTGATGACGCGGGCCCAGACCGCGATGAAGGAGAAGCGTCTGGAGCTGGCGATCGAACTGCTCGACCGCGTGATCAGCCTGGAGCCGGACTGGGCGGAAGCCTGGAACCAGCGGGCCAACGCCCTCTTCCTCGCCGGGGACCCGATCCGCTCGATCATCGATATCGGCGAGACGCTGAAGCGCGAGCCGCGCCATTACGGCGCCATGCTGGGCCTCGGCACGATCCTGCGCCAGCAGGGGGACGACAAGCGTGCCATGGTCGCCTATCGCCGCGCGCTGGAGATCTACCCGCAGCTCGAGGCGGTGAAGAACGCCGTCGATTCGCTGAAGACCGAGGTCGACGGTCGCGACGCCTGAAGGCGCCGCAGAACCGGGACGAGGTCTGGCGCGTATCCGCCGCATGCTGATCCGCACTGTTCTCCTTCTCGCCGTCATCGCCGCCGCCGGGCTGATCCTCTGGTCCGAATCGCTGGGCGCCCAGGCCGCCCGCCGCTACCCGCCGACGGGTAGCTTCGTCTCCTTCGATTCCGGCCGGCTGCATTATCGCGAGCGCCGGCCCGATGGCCCCTCCCGCGGCACCGTCGTGCTGATCCATGGCGCCTCCTCCAGCCATGCCGACATGCTGACGACGCTGGGGCCGGAACTGGCGCATTACCGCATCGTCGCCTTCGACCGGCCCGGCCATGGCTGGAGCGACCGGCTGGACGGCGATGCGATGGCCGATCCCGCCCGCCAGGCCGCCGCCCTGATGCGCGGCATCGATGCCATCGTGCCGGAGCGCTTCGTCCTCGTCGCGCACTCGCTCGGCGGGGCCGCCTCGACCCGCATCGCGCTCGAGCGGCCCGACCGGCTGCGCGGGCTGGTTCTGCTCGGCGCGGTGACGCATCCCTGGCCGGGCGGCATCGCCTGGTATCATCACCTCACGGTCTGGCCGGTCATCGGCCCGCTCTTCACCCGGCTCGTCGGCGTCCCTGCCGCGAGCGGGCTGCTGGAGGGCGGCGCACAGAGCGTGTTCGCGCCGCGGCCGGTGACGCCAGGCTATCTCGAGGCGGCACAGATCACCCTGCTGCTGCGCCCGGCGACCTTCCGCGCCAATTCGCAGGACATCGCCGCGACGCTCGATTTCGTCACCTCCCAGGTGCCGCGCTACCGCGAGATGCAGGTACCGGTCATCGCGATCACCGGCGACAGCGACGCCATCGTCTCGCCGGTGATCCATTCGGCCGCGATCGCACGCCAGGTGCCGCAGGGGCGCTTCGTGCTGCTTCCGGGCGTCGGCCACATGCCGCATCACGCTGCGCCCGAGATTGTCGCGGCGGCGGTGGACGAGCTCTCCACCAGCCGCTCCGGGCTCGCCGCCCTGTCGACGCAGGGAAGCGTCTACGACTAAAGGTATAAGACTTTTGTCGTCCTTCTCGCGGAATAGGGTTTCCGCCACGTTACCCGGCGCTTTAGTCAAAAACTGACGTAACGATGCCGTCCCCTCGCTCAACATCCGCGGGGCGGAATGCGTACTCGCGCGTCGCGACGGGGGAACGTCCATGCCACCAGACGATAAAGTCAAAGCCCATTGGGCCGAGACCCAACGCCTGACCTACATCATGCTCGGGATCTGGGCCTTTTTCGCCTTCTTCATCCATATGTTCGCGCTGGTCTTCAACGGCGTGAAGATCGCTGGCTTCCCGATGGGCTTCTATATGGCAGCCCAGGGCTCACTGATCGTATTCGTGCTCCAGCTCTTCTGGTTCGCCAAGGCCCAGGACAAGGTGGATCGCAAATACGGCATGGCCGAAGACGATTGAGGGGGCCGGGTTCATGTCCGCAGAATCACAGAAAAGCGATTTCACGTCCAATCTCGGGCGGATCTACGGCATCTATACAGGCGGCTTCGTCGCCTTCGTCGTCTTCATCGGCGTGCTCGAACGCGCTGGTGTGCCCAACCACATCCTGGGCTATCTCTTCGTCGCCTTCACCATCGGCGTCTATGCCGCGATCGGCATCATGTCGCGCACCATGCAGGTCGACGAATACTACGTCGCCGGTCGCAAGGTGCCGTCCTTCTACAACGGCATGGCGACCGCGGCGGACTGGATGTCGGCGGCCTCCTTCATCGGCATGGCCGGCACGCTCTACCTGCTCGGCTATGACGGTCTGGCCTTCATCCTCGGCTGGACCGGCGGCTATGTGCTGGTGGCGACGCTGATTGCGCCCTATCTGCGCAAGTTCGGCTGCTACACGGTGCCGGACTTCCTGGCCTTCCGCTTCGGCGGCAATGCCGCGCGCATCGCCGGCATCGTCGTGCTGATGAGCTGCTCCTTCACCTATGTGGTGGCGCAGATCGTGGGCACGGGCCTGATCGGCGCGCGTCTGCTCGGGATGAGCTTCGAGCTGGCGGTCTTCGTCGGCCTCGTCGGCATCCTCGTCTGCTCCATGCTGGGCGGCATGCGCGCCGTCACCTGGACGCAGGTCGCGCAGTACATCGTGCTCATCATCGCCTATCTCGTCCCGGTCGTGATCCTCTCGACCCAGAAGTTCGGCATCCCGATCCCGCAGCTCACCTACGGCACGGTTCTCTCCGAGATCCAGGCCAAAGAAGCCGCGCTCGGCGTCTCGGCGGCGGCCTCGCATGTCGTGCCCTTCGCCCGCTACGACCCCCTGAACTTCTTCGCCCTCGTGCTCTGCCTGATGGTCGGCACGGCCTCTCTGCCCCACGTGCTGATGCGCTACTTCACCACGCCCTCCGTGCGTGAGGCGCGCTCCTCCGTGGCCTGGACGCTGCTGTTCATCTTCATCCTCTACTTCACGGCGCCGGCCTATGCCGCCTTCGCGAAGCTCGAGGTGTTCGAGAACGTCATCGGCAAGCCGCTCGCCCAGCTGCCGGGCTGGATCTACAGCTACGGCAAGATCGGCCTGATCCAGATCTGCGGCACCAACGCCGTCGATGTCGCAACCATCACCGCGGCCTGCGGCAAGATCGCCGGGCATACCGGTATCCTGCAGCTCGCCAACTTCACGATCCAGGCGGATGCGATCGTGATCGCCACGCCCGAGATCGCGGGCCTGCCCTATGTCGTCTCCGGCCTCGTCGCCGCCGGCGGCCTGGCGGCGGCGCTCTCGACCGCCGACGGCCTGCTGCTGGCGATCGCGAACGCGCTCTCGCACGACGTCTATGCCCGCATGATCAACAAGGACGCGCCGGTGGCGAGGAAGCTCGTCATCGCCCGCGTTCTGCTGATCCTGGTGGCGATCATCGCAGCCTGGGTGGCGTCGGGTCGTCCCGCCGACATCGTGGCGATGGTGGCCTGGGCCTTCTCGCTGGCGGCGGCAGGGCTCTTCCCGGCGCTGGTCATGGGCATCTGGTCGAAGAAGACCACCGCGGCTGCGGCCGTGGCGGGCATCTGGGCCGGCTTCCTGACGACGCTGACCTATCTCGTCGTAACCCGTTACTTCCCGGGCTTCGGCGTGAACGTGCTCGGCATGTACTCGAACGTGAACCCGGTCACCGGGGCCGCGCTCGTCGACATCGCCAAGCTCAAGGTGGAGCAGCCGCAGCTCTTCCAGCAGGGCTGGGTCGCGATCAGCCATCCGCTCGCGTCCAAGGTCGGCTACTTCAACGTCGCCAACATCTCGGCCGGCCTCTTCGGCATGCCGATCGGCTTCCTGACGATGTACATCGTCTCGAAGTTCACCACGGCGCCGAACAAGGAGTTGCAGGACTTCATCGACCAGATCCGTCAGCCGCGCGGCGCGACGGTGATGATCGAAAAGTGAGCCTGACGCCGCGGGCGCCCGCCGCCCGCGGCACCCTTTCCCTCTTCGGGGGCGGACCTTCGTCTGCCCCCGTTTCGTCTGGGCAAGCCGCGGCTTGTCCGCGCCCCTGACTTGCGGAAAAGTCGAACGCGTTTCGACCGTGCGAGGATTTCCCTGAATGGCCGATGTCGACAGCCAGGGCCTGTTCTGGCTCTACCAGGCTCCCAATCTCGCCCTTGCCGCGCTCATGTACACGCTGCTCGGCCGGTTCCTGCTGTCTCTCGTCTTTCCGGACGACAGCGAAAAGGTGATCTGGCGGACCTTCCGGCAGGTCACGCAGCCGGCCGTCGAGGCCGTGCGGATCATCACCCCGGCAGCGGTTCACGAGCGCATCCTCGTGCTGCTCGCCTTCGTCTGGCTGCTCTTCATCCGCATGCTGGTCTTCGTCGGCTTCGCGGCCGCGGGCTGGCTCCCGGCGATCACGGGAGTGGCACGGCCATGACCGAGGATCGGGAGGACATTCTCCGCCGCGACGGCATCGTCATCGGCATCGCCGGGACATCGCTGCTCAACGGCATGCATTTCTCGGCCTGGTTCGACCCTGCCTTCATCCTGATGAAGCAGTTCGCACCCGGCTTCTTCATCTCCTCGCCCTTGCTGATCTTTTACATGACCTCGCTCTTCCTCTCGGCCCTGACGCTCGCCCTCGGCGGCATTCCGGCCGCCATCTACGAGCGCGGCAAGCGGCTGGAGACCAGCACCCCGACCTCGCTCTGGATCTGGTTCGGCGCCATCGTCCTGCTGACGATCCCGACCCTGCTGCAGATGACGGCGCGACCGGCCTGAGCAGCGGTGCGGCGGCACGCCGCACCCGCTCAATCTTGCGAGGCGCCCCGCGGCTGTGTCGTGCTGACGATCTGTCGTCTGGGAGAGGCCACGGCATGGACGCATCCCGCATGCGGGAGCTGGCGCTGCTGTCCGTTTCACGCGGCTGCGGCTTCGCCGGCCTCGCCATCATCTGCTTCATGATCGGCCTCGCGGGCTATCCGCGCGTGGCGATGGAAAGCGGCGCGATCCTGATGATGGCGACGGCCGCCATCCTTCTGCTGAAGGGCGACGCATCCACGACACGACCCTACCAGCGCACCGAACTCTGGATCCTGCTGGCGCCCGAAGAGCGGCCCCGGGCGGATTATGCCCAGCAGCTCATCGGCCGCACCCTGCGGGAGGTCTACCGCCGGTTCGCGCAGTATTTCGCGGTCGGCGGCACGATCTGCTTCCTGGGCTCGATGGTGCTGCCCGGCTGATCAGGCCTTCTCGACATGCTCCTTCGCCACGAAGGCGATACGGACCATGTTGGTCGCGCCCGGCGTCCCGAAGGGCACGCCGGCGACGACGATGATCCGGTCCCCGAGCTTGGCGAACTTCTCGCGCACGGCGAATTTGCAGGCGCGCGAGGCCATGTCGTCGACGTCGCTGGCATCCTTCGTCACCACCGAATGCACGCCCCAGACGAGGGTCAGCTGGCGCGCCGTGGCCCGGTTGGGCGTGAGCGCGATGACGGTCGAGTTCGGCCGCTCGCGCGCCAGGCGGAAGGCGGTCGAGCCCGAGGAGGTCCAGGCGGCGATGACCTTGAGGTTCAGCGTGTCGGCGATCTCGTGCGAGGCCTTGGCGATGGCGTCCGCCCCCGTGGCCTCCGGCTCGGCGCGCTGCGCCTCCAGGATCGAGCGATAGACCGATTCGCTTTCGACCTCCTCGGCGATGCGGTTCATCATCGTCACCGCTTCGATCGGGAACTGCCCCGCCGCGCTCTCGGCCGAGAGCATCACCGCGTCCGCGCCCTCGAAGACGGCGGTCGCGACGTCGGAAACCTCGGCGCGCGTCGGCACAGGGCTGGTGATCATGCTCTCCAGCATCTGCGTCGCCACGACGACGGGCTTGCCCATACGCCGGCACGTCCGGGTGATGCGCTTCTGCGTGCCGGGCACCTTCTCCAGCGGCATCTCGACGCCGAGATCGCCACGCGCGACCATGATCGCGTCCGACGCCTCGATGATCTCCTCCAGCCGCAGCAGCGCCTGCGGCTTCTCGATCTTGGCCAGGGCCAGCGCCCGCCCGCGCACGATCTTGCGCAGATCGGCCATGTCCTCCGGCCGCTGCACGAAGGACAGCGCGATCCAGTCGACACCCGCCTCGGCCGCGGCTTCCGCGTCGGAGCGGTCCTTGTCGGTCATCGCCGAGACCGCGATCGTCGTATCCGGCAGGCTGACGCCCTTGCGCGAGGACAGCCGCCCGCCGACGACGACGCGCGTCACCGCCTGCGTCTCGCTCGCCTTCTCGACCACGAGCCGCAGCTTGCCGTCATCGAGGATCAGCGTATGGCCGGGCTCGAGCGCGGTCAGGATTTCCGGATGAGGCAGATGCACGCGCTTGACCGTGCCCGGGGTCGGGTCGGCATCGAGCGTGAAGCGGGCACCGTTCTCCAGCGTCACGCCGCCATCGCCACCGAAGGCTCCGACGCGCAGCTTCGGCCCCTGGAGGTCGGCGAGAATGCCGACCGGGCGGCGGAACTGGCCTTCCAGCGCGCGCAGCATCGCGACCTTCTCGGGCAGCGTCTCGCGCTGGGTATGGCTCATATTGATGCGGAAGACGTCGACACCCGCCGCAAACAGCTTTGCGCACATCTCCGGGGTGGAGGAGGCCGGCCCCAGCGTGGCGATGATCTTGATGCGGCGCTCGCGCTTCATGGAAACATGTCCTCAGGGGCGGGCGGGGGCGCCGCCGGTGGTGTCGGTGAGCTGGATCGTCCAGCTCTTTTGTTCGCCGGTGTCGACCTCGAAGAAGCCAGCCCGTTCATAGCCGCGCGCCAGGCAGTCCTCGATGCCGCGAATCGTGAATTCCTTGTTGCGGGTGCACATGACGGATTTGCCCGTCCACTCGCCGCCGCGGTCGTAATCGACCGCATGGACATAATAGAACCGCGCCGCCAGCGTGCCGCGCAGCAGGGTCTCGCAGGCCCGCGGCGCGATGTTCCACCAGCCTTCCGTCGTCCAGCCCTGCGCATCGCGATAGCCGATGGCGACGCCGACACGGCTGCTCGTGGTGTTGCACATGCGCAGATCCGCCAGCGCCGGCGCGGTGCCGGCGAGCAGAGCGCCCGCGAGGAGCAGCAGACGCAAGGTCGAGGTCGGGGTCCGGCTCATCTCAGGGTTCGATCAGGATGACGCGGCAGTCATTGACGTTGGTGAGGGTCGGCCCGGTCCGCAACAGATCGCCCAGCGGCTCGAAGAAGCCGGTGGAATCGTTGTCCGCGAGGGATCGGGCGGGATCAAGGCCGAGTGCGACGGCGCGCACGAGTGTCGTCTCGTCGATCATTGCGCCGGCCGGGTCGCTCGCCTCGCCGCCGCCGCCATCCGTGCCGTCGGTATCGCCCGAGAGCGCCACGATGCCGGGCGCCCCTCCGAGCGCGATCGCCAGCGCCAGTGCATATTCCTGGTTCGGCCCACCGCGGCCCTGCCCACGGAGCGTCACGGTGAGTTCGCCGCCGGAGAGGATGGCGGCGCGTTTGCCCGCCTGTTTAAGCGAAAGCGCCAGTTCCGCATGGCGCGCCGCGACGTCACGCGCCTCGCCTTCCAGATCGGCGCCGAGATCATGGACTTCGTAGCCCGCTGCCGCAGCCGCGGCATGGGCGGCTGCGATGGCCTCCGCCGGTCGGGCGATGATGCGGAATTCGCTGCGGGCAAAGGCGGGGTGCCCGGGCTTGGGCGTCTCGCTGGCCTCGTCATCAAGGAGCGCCTTCGCCGCCGCCGGCAGGTCGAGACCATAGCGCGCGACGATCTCCCACGCCTGCGCCATCGTCGTCGGATCGGGCACCGTCGGCCCCGAGGCGATCGCCGTCGGCTCGTCGGCCGGCACGTCGGAGATGGCGAGCGTCAGGAGCCGGGCCGGCGCAGCCGCCAGCGCCAGCCGCCCACCCTTGATCCGCGACAGGCGCTTGCGGACGATGTTCATCTCTCCGATCGGCGCGCCCGAGCGCAGCAGCGCCTTGTTGACCGCCTGCTTCTCGGCCAGCGTCAGCGCGCCGGCCGGCGCGACCCAGTTCGCAGAGCCGCCGCCTGAAAGCAGCACCAGCACGAGGTCTTCAGCCGTGGCGCTGCCCGCCAGCTCCAGCGCGCGGGCAGCGCTGTCGATGCTGCCCTGGTCCGGCACGGGATGGCCGGCCGCGACCATCGGAATATGGCGTGTGGCGGTCTCGTAGCCGTGACGCGCGACCGCATGGCCGATAAGGCGCTCCGGCGGAAAGCCGCCATCGAGATAATGCGCCTCGGCCAGCACGGTCATGCTGCCGGCTGCCTTTCCGGCCGCGAGCAGGATCAGCCGGCCCGACGCAGGCGCGGGCGGAAGATGCGCCGGCAGGCAGCCGGAGGGATGCGCCCGCGCCACCGCCGCGTCGAAGACCGCACGCACGGTTGCGCGCATCCGCTGCTGATGGTCGGCGTGCTGCAAGGCCCCTCGTCGTCCCCCGGTTCCGCGAGCCCTTTCGCCCGCTGGCATCATTGCCGAATCTTTTAAGTGCGCGCCGCGCCGCCGTCACCAGCGTTTTGCGGCAATAATCATACTTATCGATAGAGCCGGAGGCTTGTGTGGCCCCTTCCGGGCCACGGGCCTGTTGAGAGCGACCCGCCGCAGGGCGAAGCCGGCTTGACGCCGGGGCGCGCGGGGTGCGAACCCTCCGGCCAAATCTCCCCATCACCGAGAAGGACATTCAGATGGACGATCCGATCGCGGGCGACCAGCTCAAGAGCATCGTGGAGCGCATCGAGCGTCTCGAGGAAGAGAAGAAGACCATCGCCGACGACATCAAGGAGGTCTATGCCGAGGCCAAGGGCAACGGCTACGACGTCAAGGTGCTCCGCAAGGTCATCGCCATCCGCAAGCGCGACGCCAATGAGCGCGCCGAGGAGGAGGCGATCCTCGACCTCTACCTCCAGGCCGTCGGCGAGAGCGCCTGAGCAATCCCCGGTCGTGAGAATCGAAACGCCCGCCCCGGTCTCCCGAGGCGGGCGTTTCTCGTTTTGAAGGCTGGCGTCGAGGCGGAAGGCCTCAGCCCTTCGAGACGGCGACCTTGCGCAGGTAATCCGTGACGATGCGGGTGATGCCGCGCGAGAGCAGGTCATCCAGGGCATTGACGAAGGTGTCGCAATCCTCGCGCGTCGCGATCAGCGGCGGCTCGAGGCGGATGACATTGCGGTTGTACTCGGTGAAGGCGACGAGCACGTCGTAATCCTTCAGCAGGAGCGCGCCGACGAAGCCGCAGAGCGAGCCCTTCAGCTTGTCGTCGAGCAGCGCGACCATGTGCTTGAGCCCGAAGGGCATGGTCTCGCTGATGTCCTGGAACTCGACGCCGATCATCAGGCCGCGCCCGCGGATTTCCTTCAGCAGGCTCGGATGCTTGGCGCGCAGCGCGTTGAGCCGCTCGATCAGGTAGTCGCCCTGGCGCTGGGCGTTGCCCATGAGGTCTTCCTCATAGAGCACGTTCAGCCCCTCGATCGCCGAGATGCAGGCCTCGCCCATGCCCCCGAAGGTCGCTTGGGCATGGATCAGCGCGGTCTTGGGCTTGCCATAGGCCTTCATGTAGAGCTCGCGGCGGGCGATCATAGCGCCCATCGCGGCCTTGGAGCCGCCCAGCGCCTTGGCCAGCGCCGTGACATCCGGCACCACGCCGTCGCGTTCGAAAGCGAAGAACTGCCCGGTGCGGCCGAGACCGCACTGCACCTCGTCGGCGACCCAGAGCACGCCGTGCTTGTCGCAGAGCGCGCGGAGTTCACGCCAGAAACCGAGCGGCGCCTCGACGATGCCGCCGCCGCCCTGGATCGTCTCCATCACCACAATGCCGATCGACGGATCGCTCTCCAGTGCCCGGCGCACCGCCTCGATGTCGCCGAAGGGCACCTTGACCCGGTTCTCGACCAGCTTGAACTGCGACTGGTAGAGCGTCGAATCCGTGACCGAGAGCACGCCCTTGGTCTTGCCGTGGAAGGAATTCGCGGCATGCAGGATCTTGGACTTGCCCGGCCCCTGCGCCTGCTCCGCGACCTTCAGCGCCGCTTCCATGGCCTCCGAGCCGGTCGAGCCGAGGAAGACCATGTCGAGATCGCCGGGCGAGATCGCGGCGAGATTGGCCGCGAGCGCCGAGGCGTATTGCGACATGAACGCCATGCAGATCTCATGGCGGTTCTCGTCCTGGAATTTCTTCCGGGCCGCCACGATGCGCGGATGGTTGTGGCCGAAGGCGACCGAGCAGAACCCGCCGAAGAAATCGAGGATCTTGCGGCCGTCCTTGGTGATGTAGTGCATGCCCTCGGCACGATCGACGAGGATCTTGTCGAAGCCGAGCAGCTTCAGGAAATGAACCTGGCCCGGGTTGATATGGCTGGTGAAGAGCTCCTTCACCGTCTGCACGTCGAGCTGCTTGGCGTCCTCGACGCTGTAGAGCTTCGGGCGGGCAGGAATGGCCGCGTCATCGGCCTTGAAAGCGGGCATGCTCATGCGGCGAGGCTCCTCTGGGCCTGGACCTGCGGATCCTTGGCCTTGCGATATTCGGTATAGGCGGCGAGCAGCATGTCCTCGTCGCGGTGCAGCGGCTTCCAGCCCAGCTCGCGCTTGGCCTTGGAGGTGTCGAGAATGCAGATCTCGTCGGCGATCATGTACTGCTCGGGGTCCATGATCGGCATGTTGATCGCGTCGAGCGCGTTCAGCGTCAGCTTCACCAGCGGCGCAGGCGTCGGCAGCAGGATCGACTTCGAGCCGGCATGCGCGATCAGGTCGCCGAGCAGCTTCCTCACCGGCGGCGGATCGTCCGAGCCGAGATTATAGGCGCTGTTGGGGAAGTCCGCCTTCCAGGCCGCGACGCAGGCGCTGGCGCAATCGAACACCGAGATAAACTGATAGGGGTTCTTGCCCGAACCGATCATCGGCACCGGCAGATTGAGATCGATCAGCTTGAACAGCTTGACGAGGATGCCCAGCCGCCCGGGCCCGATGATCAGCCTCGGCCGGAAGATCGGGATCTGGAAGCCGCGGTCGCGATAGGTCTGGGCCAGCGTCTCGGTCGCGAGCTTGCTCTCGCCATACTCGCCGAGCGGCTTGGCGGGATGCGTCTCGTCCTGCGGCACGGTCACCGAATGGCCGTAGATCATGTCGGTGGTGAAGTGGACGAGCTTGTGGGCGCCCGCCTTCTCCATCCAGCTCAGGATGTTCTGCGTGCCGTGATAATTCACCGGCCAGAAGAAGTCGTGCCGCTCCGCGCGGGTCACGATCGGCGAGAGCATCTTGGCCGAGAGATTGTAGACCAGGTCGTCCTGGCGCAGCGGAATGCCGGCGACGCTCTCGGCATCGGTCACGTCGATGCGGTGGAAGGGCACCGTGGCATAATGCGGATGCCGGCTCTTGACGATGTCGGCGACCAGCACCTCCTCGCCCATGGCCGCAAGATCGGCCGCCAGATGCGAGCCGACGAAGCCGTCGCCTCCGATGATGATGTGCTTCATGGATCGCGTCTCCGGCTCAGCGCGGCAAATGCGGGCGCTGGGCGCGCACCGGAACGGGGACGGGAACCGGCTGCGGTTCCAGCAGCGCGCCGAGGCGCATGAACAGGCGAACGATCAGATCCATGATGTCCCTCAGCTTTGAGCGATGAAGATGGTGCCGAGCACGATGAGACCGATGCCGGCGATGCGCGCGGGCCCCAGATCCTCGTGGAAGACGAAGAAGGCGTAGGCCGCGACCACGACATAGGCGAGGCTCAGGAAGGGGTAGGCGTAGGAGATCTGCACCTTCGAGAGCACGATCAGATGCGACGCCATGCTGATGACGAAGGTGCACAGCCCCGCGAACACGAAGGGGTTGAAGACCACGCGGAAGACGGTCGAGATCAGGCCGTCGCCGGCGACGTCGAGCGTCCCCACGCCGGTCATGCCGCGCTTCAGCATGAGCTGCGCCGCGGCGTTGGTCAGCACCGTGAACAGGATCAGAGGAAGAAAGGCGTTCATCGGCGCAGAAACTCTTTGAAGGTCATCCGCTTTTCCAAGGTCATCCCGCAACGGCTCGTCGTGCGGCTCTTGGATGGAGCGGAAAATACTTCAAATGCGTTGCGCCGCGGGTCTTACCTCGCTGTAACGTTAAGATGATCCTGACGGGATCGTAGAAAGGAGCAGGCTATCCGCCGGCCCGCTCGGGCGCCGGCCGCGTCCCGCTACGCGGCGCGATGCCCAGCGTCTTCATCCGCGAGGCCAGCGTTGTCGCCGGCAGGCCCAGAAGCGCCGCCGCACCCTGGGGCCCGCTGACGCGTCCGCGCGCCGTCTCCAGCGCCGCGAGAATGCTGACCCGGTCGCGCTCCCGCCGCTCCGCCTCGGTGAGGATCGCCCCGCCTGCCGCCACCGGCACCGGCGCCGCCGCGGGCGGGCGCCCCCCCTCGGGCAGCGCGATGAAGAGCCGCCCGTTACGCGCCAGGATCGCCGCGCGCTCGATGACGTTCTGCAACTCGCGGACATTGCCCGGCCAGTCATAGGCCCGCAGCCGGGCGACATCGCCCTCGCTCAGCTTCAGCCCCTCGGTCTTCAGCTTGCGCTGCGCCCCGCCGAGGAAATGCAGCGCCAGCAACGGGATATCCTCGGGCCGCTCGCGCAGCGGAACCGAGACGATCGGGAAGACGTCGAGCCGGAAATAGAGATCCTCGCGGAAGCGGCCCTCGCGGACCTCGCGGCGTAGATCCTTGTTGGTCGCCGCGATGATGCGGACATTGACGTGCCGCGTGCGTTCCTCGCCGACGCGCTCGAACTGCCCTTCCTGCAGCACGCGCAGCAGCTTGCCCTGGAGTTCGAGCGGAATCTCGCCGACCTCGTCGAGGAAGAGCGTGCCGCCATCGGCGAGCTCGAAGCGGCCGATCCGGTCGCGCAGCGCCCCGGTGAAGGCGCCCTTCACATGGCCGAAGAACTCGCTCTCGAACAGCTCGCGCGGGATCGCGGCGCAGTTGACCCGGATCAGCGGCCGCACATGGCGCTCGCTGGCTTCATGGATCGCGCTGGCGATCAGCTCCTTGCCGGTACCGGATTCGCCGGTGATCAGCACGGCGGCATCCGTCCGCGCCACCAGCTCGACCTGGCTCAGGATCTTCTGGATCGCGCCCGAGCGTCCGACGACGCCGCGATGATTGCGCTCCAGCCGCATCTCCTCCTGCAGATAGGCGTTCTCCTGCTGCAGCCGCTCGCGCAGGCTGTCGACCTCGGCGAGCGCCGCCCGCAGGCGCTCGTCGGCCTCGTGACGCTGGCTGATGTCGCGGAAGATGATCACCGCCCCGACGAGCCGGCCCCGGTCGCGGATCGGCGTCGAGGTGTACTCGACCCAGAAGCCCGAGCCGTCCTTGCGGAAGAACATCTCGTTCTCGACATGGTGGACGGCTCCGTCGCGGAAGGCGGCGTAGATCGGGCATTGCTCATGCGGGTAATGCGTGCCGTCGGGGCGGTGGTGATGCACGCAGGCATGCATGTCCCGCCCGATTAGCTCGCCTGTCTCCCATCCTAGCATCGCCTCGCCGGCCGGATTGACGAAGGTCGTGCGCCCATCCGCATTGACGCCGAAGATGCCCTCGCCCGCCGCGCGCAGGATCAGCTGGTTGCTGCGCTCGATCTCCTGAAACAGCCGTTCGGTGCGCCGCCATTCGGTCAACCCGGCGCGCACATGCTCCTGCGCGTCGGCATCGAGATCGCGCCGGTGCCGCGCCTCGAGATCGTAGAGTGTCAGCAGGATCGACGGGTCGGGTTGGGTAAGCAGCCGCGCGCCGATGCACTCGGCATGGAGCGCCTCGCCATCGCCCCGCTGCGGCGAAAGCGAGCGTGTCCAGTAGCGGCCCTTATGCAGCACCGCTTCTGTAAAGACCGTCAGCGCGGCCGCCTGGCCCGGGAACACCGAGAGCACCGAGGCGCCGACGATCTCGCGCTCCGACGGCGTCAGCAGACGCCGCGCCTCCTCATTGGCCGCCAGGATCTGTCCCGTCGTCACATCCACCGCCAGCGCGGCGTCGACCATGCTCTCGAACAGCCAAGTGGTCTGCGGCGAAACGGACGAGGCGATCACGGCAGCTCACGAATTTTCGTTACTGAGGGCACGATTTTTCGTGATTCACGAGAATTCGTCAAGCGCAATCCGGCGCTAAGTCCTTGATGTTTCGTCGCCCGTTGCGCTCGGCCGGGTTGGCCCGCCGCTTGCTATCGCTCTTGCAGCGACCAGCCGCCCACTCGATCAGCCGGAGGACACGCGCATGGCCTTGTTCAAGAACCCGTTCGACGCCGACCGCCGTATCCGCCGTGGCTGCGATTGCGGCCGGCATGAGAGCCAGTCTGCGCATGAGCGAGCGATTCGGGCCGAGGCCGTTGAAGTATCCTCGACGGAGGACGGGCGCTATCAGCGCGTCGTCGAGAACGCCGTGATGCGGGCGCTGTTTCCACAGGATGCGCAGCGCCGCTTCTTCCTGAAGCAGGTCGGCGCGTCGACCGCCCTGGCGGCGATTTCGAGCCTCTTCCCGCTGGCTGCCGCCACCGAGGCCTTCGCCCAGGCGGTGCCGGAGAAGAAGGACCTCAAGGTCGGCTTCATCCCGATCACCTGCGCGACGCCGATCATCATGGCCTCGCCGATGGGCTTTTACGCGAAGCACGGCCTGAACGTCGAAGTGATCAAGACCGCCGGCTGGGCCGTCATCCGCGACAAGACGATCAACAAGGAATACGACGCCGCCCACATGCTCTCGCCGATGCCGCTGGCGATCTCGATGGGCGCGGGCTCGAACCCGATCCCCTACACGATGCCCGCGGTCGAGAACATCAACGGCCAGGCCATCACGCTCGCGATGAAGCACAAGGACAAGCGCGATCCGAAGTCCTGGAAGGGCTTCAAATTCGCCGTGCCCTTCGACTATTCGATGCACAACTACCTGCTGCGCTACTATCTCGCCGAGAACGGCATCGATCCCGACACGGACGTCCAGATCCGTGCGGTGCCGCCGCCGGAGATGGTCGCAAACCTGCGCGCCGACAACATCGACGGCTTCCTCGCGCCCGATCCGGTCAACCAGCGCGCGGTCTTCGACGGCGTCGGCTTCATCCACATGCTCTCCAAGGAGATCTGGGACGGGCATCCTTGCTGCGCCTTCGCGGCCTCCAGGGAGTTCGTGACGCAGACCCCCAACACCTATGCCGCGCTGCTGAAGGCGATCATCGACGCCACCGCCTTTGCCTCCAAGGCCGACAACCGCAAGCAGATCGCCGAGGCGATTGCGCCGGCAAACTACCTCAACCAGCCGGTCACAGTGGTCGAGCAGGTGCTGACCGGGACCTATGCCGACGGGCTCGGCAACATCAAGCGCGACCCCAAGCGCATCGACTTCGACCCCTTCCCCTGGGAGGGTTTCGCGGTCTGGATCCTCACCCAGATGAAGCGCTGGGGCCAGATAAAGGGCGATGTCGACTACGCCAAGGTGGCCAAGGAGGTCTTCCTCCAGACCGACACGGCGCGGCTGATGCAGGAAGTCGGCCTCACCCCGCCGGCCTCGGGCTCGAAGACCATCGTCGTGATGGGCAAGACCTTCGATGCCACCAAGCCGGAGGACTACATCAAGAGCTTCGCGATCAAGCGGACATGACCATGGCCGAGGTCGAGAGCGAGCCGCCGCGTCCGCCGCTGCCGCCCTTCACGGCCGAGAGCGCGGCCGCGAAGGCACGCGCTGCCGAGGATGCCTGGAACCACCGCGATCCGGACAGGGTCGCCGCGGCCTACACGCCCGACAGCCGCTGGCGCAATCGCGCCGAGTTCTTCTCCGGTCGCGAGGCAATCGCCACCTTCCTGAAGCGGAAATGGCAGCGCGAGCTCGACTATCGCCTGATCAAGGAGGTTTGGGCCTTCCACGGTGCGCGCATCGCCGTGCGCTTTGCCTATGAATGGCACGATGACGGCGGCCACTGGTTCCGTTCGCATGGTAACGAGCAGTGGGAGTTCGCCGCCGACGGGCGCATGGCGCGGCGCGAGGCCTCGATCAACGACGTCGCGATCACAGAGGCGCAGCGGCTGTTCCGCTGGCCGCTGGGACCTCGCCCGACCGACCATCCGGGGCTGACGGAGCTCGGGCTGTGACGGCGTCTCTCAACCTGCGCGCGCTGGTGCTCTCGCTGGCGATCCTCGTCGTCTTCCTCACCGCCTGGCATGTCGGCACCCAGTCCGGCGGGGCCGGGCCTGCCGCCAACATCGACCCCGAATACGCCAAGCTGATGGGCCAGCAGGTGACGCAGGGCAAATCGGCCATGCCGGGCCCGCTCGACGTGGCCAAGACGATCTGGGGCCATCTGCGCGACCCGTTCTACGACAAGGGGCCCAATGACAAGGGGCTGGGCATCCAGCTCGCCTATTCGCTCGGCCGCGTCCTGCTGGGCTATGCCTTGGCCGTGCTGCTCGCCGTCCCGCTCGGCTTCCTGATCGGCATGTCGCCGCTGATCTCGAAGGCGCTCGACCCGTTCATCCAGGTCCTGAAGCCGATCTCGCCCTTGGCGTGGATGCCGCTGGCGCTCTACACGATCAAGGATTCCAGCGTCTCCGCGATCTTCGTGATCTTCATCTGCTCGGTCTGGCCGATGCTGCTGAACACGGCCTTCGGTGTGTCCGCCGTGCGCAAGGAATGGCTCAACGTTGCCCGCACGCTCGAGGTCGGGCCCGTCCGGCGCGCCTTCACCATCATCCTGCCGGCGGCCGCGCCGACGATCCTGACCGGCATGCGCATCTCGATCGGCATCGCCTGGCTCGTCATCGTCGCCGCCGAGATGCTCGTGGGCGGCACCGGCATCGGCTACTTCGTCTGGAACGAGTGGAACAACCTCTCGATCACCAATGTCATCGTCGCCATCACCGTCATCGGCGTGATGGGCATGATCCTCGACCAGACGCTCGCCCGCCTGCAGCGCGCCGTGACCTATCCGGATTGAGGCGATGAGCGACCGTTACATCTCGATCGAAGGCATCGCCCGCCGCTATCCCAAGGCCGGCGGCGGCACCACCACCGTCTTCGAGGACCTCTGGTTCTCGATGAAGAAGGGCGAGTTCGTCTGCGTCATCGGCCATTCCGGCTGCGGCAAGACCACCGTGCTCAACATCCTCAACGGGCTCGACGCGCCCGATGACGGCGCGGCCATCGTCGACGGAAAGGCCATCGAGGGCCCCTCGCTCGCCCGCGCCGTGATTTTCCAGGGCCATTCGCTGCTGCCCTGGCGCACGGTCCTGGGCAATGTCGCCTATGCCGTCGCCGCCAAGCATCGCGACTGGCCGAAGGCGAAGGTCACGGCCCACGCCATGGCCTTTATCGAGAAGGTCGGCCTCAAGGGCTCGGAGCTGAAGAAGCCCTCCGAGCTCTCCGGCGGCATGAAGCAGCGCGTCGGCATCGCCCGCGCGCTCTCGATCGAACCCAAGATGATGCTGATGGACGAGCCCTTCTCGGCGCTCGACGCGCTCACCCGCGGCACGCTGCAGGACGAGGTCCGCCGCATCTGCCTGGAGACCGGCCAGACCGCCTTCATAATCACCCATGACGTCGACGAGGCGATCTATCTCGCCGACCGCATCGTGCTGATGACCAACGGCCCGCAGGCGATGATCGCCGAGATCGTCGAGAACCCGCTGCCGCGCGACCGCATCCGCACCGAGGTCCACCACCACCGCGACTACTACGCCATCCGCAACCACCTGATCGACTTCCTCGTGGTGCGCTCGAAGAGCTTCAGGGACGACATCCCCGAGGGCTACGACCGCCGCCACCCGCCGATCGTGCGACCGGGTGCCGACGGGCCCGGCCCCGACGCCGGCCGCAAGGCGGCCTGACGACCACCACCTCAAGAAACTGACACGCCAAGGAGACCGACCCCATGAAGCGCGAAGAGCTCACCGAGAAGATCCTCGACATCAAGCGCGAGAAGGGCTGGAGCTGGAAATACATCACCGAAGAGATCGGCGGCATGTCCGAGGTGCTGATCGTCGGCGCCCTGCTCGGCCAGATGAAGCTGGTCAAGCCGCTGGCCGAGAAGGCCGCCGCCCTCTTCGGCCTGACCGAGAACGAGAAGCGCATGCTCAACGAGGTGCCCTATCGCGGCACCGGCACGCCGATGCCGCCGACCGACCCGCTGATCTACCGCTTCTACGAGATGGTGATGGTCAACGGCCCGGCCTGGAAGGCGCTGATCGAGGAGGAGTTCGGCGACGGCATCATGTCGGCGATCGACTTCAACATCGAGTTCGAGCGCGAGCCGAACCCCAAGGGCGACCGCGTCAAGATCGGCATGTCCGGCAAGTTCCTGCCCTACAAATACTACGGCAACGAGCAGGGCATCCCCGATTACGGCTTCAAGGAAGCCTGAGCCCGGCGGCGGGGGCGCTCAGCCCTCGCCATGACCCCGGCGGATGCGTCGCACCGCCCCCCAGACCCCGAGCAGCGCGACCGGCACGAACAGCGCCGTCGCGAGGCCGGGCTCCATCTTGAGCCAGCCCGTATCCTTCGCGCCCTTGGCGAGATAGCCGAACAGGCTGACGATGTAATAGGCGATCGCCGCGACCGAGAGCCCCTCGACCGTCTGCTGCAACCGCAATTGCAGCCGCGTGCGCTCGTTCATCGCCGCCAGCAGGTCGCGGTTCTGCTGCTCGAGCGCGACATCGACGCGCGTGCGCAGCAGATTGGCGGCGCGCGCCAGCTTGGTCGCCAGATCGGCCTGGCGCTCCTGCAGCATCTGGCAGGTGCGCATCGCCGGTGCCATCCGCCTTGCCAGGAAGGCGGAGATCGTCGGCCAGCCGCCATGGCCCTGCTCGCCGATGGCGACGAGCCGCTGCTGGACGATGTTGTCATAGGCGCGGCTCGCCCCGAAGCGGTAGTTCGCGGAGGCGGCTTCCGCCTCCAGCCGCGAGGCGAGCGCCGTCATCTCGTCGAGCAACGCATGGTCGGCCGCTAGCCCGTTGGTCTGCGTCATCGTGCCGGCGATGCGCACCAGAGTCTCCTCGGCGCTGCGCACGGAGGGGCCGATGCGCTGCGATTCCGGCATGCCCAGCAAAGCGAGCGTGCGATAGGTCTCGATCTCGAGCATGCGCTGCACCAGCGCGCCCGCCCGGGCCGGAGTCAGTTCGCGGTCGAGCACCAGGATCCGCACGAAGCCATCCGCCCCCGCCCGGAAATCGGTTGCCGCAATCGCGCCGCCATTGTCGACCAGCGAAGCCGCGAGGCTGGCGGGGTCGAACAGCGCGCCGAGATCGGGCTCGGCCGTGGCCGGCATCAGATGCAGATCGGCGGAGACCAGATGCGGACCCGGCTGCGGCAGGCCGCGCATGCCATGCGGCAGCGCGCCGGTCGGCGGCAGGAAGGGGGTCGCATCCGTGCCCGGAAGCTCCCAGCTATAGGTGGTGAACTCGCTGTGCTGCTCCCAGCGCAGGCTGGTTTCACCGAAGCGGGCGCGGTGATGCTTGGCGTCGTCGAGAGGCCCCGGCACGCCGCGCTCGGCGCAGAAGCGGCCCAGCGCCGTACGGTCGGCCGCCGCCTGGCGGGAATCGGTCATGAAGGCGAAATGCAGAAGCCGCCGCGGCGTCTCCAGCGGCGCGAAGGGCCGGGCATGGACCTCCGCGAGGATGGCGCCGCGCTCGGGATGCGGAACGAGCGATGCCGGATCGTCGAAACTGCTGGCCGCCATGCCCCACCCCTCCGGAGGGGGTCTGCCGCCCTCTCCCACCGGAAGCTTGCGTCATTGCGGGGCAGCTTGCCAACCCCACCCGCCGCCGCAGCCCGATCCTCAGGGGCTGCTGTCGCGATCGGGCCCCGCGATCGCTAGGTTGGCGCCATGCAGCTGGAGAGCCCCATGCCCCTGCCCAACCGCATCGCGCCCGATGGCAGCCTGCTGGCCTCCCCGGCCCGCGGCCTGCTGATGGGCAATCGTGGCGGGCGCTTCCATGATCCGCAGACCCGCGCTCTGCCCCTTCGCATTCAGGCCAGCCGGCAATGGATCTGCTGTGTCCTGTCCTTCAAGAACCGCAGTCGCCACGTCTGGGGCAGCGGCTACACCGAGCTGTTCTTCTGCGACGAGGTTACCGCGCTCGCCGCCGGCCACCGCCCGTGCATGGAATGCCGCCGCGCGGATGCGCTGGCCTACCGCGCTGCTCTGGTGCGGGGTCTGGAACTACGCGAGACGCCGCTCTTTCCAGAGATCGACCGGCTGCTGGACAGGGAACGTCGCGACGGCCGGGTGAAGCGCATCCACCGGCTGCCGGCCGAGACCCTGCCGGACGCAACGATGATCCGCGACGGCGGTCGCTTCCTGGCGCTGCGTGCCGATGCGGCCCTGCTCTGGTCGCCCGGGGGCTATGTCGGCAAGGTGCCCTGGCCGACGGGAATGGTGACGGTGCTGACGCCGCCGGCCTCGCTCGCCGCCCTGGCGCAGGGCTATCGGCCGCTCTGGCATCCGAGCGCGCAGCCGGCGGCCTGACCATTTTTGGGAAGCGCAGGCTTCGCCGTTGATTTGGGCCGCCCGCTGCCCCATCTGGCCCCGCGTTGCGAAGGCCCGCAGGACGACAGGGGATTCGCGATGAAAAGACTCTTCGGTGTGCTGGCACTGGCGGCGGCTCTCGCCGGCCCGGCCGCGATCGGCGCCGCCATGGCGGGCGCCGTCCCCATCACCGCCGCCGAGCCTGTGGCCGTCGTGACCATTCCCGACGCCTGGCCGCAGTCGAAGATCGAACGCGGCGTCCAGATCAAGACGCCCGATGAGGAGATCTATGTCTGGTTCGAGCTGGTGCCGGCCGACCAGATCGACGCGCTGCAGAAGGAGCACGACGCCTATTTCGCACGGGAGGGCGTCAAATTCACCGGCTCGACCGAAACGCTCACGCGGGAGGTCAACGGGCGCCCCTGGTCCTTTACCGAGCTCAAGGCGACCAGCAGCGACGGCCCGTCGATCGTCCGCTACCTCGCGATCAATCCCAAGGTCGCCAGCGGCAAGATCATCATGATGACCTACTGGGCGTCGGAAGAGGGCCATGTGAAGCACGACAAGGCGATGCAGGCGGTGATCGACAGCATCGCCTTCAAATAACCGGAGCCGAAAACGGGCACGGAACCTTCCGCGCGCGGCCGGCGTTGCAACCGCATCGTTATCACCAATCATTGGGGGCTGATTTCCATGCGTTCGATTGCTCTCTGGCTGCTCGGCGTTCCGATTCCGATCATCATTCTGCTATGGTTCTTCATGCGCTGACGGCTCGCCGTCACGATGACGAAATGGCCGGGTTCGCCCGGCCATTTTGCGTTGGCGAGCCCCGCTCCCGACAGGAGGCGACAGTGGTGCGGTGTTAGGGCGAGGCGAGGACGCAATGCCGACCTG
The DNA here is from genome assembly GCF_040546595.1 of Bosea sp. OAE506. Classification (NCBI taxonomy): domain Bacteria; kingdom Pseudomonadati; phylum Pseudomonadota; class Alphaproteobacteria; order Hyphomicrobiales; family Alloboseaceae; genus Allobosea; species Allobosea sp. OAE506. Next base: position 1,282,138 of record NZ_JBEPOB010000001.1, on the reverse strand, counting down.
CGTCGGCGTGCCATCGCCCCGCTGCCGGACCCGCCCTATATGCCGCCCATGACACCGATCATTTCCGTCTCCGGTCTGTCGAAGACCTATGCCTCCGGCTTCCAGGCGCTGAAGACGGTCGATCTCGACATCCGCCGCGGCGAGATTTTCGCCCTTCTCGGCCCCAACGGCGCCGGCAAGACGACGCTGATCAGCATCATCTGCGGGCTGGTCAATCCCAGCACCGGCAGTGTCCGCGCCGATGGTCACGACATCGCCAGCGACTACCGCGCCGCGCGCGCCAAGATCGGGCTGGTGCCGCAGGAGCTGAACACCGACGCCTTCGAGACGGTGCGGGCCACGGTTTCCTTCAGTCGCGGCCTCTTCGGGAAGCCGAAAGACCCCGCCTTCATCGAGCAGATCCTCAAGGACCTCTCACTCTGGGACAAGCGCGACACGCAGATCCGCCGGCTCTCGGGCGGCATGAAGCGGCGTGTGATGATCGCCAAGGCGCTGGCCCATGAACCGCGGATCCTCTTCCTGGACGAGCCCACGGCCGGCGTCGATGTCGAGCTGCGCCAGGACATGTGGCAGCTCGTGCGCCGCCTGCGCGACAACGGCGTCACCATCATCCTGACCACGCATTACATCGAGGAGGCCGAGGAGATGGCCGACCGGATCGGCGTGATCAGCAAGGGCGAGATCATCCTCGTCGAGGACAAGACGGAGCTGATGCGCAAGCTCGGCCGCAAGCAGCTCTCGCTCAGCCTTCAGGCCCCGCTCGCAACCCTGCCCGACAGCCTGGCCGGCTACGATCTCGCGCTTGCGGCGGGCGGCGAAGAACTCGTCTTCACCTATGACACCAAGGCCGAGCGCACCGGCATCACCGCCCTGCTGCACGCGCTGGGCGAGGCCGGCATCCGTTTCAACGATCTGCGCACCAGCCAGAGTTCGCTGGAGGACATCTTCGTCAGCCTCGTCAGGAGCCGCTCATGAGACCCTTCGACGAGGCGGCCGCCCCGCGCTTCAATTGGCGCGCGATCGCGGCGATCTATCACTTCGAGATGGCGCGGACCCTGCGCACGCCCTTGCAGAGCGTGGTGTCCCCCGTGCTCTCGACCTCGCTCTATTTCGTCGTCTTCGGCGCCGCGATCGGCTCGCGCATGCAGGCGATCGACGGCGTCGCCTATGGCGCCTTCATCGTGCCCGGCCTGATCATGCTGACGCTGCTCACCCAGAGCATCGCCAACGCCTCCTTCGCGATCTATTTCCCGAAATTTACCGGCACCATCTACGAGCTGCTCTCGGCCCCCGTGGCGTGGTGGGAGGTGGTGATCGGCTATGTCGGGGCGGCCGCGACCAAATCCGTCGTGCTCGGGCTGATCATCCTGCTGACCGCCACCTTCTTCGTCCCGCTGCGGATCGAGCATCCGCTCTGGATGCTGCTCTTCCTCGTGCTGACGGCCGTGACCTTCAGCCTTTTCGGCTTCATCGTCGGCATCTGGGCGGACGGGTTCGAGCGGCTGCAGGTCATTCCGCTGCTGGTGGTGACCCCGCTCGCCTTCCTCGGCGGCTCCTTCTACTCGATCGAGATGCTGCCGCCGTTCTGGCGCACGGTCGCGCTGTTCAACCCGGTCGTCTATCTGATCAGCGGTTTCCGCTGGAGCTTCTTCGGCATTGCCGATGTCGGCATCGGCATCAGCCTCGGCATGACGCTGGTCTTCCTGCTCGTCTGCATCGTCGCCACCGCCTGGATCTTCCGCACCGGCTACCGCCTCAAGAACTGAGGCGGTAGCCGGCGACGAAGGCTCAGCTCGCGCTGCGCGTGGCCTGCCAATCCTGCGCCTGGCCCGTGCCCTCGCTGCGCCCGCTCATCCGCCCGTCCGAGACGTTGCCGGTATAGCGCCGGCCTTCCGCGACGAAGCTGATCTCGCTGCCGCGCATCCGCGCCTCGGTGATCGGCAGCGCCTTGCCGCCACGCGTCAGCGTGCCCTCGAGCATCTGGAAGGTCTGCTTCAGGTTCAGTTCGCCGTCGCCGAGGCGCCAGGTGCCGGCAACCTTGGCGGGCACCACCCAGAAATGCGCCCGGCAGAAATTGACGCAGTTCTCGGCGAGAACCGCCGTCTCGTCGGGCGTCCATTCATCCATGGTGAAGGTGTTGGAGACGACGCGGGTGCCGGGCTTCATGTCCAGCAGCGTCGGCCGCAGCCGCACGTTCAGCTCCGGCAGCAGGAACAGCGTCACCACCGTCGCCTCCGAGAAGTCAGTCTCGAAGATGTCGCCGCGCTCGAACCGGGCCCGCTCGGTGACGCCCTCCGCCTCGGCATTGCGCTGGGAGAGCGTGACGAGATCGGGATTGTACTCGATGCCGCGTGCGCTGATCCCGCGCTTGGCGGCGGCGATGACGGTGCGCCCGTCGCCGGAGCCGAGATCGACCAGCTTGTCCTCCTTGGTCACCTTGGCCATGTCGAGCATGCGCTGGACCAGCGCATCCTGCGTCGGCACCCAGACCACATCCTTGCCGGCCTGGCCTGTCTGCGGGACATAGTCCGGCGCCGCGGTGGTGGAATCCTTGCCGGCCTGAGCCGGCTGCGCATGGGACTGGACGGCGCTCAGCGCGAGCAGCGAGACCGCGCAGGCGGCCGCCAAGGTTCGGAACGTCTTCATCGTCTCTCTCCTGGTTGAATGAGGATCGGCGAGGGGGCCGCGGCGAGCGCGACGTCGGCCGGAGGGGCGGAAGGGCTTCGTTCGGTCTCGTCGCGCCGGCTCTGGAACAGCAGCAGCGGCAGGCCGGCCAGCACGACGCCGAGCCCGATCAGCGCGCCCTTGCCCGTATAGGCGAGGCTCGCATGCAGCATGTAGGCGCAGCTCAGGACGAACAGGGCCGGCGTCAGCGGGTAGAGCGGAACCTTGAACGGCAGGACCCGGTCCGGCTCGCGCCAGCGCAGGATCGGCAGCGCGAGGCCGACCAGCAGCAGGAAGGCCCAGAACACCGGAGCGCTGTAGTCGACCATCGCCTGGAAACCGTCGCGGCTGGCGGCGCCGAGCGCGACCAGCAACAGCGCGACGGCGCCCTGCGCGATCAACCCGTTGGCCGGAGCCCGGCCGCGCTCGTTCCAGTCGCCGACGCGCGGCAGCAGCGTGATGTCGCGCGCCATCGCGAAATAGACCCGCGCACCGGTGAAGATCGTCGCATTGAGTGTTGACAGCGCCGCCACCACGATCGCGAGGCTGACGATCAGCGCCCCGGACTCGCCCGCCACCAACCGCATCATGTCGGTGGCGACGGCCTGCGAGCCCCGCAAACCGTCGAGCCCCAGGATCGCCAGCAGCGCCGCATTGGCGGCGACATACAGCGCGACCAGCACGGCTGTCCCGATCACCAGCACGCGGACCATGTTGCGGCCGGGGTCGCGCAGCTCGCCCGAGAGATAGGCCGCCTCGTTCCAGCCGCCATAGGTGAGGAGGACGAAGATCATCGCCATGCCCAGCGCAGCGGAGGACGGCGCCGTCGCCGCGACGGGAGCGGCGGCACCCGCACCGGCGCTGCCGAGCAGGCCCCAGCCGATGATCGCCGCGATTAGCCCGACCTCGATGAAGGTCACCGCGATCTGCAGTGTCTTGCTCTGGATCGTCCCCGCCACATTGAGGCCGGTGAGCACGATGATGGCCAGCCCGGCGTAGAGCGCCGGGCCATAGGGACCGAGCGGCTGGACCTGGGCGGCATAATCGCCGAGCACGAAGGCGACGGCGGCGATCGCGCCTGTCTGGATCACCGAGCCACGCGCCCAGCCGAACAGCACGGCAACGGGCCGGCCGTAGGCCCGGCCGAGGAAATGATACTCGCCGCCCGCATGGGGATGGGCTGCCGCGAGTTCGGCATAGCAGAGTGCGCCGATCAGCGTGACAAGGCCGCCCGCCACCCAGACGCCGAGAAAGGCCGCCTCGCTGCCGACATTCGCCGCAATCAGGGACGGCGTCTTGAAGATGCCGATGCCGACGACGATCCCGACCATGATCGTCACGGCGTCGAAGACCGACAGCGTCGGCTGCGGGTCGGTCCGGTGCGGTTCGCTCATCCTGCCCCCTTCTGCAATGGCGCAGCGAGGGAAACGCATGACGGCGCGATATGACAGCGCCGGGTCCGTCACGAAGCCGTCCGAAGCGATCACGGACCCGTGAACGCCATCCGATCAGGCTGTGAGAATGACGATTTGGCTCAGGCCGCCTTCATGTCGGCGAAGAAGGTCCCCACCGCACTGCGCAGCGCATGAGCCTCCCGCGCCAGATTTTCGGCGGTGCTCAGCGCCCGGTTCGCCGACAGCATGGCCGACTGGGAGGTCGCGGTCACCTGCTCCATCTGATGGGCCACACCCGCCGTGCCATTGGCGGTGGCCTGCGCGCTGCTGGCGATCTCCGAGGTCGCGCCCATCTGCTGGGAGGTGGCGCCCGCGATGGCGACCGTGTGCTGCGCAACCTCGCCCATGACGCGCGCGATCGTCTCGATCGCCGCAACAGCACCCTTCGTTTCACTCTCGAAAGCAACGATGCGCTCGGCGATCTCGTCAGTGGCCTGAGCGGTGCGCTCGGCCAGCAGCTTGACCTCGCCGGCGACGACCGCAAAGCCGCGCCCCGCCTCGCCGGCGCGAGCCGCCTCGATCGTCGCGTTGAGCGCCAGCAGATTGGTCTGCGCCGCGATCTCGCGGATCAGGCCAACGACCCGGGCAATGCTTTCCGAGGCACCCAGCAGGTTGCCGACATTGACGCGTGCCCGCGCCGCATCCTCGGCCGCCGACCGGACCACGCCATCCGTATGGCCGATGCGTTCGGCGATTTCGGTGATCGACTCCGACAGCTGCTCGGAGGCGGCCGCGATGGAGCGGACGTTGTCGGACGCGTCGAGGGCTGCGCCCCTTGCCTCATTGGCCTGGGACGTGGCGCTGGTGGCGACGGCGTTGAGGCTGCGGGCCGTCTCCTCCATCTCGTCGACGCTGACCCGAACCGTGTCGAGAACCTGGTCGATGCGGATGTTGAACTCGGCTGTGAGTTCGTCGCGCTTGGCCTGGCGGCGGATCCGCGCCACGTCGGCGCTCTTGGCATCGGCCTCCAGCGCCGCCCGTGCGGCCGCGGTTTCGTGAAACACGGCCACGGAGCGCGCCATGTCGCCCACCTCGTCGCGCTGCTTGACCGACGGAATGTCGTCCACGTCCTGCCCGGCCGCGAGCCGCTGCATCGTCTTGGCAAGGCTGCGCAGCGGCCGCGACACGCGGAAATGCACGAGGGTCAGCGCGACCGAAAGACCGATCACGACCAGCAGCGCACCCGCAGCCTGCAGCCACAGGCTGTTGTTCTGCAGCGCGTCACGCTCGGCATCCGTCACGGCGGCCCGGCTCTCGTTCAGCATGGCGACGTTCCTCAGCGCCATGTTGAGAGCCTTGCGGTTGCTCCGGTTGTCTTCGTTGTTGCCGAAGACACTGGCGGCGAGAGGGCCCAGCTCTCTCCCGCGCCGGACGAGCTCCGTCCGGAAGGCGACGAAATCGTCGAGCTGCCGCGCCACCGCCTCGAAGACGGCCCGCTCCTGAGGGTCATGGAGAGCCCGCCACTCGCCAAGCAGCCGCTTCATCTCGCTGAGATCGGCGAGCAGCGGCAGGGCGAAGCGTTCCGCGTCCTGCGCATCCGCGCTCATATAGATGCCCCGCGATTCCATCACGATGGCATTGACGAGGCCGTCCATGCGCTCGGCGAGGACGGTGCGCCGTGTCACGGCCTCCATCTCGCTCGTCATCGCGGCGTAACGCGAAAGCGTCTGCGCCCCGATGCCGACGGCGATGACAGCGGCGACCGCGAAAACCGCAAAGGCCCCGAAGATCTGTGTCGAGATTTTGCGCGGGCCGACCATCGCGAAACTTTCCGCTAGGGAAACTGGTATCCCCTTATCGCGGGATGATGGTGAGAAAGGGTTAATGCGGCCTGACTCCGTCTCTGTGTTAAACGAGCGACGATCCGCGCGGGCCGCAGCAATTGACTTCGCAGCCCCCATCCTGTTCTCACACCGCCATGACCGACATTCAGACCTCCGCCGCGCCGGCAGGCGACGCTGCCCCGCATGCGCGCCGCCGCACCTTCGCGATCATCTCCCACCCGGACGCCGGCAAGACCACGCTGACCGAGAAGCTGCTCTATTTCGGCGGCGCGATTCAGCTCGCCGGCGAAGTGCGCGCCAAGCAGGGCCGGCGCCAGACCTCCTCGGACTGGATGAAGATCGAGCGCCAGCGCGGCATCTCGGTCGTCACCTCGGTGATGACTTTCGAATATGGCGGCCACGTCTTCAACCTGCTGGACACGCCGGGCCACGAGGACTTCTCGGAAGACACCTACCGCACCCTCACCGCCGTCGATTCCGCCGTGATGGTGATCGACGCCGCCAAGGGCATCGAGGCGCGCACCAAGAAGCTGTTCGAGGTCTGCCGCCTGCGCGACATCCCGATCGTCACCTTCATCAACAAGGTCGACCGCGAGACGCGCGACCTGTTCGACCTGATCAACGAGATCGAGACCACGCTTGCGCTCGACGTCGCGCCGATGACCTGGCCGGTCGGGCGCGGCAGGGAGTTCGTCGGCACCTATGATCTCAAGGCCAACAGCTTCCGCCGCAACCAGAAGGGCGACGAGAGCGCCGAGGATTTGGCCGTCACGGGCCCCGACGACAAGCTCTTCGACGAGTTGCTGCCGCATGGCGCCGCCGAGACCTGGCGCGAGGAGGTCTTCCTCGCCAGCGAGGGGCTGAAGCCCTTCGATCTCGAGGCTTTCCGCGAGGGCCATCTGACGCCGCTCTATTTCGGCGCGGCGCTGCGCGACTACGGCGTGCGCGATCTCATCGATGCGCTGGGCGCGCTGGCGCCGAGCCCCCGCGCGCAGATCGCCGACAAGCGGACGATCCAGTCGGATGAGCCGAAGATGACCGGCTTCGTCTTCAAGATCCAGGCGAACATGGACCCCAACCACCGCGACCGCATCGCCTTCATGCGCGTCTGCTCGGGCAAGCTCTCGCGCGGCATGAAGGCCAAGCTGGTGCGCACCGGCAAGCCGATGCCGCTCAACGCGCCGCAGTTCTTCTTCGCGCGCGACCGCTCGATCGCCGAAGAGGCCTTCGCGGGCGACATCGTCGGCCTGCCCAACCATGGCACGCTGCGCATCGGCGACACGCTGACCGAGGGCGAGGACGTCGTCTTCAAGGGCGTGCCGAGCTTCGCGCCGGAAATCCTGCGCCGTGTGAAGCTCAAGGACGCGATGAAGGCCAAGAAGCTGCGCGAGGCGCTGCAGCAGATGGCCGAGGAAGGCGTGGTCCAGATCTTCCTGCCCCATGACGGCGCGCCCGCCATCGTCGGCGTCGTCGGCGCGCTGCAGCTCGACGTGCTCAAGGAGCGCATGGACGTCGAATACTCGCTGCCAGTCGATTTCGAGCCCTGCCAGTTCTCGATCGCCCGCTGGGTCTCCTCCTCCGACAAGGCGGCGCTGCAGAAATTCGTCGCCGCAAAGCCCTCCTCGATGGCCGACGACCTCGACGGCGACCCGGTGTTCATGGCCTCCAGCCAGTTCACCCTGAAATACGATTCCGAGCGCGTACCGGACGTCACATTCTCCGACATCAAGGACTACCAGAAGGTCGCGCGCGGCTGAGGCGCCGCTGCGCCTGTTGCATCGAGGCCACAGAGGGCCAGACTGTCCCCGGATTTGATCCCGATCAAATCGACGATGGCGGGATTGAGGCTCTTGGACGACGGGAGCTGCGAGCACGGAACGTGCCGCGGTCTCGTTTCTGGGGGCCTTCGCCATGTCACGTCTTGTTCGTCTCACCGCCTGCGCAGCCCTGCTCGCTGGCACCGCCCTGACCTCTGCGGGAGCGGCCGATCTGCCCTCCGCCAAGACCGCGCCGATCGCGCCGGTGCTGACGCAGTGGAGCCCGTGGATGATCCGCGGCCGCGCGCTGGCGGTGGTCCCGCAGGAGAGCGCCAAGCTCAAGCTCGGCGGGGCGCCGATCCTCGGTGGCGACGTCGACATCTCGAACTCGATCGTGCCCGAGCTCGACATCAGCTACTTCTTCACCAAGAACATCGCCGTCGAGCTCGTTCTCGGCGTCACCCCTCACAAGGTGAAGGGCGCGGGCGCTCTGGCCGGGGCGCGCATCGGCTCGGCCTGGCTGCTGCCGCCGACCCTGATGCTGCAGTATCACTTCACCGACCTCGGCGCGTTCAAGCCCTATGTCGGCGTCGGCGTGAACTACACCGTCTTCTTCAATGAGAAGGCCAAGGGCGGCTTCACCAGCTTCGATCTGAAGGACAGCTTCGGCCTCGCCCTGCAGGGCGGCTTCGACTACATGATCGACAAGAACTGGGGCTTCAACTTCGACGTCAAGAAGATCTTCCTCGAGCCCAAGGTCAAGGTCAACAACGGCCTGATCTCCGGCAAGGTCAAGATCGATCCCTGGCTGATCGGCGCCGGCGTCACCTATCGGTTCTGAGATCCGCTCCCGTTCGGCTGGGGGGCCTCGGGAGGCCGGGGGGAGAAGGGAGCGGTTTGCCGCTCCCTTCTTTCGTTGGCGCTTCAGCCTTCCGGCTGCACGAAGCCGAGCGGGATCGCCGTCGTCGATTTCAGCTCCTCCATCGCGAACATCGAGGTGACGTCGTTGAGGTCGATACGCGAGATTAGCTTCTTGTAGAGCGCGTCATAAGCCGCGATGTCCGGCACGCAGGCCTTGAGCAGATAGTCGATCTCGCCGCTCATCCGGTAGAAGTCGACGATCTCGGGCAGGTCGCGCACCGCCGTGTGGAACCGCTCCAGCCATTCCATCGAATGCCGGGCCGTCTTCACCGCGATGAAGACGGTGACGCCCGCCTGCAGCTTGCTGCGGTCGAGCAGCGCCACGCGCTTGCGGATATAGCCCGCCGCTTCCAGCTTCTGCACCCGCCGCCAGCACGGCGTCGCCGACAGGCCGACCGCCTCCGACAGCTCGGCGAGAGGCAGGCTCGCATCCTCCTGCAGGCAGGCGAGGATCCGCAGATCGAAGGCGTCGAGCTTGGCCATGGCCCCCGGGACTCGCAAAGGGATCGCTTTGTCAGCGCTCTCAAAGGAACGGAATTCTCCATTTGATGCCATAGGCGATATTCATTTCCAAGATCGCGGCATCTTATCGCAAGATAGCAAACCATTTTCCCGCTGCGCCGCTATCCTGAGTGAGTGGACGGTGCGACGGGAGTTTGCGGATGCAGGGGTTCTTGAACGCGGAGCGGCGCGGCGCCGTTCTCGCCAGCCTGCGGACGGATGAGGGCACTCTCTCGCGCGATTATCTTGCCGCCGCCCGCTCGGTTCTGCGCGAACTCGTTGCGCTGCCCGACCTCGTTGCGCGCCTGCCGCTCGAGCGCAAACCCGGCGGCTACACCCGCAATCTCCTGGCCGGCGACGAGTCGGTCAGCGTCTGGGCGATCGTCTGGGCGGCCGATGCGACCACCTGCATCCACGACCACCACTGCTCCTGCTGCTTCGGCGTCGTCAGCGGCACCGTGACCGAAACCTGGTATCGCGCCATCGATACGCAGCGGGCCATCGCGACCGAGCAGCATGACCGCGAGGCGGGCTATGTCGCCTGCATGCTGCCGACCGGCCCCAACATCCACCGCATGCGCAATCTCGGGACCGAAGACGCGATTTCGATCCACATTTACGGCTTCGACCACGAGGCCCACGATTCCTCGATCGAGACGCAGTACAGCGCCGTCGAGGGCTGACCCCGCACACGAAACCGACCCTGGCTCATAGGCCCAGGGGGTGCCCCGGGTGGATTAGGCCACGCCGAGCGAGAGCAGGTCGTGGACATGGACCAGCCCGACAGGGCGGTTCTCGCCATCTGCGACGATCAGCGCGGTGATCCGCAGCCGGTTGACCATCTCCAGCGCCTCGCCGGCCAGCGCGTCCGGTGCAATGCGACGCGGATTGGCGCTCATCACGTCGCGCGCCCGCTGGGCCGGTCCGGCCCGCAGCAATGTGCGGCGCAGATCGCCATCGGTCACGACGCCGGCAAGAACCCCGTCCGCATCCACCACGATGGCGCAGCCGAAGCCCTTGCCCGAGATCAGCGCGACCACATCCGCGATCCCCGTATCCAGCCCGCAGAGCGGCAGCGCCGCATCACGGTGCATGATGCTGGCGACCGTCTTGAGCTGCGCGCCGAGCTTGCCGCCCGGGTGATAGACGAAGAAATCCTGGCGCGAGAAGCCGCGCGCCTCGAGCAGCGCGACCGCCAGCGCGTCACCCAGCGCCATCTGCATCGTCGTCGAGGTCGTCGGTGCCAACCCGTTCGGGCAGGCCTCCTGCGCCTTCGGCAGGAGCAGCGTCACATCCGCCTCGCGGCCCAGCGCGCTGTCGGCATTGGCGGTGATCGCGATCAGCCCGACGCGGAAGCGCCGCGTATGCCCGACGATCGCCGCAAGCTCCGCCGTCTCGCCCGACCAGGAGAGGGCGATGACCACATCCTCCGGTTGCACCATGCCGAGATCGCCATGGCTGGCTTCGGCCGGATGGACGAAATGCGCCGGCGTGCCGGTGGAAGCGAGCGTCGCCGCGATCTTGCGCCCGACATGGCCGGACTTGCCCATGCCGGAGACGATGACGCGCCCGCCGGCTGCCCGGATCATCGAGACCGCGGCAACGAAAGCCTCACCCATGCCGTTGGCGAGGGCCTGGTGAAGCGTGTCGAGCCCGGCGCGTTCGGTCGCGACGGTGCGGAGCGCGGAGGCGCGGATATCGGCTGTCATGGCGCGCGCTCTAGCACAGCCGGGCGCGCCGGGGCCAGCTTCGGGCCGCCCCGTTATTGACGGCCCGTTAACCCCCTTCGTTTTAACTCCGTTAACCATGCGCGCGCTGTCCGGCGCGCCAAAGCCTGTTCCTGGAGCCACGACGCCCCGTGCCCCGGCCTTCCCCGTCCCTGCTGCTGACCGGCGTCGCCGCCGCGAGCCTCATGCTCGCCGCGTCGTCGGTCGATGCGCAGCAGGTCCGGCGCACGCCGCTGCGGCCGAGCGTGCCGGCCTATGTCGCCCAGCAACCGGTGCCCGATGCGCCGGCGGCCTCGCTCTCAGCCACGCCCGACTCGGTTCGTGATCCCGCCGCACTGATCCAGAACCAGCCGACCACCGTGTCGCGGCGCCCGCCGCCCTATGCCAGCCGGCCCGTTCGGGCGAGTGGCGTGCGCGGCGTCACCCAGCGCCAGTTCCGCGCCCAGCAGACGGGCGTGGCGGGTTTGCCGACCACGCCGCCGCCTCCGCCTCCCCCACGCCGGCGCTCGGCTGCCGAGGAGGATCCCTATGCCGCGCTCGGCCTGCGGCTCGGCAACGTCACGCTCAAGCCCGGGCTGACCAGCAGCGTCGGCTACGACACCAACCCGCAGCGCACGGCGGGCTCGACCCGCAAGAGCTCCGCCTTCGGCCGGCTCGAGGGCGATCTCGACGTCCAGTCGGACTGGAACGTGCACGAGCTGAAGGGCAAGCTGCGCGGCGGCTACAGCCGCTTCTTCCGCGACGAGAACGCCTCGCGCCCCGATGGCGAGGGCAATCTCGACCTGCGCCTCGACGCCTCGCGCGACACGCGCATTCTTCTGGAGACGCGGGCGAAGATCGACACCCAGCGCCCCGGCTCGCCGGATTTGACCGCGGCCGTCATCGGTCGCCCCCTCGTCTATCAGTACGGCGCCTCGGCCGGCGTCACCCATGACATCAACCGCCTGCAGATGACGCTGCGCGGTTCGGTCGACCGCAGCGACTACGAGGACGGCAAGCTGAGCAATGGCGGCATCGTCAGCCAGCGCGACCGCAATCAGACGCAAGTCGGGCTGCGCCTGCGCGCGTCCTACGAGGTCACACCCGGTTTCAGGCCTTTCGTCCAGGGTGAGGTCGACACCCGCGAATTCGACCAGGCCGTGGATTCCAGCGGCTATCGCCGCTCCTCGGACGGCGCCACGCTGCGCGTCGGCTCGACCTTCGAGATCAGCCGCCAGCTCACCGGCGAAATCTCGGCCGGCTATCAGGATCGCAAATATGACGATGCCCGGCTGCGCGACCTGAAGGGCTTCGTCGGCGATGCCGCGATCCTGTGGTCGCCGACGCCGCTGACCACCGTCACCCTGCGCGGCACCTCCGAACTCGGCGACACGACGATTGCGGGCTCATCGGGCACCACGGCGCGGCGCGTCTCGCTGGAGATCGCCCACGCCTTGCGGCGCAACCTCACCGTCACCGGCGTCGCCAGCTTCGGGCGCACCGAATATGACGGGCAGGGTCTGCGCGAGGACTTCTCCAGCGTCGGCGCCCGGGTCGAATACAAGCTGACGCGCACCTTCTCGGTCCGCGCGAGCTTCACCCATGAGCGGCTGAACTCGACCGCCCAGGGCTCGGACTACACCGCCAATGTCGCGCAGGTGGGCCTGAGGGTGCAGTTCTGACAGCAACCCGTCATGGTCGGGCTTGACCCGACCATCTCGTCATCCAGCGCCAGCCGGTCATGAGATGGTCGGGTCAGGCCCGACCATGACGGCGAAGAAGCGCCCCTACTCCATCCCTTCCAGCTCGATGATCATGCCCTCGATCATCGTGAGCCCGATCTGCCAGAACGCCGGGTCGCGCGCGTCGAGGCCGAAGGGCGCCAGCAGCTCGGCATGGTGCTTGGTGCCACCGGCCGAGAGCAGGGCGAAATAGCGCTCCTGGAAGCCCTCGGCCGCATTCTGGTAGACGCCGTAGAGCGAATTCACCAGGCAGTCACCGAAGGCATAGGCGTAGACATAGAAGGGCGAATGGATGAAGTGCGGGATGTAGCACCAGAACGGCTCGTAACCGGGGCCAAGCCGGATCGCCGGCCCCAGGCTCTCCGCCTGCACGCTCATCCAGAGTTCGCATAAGGTCTCTGCGGTCAGCTCGCCCGACTTGCGCGCCTCATGCACCTTCCGCTCGAAGGAGTAGAACGCGATCTGGCGCACGACCGTGTTGATCATGTCCTCGACCTTGGCCGCCAGCATTGCCTTGCGCTGCTGGGGATTCGACGTCGAATTCAGCAGGCGGCGGAAGGTCAGCATCTCCCCGAAGACGCTTGCCGTCTCGGCCAGCGTGAGAGGCGTCGGTGCCATCAGCGCGCCGTTATGGGCTGCCAGCACCTGATGCACGCCATGCCCGAGCTCATGGGCGAGCGTCATCACGTCGCGCGGCTTGCCTTGGTAGTTGACCAGAACATAGGGGTGCGCGGAGGGCACCGTCGGATGGGCGAAGGCGCCGGGCGCCTTGCCGGGCCGCACCGGCGCGTCGATCCACTGCTCGTCGAAGAAGCGGCGCGCAATGCCGGCCATCTCGGGAGAGAAGGCGCCATAGGCGTCGAGCACCGTATCGCGGGCTTCCGTCCAGGGAATGGTGCGCTGCTCGACCTTGGGAAGCGGCGCGTTGCGGTCCCAGAAATCCAGCGCCTCGCGCCCGAACCACTTCGCCTTCAGCTTGTAGTAGCGGTGCGACAGGCGCGGATAGGCTTCGCGCACGGCGCTCACCAGCGCATCCACGACCTCGCGCTCGACGCGGTTGGCGAGATGGCGCGAATCCGCAACATCCTCGAACTTGCGCCAGCGGTCGGAGATCTCCTTGTCCTTGGCGAGCGTGTTGGTGATCAGCGCGAAAGTCCGCAGCTGACCGCGGAAAACCTCGCTCAGCGCCTCGGCGGCGGCCTTGCGCACGGCGCCGTCGGCGTCCTGCAGCTTGTTGAGCGTCGGCTCCAGCGTCAGCTCCTCGCCGCCGATCCGGAAGCGCAGCGAGGCGATCGTCTCGTCGAACAGCCGGTTCCAGGCGGCGTGCCCGGTCATCGACTTCTCGTGGAAGAGGGCCTCGATCCGGTCTTCGAGCTGATGTGGCTTGTCCTTGGCGAGGTCGTCGAGCCAGGGCTTCCAGTGCGACAGCGGCGCCGTCGCGGCGACCCGCGCCAGATGCTCGGGCTCGATCCGGTTGAGCTCGAGCTCGAAGAACAGCAGCTCCGTCACGGCGGCGTTCAGCTTGTCCTGCGTATCGCCATAGAACTTGGCGCGCTGGGGATCGGTGGTGTCGCCCGCATAGACCAGGCCCGCATAGGCGCCGATCCGGCCGAGCAGGTCGCTCAACGCCTCGAACGCCTTCACCGCCTCGGCCAGCACCGCAGCACCGTCCTGCCGCTCGGCGAGCGCCCCGAGCTTGCCGCGATAGAGCGTCGCGAAGCTCTGCGAATCGCTCAACGCCCGGCTCAGATCCGCCTTCAGCTCGGCCGAGTCGAGGCCCGGATAGAGGTGGCTCAGATCCCATTCCGGCAGCGTGCCCAAGGATTTGGCGGCCGAGGCGGCGGTCGCCGTCGCTGTGGCGCGCAGCACCTGGTCGAACGCATTGGTCATCGTCGGCAACCTCACAGATGGGAACCCCGGCTTGCCCTCATATGCGCGGGGCAAAGGCCGGGATCAATCTCCGCCTGCGTCGCGGCAGCGATGCCCCGCCCTTAAGCGCCGCTTAACCGTTCTGGCCGAGGATGACCCAGAACGGAACAGCGCGCGCCGCCCTCGGCGGCCGGCTTCCTTATCGCCTGAGCCTCGAGGTGTCATGACCGCCACCGTTCTCGTCGTCGACGACGATCCCGTCCAGCGCCGCCTGCTGGACGCCATGCTGAAGCGCTGCGGATACGACGCCGTCGTCGCGGAGACCGGGCAGGCCGCTCTCCAGATGCTGACGGGCCCCGAGGGCGACCGCTTCGACGCGATCGTGCTGGATCTCGTCATGCCCGAGCTCGACGGCATGGGCGTGCTGGCGGCGCTGCGCGAGCGCGCGATCGAGACCCCCGTCATCGTGCAGACCGCCAATGGCTCGATCGAAACGGTCGTCCAGGCGATGCGCGCCGGTGCTGTCGACTTCGTCGTCAAGCCGGTCGGCGCCGAGCGGCTGCAGATCTCGCTCAAGAACGCGCTCAAGCTCGGCGCGCTCGAGCACGAGCTGCGCCACATCAAGCGCCGCGCGTCGGGCACGCTGGGCTTCCGCGACCTCGCCACCAAGAGCGCCGACATGGCGCGGGTGGTGCGCCTGGCCGAGCGGGCGGCGAAATCCAACATACCGATCCTGATCGAGGGTGAATCCGGCGTCGGCAAGGAGGTGCTGGCCCGCGCCATCCAGGGTTCGAGCGACCGCAAGGGCAAGCCCTTCGTCACCGTCAATTGCGGCGCGATCCCGCACAATCTCGTCGAGTCGATCCTCTTCGGCCACGAGAAGGGCGCCTTCACCGGCGCCACCGAGCGCCATGTCGGCAAATTCGTCGAGGCGAGCGGCGGCACGCTCTTCCTCGACGAGGTCGGCGAATTGCCGCTGGATGCGCAGGTCAAGCTCCTGCGCGCGATCCAGGAGGGCGAGGTCGATCCCGTCGGCGGCAAGAAGTCGGTGCGCGTCGACATCCGCATCATCTCGGCGACGAACAAGAGCTTGCTCGACCAGGTCAAGGCCGGCGAGTTCCGCGAAGACCTCTACTACCGCCTCAACGTCTTCCCGATCACGCTGCCGCCGCTACGCCAGCGTCACGAGGACATTCCCGATCTGGCGCGCGGCTTCCTCGCCCGCTTCGCCGCCGACGAGGAGGGCAAGAAGCTGCGCGGCATCGGCGCCGAGGCGCTCTCCCTGATCGGTGGCTATGACTGGCCGGGCAATGTCCGCCAGCTCGAAAATGCGATGTTCCGCGCCGTGGTGCTGGCCGATGGCGACGAGCTGACGGTGGCCGAGTTCCCGCAGATCGCCGCGCAGATGGAAGGCTACGATATCCGCATCCCGCCCGCCCCGGCGCCACTCGGCCCGGCCGAGGCGCGCAGCGAGCCCCCGCGCATCATCCAGATGCCGGTGCGCGACCCCAACTCGCTGGAGCTCGTGGCCGGCTCCGACATGCGCACGCTCGACGAGCTCGAGCGCGAGATCATCAAGTTCGCCCTCGCCCATTACCGCGGGCACATGTCCGAGATCTCGCGCAAGCTCGGCATCGGCCGCTCGACGCTCTACCGCAAGCTCAAGGATTACGGGCTGATCGAGGCGGGAGCGGGCGCCGACGAAACCGACGCGGCCTGAGCCGCGACCAACCGAATGGCAGCGCGTGTTGCGCTGCCGCATCTTGTCGAAACCGGCCGAGTCACGCAGGAATGCGGCTCTCGGCAGAATTCAGGAATAGCGACCATGCGTCGTCGCCACTGGGCGAATCTGGCTTGCGTCTCGGCTCTGGCCCTGTCCCTGACCGCCACCGCAGTCTCCGCCGAAGGCCAGGCCACCGATCCGACGCTGGGCATCCCGCTGCCGGAACAGCCCGCCTTGCTCCTGCATGCCGATGAGCGGCCGCAAGCCGCGCAGGCTCCGGTCAGCGCGGAAGCCGCTCCCGCCGAGCCCGCCCTGCAGACGGACACCGCAACCGCGCCCGCCGCCGAACCCGGCATGGTCACCGGCGCGGTGACACCTTCCGCGCGCCCCGAGGGCAGCCTCGCCACGCCGGAGCTGCCGGCCGCCACCGTCGCTGTGCCCGACCAGCCGGTGACCCTGGATATCCCCGAGATCGAGCTGCCGCCGGCCGATCCGGCGCTCGCGGCGCCGCAGGCCGCACCCGTGCTGCGCAGTGCCGAGCCGGCGATCACCCCGCCCGACCTGCCGAAGGTCGTCGTCGACCTGCCCGCCGGCTCCGAATACGCGGCCGACATCGCTGCTCGCGCCACCGATGCGCTGGCCCTGCCGCGCCTTGCCGAGCGCGAGCGCGCCGAAATCCTCGCCGCCTATGAGGCCAACGGCAACCGACCGCTCTGGATCGAGGGACGCGGTTGGAGCACCGCCGGACTGCGTCTGACCGAGCGTCTCGGGCGCGCCGGCGAGGACGGTCTCAGGCCGGCCGACTATCCGCTCCCCGCTTTCGAGGCGAGTGACAAGGGCAGCCTGGCCGAGGCCGACGTCCGGCTGTCCGCGCTCGCCGTGCTCTATGCGCGCGACGCCCGCGGCGCCCGCGTCGACCCGCGCCGCCTCTCGAAGCTGCTGACGCCCACGCTGTCGCTGCCCTCCGCCACCGAGGTGCTCTCGGAACTCGCGGGCTCTGGAGATGCCGGCGCCGTGCTCGCCGCCTACAACCCGCCCCATGAGGGCTATCGCCGGCTCAAGGCCAAGCTCGCCGAGCTGCGCGAGCATCTCGACGACACTCCGCTGGTGCGCATCCCCGCAGGCCCGGCGCTGAAGCTCGGCATGCGCGACGAGCGCGTCCCGCTGGTGCGGGCCCGGCTCGGCCTCGGCCCCAGCGAGGAGCCGGTCTTCGACCGCTCCACCGCGACCGCGCTCGCCGCCTTCCAGAAGCAGGCCGGCCTCCCCGCCAATGGCGTGCTCGGCGCCCAGACTCTCGCCGCTCTCGGCACGCCCGCCACCGCCCGCGGCGAGCAGGACATCGTCGCCCAGATGGAGCGCTGGCGCTGGCTGCCCGCCGATCTCGGCGCCGACCACATCATGGTCAACGTCCCGGAATTTCGCGTCCGCGTCATCCGCCAGGGCCATGTCGTTCACGAGACCCGCGCCATCGTCGGCAAGCCGGAGACCGCGACGCCCATCTTTTCGCACAAGATGGACCACGTCATCGTCAATCCGTCCTGGTTCGTCCCGCCCTCGATCCTGCGCAAGGAGTTCATCCCGGGCCTGGCAGCCGACCCCGAATACGCCGCCAAGCGCGGCTATGTGGTGACGCGCAGCAAGGGCGGCGGCATCTCGGTGCGCCAGCCGCCGGGCGAGCGCAACGCGCTCGGCTGGATCAAGTTCATGTTCCCCAACGACCATGCGGTCTATCTGCACGACACGCCCAATCGCCGGCTCTTCGCCCAGGAGCGCCGCGCCTTCAGCCATGGCTGCGTGCGTGTCGACAATCCCTTCCTGCTCGCCGACCAGGTGCTCGGGCCGGAATGGACGCATGAGCGCCTGAAGCGCCTGATCGGCTCGGGCGAGCGCCGCATCAACCTGCCCCAGCCGCTGGCGATCCACCTCGTCTACAACACCCATGTCGTCGGCGCCGATGGCGGCCTGACCACCTTCGAGGATCTCTACGGCTTCCACCGCCTCGTCCGGCAGGCACTCGAATCGCGCAGCTGACACCGCAGCCGCGGAACAGGGCGGCGAGCCGGCTCCGTTTCGCCACGATCGGGGCGTAGCGGAGGGGCGCGCAGAAAGGGCTGGCCGGGCGATTGCCGGCTTGCTAACGAGGCGTTAACGCTTCTCCGCAACTGTTCGTTCACGTTCATCACGCGCCGCCCAAGCGGGGCATCGAGACGGGTCAGCAGATTGGGCAGCTCAGACGCCACGCTTTCGGCACGCAATGCGCGCCCGAAACAGGTCTTCCGCAGGGCGTTGACGCTCGGTGTGGCGGCCGGGGCCCTCCTGCTCGGCGTACGCGGGACGCAGGATGCGGTCGCCAATGGCGACACGCGGACGATCTCGATCCGCCACATGCACACCAAGGAAGAGACCACCGTCACCTTCAAGCGGGACGGGCGCTATGTCGCCGAGGGTCTCGAGAAGCTGAACTGGGCCCTGCGCGACTGGCGCACCGACGAGCCGATCCGCATGGATCCCCGCCTCTTCGACGTCGCCTGGGAGGTCCAGCGCCAGGTCGGCTCCGAGCAGCCCTTCCACGTCGTCTCCGCCTATCGCTCGCCAGGCACCAATTCCATGCTGCGGCGGCGCTCGCGCGCAGTCGCCAAGCACAGCCAGCACATGCTCGGCAAGGCGATGGATTTCTATTTGCCGGACGCCGCGACGGCCCGTGTCCGCGAGGCGGGCATGCGCCTGCAGCGCGGTGGTGTCGGCTTTTATCCCGGCGCCCACACGCCCTTCGTCCATCTCGATGCCGGCTCGGTTCGCTCCTGGCCGCGCATGACGCGCGACCAGCTCGTACGCCTGTTCCCGGACGAGAAGACCGTCCATCTGCCCGCCGACGGGCAGCCGCTGGGGGGCTACGAGATCGCCAAGGCGGAGATACTTGCCGGCGGCGGCGCGGTGGCCGGCTATGCCGCGGCCGATCTCGACGAGGGCGCCGTCATCTCCTCGGGCCGCAAGAGCCTGTGGGCCTCGCTCTTCGGCGGCGACGAAGAGGAGGCGGATGCCCGCCCGACCCGCGGCCGGCGCGCGGCCCCCAAGCCGCAGCCCGCCGTCATGGCCTATGCCAGCCCCAATCCCTATGCCGACAGCAACGCCTCCGATGGCGGGCGCTTCGCCGTCGCCGTGGCGCCGGCACCGGCGACCCGCTCGCTCGCGCAGGAGCGTGCCGAGCGCCTCAGCCCTCGGGCGCCCGAGCCGCCCGAGGCGCAGGCCGTCGCACCCGTCAATGCCGCCGCCGCGCCGCCGCCACCACCGCCCCCCGCTCAGGACAAACGGCCGGCGCTCGTCGATGCGCCGCTGCCGCTCGCCCGCCCGCGCGGCCTGACGGTGCCGGGAGAGGCCGAGGGCGCCGTTCAGGTCGCGGCACTGCCTGCGGCGGGCGGAGCGCTCGCCTTCGCCCAGGCCACCGCCGGCGCAGACCAGAAGCTCGTCCTGGCCGCGCTGCCTCCGCGGCGCCCGGGCGAGATCGCGCCGCCGGTCGAGACCGTTATCGCCGGCAAGCCGACCAATGCCCCCCTCCCGCCGCTGCGCCCCGCAGCCCTGGCGGGCCTCGCACTCGCCGGCCAATCGACCCCGCTGCCGGTCCAGGCCGCGGCGCTGCGCGGCAGCGAGGCGGCCCAGCCGGAAGGTCGGCTCGTCGCCGTCACCCATCCGCTCCCGCCCAGCCGTCCCGGCGGCAGCCCGGCGGTCAGCGCCGCGGTCGCGACGCCCGCCCGCCCGGCGCCGACCCCGATCGAGGCCCAATACGATTCGGACCGCGCCGGCCTGGATTCGCTCTTTGCAACCGTCACGCGCGCGCCGGCTCCTGCCGGGCGCAGCGTCAACGTCGCCACCGCCCGGGCCCGCACGACCGCCCCCGCCGCCTCGCCGATTGCCGGCCCGAGCCCGGCCGCTGCGCTCGGCTTCAGCCATGCCGAACCGAACGACGCGCGCACGGGCTCCTTCAGCGGCCCCGCGGTGAAGCCGCTGCCGACCAATTTCATCCAGAACTGAGCGATTGCGCCGGCATTAACCGATTGCTGACCGCCCGCAGCCCACACTCACGGCGATTCGCCAACAGTGAGAGTGACATGGGACAGGTTCTGCAGTTTCGGCTTCCGCCGGCACGCGAGGAAAGCCAGGCGGGCACCGCGCTCGATCTGCTCTCGGCGGTGGATTTCGCGCTCCGCGACCTCGTCGAGATCGCCAACCACGTTACCCTCGAAGCGGTCCGCGAGCAGGCCGCGGCCTGCCACGCCATGCTGGCAGCCGCTTACAACGCCGAGTTCGAGCACGGCTGAGCGCATTCGCGCTCTTCGAAGAAGCCTCGAACATACAAAAAATTAAGTCTGGCAGGGGGGCGCGGAGCGTTCCCACCAAGACCTGCCGAACAGCGCGACGATGCGGGTTTCGGAGGCCTTGGTGGAGCTGAGGGGATTCGAACCCCTGACCTCTGCAGTGCGATTGCAGCGCTCTCCCAACTGAGCTACAGCCCCGAGGCGCTGGCCTTCTAGGCCGCGCGTCGCCTGTCTGTCAATCGCTTGCGCCAGGAGTTTTGCGCCGGCGTCCTGCGGGTGGCGACGTGTGGCGAGGGCGCCCGACGACGATCCAGAGGAATGACGATGCGTGCCGTTCTCGACGTGGTGCTGCTGGCCCTGCAGATCTACACCTGGCTGCTGATCATCTCGGCCATTCTGAGCTGGCTGATCGCCTTCAACGTCGTCAACACGCGCAACCAGTTCGTCTCGACGGTCTGGGACATGCTCTACCGCGTCACCGAACCGGTGCTGCGCCCGATCCGCAACATGCTGCCCAATATGGGCGGGCTCGACATCTCGCCGATCATCCTGCTGCTGATCATCTTCTTCATCGAGCGCGTCATCGTCCTCTATCTCTACCCTGCCGTTTTCTGAGGTGGCGTCCCAGGTTGCGGGTCGGCTCTCCGCGCCCCTGCCCTGGACCGCGAGCAGCGACGGCCTGAGGCTGGCGGTGAGGCTCACGCCCCGCGGCGGGCGCGATGCCATCGACGGTGTCGACATCCTCTCCGACGGTAAGGCCGTTCTGAAGGTCAGGGTGCGCGCCGCGCCCAGCGAGGGCGAGGCCAATGCTGCCCTCATCGCCCTGATCGCCCGCGAACTGGGCGTTTCGCGCGCGGCGGTGACGCTGGCGACGGGGGCGACCTCGCGGGTGAAGCTGCTCGCGATTGCGGGCGATGCGAGCGCCCTGGCCGCCCGTCTCGAGGCCGCCTGCGGGCCTCGCTGAGGGCCCGGCGTCCATCCCGCAGCGCAGCATCAACTTGACGAAACCGCCCGCCTCCTGTTCGAAGGCGGCATGGAGACGCCCGCATCCCCCTTCCCCGACCGGCTGACCGAGGGGTACCGCGCCTTTCTCGACGATCGCTTCGACCGGGAGAAGGATCGCTACGAACAGCTCGCCGAAACCGGCCAGACGCCGAAGATCATGCTGATCGGCTGCTGCGACTCGCGTGTTTCGCCGGAAGTGATCTTCGATGCGCGGCCCGGCGAGATGTTCGTCGTGCGCAACGTCGCCAATCTAGTGCCGCCCTTCTCGCCGGACGACCAGCTCCACGGCACCTCGGCCGCACTCGAATATGCCGTCCAGGCCCTGAGGGTCGAACATATCGTCGTGCTCGGACATGGCCGCTGCGGCGGCATCCGCGCCTTCGCCGACGATGCCCAGGGCCCTCTCTCCTCGGGCGACTTCATCGGCAAATGGATCACGCTGATCGGCCCCGCCGCCGAGCGCACGGGCGGGCGCGGGCGGCACGAGACGCTGGACGGCTATGTCGAGCGCCTCGCCTTCGCCTCGATCCAGCAATCGCTCGCCAATCTGCGCAGCTTCCCCTGCGTGCAGATCCTCGAGAGCAAGGGCAGGCTGCACCTGCACGGCGCTTATTTCGCCGTCGCCACGGGCGTCCTGATGCTGCTCGACCCGGCGACGGGCCAGTTCGTTCCCGCCATCGGCGAGCTGCCGCGCAAGGCCGTTCCGCTGCGCTGCGACTAGCGCAGCCTGATGGTCGCCAGCAGGGCGCGGCCGGCCTCCACCGTGAGCGAGACGCTGGCCTCCGCGTCGATCCGCAGGGCATGCCCACCGGGAACGGCGATGGCTTCGCCCCCGCAGCGCGCCGTCACCGCCTCGCCCGGCGCGTAGAGGATGTGGATGGCGGGCGCCAGGGCGACCGTTGCGCCCAGCTCCGGCACCGTAAGATCGGCGCTGCACAGGGCGCGGTCGACGATGAGATTGACGACCTCGACCGGCCCGTTCTCCAGCCGGCTGACCAGCGGCAGTCCGCCGTCATAGTGCACGGGCATGAAGGGCTGGCGCAGATCGATCTCGCCGGAGGCGCCCTCCAGCACCAAGCCCGAGCCGACGATCACCGCCTGCAGCCGCTCATAGCCGGTGAGATCCGAGAACGGGCCGGGCTGGACGATGGCCGTGCGCCCGAGCCGCCAGACCATCCCCTCCCAGCCGGAAGGATCCGCGCCGGGCCGGCTGGCATCGGCGATGTCGAGCGTGACGCCGCCGCCATTCTTCCAGGGCTTGCTGCGGAAGGTTTCGGGAGAGAGGGGCGTCAGCACGACTTGGGTCATTGGAGGTCTCGCTTCAGGCTTCGTCCGCCAGCGGGTGCAGGTCGCGCACCAGGCTCTTCAGGCGGTCATCGAGGACATGGGTGTAGATCTGCGTGGTCGCGATGTCGGAATGCCCCAGCAGCTCCTGCACGACGCGCAGGTCGGCGCCGTTCTGGAGCAGATGGCTGGCGAAGGCATGCCGCAGCACATGCGGGCTCAAGGCAGCGCCCGAGAGCCCGGCCGCCCCGCCCAAAGCCTTGAGATCGCGCCCGAAGGCCTGGCGCGTGAGATGGCCGCTTTCGCCCTCGGCGGGAAAGAGCAAGCGCCCCTCTGCAGCCCCCGACTCGCGCAGCGCCGCGAGCCAGAGCTTCGCGGCCTCGCGCGCCGGCTCGTTCAGCGGCACCAGCCGGTCCTTGTTGCCCTTGCCGCGCACCACCAGGAAGCGCTCGCGCGTCGTTGCCGCCGAAAGCGGCAGCGCGATCAGCTCCGAGACGCGCAAGCCCGTGGCGTAGAGCATCTCGATCAGGCAGCGCATCCGCAGCGCCCGCAGCCGCGCCACAGGCGTCAATCCCTCGCGCGTGCAGGCCTCCCGCGCGGTGGCGATCAGCCGTTCGACATCGGCGACCGAGATCACCTTCGGCAGCGGCCGCCCGAGTCGCGGCCCCTGAATCGCCGCGGTCGGGTCGTTGGACGCGAAGCCTTCGGTGTAGAGGAAGCGGTGGAACTGCCGCACCGCCGAGAGCCGCCGCGCAGCGGAGGACGCTTTCAGACCCCGCTCAGAGAGATCCGCCAGCCAGCCGCGGATATCATCGGCCGTCGCGGCCTCAAGAACCCGCCCGCCGAGAAATTCCAGATAATCGTCGATGTCGCGCTGATAGGCGTCGAGCGTGTTGCGGGCGGCGCCGCGCTCGGCGGCGAGCATGTCGAGGAAGCCGTTGCGCCGCGCCTGCGCGATCCGGCTCATTTCGGCTGGAGCCGGGCAGGCGGAACCGTCTCGACCATCTCGCGCGGCACCGGCTGGACGAAGGTGACGAGCGCGACCATGCCGCCGAAGACGAGTCCGCCGAGCAGGGCCAGGAAGGCGACGAATCGGAACAGCGTCGGCACGGTGAGGCGGATCCTTCGGGGCGGTGACTGCGATGGCCCCACGCATCTTTCAGGAGATGGCGGATGCCGGCAAGGACGGCAAGGCCACAAGCGCCGCAAAATGCGGCACGGGGCCTGACGTTGTGTGACGGCTCATGTTAAAGGGCGCTGAAGACAAGGCTTCCATCGCTATGACGATCGTCGAGACGCTCGACCAGCCACGAGGTGAGGATATCGGCCCGGACCCGGCGGCGCTGCGGACCGCGATCGGCCCGCGGGCGATCGTGCTCGTCGGCATGATGGGCTCCGGCAAGAGCTCCGTCGGCCGCAGGCTGGCGACGCGGCTGGGCATGCCCTTCGTCGATGCCGACACGGAGATCGAGACCGCCGCCGGCATGACGATCCCGGAGATCTTCGCGCAACGCGGCGAGAGCGAGTTCCGCGATGGCGAGCGCCGCGTCATCAGCCGCATCCTGACGACGCGCGCGCCCCTCGTTCTCGCGACCGGCGGCGGCGCCTTCATGAACGCCGAGACCCGCGCGCGCATCGCCGATCTCGGCATCTCGATCTGGCTCAAGGCCGAGCCCGATGTGCTGATGCGCCGCGTCCGCAAGCGCTCCAACCGCCCCCTGCTCCAGACCGCCGACCCCGAGGCGACGCTGCGGCGGATGCTGGCCGAGCGCGAGCCGGTCTATGCGCTCTCCGATCTCACGCTCCTCTCGCGCGACGACCCCCATGACGTCGTCGTGACGGCGGCGCTGGCCGCGCTCGACCGGCATCTGAGCACTCCTCCGGACCGGAAGCCCGCACCATGACCACCCCTGCCCCGCAGACCGGCGCCCGGATCACCGTCCCGGTCGCGCTGGAAGGCCGCGCCTATGACATCCACATCGGCCGCCACCAGCTCTGCGAGGCGGCGTCCCTGATCGCCGCGATGGCGCCGGGCGCCAAAGTCGCTGTTGTCACCGACGAGCGTGTCGGTCCGCTGCATGCCCCGGCGCTGGAGGCCTCCCTGCAGCAGGAGGGCATCGGCTTCACCCGCATCACCGTGCCGCCCGGCGAGGCGACCAAATCCTACGCGCAGTTGACGACGCTGTGCGACGCGCTTTTGGCGGCGAAGATCGAGCGCGACGACCTCGTCATCGCGCTCGGCGGCGGCGTGGTGGGCGACCTCACCGGCTTCGCGGCGGCCGTGCTGCGCCGGGGCGTGCGTTTCGTGCAGATCCCGACCACCCTGCTGGCGCAGGTCGATTCCTCCGTCGGCGGCAAAACCGGCATCAATTCGAGCCATGGCAAGAACCTGATCGGCGCCTTCCACCAGCCGCGCACTGGTGATCGCTGACACCGCGCTGCTCGACACGCTCAGCGAACGCGAGTTCAAGGCCGGCTATGCCGAGGTGGTCAAATACGGGCTGATCGACGACCCCGCCTTCTTCGACTGGTGCGAGGTCAACTGGAGCCGCATCATCGAAGGCGGCCCTGAGCGTGACCATGCCGTCGCGGTCTCCTGTAAGGCCAAGGCGGCGATCGTCGCCCGCGACGAGCGCGAGGAGGGCGACCGCGCCTTGCTCAATCTGGGCCACACTTTTGCGCACGCGCTGGAGCGGCTGACGCGCTACGACTCCACCCGTCTCGTCCATGGCGAGGCGGTCGCGATCGGGCTCGCACTCGCCTTCCGCTTCTCGCAGCGGCTGGGTCTCTGCTCCGGCCAGGACGCGACCCGCGTCGCGCGCCATCTCGACGCTGTGGGCCTGCCCTCGACGCTCCAGCAGGTGCCGGGTGGGGCCGGCACGGCGCAGGAGATCGTCGCGGCGATGGGCCAGGACAAGAAGGTGAAGCGCGGCGTCCTGACCTTCATCCTCGCCCGCGGCATCGGCCAGAGCTTCATCGCGCCCGGCGTCGCGGCGGAGGAGGTCCAAGCCTTCATCGAGGGCGAGCTCGTCGCCAACGGGCAGGCGCATTGAGTGCGCGGACCCATGCAACGGATGTGTGAAATGACAGCGCAGCCGATTTGGCGGCGTGGCAGGCCCATGCGATAAGCCCGCACGGCGAATGCACGGTGGGACTGGGGGCCTGGTGACACCTGAACTGAGTGATGCCCGCTTTATGCGGAGCCTGCTGGCGGCTTCGGACGACTGCATCAAGGTCATCGCGCTCGATGGGACGCTTTCCTTCATGAGCGAAGGGGGGCAGCGGACCATGGAGGTCAGCGACTTCAATGCGCTCAAGGGCTGCCCCTGGCCGGATTTCTGGCAGGGCCAGGGCAATGCGGATGCGCTGCATGCCCTCGATGAAGCACGGGCTGGCCGCAGCGCGCGCTTTCAGGGCGCGGCGAATACCGCGGCCGGCAACCCGCGCTATTGGGACGTCCAGGTCTCCCCGATCCTCGACGCCCAGGGCCGTGTCGAGAACATCCTATCGGTCTCGCGGGACATCTCAGCGATGAAGGCGGCCGAGGAGCAGCAGCGGCTGCTCGCGCTCGAACTGAAGCACCGCATGAAGAACACGATCGCCATGATCCAGGCGATCGCAAACCAGACCCTGCGGGGCGGCGACGAGACGGAGAAGGTCAAGGCGCTGTTTCTCGGCAGGCTGGGCACTTTGAGCGCTGCTCAGGACGTGCTGACCCAGTCGGTCTGGGCGCGCGCCAGCCTGTCCTTCCTGATCAGCGAAACGCTGAAGGCCCATTGCAGCACAGCGCAGTTCAGTGTGGACGGGCCGGAGGTCGAGCTTTCGTCGAAAATGGCCCTGGCAATGGCTCTCGCGCTGCACGAGCTCGCGACCAACGCCACGAAGTATGGCGCCCTGAGCCGGGATGACGGGCGCATCGCCATCGGCTGGTCGATGACCGCCGACGAATTCCATTTCCGCTGGCAGGAGATCGGCGGCCCCCCTGTCGCGCTTCCCACCCACAGGGGCTTCGGATCGCGCATGATCGAGAAGGCCCTGGCGAGTTCCGTCCAGGGCATTTCGAAGATCGCCTACGAGCCGGCGGGCATCGTCTTCACGCTGACGGCGCCGATCGAGGCACTCACGACCGATTGAGGGCGCCGGCCGAATTGAACTGAGGGTGTCCGCGAACCCTCACCTCATCCCGGACAAGCTGCGAAGCAGCGCCGCTCCGGGATGACCTGTGGTCTCGCGTGCAGCAGAGGTCGTCAGTCCTTCGCCTCGGCCATCACATAGGCGACGATGGCGTTGGCGTGCCCATGGCCCAGCGCGTGCTCGCTCTTCAGCATGGAGACGATCTCCATATGCTTGGCCGGCAGCCGGTCCCGGACGATCTGCAGCCAGTCGCCGATCGGCCGCCCATAGGTCTTTTCGATGGATGGGAAGTAGGACGCCGGTCCCTTGATGCGCTGGTCGGCCACGATCGATCTCTCGCGGATGGGCTGGAAGCGACATTCGCAGACGATTGAGCAGCCCGCAATCCGGTCCAGGCCCGCCCGAAACGCGGCCGCCCTACGGGCTGAACACCAGCACCAGGAACACGAAGAATACGCTCAGATGCACGGCGCCCTCGAGCATCGTCGTGCGTGTGCCCGTGAAGGTGAGCGTCGAGAGCAGCAGCGTCATGCCCAGGATCACCATATTGGCGCCCGACAGCCCGAGCACGACCTCCTGCCCCGTGAACAGGCCGATCGCCAGCACGGCCGGCACGGTCAGCCCCAGCGTCGAGGCGGCGGCGCCCAGGCAAAGATTGATCGCACGCTGGAGCTGATTGGCGCTGATGGCGCGCAGCGCTGCGATGCACTCCGGCGTGAACACGACCATCGCGATCAGGATGCCGCCCAGCGCCACCGGCGCGCCGAGGCGGACGATGCCGAAATCGAGCACCACGGCGAGGCTCTTCGCCAGGATCACGATGGGGAGAATGTTGGCGAGCAGCAGGACGACATGGGTCGACGTCGCGCCGCCGGGATCCTCATGCCCGTCATGCTCGACGATCTCGATATCCTCGGCGTCGGGCGTGTGGCCGTGCGGGGCCGAGCGCACCGGCGGTGCCTGTTCCCGTGTCGGCTCGACGAAAAAGGAGCGGTGGCGCCCGGTCTGCAGGACGAGGAAGGCGCCGTAGAGCGCCATCGTGAACACCGAGAAGCTGATCGCCTGCAGCGTCGTCAGCGTGCCCTCGCCGGTCGAGGTGGTGAAGTTGGGCAGGACGAGCGGGATCACCGTCAGCGGGATGATCACGGCCAGATACGACGAGGCGCCCTTCATGTTGTAGCTCTGGGCGAAGTGGCGCAGCCCGCCGACCAAGAGGCCGATGCCGACCACGCCGTTGAGCACGATCATCAGCACCGCAAACATCGTGTCGCGACCCAGCGTCGGGGCGCCCTTGGCGCCGAGCATCACCGCCGAGATCAGCGCCACCTCGATGATGACGATCGAGAGCGTCAGGATCAGCGTGCCGAAAGGCTCGCCGAGCCGGCCCGCCAGGACCTCCGCCTCATGCACCACGCCGAACGCCGCCCAGATGATGACGCCGAGCAGCCAGGCGAAGACCAGCGCCGCAACCAGCGGTTCGCCGAGCCGCCCGAGCAGGGCGTCCCCGAACAGCAGGAAGGCAGCGACAGTCGCCCAGGCGCAGGCGAGGCGGAGGATGGTGACGGGCAAGGCTAGTCCTTTCGACGGATGCGGATGGTGCCCGCCGCGGCGCGGACATGCGAAAAGGGCCGCGCGCGGCGACCCTGCACGAGATCAACGCGCGTCCTGCGATCCGGTTGCCTCCGCGGCCCGGAAAACCGCCGATGTCAGTCGAGCGCGATGGTGCGCGCCAGCGGGCTGGCCGCTTCCTCGGACAGCGCGGCCGCCTTGTCCGTGACGAGATACTGCGCGCGCGCCAGGGCGGCGAAACGCCCGCCCTTGGCCACGAGCTCCTCGAAGGAGCCCATCTCGATGACCTGCCCCTGCTCGAAGACGAGGATGCGGTCGGCATTGCGGATGGTGGCGAGTCGATGGGCGATGACAAACGTGGTGCGCCCCTTCATCACCTCCTCCAGCGCCTTCTGCAGCTTGACTTCGGTGGAGGCATCGAGCGCCGAGGTCGCCTCGTCGAGGATCAGGATCGGCGGGTTCTTGAGCAGCGCCCGGGCGATGGAAAGGCGCTGGCGCTCGCCGCCGGACAGCGTGCGGCCGCGCTCGCCCACCAGCGTGTCGAGCCCGTCGGTCTGACGCGCCATCACCTCGCTGGCCTGCGCGCGCTCGAGCGCCTGCATGATCTCCTCTTCCGTCGCGTCCGGCTTGCCGACGCTGAGATTCTCCCGGATCGAGCGGGCAAACAGCATCGGCTCCTGGAAGACGACGCCGATGTTCCGCCGCAGCGAGATCAGCGAGATCTCCCGGATGTCCTGACCGTCGACGGTGATGCGGCCCGATTGCGGGTCGAAGGCGCGGTGCAGCAGCCCGAGCGTCGTCGACTTGCCCGAGCCCGTCGAGCCGACGATGGCGATGGTCTCGCCCGGCGAGACGGAGAAGGAGACGTCCTGCACCGCCGCGCGCTTGCCGTCATAGGAGAAGGACACGTTCTCGAAGGCGACCGCGCCGGAAAGCCTTCCCGCATCGGGCGCGCTCGGCAGGTCGCGGACCGCCGGCAGCGTGTCCATCACCTCGAAGAACTCGCGCATCTTCGGCGCCTGCATGAAGATGAAGTTCACGAAGGCGACGATCTGCTCGAGCCGGCCGACGAGCATGGTCGCGAAGCCCATGAAGGTCACGATCTCGCCGACGGTGGTCAGCCCCTGCATCAGCAGCCAGGCGCCGACGACGAAGATCGAGAGCACCGTGAGCGTCGCCGAAGCCCGGGTCGCCACCGTCGCAATCGCCCACCAGGACAGGACCGGCAGCTGCGCGTCGAGCAGGCTCGCGATGGTCGAGCGCAAGCCGCGCACCTCCGCCTCGATGCGCGTGAAGCTCTGGATCACCGGCACGTTGCCGAGCGCATCCGAGGCCCGCTCGGCAAGGTTGGAGTGGTAGGCCTCGACATTGCTCTGCAGCGTGTCGGTCTTGCGCAGCACATAGGCGGTCAGCGTGCCGAACAGGACCACGAGTGTGATCAGCAGCAGGCCGAGCTGCCAGTTCTTCCACAGCGTGAAGGGCAGCAGGATGAAGAGCGCGACGAGGCTGGCGCAATGCTCGCGGAAGAAGGACAGCCACAGCGCCCACATGCCGCTGGTGCCGTCGAGCATCACCTTCAGCACGCGGCCCGAATGGGTCTGCGTGTGATAGGCCAGCGGCAGGGTCAGCGCATGCTCGAAATAATTCGCCATCACCGCCAGGCGCCGGCGATGGGCGAGCCGGTCGGAATGCAGCGAGACGAAGACGCTGGCGCCGATGGTGAACAGGCCGAAACCGGCCCAGGCGGCGATCAGCGGCCCGATATCGGCCCAGCTCAGCCTGAGCCCCGCCCCCTGGATGCTGGTCAGCTTGTCGATCAGCGCGCCGAACAGCATCGGCTCGGCAAAGGACGCTGCGGCCAGCAGGACATTGGCCAGGGCCAGAACGACGCCGAGGCGCCGCTCCGGGCCGAGCTCGCCGAGGACCCGCGCATAGATCGAGAAAAGCGACATGGCCGCCAGCTTTAGCTGACGCAGCGCCCCGGGCAAGCGGCGCGCTGAACCTTCTCGACGTCACGCTGTCTTTCGGGCTGCAACGACCGTGGCCGGCGCCCGCCGGAGGGCGGTTGCGCCGCCCGTCAGGGCGCGAGGACCAGCGCCCAGTAGACCTGGTATTTCGAGCCCGGCGCATAGGCCGTCGCAATCCCCATCCGGGTGGCCCCAGGCGTTTTCATCACGCGGTCATGCTGCGGCGAATCCCGCCATCCCGAGAAGGCTTCCGCCAGCCGCCGATACCCCGCCGAGAGATTGGCCTCCGCACCCGCCTGCCCGCTGCGGGCGAGCCGCCCCTTCACGGCTTCTGCCTGCGCGGGCTTGTCGGCCGCAGCCATCGCATCCGCCTCCTGCTGCGCCGCCGCGACGAGGCCGGGGTCCAGCGTCAGCGTGTTCAGCCCGGCGTTCAGGCGGTAGGCCGAGATCATCGCGCGGGCCTCGCTGGCATCGACGCGCGCCGAGGCCGAGCCGAGATCGCGATAGAAGGCGGGTTGGCTGGTGCGGGCGGGCTCGGTACAGCCGGCGGCGCCCATCAGGGCGAGCGCCCCGGCGAGCAAAGCGGGGCAGCTCATCGACCGGGCTTTCGTCCGGCCGCGCGGGAGGCAATCCATCGCATCATTCCTTGCTGTCGTCCTTGGCGGGTTCGGGCGGCGCGGGCGGTGGCGGCGCAGGCGCAGCCTCGCTCTCCTCCTCCTCGACGGGCGGCGCCGGCCGGCGGCGCGCGCGCGCAGGCGCTGGCTTCGCCTCGGCCGCAGCGCGCGCCGGGACGGCCGCGCCTTCGCGCGTGACCGCGGCGGCGATGCTGCCCAGCGACTGCTCGACCCCCTCCAGCCCCTTCACCAGCAGCTCCGGCGTACCCGCGGCGGGCTCCATCTCGGTCAGGCGCTTGTGGAGGGCGAAGTTCAGGTCGCTGGTGACGCGACCGACGATGTCGACATCCGCCACCACGCAGACGAGATCGAAATCCATCGTCGAGGTGCCGATCTTCTTGAACAGGATCGCCGGCGGCGGCTTCTGCATGACGTCGCCATGGGCATTGGCGACCTCGCCCAGCATCGTCCGGACATCGCCGGCATCGAGGCTGCGCGGGACCGAGAGCGAGATCAGGATGCGGCCCGTGCGGTCGTTGCGGACGCGGTTGCGCACCACGCCGGAGACGAGATTGGAGTTGGGCACGATCACCGAGGAGCGGTCGAAGGTCGCGATCTCGGTCGAGCGGACATTGATCTTCTTGACGATGCCCTCGGCGTCCCCGACCACGACCTGGTCGCCCACGCGGATCGGCCGCTCCCAGAGCAGGATCAGCCCCGAGACGAAGTTCGAGACGACGGACTGCAGGCCGAAACCGATGCCGACCGAGAGCGCGCTCGCCACCAGCGTCAGGCGCTCGAAGCTGAGCCCCAGCGCCGAGACCGCCAGCGCCACCGCCGCGAGATAGCCGACATAGCCGGCCGCGGTGGTGATCGAGTTCCGCAGGCCCGTGTCGAGCTGCGTCGTCGGCAGGAACTTCACCTCGAGCCAGCCCTGCATCGAGCGGGTGGCGGTGAGGCCGGCGGCAAAGAGCAGGCCGGAGAAGATGATCGAGGACAGCGAGATCGTGACGCCGCCGACCTGGAAGCCGAAGAAGGCCGCCCGCAGCGAGGTGAAGAAATCGGTCGATTCCAGCCCCCAGGGCGCCATCACCAGCAGGAAGGCGATGACCACCAGCATCAGCTTGAGCACGCCGGCCGTGATCACCGCGATCTTTTCGAGCGTGTGGGCGCGGATGCCGAGCCCGGCCTTGAGCGTCAGGGCAAGGCGGCCCTTGCCGGTCATCGCATGCGGGATGCCCTGGTCGACGAGCTGGTAGGTCAGCAGCACGCTGCAGGCGACCATGACGATCCAGATCACCTGCTCGGTCAGGAACGAGGCGAAGACGACGTAACCGCTGAGGACCGCGAGCGAGAGCGCCAGCCCGACGATCCAGCCGAAGATGCGGATCGGCCCGAGGCTCGCACCCTCGACCGCGACATAGGGGCCAAGACAGGCCTCCTCCTCGATCTCCTCATTGTCGCGCAGCCGGTAGAGCCCGACGACCAGCGTCACCGCGAACACGACGACGAGGATGCTCCGCAGGATGATCGAGACCGCGAGGCCCGCGGCGATCGCAGTCAGCCAGGCCTCGAGCACCTTGCTGGCCGACAGAACCAGAGCCAGCGACGTGCCGAGCCAAACGACCGTCGAGGCGGTCGAATCCATCACGCTGACGAGGCGGCGCTGCGGCTGGCTGGGCGCAAACAGCGCATCGAGCAGCGCCTGGACGAAGGCGACGACGGCGAGGCCGGCGACAACCGCGGCCACGACGGGCTGGATGCGCGGCGGCAGCAGCCCCGCCGTGTTGAGCGCGGCATAGATCAGCCAGCTCGCCAGGGCCGGCGGCGCGGCGCCGGCGACGACATGGGCCAGCGCGACATAAAGGCAGTGCAGGCTGTCGCGGTCCTGCGTGGTGCTGAAGCGCGCCTTGAACCGCGGCAGATAGCGCCGACGCAGATAGTAGAGCAGCACCGCCCCGATGAAGGCGAGGATGACGAGCCCGCCGCGGGCGCCCGACATCGCATCGCTGACGCCGGAGAGCCAGCCCCCGAAGATGTATCCGGAGGCGCGCAGGTCTTCCGGGACCGTCGACAGCGCATTGCCCCACATGTCCGGGCTGAGCACGCTCGGTCCCGCGGCAAACAGGGCCTGGGCGAAGAGCGCGCGGCGGCGGTCGCCGATCGCCGTCTGCAGCTGCTCCGCCTGCAGGAACGCGGCACGGGCGATCTTCATCGTCTCGTCCGCATCGGCGAACGCCTTCAGCCTCGTCTCACGTT
Source organism: Bosea sp. OAE506 (assembly GCF_040546595.1). NCBI lineage: Bacteria > Pseudomonadati > Pseudomonadota > Alphaproteobacteria > Hyphomicrobiales > Alloboseaceae > Allobosea > Allobosea sp. OAE506. Next base: position 1,248,872 of record NZ_JBEPOB010000001.1, on the reverse strand, counting down.
CGCGCAGCACCTCGGCGCTCTCGGGCGGCGCGGAGGCGTCGGGTTTTGGCCCCAGCTGGTCGAGCCGGATCTTGGCCTGCTCGACGCGCGGCGTCTGCTCCTCGATGAGCTGTCGCAGCTGGTCGAGCGAGGGCTGGAGTCGCATGCGCTGGCGCTGCAGCTCGGCCTCGGAGGCTGTCGGCGCGGCCAGCGTCGCCTCGATCTGGGTCAGCTCGAAACGGATCGAGTCCAGCCGCGCCCGCGGCGAGGAGGGATCGACCGCCGGCTGCTGGGCGAAAGCCTGGACGGCGCCGAGAAGCAGCGCCAGCAGCATTGCCGCCAGAAGGGGGAGGCCGCGCCCCGGCGCGGGCCTCGGGACGGGGGCTGGCCCGCTGCGCGCTGCCATCACGGTTGGCCCTCGTTCGGAAAGATGATTCGACGCTGGCTCGACCGTCGCCACAGCTTCGCCCGCAAGGCAAGCGCGGGCAGGACAGGCCCCGGCGGGGCGAAGGCGGTGAGAAGCGTCGAGCGGCAAGCGGCAATCATCCGGATGGAGGGCACACCCGGGCGGAAGCGCCGGGTGGCGACGCTTCCTTCCATGCCAAACCGGACATCATCATGGCGAGGTCGTCACCGCATCGAGCGGACGACCGCGATCAGCGGCATATCCCGCGTCAGTCCTTGCGCGCCTTGCCGGTCTCGCCCTTGCCCTCGCGCTTGCCTTTCTTGCCGGACTTGCCGTTGCGATGCGGCTTGGCCCGGTTGTGATAGCTCGCATTGCCGAGCCCGGTGCCGATGGTCAGCACCGCCCAATGCTCGACATCCTGCATCGCCGGCATTTCGCTCAGGCCCTGGATCACGGCATCGTTGTGCATGGTCACGAGGGTCTCGTGGTCGCCGATCATCGGCACCAGCGCTTTCACGCTGTCGACGAGGTTGAAGCGGCTGCTTTCCCAGTTTCCGGGCAGGTTCTGCGCGCCACGGTCGATCGTGCCGTCGGGCTCGATCAGGCCGGGGCAGCCGATGCCGATAAACGGCGCGACCCTCAGCCCGTCCTTCTTGGCCTGCTTGATCTGCTCCTTGAGCATCTCGCCAAGCCGCGCGATCGCCTTGTCCCGGCTGGTCTCCTCATCGGCATGGCGCCACAGTTCTGAGGATGAGACCCGCGCCTTGCTCAGGTCGGGCGCCTTGTCCTGGCGCAGCTCGACGATGCCGGCACGGATGTTGGAGCCGCCGATATCGACCGCCACCAGGCTGTCGAAGGCCTCGAAGATCCATTTCGGTGCCAGATGCGCGCTGCCGACCAGACCGGCCTCGTCGGGGTGATGGCTCACGGGCACGAGATCGATGCTGTGCCCATCCGTGCTCAGGATGATGCCGGCGCGTCCGATCGCCAGTTCGCCGACGCGGCTGTCGCGAAAGCCCCCGCCGACGACGATGCGCTCGACCTCGGCCCAGCTCTTCAGCCGCACGAAGCGCCGGATCACGAAGGCGAGCGACTGCGCAAAACGCTCGATCGCGCTGAGAACGAGCGCCGCCTCATGCGGATCGCCATCCTTCAACAACGCATCGAGATCGCGCTTGCTGATCTCGGCGGTCTCGCCCTGCAAGGGATCGGCGCTCTGCTCGCGCAGATGACGGCGCAGCGCATCGAGATGCTCGACGAAGGCCCCCCGACTCGCCTTGTCGCCGATGAAGCCGTCGTCGTCGCGGATTTCGAGATTGTAGCCGACGACGCTGACGGACGGCAGCTCCAGCGCCCCATGCGGTCCGTGCGGCCGCGCCTCGCCCGAACGCCCTGCTCCTGCCGTGGCAGTTCCCATCGCATCACCCCCCGTTTGTGGTCCCAAGGCGCAACCCGGGAGGGCGTCGCGAGGTTCCGCAGCCTGCGGGACGGCGTGGCGCGCATGGCCTGCCTGCGCCCGCCGCGGCGCTCGGCGCCCCTTGCCCGGTTGACCCGCCGGCCGGTTCTCCGCTCCATGACGTCCCTGCAGAAAGACGCCGCCAACCGGCGCGAGACGCGCGGGCTGCAGCGCGCTGGGGGGATGACGGAATGGATCTGCTGATCAGGACGGTGCTCATCGGCATCGGCGCCACGGCCTTGCTCGATCTCTGGGCGATGCTTCTGAGGCGCGTCTTCGGCTTTCCCCTGCCGAACTGGGCCCTGGTCGGTCGATGGTTCGCGCATCTGCCCCGCGGACGCTTCCTGCACGAGGACATCACCCGCTCGGAGCCCGTCCGCAACGAGCTCGCGATCGGCTGGATCGCGCATTACGCGGTCGGCATCCTCTTCGCCGGCATCGTCGTTGCCTTCTGGGGCGCGAACTGGGTCCGCAACCCGTCCTTCCTGCCGGCCTTGATCGTCGGCCTCGCCACGGTCGGCTGCGGCTGGTTCATCCTCCAGCCCGGCATGGGCGCCGGCATCGCCGCCTCGAAGCGGGCCAATGCCAACACGCTGCGGACCCTGAACATCGTCGGCCACACCGTCTTCGCGGTCGGCCTCTGGGGCACCGCCCTCCTCATCCGCTGAATTCCAGCTTCCTCCTGTCGAGACTGACATCATGGCCAGCACGCTCTTCACCAATGCCCGCATCGTCGACGGCACCGCGCCGGAGGCCGGCGCTCCCGTCAGCGTCCTCGTCGAGGGCGGCACCATCCGGGAGGTCGGCAAGGCCGTTTCCTCCGCCAAGGCCAAAATCGTCGACCTCAAGGGCAAGACCCTGATGCCGGGCCTGATCGACGCCCATGTCCATGTCGTCGCTGGCGTCGCCGATCTCGGCCGCAACGCGCAGCTGCCGGATTCCCTCGTCACCGCCCGCTCCTTCGTGATCATGCGCGAGATGCTGATGCGCGGCTTCACCACCGTGCGCGATGTCGGCGGCGCCGATTTCGGCCTGAAGCAGGCGACCGAGGAAGGCCATTTTCCGACGCCGCGGCTGGTCATCTCCGGCAAGGCGCTCAGCCAGACCGGCGGCCATGCCGATTTCCGCGGCCGCTATGACGATGCCGCGACGCCGCTGACCCGCCACCGCCTCGGCGCGCTCGGCCGCGTCTGCGACGGGCTCGACCAGGTCCGCCGCGCCGCCCGCGAGGAGATGAAGGGCGGTGCCGACTTCATCAAGATCATGGCCAATGGCGGCTGCGCCTCGCCGACCGACCCGATCCATTTCCTCGGCTTCTCGGTCAGCGAGCTCGAGGCGATCGTCGAGGAGGCGCGGATGGCAGGAACTTACGTCTCCGCCCATGTCTATACCGACGAGGCGATCCGCCGCTGCGTCGAGGCCGGCGTCCACTCGCTCGAACACTGCAACCTGATCGAAGCCGAGACGGCCAAGCTCGCCGCCTCCAAGGGCGCCGTCGCGGTGCCCACCCTCGTGACCTACGACAAGCTGGTCTCCGACGGCCCCAAGCTCGGCTTCCCGCCGGATTCGGTCGCCAAGGTCGATGTCGTCCGCTCGGCCGGCATGAACTCGCTCGCGGTCATGAAGAAGGCCGGCCTCGCCATGGCCTATGGCTCAGACCTGCTCGGCGAGATGCACAAATATCAGTCTGAAGAGTTCGTCATCCGCGGCCGCGCCCTGCCCGCCCATGAGGTCATCGCCTCGGCGACCCATGTCGCGGCCAAGCTGCTCAGGCTCGAGGGCAAGATCGGCACGATCGCGCCCGGCGCCCATGCCGATTTGATCGTCGTCGACGGCGACCCGCTGAAGGACCTCTCGCTGCTGACCCGCCAGGGCAAGCACATGCCGTTGATCATGAAGGGCGGCGCCTTCATGAAGCGCGCCAGCCTGGGCTGAGGGCAATCGCGTCATGCTCGGGCGAAGACCCGAGCATCTCGTGACCAGATGTCTCCAGCGCCTCATCGAGCCGGGGATTCTCGGGTCTGCGCTTCGCTTCGCCGGAGAATGACGTTCATTCACGCCGCCAGGTCGAGCACCCGCGTCTCATAGGCGTAGAGCTGACGGAAGCCCATCGAGCCGTAGAGCCCGTTGGCGACGGCGTTGGTCTGGTCGACCTGCAGATAGGCCTGCCGGCAGTCCATCGCGCGGCCCCAGCCCATCAGCCCGGCGATCAGGCGCCGGCCGAGTCCCTGGCCGCGATGGGCGGGATCGACCACGACGCTGCCGATCTCGGCCATGCCGCGCTCGGCGACGCTCATGCCGTAGGCCACCGGCTCGCCCGCGATCAGCCAGGTCGCGAAGGCCGCCGGCAGCCGCACGCCCTCGACGATCGCCGCGAGCTTGCCGGCATCGGCCTTGATGCCGCTCTGCCGTGCTGCCACCCCGGCGATCCAGTCGGCACTCGGCCGCGCCTCGATCTGCAGGTCAGGCTCGATCTCTGCCTTCACATCGTCGAGCGCGCGGATCAGCCCAAAGGAGGCGTCGCGCACGACGTAGCCGCGCGCCTGCACCATCGCCAGCGTCGCCTCGCCGACGAGCGGCGTCAGCCGGATGCAGGGCGGCAGCCCGTCCGACCGGAACAGCTCCTCGATCAGCGACAGCGTGTCCTCGTCGAGCTCGGCGCCGGGCTTCAGCGGCGAGGCGGAGTTCGCCCGTCCGGAATAGCCGCCCGCGAAGCGCACCACCCAGTCGTCGATCAGCAGCGTCGCCGGCGAAGGCCAGGCATTGACGATGCGCCGCTCGCAATCGAGCACGAGGTCGAGCTCCGGCACCGCATCGGCCATCACGCGGCTCCTCCGGATTGACGCGGGGTCGGCCGCCAGCCGGGCGGCGCCATCTCGAAACCGTCGAAGGAAAACCCCGGCGACACGGTGCAGCCGACCAGCGTCCAGGCGCCGAGCGAGGTCGCGCTCTGCCACCAGCCCGCCGGCACCACGAATTGCGGCCGCTGTCCGGCGGCGAGATCGCTGCCGAGATGATGGGCCGAGGCGTCGTGCCCGTTGGGCGAGACGCTGATCACCAGCGGTGCACCGGCATAGTGGTGCCAGATTTCGGCCGCGTCGCAGCGATGCCACTCGGAAGTCTCGCCCGTATCGAGCAGATAGTAGATCGCGGTGCCGACGCTGCGGCCGTCGATCTCCTTCGGGTCCCGGAAGGTCTCGCGGTAGTGTCCACCCTCGGGATGAGGCTTCAGCTCGAGCAGGCGGATCACTTCCGCTGCGGTCAGGCCGTTGAGTGTCATGCGGGACGCCCCTTCAGAACCGGTTCTTGGCTTCGCGCAGCGCGGCGAAGACCTCGCCCGCCGGCGCGCCCACGAGCCCGACCGCGGCCGCCAGCGAACCCTCGCCGGCGCGGAAGAACGGGTTGGTCGCGGCTTCCTCGGCCACCGTCGTCAGGGCCCAGAACCGGCCTTCCGCCTTGGACGCCTCGGCTTCGGCCAGCCTTGCGGCCAGCGCCGCATTGGCGGGTTCCATCGCCGCGGCGAAGCGCGCATTGGACAGCGTGTAGTCATGGCCGGCGAGCAGGCGGATGTCGCCCGGAAGGGCCATCAGCCGCGACAGCGAAGTCCACATCGCCGCCATCTGGCCCGGCTGGACGCGCCCGCAGCCCATCAGGAAGACCACATCGCCGACGAAGGCGAGCTTCTCGCCGCGAGAGACGAAGCTCAGATGCCCGTCCGAATGGCCCGGCGTATGCCAGATCTCGAAGCTCACTCCGCCGAAGGACACCGCATCACCCTCGGACAGGATGCGGTCGAGCGGCGCCTGGCCGGCGGCATCGGCCGGGCCGCAGACCTTCGCGCCGGTCGCCTGCTTGACGGCGGCGACGCCTTGCGTGTGGTCGGCATGGGCGTGGGTGACGAAGATCTCGCTGATCGTCCAGCCCTTCGCCTGGGCTGCCGCCATCACCTGGCCGGCGTCGGGCACGTCGATGGCGGCACAAGTGCCGCTGGCGGGGTCGTGGAGCAGCGCCCCGGCATTGTCGCCGAGCGTGCGGAAGACGTGGAGATCGAGTGCCATCGGGGCCTCCGGAAAGCCGTTTGCCTGTCGCGCATACCCAATGCCGCCGCCCGGCACCAGCCCGCCGGCACGCGCGGCGGCATCCCTGCCCTTGCGGAGCCCGCGGCGACATCACATCTCAGCGACGCATGCCGCTCGACGTCGCCGATCTGCGCAGCTTCTACGCCAGCCCGCTCGGCCATGTCGCGCGGCGCTTCATCGGCACGGCCATGCTGCGCTTCTGGCCCGACTGCACCCGCCAGCGCGTGCTCGGGCTGGGCTACGCCACCCCCTATCTCTCGGTGCTCGGCATGGATGCCGAGCGGGTGATCGCCTTCATGCCGGCGGCGCAGGGCGTGGTGAACTGGCCCCATCAGGGCCTCTCGGCCTCCGCTCTGGTCGAGCCGACGCTGCTGCCGCTGCCCACGGCCTCGATCGACCGTGTCGTGCTCGTCCATGCGCTGGAGGAGACCGAAAGCCCCGACGACCTGATCGAGGAGGTCGGCCGCGTGCTGTCGCCGGGCGGTCGGCTGATGCTCGTCGTGCCCAACCGGCGCGGGCTCTGGGCGCGCATGGACGGCACACCCTTCGGCCAGGGACGTCCCTTCAGTCGCTCCCAGATCGAAGCGCTGATGCGCTCGGCCGAGTTTTCGCCCGAGGGCTGGCGCGAGGCGCTTTATGTTCCGCCCTTGCGCCGGCGGCTCCTGATGCGCTCGGCAGCCGCCTGGGAGCGTCTCGGCGCGAGCCTCGCGCTGCCCTTCGCGGGCGTCCACGTCATCGACGCGACCAAGCAGGTCTATCGCCGCGTGCCGCTGCGGGCGACGCGGCGCAGCTTCGCCTTCCGCCCGATCCTGCTGCCGCAGCCCACCCCGGCCCCGCGCATCGGCAGGGATCCGGACCGCCTCCCGCCGGGTTGACAAAGAACCCGCCGCGCGACCAAGGTCCGCCGCTTTTCGCGAGCCCGGTTCCGCATGACGCTCGATGCGCAGGGACCTCCCGGCGCGGAACCTGAACTGGACCACGATGCGAAGCTATCTCGATTTCGAAAAACCGGTCGCCGAACTGGAGGCGAAGGCCGACGAATTGCGGGTTCTCCAGGCCAAGGGCGAAGGCTACGCGCTGGCTGACGAGATCGGCCGGCTCGACGCCAAGGCCGGCCAGGCGCTGAAGGAACTCTATGCCGCGCTGACGCCCTGGCAGAAGACGCTGGTTGCCCGCCATCCGCAGCGCCCGCATTTCAAGGATTACTGCGCCGCGCTGATCGAGGAGTTCACGCCTCTCGCCGGTGACCGCGCCTTTGGCGAGGACGAGGCCATCGTCGGCGGCTTCGGCCGCTTCCGGGGCGAGCCCGTCTGCGTCATCGGGCAGGAGAAGGGTGATTCGACCGAGACCCGCATCCGGCACAATTTCGGCATGGCCAAGCCCGAGGGCTATCGCAAGGCGGTGCGCCTGGTCGAGCTGGCCGACCGCTTTGGCCTCCCGGTGCTGAGCTTCGTCGACACGGCCGGCGCCTATCCGGGCATCGAGGCGGAGGAACGCGGCCAGGCCGAGGCCATCGCCCGCTCCACGGAGACCTGGCTTGGCCTGCGCACGCCCAGCATCGCGCTCGTCATCGGCGAGGGCGGCTCGGGCGGCGCCATCGCGATCGCGGCCGCCAGCCGCGTGATGATGCTGGAACATGCGATCTACTCGGTGATCTCGCCGGAAGGCGCGGCCTCGATCCTTTGGCGCGACACCGCGCGCGCCCAGGACGCCGCCACCGGCATGAAGATCACTGCGCAGGACCTGCTGAAATTCGGCATCATCGACCGGATCGTCAGCGAGCCGACCGGCGGCGCCCATCGCGACCGCGAGGCCGTGATCGGCCGTGCCGGCGATGCGCTCGCCTCGGCCCTGCAGGAGATGGCGGGGCTGTCCCAGGACGAACTCGTCGAGCGCCGCGCCGAGAAGTTTCTCGCCATCGGCCGCAATCTCTGAGGGGCCAGGCCGGCGATGCGGCCCTTAACCTCGTCTTGACCATGGCCTTGTGGCCGCCCGTTGTGGTAAGGAAGCTTCAAGGCTAACGCTTCTACAACACGTTGGCGGGCACAATTTGGCCGCCTTGCGAAGTCAGAGGTCAGGCCCTGGCCGGCCCTTCGAGGATATGACGACGTGGCATTGAAGCAATTCGCGCTCGTAGCTTTCGTTGCACTGTCCCTGGCGGCCTGCGAGGAAGACCGTTACCGCGGCTCCGCCCGGCACAACATTCCGATCCCGTCCGCGACCTACACGCTGATGTCCGAGAAGGGCATGAGCAAGGACCAGCCCATCCTGATCCGCTCCTACAAGAAGGAGTCGGAGCTCGAGATCTGGAAGCGCAAGGCCAACGGCCAGTACGCCCTGCTCAAGACCTATCCGATGTGCCGCTGGTCCGGCCAGCTCGGCCCGAAGGTCCGCGAGGGCGACCGCATGGCACCCGAAGGGTTCTACGCCATCTCGCCGGCGCAGATGAACCCGAACTCTTCCTATTACGTCTCCTTCAACATGGGCTATCCGAACGCTTTCGACCGGGCCCATGGCCGCACCGGCTCGCACCTGATGGTGCACGGCGCCTGCTCCTCGGCCGGCTGCTATTCGATGACGGACGACCAGATCGGCGAGATCTACGCCCTCGTCCGCGAGGCGCATAACGCCGGGCAGAGGGCGGTGCAGATGCAGGCCCTGCCCTTCCGCATGACGCCGGAGAACCTCGCCAAGCACCGGCTCGATTCCAACATCGCCTTCTGGAAGAACCTGAAGGAAGGCACCGACTATTTCGAGGTCACGGGCGACGAGCCGCAGGTCGGCGTCAATGGCGGCCGCTATGTCTTCAACGGCAATGGCGATCCCAGCGTCGTCCAGGCCGTGCAGCGCAAGCGCCAGCAGGACGAGACGCAGGTCGCGGCCCTCGTCGCCAAGGGCACGCCGGCGATCAAGCTGATCTATGACGACGGCGACCAGCACGGCTCCTTCAAGCGCACGCTCGTCGCCAACGGCTCGGACTCGCTGAACCGCTCCGTCTCCTGGGCCTCGCGCGACGTCGGCGTCAGCCGGCCGGATGCTCTGACGACCGGTCCGCGCGTCGTCGTGCTCGACGACAAGGGCAAGCCGAAGGCGACGATCCGGGCGGAATCGGCCGACAACGAGGTCGTGCTGGCCGCGGTCGCCGCAGCCGGCGCCGAGCCGGCGGCCAAGCCCGAACAGGCGAAGCCCGAAACCGCCAGGGCCGAGCCGGCCCGCGCCGAGGCGCCCCGCGTCGCGCCGGCTGCTGCGGCCACCACGCAGCTCGCCCGCGTCCAGCCGGGCGCCGCCGCCCCGGAACCCGTCACCACCGGCTCCTTCGGCACGGCCTCGGCCGAGAGCGAGCCCTTCTACCGCCGTGCGCTGAGCTTCGTGCCGGTGATCGGCGCAAGGCCCGCCGAGGCGAGCGCCGCGGCGCCTGTCGCCTCCGTGGTGCCCGCGTCGCCGACCGAGGTCGTTGCACCGCTGCCGCCGCGCCGCGCCGACAAGCTGCGCACCAGCCAGCTCGACCAGCCGGCCGCGGCCTTCGCCAGCCAGCCGACGACGCGCTGAGCGACGCTGCCGGCGTGGCTTGAAAGCCACACCGGCGGATGCTTCGTCGGCTTCGTCGATTTCGAAGGCATGAAAGCCCCGCTTCGCGGGGCTTTTGCTTATTCGGCAGGCAAGGTGGCGAAAAGCTCGTCTTGCCCAAAATGGCGAGTAAGCGGCTTCATTGTGACGAAAGCGCGCAAAGGGGCGCGCCGACGCGCACGGAGCAGATGATGGTCTTTGATATCCTGAGGTCTTCGGTCACGGGTCTGTCCCTGTCCCTCGCCGCCTTCGCGGGCGCCGCGCAGGCTGCGGATCTGCCGAGCCGGAAGGCTGCCCCCGTCGCCCCGATCCCGCCGAGCATCACCTGGATCGACGCCGCCATCAGCGTGAAGGCGATGACGGACTACAACTTCCGCGGCATTTCGCAGACCGACCGCAAGCCCGCCATCCAGGGCGGCGTCGAGCTGCAGTTCTACAACAACCTGGTCTATGCCGGCGTCTACGCCTCGAACCTCGACCTGGTGACCCGTCCAGACGCCGAGATCGACTTCTACGCCGGTATCCGTCCGAAGTTCGGCGACCTGACCTTCGACTTCGGCGTGTGGCAGTACTACTACCCCGGCGAGAAGCAGTTCATCTTCCCCGCCGGCGTGTTCTGGACCCCGAAGAACACCGACTACACCGAGGTCTACGGCAAGGTCTCCTACACCTACAAGGACAGCCTGACCGTCGGCGCCAACGTCTTCTACGCCTGGGACTGGCTCGGCACCGGCGCGAGCGGCACCTACGCCTCGATCACCGCAAAATACGCCCTGCCCTTCCTCGAGGGCCTCTCGGTCTCCGGCGAGTTCGGCCATTACTGGCTCGGCCGCACCAACCAGGCGATCTGGTCGACGACGCCGCCGACCAACCTGCCCGACTATCTCTACTGGAACGCGGGTGTCTCCTACACCTACAAGAACCTGACGGCCGACGTTCGCTACCACGACACCAACCTGTCGAAGCGCGAGTGCTTCCTGAACACGACCGACCCGCGCGGCGTGATCAGCGGCTCGGCCAGCTCGAAATGGTGCGGCCCGACCGTCGTCGGCACGCTCTCCTTCGACATCACGGCGAGCAGCCTCGGCATCTTCGCCCCGGCGAAGTAAGCCGCCTCCTACCGTCTACCCCGAAGGGCCGCTCGCGAGAGCGGCCCTTTCTCGTGCCCCGCGCTCTGCCTAGCGGGCCATGGAGGCCGCGATCCGGCGCATCATCTCGCCGACGGCATCGCATTCGGCATCGCTGAGAACGGTCATCATCGCCTCCAGCCGCTCGACATGGATCGCCATGGCCCGGTCGGTCAGCGCCTGCCCTTCGGGCGTCAGCCAGAGCCGGCGCAGCCGACGGTCGGCCTCGTCGGCCCGCCGCTCGATCAGCCCGCGCCGCTCCAGCTCCGGCAGCAGCATGCTCATCGCGCTGCGCCCGACCAGCAGCTTCTCCGCCAGCGCCTGCTGCGTCAGGCCCGGCACATGGGCGATATTGGCCAGCACGTCGTAATGCGCGACCTGGATGCCGAGCGGCGCCAGCGCCTCCCCAAACACCTTCTTCCAGAGCTGGTGCACGCGCGCGACGGCGATCCAGTTGCGGAAACGCGGCAGATCCCAGGGGCGAACCGGGCCGGCCGTCTCGACCGCGACGACCTCTTGCTTTTTGTTCACCATTGAACATACTCGTTCAGCATTGAACAAATCGAGGTCAGCATCATGTCGGACTTGCTCCTGCGTCTCATGCGGCCTCTGGCCCGCCTCGGCGAAAACCTGGCCCCCGGCTTGACCGGCCGGATCGCGTTTCGCCTGTTCTGCACCCCGCCACGCCCCAAGCAGGGCAACCATCGGGCCGCCTCGGTCAAGTCCCTCGCAACGCGGCTCGAAGCCGGCACGCCCCTTTCGGTCCCTTTTCCCTGCAGCTCGGTCGCCGCGCGTCTGTTCGAACCGCCGCAACGCGACGGCGTCGGCACGTTGCCCTGCGTGATCCTGCTGCATGGCTGGACCGGGCAGGCGGCGGTGATGGCGGCGTTCATCAAGCCTTTGCTGAAGGCCGGCTTGAGGGTCGTCGCCTTCGACCTGCCGGCACATGGGGACTCGACCGGCGCGACCCTCGACCTGCCCACCGGGGTCGCGAGCCTGGCGGCGGTGGCGCGCGCGGTCGGCCCGGTCGAGGCGATCGTCGCCCACTCCTTCGGTGGTTCGATCGCACTGGCCGCGCTTGCCGGAACGCTGCCGGCCCAGCCCCGTATTGTCGCCAGGCGCCTGGTGCTGATCGCGCCGCCTTCCTCGATGCGGGAAGTCGCGGGCTGGTTCGGTGCGCGCATCGGGCTCGGCCCGCGCGGTCTGCAGGCGCTGGAGGCGCGCATCCATACGGTCGCGGGCGTGCCGGTCACCGCCTTCGCAGGCGCTGCCCAGTTGCAGCGTTACGGCGGGCCGACACTGCTGCTGCATTGCCGGGACGACCGCGAGGTGCCTTTCGCCCATGCACAGGCGCTGGCGGATGCCGGGCCCTTCGTTCGGCTGGAGGCCCAGAATGGTCTCGGGCACCGGCGCATCCTGACGGCGCCGCGGGTTGTGGCGCTGGTCGCGGATTTCGTGACCGGCCGGGCGGAACCTGCCCTGGATCAGACCCAGCCCATCAATTCGCGGCGCACCACGGCCTCGATCGCGTCGACGCCCGCGGGTGAATCGTTCAGGCAGGGCAGATAGGCGAACTGCTGGCCGCCATTGTGCATGAAGATCTCGCGGTTCTCGACATCGAGCTCTTCCAGTGTCTCCAGACAATCCGCCGAGAAGCCCGGCGCCACGATCGCCATCGACTTGACGCCCGACGAGGCCAGGCTCTTCACCGTCTCGTCGGTATAGGGCTTCAGCCACTCGTCCGGTCCGAAGCGCGACTGGAAGGTCATCTTGAAGCGCTCGCGGCTGTAGCCCAGCTCCTCGCGCAGCAGCCGCCAGGTCTTGGCGCAGTGGCAGTGATACGGGTCGCCCTTGAGCAGGTAGTCCTTCGGCATCCCGTGGAAGGAGCAGAGGATGACCTCGGGGTCGAAGTCGAGCTTGGCCAGCGAGGCACGCATCGAATCGGCCAAGGCTTTGATGTAGGCCGGGTCGTCGTGATAGGGCGGCGCCACGCGAACCGCCGGCTGCCAGCGCATCGTCATCAGCGCGCGGAAAGCCTGGTCGCAGGCCGTGGCCGAGGTCGGCGCCGCATATTGCGGATAGAGCGGCACCATCAGGATGCGGTCGCAGCCCTGGGCCAGCAGCGCCTCCAGCCGGCTCTTCACGTCGGGCAGGCCGTAGCGCATCGCCCAGTCGAACACGAGGCGCTCGCCATGCTCGGCAGAGAGGCGCGCCGCGAGCTGTTCGGTCTGCGAGCGGGTGATCGTCTTCAGCGGCCCCTCGTCGCGCTCGTTGTTCCAGACCGAGGCGTAGTCCTTGCCCTTGCGGCTGGGGCGCGTCGTCAGGATCACGAGGTTGAGCAGCGGCCACCACAGCCAGCGCGAGGTCTCGATCACGCGGCGGTCCGAGAGGAATTCCTTGAGATAGGCCCGCATCGGCCAGTAGGTCGTGCCCTCGGGCGTGCCGAGATTCATCAGCAGCACGCCGATGCGCCCGGTGCGAACCGGCGGATGGTCGGGCGGGAGCATGACGGCTCTCATGTCGGCGGCCGGCTTGGTCTGGACTGTCATGATCGCGGATGTCCTTCAGGCACCGGCCGGGGACCGGGAACGCGGCTTGCGGCAAGGCCGGATGCGAAATTCACGCCCGTGGCGACGGATCGCCCGGGCGGTCGCCTCCGCCGCAGCCGTGATTTAGACGAGTTACCAGTTTCGTCCAGTGTCGCGCAAAGGGGTGCGACATCACATGACGCCGCGGAGGCCGCGGCGCGGCACCCGGTTCCGCTGGTCAGCATGGCTCAGGCTTTGCTACTCTGGAGGCGTTCTCAAGCAGAGGCTCCCTCGCATGACCAAGCTTACCCGCCGCAACGCGCTCGGCGTCCTCGCCGCCCCGGCCGCGCTCGCCGCCACCGCCCCGGCCGCGATCGCCCAGACTCCTGCGCCGGCCTTCACCCTGCTGCTGGTCAACGACATCTACAAGATGAGCGACGACAAGGGCCGCGGCGGCTTCGCCCGGGCGGCGGGCATCGCCAGGGCCGAGCGCGCCAAGGGCGTGCCGCTGCTCTTCTGCCATGCCGGTGACTGCTACTCGCCCTCGCTGATGTCGGGCTTCGACCAGGGCGCCCATATCGTCGCGATGCAGAACAAGATGGGGCTCGACGTCTTCGTGCCGGGCAATCACGAATTCGACTTCGGCAAGGAGAACTATCTCAAGCTCACCGCCGCACAGACCTATCCCACCTTCGCCGCGAACCTGCGCGACGCCGCCGGCCAGCCGCTGCCCGGCCACAAGGATTCGCAGCTCTTCGAACTCGGCGGCATCAAGGTTGGCGTCATCGGCACGACCTACGACCCCACGCCCCAGATCTCGAACACCGGCGACCTGAAATTCTCCTCCACCATGGAGGCGCTGCGCCGCGAGGCCAAGGTGCTGAAGAGCCAGGGCGCCGACGTGCTGGTCGCGGTCGTCCATGCCGACCGGGCCATGGACAACGAGATCGTCCGCTCGCGCGTCGTCGACATCCTGCTGACCGGCCACGATCATGACCTCGCCATCGCCTATGACGGCAAGGTCGTGATGGTGGAGTCCAACGAGGAGGGCAACTACGTCACCGCCATCGACGTCGCCGTCAGCGTGCGCGGCGAGGGCGCGGCCCGTCAGGTCTCCTGGACGCCGACCTTCCGCGTCAACGATTCCCGCGCCGCGACGCCCGATCCCGAGGTCGCCGCCCTGGTGAAGGGCTACGAATCCGAGCTCTCGAAGGAGCTCGACATCGACGTCGCCGTGCTGGCCTCTCCGCTCGATTCCCGCACCGGCGTCATCCGGACCCAGGAGGCGGCGATGGGCAACCTCATCGCCGACGCCATCCGCGCCGCCACGGGGGCCAAGCTAGCCATCACCAATGCCGGCGGCATTCGCGCCAACAAGCAATATCCGGCCGGCCACAAGCTGACCCGCCGCGACGTGCTGAGCGAGCTGCCCTTCGGCAATGCCACCGTAATGGTCGAGATCACCGGCAAGGACGTGAAGGACGCGCTCGAGAACGGCCTGCGCGACGCGCCCCAGGGCGCCGGCCGCTTCCCGGTCGTCTCCGGCCTGAAATTCGAGGCGGATCTGAAGCAGCCGCAGGGCTCGCGGGTCATCGCCGTCACGGTCGACGGCCAGCCGATCGACCCGGCCGGCAAATACACCGTCGCCTCGAACAACTTCATGCTGGAGGGTGGCGACGGCTACACGGCGCTGGGGCGCGGCAAGACGCTGATCGGCCTGACCGACGGCAAGCTGATGGCCAATGAGGTGATGGTCTATCTGCGCAAGCTCGGCACGATCGATGCCAAGGTCGAGGGCCGGGTCGTCCTGAAGTGAGCTGCCTTGCTGCGCTCGCCGCTTTTCGCGCGAGCGCAGGAGCGGCGGGCTGGGGCGCGCTGCCGGTCTTTGCCCCCGGCGGAGCGGCGGAGCGCGCCTGCACGGCCGTCGATGCCGAGCGCGAGGCCGGCCATGTCGTGGCGCCGGCGCCGGAGCGGGTTTTTGCGGCATTGGCGCTGACGCCGCTGGAGAGCGTGCGCGTCGTCATTCTCGGCCAGGACCCCTATCCGACGCCGGGCCATGCCAACGGGCTGGCCTTCTCCTATGTCGGGCCCCCGCCGCTGCCGCGCTCGCTGGTCAACATCTTCCGCGAGCGCCGCGACGATCTCGGCCTCGTTCCACCCGCCGATGGCGACCTCACCCCATGGGCACGTCAGGGCGTGCTGCTGCTCAACACGGCGCTGACCGTGCGCGAGGGGGCCTCGAAAGCCGGTTCACACCTGCTGCTCGGCTGGGGCGCGGTGACCGATGCGCTGATTGCCGCCGTTTCCGCGACGCGGCCGCATGTCGTCTTCATCCTCTGGGGCAAGCCCGCTCAGGCCAAGCGCACCCTCGTCGACGAGAGCCGCCACCAGGTGCTGGAAAGCCCCCATCCGTCGCCGCTGTCCGCCAGCCGCGGCTTCTTCGGCTCCCGGCCCTTCTCCCGTGCCAATGCCTGGCTGGAGCGGCAGGGCGAGGCGCCGATCCGCTGGTAAGCGCCTCCTCCTGGGCCAAGGAACCTCCGTAGGTCGAGCGACGTTGCTTGCACGAACGGCAGGGGCTGTCAGACCTTCAGGAGGACGCCATGCGTTTGGAAGCCAAGGAATATGTCGCATTCGGCCTGATCGCCGTAATGATGCTGTCGCCGCTTGCCGCTGCGGTTTTCAGTGCGGATTTGCCCGAGCTGCAGCACAAGGCCCGTACGGACCTGATCCAGCCGGATCCCGCCAAGGCTCCCACCGGCGCTCCCCCGCCCCCAGGTGCGCCCCAGCAGTAATGGCGTCAGCCGGGCGCCTCAGCCGACGGGGCGCTCGTCCGCGATGACCTTGCCGTCATTCGGCAGCGAGCCCAGCGGCAGGATTTCGACCAAGCCTTTGAGCTTGGTGACCTGCTGCAGGGTCGACGACATCGCATCGATCAGCCCCGCCGGCTGGGCGTAAATCTCGGCCTTCAGCGTCATCGTGTCGGCCTCATTGGCGCGGCCGACGACGAGGCGCAGCTTGTGCACCTCGCTGTGACGGCGCGCGATCTCGGCGACCTGCTCGGGCCGCACGAACATGCCCTTGATCTTCGCCGTCTGATCGGCGCGGCCCATCCAGCCCTTGATGCGGGCATTCGTGCGCCCGCAGGCGCTTGCCCCCGGCATCAGCGCCGTGAGGTCGCCGACTGCGAGGCGGATCTGGGGGTGGTGCGGGTCGAGATTGGTGACGACGATCTCGCCGACTTCGCCTTCCGCCACGGGATTTCCCGTGCCCGGGCGGACGATCTCGACGATCAGGTTTTCGTTCAGCACCATCCCCTCGCGCGCCGAGGTTTCGTAGGCGATGATGCCGACATCGGCCGTGGCGTAGAGCTGATAGGCGTCGATCCCGCGCTCGCGGACCCAGGCCTGCAGCGAGGGCGGGAAGGCGGCGCCCGAGACCACCGCGCGCTTGATGCAGGAGATGTCGACGCCACGGGTCTCGGCGGCCTCGACCAGGATCTTCAGGAAATCAGGCGTGCCGGCATAAGCCGTCGGCCGGTAGGCGGCGATCACCTCCATCTGCTGCTCGGTATTGCCCGGCCCCGCGGGAATGACGGCACAGCCCAGTGCGCGCGCACCGGAATCCATGATGAAACCGCCCGGCGTCAGATGGTAGCCGAAGGTGTTGAGCACGATGTCGCCGGGCCGGAAGCCGGCCGCGAACAGCCCGCGCGCCGAACCCCAGGGATCGGCCCCCGTCCCTTCCGGCTCGAAGATCGGCCCCGGCGAGGTGAAGAGCCGGCCGAAGCCGCCGGGCGAAACGGACACGAAGCCGCCGAAGGGCCAGGCCTCCTTCTGCAACGCCGGCAGATCCGCCTTGCGCAGCACCGGCAGGGTGGACAACGCATTGCGGTCCGTGATGGCGGCGGGATCGATGGCGCCGAGATGCCGTGCATAGGCAGGCGCCTGCATCGCAGCCGCCAGCACAGCCGGGAGCCGCGCGAACAGATCCGCCTCGCGGGCGTCGGCCGCGCGGGTTTCGAGAGCGTCGTGATGCTCGGTCATGGCGCGGTCCCTTCCGTCACGATGGCTCGGCGCCGTCTGGCAGGCCTGGCCGGTTCGTCATTGCGCGGGAGCGTCCCGCTCACGACAGCCACCGCTTGCGGCGCTTGTAGCTCTTCACCTCGCGGAAGGACTTCTTGTCGCCCTCGGATACGCCGAGATAGAACTCCTTCACGTCCTCGTTCTCGCGCAGCATCTTGGCCTCGCCGTCCATGACGATGCGGCCGGTCTCCATGATGTAGCCATAGGTCGCGTAGCGCAGGGCCATGTTGGTGTTCTGCTCGGCGACGAGGAAGGACACGCCCTCCTCGGCATTGAGACGGCGCACGATCTCGAAGATCTCCTCGACGATCTGCGGCGCCAGCCCCATCGAGGGTTCGTCGAGCAGGATCATCTTGGGCTTCGACATCATTGCGCGGCCGACCGCGCACATCTGCTGCTCGCCGCCCGAGGTGTAGCCGGCCTGCGAGTTGCGGCGCTGCTTCAGCCGGGGGAACAGCTCGTAGATCTTCTCGAGATCACGCTTGATCGCGGCATTGCCGTCGCGACGGGTGAAGGCGCCGGTCAGCAGGTTCTCCTCGATCGAGAGATGGCCGAAGCAGTGGCGCCCCTCCATCACCTGGATGCAGCCGCGCCGCACCAGCTCGTTGGGCGACATCTTGTCGACGCGCTCGCCCTCGAAGGTGATCGAGCCCTTGGTGACCTCCCCGCGCTCGGCCTTGAGCAGGTTCGAGATCGCCTTCAGCGTCGTCGTCTTGCCCGCGCCATTGGCGCCGAGGATCGCGACGATGCCCTTGCGCGGCACCTGCAGCGACACCCCCTTCAGCACGAGGATGACGTGGTCGTAGATCACCTCGATGTTGTTCAGCGACAGGATCGTGTCCGCTGCGGGGGTCGTGGCGGTCGGCTGGGCGAGGGTGGCGGTGGACATGGCGGTCTCCCGGCGGCGGCCAGCATGCTGGCCTGGACAAGCCCCGCATCATCCCGGCTCGGACCCGGGACGACGGCGAGGCGGCGGCGGCCGGAGCGATCCGGCCGCCGCTTCAGCTCAAGACGACTTCTCGCAGGACTCCGTCCGCTTCGGCCAGTTGCCGGCCTTCTCGGTGTAATCCTTGGCGGCGGCCTCGATCAGCGGCCGGACCTCTTCCTTCATCGGCTCGAGCCAGTCGCCCTTCTTGGTCCATTTCGTGCCGTCCCACTCGGCCACATAGGCCTTGCTGTGGCCGGAATGGTCGGTGCAGGAGATCGTGGTCGGCGTGGCGAAGCCTTCCATGCCGATCTCCTTCAGGCGCGCCTCGGTGATGTTCAGCGACTCGAGCCCGCGGCGCATGTCCTCGCCCGTGATCACCTTCTTGCCGGTGATGCGCTGGGCGTTGCGGATGCCCTCGACCAGCAGCATCGAGTTGTAGACGCCGCGATTGTAGAGGTTCTCGCCGACCTTCTCCTTCGGCGCGAGGCTCTTGCCCTTCTCGACGACGAACTTCTGGATGTCCTGGATGACCGGGAAATTGGTGCCGGCCGCATTCAGGTTGAGCGACTTGTAGCCCTTCGCCTCCGGCCCGCCGGCGCGCGCATCGTCGTCGCCGCCAGCCCACCAGACGCCGACCAGCTTGTTGATCGGGAAGTTGTTCTTGATCGCCTCCTTGACCGCGGTCGGGTTCATCGCGCCCCAGCCCTGGTTGTAGAGGTAGTCGGGCCGGTCACGCCGGATCGAGAGCCAGAGCGAGCCCTGGTTCTGCATGTCGGCCGCGGCGACCGGATAGAGCTTGACCTCGAAGCCGTATTTCTTGGCGAGGTTCTCGAGCACCGGGATCGGCTCTTTGCCGAAGGGCGCATCGAGATGGATCAGGCCGAGCTTCTTGCCCTTGAGCTTGTCCATGCCGCCGAGCTCGGCGGCCATGTGCTTCACCATCAGGGACGCGCCGTCCCAGTAGGTGAAGGGCGGGATGAAGACCCAGGGGAAATTGGTGCCGTCGGCCGAGGCCGAGAGGCCGTAGGCCATCGACAGGATCGGGATCTTGTCGATATGGGCGCGCGGGATCGCGGCCAGCGTCGCACCCGTCGACCACGGCGAATAGACGACCGTGTTCTTCGCCTTCGCCTGCTCGTAGCACTCGATCGACTTCTTGGTGTCGTAGCCGGTCTCGCACTCCTCATAGACGATCTTGACGCCGTTCACGCCGCCGTCGCGCTCGTTGATCATCGTCATGTAGTCGCGCATGCCGTCGCCGATCGGGATGCCCGAGCCGGCGAAGGGCCCGGTACGATAGGCGTTGTTGGAGACGTAGATCGAGTCCTGCGCGGCGGCGGGGGCCGCGAAGCCGGCCGCGGCCAGCAATGCGCCGAGTGCGGCGCCCTTCATCAGATGCTGTGTCTTCATCGGTCGTCCTCCGTTCGTTTCCCTCCGGCGGTGGTGTCGAGACCCCGCCGGTCTTTTGTCCGCCCGCATCCTTGAAGGCCGATGCGGGTCGTCGTCCGGTCCGCCCCCTCAGTAGGGGAACGGCCATGTCCGCAGTTTCTGCTTCCCGATCTGCCAGAGCCGCGCGAGCCCGTGCGGCTCGACGATCAGGAACAGGATGATCAGCCCGCCGATCAGCATGAAGGTGACGTGCTCGGCCGTCGCGCCGGCCATCGGCACGCCCAGCGCCGGCAGGCCGAACTTCATCGCGGTGGGCAGGATCGAGAGGAAGGCGGCCCCGAAGAAGGAGCCGATCAGCGAGCCCAGCCCGCCGATGATGACCATGAACAGGATGTTGAACGACAGCCGGATGCCGAACACGTCGGCCGCTTCGCCGCCGCCATACCAGAGGAAGATCATCATCGCCCCGGCGACGCCCGCATAGAAGGACGACACCGCGAAGGCGAGGAGCTTGGCGTTGAGCAGCTTGATGCCCATCAGCTCTGCGGCGATGTCCATGTCGCGCACCGCCATCCAGGAGCGGCCGATCTTGCCGTGGACGAGGTTCGAGGCAAACCAGGTCAGCCCCACCACCAGCACGAGGCAGACAAAATAGCGCGTCTCCGGCGCGGCCGAGGCGCCCGTCACCGGAATCCCGAACAGCAGGCGCTGCGGCACCTCGATGGCGCCCGAGGCATTGTAGTTGAACAGCCAGGGCACGCGCACGAAGGCCCATTGCAGGAAGAACTGCGCCGCCAGCGTCGCCACCGCGAGGTAGAAGCCCTTGATCCGCAGCGAGGGCAGGCCGAAGAGCACGCCGATCGCCGCCGAGAACAGCCCCGAGGCCAGGATCAGCACGATGATGTTCACGTTCGGGAACATCGTCGTCAGCTTGTAGCAGGCATAGGCTCCCACCCCCATGAACGCCGCCGTGCCCAGCGAGATCAGCCCGGTATAGCCGGTGAGGATGTTGAGCCCGATCGCCGCCAGCGAGAAGACGAGGAAGGGGATCATCACCGAGGTAATGAAGAAGTCGTCCCCGAAATAGGGAATCACGACGAAGGCGATGGCGAGAATGATCGCCAGCCCGATCCGGTCCTGCCGGATCGGGAACACGGCCATATCGGCCTGGTAAGTGGATTTGAACTGGCCGGCCTCGCGGTAAAACATGTCCCGGCCCTCAAATCCGCTCGATGATCTTGTCGCCGAACAGGCCCTGCGGCCGGAACAGCAGGAAGCCCAGCGCGATGAAATAAGCGAGCCAGCTCTCGATGCCGCCGCCGATCAGCGGCCCCCAGTAGAACTCGCCCATCTTCTCGCCGATGCCGATGATCAGCCCGCCGATGATCGCGCCGGGGATCGAGGTGAAGCCGCCGAGGATCAGCACCGGCAGGGCCTTCAGCGCCACGATCTCGAGCGCGAAGGACACGTCCGAGCGAGCGCCCCACATGATGCCGGTGATCAGCGCGACGATGCCGGCGGTGAACCAGACGATGACCCAGATCTGGTTCAGCGAGATGCCAACCGAGAGCGCCGCCTTGTGGCTGTCGGCGACCGCGCGCAGCGCCCGCCCGATGCGGGTGTACTGGAAGAACAGCGCCAGCGCCGCGATCATCACCGAGGCGATCACCGCGGCGGCAATGTCGATCTTCTGCAGCGAAACCAGCCCGCCGAGGATCTTCAGGTCGATCGCGCCCTTGGGCAGATAGAGCTGCTCGGCGATCATCTGCTTGGGATTGCCACCGAAAACGGATTCGCCGAGCCCGATCAGGAAATAGGTGATCCCGAAGGTCGCCATGAACAGGATGATGTCGGGCTGGTTGACCAGCGGCCGCAGCACCACGCGCTCAATCGCCACCGCCAGCACGAACATCACGCCCAGCGTCAGGATCACCGCCAGGAAGGCCGGCACCCCCTTTTCGTAGAGCCCGACCAGCGTCAGCGCGGCGAACACCACCATGATGCCCTGGGCGAAGTTGAACACGCCCGACGCCTTGAAGATCAGCACGAAGCCGAGCGCGATCAGCGCGTAGAGCACGCCCGAGACCAGCCCCTCCCAGACGGTCTGGGCCAGCAGGTCCGGCGCCGACGCCATCTGCGCGAAGGGGTCGATGAAGATCTTGTAGAGCGTCCCCGATCCGTCGAGGCGCGCGCCGACGAGCGCGAAGGCAACGATGGCGGCCAGGATCAGGGCAGCCTTGACCCAGCCATTGGCGAGAAGGTTCGGCGCGGGCCGTGCGGCGACGTCGCTCATGGCTGCGCCTTCCAGTTCAATGGACCCTGAAACGAGCCCTCATCCTGAGGAGCCGCGCAGCGGCGTCTCGAAGGATGGACCAGCTCGCGGGTGAGGAGCCCTCCGGAGCATCCTTCGAGACGTGCTCCTGTGGAGCACTCCTCAGGATGAGGGCTGAGAGTGAGAGGGCTGTGGTTCATCAATGCGCCACTCCCAGATAGGCATCGATCACCTTCTGGTCGGCCTTGACCTCGGCCGGCGTGCCGTCGGCGATCTTGCGGCCGTATTCGAGCACGACAACGCGATCGGAGAGGTCCATGACCACGCCCATGTCGTGCTCGATCAGCGCGATCGTGGTGCCGAACTGCTGGTTCACGTCGAGGATGAAGCGGCACATGTCCTCCTTCTCCTCGAGGTTCATGCCGGCCATCGGCTCGTCCAGCAGCAGCAGCTCCGGCTCCATCGCCAGCGCCCGGCCGAGCTCGACGCGCTTCTGCAGCCCATAGGGCAGCTTGCCGACGGGCAGCTTGCGGATGTGCTCGATCTGCAGGAAGTCGATGATGTCCTCGACGACCTTGCGATGCGCGATCTCCTCCGTCATCGCCGGCCCGTGGCGCAGCACCTGCCAGAAGAAGCCGCGGTTCATCTTGAGCGTGCGGCCGGTCATGATGTTGTCGAGCGTCGACATGCCCTTGAACAGGGCGACGTTCTGGAAGGTGCGGGCGATGCCGGCCGCCGCGGCGCGATGCGGCCGCATCTTGTGGCGGCGCTCGCCCTTGAAGGTGATCTGCCCTTCCTGCGGCTGGTAGAAGCCATTGATGCAGTTGAGCATCGAGGTCTTTCCGGCTCCGTTGGGGCCGATGATGGCGCGCACCTCGCCCTTGCGGATGTCGAAGGAGACGTCCGTGATCGCCTTTACTCCGCCGAAACGCAGCGACACGTTCTCCACCGAGAGCAGCACCTCGCGCACCGGCGCACCCGTCATGGTCATCGGTTCCGCATTCATGCCGCAGCCCTCGCCGGTGCCGGCCGCTCGGCGGCGGTCGAGGGATAGATCGTCGCGTCGCGCACCTTGACGCGGGCCGAGATCACGCCCTTGCGGCCATCCTCGAAGGTGACCTCGGTGGAGATGTCCGCCTCGTTCGAGCCGTCATAGAGCGCGTTGACGAGCGGCGCGTAGCGATCGGCGATGAAGCCGCGCCGGACCTTCTGGGTCCGCGTCAGCTCGCCATCGTCGGCGTCGAGCTCCTTGTGCAGGATCAGGAAGCGCTTGATCTGGGCGCCCCCCATCAGCGGCTCGGACGCGAGCGAGCGGTTCACCTCGTCCACATGCTGGGCGATCATGTCGTAGACGAGATCGTGCCCGGCCAGCTCCTGATAGGAGGCGTAGACGACGTTGTTGCGCTCGGCCCAGTTGCCCACCGCCGTCAGGTCGATGTTCACCGCCACGGTGGCGTAGTCGCGGTCCTGCCCGAAGGCGACCGCCTCCTTGATGTTGGGGAAGAACTTCAGCTTGTTCTCGATGTATTTCGGCGGGAACAGCTCCCCGTTGCAGAGCTTGCCGACATCCTTGGCCCGGTCGATGATCTTGAGATGGCCTTCCTCGTCGAAGAAGCCGGCATCGCCGGAGCGGACATAGCCGTCCGCCGTCATCGTCTCGGCGGTCTTCTCGGGATCCTTGTAGTAGCCGCCGAAGATCGAGGGCGAGCGGTAGAGCACCTCGCCATTGTCGTCGATCCGGATCTCGACCAGCGGCGCCGGCCGGCCGACCGTGTCGGCCCGGATCTCGCCATTGGGCTGCATGGTGATGTAGACGCCGGCTTCCGTCTGTCCGTAGAGCTGCTTCAGGTTGACGCCGATCGAGCGGTAGAAGCGGAACAGCTCGGGGCCGATCGCCTCGCCCGCGGTATAGCCGACCTTGATCCGCGTCAGGCCGAAACGGTTGCGCAAGGGGCCGTAGACCAGCATGTCGCCGAGCCCGTAGAGCAGGCGCGCGCCCAGCGGGACGCTCTCGCCGTTCAGGATCTTCTCGCCATGCTCCTTGGCCACGCCGAGGAAGTAGTGGAACATCTTCCGCTTCAGCGCGCCGGCATCCTCCATCCGCACCATCGTCAGGGTCAGCATCGTCTCGAAGACGCGCGGCGGCGCGAAGGCATAGGTGGTGCCGACCTCGCGGCGGTCCTCGATCACCGTCTCCGGCCCTTCCGGACAGTTGACGCAGAAGCCGGCGACGATCGCCTGCGCATAGGAGAAGATGTGGTCGCCGACCCAGGCGATCGGCAGATAGGCGATGATCTCGTCGCTCTCGTTCAGCCCGTCGAACTGGCAGCCGATCTCGGCCGCCGCGATCACATTGGTATGGCTGAGCATCACGCCCTTGGGCCGCCCGGTCGTGCCGGAGGTGTAGAGGATGATGCCGAGATCGGCGCCCGAGCCCGCCAGCATCTCGCGCTCGAGAGCGGTTGTCGCCTCCGCGGTGCCGGCGAGGTCCTTCAGGCCGCCCGCGATCACATCGTCGATCGGGTGCAGCGTGCCGTGGTCGTAGTCGCGCAGGCCGCGGGGCTCGTCATAGAGCATGTGCCGCAGGCTCGGCAGGCGCTCGGCGATGGAGAGAATCTTGTCGACCTGCTCCTGGTCCTGAACCACGGCGAAGACGGCCTCGGCATGGTCGAGGACATAGGCCATCTCGTCGGCGACGCTGTCGGCATAAACCGGCACCGGCACGGCGCCGAGCCACTGCGCGGCGGCCATCGCCCAATAGAGCCGCGGCCGATTGTAGCCAACGATCGCAACCTTCTCGCCGCGCTTCAGCCCGAGATTCTGCAGGCCGCGCGCGAAGCCGCGCACCTGCTCGGTCACTTCAGCCCAGTTCCAGGACTGCCAGATGCCGAGATCCTTGTGGCGGAACGCGATGCGCCCGCCCCGCTCGCGCGCATTGCGCAGCAGCAATTTCGGAAAGGTATCCGCCTGGCCGGCGCTCGCGCTTGCCATCGTCCGTCTCCACCCTGAGCAGGCTGGCGTACATCGCACCAGCCTTCGTTCGGGCCGCTTCGGGCCTCGTTGGATGCAAGCCTCGCAGCGGCGCATGCGCTTTGCAAGGGGGGGCTTGACAGACGGATCGCGTTTTGGTCGCTATTGTCTTGGGTTATTGTTTGCGCGAGGCGGATCGGGCGGTCGACCATGCGGCCGATGGCCCGAATGGGCGCCCTGATGCCCCGCTTTCACTCCAGTTTCGATCGCTCAAGAACGACGAAGCCGCGCCGGTGGAACCGGCGCGGCCGCAATGACGGGGTCGGTTCCCGCTCGGAGGCAGATCAGCGGATCGGCGGCGCGTATTGCAGGCCGCCCCTGGTCCAGAGGTCGTTCTTGCCACGCGCGATCTTCAGGACCGATGCGGCGCCGACATTGCGCTCGAAGGCTTCGCCATAATTCCCGACATGCATGACGACCCGGTAGGCCCAGTCCGGCGTCAGGCCGATCGCCTCGCCGAACTTGCCCTCGACGCCGAGCAGGCGCCGGATCTCGGGATTGGTCGAAGACTTCTGCTGGTCGACATTGGCCTGGGTCACACCGAGTTCCTCGGCGTTCAGCATGGCGAAATGCACCCATTTGACCAGGTTGAACCAGGACATGTCGCTGCTGCGCACGACCGGGCCGAGCGGCTCCTTGGAAATGATCTCGGGCAGGACGACCGCCTCCTCCGGCTTCACCAGCTTGAGCCGGAGCGCGTAGAGCGCCGAGGCATCGTCGGTCAGCGCGTCGCAGCGGCCGGACTGGAAGGCGGTGATCGCCTCGTCGCCCTTGTCGAAGGTCACCGGCTCGTACTTGATGCCGTTCTTGCGGAAATAGTCGGCGACGTTGAGCTCGGTCGTCGTGCCCTGCTGCAGGCAGATCGAGGCACCGTTGAGCTTCAGCGCGCTGTCGACGCCCAGTGTCTTCTTCACCAGGAAGGCTTGGCCGTCATAGTAGTTGACGCCCGCGAAGCTCAAGCCCAGCGAGGTGTCGCGCGCCATCGTCCAGGTGCTGGTGCGCGACAACAGGTCGACCTCGCCGGACTGGAGCGCCGTGAAGCGGTCCTTCGACGACAGCGGCGTGAACTTGACCTTGGCCGGATCGTCGAAGACAGCGGCGGCGATGCCGCGGCACAGGTCGACGTCGAGGCCGGCCCATTGTCCCTGCGCATCCGGCAATCCGAAGCCGGCGAGACCGGGGCTCACGCCGCAGATGAGATGGCCGCGGCTCTTCACGGTCGTCAGCAGTGGGGTCTGGGCGTGGACGGCGGGCGCCAAAGCGGTGGCCGCACAGGCGAGCATGGCTGCGAAGGCGATTTTCATGGTGAACCCTCTTCAGGGCAGTTCCTCTGCCCGCGCGGAAGATGGCTCACCGTCGTCCCAACTTTGTGCCGTTGTCGGCGCGGATTTGGCAGCGCGCCGTCGCCATCGCCGCCTCGAAACGGCTTGCATGCGGGTCGGGTCCTGACGAATTACCCCTCGTAACGCGCCAGGCCCTCGACATCGAGGATGGTTACGCTGCCGTGTCCGATCTCGAGCAGGCCGAGCGCGGCGAGGCGCGAGAGGCCCTGATTGGCGACCTGTCGCGACATGCCGGCGAGCAGACCCAGCTCCTCCTGGCTGACCTCGAGCGTGCGGTCCTCGTCGGGATAGAGGGTCGGGTTGAACAGCCAGGCGAGGTTGCGCGCCAGCCGCCCGGTCGAATCCAGCGTCCGTTCCGTCTCCGCCAGCGCGATGAACTGGGCGAGGCGCTCGTTGAACTGGTGGACGAGGAAGCGGTTGAAGGCGGCGGAATGCTCGAACAGCCAGAGGAAGGTCTGGCGTCGCATCAAGGCGAGCTTGGTTTCCCGCAGCGCCACCAGCTCGTAGCGCCGCAGCTCGCCCTTGATCACCGTGCCCTCGCCGAACCAGGCTCCGGCCCGCATGCCGGCGAGCGTCGCGGCCTTCCCTGTCTTCGAGGTCGTCGACATCTTGACCAGCCCCTCGGCGACGCCGGTCCAGGCCTCCATCCGGTCGCCGACATGGCAGATATGGGCGCCCTTGCCATAGCTGCGGAAGGAGATGCCGCGCCGTGCCTCCTCGAACTCCTCCTCGCGCAGATCGCGCGACCAGGCGGCGATGCGCTTCAGTTCGTCGGGCAGGATCACGGGGCCGGCTCTCCCTGGTGGCGGGCAGCCGCACTATGGGGCGGGCGCGCCACCGAACTCAAGCGCGGCCCGCCTTGCCGGGCGCGTCGGGACGCCGCGATTCGGCCGCCTTTCTGGGCGATCCGCTGCCGGCACGGGCGGCTGGACGCCTGCGCCCGATTCACGCATCGTTAACCCTGCTGCGCCAGCTTGCGCCCATGCCGAGGACATTGCCCGTGGCACGCCGACCCGCTCTCGCCGCCCTGCTCGCCGTCGCCGCCTGGGCGGGGTCGGGCGCTCCGGCTGCGGCGCATCCGCATGTCTTCGTCACCGCCCGCGCCGAGATCCTCTATGCGCCCGATGGCGCGGTACGCGCGCTCAAGCACATCTGGAGCTTCGACGAGGCGTATTCGGCCTATATCACCCAAGGGCTCGACAAGAATGGCGACGGCAAGCTGACTCCGGACGAGCTGGCCGAACTCGCCAAGGTCAACGTCGAATCCCTGCCCGATGTCGGCTTCTTCACCACCGCCAAGGCCAACGGCAAGCCGCAGGAGTTCGGCACGCCGACCGGCGCCGGTCTCGTCTTCGAGAACAAGATCCTGACGCTCACCTACACGCTGCCGCTCAAGGTGCCGGCCCATGCCAGCCGCTCCTTCGGGATCGAGATCGGCGACCCCTCCTATTTCGTCGCCTTCGAGATCGTCGATGCGCCCGATGCGGTGGTCGCCCGCGACGCACCGAAGGGCTGCATCGTGCGCGTGGCCCGTCCCCCCAAGCTCGATCCCGCGATCCAGCAGAAGCTGGCGCAGGAGGACATCACCGCCACGCCCGACACCAGCGGGCTTCAGGTCACGACCCGCGCGCTCGTCGCCTGCCCCTGACCGGCCCGATGTCGCTCGAAACCCCGCGCCTCGCCTGGATGCCCTGGCCCGCCCTGTCGCGGCGCCTGATCGTCATCGTGCTGGCGCTGGCGGTCGTCGCCGCCGGCCTCGCTCTGCTGGCGGCCCTGCTCTCGGCCTGGAGCCCGCCGCCGCCCCCGCCACCGCGCAACCCCTTCGGCGTGCCGCTGCCGCGCGAGGCGCCCCCCGCCACAACGGGGCTCTTCGGCATCATCCTCGCCTGGCAGTCCGCTTTCTACCGGGACCTTACCGCCGCACTGAAGGCGGTGGCGGGGAGTACCACGGCGATCTGGGGCCTGCTCGGCCTCGCTTTCGCCTATGGCGTCTTCCACGCGGCCGGGCCGGGCCATGGCAAGGCAGTGATCTCGGGCTACATCGTCGCCGACGACCGCAGCCTGCGGCGCGGCCTGGGCCTGAGTTTCGCAGCGGCGATCCTGCAGGCGCTGGTCGCGATCGCGCTGGTCGGCACTCTCACCATCGCCCTGCGCCAGACCGCGCAGACGATGGCGGTCGCCACCGACTGGGTCGAGCGCGCGAGCTTCGCCCTCGTCGCTCTCGTCGGAACATGGGTGCTCTGGCGCAAGGCCGGCGCGCTGCTGACGCTCGGCCGCGGCGCGCAGGTGCATGACCCCTCCTGCGACCATGTCCATATGCCGACGCCCGACGAGATCGCCCGGCTGCGAAACTGGCGCGAGATGGCCGGTGTCGTGCTGGCAGCCGGTTTGCGGCCCTGCGCCGGCGCCATCATCATCCTCGTCTTCGCCGCCTCCGCCGGCCTATTCTGGGCCGGCATCGCCGCTGCCTTCGCCATGGCGCTGGGGACCGCCCTGACGACGGGGGCGCTCGCCGCCCTCGCCGTCTTCTTCAAGTTCGCGGCGCTGAAACTGGCCGGTGGCGGGTCGCTGCGGGCCGCCCGCACGCTCGCTGTGCTGGAACTGCTGGCCGCCGCCTTCGTCGCCGTGCTGGGGGCGGCGCTCTATCTCGGCCTCGCCGCGGGCGGAGCCGGCAGCTAGCTCGCCGTGACGAAAAAAAGCCCTTTGGCGTTCAGCTTGTTCGTCATGTTGAAGCCGATTTTGGAGCGGTTGGCCCCGTAGCTCATGATGTCGTCGAGATCCTTCAGATTTTCGTCGCTGTCACGAACCTGAACGCCGGCCGCATGGCCGATCTCGTGCAGGAGCGTGCCCGAATCCGATTTGGGATTGGCGACGTTGATGAAGATGTAGGGCCGGCCCCTGATCTGGGGAGTCGTGCCATGGGGCGCACTCGCGCAGGTCTGGCCGGGTGAGCACTCGGCGGCGGTCGTCCTGCAGAAGAAGACGCTCAAGCGGTTCGCCGACTGCGGCACAAGCGCCTCCGCCATGCCGATCGCATTCTCGACATCCGGCTGTCCCAGCACCTCGCCGTCGAAGGCGATCTCGTAGCGCTTCGGCAGGACCGAGAGCTCATGCGTTGGCAGATTGTCACGGAGGATTTCGCGGGCCCGCTGGATCAGGCGACTCGAGATCGTCTCGCCGAGCGCAGCCCTGGTCCAGTACAAGGTCAGGTGGATCGTCTTCTGGGCGGCGCCCGCAGGCTTGCTGCCGGCGTTTCGCTTCAGGAAGTCGCGCGCGTCCTGGACCTGGTCAGGGGGCAGCCATGAGGGCGGCGCCGGCACCTTCAGGGTGGCGACGACATCCATAGCAAAGCGGATCCGCTCCATGTTCGGTCCGCCCCAGACATCGTAGATCGCCATCTGAGCGCGCATGTCGCGCAGCGCCAATGGGCCAATCTCCCTCAGGGCGCTCAGCATTCCGGCCATGTTGTAGCCGTTGATCTGATCGTAGGCCTGTTTCCAGTCCTTGGCTTTCACATAGGCGACAAAAGACGCGAAGTAGCTCACCGGACCCTCCATGGGCGCAATGGCATCCGTCCCGCGAAGGACCGCTGGATCATCTTCGGTGGCGAGCGCGCATCCCGCAAGCCCGCGACCTGCGCCGGCCGCACTTCACGCCCCGCGCCTTTGCCGTAGACTGCCCCTCGCCGGACCTCAGGCACGCCTTTTGCGTCGCGCGGTCCTCAACGAGAGGCCTGACCACTTGACCAATCCCTGCGACCTCACCGCCGTCGAGGCGCGTGCCCTGATCGGCGCCAAGAAGCTCTCGGCGACCGAGCTGCTCGAAAGCTGCATCGCCCGCATCGACGCCGTCGATCCCGCCGTGAACGCCATGGTCGCCCGCGACGACGAGCGCGCCCGCACGGCCGCCAAGGCCGCCGATGCCGCGACCATGCGCGGCGACGCCCTGCCCGCGCTGCACGGCCTGCCGCTCGGCGTGAAGGATCTCGAAAACGTCGCCGGCCTGCGCACGACCTATGGCAGCCAGCTTTATCGCGACCACGTCCCCGCCGAGGACCAGCTGATCGTCGCCAAGACCCGCAAGGCGGGTGCGATCGTGATCGGCAAGACCAATACGCCCGAATGGGGCGCGGGCGCCAACACCCGCAACGCCGTCTATGGCGCGACCGGCAACCCCTTCGACCCGATGAAATGCGCGGCAGGCTCCTCTGGCGGATCGGGCGTCGCGCTCGCCACCGGCATGGTGCCGATCGCGACAGGCTCCGATACCGGCGGCTCGCTGCGCAACCCCGCCGCCTATAACGGCATCGTCGGCTTCCGGCCCTCCCCCGGGCTGGTGCCGAGCGAGAAGCGCCCGCTCGGTTGGAACCCGCTCTCCGTGCTCGGGCCGATGGCGCGCACCGTTCCCGATCTCTGCCTCTTGCTCTCGACCATGATCGGCGACGATGCCGCCGACCCGTTGGCGACCACGATCCACGGCCAGACGATCCGCCGCCTGGAGGATTTCGCCAGGCCGGCGGCGATCGACCTCGCCTCGCTCAGGGTCGCGGTGACACCCGATTTCGGCTTCGCGCCGACCGAGAAGCACATCCGCAAGGTCTTCGCGCAGAAGGTCGGCGCCTTCTCCTCGCTATTCGCCACCGCCGACGAGGCGACGCCGGACTGCTCTGGCACCGACGAAACCTTCGAGGTGCTGCGCTCGGTCTCCTTCCTTGCCGGCATGTATGAGCGCGTCCGCGACACGCCCGAGCTCGTCGGCCCCAATGTCCGCGCCAATGTCGAGGAAGGGCTGCGCTACGGCGCGCTCGACATCACCCGCGCGCTGAAGCAGCAGACCGCGATCTACCAGCGCTGGCAGCATTTCTTCGCGGATTATGACGTCATCCTCTCTCCGGCGGTGACGCTGAGCCCCCGCCCCTGGTCGGAGCTCTACCCGGCCGAGATCGATGGCCAGCCGACGCGAACCTATTTCCACTGGCTGGCGCTGGCCTATGCCGCCACCACGGTCGGCCACCCCGCGATCTCCCTGCCGGTCGGCCTGGACGATGCCGGCATGCCCTTTGGCCTGCAGATCGTCGGCCCGCGCGGCGGCGACGCCAAGGTGCTGGCGGTGGCCGCCGCGCTCGAGGCGGCGCTCGCTGGCGACACGCTGACGGCGCGCCCCGTGCCCGACATCGCGAAACTCGCGGCCGGCCCGCGCATCGCCGACACGC
This sequence comes from Bosea sp. OAE506, assembly GCF_040546595.1. Taxonomy (NCBI): domain Bacteria; kingdom Pseudomonadati; phylum Pseudomonadota; class Alphaproteobacteria; order Hyphomicrobiales; family Alloboseaceae; genus Allobosea; species Allobosea sp. OAE506. Next base: position 1,217,474 of record NZ_JBEPOB010000001.1, on the reverse strand, counting down.
CCGGCTTCCTCGGTTTCGACTGAGACCAAAGCCGATCCGTCAGCCTGCCCCGGGAGGGGCAGGAACGTCCAAGACAGGCCTCGCCACGCCCGTGTCCGATGCCGCCACCGACCCATCGACCGAGGGGGACTCCCATGAGACGCCGCACATTCCTGAAGGGCGCGACCGCCCTGACGCTCGCCGGTCCCGCCGCCATCGGCCGCGCCGCGGCCCAGTCGGCGACCACGCTGAAGTTCGTGCCGCAGGCGAATTTGACGGCGCTCGATCCGGTCTGGACGACGGCGACCGTGACCAGCAACCACGGCTACTATGTCTACGACACGCTCTATGGGCTCGATCTGGCCGGCAAGCCGCAGCCGCAGATGGTCGAGAGCCACGAGGTTGGACCCGACGGAAAAAGCTGGCGCTTCAAGCTGCGCGACGGGCTTTCCTTCCATGACGGCGTCCCGGTCAAGCCGGCCGACTGCCTGCAGAGCCTGAAGCGCTGGGTCCAGCGCGACCCCTACGGACAGCTCCTGGCGAAGGTGATCGAGTCCTCGGCAGCGATCGACGACCGCACCTTCGAGCTGAAGCTCACCCGCGCCTTCCCGATGATGCTCGACGTGCTCGCCAAGGCGGATTCGCCCCTGTTCATCATGCCCGAGCGCCTGGCCACCACCGAAGCGACCAAGCAGATCACCGAGGTCGTCGGCTCCGGCCCCTATCGGTTCCTGCCCGCAGAATATGTCTCGGGCAGCAAGGTCGCCTATGAGAAGTTCGAGGCCTACAAGCCTCGCGCCGAGCCCCCCAGCCGCAATGCCGGCGGCAAGGTCGCGAATTTCAAGCGCGTCGAATGGCAGATCCTGCCCGATCCGGCCACCGCCGCGAACGCCCTGATCAAAGGCGAGGTCGACTGGTGGGAGAGGCCGCTCAGCGATCTCCAGCCGATGCTCGCCAAGAGCGCCGACATCACCCGCGAGGTCACCGACGAGGCTGGCCGCGGCGCGATCATGCGGCTGAACCACCTGCAACCGCCCTTCGACAATCCGAAGGTGCGCGCCGCCGTGCGCATGGCGGTGAACCAGGAAGACTATATGCGCGCCACCCAGGGCGACGACACCTCGGTCTGGAAGACCTCGCGCAATCTCTGGTTCCGCGGCACGCCCTATTATGACGGCGAGCAGGAAGACCTGATGCCCCAGAGCGTCGAGAAGGCGAAGGCGGCCCTCAAGGACTCCGGCTACAAGGGCGAGAAGGTCGTCATCATCAGCCCGACCGACTTCCCCGACATCGGCCCGCTCGGCGACGTGACCTACGAACTGCTCAAGAGCATCGGCATGAATGTCGATTTCGTCGCCAGCGACTGGGGCACGGTGATCCAGCGCCGCAACAGCCGCGAGCCGGTCGAAAAGGGCGGTTGGAGCATCTTCCACACCACCGGCTCGGCGATGGGCTGGAGCAACCCGGCCTTGTCCTATTTGGTGCGCGGCCAGGGCGCGAAGGGCTGGTTCGGTTGGTACGACAGCGCCAAGGCGGAAGCGCTGGCCGAAGAATGGCTCTACGCGCCCGACGAGGCCGGCCAGAAGAAGGCCGCGTCGGCACTGGGGCGCCTCGCACTCGAGGACACCGCGACGATCCCGCTCGGCGTCTTCATGATCCGCACCGCCTATCGCAAGACCCTGACCGGCATGCAGAAGGGCTCGGCGCCCTATCCCTGGGGTCTGAAGCGGGTGTGACGGGCGCTAGCAGACAGTGTCATTCCCGGGCTTGACCCGGGAATCTCATGACCAGATGGCGCTGGTTTTCGAGATGGTCGGGTCAAGCCCGATCATGACGCTATTGCCGGTCAGCCCTTCGCCGCGACCGCAGCCGACCAGGGCGAGATCACGTCGCTGACCCCTTCCGCCCCATCCGCATCGACGCGGATGAGGTTGGGGCAGGCGAAGTTGATCGGCAGCACGCCGTGCTCGACCACAACGACCGGCCCGGCCGCCTCCAGCGCCGCCAGCGTGTCCGCCGGCAGGCGCAGATCGGCGCTGGTCTGGTCCGGACCCGAGACGTCGATGCGCGGCCGATGCGCGGCTTCCTCCAGCCCCATGCCGAAATCCACCGTCCAGGCCAGCATCTGGTAGACGCTGGCAAGAATGCGTCGCCCGCCCGAGGCGCCGCCGGCGAAGCGCGGGCCGGAGCCCGCCTTCGGCGTCACGATCACCGGACACATGTTGCAGAGCGGCCGGGCGCCGGGCGCGATCGCATTGGCGCTGCCGGGGCGCGGATCGAACCACATCATGCCGTTGTTCATCAGCACGCCGGTGTCGGGCAGCACGACGCGGCTGCCCATCGAGGAGAGCAGCGTCGTCGTCACCGTGACCAGCGTGCCCTCGCCATCGACCACCGTCAGATGGGTGGTGCAGGTGTCGCCGGGCTCCGTAGCCGCCTTCGCGGCTCCCAGCCCTTCGAGCCGGCTCGCATAGGCCTCGCGCATCACCCGCGACAGACTGGCGAACCAGGCCGCGTCGGGCCCCCCGGGACCGGGCCGCGTCGCGTCCATGCCCTCCACCACCGCTTCCAGCGTCGGCGCAGCCGTCAGCCCGCCGGCGGTGTGGACGAGATGGGTGCCGCGCCAGTCGATCGTCGGCGCGTCCCGCACGATCGCCCGGCACGCCGCGAGGTCCTGCGCATCGACGACGCCGCCCAGCGCCTTGATGTCGGCGACGAGCCGGCCGGCGATCTCGCCCTTGTAGAAATCGTCGAGCCCGGCCGAAGCCAGCCGCTCCAGCGTCGAGGCAAGGTTGCCGAGACGGAAGAAACCCGGCTTGCCCTGATAGGGCGGCACCGGCGGCAGGCCGTTGGGCAGATAGATCCGCGCGCTTTCCGCGTAGAGCCGCAGCACGGCGGCCGAGGAGGAAACCTTGAGCGTCGTGTACCAGTCCTGCGCCAGACCGCGCTTGGCGAGCGTGATCGCCGGCGCCAGCAGATCGGCGACCGGCATCGCCGTCCCGAAGCTCTCCTTCAGCTTGGCGTAGCCGGCGACGGAGGACGGAATCACGAAGGACAGCGGGCCGTGGATATTCACGTCGCCCACCACCTCGGGCCAGGTGAAGAGGTCGTTCTTCATCGCGCCCGTCAGCGGGTAGGACGACGGATCGGCGCGCCGCGGCGCGACAGGGCCGAAATCAACGACCTTCGCCGTGGTCTCATTGGCCTTGAGCACGACCGCAAAGCCGATGCCCCCAAGCCCGCTGTTCCAGGGCTCGACCGCGGCCAGCGCGAAACAGGCCGCCACCGCCGCATCCGCCGCATTGCCACCGGCCTCCAGGATCGCGGCGCCGGCCTCGGCCGCCTCGCGGTTCTGCGAGACGACGACGCCGTTGCGCCCGCTCGCCATCGGCTTGCCCAGCGTCCAGTTCTGCGTACGGTAAGGCACTTCTGCGGCAACGGTCATCTTTAAATTCCCCTCGAAGGCCAGGTTGCGCCCGCCCTGCAGGCCGGCGCGCGGCGGGAGCTTAGGCCAGAGCGAACAAGCCCGCCCCGTGCGCCAACCGTGCGGGCGCCATGACGGCAAGTCATGCCGGATAAAAGAGATCAGGCGGCCAGGCCGTGGACCAGTTCGGCATAGCGCGCCGGATCGGTCGCGCCCTCGGTGTTGACGACGAAGACGCGCGAGGTCGCGTCGAGCTTCAGCTGCGCCCGGACAGCCGGATCGCCGGCCGCCCGGATCAGCCCGGCGAGCCCCGCCCCGCCGCTCTCTCCGGCAACCACGACCGGATCGTCGCCCACGGGGCGCGCCAGCCGGTTCATCACCGCCACCGCATCCTCGTCCTCGACCGTCATGAAGGCGTCCGCCACCCGCGACAGGATGCGCCAGGCGACGAGCGAAGGCTCGTAGCAGTCGAGCATCGCCATCACCGTCGGCTCGCCGACATCCGCCTTCACCGGCGCTCCCGCCTGCGCGCTGGCGAACATGCAGGCCGCCCGCGCCGGATCGACCGCGACGAAAACCGGTCGTGCCTCGCCCAGCACCAGCGCGAAATGCGCTGCCACCGCCGCGGCGATGCCGCCGACGCCGACCTGCACGAAGACATGCGTCGGCGGCTCCTTCATCTGGCGCAGCGACTCCGCGACGAGCGCCGTATAGCCCTGCATCACCAGCCCGGGGATGCGCTCATAACCCGGCCAGGAGGTATCGGAGACCACCGTCCAGCCCTTCTCGGCCGAGACGCGCGCGGCCCCCGCCACCGAATCGTCATAGGTGCCCTCCGCCCGGATCATCGTCGCGCCGAAGCGGGCGATGGCAGCGATCCGCTCCTCGCTGACGCCGGAATGGACGAAGATCGCGGCGCGTGCGCCGACGAGCTGCGCGCCCTGCGCGACCGAGCGGCCATGATTGCCGTCGGTGGCGCAGGAGAAGGTCAGCGAGGCCGCGACCTCCCTCACGGCCGGTGACTGCAGCTCGCCGATCTCGACCGGCCGCCCGAGCCGGCGCGCGGCCTCCTCCAGCACCAGCCTGACGACGACATAGGATCCGCCCAGCGCCTTGAAGCTGCCGAGACCGAGCCGGTGCCCCTCATCCTTGACCTGGATCGCGCCCACGCCGAGCTGCGCCGCCAGGCCCGGCAGGTCGTGCAGCGGCGTCACCGCGTAGTTCGCCCGGTGACGGAGCTGGGCCTCGACTAAGAGGGCGCCCGCGGCGCCGAGGACCTCGGCATCCTCCGGCAGGAGCGGCTTGCGATGGTCGGGATGGGTGTTGAGCAGGAACATCGGGATCTCTGGGTCGTCGACGCGAGGGCAGTGCGGCGCCATCCTGCATCCGCGGGGCGGGCCGGTCCATTGGCGGATGCTCAGCCCTGCACTAGATTCGCCCGACATCACCAGACCAGGCGTCCCCATGACCATTCATCAGCGCGGCCTTCCCATTTCGATCGACCCCGAGAAGCTCGACCGGCTGGCCCAGGCCGCCGTGCGTGTCGGGCTCAACCTCCAGCCCGGGCAGGACCTGTTTCTCACCGCCCCCGTCACGGCGCTGCCGCTGGTGCGAAAGATCGCCGAGCACGCCTACAAGGCCGGCGCCGGGCTGGTGACGCCGATCCTCTCCGACGAGGAGTTGACGCTGGCGCGCTACCGCTATGCCCGGGACGACAGTTTCGACCGCGCCGCCGGCTGGCTGCATGAGGGCGTCGCCAAGGCCTTCGCCAACAACACCGCGCGGCTGGCCATCGTCGGCGACGACCCGATGATGATGGCGGAGCAGGACCCGGCCAAGGTCTCGCGCGCCAGCAAGGCGAACTCGGTCGCCTATCAGCCGGCGCTGGAGAAGATCGCCGGCTTCGACATCAACTGGAACATCCTGGCCTATCCGACGGCCGCCTGGGCCCGGCGCGTCTTCCCCGGCGACGCCGAGGAGGTGGCGGTCGGCAAGCTCGCGGATGCGATCTTCGCTGCCTCGCGCGTCGAGAGCGGGGACCCTGTCGCGGCCTGGGCCACGCATAACGCGACGCTGCGCAGCCGCACGCAATGGCTCAACGGCCAGCGCTTCCACGCCCTGCACTTCACCGGGCCGGGCACCGATCTGACCGTTGGGCTCGCCGACGGGCATGAATGGCAGGGCGGCGCCTCGACCGCCAAGAACGGCGTGACCTGCAATCCCAACATCCCGACCGAGGAGGTCTTCACCACGCCGCATGCGCTGCGGGTGGAGGGGCACGTCTCCTCGACCAAGCCGCTCTCCTATCAGGGCTCGCTGATCGACGAGATCCAGGTCCGCTTCGAAGGCGGCCGTATCGTCGAGTCGAAGGCGAGCCGCGGTGCCGATGTGCTCGCCAAGGTGCTCGACACCGACGAGGGCGCGCGGCGCCTTGGTGAGGTGGCGCTGGTGCCGCATTCCTCCCCGATCTCGAAGAGCGGCATCCTGTTCCTGAACACGCTCTTCGACGAGAACGCCTCCTGCCACATCGCGCTCGGCCAGTGCTATTCGAAGTGCTTCCTCGACGGCGGCAAGCTGACGCCCGAGCAGGTCGCGGCCCAGGGCGGCAACAAGAGCTTCATCCATATCGACTGGATGATCGGCTCGAACCTCGTCGACATCGACGGCGTCCACGCCGACGGCCGCCGCGTCCCGGTCTTCCGCAAGGGCGAATGGGCCTGAGGCGAGGCTAATCGCCGGACGTGCGGCGTTTTCTCGGAAACCACGCCGTCATCCCGGGCTTGACCCGGGATCCATCGGAGGGCTCCGGAGCGCTACGATGGATCCCGGAGCGGCGCTGCTTCGCAGCTTGTCCGGGATGACGGTGCGTTTCCGGCTAAAGTCAGCGTGCTTTAGGCGATCCGCCGCTGCGGGTCGTTCTCGAGCAGGATCGGCGTGCCATGCGGCGTCGCTTCCGCGGCGCGTGCCCAGGAGGCGGCGAGGGCATCGACGCCGTCATGCGAGGCCAGCCCCTTCTCGATGAGCAGGTGCTCCAGCGCCTCGCACCAGCGCTCGTAATAATCCGAGCCGTCGCGGCAGCCCCCCTTGGCCAGCGCCTCGCGGATTTCCGCACCCAGCGCCTGCGCCCATTCGTCCGCCGTGAAGACGCCGCGCTCCTGCAGCTGCACGACGAGAGCGAAGACCATCGCCTGCCAGGGCTCGGCGAAGACCGGGCCCCCGGCGTCGCGCGGGATGGGGGTGTCGCCGGCCAGCGTCGCGAGGTCACGCGGATTCAAGATAGCTCTCCCAGGCCTCGATCGAGACGGTCGATGTCGGGTCGGCGTCGCGCCCCCAAAGTTCGGGACCGGTAAAGACGACCGTGTAGAGCCATTGCGCCGTCTCCGGCAGCCCCTGCGCGCCGGTATCGGGGAAAACATGGCAGCCGGTGATCCGCTCGATCACGCCCTGCTTGCCGCGGGCATAGCGCGGCAAGCGGGTGTGGTGTTGCGGGTGCATCATGATGGTGCGGACCGCGTCGCCGACGGCAAAGCGCGCCGGGGCCTCCGCCTCGCGCTCATAGGGGAAGCCGCGGCGCAGAACGCTGGCGACCTCATCGCCCTTGAGGACGCGCTTGGGCGCCTTCGCCGGCGCGAGCGGCTGGCCCTGCTCCAGTTCCGCGGGCGTGACGAAGCCCTTTTCGACCAGCATCCGGTTCAGTCCGGCGAGCCAGATCTCGTAATAGGAGGAGGAGAGATACTGCGCCGGAGGCAGGCTCTCGCGGGCGGCGCGGATGCCGTCGATCGTCCAGACGCCCATGGCACCGGCGGCGACATTGATCGCCAGCACGCGCTTCTCCCATTCGGCATGGAAGATCGGCTCGTCGGTTTCCGGCCGCACCGGGCCGAAACCCATCTGCCCGCCGAGATCCTGGGCGCCGTTCATGACGCAGTCCCCCTGTCGGCATCCTCCACGCGGGGCAGCCCGGTGCCGATCATCGCATCGCGGTTGACGATGGAAGCGAGCTTTTCCTCGGACCAGCCTTCCGTCCCGGCCGGGCGCATCGGAATGATGAGGAAGCGCGTCTCGGCGGTCGAATCCCAGACGCGGATGCGCTGGCCTTCCGGCAGCGTCAGGCCGAAATCGGCGAGCGTGCCGCGCGGATCGAGCACCGCCTTGGATCGATAGGGCGGCGATTTGTACCAGACCGGCGGCAGGCCGAGCAGCGGCCACGGATAGCAGGAGCACAGCGTGCAGACGATCAGGTTGTGCTCGTCGGGCGTATTGAAGCAGGCGACGGTGTGCTCGCCGCCGCGCCCGCCGAAGCCCAGTTCGGCGACAGCGGCCGTGCCGTCGGCCTTCAGCCGCGCCGCGAAATCAGGATCGACCCAGGCGCGGGCCACGACGCGGGCGCCGTTGCGCGGGCCGATCTTCGTCTCATAGGTGTCGACGATGGCGTCGAGCGCAGCGGGGTCGACATAGCCCTTCGCCACCATCAGCGATTCCAGCGCCTTCACCCGCGCCTCGATCGGCGTGAAGTGGTTGTCGTGATCGTGGTCGTGATGGTGGTGGTGGCCGCTCATGCCGCTCTCCCTTCGGACTTTAAGACCTCAGCCCTCATCCTGAGGAGCGGGCGCAAGCCCGCGTCTCGAAGGAGGCTCCAGCGCGCTCTGGACCATCCTTCGAGACGCGGCTTCGCAGCTCCTCAGGATGAGGGCTAAGAGGGGCCGGTTCACGCGATCCGCACCCGCGCAGCGCGCTCGAAGGTCGTGGCAAAGGCGATCAGCGACTTGTCCGAGCCCTTCGGCCCGAGCAGCGACAGGCCGAGCGGTGCACCCTCGCGGCGCGCCACCGGCACACTCACCTGCGGGAAGCCGGAAAGGCCACCGAGGCAAAGCAGGCGCAGCGCCCGGTTGCGGAAATCGTCGAGCTGGTCCTCGGGCGCGCTGACCAGCGGCGCGATGTCGGGCACCGTCGGCAGGATCAGCACGCCATCCTGACCGAGCAGCTTCGCCAGCCGCGTCCGGAAGGCCTTGCGCACGGCCTCGCCCTTGGCGTGGTCGGCATCGGTGATCGCCTTGGAGAAGGCAAAGCGCTCGGCGACGCCGGGCCCCAGCGGCATGGCGAGGCGCTCGATCAGCGCGCCATCGGCGGCCCAGGCCTCGCGGCCCTGCAGCCAGCGGAAGGCCCAGTAAAGCGCATCGAGATCGCGCACCGCCTTCACCGTCTCGGGCTCACCGAGCTGCGGCACGATGCGCTGGACGACATTGCGCAGGATCGTCTCGGCCTCCGGCACCGCCTGGGCGAAGAGATCGTCGGCCAGCAGCAGCCGCGGCTTCACCGGCAGGGAGACCTTGTCCGTGCCGAGCAGCACCTCGCCGACGCGGGCGAAGACCTCGCCGTCCCGCGCGAACCAGCCGGCCGTGTCGAAGCTATCCGCCAGCGGCCAGGCCCGCTTCAGCGAGATCCGGCCATGGCTGGGGCGGATGCCGAACAGGCCGCAATAGCTCGCCGGCGCCCGCACCGAGCCGCCCGTATCGGAGCCGAGCCCGATATCGGTGAGCCGCCCGGCGACAGCCGCCGCCGAACCGGACGAAGAGCCGCCGGTGATGCGGTCGGGCGCCGCCGGGTTGATGGGGGAGCCGAAATGCGCGTTCTTGCCGTTGAGCGAGAAGGCGAGCTCGTCGGTATGGGTCTTGCCGACGAAGCGGGCGCCGGCTTCGAGCAACGCCTTCACCACCGGCGCGGTCTTGGTCTTGATGCCCGACTGGGCCAGAACCAGCGGCGAGCCGGCCCCCGTCGGGTAGCCCTTGACGTCGTAAAGGTCCTTCACCGCCAGCGTCAGCCCCGCGAGAGGGCCGGTCGGCGCGTTTTTCACGGGCGCCTGCGGGTAGGGAACGAAGCAGCGGAACGGATCGTCGACAAGCATCGTGGTCACCCCCTAGCAGCCTTTGGCGTCGCCGTCGGAACGCGGATCATGCGTCGCCTCGACATGGCCCTTGGGGTGCTTCACCAGCATGCCCGCGTGACCGAACTGGTCGGAATAGGCTTCCGAATACTCCTCGACCGGGTGTCCGGCGCCGGTCAGGCGGGCAAGCAGCATCGGGTCGAAGCGGCTTTCGAGCTTGAGCGAGATCGAACCCGCCCCCCAGGTCCGGCCGAAGAGCCAGCGCGGCGCATCCACCGCCGCCGCCGGCCCCGCGCCGAAGCGGTAGCGCGTCAGGATCTGGGCCTGGAACTGCGGCTGGCCGTCCCCGCCCATCGCGCCATAGGAATTGATCCGCCCGTCGTCGAAGCGCGCAAGGGCGGGGTTCAGCGTGTGGAAGGGCTTGCGACCCGGCTGCAGCGGGTTCACCGCCTTGGCGTCGAGCGAGAAGGAAACGCCGCGGTTCTGCCAGTTGATGCCGGTGCGCGGCAGAATGCAGCCCGAACCGTACTCCCAGTAGATCGACTGGATGTAGGAGACGGCCAGCCCCGAGCCGTCGATCGCGCCCATCCAGACGGTGTCGCCATCGCCGGTCTTGAACGGCCAGGCGGCGGCGCGCCTCTTGTCGATGGCCGCCGCCTCGCGGGCGAAGACCGTCTCGTCCAAGACGCTCGCGGGGTCGACCGTGGCGAAGGCAGGGTCGGTGACGATGCGGTCGCGGATCGCGAAGGCCCGCTTGGTCGCCTCGACCAGCCCGTGATGATAGTCGAAGCCGTCGGCCCGGGCGACGCCGAGCTTCTCGAAGATGCCGAGGATCAGGAGCGAGGCGACGCCCTGCGTCGGCGGCGGGCAGTTGTAGACGGTCAGCCCCGGCAGCTTGACCGAGAGCGGCGCGACGAAGCGGGCCTTGTAGGCCTCCAGGTCGGCGCGGGTGACGGGCGCGCCGATCGCGTCGAGATCGGTTGCGATCTCGCGGCCGACATCGCCGCGGTAGAAATCCGACAGGCCGGCCTCCGCGAGCTGGCGGAAGGTCTGGCCCAGCGCGTCTGGCTTGCGGCGGGCGCCGGCCTTGGGCTGCTCGCCGCCCGGCCAGAAGAACTCGCTGAAGCCGATCGCCTCCTTCACGGCCTCGACCTGCTGCGGCCAGGTCCGCAATTCGGAGGCCGAAATCTCGTAGCCCTCGCTGCAATGGCGGATCGCATCCGCCAGCAGGTCCTTCAGCGGCATCTTCCCGCCCAGGCTCTTCGACAGCGACAGCGCGGCCTCCCAGCCGCCGATCGCGCCAGCGACCGTGACGGCGGAATCGGGCCCGCGCGAGGGGATGACGTCATGGCCCTTGTCGCGATAGCGCGCGATGGTGGCGAGAGCTCCGGCCGGGCCGCAGGCCTCGACCGCATGGACCTTGCCGCCGGGCTCGTGGATCAGCCAGAAGCCGTCGCCGCCGATCGCGTTCATATGCGGGTAGACGACCGAGATGGTCGCGGCCATGGCGACCATGGCCTCGATGGCATTGCCGCCTTCGGCGAGAATGGCGCGGCCGGCTTCGGAGGCGAGGTGGTGGGGCGCGGCAGCGGCGGCCGAACCGAAGACAGGCGTATCGATCATCGGGGTCTTTTCAAGCTCTGCAGGACGGACCATCTCGGGCGGAGGGCGCGATTTTGTTGCATGCCAACGCCGGCTTCGCTAGAGCTTGCGCCCGAAAACAGGGGCGTCTCCGTGCGCCGCCACCGAGGATGGACAGCATGGCCGCAAGGCGCACCAACTGGCGCAACCTGATCATGGTGATCTCGCTCGGGATCCTGATCGCGGTCGAGCTGTTCGGCGTGGCACTGGCCTCGGGCTGGGCGCTGGCGGGGCTGTTCGAGCTCGGCGCCATCGTCAGCTATGTGCTGATGGCCCTGTTCTCGGTGCTGGCCGGCTACGCCATGGTCAATCTGATGCGCCGCGTGCTCAAGGTCGAGCGGCTGAGCGAAGGCGGCTGAGGCCACCTTACGGACAGGCGCTGAGGACCACCGGGTCCGCTTCGGGCGGCAGGTAATCGCCCATCGGCCGGCATCGTCCGGCGGTGCAGATCTGCCAGTCCGCCGTCGCCCCCGATCGTCGCATCGCGATCTCCCGCTGCGCCGGCAGTTGCGGCCGCCAGCGCCAGAACCCATCGACGAAGCTCGCTTCCGGCGGCGCCTCCATGCCCGCGCCCGAGCCCTGGATCCGCGCCTCGACCAGCGTCACGCCGTCGGAGCCGGCGCGCCAGACCTCCTCCCACAACGTCTTCTGCACCGAATGGCGCCAGGCGAGCGTGATCTCGCCCGAGCCGAGCGAGACCGCGAAGGCGCCCGCCGCCAGGCAGAGGTTCATGTCCGCGACGCGCTCATGCCAGAGCGCGCCGGGCCGCGCGGGCCCGCCACAGATGCTGGCCGATCATAACGGCGGCGAGAGCAAAGCCGATCTCGTCGGTCAGCGGCACCGCCGCGACGAGGAAGCCGGCCGCGACAGCGGCGAGGATACGCTCCCAAAGGCTGAGCGGCCGCGTCAGCTGCCCGACGAAGGCCGCGCCCCAGAGGATCATCGCCAGCGTCGCCTTCGCGACGATGTAGACCACAGCGAGCCAGTAGCTCGCGCCCTCCAGCCCCGGCACCGGCTGGAGCATCAGCGTCGGATCGTAGACGGCCATATAGGGGATGACGAAGCCCGGCAGGGCGATCTTGACCGCCTGGACACCGATCTTCATGCCCGATTCCTTGGCCATCGGAGCCGCCGCGAAGGCCGCCAGCGCGACCGGCGGCGTCAGGTCGGCCATGATGCCGAAATAGAACACGAACATGTGGCTGACGATCAGCGGCACATCGAGCTGCAGCAGGATCGGCGCCGCCAGCGACGAGGTGATGATGTAGTTGGGGATGGTGGGGATGCCCATGCCGAGGATCAGGCTGAAGACCATCGTCAACACCAGCGCCAGGAACATGCTCTCCTTGCCGATGCCGATCAGCCAGGACCCGAAGATCGTTCCGATGCCGGTCAGCGTCATCGTGCCGATGACGATGCCGACCAGCGCGCAGGCGAGGCCGACCGGCAGGGCCTGGCGCGCGCCGTCGGCCAGCGCCTCGATGCAGGACTGAAGCACCTCGCGCCCCGACGCGCCGCGCATCATGTTCCAGACCACCAGGGCCAGAACGACCATCAGCACGGTGGCGATGCTGACCGTCATCGATGCGGCCGAGATCAGCGCGAAGCCGACCCAGAAGACGATGCGCAGCGCCGTGGTGCCGAGCCCGGCCGAGATCGCGAGGCCGAGGATCAGGGCGACGGTGAGGGCGAGCCCGACCGCGCCCGCGAACAGGGGCGTGAAGCCCGCGAACAGCAGATAGATCAGCACCAGCAGCGGGGCGATCAGGTACCAGTTCTTACGCAGTTCGGCGCGAAGGCTCGGCAGTTCCGATTTCGGCAGGCCGGTCAGGCCGAGCTTGCCGGCCTCGAGATGGACGGCCCAGTAGCAGGCGGCGAAATACAGCACCGCCGGGATGATCGCCGCCTCGACGATCTTGGAATAGGGCACGTCGATCGTCTCGGCCATGATGAAGGCGACTGCCCCCATTACCGGAGGCATGATCTGACCGCCCATGGAGGATGTCGCCTCGACGCCGCCGGCGAAGGCGCCCTTGAAGCCGGAGCGTTTCATCAGGGGAATGGTGAACTGGCCGGACGCCACGACATTGGCGACGCCCGAGCCGGAGACCATGCCCATCAGGCCCGACGAGGCGACGCAGACCTTGCCCGGCCCGCCCTGCTTGCCGCCGAACATCGCCATCGAGATGTCGTTGAAGAAGTCGATGACGCCTGCGCGCTCCATGAAGGCGCCAAACAGGATGAACAGGAAGATGAAGGTCGCGGACACAGCAGTTGGCGTCGCGTAGATGCCCTCCGTCCCGAAGCCCATCTGCTCGATGACCTGATCGAGACCATAGCCGCGGTGGTTGTAGGGCGCGGGCAGATACTGGCCGAAGAAGCAATAGGCGAGAAAGGTGCCGGCGACGAGCGGCAGCGCGACGCCCATGGCCCGCCAGACCAGCAGGAACAGCACGGCCAGCGCCGTCAGGCCAACCACCGCGTCGGCTGTGGTGACCTCGCCGGCCCGGTTCACCAGCTCGACATAGTTCCACCAATGGTAAAGCCCGACCACGAAGCCCGCGATCCCGACCGCCCACCAGAAGATTCGGCCGACCGGCGACGTCTCCTCGGCATTGGCGAGCAGCCCGCAGGCTGTCAGACACAGGAAGCCGACATGAAGTGTGCGGACGACCTGGTTGGGCAGCGTGCCCGTGTAGAGCGAAACCAGTTCGAACGCGCCAAACAGGATCAGCAGGGCCAGCATCGCGTCGCCCATGACGCGACCGCGCGCCGCGCCGACCACGATCCAGACCAGCCAGACAGCGAAGGCCGCCCGGATCAGCGCGATCGGCGTCAGCCAGTTCGCCGAGCCGACCAGCCGCGTATCGAGCGGGATGCCGAAGGCGGTGACGATCTGGAAGCACGAAAAGGCGACCGCGATCCAGAACAGCAACCGGCCCTTCCAGCCTGTGCCGAAGGTGGCGGGCAGGCCGTGCTCGGGATCGTAGGGCGCTGCTGCGTGGCCCTGCGCCCCGGCAATGTCGGGAACCGCGAGCGGTCGGGTATCGGTCTGGCTCATCTGGACATTCCGGTTCGATGCCGGCGGCGACCGGCGCTCTTTGCGCGCATGGGGGAGAAGACCCGGACAGCGACGCCAAAGACAAGGCGAGGCCGGATGACCCGGCCTCGCCTGTCACGTCAGCCGCGGGATCGGCTCAGGAGCCGACCTTCAGGCCCTTTTCCTTGAAGTAGCGCGCCGCGCCGGGATGCAGCGGGATCGGCATGCCCTCCAGCGCGCCCTCGAGCTTGATCGAGCGCGCGGCGGCATGGGCGGCGCCGAGGTCGCCCAGATTGTCGTAGATGGCCTTGGTCATCTCGTAGACCGTCTCTTCCTTCATGCCCTCATGGGTCACGAGGTAGTTCATCACCGCCGCCGCGGGAACCGCAGCCGTCTGGCCGGTATAGGTGTTGGCGGGGATGCTCGCCTTGACGAAGGGCGCGCCGGCCTTGTCGACGGCCGCCTCCGGCACTTCGACGACGACGATCTCGACCGAGGTCGCGAGGTCACGCAGCGAGGCGACGCCAAGGCCGGCCGACTGCAGCGTGGCGTCGAGCTGGCGGTTCTTCATCAGCTCGACGGATTCGGCGAAGGGCAGATACTCGATCTTGCCGAGATCCTTGTAGCTCATGCCGGCCGCGGCCAGGATCGCCCGGGCGTTCAGCTCGGTGCCCGATTTCGGCGCGCCGACCGAGAGGCGCTTGCCCCGGAGATCGGCCAGCGTCTTGATGCCGCTGTCCTTGGACGCGACGATCTGGACGTAGTTCGGATAGATGGCGGTGATGCCGCGCAGCTTCTTGAGCGGCGACTTGAAGCCGGCCTCCTCGTCGCCCTTCCAGGCCGCGGCGAGAGAGTCGCCGAGCGTGAAGGCGATCTCGCCCTTGGCTTGCTGCAGCAGCTGCAGGTTCTCGACCGAGGCCTTGGTGGCCTGCACCGTCGGGCGGACATTCTTGATCTTGTCGCCATAGATCTTCGAGAGCGCGACGCCGAGTGGGTAGTAGACGCCCGAGGTGCCGCCCGTGAGGACGTTGATGAAGTCCTGAGCCCGCGCGCTGGCGGGAGCGAGCGCGATGAGGGCCGCGGTGGCGATGCCGGCGAGACGCCGGCGGGACGTGATCTGCTGCATATTAACCTCCCAATGGACACCCGGTCTCAAGGCTGGTCTTGCATCCCTTGTAGATCAGACCCTCTCCAGAATGAAAGGCGGGAAGCCGATCCGGGTGGACATCCGGGTCCCCGAGCGGTGTTTTCGCCATGATTGGCCGGCATTCGAAACCAGGTGCCGGTACGGTTGCCCTTGCGGCCGGGACGGGCTAGCCCCAACTGCATCGATCGTTTCCCTCCAGCCCAGCGAGCCCGCCCGCCATGCAAGAGAGCGCCCGTCCGCCCCGTCCCGACCGCCGCATGCTGTTGGCCGGAGCCAGTGCGACGGCGGCGCTCGCCGCGCTCGGCTTTGCGCCGGAGGCCCTGGCCCAGCAGGGGCTGCGGCTGGGCGAGGCCGAGAACTTCGGCTTCGATGCGCTGAAGCAGCGGGCACGCGAGATGGCGTCGCGCCCCTATCAGGCGCCGCCGAGCCCACGCCCCGACGTGCTGGAGCGGATCGACTACGACGCCCATGGCAAGATCCGCTTCAAGCCGGAGATGGCGCTCTGGGCCGAGGGCCCGTCCGCCTGGCCGGTGACCTTCTTCCATCTCGGCCGCTACTTCCAGAAGCCGGTGCGGATGCATGTCGTCGATGCGGGCCGCGCCCGCGAGATCGTCTATGACGAGAGCTATTTCGAGATGCCGGCGGATTCGCCGGCACGCGAACTGCCGCGCGGGGCGGGCTTCGCCGGCTTCCGCTTCCAGGAGAGCCGCACCGGGCATCCTGGCCGCAAGGGCGAGAAGCTCGATTGGCAGAAGAACGACTGGGTCGCGTTCCTCGGCGCCTCCTATTTCCGCGCCATCGGCGAGCTCTACCAGTACGGCCTCTCGGCGCGCGGCCTCGCCATCGACCCCGCTGTCGGCGGCAAGCCTGAGGAATTTCCCGATTTCACCCATATATGGCTCGAGACGCCGCAGCCCGGCGCCGAGTTTGTCGTCGTCTATGCTCTGCTGTCGGGCCCCAGCGTGGCGGGCGCCTACCGATTCCGGATGCACCGCGGCAAGGGCGTGACGATGGAGATCGAGACCGAGATCCATCTGCGAAAGGATGTCGAGCGGCTCGGCATCGCGCCGCTGACCTCGATGTACTGGTACTCCGAGAAGGCCAAGACCACCGCCGTCGACTGGCGCCCAGAGGTTCACGACTCCGACGGTTTGGCGCTCTGGACGGGCGCGGGCGAGCGGGCGCTGCGCCCGCTGAACAACCCGCCGCGCACCATGGCCTCCTCCTTCATGGACGAGAACCCGCGCGGCTTCGGCCTGGTGCAGCGCGACCGCGAGGTCGGGCATTACCTCGACGGCGTCTTCTACGAGCGCCGGCCGAGCCTTTGGGTCGAGACGCAAGGGAACTGGGGGAAGGGCGCGGTCCAGCTCATCGAGATCCCGACCGACGACGAGATCCACGACAACATCGTCGCCATGTGGGTGCCCGCCGGCCCCGCGAAGGCGGGCGCGTCCTATGGCCTGCGCTACAAGCTGCACTGGCTGGCCGACGAGCCCTTCCAGGGCGATCTCGGCCGCGTCGTCGCGACACGCCTTGGCAATGGCGGCCAGCCAGGCACGACCCGGCCGAAGGGCGTGCGCAAGTTCATGGTCGAGTTCAAGGGCCCGGCGCTGGAGGCCATCCCCTTCGGCGTGAAGCCCGAGGTCGTGCTTTCGGCCTCGCGCGGCAGCTATTCCTACGTCTTCGCCGAGGCCGTGCCCAACGACGTGGCAGGCCATTGGCGCGCCCAGTTCGACCTCACGGTGGATGGCACCGACCCTGTCGAGATGCGCTGCTTCCTGAAGGCGGGCGACAAGGTGCTGACCGAGACCTGGCTGTATCAGTACCTGCCGTTCTGAGGCGGCAGACGCCAAGCCCGCTCCAGCGATCGGCCGGGCTGGCGACCATCCTTGCCTCTGCCGCGCCGTAACATTATATCATCTCATATGGCTGATCGGCACGCCCATCTTGTTTCCCACGCTGTCCCGCAGGCTCCGGGCTGGTCGCTGCTGCGCCTCTCCGCGCTGGGGCGCATGGGCCTCGCGGCCGGTGTCGTCGTGCTGCTCTGGATCGCGACCTTCGCGGTGATCGCGTGACACCGGGAACCGCCGCCATGTCTGCCATCCGCCTGACCGATCTGACGCTAGGCTATGACCGGCACCCGGCCGTGCATCATCTCTCGGGCGAGATCGCCACGGGCAGCCTGACGGCCATCGTCGGCCCCAATGGCGCCGGCAAGTCGACCCTGCTCAAGGGCATCGCCGGCGCGCTGTCTCCGCTTGATGGCGACATCGCGCTGGCCCGCGGCCGGCGCCTGGCCTATCTGCCGCAGCAGGCGGAGCTCGACCGGTCCTTCCCGATCCACGTCTATGATCTCGTGGCGATGGGTCTGTGGAACCGCGCCGGCATCTTTGGGCGCATCGGGGGCGGGGCCGCCGCCAAGATCGAGGCGGCGATCGCCGCCGTCGGGCTCGCCGGCTTCGAGCGTCGGCCGATCGGCGCGCTTTCCGGCGGCCAGATGCAGCGCGCGCTCTTCGCGCGGCTGCTGCTGCAGGACGCCGACATCATCCTGCTCGACGAGCCCTTCACCGCCATCGACGCTCGCACGACCGCCGACCTCCTGGCGCTGGTCCAGCGCTGGCATGGCGAAAGCCGGACCGTCATCGCGGTCCTCCACGACATCGAGACGGTGCGCCGCGCCTTCCCGCAGACGCTGCTACTGGCGCGCGAGAGCGTCGCCTGGGGCGCAACGGCGGAGGTGCTGACCCCCGCCAACCTGCTCAAGGCGCGCCGCATGGTCGAGGCCTTCGACAACCACGCGGCGCCGTGCGAGCGCGACGCGGCGTGAAGCCGACCCATGCCGTGACGTCCCCTCAGCCCTCATCCTGAGGAGCGCTCCACGGGAGCGCGTCTCGAAGGATGCTCCAGTTTGTGCGGGAGCCTCCTGGAGCATCCTTCGAGACGCCGCTTCGCGGCTCCTCAGGATGAGCGCTGAGAAGGCTGAGAAGAAAAAGCCGATGCTTTACGACCTCTTCATCGGCCCCTTCGCCGAGTTCGACTTCATGCGCCGGGCGCTGGTCGGCGTGGTCGCGCTGTCGGTGTCGGGCGGCGCGATCGGCGTGTTCCTGATGCTCAGGCGGATGAGCCTGACCGGCGACGCCATGGCCCATGCCATCCTGCCCGGCGCCGCGATCGGCTATCTCGTCGCCGGCTTCTCGCTGCCGGCGATGACGCTGGGCGGGCTCGCGGCGGGTTTTGCGGTGGCGCTCGCGGCCGGCGCCGTGGCGCGCGTCACGGTGATCAAGGAGGATGCCTCGCTCGCCGCCTTTTACCTGATCTCGCTGGCGCTCGGCGTCACCATCGTCTCGCTGCGCGGCTCGGCGGTCGACCTGTTCCATGTCCTGTTCGGCAATGTGCTGGCGCTCGACGACGATGTGCTGATCCTGCTCTCGGGAGTGGCGACGGTCTCCCTGATGACCCTTGCGGCGCTCTATCGCCCGCTGGTGATGGAATGCGTCGATCCGGGCTTCCTGCGCTCGGTCAGCCGCTCCGGCGGCCTCGTCCATCTCACCTTCCTCGGCCTCGTCGTGCTCAATCTGGTGGCCGGCTTCCATGCGCTGGGCACGCTGCTGGCGGTCGGGCTGATGATGCTGCCGGCGGCGGCCGCCCTCTTCTGGACCGCCGACATCACCCGCCTGATCCTGCTCGCCAGCGGCTTCGGCATGGTCGCGGGCTATGCCGGGCTGGTGATGTCCTATTCGGCGGGCAGCAATCTGCCGGCGGGGCCGGCGATCATCCTGGCGGCGGGCGCGCTCTATCTCGGCTCGCTCCTGCTCGGCACGCAGGGCGGGCTCGCCCGTCGGCTCTTGCCGCGGCGCCATCTTCGGGCGTAGTGATGTTATAGTGTTGCATCGCTATCTGGAGGCTTCCATGCCGAACCGTCGCGCCCTTCTCGGCGCCCTCGCCGCCGGGCTGATCCTCGCCCATGCGCCGATGGCCGCCACCGCACAGGAGAAACTGCCCGTCGTCGCGAGCTTCTCGATCCTCGGCGACTTCGTGAAGGAGGTCGGCGGCGACCGCATCGCGCTCACCACGCTCGTCGGCCCCAATGGCGACGCCCACGTCTACTCGCCGACGCCGGCCGATGCGAAAGCGATGGCCGGAGCGAAACTCATCGTCATCAACGGCCTCAAATTCGAAGGCTGGATGACCCGGCTGATCAAGTCATCCGGCGCGAAGGCGACGGTCGCGACCGCCACCACGGGCATCACCCCGCTGGAGGCCGACGACGATCATGATCACGACAAGAAGGGCCATGGTCACGACCATGGCGGCGTCGATCCGCATGCCTGGCAGAATGTCGCCAACGCCAGGATCTACGTCGCCAACATCCGCGATGCCCTGGTGAAGGCCGATCCGGCCGGCCAGGCGAACTACGAGGCCAATGCGACGCGCTATCTCGCCCAGCTCGATGCGGTCGAGGCCGAGGTCAAGGCGGCGATCGCACGCATTCCGGCCGACCGGCGCAAGGCGATCACCTCGCACGACGCCTTCGGATATTTTGTGAAGGCCTATGGCATCGAGTTCATCGCGCCGCAGGGCGTCTCCACCGAGGCCGAGGCTTCGGCGAAGGATGTCGGCCGCATCATCCGGCAGATCAAGGCGGAGAAGATCCCGGCCGTCTTCCTCGAAAACGTCACCAATCCACGCCTCGTCGAGCGGATCGCCAAGGAGAGCGGCGCCCGGATCGGCGGACGCATTTTCTCCGACGCGCTGTCCGACGCCGCCGGTCCGGCCGGGACTTACATCGCGATGATGAAACACAATATAAGCCAGATCGAAAAGGCGCTCGCCGCCGGCCCGGCCTGATCGTCGGCCCTCACATTCCAGCCCTCATCCTGAGGAGCCGCGGAGCGGCGTCTCGACGGATGGTCCAGAGCGCGCTGGAGCATCCTTCGAGACGAAGCCTTGCGGCTTCTCCTCAGGATGAGGGCTGGAAGTGTCTCAAGCCGGGGCGCGACGAGCGCTCCGGCACCGCCGTTTGAAGAACCAAGGGTCACACCCATGTCCGAGAAAATTCCCGTCACGGTGCTCACCGGCTATCTGGGCGCCGGCAAGACCACGCTTCTGAACCGCATCCTCACCGAGGACCACGGCAAGAAGTTCGCCGTCATCGTCAACGAGTTCGGCGAGGCCGGCATCGATGGCGACCTCGTCGTCGGCGCCGACGAGGAGGTCTTCGAGATGAACAACGGCTGCATCTGCTGCACCGTTCGCGGCGATCTGATCCGCATTCTCGACGGGCTGATGAAGCGCAAGGGCAAGTTCGACGCGATCATCGTCGAGACGACGGGCCTGGCCGATCCCGCCCCCGTCGCGCAGACCTTCTTCGTCGACCAGGATGTCGGCGATGCCACCAAGCTCGACGCGGTGATCACCGTGACCGACGCGAAATGGCTCAAGGACCGGCTCAAGGATGCGCCGGAGGCCAAGAACCAGATCGCCTTCGCCGACGTGATCGTGCTGAACAAGGTCGACCTGGTGACAGCGGAGGAACTCGCCTCGGTCGAATCCGCGATCCGCGCCATCAACCCCTATGCCAAGCTGCACAGGACGGAGCGTTGCGCGCTGCCGATCGACCAGCTGCTCGACCGCAACGCCTTCGACCTCGACCGCATCCTCGATATCGAGCCGGATTTCCTCGAATCCGGCCATCACCACCATCATTCGGACGAGGTCCGCTCGATGTCCTTCACGATCCCTGGCGATGTCGATCCCGAGAAGTTCATGCCCTGGATCAACGACATCAGCCAGGCACAGGGGCCCAACATCCTGCGCTCCAAGGGCATCCTCGCCTTCAAGGGCGAGCCGCGCCGCTTCGTCTTCCAGGGCGTCCACATGATCCTGGACGGTGACCTCCAGCGCGACTGGAAGGCTGACGAAACGCGCTCCTCGCGCCTCGTCATCATCGGGCGCGATCTGAACGAGAACGAGTTGCGCCAAGGTTTCGAGGCCTGCGCGGCCTAAAGCCTTCACGTCATGCTCGGGCTTGACCCGAGCATCTCCTGCCAGAGATTCTCGGGTCTGCGCGAAGTTAATCCTTGGGCCGATCAAAGATCGGAACCGAGGGCTGCGCCCGAGAATGACGGTGCGGTTCCCATGACAAACAGGCTGCGCTAGACCCCGCCCATGAACACGACCACCGCCCCCGTCTCGCTGCGCGAGCATGTCGTTCCCGTCGAGGCCGGCGCGCATGTCGTCGGTGCCCATTGGCTCAAATCGACGCTGGCGCTGGCGCTCGCCGACGGGCGCGTGCTGCGCTGGTCCGACGGCGCCCTCGACTCGGCCGAAGTCCATGCCGGCGGCATCCTGTGCACCTGCAGCGACGGCGAGCGCCTGATCACCGGCGGCGATGACGGCCGCGTGGTTGCGACCTCCGCCGACGGGGCCACCACCGAGATCGCCCGCGACGAGAAGCGCCGCTGGGTCGACGCGGTGACGGTCTCTGGCTCCGGCAGCATCGCCTGGAACACGGCCAAGACCGTCCATGCCCGCGACGACAAGGGCAAAGTGCGTTCGCTCGATGTCGGCACGACGCCGCAGGGCCTCGTCTTCGCGCCCAAGGGCTACCGCCTCGCGATCGGCCAGATGAACGGGGTCAGCCTCTGGTATCCGGCAACCGAGGCCAAGCCCGAATTCCTCGAATGGAAGGGTGCCCATCTCGACGTCGTCTGGTCGCCGGATGGGCGCTTCGTCGTCTCCTCGATGCCGGAAAACGCGCTGCATGGCTGGCGGCTGGGCGAGAAGCCGAGCCATATGCGGATGACCGGCTATCCGGCCAAGCCGCGCTCGCTGTCCTGGTCACATGACGGGCTCTGGCTGGCCTCGAGCGGGGCGGATGCCGCGATCGTCTGGCCCTTCCAGGGCGAAGGCCCGCAGGGCAAGGCGCCGCGCGAATGCGGCGCCCGCCACGCCAAGGTCACCCGTGTTGCCTTCCATCCCAAGGCGCTGGTGCTTGCGGTCGGCTATGACGA
Source organism: Bosea sp. OAE506 (assembly GCF_040546595.1). Taxonomy (NCBI): domain Bacteria; kingdom Pseudomonadati; phylum Pseudomonadota; class Alphaproteobacteria; order Hyphomicrobiales; family Alloboseaceae; genus Allobosea; species Allobosea sp. OAE506. The sequence continues at coordinate 1,195,346 of NZ_JBEPOB010000001.1, read as the reverse complement.
TGGCTGCATCCTGATGATCCGCCTGACCGACGCCTCGGAACTCCTGGTGCGCCCGGCGCTGCGCGACAGCGGCATCACCGCCTTCGCCTGGGACAAGGGCGGCAAGCGGCTGGCCTTCGGCACGGAAGACGGCGCGGCCGGCGTGCTGACGCTGCCGGCGGCCTAGGGCTTGCCGATGCGCTTCGGTCTCTTCGGCAAGGGCGGGCCCGACAAGAGCGAAGCGGCGGCACAGGCCAACCGCGTCAAAGAGCTGCTGCGCCAGATCGCCAGCCTCCCGGAAGAGGCTGCGGTTGCGGTCAATGAAATCCTCTGCGCCGACCCCGCATGCCCCGGCACCGAGACGGTGATCCTGCTGATGAACCCCGGCGAGAAGACGAAAGCCTTCAAGCTGGCCATGGCGATGGCGGAGGTGACGCCGGAGGCGCTGCGGGAGGCGTTGTCGGGAGAAGGGTCGCCGCAGGGTTCAGCCTGACAGCACCGAGTTGGTCATCCCGGGTCTCCGCTTCGCTGCGTCCGGGATGACGGCGCAGATTGCTGGTGTCACCCCCTCGCCACACGCTGCGTCCGCTCGATCGTCCCCTTTCGCAGATGGACCGCACGCGTCGCCTTGAAGCGGATCAGCCGCTGGGGTGCCGTCTGTTCGGCGAGACCATGGCGCAGGGTGGAGGTCTTGCTGCGGCCAGGGTCCAGAGGGGCCTTCGCCAGCACCGTGCCGCCAGAGACCAGAACGATCAGGGCCGTGATGACGGTCTTGCGGAACATGGCGGCATCCTGGCGGCCGGCGAGCCCGTCTCGCCGATGGATGCAAGCTGTAGGGAGGCTGGCGCATTGCCGCTGTTCCCGCCGTGACAGCCGCCGGGGCTGCGCGCCTGCTGACAGAAGGCTGGACGGTGCGGTCTAAACTCCGTCAGCATTCCCCGAACGCCGCAGCACAGGCCCGCCATGCCACCCCGCCCGCCCAAGACAATCACCCTCGCGCGCGAGCAGGCGCGACGGTTCTGGCTGCAGGCGCAGCGGCTCGACACCCGCGAGCCCTTCGGTGCGGGGGCGCAAGCGACGAAGGCAGCGGTCGAGCATCTCGGCTATGTCCAGATCGACACGATCAACGTGATCGAGCGCTGCCACCACCACATCCTGTTCAGCCGCATCCCCTCCTATGAGCGGGGCCATCTGGCGCAGGCGCAGTCCGCCGAGAAGAGCGTCTTCGAATACTGGACCCATGCGCTCTCCTATGTGCCGGCGCGCGATATCCGCTTCTTCCTCGGGGCGATGAAGGCGCATCGCGATGAGCCGAAGCGTTGGTCGGCCGTCGGCGGGCGCGACGAGGCGCGCAAGCTGCTCGCCCGCATCCGCAAGGACGGGCCGCTCACCATCCGCGACATCGACAGCGACGTGCTGGTCGAGAAGGCACATCTCTGGGCGAGCAAGAAGCCCTCCAAGGGGCTGCTGGAGCGCGCCTTCTACGATGGCGACCTGGTGATCTCGGCGCGCGCCGGCATGCTCAAGACCTATGAGCTCACGGACCGGCATTTCGGCTGGGAGAAGCGGCCGACACCGGCCTCGGAGCGGCAGGTCACGGCCTACAGGCTCGACAGGGCGCTGCGCGCACAAGGCGTCGTCAGCCTCGACTCGATCTGCCATCTCGATGCGCCCGCCAAGGCGGCGGTGGCGGAGCTGATCGAGGTCCGCGTCAAGCGTCGCGAACTGATGCCGATCGCAATCGAAGACTCGACCGTGGCGCACTGGATGCCGCGCGAGGGGATGGAAGTCGCGGCGCCGCAGCCCGATCTCGTCCACATCCTCTCGCCCTTCGACCCGCTGGTCATCCAGCGCAAGCGGCTGAAGCTGTTCTTTGGCTATGCCCACGCTTTCGAGGCCTATCTGCCGAAGGAAAAGCGGGTCTTCGGCTATTTCGGCCTGCCCGTGCTGATCAGCGACACGGTCGTGGCCGTGCTCGACCTGAAGACCGACCGCCAGGCGGGGCGGCTCCTGATCCAGCAATGGACATGGCTCGACGGGCAGGAGAGCCCGGGGAGGAAGGCGCTGATCGAGGCGGAGCTGGAGCGGTTCGAGCGGTTTCAGCTGGCGAGAGATGTGGCCGTCCCAGTCACACCAGACGACGCCTGAGCGTCATTGCGAGCGCATCGAAGCAATCCAGGAGGCGTCGAGCGAGAACGTCTGGATTGCTTCGCTGCGCTCGCAATGACGGAGGCGTTGCCTCCTCACGCCCCCAGCAGATCGATCAGATGCGGGATCAGCGGCTCGTCGGCGGGCGGCATGGCGAGTTCCCGCAGCTTGCCGGGGCGGACCCATTTCAGGGCCTGCGCCTCGCGGGAGGCGACCTGCCCCTCCCAGCGCCGGCAGATATAGAGCGGCATCAGCAGGTGGAACTCGGGATAGGCGAAGCTTGCGAAGGTCAGCGGCGCCAGGCACTCCTCCTTGACCGTGATGCCGAGCTCCTCGGACAGCTCGCGGATCAGCGCCGGCTCGGGCCGCTCGCCCGCCTCCAGCTTGCCGCCGGGAAACTCCCACAGCCCGGCCAGCGCCTTGCCCTCCGGCCGCTGCGCCACCAGCACGCGGTTGTCGGAATCGATCAGGGCGCAGGCGACGACGAGGAGAAGCTTCACGGGGGGACTCAGTAGCCGGAGAGGATGACGTGCAGGGGTTGCGTCTCCTTACCCGTCACGGTGACGCTGTCATAGACCGAGCCGCCCTCGCGCGAGAGCGCGTCCTCGTCACCCCAGATCACTTGGGTGGTGACGAAGTAATCGCCCGGCGCGACCTTCTCGAAGACGAAGCGTCCGTTCGATTCCGCCTTGGTGGTGCGGCTGTATTCGCCATAGGCGGGGTCGGGATTGTCGTCGCGGGGATAGTCGCGATGCGGCACGAATTTGCGCGTACCGTAGAAATTGGCGAAGCGCTCGCGAGCATAGGCCGTGGCCGGCACGAGGCGCACCAGCTGTCCGGCCGCGTTCACGACGACGGCGCTCGGCTTGGTGCGGAAGGCATGGCCGGTGATCGTGGTCGTGCCGGTCTTCTTGATGAAGGCCGCTTCCTCGACCGAAAACGCGACGGTCGCCGGCTTGCGCTCGACGCACCCCGACAACGCCAAGGCGAGAACGACCCCCAACCCCATCCTCATGCCGCTCGTCCTCTCAAGCAGACCTGGCCGCGCGCTGCGACGTCGTCACCAGGAAGACGCCGGCGAGGATGATGCAACCGCCGATGATCTGCCGCAACTCCAGCGTTTCCCCGAGCACGACGATGCCGAGGATCGTCGCAACGGTCGGCACGAGATAGCCCGTCATCGCCGCTCGCGTCGGTCCCGCAGCCCGGATCAGCCGCATGAACACGGCCATAGGCACGGCGGTGGCGAGCAGGCCGAGCGCCAGCATGGCCGGCACATGCTCCGCCATCGGCGCGAAGGCGGCGGGGCCGGCGAAGACCAGCGTCAGCGCCAGCGCGACGAGGCCGGAGACGACCTGCTGGCCGAGCGCGAGCCGCGCCGGATCGCCCGCCGAGGCGGGGATGGCGCGGGCATAGAGATTGCCGATGCTGTAGCCGAGCATGACGCCAACCATGGCGAGCACGCCGAGCGCCGTGCCGCCGCCCTCGACCAGACGTGGGCCGATCAGCAGCGCGACGCCGGCCATGCCGAGCAGGATGCCGATCAGACGGCGCGGACCCATCCGCTCCTCGGCGAAAAGGAAATGCGCGAACACCGCCGTCACCAGCGGCCCGCCGGCCTGGATCATCGCGGCCGGGCCGCTCGCCAGCTGCACCAGCGCATAAGCCACCAGCACGTTCGGCACCCAGCCATTGGTCGTGCCGAGCACGAGCCAATGCCGGATCTCGTCACGGCGCGGGATCGGGCTCTGGCCGAGCCAGACGACATAGGCCGCCAACGCCGCAGCCCCGATCAGCCCGCGCCCCGCGGCGAGCGCGAGCGGCGAGATCGCGCCGCCCGTCAGCTTGATGAACAGGAAGCTCGAACCCCAGAAACAGGAGCAGACGAGCAGATGTCCGACGACGAAGGCGCGGCTGGGGCTGGTGGATGAACCTGCGAGCCCCGGCGTCATATCAGTTGAGCCCTCATCCTGAGGAGGCCCGCAGGGCCGTCTCGAAGGATGGTCCAGATGTCACCGGCGCCTCCTGGAGCATCCTTCGAGACGCCGCTTCGCGGCTCCTCAGGATGAGGGCTTGAGCTGCAATCCCGGCAATCAGGACCGGTAGTCGCCGTTGATCTCGACATAGGCCTTGGTCAGGTCGCAGGTCCAGACCGTGGACTTGCCGCGGCCCAGCCCGAGATCGGCGGTGATCACGATGTGCTCGCCCTTCATGTAGGCGGAGACGGCCGCCTCGTCATAGGACGGTGCGCGGGCACCCTGCTGCGCCACCATGATGTCGCCGAAGGAGATGTCGAGCCTATCGCGATCAGCGGGCTCGCCGGCCTTGCCGACGGCCATGACGACGCGGCCCCAATTGGCGTCCTCGCCGGCAATGGCGGTCTTGACCAGCGGCGAATTGGCGATCGAGAGCGCGACACGCTTGGCCGAGCGCGAGGAGGCTGCGCCCGCGACGCGCACCTCGACGAATTTGCGGGCGCCCTCGCCGTCCTTGCAGACGAGATGGGCGAGCTCGAGCAGCAGCGAGTTCAGCGCCCGCTTGAAGCCCGATAGCCGGGCATCGCCGATCTCGGTGATCGCCGGTACACCGCGTGCCGCGGCCTTGCCCGTCGCGAACAGCATCAGCGTATCGGAGGTCGAGGTGTCGCTGTCGACGGTGACGGCGTTGAAGGAGCCCTTCACGCCCTTCGACAGCAGCGCCTGCAGCACGGGCGCGGCGATCGGCGCATCCGTGAAGACGAAGGAGAGCATCGTCGCCATATCGGGCGCGATCATGCCGGCGCCCTTGGCGATGCCGGCGAGAACGACCTCGTGACCGTCGATCTTCGCCTTGCGCGACAGCGCCTTGGGGAAGGTGTCGGTCGTCATGATCGCCTTGGCGGCGTCGATCCAGGGACCATCCGCGACGCGCTTGGCGCAGGCTTCCAGCACGCCCTCGAACTTGCTCGCATCGAGCGGCTCGCCGATCACCCCGGTCGAGGCGATGAAGACTTCCTGCGGCTTGCAGCCCGCCGCCTTGGCCGCGATCTTGGCCGTCAGCGCGACGGAATCGCGGCCCTTCAGCCCGGTGAAGGCGTTGGCGTTGCCGGAATTGACGACGACGGCCCGCGCCGACCCCTGCTTCAAATTCTCGCGGCACCAGTCGACCGGTGCGGAGGGGCATTTCGAGCGGGTGAAGACGCCGGCGACCTGCGTGCCCTCGTCGAGCAAGGCAAGCCAGACATCGGTGCGGCCCTTGTACTTGATGCCCGCTTCGGCGGTGGCGAAGCGCACGCCGGGAACCGGCGGAACCTTGGGCTGGCGCTTCGGCGCGAGCGGGGAAACGGGAACATCCTTGCCGGCCATGATGGCGTCTCCTGTGCGGGAGGCCCGTGTGCCGCAGGTGGGTGACGAAAACAAGAAGGGCGGCTGAGAAGCCGCCCTTGATCGGTCCATGATCGGATGTGGTGTCGGCCGCTCAGGGCTTCTTCGGCTCCGCCGGCGCAGCGGGGGCGGCCGGCTGGTCGAGGCGCTCGACCTTGGCCTTCTCGCGCAGGGCCAGGATGATGTCCTGCTGGGCTTTGCGCTCGAGATACTGGTCGATCTGCGGCTTCACCATCGCGAAGTCCGGCAGCGGCTTGCTGCGCTTGTCCTCGAGCTTGATGACGTGCCAGCCGAACTGGCTCTTCACCGGATCGGAGACCTGGCCCTTGGCGAGCTTGAAAGCGACCTCGGCGAATTCCGGCACCATTCGGTCCTTGGTGAACCAGCCGAGCGAGCCGCCTTCCTTGCCGGAGCCGGGATCCTTGGAGAGCTCGGCGGCGACCTTGGCGAAATCCTCGCCCTTCTTCAGGCGCTCGGCGACGGCCTTGGCCTGGGCCTCGTCCTCGACGAGGATGTGGCGCGCGTTGACCTCTTCCTCGGGCGCCATCGCCTTGGTGGTCTCGTCATACAGCTTCTTGGCCGCCTCCGGCGTCGCAGCCTTCTTGGCCTCGGCCGTCAGATACTGGTCGAGCAGCACCTTCTCGCGGAAATAGGCGAGGCGGGCGGCGAAGTCAGGGCCGTCAGCCGTCTTGGCCGCGATGGCCGCCTTCGCGCCGAGCTTGAGGTCGACGAGGTAGTTGATCACCTCGTCGCGCCGACGGTCGTCGGGGAGCTGCGCCAGGCGGTCGCCGAGATCCTCCGTGGCGAGGCCGATCTCGCGCTCGGTGATGGCAATGCCGTCGACCTTGGCGACGACCTTGTCCGCCTGCGCGAAGACCGGTGTCGCCAGCAGTACGAGGCCGAGCGAAACCATGCCGAGACGAGACACCTTCATGGGAACTGCCTTCTTGCGGGGATTGGGGGCGAACCTTGCGTTCGCCGGTGCACTGCCAGTTGAACGCGGCAAAGGCAAGGCACGAAAAGCGCCGCGGGCGCCGCTTCACGAAGCTTTGCGGAGCCGCCTGCGCGCGGTGGCGCTCCGGCGCGCCGCCGGCTGCCCGTGCGCCGGACTTGGAAGCGGGGCCCCGCGACCCTACATGCGGCCGATCCGCGCGCGCTCTCGCCGCGTCGCCCGCTCCGGCGCGGCACGCAGCAAGGCAATGCTGGACCCCGCCTTCGCGCGCGTCTAAACACGCCGTCGCATTGAGAATTCAGGTTCCGGCTGGACGCGGCGCAAGGCCAGCGCGGCGCCGGAGCCACACCACCGAAAGGCCGACCATGCTTGGCGCGCTCGCAAAGAAACTCTTCGGCTCGTCGAACGACCGGCGCGTCAAGGGCTACGGCCCCCGTGTGGCCGCGATCAATGCGCTGGAGAAAGAGGTCTCGGCGCTCAGCGACGAGGCGCTCCAGGCCCGCACCGCCGCCTTCCGCGAACAGCTCGCCAAGGGCGCCAAGCTCGACGATCTGCTGGTTCCCGCCTTCGCCACCGTGCGCGAGGCGGCCAAGCGCGTGCTCGGTCAGCGCCCCTACGACGTCCAGCTCATCGGCGGCATGGTTCTGCACGAAGGCGCCATCGCGGAGATGAAGACCGGCGAGGGCAAGACCCTGGTCGCGACGCTGCCGACCTATCTCAATGCGCTCGCCGGCCAGGGCGTCCACGTCGTCACGGTCAACGACTATCTTGCCCGCCGCGACGCGGAATGGATGGCGAAGCTCTACAACTTCCTCGGCCTCAGCGTCGGCATCATCGTCCACGGCATCGACGACGAAGAGCGCCAGCGCGCCTATGCCTGCGACATCACCTACGGCACCAACAACGAATTCGGCTTCGACTACCTGCGCGACAACATGAAGTACGACGTCGGCCAGATGTCGCAGCGCGGACACCACTTCGCGATCGTCGACGAGGTCGACTCGATCCTGGTCGACGAGGCGCGCACGCCGCTGATCATCTCCGGCTCGCTCGACGACAAGTCCGATCTCTATGTCTCGATCGACAAGGTCCTGCCCGGTCTGGTCAAGGGCGATTACGAGGTCGACGAGAAGCAGCGCGCCGTTTCGCTCACGGAAGCCGGCAATGAGCATATCGAGGAGCTGCTGCGCGAGGCGGGGTTGCTCAAGGAGGGCGATCTCTACGACGCCCACAACGTGACGCTGGTCCACCACGTCAACCAGGCCCTGCGGGCCCATTCGCTGTTCACCCGCGACAAGGACTACATCGTCCGCGGCGACGAGGTCGTCATCATCGACGAGTTCACCGGCCGCATGATGCCCGGCCGGCGCTATTCGGAAGGGCTGCACCAGGCGCTCGAGGCCAAGGAGGGCGTCACCGTCCAGCCCGAGAACGCGACGCTGGCCTCGATCACCTTCCAGAACTATTTCCGGCTCTATTCCAAGCTCGCCGGCATGACCGGCACGGCCGCGACCGAGGCCGACGAGTTCTTCCAGATCTACAAGCTCGAGGTCGTCGAGATCCCGACCAACGTCCCCGTCGCCCGCAAGGACGAGGACGACGAGGTCTACCGCACCTTCGAGGAGAAGGTCCGCGGCGTGATCCGCGAGATCAAGGCGGCCCAGGAGGCCGGCCAGCCGCTGCTCGTCGGCACGACCTCGATCGAGCGCTCCGAGCTGATCGCCGAGATGCTGGAGAAGGACGGCTTCAAGCTGATCGACTTCACCGATCCCAAGGCGCTGGAGCCGATCTACGAGGCGGCCCGCCAGGGCAAGCCCTCGCGCGCCTTCGCCGTTCTGAACGCCCGCTTCCACGAGCAGGAAGCCTATATCGTCGCCCAGGCCGGCGTGCCCGGCGCGATCACCATCGCCACCAACATGGCCGGCCGCGGCACGGACATCCAGCTCGGCGGCAATGCCGAGATGCGGATCAACCATGATCTCGCCGGCATGGAGGACGGGCCCGAGCGCGAGGTGCAGGCCACGCGCATCCGCGCCGAAGTCGCCGATTTCAAGCAGCGCGTGCTCAAGGCGGGTGGTCTCTACATCGTCGGCACCGAGCGCCATGAGAGCCGCCGCATCGACAACCAGCTGCGTGGCCGCGCCGGCCGGCAGGGCGACCCCGGTCGTTCTAAGTTCTTCCTGTCGCTGCAGGACGATCTGATGCGGATTTTCGGCTCCGATCGCATGGACGGCATGCTGACCAAGCTCGGCCTCAAGGAGGACGAGGCGATCGTCCATCCCTGGATCAACAAGGCCGTCGAGAAGGCACAAGGGAAGGTCGAGGCGCGCAACTTCGATATCCGCAAGAACATCCTGAAATACGACGACGTCATGAACGACCAGCGCAAGGTCGTCTTCGAGCAGCGCCGCGACTTCATGCGCCAGGCCAGCGTGCGCGAGACCATCGACGACATGCGCCAGGGCGTCGCCGACGAGCTGGTGACGCGCCACATCCCCGAGGAGGCCTATCCCGAGCAGTGGGACACCGCCGCCCTCAAGGAAGGCGTGATGCAGTTCCTCAACCTCGACCTGCCGATCGAGGACTGGGCGAAGGAAGAGGGCATCGCCGATGCCGAGCTGCGCGAGCGCATCCGCAAGATCGCCGATGAGGACTATGCGGCCCGCATCGAGCGCAACACCGAAGAGGTCATGGTCTATGTCGAGAAGCAGGTCCTGCTGCAGACCCTCGACACGCTCTGGCGCGAGCATCTGGTCACGCTCGACCATCTGCGCCAGGTCATCGGCTGGCGCGGCTATGCCCAGCGCGACCCGCTGAACGAGTACAAGCAGGAGGCCTTCGAGCTCTTCGACGCGCTGATCGGCCGCCTGCGCGAGCAGGTCACCGGCAATCTGATGCGCATCGAGGTCCGTTTCGAACAGCCCGAGGAAGCGGCCCCGCCGCAGGACACGCTGCCCCCGCCCTTCGGTGGCTATGGCTCCGGCGGGATGCAGTTTGCCGCGCTTGAGGCCGATGCCGAGGTGCTGGAGCGCAACCCGGCCGATCCCTCGAGCTGGGGCAAGGTCGGCCGCAACGAGCCCTGCCCCTGCGGCTCGGGCAAGAAGTACAAGCACTGCCATGGGCAGTACGTCTGAGGCGAACCGACGCTTAGACCAAAGAGCGCAGGTCGTCCGGGACCCATTCCGGAACCTCAGCTGAGAATGCTCCGGAATGGATCCCGGATCTCCGCTGCGCTGCGTCTGGGATGACTCGCGTTCTGTTTTGGGGATGCAGGCGACCTTTTGCGGCCGACCACCCATCCTTCGTCGCATCCGCCGGGGCTTGATGCGGCCGCTCGTTGCGGCGCACAATTGCGCGCAGCCAGCGAGCGGATCATGCCCGGATCGACACAGCATCCTGTCCCGAAGACCAGCGCCGGGCGCTTCTTTGAGGACTTCCACCTCGGCGACGTGATCGTCCATGCGACGCCGCGCACGGTCACCGTCGGCGACGTCTCGCTCTACACCGCGCTCTACGGCCCACGCTTCGCCGTGCAGTCCTCGGACGCCTTCGCCAAGGCGATCGGCTACCAGACCGCACCGGTCGACGACCTGCTCGTCTTCCACATCGTCTTCGGTAAGACGGTGCCGGACGTCTCCGTCAATGCGGTGGCCAATCTCGGCTATGCCGACGGACGCTTCCTGAAGCCGGTCTTTCCGGGCGACACGCTCTCGACCACCTCGGAGGTGATCGGGCTGAAGCAGACCTCCGCCGGCGATGCCGGCATCGTCTATGTCCGCTCGATCGGCCGCAACCAGCACGGTGAGATCGTGCTGAGCTATGCGCGCTGGGTGCTGGTGCGAAAGCGGACGCCCGGAACGCCGGCTCATGCCGAGCAGGTGCCGGAACTTCCCAAGGCGGTGCTGCCGGAGGAACTCGGCGAAGGCTGCCCGCCGCTCGACCTTGCAGCCTATGACGACGCGCTCGCCGGCAGCCCCTTCCGCTGGGGCGATTACGCCGCGGGCGAGCGTATCGACCATGTCGACGGCATGACGGTGGAGGAAGCCGAGCACCAGATCGCGACCCGGCTCTACCAGAACACCGCCAAGGTCCATTTCGACGGGCATGGCGCCCGCTCCACCCGCTTCGGCAAGCGGCTGATCTATGGCGGCCATGTCATCAGCCTCGCACGGGCACTGTCCTTCAACGGGCTCGGCAACGCCTTCCACATCGCTGCGCTGAACGGAGGCCGCCATGTCGCGCCGCTCTTCGCCGGCGACACCGTCTTCGCCTGGAGCGAGGTGCTGGAAGTCGCCGAACTGCCCGGCCGCGAGGATGTCGGTGCGCTCCGGCTGCGGCTGGTCGCGACCAAGAACCGACCCTGCGCCGACCATCCGCTGAAGGCGGGCGAGGGCTACGACACCGACGTCATCCTCGATCTCGACTACTGGGCCCTGCTGCCGCGTTAGCAATTCCGTAACCGCTGACAGATTCTGTATTCTGTCACCGCGCTGTCGTCATGCCGCATTGCAGCGGCGGAACGGTTTCGATAGACAGCCAGACACTCTAGAATGATCCCAAATGGATAGGCCCGTACCCGGGCGTTTCCCACGGAGAACGATCTTGGCCGAGGTCAAACAGGCGGCGCGTCCGCTCTCGCCGCATCTGCAGATCTATCGCTGGTCCTGGACGATGGCGATGTCGATCGCCCATCGTGCCACCGGCGTCGCGCTTTATGCCGGCACGGTGCTGATCGCGGCCTGGCTCGTCGCCGCGGCCTCGGGCCCCGCCGCCTTCGACACGGCGCAGGCGATCGCGGGCTCCTGGTTCGGCCGCCTCGTGCTGTTCGGCTATTCCTTCGTGCTGCTGCACCACATGGCCGGCGGTGTGCGCCATTTCATCTGGGACATGGGCAAGGGCTACGATCCGCAGACCCGGATGAACCTGGCGAAATACAGCGTCGTCTTTTCGGGTGGCCTGACGCTGCTCGTCTGGGTCGTCGCCCTGGCCGTGCGCTGAGGAGAGAGACGATGCAATCCAACTCCTCGCTCCGCACCCCGCTCTCGCGCGTCCGCGGCCTCGGCTCGGCCAAGTCCGGCACCGGTCATTTCTGGCTGCAGCGCATGACGGCGGTGTCGAACCTCGTCCTGACGCTGATCTTCCTCGGCATCGTCATCGCGCTCGCTGGCAAGCCCTACCCCGCGGCGCTCGCCATTCTGTCGCACCCGCTGGTGGCGATCCTGATGCTGCTCTTCGTCGTATCCGGTTGCGTACACATGCGTATCGGCATGCAGGTCATCATCGAGGACTATGTCCATGGTGAGGGCGCCAAGATCGCGGCCGTGATGGCCAATACCTTCTTCGCGATCGCTGTCGGCGCTGCCTGCGCCTATGCGGTGCTGAAGCTGTCCTTTGGAGGCTGATCCGATGGCGATCACCAAGTCCCGACAGGCCCCCGCCTATACCGGCCAGGCCTATCCGATCACCGACCACACCTTCGATGTCGTCGTGGTGGGCGCCGGCGGCGCCGGCCTGCGCGCCACCGTCGGCTGTTCGCAGGCCGGCCTGCGCACCGCCTGCATCTCGAAGGTGTTCCCGACCCGCTCGCACACCGTTGCGGCCCAGGGCGGCGTTGCCGCCTCGCTCGGCAACATGGGCAAGGACACCTGGCAGTGGCACATGTACGACACCGTCAAGGGGTCGGACTGGCTCGGCGACCAGGACGCGATCGAGTATCTCGTCCGCAACGCGCCGGCCGCCGTCTATGAACTCGAGCATTGGGGCGTGCCCTTCTCGCGCACCGAGGACGGCAAGATCTATCAGCGCCCCTTCGGCGGAATGACCACCGAATATGGCGAAGGTCCGCCCGCCCAGCGCACCTGTGCCGCCGCCGACCGCACCGGCCACGCCATGCTGCACACGCTCTATGGCCAGGCGCTGCGCTACAACACCGAGTTCTTCATCGAGTATTTCGCCATCGACCTCATCATGGATGAGGACGGGCATTGCCGCGGCGTCATCGCGCTGAAGATGGACGACGGCACGCTTCACCGCTTCCGCTCGCAGCAGACCATTCTGGCGACCGGCGGCTATGGCCGCGCCTATTTCTCGGCGACCTCCGCCCATACCTGCACCGGCGACGGTGGCGGCATGGTGCTGCGCGCCGGCCTGCCGCTGCAGGACATGGAGTTCGTGCAGTTCCACCCGACCGGCATCTACGGCGCCGGCTGCCTGATCACGGAAGGCGCCCGCGGCGAGGGAGGCTACCTGACCAATTCGGAAGGCGAGCGCTTCATGGAGCGCTATGCCCCCTCGGCCAAGGACCTCGCCTCGCGCGACGTCGTCTCGCGCTCGATGACGATGGAGATCCGCGGCGGCCGTGGCGTCGGCAAGAACAAGGACCACATCTACCTGCATCTCGACCATCTCGACCCGAAGATCCTGCACGAGCGCCTGCCCGGCATCTCCGAGAGCGCCAAGATCTTCGCCGGCGTCGACGTCACCCGCGAGCCGATCCCGGTGCTGCCGACGGTCCATTACAACATGGGCGGCATCCCCACGAACTTCCACGGCGAGGTGCTGACCAAGGTCGACGGCAACCCCGACACCGTGGTGCCGGGCCTGATGGCGATCGGCGAGGCGGCCTGCGTTTCCGTCCACGGCGCCAACCGCCTCGGTTCGAACTCGCTGATCGACCTCGTGGTCTTCGGCCGCGCCGCCGGCCTGCGCTGCGCCGACACGGTGAGCGCGGGCGAGAAGCAGCCCGAACTGCCGAAGAACTCGGCCGACCTCTCGCTCTCGCGCCTCGACAAGTACCGCAACGCCTCGGGCAGCACGCCGACCGCGGATCTGCGCGGCCGGATGCAGCGCACCATGCAGGACAACTGCGCCGTCTACCGCACCGGCGAGACGCTGGAAGAGGGCCACAAGCTCATCCACGAGGTCTGGGCCGGCATCACCGACATCGGCACCAAGGACCGCTCGCTGATCTGGAACTCGGACCTGATCGAGACGCTGGAGTTCGACAACCTGATCACCCAGGCCGTCGTCACCATGGACTCGGCACTGCAGCGTCCGGAAAGCCGCGGAGCCCATGCCCGCGAGGATTATCCGAACCGCGACGACAAGGACTGGATGAAGCACACGCTCGCCTGGATCGACGACGAGAAGCGCACCGTCTCGCTCGACGACCGCCCGGTCCACACCTACACGCTCTCGAACGACATCGAGTACATCAAGCCCAAGGCGCGGGTGTACTGAGGACGATATGCGCGGCCGTTGTCGCCTTACGAAATCGGAGGGAAAGTTTGTCAGATCTCATTTGATACCGAGAGCCTTGACTAAACTTTCGCCGAACGGTGAGAAGATGCTGGAGTACGGGCAAGGGCTCGATAAGGTAATCCTGCGTCCGACTAGCTGGTATGACAACGAGCTGGTCACAGACAAAGGCGAGAGCATACTTGCGCGTTATGATACGCGCGGTGTCAATGAGTTACGCCGATTAGGTGTCGTCTGGAGTTCTGAAGGGCATTCTGACTTAGTTCATGATTCAATCGACGCTGAAAGCGGGTGGGGTCTCACTCGGCTACAGAGCGATTATCCAGAACACCTTCGCATGTTTTTTTTGAGCCTCCTGTGGCGTTGTGCTGCAAGTCAAAAGTTCGAATTTGCCGACATATCGATACCTGAGGACGACCTAGAGTATCTTCGGTTTCTTTGCTTGTCTGGAAATCGGGGCAATGAAGACGACTTTCCGACTACACTGATTGTTATGTCCACAAAAGGTGACCCACACAATCATACGCCCCGGCGGGTCACCTACCCGCGTCCGGATGGCGCAGGCCAGTCGTTTCCCGCGGCCAACTATTTTCGGTTCTATTTCGATGGCTTGGTCGTTTTGATGGGCCAAAAACCTAAAGACGCTGATTTGTTGGCTGAAACGAAAAATAATTCCGTTGGGTTCGACAAATCGTTTTTCGCTATGTCGGTCCCATACGAACGATCGGCGCAGCGGGATAACCTCATCCAGATCGTAAAGTCTGCCATCGATCAGGCAAGACACTGAACTGACGGAAAAGCACCGATGGCTGAATTCAATCTTCCGCAGAACTCGCGCCTCGTCGCGGGCAAGACCTGGCCGAAGCCCGCCGGGGCCGCGAAGCTGACCGAATTCAAGGTCTATCGCTGGAGTCCCGACGACACCGAGAATCCGCGCACCGACACTTACTTCGTCGACCGCGAGGATTGCGGGCCGATGGTTCTGGACGCGCTGATCTGGATCAAGTCCAAGATCGACCCGACGCTGACCTTCCGCCGCTCCTGCCGCGAGGGCATCTGCGGCTCCTGCGCCATGAACATGGACGGCAAGAACGGGCTCGCCTGCACCACCGGCATCGACGAATGCGGCTCAAAGGGCAAGGTCGCGATCTACCCGCTGCCGCATATGCCGGTGATCAAGGACCTGGTGCCGGATCTGACCCAGTTCTACGCCCAGCACGCCTCGATCGAGCCCTGGCTGCAGACCACGACGCCGGCGCCCGAAAAAGAGTGGAAGCAGGGCCGCGAGGACCGCGAGAAGCTCGATGGGCTCTATGAGTGCATCCTCTGCGCCTGCTGCACCACCTCCTGCCCGAGCTACTGGTGGAACGGCGACCGCTATCTCGGCCCGGCCGCCCTGCTGCAGGCCTATCGCTGGCTGATCGACTCACGCGACGAGCAGACCGGCGAGCGCCTCGACAATCTCGAGGACCCCTTCCGGCTCTATCGCTGCCACACCATCATGAACTGCGCGAACGCCTGTCCCAAGGGCCTGAACCCGGCCAAGGCGATCGCTGAGGTCAAGAAGATGATGGTGGCGCGCCAGGTCTGAGCCGACGCGACAACAGCGTCATTCTCGGGCGGAGCGAAGCGCAGACCCGAGAATCTCGGGACGAAAAGACACTGGTTTCCGAGATGGTCGGGTCAAGCCCGACCATGACGCGTGTCGTCCCGCTCAACCGATATAACGCCCCGGCCTGAACGGCGTCGGGTCCACCGGCGGCGTCTCTCCGCAGACCAGTGCGGCGACGATCTCACCCGTGATCGGCCCCGTCGAGAATCCCAGATGCTGGTTGCCGAAGGCGAGCCAGAGGCCGGGGTTTCGCGGCGCCTCGCCGATCATCGGCAGTGAATCCGGCAGGGTCGGCCGCGCGCCACGCCAGGTGTCCCCGGCGAATGCGTCGAGCGGGAAGGCCTCGCGCGCACTCACCGTGACCTGGTCGATCTGGCGATGGTTGTCGGGCGCGTCGCGTCGGCTGAGATCGACGCCGCTCGTCACGCGGTACCCCTCTTCCATCGGTGCCATGAAATAGGCGGCGTCGACGTCATAGACCGGCCGCGACAGGCGCGCGCCCGGCTCCGCCCGCAGATGGCGATGATAGCCGCGCTCCACGTCGAGCTTCGGGTCGAGGCCCAAAGGCGCCAGCAGATCCATGCTCCAAGGCCCGAGCGCGACGACAGCGATATCGGCCTCGAACACCGTAGACCCAGCCTGCACCCGCCAGCCGGAAGCGCTGCGCTCCAGCCGCTGAGCTTCCGCCCGTTCGATCCGCCCGCCGCGCTGCAGGAAGAGCTCCGCATAGGCCTGCGTCACGGCACCCGGCGAGTCAACGGAGGCGTTCTCAAGGCAGATCAGACCGGCATGGAAGATCGGCTTCAACGCCGGTTCGACGCCCGAAATACCCTGCCGGTCGAGCACCTGCGAGGTGATGCCATGTGCCTTCAGGAAATCGTGCTCGGCTTGAGCGGCCGCATGGCCGGCTTCGGTGCGCCAGAGCTTGAGCGTGCCCGTCTCGCGCAGGCGATGGGTGACCCCGGCCTCCGCCATCAGGACGCGGTGCCGTTCCACCGTGCTGCCGGTGAGGGATTCCAGCGCGGCGATGCGCGCCGCCGCTTTCGAGGGCCGCGCCTCCCAAAGGAAGCGCAGCAGCCAGCCGGGGCGGGTGAGCGCGCGCGACCAGTCCAGGTTCAACGCCGGGTGGCGGTTGCCGAGATAGCTCCTGATCTTGCCGTAGAGCCCGGGATTGTTCAGCGGCACGATCGAGGAGCGCGCCAGCACGCCGGCATTGCCATAGGAGGTCTCGCGGCCCGGCTCGCGCCGGTCGATCAGGGTGACCGTGAAGCCGCGCTTCTGGAGCGAGAGCGCGCAGGAGACGCCGACCATGCCGGCGCCGAGAACGAGGGCTGTGCGGGTCACGCGGCGTCCGTTTCGGTGGGGAGCTTGAGCCAGTGGTCGAGGAAGCCGTCGAGCCAGAGCCGGATCGCGGGGTCGTGCTGGTACCAGCCCTCGAGATGCAGATGGCGGAGCTGCGCACCCGGCATCAGCGTGCGCTCATGCCCGCGCACCGACCAGCGGCACATCATCGCCGGCGTCACCTCCGGGTGGAACTGGACGCCATAGGCGCGCGGCCCGGAGCGGATCGCCTGGATCGGGAAATCGCCGCCCTTCGCGAGGCATTCTGCGCCTGGCGGGCAGTCGAAGCCCTCGCGATGCCACTGATAGACGGTCTCGGGCCAGGCGAAGCCGGCTTCCGCCGCGTGGTCCCGCCCCTCATCGGTCAGATCGAGCCCGTAATAGCCGACTTCTGCGCGGCCTTCTGGATGGGTATAGACGCGGCCGCCCAGCGTGCGGGCCAGCATCTGCGCACCCAGGCAGATCCCGAGATAGGGCGCCTCTTCCTTCAGGCAGACATTGATCCAGTCGATCTCGGCCTTGACGAAATCCTCGGGATCATTGGCCGACATCGGCCCACCGAAGATCACCGCGCCGGCATGGTCGCGCATCGTGTCGGGAAGCGGGTCGCCATAGCGCGGCTTGCGGATGTCGAGCGCATGGCCGCGCGCCTGCAGCAGCCGCCCGACCCGGCCGGGCGTCGAATGCTCCTGATGGAGCACGATCAGGACCGGCTTGGGTGCGTTCTTGAGCGGGCGCCGGCGCGAAGGCGTGAGGCGGGGCGGTCGCGCGGTCGGGGCGTGAGCGGTCATCGCGAATTCGGCAGCGGCCATGGGCGGAAAAACAGTGGATGCGAGGGTCTCGGGCGCCGACGGAGACTGTGAGGGGCCGGCCCTCGGCGCAAGCAATTTGTGAGCCGGCGGCGACATGACCCGGCTGTCCCGGTCGCATGACCGGGGGATGCGGCAACGGTGGCCAATATCGAATCCGGCCAAGACCTTGACTCACGAAGTCGTGACAGGCATGAGAATGAACATTCATTCTCGTTCTCCGGGATACCCCGTGCCGCCGACCGTCACCGCCCTCCCCGCCGAGCGGGCGCCCAACGAACGCCAGACCCGCATCCTCGATGCGGCAGAGCGCGTCTTTGCCCGCGCGGGCTTCCACGCCGCGACGATGCAGGATGTCGCCGCCGAGGCCGGCATGAGCCCCGGCAACCTCTATCGCTACTTCGCATCCAAGGATGCCATCATCGCGGCGATGGCCGAGCGCGACCGCCAGCAGATCGCCGACGATTTCGCAGCGCTGGAGCTCGGCAAAGGCCCCCTGCTGGACCAGTTGGAGGCGCTCGGCCGCCGTCATCTCGTCGAGGAGCCGCGCGAAAAGGCGGTGATCTGCCTGCAGATCTGGGCGGAGGCCGCGCGCAACCCGGCGATGTCGCAGATGTGCGCCGCCATCGACGGCACGGTCCTCGGTGGCCTGTCTCAGGCCATCGCCCGGGCCAAGGCCAATGGGGAACTGCCCGCCGCGCTCGACGAGGCCCGCTTTCTCCAGGCCGTCTTCATGATGGCCGACGGCTTCTTCTGCCGGCGCGCGACCGACCCGACCTTCGACGCCGCGACGGCAGCGCAGACCCTTTTCGTGGCGATGCGCGGCCTCGCCGGCGTGCTGCTCCGTTCCGACGCGGGCGACGTATCATGAGCACAACCGCCGTGCATCCGCTCCGCCGGCACCGTCCAACAGGGATCGTTTGTCATGTCCGCCAGGCTCGCGCGCATCGCCGCCCTGTCGCTGCTCGTCGCCGGCCTCGCGCCGGCACAGGCCCAGACGCCGGCCCCCGCCGCTGCGCCCTCCTCCGGCCCCTCGGTCACCGTCACCAGGGCGGGCATCACCGAAATCGTCCAGAGCGTCGTCGTCTCCGGCTCGATGATCGCTCGCGACGAGGTGCTTGTGCAGCCGGAGGTCGACGGGCTGTCGATCGTCGCCCTGCTGGCGGAGGAAGGCGACCGGGTTTCCGCCGGGCAGGTCCTGGCCCGCCTCTCGCGCACCACGCTGGAGGTGCAGAAGACCCAGAACGACGCACAGATCGCCCGCGCCGAGGCCTCCTTCGCCCAGGCCAACGCGCAGATCGCGGAAGCGCAGGCCAATCTCGTTGCCGCCAACAACAATTTCGACCGCACCAAGGCTCTGCGCAGCAGCGGCAACGTCTCCAACGAGACCTATGATCAGCGCGATGCGATCGCCCGCGCGGCAGCGGCGAAGCTGAACTCCGCCAACCAGGCACTCGCCATCGCCACCGCCGACGTGGCCCTTGCGAAGGCGCAGGGCCGCGACATCGAGGTCAAGCTCGGCCGCACCGAGATCAAGGCGCCGCAGGGCGGCATCGTCAGCCGCCGCAGCGCCAAGCTCGGCGGCACCGCCGCGATGTCCGCCACCGAGCCGCTGTTCCGGATCATCGCCGATGGCGCCGTGGAACTGGAGGCGGAGGTGGCCGAGGTCGAGCTGCCAGGGCTCAAGCTCGGCCAGCCCGTGGCGGTGACGCCCGCCGGGGCGACGCAGGCGCTCGCCGGCACGATCCGGCTGATCGCTCCCGAGGTCGACAAGGCCTCGCGGCTCGGCCGCGTCCGCGTCGCGCTGGTCGGAAACCCGCCGGTCGCGATCGGCTCCTTCGCGCGCGGCGTCATCGAGACCGGGCGCAAGCGCGCAGTCACGCTGCCGCTCTCGGCGATCACCTATGCACGGACGGGCGCAACCGTGCAGAGCGTCACCGACGGCAAGGTCACGACCAAGCCGGTCAAGCTCGGGCTGGCCGGCGGCGGGCGCGCCGAAATCCTCTCCGGCATCGCCGACGGCGAAACCGTGGTCGCACGCGCCGGCACCTTCGTGCGCGACGGCGACGTCATCACACCCGTCGCGACGAACTGACGGGAGCGACCGGTGAACATCAACTTCTCCGCCTGGTCGATCCGCAAGCCGGTTCCGGCGATCCTGCTCTTCGTGGTGCTCTGCGTGCTCGGCCTGCTGTCGTTCTCGAAGCTGCCGGTGACGCGCTTCCCCAACATCGACGTGCCGCTGGTCTCGGTGACGATCACCCAGTCCGGCGCGGCGCCATCGGAGCTGGAAAGCCAGGTCTCCAAGCGCGTCGAGGACGCGGTCGCCAACATCACCGGCGTCAAGCATGTCTTGTCGACGCTGACCGACGGCCAGTCGCAGGACCGTCATCGAGTTCCGGCTCGAGGTGAACACCGACCGCGCCGTCAACGACGTCAAGGACGCGATTGCCAAGGTCCGCGCCGATCTGCCGCGCACCATCGACGAGCCGATCATCCAGCGCATCGATGTCGAGGGGCAGTCGATCCTGAGCTATGGCGCCTTCTCGGCGGGGATGACGCTGGAACAGCTTTCCTGGCATGTCGACGACGTCGTCGCGCGCGAATTGCAGGGTCTAAAGGGCGTCGGCCGCGTCGACCGCTATGGCGGCGTCGACCGCGAGATCCGCATCTCGCTCGATCCCGACCGGCTGCTGGCGCTCGGCACCACGGCCGGCGAGGTCAACCGCCAGATCCGCGCGACCAATGTCGACCTCGCCGGCGGGCGCGGCGAGGTCGGCGGGCAGGAACAGGCGATTCGCACACTCGCCGGCGCGCGCAGCGTCGCCGAGCTGGCCGAGACCAAGATCACGCTCTCGGGCGGGCGCGAGGTCCGACTCAAGGAACTCGGCCGCGTCGAGGACAGCAATTCCGAGCCGCGCTCCTTCGGCCGGCTCGACAAGAGCCCGGTCGTCTCCTTCGCCGTCTTCCGCTCCAAGGGCTCGAGCGAGCTCTCGGTCAAGGAGGTCGTTGCCGCGCGCATCGCCGAGCTGAACAAGCGCTATCCCGACATCACGCTGAAGCCGATCGACGACGCGGTCGCCTACACCTATGGCAACTACAAGGCGGCGATGACGACGCTGCTGGAGGGCGCGGGGCTGGCCGTGCTCGTCGTCTTCCTGTTCCTGAAGAACTGGCGGGCGACGCTGATCACGGCGATCGCGCTCCCGCTCTCGGCGATCCCGACCTTCTGGGCGATGGAGCTGATGGGCTTCTCGCTCAACCTCGTCAGCCTGCTCGGCATCACGCTGGTCACCGGCATCCTCGTCGACGACGCCATCGTCGAGATCGAGAACATCGTCCGGCACATGCGGATGGGGAAATCGCCCTATCGCGCCGCGATGGAGGCCGCCGACGAGATCGGGCTCGCGGTCATCGCGATCACGCTGACCATCGTCGCGATCTTCGCGCCGGTGTCCTTCATGGGCGGCGTGGCCGGCCAGTATTTCCGCCAGTTCGGGCTCACGGTCGCGGTCGCGGTGCTGTTCTCGCTCCTGGTGGCGCGGCTGATCACGCCGATGATGGCCGCCTATCTGATGAAGCCGGTGAAGCATGAGGACCCCAAGGACGGGGTCGTCATGCGCGGCTATGTCGGGCTCTTGAAGGCGACGACCGCCTCGCGCCGCATCCCGCTCGTGCCGCGCTTCGACGGCACCGGGCGCTGGCGCTCGATGCCGTTCAACATGTCCTATGTCACGCTGGTGATCGGCTTCGGCTTCCTCTGGGGCTCGATCCACGCCACGGCGCTGCTACCGACCGGCTTCATCCCCGACGAGGACACCTCGCGCGTCGTCGCCTCGGTGGAACTGCCGCCGGGCTCGACGCTGGAGGACACACGCGTCACCACCGACCAGATCGTCGATGCGCTGCGCACGATTCCCGAGGTGACGCAGGTCTTCGTGCTCGGCGGCTCGTCGCCGACCGGCCAGCGCGAGGTCCGCCGCGCCGCCGTGACCATCAAGCTCAAGCCCAAGGCCGAGCGCACCGCCCGCCAGAAGGACCTCAAGGTCGTCATCGCCCAGAAGCTCGCCAGCGTGCCCGATGTGCGCGCCTGGTATGTCAACGAGCGCGGCGAGCGCGAGATGGCGTTCTCGATCCTCTCCAAGGACGGCGCGGCCCTCGACGAGGCGGTGGCCCGCATCGAGACGAAGATGCGCAAGGTCGACGGCTATCTCAACGTCGCGACCTCGGGCTCGCTCTCGCGGCCCGAGCTGACGGTGCGCCCCAAGCTCGAACAGGCGGCAAGCCTCGGCGTCACGCCCGAGGCGATCTCGGAGGCCGTGCGCGTCGCCACCATCGGCGATGTCGGCGCCAATCTCGCCAAGTTCAATGCCGGCGACCGGCTGGTGCCGATCCGCGTCCAGCTCGACGAAGCCGCCCGCGCCGACATCCGCAACATCGCGGCGCTGCGCGTCACCAACAGCAGCGGCGTCTCGATCCCGCTGACGGCGGTCGCCGAGATCGGCTTCGGCGAGGGGCCGTCATCGATCGACCGCTATGACCGCGTCCGCCGTGCCGCCATCGGCGCCGATCTCAAGCGCGGCTTCGAGCTCGGCACGGCGCAGGAGACCTTCCACACCATCGTCAAGGAGGTCGGCCTGCCCGACGGCGTCTGGATCGCCGCCACAGGCGATGCCGAGATTCAGGGCGAGGTCGTCGCCGGCTTCATCCAGGCGATGACGACCGGGCTGATGCTGGTGCTGGCCGTGCTGATCCTGCTCTTCGGCTCGGTCTTCCAGCCGATCACGATCCTGCTCTCGCTGCCGCTCTCCTTCGGCGGCGTGGTCATCGCCCTGCTGGCGACCGGCAAGCCGGTGTCGATGCCGGTCTATATCGGCCTGCTGATGCTGATGGGCATCGTCACCAAGAACGCGATCATGCTGGTCGATTTCGCGGTGGAGGAGGAGGGCCGCGGCAAGGACCGCCGCACCGCTCTGCTCGAGGCCGGCCGCAAGCGCGCCCGCCCGATCGTGATGACGACGATCGCCATGGCCGCGGGCATGGCGCCCTCCGCCTATGGCATCGGCGATGGCGGCGAGTTCCGGGCACCGATGGCGATCGCGGTGATCGGCGGGCTTCTGGTCTCGACCGTGCTCTCCCTCGTCTTCGTGCCGTCCTTCTACGCGGTGATGGACGACCTCTCGAAGCTGACGGGCCGTGTCTTCGGCCGCTTCTTCAGCAAGGCGGAGGATGAGAGCCTGTGGGAAGCCATGCCGGAGGAAGGCCACGCCAGGCCCGAGGCCGGGACCGCCCAGATGAAGCTGCCGCTGCCGCCGCCCCGCCTGGCGGCGGAGTGATCAGGCGGCGGACGAAAGCTCGAAGGGGAAAGGCGTCGGCTCATAGATGTCAGCAACGCCTGCCCGCTCGACAACCATAACCTCCCATCGTCGCAGCAAGTCGGCGACTCCAACCTTGTCCCCTTGCTTCAGTACAGGCCCCAATTCATCGACAAGATACTGGAACTCGTGCAGCCGCCAAGCCAGTTTACTGCGATCCCACGATTCCATCTTTTCGAGGGCTCTGATCGCCTCACCGAAGCGGCCGCAGGCAGAATGAAAATGAATCTGATATGGCTCGTAGCTGAGCTGCCTCTCATATCCAAAAGAGTAGGGAAATTTTAGCGCCATCATCGCTTCGACTGTCGAGGTGGGACGCAGCCTCGGCAGAATGGTCCCTTCGACGGTATCGATAAATGCTTCCGCCAAGCCTGGTTCGGACCATTTCGCGGGCGCGCCACGATCGGTGTAAAACTGATCGAGCCAGATGCCCTGGAGAGAGGAGCGAGGATTGAACGTATGCCCGATCGACCAGAGGAAATGCGGCCGGTCAGCAGAGCTCGTCCGGTCTATCGATATGGCGCGAATGACGTGGTGTATTGGTTTTAGAACCGCGAATGGACCACAGACGGCCAAGTCCTCATTTCGTGATTGGATGAGATCCAGCAAGAACTTGATCTGTTTCTTCGTTGTCACGAACTTGGCCTTACCTCGATGACGACGACACGGGGGATGTTACCGATTGCCCGGAAGGGTGCAGCTGCCAACTCTTTCCATCGGCGCTCGTCGATACCCCGTCTGCCTGTCTTGAAATCATAGACGCAGAGCGTTCCGTCCTCGCGCAATTCATAAGCATCGATACGGACTGATCTCGGATAGCCATAGCGGACGAATTCTTGGGGAGTTGATTCGAGCATTTGCTTCGCGAATGATCGTTCTGCCTTCAAATCTGGATACCGTGCGTCCTCGATTTGTCCTTTCAGATGCTGATGGACGAAAGTGCCGTAAATGGCTGCGTGAGGAAAGTTGTTGGCTGGCCCCGCCGCCGAGACGGCACGATCAAGCCTTGATTGCAATTCTGGAAGATACCTGCACGCAGCCTCTGCCGCCGATTGCTCGACTTTTCCAACATAGCTCAAATCCAGAGCGCCGCTTGTGTTCTCGCTCGGCCTGAACTCGCGAGCGTTGAAGCCCATGACGGCTTGCAGGCCATCGCCGTTCTGGGACGACTGCCAGTTGAACAGGATCGCGCCGCCGATGAGGAGCGCGGGAGCGACGGCGAGCGGCGCGAAGGCTGGCTGGATCGTCGCGTCGGGCTCTGGCCCCTCGGGCGTCCACAGCGTCCGACCGACGATCGCGCCGCCTGGGCCGCCGAAGCGCATCGTCTGGATGCGCTCGATCGTCTCGAAGGTGACCTTGTCGCCCTCGGGCGTCGTGACGGTGTGGCGCTCGTCGAAGCCGGCCTGGCGGGAGGCGGCGTATTCGGAATGGATCGTGCTGCCGTCGCGGTTGACGATCGCGCGTTCCGCGACATCGCCCTCCTCGTCGCGGCTTTCCTCGTAGAAGGCCCAGGATTCCTCGCCGGTCTCGTCGACGACGAAGCCGTCTCCGGGACCTGTTTCCGCCAGCCCGCCCTCTGGGCCGAAGCCGGGCATGGGGCGGAGTCTGCCGCCGCTCCCGCCCGCGCCGCTCGTCCACTGACCGCCACCGCTGCTGCCGGCCGGGACGCGCGGCTGGGAGGGGTTGTATTTGCGCCGCAGGAGATCACGGCGCAGCAGGCGCGTTTCGTCCTGCAGGCGGATCAGGCTGCGGCGCAGGCGCGTGATCCCGGCCGCTTCAGCCGGACGGAACGACGCGGATGGGTGGATCGACATGGCGGCCTCCTCTGGGGAAAGGCGCCATTGTCAATGGGTTCGGCGAGACGGGGATAAGCTCCAGCAGCAGGCTCAAGCGCCGCCGGGCCCCAGCGCCCCAGCTCCCGCCGGCTCTAGATCGCCTTCTCGCCGCTCTGCGAAGGCCGCGCGGGCTGCTGGTTCCTGCGGTTGAGCATTTCGCCGCGCGATTTGACGATCTGGGCGACGACGACGTCCTGCACGCTTTGGGTCGCTGCGCGGCGCACGGCTTCGCGATCGACCGGGCGGGCGCCGTCATGCTCCTGGATCTCGATGATCGCCTGGGCAAGCGCATTGACATCGGCCTTGCAGAAGATCATCGCCGCCTTGGCGACGACCTCCGCCTTTTCGTCGGTGGCGAGCATCGGGCCGCCCTCGCGGCCGATACAGGTCAGCATGCGCGCGCGGATCAGGTCTCGCGTCTTTTCCAGCACGGTTCGCTTTTCGGCCCGGTCCTGGCGCTCGGCCTCCGTTTGCGGTGCGGTCGGGTTCGAGCGGGCGGCGGGATTCACAGGCCCGCGCAGGCTCGCGCTCTGCTTGGCGCATTCCACCAGCGCCGGCAGCATTTCGCCGGTCGAGGTCAGCGCAAAGGTCAGGCGCTGGTCGTTGGCGACCAGTTCCAGACGATGTCCCTGGCGAAACGCGCCGATCAGTTGCGAGTCGGCGGGCATCGCGATCGTGAGAAAGGTCGGTGTCTTGGCTTCGGCCGTCACCTCGATGCGCGCGGTGCGGTCGAAGACGAGCTGGAGGTTCAGCCGGCTCCCTTGCTTCAGCTTCCAGTTCGGGTGCGCGAAGCCGATCAGCCATTTGAGGTCAGCCGTGATCGAAGTGAACATCCGGGTGCCGTTGCGATAGCCGGCATTGACGGCGCAATGCGAGAACGCGCCCGTGGCGTCGTTGGTGAAGGCGCCGCCGGTCCAGTTGCCGACGACGATCTTGCCAAAGGGCCCCGCGGCCTGCGCGCCCGGAGCCAGCAGCAGGATCGAAGCCACAATCAACTCACGCAGCATGCATCACCTCGCCATCTCGGGGCGCGAGGATGACGTCAGACGCCCCGTTGCGCAATTCGGCTGGGGCACGGAGGTTCCG
Source organism: Bosea sp. OAE506 (assembly GCF_040546595.1). Lineage (NCBI taxonomy): Bacteria > Pseudomonadati > Pseudomonadota > Alphaproteobacteria > Hyphomicrobiales > Alloboseaceae > Allobosea > Allobosea sp. OAE506. Next base: position 1,169,590 of record NZ_JBEPOB010000001.1, on the reverse strand, counting down.
GCGAGGGCGACGGCAGCCTTCAACCGGCCCTCCGGCATGCGACAGGAGCAGGGCTCCGAACGGCGAAAATCCCCCATTTCGCGCCGCTTACTCACTCGCTTTCGGCCGGAACATCGCCCTTGCGGGGCTGTTCGCCTCTCAGACCCCGGAGAAAGGACCAGCCCATGTTCATGCGCGTCGACAGGCTCCAGACCGAGCTTCCCGCCCCGAAGAAGAAGGATCCCAACGCCGCAGCCGCCCTGCAGGAGCTGCTCGGCGGCAAGTACGGCGAGATGTCTACGCTCGGGAATTACATGTTCCAGAGCTTCAATTTTCGTAGCAAGGACAAGCTGAAGCCGTTCTACCACCTCGTCGCCAGCATCACGGCCGAGGAGCTTGGCCATGTCGAGCTCGTCAGCCACGGCGTGGCCATGCTCAACAACGGCCCCGACAATGACGGCGACACCAAGCCCGGCGGCGACATCTCGAAATCGCCGATGGAGGCGATGCAAGAGATCCGGCTCGCGGCCGGCTTCCTCTCGAATGGCGGCGGCGCGACCCCGGTCAACAGCAACGGCGCCTCCTGGAACAATGACTTCATCACCACCACCGGCAATGTCGTCACCGACCTGCTGCACAATTTCCACCTGGAATGCGGCGCCCGGCTGCACAAGCTGCGGGTCTACGAGACGCTCTCGGACCCGACGGGCCGCGAGGTCTGCGGCTATCTGCTGGTGCGCGGCTCGGTGCACGCCCATGCCTATGCGCTCGCCCTGAAGCAGATCACCGGCGTCGAGATCGAGAAGATGCTGCCGACGCCCAACATCAATCTCGACAAGATTCCCGAGTGCCAGAAATACCTGCAGGAGGGCTCGCACCGCCGGCTCTACACCTTCAGCCCCTCGGATTATGACGGCATGGCCGGAATCTGGGGCAATGGCGAGATGGCCCTGCCGGGCGATCCGCCGGGCGAGCTCGAGGTCGTCGAGGGCATGCCGGAAGGCGGCAAGATCCACCAGCTGACCGGTGTCCCCTCGGCCTTTACCCCGGACTACGCGCCGGAGGAAATGTTCGAGATGGCGACAAAGCTTTACAAGGCTTCGCGCTGAGGGATGAGCCTGGCCCGGCGGCTCCGGCCGCCGGATCAGGCGCCGTCTTCGGAGGCACGTGCGACGACGCCATAAGCCTGGGACCGGGCCCCGGGAGCGCTCCGCGGGCCCGAGGCCGAAAGCCCCCTGCGCAGCAATTCGCGCACGGCCGCCGCCCGGCTCGGCATCCGGTTGGCAAAACGGAAATCATCCAGCGCCGCCAGTTCGGCGCCGTCCAGCATGACCTGCAGGCGCTCGCCGCGCGCGAGGTCATGGCCCTTCAGTGTCTTCTCGCCCATCGCAGCCGCTCGCCGGGCCGCAAGGCCCGCTCTCGTGTCGTCTCGGGATGATGACGATCAGACGCGAGAGGCGGAGCCTTGTTCCCCGTCGATGGCGCAGGCAAAGCCGGCCTCAGCCGGCCTTGCGCTTGTTCTGGCGGTTCTCGATCAGATCGTCGACGACAGCCGGATCCGACAGCGTCGAGGTATCGCCGAGCGCGCCGAATTCGTCCTCGGCGATCTTGCGCAGGATGCGGCGCATGATCTTTCCGGAGCGGGTCTTGGGCAGCCCCGGCGCGAACTGGATTAGGTCCGGCGAGGCGATCGGGCCGATCTCCTTGCGGACATAGGCGACGAGGTCCTTGCGCAGCGCCTCGCTCGGCGTCTCGCCCGCCATCAGCGTGACATAGGCGTAGATGCCCTGCCCCTTGATGTCGTGCGGATAGCCGACGACCGCGGCTTCCGACACCGACGGGTGGGCGACCAGCGCCGATTCGACCTCGGCCGTGCCCATGCGGTGGCCCGACACGTTGATGACGTCGTCGACGCGGCCGGTAATCCAGTAATAGCCATCGGCATCGCGCCGGCAGCCGTCGCCGGTGAAGTACTTGTTCGGATAGGTCGCGAAATAGGTTTCTTCAAACCGCTTGTGGTCGCCATAGACCGTGCGCATCTGGCCGGGCCAGCTCTCCGCGATGACGAGATTGCCCTCGCAGGCCCCCTCCAGCACCTTGCCCTCGGCATCGACGATCTCAGGCTTCACGCCGAAGAAGGGCCGCGTCGCGGAGCCCGGCTTGAGCTTGGTCGCGCCCGGCAACGGCGCGATCAGGATGCCACCGGTCTCGGTTTGCCACCAGGTGTCGACGATCGGGCAGCGCCGGTCGCCGACGACGCGGTGATACCACTCCCAGGCTTCCGGATTGATCGGCTCGCCGACGGAGCCGAGCAGCCGCAGCGACCTGCGCTTGGTCTTCTTCACCGGCTCCTCGCCGGCGCCCATCAGCGAGCGGATCGCGGTCGGCGCGGTGTAGAAGGTGTTGACCTTGTGCTTGTCGATGACCTCCCAGAAGCGCGAGATCGTCGGATAGGTCGGGATGCCCTCGAACATCAGGGTCGTCGCGCCATTGGCGAGCGGCCCGTAGAGGATGTAGCTGTGGCCGGTCACCCAGCCGACATCGGCCGTGCACCAGTAGATGTCGCCGTCATGATAGTCGAAGACGTACTGGTGGGTGATCGAGGTGTAGACGAGATAGCCTGCGGTCGTGTGTAGCACGCCCTTGGGCTTGCCGGTCGAGCCCGAGGTGTAGAGCAGGAAGAGCGGGTCCTCCGCCTTCATCTCGACCGGAGGACAGTGGCCGGAGGCCTTCGCCGCCTCCTCGTGATACCAGAGGTCTCGGCCCTCCTGCATCGCGACATGGCCACCGGTGCGCTTCACCACCAGCACCGTCGGGATGCCGCCCTTCACCTTGTCGCTGGCGGCGTCGACGTTCTTCTTCAGCGGCACCGAGCGGCCGCCGCGCAGCCCCTCATCGGCGGTGATGACGATCTTCGAATCTGAATCCTCGACGCGGCTGGCGAGTGAATCCGGCGAGAAGCCGCCGAACACCACCGAATGGATCGCGCCGATGCGGGCGCAGGCCAGCATCGCGTAGGCCGCTTCCGGGATCATCGGCAGGTAGATGGTGACGCGGTCGCCCTTCTTGACGCCCTGCGCCTTCAGCACGTTCGCGAACTTGCAGACCTCGGTGTAGAGCTGCCCGTAGGAGATCTTCTTGGACTCGGACGGGTCGTCGCCCTCCCAGATGATCGCGGTCTGCTTGGCCCGCGTCGCCAGATGCCGGTCGACGCAGTTATAGGCGACGTTGGTGGTGCCGTCCTCGTACCACTTGATCGAGACCTTGCCCGGCTTGTAGCTGGTGTTGCGTACCTTGCTGTAGGGCTTGAACCAGTCGATCCGCTTGCCCTGCACGCCCCAGAAGGCGTCCGGGTCCTTGATCGAGGCCGCATAGAGCTTCTTGTACTTCGCGTCGCTCGCCCAGGCCTTCTTCGACCATGCGGCCGGCACGTCATAGATGATCTCGGTCATGGCAGGCGCCTCCCCAGACTTGGGCCTTGCGATAGACATTGGCCTTGCGATGGTGCGGACGATCGCGGCCGGGCCTCTTGTTCGCTGCCGGCATCATAGGGCTATGGCGCGCCGCAGCAAGCCGCGCGGCCTCGCACTTTCGGGGGAGAGACGCTTGTCCCCGGGGGGATAAATGCAACCTATGATTGCGTTTTGGCACGGATAGGCTAGCCTTCCCGCGCGACGCCACAGGGGGCGATCATGGCGAGGAACATCTGCATCTTCTCGGACGGCACGGGTCAGGCCGGCGGCGACAACCCGATCAACTGGACCAATGTCTACCGGCTCTACAAGCACACGCGCGATATCGATCCGGCCCGGCAGGTCTGCTTCTACGATCCGGGCCTGGGCGCCCATCCCGATGGCGAGCAGCCGGGATTGCTCCGGCGCGCCGTCGACATCCTCTCGCAGGCCACCGGCTATGGCATCACCCGCAATATCGTCGACTGCTACACGGCGCTGCTGCTGACCTACCAGCCCGGCGACCAGGTCTTCCTCTTCGGCTTCAGCCGCGGTGCCTACACCGTCCGCAGCCTCGGCGGCGCCATCGGCCTGTGCGGCGTGCCGCCCGGCCTTCCCAAGCTCTCGCGCTGGAGCGAGCTGCAGCGCAGCCTCGATCACGAGGTCCGCGCCATCGCCGAGGAGGCGGTGACGCGCGTCTATCAGGAGCGCGACGAGACGAAGCGGCGCGAGGCCGCCTCCGCGTTCCGGCGCAAGCATGGCTCGCAGGAGCTACCGCCGACCTTCGTCGGCGTCTGGGACACGGTGCGGGCGCTCGGCGTCAAGGGGCTCAACAGCTTCACCCTCGGCCGGCATAGCTTCAACAACAACCGGCTGAACCCGCGCGTGCCCTATGGCCGCCAGGCGCTAGCGATCGACGAGAACCGCAAGACCTTCGCACCCGAACTGTGGGAGGAGGACGAGGAAAACCCGGATCGGATCAAGCAGGTCTGGTTTGCCGGCGTCCACACCGATGTCGGCGGCGGCTACGGGCTGAAGATGGGGCTCTCCGACATCACGCTGGACTGGATGCTGACCGAGGCGACCGCAATCCCGCAGCCACTGATCGTCGACCCCGCTTTGCCGGCCTCGCTCGCGCCGAATGCGCTCGGAAAGCAGCACGACCAGCTCAGGAGCGGCTGGATTCCGTTCACGCCCGGCACACGCGAGGCCTTCATCCCGCATCGGCCCTCGCAGGCGGGACGGCCGGTGTTCGGCACGGTGCCGCCGCGTTTCGAGGCTCCGGCCGTGCCGATCCTCGACGAGCAGCGGCCCTATCGTCCGCAGGCGCTGGAGAGGCACCCGGATTACGGCCACCATTACCCCTAGGACACGCCGATCTCCGCCTGAACCGCGACGTCATCCCGGACAAGCTGCGAAGCAGCGCCGCTCCGGGATCCATCCTAAGGCTCCGGAGCCCTCCGATGGATTCCGGGGCAAGCCCGGAATTACGGCATGTTTCCGAGACAACTCGGTCCGTGCGAGCGGCTTACAGCCCGCCCATCTTGCAGACGATGTCCCATTCGGCGTCGGTGACAGGCTGCACCGAAAGGCGGAAGGATTTCACCAGCGACATCTCGGCGAGCTTCGGCTCGGCCTTGACCTGGGCGAGGCTGACGGGCTTCGGCAGAGGCTTCACGGCCTTGAAGTCGACCAACACCCAGGGTTCGCCGGGGATCCAGATATAGGCCTCCTTGATGACCTCGACGATGCCGACGACCTCGAGCCCCTCATTGGAATGATAGAAGAAGACCTGCTCGCCCTGCTTCATCCCCATCAGGTTGAGCTTGGCGGTGTGGTTCTTGACGCCGTCCCAATGCGTGCCGGCCGCGCCGGCCGCGACCTGCTGGTCCCAGGACCATTTCGAGGGTTCGGATTTGACGAGCCAATGGGCCATGGCGTGCACTCGCGGGGGTGGCGTGGACGGGAATCGTCGATAGCGAAATCCGCGCCGGCTGCCTATGGGCGCCCGCTCACTCGTCCCCGTCCGCCGCCTGCGGCTGCGGCACCGGGGGCTTCGAGGCCTCCGGCCCCTGCACGTTCCAGAAGCGCACCATCTCGCGGGTCAGGGCGGCATAGTCCTGCGGATCGAGCTCGACGCGGACCTCGGCCTCGCCGAAAGGCAGGATCAGCACGAAGCGATGCGTGCCTTCCGCGCGGCGGCGGCGATGCTGGATCACCGGCTGGGCGATGCGTCCGGCCAGCGGCACGGGCTCGCTCTCGGCGACGAGCTCCGAGCCGGTCGACTTGCGCACCTCGGCAATGCCGCGTGCCACCCGCTTCGTCAGATCCGACCAGTCGCCCGCCATCACTCGCTCTCCCGTTCCCGTTCGGCCCGCAGCGGCCGGGCGAGCAGCCCCGTGACCGCCTCGCGCACACCGATCCGGCCATCGATGATACCGGCGACCGCGTCGGCGATCGGCATCTCGACCCCGCCGACTTCAGCCATCTGCGCCAGTATCTGGGCGGTGAAGGCGCCTTCCGCCAGAGCGCCGCCCGCCGCGTCAGTCACGCTGCGGCCCTGGCCCAGCGCGAGACCAAAGGCAAAGTTGCGCGATTGTGGCGAGGCGCAGCTCAGCACGACGTCGCCGAGCCCCGAGAGCCCCATCAGCGTCTCGCTTTGGGCGCCATGCGCCTGGCCGAAGCGGCGCAGCTCGGCGAAGCCGCGCGCCACCAGCGCCGCGCGCGCACTCTCGCCATAGCCCAGCCCGATCGCAATTCCCGCCGCGATGGCGAGCACGTTCTTGGCCGCGCCACCGATCTCGACGCCACGCGGATCGGCGCTGTGATAGATCCGGAAAGCCGGCGAACTCAGCGCTTCGGCGAGCGCCTGTGCCAAACCGGCATCGCTGGCGGCGAGCGTCACCGCGGTCGGCAGACCCTTGCCGATATCGGCCGCGAAGCTCGGGCCCGACAAGATCGCGGGCCGGGCTGCGGGCAGCTCCTGCGCGATGATCTGGGTGGTGAACAGCCCGCTCCCCCGCTCGATGCCCTTGGCGGCAGAGATCACCGGTAGACCCGCCGGCAGCAGGGGCACCAGCACCCGGCAAACCTCGCGCAGGCTCTGCGTCGGCACGGTGATCAGCAGCGCATCACAACCGGCGAGATCCGCCAGATCCGCGGTCGCCTCGACAGCCTCCGGCAGCGCGATACCGGGCAGCCGCGGCGCCTCTCGCGTCCGGGAGATCGCCGCGACGGCGGCAGCGTCGCGGGCCCAGAGCGGGACGCGGCGCCCCGCCCGGGCCGCGGCCAGGGCCAGTGCGGCCCCATAGGCGCCGGCTCCCACGACGCCGATCGTGGCGAAGGCCCCCTCGCCGCTCATCCGGCGGCGCCGACGGGGGCCGTCTGGGTGCGGGGCTTCAATTCGTCGAGCGGCCAGCGCGGACGGGCGAGCGCGCTCATGTCGTCGACGAGGCCGAGCCGCAGCCGCTCCAGCCCGGCCCAGGCGATCATCGCGCCATTGTCGCCGCACAGATGCAGCGGCGGGGCCACCATGGACAGGCCGGCCTCGGTGGCGAGCCGCGTCAGGCCGCGCCGGATCGGCTGGTTGGCGGCGACGCCTCCGGCCACGACGAGCGCGCTCGGCGTGATCCCGGCCGCCGAGCAGCCGCGCAGGCCGGCCCGGGTGCGGTCGACCAGCACGTCGACGATCGCCGCCTGGAAGGAGGCGCAGAGATCGGCGACGTCACGGTCCGAGAGCGGCGCGATGCGCTCCGCCACCAGCCGCACTGCCGTCTTCAGCCCCGACAGCGAGAAATCCGGGTTCGGGCGCCCCTGCATCGGCCGCGGGAAGTCGAAGCGCTCGGGGTCGCCCTTGGCTGCCTCGCGCTCGACCGAGGGGCCACCCGGATAGGGCAGCCCGAGCATCTTGGCGATCTTGTCGAAGGCCTCGCCGACCGCATCGTCGATCGTGCCGCCGAGCTTGAGATAGTCGCCGACGCCACGCACGGCCAGGAGCTGCGTATGCCCGCCCGAGACCAGCAGCAGCAGATAGGGAAAGGCGAGGTTGTCGGTCAGCCGCGCCGTCAGCGCGTGGGCCTCGAGATGGTTGACCGCTATGAAGGGCTTGCCGGTGACCAGCGCGATCGCCTTGGCGGTCGTCAGCCCGACCATGACGCCGCCGACCAGGCCGGGCCCGGCCGCGGCCGCCACCGCGTCGATCTCGCCGGGAGCCAGCCCCGCGCTCTCATAGGCCCGGGCGACGATGCGGTCGATCGCATCGACATGGGCGCGCGCCGCGATCTCGGGCACGACCCCGCCATAGGCGGCATGGGCCGCGATCTGGCTCAGCACCTCGTTCGACAGAATCTTGATCTCGCCCGAGCGCTCCACCGACACGATGGCGGCCGCGGTCTCGTCACAAGTCGTCTCTATGCCCAGAACGCGCATGATCGGTCGATGAGGTCTCGGCAGGAGGATGAAAACGGGGGGCGGTTCCGGCGGAAGCGCACCGGCTGACCCCCTCCTATAGTCCGCCCGCGCCGCGAAGGCCAAGGGGCGGAAGGCTCAGACCGCGGGAACCCGGAGCGCCTCCCGGCGCTTGGGACTTGTGACGACTTGCGCGCGACGACGCCGCGCGGAATGGATGAGGCCGATGGCATCGGCGCGGGGCGGGCCGCGAGGATGTCGTCGTCGGGGGATAAGGGACATCGCATGCGCATTTTCGTGTTTCGCCCTCCGGCCGAGGCGGCGCGCACAGCCAACGCTCTGCGCGACCGCGGTCACCAGCCGGTGCTCGCGCCGCTCTTCGCCGTTGCGCGGACGGCCGATCCGGCTCCCGAGGGGCCTTTTGACGCTCTCGTCCTGACCAGCGGCAATGCCGTCCCCGCGCTCGCCGAGCTGCCGGCGGCGCTGCGCGACGTGCCGGTCTTCAGTGTCGGCGCACGCACCGCCGGCAAGGTCCGCGAGGCCGGCCATGCGGATTCGCGCAGCGCCGACGGCAACCGCGACGACCTGATCCGGCTGATCGGGGATACGCTTCCGGCGGCGTCGCGGCTGCTGCTGATCGTCGGACGCGACCGGCATGACGATGTCGGCGACCGGCTGGAGCAGGCCGGCTTCACGGTGGCGATCTGGACGGCCTATGCCGCCGAGGCGGTCGATGCCTTTCCACAACAGGCGCGCGAGGCCCTGCGGCAGGGTGTGGTCGACGGCGCGCTGCATTACTCAGCCCGCGGTGTGCGCACCTGCCTCGACCTCGCCCGCACGGCCGGCGTGCTGGAGCCGTTGCTTGACCTCACCCATGTCGCCCTGTCGGCCGATGTCGCCGCGCCGCTGATCGCGGCCGGCGCCAGCACGATTCTGGTGGCCGAGCACCCCGAGGAGGCCGCGCTCCTGGCGGCGCTGGACCAAGTGTCCGCTCGCAATCGCGACGGCGGGGGTGCTACACAGGAGCCGGTTGCGCCGTCGGGCGTCGAGACGGACAAGGACGAGATGAACGATTCTGACAGGCAGGCCGCTTCCGCGACCGATGCCCCGAAGAGCGATGAGAAGCCCGGTCAGGCCGGGCGGGCCAGGGGCAAGGGCGCCACGCGCTCGGGCCGCACCCCGCCGACCATCGAGGCGACAGCAACCGAGGTGACGCCGCCCGAGCCGGCTCCAGAGGTGTCGCCCGCCACGACCGAAACGCCCGCCACCGAGACCGCGAGCCCGACCTCAACGGGCCAGGAGCCCACCCCCGAGGCGGTGCTGCCGACCGAAGCCCTTCCGCGAGAGTTTCCCGAGCCGACTGCTGCGCCGCCGTCCCGCGACGAGCCGGCCGCGGCCGACGCTCCGCTGTCTCCGCCTCCCATCGCCGCGCCCGCACCGGCGCGTTCGAGCCTGCCGGCCATGGCGCTGGCCGGCCTCGTCGGCGGCGTGGTCGGCGCCGGCATCGTCTTCTTCGCCCTGAACCGGCAGACGCCCGCGATCACGCCCGAGCAGGTCGCCCAGCTCCAGGGCCGCCTCGACCGTCTGCAGACCGCCACGACCGAGCTCGACCGCAAGGCCGCGTCGGCCGCCGATGCCGCCGCCAAGGCCGGCGCGGCAGCCCAGAGCGCGACCGCCCGCGTCAACGAGGTCGCCGGAGCAGCGGCACCTGATGCGGCGGCGATCTCGGAGCTGAACGCCAAGGCCCAGCGCGCCGAGGCGACAGCGACCGCCGTCGGCCAGCAGCTCGAGCGCAACACCGCCCGCATCGGCTCCGTCGAGGCGCTGGCGAAATCCGCGGCCGGGCCGAGCCCGCAGGGACTCGCGGCTGCCCGCATCGTCCTGGCCGAGCGCGTCCAGGCGGCACTGGCCTCGGGCCAGCCCTTCGCCGCAGACGTCGCGGCGCTGGCCAAGGGCGGCGGCTCGCCCGAGCAGCTTGCGGCGCTGAACGCCGTTGCGGCCAGCGGCGCCCCGACGAAGGACGCCCTTCTGGCGCAGCTGCGCCCGCACAGGGCTATGTTCGTCCGCGAACTCACTCCCGCCTCCGCCAACTGGCAGGACAGGCTGTTGGGGCTCGCCAGTCGCGTCATCAGCATCCGCCCCGTCGGTGACACCGGCGCCAGTGATCCGGCAACGCTGCCGATGCGGCTCGAGGCCGCCATCATGCGCGGGGACAATGTCGCGGCGGCTGCGGCCTGGGAGCAGTTGCCCGAGCCGGCGCGTCGCGAGAGCGCCGCCTTCGGCGAGGCGCTGCGCAAGCGCGCCGCGGCAGATGCGGCCATCGCCAAAATCGCACAGGATGCGGTCGCCGCGCTCGGCGCGGCCGGCTGACGGAGGATAGGGGTTCCATGGTTCGCGTACTCGTCTATCTCGCCGTCTTCGCCGCGCTTGCCGTCGGCGCCGTCTGGCTCGCCGACCGACCGGGCGAGGTCTCCGTGGTCTGGCAGGGCTGGCGGATCGACACGAGCGTTGCCCTTGCGGCGATCGCGGTGGTCGTCCTCGCCCTGCTGACGATGCTGGCCTTCGGCCTGCTGCGCTTCGTCTTCGGCCTGCCCGGCGCCTTCAGCTTCGCCTCGCGCTCGCGGCGCCGGGCGCGGGGCTTCGAGGCGGTCTCGCGCGGCATGGTCGCCATCGGCGCGGGCGACCCCGTCGCTGCCGGCCGCCACGCCGTCGATGCCCGCCGCTATGCCGGCAACGAGCCGCTGACGCTCCTGCTGGAGGCTCAGGCGGCGCAGCTCTCGGGCGATCGCGGCCGGGCGGAGGCCGCTTTCAAGGCCATGCTCGACAAGCCGGAGACGCGGGTGCTCGGCTTGCGCGGCCTCTTCGTCGAGGCCAAGCGCCGGGGCGATCTTGCCGCCGCCCGCGCCTTCGCCGACGACGCCGTGCGCCGTTCGCCCTCCCTCGCCTGGGCCAATGACGCCCTGCTCGATTTCCACACCAATGCCGGCGACTGGCAGGCGGCGCGCACCGCCGTCGAGCGCCGCGCCGCGCTGCGCCTCGCCGACAAGGCCGACGCCAAGCGCCAGCGCGCCGTTCTGCTCGCAGCCGAGGCGCTCGAAGCCCGCGGCACCGCCCCCGAAAAGGCGCTCGCCGCCGCCCTCGAAGCCGTCAAGCTCGCGCCCGGACTGACGCCGGCCGCCGCTCTGGCCGGGCGGATGCTCGCCGAGCGCGGCGACATCCGAAAGGCGGTCAAGCTGCTCGAGGCCGCCTGGAAGGAGGTCTCGCACCCCGATATCGCCGCCGCCTATCTCGATGTCCGCCCCGGCGACAGCGCGCAGGACCGTCTCGCCCGTGCCACGACGCTGGCGAAGCTGCGCCCGGCCGATCCCGAGGGCGTGCTGGCGCTGGCCGGCGCCGCGATCCATGCCCGCGACTTCGCCAAGGCCCGCAGCACGCTGAAGCCGTTGCTGGCGGGCGGCGCCTCGGTGCGCGCTTGTCTGCTGATGGCCGAGCTCGAGGAGGCCGAGCACGGCGCCGCCGGTCGGGTCCGCGAATGGCTGGCACGCGCGACACGCGCCCCGCGCGACGCCGCCTGGGTCGCCGACGGTCTGGTCTCGGACCAGTGGATGCCGGTGTCGCCGATTTCGGGCCGGCTCGACGCCTTCGTCTGGACCGTTCCGCCCGCGACCCTTTCCAGCCAGGCGCCCGCCCTCGACGACGTGCTGGCCGATCTCGACGATTCCCGCCCGCTGATCGAAGCCCGCGCCGAGGCGGTGGAAACTGCCCCCGCTGCCGTCGCGCCGCCAGCACCGGTTCGCGAGACGCCGGCCAAGGTCGAGACGGCGCCCGAGCCGCAGCCCAAGGCGGAATCCGCGGCCGTCGTGATGCCGGCCGGGGAGGTCAAGTCAGCCCTCGCCACCGAGCCCAAGGTCGAGGCAAAGCCCGAGGCGAAGGTCGAGCCCAAGACGGAGCCCAAGACGGAGCCGAAGCCGGACGCGAAGCCCGACACCGCCATCGTCGCGGAGCCGGTGATGGGGGTCGGCGAAGCCCGCCCCAAGCCCGTGATCTTCCCCGTCGCCCATGCGCCGGATGATCCGGGCCCGGAGGAAGCCCAGCCCGTCGAGGACAAGAAGGGCAAGTTCCGCCTCTTCGGCTGAGCTGCCGTCGCGAAAAGGCGTGCGGCGGGCGCCCGCCCGGCCTATAGCGTCGGTCATGACCTCAACAGAGATGACGGGCGCCGCCGCAGGCGCCGGGACCACCCTCCATGTCGGACCCGAGCAGGCCGGCGAGCGCCTCGACAAGGCACTGGCGATGCTCGCCAGCGAGATCTCGAGGGCCCGCCTGCAGCAGGTGATCAAGGACGGCGGCGTCGCCCTCAACGGCGTGATCGCGACCGACGGCAAGCGCAAGGTCGTCGAGGGCGACGAGATCGCGCTCGTCATCCCCGCGGCCCGCCCGCCCGATCCCGTCGGCCAGGACATCCCGCTCGACGTCGTCTTCGAGGACGAGCATCTCGTCGTCATCGACAAGCCGGCCGGCCTCGTCGTCCACCCCGCCGGGGGCCACGAGGACGGCACGCTGGTCAATGCGCTGATTGCCCATTGCGGCGAGACCCTTTCGGGCATCGGCGGCGTGCGCCGACCGGGCATTGTCCACCGCCTCGACAAGGACACCAGCGGCCTTCTCGTCGTCGCCAAGAACGACCGCGCCCACCAGAAGCTCGCCAAGCAATTCGCCGATCACGGCCGCACAGGCCCGCTGCAGCGCGCCTATCTGGCGATCGTCTGGGGCGTGCCCCGCCGGCCGCACGGCACGGTCCAGACCCAGATCGAGCGCTCCAACAAGAACCGCGAGAAGATGATGGTCGTCGGCGAGGATCGCGGGCGCGAGGCGATCACGCACTACACCGTGATCGAGCGTTACCCACCGCTGCTCAAGGCCGGCGAAGAGACCGAGGCGCTGGCCAGCCTGGTCGAATGCCGGCTGGAAACGGGGCGCACCCACCAGATCCGCGTCCACATGGCACATCTGGGCCATCCGCTGCTCGGCGACCAGCTCTACGGCTCCGGATTCTCGACCAAGGCGGCACGCCTGCCCGAATCGGCCCGGGAGGCGCTGACCGCGCTCGGCCGCCAGGCCCTCCATGCGGCGGTCCTCGGTTTCGAGCATCCGGCCAGCGGGGAGGAGCTGCTTTTCGAGTCCGATCCGCCGCCCGAGTTTGCACAGTTGCAAGCAGCGCTCGCGGCTCTGTGAGCCAAACTGGCTCCCTTGCCTAGTTTCTGCCAAGCTGTCTTGGCATATAGTGGCCATCGGATGCGGATGGCCAAGGGGGCGCCGCAGATGAACCGGCCCGACCGAACCTGCGTATGGTTGAGACGTTGGGTCTGTTCACGACATCCGAACCTGCGCGAAGGTTGATCGCGCGGTGGGCCTGCCGCAAAGCGGGGGCCCGAGAAGGAGAACGCGCATGGCGAGTGCCTCGCTGCCCGTCCTGTCCGCCGAGGGCGGACTCTCACGCTACCTCGACGAAATCCGCAAATTCCCGATGCTGGAGCCGAACGAGGAGTTCATGCTCGCCAAACGCTGGCGCGAGCATGGCGACCGGGACGCGGCCCATCGGCTCGTCACCTCACATCTTCGTCTCGTCGCCAAGATCGCGATGGGCTATCGCGGCTATGGCCTGCCGATCGGCGAAGTCGTCTCCGAAGGCAATGTCGGCCTGATGCAGGCCGTCAAGCGCTTCGAACCCGACAAGGGCTTCCGTCTCGCCACCTATGCGATGTGGTGGATCAAGGCGTCGATTCAAGAGTACATCCTGCGCTCCTGGTCGCTCGTGAAGATGGGCACCACGGCCAACCAGAAGAAGCTGTTCTTCAACCTGCGCAAGGCCAAGAGCAAGATCTCGGCTCTGGGCGAGGGCGACCTGCGCCCCGAGCAGGTCAAGAGCATCGCCACCAAGCTCGGCGTCAACGAGCAGGACGTGATCGACATGAACCGCCGTCTCGGCGGCGACGCATCGCTGAACACGCCGCTGCGCGAGGATGGCGAGGGCGAGTGGCAGGACTGGCTGGTCGACGACAGCGAGAGCCAAGAGCGTCGCCTCGCCGATTCGGAAGAGGCCGACAACCGCCACACGGCGCTGCGCGAGGCGCTCGAGGTGCTGAACCCGCGCGAGCGGCGCATCTTCGAGGCCCGTCGCCTCGCCGACGACCCGATCACGCTCGAGCAGCTCTCCGAGGAGTTCGGCGTGTCACGGGAGCGCGTCCGCCAGATCGAGGTCCGTGCCTTCGAGAAGGTGCAGGACGCGGTCAAGAAGGCGCTGACCCGCATCGAGGCGCCCCGCGCGGCGCTGCCTGCGGCCTGAGCGGCCTTCTTCTTCCGGACGAATTCAGGGGCGCGGCTTCCGCGCCCCTTTTTTCGTGGCTTGCGCTCAGTACAGAGCCGGCAGCGGCTGCACCGGCAGGCGGATGGGACCCAGATAAACCCGGCCCTCACGCAGCACGACCAGCGGAAGGGCCGTCAGCCCCGGCGCAGCGCCAGGCAGTTGCGCGCTGAGGCGCCCGCCGAGCAGCCCGCCGATGCCCGCAGCGAGCCCGCCGACCGGAATGCCGGCGATCTGGCGGATGCCCGCCAGCGAGGCCTGAATCTGGCCGGCTGGCCGATGCGTCTGGTCGATCAGGAACTGGCCGCTCGCCTCGATCCGGGCCGGGCCCTTGACCGAGAGCAGCTTCGTCACCTCGATCTGGCCGCCGGCCGTGCGCCAGGCTTCCAGCGCATCGGGGTTGAGGCCGATCCGGAACGCCTCCGACTGCGTCAACGTCGCCTGGATGTCGACATCGCCCGCTTCCGTTGTGCCCAGCAGCGCGTCCAGCGCCGGCAGAACCGAGCCCTTGGCGGCGATGGCGAGATCGATGGCCTGGTCCGCGGCCGGCCGCGACGGATTGCGGCGCAGATGCGCCTCGACGCTTGCCGCCCGCCAGGTCTCGGGCGTGAGGCCCGGCGCGCTCAGCTTGGCATCGGGCGCCGTTACCACGAGCGAGACCCGCTCCGGGCCGCCGGTGCCATGGCCTAGGCTCGCTTCCAGCCGCGTCCAGCCGAGATCGAGCTTGCGACCCTCCGGCAGATTCGCCTGCAGCGGCCCGGTGATCTGCGCGATCACGAGATTGGGCGTGTAGATCTGCCCGACCGCCACCGCCGGCCCGGTCTGCACCCGGACCGCCTCGCCCCAGCGCGCCGAGGCGAGCGCGAGCGCGCTGCAGCGCAGCTCGACGCGGAAGGGAAAGCCTGTGACGGACCGATCCGCGCAGGTCCAGCTGCGGCCGAGCCCCTCCTCGCGGGCGAGCGCGTTGTCGACCGCCTCCATGACGCGGCCGCGCACCACGAACCAGAAGGCCGTCCAGCCCAGCGCGACGACAAGGAGCAGCACGAAGGGAGCGTAGAGCCAGGCCCTGCTGCTGCGGCGGCCGGATTGGGGATCGGTCATGCGGGATCGGTCCATTGCGCGGATGCGGCGGGATTGTTAGCTCCGCCCGGGAGCGGAAGCCAGCCGGCACCTGCGGCCGGCGCCGCTTTCAAGCAGGGCCACGCGGCCGAATTATGGGACGACGGACGGTGGCACGCGAAAAGGACGGGATGGGCATGACGGCCGCCTTCGGGGAGACGGATCTCTGGGTCTTCGGCTATGGCTCGCTGATCTGGCGGCCGGGCTTCGACTTCGAGGAGAGCGTCCAGGCCAGGCTTCACGGCTATCACCGCTCGCTCTGCATCTTCTCGCATGTCCATCGCGGCACGCCGGAGCGTCCCGGACTGGTGCTGGGGCTCGACCGGGGCGGCATCTGCCGGGGGCTCGCCTTCCGCGTCGCGGCCGAGCGCGCGCAGGAGACGGTGGACTATCTGCGCGCCCGCGAGCAGGCGACCGCAGTCTATGTCGAGCGGCTGATGCCGGTGCGGCTGCAGGACGGCCGCGGCGTCACGGCGCTGGTCTATGTCGCCGACCGCAAGCACCTACAATATGCCGGGCGCCTGCCGCGCGAGCAGCAGCTCGACCTCGTCCGGCACGGGCGCGGCAGCTCGGGCGAAAACCCCGACTACGTGCTCCTGACCGACGAGCATCTGCGCAAGATGGGCATCTACGATCCGGTCCTGGCCGGGCTCGCCCAGGCGCTGGCACCGGGCGCGGCACCGCGACCGAAACTGTAGCGCCAGCCGGACGGCTCAGCCGTCCTCACACCTCCGGCATCAGGTCGAGCAGAGCGGCGCGGCGGCTGACGCCGTCCTCGGCAAGCAGATGCACATGGATCTCGGTCGCGCCCGCGACCGCGACCGCGCGCTGCCAGCGGCGCAGCGCCGCCTCGACGCCGAAGGGCCCGCTCTCGCGCGCGGCGAGGATGCGCCGGTCGGCGGACACCGCCAGCAGCACCGCGTCAGTGAACCCCAGCGCGTGATCGTCGCCGACGGCAAAGACCGAGGCGACATAGCGCCGGCCCGAGCGGCCGCGCCAGGCGGTGAAGCGGCGCTCGCCGAGGGCCGCCGTGCTGCGCATCGGCATCTCGCAGGCGCTTGCGTTCGCCGCCGGCTGTTCGGTCGTCAGGTCACGCGCGAAGAGATCGCGCTGCGGTCGGTCGAAGAGGCTGCGGCCGGGGCGCGGAACCTGCTGGCGATGGGCGAGAGCGGCCATGTCGTTCCTCCTTTGTTCCTGCGCAAAGTGAGAACGAAGCGAGGACAAGTCAAGAGCAACAGGCTGCCGGGATCAGCCCTGCTGCCGCGGCGTGTCAGCAGTGTTGGCCAGCGGATCAAGCCCTCGTGCGGCGAGTTCGGCCCGCCCCTGTGCCAGCAGGCGGTCGCTGGCGGTCTCGATCCGCTCCTGCAGCTCGCCATGGAAGGCGGCCTTGTCGAGACCGGCCGGGATCGCCGGCAGGATCTCGAGGCGGATCGTGCCGGGCCGGCGCAGGAACTTGCGGCGCGGCCAGTAGAGGCCGGAATTGAGCGCGACGGGCACGCAGGGGAGGCCGAGCTCGCCATAGATATGGGCGACACCGAACTTGTAGGCCGGCGGCGCGGCCGGCGGGCGACGCGTGCCCTCGGGAAAGATCAGGAGCTGGCGGCCGCGGTCGCGCAGCTCGGTCTTGGCCCTGCGCGTGACATGCGCCAGGGCGCGCGCCTTGCCGCCGCGATCGACAGGAATCATCCTCATCTTGATCAGGCACCAGCCGAAGAAGGGAATCCAGGTCAGCTCCCGCTTCAGGATGAAGACCGGATCCGGGAAGATCGTCACCAGGACGAAGGTCTCCCAGAAGGACTGGTGCTTGGCGGCGACGATCATGCCGCCCGCGGCGGGAATGTTCTCCCGGCCAGTGACCTCGTAATCCGTCCCGGCCACGACCTTCATCAGCCAGAGCGCGCTATGGGCCCAGGCGACGGTGATGGAGAGCAGCACCCGTTTGGGCAGCAGCAGCGCCGGCATGGCCGCGAAGACCAGCCAGAGCGACAGGTTCGCGTAGAAGAGGACGTTGAAGACGAGCGAGCGCAGGACGAGCATGGCGCGCCAAAGACCCCGCGGCCCGGCGCGCGTCAAGCGCCGCCTGCCGAATCAGCCGTCGTGATGCCCGCTTTTCGCCTGGCTGCGGCGCTCCTGCTCGGGCCCCATCAGTTCGGCCGGCTTGGAAGAGACCGGCTTGCGGCCGCCGATGATGACCGAGAGCCGCGAGGTCTCGGGATCGGTCTCGACGAGGCTGCGCAGGCGGGCCGCCAGATATTTCGCATATTCGGGCACCAGCACACGGATCGCGCTCCAGCGATACCACCAGCCACCGGTATCGATCTGGTCGGTCACGACGGGATGAGGCACGAGCCGCAAGCCCGGCATCGCATGGGCAAACTCGGCGATGGTGCGGGGCATGTGATAGTTCGAGGTCACGACCAAGAGCGAGCGGAAGTTGTGGCTGCGCACCCAGCGGCGGGCCTCGATGGCATTGCCGATGGTGTTGCGGGCGCGATAGTCGAGATCGACGCAGCAGCCGAGCAGCTCGCGGGCGGACGGGTTCAGCTTCGCGAGTTCCTCGCGGCCGGTCTTCTCGTTGACGCCGCTGATCAGGAGCCGCGAGCCGCGTTCGGCCCCGAGCAGGCCAATGGCATCGCCGACGCGCTGCGAGCCGCCCGTGACCACCACGATCGCATCGGTCCGCGGCACCGCCGACGGTTCATGCGCGACGATGGCCGAGGCGAAGCGGATATAGCCGAGGACCACGGCGGCCAGCAGGCCGAGAGGCAGCGCCAGCGCGAGCACCAGCGCCGCGCGCCGCGGGCCCGCACCCCTGTCGGCGCGAGCCGGCGCGGCCGGGCGCGTGAGAGGGGCCGTTCGCTCCTGCCTCATGCCGATCATAGCCATCGCCAAACCAAGCTATCGCGCCAATCGGGCATAAGCGCGGCAGGGCCCGAGAGGGCAGGAAGCGGCCGGCGCACCATCACGCCGACCCCTGGGCGAGCGCGTGCAGATGGTGCCGGACGGTGACGCGCGAGACGAGGCCCGAGATCGCGGCGACGACGACCGCCACCATCACCACCGCGACATAGCCGCCCCAGCCGATCTCGAAGGCGCCGAACATCGCCCGCAACTGCTCGGCCTCCGGCGCGCTGCTCCAGCGCGAGGCGAGGATGCCGAGCAGGGCGATGACGACGAGGGCCGCCCCGCCGCCGATCGCGCCGCCGCGCAGGCCCAGCCGCACGAAACGGCTCTGGAATTCGCGCGCGATGAAGTCGTCATCGGCGCCGACGAGATGCAGCACCTCGACGCTGTCGCGGCTGCCGGCCATGGCGCCGCGCGTCGCAAACGCCACCGCCAGCGCCGCAGCCGCCATCACCAGCAGCACCACAGCCGCGCCCGACAGGATGATCGTGCTCGCCATGGTCGAGAGCCGGCGCAGCCAGAGGCGGTGATCGTCGAGGATCGCGGTCGGCACCTCGCGGCGCAGCGCGGCGCCGAAACCGGCGAGGTCCGAAACGGCACTGGGCCGCAGCTTCAGCACGATCAGCCGCGGCACCGGCAATTCGACGAGGTCCAACCCGGTGCCGAGCCAGGGCTCCAGCAGCTTGTCCGATTCGGCGCGCGGGATCGGCTGCACGGCGGCGACGCCTTCGACTGCCCGGGCCATTGCCACGGCGCGGGCGATGTCGGCCTCGATGTCGCGGCGCGAATCGGGGCGGATCTGGATCGTCATCTCGTTGGAGACGGCGCCGCGCCATTGCTCGGAGGCGCGCGCGGCGAGCACGGCGGCCCCGGCGCTCAGCGCGGCCAGAAAGGTCAGGATCGCGATCACCGCCATCAGCGCCCGGCCGGCGACATTGTCGATCGGCACCAGCGGCTGGTCGCGCCGCAGATTGCTCGGGAGCGCCCGCTCCTCGCGCTCGACATCGTGCTGGCCGGACTCAGGCATCGACGTGAAGATGTCCGTCGGCCAGCACCAGGCGCGGCGCGTCGTAGAGCTCCATCAGGCCGAGATCATGGGTCGCGATCACCACGGCCGTGCCGAGCGATTGCAGCTCCATGAACAGCCGCAGCAGCCGCCGCCCGAGCGCGGGGTCGACATTGCCCGTCGGCTCGTCGGCGAGCACCAGTTCCGGCCGCCCGATCAGGGCGCGCGCGATCGCCGCACGCTGCTTCTCGCCGCCGGACAGGACGGGCGGCACGGCATGCATGCGCTCGCCCAGCCCGACCCAGCGCAACAGCTCGACGACCTCCGCGCGGTAGCTCGCCTCCTCCTTGCCCAGCACGCGCAGCGGCAGTGCGACATTCTCGTAGAGGGTGAGGTGATCGAGCAGTCGGAAATCCTGGAAAACGACGCCCATGCGGCGGCGAAAGGCGGTCAAGGTCGCGGCGTCGAGCCGCGAGACATCCTGCCCGAAAAGATGCACGAGGCCGCGCGTCGGCTGCAGCGCCATCAGCACGAGGCGCATCAGGGTCGTCTTCCCGGCCCCCGACGGGCCGGTGAGATACTGGAACGAGCGCGGCTCGATGCTGAAGGTGATGTCCTTCAGCACCTCCGGGCCCATGCCGTATCGCAGGCCGACATTCTCGAACCGAACCAAATCCCTGCGTCCCCGGGGCAGACAGCGAATCTTCGCGACCGATCCTACACCCGTTGCCGGTGGCGCGGAGAGCCGTCGCGACGGAGCATGGCGCGAAGTTCTTCACGCGACGTTAACCATCCCGGCCGCCAATGGGTGGGCGCCCCCCAGATCCGGGCGCGGGCTCGAACCGCTCGGGAACCGCCGGCCGCCGCCATGCTGATCGTCTGCCCATCCTGCGCCAGCCGCTACGAACTCGACGGCGCCAAGCTCGGCCCCGACGGGCGCAAGGTGCGCTGCGCGAGCTGCCAGACGCTCTGGCACGTTGCGCCCGAGCCCGAGCTGCCCGAGGCTCCGACGCCCGAGGAAACCCAAGCCCTTCTCAACGAGGAACTCGAGCAGGCCGCCGCGGTCGACGCCCAGGTCTCGGCCGTGACGGCCGAGGGCCAGAGCACCGACGGTCAAGGCACGGATGGCCAGGGTGCGGAAAGTCACGGTGCCGAGGGCCCGGACGCCACCGGCCCGGCCCATCCGCGCGGCAAGCGCGGCCATCGTCCTGGCCGCAAGGGCTCCAAGGCCAAGGTGAAGCCCTCGCGCGCGGTCGTCGCCGCTGCGGCGCTCTCGCTGCTCGGGGTCGCCCTGCTCGGTGGTCTCATCATGGAGCGTGACCGCGCAGCGCGGGCCGCCCCGCAACTCGCCGACGTCTTCGAGAAGCTCGGCTTCCCGGTCAATATCCGCGGGCTGAAGCTCGGCGCGATCGAGAGCGGCCTCGTCGACGATGCGGCCGGTCGGTTCCTCGTGGTCGAGGGCGACGTTACCAACATCACCAAGAGCCAGACGCGCGTGCCGCCGATCGAGGTCGCGGTGCAGGATGCCTCCGGGCAGACGCTCTACAGCTGGAAAACCGATCCGCCCCGCCCCGAACTGGAGCCGGCGGAGCTGATGCGCTTCCGTGCAAGGCTGGCCGCGCCGCCGGCGACGGGCCAGACCGTTCTGGTGCGATTCGCCGCTTCCGGCCCCGCCGCGCCGGGACGCCCCTGAGCGGCCGGAGCGCTCCGGCGACGGTGCCGGCGCGCGCGGGCCTGTTCAGTTCGGATCAGGCGCTCTAAACCTCAGACCACACATCATCTCCAGGACGCGCCCCCGCGGGGCGCTCCGTGAAAGGACGACCACATCATGTCGGAGCCACGGCGCATCAGGGTGCTGTACGACGAAGCGACGATCGCGCGCCGCAACGAGGAGATGGCGGCTGCGATCGCCGCGACGGCCCCGGCCGACCTGCTCGTGGTCGCGGTCCTCAAGGGCAGTTTCATGTTTGTCGCCGACCTGATCCGCGCCATGCACCGCGTCGGCATGACGCCGCAGGTCGAGTTCGTGCATCTCTCGAGCTACCGCGCGGCCACCGTCTCCTCCGGCCAGGTCGAGATCCTGCGCGATGTGCAAAGCGACGTCCGCGGGCGCGAGGTGCTGCTCGTCGACGACATCCTGGAATCGGGCCGTACGTTGGCCTTCGCCAAGGACCTGCTCGCGGCGCGCGGCGCCGCCAAGGTGTCCTCCGCCGTTCTGCTGGAGAAGCCTGGCAAGCGTGCGGTCAATATCGTGGCCGAGCATGTCGGCTTCGAATGCCCGGACTATTTCGTTGTCGGCTATGGCATGGATGTTGCCCATTCCTATCGGCAGCTGCCCTATGTCGGCGTCATCGAAACCGCCGACCAGGCCGGCCTCCCGGGGATCTGAGCCATGTCGCGTATTCTGGTGGTCGATGACGAGGAGCCGCTGCGGACGCTGGTGGCCCGCGGCCTGGCCATGGACGGCCATTCCTGCCTGACGGCGGCCGACGGCGCCGAGGCGCTCGACACGCTGATCGCCGAGGGCGGGCATTTCGACCTGCTCTTGACCGACATCCGCATGCCGCTGATGGACGGGATCGCGCTGGCGCTGGCCGCCAAACAGGCCTTTCCGGACCTGCCGATCATGCTGATGACCGGCTATGCCGAGCAGCGCGAGCGCGCCCGCAGCCTCGACGCCATCGTGGAGGAGGTGATGACCAAGCCCTTCACCATCGCCGAACTGCGCAGCACGGTGTTGAAAGTGATCGAACGCTCGATCGGCTGAAGCGCCTTATTAGCGGTTCAGCCACCAGATCGAGACGTTCAGCAGCGTCGCAAACGAGACCCAGGCGACATAGGGCCATTGCAGATTCGCGGCCAGACGATCCAGCCGGGCAAAGAGAGCGATCGTGACCAGGATCATCGCCAGGAAGGGCACGATCACCAACAGGCCGCCGAGCGGGCTGTTGAGGCCGAAGAAGACGCAGGACCAGGCGAGGTTGAGCGCGAGCTGCACGTGATAGGCGATCATCGCCCTGGCCCGCCCCGGCGTGCCCGCCGGCAGCCGCAGGATGCGCCAGACGCCATAGGCCATCAGCGCGAACAGCGTCGTCCAGACCGGGCCGAACACCCAGTTGGGCGGGTTGAAGGGCGGCTTGGCGATCGTCGGGTACCAGGTCAGGACCTGCGGGATGGTGACGGCATTGCCGAGCAGCGACACCGCGACGACGGGCAGGATCGCGATCAGGGCGTCGATCCAGAACGGGCGGGGACGTGCGGGCGCGAGGGATGGCGGCGTGCTCATGATCGTGACATGGAGGCGCCCTGCGCCCATGGCAAGGTCGCAGCTCTTGCGCCGGGCCCCCGGCCTGCGCCAGATGCGTTTTTAGTCCCTCCTGGAACTTTCGCGGATCGTCATGCCCCAGCGCCCCTTCCACCCCCGCTCGCTCGCCGCCCAGGCCATGGGCAAGATCGACCCGCTGACCAAGGGCGTCGTGCCGCCGATCCATGTCTCGACGACCTATATCCGCGACGAGGACAACGGCTATTCCGGCGGCTTCGTCTATGGCCGGCCCGACAACGAGACGACGCGCGAGGCCGAGAGCGTGCTTGCCATGCTGGAGCAGGCCAAGGCCGGCGCGCTGCTGTTCGGCTCCGGGATGGCGGCAGCGACCGCCGTCTTCCAGGCGCTCTCGCCGGGTGATCATGTCGTCGCCTCCAAGGTGATGTACTGGGCGCTGCGCTCCTGGCTGCTGACGGAAGCGACCCGCTGGGGCCTCGTCATCGACTTCGTCGAGACGGACGACCTCGCCGCGCTGCAGGCGGCGATGAAGCCCGGAAAGACCAAGCTGGTCTGGGCCGAGACGCCCTCGAACCCGCTCTGGACGATCACCGACATCGCGGCCGCCGCCGAGATCGCCCACAAGGCCGGCGCCAAGCTCGCGGTGGACTCGACCTGCGCCTCGCCCGTGCATACGCGCCCGCTGCAGCTCGGCGCAGACATCGTCATGCATGCCGCGACCAAGGTGCTGAACGGCCATTCCGACGTGGTCGCCGGCGCGCTCTGCGCCCGCGAGGACGACGAATTCTGGAACCGCATCAAGACCGTGCGCAAGGGCCAGGGCGGCATTCTCGGCCCCTTCGAGGCCTATCTGCTGATGCGCGGCATGCGCACGCTCCATGTCCGGCAGGAGCGCCAGAGCGCCTCGGCGATGACGCTGGCGCAGAAGCTCTCGGCCCATCCGCTGGTGGCGCGCGTGCTCTATCCCGGCCTGCCGCAGCATCCCGGCCACGACATCGCCGCGCGCCAGATGGAAGGCGGCTTCGGCTACATGCTCTCGGTGCAGGTGGTCGGCGGCGAGGCGGCGGCGGTCAAGGCTGCCGCGCATGTCGAACTGTACAAGCGCGCGACCTCTCTCGGCGGCGTCGAGAGCCTGATCGAGCATCGCGCCTCGATCGAGGGCGCGGGTTCGCCCTGCCCGCCCGACCTGCTGCGCCTCTCGACCGGCATCGAGGATCTCGACGACCTCTATGCCGACCTCGACCAAGCGCTGAAGGCCGGGCACGCATAAGAACCCGGCCCGCACGTCATGGTCGGGCTTGACCCGACCATCTCGGAAACCAGAGGCAACGGGTCGTGAGATTCTCGGGTCAAGCCCGAGAATGACGCAGATCTCCGACGCAGATCTCAGACCCAGATCGTCTTCGCCAGCGCCAGCAACCGGCGGCGCTGCGAAAGCCCGTTGCGCCCGCCATTGATCAGCCTCGTCACCGCGACGACGTCGTCGGCATCGGCGGCTTCGTTGCAGCCGCGGTCGCGCCAATAGGCGAAGGCGATGGCCAGCGAGACCGCCGGCTCCTTGGCCCGCTCGGGCGAGCCTTCGAGGTCGACGGCGATCAGCGCCCCGTAGTGGCGGTAATTGGCGCGCCCCGTCAGCTGGAAGAGGCCACGCCCGTGATAGCGCACGCCGTCGCCGGCCTGCGTGTTGCCGAGATCGCGGCGCCCGTCATAGCGGGCGAAATAGGCGCGCCCGCCATACTCCTCCAGCGTCCGGAAACGGTCGCTTTCATGGGCGGCCTGGGACAGGAAATGGCAGAGCTGCAGGCGGGTGATGATCCCGGCCGCCGCAGCCGACCGGTCGAACGAAGCGGCGAGCCCCTCGATGATCGCGGCCCGCCCCTGCGGTGCCAGCCGCAACAGGCGCTCCCGCGTCACCGACAGGGCTGCAGACGTCGGAGGAACGCCGGCATCCGCACCGCTTCGCTGCATCGACATGGCCGCCCTCCCGAAAGGAGGCCATCATGGTCCCCGCGGCGTCGGCGGGGATCGGCAGGGCAACTTGTCCCCGCTCAACTGTAGGAGCGCACCAGCCCGCCGATCAGCAGGTTCCAGCCGTCGATCAGGACGAAGAAGATCACCTTGAAGGGCAGCGAGATCACGGTGGGCGGCAGCATCATCATGCCCATCGACATCACGATCGTCGCGACGATCATGTCGATCACCAGGAAGGGCAGCGCGATCAGGAAGCCGATCTCGAAGGCGCGCCTGAGTTCCGAGATCATGAAGGACGGAATCAGCACCCGCAGATCGACCGCCTGCGACGGGTCCTGCGGGCGGATGCCGGCCGGCGCCAGATCGGCGAAGAGGCGTAAGTCCTGCGGCCGCGTCTGCGCCAGCATGAAGTCGCGGAACGGCGCTGTGATCTTCGCATAGGCCTCGCTTTCGCTGATCCGGTTCTCGACCAGCGGCAGCACGCCGTCCTGCCAGGCCTTGTCGAAGGTCGGCGCCATTACGAAGAAGGTCATGAACAGCGCCAGGCTGACCAGGATCAGATTGGCGGGCGTGCTCTGCAGGCCGAGCCCCGAGCGCAGGAAGGACAGCGCGATCACGAAGCGGCTGAAGCTGGTGACCATCATCAAGAGCCCGGGCGCGACCGAGAGCACCGTCAGCATCGCCACGATCTGGACGATGCGGCCCGAGGCCGAGGCGCCGCCCGGTGGCAGCAGGCCCTCCAGCCCGAAGGACTGCGCCTGCGCGGCGGCCGTGCCGGCGAGCAGGGTCGAGAATACCGCGAGGATCCGGATCACTGCACCACCAGCGTTTCGATGACGATGTCGCGCACGACGCCCTTGGAGCGGATCGCGACGCGCTCGGTCAGGTCCTCGCGCAAATTGCGCAGGCCGGCCGCCCCTTCCATCTGCTGCGCGGTGACGCTGCGCAGGAAGCCGAGGATGTCCTCGGTGATGGCGCCGACCAGCGGGTCGGCGCCCAGCGCTGTCTTCTGCTCGAGCAGCAGGGCCGCCTCCAGCCGCACCCAGGTATTGGCCGGAGCCGCGAGATTGGTGACGATCGGCGGCAGCTTCTTCATCACCAGCGTCCCGGTCATCTGCGGGTTGACCGCGAGATCGGGCGTCGCCGCCTCCATCCGCTTCATCACCGTGCTCTCGACCGTGCCGACGACCCGGAAGCCCCAGAGCGCGCCGGCCGCCGCCGCCAGCGCGGTTAGGATCAGCACCGGCGCAGCCGCCAGCAGCGCCCGCGGCGGCAGCCGCCGACCTTGGCGCAGGCCTTGGCGCGGGCCGGGCAGCCTGGGCAGAGAGCGCGCCATCAGAAGGGGGTGACCTTGTCGACGAGCTGCTGGCCCCAGGCCGGCTGCTGCACCTCCATGCCGCGGCCGCGCCCGCCATAGGAGATTCGCGCCTCGGCGATCTTCTCGTAGGAGACGACATTGTTGCCGGTGATGTCGCGCGGGCGCACGATGCCGGTGACGTTGAGCACGCGCATGTCGTAGTTGACGCGCACCTCCTGCGAGCCGTTGATGACGAGATTGCCGTTGGGCAGGATCTCGGTGACCACGGCGGCGACCGACATCTCGACCTCTTCCGAGCGGTCGGTCAGGCCCCGGCCGCGCGAGGAGGTATCGGAGCTGGCGTTCGCGCTCGCCGACGCATCACCCGAGGCGCCGTTGAAGTTCGCGAGGAAGCCGAGGCCGTATTTCGCCGCGGAATTGCGCGAGCGATCCGACTTGTTGTCGAGCTTGGCCTTGTCGTTGATCGAGATCTTCACCGTGACGACGTCGCCCGTCTTCATGGCGCGGGTGTCGCGGAAGAGGTCCTCGCTCTGGCGGGTGTAGATCGAGTTGAAGGCAACATCGACGCCCCGGCCCGCCGGCGTGCCAAGTGGAATGGCATCGCGCTGGACGGCCAGGCCGCTGCCGACACGCGATAGGGTGGGCTCGCGGTTGAGCTCGGCCATGTCGGTGCCGCAGCCGGCGAGGGTGACGGCACAGGCCACCAGGAGGAACGGCTTCATCGGGTCTGAACTCCGGTTGGGGGCGTCGTCGAAAGGGCACGCCGGCCGCCCATCACCTCGGCGAGCTGGGCGGCGCGCGAGGCCTCCATCTCGTTGAGGACGGCGCTCGCGGCCCGTGGGGGTAGCTTGCTGAGCACGGCCACCGCCACGCCCTGATCCATGGCCGAGAGCTGGAGCGCGGCGGCATCGGGGCGCATCCGCGCGAAAATGTCGGTCATGCGGGCCTCGGCCTGTTTCACCTCGGCAGCGCGCTGGTCGGTCAGCATCTGCAGCTCGGCCTTGCGCTCATCGAGCTTCTTCAGGGTGTCGGCGAGCTTCGCCTCCAGCCCCTTCAGCGCATTCGCCTGCCAGGCGAAGCGGGCCTCCGCAGCGGGATCGCGGATCGCGGCGCAGTAGCTCGCCGCATCCGAGGTCAGGGCGGCCGGGGCGGCCGTAGGCGGCGTCTGGGTCGGGGCCGCTCCGGCTCCAGAACGGGGCGCCAGCAGCAGCACCGGCAGCAGGAACAGGATGGAAAAAGGCTTCGACGGCATGGCGCCCCTCGGCTCGATGGTCGATGGTTTGCTTCTAGCGGGCGTCGCTTTCGCGGGGCTGGCGCGGCGCGAGGCCGGCGCCGAACCGGCGCGCTACTGCACGACGAGGTCGGCCTGAAGAGCGCCCGCGGTCTTGATCGCCTGCAGGATCGCGATGATCCCCGCCGGCTTCAGCCCGATCTGGTTGAGGCCGCGCACCAGCGTGTGCAGGTTCGCGCCGTTGATGATGGCGAGCCGGCCATTGCCCTGCTGCGCCTCGATCTGCGTGCGCGGCACAACCACCGTCTGGCCGTTGCTGAGCGGTTCCGGCTGCGAGACCATCGGCGTTTCGGTGACGCGCACCGTCAGGTTGCCATGGGTCACGGCGACCGTGGAGATCTTGACGTCGCGTCCGATCACCACCGTGCCGGTGCGCTCGTCGACGACGACGCGGGCAGGCGAATCCGGCTCCAGCGTCAGCCGCTCGATCTCGGCGATGAAGCGCGCCGTCGACATGTTCGGCGGTCGCGTCAGGCTGATCGTGCGGTGGTCGAGCGCGAAGGCGACGGTCGATTTGTAGCGCTCGCGGGTGAAGGCGTTGATCGCGCCGGCGACGCGCTCGGCCGTGACGAAATCCGGGTTCCGCAGCTCGAGCGAAAGCACATGCAGCGTCGCGAGCTGGTCGGGGATCTGGCGCTCGACGAGGGCACCGCCGGGAATGCGCGCGGCCGTGGTCACCCCCTGCGTCAGCCGCTCGGCCTCGCCCTGGGCGGAGAAACCCGACACGTTGAGGCGGCCTTGCGCCAGCGCATAGGTCTGCCCGTCCGCTGCCAGAAGCGAGGTGACGACGAGCGTGCCACCCAGCAGCGAGGTCGCATCCCCCATCGAGGCGACGGAGACGTCGATGCGGCTGCCGCGCCCGGCGAAGGCCGGCAGATCTGCCGTCACGATCACTGCCGCGACATTGCGTGTGCGCAGCGCCGAGTTGCGGACGTTCACGCCCAGCCGGTCGAGCATGGATTGCAGCGCCTGGCCGGTGAAGGGCGAGTTGCGCACGCTGTCGCCCGTGCCCTGCAGGCCGATGACGAGCCCGTAGCCGACAAGCTGGTTGTCGCGCACGCCCTGCAGCCCGGCGATGTCCTTGATCCGCACCGAGGCACGGGCCGGCAGGGCACCGGTCAGCGCGAGGGCGAGCGCGCAGAGGCCGACGATCAGTCGCGAGGCGAGCGCCATCATTCGCTCCCGACGCGGATCGTGCCGTCCGCCTGGACGACGCCGACCACGATCAGCCCGGTGTCGGGATTGCGCGCCTTGACCATCTCGTTGACCGAGGCCGAGGCCATCGGCTCGACGATGCCGGTGATGACGAGGTCGCTCTCGCGGAACACAACCTGGGTCGGCACGCCGCGGCGCACCACCTTGGCATCATCGACCGCGTTGAGCGGGATCGGCTGGCCCGGCAGCAGCGTGCGCCGCACGACCTTGCCGACCAAAGCGAGCCGGTTGTCCACCGCCACCCGCCCCGCCACCCGGAAGGCGCGATCGACCAGATGCACATCGGCGATGACGTCGCCCGGATAGAGCGTGACCGACGGGACCGGCAGCGTCACCGCCGCCGGGTTGGCCTGGACCGGGCCGGTCGCGAGCATGGCGAGACCAGCGGCGAGAGCGGCCGCGGCGAAACCCTTCCGGCGCAGCGTCGGGTGGACCATCACGCGCCTCACCGGATGCCGTTGGAGACGGTGCCGGCCATCTGGTCGGCGGCGGTGATGACCTTGGCGTTCATCTCATAGGCGCGCTGCGCCGCAATCAGCGCCGTGATCTCCTTCACCGGATCGACGTTCGACGCCTCGAGATAGCCCTGGCGCAGTTTGCCGAAGCCGATCGCGGTCGGGTTGCCGTCGGTCGGCTGCCCCGAGGCCACGGTCTCGCGGTAGAGGTTGCCGCCGAGCGGCTCGAGCCCGGCATCATTGGCGAAATTCGCCAGCGTGATCTGGCCGAGTTGGCGCGGCTGCACCTCGCCCGGGATCTTGGCGAGCACCAGCCCGGATTCGTTGACGGTGACGTCGACCGCATCGGCCGGGACCCGGATCGCCGGATCGAGCAGATAGCCATCGGCCGTGACGATGTCGCCATCGGCATTGGTGTTGAAGGTGCCCGCGCGGGCAAAGAGCGTCTCGCCTTCCGGGGCCGTGACCTTGAACCAGCCGCGCCCGTCGATGGCGAGGTCGAGCCGGTTGCCGGTCTGCGTCATCGCACCCTGGATGTGCAGGTTGCGGATCGCGGCGGCGCGCACGCCGAGCCCGAGCGAAGCGCCCTCGGGGATCGAGCCGTCGCCGCCGCGATTGGGCACGCCGCGCGAGCGCTCGGTCTGATAGAGCAGGTCGGTGAACTCCGGGCGCGCCCGCTTGAACGACGTCGTGTTGATGTTGGAGATGTTGTTGGCGATGACCTCGACATTGAGCTGCTGCGCGCTCATGCCGGTGGCCGCGATGGCGAGGACTTTCATCGGCTTCGTTCCTCAGATCGCCATGTGCATGAATTCTTGGTAGGCGCCGACGACCTTGTCGCGCATCGCCATGGCGAGCTGCAGCGACTGCTCGGCCGACATCACCGCCTGGACGACGTCCTGAACGGCCGCCTTGCCCTGGATGCCGGCCACCGCCTGGCTCTCGCCCTCGGCGAGCTTGTCGACGAAGTTCTGCGCCACATTGGCGAAGACGGAGCCGAAATCGGCGCCGGGCTGGGCCGCGCCCGTCGTGGCGGCCGCGCCCTGGCGCAGGCTGGCGCCACCGAGTCCCGACAGACCCTGTGTGACCTGGCTCGCGACCGGCGCGAGAGCGGAAATCGCGTTGAGCATCAGCCGTTCCTCAAAAGATCGATGGTCATGGATTGCATCGAGCGCGCCTGCTTGATCATCTGCAGGTTGGCCTCGTAGGAGCGGTTCGCCTCGCGCATGTCGGCCATTTCGAGCAGCAGCGAGACGTTGGGCATCTTGACGTAGCCCTTCTCGTCGGCGGCCGGATGGCTCGGCTCGAACTCGACACGGAAGGGTGCCTTGTCGACGCCGACGCCCTTGATCTTGACGAGCGAGACGCCCAGGGCCCGGTTCATCGCGCTCTCGAAGGTCACGGTCTTGCGGCGGTAGGGATCGGCCCCGCGGGTCGTGCCGGTGGCCTGGGCGTTCGCCAGGTTCTCCGAGACGACGCGCACCCGCGTCGACTGGGCCTGGAGGCCGGCACCGGCGATCTTCATCGAAGCGTCGAGAGGGTCGATCATGGCTCTGTACTCACTCTGGACAGTATTCGAGCGACGAATGCTTGCGCGGGGCTGGTCAGCCCTTGATCGCGGTCATCATCATCCGGTGGAAGCTACGCACGATGTTCGTCGTGAAGGCGTGGTTGCGGCTGATCTCGCCGGCCTTGAGCATTTCCTGCTCGAGGCTGACCGAATTGCCGGAATGGACGGTGGACCAGCTGTTCGACTTGCGCGGCCGGGCGGTCAGCGCGTCGGCCGGCGTCGAGCTGATATGGTTCGGCTCGGTCGCCGCCAGCGACAGCGTGGTCTTGCGCACCACGGCCTCGAACGGCTCGACATCGCGCGCGGTATAGCGCGGCGTATTGGCATTCGCGATGTTCTGCGAGACGGCGTTCTGTCGAACGGCCAGCCAGCGCGACTGCTGGGCGGCGAGATCGAAGAGATGGATGGGCTCCACCGGAAGCCTCCCTTGTCGTGACCAGACGACATTAGGAGGATTGACTTGCGTGAAGCTGGTCTCGACAAAATTGCGAGAGATAAAGCTGGAGCGAAGACTGTCGAAGACGCACGGCAAGGCCGGCCCCGGCCCTGCGGCCGGGGTGTAAGTCAGGAGATCGTGTAACCGAGATAGCGCTTGGACTCGATCGGGTCGTAGCCGAGCCGCTCGCGCAGTTTCTTGCGCAGCTTGCTGACATGGCTCTCGACCACGGCCTCGTCGACCTCGGCATCGAACAGGCCGTAGACGGCGTTGAAGACCTGGGTCTTGGTGACCCAGCGGCCGCGATTGCGCATCAGGAATTCGAGGATGCGGCGCTCGCGGCGCGGTAGCGCCATCTGTTCGCCGGCGACCTCGGGGTCGCTGCCGTCGAAATGCACCTTGATCTCGCCGATCGTGACCTCGTCATCGGTGGCGCGCCGCTTCTCGGCACGGCGCTGCATCGCATTCACCCGGGCCAGGATCTCCCGCACATGCACCGGCTTGCGGACCACGTCGTCGACGCCCGCGGCGAAGAGCTCCAGCGTCTTTTCGAGCGAAGAGGCCTCGTTCATGGCAATCACCGGCGCCTGCGAACGGCGGCGGATCATGGTCGGGAAGGTCGAGCGCTCGGCACAGTCGCCGATCAGGAAGGCCTCGACGCTGTTGAGATGGTCCGCCGAGGTGTCCTCGACCCATTCCTGGAAGCGCGAGGGGGTGAAACCGATCGCCGGAACACCCTCGCCAGTAAACAGAGACTGATATCCTTCGGTTACGAGAACCCGATCATCGATCACGATATACATGGATACCCCCCAGCATCGGTACAACTCCCCCTCAAAAGAGCTGGAAGCAGTCTGACGCTAGGGACCGTCTTCGTCATGGTCAATGCAAGATCGAGACGATGACAGGCGAGATGAAACACTGCGGAAACCTCGATTAAAGACCGTTATACGGATTTATAAGAAAGCGTATACTTTTCATTAACCCTCGAAATTTAGCCGCGACCGCACCTGAACCGGGCCTCGGCAGAACCACTGCTTTCCGGCCGGCCGGTCGCCAAATCAGGCGCGCGGGAGCGCCTATAGTATATGGAGTCGAATCCAACGTATTCGTCGGTCGTTTCCTGTCAAAATTGAATCAAAAGCTCACCATCGTCCGGCGAAAGCTTCGGGCAAGCAACTCCAGATCAGATGAGCCTCGAAAGCTTGGCTTGGAGATCGGCAGATGAGCATTTTCGGGATCATGCGCACCGGCGTATCCGGCATGGCCGCCCAGGGCAGCAAGCTGGGCGCGGTCAGCGACAACATCGCGAACGTCAACACCGTCGGCTACAAGCGCGCCTCGACCGAGTTTTCCTCGCTGATCTCCGAAGGGAACCACAGCGAATACAATTCCGGCGGCGTCGAAACGACGACGCGCTACGCGATCTCCGACGAGGGCCTGATCATGGGCTCGACCTCGAAGACGGACCTCGCCATCAAGGGCAACGGCTTCTTCGTCGTCACCGATGCCGGCGGCACGCCCTACATGACCCGCGCCGGTGCCTTCGTGAAGAACGGCAGCCAGGAACTGGTCAATTCGGCCGGCTTCTACCTGATGGGCTACCCGATCCAGAACGGCGACCCGACCGTCGTCGCCAACAGCCTCGACGGGCTGGAGCGCATCAACCTCGCCAATGTCGCCTATGAGGCCAACCCGACGGTGAGCGGCACGCTGAAGGGCGTGCTCGACTCCAATGCCGCGGTGATCGCGCCGGGCACCCTGCCCTCCGACAACGTCGCCGGCAGCACCTATTCGAGCAAGGCCTCGATCGTCTCCTACGACAATCTCGGCAACAAGAAATTCCTGGACGTCTACATGGCCAAGACCGGAACGGCGCTCGACACCTGGCAGGCGGTGGTCTTCGACCAGGCGGCCGCGACCGCCGGCGGCTTCCCCTATGCGGGCGGCCCGCTCGCCAACGTCGCGCTGGCCTTCGGCCCGACCGGCCAGCTCACCACCGCACCGGCGAATTTCACCGTCGCCATTCCCGGCGGCGCCACCGCCACGATCGACTTCAGCCAGGTCTCGCAGGTCGCGACCGGCGAGACCGCGCTCGAACTCGCCGTCGACGGCAACGCCCCGAGCGCGGTCGAGAGCGTCGACATCGCCAATGACGGCACCGTCTACGCCGTCTTCGAGAACGGCGCCCGGCGCGCGACCTACCGCATCCCGCTCGCCACCGTGCCGAGCCCGGACCAGCTGACCCCGCAATCGGGCAATGTCTATTCGGTCAGCGACCGCTCGGGCGACGTCATCGTCGGCTTCCCCGAGAGCGGCAGCTTCGGCTCGATCCGCTCCGGGGCGCTGGAGCAGTCCAATGTCGACCTCGCCACCGAGCTGACCGCGATGATCGAGTCGCAGCGCAGCTACACGGCGAATTCGAAGGTCTTCCAGACCGGCTCGGAAATCCTCGACGTCCTCGTCAACCTGAAGCGCTGAGCGCAGCCGAAAGCGAGACGGGGACCCTGCCATGAGCCTGTCATCCGCCCTGAACGTGGCGCAGTCCTCCCTGACCGCGACCTCGACCCAGACCTCCGTGCTCTCGCGCAACGTCGCCGGCGCCGACGACCCCAACTACAACCGCAAGGCCGGCACGCTGGTGACCACCTATGGCGGTGCGGTCAGGATCGCCTCGATCAGCCGTGCCGTGGACTCGGTGCTCTTCGCGGCCAAGCTCGGCTCCACCGCGACGACCTCAGGGCAGCAGGCGATCGTCGATGCGCTCGACCAGCTGGAAGCCACGGTCGACGACCCCGAGCTCGACCAGTCGCTCGCGGCCAAGCTCGGCGCGCTGACAAACGCGCTCCAGCAGTACGGCGTGACGCCGGACGATCCCTTGCTCGCGCAGAACGTGCTGACCAAGGCGACCGAGATGGTCCGCAGCCTCAACGCCGCCAGCGAGGCGGTGCGCACCGTCCGCCAGCAGGCCGATGCCGACATGGCGCTCGGCGTCGAGCGGGTGAACGGCCTGCTCAAGGAGTTCGAGGTCGCCAACCGCGCCATCGTCAAGGGCAGCCAGTCGGGCGCCGACATCACCGACCAGCTCGACACGCGCGACCGCATCCTCTCCCAGCTCTCGGAGGAGATGGGCATCAGCGTGGCGACGCGTCCCAACAACGACATGGTGATCTACACCGATGGCGGCGTGACCCTGTTCGAAACGGTGCCGCGCAGCGTCGCGATGGTGCCGAGCTTCGCGCTCGGCGCCGGCACGCCCGGCAACGCGGTCTATGTCGACGGCGTGCCGGTCACCGGCCCCAACGCGATCATGCCGCTGAAATCCGGCCAGATCCACGGCTCGGCGATCGTCCGCGACGAGATCACCGTCACCTATCAGAGCCAGCTCGACGAGATCGCCCGCGGGCTGATCGAGGTCTTCGCCGAGAGCGACCAGACCGGCGTGGGTCCCGACCAGGCGGGGCTCTTCACCTACGGCCCGCCGCCCGGCCCCGCCGCCATTCCCGCCACCGGCGTGACGGTGGCGGGGCTCGCCGGCGCGATCCGCATCAACGCCAATGCCGACCCGTCCCAGGGCGGCGATCTCGACCGGCTGCGCGACGGCGGCATCTCCGACCCGCTGGACCCCAACTACAGCTACAATGCCAGCGGCGCCGCAGGCTTCCCCGACCGCATCCAGGGCCTGCTGACCGCGCTCGGCACAAGCCGCAATTTCGACCCCGCCACCGGCGCCGACCCGACCGACACACTCGTCGGCTTCGCCGGCTCCTCGGTCGGCTGGTTGGAGGCGCAGCGCCAGACCTCGACGCAGACGCTCGGCTACGAAACCGCGCTGCTGCAACGCACGACGGCCGCGCTGTCGAACGTCACCGGCGTCGACATCAACGAGGAGATGACGCTGATGATGGAGCTGGAGCGCTCCTTCAACGCCTCGTCGACCCTGATCTCGACCATCGACCGGATGCTCGAGGCGCTGCTGCAGGCCGTGAGGTAACGACCATGAAGACGAGCTTCATCTCGAACTATTCGCTCTCCGGCACGCTGCGCAACGCCGTCGCGAAGGCCCGCGACAGCCTGGCCGACGCCACCCAGGAATCGACCACGGGCCGCTATGCCGATATCGGGCTGACGCTCGGCGGCAGCACCGGCAAGACGGTCGGCCTGCGTGACCAGTACGACCGGCTGAACGGCATCGTCGACACCAACGGCCTCGTCGCCTCGCGGCTGGAGGTGACGCAGAAGGCGCTCGACGGCATGCGCGAGACCGCCGAGCAGTTCCTCGCCACGCTGATCAGCGTGCGCGACGGCGACAAGGGCGCCGAGGTCCTGAAATCGGAGGCGAAGAACAATCTCCAGGCGCTGACGGCGTCGCTCAACGCCTCCTCCAGCGGCCAGTTCCTTTTCGCCGGTATCAACACGCAGCAGCGGCCGATGACCGACTATTTCGCCACCCCGGCCCCGGGCAACAAGGTCGCGATCGACGCTGCCTTCGCCGGCTATTTCGGCTTCGCGCAGAACGCGCCCGCCGTCGCCAACATCACGCAGGCCGACATGACGACCTTCCTGCAGACCGTGCTGCCGGCGGAGTTCGCCAATCCCGCCTGGGGCACGAACTGGTCCTCGGCGCTCGACCAGAACATGACCGGCCGGATCTCGCTGAGCGAGGTCGTCGAGGTCTCGACCAACGCCAACACGCAGACCATGCGCGACCTCGCCATGGCCTACACCATGGCCTACGACCTCGGTACCGAGACCCTCAACACCAACGCCTTCCGCGCCGTCGTCGACGCCAGCATCGAGAGCGTCAACAAGGCGATCCTCGGCCTCACGGCGACGCAGGCGCAGCTCGGCGCCATCGAGGAGCGGGTCAAGGTCTCGAGCGAGCGGCTCACCATCCAGCGCGACATCGTCGCCAAGCAGATCCAGGGCTTCGAGAACGTCGATCCCTACGAGGCCAATGTCCGCGTCACCGACCTGACGACGCAGCTCGACACCGCCTATGCGCTGACCGTCCGGATCCAGCAGCTCAACATCCTGAAGTTCATGAGCTGACCCTGCGCCCGGCCGCTCCACGCCGCCGGGCGCCCCGCCATCCGCGCTCGCCTCCCGCTCCGGCTCCGCCGGCGCGACCGGGCGGCTGCGCGCCGAAGCCCGCCCTCCCGTCCACCGTCCGGAGATGCCCGATGTACCAGAGCTCCTATGCGGCTATGGCCGCAGATGACTACGCCCTTGCCCGCGCCCAGGAATGGCGCGCGCTGGACCACGCCGTGACCCTGCTCGAGGAAGCACGCCCGACCGGGGCGGCCTCGCCAGAGACGATCGAGGCGGTCGGCTTCCTGCGCCGTCTCTGGACGCTGCTGATCGAGGACCTCGGCAGTGCCGAGAACGGCCTGCCCGAGAACCTGCGCGCCTCGCTGATCTCGATCGGCCTCTTTGCCCTGCGCCAGGGCGAGGCGCTGCGGCTGGGACAGTCCGAGGATTTCGAATCGGTCATCGACGTCAACAAGATGATCCGCGACAGCCTGGCCTGAGCCGGAGGATGGGCAAGCCGATGAACCTCTCTCTGCGCGCCAACGAGAAGATCTACATCAACGGGGCGATCCTGCGCTTCGACCGCAAGGTCAGCCTCGAGCTGATGAACGACGCGACCTTCCTGCTCGAGACCCATGTCATCCAGCCCGACGAGACGACGACGCCACTGCGGCAGCTCTATTTCGTCGTCCAGACCATGCTGATCGACCCGAAGAACGCCGGCGCCGCCCGGCTGCTCTTCGACCGGATGCTGATGACGACCGCCTGCATCTTCGAGGATGCCGACGTGCTCCTCGGGCTTCAGGCCGTCGACCGGCTGATCGTCGAGGAGCGGCATTTCGAGGCGCTGAAGCAGCTGCGGGCGCTCTATCCGGCGGAAGCCGCCATCCTCGCAAGCTCCGGGCAGGCCAGGGGGTCTAGCCTGACGGCAACGGTGAGGGTCGCGTCCGCCGCGCCGCGGCGCTGCGAAGCCCAGCTCGCCTGACGATACCAGCCCCGCCTCCCGGCGGGTCGCCACCCCGAACCCGGCGGAGCCGATCATGGACGTGAGCAGCATCCAGAGCACCACGACGAGCACGACCTCGAGCTCGACGAGCGCCAAGAACGCCATGGGCGACTACAACACCTTCCTCCAGCTCCTGATCGCCCAGGCCAAGAACCAGGATCCGACCAACCCGACCGACCCGGCGCAATACGTCCAGCAATTCGCGGCGCTCTCGCAGGTCGAGCAGTCGGTCACGGCCAATGCCAAGCTCGACCAGATCATCGCCGGCATCGCGGCGCTGAAGCCCGCCACGACGCAAGCCTGAGGCGGCGGCCGTGAACGAGGCCGACGCCCTCGACCTGATGCGTGACGCGGTCTGGGCGATCATCGTCGGCGCCGGCCCCGCCGTGGCCGCCGCGATGGCGATCGGCCTGATCATCGCGCTGATGCAGGCCCTGACGCAGGTGCAGGAGGCAACGCTGACCTTCGTGCCCAAGATCGTCGTCATCCTGATCGTGATGGCGGCCACCGGCGCTTTCACCGGCGCCCAGGTGTTCGCCTTCACCGAGCGCGTCTACGGGCGCATCGAGCGCGGCTTCTGAGCGCGCGCCGACGGGCGCGCATTTCCGACGACAGGACAGGGTGCCAGAATGGCCACGCCCCATCTCATCACCGGCAAGGTCGCGCCCAAGGCTGTGCTGGGCGAACCGCCGGCCAGCCGCCGCGACATCGGCTTCGCCGTCGGCATCATCGGCATTCTGTCGATCCTGTTCCTGCCGATCCCGGCCTTCCTGATCGATCTCGGCCTTGCGCTCTCGATCGCCCTTTCGGTGCTGATCCTGATGGTGGCGCTCTGGATCAAGAAGCCGCTGGAGTTCTCCTCCTTCCCCACCATCCTGCTGGTCGCGACGATGCTGCGGCTGGCCCTCAACATCGCCACGACGCGCGTCATCCTCTCGCATGGCAACGAGGGCTCGCATGCGGCGGGCTACATCATCGACGGCTTCGCCCGCTTCGTCATCGCCGGCGACTTCGTCATCGGCCTGATCGTCTTCATCATCCTCGTCACGGTGAACTTCATCGTGATCACCAAGGGCGCGACCCGCATCGCCGAGGTCGGCGCCCGCTTCACCCTCGACGCCATCCCCGGCAAGCAGATGGCGATCGACGCCGATCTCTCGGCCGGGCTGATCGACGCGCCCGAGGCGCAGCGCCGCCGCCTCGAGCTGGAGGAGGAGAGCTCCTTCTTCGGCGCCATGGACGGCGCCTCGAAATTCGTCCGCGGCGACGCCATCGCCGGCCTGATCATCACCGCCGTGAACATCCTCGGCGGCATCATCATCGGCGTCACCCGCCACGGCATGTCGCTGTCCCAATCGGCCGACGTCTTCGTCAAGCTCGCGGTCGGCGACGGCCTCGTCACCCAGATCCCCGCGCTGATCGTCTCGCTCGCCGCCGGCTTGCTCGTCTCGAAGGGCGGCACCCGCGGCACGGCCGAGCAGGCGATCCTCGGCCAGCTCGGGCATTATCCCCGCGCGCTCTTCGTCGCCTCCTTCCTGATGGTGATCCTGGCGCTGGTGCCGGGCCTGCCGCTTCTGCCCTTCGCGCTGCTCGGCGGGCTGATGGCCTTCGTCGGCTACACGATTCCCAAGCGCAACGCCGAGCGCGCCGCGGCCGCCGAGGAGATCCGCGCCATGGAGGCCGAGGAGGCCGTGCGCGAGAGCCAGGACACGATCAAGGAATCGCTGCGCACCGCCGAGATCGAACTCAGCCTCGGCAAGCAGCTCGCCGCCGAGATGCTGACCTCGCACAGCGAACTGGCCCATCGCGTCGGCAAGATGCGCAAGAAATTCGCGCAGCAATACGGTTTCGTCGTGCCCGAGATCAAACTCTCCGACAGCCTGACGCTGCCGCCCAAGCATTACGAGTTCCGCATCCACGGCACCGTCGCCGCCACCGGCGAGATGCGCCCCGGCAGCATGCTGGTCGTCGTCGGCGACGGCCGCCTGCCCGATCTGCCGGGCGAGGAGGTCCGCGAGCCCGCCTTCGGCGTCAAGGCGATGTGGGTCTCGGAAAGCTACGCCAACGAGGTCCGGCGCGAGGGCATGCAGCCGGTCGACCGGCTCTCGGTGCTGCTGACCCATCTCAGCGAAACGATCCGCAAGAATCTCGGCCAGCTCCTGTCCTACAAGGACATGCGCGCGCTGCTCGACCGGCTGGGACCTGAATACAAGAAGTTGCTCGACGAGATCTGCCCGGCCCATATGTCGCTCTCGAGCCTGCAGGCGGTGCTGCGCCTGCTGCTGGCCGAGCGCGTCTCGATCCGCAATCTCCACCTCATCCTCGAGGTCGTCGCCGAGATCGCGCCCCATGTCCGCCGCGCCGAGCAGATCGCCGAGCATGTGCGCATGCGCATGGCCCAGCAGATCTGCGGCGACCTCACCCAGGGCGGCGTGCTCAACATGCTCAGGCTCGGCAACCGCTGGGACCTCGCCTTCCATGAGAGCCTGCGCCGCGATGCCAAGGGCGAGGTCGTCGAGTTCGACATCGACCCGCGCCTGATCGAGGAGTTCGCGGCCGAGGCGACGACGGCGATCCGCGCCCGCATGGACCAGGGCCAGAGCTTCGTGCTCGTCACCAGCCCGGATGCGCGGCCTTACGTGCGCATGATCGTCGAGCGCATCTTCCCGGCGCTGCCCGTCCTCTCCCATGTCGAGATTGCGCGCGGGCTGGAGGTCAACCTGCTGGGTACGATCTCGTGACGCCGTTCACGCCCGACACGGTGCTGCATGCCTTCCTGATCTTCTGCCGCATCGGCGCCTGCCTGATGCTGATGCCGGGCTTCTCCAGCCCGCGCGTGCCCGTCCGCTTCCGGCTGATGATCGCCGTCGGCGTCACCCTGGCGCTGACGCCTTACGTGCTGCCGGCCTTCGCCCATCTCGTCTCGCCGGGCCCGGCCACGCTGCTGCGCGTCGTGCTCGCGGAGACGATGACCGGAGCGCTGATCGGGCTGATGGCGCGCTTCTTCTTCCTGGCGCTGCAGACCATCGCGACCGCGATGGCGACGACCGCCGGCCTCGGCCAGCTGCCGGGCCTGCCGATCGACGAGGCCGAGGCCTCCGCCCCCTTCGTGAC
Organism: Bosea sp. OAE506; assembly: GCF_040546595.1. Lineage (NCBI taxonomy): Bacteria > Pseudomonadati > Pseudomonadota > Alphaproteobacteria > Hyphomicrobiales > Alloboseaceae > Allobosea > Allobosea sp. OAE506. The sequence goes on along the minus strand of NZ_JBEPOB010000001.1, from coordinate 1,129,672 downwards.
GCTGATCACCCTGACGGCGGCGACGCTGATGTTCGTCACCAACCAGCACGCCGAGGTCATCCGCGCGCTGGCGGGCTCCTACAGCCGCATCGCGCCGGGCACGCCGCTCGACGCTCAGGCCGGGCTGATCCAGATCGCCGACCGAGCGTCCGAGACCTTCAATCTGGCCCTGCGCGTCGGCAGCCCCTTCATCATCTATGCGGTGATCGTCAATCTCGCGATCGGCCTGATGAACAAGCTGACGCCGCAGATCCCGGTCTATTTCATCTCGCTGCCCTTCGTCATCGCGGGCGGGCTGTTCCTGCTCTACTTCTCGGGGCCGGAGGCGCTGAGCCTGTTCATCACCGCCTTCTCCACCTGGCTGGCGCGGGGCTGAGCGGAGATGCAGGGCCAGCGACTCAAGGCGATCGAGCGGATGCTGTCGATCCAGTCGCGCATCCGCAAGCTCGCCGAATGGCGCCAGAAGGCGATCGAGCTGCAGGCCGCCGCGGCGCGCGCCGAATCCCGTGCGCTGGTCGCGGCGCTCAACGGCGACGGGCCGACCGCCGGGCTCTTCGCCGACATGACCGCGAAGCGCCTGCACCGGACCGAAGTCTCGGCCGCGCGCTTCGAGGCGGCCGCGATCGTCCAGGCGAAGCAGGTCCTCGCCGAGACGGGCCGCGAGAAGCGCACCGCCCGCCTCGCCGACCATGTCCGCAAGGTGAAGCTCCGCGCCGACCAGGACGGCGCGCTCGTTGAGATCATGGATGCGCGTGAAGGCCAGCGGGCGGCAACGCTCTGAGGGCTGCCGGGATCGCCTCTCAGGCCTCATCCTGAGGAGCGATTCTCTTGGGAATGGCGTCTCGAAGGATGCTCCAGGAAGCTCCCGAGACATCTGAAGCATCCTTCGAGACGCCGCGTTCCGCGGCTCCTCGGGATGAGGACTGGAGCCGCTGACGGACGCCAAAACAGCGCCGCCCGCAAGCCTGAAACAAGCCTGATCCGCCATCATCGGCACCAGATCGTTCAACGACCCTGGAAGGTGACAATGGCGATTTCTCCTCCGTCGGACATCGTGCTCGATGTGGCCCGCGCCGCCGATCCGGCACGCCTGCAGCTCGCCGTTGACCGGCTCCAGAAGCTCGGCAACGGCATCGCCGGCACCCAGTTCGCCGCAGCGGTGGACGAGGCGGCCCCGGCCGGGGGTGTCCCCGGCCTCGCCGGAGCCCGCGAGAAATTTGCCGCTCTTGTGCCGGCTAAACTCCATGACATGGCGTCAGCGGTCCCGTCGAAGAATGCCAAGACCATGCAGCAGTTCGAGGCGCAGGTGATCCAGACCTTCATCGAGCAGATGATGCCCGAGGCGACGGCGAACAACTTCGGCAGCGGCACTGCCGGCGGCGTCTGGCGCTCGATGCTCTCCGAGCAGATCGCCAACCAGATCGCCAAGGCGGGCGGCCTGGGCCTCCGCGAGAAGGTCGAGGCCGCGATCGCCGCCCGCAACAACACGGGCGCCGCCGACGGCGCCGTCGCCGCCGCGCACAAGCTGCTCGACGGCCGGATCGCCGGCGCCAATGCACGCGACCTCGCCATCCCGCTCTCCGTCGAGCAGCGCTTCCTCAACCTGACCAAGCCGGCCAGTTCCGGTGGCGTCGCCCGCTCCAACTTCCGACAGGCCTGACCCCATGACCGAGCTGTCCGACACAACCGCGCTCGCCGATATCCAGGCCACGCTCCCCGCGCTGGTGCCGCCGCCCGTGGCGATGCAGGAGGAGCCCGCGGCCCCCAGCGCCGCCTCCCGCGCCATGTGGGCCGTTCTCGACCGCCTCGAACAGGCGATCGACCATGAGACCCGCGAGCTGATGGCGCTGCGCAGCGCCGACTTCAACCGCCTCAATGAGATCAAGAGCCGGCTGCTGCTCGACGCCAGCCGGGCGCTCCGCGCCATGCGCGACGAGGTCGGCGACGGCCCGCTGATCGCGCGGCTCTCCTCGCTGCGGCTGAAGCTCGAGCACAACCGGATGGCGATCGGGATGCACCTCGAGGCGGTGCGCGAGATCGCCTCCGCCATGACGAGCACGCTGATCGACGCCGAGTCGGACGGCACCTATTCCGCCACCTCGCGCCTCGCCGCCGCGCCGGTGCCGCGGGCCCGCGCCTCATGACCACGGCGCGGCTGCTCGTCCTCGGCGCCTGGGTCTGCGGGGTCACGCTGCTCTCGGGCCACCTCGCCCTGACCTGGCGCGCTGAGACGCCGCCGGCCGCCGAGGCCCCCTTCTTCGAGGGGCTCGAATATGAGGAGACGGCGCTGATCCATGTGCCGATCATCGCGAACGGGGATGTGCAGGGCTATGTCGCGGCGCAGTTCGTCTTCACCGCCGATGCCCGCACGCTGCGCCAGATGACCGTGAAGCCGCATCCTTACGTCCGCGACGAGGCGCTGCGGGCGATCTACTCCAACGGCAAGGTCGATTTCTCCCGGCTGGAGCGCGTCGACATCGACGCGCTGCTGAAGACCGTGAAGACCGGCGTCAACGCCCGCCTCGGCGGCGAACTCGTCAAGGACGTGCTGGTCAAGGAATTCAACTACGTTCGCAAGGACCAGCTCCGCGGCTGAGAGCGGCGTCGCCGTCATTGCGAGCGAAGCGAAGCCATCCAGAAGGGCGCGCTCGAAGCTCCCTGGATTGCTTCGCTTCGCTCGCAATGACGGTGGCGGCCAAAGCGACGGTACGCGCTTCAACCACCCTCACCCCTGCAGCGTGCTCGCCAGATCCTTGAAGGCATCCGTGCTGAGCGCCGCGCTCATCTCCTGGTGCAGGGCCTCGTAGATCTTCGGCACCAGAACGATCGCCTTGTCGAGCTCGGCATCGGCACCGGCCTGATAGCCGCCCATCAGCCGCAGGTCGCGCGTGTCCTCGAAGCGCGAGATCAGCGCCTTCATGCGTGACGCCAGCCCGCGCTGCTCCGGCGTCCAGACATGGTGGGCGAGGCGCGAGACCGAGCCCAGCACGTTCACCGCCGGATAGCGGCCCTGGTCGGCGATGGCGCGGTCGAGCACGAGATGCCCGTCGAGCGTACCGCGGATCGAATCCGCGACCGGGTCGTTGTGGTCGTCGCCATCGATCAGCACGGAGAAGATGCCTGTGATCGTGCCGGTGCCCTCGACGCCGGGCCCCGCCCGCTCGAGTAGCTTCGGCAGCGTGCTGAAGACGCTCGGCGTATAGCCGCGGGCCACCGCGGGCTCGCCGGCCGCCAGCGCGACATCGCGCGCGGCATGGGCGAGGCGCGTCACGGAATCGAGGATCAGCAGCACATCCTCGCCCTGGTCGCGGAAGTACTCGGCGACCGCCATGGCGGTGTTGGGCGCGAGCCGGCGCATCATCGCGCTCTCGTCGCTGGTCGAGACGACGGCGACCGCCTGGGCGCGCATCGGGCCCAGCGTGTCGTCGAGGAACTCGCGCACCTCGCGGCCGCGCTCGCCAACGAGTCCGATGACGATCGTCGTGAAACCCGGTGCCCGCGCCAGCATCGAGAGCAGGCTCGACTTGCCGACGCCGGAGCCGGCGAAGATGCCGATGCGCTGGCCGGCGCAGAGCGGCGTGAACAGGTCGACGACCTTGACGCCGGTGCGGATCGGCCGCGTCACCCGCGCGCGCCGCATCGCCTCCGGCGGCGGCCCCTCGGCCGGCATCGCGACATCGCCGGCCGGAAGCGGCCCGCCCTCGTCGATCGGCTCGCCGAAGGCGTTGACGACGCGGCCCTTCCAGCCCTGGGAGGGGCGCAGCACGAGCGGCCCGGCAAGGCTGGCGCGGGCGCCGAGCCCGACGCCGACGGTCGTCGCGAAGGGCTTCACCAGCACGCCGTCGCGATCGATCCGGATCGCCTCGCCCAGTTCCGCACGGCCATGGGTCGAAAGCGCGATGCGCTCGCCCAGCCGCACGAAGCGCGAAAGACCGCCGACGCGCAGCGCCGCCGGCGTGACCTCGGAAACGCTGCCGCTGACCTGAACCAGATCATGCGGCTGCGGCCCGCCGGCCAGGGCCAGTTCGAGGCGTGTAAGGGCGTTCATGGGAGTCATGTCCGGTCGCTACACTCAGCTTTCGCCGAGCGAGCGTATAGCGCCGTCCACCGCCTTCTCGCCCTTGTCGATCGCATTCGCCGCGCTCTCGAAGGCGCGCGTCACCGCGATCAGCTTCGTCATCTCGCGGATCGGGTTGACGTTCGAGCCCTCGACAAAGCCCTGGCGCACGCCGTTGCGGACGAAATCGAGGATCGGAGTCGCCGGGCGGTCGGGCATCACGCCGGAATTGTCGTGGCGCTGCAGCTTGGCGGCAGGGTCGATGGAAAAGAGGCCGATCGCGCCGACCTGCTGGTTGCCCTGCCAGATCATGCCGTCGCGGGCGATCACTGGAGGCCCGCCCTCGGGGTCGAGCTGCATCGGCGCGCCGCCGGCATCGAGCACCGGATGGTCCGAAAGCGTGCGCAGCTCGCCCTGCGGCGTCATCTTCATCCGCCCGTCGCGGGTGTAGACCGTGCCGGCGGGCGTGGTGATCGCGAGCCAGCCCTCGCCTTCGACGGCGACGTCGAGCGGGTTGCCGGTCTTGTCGAGCCCGCCCTGGATACGGCTGATATAGGTTTCCCCCGCCGAGGCGAACGAGACCGCATCCGGCCCCTTCTTCGACAGGAAGGTGCTGAACTTGACCTCCTCGGCTCGGAAACCGGCCGTATTCATGTTAGCGACGTTGCGCGCCAGCGTCTCCATGCGCTTCTCCAGCACGAGCTGGGAGGACAGGCCGACATAGATCGAGGACTGCATGGTCACACGCCTCCGAGGCGGAGATTCTGGATGCTGAACAGGACATCGGTGCTGACCCCGGCCGCAACTGGCGGCCCGACGAGGATGGTCAGGGCGTTATTGGCCGCGCTCTGGCTGGCGCCGATATCGGCGAGCGAGGTGAAGCGCAGCAGGAAGCGCTTGACGCCCTCCGCGTCCTTCAGCTGGTCGAAATCGAGTTTCTTGGAGATCATCTCCGCCTGCTTGTCGATCGGCATCATCGAGGTCGAGGCGGGGATGCCGAGCGCCGTCTGCACCACCTTCAGCAGCGCCGGATCGGCCAGCACCTCAAAGGCGTTCTTGAGGCCCGACGCCTTGCGCTCGAAATAGAGCGCGAGCCGTACATTCTCGTTCTGGCTGCCCTGCTGCTCCTCGAAGACCTGGCGGACATAGCGCTCGGTCATCGGCTTCTGCGTGCGGTCGAAGCTCGTCGTCGCCGAGCCGTTGCGGGCGAAGTTGAAGGTCGTTGCCAGCTCCTTGTAGCGCGGGTCGGTCAGCTTGTTGGCGAAGCTCGACGCGGTGTCGACGCCCTCGGTCAGGACCTTGCGGATCAGGCCCTTGGCGTAGGTCATCTCCTCCAGCCCGAAGGCCTTCATCGCGTAGCGAAAGATCCGGTCGTTGCCCAGGAAGTCGTCGATCGATTTGATCTTGCCGATATTGGCGAGATAATGCGCGCTCTCATTGGCCGTCTGCGGCACCGCGGCCGCCCGCTCCAGCGATTTGGGCAGGTTCCGGGCCACGGCCTGGAACGCCATCGTCGTCGTAGTCATCGTCGCAATCCCGGCCGTGATCCGGGCGTGCACCCGGACATTCATGAGACATCAGACTCCCGTGCAAGGCTTGCGCGGGCCTGACTTTTGTCCCGCGACAGTCGTTTCAGCCTCGCGCAAGCCAGATCCACTAGCGCTTCACTTGCAGATTGCGAGAAGGAGCGGCGCCTTGAGCGTATTGATCGGTTTGTTGATTGCGGTCGGCTCGCTCATCGGCGGTTTCGCCGCGATGGGCGGGCATGTCGCCGTGCTCTGGCAGCCCTGGGAACTGGTGATCATCCTGGGCACCGCCATCGGCACCTATTTCGTCGCCAACCCGATGAAGACGGTCACCGACACCGGCACCGCGGTGATGGAGGCGCTGCGCAACACGGCGCCGAGCCAGGCGCATTACTTCGAGGTGCTCGGCGTGCTCTATGCGCTGATGCGCGAGCTGCGCAACAAGGGCCGCGCCGAGATCGAGCAGCACATCGAGACGCCCTATGAATCGGCGCTCTTCGCGGCCTATCCCGGCGTCCTCGCCGACACCCAGCTCACCACCTTCATCTGCGACTATTTCCGCCTGATCATCGTCGGCAAGGCGCAGGCCCATGAGGTCGAGGCGCTGCTCGACGAGGAGATCGGCAGCCACTTCCAGGACCGTCTGAAGCCCTATTACGCGCTGGGCACCGTGTCGGAGGCCCTGCCCGCGCTCGGCATCGTCGCCGCCGTGCTCGGCGTCATCAAGGCGATGGGCGCGATCGACCAGTCGCCGGCCCTGCTCGGCGGCTTCATCGGCGCAGCCCTGGTCGGCACCTTCGCCGGCATCTTCTTCTCCTATGGCGTGATTGGCCCGATCTCGCTGAAGATCAAGGCGGTCCGCGAGAAGCAGCTGCGCGTCTACATCGTCGTCAAGCAGACCCTGCTCGCCTTCATCAACGGCGCCGCGCCCCAGGTCGCGCTCGAATACGGCCGCAAGGTCATCTCCGCCGCCGAGCGCCCCTCCATCGACGAGGTCGAGGACAAGACCATCAGCGGCGCCGGCCAGCGTGCGGCGCCCGCCAATGACCGCGCCCAGAAGGAAGCCGCCTGATGAGCACCGCCGCCCAGGCCATCCGCGAGGACAAGCTCCTCGAATCGACAGGCATCTCGATCGACCGGCTGCCGATGCTGCGCATGGTCTTCGACCGGCTCGCCACCGGCTGCGCCGACGCGGTGCGCCAGATGTCGACCTCGCCGACCTATTTCTCCGTCGCCAACGTCCAGAGCCAGCGCATCGGCGACGCGCTCAACGCCCACGCCCACAACACCATCGCCGGCATCTTCCACTCGCCGGAATGGGATTCGCGCATCCTGATCGGCTTCGACCGGGACTTCGTCTTCACCCTGATCGAGGTGCTCTTCGGCGCCGACGGCAGCGAGCGCCCTTACAAATACGAACCGGACTTCCCCGACGACGAGCGGCCCTACACGCCCATCGAGATCCAGGTCGCGCAGGCACTCTGCGAGCTCGCGGCGCAGAACCTCCAGGCCGCCTTCAGCCCCGTCGCCGATGTCAGCTTCATCTTCGAGCAGATCGAGACGCGGATGTATTTCGCCGCCATCGGCAGCCGCAGCAACCTGGCGGTGAAGTCGCAGCTCCTCGTCCAGGGCCTCGACAATTGCGGGCAGATGTTCGTCATCATCCCCCAGACGGCCCTGAACCCGATCCGCCAGAGCCTCACCCGCGTCGTCTCCGGCCACACCACCGTCAAGGACCAGCGCTGGACGCGGCAGATCCAGACGGAGGTCCACAAGACCGAGGTCAGGCTGCAGGCGATCCTCGAGGAGCGCCCGATGACGCTGGGCGAGATCAGCGCCCTCAAGATCGGCCAGGTCATCGAGCTGCAGGCCTCGCCGCGCTCCCCCGTCCGCCTCCAGTGCAACGACGAGACCGTCTTCTGGTGCCAGCTCGGCCAGCGCGACGGCTCCTATGTCCTGCGCGTGCAGGACAGCGCCAACCAGGAACAGGAGTTTTTCGATGATCTTCTATCTCGGTGAAGCCGTCCTCTTCGCGGCGCTGCTGCTGACCAGCCTCCAGGTCCTTCGCATGCGCCGCGAGCTGCAGCGCATGCGCGCCTACCATGCCGAATTCCAGCAGGTCTTCGGCAAGACCGAGACCGCGCTGTCCGCCATCCAGGCGACGATCCGCGAGCTGCACGCCAGCGGCCGCGACGTCGTCGAGGAACTCGGCCAGCGCATCGACACCGGGCGCCGCCTCGCCGGCGAGCTGAAGCGGATCGGCGCCGGGCTCGACGCGCCCCATGCCGCCGCCCGCAAGGCCAACGCCGCCTGACGGCAGATCCCTCCGCCTTCCCGCCGGGAGACCACCATGAAGAAGCCGACCAAACCGATGAAGCTCTCCGACCTCGCTTTGTCCGAGGAGCAGGCCGACGTCGCCCTGATGGAGCCGCAGGCGGCAATCGAGGCCGAGGCCGCCGAGGCCCCGGCGCCCGCCGACGATCCGCTCAATCTCGAAGCGGTGATGCGCATCCCCGTCACGATCCAGGTCGTGCTCGGCAGCGCCTCCATGCAGGTCGCCAATCTGATGAAGCTGCGCCGCGGCGCGGTGGTGCCGCTCGACCACCGCGTCGGCGAGCCGGTCGACGTCGTCGTCAACGGCCGCATCGTCGCCCGCGGCGAGGTCGTCATCGTCGAGGACGACAACAGCCGCTTCGGCGTCTCGCTGACCGAGATCGTCGGCGTCCAGGCCAAGTTCGAAGAGTGAGGCCGGGCGCACGATGACGGCGATCGCGAAGGACACCCGGGCCACAAGCCCCGCCACGCCCGCCCCGGCGGGCAAGACGGCGGCGCTCGGCGGGGCCGGCAAGGCGGCCGTGCTCGTGCTCGCCATGGGCAAGCCGCTGGCCGGGCGGATGCTGAAGCATCTCGACACCGCCGAGGTCCGCGCCCTGATGCGGCGCGCCTCCGAGCTCGGCCCGGTCGCCGCCGACGACATCGCCGATCTCGTCGACGAGTTCAGCGACCAGTTCTCGCGCGGCATGAACCTGGTCGGCTCGCCCAGCGAGGTGCAGAAGCTGCTCACCGGCGTGCTGCCGCCCGAGGAGATCACCGAGATCATCGGCGAGACCGCCGAGGCGGCCAACCGCTCGATCTGGGACCGCATCTCGCAGATGCCCGAGAGCGCGCTCGCCGGCTATCTCGCCAAGGAACATCCGCAGACGGCGGCCTATGTGCTGTCCAAGCTCAAGCCGGCCTGCGCCTCGCGCGTGATGACGCAGTGGCCGGCCGACAGGCGCCACGAGCTGATGCGCCGCATGCTGAACCTCAAGCCCGTGGCCGAGCAGCCGGCGGCGATCGTCGAGAAGGCGCTCTACGAGGGCTTCACGCTGAACCTCTCGCGCAACAAGGGCGCCGACACCCATGCCCGCATGGCCGACATCCTCAACAAGATGGACAGCCAGGACATGGAGGAGGCGCTGGGCAGCCTGCAGCGGATCCGGCCGGAATCGGCGGAGATGCTGAAGGGCCTGCTCTTCACCTTCGATGACATCGTCAAGCTCTCGGCCCGCGCCCGCATGGCCATCTTCGACCAGGTCCCGACCGACCGGCTCGTGCTCGCGCTCAAGGGCACCGAAGCCGCCTTCCGCGACCAGATCCTCTCCTCGCTCGCGGCGCGCGCGCGCCGCATCGTGCAGCAGGATCTCGAGAACGGCGAGCCGGCGCTGCAGCGCGAGGTCGTCGATGCCCGTCGCGCCATCACCGACATCGCGCTGGAGATGGCCAGCCGCGGCGAGATCGAGCTCAACCCGGACCGCGAGGAGGGCGCCTATTTCCAGTAACCGGCAAGACGCCGAGGGGGAGGTGACGACGCGTGTCCGAACAGGACCAGGAGAGCAAGACCGAGGAGGCTTCCGAGAAGAAGGTGCGCGATGCCGTCGAGCGCGGCAACACGCCCTCCTCCAAGGAGGCCCCGATCTTCGCCGCCATCGCCGCGACGCTGATCGCCGGCGTCTTCCTGATGCGGGACGGCGCCGGCGGCATGGCCCGCTTCCTCACCGACTTCCTGGCCGACCCCGCCGGCTTCGACATCTCGACCAGCGGCAACACGACTGCGCTTCTGCTCTACGCCGCGATGCAGGCCGGCCTGTTCCTGTGGCCCATCTTCGCGCTCTTCCTCGTCTTCGGCCTGAGTGCGGCCTTCCTGCAGCATCCGCCCCAGCTCGCCCTCGAACGGATCACGCCGCAATGGTCGCGGCTCTCGCCGTCCAAGGGCTTCACGCGGATTTTCGGCAGCCAGGGCCTCGTTGAATTCGGCAAGTCGTTGGCCAAGTTCGCCGCCATCACGGTGACCGTCTGGCTGATCCTCAAATCGGACAAGAACACGGTGGTGACGGCCATGCTGAGGGACCCCAGCGCCCTTCCGGAACTGATCCTGACCATCGCGATCCGCCTGCTCTCGGCGGCCTGCGTGGCGACGATCGTGATCGTCGCGATCGACCTGGTCTGGACCCAGAAATTCTGGCGCCGCTCGCTGCGCATGACCAAGCAGGAGGTCAAGGACGAGCACAAGCAGGCCGAGGGCGACCCGATCCTGAAATCCCGCCGGCTCTCGCTCGCCCGCGACCGCGCCCGCAACCGCATGATGGCGGCCGTGCCGCGCGCCACCGTGATCATCGCCAACCCGACCCATTACGCCGTGGCGCTGCGCTATGTGCAGGAGGAGGGCGGCGCGCCGCTGGTGCTGGCCAAGGGCACCGACCTGATCGCGCTCAAGATCCGCGAGATCGCCGAAGCCAACGACATCCCCGTGGTCGAGGACCGCGCGCTCGCCCGCTCGCTCCACGCCGCCGTCCAGCTCGACCAGATGATCCCCGCGGAATTCTACAAGGTCGTCGCCGAGCTGCTCTGCCTCGTCTACGCGAAGAAGGTGGCGTGAGGAGCGCTGCGTCCCTCCAGCCCCGCGCAAGCTTCGCCCGCTACACCAGACCCATGGCAGGTTGACCCGATGGGTGCGTCCCCGGCGTCAAAGGCATGAAGCCGCCCTGCCATCCCGGTGCAAACCCGGAATGTTCCCACCAATCCCTTCCAGATTGAGGAACATCATCATGACCAGCCTGCTCACCAACACCTCCGCGATGACTGCGCTGCAGACGCTGACGCAGACCAACAAGAACCTCGCCCAGTCGCAGAACCGCATCGCCACCGGCCAGCGCGTCTCGACCGCCTCCGACAACGCCGCCTACTGGTCGATCGCCACGACGATGCGTTCGGACAACAAGGCGCTCGGCGCGGTGCAGGACGCTCTCGGCCTCGGCGCCGCGACCATCGACACGATGTATACCGGCCTGAACGGCACGGTCGAAGTCGTCTCGGAGATCAAGGCCAAGCTCGTCGCGGCCCGCACCCCCGGCGTCGACCGCGACAAGATCCAGAGCGAGATCAAGGAGCTCCAGAGCCAGCTCAAGAACACGGCGGACTCCGCGGTGTTCAACGGCGAGAACTGGATCTCGGTCGACTCGACGGCGTCGAGCTACAACGCCACGAAGTCGGTCGTCTCGTCCTTCTCCCGCGCCGGCGGCCAGGTCCAGGTCGACACCGTCACCGTCGATCTGAACGCGATCAAGCTCTACGACGCGAACCTCGACACGGCCTATGCGGCGCAGACCTTCCCGACGGTCACCACCGCGGCCCGCGATCCCCTGCTCGACGTCGGCGGCAACATCACTGTCACCGTCGGCGCAGCTCCGGCCCTCAACATCGCGGTCGCCGCCGGCACCTCGCTGAAGGACATCGCCAAGGAGATCAACAAGCTCGGCGTCGAGGGTCTGTCGGTCGGCATCAATGCCGCCGGTGACGCCCTCGCCTTCAAGAGCCGCAACGATGCGAACGTCGTGATCGACGCCAGCGTCGCCGGTCTCGGCGCGGCGGTGACGCTGACGGCGCTGGCCACCCCGGTCGACAGCAACAAGGGCATCCTGGACAAGACCTACGATGCCTATACCGGCACCGCCTGGGAGACCTTCTCCGTCGCCGACATCGACATCGCCAAGCTGACCGACAACGCCACGGACCTCGCCAAGCTCGAGACCTACATCTCGGCCGTCGACGACGCCCTGGGCACGATCACCGATGCCGCCACCAATCTCGGTGCCATCAAGAACCGCATCGGCCTGCAGCAGGACTTCGTGAAGGCCCTGAAGGACTCGCTCGATCGCGGTATCGGCCAGCTCGTCGATGCCGACATGAACGCCGAATCGACCCGCCTCCAGGCGCTGCAGACGCAGCAGCAGCTCGGCATCCAGGCGCTGTCGATCGCCAACTCCGGCAGCCAGAGCATCCTCTCGCTGTTCCGCGGCTGACGCGAAAGGCATTTCCACACGCCAGACAGGGCCGCGCTCTCCCCCGGGAGCGCGGCCTTTTCCGTTTTCATCCCGCGAGAGGCGGCCTGAACCCGCGCAATGCTCGCGCAAGGCTCGCCCAGCACAGTGGCTCCATCACCTGCCACGCATGAAGGAACGACGATGCCGGGCCGGCAATACGCTGAAGAGATCTGGCTCAACCTCCAGCAACTGGGGCCGAAGCGACTGGCCGCGCTCGCCGCGATCGGCCTCTTCGTCTTCGCGGCGATCGGGATCAGCGCCTATCAGCTGAGCCGGCCCGAGCTGACCGTGCTCTACAGCGGGCTGCAGCGCGAGGACGTCAACCGCATCGGCGCGGCGCTGCAGGAATCCGGTGTCGTCTTCGACGTCAATTCCGAGGGCACGCAGGTACTGGTCAAGCCGACCCAGGCGGCCCAGGCCCGCATGCTGCTGGCCGAGAAGGGCCTGCCGCGTAGCACCAGCGGCGGCTACGAGCTCTTCGACAAGCTCGGCTCGCTCGGCCTGACCTCCTTCATGCAGGAGGTCACCCGCGTGCGCGCCATGGAGGGCGAACTCGCCCGCACCATCCAGCTCATGCGCGGCGTCAAGGCGGCGAGCGTGCATCTCGTGCTCGCCGACAAGGGCTCCTTCCGGCGCGACCAGCAGCCGGCCTCCGCCAGCGTCGTCGTCCGCACCGAGACCTCCGGCGCCGGCAATGTCGCGCAGGCCATCCGCCATCTCGTCGCCTCGGCCGTCCCGGGGCTGGCGGCCGAGAAGGTGACGGTGCTCAACACCGACGGCACCCTGCTCGCGACCGGCGGCGAGCCCGGCCAGATGGCCTCCTCCAAGCTTGCCGGCCTGCAGCAGAGCGTCAGCCGCGAGATCCAGGACAATGTCCGCAAGGCGCTGACGCCCTATCTCGGGCTCGAGAATTTCGAGATCAGCGTCGCCACCGAACTTAACACCGACCGCAAGGAAACCAGCGAGACGGTCTTCAACCCCGATTCAAAGGTCGAGCGCTCGGTCCGGGTCGTGCGCGAGAACGACACGTCACAGAACGCCGCGACGCAGGAGCCGACGACGGTCGAGCAGAACGTGCCGGAGCGCGCCGTGCGCGCCGAGGGCGGCCAGCGCTCCAGCGAGGAGAAGCAGCGCCGCGAGGAGCTGACCAATTACGAGATCTCATCCAAGCGCATCCAGACCGTCAGCGATGGCTATTCGGTCGCCAAGATGTCGATCGCCGTGCTGATCAACCGGCCGCGCCTGGTCGAATCGCTGGGCGCCTCGCCCAGCCCGGAGGCGATCGAGGCCAGGCTCGAGGATGTCCGCCAGGTCGTGGCCTCCGCCGCCGGCGTCAGCGGCCAGCGCGGCGACGCGGTCAAGGTGCTGGCGGTCGACTTCCTCCAGGGCAGCCGCACGCTGGAGCCGACGCCCCCCGTCGGCGTGGCCGAGGCGCTGCTGCGCCAGTCCGGCACGCTGATCAACGCGGTCACCATCCTCGGCCTCGCGTCCCTGATCATCTGGTTCGGCCTGCGGCCCTCGATCAACGCCATCCTGAAGCGCCCGGCGCCCGCCGCCGTCGCCGCGATCACCGAGGATGCAACTGTCTCGCCCGTCGATCCCCAGCTCCAGCTCGCCGGCGGCGAAATCGGCCTCAACCTGATCGGCGACCTCACCAACGCCTCGCAGCGCTCGCCGCTGCGCAAGCTGGAGCAGCTGATCGATTTCAACGAGGCGCAGGCCGCCGCGATCCTGAAGCAGTGGATCCATGAGGGAGAGCGCGCGTGAAGCACCGGTCCGCCGCCGATTTCATCCCGAGCTTCGAGATCGCAGACGGTGAGCTTGCCCTCCTGCCGGAGGCCGGCACGGCCACGCCCGAGCCTGAGATCGAGCTCCCCGCCTTCCTGCCCCGCACCCCACGCGAGCCGCCGCCCGATCTCGACGCCATCTACGAGAACGGCCGCCAAGCGGGTCTCGCCGAGGCTCGCGCCGAAGCGGAGGCCGCCGCCGCCCGCCAGGCGCAGGCAGCCGAGGCGGCGCTCGAACAGGCGAGGCTCGACTGGGCCGATGCGGTCGCCACACCGCTGGCCGCCGAGCTTCCACGGGCGCTCGACGCGCTCGCAGAACGTCTCGCCGAGACGACCGGGCGCCTGCTGCGGCCCTTCCTTGAGGGCGAACTGCGCGATGCGGCCAGCCGCGCGCTGATCGACCAGATCCGTCCGCTGCTGAGCGGCGGGGACGGCTCGCTGATCCGCGTCAGCGGACCGGTCGACCTCCTGGCGACCCTGCGCGGCGTGTTTCCCGCGGGGACGCCGGTCGAGTTCGCCGAGACCGAGGCCGTCGATGTGTCGATCGTCCTCGGCGAGACCCTGATCGAAACCCGCATCGCGGCCTGGGTCGCGCGGCTCCGCGGCCAGGGCCCGGACCGCCGCCGCCGGCCCGCCGCCTGACACCGCACGCCCGCATCGGAGGCAGCGCCATGGACACCGACCGCCAGGACTTCATCATCCTCCGCCGCAGCGCCGGCCGGCCGACGGACCAGATCAAGACCGGCGTCTGGAAGATCGCCCATGCCGACTTCATGACGGCGATGATGGCGCTGTTTCTCGTGCTCTGGCTGGTCAACTCGACCAATCGCGAGACGCGCCAGACGGTCGCCCAGTATTTCAACCCGATCCGGCTCTCCGACACGACCTCGGACCGCAAGGGCGTGCGCAACCCGCAGGACGCCGAGCCCGGCGAAGTGGACAGCACCAGCCGCCATGACGGCGACCAGGTCGGCGCCGCCAAGACCGGCTCCGACCGGCGGCCGAGCGCGACGCTGAAGGAGCCCCGCCAGGGCAAGGCCGCCTTCGAGGACCCCTATGCCGTCCTCGCCGAGGTTGCCGCCGCCAAGCCCGAACCCGGCTCGGACCGGGCCTCGACCCTGACGCTCGGCGCCACCGGCAAGCCAGGGATGAATGGCGGCGAAGCGATGCGCGACCCCTTCGACCCGAATTTCTGGCGCCAGACGCCCCAGACCGACAAGCCCGAGCGCCAGCAGGCCTTCGCGGGAGACGCCGCCCCGGCCCCGTCCCCCGCCAGCGAATCCGCCCCGAAGCCGCAGCCCGCGGGCGAACCCACGAACCCAGCTGCCGCGAACGCGCCCGTCGCTGACGCGCCTCCGGTCATGGCCATGGCCTCCCCCGCGATGTCGCCACGTCCGGGGCTTGCCGTCGCAGCCCCCGCCACCACAACCGCCGTGGCGTCGCGCGCCGACGAGGCGATGGCCACCGCCATTGCCTCGGCCATCGCGAAAGGCGGTCCCCAGCGGGCCGACCAGCCGCAGGTCGATGTCCGCAAGACCGACGAGGGCGTGCTGATCAGCCTGACCGACAACGCCAATTTCGGCATGTTCGGCATCGGCTCGGCCGAGCCGCATCCGCAGACGGTGGCCGCGATGCAGCGCGTCGCCGCCGTGCTGAAGGAGCGCGAGGGCGCCATCGTCATCCGAGGCCACACCGATGCGCGGCCCTTCCGCGACGGCCGCAGCGACAACTGGCGGCTCTCCACCTCCCGCGCCCATACGGCGCAGGACCTGCTCGTCCAGGGCGGCATCAGCGCCGCGCGAATCGAACACATCGAGGGCCATGCCAGCCGCCGTCCCCGGGCGGGCGACCCCAACGCCGCCGAGAACCGCCGCATCGAGATCCTGATCCGGGAGAAGCGCGCATGAGGCGCCGGTCCCTTGCGGCCCTCGCCGGCACACTGGCCTTCGCGCTGGCGCTGACGACACCGGCCCTGGCAGCACAGGATTCCGCGCCTGCGCCAGCCCCGCCCTATCAGCTCGTGCGCACCCTGCAGTCGCTGCAGAACGAGGCGGCGGCGGGAAACAGGGCCGCCCATGCCGCCCAGAGCAAGCTGCTGCGCGATCTCGAACAGGCGATGGCGGCGCAGGCTCCCGCCGTCTGGGACGATCCGCGCAACACCCGCGCCGCCGTGCAATATGTGCTCAGCGGCGGCCAGCCCGGTCCCCTGGCCGAGCTGGTCAAGCGCGGCGAGCCGGCCGGGCTGCCGAAGGGTTTGGCCGAGGGCGCGCTCGCCTATGTCGTGGGAGATGGCGCCCGGGCGAAGGCGCTGCTGATGCCGCTCGACCCCGCCGGCCTGCATGAATCGCTCGCCGGCCATCTCGCCCTGGTTCAGGCCACGCTGATCCTGCGCGACGACCAGAAGCGGGCGCTGCAGTTGCTCGATCAGGCGAGACTGGCCTCGCCCGGCTCCCTGGTCGAGGAGGGCGCGCTGCGCCGCGCCGTCTTCATCGCCGCCGAGACCAACGATCTCGACCGGCTGGAGAAGGCCACCGCCCAGTACATGCGGCGCTTCGACCGCTCGGTCTATGCCGAGCATTTCCGCCAGAGCTTCGCCACCGGCCTGGTGCGCTTCGACATCGGCCGCGACCCGGCCAAATTTCGCCGGCTGGTGGCGACGCTGCGCGCCTTCGACCGCGAGCAGCAACGCGCGGTGCTCCTCATCATCGCCCGCGACGCACTGGTGCGCGGGCGCTTCGAGCAGGCCCGCCTCGCCGCCGAGGAGGTCGCGCGGATCCCCGGCGCCGATCAGGCGACGATCACGCGCGCCTCGCTCTACCGGGCCGCCTCGCGCATCGGCATCGACCGGGCCGGAGGAGCGCTCGACACCCTCCGGAAGATCGACGCCGCCCGCCTGCCTCCGGAGGAAAAGGACATCCTCCACACGGCCCTGCGCGTCGCCGCCGAGATCGTCGATGCGCCCTCTGGCGGCGCCCAGACGCCGGGATCGGCCACCCCGGCCGAACCCGCTGATCTCGACCCGCGGATGAAGCGCCTGCTGTCGGGGGCCGAGCGCAGCCTCGCCGAGGCCCAGAAGCTGCTCGCCGACCCCGTCTTCACCCCTGCCCGCTCCGGAGATGCCCGGCCATGAGCCAGGTCGAGACACCCGTCCTGCCCCCCGGCCGCAGTGCAGAGGCCGCGAAGAACCCGAAGGCGCGGCTGACCGCCGGCGGTCGCGAGGAGCGCGGGCAGGCCTTCCGCTCCCTGCTGCAGACGCTCGAAAAGGGCGCCGGCAAGCCCACGGCCGACAAGCCCGCCGAGCCGGGCCGCGCGGAGCCCGGGGACAAGGCCGAGGCCTTCCCCGCCGAACGCCTCGCCGATCTCCTGGCCACGGGCCCGTTGGAGCCCGCCGCCACCGCCGACGGCACGGCCGATGCGGCGCGGCTCCTGCTCGGCGCGGTCCGGCCCCCCGCCCCGGAGACGCAGGCCGAGCCCCGGCGCGAGCCCGGCCCGCGGCGGGATGGCTTCGCGACCCTCAGCGGCGTCCTCGCGCGCTCCGCCACCGGCGCAGTCGGCGCCATGGAGCCGTCCCCGCTGCCCGCAGCCGCGGAGGCGGGCGTCGCGTTGCCGACGGAGGAGGTCGCCCTGCCCGACCTGCCGGACGCGACTGGCACGATCGATCCGAAGCCGGCCACGCCTGAGCCCGCGGCAAAGGACGCCGGCCCGGACAAGCCCTTCACCATCGCCGTGATCCGGCAGGAGACGCATCTGCCGCCGGTGCTGCGTCTCTCGCCGCTGCAGCAGGTCGCCGAGCCGATCCGGCAGGCGGCCTCGGAGCTTTCGGCGTCGCGCGCGCAGGATGTCCCCGACATCGGCAGCGGCAAGACCGGCGGCATCGCCGAGCCGACGAAAATCCTGCACATCCAGCTCAGCCCGGTCGAACTCGGCAGCATCGTCGTCAAGCTGCGCATCTCGCAGGGCGGCATGGAGGTGCGGCTCGAGGCCAGCCGCGCCGAGACCGCGCAGCTGCTCACCAACGACCGCGAGGCCCTGCGCGAGATCGTCAGGGCGAGCGGCCATGCGCTCGATCAGGTCTCGGTCGAGACCGTCCATGTCGAGTCGGCCGGCGCCGATCCACGCCCGGGCCAGGACGCGCCACGCGACGGTGCCCGCGAGGACGGGGCTGGCCGCGACGGCCGCGGCTTCGATCCCTCACGCCAGCAGGACCGGCAGAGTGACCGGCAAGAGCCGCAACGGCGGGACGCACACAAAGACGCCCCCATCAGCACGGAGGACACCCATGATCGGCGCGAAAGCCTTCGCCCTGGCCGCGACCCTCATCGCTATCTCTAGCCTGTTCGCGCCGGCCGCCGCCCAGACGGTCTGCGAGGAGCACATGATCCGCGTCTCAAAGGCCTACGACATTCCCGTCGGCGTGCTCTATTCGGTCGGTCTGACCGAAAGCGGCCGGCGCAATTCGCTGCAGCCCTACGCGCTCAACATCCATGGGCGCGCCTTCTTCGGCGCAAGCAAGCAGGAGGCGCTGGACGAGTTCCACACCTCGCGCGCCAAGGGCAAGAAGCTGATCGACATCGGCTGCATGCAGATCAACCATCATTACCATCGCGACCAGTTCCCCAGCCTCGACGCGATGTTCGACCCGGCGCTGAATGTCGAATACTCGGCCAAGTTCCTGAAGCGGCTGAAGGCCCGCCACGACACCTGGACCATGGCGGTGGCGCGCTATCATGCCGGGCCGCACAACAACCCGGCCCAGCATCGCTATGTCTGCACCGTCATCCGCAACATGGTCGCCACCGGCTTCGGCCAGTGGACCGACACTGCGCGCTCCTTCTGCGGGGCCAAATACGCCCGGTCCTAAGCGATGACCGGGCGGCCTTGATCGAGGTCAACACCCGCGCTGGCCGGCGCCGCTAGCGTGCGGTTCGTCTTAGGCGGCGCGTCAGCCATGGCCCGGACGCCGAGGGCCCATGAACCAGATCATCCTCAGGAACCGAACTTTCGACGAACTGGCGGTCGGCGACAGCGCCTCGCTCCAGCGCAGCGTCGGGCACGACGACATCGACCTCTTCGCCGCGGTTTCGGGCGACCTCAACCCGGCCCGGCTCGACGCCGGCTTCGCCGCGGGCGAGCGATTAGGCCCTGTCGTTGCCCATGGGCTCTGGACCGGCGCGCTGATCTCGGCGCTGCTCGGCACCCGCCTGCCCGGGCCGGGCACGATCTATCTCGGCCAGGAGCTGCAGTTTTGCCATCCGGTGGCGCCGGGAGACACCATCACCGCCACCGTCCGGGTCCGCGAGAAGCGCGCGGACAAGCGCATCGTCCTGCTCGACACGACCTGCACCAACCAGGACGGCACGCAGGTGCTGGCCGGCACCGCCACCGTCATCGCGCCCAAGACCAGCGTCGCCTGGCCGAGCCCGCATCGGCCCGAGGTCGCGCTGCGCCGGCACGACCGCTACGACGCCTTCGTGCGCGACGCCCGTGCCCTGCCTTCGCTGCGCGTCGCGGTGATCCATCCCTGCTCGCCGGAAGCGATCATCGCCGCCGTCGAGATCCGCGACGAAGGCCTGCTGGCGCCGATCCTGATCGGGCCGGAGGCGAAGATCCGCGCCGCTGCGGAAGCCGCTCGCGTCTCGCTCGACGGCATGCCGATCGAGCCCGTCGAGCACAGCCATGCCGCTGCCGCCCGCGGCGTCGAACTTGCCATGGCCGGCCGCGTTTCGATCCTCATGAAGGGCAGCCTGCATACCGACGAACTGCTCGGCGCCGTGGTCGCGGCCGGCTCGGGCCTGCGCACCGAGCGGCGCATCAGTCATGTCTATGCGATGAGCGTGCCGGCCTATCCCAAGCCGCTGATCGTCACCGACGCCGCGATCAACATCCTGCCGACGCTCGAACAGAAGCGCGACATCTGCCAGAACGCCATCGACCTGCTGCACACGCTCGGTATCGCGGAGCCGCTGGTCGCCGTGCTCGCCGCCGTCGAGACCGTCAACGCTCGGATGCCGGCGACGCTCGACGCCGCAGCCCTGACGGTGATGGCCGCGCGCGGCCAGATCACCGGCGCCCGCGTCGACGGCCCGCTCGCCTTCGACAATGCGATCAGCCCCGAGGCGGCCCGCACCAAGGGCATCGTCTCCCCCGTTGCCGGCCAGGCCGACATCCTGCTGGTGCCCGATCTCGAAGCCGGCAACATGCTCGCCAAGCAACTGATCTATTTCGCTGGCGCCGAGGCGGCCGGACTTGTGCTCGGCGCGCGCGTGCCGATCGTCCTGACCAGCCGCTCGGATTCGCTGAAGACCCGCATCGCCTCGGCTGCGCTCGCCAAGCTCGTCGCCGCGCGGCGCGGGCCGGGCATTCCCGCGAAGGGAGCCGGCGCCTGATGGGGAAGGACGACGGCCGCATCCTGCTGACCTTCAACGCCGGTTCTTCCACGGTGAAGCTCGGCCTTTTCGCGCTCGGGCCGCAGGGCCCGCGGCGCATCGGCAAGGGCATGATCGACTTCCGCCGCGAGCCCCTGCGCTTCCAGCTGACGGAAGGGCCGGACCGTTTCGACATCGCGCTCGAAGCCCGCCCCGGCGCGGAGCTCGACGACGTGCTGAGCGAGGTGCTGCGCCGCCTCTCCTGGCATGTCGATCTCGACGCCATCGCCGGCATCGGCCACCGCATCGTCCATGGCGGCGATCGTTTCACCGGACCGGTCCGGATCGACGATGAGGTCATCACCGCGCTTGAGGCCCTGACGCCGCTGGCGCCGCTGCATCAGCCGCAGGGCTTGAGGCTGGTCCGCGCCGTCGCGCGACTGCGCCCCGGCCTGCCCCAGACCGCGTCCTTCGACACCGCCTTCCACCGCAGTCAGTCCGATCTCGCCCGCCGTTTCGCGATTCCGCGCGCGCTGCACGACCAGGGCATCAAGCGCTACGGCTTCCACGGCCTGTCCTACGCTTTCGTCGCCGCCGAGCTGGCCCGCCGGCACCCCGACCTGTCGGATGCCAAGGTCGTCGTCGCCCATCTTGGCAGCGGCGCCAGCCTCTGCGCGCTCGAAGGCGGCCTCAGCCGCGACACCAGCATGGGCTTCTCGACCCTGGACGGCGTGCCGATGGCGACGCGCTGCGGCGCGATCGACGCGGGCGTGCTGCTGCACCTGCTCGGCCCGATGGGGCAGAGCGTCGCGCAGGTGGAGGATCTGCTCTACCGCCGCTCCGGCCTGCTCGGGGTCTCAGGGATCAGTGCCGACAGCCGCGAGCTGCTCGACAGCGACGCGCCGGAGGCCGCGGAAGCACTCGACCTCTTTACCTTCCGCATCGCTGGCGAGGTGGCGCGGCTGGCGACGACGCTGGGCGGGCTCGATGCGCTCGTCTTCACCGCCGGCATCGGCGAGCACCAGCCGCGCATCCGCAAGGCGATCGCCCGCCGCCTCGCCTGGCTCGGCCTGGAATTGGACGAGAGCGCTAACGCCGCCAATGCCGCAACGATCTCCGCCGCCGGCAGTCGCGTCGAAGCCTTCGTCATCGCCACCGACGAGGAGCAGGTCATCGCCGACGAGGCCTGCGCCCTACTCGTCGAGCCAACCTGACGCAGCTCAGGCCAGACGCTCCAGCGCCGCCCGCAGCAGCGAGACCATCTCGTCGATCTGGGAGGGCTCGCAGATCAGCGGCGGCGACAGCGCGATGACGTCTCCGGTGACGCGGATCAGAAGCCCCTTCTCGAAGCAATCGACGAAGGCCTCATAGGCGCGTGCCCCAACGGCGCCGGGCCGTGAGGCGAGCTCGATCCCGGCGACGAGGCCGATCGTGCGGATGTCGATGACATGCGGCACGTCGCGCAGCGAGTGCAGCGCCTCCTCCCAGAGCGGGGCAAGCGACGTCACCCGCGTCAGCAGCCCCTCACCGGCATAGATGTCGAGCGTGGCCAGCCCCGCCGCGCAGGCCACCGGATGGCCCGAATAGGTGTAGCCGTGGAACAGCTCGATCGTCGCCTCCGGCCCGCTCATCAGCGCGTCGTGGACCTTGCGGGCAGCGAAGACGGCGCCCATCGGGATCGTGCCGTTCGTGATGCCCTTGGCCGTCGTCATCAGGTCCGGCATCACGCCGAAATACTCGCTGGCGAAGGGCGTGCCGAGCCGGCCGAAACCGGTGATGACCTCGTCGAAGATCAGCAGGATGCCGTGGCGCGTCGCGATCTCGCGCAGCCGCTCGAGATAGCCCTTCGGCGGCACGAGAACGCCGGTCGAGCCCGCCATCGGCTCGACGATCACCGCCGCGATCGTCTCCGCTCCATGCAGCGCGACCATCCGCTCGAGATCGTCGGCGAGTTCGGCGCCATGCGCGGGCTGGCCCTTGCTGAAGGCGTTGCGCTCCAGATCATGGGTGTGGCGCAGATGGTCGGCGCCCGGCAGCAGCGGGAAGACGCGGCGGTTGTTGACCAGCCCGCCCACCGTGATGCCGCCGAAGCCGACGCCGTGATAGCCGCGCTCGCGCCCGATCAGCCGCGTCCGCGTGCCCTGGCCGATGGCGCGCTGATAGGCGATCGCGATCTTCAGGGCGGTGTCGACCGATTCCGAGCCCGAGCCGGTGAAGAAAATGCGGTCGAGCTTGCCCGCGCCCTCGCCCGGCGCGATCGCCGCCAGCCGATCGGCGAAGTCGAACGCGATCGGGTGGCCCATCTGGAAGGAGGGCGCGTAATCCAGCGTCGCGAGCTGGCGCTCGACCGCCTGCGTGATCTGTTGGCGGCCATGGCCGGCATTGACGCACCAGAGCCCGGCCGTGCCGTCGATGACCTTGCGCCCGTCCTCGGTGGCGTAGTGCATCCCTTGCGCCGAGGCGAGCAGCCGCGGCGCCGCCTTGAACTGCCGGTTGGCGGTGAAGGGCATCCAGTAGCTGTCGAGCGAACGGGCGTTTTGCAGGGCCTGCGGCGGTGTGGCGATGGTCATGGGGGCTCTCCTCTTCCGGCAGGGAGCACCGTTCGACCGAAACGAACAAGTCTGTTTCGGTTCTCCAGCAAGCTCTTGTTTTTACAGTCATCAAGATCACAATGGTGCGGATATCGACCAAGGAGACCAGGCGTCCGTGAGCGACACCGACATCGGCGCGCGGCTGCGCTATCTGCGCACCCGCCAGGGCCTCTCGCAGCGCGCGCTGGCCAAGCGCGCGGGCGTGACCCATTCCACGATCTCGCTGATCGAATCCAACGGCGTGAACCCGTCCGTCGGTGCGCTGAAGCGCATTCTCGACGGCATCCCGATCGGCCTGTCCGAATTCTTTGCTTTGGAGCCGGATCGACCGCGCCAGGCCTTCTACCGCGCCGACGAACTGGTCGAGATCGGCAAGGGCGGCATCTCTTACCGCCAGATCGGCGAGAACCTGTTCGGCCGCGCCCTGCAGATCCTCAAGGAGCGCTATGAGCCCGGCACCGACACCGGCCGCGTGCCCCTCTCGCATGACGGCGAGGAGGGCGGCATCGTTCTCACCGGCCGGCTCGAGGTTTCGGTCGACGATGAACGGCGCATTCTGGGCCCCGGCGACGCCTATTATTTTGAAAGCCGCCGGCCGCACCGTTTCCGCTGCGTCGGGCCGATTGCCTGCGAGGTCGTAAGCGCCTGCACGCCGCCCTCCTTCTGACCCCCGATGCTTGACCGCGACGCGTCCCGCGCCCACCTTGAGCTCTAGAGACTAGAGCTTTGGAGCAGCCTATGCCCACCGCGACCACCGCCGAGCGCGTGATGCCGATCGGCGCGCTCGCCGAGCGCACCGGCGTCAAGGTGGAGACGATCCGCTATTACGAGCAGGTTGGCCTGCTGCCGCCGCCCGAGCGCTCGGAGGGCAACCAGCGCCGCTATGGCCGGCGCCACGTCGAGCGCCTAGCCTTCATCAAGCATGCGCGCGATCTCGGCTTCGCCGTCGAGGCGATCCGCGCCCTGCTCAGGCTCTCCGACAATCCCGCGATGGCCTGCGACGAGGCCCATGCGATCGCGGTCGCGCATCGCGACGAGGTCCGCCACAAGATCGCGCGGCTGCGCTCGCTGGAGGCCGAGCTGGAGCGCATCGCCGCGACCTGCTCCGGTGGCGTCGCCGCCTGCGACTGCGCGATCATCGAGGCGCTCGCCGACCACGGCCGCTGCAGTCACGCCGCGCATTGACGCTGCGGCGGCCGCGACGCCCGGGCGGCGCACGCCGCGCAGCCTGTGGAGAAGCGTCATCCCGACCGCCTGCGACCCGCGCGGGCATTGCGGCGCGAGCCTCTCGAACGCTAGCCTTCGGCGGAACCACTCGGGAGCCCCCATGTCCAGCGACTTCGCCACGCCGCCCGGTCTGCGGCATCGCCAGATCGCGGTGCGCGACACGACGCTGCACGTCGCCGAGATCGGTTCCGGGTGTCCTGTCCTGCTCCTGCATGGCTGGCCGGAGTTCTGGGCGACCTGGCTGCCGCTGATGAACCGGCTGCATCGCGACTTCCGGCTGATCGCGCCGGATCTGCGCGGCTTCGGCGACAGCGCCAAGTCAGCCGCGCCGCGCAGCGATGTCGGCGCCAACAGCCATGCCGACGACATGGCCTCGCTGGTCGGCGCGCTCGGCCTGGAATCGGTCGGCGTGGTCGGCCACGACGTCGGCGCCTATGCCGCCCAGGCGATGGCGCGGCGCCACCCCCAGCTCGTCGAGCGGCTGCTCTTCTTCAACTGCCCGACCCAGAGCATCGCCGGGCGCTGGGTCCATGACGGCCATGTCAACGAGGTCTGGTACCAGTCCTTCCAGCAATTGCCGCTGGCGGAGGCCCTGGTCGGTCTCAGCCGCCAGTCCTGCGCGCTGTATTTCTCACATTTCCTCACGCATTGGTGCCACCGCAAGGATGCGTTCGATCCGGCGCTGGAGCTCTGGATCGACAACTTCATGAAGCCCGGCAATCTGCGCGGCAGCTTCGACTGGTATCGCAGCCAGAACGCCGCCCGGCTGGCGGCAATCGACGGCCACCCCACCCCTTCGGTCCGCATCCACCAGCCGACGCGGGTGCATTGGGGCCGCCATGACCCCGTCCTGAAGTCGGAATGGGCCGCCTTCGTGCCCGAGCATTTCGATGACGCGCAGGTCAGCTTCTGCGAAACGGCCGGGCATTTCGTGCATGTCGAGGCGCCCGACGAGGCGGCGGAGATCGTCGCGGAGGTGTTCGGCTGAGCGCCGCTCGCGCAGCCGGCCCTCGTTTCCTCGCGAAGCATGCCTAGATAGGCTCTGCGGCGGATGACGGGCGTCCTGCGCGCGACCACCGGAGGACAGGCGATGCCGAGACACCGACCCCGCCCCGGATGGAGCGCCGCGGCGCGAACCGCCGGTCGCGAGAACAAATCCCGATTCTCTGGGAGTCAGCGATTCGGGCCCGCTTCGTTCGGGACTCGTTCCGCTTTCTAGTTTACCGCTGGCTCCGGGCCGCAGCGGCGCCCTCCGGGAGGCGCTGCCCCGGCCCGGCACTCACCACGATCGGCGTCGGCCTTGCTCCCTCCACGCTCCCTGCCTCCCTCGGCCCGCGCCCACGGCGTCACCGCCGTGCTCGGCCCGACCAATACGGGCAAGACCCATCTCGCCATCGAGCGGATGGTCGCTCATCCGACGGGCATGATCGGCCTGCCGCTGCGGCTGCTGGCCCGCGAGGTCTACCAGCGCGTCGTCGAGAAGGCGGGGGTCGAGGCGGTGGCGCTCGTTACCGGCGAGGAGAAGATCAAGCCGGTCCGTCCGCGTTTCTGGGTCTGCACCGTCGAGGCGATGCCGCGCGACCTCGCGGTCGATTTCGTTGCCATCGACGAGATCCAGCTCGCGGCCGATCTCGATCGCGGCCATGTCTTCACCGACCGCCTGCTCAACCGGCGCGGCCGCGCCGAGACCATGCTGATCGGCGCCGGCACGATGAAGCCGGTGATCGAGCAGCTCATTCCCGGCGTGAATGTGGTGACGCGGCCGCGCCTGTCGAACCTGATGTTCGCCGGCGACCGCAAGATCACACGGTTGGCGCCGCGCTCGGCCATCGTCGCCTTCTCGGTCGAGGAGGTCTACGCCATCGCCGAGCTGATCCGCCGGCAGAAGGGCGGCGCGGCGGTCGTGCTCGGCGCGCTCAGCCCACGCACCCGCAACGCCCAGGTCGAGATCTACCAGTCCGGCGACGTCGACTACCTCGTCGCCACCGACGCGATCGGCATGGGGCTCAACCTCGATGTCGACCACATCGCCTTCGCCGCAGACAAGAAATATGACGGCCACCATTTCCGGAAGCTGCATCCGGCCGAATTCGGCCAGATCGCCGGGCGCGCCGGCCGCCATCTGCGCGACGGCACCTTCGGAACCTCGGGCCGCTGCCCGCCCTTCGAGGCCGATCTCGTCGACGCGATCGAGAATCACCGCTTCGAGCCGGTGCGGCAGCTCCAGTGGCGCAACACCGATCTCGATTTTCGCTCGGTCGCTCAGCTGCTGGACAGCCTGAACCTGCAGCCGACCGAGCCCGGACTGACGCGCGCGCTGATCGCCGAGGACATGAACACGCTCGAAATTCTGGCGCGCGATCCCGACATCAAGGCGCTGGCACAGGGCCGGCCGGCGGTCGAACGGCTCTGGGAGGTCTGCGGCCTTCCCGATTATCGCAAGATCGCGCCGCAGCAGCATGCCGACCTCGCCACCACCCTTTATCTGCGCCTGATGCGCCATGGACGGCTCGATATCGACTGGTATCGCACCCAGCTTTCAGCGCTGGACCGCACCGATGGCGAGATCGACACGCTCTCCGCCCGCATCGCTCAGGTCCGCACCTGGACCTTCGTCGCCAACCGTCCGGACTGGTTGCCCGACCCGGAGCATTGGCAGGGGGTTGCGCGTCTTGTAGAGGACAAGCTCTCGGACGCTCTGCATGAGCGTCTGGCCAGCCGATTTGTCGACCGGCGCACCAGCGTGCTGCTGCGCCGTTTGCGGGAGAATGCGATGTTGGAGGCTGAGGTCACCACGACGGGCGACGTGCTCGTCGAGGGCCAGCACGTCGGAATGCTTCAGGGCTTCCGCTTTACGGCGGACCCGAAGGCCGGCGGGCCGGAGGCGAAGGCCTTGAACCTGGCCGCCCTGAAGGCGCTGGCGAGCGAGATCGAGGCGCGCGCCGCGCGCGTCGTCCTCGCCGGGGACGATGCCTTCGTGCTGTCGCATGACGGGTTGCTGCGCTGGATCGGCGAGCCGGTCGCCCGCCTCGTCGCCGGCGAGAAGGCGATCGAGCCGCGGCTGCGCCTGCTCGTCGAGGAGCATCTCGCGGGTCAAGCCCGAGAGCAGGTCGAGGCGCGGCTTCAGCTCTGGCTCAAGAACCACATCACCCGCCTGCTCGGTGCGCTGCAGCTGCTCGAGGACGCCTCGACGCTCACCGGCATCGCCCGCGGCATTGCCTATCAGGCGGCCGAGTCGCTCGGCGTGCTCGAACGCGCCAAGGTCGGCGAGGAAATGAAGGCCCTCGACCAGGAGGGCCGCGCCGCGCTGCGCCAGCTCGGCCTCCGCTTCGGCGCCTTTCATCTCTATCTGCCTGCTCTGCTCAAGCCCGCACCGCGCGCCCTCGCCGCTCAGCTCTGGGCGCTCAAGCATGGCGGTCCCGAATTGTCGGGGCTGGACGACATCGCCCATCTCGCCGCCTCGGGCCGAACCTCCTTCCCGGTCGACAAGGCGGTGCCGAAGGGTCTCTATCGCGCCGCCGGCTACCGCGTCTGCGGCGAGCGGGCCGTGCGCGTCGACATCCTGGAGCGCCTGGCGGATCTGATCCGACCGGCGATCGCCTATCGCCCCGGCGTGACGCAAGGCGTCCCGCCCACTGGATCGGCGGATCAGGACGGCTTCGTCGTCACCGGCGCGATGACCTCGCTCGTCGGCTGCGCCGGCGAGGACTTCGCCTCGATCCTGCGTTCGCTCGGCTATGTCTCGGTCAAGCGCGCGGGTCCCGCCATCACCGTGCCGCTCGCCGCCGCCCCGGCCAAGCCCGCGATTGCCGAAGCCGCGCCGGCCGAGGCTGCAACCGAAGCGCCCGTCGAAGCCGGCGAGGTGTCGGCTTCCGGCGAGCCCGCCGAGGGCGAAGCCCCCGCCGCTGCGGCCGAGCTGGCCGAGCTGGCCGAGGCGGCGACGGAGGCCGTTCCCCAGGACGCTCCGGCAGCCGAGACGCCCGACGCACCCATCCTGACGGCGCAGGAGCTGGAGCCGGCCGCCGAGCCCGTGCCGGCCGACCTGCTCTCGGCCATGCCCGCCACCGAGGCGGAACAGGTCGCGGAGCCCGAAACCGCGTCTGCCGAGGCGCCGGCCGCCATTCCGGCCACGCCGGCCGAACCCGAGATGATCGAGGTCTGGCGCCCGCACCGCCATCAGGGCGGCCGCCGCCCCGAGCCGGCGCGCGGCGCCCGCGAGGGTGCGCCCGGCGAGCGCCAGCCCGGTGGACGCCGTGGCGACCGGCCAAACCGTGGTCCCCGCCCGGGCGGTCCGCGCCGCGAGGGCGATGCACCCGCCCCCGCCCAGGCCGCGTCCGGCGAAGCCGCGGCTGCGACGCCGCGCCCCGAGCGCGAGCCGCGCCGCGACGAGCGCAACCGCCAGGGCCAGCGCGGCCCGC
Organism: Bosea sp. OAE506; assembly: GCF_040546595.1. Lineage (NCBI taxonomy): Bacteria > Pseudomonadati > Pseudomonadota > Alphaproteobacteria > Hyphomicrobiales > Alloboseaceae > Allobosea > Allobosea sp. OAE506. The sequence goes on along the minus strand of NZ_JBEPOB010000001.1, from coordinate 1,101,339 downwards.
GGCCGGATGGCCAGCGCCCGGAGGGCGGCGGCCGGCCGGAACAGGGCCGCGGCCCGAGGCCCGATTTCAAGCGCGACGGGCGCCCCGGTGGCGGCGGCCCGCGCCGCGACGACCGCGGCGGCGAGCGCTTCCAGCAGCCGCCACGGCCGCGCCCGGCCGATCGCGAGCCCGATCCGGATTCGCCCTTCGCCAAGCTGGCGGCTCTCAAGGCCCAGATGGAAGGCCGCAAGAGCTAGCGCGATGCCGGACAGTCGCTGAGAACCGATGCGCGAGGACCGCCAAAGGCTCGACAAGTGGCTCTGGTTCGCGCGCTTCGCAAAGACGCGTTCTACCGCGGTGCGGCTGGTCGAGGACGGGCATGTCCGCCTCGACGGTCGCCGGATTCTCAATCCCGCCCAGGGGCTGAAGCTCGGCGATGTCCTCACCCTCGCCTTGCCGCACGCCACCGTGGTGGTGCGGCTGCAGGGGCTCGGCGAACGGCGCGGGGCCTTCGAGCAGGCGAGATTGCTCTATGAGCGCCTCGACGAAGCCGGGCGCGGCGATGCGCCGCTTGCCGGAGACGATGACGGCGGGTAAAACGAAAATCGTTTGTACACAAACGATCCCCGCATCGGCTCCGCGGGGCGCCCGACGGCCGGACCGGGCGAAAAGAGAAGGTCCTGCTCCCGGTTATGACCGAAACGGTCTTGAACCGGACGGGTTTGAGCGCTTTATGGGCAGCGCTGGGAGACGGGAAGGACCTGCGACATGACCTATGTGGTCACCGAGAACTGCATCAAGTGCAAGTACATGGACTGCGTCGAGGTCTGTCCGGTCGATTGCTTCTATGAAGGCGAGAACATGCTCGTCATCCATCCGGACGAATGCATCGATTGCGGCGTCTGCGAGCCGGAATGTCCGGCCGAGGCGATCAAGCCCGATACCGAGCCGGGTCTGGAAAGTTGGCTGCAGCTGAACTCGAAATACGCCACGAGCTGGCCCAACATCACCCAGAAGAAGGATGCGCCGGCCGACGCCAAGGCGTTCGACGGCGTCGCCGGCAAGCTCGATGCGCATTTCTCGCCGAACCCCGGCGAGGGCGACTGAACGCGCCCGCGACCCGGGCCTTCTGACCGCCGCATGGCGTTAACCACAGGGCCGCTGTTCGCGCGAGGCTTGCGCCGGGCTTGCGTTTACCTTTGATTCGGCGTGTTTTTTATGCTACATCATAGGACCAGTCGCATTCGTTCCGCATGCCCCTGCGAGGTTTTTCACAAACGGGGCGCCCCCTAGTCAGAGATGATGAGAGCCGCCGGCGTCTTTGCCGGAGCTTCCCCTGTCTTTGTCTCGGCGGCCTATCAGAAACGACCGGCTGAGGGAGCGTGGGCCGAGGGTGCAAACCCGTGTCCCAGGCAGAGTGTTTCCGGTCGGTCGGCCGGAGATTGAGCATCGCGAGCCCGCGTCCAGCGGTCCGGTCAGGAGTCTTAACGGCATGTCCACGGTGAAGAAAGCTGTCGTGCGCCAGGGTTTCAAGACGGGCGAATTCGTCGTCTATCCGTCCCATGGTGTCGGCCAGATCACGGCGATCGAGGAGCAGGAAGTCGCGGGCTTCAAGCTGGAATTGTTCGTCGTCAGCTTCGCCAAGGACAAGATGACGTTGCGCGTCCCCACCGCCAAGGCGGCCAGCGTCGGCCTGCGCAAGCTCGCCGATGCCGAGAGCGTCACCAAGGCGCTGACCACGCTGACCGGCCGCGCCCGCGTCAAGCGCACCATGTGGTCGCGCCGCGCCCAGGAATATGAGGCGAAGATCAATTCGGGCGATCTCGTCGCGATTGCCGAGGTCGTGCGCGACCTCTACCGCTCCGAGGCCCAGCCGGAGCAGTCCTACTCCGAGCGTCAGCTCTACGAGGCTGCCGTCGACCGCATGACCCGCGAGATCGCGGTCGTCGACGACGTCACCGAGACCGAGGCTCTGAAGAAGATCGAGGGTCAGCTCGCCAAGTCGCCCCGCCGCCCGGCCAAGGGCGAGGTGGTGGAAGCCGCCGAGGGCGATGTCGAGGGCGACAACGACGACATGCAGGAAGAGGCCGCCTGATCAGGCGCGCTCCTGTTCGAAACGAAGACAACCCGGCGGGCGACCGCCGGGTTTTTTCATGTCGGCTGGCCTGCTGCCTCCACACTCATCGAAAAACGCAGGTCATCCCGGACGCAGCGAAGCGGAGATCCGGGATCCCGTCCGGAGCGCTGGCAGAGAGGCTCCGAGGGCTGGAACGCGCTTACGCCGCCCCCGTCTCCGCCGCCAAAAAAGCGACCGCCTTGTCCCAGGCCTGCTTCGCCGCGGCTGCGTTGTAGCGCTCGGCGCTGGTATCGTTCAGGAAGGCGTGGTCGACGTCCGGATAGACGATGACCTCGTGCCGGATGCCGGCCGTCTTCAGCGCCGCCTCATAGTCCGGCAACTGCTGGACAAGGCGCGTATCGCGCGCCGCATGCTGGATCAGCAACCGCGCCTTGATCTGCGGCACCTTCGCGAGGTCGGGCGAGCGACCGTAGAATACGACGCCGGCCGCGAGCTCCGGCACCGAGACCGCGAGATCGTTGACGACGCCGCCGCCCCAGCAGAAGCCGACTGCGCCGGTCTTGCCCGTCGCATCCGGCCGGGCGGCCAGAAGCTTCAGCGCCGCACGGCCCTGGCGCAGCACATCCTCGGCCGCAAGCTTCGGGAACAGCGCGCGCGCCTCGTCAGGATCCTTCGGCGTCCCGCCCAGCGGCGTCAGGAAATCGAGGCCGAGCGCGGTGAAGCCCGCCAGCGCCATCCGCCGCGTCACATCCTCGATATGCGGGTTGAGGCCGCGGTTCTCGTGGATGACCAGAACGCCGCCGCGCCGCCCGGCCGCCTTCGGCGCAACCAGATAGCCCTTCAGCGCGACGCCATCGACGCTCGTCTCCAGGCGCTCCGCAACGATCCGGCTATCATCGGGCGCGATCTGCTGGGCATTGGCGTAGTTCGGCTCGAGCAGGGCCAGCGCGGCTTCGGCCGCCGCGGCGGACCCGGCCAGCACCATCAGCCGGTTGAAGAACACCCGGCGGTCGAGCGGCTTGTGGGTGTATTCGTCATAGAGTTCGACGATGCGACGATCGAGCGCCATGGCCATCTCCCGAGGCGGCGAGGGCCATGCGCCCAGCCGCCGATCGTACCAGCTTAGCCGCTCGCGCGGGCAGGTCACGGCCCGTCGCCGCGCATCGCGCCTTCGTGAAGGAGGCTCTGCGGGCCCTATTCCGAGACGATCTTGTAGCGCTGGCCGGGGATGAGGGCGCCGCCGCGCTCGATGCCGTTCAGCACCATGAAGAGCTCCTGCGCCCGCTCCTGCTCCGGCATCCGTGCCGCCATGGTCGCAGGGGTGTCGCCGGCGGCGGCCGTCACGATCCGCACGGTCATGGGCCGCACGGCCTGCGCCTCTTCCGAGCTCAGAACCCGGAAGCTCGACACCAGCGACCGCATCGGCCGCTCGGGATCGCTGCCGCCCTTGGCCGCGATGATGAAGCGGTAGACCCGGTTGCCCGCCTGCACGGCCGCCAGCCGGAAGGTCCAGTCCGTGCCCTTGCCGACGGCGATGACGCCCGGCTGGCCGGCAATCTCCAGCGGCTCGATCGCGCTCGTCTCGACCCCCTCGATCCAGCCGGCGGCGACATAGGATTGCAGCGTCTGATCCGGCTTCAGCGTCACCGAGTCGAAACGCAGCGCCTGGGAGCCGTTGCCGCTGAGCCCGATGACCATGTCGCGCGCCGCCTCGAGGCTGAAGCCCTCCGGCGCGGTGAAGCCGATCCGCAGCGCGCTGTTGACGTAGCGCCGCCCGCGCACGATGCCGTCGCGCGGCTCGTCGCCATAGGCGATGCCGTCAATCGCGGCGAGCCAGCGCCCGGCATCGCGCTCCCCGATCCCCGGCGCACCGATCTGCCGGGCCCCGGCGGTCACGGCGGCGATCCGCTCGGGCGTCTGCGGATGGCTGGAGAGCATATCGAGACGCTTGTCGTCGGCGCTCTGGTTCTGGCCGCTGTTGCGGAAGGCGGTGTTGCGCCCGAGCGCTGCGAGGAAGCGCCCGGCGCCATAGGGATCGTAGCCGGCGCGCGCGATGTTGCGCACGCTGATCTGGTCTGCGTCGAGTTCCTGCTGGCGCGAGAACTTGGCGAGCGACAGCTTCGACACCGCGCGCACAGCGGCGCCCTGCTGCGGATCGTTGAGCACCTGCGCCACGACCTGGCCGACCAGCGCCGATTCCAGCTCGCGCTCGGCCCGCTCGACCGCATGCTGGGCGGTGACGTGCCCGATCTCATGGGCGAGGACGGAGGCGATCTCGGAGGTGTCGTTGGCCAGCGCCAGCAACCCGCGGGTAACGTAGAGCCGGCCATTGGGCAGCGCGAAGGCGTTGACCGCCGGCGAGTTCAGGATGGTGATCTCATAGGCGCCGATCCGCCCTTCGCCGGCCTTGGCGAGACGCTGCACCACCTCGTCGAGCAGCGCCCGGGCGCGGGGCGCGCGATACTCGCCGCCGAAGGCCGCCAGAAGGCGCTGATGCTCGCTTTCCGAGGCGCGCTGGAGTGTGCTGACCCGCGGCGCGATCTCGCCGTCCGAGGCCTGCTGCGGCGGCAGCAGCACGCTCTGGTCGCCCGCGCAGCCTAGCAGCAGCAGCGCCGGCAACGCCAGCGCGGCCATCCTGGCCCTTGGCCATCGATCCTGTCGCCAGAAGGCCCGCATGCGTCAGTCAATCAGTTCCAGAGCAAGCGAGGACGTCACGTCGAGCAGCAGGCCGTCCCGCCCCGAGAGGACGCCGCGCGCGCGCAAGCGTTTACCGCCCAGCCCGCTTGCGGTCCAGCCGGCATCCTTCAGCTCGCGCCAGAGCGTCTTCGACAGCACGATCGAGGCGGCCTCCCCACGCCGGCGCGAGAAATTGACATAGGTGCGCTGAGCCCGCTCCGCGACAGAGGCGACGCGCCCGGTCAGCAGCACCAGTCGCCCCTCATGCGCCCGCAGCGCGGCGAGATCATGGCTGTCCAGCGCGACCTCGCCGGGAGAGAGAGAGGGCACCGCCGGCGGCGGCGCAGCGGTTAGAGCCTGCCGGCGCCGCGCCGCACCGGCGACGATCGGCGGGGTGGGCGTGCAACGTGCCGGGCGGGCTTCCGGCAGCGCGGTCGCGGCCCCCTCGGCGATCAGCGCTTCGGCGAGCCCACGCGCCGGCACAGCCCCGCTCTCGAAGAGCCGCGCAGGAAAGCGCCCCCAGCGATCGGCCTCGCCCAGCAGGACGATCGCAAAATCCTGGCCCTGCCGGCGTCTCAGGCCGGCCTCGAAGCGCTGCGCCTCCGCATCGTCCTGTCGCGGCGCCAGACCGACGAGCCGCAGCCGGCGTCCATCGGCCAGCACCGGATCCCCGGCCTCGTCGACGCCGGACAGCCGAACGACGGGGCTGTCGGGAGACAACTCCGCGCAGGCGTCGCCCGTACCGGCAGCAGCCGCGAGCGAGGGCAGAAGCAGGAAGGCGGCAAGAAGAGGCTTCACCGACATGCCGATTATGCTACACGGATCGTCGCGCGTCCCGGTAGCTCAGCAGGATAGAGCAACGGTTTCCTAAACCGTAGGTCAGGGGTTCGAATCCCTTCCGGGACGCCATTCCGCATTTGTTCAAATGGTCTGCGGAATGGTTCGCCAGGGTGGTTCGCTGCGCGATTAGCCAGTCGTTCGCGGCGCCCTGTGCAGCATCGTCGCCTTCGACATGCTGTCGCAGTCGGAGCTCTCGGCTTGCCAACTTCGTGTAGAGTTCGACTCGCTTGAGATCGGTATGGCCCAAAAGCGGCCATAGTCGGGTCTGACCGCCGCACTCGGCGATCCTACCGCCCCGTGCCTTCCATAGCCGTTGTAGGGTGCATCGCTTGGGCAGGCCGTCCGATTTCGGGCAGTCAGCCAGCGGCGTGCCACTCGTCGGCGATAACGGCTCGCCAAAAAGCGGTCTTCAGCACGGCAAGGCAAATCGCAGTCATCCAGCGCTCGCGCAGCATCAGCTTGACGGACATGCGCCACTCGCGGACCGTCTTCACCGGCCGGACGCGACGGCGTCACCCCAGATCGCGCCGACATCGAAAGATACGGCGGCGCCTGCCCTTCGCAGCCTTTGTCGACCTATTAAAGGGTGGTAGCGCCTGATGCATGGTCTCAATAGATGGTCAGGGCCATTTATGGGGGTCAGCCGGCTTCGGTCGCTTTGTCGCGTCGGATGTTTTTGCTGACAATGAAGAGATACTTGCCGCAATTCGATCGAGCCGCTCGCAGATGGACGTTGTTTGATCACGCGCGTCATCTCGTCGGCGAGCCAAGGCCATAAGGCCCATTAGAATCCCGACTGCAAGGATGATGACTCCGAGGATTTCGACGGTCAGTGAGTATCCGAGGATGGTCATGGGGTTTTCCAGGTCGCCGCACATCGGCAGATCAAAATAATCAACCCGCGCAAGGTTCCACTGTTCCACCAAGCGGAAACGGTGGATTTGCAGTGCAAGTAATCGACGTTCAAGCAAGCGTGAAAGGAAAGCCTTGCACCTATGGCGGCTCAACTTGCAGGGAGCGCCGCGCGACGGACCTTCATCGCGGCCCGAGGCCACTTGGAAACTGACAACGGCCCCGGCATTTCAGGAACTGAGATTTTCCGTTAGCAGTGGGAACGGCCTTCTTCCCATACGAGTCCGAGGTTGTGCAGACTGACATCACGCTCGGCCCTCGAGCGGTACATCGAGGCTAAGGGCTGCGCGACTTCAGCTGACCGACGGCCTCTGCCAGCACCGCGGAGGGCAACCCGACCGAGACGAGGCGCCAGCTCCCGCCGATGAAGCGAAAGCCCAGCCGATAGCGCTCTCCGCCAGTGGCCTTCGCGTGGATCCCGAAAGAGACCGGCCCGGTGAAGCCGGCCTCCATGAAAATGTCGAGTGCGCTGCCGAGAGATTCAACGGAAGGGAGCCTTGGTCCTTGGCCAGCCGGCTCATCCGACAGTTTGCGGTTGGCGAGCGCGCGCACAAGCAGGTCCGGATTGAAACGCTCGGCGATGAGCGCATCGACATAGGTTACGGCGACGAGGCTCGCAGCCTGTCGGGCAACGGGATCGAGGCTCGTCAGCAGTGTCGGATCGACGGGATAGGCACGCACGATCTGTCGGGCGAATGCATTGCGGATCCGCGGGATATCGAGGCGCGCCATGATGGCCGCGGCGTCGCCGCGCTCGGCCGCGCCAGCGAAGCGACCGACGGCGATATAGGGAGATATCCAGTAAGCCAGCGTCAGAAGAGACAGACCAGTGGCGACGATACGAGCGGAGCGCTTGAAGATCATGAGTGTCAGTTAGTTGAGATCAGCCGGCGTTCAACCCGTGGCCTGTCGGCCAAAACCGCGGACATTGCCATCCGGAACAGGACTGCGGTCCAGACTGCACATTCCTCATATAGTCTTGATCGCTCCGTGGTGCGGCTTTCGACGGATTGACTGAATCGGCTGGTCCTGCAGACCGCGAGAGTCACGATGCGGCCTCAGTGTTGGTTGCAGAGGCCGATGTCACCGCCGCGTTAAGCGTACAGGGCGGAGACCAAGCGAGACGACAACAGGGGCGCCAGCGTTAGTCCTCCCGCTGGAATATGCGCCGGACAGCACCATCCGTCTCACTGCTCCGACGGTCGCTCTTCGCCGCTGTCATTTTCTCCGCGCCAGGCGCCCGTCAGGGTGAGGCTGGCGCTGTAGATCACGCGTCCGCCCTCGTTGCGGACGCAGACCTCGAATTCGCGCTGGTCGCCGTCGGGTAGGACCTCCCGGACCATGTCGGGCAGGGCGTCGAGTGCCAGATAGCGCGCTGCCTCGTCCCCCGTGAGCTCAACGCCCTCGCTGTCGATATGGGAGAAACTGCCGTCGGAACTGTCGATGTAATAGCGGGGCATCTGGCAGCAATCTCCGGGCAGGGCATCGGTTCCGTCAGCGCGGCATCCTGATCAGGTTGAGATAGGTCGGGTCGAACTGGGACAGCCGCGCCAGCCCGTCGAAATCGAGGATGCTGACGGCGCTGCCCTTCCACGAGACGAGGCCGGTCGCCCGCAGATCCTGCAGGGTGCGGTTGACATGGACCAGCGAGAAGCCAAGCGCGTCGGCAAGCTCGTTCTGCGGCACGGGAAAGACGAAGCGCCCCTCGCTCGCAAGTCCGACCGCCTCGAGGCGCAGATAGAGCTCGCAGATCAGATGGCCGAAATGGGCGGTTGCCGAGCGGCGCCCGCCGGAGGTGATCCAGGCCCGCTGGATCGCCCCGTCGATAACGGTCGACAGCCAGAACAGCCGGCCGAGATGGGGCGAGCGCTCGACGACCCGCAGCAATTCCCGGTGGGGCACATAGGCCGCCTCGCAATCGGTCAGCGCCACGACGCTGTGGTCCATCACCTTGAGCAGGAAGGCGTGCAGGTCGACGAAGTCGCCGGGGATGTGCAGGGCGGTGATCTGGCGCTTGCCGTCATCGAGCAGCACCTCGCGCGCGGTGACGCCCGTCAGCACGAGGCAGCTCTCGGATGGCTGCGAATGCTGGGCGACCAGTTCCTCGCCCTTGCGCAGAAGGCGACGCCGGAAGGTCAGCCCTTCCAGCAGCGCCGCTTCCTCCGGATCGACCTCGTCTCGCAATGACAGCGACGTGACGAGGACATGCAGCGGTCCTGTAGTGCCGGTCTCGACCATGCCCGCTTCAACGCGGGGACGGCGCCATCGTTCCGGGCGGGGCCGCAGCGACCCGGATCAGGCGAGGGCGCGCACCTTTGCCAGTTCGGCCTCCAGCTGCAGGATGCGTAGGTCCCGTTCAGCCAGCGCCGCCGCGACATCCTTGCCCGCGATCAGCTGAGGGATGTGCTGCGGGCAGTTGGCGTCCCAGGCGGCGATGCTGAACAGGATCGCCTGCTCCGGCGTGCCCGCATAGCCGTCCGGCCGCAGCCTTTCGAGGAGAGCAGGATCGTCCTCCACCACCCGCGCCGTGCCCCAGATCTTGATCCGCTGCCGACGTGCATGGTCGATCAGGAAAACATGAGCCTTCGGGTTCTCCGAGAGATTGCCCAGGCTGACATATTGCCGGTTGCCGCGGAAATCCGCGAAGCCCAGCGTCTCGTCGTCGACGATGCGCAGGAAGCCCGCCGGCCCGCCGCGATGCTGGATATAGGGCTGGCCGTCGGCGCTGGCGGTCGCGAGGAAAAAGCTGTCCCGCTCGGCGAGGAAGGCTGCGAGTTCGGGTGTGACCCTCGTCTCGAAGCCGCCGCGCTCCTCCATCCGGCGATAGCCGCCGCGCGAGCCCTTGCGCTGCTGGATGGCCTTGACGGCAGGGGTGAAGGCGATGTCGCTCGATATGCTGCGGTCGTCCATGAGAGCCTCCCGGGCCGCACGCGATCGGCGGCCATGCGGGGAAGATGACGATTGCTCGAGGAAACGATAATACGGTCAGTCAGCACGTCATTGTTGCGCTGAACGGAGCAATCGATGGACCGCTTCGCGACGCTTCAGGCCTTCATACGGGTCGCGGATGCGCGGGGTTTCGCGCCGGCCGCACGGGGGCTGGGCCTGTCGCCTTCGGCCGTGACGCGCCTCGTCGCGGCGCTGGAAGAGCGGCTCGGCAGCCGCCTGCTCCAGCGCACGACCCGCGCCGTCACCCTCACCGACGAAGGCGAGCGCTATCTGCCGCTGGCCAGACGCATCCTGGCCGATCTCGAGGAGGCGGACGCTTCGCTGCAGGCAGCACAGGCGGAGCCCTCGGGCCGACTCGTCGTGGCCGCGCCGCTCGCCTTCGGGCGCGCCCATGTCGGCCCGCTGCTCTCAGCCTTTCTCTCGCGTCATCCGGCGGTACAGGGGGAGCTGCGGCTCGGCGACCGCATCGTCAATCTGGTCGAGGACGGGATCGATCTCGCCATCCGCATCGGCGATCTCGGCGATTCCAGCCTCAGGGCGCGGCGTGTCGGAGCGACGCGCCGCGTGCTGGTGGCGGCGCCCTCCTATCTGGCAACGCTGGGCACGCCGCAAAAGCCCGACGAGATCGCCGGCCATCGCTGCATCCATTTCGCCGGCTTCAACCCGACCCCGGAATGGCTGTTCGAGCACGAGGGCAGGCGGCAGCGCGTCGCTTTCGCCCCGCGCTTCGTGACGAATGCCGCCGAGACGGCCGTCCAGCACGCCATCGACGGCGGCGGGCTGACGCAGGTTCTGGCCTATCAGGCCGCGGCCGCGATCAGGGACGGACGGCTGCGCGTGCTCATGCCCGATTATGAGCGCCCGCCCTCGCCGATCCAGATCGTCTACCCCACGGCTCGGCTGCTGCCGGCGAGGGTGCGCGCCTTCATCGACATGGCCGCGACCGAGACGCGCTGGTCCTTCCTCGATCTCGACTGAGCCGCAAGGCGCAGCGCACCGCCTCAGAGCAGGCCGCCCTCCCCGATCTGCAGGATGCCGATCCGGTCGACCGCACCAAGGCCCGCCGGCCCCTGCTCGATGGAAAGTTCGCCGTTGCGGACGCGGAAGCGGATCGTCGGCGTGCCGTCGCCGCGCCAGTCGGCCGTCTCGCCGTCATCCTCGTAGAGTTCGCCGGTCGCGCCTTCCACCAGCCCGCAAACCAGCACCTCGCGCTCGGGCCCGATGCCCGTCGCATCACCGAGCGGGATCAGGGCGCCCGCCCGCAGGAAGATCGGCAGCCGTCCGAGCGGCGCCGCGACGGTGGCGACCGCGCCGCCCTCGAAATGCCGACCGTCATGTCCGTCATACCAGCCGCCCGGATGGGCCGGCAGATAGACGCTGCGCTGCGTCGCGCCCTCCTCCAGCACCGGCGCGACCAGCACGTCGGGCCCGAGCATGAAGGCGTCGTCGGTTTTCACCGCCGTGGCGTCCTTCGGGAAATCATAGAGGAAAGGCCGCACGGCCGGGATGCCGTCGCGGCTGGCACGCCACATCTGGGTGTAGAGATAGGGCATCAGCCGGTAGCGCAGCGAGAGCGCGGCGCGCACCTGCGGCACCATCTCCGGATACATCCAGGGCAGGTTGACGACGCCGTCGTCGTTCCAGGAGTTCATCACCATGCGCGGCCACAGCGCGCAGAACTCGTTGAAGCGCACGAAGAGTTCCGGCCCCGGCGTCGGCCCATGGAAGCCGCCGACATCGTGGCCGATGCTGAACATCCCCGACAGGCTCATGTTGAGGCCTTGCGTCAGGTTGTAACGCAGCGTCTTCCAGGCGGTTTCGTTGTCGCCCGACCAGGTCTGCGCATAGCGCGAGATACCGGCGCAGCCGCCGCGCGTGATGGCATATTGCCGCTTGCCGGGCTCGCGCGCGGCCTGCGCCTCATGCGAGAGCTTGGTCATCAGAAGGGCCTGGGCGGGGCGCGCCAGCGCCTGCCGGAAGGGCCGCCCGTCGCCGTCGCACAGCGCGTCCTCATCCCAGATCTCGTATTCGTTGTTGTCGTTCCAGACCGTGGTGAAGCCGTAGTCCAGCAGCGCGGTCTCGATGCCGTTGCGCCACCAGGCCCGGCCCTTGGGGTTCGTGTAGTCGAGATGGAAGCCGAGCCCGTCCCAGAACTGCGCGACCGCCGGCTTGCCACTGTCGCCGTCGCGAACCAGGAAATCGCCATCGAGCGCCTCCTGCAGGCGCGGATGATCGTCGAGCAGGCAGGGCTTGAGATTGGCGACGGTGAAGATGCCGGCCTCGTTCAGCCGGGTCATCGTCGCCTTCGGATCCGGGAACTTGTCGCGGTTCCAGTTGAAGGCGTAGCGACGATGGCCGATCTGCGTGTAGCCCGAGCCGAAATGGAAGGAGTCGCAAGGGATGCGATGCGTCGCGAGCTTGCCGATGAAGTCGCTGATGCGGGCATCGGCATCCGGCGCATCCGCGATCGCCATGGAGGTGACGCCGAAGCCATAGGACCAGAGCGGCGCGAAGGCCTGTCCGCCGGTCAGCCAGGCGAAGCGCCTGACCACGTCGGGCACGCTCGGGCCGGCCATGACATAGCAGTCGAGATCGCCGTCATCGCCTTTCCAGGAGCGGAACAGGCCGTGGTAATTGTCGAGCGTGCAGCCGAAATCGACGCTGCCGGTCGAGAGGTTGTCGTAGAACACGCCATGCGCGCCGGCCGGCCCATCGACGATGAAGAAGGGCAGCATCTTGTAGAGCGGGTCGGACAGCTCCCCGTCGAACCCGCAGGGGTCGACGGCGTCGATGGCGAAGCGCCGACCGGTGCGGTCGAGCGGGCCGGCCTTGTCGCCCAGCCCGTAATGCCGCTCGGTGTAATCGCGCGCCATGTAATGGGCGAGCGCCCCGGTGCGCGGCGACATCAGATAGGCCTGTGTCGTGCGGTCCTGCAGGAACGGCTTCTCCTCCCCGGCGCGGAACCAGGCGATGCCGAAGGGCGACAGCGTGACCTGGGCGATGAGGCCGCCCGCAGACAGCACGACCTTGCCATCGTCCTCGATGACGCTCGCCTTCGGGCAGGCGAAGCCTTCGAGGCTGTCGCGCGGGCGACCCTCATAGGGCGGCTCCAGCCCGCCGGGCGCGATCGACCAGCCGCGGTCGAGCCGGTAGCCGTCACGCGGCTTCAGCGTCACCCGGCCGATATCGCCCTCGAGGATGCGAACAGTGATCGTCGCGCCCAGCCCGACATCGAACAGGGCAGCTTCGCCGTCGCGGCCGAGATAACGGCCTTGAGTGAGGGCTTTCATGGGGTCGTCTCCAGATCAGAAATCAAATCCGCACCATCGTCCCGGGCGACCGAAGGGGAGACCCGGGACCCATTCCGGAACCTCACCTGCAAGCGCTCCGGAATGGATCCCGGATCGGCGCCGCTTTGCGGCTTGTCCGGGATGACGGTGTGTTTCCAAGACAGGCGATTCAACGGCGGACCGCTTGGCCCGCCTCGTCGAACAGGTGAAGCTGCGCCGAGGGCAGGGCGAGGAAGACGGTCTCGCCGCGCTGATGCGCACTCTGGCCGTCGAGCTTGAGCGTGATCTGCGGCAGGCCGGGCGAGGCGCCGTAGAGATAGCTTTCGCCGCCCAGCCGTTCGACCAGGTCGATCGCCAGCGGCAGGCCCGCGCCCTCGGCGAGCGCCAGATGCTCGGGCCGCACGCCGAGCGTCACCACAGCGCCCGACGCAAGGGCCCCGGATTCGCAGGCGATCTCGTGGCCACCCTCGCCGACGGTCACGACACCGGGCCGCGCGACCCGCCCCGGCAGCAAATTCATCCGCGGCGAGCCGATGAAGCCGGCCACGAACAGGTTGTCGGGGCGGTTGTAGAGATCAAGCGGCGTGCCGATCTGCTCGATCCACCCGCCCTGCAGCACGACGATGCGGTCGGCCAGCGTCATCGCCTCGACCTGGTCGTGGGTGACGTAGATCATCGTGCCGCCGAGCTCGGCATGCAGGCCGGCCAGTTCCTTGCGGGTCGCGACGCGCAGCTCGGCGTCGAGATTGGAGAGCGGCTCGTCGAACAGGAAGATCTTCGGGTCGCGCACGATGGCCCGCCCGATCGCGACGCGCTGGCGCTGCCCGCCCGAAAGTGCACGCGGCTTGCGCTCGAGATAGTCGGTCAGCCGCAGCATCGCCGCCGCGCGCCGCACGCGCTGGTCGATCTCGTCGCGCGGCAGGCCCATATTCTCCAGTGCGAAGGCCATGTTCTTGTAGACGCTCATATGCGGGTAGAGCGCATAGGACTGGAACACCATGGCGAGCCCGCGCTCGGAGGCCGGCAGGCCGGTGACGTCGACGCCGTCGATCGCGACCGCGCCCTCCGTCACCTCCTCCAGACCGGCGATGACCCGCAGCAGGGTGGACTTCCCGCAGCCCGAGGGGCCGACGAAGACGACGAATTCGCCGTCGGTGACGGTGAGGTCGATGCCATGAAGGACATGCGTGCCGCCGAAGGATTTGCGCACGCCGGAAAGGGTCAGACCGGCCATGACTACTTCATTCCCGTATTGGCGATGCCGGTGGTGATGAACCGCTGCAGGAAGACGAAGACCAGCGCCACCGGCAGCAGCGTCACCACCGTCATCGCGAGCAGATAGTGCCACTGCGTCTGCAGCTCGCCCTGGAAGGCGTTGAGGCCGATCTGCAGCGTGTAGGATTCGGTCTTGGTCAGCACGGCGAGCGGCCAAAGGAACTCGTTCCAGCGCCACATCACCGAGAAGATCGCCAGCACGGCGAGTGCCGGCATCGCCAGCGGCATGACGATGCGCCAGTAGATCTGCCACTCCGAGGCCTTGTCCATGCGCGCCGCCTCGATCAGGTCGCGCGGGAGCGTCAGCATGTATTGCCGCAGCAGGAAAACACCCGTCGGCGTCGCCGCGCCCGGCAGGATCACCGCCCAGAGGGAGTTCACCAGCCCGAGTTCGGTGATCACCAGATAGACCGGGACGAGGATGATCGTGATCGGGATCATCAGCGTGCCGATCACCATCAGCATCACGGTGTTCTTGCCGCGGAATTCGTAGATCGACAGCGCATAGGCCGCCATCGAGTTGATGATCAGCGTGATGATCGTCGCCACCACCGTGACAAAGACCGAATTCCACAGGAAGCGCGTGAAGGCGAAGCGCTCCAGCGGCTCGGTGTAGTTCTCGGTCGCGAGCTTGAAGCCGCGCACCGGCGTGCGCTTGTCGATCGGCACGCGGATCACCTCCGCCGGATTGGCGGGGTCGACCATCTGGGCCTGGATGCCGATGCGTCGCACCTGCGCCAGCACGCGCGTCGATCCATCGGGCATCGTCACCGAAAACAGCGGCAGCGGCTGCGGGTGGCCGGGGACGACAACCTCCTGCTGCGACATCGGCAGCAGCGAGGGCGGGAATTCGAGGAGGCCTGCCTGCGTCTTGAACGACGACAGCGCCAGCCACAGCACCGGCCCGAACATCAGGACGACGCCGAGCGCGAGATAGGCGTAGGCCGCGACATCGGTCCAGTGCCAGCGGCCGGGCTTGCGGCGCGCGGTGGCGAGCTTGGTGACGAGGCTCATGCCGCCCCCTTGCGGCTGCCGGCCGCCAGCTGCGCCAGCGTCAGCGCGAAGAGGACGACGCCGAGCACGACCGAGGCCGCCGCCGCCAGCCCGAAATTCTGGACCTGGTTGGAGAACGCCGTCTCGTAGATGTAGTGGACGACCATCAGCGTCGCGGTGCCCGGCCCGCCGCCGGTCAAAACGAAGACCTCGTCGAAGGTCTGCACGCCCTTGATCAGCGCCAGCACGATCACGACGATCATATTGGGCCAGAGCAGCGGTAGCGTAATGCGCCAGAACACGCGCCAGCGCGGCGTCGCATCCATCTCGGCCGCCTCGTAGAGATCGGCGGGGATGGCCTGCAGCCCGGCCAGCAGGATCAGCGTGTAGAAGCCCATATGGGCCCAGACCGAGACGAAGACGATCCAGAACATCGCCCAGCTCGGATCGACCAGGAACAGGATGCGCTCGCCGCCCAGCGAGGTGATCCCGGCGTTCAACAGGCCGTCGCGCTGCAGGATCCATTTCCAGGTCAGCGCCACCACCACGGGCGAGAGCAGAACCGGGAAGAAATAGACGGCGCGAAAGAAGCCACGCGCCCTGATGCGCATGTTCAGCACCACCGCCGTCACCAGCGAGAACAGCACCATCGCCGTCACCTGGAAGACCGTGAAGCGGGCGGTGTTGGCGACCCCGCGCCAGAAATGGTCCTCGCGGCAGGAGTTGGGGTCGAGGAAGGAGCCGCAGTCGAACAGATAGGCGTATTGCTCGCCGCCGACGAAGGGCCGCTGCGAGGGAAACAGCTCGGTGCCGCCCGTCACCGAGAACACCACGTTGATGATCAGCGGCAGGAAGACGAACAGGCCGAAGAAGGCGATGTTCGGCAGAAGGAAGACATAGGCCATCCGCCGCTCGCCGATGAGGCGCTGCAGCGCGCTCATCGGCCAGTCGACGAGCCGCATCAGTAAAGACAGCGGCGCGGCGAAGAGGCGTGCAGCGCCGCGAGGCGCCGCTGGTTCGGCGGAGGCCATGCGGGCTTACTTCTTGTTGCGCTCGGCGATCTGCTGCTCGACGTCCGAGGCAATGCGCTTGTAGGCCTCGTCCAGCGTCGTTTCACCCGAGATCGCCTGGCCGACCCGGCTGATCGCCGCATTGAAGATGATGCGGTTGTTGACGTAGCCCTGCAGCTTGTAGGCGACGGGCGAGAGGTTCGCGACCTGGTCGGAGAAGACCTTGAGCGCGGCCTTGGCCTGGGCGCTGGCGTCCTTGTAGTCGAGGCCCTTGGCAGCGATGCCGAGATGGCCGGGCACGAACAGCGAGCGAGCGTAGAACTCGCTCAGGACGGGCTCGCTGGCGAGATACTCCATCACCTTGGCGACGGCCTCGGGGCTCTTCGTCGCCTTGATCGCGACGAGGCCGGCGCCGCCGGGCATGCCGGTGCAGGCGACCGCACCGCAGGGCGAGGGCGCCGCCACCCAGTCGAAGGCGTTGCCGACGGTCTTGTCGAACTGCGCGATCTGCCAGGAGCCCGAGACATACATCACGACCTGGGCGTTCTTGAACTCGTCATTGGCGCCGCGATAGGCCGCGCCGGAGACCGAGCCCCAGAGCTCCTTCGCCATCACGCCATCCTTGTGCCAGTCGAAGACGCGCTGCGCCGCGCGCTTGAAGCCGTCGTCGATCACCGCCGGCTCGCCCTTGGCGTCGAAGACCTGCGCGCCTTCGGAGACGGCGAGGCCGAAGAAACGGTGTCCCGAACGGTCCATCGCGACCGGGAACGGCGCCTGCACCTTGGTCGCGACCGCCTTGGCGGCCTTGGCCCAGTCGTCCCAGCTCGCCTTGGCGCCGGGCATGGCGATGCCGGCCTGCTCGAACAGCGTCTTGTTGACGAGCGGCCCGGTGACGGTGAGCTGCGTCATGAAGCCGGTGATGGCCTTGTCGTCGCCGGCCGGCCGCATCCACGGCAGGAAGGGTCCGAAATTTGTGTCCCAGTAGGCGGCATCCTTGAGATAAGGCCGCAAGTCCAGCGCGTAGCGGGCGATGCCGCCGAGATCGACGACGCGGGCGATGTCGGGGCCCTGGCCGGAGGCGAGCTGGACGGGAAGGTTCTCGGTGATCGCCTTGTAGGGC
Source organism: Bosea sp. OAE506 (assembly GCF_040546595.1). Lineage (NCBI taxonomy): Bacteria > Pseudomonadati > Pseudomonadota > Alphaproteobacteria > Hyphomicrobiales > Alloboseaceae > Allobosea > Allobosea sp. OAE506. The sequence continues at coordinate 1,084,218 of NZ_JBEPOB010000001.1, read as the reverse complement.
ACCTGGTCGAGGACGACCTTGATGTCCTTGTTCTGCGCCTCGAAGCGCTTCAGCAGGTCGGAGACGACCTCGCCCTCATTGCCGTCGGAATACCAGGCGATGCGCACCGTGGTCTGCGCCTGGGCGGCGCCGGCGATAAGGCTCGCGCCGAGCGCGAGCGCGGACATCCAGTGTTTACTCTGCATGTGCGTCCATCCCTGATCATTGGCGGCGCTTCACGAGCGCTCTCCCTAAATTAAGGCAAACGTTTGCCTTGCTTGTCAACGCGAGAGTTCTGCATGATGGAGTCCGGCCCGCCGCCCGAACCGGCGGACACGCCCCGGACCCATGACCACCAGACCCGCCCGCACTGAAACGCCCCTCGCCTCGCTCGCCACCGTCGCCCGTGCGGCGGGCGTCTCGGTCGCCACGGTGTCGCGCATCGTCAACGGCAAGCGTGGCCGCGCTTCGCCCGAGACGGTGGCCCGCGTCGAGCAGGCGGTCGCAAGGCTCGGCTATCGCCCCAATCCCGTCGGCCGGGCCCTGAAGCAGCGGGCGAGCCGGGTCGTCGCGCTGCTGGCGCCCAATCTCGACAACCCGGCCATGGCCGCCATCGCGGTCTCGACCGAGGCGGCGCTGCGCGACGCCGGCTATGTCACCATCCTCTGCGACACCCATGACCGGCCCGAGCTGCAGGACGAGTATCTCGCCGCCATGCGCAGCCAGTTCGTCGCCGGTTATGTCATGGTCAGCGCCGTCGCCAGCCGCGGGCTGGAGGCGACGCTGCGGCGCGGCGACCCGATGGTCTTCGTCGCCCGCCGCAACCCGCTGGGCGGTGGCGCCTTCGTCGGCATCGACGATCGTGCGGCGGGCGCGCAGGCGGCCGACCATCTGCTAACCTGCGGCGTCGAACGCCCCGCCGTCCTGATGGCGGCCCAGAACGCCTCCAGCACCGGCGAGCGCGCCGCGGGCTTCCTGGCCCGGCTGGAACAGCGCGGGATCGCGCCGCAGGAGGTCCGCCGCGCCAACGCCCAGGGCCTGAACCATATCGAGATCGGCTACGCCGCTGCCCGGGCTCTGGTGGCGGAGAGCGGCTGGCCGCACGGCCTGTTCTGCGTCAGCGACCTGATCGCCTACGGGGCCTATCGCTTCGCCCGGGAGGCCGGCATCGCCGTTCCCGGCGACTGCAGGATGGTGGGGGTCGACGGCAACGCCATCAATGCCTGGCTGGCGCCCTGGCTGACCTCGATCCGCATCCCCTACGAGGCTTACGGCGGGCATATCGTCGCCCAGCTCGGCCAGCTGTGGGGCGGCGGCACGGGCTCCCATGTCCATGTCGGGCACGGCCGCATCGGCGACGAGCCGGCACCACTCCCCTGAAACGACAAACGTCGCGTCAGGCGCAGCAGCGGCAGGATATCGGGGAGATCGTGCGTCCGGCTGACCGGAGATCCAGGCCGGACCAGATCACGGTCGACGTACTGGGAAGAAATGGCGCGCCCGAAAGGATTCGAACCTCTGACCCTCAGATTCGTAGTCTGATGCTCTATCCAGCTGAGCTACGGGCGCGTATCGGGCTGCGGCCTGCGCCGTTGCTCCGATGGGGGCGAAATAGCTGCTCTCCCTGCGCTTGGCAACCCTCAATGTCGCGGCGCGGCAAAAGTTTTGCCGGGGCCGGGCCCGCACGCCCTTCGCTCAACCGCCCGCCCGCAGCAGCGGCGCGGCGGCCGCGATCCGGCGGGCCTGCACCTTTCGCTGCGCCTTCGGCAGTTTCTCGGCGATCCCGTAGAGCTGTTCGCGCCGGTCCATCTCGCGCCAGACATCGGCGGGCACGATGCCCATCTCGCTCCACAGCACGACCAGATTGTAGAGCAGGTCGGCGCTTTCCAGGATCGTCCGGTCCCGCTCGCCCTGGACCGCCTCGAGCCCGACCTCGAAGGCCTCCTCGGCCAGTTTCTTGGCCATCTTCGGCAGGCCCTCGCCCGCGAGCCGGGCCGTCCGCGACATGGCGGGGTCGCCGCTGCGCGCGGCGAGGACGGCGGCATGGAGGCGGTGGATCGAATCGGCCATCGCGGCAGAATCCCCGCCGCGGATGAGGGTTTGATGACAGCGGCCCCGCGAGCGGCCACGACGGCGCTCAGTCGGCGATGACCTGCAGCCGGTGCAGCCGCGCATAGGCGCCGTCGCGGGCGAGCAGCGCATCGTGGCTGCCCGTCTCGACGATCCTGCCCTCTTCCATCACGACGATCAGATCCGCCTCGCGCACCGTGGACAACCGATGGGCGATGACGAGCGTGGTGCGGTTCTTCATCAGCCTGGCCAGGGCCTGCTGGACGAGGCGCTCCGATTCCGCATCGAGCGCGCTCGTCGCCTCGTCGAGCAGCAGGATCGGCGCATCCTTCAGGATGGCGCGGGCAATCGCGATGCGCTGGCGCTCGCCGCCCGACAGCTTCTGGCCACGTTCGCCAACGGAGGAGTCGTAGCCGTCCGGCATCGCCATGATGAAGTCATGCGCGGCGGCCGCCTTCGCGGCGGCGACGATCTCCTCGTCGCTGGCGCCCGGCCGGCCGAAGGCGATGTTGGCGCGCACCGTGTCGTCGAACAGCACCACATCCTGGCTGACGACGCCGATCTGGGCCCGCAGCGAGGTCAGCGTCAGCCCGCGCAGATCCTGCCCGTCGATCTCGATGCGGCCCTCGGTTGGGTCGTAGAGTCGCGGCACCAGCGCGAGGAGGGTCGATTTGCCCGAGCCCGAGCGGCCGACCAGCGCGGTCGTCTTGCCACCCTCGGCGACCAGGTCGATGCCCTCCAGCGCGCGCTGGTCGTCGCGATAGCGGAAGCGCAGATTGTGGAAGGCGATCTCCCCGGCCCCGACCCGCAGCGGCTGGCCATCCGGCGGATCGACGATCTGGGGCTTCTCGTCGAGTAGCGCGTAATAGCGCTTCAGCGAGGCCCCGGCCTCCTGGACGATGGCGTTGAGATTGCCGAGCGAGCGCATCGGCTGGGCCGCCAGCAGCAGCGCCGAGACATAGCCGGTGAAGTCGCCGACGGTAGAGCCGCCACTGGTGATGCGCACGCCGATCGCCGCCAGCACGCCGGCCACCGCCATGCCGCCGCCGACCTCGAGCAGCGGATCGAGACGGCCGCGCGCATTGGCGGCTTTCATCTTGAGCGAGCGGATGGTCTCGAAGGCCGCAGCCGCCCGTCGCTCCAGATAGGGCTCGAGCGTGTCGGTCTTGGCGGCGCGAGCGCCCTGCAGGCTTTCGGTGACGAGGCTCGCCATCAGCCCGGTCTGCTCCTGCTGCGAGGTCGCCATGCGGCGCAGCTTCCGTCCGATCTTGCCGATCGGATGCGCCACGATCGGCGCCACCAGCATGACGACGAGCGTCATCTGCCAGTCGATCCAGAACATAGCGCCGACGAGGGCGATCGCGGTCAGCACGTCGCGCACGGCGATGTTGATCAGCCGGGTCAGCGCCTCCTTGACGAAGGTGAAGTCGGTGGTGAAGCGCTGGGTCAGCGAGGCCGGGTTCTCGCGCTGCAACTGCGCGAGGTCGGCCCGGATCAGATGGGTGTAGAGCGCCGTCTGCATGTCGGCCTCGATGCGGCTGACGACGCTGTTGGTCATCACCGTCTGGGCCAGCAGCGAGAAGCCCTTCACCGCCGTCACGATGACGACCACGACGGCCACCGCGTTGACGACGCCGATCTCGAATCCGATCGACTTCGAGACCAGCCGTTCCATGCGCCTGACGAAACCGGTCGATTCCGCCGTTAGCGGGTCGGCAAAGGCGTCGAAGGCCGCCTTGATCAGCAGTGGATAGAAGCTCGTCGTCGCCGCGATCACCACGACGAGGCCGAGGATCATCCCCATCTGGGGCAGATAGGCCTTGACCTGCTCGCGCCAGACACGGAGCAGCAGCGCGAAGGTATCGTCGGTGACGCGGCCAATCTTCATGGCGCGCGACCTATCACGGCGGCGGGGTGAGCGCTACGGGAGGCCGGGTCTTGCTCCGGACAAGAAGGTGGCGTCCCATGCGGGCGACCGATTCAGGAAAGTGCGAGCGCCCATGCCCCTCCACCCGCCGGCCCAGCCCGGCCAGAGTTTCGCCGAGATCGACACGCCGGCCCTGATCCTCGATCTCGACGCCTTCGAACGCAACCTCGTCACCATGGCGGCTCATACGCAGGGACATGGCGTCCGGCTGCGGCCCCACGCCAAGACCCACAAGAGCCCGGAGATCGCGCTGCGCCAGATCGCCCATGGCGCCGTCGGCCAGTGCTGCCAGAAAGTCTCGGAAGCCGAGATCCTGGTCGAGGGCGGCGTCGGCGACGTGCTCGTCAGCAACGAGGTCGCCGGCGCAGCCAAGCTCGACCGGCTCGCCAAGCTCGCCCGCCAGGCCAGGATCGGTCTCTGCGTCGACCATCTCGACGGCGTGCGCGAAGCGTCCGAAGCCGCCGCCCGCCACGATGTCGTGCTCGACGTGCTCGTCGAGATCGACGTCGGCGGCCGCCGCTGCGGCGTCGCGCCCGGCGAAACGGCGGTGCGGCTGGCGGAAGCGGTCGCGCGCAGCAACACACTGCGCTTTGGCGGCCTGCAGGCCTATCATGGCACCGCCCAGCACATGCGCTCCATCGACGAGCGCCGCGAGGCGATCGAGCGCGCTGCGCTCGGCACCCGCAACACGGTCGAGCGGCTGCATCAGGCGGGGCTCGCCTGCGCCGTGGTCGGCGGCGCCGGCACCGGCACCTTCGAGATCGAGAGCCAGTCCGGCATCTGGAACGAGATCCAGGCGGGCTCCTACATCTTCATGGACGCCGACTATGCCCGCAATCGCCAGGCCGACGGCACGCCGTTCCGCACCTTCGAGCATGCACTGTTCGTCCTGACCGGGGTGATGAGCAAGCCGGTGCCGGACCGGGCCGTTGTCGATGCCGGCCACAAGGCGGCCTCGGTCGATTCCGGCATGCCGATGCCGTTCCGGCGCGAGGGCGTGATCTACACAAAGCCCTCCGACGAGCATGGCGTGCTGACGGGCGACCCCATCGCCCTGCCGCATCGCGGCGACCGGCTGCTGCTGATCCCCGGTCATTGCGACCCGACGGTGAACCTGCACGACTGGTATGTCTGCGTGCGCGGGCTTCACACGCCGGACGCCCATGTCGAGGCGCTCTGGCCGATCGCGGGGCGCGGCGCCCTGACCTGAACGCGCAGCCGCGATCGCCCTGCGGGTTCAGCGATTGAGCCTGACGGCTCCGCTCTGCGAAAGGTCGTAGCCGCCGAGTTCGCGCGCCCGCGCCGCCATGGCCGGGCCGCGCATCCAGGCCAGAAGCCTCTGCGTCGGCGGCTCGAAATAGCTCCGCCGGCGCATCGCCAGATCGACATGCTCCCAAACCAGCGGGAGGAAATCGAGGCCAAACGCGCCGGCAACGGCGCGCGAAGCGATGCCGCAATCGGCGCGCCCGGTGCGGATTGCAAGCGCGAGATCCTGCCCGGTGGCGCAGATGCCTTCGGCCAGGACCAAGGCCTGGGAGGGCACGGACTCCCGGGCGATCAGGCTCTCGAGCAGGAGTTGCGCCCCCGCCCCCTTCTGGCGACGGGCGAAACGGGCCCGTCGCTCGACCGCCGAGACGAGGCCGGACAGTCCGAGCGGGTTGCCGGGCACGACCAGCAGACCCTGCTCCCGGCGCGCAAAGCCGATCACCACGGCGTCATGGAGCCCGGGCTCCGCCTGAACCGCCGCGGGATTGGCGCCGTCATCGTCCGGCGTCGCGTGGAGATGGATCGCGGCGATGGCGACCTCGCCCCGCACCAGCCGGTCGAGCCCCCCCTGCGAGCCCTCGGCCAGCAGCGCCAGCCCGCAGCCTGAATCGCGCACCGCCACCTCCAGCAGCGAATCCTGGCTGCCGCCGATGATCGGCGGCGGCTCGACCAGCCGCAGCCCTTCTGGCCGGGCCAGACCGGCCTCGAGCCAGCGGTCGAGTGCCGCGCGCGGGAACAGCCATTTGCCGCTGACCTTGGTGCAGGGCACGCCGCCGCTGGCCACCAGCTCGTAGAGCTTGCGCTCCTTCAGCCGCAGATAGCCCGCGGCCTCCTCGGTCGTCAGATAGGCGCGATCCTGCACTGACATGCACTACCCTGCATTTTCTCCTGAACTGGCATTTGGTCGCATTGAACTCTAACAAAGACAAGTCTTTGCAGACTTCCGGAACACACAAGGGACGGCATTGGACTTCTCGGCGATCTTCTCGGCGGCTTTCGCCCTCGTCATCGGGCTCGACCCCGCCTTCCTGGCGATCGTCGGGCTGTCGCTGCGGGTGACGCTGACGGCCGTGCTGATCGCGGCCGTGATCGGTCTGCCGCTCGGCGCCGCACTCGCCCTGGCGCGCTTCCCCGGCCGCGCGGCGGTCATCGTCGTCCTCAACGCGCTGATGGGGCTGCCGCCCGTCGTCGCCGGCCTGCTGGTCTTCCTCCTGCTGTCGCGCTCGGGACCGCTCGGCTCGCTCGGGCTGCTCTTCACCCCCACAGCGATGATCCTGGCGCAGGTGCTGCTCGTCCTGCCGATCGTCATCGCGCTGACGCGCCAGACGGTCGAGGATCTCTGGGGCGAATATCGCGATCATCTCCGCTCGGTCGGCCTCGAAGGGCTGCGCGCCATCCCGACCCTGCTTTTCGACGGCCGCTTTGCGCTTGCCACTGCCCTGCTCGCCGGCTTCGGCCGCGCCAGTGCCGAGGGTCGGCGCCGTGCTGATCGTCGGCGGCAACATCGCCGGCTACACCCGCACGATGACGACGGCGATCACGCTGGAGACCTCCAAGGGCGACCTCCCGCTGGCGCTCGGCCTCGGCCTCGTCCTGATCGCGCTGACGCTCGCCATCAACGCCATCGCCTTCGGCGCCAGCCGCATCGGCGCCCGGTATGCCGGGTGAGCGCCATGCGTGACCGCACATCGATCCTGCCGCTCGACGTCCGCTCCGTCGCCTTCCATGGCGACGGGCGTCGCCTCGTCGACGGCGTCAGCTTCCTGCTGCCGGCCGGTGGGCTGACCGTGCTGCTCGGCCCCAACGGCGCGGGCAAATCGCTGATGCTGCGCCTCTGCCACGGGCTCCTGACCCCGAGCGAGGGCCGGATCGGCTGGGCGCCTGGCGCGGATGGCAGCGGCCGGCGCCACGCCATGGTCTTCCAGAAGCCGATCATGCTGCGCCGCTCGGTCGAGGCGAATGTGCTGCACGCGCTGGCGGCCGCCGGCCTGGCCCGCGGCGAACGGCGCGAGCGCTGCGGGGCCGCGCTCGAACGCTTCGGGCTGACCGGGCGTGCTGCACAGGCGGCACGGCTGCTTTCGGGCGGCGAGCAGCAGCGCCTCGCCATAGCCCGGGCCTGGGCGCTGCGGCCGGAACTGCTCTTCCTCGACGAGCCGACCTCGCAGCTCGACCCCGCCGCCACCCGCCAGATCGAGACGCTGCTCGCCGGCCTCGTGGCCGAGGGGCTCACCGTGCTGATGTCGACCCATGATCTCGGCCAGGCCCGGCGCCTGGCCTCGCGCGTGCTGTTCCTCAATCGCGGCCGGCTGGTCGAGGATGCCTGCGCAACAGATTTCTTCGCCGGCCCCGCCACGCCCGAGGCACGGGCCTTCCTCGCCGGCGAATTGCTCTGGTGACACCCCAACCGAAAATGAAACCGAGGAGACGACCATGACATCGACCCGCCGCCTGCTGCTCGCCGCCGGCTTCAGCGCTGCCCTGACCGGCCTCGCCTTCGCCCAGGCCACCACCGCCACACCGCCGGCCGCCTCGGCACCGGCCGCGACTGGTACCCGGTTCATCACGGTGTCCTCGACCACCTCGACCCAGGATTCCGGCCTGTTCGGCCATATCCTCCCGCTGTTCAAGGCGAAGACCGGCATCGAGGTCCGCGTCGTCTCGCAGGGCACGGGCCAGGCGCTCGACACCGGCCGGCGCGGCGACGCCGACGTCGTCTTTGTCCACGCCAAGGCGCAGGAGGAGAAATTCGTCGCCGACGGCTTCGGGCTGGAGCGCAAGCCCGTCATGTACAACGACTTCGTCCTGATCGGCCCGAAGGGTGACCCGGCCGGCATCAGTGGCTCGAAGGACATCGCCACCGCGCTGGTGAAGATCGCCGAGAAGGGCGCGCCCTTCGTCTCGCGCGGCGACAAGTCGGGCACGCATTCGGCCGAATTGGCGCTCTGGAAGGTCGCGGGCGTCGATCTCGAGGCCAAGAAGGGCGCCTGGTACCGCGAGATCGGCCAGGGCATGGGGGCCGCGCTCAACACCGCGGGCAGCATGGGCGCTTATGTGCTGGCCGACCGTGGCACCTGGATCTCTTTCAAGAATCGCGGCGATCTCACGATTGCGGTGGAGGGCGACCGTCGCCTGTTCAACCAGTACGGCGTCATCGCGGTGAACCCGGCCAAGCATCCTCACGTCAAGATCAACGACGGCCAGGCCTTCGTGAACTGGCTGGTCAGCCCGGAGGGCCAGAAGGCCATCGCCGACTACAAGATCGAGGGACAGCAGCTGTTCTTCCCCAATGCGACGCAGGCGGGCGCGTGATCCCATGCGCCACAGCTTTTTCGCAGGTCTCCTCCTGATGGGTGGCCTCGCCGCGAGCTCCGCCGTCCGCGCACAGGAGCCCGTTCTCCTGCATGCGGCCGGCAGCCTGCGGGCCGCGCTCACCGAGGTGACGCAGGCCTTCACCGCCCAGAGCGGGCTTGCCGTGAAGCCGGCCTTCGGCGCCTCGGGCCTGCTGCGCGAGCGCATCGCCAAGGGCGAGGCGGCAGAGGTCTTCGCCTCCGCCGATCTCGGCAACCCCCGCGCTCTGGCGAAGGAGGGCCGCAGCGGCCCGGTCGTGCTCTTCGCCCGCAACGAACTCTGCGCCTTCCTGCGGCCCGGCGTCACCGCGACGCCGGAGACGCTGCTGGAGCGTATGCTCGACACGGGCCTCAAGCTCGGCACCTCGACCCCGCGCGCCGACCCGTCAGGCGACTATGCTTTCCAGGTCTTCGCGCGGGCCGAGGCGGTGAAACCCGGCGCCCGGGCAGCGCTGGAGGCCAAGGCGCTGCAGCTCACCGGCGGGCCCGGCAGCGCGCCGGCGCCGGACGGCCTCAACGTCTACGGTCACAACCTCGCCAGCGGCGCGGCCGACATCTTCCTCGCCTATTGCACCAATGCGGCGCCGATCGCGAAGGAGCAGCCGGAGATCCGCCTCGTCAGGCTGCCGCCGGAGCTGGCAGTGGGCGCCGAATACGGGTTGACCGTGATGAACGGGGCCTCGCCAAATGCGGGTCGGCTCGCCATGTTCATCCTCGCGCAGGAGGGCCAGGCCATCCTGGCCCGGCACGGCTTCGCCACGCCGACGCTCCCGCGCGAAGGCGGCTGACCGGAGACCCCCATGGACTGGCAGGCGACGCGACCGGGCGAAACCAGCGCGCCCCTGCCAGACCGGCGGGACGCGCATCTCGTCTTCATCGGCCGTCTGCGCACGCCCTTCGCCACGCGCGACCACTGCCCGCGCCAGGGTGACGCTGAGGCCGGCCCGGTCTGCCGTGCCGAGATCGACGACCCCTGGCGCGCCGCGCTCGCCGGCATCGAGGGCTTCGCCTGGCTCGACCTGCTCTACTGGATGCATCAGGCGCGGCGCGACCTCGTCACGCAGACCCCGCGGGGCGGCGAACCGCTCGGCACCTTTGCGCTGCGTTCGCCTGTCCGGCCGAATCCGATCGCGCTATCGCGCGTGCGGCTGCTCGGCGTCGAGGACGGCGCGCTGCTGGTGCGCGGGCTCGACTGCCTCGACGGCACGCCTCTGCTCGACATCAAGCCGCATCGCTGCCGGCACAGCCCGCCGACGGAGCCCGGCCATGCCCCGTCCTGACCGCCGCGCCCTGCTGACCGGCCTCGCCGCCCTCGCGGCGTGCCCCCGCTTGGCGCAAGCGGCGACGGTGCGCGATGGCGCAGGCAGGGACGTCGCCGTTTCCCCCACCGTTATGCGCGTCTTTCCCGCCGGGCCGCCTGCCGCGATCCAGCTCTACACGCTCGCGCCCGATCTGCTGCTGGGCTGGCCGCGCGCCAACCGCCCTGAGGAGCGCGAATTCCTGCTGCCGGGCATCGGCGACCGGCCCGAGATCGGCCGCATCACCGGGCGCGGCAACAGCGCCAATCTCGAAGTCGTGCTCCAGCTCAAGCCCGACCTGATCGTCGATGCCGGCTCGACCGGCAGAACCTATGTCGAGCTGGCCGAGCGGGTGCAGGGCCAGACCGGCATCCCCTATGCACTGCTCGACGGCCGCTTCGGTTCGATCCCCGAGAGCTACCGCATCCTCGGCCGCCTGACGGGCCGCAGCGAGCGCGCCGAGACGCTCGCGACCTGGTGCGAGACCGCGATGGCGACGATCCGCGGCCGCATCGCCGGCATCGCTCCCGAGCAGCGTCCCTCCGTCTACTATGCCCGCGGACCGCGCGGTCTGGAGACCGGGCTCGGCGGCTCGATCAATGTCGAGACGCTCTCCTTTCTCGGCGCCCGCAACGTCGCCGACCAGCCGGGCAGCGGGCTCGCGCAGGTCTCGCTCGAACAGGTGCTGGCCTGGGACCCGGAGGTGATCGTCACCATCGACCTCGCCTTCTCCGAAAGCGTGCGTCGCGATCCGGCCTGGGCCAGTGTGCGGGCCGTGAAAGCGGGCCGCGTCCATCTCTCACCCAAGATTCCCTTCGGCTGGGTCGATTTCCCGCCATCGGTCAACCGCATGGTCGGGCTCTGGTGGCTGGCCAAGCTGCTCTATCCGCAAGCCTTCCCGGAAGACATCCGCGCCATCGCCCGCGACTTCCACACGCTGTTCTATCAGGTCACGCCGAGCGAGCCCCAGCTCGACCGCATCCTCGCGGGGCGGGGGTGATGGCCGTGACGCCGTCAGGGCGGCCCTGACCCCATGCGCCCCTCGCTCCTGCGCGGCAACGCCATCGCGCTCGCTTTGCTGGCGCTCGCCATCCTGCTCGCCTTCGGGCTGGGGCGCTTTCCCGTCGGACCCAGCGATCTCGGACGCATCCTCTGGTCGGGCCTGAGCGGCCAGCCTTCGGGCCTGGCCCCGCAGATCGAGACGGTGATCTGGAACATCCGCGGCCCACGAGTCGTGGCAGCACTGCTCTGTGGTGCGGCGCTGGCAGTGGCGGGTACCGCCTTCCAGGGCCTGTTCCGCAATCCTCTGGTCTCGCCGGACATCCTCGGCGCGTCCTCGGGCGCGGCGCTGGGGGCGGTGCTGGGCATCTATCTCTCACTCGGGCTCTTCGCGATCCAGCTCGCTGCCTTCGCCGGAGGCCTTCTAGCCGTTGGGGCGGTTTATGCGGTCGGTTCGACGATCCGGCGCGGCGATCCCGTGCTCGTGCTGGTTCTCACCGGGGTGGTCGTGGGCTCGCTGCTCAGCGCCGGCATCGGCCTGATCAAGTACTGGGCCGACCCGTACAACCAGCTGCCGGCCATGACCTTCTGGCTGCTCGGCAGCCTCGCCGGCACCGACCGCAGCGATCTCGTGCCGCTGCTCGGCCCGGTTCTCGCTGGATCGGCGGTGCTGATGGCGCTGCGCTGGCGCATGAACGCGATGTCGCTGCCGGAGGAGGAGGCGCGCGCGCTCGGCCTGCGGACCGGACCCTTGCGGCTGGCCATTGTCGTCGCCGCGACGCTGGTGACGGCGGCGAGCGTCGCCGCGGCGGGCATCATTGGCTGGGTCGGGCTCGTCGTGCCGCATCTCGCGCGTTTTCTGGTCGGCCCCGACTTCGGCCGGCTGGTGCCGACAGCCGCGATCCTCGGCGGCGGCTACCTCCTCGTCATCGACACGCTGGCGCGCACGGCCGGCCCGGTCGAAACCCCGCTTGGCATCCTCACCGCCGTGATCGGCACGCCCTTCTTCATCTGGCTGCTCGCCTCGGCGCGGGGAGGCTGGTCGTGAGCCTCGCCGCCTCCGATCTGGCTTACGGCTATCGCGAGCGCGTCATCGGCCGCGACATCGCCTTGTCGCTCTCCCGCGGCGAGGTGCTGGCCCTGCTCGGCCCCAATGGCAGCGGCAAGACCACGCTGCTCAAGACCCTGCTCGGGCTGCTGCCGGCGCGCGGCGGGACGCTGCTGCTCGACGACCGCCCCCTTTCCGCGCTCTCGCCGCCGGAACGGGCGCGGGCAATCGGCTATGTGCCGCAGGCCCATGCCGGCACCTTCGCCTTCACCGTCGAGGCCGTGGTGCTGATGGGCCGCAGCGCCCATGCCGGACTCTTCGCGGCGCCCTCGCCCCGCGACCATGCTGTCGCCGCCGCGATGCTGGAGCGCCTCGGCATCGCCCGGCTGGCCCAGCGGCCCTATACGGAGATTTCCGGCGGAGAGCGCCAGCTCGTGCTGATCGCCCGCGCTTTGGCGCAGGAGCCGGCCTATGTCGTGCTCGACGAGCCGACCGCGAGCCTCGACTTCGGCAATCAGGGCCGGGTCATGCAGGAGATCCGGCGGCTCGCGGCGGAAGGGCTGGGCGTGCTGTTCACCACGCATGATCCCAACCAGGCGCTGCGCCATGCCGATCGCGTCATGATGATCCGCGACGGGCAGGCCATCGCCAGCGGGGCAGCCGCGGATCTGCTCACGCCCGGGCGGCTGCAGCAGCTCTATGGCGTGCCGATCGAAACGGTGAGGGACGGCGACGGCCGCATCGCCTTCCTGCCCGGCTGAGTGGCCTACCGGCAGAAATCGGCGCAGCCGGTCTCCCAGAACGGCGCGTCGCGGCGCAGCTCCGGCATCGAGGGGCGCGGCTTGGCGCCGGGCAGATCGACCGGCGTCGGCGCGACCAGCCCCCACCAGCGATGGGCGCATTGCGAGCGGAACGCCATCTGCTCCGAAATCGAGGTGTCCTGCTTCGCCAGCGCCGCATCGAGCGCCGCGCAGCTTTCGCGCAGCCGCGCATCGAGAGGGTCGGAGGGATCATTGGCATAGTCGTGGAAGGCGGCGGTGAAGGCCTCCATCTCGTTCGCGATCTTGGGCCAGTCGTGCCGGTCGAGGTTCCAGGCGTCCATCCATTCGCGCACGACGGTCTCGACAGCTTCCGCCTTCGGCCTGTCCTTCACCTTGCGCGCCGTCGTCAGCATGTGGCGCATCAGCTCGGCCCGCGCATGGAGATGGCGGGCGGCCAGCGCCGCTTCGCGCATCGCGGCGATGGCGGATTCCGCCTCGGCGCGCAGGTCCTCGACCAGATGGGGCATCACAGTCCTCTCAAGGCAAAACGGCCAAGCGCTCGATCATCCGCTCGAACAGCGTCGTCGCCTCCACGGTCGCGACGACATGGGCGTTGGGCTGGTGCTTCAGCCGCCCGTTCCAGTCGATCGTCGTGCGCCCGCGCAGGGAGCCCGCGCCGGTCTCGATCTCGACGAAGCAGTCGCGCCCCGAAAACAGCTCCGGCCAGAGTAGGAAGGCGATGACGCAGGGGTCGTGCATCGGGTGGCCGGCCGTGCCGAGCCCACCGGGGCGCGGGCGCGTCAGCATGCCATGGACGGCCCGGCCGGTAGCGGTGCCGAGCGCGCCGATCCGCGCGACCTGCTCATGGCTCGCGATCGCCTGCAGCGTGACGCCGAGCCCGATCATCACGATCGGGGCGCCACAGCCGAAGACGATCGCCGCCGCATGGGGATCGACATGAACATTGAATTCGGCCGCCGGCGTCATGTTGCCCAGCCCCAGCGCCCCGCCCATCAGCACGATGCGCCTGATCCTGGGCAGGATGTCGGGCGCCAGCCGGACAGCAAGCGCGAGATTGGTCAGCGGCCCGAGCGGGCACAGCGTGACGCCGTCTTCGGGCGCGGCGCGGCAGAGCGCGATGATCGCCTCGACGGCGTGGCCCGGCGCGGCCGCGCTCGCGGGTGGGGGCAGGTCGGCACCGGCGAGCCCGTCCGGTCCGCAGACGAATTCGGCCGTCTCCAGCGGGAACAGCAGCGGCCCCTCAGCGCCGGCATGGACGGGGACGGCCGCCGCCGCGGCCCCGGCGAGGTCGCGGATGCGCAGGGCGTTGGCGGTGGTCTGCGCCACCGGGACATTGCCGGCCACCGTGGTGATGGCGCGCAGGTCGAGCCGATCGCGCGACGCGAAGGCCAACAGCAGCGCAACGGCGTCGTCCTGGCCGGGGTCGGTGTCGATGAGGATGGCTTCGCGCATCGGCTCAGGCTGCCCTGGCGTTGCCGGCCATGATCAGATGGGCGATGTCGTCGGCCTTGAGATCGCCGATCGGCCGGTCGACGTATTTGCGGCCCGCGCCCATGATCACGACCCGGTCGGCCAGTGCCACCACATCGCGCATGTTGTGGCTGATCAGGATGACGGTGCGCCCGTCGGTCTTGAGCTTGCGGATCAGGTCGAGCACCAGCGCGCTTTCCTTGACGCCGAGCGCCGCCGTCGGCTCGTCCATGATGATGATCTCGGCATTCCAGCGCAGGGCGCGCGAGATCGCCACCGCCTGGCGCTGGCCGCCGGAGAGCCGCTCGACGGGGCGGGTCATGTCCGTCACCGCGGCTGAAAGCTGCGAGAGATAGCGCTGAGATTCCGCGATCATGCGCTTCTTGTCGAGCACGCGCAGGAAGGGCAGCAGCACGGGCCTGGTCAGCTCCGAGCCCATGAACACGTTCTGGGCGATGGAGAGGCGCGGCGCGAGCGCGAGATCCTGGTAGATCGTCGCGACGCCATGCTCCAGCGCGTCATGCGGCGAGCCGAAGGCCACCGGCTGGCCGCGCATGCTGATCGACCCCGATGTCGGCTCCTCCGCCCCCGAGATCACCTTGATCAGGCTCGACTTGCCGGCGCCGTTGTCACCGCAGATCGCGACGACCTCGCCCGCAAAGATGTCGAGATCGACCTCGCGCACGGCGACCACGGGGCCGTAGGCCTTGCCGATGCCGCGCAGGGAGAGGAGGGGGGTGGGATCGCTCATGATCTGTCCGTCCGGCTACGGGGCAACGCGGCGCCATTCTCGGGCGGAGCGAAGCTCCGACCCGAGAATCTCATGCCGGGAAGGCACGGGTTTCCGAGATGCTCGGGTCTTCGCCCGAGCATGACGCGCATGGGTTCACTTCAGGAACTGCTGGACGTTCGTCTTGTCGACGAGCACGGCCTCCGTGAAGAGATAGGTACCGCTGGTGACGGTTTCCTTCGGCTTCTTCTCGACGACGATGGTCTGGATCGCGTCGACCGCCTGCTTGCCCATCGCCTCGAAGGGGATGGCGACCGTCGCCAGGAAGGTCGAGGCGGGATCGGCGATGCGGGCATAGGTCTCCTTGCCGCCATCGACCGAGACCAGCGGGATCTGGCCCTTCTTGATCCCTTGAGCCTGCAGCAGGTCGTCGATGATGTAGGCCTGCCCATCGAAGGAGGCCCAGATGCCGTTGATCTTGCCCTGGTTCTGCAGCAGCAGCGCCTGCATGCCGGCCCGGACGTCGTCGCGCCAGCTCTGGGTGCGCGCCATCGAGAACTTGCCGAGTTCCTTCACCGCCTGGTTCTCGGCCAGCACCGCATCGAGAATGCGGCCGCGGATGCGCGAGGCGACGTTGAGGTCGAAGCGGGCGGTCACGATGTTGCCCTGGTAGCCGAGCTGGCCGAGCAGGTAGAGCGCCGCATCCGCGCCGACCTTGTACTCGTTGGTCTGGATATCGAAGAGCGCATGCGGGCTCGAGCCCGACTGCACGGTGACGACCGGGATCTTGGCGTCCTTGGCGGCCTTGAACTGGGCGTCGGCCTCGACCGGCTTGCCCATGGCGATGATGATGGCGTCGACCTTCTTGGCGATCAGCGCGTCGAACTGCTCGGCATGCTTGGGCAGCGCGCCCTCCGAGTTCAGCAGCGTCACGCCCCAGCCCTTGGCCTTGGCGGCGGCGGCGGCCGCGTTGGCGACGCGCGCATGCGTCTCCGACGAGAACTGGAAGCCGATGATCCCGACCTCGAAGGCCTGTGCCTGCGAGCCCAGCGCGAGCATCGCGGCTGCGGCCAGCAGCGTCTTCCTCAATCCGAACATGTGAGCTCTCCCCTCATTGTTGTCGTGGCTCTTCAGACCTTGAACGCCGCCTTCTTCATCGCGCTGGCCGAGAAGGCGACAGAGCCGATGATGATGACGCCGAGAACGATGTCCTGGATGTAATAGGGCGCGCCGAGCAGCACCAAGCCGTTGCCGAGGACCTTCAGCACCAGCGCCGCGAAGACCGTGCCGGCGATGTTGGGCTTGCCGGGCTCGAACATGGTCATGCCGAGCAACACGGCGGCGATCGCATAGAGCAGGTAGTCGCCCGCCATGTTGGGCGCCGCCGAGGACAGGTTGGCCGCGAGCAGCGCCGCCATCAGTCCGGCGAAGACACCCGCCAGCAGCAGGCCGATGCGCTTCATCCGCGCCGTGGCGATGCCGGCGAGCCGCGCCGCCTCGTCCGCCTCGCCGGTGGCGACCATATGCGCGCCGGTGCGGGTCCATTTCACCAGCACCCAGGCGAACAGCGTCGCGCCGGTCATCCAGAGCACGAGATTGGGGATGCCGAAGCTGTAGCCGCGTGCCAGACCGGTGAAGCTCACCGGCCAGCGTCCGGTGAAGGCGACGCCCTGGGTGATCATGAAGGCCAGCCCCTTG
Source organism: Bosea sp. OAE506 (assembly GCF_040546595.1). Lineage (NCBI taxonomy): Bacteria > Pseudomonadati > Pseudomonadota > Alphaproteobacteria > Hyphomicrobiales > Alloboseaceae > Allobosea > Allobosea sp. OAE506. The sequence continues at coordinate 1,067,604 of NZ_JBEPOB010000001.1, read as the reverse complement.
GCGATGGCCGCGGTTCCCAGCGTCATGATCAGCGAGGGGATGCGCAGCACGGTCACGCCATAGCCGTTGAGGCTGCCGAGCACGACGCCGACGGCGAGCGCGCGCGGCTCCGAAGGCGACGGCGGGCGGGTGTTGCGAATGCACCAGCCAGCCGCAGACCACCGCCGCCAGGCTCGCCATCTCCGCGATCGAGAGGTCGAGTTCGGCGACCGTAAAGGCGAGCGCGAAGCCCAGCGCCAGGATGGCGAGGAAGCTCGTATCCTTCAGCACGTTGATGATGTTCATCGTGCTGGCGAAGTTCGGCGCGAAGAGCAGGAAGAACAGGACCAGCGCGAGCCCGGCGATGGCCGTGCCATAGCGCCCAATCACCTCGCGAACATCGAGCCCGCTCATGCCCTCAGGCCCCCTTCGCGATGGTCGAGATCGGGGAGAGGATCTCGATGCCGCCGGTGATCGGGATCAGTGCCCCCGTCACAAAGGCAGCCGATGGCGAAAGCAGGAAGGCGATCACGGCAGCGACATCCTCAGGTCGTCCCAAACGTCCCAGCGGCGTGCGCACAGCCGCACCGGCAACCAGCGCATCGAATTGCTGCGCGAAGCCGCCGCGCACCATAGGCGTATCGATGATCCCCGGCGCAACCGCATTCACGCGAATCCTATGCGGGCCGAGCTGCTGGGCCATGCCGTAGGTGAGGGTCGCGACGCCGCCCTTGGCCGAGCCATAGGCGAGGTTGGCCCCGCCATTGGCATGAGCGATGGAGGAGATATGGACGATGGATCCGCCCTCGCCCTGGCCGATCATCTGGCGCGCGGCCGCCTTCGAGATGCGGAACACCGCCGAGAGATTGATGTCGACGAGCCTGTCCCACTCGTCATCTTCCATCTCGACCAGCGGCACGGGGCGCGACGCGCCAGCCCCCGTCACGAGATGGTCGAGCCGGCCAAAGCGCTCGATCGCGAGATCGACGCAGGCCTGCGCAAGATCGCGCTCGCGCACATCGCCGGCGAGCGTCGCAACGCTCGCGCCCTGCGCAGCCAGATCCGCCGCCAGCGCATCGAGCCCGCTCTTGTCGAGCCCCGACAGCACCAGCCGATGTCCCTGCTGCGCCAGCATCGCGGCAAGCGCGCCGCCGATGCCGCCCGAAGCGCCCGTGACGAGCGTGACCGGTCCCGCCATGGCTTTAGGCCGCCTTCCGGTTTTCATAGGCGCGCACCAGCGCCTGGGCGCGGCGCGGCTCGACCGGGTTCAGCGTCTGGCGATCGTATTTGATCGAGGTGCCGACGATGAAGAGCTCGGCGACCTCGGCCAGCCGCGCGATGTTCTCCTCGGCCACGCCGGTGCCGACCGCGACGGGCGTGTCGGGCACCTGCCGCGCGACGCTCTCGATCACCGCGATGTCGGCCTCCTTGCCGGCGGCCGGGCCGCCGACGCAGACGATGTCGGCCAGCCCGATGAAGACCGCGCCCGAGGCCTTTTGCTCGACGGGACGCGTGTCGAGATTGATCGAGAAGCCCGGCGTGACGTTGCAGATGATGCGGATGTGCTCGGCCCCGAGATTAGCGCGCAGGCGCAGCGCCCTCGCACCATCGGGCGTCATCATGCCGATGTCGCCGACGAGCCCGCCGGTCAGGAAGGCGCGCACGAAGCGCCCGCCCGTGGCATGGGCCACCGCGATCGAGGCCGGCGGGTCGATCAGCATGTTGACGCCATGCGGCAGCGTGGTCTGCGCCTGGCACTCGGCGATGACCTCGGTCATCGCGGCGACGACCTCGATCGGCATGGTCGCCTCATAGGGCATGTCCGATTCATTGGTGTAGAGCAGCGCGTGGAAGCCGGCCTCCTCGAGGATCTTCGCCTCTTCCTTTGCCTGCTTGACGATCTTCCGCATGCCGCCGGCGCGGTCGTAGAGCGGGGTTCCGGGCAGGGCGAGCGTGTGGACGCAGCCGATCAGCAGGTGGTCGCGGCCGAAATCGGTCTGGACGAGGGTCTTCATGGGCGGTCAGTCCTTGCTGGCGGTCAGGGGCGCGGCGTGGATGCCGGGCAGGGCGCCGGCGCTGCGCGAGAGCGTGGCGAGGTCGGCGGAGAGGGGGGCGAGCGCCGCCTCGTTGCGCCGGTAGAGCGAAAACAGCGCGTCATAGGCCGGTCTCCGCTCCGGTTCCGGCGTGAAGCGTCGCGCCGGCCGAACCAGCGTCTCCTGGGCCTCCGCCAGCGAGACGAAACGCCCGAGCCCGGTCCAGGCGACGATCGCGGCACCGAGCAGTCCCGGCTCTTTTGATGCACCGACCACCACGGGCCGCCCGCAGATATCCGCCTTGATCTGGCTCCAGACCGGATTGGCCGCCGCGCCGCCACCGAAGCGGATCTCGCCGACGGGCGCCCCCAGCGCGGCCTCGGCCCGCTCCAGCACGATCCGGTTCAGGAAGGCGACGCCCTCCAGCACCGCATAGGCGAGGTCGGTCGCGCCATGCTGGCGGCCGAGACCGAGGATCGCCCCGCGCAGCGCAGGGTTCCAGTAGGGCACGCGCTCGCCCTGGAGATAGGGCAGGAAGATGAGCGGCTGCGGATGCCGGCGCCCGGCCAGCAGCGCGTCGATGCGCTGGCCGGTCGAGCCTGGCTCCGCACCCTCCCGCGCCAGCAGCGAGAGCAGCCAGGACACCGTGTCGGCCCCGTTCTGGCTCGGCCCGCCGATCTGCCAGAGGCCGCGCCAGTCCACCGTCAGCAGGCCCTCGGCCTCGACCGGCTCCAGACCAACCGCACCCAGCACCTCCGTGGTGCCAGAGATGTTGTAGGCATAGCCCGGCCGCAGCGCGCCGAGGCCCGCCACCGCCACCCAGGTGTCGCTCGACGAACAGAACACGGGCACGCCGGCCAACCGATCGAGCGGCGCGGGCAGGCCCGGCTGCACCGGCCCGACCGTCTCGCAGGGCTCCAGCATGGGCGGCAGGATGCCGGCGGCAAGCCCGATCGCGGCGAAGGGATCGACGCCGCCGACGGCCTCGCGGGAGGCCAGCAGCCGCGCCATCGAGACGGGGTCGCCGGCGTGGCGGCCGGTGAGGCGGGCGTTCAGGTAATCCTTGGGCTCGAGCACGCAGGCGAGCGCCCGGAAGCAGGCCTCCTCCTCCTCCCGCAGCCAGGCGAGGCGCGCCAGCGGGTGGAAGGCGTTGATGCGCTGCGCCTCGGGATGGTCGCCCAGCCGCTCGCGCAGCCGGGCCGCGGCGGCTTCCGAGCGCGTATCCTTCCAGGTCATCGCCGGGCGCAGCTGACGGCCGTCGCGACCGAGGAAGACCTGCGTGCGGGTGACGCCGCAGATCGCGATCGCCTCGATCTCGCCAAACAGCGCGGGCTCGGCCTCGGCGAGCTGTCCGGCTGCGTCCACGAGGATGCGCCACCAGGCGGTCGCGTCGATCTCCGACCAGCCCATGCGGTCGATCGCGGTCGGGCCGAGGATCATGGCCTGCGCCCGGGTCGTGCCGGTTTCGTCGATCAGCGCGGCACGGAAACTGGTGCCGCCGAGATCGCAGGCGAGGACGACGCTCATGCGGTGGCTCCTGAGGCCGCGTCGGCAACATCGCGATGGATCGTGAAGCGGTAGATGTCGCCGCGGATCAGGTTGTCGCTGACCTCGACCACCGCGCCATCCGTATCCCGCGCCACGCGCTGGGACCGGAAGACCGCGGTGCACGGCGCGATCGCGAGCGGGCCGGCCTCCTCGGCGCTGACGGACCAGGGCTCGAGCGTCTCCTCGACCGTGACGACCTGCACGCCGCGGCACTCGGCGAGATAGCGGTAGAGCGAGGCGTTCTCGAGATCGGCGGCGCGTGTCTCGCCCAGCGTTGCGAGCCCGACCCGTGAGCGTTGCAGCACGGCGGGCTGGTCGTCGAGACACCGCAGGCGCGTCAGTTCGACGAGGCCGGCGGTTGCGGCCTGGCCGAACAGCGCGGCCTCCTCGGGCGCGGCGGGCCGCGCGACGAGCGCGATCACCCGCGTCGTCGGCACGCGCCCCGCCATCCGCGCTTCGGTATGAAAATCGACGATGCTGCCAAGATTCTTGGCGATGTGGCGCGGCCGATAGAAGGTGCCCTGCCCCTGCCGGCGCTCGATCAGCCCCTGGTCCTGCAGCTGCTTCAAAGCGGCGCGGATGGTGGTGCGGCTGGCACCGTAGCGTTCGCAGAGCTCATGCTCGGAGGGGATCGCACCGGACGCACCGCCGGCGGCCGCGAGGCCGCGTTCCAGACTTCGGGCGATGTCCTGATAGCGGATCACGTGGCGACCCCGGCTGAGGAGCCACCATGAAAGATACAAATCTAATACAAGTCAAGCGGGCTCGGATGGCCGCGGCGCTCAGGCGAAGCGCAGCTCGATATCGGGCACGCGCGTGTCGTTGGCCGGCAGCACCAGCTTGGGCTGGCCGGGCACGGGCGGGTCGAGAAGATCCTTGCGCATCAGGCTGATCTCGACGACCAGCGGGTCGCCCTGCCCGTCGACGCCGCCGAAATTGTTGGCGTGCAGGAAGACGATCGCGAACCCGCTCATGCCCTCGATGAACCGCTCGATGCGGTCGCGGTGGAGGTCGAGATCGTGCAGTTCCATCACCACGGCGGTGAAGCGGTCGCGATGCGCCACGATCTCGTCGAGAATCCGGTATTCAGAGCCCTCGATGTCGATCTTCAGGAAGACGTCGCGCTCGGTGAATTCGCGCATCAGCCCCGCGACGCTGACGCCGCCCGGCTGGTCGTAGCCGATGCGGATGCGCCGGTGCTCGACGCCCGACTGTCCGAAGAAGCGGCGATAGCCGAGATAGCGGGTCCAGCGGTTCCAGCGCAGCCGGAGCGTCTGCTCGACATAATAGCGCGCCCAGAAGGCGAAATTGACCGTGTGGTCGAAGCAGACGATGCGAGCGTCGCCGAGCCGCCGGAACTCTTCCTCGAACTGCCAATCGTCGTTGACGCCCATCCCGATCAGCAGCCGGGAGGCGAGCACGGCCCGCTTCGAGACGATGTAGCCGCCGTCCCGCTCCGAGCCGAGACGGATCAGCCCACCCGCCTCGACGGACTTCCAGGATGCAGGCAACATGGCGGTGGCTCCTTCGCGAGGCGCGAAGGCTAAGGCGGGGAGTCTTGTCGGCGGGTTAAGCCGCGCCTGTCTTCCCGGGAAACGGCCTCAGAAGTCGCTGGTGAGGCCCTTTACCTCCCAGTCGTTGTAGCGCACCGGCTCGAGACCGCCACGACCGTCGATCTCCTTGCGGCTGGCGACATCGGCCGCCCGCGCGTCGATCTCGGCGCGCCTTGCCTGCGCTTCGGCCAGCGCCCGCTGCGCCGCCGGCGACAGGATCTTCGGCGCGGGCTGTGCGTCCTCTGCCGGGGCCGGGGTCACGTCATGGGGCTCGCTCATCGCCTCGGTCTCTCGCCAAAGTCCTTGCAGGATCGCCGTCCGCTTCACCACATAAGTGCCAGAACCGCATCCGGGGAGAGGCATGTCGCCGCGAGCCGCGATGGAACCGAGGGGAAGACGATGAACTATGTCCGCACCGGCATGCTGATGGCCGGTCTCACCGCGCTTTTCGGCGCGGTCGGCTATCTGCTCGGCGGCGGCGGCGGCATGCTGATGGCGCTGGGCTTCGCCGCCGTCACCAACCTGTTCAGCTACTGGAACTCCGACCGGCTGGCGCTCGCTGCCCACAATGCCCATGAGGTCGACGAGCGGACCGCACCCGAGCTCTACGGCATGGTCCGCGACCTCGCGGCGAGGGCCAACATGCCGATGCCGCGGGTCTACCTGATCGAGGAAGACCAGCCCAACGCCTTCGCCACCGGCCGCAACCCGGAGAATGCGGCGGTTGCGGCCACCACCGGCATCCTGCGCACGCTGAGCTATGAGGAACTGGCGGGCGTGATGGCGCATGAGCTTGCCCACATCAAGAATCACGACACGCTGACGATGACGATCACCGCCACCATGGCCGGCGCCATCTCCTCGCTCGTCACTTTCGGCATGATGTTCGGTTCGCGCGAGAACCGGCCCAACATGGTCGTGCAGATCCTGCTCTCGATCCTGGCGCCGATGGCCGCGATGGTGATCCAGATGGCGATTTCGCGCTCGCGCGAATACGAGGCCGACAAGCTCGGGGCCGAGATCTGCGGCAATCCGGTCTGGCTTGCCGATGCGCTGGCGAAGATTGCCGGCGGCGTCGCGCATACGCCGAACGAGACGGCGGAGGCGAAGCCTGCTACGGCGCACATGTTCATCATCAATCCCCTCACGGCTGGCGGCATGGATTCCCTGTTCTCGACACACCCCGATACCGGCAACCGCATCGCCGCGCTGATGGAGCAGGCCCGCGCCATGGGCATCGGCCGCAGCGGCGGCGGCTTCGTCGGCGGCGCTGCGCAGAACCACTGGAGCGGGTCCGGCCGCGAGCCAGGTCCCTGGGGCTGATCGCGTGGCAAAGCAGCAGGGTCAACGGGACGACATCCCCCAGCCGCAGCAGGAGGACGACGCGCAGCGCACCGCCGCCGCTCCGGGACTGCCGGCGCGCCGGCTCGCCGCCGCCGTCATCGACGAGGTCTTGAGAGCAAAGCTGTCGCTTGACGACACGCATGAGCGGCTGGCGCCGTCCTATGGGCTCGACGCCGCCGACAGCGCGCTGGCCCGCGCCATCGCGATCACCGCCTTCCGCCGGCTCGGCACGATCCAGGAGGCGATCAACGCAAGGCTGGAGCGCGGCAGCCCGCGCAATTCCGGCCCGTTCGAGCCGATCATGGTCGCCGCCGCGGCGCAGATTCTCTTCCTCGACGTGCCGGACCATGCCGCCGTCGACCTCGCCATCCGCCATCTCCACGAGGATGCGCGCTCCTCGCGCTATGTCTCGCTCGGCAATGCGCTGCTGCGGCGGCTGGCCCGCGAACGCGAGGCGATCCTCGCCGAGGCGGTCGACCCCTTCCTCGACACGCCCGAATGGCTCGCCGAGAGCTGGATGGAGAGCTACGACGAGGATGTCGCTGCCGCCATCGCAGCAAGCCATCGCGACGAGCCGCCGCTCGACATCTCCGTGAAATCCGATCCCGAGGGCTGGGCTGAAAAGCTCGACGGCCTCCTTCTTCCCACCGGCTCGATCCGCCTGCGCGAACGCGGTGGTATCAGCAGCCTGCCGGGTTTCGACGAGGGCGCCTGGTGGGTTCAGGACGCCGCCGCGGCGCTGCCCGTGCGCCTGCTCGCGCCGCAGCCGGGCGAGCGCATTGCCGATCTCTGCGCCGCGCCGGGCGGCAAGACGGCCCAGCTCGCCGCCATGGGCGCACAGGTCACGGCCGTCGATCGCTCAGGACCGCGCCTGCGCCGTCTGCGCGCTAATCTCGAGCGGCTCGGCCTGTCGGCCGACATCGTCACCGTGGATGCGTCGCAATGGCAGGCGGAGGCCTTCGACGCTGTGCTGCTCGACGCGCCCTGCAGCGCCACCGGGACCATCCGCCGCCACCCCGACGTCGCCTGGACGAAATCGCCCGAGGACCGCGACAAGCTCGTCGCCCTCCAGGCACGGCTGCTCGAGGCGGCGGCGCGTCTGACGAAGCCGGGTGGCCGGCTGGTCTACTGCACCTGCTCGCTCGAGCCCCAGGAGGGCGAGGCGCAGATCGAGGCCTTCCTGAAGGCCCACCCCGACTTTGTCCGAAAGCCCGTCGAGGCCGGCGAAATCGGCGGCCTCACCGAGGCGATTGACCGCAACGGCGATCTGCGGACCCTGCCCCACCAGCTCCGCAACGAAACGCCGCGCCTCTCCGGATGGAGCGGATTTTACGCAACCCGCCTGATCAGGCTATGACATGATGGGGAATCGGACGGGCGATCGACGCCTTGTGTCGTGAGTACGGGGCATATCGGGGCATTGAACGGCTGGTCTGAGCGCAGGGGTTTGGCGCAGGCCGCGATCGGACGGGCGGCCCGGCGGACCCGTGGTCACCTCTTCGGCGTCGCGCGCCGGCTCTGGCCATTCGGACGTCCGGCTGCGACGCGCCTGCTGTTCGCGCCCCATGACCTGCGCACTGCCGACCCCACCACAGCCGGCGACATCTACGCCGGCTACTATGCCTTCGCCGGCCGCACCCTGCGCACCCATGGCGAATCCCCCTTCGACAGCGAGCCGCCGAGCGAGGCCTGGGCCGAGGCGCTGCTCGGCTTCGGCTGGCTGCGCCACATGCACGTCGCCAACACGGCGCTCGCCCGCGCCAATGCCCGCGCCCTCGTCGAGGATTTCATTGCCCGCAAGCGCGAGCGCGGCGAGATCGCCCGCCGCCCCGCCGTGGCGGCACGCCGGCTGATCTCGCTCCTGTCGCATTCGCCGCTGCTGCTGGAGGGCGCCGACCATGGCTTCTACGAACGCTTCCTGCGCCATGTCTGGCGGCTCGCCGACCGGCTGAACCTGTCGCTCTCGGGCGCGGTGGAAGGCAGCGCGCGCCTCAACTGCCTCATCGCCGTCAGCTTCGCCGCCGTCTGCCTCGACGGGCAGGACGGGCGCCGGCGCCGGCTCGACCATCAGCTCTCCGACGAGCTCGACCACCAGATCCTGCCCGATGGCGGCCATGTCAGCCGCAATCCACGCATGCTGATCGAGCTCCTGCTCGACCTGTTGCCGCTGCGCGAGACCTTCATGGCACGCGGTATCGAGCCACCGCGGGGCATGCTGATGGCGATCGAGCGGATGATGCCACATTTGCGCCTGTTCCGGCACGGCGACGGCGCGCTCGCGCTGTTCAACGGCATGGGCACCACGCCGCCGGACCTGATGGCGACGCTGGCTGCTTATGATGACGCCCGCGCGCGGCCGATCGAGCAGGCCGGCTATTCCGGCTACAGCCGCCTCACCGGCGAACGCGCCATCGTCGTGGTCGAGGCCGGCGCCGCGCCGCGCGGAGCCCAGTCGGTCGAGGCCCATGCCGGCTGCCTCTCCTTCGAGTTCTCCAGCGGCGCCCAGCGCATCGTCGTCAATTGCGGCACCAGCCGCTACGGCTCGGCCGAATTGCGCCAGGCCGCGCGCAGCACCGCCGCCCATTCGACGGTTACGCTCGCCGATCGCTCCAGCGCCGCCTTCGGCCGCGTGCTGGGCGAGATGCGGGTCGTCGCCGGCCCTACCGATGTCCGCGTCGCGCGGCAGGACACGGAAGCGGGCCCCGAATGGGTCGGCAGCCATGACGGCTACCGGCGCGGGCTCGGCGCGGTGCACACCCGCCGCCTCCTGCTCGCGCGCGACGGCTCATCCCTGTCGGGCGAGGACGAGGTCACCCTGAGTGCGGCGCCGTCCGAACTGCCGGGCGTGGCACGCTTCCATCTCCACCCGGCCGTCAAGGCCAGCCTGGTCCGCAACGGCGAGGCCGCGATGCTGGCCCTGCCCAATGGCGAGGTCTGGTCCTTCGATGCGGCGGGGCTTCCGCTGGCGATCGAGGAAAGCATCTTCCTCGCGGCAGCCGATGGACGGCGTCGCACCGAGCAGCTCAGCATCACGTTCGATGCGGTCGCGACGCCGCGGATCACCTGGCGCTTGGCCCGCATCGGGGCAGCCGCGCCCCAGGCCGCCCGGTTCCGGCCGCCACCGCCGGAGGAAGCGGTTCCCGAGACTCCGCCCGAGGCCTGAGCCGGCCGCGCGCTTTGCTTTGCGCGCCGCAGCATGATAGCTCGCGCCGACCGTCTCGATGTTCCTGGACCCTTTCCGATGCCGACCGAGCTCCGCCGCGTCGAACGCGCGCTCCTTTCCGTTTCCGACAAGACCGGTCTGGTCGAGTTCGCACGCGCCCTGAACCGGCTGGGCATCGCCCTGGTCTCGACCGGCGGCACGGCGAAGGCGCTGGCCGAGGCCGGCCTGCCCGTGACCGACGTCTCCGACCTGACCGGTTTCCCGGAGATGATGGACGGCCGCGTCAAGACCCTGCACCCAAAGGTCCATGGCGGCCTGCTGGCGATCCGCTCCCATCCCGAGCACCAGGCCTCGATGCTGGGCCACGGCATCGCGCCGATCGACCTGCTCGTCGTCAACCTCTACCCCTTCGAGGCGACGGTCGCAGCCGGCAAGCCCTATGACGACTGCATCGAGAACATCGACATCGGCGGGCCGGCGATGATCCGCGCCGCGGCCAAGAACCATCACGACGTCGCCGTCGTCGTCGAACCCTCGGACTATGCCGCGGTGCTCGCCGATCTCGAGGCGCAGAAGGGCGCGACGACGCTGACGCTGCGCCGCAAGCTCGCGCAGAAGGCCTATGCCCGCACGGCGGCCTATGACGCCGCGATCTCGAACTGGTTCGCCAATGAGCTGGGTGACACCGCCCCGGCCTATCGCGCGCTGGGCGGCCAGCTCGCCGAGGCGATGCGCTATGGCGAGAACCCGCACCAATGGGCCGCCTTCTACCGCACGCCCGGCAGTCGCCCGGGCGTCTCGACGGCGCGGCAGGTTCAGGGCAAGCAGCTCTCCTACAACAATATCAACGACACCGACGCCGCCTTCGAGTGCGTCGCCGAGTTTGATCCCGCCGCGACGGCCGCCTGCGTCATCGTCAAGCACGCCAACCCCTGCGGTGTCGCCACCGGCTCCTCGCTGCTCGCGGCCTATGAGCGGGCGCTGGCCTGCGATCCCGTCTCGGCCTTCGGCGGCATCGTCGCGCTGAACCGCAGGCTCGACGCCGACGCCGCCCGCAAGATCGTCGAGATCTTCACGGAGGTGATCATTGCGCCCGAGGCGGACGAGGAGGCGATCGCGCTCATCGCCGCCAAGAAGAACCTACGCCTGCTGCTCACCGGCGGCCTGCCGGATGTACGCGCGCCCGGCCTCTCGCTGCGCACCGTCTCGGGCGGCTTCCTCGCCCAGGCCCGCGACAATGCCGTCGTCGACGACATGGAACTGAAGGTCGTGACCAAGCGCCAGCCGAGCGAGCCCGAGCTTGCCGATCTGCGCTTTGCCTTCCGCGTCGCCAAGCACGTCAAGTCCAACGCGATCGTCTATGTGAAGGACGGCGCGACCGTCGGCATCGGCGCGGGCCAGATGAGCCGCGTCGATTCCTCGCGCATCGCGGCATGGAAGGCGGCGGAAGCCGCCAGGGCCGCCGGGCAGCCCGAGACTCTCGCCAGGGGTTCGGTCGTCGCCTCCGACGCCTTCTTCCCCTTCGCCGACGGCCTGCTGGCCGCGGCCGAAGCCGGCGCCACCGCCGTGATCCAGCCCGGCGGCTCGATGCGCGATGATGAGGTGATCAAAGCCGCAGACGAGGCTGGCCTTGCCATGGTCTTCACCGGACACCGCCATTTCCGCCACTGAGCGCAGCCGCAGGCGGGGGAACGCCTTATGCACACGCTGAAGCTGATCGCCGCCGGTTTCGCCCTGCTCGGCGCGCTGCATTTCCTCGCGCGCCGGCTGAAGCTCGGCGGGGGCGACCCGACCGGCTTCACGGTGAAGCTGTTCCTGCCGCTCTGGCTCGTCGCCGCGCTGATCAATCTCTGGGTCGGCGTCAACCGCGCCGGCTATACGCTGCTGCAGGAGATGCCGTTCTTCTCGCTGGTCTTCGGCCTGCCGGCGGCGTTCGCGCTGCTGCTCTTCCTCCGCTTCCGGTGATGCGATGAGCCTCGACTCCGTCCACGCCTTCTTCGCCGCCCACGCCCCCGACATTGCAGTTATGGTGACGTCGGAAAGCAGCGCGACGGTCCAGCTCGCCGCTGCCGCCCATGGCGTCGAGCCCGCGCGCATCGCCAAGACGCTGTCGCTGCGGGTCGGCGAGCGCGTCGTGCTGGTGGTGGCGCGCGGCGATGCCCGCCTCGACAACCGCAAGGCCAAGGCGGTGTTCGCAGCCAAGCCGCGCATGCTCGATTTGGCGGAGGTCGAGGCATTGACCGGCCATCCCGTCGGTGGCGTCTGCCCCTTCGGCCTGGCGACGCCGCTGCCGGTCTATTGCGACGTCTCGCTCAAGGCTTTCGACGAAGTTGTGCCCGCCGCCGGCTCGACGCATAGCGCGGTTCGGATATCGCCCGAGCGGATGGCTCTGCTCACCGGCGCCGAATGGGTCGATGTCTGCCAGGATATCGTACCCTCTGACGGCTGACAGACCTCAGCCGGCTTCCGCCAACCGCCGCGTCAGCCCCATGGCAGCGGCGGGATTGCGGACCTTGGCGCCGCTGATCACGTAGAGAAAGACGTCGCGCGGCACCGCCTCGGCCGCATCGCCGGATGCCCTGGCGAGATCGTCGGGAACCTCGCCCTTCGACCAGGCCTGCGCGCGCTGCACCCATCGGTCGAGATCGGCGGCAGCATAGCCCTCCGGCTCCGTCTCGCTGGTTCCCATGATGCGGGCATAGACGAAAGGCGCCGTGACATCGGCGATTTGTGGATAATCCAAATCTGCTGCGGTGATCGCTGCCACGCCGTATTCGCGCAGCAGGGCGATGAAGTCCGGCGTACGGAAGCTGTCATGGCGCACCTCGACGGCATGGCGGATCGCGAGGCCTTCGACGCTGCGCGGCAGGAGCTTCAGGAAGGCCTCGAAATCGGTGGGGTCGAAGGCCTTGGTCGGCATGAACTGCCAGTTGATCGGCCCGAGCTTCTCCTTCAGCTCCGTGACGCCGCCGGAGAAGAATTTC